>NZ_PHTY01000001.1:57500-2685000 GCF_002813135.1 Ulvibacter sp. MAR_2010_11 | reverse complement strand
ACTCCTGAGAGACCGATAGTGAACCAGTACCGTGAGGGAAAGGTGAAAAGAACCCTGAATAAGGGAGTGAAATAGAACCTGAAACCATACGCTTACAAGCGGTCGGAGCGGCTTTAAGCTGTGACGGCGTGCCTTTTGCATAATGAGCCTACGAGTTACTGTTGCTAGCAAGGTTAATCCTTTAAGAGGTGGAGCCGTAGCGAAAGCGAGTCTGAATAGGGCGATATAGTTAGTAGTAGTAGACGCGAAACCGTGTGATCTACCCATGGGCAGGGTGAAGCTGTAGTAACATACAGTGGAGGCCCGAACCCGTTGACGTTGAAAAGTCTTGGGATGACCTGTGGGTAGGGGTGAAAGGCCAATCAAACTCGGAAATAGCTCGTACTCCCCGAAATGCATTTAGGTGCAGCGTTGATTTATAGTTTTATAGAGGTAGAGCTACTGATTGGATGCGGGGGCTTCACCGCCTACCAATTCCTGACAAACTCCGAATGCTATAAAATGTTGATCAGCAGTGAGGGCATGGGTGCTAAGGTCCATGTCCGAGAGGGAAAGAACCCAGACCATCAGCTAAGGTCCCCAAATGTATGTTAAGTTGAAGCAACGAGGTTGGATTGCACAGACAGCTAGGATGTTGGCTTGGAAGCAGCCATTCATTTAAAGAGTGCGTAACAGCTCACTAGTCGAGCGATCCGGCATGGATAATAATCGGGCATAAACATACTACCGAAGCTATGGACTTACATCCTTGAGATGTAAGTGGTAGGGGAGCATTCTATTTGCGCTGAAGGTGAACTGCGAGGTTTGCTGGAGCGGATAGAAAAGAAAATGTAGGCATAAGTAACGATAATGCGGGCGAGAAACCCGCACACCGAAAGACTAAGGTTTCCTCAGCTATGCTAATCAGCTGAGGGTTAGTCGGGACCTAACGCGAACCCGAAAGGGGTAGTGGATGGCCAACAGGTTAATATTCCTGTACCTGCTCACGTTAAAAGTGACGGAGGCGAAAAGATGGTGCGTGCTGACGGAATAGCACGTTGAAGCCAGTGGTAACACGGCGATAGTACACTAAGGCTACGGCTGCGGTGATAATCCATTGTATCGACTTCCAAGAAAAGCGAGTGAAGCAGCCCGTACCCTAAACCGACACAGGTAGTTGGGATGAGAATTCTAAGGTGCTCGAGAGATTCATGGCTAAGGAACTAGGCAAAATCGACCCGTAACTTCGGGAGAAGGGTCGCCCTCATTAAGTTGAGGGCCGCAGTGAAGAGGTCCAGGCGACTGTTTATCAAAAACACAGGGCTCTGCAAAATCGAAAGATGAAGTATAGGGCCTGACACCTGCCCGGTGCTGGAAGGTTAAGAGGAGATGTCATCCGACTTGTCGGAGAAGCATTGAATTGAAGCCCCAGTAAACGGCGGCCGTAACTATAACGGTCCTAAGGTAGCGAAATTCCTTGTCGGGTAAGTTCCGACCTGCACGAATGGTGTAACGATCTGGACACTGTCTCAGCCATGAGCTCGGTGAAATTGTAGTAACGGTGAAGATGCCGTTTACCCGCTGTGGGACGAAAAGACCCCGTGCACCTTTACTATAGCTTAGTATTGACTTTGGATAAGTAATGTGTAGGATAGGTGGGAGACATCGAAGCAGCGTCGCCAGGCGTTGTGGAGTCACTGTTGAAATACCACCCTTTACTTATTTGAAGCCTAACCCATGAATTTGGGGACAGTGCTTGGTGGGTAGTTTGACTGGGGTGGTCGCCTCCAAAAGAGTAACGGAGGCTTCTAAAGGTTCCCTCAATACGGTTGGCAATCGTGTGTAGAGTGCAATGGCATAAGGGAGCTTGACTGAGAGACCTACAAGTCGATCAGGTACGAAAGTAGAGCATAGTGATCCGGTGGTTCCGCATGGAAGGGCCATCGCTCAAAGGATAAAAGGTACGCCGGGGATAACAGGCTGATCTCCCCCAAGAGCTCACATCGACGGGGGGTTTGGCACCTCGATGTCGGCTCGTCACATCCTGGGGCTGGAGAAGGTCCCAAGGGTTGGGCTGTTCGCCCATTAAAGTGGCACGCGAGCTGGGTTCAGAACGTCGTGAGACAGTTCGGTCTCTATCTACAGTGGGCGCAAGAAATTTGAGTGGATCTGACTCTAGTACGAGAGGACCGAGTTGGACTGACCTCTGGTGTACCAGTTGTTCCGCCAGGAGCATTGCTGGGTAGCTACGTCGGGAAGGGATAAGCGCTGAAAGCATATAAGCGCGAAACCCACCACAAGATGAGATTTCTTTAAAGGGTCGTGGGAGACTACCACGTTGATAGGTCACAGGTGTAAGTGCGGTAACGTACGTAGCCGAGTGATACTAATAACCCGTATGCTTATGTACGTCGTTTCCCTCCAATCTAGGTTGGGGGGAAGCTAACTCTTTTGCATACCTATAATGAGGATCAATTACCTTATTTACATGCATTTTCTTATTTCTTTTTTCAATATGTTAAGATATTTGTCCGCCAATAGCGGACAGTGAATAGTGAACAGTGAACAGTGAATCGAAATTACGACTCACACTTCACCACTCACCACTCACTTACAACTAAGGTGGTTATAGCGACGGGGCTCACCTCTTACCTTTCCGAACAGAGAAGTTAAGCCCGTTTGCGCCGATGGTACTACACTTGTGGAAGAGTAGGTCGCCGCCTTCTTATAAAGACTCAATCATGTAAATGGTTGGGTCTTTTTTTTTGGAGTAAATTTATGCGACGCTTCCACAAGGGGTGTGGTAGTCAAAATTGCCAAAGTGATAGTTTTAAGATACCACTTTGGCAATTTTGACTGTTTTAGTACTATTGAGCAGTCATCTATTTATCCTCATCATTTATTTGATGAGGGTCTTTTTTTTTGTTCCCGTGTCACTTCGACTACGCTCAGTGCAGGCCAGTGCGGGATGACAGGACTAACTTCCACACGTGGTGTGGTAACCAAAACCTTTAAAATTGTACATTCAAAACTACAATTTTAAAGGTTTTGGTTGTTTCATACTATTGAGACGTCATCTAATTATCCTTATCATTTTATTGAAGAGGGACTTTTTATGGATTCTGAGTCAAGCTCAAAATGACAAGACCAATTTCCACAAGGGACATGGTGCCAAAATTCTGAGTTTTGTACATTTTATAAGATACAGAACTCAGGATTTTGATGTTGTATATTATTTAGAGCCGTCCACCCTCTTCGAGTTTGGGTAAACCTTCTATAAGATCCGATTCTTTAGAAAGTCGGGTCGTTTTTATGTTCCCGTGTCACATCGGCTTCACTTCGGCTACGCTCAGTGTGGCAGCTCAACGCAGGCAAGTGCGGGATGACAAAGACTGAAGAATCCAAATTAATTACTATAGTATTAAAAGAACCTTTATTTTGGCAACACTTTTTATAGCTTCAGGCATTATTTGGCCATTATAAATTGTAAACTTGCAATAGGGATAGCAGCGACATCCGCCCAACTTGATTGGGGGATATAGCGGATTGCCCGACCCTTCTCAGCCGAAATACTTTGGAAAAGTAGGCCGGCGAAGAAGGGGATTGCCCAAAAAAAAGAGAAACATGCAAACAAAAACAGAGGAAATTTGGAATACTGCTTCCCACGGGATAGGAGTGTTGTTGGGCATTGTTGGTCTGATATTGTTGCTGGTTTACGATACAGGTAAAACTCCGTATAGCAGCTTTAGTATTTCTCTCTATGCACTTTCAATAATTATTTTGTACGCTGCATCCAGTATCTATCATGCAATTAGTAACGTAGAATGGAAGAACAGGCTACGCAAAATTGATCATATAAGTATCTATTTGCTCATTGCCGGCACCTATACTCCAGTGGCTCTTATTTCGCTGGAACAGACATCGGGCTGGATGATTTTTTGGATTGTCTGGGGAATAGCAGGAATTGGGACTATTTTGAAGTTGTTTTTTACAGGAAGATTCGAAATTCTATCGGTACTGTTATATTTGATAATGGGGTGGCTTATTGTAATTGATTTCAGTAACCTAATGTCACTTCAATCAAGCACAGGCATTAATTTACTGATGCTGGGCGGTGCTTTTTATACTTTGGGAATTGTATTTTATGTCATTGAGAAAATCCCCTATAACCACGTAATCTGGCATTTCTTTGTGCTAGGTGGCAGTATTTCTCACTTCTTCTTTATCTTTTTGGACGTTATTTAATGGAGTAGGGAGATAGCTTTAGATAAAGTAAGCCACAACAATACCCAGAATTATAGTGACTAACTTTGCCAGATTGAATTTGTGGTCTTTACTGCTTTCATATAAAATAGTAGTAGAAACATGTAGAAATATCCCAATAACAATGGCTGTAATTTCAGTATGATATGCCTGTAAAGTCTCAAACCCCGATAGGTAATTTCCTATTGGTGTCATCAGGGCAAAGAACGTCATAAAGGCAATGGTAACGGTATTGCTGTACTTTGCTTTAATAAAGAAAAAAGATAAGATAAGTGCTACCGGCACCTTGTGAACTATAATCCCTACCAGAATATTGTTTTCATCTGAAATTGGAAATCCTTCCAACAAGGCGTGAATCGATAAGCTTATAAACAAGAGCCAGGGGAAGTCTCTTTTTTCGGAATGCACATGGATATGACCGTGTTCGGCTCCTTTCGAAAAAAACTCCAGGCAAATCTGCAGTAAAATACCTCCCATTATAAAAATCCCAATCCGGTCTTTTGGCATTTCAAATACTTCGGGCAGTAGCTCCAAAATAGTCATGGACAAGAGAAAAGCCCCACTAAACGCTAGCAGTAATGACATTTGCGTTATCTCCTTGGTCTTGAGAACTCGCGCAATAAGATATCCAAAGGCTACGGCCAGAAATAACAAGGCGTATTTCATTATCGAAAAATAAGGATTAGGCGTTCAGACTTACTTTTGTCGAACACATTTAGATGGTAGTCGCCAAAACAACTGTATAATTGCACCCCGGCTGCGTCAAAATACATTTTAAAATCTTCGAGGCTAATTGATTTTACACGTTCCGTAAAGTGATAGTTTTCTTTCTCATGAACAAATTCTATTTCCTTAAAAATATAACCATCTGTAATTCTTTTATTTATCTGAAATTTTATTCCCTCAATCACTTTTGTTTCTGAGGCTACTAAATTTTTACGAACATGTTCCACATTCAGGAAATCAATAACGCCGAAGCCGTTGGGTTTCAGACCGTTTTTTATCGCTTGAATGGTACTTAGATTATCTTCTTCATTTTTAAAATATCCAAAACTGGTGAAAAGATTGAAAATAGCGTCGAATTTAGTAACAAACGATTTACACATATCGTGAACTTCAAAGTGAAGCGTTTCATTTTCGAACTGTTTGGCGTAATTGATACTGGATTGCGACAAATCGGCTCCAATTACATCGTAGCCCAATTCATTAAGGTATTTAGAATGACGTCCTTTTCCACAAGCCAAATCCAGTATTTTTGCGCCTTTAGGCAGACTTAGAAACTCGGTAAGTCGCTGCATAAAAAACCCGGCCTCTTTGTAGTCTCTATCCTTGTATAAAATATGATAGAAAGGAGTATCGAACCAGGAGGCGTACCAATTATCAGTTTCTTTTTGCATTAATGGATTATTGAGCTGCTAAAATACTGTATTTTTGTTCCTTTATTAAACTGAAGTTTGTTTAATTTAAATCGGGATAATTAAATGGTATCTCGCCTAAGCGGGAAATGAATATGGGAAAAAATTTTAAAATGGTGGCCAAGACTCTTTATGGGATGGAAGAGTTATTAGCACAGGAATTACGACAATTGGGAGCTTCCGAAATAGAAATAGGGACTCGAAATGTTTCATTTGAAGGGGATACAGGCTTTATGTACAAAGTAAATTTGTGCAGCAGAATCGCAATCAAAGTGTTGAAACCCATTACCGCCTTTAATATTTTTACCGAAGAGGATTTGTATAAAAAAATATATGAAATGCCGTGGGAAGATTATATGGATGTGAACGGCACTCTGGCAGTTGACTCTACAGTATTCTCTGAAGAATTTACGCATTCTCAATATATCTCATTTAAAACAAAGGATGCGATAGTAGATCGATTTCGGGACAGAGTAGGAGAGCGCCCCAATGTAGATCTGGACCATCCAACCCTGCGGATTAATATTCATATTGATAGAAATATATGTACAGTATCTCTGGATAGCTCAGGGAAGTCTTTACACAAACGTGGTTATAAAACTGAAAGTACTGTTGCTCCCATCAACGAAGTACTGGCTGCAGGAATGATTATGTTGTCCGGTTGGACGGGGCATTGTGATTTTATGGATCCCATGTGTGGAAGTGGTACTATTCTCACTGAAGCCGCCATGATTGCGTGCAATATTCCCCCTAATTTGAACAGAGAGGAATTCGGATTTGAAACATGGCCCGATTTCGATGTAGATCTTTATGAACTCATTGAAGCTGCAGCTCTTAAAAAGGTTCGTGATTTTCATTTTAAGATTTATGGCTCCGATACAGATGTAGTTGCGATTAATAAAGCAAAGGAGAATATAAAAAATGCTAATCTTCAGGATTTTATCGAATTGAAAACTCAGGATTTTTTCGATAGTAAGAAAGAAACCGGGCGTCAGTTGTATATGATTTTTAATCCCCCATACGATGAGCGAATATCTGTTGATGATATCGAAAAATTCTACGGAAACATAGGAACTACCTTAAAACATGGTTATCCCGGAACGCAAGCATGGATGATTACCAGCAATATGGAAGCTTTAAAACATGTGGGGTTGCGCCCTTCTCGAAAAATAAAACTCTACAATGGAAAGCTGGAAAGTAAATTTGTTCTCTACGAAATGTACGAGGGGAGTAAGAAAGCCAGCAAACAATAAGGCTACTTTTTGAAGATGGGAATCAAGTACGAAATACTGTAGCCATACCCCACGCCGAACTCACTGAAGTCGTATGTTCTATTAAAACCCGGGACATACAGATTGTCGAAATTTTCAGGTTTGTCTTTCGAAATCATTCGTTTTAACTGCAAATTTATAGACAAGTACAAATTAGATAACACTTCGGTCTTAATACCAACAACAAATTCTGCCCAGTGAGCTGTTAGTCCGGTGAACTCTTCAGGTTCTACCCGAAAGGCAGGGGGAAATGTTGGATCGGTTGTATAAATGCCGTATGCCAAAAGCTCCTGCTTAAAGCTCGAAAATCCATAACGTAACCCACCGTGAATCGCGTTGTTCATCCCAAGCCAGTTGTTATATGCATTGAAGTCGAAGCCAAGTTTTGCATAACTCCCGGATGTTTTGGAGTTTAAATTAGCCTCAAATCGGTCTTTTTTTTCGTTTCCAATTTCGGCTGCAGCATAAAACTTTTCGGTAATCCGGAAATCCCCAACAACTTCGAAGCCGCTATAACCCTCCTCAAGCAGGGTCCTCAATGGTTTTGAAATATCTAAACCTACCCGCAGTCCGTACTTTTGCGGAGCTTTAGCAACCGTATCGGTAACAGTATCTACTTGCTGTGCCATTAATGAAAATGACAATAGCAGCATACTAGTGCAAAATAGTAATATGTGCTTGTGTTTCATTTTCTATACGTTGTTGTTCTACAATTATGGAAAAAACCCAATTGGCACTTCCCTCATCTTCTTTGGCCGCAGCCAGATTATCAAAAACTGTTTTAAAGGCACAGGCGCGATTTACATAAATGTCTTCTCGAGAATACGTAAAAGTTAAGATGTCCATATTCGGATTTTCGCCCTCGTCATCGTACTTAAAACGATACTTTGATATATCTGCGCTAACATTAAGCGGAATGGCAATCGAATCGGTAGTGGTCTGTGTAATCACCTGTGTGCTATTGTTGTCGGCCGTTTCAATAGTGAGGTTGGGGACATCTTTGGCTACCAACGGATTTGCACTGTCCTTAAAGGTGATAATGAGCAGGGGAGTGGTGGCGGTGCCTTCACTACAAATATCATCACGGGTACAGCCGTTAAGCGCTGTAAAGATTGTGATGAGTATAATTATTTTTTTTAGCATATCTTTTTCTGAAATGATTTCAGAATCCATTATCGTTTTTCCAAAAGTACAACATTTTCTACGTGAAAAGTTTGTGGAAACATATCTACCGGTTGCACTTTTTTTACTTTGTACATAGAATCTAAAAGTGCCAAATCACGGGCCTGTGTTGCACTGTTACAGCTCACATATACAATCTTGGGAGCCGAGATTTCCAGCAATTGAGCAACAACATCGGCATGCATGCCGTCTCGAGGTGGATCGGTAATAATAACATCGGGTTTGCCATGCTGCTTTATAAAACCTGAATTAAAGACCTTTTTCATATCCCCTACATAGAATTCTACATTATCAATACCGTTTAGCAGAGCGTTTTCTTTGGCCGCATCAATAGCATCGGAGACCGCTTCAATCCCGATTACCTTTTTTGCCTTTTTGGCAACAAATTGGGCGATGGTGCCTGTTCCTGTGTATAAATCGAATACGACTTCATTTCCGGTTAGTCCCGCAAAGTCCCGGGTAACCTTATATAATTCGTATGCCTGTTCACTATTAGTTTGATAAAAAGACTTGGCGTTAATTTTAAACTTCAGACCCTCCATTTCTTCAAAAATATGGTCGTCTCCGCTATGAATTAGTACCTCCTGGTCGTAAATAGTATCGTTTCCTTTTGAATTGATTACATAAAGTAATGATGTAATTTCCGGAAACTCAGTAGCAACGGCATCTAAAAGCTGTTCCCGATTTTTTTTGTCTTCATAAAAGAACTGAAGCAGCACCATCACATCACCGGTTGATGCTGTTCTAATCATGAGGGTTCGCAAAAACCCTTCCTGATTACGGGTGTTGAAAAAACTAAGTTGCAGTTCCTGGGCTTTGGCTTTTATAAAGTCCCGAATTGCATTACTGGGATCACGTTGAAGGTGGCATTTATTAAGATCCAAAATCTTGTCCCACATTCCGGGAATATGAAATCCCAGAGCATTTCTGTTTTCTATAACAACATCACTCTTAATTTGCTCCAGTGTAAGCCATTTAGAGTCGCTAAAAGAGAATTCCATCTTATTCCTGTAGAAATACTGCTCTGCGGAGCCAAGAATTGGTTCTACTGGTGGAATTTCAATCTTGCCCAAACGAATTAGGTTGTTTTCAACTTCCTTCTGTTTGTAATACAATTGATGCTCATACCCCATAAATTGCCACTTGCAACCACCACAGGTTCCAAAATGTTCACATTTAGGGTCTACACGCTTGTTGGAGTATTCAGAAAAAGAGATCGCAGATCCTTCAAAATAAGCTTTTCGTTGCTTGGTCGTTTGAATTGTAGCTACATCTCCCGGAACTGCGTTGTTGATAAAAACCACTCTGCCATCCGGGGCCTTTGCGATAGCTTTCCCTTTGGCTCCGGCATCAATCACCTCTAAGTTCTCAAATATTTTCCGATTGTTTTTTCTTCTGGACATCGTGCAAAAATAGCATAATTAGAACGTTTAAATTGATTGGAAGCTTCAAAAAATGTGGGAATTATTTAGTAATTTGCACCCGCTAGGATGATTTCTCTCCGCTAAGAAGGAATTACGAATATTTTACTTTTAATTTTTTACAAAATGTCAGTTTTAGAACACACCTTGTCACAAAAGGCAATCGATCTTGAAAATAAATACGGAGCACATAATTACCACCCCTTACCGGTAGTTTTAAACAGGGGAGAGGGTGTTTATGTTTGGGATGTTGATGGAAAAAAGTATTATGATTTCTTGTCGGCATATTCTGCGGTGAATCAAGGACACTGTCATCCAAAAATTGTTGGTGCCATGGTGCAGCAGGCAAATACGTTAACACTTACCTCTCGTGCCTTCTACAACGATATGTTGGGTAAGTATGAAAAATACGCAACTCAGTATTTTGGTTTCGACAAGCTACTACCTATGAATACGGGTGCTGAAGCTGTTGAAACCGCTATTAAAATATGTAGAAAGTGGGCGTATGAGAAAAAAGGAATTGCCGAAAATGAAGCCGAAATTATAGTGTGTAACAATAATTTCCACGGAAGAACAACTACTATTATTTCGTTTTCTAACGATCCTGTGGCAAGAAAGAATTTTGGACCCTACACACAAGGATTTATAAAAATAGCCTACGACGATTTAAATGCGTTGGAGCAAGCGATCACTAGCTCTAAAAATATAGCCGGATTTCTTGTGGAACCCATTCAAGGGGAGGCAGGGGTTTATGTTCCATCTGAAGGGTATTTGGCAAAGGCGAAAGCATTATGTGCAAAACATAACGTCCTCTTTATTGCCGATGAAGTTCAAACCGGAATTGCACGCACCGGAAAATTACTGGCGGTTGATCACGAAGATGTAAAACCCGATCTTCTTATCCTAGGGAAAGCATTAAGTGGGGGAGCCTATCCGGTTTCAGCGGTTTTAGCGGATAATACCATCATGGATGTTATTGAACCCGGCACACACGGTTCTACCTTCGGCGGAAACCCAATTGCGGCGGCAGTTGCGATTGCGGCCTTGGAAGTAGTAAAAGATGAAAATTTAGCTGAAAATGCTGCTAGGTTGGGTGAAATTTTCAGAAGTGAATTAAATAAATATATAGCAACAAGTTCAATTGCAAAACTAGTACGCGGGAAGGGACTATTAAACGCTATAGTGATAAACGACACGGAAGAAAGTGATACGGCATGGAATATTTGTCTAAAACTTAGAGACAATGGACTTCTAGCTAAACCAACACACGGTAACATTATTCGTTTTGCACCACCTTTGGTTATGAACGAGACGCAATTAAGAGATTGTGTGGCTATTATTATTGCAACACTTACAGAATTTGAATAGAGTTATAAATTGATAAAAACAAAAAAGCGTCAATTTTAGGATTGACGCTTTTTTTATGAAGGCAATTAAAAATTACATTCCGTATTGTTCCATGATATCCTGATTCATGTTCATAATACCATCCATACCTAAGGTTGCAAATAGGAAGATTACATATCCTAAATAGAGCACGTTAAGAATGATACCAATAATAGCAAGTATCTTACCTGTTTTCACATTTTGATACCCGGAATATAGTTCGGGATTTGCCATGTATAATGCGGTAGCTTTTTTTGCCATCACCATAGCGATGATTCCAAAAATAAGTCCCAAGACTCCATAACAGCAACAAGTTACTATCGAAATAATCCCGAAAACTAGAATAAGGGTTGAGTTAGGTAATTTTTGTTTTTCCATAATTGAAATTGTATTTAGTTGATTAACAGTTATAAATTTAAACGAAATAGTTTAGAAAAACTATGGATGACTTTAATTTTTGAAGGATTATAGGACTTTACTCATCTTGATAATGTAGCTCACTATAATAATTGCAACGTTGAGAAAGAGGAGCCCTACTTTAATTTGAAAGGCATATTTAAATTTCACAAAAAAATTGAAAATTACGAAGAGCGCTAATAGGAGTAACGTATAGATGGCAGGATACATTTTAAAAGCAGCTATGAATTCGCCTCTAAAAAGAAAGGCTGCAGCACGTTGGATGCCACAGCCTAAACATTCTACTCCGAAGATTTTTTTATTCGTGCATTCAAGCATGTAATCTTCGAGTCCTTCCATATTGGAAAGGTTTATCTTTTATTATGGATAGTTATTTTGTAATCTATATTAATATTATCCACAGTAGTTAATTTTACCAAATACACAGCATCACTTAGGGTAGCAGTTGGGAATGTAAAATACTCAACCTTACCAATGTTCTGTTGTGAGATTACCAACTTTCCGGTCATGTCGTATACATTAGCCGACTTGATGTCATAGCCGTCAGGGTTTCTAACTTCTAACTGGGCGGCAGCATTGTTTTGGAAAAAGTCAACATTCTTTTTAGCCTGCATATTATCCGCTGCTATGTCTGAATTCTCTTCGGCAACCGGAGCTTCTTCAGCACCACGTCCACCTCTAAATACGATATAAAATCTATTGGTATATTCACCAGCGGGTAAGAAAATGTTTGCTGATTCTCCACCTGTAATTTGATAATAGGTACTGGTGATACGATCCCAAAGATAGGCATTGGTCATAGGCAGGTTTACTTCTTCAACGGCCATTATTTTAACATCAAATGACTCTTCTAATGTTAATGTAATAGGGATTCTCTTGGTAACTTCATAAGGTACTGTTGAAATTACAAACGGTACCATATTGGTATCTTGTCCAACAGCAACCGGGAAATAGGCCTCTGCTATTGTAGCATCCATTGGGTGCTTTCCATCCAATCCTCTGTCATAACCATCACTGGATTGATCATAAAGCACTAATACCATATCTCTAAAATGAGACTCTCCAAAGAATGTATTCAATCTTAGTTGTGGTAGTCTGTTATCAACCGGAGGTAAAATAACCCCTCCGTTACTATCAGCTAAAGATGATTCAGTTGAAGTAGCTACTTCTCCTCCCGAGGTACGATAAACGGAAGCATTTGCGGCGCCTTCCTTAATATAGCGCCGATGACTGTTTTTTATCGTAATTGTTCCTGAAGATCCTGTATATATCATAAATCCTTGGCCAATAGGAGCAAAGCGGCGATCGTATACAGACCCAAACATTCCAGTACTTCCACCTGGATTACCGGCAGCATCATAATTTAAAAATGCTGGTGCGGCGTAGACACCGACTTCCGTTGTACCACTGGGGTCGTTAGGACCAGGAACATACGTGCCATATCCACCTTTATTATCGATAAAGTTATGAGATTGAATAGTTCTGTCCTCATCCCAATATCTGAATTCAGTGATTTCGGTATTGTCGGCATCCCAAAAGACTCTGTTTAAATCCAGAGCTGAAGGATAAGGATTTCCGGATAGAACCACTTTATTTGCAACAACTGGAATAGTAATATTACCATTATTAGGACGACCTCTAAAATCATAAAGTTGATTATGATTGTTAGTTTCGGTACCTTTCATAGTAAAGCCATATCCCGGCCCAATTGCATTGCTTGTATTAATTGCTGTAAAAGGCGCACCTGATGCCCTAGTATATAGCCATCTGGTAGAAATAGTCAACGGATTTTCCCATCCGTTGTAGCCTGCAGTAACTTCTGTACGTATGGAGTGAGTCTTAGAAATAGAATCGAATATTCTAAAAACTCCGGCATTTTGATTACCGCTCGCCCCTAAATTCTGAACTCCGACAGGAGAACACCAAAATGAATAATCATAGGCGTCATCATCCGGGGTATTCTGAAATACAGAAATAAATCCGGTACCGCTATTCGCGGAACTTGTAATTCCTTGCACTAACTGTGCTTGATTTCGTAAATAAATGCTTCCTCGAGTGGATCCGACATTGTTCAATGCCAAATTCACATCTTGTTCCACAAATAATACTTGGTCGTTTACGTATACGTAAGAGTCATTAGCCCCATTTGGCTTAACATAAAGCTGAGCCAAAGACGCAGCAGAGAGTAACAGCATAGCTGTTGAAAGTAGTAGGTTTTTCATTTTTTCCTGGTTTAGCGTGGTATTTCTGGGGGGAAATTCCACTATTTCCGTTGTAAATTTAAAAATATTTTTGAATTATAAGACACAATATACGGAAATTCATATAAATTTAATGCTCAGATAGTTGTAAAATTCTTACAAAAGTATCAATTAATTGAAGTACTTTTCCTTCAAATAAATCAATTACATTCATGAAAATTGGGGATAAAATTGCCGTTCTAGACGAAGATATTTCAGGTCATATAGTAGCATTTACGGGCAGTGACGTAACAATTATGACTCAGGATGGTTTCGAAATGCAGTACGCTAAAAATGAGATTGTTGTGGAATCCAATTCGCTTACAAAAAAGCAAATGTTACCTCAAAATATTTCTGAAATAATTTCTGAAAAAGAAGTAAAGAAACATAAAAATACCACCAGAATACGTCCAAAAGAGCGATCCATGCCTCCAATGGAAGTCGATTTACACATTCATCAGCTTACAAATAATCAAAAAGGACTAAGTAATTACGATATGCTAACCCTTCAAATGGATACCGCAAAACGGCAATTAGAATTTGCCATTTCCAAGCGATTGCAAAGGGTTGTATTTATCCACGGCATAGGTGATGGCGTATTAAGAGCCGAACTGGATTTTCTCTTTAAGCGATACGATAATCTGGAATATTACGATGCCGATTATCAGAAGTATGGCAGAGGGGCTACCGAAGTGTATATTTTTCAAAGTAAAAACCCTTAATTAAATTCCGGAGTGATAGTTACAGTTCCACTTACTACATCTTGTTGGGTTCCCAAATCGATATTTTCCTGAGTGATTTCTTCTTCGCCATTAATTAGCACTAATCCCTGCAAAGAAAGTGAAATATCGCTGCTTAGAGAGTAGGTGTGTGTGCGATATTCGTCAATTATAACCGAGGTAGTTATAGCGGGATTCAAGTAATCGGGACCCACTTCAGGGTCTGTCACGGTTGTAATAGGATCAAATCCGCCACCGGCTTCATAACGGGTAAGTGTCCCGTCATTGTCATCGTCGGGATCCAGATAGTCCGGTATTCCGTCTCCATCAAAATCTCTCGGGTTTTCAAGATCGGAGCCTATTTCGAGTGAGGTTGGCACATTGTCTCCATCGTCGTCGTAATCGTAGTAATTAGGTATTAAGTCACCATCTGTGTCTAAGTCGTTATTCGGGTCTTCATCTATAGAGTCGTTATCGTCCAGTGTGGTTGTAGTTATAAGAATTGCTGTGCCGGAAGTCCCAATATAATCTGTAGTAACCGTTGGACTGGTAGGGGGGATACTGCTGCAAAAATAGGAGGCAGTGACCGCGGCATCGTAATTTCGGTAATTCACTATATTAGAGGTTGTATTTAAGGCAAATTCCTGAGTACTGCTCTCTAAAAAAAATTCTTCCGAAGTAGTTATTTGCAACGAAATACTCTCAAAACCTCCACTGTTTATTTTAAAGAACACATAACTACTTGATCCCTCACAGGTCTGTAAATTGGCGTCATCAAAGTCAAAAGTGGTTACAATTACATCTCCATCGTTACATGCGGTAAAAAAGTAAATAAAGAGACAAAGAATTAAGATTCTCACCATGGTATTTTCAGAAATTTTTGAACTGCTACAAAGTAACACATTTCTTTACAACTGAAATCGGTTTAATTTATTTTAATATGTATTTTTGCACTCTATGAAAAAAGTATATTTTGATAGTGCGGCTACGACGCAATTACGGGACGATGTGATTAGATGCATCTCAGAGGTATTAAAAACCGAATATGGAAATCCTTCATCTACACATTCTTACGGAAGATCAGCTAAATCTTTACTTGAAAATGCTAGAAAAGAAATTGCCGGCTATTTAAATGTCTCTGCTTCCGAAATTATATTTACATCAGGGGGTACCGAAGCAGATAACCTGGTTTTAAACAGTTGTGTTTGTGATTTGGGTGTCACTCGAATTATTTCCAGTAAAATAGAACATCATGCAGTCTTACATACTGTTAATGAACTCCAAGATCGCTTTGGAATTCGCGTGGACTATGTAAACCTGGATCATTGTGGGATGGTAGATTTTGACCATCTGGAAACCTTGTTGCAGGATACTTCGGCTAAAACTCTGGTGTGTTTGATGCACATAAACAATGAAGTTGGAAATATATTGGATATAAAACATACTGCAATGCTATGTAAAAAGTACGACACCTTGTTTCATAGCGATACAGTTCAGTCTGTAGGGCATTTTGAATTGGATTTTGCCGAAATACCGCTCGATTTCGCTGCAGTGGCCGCACATAAGTTCCACGGACCCAAAGGAGCGGGTTTTGCATTTATACGAAAGAATTCGGGGTTACGCCCCTTGATTCATGGTGGATCTCAGGAAAAGGGCTTGCGTGCAGGAACCGAAGCTGTCTATGCTATTGCCGGAATGGCCGAAGCCTTGAAATTATCCTATCAAAATCTCGAAAAAGAGCGTTTGTATATTACCGAAATAAAAGATTATTTTAAGAATCGACTTATATCCGAAATTCCGGGAGTAAAATTTAATGGGAATTGTGATAATAACGAGACCAGCACTTATACCTTGCTTAATGTGTGTTTGCCTGTTTCTCCCGAAAAGGCCTTGATGCTGTTATTTCAATTAGATTTAAACGGAATTGCATGTTCAAAGGGAAGTGCCTGTCAAAGCGGTAGTAATAAAGGGTCACATGTTTTGTCTGAAATTCTTTCAGAAGAAGATATGAATAAACCTTCCATTCGGTTTTCATTCTCCAGTTTTAATACAAAGGAAGAGGTAGACTACGTAATTGATGTGCTTAAAACCTTTATCGACAGTTAATTAAAACTTCATTGTTGCTCTTACGTTAAACACCCTCGGCGTTAAAAAATTCGGAATTGAATACTGCAATTTCGAATAGACATCTCTTACAAAGGTGTTTGTAATAGAGTTTCTTACATCGAAGATATTAAAGATTTCGGCGCCAATAGTCAATTCTTTAAAGGGCTTTAACCAGCCACTGTCCCGCAATTTATCCTGATTTACAATTACGTAGGATACGCCAACATCGGCACGCTTATAATCTCTTAATCTGGTTTGGAAGTTATACGGATCGGCATAACTTGGTGAACCACCGGGAAGACCGGTATTGTACACCATGTTCAAATACATTTTAAGATCGGGAATCACTTTTACATAATCCTGAAAGAGCACCCCAAACTTTAACCGTTGGTCTGTGGGCCTGAAAATATAACCTCGGTCCTCAATGTTTTCTTCGGTTTTAAGATATCCGAAGCTTACCCAGCTTTCCGTTCCGGGAACAAACTCTCCTGCCAGTCTTAGGTCAAGTCCGTAGGCATAAGCAACAGCATTATTTCGCGCACGATAACGTATACGAACGTTTTCAAGAGTATAGGGATTTACATCGGTTAAATCTTTGTAATATGCTTCCGAGTTAAGCGTAAAGGGTCTTCCCCACATATCGAAACTATAATCGTTTCCTAAAACAATATGCACGGACTGCTGTGCTTTTACCCCGGGGCGAACTGCTCCGGTCGAATCCCGTAATTCTCTGTAAAATGGTGGTTGATGATACAATCCCCCGGATAAGCGGAATAACATATCCATTTCCCACTTTGGTTTTATGGAAATCTGACCTCTCGGACTAAAAACTGTTTGTGTTGTGCTGGTGATGCCTTCTCCACTCACAGTCCAATTGTGGGCACGTACACCTGCATTCAGCCAAACATCATTTGTTCCCAGCTTTGTTCTACGGCTCCATTGAGCGTAACCGGAAATTCTATCTATCTGCACATCGTTACGTGCTCTAATGTTGGTGTAAGGGACAATGGGAGAGTCGAACGGGCTGTACGGCTGATTATTTACATAATCGATAATTGGCGGACGAATGGAAAATCCTGCTGAGTCAATAATTTCGTATTCCTGTACGCGATCACGAATGTCTTCACGGGTATATTTTATTCCGTATTCGATTTTATTTTCATCCAGCGCCAGATTTCCTTTGTGTTCCACATTCATGATAAGTGCGTCCAAATCGTTTCTGGCATGCGTAAGTTGTCCACCAATTCCTTCGGTAAATTCTACTTCTCCTAGATTTTCATCTCCAATATCGGTATTCACTTCGCCTAAGAAATACTGTCCCAGAATATCGAAATATTCCTGCTCTGTAGTTTGATACAGGGAAGCGATAAATTTAGCGGTGTAATTCTTTGAAGCGACATAGGTGCCTTTAAAAGCTCCGAAGTAAGTGTTGTATCTATCTTCTTCCTGTCCTTCATAAAAGACGACTAATGCGATAGGATCTGCCAAGGTTCCAAAATTTGTCTGTCGTGTAAGGGGTTGGTAGCTGTAATCGTTTATGGAAACATTTCCTAAAAAGCCTAATTCGAATTTGTTGGTGAATTTATAGGTTAAATAGGTTTGTGCATCGGCGAATTTAGGTTTGAAATTGGTTTCGGTTTGTTTGGCTTTTACAAAAAGACTGTTGTCACGATAACGCAAACCTACAATTCCGCGTAAGCGTTGGCTTTTTGAAATACCTTCAACCGCAACACTTGCTCCTAACAAACTAATATCGGCAGAAGCTCCGAAATCGGCCGGCTGCCGGTATTCAATATCTAAAACTGAAGAAAGTTTATCGCCGTATTTAGCCTGAAAGCCCCCTGCCGAGAAATCGACCGAGCGCGTAAGATCACTGTTTACAAAACTCAATCCTTCCTGTTGTCCGCTTCTAATTAAGAAGGGACGATACACTTCAATTTCATTTACGTATACAAGGTTTTCGTCGTAATTTCCTCCACGCACGTTGTATTGAGTGCTCAATTCGTCGTTTCCGCTAACACCCGGTAAGGATTTTAAAAGATTTTCTACTCCGGGATTGGCACCTACCATTTTTCGGATGGTTTCCGGAGCAATGCTCAGCACCCCTGTTTCATCTACCCTGGTTCGTTTTTTCCCCGTGATCACAATAGTACTTATCTGGATTAAATCGGCTTTCATTACCGGGTTGAACTCAAAATCCTGATTGGGTTTCAGATTAAAGGTTTGGAGAACATTACTATGGCTTACATGTGTAAAAGTTAATGTAACATCCTGATTGGTTGGAATTTCAATAAGATAATAACCATCAAAATCTGTTATTGTTCCTTCTCCGTCAAATGTTACGTTCACATCTGAAATAGGAACATTCATCTCATCAAGAATTACACCCTTTACAGTTGCTTTTTGAGCAAATAAAGTTGTAGTTATAAAAAAAAGGAGAAGGAGTAGTTGTAAAGTTTTTGTTTTCAAAAGTAAATTTTAGGATTATTTTCTGAAAAAAGTTGCTTCAAATGTAGCACTATTTCCCACATTATCGGTAACAATCAGTTTCAATTTATTTTCAGATTCAATGATGACGTTATCAGTAAAATTATAGGTAACAACGTCTTTTTTGTAATTATATTCCAGTAAAATGAATTTTCCGTTAATCGTTGCCCGATAATTGCTTATTCCGCTCGAATCATCTTCTATTTTCAATTCCAGCGTGTCGTTTTTGCTAATCCATTTTCCGTCCTCAAAATTTAAGGGCTTGATAGATGGCGCAACAGTATCGGAAGCAATAGTATAGTTTCCGAAGGTTCTAATGCGCGCCGAAAGTTTACTGCCATTACGGCTGGTTGTAGTGTAATAGGCCTTTCCCCGGTAATTGAGTCGGCCGATGTATAGCTTATCTAAATCCTCCTCTTTGTAATTTGAAGCGTCTACAGTGATCGTTATGTTTTTATGAATTGGGATCACATCCTCATGAAAAGTAAGTACATCTCCATCCACTTTTATCTCTAAAAACGCATCTTCATAAAGACTGCCTGAAGGAATGTATACGTTAAACTTTCCTTTTGTGATCGATGTTCCCTGATCGGCATAAATATAATCCTCGGTTTTTTTCGAAATCTTTTGCTCTAAAGTTTCGGACTTTTTACCTTCAATAGGAACAGATACGGTCACTGTATTCTGCATAAAGTCTTTAATTTCTATGGTGTACATTGAATTTAAAGAATCTTCCACTACAACATATCCGTTATCGATTTCATGTGTAATTATGCTTAAGGGATTATTTGTTTGCCGAAATAGTTTCTGTACACGACTCTTGTTGCTCATAAAATAATCGTAATCTATAAAACGATTGAGATAGCGTGTTTCATCGAAGGAAAATTTATCAAAAAGCACTGTGAATTGTTCCGCACCATTGTACACGGTTTTTATTTGATATACTCCATTCTTATTTGAAGCCCCGTCCAGCTGATCATTTGTAGAAACTCCGAAGCCAATTCGTCCATAGGCTGTTACTTTTTCAGCGATATAATTGCCGTCATTTTGCAGCTTGAGCTTCAGTTTTACAGGATTTTGCGAATTATTCACCTGGGCATCGTCTGCAATGGGATATGCAAACACCGAATTGACCAAAGGGTTTTTGCTGTCGGGAATATTAATACCGAAAAGCATCGGATTCATGGGCCTTTCGGCTGAATCTCTTATTTCGAAATGTAAATGTGGCCCTCCACTGCTACCACTGTTCCCTGTATATCCAATGAGTTCACCTTTCTTTACCGGAAGCATGGTTGCATCCGGAAACAACTCAATTTCGAAGGTTTCTTTTTTATACTGATTGTCCTTTACGTATTTCTCAATCGCGCCGGCATATTTTTGAAGATGGGCATATACAGTTCCATAACCATTAGGATGCTGAATGTAAAGTGCTTTCCCGTAGCCGTAGTGTGCAACTTTGATTCGGTTTACGTACCCATCGGCTGGCGCAAAGATGGGAAGTCCTTCCCGTTGTTTCGTTTTTATATCGAAGCCGCTGTGAAAATGATTGCTGCGCAATTCACCAAAACTTCCCGATAAAATAAGGGGAATGTCAAGCGGACTTGAAAAATAATCGGTTGGAATTGCATTTTGGCTCCATACTGTTACTCCCAAAAAAAACAGTACAAAAAACAATTTTGTAGACTTCATAAAGATATAATACGTTATAGGATAATGGAGCGTTTTGCTTTTTATTGTAATTGAAATTCAATATTACAAAAAATAATAGAAAAAGAGTTGTCATATTCTCTTGCGTGTGTTAACTTTGTGTACGTAGTATTGAAATAGATTTTTAATGAGCGACCTATCAGAAATTGTTGATTCTCTTGAAAATAGGATTAGTAAATTGTTACACAGACATGACAAACTGAAGCAAACTAATCAATCACTTGAAGCCGAACGCAACGTTTTAAAGTCGAAGCAGGAGCAATATGCACAGGATATAGAGGCATGGCGTGATAAATGCAACTCATTACAATTAGCAAATTCAATGCTTGGCAGCGACCAATACAAACGAGAAACAAAACTCAAAATAAATGCTTTAGTTCGGGAAATTGATCAGTGTATCGCTCAACTTTCCGAGTAAATCGAAACCATGTCGAACCAACTAAAAATAAAGCTATCGATTGCAGACAGAATATATCCTTTAACCATCAACCCCAGTCAGGAAGAAGGTCTTAGGAAAGCTGCAAAAAAGATAGAAGAAATGATTAAGAGGTTCGAAAACAGTTACGCCGTAAGGGATAAGCAAGATGTACTTGCCATGTGTGCACTACAGTTTGCGGCCCAAGTGGAGCAAAAAGGAATTGATAAGGAAACCGACACACAACACATAGAAGAAAAGCTGGAAGCTTTAAATGAGTTGTTACAGGAACATTTATCATAACGTTCTTTAAAATAAAAAGGTTACTGCCTACATTAATATTATTTTTTGGTAAACTCAACACGATTCTTTAAAAAGGGTGAGTTAAAGTTGTAAAAGCGCGCCGTCTTTGAGCGGATACTTGATCAGCTTGTTAGCCCTAAACTTGTTTTTAAGGAGTTTATTCAAAATGCCATTATTAATGTAGGCTTTTTTTTTACTCAAAAACAGATCTTACAATGGATAACATTATTACGCTCATTATAGCATCAATCATAGGTGTAGCGGTAGGTTTTTTAATTGCAAAGTTTTTTGAAAGAAACAATGCATCCCGACTCATCAAGTCTGCAAAGAAAAATGCGGCTGCTATCTTAAAAGAGGCCAAAGCAGAGGCCGAAACACTCAAAAAAGATAAAATACTTCAGGCAAAGGAAAAATTTATTGAATTAAAATCGGAGCACGAAAAAGTAATCCTCAGCCGCGAAAAGAAAATCTCGGAGGTTGAAAAACGAATACGGGACAAAGAGTCTCAGGTTTCCAATGAGCTGGCTAAAAACAAGCGCCTTAGCTCTGAAGTTGAAGCTCAAGAAAAGGATTATTCCGAAAAATTATCCTTCCTGGAAAAGAAACAAAGCGATGTTGATAAACTGCATAGGAGTCAGATAGAACAACTTGAGGTAATCTCAAGTCTTTCAGCAGAAGATGCCAAGGCGCAACTCGTCGAAAATCTTAAAGAAGAGGCCAAAGCAGGAGCAATGGCGTATATTCAATCTTCGGTGGAAGAAGCCAAAATGACGGCACAACAGGAAGCGAAGAAAATTATTATCACTACCATACAGCGTATCGGTACCGAAGAAGCGGTTGAAAACTGCGTGTCGGTATTTAATTTGGAAAGTGATGATGTTAAAGGCCGAATTATAGGTAGAGAAGGTCGAAATATTCGTGCTATTGAAGCCGCCACCGGTGTTGAAATTATAGTAGACGACACTCCTGAGGCAATTATACTCTCTTGTTTCGACTCGGTTCGAAGAGAGGTAGCCCGCTTGTCACTTCACAAACTGGTGACGGATGGACGCATTCACCCTGCTAGAATTGAAGAAATTGTAAAGAAAACCACCAAACAAATAGAAGAGGAGATAATCGAAGTTGGAAAACGTACCGTAATCGATTTAGGTATTCACGGATTACAACCCGAATTGATTAAAGCGGTGGGAAGAATGAAATATCGTTCGTCCTACGGACAAAATTTATTACAACACTCACGTGAAGTAGCGAAATTATGCGGTGTGATGGCGTCTGAGTTAGGTTTAAACCCAAAACTGGCCAAACGCGCAGGATTATTGCATGATATAGGAAAAGTTCCTGAAACAGAAACAGAGGTGCCTCATGCAATCCTCGGAATGCAATGGGCAGAAAAATACGGAGAGAAACCCGAAGTATGTAATGCTATTGGAGCTCACCACGACGAAATTGAAATGACCAGTTTGCTGTCTCCCATTGTTCAGGTATGTGATGCCATTAGTGGCGCACGTCCCGGAGCCAGAAGACAAGTACTGGATTCGTATATACAACGCTTGAAAGACCTGGAGGATATTGCCTTCGGATTTGGAGGTGTAAATAAAGCGTATGCCATTCAAGCGGGACGTGAGTTACGTGTGATGGTGGAAAGTGAAAAGGTGACCGACGAGAAAGCGGCACAGTTATCCTTTGAGATCTCGCAAAAAATTCAGACAGATATGACCTATCCGGGGCAGGTAAAAGTTACTGTGATACGTGAAACCCGCGCTGTGAATATTGCAAAGTAGGTTATTTCAACGCTATAGACCCTACCGAAAGACTGGCAGGATATATTGGTATTGTAATTTAGGATACTTCTAACTTTTCGTCATAAACATTTTCATACCCCTTTTCGGGACAATCGAAAAATTTGCCGGTAATAAATCGATAGTGCTTATCCAGCTTGGCTATAGTTTCCATATCTTCTTCTTCAAGGACAACATCTGCAGCCCTGAAATTGGAAATAATGTGTTCTTTACTCGTGGATTTCGGAATAACCGCTGATCCTCTATGTGTATTCCAGCTAATTAAAACCTGAGCCGCAGTGGCGCTGCGTTTTTTTGCAATCTCTTTAATTGAATCGATTTCCATTAAGTTGGGTTCATCTTCAGCTTTCATTTGTGAAGATCTGTCACCGGAGCCTAGAGGCGAGTAGGCGGTTAAAAGTATATTTTCAGAATTGCAATACTCCAGTAAATCATTTTGCTGAAGCAAGGGATGCAATTCCACCTGATTCATTTCGGGCTTTATAACTGCTTTGCTTACCAGATCCTTTAATTTTTGTACACTGAAGTTGGAAACCCCAATATGTTTTACCAAGCCTAATTCTTTAGCCTTTTCCATTTGTTTCCAGGTTACCGTGATTGGTAGTTCTTCCAAGGGAATATAGTCGCTGGGAGCTGAAGGAGAGCCAATGCCTTGTTTAAAGGCCACCGGCCAATGTATTAGATACAAGTCCAGATAATCTAATTGCAGTTTTTGTAAGGATTTCTGTAAAGCAGGTAGTACCTGACCTTCGCCGTGTGCATCGTTCCACAATTTTGAAGTAATAAAGACATCTTCCCTGAAAATTTTTCCTTCCGAAAAAACTTCAGCCAGGGCTTCACCAATAACTTCTTCATTTCCATAGACAGCAGCAGTATCAATGTGTCTAAATCCCGTATTTAAGGCTGTTTTGACAGCAATTTTTAAATCATTTCCTTTCGATTTCCATGTGCCAAGACCAATACTATGAAAAGTATCGCCATTGGCAAATTCCAGCATTTTCATATTCTTTCTTTTTTTGTTTCTATGAAAATACAAAACAATAAACGCCTATGTAAAGGAATTTGCCACTTTAGCGATTATTTAACTTCACCGGACGATTTATTCTTTCCTGGGATGATATCTATTAATTATCTCTGTAAGATGCGTTTTGTCAATATGTGTGTAGACTTCGGTGGTAGTAATACTCTCATGTCCCAGCATTTGCTGAATCGCCCTCAAATCGGCACCATTTTCCAATAAATGTGTGGCAAAGGAGTGTCTGAAGGTATGCGGACTTATAGTCTTGTGAATTCCTGCTTTTACAGCCAGTTGTTTCACTATTGTAAAAATCATAGCGCGCGTAAGTGCCTTTCCTCTTCGATTTAAAAACAGCGTGTCTTTGGCCATGGGAGCGATTTCTTGATGATTACGGACTTCCATACGGTACAACTCGATGTATTTTATGGTAGTATCTCCAATAGGAACAAAGCGTTGCTTATCACCCTTTCCTGTTACCTTTATAAAGCCTTCTTCAAAAAACAGATCGGATATTTTAAGATTTGTCGCTTCCGAAACCCGTAATCCACAACCGTATAGTGTTTCCAGGATTGCCCGATTTCGCTCTCCTTGCGGCTTGCTTAGGTCAATGGCTTCAATTAACGCATCAATTTCTGAAGTAGAGAGCGTATCGGGAAGTTTTCGTCCTATTTTCGGACTTTCAATTAGTTCTAGCGGATTAGTTTTTCGGTATTCTTCAAAAATAAGATAGTTGAAAAATCCGCGTAATCCCGAAATTATCCTGCTTTGAGATCTCGGATTTACTGCTTTGGCAATGTTGTAGATAAATTGTTGCACTGTTTCTTCAGAGATGGAAACAGGAGAAATTATAATTTCGTTTTCATCCAACCATTGTATCAACTTCTTGATATCCAGTTCATAGTTGGCAATAGAATTTTCAGAAAGGCCACGCTCAATTTTCAAGTAGTGTTTATAGTCGGTTACCGCTTGTTGCCATTTCATGATTTTGTGCATTTCAGAATCGTAAAACAAAAGTACATTTAAAAATAATTCTTTAGATTCGCCGTTTAGAAGTCAATACTAAAACACAAAAAAAAAACATTATGAAAAAACTGATTTTATTTGCATTAGCAGTTGGGATGTTTACGACATCGTCTGCACAAGGAATCGATTTAGGTGTTAAGGCAGGGGTAAACTTTGCAAGTTTAACTGACGCCAGTGGTCTGTCCAATCGAACAGGATTTGTAGCCGGTATTTTTGCAGGGGGAAAGTTTAACGACAATGTTGGGCTACAAGCAGATTTGCTATATTCACAGCAAGGAGCTGAATTTGAGGGTGAAAAATTCGAATTAAATTATGTCAATGTACCAATTGTGTTGAAATATTTCATTTTTCAAGGACTTAACATCCAAGCCGGACCACAATTTGGATTTATCGTTGATGATAATACACAATCATTATTTGGAGAAATATTTAACGATGCAGCTACTAAAGATTTCGACTTATCAGGAGTAGTAGGACTAGGTTACGATTTACCCCTTGGACTTAGGGTCGATGGTAGATACAACTTTGGTCTTTCTGATGTTTTTGAAAATTTTGGAGATTCAAAATCAAAGAATAGTGTCGTTACACTTTCGATAGGATATTCATTCCTATAATTTATAATCAGTATAAATTTACGAGCCGTTTTACGAAGGTAAAGCGGCTTATTTATTGAATATCAAATTGTTAATAACCCTGTTGACAATTAGGGCAATAGCCCTATATACTTGGTATTGTTTATTTTATTAGCTTTATCTCATTAACTAAACACACTTAATTATGAAAAAACTACTTATTATGGCTGCTATTGCAGTTTTTGGATTTACAACTGCCAATGCACAAGGCGTAAGCTTTGGAGTTAAGGCCGGTGCTAACTTCGCTTCTATTAATGGAGATGACGCCGATGATCTTGATGGAAGAACAAGTTTCCATGTGGGGGGTGTTGTAAACATTGGAATTTCTGAATTGTTTGCAGTGCAACCTGAACTTGTTTACTCTGCCCAAGGGTTTGAATTTGAGGACGTGAAGGGAAAGTTAGATTACGTTAACATTCCTATTATGGCTGACTTTACTGTAGCCGATGGATTGAGTCTTCAAGGAGGGCCACAGGTTGGAATTAATATTTCTGCAAAGCAGGAGTTCGATGGTGAAACTGAAGATATTGATGATATCGAAACACTAGATTTGGGCTTTGGAGCAGGTGCTCAATATAGATTACCCGATATGGGCTTGTTCTTTCAAGCTCGATATGTAATTGGTTTTAATGATATTGTAGAGGATTTTGCCGGAAAAAACAGCGTTATCAGCCTTTCTGTAGGATGGTTCTTTAACTAATAATTATTAAATCACAGAAAAGCGGAGGTGCAAGCTTCCGCTTTTTTTATTTCTATATATTTGAAATATGAAAATAGTCATCATCAACGGACCAAACTTAAACTTACTCGGGAAAAGAGAAAACGATATCTATGGAGATGAATCGTTTCAGGATTTTTTTGAACGTCTGCAAGAGAAGTTTAAAATGGTGACTTTGTCTTATTACCAATCCAATATCGAAGGCGAACTAATAGACAAGCTACAGGAAGTTGGCTATTCCTATGATGGAATTATACTTAATGCCGCTGCATATACACATACTTCGGTGGGAATAGGGGATACCGTCAAGGCCATTAAAACTCCTGTGGTGGAAGTGCATATTTCAAATACTTTTTCCAGAGAAGAGTTTCGACACACCTCGTTTATTTCACCCAATGCCAAGGGCATTATTCTTGGTTTTGGTCTGCAAAGCTACGAACTGGCGCTACAAAGCTTTTTGGCTGCCAAATAAAAAAGCGTCCCAATTACTTGAAACGCTTTATATCTTATTAAATATTCTTTTTATAAATGTATCACCTCGCCATACGCATCGGCGACAGCTTCCATAACCGCTTCACTCATGGTAGGGTGCGGGTGAATTGTTTTTAATACTTCGTGGCCTGTAGTTTCCAGTTTCCGTCCCAAAACGGCTTCAGCAATCATATCGGTTACTCCGGCACCAATCATATGACAGCCCAACCACTCTCCGTATTTAGCATCAAAAATTACCTTTACAAAACCATCTTTGGCTCCTGCAGCGCTAGCTTTTCCGCTTGCTGAAAATGGAAACTTACCTACTTTCAATTCGTATCCGGCTTCTTTTGCTTGCTTTTCGGTCATTCCCACGCTGGCAATTTCGGGCGTAGCATAGGTACATCCCGGAATATTTCCGTAATCGATGGCTTCTACATGTAGTCCTGCGATTTTTTCTACACAGGTAATCCCTTCAGCAGAAGCGACGTGTGCCAACGCCGGACCGGGAACTATATCACCAATGGCATAGTAGCCGGGAATGTTGGTCTGATACCAGTCGTTCACCATTATTTTATCTTTGTCAACAACAATTCCAACGTCTTCCAGACCTATATTTTGTAAATTGGAAGCAATCCCTACTGCTGAAAGTACTACTTCGGCCTCTAAAATTTCTTCTCCTTTTTGTGTTTTTACGGTTGCTTTTACCATTTTTCCTGAAGTGTCCAGTTTTTCAACCGAAGATGAAGTCATCACCTTGATACCTGCTTTCTTGAAGGATTTTTCAAATTGCTTTGAAACGTCTTCGTCTTCCAGAGGAACTAAATTTGGCAAAAATTCAACGATGGTAACCTCAGTGCCCATGGCATTATAAAAATGAGCAAATTCCACTCCTATGGCACCACTACCCACCACAATCATACTCTTAGGCTGTGTTTTAAGTGACATTGCCTCACGATAGCCAATTACCTTCTTACCATCCTGTTTTAGGTTGGGAAGTTCACGAGAGCGAGCGCCTGTGGCGATTATAATATGATCTGCCGTATATTCTTTTCCGTCGACATCAACTTTTTTACCCGGCTTCAGCATTCCAACACCATTGATAACATCGATTTTATTTTTTTTCATTAAAAATTGGACACCTTTGCTCATCCCATCTGCAACACCTCGACTACGATCCACTACTTTCCCAAAATCTTTATCTGCATTTTTCAGGGTGAGTCCGTAGTCCTCGGCATGTTTCAGATAGTTAAACACTTCGGCACTTTTAAGAAGCGCTTTTGTAGGGATACATCCCCAGTTTAAGCACACGCCACCCAAACTTTCTTTTTCAATTATTGCCGTTTTGAGGCCCAACTGAGAGGCTCTAATAGCTGCTACGTAACCGCCCGGTCCGCTTCCTAAAACTATAATATCGTATTTACTCATCCGCTAAATTTATGTCATTTTAATAATGACACGAAATTACAAAATGAAAGTGTAACGAAGTAAAAAACCACAAAAAAATAAGCAGCAAATCTCAAAGAACTGCCTTGAGGTTTGCTGCTTAAAATTGTAAGCCGGATTTAATCACTCGTTTTTAAAATCCACAGAAAGTGAATTAACACAATAGCGTTGTCCAGTTTTGGTGGGACCGTCATTAAACACATGACCTAAATGACTTCCACAATTGGCGCATAATATTTCGGTGCGAATCATTCCGTGTGTGGTGTCTTTTATATATTCCACTGTTCCCGCTATAGCTTCATCAAATGAAGGCCATCCACAACCATGATCAAACTTGCTGTTGCTTTCAAACAATGGTGTTTTACAGGCGCCACATACATAGGCTCCCGATTCAAAATTCAGATTGTATTTTCCGGTAAAGGGACGTTCGGTACCTTTTTGGCGTAAAATATGGAAGCGTTCGGGACCCAACTCTTCCAACCATTGTGCATCTGTTTTCTGTAAAGGATAACTTTTATTTTTCATTTTATTTCGGAATAAATTCTAATGCAGCACCATTAATGCAATGTCTCTTGCCTGTGGTGTCGCGAGGACCGTCATCGAAGACGTGTCCCAAATGCCCACCGCATACTGCACAATGTTCTTCAACTCGCTCATAACCCAAATTATAATCGGTTGAAAATGCTACATTTCCTTTAATCTCTCTGTCAAAACTCGGCCAGCCTGTTCCACTATCAAATTTGTACTCACTTTTAAAAAGGGGGGTTTGGCATGCAGCACATACGTAGACACCCGGACTGTAATTTTTATTTAGCGCACTTGTAAAAGGCTGTTCGGTACCGGCTTCACGTAAAATATGAAATTGTAAATCGGTAAGTTCGGCCTTCCATTCTGCTTCGGTTTTAACCACCGCATACGTAGCTGTTTCTTTTTTATCCTGCGCTGAAGAATTACAACCTGTAATTACAAAAATTATGAGTAACAGACTGATTTGTTTCATATTAATCGATTTTAGGAATTTGTGATGTTTCAATTTGTAAATTTTGTAATAATTCATCCATGGTCAAATTTGCATTGGCAAATTCAGAAGGAACTATTGCAACTCGAAACGTTTGGTCGTTTGTGTATTGTGTACCTAACGTAGAAAAATCTGAAAAATCTCCGTACAAATACAATCGGACGTCTAAAAACGTATAATCGAAATTATAAATCAGAGTCCCCTGAGGCACAAAAAATGTCTGTGGTAACTGACTCCAAATATCAATTCCACCGGATGTAACTCCTTCCAGAAGGTATACCAATACCACGTCGCTTTCATATACCTCTACATTGGAGGGAAAGACAATAAGCTGTTCGTAATTGTTGGAAGCGGTAAAATCTACAGTAACCTCAAATACCTGTCCCAAAATATTAATTCCGGGGTCTCCGGGAGGGCCCTGATCCCCTTCGCAGGATGTGAGTAAAAGAGTAGAAGTAAACAAGAGTGATAAAATTAAATGTTTCATAAGAGTATATTTTTTTTGAATGGTACAAAAGTTGTTCCATTCTATAAAAATACTATCAATCGTATGAGATGTTCTTAAAATTGCGATAAAATTTTGGCTATAATTTTCTCTCTTAAACGAAAATTGAAAGGATCACCACTGTTTTATATTTTTTTTATAACTATTCAATTTTTATATCCTTATTTTTAAACAAATAAATAAAAAAAGTTGATATGAAACTTAAAAAAACACTTTCCATACTTGCTGTTGTTGTCTTTGCCGTGGCTTGCACAACAACCAATCCGTTTACCGGAAAACAGACACTGGCACTGGTGCCTAATTCGCAGATCTTTCCAATGGCTTTCCAGGAGTACCAATCATTTCTAACAGAGCATAAGGTTGTGAAGGGGACAGCAGACGCCCAGCGCATCACCACTGTGGGACAAAAAATCGCGGCGGCTTCAGAGCGATGGTTGACTGCTAACGGATACGCCGGATATTTAGAAAATTATCAATGGGAATATAACTTGGTGGAGGATCCTGCCGTTAACGCCTGGTGTATGCCCGGAGGTAAAATAGTTTTTTACACCGGAATTTTGCCTATTGCAAAAAATGAAGCCGGCATTGCTGCTATTATGGGCCATGAGGTAGCGCATGCACTTGCTAATCACGGACAACAACGTATGAGTGCAGGACAATTACAATCATTGGGAGCAGTGGCCGGAAATATAGCCCTAAGTAAAGATCCTAAAAATCAGCAAATTTTCAATCAGGCATACGGGATAGGAACCACTGTAGGAGTTATGCTGCCTTTTAGTAGAAATCATGAAAGTGAAGCCGACCAGATTGGATTAACTTTAATGGCAATTGCCGGATACGATCCAATTGTTGCCGCCGAACTCTGGCAGCGTATGAAGGCCAATGCAGGAGGAAATGCACCCCCAGAGTTTTTAAGTACACACCCTTCCAGCGATACCCGAATTAATAATATTACCGCGTGGGCACCACAGGCAAAGGCGGAAGCCAGAAAATTTGGTGTTACTACTTTTAAAAAGTAACCCTCATAGCATAGATTTATTTATTACTTTAGAAGCTGCCTTTAGGGGCAGCTTTTATTTTTGTAAAAAGAATTTTTATGGGGAATCTCGAAAAGGGAAGTAAAAAATTATTAAATGCCTGGGCCTTTTATGATTGGGCCAATTCGGTTTATAGCCTTGTAATTGCTTCAGCGGTATTTCCAATTTATTATCAGGCGCTTTTCAACAGTGCAAATGTGGATTCCGTAGTGGTTTTTGGCGGTATTATTAGAAGTACCCCTTTAATTAGCTACACAACCGCGGCCGCTTTTCTACTTGTTTCTATCATGTCTCCCTTGCTTTCCGGAATTGCCGATTATGTAGGCAACAAGAAGGTTTTTATGAAGTTTTTCTGTTATTTGGGGGCCTTATCCTGTATTGGCTTGTATTTTTTCGATCTTGAAGCGATTCATACCAGCCTGTTATTTTATTTTCTGGGACTGGTTGGATTTTGGGGAAGTTTGGTCTTTTACAATTCGTACCTCCCCGATGTCGCCTTTACAGAACAGCAGGATAGAATAAGCGCCAGAGGATATTCTTTAGGATACATAGGAAGTGTGCTATTACTTATTTTCAATTTATTGATGGTGATGAAGCCTAATCTCTTCGGACTGGGAGAAGGGGGAGAAGCCAGTATGAAAGCGATGCGTATTTCGTTTGTCTCTGTTGGCGTGTGGTGGATCGGTTTTAGTCAGTATTCGTTTTATCATTTGCCGAAAGGAGTTTCAACAGGTCACAAGGTAACACGTAAAGTGATTTTTAATGGTTTTAAGGAACTAAAAGGGGTCTATCAATCGCTATCGGGAAATTTAAAATTAAAACGATACCTCGCGGCTTTCTTTGTATACAGTATGGCGGTGCAGACTGTAATGTTGGTCGCAACCTATTTTGGGGAGCAGGAAATTGATTGGGGAGGTGCGGACGAAAAAACAATAGGCTTAATTTCGAGTATCTTGATAATTCAACTGGTTGCTGTCATTGGCGCGACTCTTACGTCGCGGTCTTCAGAAAAATTCGGAAATATCCCAACCTTAATTGTAATAAATGGGATCTGGGTTTTAATATGTGTGGTAGCCTATTTTATAGAAACTCCAAATCAATTTTATATGACCGCCGGAGTAGTGGGATTGGTTATGGGTGGAATACAAGCTTTATCCCGTTCGACCTACTCGAAATTTTTGCCCGAAACAACCGATACTACCTCTTATTTTAGTTTTTATGATGTTGCCGAAAAAATTGGAATCGTTATTGGAATGGTAATTTACGGAGTCATTGATCAGGTAACGGGAAGTATGCGAAATTCAATATTGTTTTTGGTAGTATTTTTTATTACAGGCGTTATTTTACTTTTTAGAGTACCAAGAAAAAATAGCAAATAGACAATTTTTACTTATGTTTGCGGTTATTACCAAAGAAAACTTACTTACTTATGAAAAAATTTCAACTATTAAACTGGGTGTTGGTTGCCTTCCTTACATTTCAGTTTATTTCTTGTGATAACGAGCCCTTAGAGGGAGATTTTCAACAAGATGAAACCAATACTGCAGGAGAGGGAGAATTTATCGCCAAAGTAAATGGGCAGGATTTTTTAGCCGAAACAGCCAGCGGAGTTCTTTCCGGAGGTGTTTTGGTAATTACAGGACTTAAAAGTGAAAACGGAGAAAACATAACGCTCTCTGTGGCACAGGCCGGAGAAGGGATGTTTAATTTGGTAGCCGGAGTTGGTACACAAACATTTGGAATGTATTTTAATTCCGAGTCTCAGAGCAACCCTTATATTTCGTATGCGGCTCTAAGTGGCCATGGACAATTAACTATTTCTGAAATGGACACCGAAGCCTTGACAGTTACGGGAACCTTTAATTTTGTGGGAGGTCGTTTTGCGTTAGATGGTGAAGGAAACCCTGTATTAGACGGTAGTGGAAACCCGGTTATTGAAACCATAGAAATAAGTAACGGAGCCTTTAATACTATTGAATATACAATAGAGGATAATGGCGGTGGCAATGTGGATGATGCCTTTTTCGCGAAGGTGGATGGAGTTGATTTTATTGCACAGACCATAGAAGTTACCCAATCGACAGTCGCAGGAATTCCAATGCTCAAACTAGTTGCGACAAATGCAGCCGGAGCTTATATTCGTATTGATTTCCCCGAAGGTCAAGGCTATGGAGGACCCTTCGATATGCAATCCATTTCTAACGGTACCGATTTAATTGCCATGTACAATGCAGGTACCGGAGGTGAAGATTTAAGTTCAAGCCCCGGGGTTATTGAATTTTTAGAATTTGGAACTACAACCGGAAAAGTTCGCGCTCAATTTAATTTTACAGCGACCGATCCTTTAGGAAATGACCCTACAATTGTCCAAATTACTCAGGGGAGTTTTGCAATAGACTATATTGAAAACACAACCGAAATATCCGATATTTTGGAGGCCGAAGTAGATGGAGTTACATATACCGCCGCCACAATCGAATTGACTCAGACGCCAGTAGGAGGAATACCTACTGTGTGGGTGACTACTGAAGACACTGCAAACATGCAATTTTTACGCCTAACTTTCCCTGAAACTATTGAGGTTGGAAGTTATGCAATAACTAGCGATCTTGTTGTAGGTGATGAGAAAATTGCCTTGTTCATTCCAAACACCGCAGATCCTCATAATTTCAAATCGGATAGCGGTATTCTTACAATAATAAGTTACGACACTTTTAACGGAATAATAGAAGGAACCTTCGAATTTACGGCAATTGATATGACAGGACAGGATCCTACGATCTATCAAATTGCTAACGGAACCTTTACCATTCAAATTGATTTATAAAGTACAAACAGCTAATTCATAAAAAAACCGCCCGATTTTTCGGGCGGTTTTTTTATTTCACTATGTTTTTGAAATTTACATCGATCTAATGGAACCGGAGCCCATTACTTTGGTATCACTTTTTTCGGGGCTACCACTGTATCGAATATCCCCCGAACCGTTTACACGTGCTTTTATATTACTTTTGGCCATAACTTCAGCATCACCTGAGCCGGAAACATAGACTTGTACATTTTGGGAGATCATGCTTCCACCCATAAAATTACCACTACCGGATAGTTTTAGCTCTAAAGTTTGAGCCTTCCCGGAAAGCTTCATATCACCCGATCCGGTCACCTTTGCGTCTAATTCATTGGCGTCAATGTCTAAAACTAGATCTCCAGAACCTGTTACAGATACTTCAAATGCATCACTTTGGATGGTATTTTTTGAATCAATATCACCCGACCCTACCAGAGATACGCCTTTAATATCCTGAAATGGTACGGTAACATGAATTCCGTTTTTGGTCGTAAGGGAAGTATTGTTCTTCGTTTTAATTACCAAGGTGTTCCCATCTTGTACTTCAACGATAATATACTCCTGAAGGTTTTCGTCCGTAGTAACAGTAATTGTTCCTTCGGTACCCTTGTGCAAGTGAACATCCATAGAACCTACTGCCTTTATTTCGGTATAGTCTGATGTGTTCACGGTTTTTGTTGTCACATTTCCGTTACCAACTACTTTCTCGTGTTTCCATTGGGCGTTTACTTCCGAAAGTCCTAAAAAGAAGATGGTAAGTGTCAGCGCATAGTGTACTAGTGTATTCATATTGTTTGGTTTAAATGCGTTAGTTTTTGATAAATGTCACTCCACCGTAATCCGACCTGATATTTACTGTGTTTCCTGAATTCTTACTTCCATGATAACCGGAATACATTTTATGGCTGCTTTCTTTTGAAGTATTAGTGACTGATATTTCTTCTACACCCTTCAAACTGCAATAGGTTAAATTTACGGTAAAATTAAAGTTATAATTGCTTGCAAAGCCCAATTTAATTCCTGTGTAATCTGCATTAATAGTTACATCCTTTGCAGAACCCGTAAGCCTGTCGACAGTAATAGAACCATAATCGGTGTTTAAATTTAGAGTTCCGGTTACTGTTCCAATACGATTGCTCACATAGTCGCCGCGCCCTGTAATATTCCCGGCCTTGTTAATGGTAACTTTTCCGTAATCGTTGTTGTAATTTACCTCGGTTGCTTCTCCAATTTCCGAATTGGTATAATCTGCATTTAGCTCTAAACGACCCACCTTATCCAAAACGAAACCGGAGTAATCTGCATCTATCTTTCCACTTTTCATATATGCAATAGTGCTATTACTGGTATAATCGAAGTTCAAATAGTTATTGTCTGCGAGAAGTTCCCCAATTATTAACTGTCCGTAATCGCAATTTATTTTTGCATTGCCTTCCAGTCGGTTCAAATTAATGGATCCGTAGTCGTTATTAAGGTCGACCGAGTTCATTGCCGGGATTTTAATGGTGTAATTTACTTCAATGGAGATACTTTTGTGTTTCTTCCCCCACCAGCTCCAGGAATTGTTATTATTGTCTCCAAATCTTGTTTTTGCTGTAACCAGAGAGGCATTGCCTGTAAAATCTACAGTAATTTGATCCAAACGCTCCTGCACTTCTTTTTCATCATCTCCGTTCGTAGTAATATGGACTTCTATTACGGTTCGGTTTTCGTTCCAGGTAGTAATGTAAATGTTACCGTACGAATTGTCTACTTTAAGACCTGCGTTGGCATTTACACTGTATTCTTTTTTAAGTGTTTTTTCCTTGGTGTATTTCCCCTTAAACTTATCGGGATTGGCAAATACAATTGCCGGGATAAGTAACAGGAATACTGCTTTTTTAAATTGTGATTTCATCTTTAGTGTTATTTAGATTTTTAACTTCTTCTATTGTTACAAGTACTTGTTCGAGTAACTCGATACGGTTCTGGAAATTGGTAATCATCGCATAAATTACACGTTTGTTGTTACCACTTTTCAAGAGATCCATCTTGAGTTTTTCATATTCCTGTTCAAGTACTTCCATTTGTCGCATTGCATCGTCTACCAAGGCCTTGGTTTCGGGTGTGGTTTGACTTTTTAAGGTGGCTAATTCCTTATTGATGGTTGTTGTGAAAAAAGTTTGGGTTTCTGCCATTTCGGGAGAAACACTCGCCAAATCGCCTATTGGTGCGGGTTGATTCAGAAAAGTAAATCCTAAACCAAACAGTACCACTATCGAAGCTGCTATGGAAAGAGGTTTCCACCATCCTTTGGTTTTTTCAGGTTTCTGCGCTTGCGCATTCAACCTTTCCAGAAACCGTTTTTGGTGTCCTTCCGGAGTTTCATGGTCATCGAAGTTGCCTTCCAAACTTTTAAACAGATTATGTACGTAATCTTTATTCATAATGTATAATTAATTTTTTTCGTAAACTTTCTTTTGCTCTCGAAATAAGCGTTCTGCAATTGGCATAACTTATTTGTAAAATTTCACAGATTTCCTCGTAATCGAATCCTTCAATAAAATGAAGGGTCAAAACCTCCTGATAACTGTCATGTAACTCCTTCATTCCTGCCATCACCTGCCGCGCTTTTAACGGGACTTCATCCTCTTCAAATGCAGCAATTCCAAAGCTGTCTTCTTCAACATCAGGAAGATTGCTATCATTTATTTCCTGAAAACGCAGCGACTTTCGGTATTGTGAAATACTGTTGTTCACTACAATTCTTTTCAACCAGGATCCAAACGAAGCCTCACCTTTAAAGGTGTGCAATTTTTCAAACGCCGTTATAAACGATTCTTGCATTACATCTTCTGCTTCGGCCGTATTTTTTACAATACGAAGCGATGTATTATACATGGCATGTTGATAACGATTGTAGACTTCCAGCTGTGCCAACTGATTTCCTTTCTGACAAAGAGCGAGTAACGTATTAATATGTTGGTCGGTTAGTGACAAAAAATACAATTGTTTAGTCTAAAGATGAACTAAGATACCAATTGTTACACTTGCTGTAGAAATTTTTTAAGCGATTGGCATAACTCTTGACTTATACTGTTGAAGATGTTGCTGAAGCAGTTGATTTTCAGTAGTGTTTTTAAAAATTTATAATAAAATTAATATACTAACAGCATTGTAAGCGCTATTTTAGTGACACAATGTCGTAATCGATTATATGTCCAAAACAAAATTAACAACGATAGACAGTTTGTCATTTCAAGAACTAAAGGAAGACGCAGAATTAATTCCGTTGATGACGCCCGAAGATGAAGAAGCCATGCACAATGAGGAACTACCTGAAATTCTACCCATACTTCCACTTCGCAATACTGTTTTATTTCCGGGAGTTGTAATTCCCATCACTGCAGGTCGTGATAAATCCATCAAATTAATTAACGAAACCAATAACGGAACTAAGGTGATTGGTGTCGTTTCACAAAAAGAGGAAGCTAAGGAAGAACCCGGATTAGCCGATATCAATACCATTGGTACAGTCGCAAAGATTTTGCGTGTCCTGAAAATGCCTGACGGAAATACCACTGTTATCATACAAGGAAAAAAGCGCTTTGAGGTTTCTGAAGTAATTACAACTTCACCGTATATGACCGCTACCATCAGAGAAGTAGCTGAAGCACGTCCGGCCAAGGAAAATGAAGAGTTCAATGCCATTATCGAATCTATCAAGGAGATGGCACTCGAAATTATTAAAGACAGCCCTAATATTCCTTCCGAAGCTGCCTTTGCCATAAAAAATATTGAAAGCAATTCCTTCCTTATAAACTTTGTTTCTTCCAACCTGAATATTTCGGTGGAAGAGAAGCAAAAATTATTGGAAATAAACGACTTGAAAGACCGTGCGCTGGAAACATTGCGCTATATGAATATTGAAATTCAGAAGCTTTCGCTACGACAGGATATTCAATCGAAGGTCGAAAGTGATATAAGTCAGCAGCAACGCGAGTACTATTTGCATCAGCAGATGAAGACCATTCAGGAAGAATTGGGAGGTAATTCTTCCGAAGCCGAAATAGAAGAAATGCGCTCACGCTCCAAAACCAAGAAATGGAGTAAGGAAGTTAAAGTACACTTCGATAAAGAACTGGCCAAATTGCAGCGTATGAATCCGCAAGTAGCCGAATTCAGTATCCAAAGAAATTATCTGGATCTAATTTTGGATCTGCCTTGGGATGAATACAGTAAAGATAAATTCGATTTACACAGAGCGCGGAAAATATTAGATAGAGACCATCACGGGCTGGACGATGTAAAACAGCGTATTATAGAGTATCTGGCGGTTTTAAAACTGCGAAACGATATGAAATCGCCCATTTTGTGCCTGTACGGACCACCTGGCGTGGGTAAAACTTCATTAGGAAAATCCATAGCAGAAGCGCTGGGACGAAAGTATGTACGGATGTCATTGGGTGGATTGCGTGATGAGGCCGAAATAAGAGGCCACCGAAAAACCTATATTGGAGCGATGCCGGGACGAATCATTCAAAGTATTAAAAAAGCCGGAGCCAGTAATCCGGTCTTTGTATTGGACGAAATTGATAAACTTTCGGTTGGAAGCCAAGGGGATCCTTCTTCAGCCATGCTCGAAGTTTTGGATCCGGAGCAAAATCATTCGTTTTACGACAATTTCCTGGAGTTGGGCTACGACCTTTCTAAGGTAATGTTTATAGCTACTTCTAATAGCTTGAGTACCATTCAGCCTGCTTTGAGGGATCGAATGGAGGTTATTAATGTTTCGGGTTATACTATAGAAGAAAAAATTGAGATAGCCAAGAAGCATTTACTTCCGAAGCAATTAAAAGAACACGGACTAAACAAAAAACACCTCGCCATAGCGAAACCGCAATTGGAAAAAATTGTTGAAGGATATACCAGAGAAAGCGGTGTGAGAGGGTTGGAAAAGCAAATTGCAAAAATGGTACGACATGCAGCCATGAAAATTGCAATGAACGAAGACTACACGGTTAAAGTCAACAATGAAATGATTGTTGAAGTGTTGGGAGCCCCAAAAATGGAGCGTGACAAATACGAAAATAACGATGTGGCGGGTGTTGTTACCGGATTGGCGTGGACAAGAGTAGGAGGAGACATCCTTTTTATTGAATCTATTTTATCGAAGGGCAAGGGGCAGCTTACCATGACCGGGAATCTAGGAAAAGTAATGAAAGAGTCTGCTACGATTGCTTTGGAATATATAAAATCGAACGCTTCTCTTTTAGGTATAGACCCGGAAGTTTTTGAAAAATACAACGTACACATTCACGTACCGGAAGGCGCCACTCCAAAAGACGGACCCAGTGCGGGAATTACGATGCTAACTTCTTTAGTTTCACTATTTACACAACGAAAAGTAAAGAAAAGTCTTGCCATGACGGGAGAAATTACGCTTCGCGGGAAGGTGTTACCTGTTGGCGGTATTAAAGAAAAGATTCTGGCAGCCAAACGTGCGCGCATTAAGGAGATACTGTTGTGTGAAGAAAATAAACGCGACATCGATGAGATAAAACCCGAATATTTAAAAGGACTTACCTTTCATTATGTGAAGGATATGAGCGATGTGCTGAATCTGGCATTGACTAAGGAAAAAGTGAAAAATGCTAAAAAGTTGTAGCACTTTTATAATTTATGCGGGAACTAGGGCTGAAATATTTTAAATCGCAATCATTTCGTACCCTCCCGAAAATAAATTATACTTGCACTCGTTTAGATTTCAGGTAAAGTATCTCACATTACATGAACCATAAGGTTTTCTTTTTATTAGCCTCATTTATAACTACTTCAGTCTTCGCTCAAGTAGGAGGTAAGTCGACCTACCAGTTTTTGAATTTAGTGAATTCCCCACGGCAGGCCGCGTTAGGGGGCAAAACAGTGACTAATTACGATTACGACCCAACGCAAGGGCTTTTTAATCCGGCAGCTATCAATCCTGCTATGGACAATCAATTGTCCTTGAACTATTTCAATTATATAGGTGATATTAACTACGGAAGCGTTGCTTACGCCTATCTGTGGGACCGAAGAACTCAGGTGCTCCACACCGGGATTACCTATATTAACTACGGCAAATTTGACGGGTACGACGAACAAGGAAATCCAACCGATACTTTTAGTGGAGGTGAAGTGGCACTTTCTGTGGGACACGCCCGAAACATTCCATTTACCAATTTTCATGTAGGTGCCAACCTGAAACTTATTTCCTCGACCTTGGAACAATATTCCTCCTTCGGAGGGGCTGTCGATATTGGGGTAATGTATGTCTATGAAGATTGGGATTTACACATTACAGGGGTGGCGAGAAACATAGGGACTCAATTTACAGCCTACGATACCCAATACGAACCTTTACCATTCGAGTTGATTTTCGGGATTTCACAAACCTTGGAAAATATTCCAATTCGCTGGCATTTTACGCTGGAAAATATGCAGCAGTGGAAATTGGCATTCGCTAATCCAAATCAGGCGGTGGTCGATTTGGAAGGGAATTCGCAAGGCAAAAAGATAAACTTTATAGATCATGCCTTCCGACATATGATTGTGGGCATTGAAATCTTTCCGGAAAGCGGATTCAATATCCGTCTTGGATATAATCTTCGTCGTGGGGAAGAGCTTCGTATTCTGGAAAGAAGAGCCTTTGCCGGTCTAAGCGCCGGTTTTTCTCTTCGTTTAAACAAACTTCGCTTCAGCTATTCGTACGTAAAATATAACACAGCCGCTTCCACAAGTAATTTCGGATTAAATATTAACTTGCAGTAATGCGAAAAATTACTATTGCTATTGACGGGTATTCCTCCACCGGAAAAAGTACGGTGGCAAGGCAATTGGCAGATTGGTTAGAATATGTCTATATAGACAGTGGCGCCATGTATCGGGCAGTAACGCTTTTTGCTATGCGAAAAGGCTGTATTTCAGGGAATAACTTGAAAAAAAAGAAGTTGATAAAAAAACTTCCCAAAATATCTTTAGAATTCAGAACTAATTCTGACGGAAAAGCCGAAATGTACCTTAACGGAATAAATGTCGAAAATGAAATACGTACCCTCGAAGTTTCCGAATGGGTTAGTCCGGTCGCCACCATACCTGAAGTACGTAGAAAATTAGTTGCCTTGCAACAGGGAATGGGTACTAAAAAAGGCGTGGTAATGGATGGTCGTGATATTGGAACCGTTGTATTTCCGGACGCGGAGCTGAAAATTTTTATGAATGCTACGGCTGAAGAAAGAGCCGGACGGCGTTACAAAGAATTAATTGCCAAAGGAGATATGGTAACTTTCGAGGAAGTCTTGGAAAATGTAACCCGCCGGGATTATATAGATTCCAATAGAGACGATTCACCACTTATGAAAGCTGTGGATGCCATCGAAATAAACAATTCGGAAATGAACCTGGAGGATCAGTTTCACATTATTCTGCAACTTGCAAAAGACCGAATCGCAGGAAGAGTTTAAAAGGGAATTTTAGTCAATGTTTTCTTCGATTCTTTTATCCGGAATTAACCATATAACGGCTACAGCGATATAACAACCAATAGCAATCCAAGTGCTAAAAAACGACACCCCAATTCCGATAATGTACAAAAGCATCGAAATTTTTCCTTTAAAATCTTTTCCAACCGCTTTCTTTAAAATGAAATCCTTACCGTGGTGTTTTAAAATAGCCGTCTGCAGTATATAATATGCAATTGCACTCATTAGCAGGTTGAAGCCATATAAAAATACAGGCACATTTTCCAATGGGTGTTCTCCAAACCAGGAGGTAGTAAACGGAATAAGTGATAGCCAGAACAACAAATGCAAATTCGCCCACAGTATTTTACCGTTCACCTTTTCGGTCACTTGAAAGAGGTGATGATGATTGTTCCAATAAATACCCAGGTAGATAAAACTAAAGAGATAACTCGCAAACACGGGGAGTTCCGGTACAAGCGCTTCAAGCGTGACATCGTGCGGCGCTTTCAATTCTAATACCATGATAGTAATGATGATGGCGAGTACGCCATCGCTAAAGGCTTCTAATCGGTTGGTGGTCATGATATTGAATTTGAATTGCTATTCGAAATATAATATATTTTATTGGCTTATATGAAATCTTGCAAAATCACTGGAAAGTATAAATCACACCCAGCATATTTCCGTTAAATGAGAAATCTAATGAACCGGTGGAATTGTTTCTAGAATCGTTGTATTTTTTTGAATACTTTCTGTCTAAATACAGGTCGATTGCTTCCACGACGAAATAACTCATTGCCCAACTTAAAAAAACATCACTAGCCCAGTGAGCCTGATCGTATATTCTGGTGATACCCGGAATAACTCCCACAGTATAAATTCCGGCTTTTACCCATGGGCTATCAAATTGTTTCGCAATAATATGTGCATTCGTAAAAGTGAGTACTGCGTGTCCCGAGGGAAATGAACGGTAGGCCGGACTGCCACCAAAAGGACGGAAATGATCTTTTCCAAAACCGGCTCCGGGTCGGGCCCTTCCAACAAGTGACTTCGATAGTTGTTGTAAAAATCCGGTTGCTGTCGCCGATGAAATCAACAACACACCCGTCCGCCGCAGCTTTTCATTTCGCGTAAAAAGACCGGTTAAATAGACAGCCCCTGTCAAACCGTAATTGTTTTGAGGTGCGCCTGCATAATAGCCGTATTCCAGTATAATATTTGGAACTTCCTCCTTGTGTTTTTCCAATCCGTTATTGATGTTATCGTCAAACGCAAAGAGCAACAAGGTTCCGCCGGCAGTTACGCCTATTGGAATAAAATCATCTTGTGACCAGTAAACAGGTCTGCTATACGCAAAGCCAATCCCCTGAAAAACATTTCCCATGTCGTACGTGAAATCCTGCCACATAGTAGTGGTTGTATCTCGTGCCACAGCATTTTGTGTAACGCCTTGGACGGAAAAAAAGAAGAGTAAAATCCACAACACAGGTCCCGAAGCACTGAATGATCCATTAATTCTGAAGAGATAGCTCATAAATACCAGCTTAATTTGATACTTTTCTCAAAGATGGTTTCATAACAAATTTAGCCTAAAATTGCTTTCAATTTTAAATTTTTATTACCTCAAAAGAAGAAGTTAGCTTCAGATTAAAAAAAATTAAAGTCAGTAAACAAAACTCTTTGAAAATCAAAAGATAAGTAGTATTTTTGCAGCCCTTTTAACGACAAGACTGAAGTAAAAGGAACTAAAAACAAAACAAACAACAACCCTTCTGTGGGAGCGTCGTTATAACTTTCAGTCCGAACACAGAATACAAACCCTTGATTTTAGAGGAAATCATTTCCGAAGAAATCAAATATTACAGCATGGCTGATAAAGCAAAAGAAACAGCAGTAGAAGAAAAGAAAACTGCAAAAACAACCAAAAAAGCAGCGGTAAAAACTACCGGAGCTAAAGCAAAAGCGGACAAACCTGCAAAAGCTAAAAAAGAGGAAACTGAAACTGTGGAAGAAACAGTGGCAGAAGTTGCTAAAACTGAAAAACCTCAAGAGGAAGTTTCTCTAAAAGAGAGCAACCCCGAAAAATTCCTAAGTGATTTTAACTGGCACAACTACGAAGAAGGAATCGATCCTATCGACGATGGTAAGCTGGAAGAATTCGAAAAATTAGTAGCCGCAAACTTCGTAGATACTTTAGATGATGAAGTAGTAGAAGGTGAAGTAGTTTACATTTCAGATCGCGATGCCATTATTGACATCAACGCCAAGTCTGAAGGTGTGGTATCTCTTAACGAGTTTCGCTACAATCCCGGACTAAAGGTTGGGGACAAGGTAGAAGTGTTAATCGACGTACGTGAAGACAGTACAGGTCAATTGATTCTTTCTCACCGTAAAGCTAGAACGATTAAGGCGTGGGATCGCGTAAATGCAGCCCATGACGAAGGTACTATCGTAAACGGTTTTGTAAAATGCCGTACCAAAGGTGGTATGATTGTAGACGTGTTTGGTATTGAAGCTTTCTTACCGGGATCACAAATAGACGTGAAGCCTATCCGTGATTACGATATATATGTTGGAAAAACAATGGAATTTAAAGTGGTTAAAATTAACCACGAATTCAAAAACGTTGTAGTTTCTCATAAAGCGTTGATCGAAGCTGATATCGAAGAACAGAAAAAAGAAATTATCGGACAACTTGAAAAAGGTCAGGTACTGGAAGGTGTTGTGAAAAACATCACCTCATACGGTGTCTTTGTAGATCTTGGAGGAGTTGACGGATTGGTGCATATTACAGACCTTTCCTGGTCTCGTATCAATCATCCGAACGAAATAGTTGAATTAGACCAGAAATTGAATGTGGTTATCCTTGACTTCGATGAAGACAAGACACGTATCCAATTAGGATTGAAACAATTGAACGCTCATCCATGGGATGCGCTTGGAGACGAATTGAAAGTAGGGGATAAAGTACTAGGTAAAGTAGTTGTAATCGCAGATTACGGTGCATTTATCGAAGTTGCCGAAGGTGTTGAAGGCTTGATCCACGTAAGCGAAATGTCTTGGTCTACACACTTGCGTAGTGCTCAGGATTTTGTAAACGTAGGTGATAAGATAGAGGCTCAGGTACTTACTTTAGACCGTGAAGAACGCAAAATGTCATTGGGTATTAAGCAATTAACTCCCGATCCATGGACCGATATCACTAAGAAATATCCGGTAGGATCTACTCACAAAGGGATTGTACGCAACTTTACCAACTTTGGAGTGTTTGTAGAATTGGAAGAAGGAATCGACGGACTTATATACATAAGCGACCTTTCCTGGACCAAGAAAATCAAGCATCCTAGCGAATTCACCAATATTAGTGATACGTTAGAAGTGGTTGTGTTAGAGTTGGATGTTGAAGGACGTAAGTTAAGCTTAGGTCACAAGCAAACCACCGAAAACCCTTGGGATAAGTACGAAGATGAGTTTGCAGTAGGCACTAAGCACACCGCAGCTATCGATGAGATGGTAGACAAAGGAGCAGTAATCAACTTCAACGAAGATATTTCTGCATTTGTTCCTACACGTCACTTAGAAAAAGAAGACGGTAACAACTTGAAGAAAGGTGAAGAAGCAGAATTCCAAATTATTGAATTTAACAAAGAATTCAAGAAAGTGGTAGCATCTCACATGGCAATTCACAAAGAGGAAGAGGCTAAGATTGTAAAGCAAGCTGCTAAGAAGCAAGCCGCGCAAGCTGAAGAGGCTAAACCAACTTTGGGTGATGCAAATTCAAAACTTCAGGAATTGAAGGACAAAATGGACGGAAAGAAAAAATAAACAAGTCCTACTAAAAACAGGGATCTAATCCTATATTTAAAGAGCCTTTCAGCAATGAAAGGCTTTTTGTTTTAGGGCATTCCACAAATGTTATATCGAGCGCAGTCGAGATAACATTTTTGGCGGGCTTTCGCCTGTACGCGGTACTTGGCTCAATCCCCTAATGCGAACCCCTCCGTCCGCCTTTGGCGGACACCTCCCCTAGATTAGGGGAGGTGAAGTTCCTGCTCCTTTTTAATCTTTGACGCACTTTTTCTACAATCTCTCCTAATTAAGTTGAGCATTGATTCCCCTCCTTTTCAAGGAGGGATGTCCGCCGGAGGCGGGCGGGGTGGTTCCTTCTCGATACAATTTTTCTCACCTCCAGGTGATAAAAACCACTCGAAGCGACAGAATTCAAATAAAACCCTTAAATTTGTCCTCTGAATATCATTCAGAACTACTCTATGAGCCAAAAAGTGTTATTAAACGCAAAGGAAGTACACATAGCGCTTCACCGTTTGGCTTGCCAGTTAATAGAAAATCACGATAACTTTAACAATACGGTACTCATTGGCATTCAGCCGAGAGGAGTCTTTTTGGCCGAACGCCTTAAAACACTCCTGGAAACCGAATATAAAATTAAGAACATACCTTTGGGGTATTTAGACATTACCTTTTATCGGGACGACTTCCGCAGAGGCGACAAACCTTTGGAGGCAAACAGAACCAATATTAATTTTATTGTTGAAGATAAAAAAGTAGTGTTTGTAGATGATGTGCTGTTTACCGGACGTAGTATTCGGTCGGCATTAACCGCCATACAGTCGTTTGGAAGACCCTTGGAGATAGAATTACTCACACTAATTGACAGACGATTTAGCAGACATCTGCCCATTCAACCCGATTATCGCGGTAGACAGGTAGACGCAATCAATAATGAAAAAGTAAAGGTGTGCTGGAAGGAAAATGACGGAGAAGACGCAGTATATCTCGTAAATAGCTAGCGCTAATTACGCAGTAAGCTAAGGGCTATAAGCTATAGGCAGCCTAAAGCGAAACGCATAAAGCCTATAGCGTTTTTAGAATAAAAACAATGAGCGAACTAAGTGTCAACCACTTATTAGGAATTAAATACATCACAGAAGCCGATATTCAACTTATTTTCGAGACGGCCGACCACTTTAAAGAAGTCATCAATCGTCCCATTAAAAAAGTTCCTTCGCTTCGGGATATTACCATCGCAAACCTTTTCTTCGAAAACAGTACCCGAACACGTTTGTCATTCGAATTAGCAGAAAAACGCCTTTCGGCAGATGTGATAAATTTCTCAGCGGCATCATCTTCAGTAAAAAAAGGGGAAACTCTCATAGACACGGTTAATAATATCCTGTCTATGAAAGTCGATATGGTAGTAATGCGCCACCCCAATCCGGGCGCGGGAGTATTTCTCTCCAAACATGTAAAAGCCAGTATTGTGAACGCAGGAGACGGCGCCCACGAACATCCCACTCAGGCGCTATTGGATTGCTACTCCATTCGTGAGAAACTAGGTGATGTAGCAGGTAAAAAAGTAGTGATTGTAGGAGATATACTGCATTCAAGAGTGGCTTTATCGAATATTTTCGCCTTGCAAAAGCTTGGAGCAAAAGTAAAGGTATGTGGTCCTAAAACGCTTATACCTAAATATATAGAAAAATTGGGAGTTGAGATCGAAAACAACTTAGTGAAAGCTTTGGAATGGTGCGATGTGGCCAATATGCTCCGAGTACAAAATGAGCGAATGGAGATAAGTTATTTTCCAACGACCAGAGAATACACCCAACAATTTGGAATAAATAAAGCGCTATTGGACTCACTAAAAAAGGAAATTGTTGTGATGCACCCGGGACCTATTAACCGCGGAGTAGAAATTACCAGCGATGTCGCCGATAGCAAACAGGCCATTATTTTGGATCAGGTTCAAAACGGAGTTGCCATACGGATGGCGGTTCTCTATTTATTAGCTTCAAAGATACAGCACGATGAAGATTGAAAATCAGGATAATTTTGTGGTCTTAGCAGATGAAAAGAACGACATCAAGTCGTTTGCATCATTTTTGGAATTTCAAATTCCGAATAAGTTTAAAAGACAAAATGTAGTTGTAAACCTGTTGGAGTTTACCGAACTAGAATTGCCCGAATTACTATTGTTTCTTAAAACATCAAATCTGCATCGCAAGACTAAATTTTCATTTGTAATCGTTAATAATGCAATAGATCCTGACGATGTTCCGTTTGAAATGACTGTCGTTCCCACGGTTCAGGAAGCCGCAGATATCATCGAAATGGAAGAAATAGAACGCGATTTAGGATTTTAAACTATTTTCGCTTCAACTTCAATTGTAATTGATAGCTAAGAATGACGGTTAACATCGTCCAGCGTAAATCGTAAATTTAATGAAACTCACCATCCTAGGCTGTCATTCTGCAACTCCACGTATTACCGCGCATCCCACAGCTCAGGTATTGGAAATTAAAGGGCACCTCTTTTTAATCGACTGCGGGGAAGGGACTCAGGTGCAACTGCGAAAGTACAAACTGAAATTTTCCAGGATAAGACATATTTTCATCTCCCACTTACACGGCGATCACTTTTTTGGATTAATCGGACTTATCTCCACCTTCCGATTATTGGGAAGAGAGGCCGAAATGCACGTCTATGGCCCGAAAGGTATTAAGGAAGCCATTACACTTCAGCTTAAATTGGGAAAATCATGGACTAATTATCCGCTGTATTTTCACGAATTGGAAAGCAAGGATTCTGAAACTATTTTTGAAGATGATAAGGTAGTGGTCACCACCATTCCGCTAAACCATCGCGTTTATACCAATGGTTTCCTATTTAAAGAAAAGCCCGGAGAACGTAAATTAAATGTTGAGGATGCCCAAAAGGCTAATGTAGATTTGAGTTATTACAGCAAAATAAAGCAAGGTTTCGATGTGGTAAATAAAGATGGTATTACAATTGCCAATAGCTCAATTACTTCAGACCCCGAACCGTCAAAATCGTACGCGTTTTGCAGTGATACTGTATATTATCCGGAAATTGTTCCTCAAATAAGCAACGTAACGGCTTTATATCACGAATCGACATTCCTGGAGACCCATAGAGATTTATGTGAACCAACAAAGCACAGTACGGCCAGGGAAGCAGGACTAATTGCGCAACAAGCCAATGTGGGTAAGCTTATATTGGGCCATTATTCCGGACGTTATGGAGATTTAAACTCTTTTAAAACTGAAGCAGAAACAGTTTTCCAAAATGTAGAATTAGCGGAAGATGGAAAAACCTTTAAATTGTAGAAACCTTTCCCTCCCAAAAAATAGTTGATTATTCAATTGATTTTATTTGTACTTTAGAATTGCCTTTGGAAATGAAACAATACAAAGGAGTTAATTTCAACTAACTAACCCTATTTCTGCAATGAAAAGAACTCAACTTCTTATGAATTGTGCATTCGCAACAATTCTATTTATCACAACCGGATGTGAAAAAAGCAACGAAAAACCGATAATAGAAGTGCCTTCCGCTAAGGTGGGAATGATTGGTTATGGTTCGCTACTTTCTCGCGAAGCCGTGGAAGAGACTCTGGGGAGAACGTACACTGATTCTATTTATACAGTACATGTTTCGGGATACGAAAGAGCATGGAACTTTGCAGGTTCTACAAACGACCCGAAATTACCTGAAGAATTGCTTAAACTCGATAGTTTTTATGTTCAGGGCAATGATACCATCCCATTCGATAATATCGTTTTTCTAAATATTGAACCTAAACCTGAAAGCAAAATAAATGCCGTACTCTATTTCTTAACGCCTAAGGAGTTGGAAAAATTCGACACAATGGAACTAGGCTATGAGCGAATTGATGTTACAGATAGTATAGTAGAATATACTATTAACGGAGGAAAGGTGTACGCCTACAAAGCCATGCCCGAATATACTCTAAACGGTATAGGGAAGGGAAAAAAGAACATTATTGACCAGCTGTATTACGATTTGGTGCTGAACGCAAACAAAGGAAATGGTGCAGAATTTAGAAAGGAGTTTGAAGCGAGTACATTACCTCCCGATACGATATTGGTTGCTCCTGTGAGGTATAAGGAACAGGTCGAGCAATAATTATTTTACAACCGATTCATGTATTTATAACTTGTGGTTTTCAATGAATAAGAAATCAAGACTCAGAAAGAGATCTGCATTTTTCCTGATTATGGGAATAGTAGGTTTATTCTCCGTACTTATAGGCTTCACAAAGACTTTTTTTGTTCCTGTAAGTTTTGGCACATTCAATGCGCCGGCAATCATTTATGTTCACGGTATTTTAGCCTTTTGCTGGGTGTTCCTGTATTTTACACAAGCGTTTCTCATACGAAAAAACCGCTATCTAACGCATAAAAGATTAGGTATAATTGGTTTAATAATTGCAATCGGAATTGCAGTAACAATGATTCCGGCAGGAAAGTTTCAGGTGGAAAAAGAACTCGCTATGGGCTTTGGGGATTCTGCTATTTCAGCAATTTTAGGGGTTTTTATATCCGCATTGATGTTTCTTTTGTTAGTCTTTTATGGGATTTATAAAAGACGAGTCCCGCAAACACATAAAAGAGTAATGCTATTAGCACTTTTGGTATTACTCTGGCCGGCCTGGTTTCGTTTTCGGCATTATTTTCCTTCCATACCTAATCCCGAAATTTGGTTCGCAGTAGTATTGGCAGATAGTTTTATTGTAATATCTATGTTTTGGGATAAAATTGCAAATGGAAAAATTCACCCTGCTTTTTTATACATAGGCACATTCATTATTGTGGAGCACATATTTGAAGTTCTTATGTTCGACAGTTCCAATTGGCGTGTTATTGCAAAGACCCTGTACGGGTGGCTATAAAGTATATTATGTGAAAGAACTTTAACGGGAGATTATTTTTCTATAAACCTGCTTTGATTATCGATACATTTATTTAACCTAAATTTAGAAAACACACCTCTAAAAACTTCTGCAATCTTTGTAACTTGCATTAAAATTGTAGTATGCAAGATAATCTTCAGAATCACCGAAAATCGTATGAAAAAGCGGCGCTTTCTAAAAAATCGGTGGCTATCAGTCCTTTTCAGCAGTTTAAAATCTGGTATAATGAAACCGAACAGCTTGGCGGTATTGAAGAAGTAAATGCGATGACGCTCACAACCATAGGAATAGATGGGTTTCCTAAGGGCAGAGTAGTCTTGTTGAAAAAATACGACGAAAATGGTTTTTATTTTTATACCAATTACAAAAGCGAAAAAGGCATCGCAATAGCCCAAAACAACAAGGTATCATTATCCTTTTTTTGGCCTACTTTAGAGCGCCAGGTTATTATAAAAGGAACTGCAACAAAAACTTCGGAAGAAGACGCCAAAACCTACTTTCAATCGCGCCCCAAAGGGAGTCAGTTAGGGGCTTTGGTTTCAAACCAAAGTGATCCCATTGAAAATAGAGAGGTTCTGGAATCCAGATTACAGACGTTAGAAAAGGAATTCGAGCATAAAGAAGTTCCAAAACCCAAAGATTGGGGCGGATATGTTGTTACTCCGCTGACCGTTGAATTCTGGCAAGGAAGGCCAAATCGGTTACACGATCGAATACAATATACTTTAGAAGGAACAAATTGGAAAATTAAAAGACTTCAACCATAATTATGAAAACACTTTATATGGTCCGGCATGCAAAGTCATCCTGGAAACACGACGTAATAGATCACAAACGGCCGCTAAAAGGCAGAGGGAAACGCGACGCTGTGTTAGTTTCTAATGCCGTAAAAAACGGTGTGTCGCCTCCACAAAAAATTGTATCGAGTGATGCTACCCGAGCACTATCAACCGCCACCTATTTTAAAGAGGCATTTGGAACTCCCGATGCAAATTTTAATACCAATCATTCGTTATACGATTTTAGCGGGCAAAATGTAATGAATATTGTAAAAAGCCTGGATAATTCGCTTAATTGTGTGATGATTGTAGGGCATAATCACGCCTTTACCTCGGTTGCAAATATGTTAGGAAACAAGTATATTGACAACGTACCCACCTGCGGCTTTGTAATGATTCAGTTTGAAGTAGATAATTGGAGTGAGGTTACAACAGGTAAAACAGTACAAACTATATTCCCAAGAGATTTAAAGTAATGTCTATAACCAAGGTGAAGAACACAAAAGTTGAAAACCGCTACTTTAACAGGGAGTTGAGCTGGTTACAATTTAATGCTCGCGTTTTACAGGAAGCGGCAGACAAAACGGTTCCTTTGCTTGAAAGGCTTCGGTTTTTAGGGATTTTTTCAAATAATCTGGATGAGTTTTTTAAAGTGCGCTATGCTACAATTAAACGAATTGTAGAAGCCGGAAAAGGAGGGAAGAGCGAATTAGGGGGAATTTCTTCAAAAGAATTGCTGGAAGAAATTACAACTATCGTGATTGAACAGCAGGCGACCAGCCTTCGGATATTGCACACCATTGAGGAACAACTCAAAAAAGAAAATATCTTCATCATCGATGAAACTGAAGTTTCGGCTTCACAAGGGAAATTTATTTCCGAATATTTTATTCGGAAAGTAAGCCCGGCCTTGGTTACTATTATGATTGGGGAATTAGAACAATTTCCCGAACTAAAGGACAGCGCTGCCTACTTAGCGATTAAAATGGTAATGTCTAAGGAAGACAAGACCTTCGAATCGAAGCTCAATTATGCCTTGATAGAAATTCCGCGTTCTATTGAACGTTTTGTAGTTCTTCCGCCTGAAGGGGATAAGCAATACATTATTCTGCTGGACGATTTAATACGACATTGCTTGAAGAACATATTCAGTATATTTAAGTACGACAGTATTTCGGCACACATGATAAAAATTACTCGTGATGCCGAGTTGGACATAGACAGTGACCTGAGTAGAAGTTTTATCGATAAAATTTCAAAAAGTGTGAAGGAACGTAGTGCCGGTGATCCGGTCCGATTTGTATACGATAAGAGCATCGAGAAGGAAACGCTTCGGTTTTTATTATTTAAGATGGGCATCGATGCTACAGATAGCATCATTCCCGGAGGAAGATATCATAATAGGCGTGATTATATGGATTTTCCCAGTTTGGGGAAAAGTGATCTGTTATACGAAAAAATTGTTCCATTGCCCATACCCGGACTGAGTCTGCAGGGCAGCCTTTTTGATCGAATTTCCGAAAAGGATTACTTGCTATATGCGCCCTATCAGAGCTTTTCATACGTGGTAAAATTTTTACGTGAAGCTGCCTTAGACCCAAAAGTTCGCTCCATTAAAATTACAATTTATCGCCTGGCAGAAGTATCCCACATCGCCAGCTCTCTTATAAATGCTGCAAAAAACGGAAAAAAAGTTACGGTACAGATAGAATTGCAGGCAAGATTCGACGAAGAAGCGAATATTGGCTACGCCGAACAAATGCAAAGTGAGGGCGTCCGACTTATTTTTGGTGTAAAAGGATTAAAAGTGCATTGCAAAGCTTGTATTATTGAACGGTTTGAAAATGACAAAATCAATCGTTACGGTATTATCAGTACGGGAAATTTCAATGAATCTACCGCCCGAATTTACACAGATTATACACTGTTTACCGCAAATCAAAAAATATGTAAGGAGATTAACAAGGTGTTCGATTTCTTTGAAGTAAATTATAAAATAAAAAAATACAGGCATTTAATTGTATCGCCGCATTACACCCGGAATGCATTATATGCTTTGATTGAAGCTGAAATTCAGAATAAAAAGAAGGGCTTGCCCAACGGAATTAAATTAAAATTGAATAGCCTGTCCGATTTCAGAATGATTGATAAACTGTACAAAGCGAGTAGAGAAGGAGTAAAAATACAGTTGATTATCCGCGGAATTTGCTGCTTAATCCCCGGGGTAAAGGGAATGAGTGAAAATATTGAAGTGATTAGCATAGTCGATAAATTTTTGGAACATCCCAGAATATTTATTTTTGAAAATGCGGGTGATGTAAAAGCTTACCTCTCTTCGGCCGACTTTATGGGCAGAAACCTGGACAATAGAGTGGAAATTACGTGTCCTATTTATGATGAAGATATCAAGCGGGAAATTATTGAAACGTTCGAAATAAGTTGGCAGGACACTGCGAAAGCGCGTAAAATATCTGAAAAACAAAATAACGCTTATCGCAAATCCAACAATGGAACAGTACGATCACAATTTAAATTATACGAATATTATCAAGAAAAACTCAACACATAGATTTGTTAACTATTGAAAAATACGGCGCTATAGATATTGGTTCAAATGCCATACGTCTTTTGGTTGCTTCGGTTGTGGAACAAGAAGGAAGAAACACACTTTTTAAAAAAACATCTCTGGTTCGGGTACCTATTCGTTTGGGTGCCGAAGTGTTTCAGGATGGTAAAATATCAGACACTAATGCCCGAAGGATGTTGGATGCTATGCACGCTTTTAAATTATTGATGAAAACGCACAACGTAAAACGTTTTAAAGCTTGTGCCACCTCTGCCATGCGGGAAGCATCCAATGGAAAAGAAATAGCCGATATCATTTACAAGGAATCCGGAATATTTATTAATATCATCGATGGCAACGACGAGGCTGCCATTATTGCTTCTACCGATTTAAAATCACTTATTCAAAACGATAAAGCCTTTCTCTATGTGGATGTAGGTGGCGGTAGTACCGAATTCACCATTTATGCCGAAGGGCATACCGTTGCTTCTCAGTCGTTTAAATTGGGAACTGTGCGATTGCTCAATGATATGGTAGAAGATACTATGTGGCAGCAGGTAGAAGACTGGATTAAAGCAGAAACCAAACCCTTTAAAAAGATATCTGTAATTGGATCGGGAGGGAATATCAACAGCATTTATAAAAACAGCGGTAAAAAAATTGGAAAGCCTCTCAGTTATTTTTACCTGCTTTCCTTTTATGACCTTATTCGGGCCTATAGTTTGGAAGAACGCATTGTAGAGATGGACATGAACCCGGATCGTGCCGATGTAATCGTTCCTGCAACCAGAATATATCTTTCGGCCATGAAATGGTCTGGTGCTAAGAACATCTTTGTCCCTAAAATCGGACTTTCAGACGGAATTATTAAAAGTCTCTACAACGAAAAGGTCGCGGAAGAATTAGAGGTCAATCAATAAAGAAGGTTTTTTCAGTTGAATAACAATTGTTTCGTCACAAGGGCCAAAATATTGGCACCAGAATCATTAACAGGATAAATAGAATTAGGGTAAGTGGAAGTCCGACCCTTATAAAATCGAAAAATTTATACTTTCCGGGACCAAATACCAGAATACAGGCAGGTTCAAAAGGTGCAATTAAAGACACCGAAGCCCCCAGCATAATAGCGATTGCAAAGGTACGAGGATCGGCATCCAATAATGTAGCTGCATTGAGTGCAACCGGTAAAATTACCAAGGCTGCCGCCGCATTAGACATGGGCTGAGTTAGGAGAATTACCAGTAAAACAAATCCGCCCAATACATATATTACTCCAAAGTCACCCAATAAGGTTACAATATTTTCAGCAAGAAAGGTTGAAGCCCCCGAATTATCCATAGCCGCACCAAATGCCGTCATTCCTCCAATTAGAATTAACAATTTCCAGTTAATTATTTGATACACACGCTCGGGACTTATAGCACCAATAAGCACCGATCCTAGTGCTGCTGTAAGAAAAGCAACAGATAGGGGAGCAATTTGAAGGGTCCCAACAGCTATCGCCAGCAGAAATAACGCTGCGGTAATTATTCCCTTTTTTTTCTTGTGCATCGTAACAGTAAGGTTGCCACCTATCACCGAGAATTCGGTTGAATTTCTATTTTCATTTATCACCTCTTCGGCACCTTGAACCAGTAATATATCTCCAATTTGCAGCTTTAAATTGCTGATTTTTTTAAAAGATACTTCTCCTAAACGCTGCATGGCAATTACCACCATATCATAATTTTGACGAAAACGAACTTCTCTTAAAGTCTTATTGAGAAGCTGCGATCCCGGGAGAATAAGAATTTCAGCAAGTCTAACTTCCTCATTCTGTATATCGGCGTCAGAAAGTAAAACATCGGCCAGGACATCGATGCCCTGAGCTTCTTTTATTTTGATAAGCTCGTCTATGTTGCACTCCACCAGTAAAATGTCCTTCGCCTGAAACTTAGAAAGTGCATTTGGAATGAATTGCTTTTTGTTTCGTATTATTTTTAAGATACGTACACCTTTTTTTGCAATATTAGATTGAAATACAAATTGCCCTATAAGCTCCGATTTTTCTGAAACTACAATTTCCGACAGGTATTTATTAATATCATACTTTTCTTCATAATTCACATCTTTATAATCCGGAAGTAAACGCTTCCAAAAGAGTAAGATAAAAGTTATTCCGGTAGCTAAAAAAATGAGTCCTATCCCAAGAATTTCAAAAAAGCGGAGGGGTTCCATCCCCATTTCAGCTATATAACCACTAACGGCAATGTTGGTGGAAGTTCCAATAAGAGTACATGTACCTCCAAGAATTGAGGCAAAGGCAAGCGGAATAAGTACTTTGGACGGATTTAGTGATAGCTTTCGACACATCCCCATAACAGGCCCGGTTAATAATGCCGTGACTGAAGTATTATTCATAAAAGCAGACAATCCTCCAGATATCACCATGGTATAACCCACAAAAAGGATTTTACTCCTTACAATGGTTATCAAACGTGCCCCCACATCGTTCACTAATCCTGTTTCGGATAACGCGCCTGAAATCACAAATATCGAGGCTAAAATGATGATAAAATCACTGCTAAAGCCTTCAAAGGCTTCTTTTGGTGTGATAATCCCGGAAAAAACAAGGACAATTAATAGACCTATGGTGACAACATCTACCGAAAACTTTTCGATAGAAAAAAGTATAATGGTTAGAATTAACAAGCCAATAACTAGCGCTATTTCCATAGGAGTCTTTTATGCTACAATTAAAGATAGGGAAAAGAGCTCGCACTATATACGCCTTAACAAATTTTTGTGGGAATCGAATGTAAAGTCAAATGGACAATCACACGATTTATATTGAGTAGAAATTCTAGATTGTTCTACCCATGAATAGCGTTATTTTTACTGAGGTTTTTCATAACTTCGGCTTCAAATGAAAGGAGTTCTTTCCATTTTTTGTCTACCTCTTTTCTTTCTCCGTATTGTCGCGCAAAATTTAAGAACATGGTGTAGTGGTTGGCTTCGCTAACCATTAATTTTCGATAAAATTCGGACAATTCTTTGTCTTTTAATTCCTCGCTTAACAAGCGGAAGCGTTCGCAGCTTCTTGCTTCAATAAGCGCTGCGTATAGAAGTCGGTGTACTAATTGTGTCGTTCTACTGCCTCCTTTCGGAAAGAATTTTACAATTTGGAGAACATAATCATCTTTGCGATCCCGTCCCATTACCCAACCTCTTTCCAGAATTTTGTCGTGGACCATTTTAAAATGACTTATTTCTTCCTTTACCAAGGCAACCATTTCCTGTACCAATTCGGTGTACTCAGGGAAGCTAACAATTAAGGAAATAGCCGTGGAAGCTGCCTTTTGTTCACAATAGGCATGATCTGTCAAGATTTCCTCGATGTTTTTCTCAACTATATTTACCCATCGTGGGTCTGTAGGAAGTTGTAATCCAAGCATTTTTTCTATGAATTAGGGATGAGTAAATAGGAATTAGGGATATTGTAATGATATCATTGGCCCAATTAAACCAGTTATAATTTTTCTAATAATCTAATAATCTAATAATCCAACAATCTATATATCCAAATCAAATTCTGTTCTTAACTTTTCCAGCATCGGATTTATTTCCTTGAGTTTCTCAAATTTTTCCCGCGGGGTGTAGGCGTAACGTTTTTCGATGGTTTCATTAACCTCGATAGAAAGATCTACATCGTAATTCTGTAGTTTTTCACGTAAAAAGCCCAACAACTCGTATTTAGCGCGTTCTACTTCCACCTTGATGGTACTGTTAGGAAACTCCAGGTGTATCAATGAGCCTTCTAATCTGGGGACGCCCATAGTTAGGTGAGACAATAAATTATATTTTCCGTCTTTTTCCACCTGATCTGTGTATTCCTTCCACGCGGCTATCATTTGCGGCTCATCGAAGGTGTCGGATGGTAGATTTTGCTCGTCCGGTTGATTCGCAACCATTTCTTTTTTAAGCTCCTGTTTTTTCTGAATACTTTTTAACGAAAGTGCCGATACCTTCTTCGCATTGCGCTCTGCCAGAATTTGAGGACGTTCTATCACTCTTTCTTTAACAGGTGGTCCTGATGGTGGCTCTTGGGTTTCAGGAATTGGATTGTTTTTTAATTCTGAAGCATCAGTTGCAGGCAGCTCGGTAACTTCTGAAATAGCTGAAACTACTTCAATAGTTTCGGATACAACTTTTATATTTTCTTCCGAAACACCTGGCTTTTCAGTTTTAAAATAGGAGGGAGGAATTACGAAACGACTACCGTTTTTTTTTTCGGTCTTAGCCGTAAGGGAGGCTAATTGCAACAAACATAACTCTACCAGTAAACGCTGATTCCGACTCGTTTTGTATTTGAGATCACAATCGTTGGCAATTTCAATTCCATCGATTAAAAACTCGCGTGAAGTGTGCTGTGATTGCTCAAAGTACATGGTCTTAACTTGTTCGCCCACTTCAAGCAATTCGATTGTCTGCTCATTTTGGCATACCAATAAATCTCTGAAATGTGAAGCCAGGCCTGTAATAAAATGATGTCCGTCAAAACCCTTTGCCAAAATATCGTCATAAGCTACCAATACCTTTGGTATGTCATTGGCTAATAACAAATCGGTTACCGAAAAGTAATACGTATAATCCAGGACATTCAAATTCTGGGTAACGGCTTGCCGCGTTAAATTTTTTCCCGAAAAACTAACCACCCGATCAAAAATAGAAAGGGCATCTCGTAACGCTCCATCAGCCTTTTGTGCAATAATATGCAGCGCGTCGTCTTCGGCATCGATGCTTTCAGATTTAGCCACTTCAACCAAATGACCTTTTATATCATTGACAGTAATACGTTTAAAGTCGAAAATCTGGCAACGAGACAGTATGGTGGGAATAATTTTATGTTTTTCAGTAGTGGCGAGTATAAAAATAGCATGTTTGGGAGGCTCTTCCAGCGTTTTCAAAAAGGCATTAAATGCAGCCGAAGACAGCATATGTACCTCGTCAATAATATATACCTTATACATTCCTACCTGAGGGGGAATACGTACCTGATCTATTAAATTTCGAATATCATCTACCGAGTTGTTGGAAGCAGCATCCAATTCGAATATATTAAATGCAAAATCTTCATCGACTTTCTCTGTCCCATCCTGATTAATTTTTTTTGCAAGAATACGGGCGCAGGTTGTTTTTCCAACCCCACGGGGACCTGTAAACAACAGTGCCTGTGCTAAATGATTGTTTTCGATGGCATTTTCGAGGGTATTGGTAATGGCCTGTTGACCTACAACGTCTTTAAAAACGGTAGGTCTGTACTTTCGGGCTGATACGATAAAGTGTTCCATAGAAGTAAAACAAATATAAAGATGTAGGCTTAGTTTTTAAAAAATAGCCTTTAGTATTTTACGGTATTTATTAACATTGGTTTACTTTTGCTGAAGCAGACCGCCTTATCGATCCGCCTTTGGCGGATAGGAAAGTCCGGACACCATAGGGAAGCATAGCGGCTAACGGCCGTCACTCTCTATCGCCTCGGCGAAAGAGAGGAGGACAAGTGCAACAGAAAGTATGTACAGGTAATGCTGTAGTGAAACCAGGTAAACTCTATGCGGTGAAATGTCACGTAAACCTGTGCTTGAGGGTTCCCGCCCGATGCAGGAGGGTGGACAGATAGAACGTATGGGTAACCATGCGTCCAGATAAATGATAAGGATTCGCCTGTCACTGAGCTTGTCGAAGTGCGGCGATACAGAATCCGGCTTACAGGTCTGCTTTTTTATTTTCCAGTAATTGTAGATTAATCCAGGCAACACACTCTTTCATAGTATAAAAAGGGCAATGTTTGTAATCGAAAAACTGCCCCGCAAAAAGAGAAATTTCGTAGGTAGCTTCACTGTAACACAAAGTAGCAACTCCCACTAAGTTTGGATTAAATCTATTGGCATCTTTATAACAAGTAGGATTGATGGTATAATCGTTTTTCCTGTCGGAGATATATCCAAAGGGTCTGTTGTAGTAATGTGTGTCGAAAATATCGTAGAATTTGAGTAAATGCGGGGTGTCGAAAAGAACTCCTTCATTAACCGTAGCAACCAAATAGTTTTCATATAAATCGAACGTGGCGAAACCAATATCGATAACATATTTAGTTTTTGGCACCATGTGACCGCAAGTGATTGGGTTATAAGTAAATTTAAGGAATTTTCCTTATTCAGACTCGTATTGATGAATTAAATCTAAAGCCCAGGAAATACAATCATCTAAGCTGTAAAAAGGCTCGAAAGCGCCTTTAAAAAAGGTTTTTTCAAATAACGCGGTGTTAAAGGAAGCATCTGAATAACATATAACACCTATCCCCAACAGATTTGAGAATCTTGAATCTCGCAATAGATTTGGGTCAATGGTATAATCGTTCTTTCTATCTGCTATCGAAACAAATGGCTTGCCGGCGAAGTACTTTTCAAAAATGACATAGAACTGCCGTAAATGTGCTTCTTCAAAAACAAGTCCTTCTTTAATTCGGGATATAAGATAATTCTCATATATCTCGATTGAAGTAAAGTCAAGCTCTATTTTTTCTATAATTGCAGTATTCATTTTCACGTTGTAAAAAAACTAAAAACTGAGCCACCGTATTTTCTGGCTTCAGAAAAATTGGCGTGAGGGGAGAGATCTGTATGCTTTGAATGTTCAATGATAAGCATACCGTTTGTGTTAAGTAGCCTGTTTAACAGTATTTTATCAACTATTTCAGTAAATTTAACGGTTGGAAAATCGTATGGAGGATCTGCAAAGATGACATCGAATCCTATGGATGTTTTGTCAATATATTTATATACATCGGCCTTAATAGCCGTAATTGGAAATTCGAATTCTTTTGCAGTTTCCTGAATAAACTTTACACAACCAAAATGTTCATCAACACTCGTTATTTCAGGAACTCCACGAGATGCGAACTCATAACTTATGTTTCCTGTTCCGGCAAAAAGGTCCAACACCTTAATTTCTTCAAAATAAACTCGATTATTGAGAATATTAAAAAGAGATTCCTTGGCAATGTCTGTTGTTGGACGAACGGGCAATGACTTTGGAGCCGTTATTCTTCTGCCTTTATATGTTCCGGAGATAATTCGCATTATAGACTTTTAACCAGTAAGTAATTTGAATGAAATGAATCTGAATGTGAAGTATGCACTGCAACAGGCATTTTTTCTGCAAATGCAACATTGCGTATATACCGGTATACAATTTCATAGGTTGTGTCGGTTTCAGAAATCGCTCCACATAAAACCGTCTTTATTGTTTCGGGATTTAAATGCAATTGTTCCATAGAAAATAAAACATAATAAATAAAGTCTTCAGGAGTCTTGTATGAATAGGTGTTACATAGCTGAAGTCCTCCATTTTTAACTACAATTACATCGAAGGTGGAATCTAATACATGGAGGTACACGATTGGTTCCTGCGAGTGCTTTTCGGCATCGAGAATAGACTTTAAAAGCACAGAACAGGCATGGTGGTATTGAAAACTTCCGAAGCGATCAAACAAATAATTGTTGATGTTTACAAAAGGGACGTAGACCACAACCATTTCATACATGTCGATAACATCGTGTGCAATGAAATCGTTAGCAAGAATTTTGGAATTAAATTTTAAGTAATCACTCGCTTTGGAATCGTCGAATAAAGTGGCAGGAACCAAACTGTAAATATTTGTCGCGTAGAGTAGGGTGACCGTTTCGAAGGCGGTCTGTAATTCTTTTTTTTCTGAAAAAACAGTTTCCATTTCCACCAGAAGCTCTTCGGGAGTACTTGAACTACTGAATTTTTTTTCAGAATAAAAGACTATTTCTTTGGTATCTGAAACTGACACCAAAAAAGAAAGTCCGGTCAATGTAACTTGAACGGACAGTCTTTTATTTGAATTAGGATCTATGTTATTGGTCTTTTGCAGTGTCGTATATTTTTGGCCAGTTTCCACTTGTGTTAACCTCGGTCATGGAACCTACTTTTAGATGAGTACCATTTACACCGTCTACTGAAACCACCTGTTTTTCCTGAACCAATAAATCTCGGTCAAGATCTGATAGGATGACATCCTTAGCAACTTTTGCTTCAAAAACCGAATAGGTAGCATCGTTCTTTTTAAGTTTTCCGGCCGACAATTCAATTTTAGTGTCTACGCCTTTTACCGGAATATTCATCATGGATTTATAACGATCTGTTCCTCCGTACAACGAATCTCTTACAGGAGTAAAACCTAACGTGTCAAGTAACACTTTCTCAATAAAGTAACCCTCTGTAAGTCCGAATGCCTTGTTTTTAGCAACATCAGCAAAACTTGTATCACGACGCTGAACAATAGCAAATTGGGCAGTATCTATAAAACGCACCAAACTGTCAAAATCTCCGGTAAACTTTCCATTAATCTCTTGATATGCCAACTCGGCATCTCTAATATCTTTTAAATTCTTTATGATTTTGGCGTAACGAGCCTCTTTCACCTTATTAAATTCAATTGGCCCTTGAATAGAATTATAAAGTTGGTATCCTAAAAAGATAATTACTATCCAAAGAAGTAGCTGTATTGCAAGTTTCATTATTTTGAGAGTTTAAAAATGTTGTACTAAATAGGTCTATCGCAAATCTACAATTTTTTTTTGTTCGTTAAAGTATATTCCGAAAAAATCATAGCTATCTTTAAAGCCTCTAAGACAGTGCAGTTTTCATGAATGTTTCTCAGTTTTATAGCTTATTAAAGAGCGATTTTCCTCACACCACAACCCCAAAGCAGGATGTTGCGCTTCAATTATTGGCCGGTTTTATTACAAACGACAATCACAATGAGATCTTTTTGCTCAAAGGGTATGCGGGAACCGGCAAAACTACCATTGTAGGAACTTTGGTTAAAAATTTATGGAAGGCTAAAAAATCGGCGGTCCTTTTGGCTCCAACCGGAAGAGCTGCAAAAGTAATAAGTAACTACTCAAACAAAGAAGCGTTTACAATCCATAAGAAAATATACTATCCAAAAAGTAAAAAGGGAGGCGGAGTTTCTTTTACACTTCAAAAAAATAAACATCGGAATGTTATATTTATAGTCGACGAAGCCTCAATGATACCCGATATCAATTCGGAATCAAAACTTTTTGAAAACGGCTCCTTACTAGACGATTTAATGCAGTATGTGTATAGCGGCCACCGTTGTAAACTATTGCTAATAGGTGATACCGCCCAATTGCCTCCTGTAAAACTAGCTATTAGCCCGGCCTTAGACAAGCATACACTGGAGAACTATTATAGCAAACAAGTAATCGAGCTGGAGATGGACGAGGTCGTGAGGCAGCAACAGGATAGTGGCATTCTTATTAATGCCACCGAGATGAGAAGCCGAATTGAAGACGGTCTTTTTGAAGCCTTTAAATTCACCGAGCTTGGCTATCCCGATGTTATTCGTCCCCTAGACGGACAAGAACTTATGGATGCGATTCAGGATAGTTATTCCACATTGGGGAATGAAGACACAGTGATAATCGTTCGATCCAACAAGCGCGCTAATTTATACAATCAGAATATCAGAAATCGAATTCTTTTTCAGGAGGAAGAGCTTTCGGCAGGGGATTATCTAATGGTGGTAAAGAACAATTACTTTTGGGTACAACCCACTACCGAAGCCGGATTTATTGCGAACGGAGATATTATCGAGGTGCTGGAAATTATGAGTTTTAAAGATTTATACGGATTTCGCTTTGCTGAAGTAAGAATTAGAATGGTCGATTATCCCAATATGAAACCTTTTGACACCGTATTATTGTTAGACACGCTAACTTCCGAAACACCTTCACTTTCCTATGAAGATGCCAATAAACTGTATCAGGAAGTGATGCAGGATTACGCTTCCGAGAAATCCAATTACAAACGGTTTCTTTCAGTAAAAAACAATAAGTATTTTAATGCGCTCCAAGTAAAGTTTTCCTATGCCATTACCTGTCATAAATCGCAAGGAGGTCAGTGGAACACCGTTTTTGTAGAGCAGCCGTATTTGCCAAATGGTATCGACAAGGAATACCTGCGATGGTTGTATACTGCAATTACACGTGCCAAAGAAAAATTGTACCTCATTGGCTTTAAAGATGAGTTTTTTGTAGATTCGTAAGGCATGGATACTGTAGAAATTTTAATTAGTGTTTGCTTGGGAATTGGGTTGGCGGCTGCAGTGGGTTTTCGTGTGTTCTTACCTTTGCTGGTTTTGAGTGTTGCAGGGCATTACGAAATTATTCCTCTTAATGAAAGCTGGCAATGGATTGGAAGTATCGCAGCAGTGATCACGCTTGCAATTGCTACCTGTGTTGAAATTTTCGGATACTACATTCCCTGGTTAGACAATGCTTTGGATACTATTGCGGTACCTATGGCTGCGATTGCCGGTACTGCCGTAATGGTGGCTACTGTATCAGACTTAAGTCCGATAATTACATGGGCACTTGCTATTATTGCCGGAGGAGGTACAGCAACAGCCATTAAAGGAAATACTTCGATGTTGCGTATGGGATCTACCGCTACTACAGGAGGGTTTGCAAATCCAATTGTGACAACTGTCGAAACCGGAACTTCTATTATTATGGCAATACTCTCTATTTTTATTCCGGTATTGGCCTTTGCGATTGTACTCCTTCTTTTTTACTTCATATATAAGTTTTATAAAAAGCTTCGGAAAAATCGCCACACTCCTGTATAATCTTCTTATTTTTGAAACTTTTTGTACCTTATTTAGTATTCAAAATAAGCAACCATATTGACATTTGTACATCTTATAAAATAACTTCTAATCTCACGAATGAAGATAATAGCAATGATTCCGGCGCGATACGGCGCCTCACGATTCCCGGGAAAGTTAATGCAAGATTTGGGTGGAAAACCTGTAATTGTTCGAACGTACGAAGCTGCCAAAGCCACAAAATTGTTCGACGAGGTGTATGTGGTGACCGATAGCGCAATTATTTTTAATGAAATAGAGCAATACGGAGGGAAAGCTATTATGAGCATTCGTGAACACGACTGCGGAAGTGATCGCATCGCCGAAGCTGTAGAATACATGGATGTCGATATTGTGGTTAATGTGCAGGGGGATGAACCTTTTACAAGTAAAAAAGGACTGGAACAGGTGTTGAGTGTTTTTAACGGCCCGGATGCCGAAAAAATAGATTTGGCTTCCCTTATGACCGAAATTCACGACTGGAAAGAAATAAGCGATCCTAACTGTGTAAAAGTGATTGTAGATAAAGACAACTTTGCACTGTATTTTTCGAGATCTCCCATTCCGTATCCGCGCGATAAAAACGTTGCGGTTCAGTATTATAAACACAAAGGAATTTATGCGTTCAGAAAGGCGGCGCTAATGGATTTTTACAGATTGCCTATGAGATCTATGGAAGCAGCCGAAAAGATTGAATGTATTCGTTACTTAGAATATGGAAAGAATATAAAAATGGCAATAACTAATACGCAAGGAATTGAAATTGATACGCCCGAAGACCTCATTAGAGCCAACAAAGTATTGAAAGAAGATAAAAAAGAGACAGTAAATAATAAATACAGAAACTTTCCCATGGTGCCTAAGGTGGTATTCGGACAAGGAAGTTTCGATCAATTAGGCTCAATTTTAGCCCCACAGCGAAAGGATAAAGCTCCTTTCATCTTTCTGGTGGACGATGTTTTCAAAAACAATAAAGAGTTAATAGACCGAATCAATCCGCGTTTTAACGACAAGATTTTGTTTATTTCAGCAAACGAAGAGCCCAAAACGTCACAGGTAGATCAAATTGTAAAAGAGATAAAAACTGAATTCACCTATAAACCTTCCGGCATCATTGGAATAGGAGGGGGAACCATTTTAGATTTGGCAAAGGCTGTGTCCATCATGCTTACTAATAAGGGGAGTGCGGCCGACTATCAAGGTTGGGATCTGGTGAAGACAAAGGCAATTTATCATGTGGGAATACCAACAATTTCAGGCACCGGAGCAGAAGTTTCAAGAACTACAGTGCTTTCGGGACCAGTAAGAAAGCTTGGAATCAATAGCGATTTCACACCCTTCGATCAGGTAATTCTCGATCCGGATCTTACGATAGGCGTTCCCAAGAACCAATGGTTTTACACAGGAATGGATTGTTTTATTCATTGTGTGGAATCCTTAAATGGCACTTTTCTGAATGCCTTCAGTGAGAGTTATGGTGAAAAGGCCTACGATTTGTGCAGAGAAATATTCGTTGACAATATGCTTACCGAAGAGGAATCCCGTGGAAAATTAATGATGGCCTCCTGGCATGGAGGGATGAGTATTGCTTATTCTCAAGTAGGAGTGGCACATGCGATGAGCTACGGACTTTCATACGTCTTGGGCACAAAGCACGGAGTAGGAAACTGTATTGTTTTTGACCATTTGGAAGAATTTTATCCGAAGGATGTTATCTTGTTTAAAAAGATGGTAAAAGCCCACGAAATTGAAATTCCACAGCACTTATGCGCAAATTTAACCGAAGATCAGATGAACACAATGATCGATATTGCGCTGAGCCTGGTGCCGCTTTGGGAAAATGCGCTTGGAGACAATTGGGAAACCATTATAACTCGTGACAAGCTGAAAGAACTATATTTAAAAATGTAATGCCAAGCATTACAATCTAATGGGTTTTACCAAATTTATATTCTACAAGGTACTTGGTTGGAAAATCAATGGCACTTTCGATTCTTCAATTAAAAAGGCAGTTGTAATTGTCGTGCCTCACACCAGTTGGCACGATTTCTACATTGGAGTTTTTACACGTCGAATTTTAAAAACTGAAATTAATTTTGTTGGTAAAAAAGAACTTTTCAAATGGCCCCTTGGTTGGTATTTTCGGTGGATGGGAGGCGCGCCTTTAGACAGAACCGAAGGACAAAATAAGGTTGAAGCCATTGCCGACTTGTTTAAAAGTAAAGAAGAATTCAGATTATCCTTAGCACCCGAAGGAACACGTAAAAAAGTAGCGGCTTGGAAAACCGGTTATTACTATATTGCACAAACGGCTCAAGTGCCTATAATTCCTGTAGCTTTCGACTACAGCACAAAAACCGTAACCATCAACCCCGCATTTTATCCAACAAACGATATTGAAAAAGACACTATAAAACTTCGAAATTATTACAAGGGAGTAGTAGGGAAGAAGCCTGCAAACACCTGAATTTACTCAGTTCCCTCTTCCATGGTGTGATATACGTTTTGTACATCATCATCCTCTTCCAGTTTCTCCAATAGTTTTTCAACATCGGCCATCTCTTCTTCGGTAAGTTTTTTGGTCACTTGAGGAATACGCTCAAATCCTGAAGAAAGGATTTCTATTGTATTTTCTTCCAAGTACGCCTGAATAGCTCCAAATTTTTCGAATGGAGCATAGATTAGCACACCGTCTTCATCTTCAAAAATTTCATCAACGCCGTGATCAATTAGTTCCAGCTCCAATTCTTCCAAATCCATGCCTTCACCGTTTATTCTGAAATTACAGCTGTGATCGAACATAAAAACTACCGACCCGGATGTTCCCAAGCTACCGTCGCATTTATTGAAATAAGAACGTACATTGGCAACTGTTCTCGTATTATTATCGGTTGCGGTTTCAATTAATACTGCAATTCCGTGTTGTGCATAGCCTTCAAATAGTACCTCTTTGTAATCCCCCTGACTTTTATCACTTGCCTTTTTAATAGCTCGCTCCACATTGTCTTTGGGCATGTTTACGGCCTTCGCATTCTGAATTACAGCTCTTAATCGTGAATTAGAATCGGGGTCGGGACCACCTTCTTTTACGGCCATTACAATATCTTTTCCAATACGCGTAAACGCCTTAGACATTGCGGACCACCGCTTCATTTTACGTGCTTTTCGAAATTCGAACGCTCTTCCCATAATAGTCTATATCATTTTTTGGAATCTTTATAAAGATTCATTGTGTTTTGTGAAAATTGTTATGCAAAACAAATATAAAAATTCGAAATTACAAGGACTCAATGTAAAGAATTCTTATACTTTTTTTGTCCAAACTTGGAGTGTTTGCACTCATAATTTCGAATGTCTGTCCTAACTCACCAAACTGTCGATTATCTTGGCCAAATCGAAATCTTTCTGTGTTACGCCTCCTTCACTGTGCGTTGAAAGGCTAATATTTAGTGTGTTGTACACATTGCTCCAATCAGGGTGATGATTCATTTTTTCAGCTTCAAAAGCGATACGCGTCATCACCGAAAATGCATCCTTAAAATCCCTGAATTCTATTGCGGTGTGAATGGCACTATCCTGATATTCCCAATCCTGAATTTCACCTAATTTTTCAAGTACTTCCTGTTCTGTAAATGCTTTCATGATTTTTCAATTTTATGTTTTCAATGTACTAATTTCTTCTTTTAAGGTGCTGTCTGCAATGACTTCGGCAACTGTAATTCTATATTCCTTCGGTAGTTTGTTCAATTTGGACAAAATGGCGAGGTAGCTATCGTCGTTACTGCTAAAAACACTTTTAAAGATAGGACTTTTATCACTTAATTTGCCGGTGAGTTCTCTAAAAAGATCCTCATGATGAACCATATCTTTACTGGTTAAGTGAAAAGTACCACTTAGCTTCTTATTGATAATATAATGAACCTGTTGCGCAATTTTATTGGCTGTAGTTATCGAAATAATAAGGTTGGGGTATACTTCAAAAGAGGCCTGGTGTTTTATTGCCTGCTTTAACTGAAAGATAGCCGGGGCATTCACTCCCAATACCATGGGGAGTCGTAAAATAGCATACTTTTCTACAGGAAGCGTTTTTATAGCCTTTTCTACCGAAATTTTATACTTTCCATAATCGCTTTCAGCCAATGTAAGACTATCTTCATAAGACGGAAATGTATTTTTCCCGTCAAAAACATTCACTGAAGACAAGAAAAGGAGTCTGCAGTCATTCTGCGAAAGAACATAATTAATTATTTCATTATGTACTTTAAGTTGATACTCATATCTTCCACGCAATGAAGATATTACAACATTTGGTTTAATTTTTTCTAACACCGCCAAAACAGAATCCTTTTCTATATCAAATTGAAAAAAGACCTGGTTATGTTTCATCGCAGCATCATCATGACAGTATGTTCCATACACATCAAAATAGGGCATGAGCTCCTTGTATAGACTATTGCCAATAAAACCACTGGCTCCAAGAATTAAAATGCGATTTGACACTATCTTTCTATAATTATCTTATTAAAACTCATATGTTCAATTCGTTCGATGGTGTCGATTGGGTCTGTAAGTGTTAGCCTTTGTAAAATGGCAGTTTAACTACAGTTGCCGGTACAGCTGCCTTTCTAATTTGAATGTAAATATTCGTCCCCAAATCCTTAAATTCGGTTGCTACGTATCCCAGTCCGATGCCCTTCCCAAGCGAAGGCGCCATGGTGCCGCTGGTAACGTTTCCAATAATCTTCCCGTCAATATCTACAATATCGTAACCCTGTCTTGGGATACCGCGCTCGTCCAGTTCGAAAGCGACTAATCTTCGTTTTGGCCCTTCTTCTTTTTGCTTTTTTAAGTTCTCGGAATTGATAAAATCTTTGGTGAATTTTGTAATCCAGCCCAATCCTGCCTCAATTGGAGAAGTAGTATCATCGATATCATTTCCGTAGAGACAAAAGCCCATTTCCAGGCGTAAGGTATCTCGGGCAGCCAAACCTATAGGTTTTATGCCGTAGCTGGCTCCGGCCTCGAACACTTTGTTCCAAACTTGCTCCACCTCACTGTTTTTGCAGTAAATTTCAAATCCACCGCTTCCCGTATACCCCGTAGCACTAATGATTACGTGATCGATTCCGGCAAAATCGGATACTTTAAAGGTGTAAAATTGTATTGCGGAAAGATCCTCGCTGGTCAATGATTGCATAGCTTCCACGGCTTTAGGTCCTTGAATGGCTAACAATGAATAATCTTCCGAAAGATTGCGCATTTCGGCGTCCATAGTATTCTGACTGCTAATCCAGTTCCAATCTTTTTCGATATTTGAAGCATTTACCACCAGCAACCACTTTTCGGCTTCCAGACGGTACACAATTAAATCGTCCACAATTCCACCGGTTGCATTGGGCAGGCAACTGTACTGCGCTTGTCCGTCTACTAACTTCGAAGCATCGTTGCTTGTTACTTTCTGAATTAAATCCAACGCCTTTGGCCCTGAAATTAAAAATTCTCCCATATGTGAAACATCAAAAACCCCAACGCCCTTGCGTACAGTTTCGTGTTCGGCATTAACCCCTTCATAGGAAACGGGCATATTATAACCTGCAAAGGGAACCATTTTGGCACCCAATTGTTCGTGGATGTGAGAAAGTGCGGTATTCTTCATTGGTAAAATTTTTTCGCAAATGTATTATATCTGTAAAAGGTAACGAAGGATTTGTTTGATTGTTTTCAACAAGGTTGGTAACTTGCGGCAAAGAAACAACGCTATGAAAATATTCTCTTCAAAACAACTGTATCAGGCCGATACTGTCACGGTGGAAAAACAGCAAATATCACCGGCCGAATTGATGGAGCGAGCGGGGACACAAATATTTAATTGGCTACATCAACGCATGCAGGGAGCCCAGGTACCTATTCATATTTTTTGCGGGATTGGAAACAACGGGGGAGACGGCTTGGTGATTGGCAGATTGCTTATTGAAAACGGATACAATGTGCACGTTTATGTTGTGAATTGCAGTGATAAGCGCTCTAAAAACTTTTTAATTAATTACGACCGAATTAAAAATGTAACCAAAAAATGGCCGAAGTTGATGAAATCTGAAGAGGATTTTCCGGAAATTAACCCCGATGACATTATAATTGACGGGATTTTTGGGATCGGCTTAAATCGTTGCCCGGACGGATGGGTAAAAAAGCTTATCATTTATTTAAATGAAAACAAGGCATTTAAGCTGGCGATAGATATTCCCAGCGGCTTGTATGCCGAAGCACCTCTGGATGACCCGGATGCAGTAATCAAGGCAAATCATACTCTCACATTCCAGGCACCGAAACTAGCCTTCTTTCTACCTGAAACAGGAAAATATGTACCCTTTTACGAAGTATTGGACATTGGATTAGATCCTGAATACTTAGCAACCGCCGAGCCATTAGCACAACTCATTCAAAAACCTGAAGCTCAACAATTTTACAAGCAACGTAAAAAATACGATCACAAAGGCATGTTTGGTCATGCGCTGATAGTCGCAGGAAGTTACGGAAAGATAGGAGCAGCAATACTTGCGGCCGGAGCTACACTACGAACTGGAGCCGGAATGCTAACCGTCTTTACGCCAAAATGCGGAAATGATATTTTGCAGAATGCTGTTCCCGAAGCTATGACGCTAACCGATTCTGAAGAAAAATACATTACAAATATTTCCTATTCTTTTACTGCTTCGGCCATAGGCGTAGGGATGGGGATAGGTACAAATGCAAAAACGGTTGCTGCTTTGGAAAAGCTTTTCAAAGAAAGTAAGGCACCCATGGTGATCGACGCCGACGCACTAAATTGTATTTCGGAAAATACTTCGCTGCTTAAAGTCCTTCCAAAGCTATCCATCCTAACACCCCATGAAGGAGAGTTGAAGCGTTTAATAGGAAGCTGGAAGAACGACTACAATAAATTGGAAAAGGCTAAAAAATTTGCAAACAAACACGAGGCGGTACTTGTTTTGAAAGGAGCGAATACAATCACTGTGTTTAATAACAAATTGTATATCAATTCAACCGGAAACCCCGGAATGGCTACGGCCGGTAGCGGCGACGTATTGGCAGGGGTTATTACCGGATTGCTTTCTCAGGGGTATGATTCTTTATTGGCGGCCGTTTTTGGAGTGTATTTGCACGGTAGCGCTGGAAACATCGCAGCCCAATCGATGGGACTCGAGGCAATGATCGCAGGAGATGTAACTGCTAATCTTGGAAATGCTTATCTGGCTTTATTCGAGCAAGATCCTGCTCCACAGCCCCAAGCAGAAGAAGAACAGCAATAAAAAAAGCTCCCGTACAGGAGCTTTTCGTTTTAATTATTATGTTGTTGTTTTAAATCATTTTATCCAACATACTGCGCAACTTGGCATCTGAAGGTCGTGGTGCGTCTGCATCAACAATTTTTCCTTGTGGATCTATTAATATAAAGCGGGGAATTCCTAATATCCCGTATTCTTCAACAAATTTCGATTTCCAATTATTGTCCGCCATTAACTGTATGCCACCAAGTTCTTTCTCCACGACCATGGCTTTCCATTTATCGTAATCGTTTGGTACGTCTATGGAAATGCTAACAAAAGCAATATTTTTACCGTGATAGGCAGCTTCTACCTCTTTAAGGGCAGGAATTTCGCGAATACAAGGACCGCACCAGGTAGCCCAGACATCTATATAAACATATTTACCGCTAAGATTTTCTAATTTGGTGGTTCCTCCCATAAAATTTTCATAGTCGAAGGTAGGGGAGACGTTCCCGGGTTGCAAAGGTTTCAACTTATTATATCGCTCGGTTACCTTATTTAGATTTTCGACACCGGGGTTACTGTTCTTATACAATGCATATACTTCATCCAAAGAAGCGTCCGGCCTAAGCCCAAATTGCAAATAATCGTACATTAACTGATCTTTTGCATAGCCGTTAGGCAAGGCTTCATTTACGGTAGTTAAATAGGCTTTTGAAATATTGAAATCTTCCCGACCTTCGGAAGCCTCACTAACCAAGCGGCTAAAATGTGTATCCAGCATTCGTTGATATGCATTTGATGCTCTAAAAGCCGTTGTGTCCGAGAAATTCACATTCTTGGTGTAATCATAATACTTTTCTGAGACTGAAAATTCTTTATTCCCGGTGAAATAGCGGTTGTATTGCTGATAGTTTTCCAGATTCATGACATGGGCATAGTCGAGATTTTGAGATTCCATTTTTGAAAATGTTTCAGAAATACCTTCTGTACCGGATAATAAATCTCGATATCCCTTATCGATGGCATTTGCTTCGGCCATAAATTCTGCTTCATTCAGAGAATAAACTTCCTGAAAGGGCTTTTCTTTTTCAGAAAGTAAATATTTGGCGGCCAGATAATTGTTTTCAACAGCCAAATCTCCCGAATAAGAAATTGTTTCATCAAACTCCTGAAGGTCTACAGTCACTGAAAGGTTTGCTCCTTTTTCAAGATAGGTAGGGGTGCGTTCTCTCCCTATAAAAAGATCGTACATTCCATCGGTCTTAATACGTAAAGTATCGGTGAAGGTTCCGGCTTCCGATATTGGAATTTCAACTTCAAAATCGTTCCCCCGTACCATTGCCGTTTCCAAATTACTGTTTTGGACTGTACCGTTTATGATAACATATTCAGGTTTTTTTTCTTCCTTATTGCAAGAAATTATCACCAATGCAGCCAAAAGAAATACTATTTTTTTCATGTTTTAGGTTTAAAAAGTAGGCTAAAATACAATATAATTTTTGAGTTAAATATATTTGTATAATCCTTCATTATAAATTGGTATTTTTGCAATACAAACCAACCAGCACATGCCAGAGATTCATTATATAAGCTCAGAAATTCTAGATTTACCTACTTTAAAAGACATAATAGAATCGAATAAGTTACTGGAACTTTCGGAGGAGGCTTCCCTTAATATCAAAAAATCGAAAGAGTATTTAGACGCCAAAACCAAGAATAACGATGCGCCTATCTATGGAATCAATACAGGGTTCGGGTCTTTATGTAATGTAAAAATTTCTTCTGAAAACCTCACTAAACTACAAGAAAACCTGGTGATGTCACATGCTTGTGGTACAGGAGATTTTGTTCCGAAACCTATTATTAAGCTCATGCTTTTACTGAAGGTTCAGTCTTTGAGTTACGGATATAGCGGAGTTCAATTACAAACCGTTCAGCGATTGATCGATTTTTACAATTACGATATTTTACCGGTAGTATACGATCAAGGTAGTTTAGGAGCTTCCGGTGACCTGGCACCCTTGGCACATTTGTCTTTACCGCTCCTGGGGAAAGGAGAGGTATTTGTAAATGATGCCATCTTTTCAGCAAATGAAATTTTAAAAAAACACAACTGGGAACCAATTGTTTTAGAGGCAAAGGAAGGATTGGCATTACTAAATGGCACACAGTTTATGAGCGCCTACGGCGCCTATATTTTACTTAAAGCACATAAGCTTTCTTATATGTCCGATATGATTGCTGCCATGTCTGTCGATGCATTCGATTGCAATATGAGTCCCTTCGATTCACTGGTACACTTAGTAAGACCTCACCGCGGACAGGTGAAAACAGCCGAACGATTTGTAGACTTTCTTAGGGGAAGTGAATTGGGCAAATCGGAAAAGAAAAATGTACAAGATCCGTATTCCTTCCGATGTATTCCTCAGGTACATGGTGCAACTAAAGACACTATTCTGTTTGTTACCAAAACGTTTAAGACTGAAATCAATTCGGTTACGGACAATCCCAATATTTTTATAGCAGAAGATAAAATTATTTCCGGCGGAAATTTCCATGGTCAGCCTTTGGCATTGGGCTTGGATTTTTTAGCGATCGCCATGGCAGAACTAGCAAATATTTCAGAAAGAAGAACCTATCAATTGGTTTCGGGTTTACGAGATCTTCCGGCTTTTTTGGTGAACAATCCGGGATTGAACAGCGGATTTATGATTCCGCAGTACACTGCGGCAAGTATTGTAAGTCAGAATAAACAATTGGCCTCTCCGGCTTCGGTAGACTCTATTGTTTCGTCCAACGGACAAGAAGATCATGTGAGTATGGGCGCCAATGCTGCCACAAAATGTTTGCGTATCGTCGATAATGTAGAAACTGTACTTGCAATCGAATTGATGAACGCTTCTCAGGCAATGGAATTCAGAAGACCCAAGAAAACTTCCCCGTTTTTAGAGTCATTTTTAGAATCATTCAGAAATACAGTTCCTTTTGTAGCTGAGGATCGGCTGTTGGCAGACGACATTCACGCATCGATTTCATTTTTGCAGAGTTTTTCGATTGATAATGATATTTTGTTTTAGCTCGATTCTTGCCGAGATTGGAAATCGTTTAGGCACTCACATTTGCAACAACTTCCGTAACCCAATCAATCGCTTCTTCCAAGTTATCAAAATGGTCAAACGGTTTTTTTAGAAATATTTTTTCCAATTCGGAGTTTGAAATGTTTATTGTTTTGTTTGAAACCACTGCAAAGGCTACAAGATTTTCAATTTTGGATGTTTCGATATAGGTTCTGGGATCTACCGAATATGAATTTAGGCGATGGGTTATATAGGCAAAAGGACGGTTTTCAAAATATTTATTTGAAATCGCTATAAGTTCTGCGTTGTATTCGGGCTTGACCGTAACCCCTTCTTTCATAACGGCAATTACATAATTTGGGAATACTTCTATTTTTCCAAATATAAAGTTTAGTGTGATTGGCATTCTCCTCGGGTTTTATGTCTTCAAGTTATTAAAATTAGAAGAAACGGACAACTAATTTGCACAATTCACACAAGTAATGGCCTGGGGCATGAGTAATATTCTTCCAATTGGAATGGCATTTTTACACCGAATACAAAGGCCAAAGTCCGAATCGTGAATCTTGGTGAGAGCCACCTTTAGATTTTTAAATTTTAGTTCTGCTTTACGAAGCGCATTTTCGTTGACAGTTCGATTATTGATAGCATCCATACGCGATATGCGGCCTATAGCATTTTCAGGAGCAATAGGTTTTGAAAGCTCGCGGTATTTTTCAACCAGCTTTGCCGTTTCAAGTAATTCCTCTTCAATTCGCAATTGTATCTGTTCCTTCTCTGTCATATCTAATAAGAAGCGCCTGCTTTATTCAAACAGGCGCCAACTCTTTACATTATTTGATCGAATCAGGACTCTGTAGTCTTCTTCTGTTTCTTAATTTTGATTGTCAACTCGTCTTTCTTTTCATCCAGATCCATAAGTATCCCATCGCCTTCCTGCAGGTTCGAATTAATTATTTCTTCGGCTAAGGCATCTTCAATATATTTCTGAATAGCACGATTTAAAGGCCGTGCACCGTATTCTTTATCAAAACCTTTGTCTGCGATATAATCTTTTGCTTTTTCGGTTAATTTAAGATCGTATCCCAAATCATTGATTCTTTCGAACAATTTATCCAGTTCAATATCAATAATCTTATGAATATCATCTCTATCCAACGGATTGAACACCATAACGTCGTCTACACGATTCAGAAATTCGGGGGCAAAAGCCTTTTTCAGCGCATTCTCAATAATGCTTTTTGAGTTTGCATCTGCCTGATTTTCTTTGGCTGATGTTCCAAAACCTACCCCTTGTCCGAAATCTTTCAATTTCCGGGCCCCGATATTGGAAGTCATAATGATAATGGTATTCTTAAAATCAATTTTTCTTCCCAAGCTATCCGTGAGCTGACCATCGTCCAATACCTGAAGCAACATATTAAATACATCGGGGTGTGCCTTTTCAATTTCGTCCAATAGAACTACTGCATACGGCTTGCGTCTTATTTTTTCGGTAAGTTGTCCGCCTTCTTCATAACCTACATAGCCCGGAGGCGCGCCAATTAAGCGCGACACTGCAAATTTTTCCATGTATTCACTCATGTCTACCCGCACCAAAGCGGTGTCCGAGTCGAATAGCTCTCTTGCCAATACTTTCGCTAATTGTGTTTTACCAACACCTGTCTGGCCTAAAAAGATAAACGACCCAATGGGCTTGTTAGGATCTTTTAAGCCTGCACGGTTTCGCTGAATGGCTTTTACAACCTTGGCAACTGCTTCGTCTTGTCCAATAACCTTTCCTTTAATTCGGTCGGGAAGAGCGGCAAGTTTGGTTGTTTCTGTCTGTGCAATTCTATTTACGGGAATACCTGTCATCATAGAAACCACTTCAGCTACATTTTCTTCATCGACAGTTTCCTTGTGTAATTTTGATTCTTTTTCCCAGGCTTCCTGTTGAGTTGCTAGTTCCTTTTCGAGGTTTTTCTCATCATCGCGAAGCTTGGCAGCTTCTTCATATTTCTGTTTTTTTACGACAGAATTTTTTAATTCACGAACTTCTTCGAGTTTGCCTTCGATGTCTAAAATCTTTTCAGGGACATGAATATTGGTGATATGAACACGTGATCCAGCTTCGTCCAAGGCATCGATAGCCTTGTCTGGAAGGAAACGTTCGGTCATATATCTATTTGTCAATTTTACGCAAGCTTCCAAGGCAGCATCTGTGTACTGCACATTGTGATGTGCTTCGTATTTGTCTTTGATGTTATGAAGAATCTCGATAGTTTCGGCTACTGTAGTGGGTTCTACAAGGACTTTTTGAAAACGACGCTCCAAGGCTCCGTCTTTTTCAATATACTGTCGGTATTCATCCAAAGTAGTCGCTCCAATACATTGAATTTCTCCCCTTGCCAAAGCCGGTTTAAACATATTGGATGCATCCAGAGAACCTGTTGCACCACCTGCACCAACTATGGTATGGATTTCATCTATAAAAAGAATAATGTCGTCGTTCTTCTCCAGTTCGTTCATCACCGCCTTCATGCGTTCTTCAAACTGCCCGCGATATTTGGTTCCGGCAACAAGACTCGCCAAATCGAGGGTTACCACTCGCTTATCGTATAATATTCGCGACACCTTACGTTGTACAATTCGTAAGGCAAGGCCTTCGGCGATCGCCGATTTACCCACTCCCGGTTCACCAATAAGTAATGGATTGTTCTTTTTTCTACGGCTAAGAATTTGAGAAACTCGTTGTATTTCACTTTCGCGACCCACAACAGGATCCAGTTTTCCATCTTCAGCCATTGCTGTTAAATCCCTTCCAAAATTATCCAAAACAGGGGTTTTAGATTTTTTTGTTCCCTTAGTAGTACTTGAGGCGAATAAATTTTCCTTCGAAGTATCTTCGGGGGCAGCGTCATCGTCATTAGGAAATGATTCGCTGGTAGGGCTGTCTATATAATCTTCGTCGTTTGCAATCATAAGTTTAAATTGATCTTTAACACCGTCGTAATCCACTTTCATTTTATTGAGCAACTTTGTGGTAGGATCGTTCTCATTTCTAAGAATACAAAGTAGCAAATGGGCCGTATTGATAGAGGAACTTTGGAACAATTTTGCTTCCAAAAAGGTTGTTTTAAGCGCTCTTTCTGCCTGACGGGTTAAATGTAGGTTCTTTTTATCGTTTTCGTTTGTATCGGAGTTTGGATTTGCAGGACTCAATATTTCTACCTTTCTGCGAAGGTGATTTAAATCAACGTCCAGTGCATTTAGTATGGTGACCGCCTTGCCATTGCCATCACGAAGCAAACCCAGCATTAAATGCTCGGTGCCTATAAAATCGTGACCCAATCGCAGCGCTTCTTCTTTGCTATATGCAATTACATCTTTTACTCTTGGGGAAAAATTATCATCCATACTTTTTATATCTGGGAACTCTAAAAATAGTAATTTTACTTATAGTCGAGACAAAAATCATACCTCATTTAACTGTTCAGTAGTAAAAGGACAAAAAAACTTACTAAAATCAAAGGATAACTCCTGATAGTTATTAACGATTTTCAGGCGAAATTTTGTTAATAAAAACGTGAATTTTACACGCTGAAACCCCTATTAAAACTTGCAAAATAGTGTATCTTGCCCGTTAAGTTTGACAACTAAAAATTAAAGAAAAATATTTATGGCTGAAGGCGAAAAATTAATCCCAATTAACATTGAAGATGAAATGAAATCGGCCTACATTGATTATTCAATGTCGGTCATTGTGTCACGTGCACTACCGGATGTAAGGGATGGTATGAAACCTGTTCACAGACGTGTATTATTTGGAATGTACGAGCTGGGTGTAAGAGCAACCGGAGCTCATAAAAAATCGGCTAGAATTGTTGGAGAAGTATTAGGAAAATATCATCCACATGGTGATACTTCTGTATACGATGCCATGGTGCGTATGGCACAGGAATGGAGTCTCCGTTATATGCTTGTTGACGGGCAGGGTAACTTTGGATCGATAGATGGTGACAGTCCGGCGGCAATGCGTTATACCGAAGCGCGTATGCAAAAGATTTCCGAAGACATGCTTGCCGATATCGACAAGGAAACGGTAGATCATAAGTTGAATTTTGATGATACCCTTCACGAACCTACGGTTTTACCTACAAGAGTCCCCGGACTTCTTATAAACGGGGCTTCCGGTATTGCGGTTGGAATGGCAACCAATATGCCTCCGCATAACCTTTCTGAAGTAATAGACGGAACCATCGCCTATATCGAAAACAACGATATAGACATTGATGAGTTGATGCAACATATTAAAGCACCCGATTTCCCTACGGGAGGTGTCATTTATGGGTATGAAGGCGTAAAAGAAGCATTTCACACTGGGAGAGGTCGTATCGTGATGCGTGCGAAAGCCAGTTTTGAAGAGGTTGCCGGGCGGGAATGCATTATTGTAAATGAGATTCCGTATCAGGTGAACAAGGCAGATATGATTAAAAAAACTGCCGATCTAGTAAATGATAAAAAAATTGAAGGTATTTCGAATATCCGGGATGAATCGGATAGAAACGGAATGCGGATAGTATATATACTGAAGCGAGATGCGATACCAAATATAGTATTGAACATGCTGTACAAGTACACGGCGTTGCAATCGAGTTTTAGTGTAAATAATATTGCCCTTGTAAAAGGACGTCCTCAAATGCTCAATTTGAAGGAGTTGATTCATTATTTCGTAGAGCACCGTCACGAAGTGGTAGTGCGGCGTACTGAGTATTTGTTGCGTAAAGCCGAAGAAAGAGGGCATATCCTGGAAGGATTGATTATTGCTTCCGATAATATTGACGAAGTAATAAAATTGATTCGGGCTTCCGCCAACGCAGATGAAGCCAGAGAAGTGTTGATGAAAACTTTCGAGCTTTCAGAAATACAAGCCAAGGCGATTGTAGAAATGCGATTACGTCAGTTAACAGGTCTGGAACAGGACAAACTGCGTAGTGAGTACGAAGAATTAATGAAAACCATCGATGACTATAAGGACATTCTTGCCAAAGTGGAGCGTCGTATGGGGATTATTAAAGAAGAATTGGCCGAAATTAAGTCTAAATACGGTGATGAGCGTCGTTCTACCATTGAATATGCAGGTGGCGACGTAAGTATTACCGATTTAATTGCCGATGAAAAAGTGGTAATTACTATTTCACATGCAGGGTATATTAAGCGTACTTCCCTAACCGAATACAAAACCCAGAATAGAGGAGGTGTAGGACAAAAAGCTTCAGCCACGCGAAATGAGGATTTCCTGGAGCACCTTTTCGTGGGAACCAACCACCAATATATGTTGTTCTTTACGCAAAAAGGAAAATGTTTCTGGATGCGTGTATTCGAAATTCCTGAAGGAAGCCGTACTTCAAAAGGCAGAGCTATTCAGAATTTAATAAATATTGAATCAGACGACAAGGTAAAAGCCTTTATCTGTACTCAGGATCTGAAGGACGAAGATTACATAAACAGTCACTATGTAATTATGGCAACTAAAAAAGGTCAGGTGAAGAAAACTCCATTGGAGCAGTATTCTCGTCCGCGTACCAATGGAATCAACGCCATTACCATTAGGGAAGATGACGAATTACTGGAAGCAAAATTAACTACCGGTTTCAGTCAGGTGATGATTGCCGTGCGTTCCGGGAAAGCCATTCGTTTTGAAGAGGCAAAAACAAGACCTATGGGTAGAAATGCTTCAGGGGTGAGAGGTATAACTTTGGCCGATAAGAACGATGAAGTAATTGGTATGATTGCCGTTGAAAATGAAGCATCCGATATTTTGGTGGTTGCTGAAAATGGATATGGTAAAAGATCCAGTATTGAAGATTATCGAATCACCAATCGAGGCGGAAAAGGTGTAAAAACCATTAATGTTACCGAAAAAACCGGTAAATTAGTGGCTATCAAGAATGTTAGTGATCAGGACGATTTAATGATTATCAATAAATCGGGTATTGCTATTCGAATGGCAGTAGAGGATTTAAGAGTTATGGGGCGTGCAACACAAGGAGTACGACTTATTAAAGTACGTGATGATGATGCCATAGCAGCTGTCGCCAAAGTAATGCATGATGAAGATGAGGTAAATGTCGAAGATGAATTGGAGGATGGCACTACAATTGATATGAATGAGCAACAAACCGATTTAGACAACGAAGAAACACAAACCGATATCAACGAATAATTTAGTTTAACAATGAAAAAAGTATTTTTAGTAACCGGACTTATACTGCTTACTGCAGTGAGTTTTGGTCAGAAGAAGGAAATTAAAAAAGCAGAAAAAGCGGTTAAGTCCGGGGATTACACAGAGGCTATGACATTATTGTCACAAGCCGAGCCAATGCTTGGTAGCGCAGAAACCGACGAAAAAGTTAGCTTTTACGTAACGCGAGCAGAAGCGAGAATGAATAATTTATCTTCAGATTTTGCAGCGCTCTCTAAGGCGGGTAGTGATCTTCAAAAAGCCCTTGAAATTGATCCGGGAGCTTCAAAAGACAGTCGCTATTCGGATGCAGTTACCATTCTGAAAAGCAAGATGGAACAGATGGCTATTAAGGATTTTAGGTCTAAAGACTATAAATCGGCTGCAGGAAAGTATTTTGCAATCTACAGTGCCAGTAAACAGGACACCATATTCTTGGCAAACGCTGCGATTAGTGCTAAAAACGCTCAGGACTATGAAACGGCCATTACCTATTATGAAACCTTGTTGGATGTTGGATATACCGATATAAAGGAGCAATATGTCGCAACAAGTATGGAAACAGGTATGGAAGAAGTTTTTGACACAAAAACCCAACGTGATTTGATGGTAAAAGGAGGCAGCCATATAAAGCCTGTGACCAGAAATTCTCCTTCAAAGCAGGAAGATTTTCTGAATGATTTAACGGTAATGTATGCAGAAACAGGTAATTCGGAAAAAGCTTTAACCCTGCTGAAAAAATTAAGAAGTACTAATCCAAATGATGCCGGATTAATTAGAGCTGAAGCCGATTTACAATATAAGATGGGTAATTCAGCAAAATATCAGGAACTTATTTCTGAGCTTATCAGTAAGGATCCGAATAATCCTGAACTCTATTTTAACCTTGGAGTAACTTCAAATAAAAGCGGGAACACTGAAAAAGCAATGGAATATTACAAAAAGGCTCTTGAGTTAGATCCAAATTATGTTGGAGCCAATATCAATATGGCTTCAATGATTTTAGATATGCAGCCGCCATTGGTAACCGAAATGAATGGGTTGGGAACTTCTAACGCAGACTACAAGCGTTATGATATTCTTAAAGCAAAATTAACCGAAATTCAAAGAAGTTCTATTCCGTATCTGGAAGCTGCCGTGCGTTTGCGTCCGGAGGATATAGATTTTGCAAGAACCCTTATGAACATCTACACTCAAGTAGGTGAAGACGCCAAAGCCACTGCTATGAAGGCTAAGGTTGAAGCGTTAGAAGGAGGAGAGTAAATTCTATTTCAATAAAAATATAAAAAAGCCTTTCGATATTTCGGAAGGCTTTTTTTATATGATACGTTTTATAACTCTTAGCTTATGGGTGTGAGTTCTTTTTTCGGCATTAAAAATTCCTGTATGGTCTAACCGGTCAATTCTCACCTGCCCATGTGCGTGAATAATATAGTTATCGCTCATAATAATACCCACATGGACGATGGCTCCTTCCGAATTATCGAAAAAGGCCAAATCACCCGGCTCACTTTCTTCAATAAAACTAAGAGGCTCGCCTTGTGTTGCCTGTTGACTTGCATCGCGAAGCAAACGATGACCATTCAATTTATAGACCATTTGGGTAAAACCACTACAATCTATTCCAAAAGGAGTTTTTCCACCCCATAAATAGGGTGTGTTTAAATAAAGTAAGGATGTTTCAACAAGCGCTGCTTTTGGAGCTATTTTTGAAATCGATTTACCTTCGAAAATATGTCCCAGTAATTTTGCTGAATTTATATTGCTGCCAATACAGATGGAAAGCAGTTGCTTTTTATCGGTTGTAATAAAATCCACCAAATCTGAAGCATAGACCGGGGATTCTTGTTTTGTCTGGTCGTATTCCTCTTCAGAAATAAAAGTAAATTGTTTGTTGTCTATCCACCCTTCGTACGAATCGAAACTCAAGCGAATGCGACTCCATTTTTTTCGAATTTCCAGCACTTTAAAAACCTCTCCGTACAACACCTGACTCACGAGTTCACTTCTATCGGAAGTTTCTACACGTAAAGGGACGATACTTAAATTACAAATGCCATAATTCATTTGGGCGATCCTCGGTAGCTTGGATTAGTTTCTTTCAATTACCATTGCAGAAGCACCACCACCTCCATTACAAATGGCAGCAGCACCAATCTTGGCATTATTTTGTTCCAACACATTCAGCAAAGTGATAAGAATTCGAACTCCACTACATCCAAGTGGATGTCCCAATGAAACTGCACCGCCGTTCACATTTACGTTGGCATCATTCAATCCTAAAATTTTCATATTAGCCAATCCAACAACCGCAAATGCTTCATTAAATTCGAAGAAATCAACATCATCCAGACCAATGCCTGCTTTGGCAAGTGCTTTTGGCAAAGCCTCAGCTGGCGCTGTCGTAAACCATTTAGGTTCCTGTGCCGCATCTGCATAACTTTTAATCGTGGCCAGAGGGCTTAATCCTAGTGCAGCAGCCTTTTCGGCACTCATTAAAATCATGGCTCCGGCACCGTCGTTAATTGTCGATGCGTTTGCTGCAGTCACCGTTCCGTCTTTTGTAAAAGCAGGTCTAAGTGATGGAATTTTATCCATGTGTACGTTTTTGTACTCTTCATCTTCCGAAACAATCACGGGTTCTCCACGGCGCTGTGGGACTTCCACAGGCACAACTTCATTTTTAAATTTTCCCTCACTCCAGGCTTTGGCGGAACGATTGTAGGACTGTATGGCAAAGGCATCCTGATCTTCACGTGAAAACTTATATTCGGTGGCACATGCATCTGCACAAACCCCCATGGCATTCTGATCGTAAGCATCAACCAAGCCGTCTTTTTGCATTCCGTCTATCAAGGTCGAAGGGCCGAATTTCACACCGTTACGCATATGAACATAATGTGGAATATTACTCATACTTTCCATGCCACCGGCCACTATAACATCGGCGTCACCTAAGGCAATTGCCTGTGCTGCATGCATTACAGCCTTCATCCCCGAAGCACATACCTTATTAACGGTGGTACAAGGAACCGAATCGGGAATCCCCGCAGCCAAGGCTGCCTGACGAGCAGGTGCTTGTCCAACACCGGCTTGAACAACATTGCCCATATACACTTCCTGAACTAATGATGGATCGAGTTTAATTTTATCTAAAGCGCCTTTTATTGCCGTTGCCCCAAGTTGGGTAGCAGTTAACGATGAAAGACTTCCCATAAAACTCCCAATTGGAGTTCGTGCCGCAGCAACAATTACAACTTTTTTACTCATTGGAATGTGGTATTTTATATTTTAAAATAATACTAATTCCTGATAAATATCCTTCAGAATTAGAAAGCGCAAATTTACATATTTAAAACTTAATTATCAATCTTTAGGCATGCAGGGTTGCCGATTAATTGGTCGATATTTATACCTTTACCTTTACAATATTGTATATGAACAATTTCTTTTCGATTTTAACTAAAAATCAGTCGTATATCTATAAGGTATTACTCTTTATAGCAGCTACGGTATTGATTATCTATTTGCTTCCGAAAGGCGGTCAATTTAAATACAATTTTCAAAAAGGAAAGCCATGGCAATATGAAAACCTCTATGCACCCTTTACTTTTACTATAAAAAAGGACAACGCGACTATAGACAAGGAGGTGGAAGCTATAAAAGCCAATGCCGTTCCTTACTTTGAATATGACAGTGATATTCCGAAGGAAAGCAAACGCGCATTTTTTGAATTATTTGAACAAACCTACGTTGACAGCTTATATAAAACATCTAAAACCAAAGCGCGCAACTTAGGAAATCAATTATTAGATGAAGTTTATAAACATGGACTTACAGAAGTGGTCTATCCTTATGCCGACGAGAAACTGGTCTATTTGAAGGACAACAATGAAGTTGAAGAAATCACCTATGCTCAAATACACAAAAAGGAAAATCTTAACAGGAAAATAATTGCATTAACCGTTGAATCTTCGGCTAACGATATTCAAGAACTTTTAAAGAAAATATTAGCCAGGACTGCGCAGGCCAACGTCACACTCAACTCAAAACTAACTGAAGATGCAGTCGCCACCGAAATAGAAGCTATTAATCCCAACAGAGGAATTATTGAAAAGGGTGGTAGAATTATCGCGAAAGGAGAAGTAGTGGAAGGGGATAAGTACCATATTTTAAACTCCTTAAAAGCCGAATACCAATCGCAAGTTTGGAGCAAATCTAATTATCTGTGGCTCCTGGTAGGTTATTCTTTGTTGGTTTCTCTTGTTTTCTTAATGTTGTTTTTATTCCTAAAAAAATACAGGCCGGATATATTTTATCACAACACCAAGGTCACGTTTATCTTTTTCAATATAGTATTGATGGTTTTTTTAACGACAATCGTTGTTAAAATGAACGCAGATTATGTGTATGTGGTGCCACTTTGTATACTTCCCATAGTGATAAAAGCTTTTTTCGATCCGCGATTGGGGCTGTTTGTACACGTACTCACATTGCTGTTACTGGGCTTCGTGGTGCCTAATAGTTTCGAATATCTTTTCCTTCAGATTATTGCGGGAATTGTGACAATTCTAACCGTTTCGGAATTGTATAAAAGAGCCAACCTCTTTATTTCGGTGGGGCAAATTACGTTTATATACATCATAGGTTATTTTGCATTCTTCATTATTCAGGAGGGAAATATTCAATTGCTGAAGTGGGAGACCTTCGGTTATTTTGTGTTATGTGGTCTGGCGACTTTGTTTGCTCATCCGCTTATTTATTTATATGAAAAGATTTTCGGTTTGGTTTCAGACGTTTCCTTGCTCGAATTGAGTGATACAAATAGCACCTTGCTGAAGGAATTGTCTAATAAGGCACCCGGAACTTTTCACCACTCTCTCAACGTGGCAAACTTATCGGAAGCAGCTGCGAATGAAATTGGCGCAAATGCGATGCTGGTAAGAGTAGGGGCTTTGTATCACGATATTGGCAAAATGATTAATCCGGCAAATTTTACCGAAAATCAGGTGAACTCTTTTAATACACACAACGAATTAGCGCCTAAGGAAAGTGCTAAAATAATCATAGCGCATGTTATTGATGGCATTGAAATAGCCCGAAAAAACAAGCTTCCGGATCGTGTAATCGATTTTATTAGAACCCATCACGGCACCAGTTTGGTGTATTATTTCTATAAAAAAGAAAAAGAATTAAGCGGCACGGCAGACCCCGAGGATTTCAGATATCCCGGTCCGATACCATTTTCAAAAGAAACGGCTATTTTAATGATGGCCGATAGTGTGGAGGCCGCGAGTAAAAGTTTAAAGGATCCCACATCTACAAAAATCGATGCCTTTGTCGAAAAAATTATCGACGGCCAAATGGAGCAGGGGCAGTTTTTAAATGCCAATGTCACTTTTAAGGAAATTCAGACTATTAAAAAAGTTTTGAAAAAGAAGCTCAACAACATCTTTCACCTGCGTGTTGAATATCCGGAATAAAGCTAATGCTAAATCATTTCTTTTCTTTTTAATGATACAGGACTTTCCTAGTTAAACTTTTGCCAACTTCCCGAAAATTATTTTAAGCCTTTATAACTTTAACAAAAGTCTTTGCTATGAACTTACGATCTAAGGAACCCTTTTGGCTTATCAAGGATGCGTTGATAAATTCATACCCTTCACTTCGGGAAAATTTAAATACACCGATTATTGTGATTGGTGGAGGGATAACAGGCGCACTCATTTCACATAAATTAATTGAAGATGGCTATAAAGTCGTTTTAATTGACAGAAGAGACGTATGCAGCGGAAGCACTGCCGCGAGTACTGCAATGCTGCAATATGAAGTGGATGTTCCTCTGCATCAACTTATAGAACAGGTAGGAAATACAAACGCAGTTGCAAGCTATCAAAATTGTGAAAAGGCAATATGGGAACTGGAATGTATTGTGAAAACGATTAAGAGTGACTGTGACTTTGAAAGAAAAAATAGTGTCTATTTCACAACCGGCAAAAGGGATGTTTCTTTTTTGGAGCATGAATTTCAGGCTAGAAAAGCTCATGGATTTGAAGTGAAATGGTTAAATGAATCGCGAATAAAAAAATTGGGCATCACCCAAGGACTTGCCGCGATCGAATCTAAATCGGGTGCGGTAATGAATCCGTATAAATTCACTCAGGATTTACTATTATACAATTTTAAAAAAGGCTTAAAAATCTACGACCGCACTGAAATAGTAAAAAGAAAATCGAAAGACGAAAAAATAGTGCTGACTACCGATACAGGGATCGAAATAATTGCATCTCATGTAATTCATTGTACGGGTTTTGAAAGTGTTGAGACCTTAAGCAAAGATATTGTGGATTTGAAAAGTACCTATGCATTGATATCGGAGGCCTATGAAAGTTTACCAAAGGCATTCGAAAGCAATATTTTTTGGGACACGTCGTCTCCTTACTTATATTTCAGGGCAACACAAGATAATCGCATCATTATCGGTGGGGAAGATGAAGACTTTAAAAATGCAACAGCCAGAAATAAGTTAATTCCCAAAAAAGAGAAAAAACTACAACAACTATTTCATAAAACTTTTCGTGATATTGAATTCCGGATGGATTACAGCTGGGCCGGTACCTTTGGGGAAACCAAAGACGGACTTCCTTATATTGGAAAACCCGACATATCGGTAAACGAACACTATATTTTAGGATTTGGAGGTAATGGAATCACCTTCAGCGTGATGGCAAGAGACGCAATTATAGCATCAATTGAGAGTAATCCACATCCATACCTGGAGTATTATAAATTTGACAGATAGTATATTGAAACAAAACCAGAAGCATGAAAAAAGTAATTGTCATCGTATTATTTTTTATAATTCTATTTGTGATATTGATTTATAGTGCGGTTTTAAGCACTAATGAGAAGGCTTCAACCGATATTTTGATCAATGTGGAAAATATAGAAACTGTTAATTTTAAAAATGTAGACTCTGTACATATAGCAGCTACTACTTTGTATGATGCCAACGAGTTAAAAAAATTAGTTCAAGGTGAACATTACCGCAATGTATGGGCAACACCGGTAAAAGTGCCGGTGGTCTTTTTGGAAGATCTAGAAGGCGGATTGGAAGTAGTTGAAAAGGGTGGTGGTAAACAAACAAAATCTTTAAAACTTAAAAGGAAAGATGGAACGATGTATACCTTGCGTAGTATTGCAAAAAATCCGGATCCTTTAATTCCGGGATACGCTCGTTCCCTGGGCCTTGAGAATGTTATAATCGACGGTGTTTCCGCCCAGCACCCTTACGGAGCAATCGTTGTTGCCCACTTGGCCGAAACCCTTGGAATACTCCATACAAACCCGAAAATGGTTTTTGTGCCTAAACAGGAATTGCTGGAAGAATTCAATAAAGAATATGGCAATAAATTATACTGGTTAGAATATGAAACAGAAGGAAAAACTAATTGGTCTGACTATGATAATGTCGTTGAAATTCTTGAAACAGATGATTTACAGGAATTAAAAGCCGAAGTAGGCGATAAGCTATTTATTGACGAAAATGCATTGGTACGCGCAAGATTGTTGGATATCATTGTTGGAGATTGGGATCGGCATTCGAAACAATGGGGATGGGTAATTCAAAAGCAGGGAGACCAATTGAAGGCGATTGTGCTACCCGGGGATAGGGACAACGCTTTTTTTGATATTGACGGACTTATTCCCTCATTAATATCGAGTAAACAAATCGAGGTTCATCTACGACCTTTTGAGAGTGATATCGATTATTTGCCGGGATTGATTCACGCTTTCGATCGGTATTTTCTCTTAAAAACATCAGCGTCCATTTTTATAGAGGAAGCAAAATTTATTCAGAAAAATCTTACCGACGAGAAAATACTTCAAGCCATATCATTGTGGCCGAAAGAAATACGTGACTTGGATAACAATGAAATAGCAGCCAAAATTAAAAGCCGGAGAGATGATCTTCATATTTACGCATTGGAATTCAAAAAAGTAATTGATGAACAAGGGCCTCTAAAGGAACCCTTGGAAGGATCAGTAGATATAAAACTACCCGCTAATCTCCTAAAATGTTTTGAATGTAATTTATAGTTTAGACTGAATTTGGCTTCTCCTAAGACAAAATTCTACCTATGTGTTTTATGGTTTAAGTTTCGATTAACACTTAAAGTTAAAGTGTTTTAAAATTCTTTACCGGAATTATTCTCAATGGTATTTTTAATGTAATTATTAACTAAAAAAATAAAATATGAAAAACCTTGCAGAATTATTCGAACATGAAATTAAGGATTTGTATTCCGCTGAAAAACAATTAGTGGAATCACTTCCAAATATGGTAAAAGCGGCTTCCGATAAAAAGCTGCAGCAAGCATTCGCCAATCATCTTGAAGAGACTAAAACTCAATTTGAACGCATGAAAGAAATTTGTTCCGAACTGGACATCAATCCCGGTAACACAAAGTGTGATGCAATGGAGGGGTTAATTGAAGAATGTGATGGAATGATAAACGAAAATGCAGACCCGGATGTTAAAGATGCCGGTTTAATTGCCTGTGCTCAGCGAGTGGAACATTATGAAATTTCGGGGTACGGTACGGCGGTTCGATTTGCGAAAGAATTAGGTTATTCCGGAATCGCTAAGAAACTTCAAACAACTTTAAATGAAGAATATGACGCCGATAATAAACTTGACAAATTAGCGCAAGGCAGATTGAATAAAGAAGCGCTGGTATAAGCCAAATTTGAAATTTCAGTGTAGTCTTTTGAGAATGATTTACAATGCATAAAAAAAGCTCCGCCTTCCCCAAGACGGAGCTTTGCACTCCTCATTTTTGTAGGTTAAGTTGGGGGTTAATTGTTATTGAGAACCAGCGCTTCAATTTTGGATAATCTAACCTCTAGTGTTTCATTTTTTACATTCTGTGAATCAATAATTTTTTGCTGTTGCTTTATTGCTTCTAATAGCACGGGGATAAGCTGAATATAACTTACACCAAGATGATCTTTGTCATCAATCACTTTGACCATTTCAGGAAATACCTTTTGAATTTCCTGAGCAATGACACCGTATTCGCGTTTTTTTGCCCCATCATTCTTCATATTGTATGAATATCCGGTAATAGTCATTATACGCTCTAATACATTACCTATGTCTTCAAAATTTTCTTTTAAGCGAACATCCGATACATCGGTAATAGTTCCTGTATATTCGATATCACCAATAACATCAAGAGCGACGTTCGGGTTGGAAACACCAATCCCCACATTGTCTGCGAAAAAATTAGCTGTCCCTCCAAAACCCCAGCTAAAGTAGGTGCCATTATACCATAAGGCTTCACTGCCATTCACTTGTAACGCGATACCCGTACCAATTCCTTGATTAAGATTGGCAGCACCATTTACAGAAAAGCGTTGTGTTGGTCCTGTTGTACCTACACCAACTCTATTGTTCACTTCATCTACATATAAGGTACCCGCATCCACATTTAATGATCCGGTATTTACTTCAACATCTGCATTAAAGCGAAGTAAATTGTTATCGAACTCTCCGTATATTAGGGCATTGTTCGCATCTGCATTGGAGTTTTCTACATATAGCTTATAATTGCCTAACTCATGATAACCTGCTTCATTACCAATAAAAACATTTCCATTTCCCACAACATTTGAATAACCGGCATTGTATCCCAATGCGGTATTACCTAATCCTGCAGTGTTAAAGCGTAATACTTCAGAGCCGATACCAACATTCCCATCTCCGTCACTCGCTATTAGTGCTTCGAACCCAATAGCAATATTGCCGGTTCCCCAAGAGTTTCCATTTAATGCCGCATAACCTAGTGCAACATTAGAATGACCAAGGGTATTAGACGCTAGTGCTGAGCTTCCAACGGCTGTATTTCCTGTTCCGGATGTGCTTAGCCCTAACGCATTATATCCCATAGCAGTATTTTCATAACCATCTGTATTGGAGGCCAGTGCAAACAAGCCCAGCGCAGAATTATGATATCCATCAATATTACCCCCTAACGCATTAGAACCTACAGCAGTATTGCCTGTTCCGGTAGTATTGGAATAAAGACTGCCATTACCAACTGCAACATTTTCCGACCCCGAAGTATTAGCATATAAAGCTGTTACTCCTATACCAATATTGCTAAAGCCATCTACATTGTTAAAAAGGGTATTATATCCTAATCCAATATTTCCGTTTCCGGTAGTATTGCTCGTCAATGAATTTAAACCAATTCCTACATTAAGGTTATCGGTACTATCATCATTAGCACCGGCTCCAATGCCTAAGAATATTGAAGAGCCGTCCTGGGATCCATCATAATCTGAGCGACCATCGGCAAGGTCATTGATCCTTTCTGCTCCTATGGTTGGTGTGATCCATGAGATCGCTCCGGCTCCATCGGTTTGTAATACCTGATTGGCAGAACCATCGACAGCTGGAAGTTGATAGCCTGTTCCTGTCGGATCATTTACTTGTACAGTACCATTTACTCGTAAGATGTTTGTGTCAAATTCCCCATAAATAAGTGGGGTAGTACTACTGGAATTCTCAATATATAATCTATTGTTTAAAACGCTGTTTTGTCCGGCTCTATACCCTAAAAGGACATTCCCTGAATTTGTATTAGTAGTACCATTGCTTCCTGCTAATTGCCCAAGAAAGACATTATTATTCCCGTTCACACCATCTCCGGCGCTTCCTCCAATGGCCACGTTGTCGTTCCCTGTGTCATTATCTCTTAATGTGCCGTGTCCCATGGCCACATTTCCTGCACCGGTCGTATTTGCAGTAAGCGAATATCTTCCATACGCCATATTGAAGAAACCTATCGTATTATTTGCCAGGGCTTGAGACCCAAGAGCAATATTTTGTGTTCCGGTGGTATTATCTTCCAATGCAGCAAAGCCTATGGCAACGTTGTCACTAGCCGATGTATTTTGTTGGAGTGAACCGAACCCTATACCGATATTTCCATTACCTGTGTTGTTGTAAAGTGCATTTGTCCCTATCGCAACATTGCTGTAGCCTGAAACATTAGTCCTTAAGGCATTATTCCCCATTGCGATATTGTCTACACCAGTAGTGTTAAAATATAAGCTTTGATAGCCTATCCCAACATTGGAATAACCAGTTAAATTATCATTTAGTGAAAAACTACCAAGCGAAATATTATTATAACCTGTGGTGTTGTTTCTCAAGGCGCCAGCGCCAATACTAACATTATCACTTGCTGTGGTATTGTCTCGGAGTGAAAAGATTCCAATTCCAATATTTCGTGATCCAGAGGTATTACTATACAATGTGGATGCCCCCACTGCAGTATTTCCAGCACCACCAACATTATTGTATAATGCGCGATAACCAAAACCTGAATTAGAATCCCCTGTAGTATTTGCATTAAGTGAATTTGCTCCTATGGCAGTATTGTAACTCGCTGTATTGTTAAATAGACTATAAGACCCAAAAGCTGTATTAAAACTCCCGGTAATGTTATTATAAAGGGTCGAAAAACCCACAGCATTATTATTCCCACCTGTGGTATTACTGCGCATGGATCCAAATCCTATAGCGGTATTGTTATTTGCAGTAGTATTATTTTCCATGGCATACCGGCCATAAGCACTATTGGAAGATCCAGTAGTATTTAACCGAAGTGCCTGAGAACCCATAGAGGTATTGCTATTACCGGTTGTTGTATTACTCATTGCGTCAAAACCAATGGCTACGTTATCGAAACCACTTGAATTAGTGTATAAACTATGAAATCCAATCCCAATGTTTCCATTTCCGGTAGTGTTATATAAAGCTTCTCTACCAATTGCTACATTTGAAAATCCACTTAGATTTGAGGTGAGCGAATTATTTCCTATAGCTATATTGTCTGCTCCTGTGGTATTGGAAGTTAAAGCTTCCCAGCCAACACCGATATTTCGGTTGTTGGTGCCATCATCATTCGCTCCTGCATTTATTCCTAAAAAAATCGAAGAACCATCATTGGTGCCATCTGTATCACTTTTTCCATCACTTAATTCATTTATGGCTTTTGCGCCTCCCAAATTTAACCAGGAGGTTGTTGCATTGTCCCAGTAATAAAATCCCTTGGAAGGTGTACCATTGCCTGTACAAAAAAGCATCATTCCGTCCTGGGCAACACCGGGGCTCGTTAATGGAAAGTCGTCTACTCTCGGAATTAATATTCCGTCTGTTTCTGTAGGAGTTGCCACATTACTGGATGAAATATCCAATGAGGCATTCGGATTTATATTTCCGATCCCAACCTGTGAAAGGCACACTGCACCGTTGAGCAGTAATCCTAATAGTAGTAAATGTTTCATGAGGTTACTTTTTTTTAACACTAATTGTTTTTATCACCTTCTGTCGTTCGACAATGTGGAATTTGTAGTCGCCGGATTTTAAATGATCAATGGTCAAATAAATTTCAGGTATACTATTTTCAATATCGCCCACAAAGGCAGATTTCACTTTTTTCATCTGTAACAATGAAAGGATTAATTAATTGGGATATTACAAACCTAGACAGAAGTGAAGAAAGGATATGCTACTATTGTAACAATTCATGGAAGATATGTAACGCGGCACTTTATTACTTAGCTAAAAACTCGCTAGGCGTAGTATTATAGGCTACTTTAAAGCATTTAATAAAATAGGAAGGAGTGTTGAATCCAACCGAGTAGGCAATTTCGGAAACAGTAAGATCTGATGTTTTTAACAAATTTACCGCTGCTTTTAATCGCTGTGAGCGTAAAAATTCGGTGGTTGTTAGACCGGTTAGTGCTTTTAACTTTCTGTGTAATTGCATTCGGCTAAGATTCAGTTCCTTAGCAAAGTCTTCCGCTTTAAAATCGGGATTCGTAATTTTTGTATCAATAATGGTTTGAACGCTCTCAAAAAAACTTTCATCCAAAGGAGTAATGGCAATATCTTTGGGGCGTAGATAGATACTCTGACTGTATCTTTTTTGCAACTCTTTTCTGGTCTCGATAAAATTGACCACTTTTTGAATTAAAATATCTGCATTAAAGGGCTTGGTTATATAATCGTCTGCCTTGTTTTGTAATCCTTCTAATTCATTTCTGTCACCAACCTTTGCCGTCAATAAGATGATTGGGATATGACTCGTTCTAAAATCGTCTTTTAGCGTATTACAAAGTGCAATTCCGTCCTTTATTGGCATCATAATGTCACTAATTATAAGATCGGGAATTTCTTTGATAGCTTTTTTTATTCCAATAAGTCCGTTTTCAGCTTCAAGAATTTTAAAATTTTCAGAAAATAATGAAATAATATAGTTACGCACCTCAAGATTATCCTCTACCACGAGTAAAAGCGGTTGCTCTGCATTTTCCGGTTTAAAAATTTCCAATGGTTTAGGGACAATAAGCTCCGTTCTGTGATCGGAGATAATGAAGTTTGCATTGTATTTCGATTTTTCGATGGGAATTTTTATAATAAAGGAAATTATTGAAGGAGTTTTTCTCATCACTTTTGCTGAACCTCCGGATAAAGTAGCCAGTTCTTTGATAAGGGCAAGACCTATACCAACACCTTCGGCATCTTTGTTATGCTGATAGAATCGCCCGAAAAGTTTTTGCAAGTCCAGAGGCGTTAGCGATTCATTTTTATTTGCTACTTCAATTTCAGCAAAACCTGACACTTCAGAAACCTTTACCAAAATTTCAGAAGTATCGGGAGCATATTTTACAGCGTTTGAGAGAAGGTTAGAGACAATTTTTTCCATGACATCTTTATCATACCATGTTTCATTAAATTCAATGATATTAGTTTTTAAATGAATTCCTTTTTCATGCGCCGGCATCTTAAAGGCTTCAATTATTTGAAATATTTGCGGATACAATTCCTGTCGTCCTACTTTTAAATGAACACTTCCGGCTTCCAGTTGTGAGAGTTCCAGCAATTGATTTACCAAACGAAGCATCCGTTTAGAACTATTATCAATAATATGTAGTGCTTTTTTGTCTTTTTCAGAAATTACTGAGTTCGAGATTAATTGATTTACCGGTCCGGATATAAGGGTCAATGGAGTTCTGAACTCATGCGAAATATTGGTGTATAATTTCGTTTTTAGTTCATCCAGTTTTTTTAAGCGTTCTGTTTCTTGGTGTTCAAGTTGCAGTTGCACCTGCATACTCCACCTTGATTTTAAATAAGTATACACAACATACAGGATAAAAAGGAAGAGAAAAATATAACCAAGTTTTGCCCACAGCGTTAAGTACCATGGGGAGTTTATGGTAAAAGAATAGGTAGCCGGAATAGTGCCCCAAACACCGTCGTAGTTACTGGAAAGCACTTTAAACGTATAATCCCCCGATGGTAAATTGGTGTAATGTGCATAATTGGAATTTGAGGGTTTAGACCAATTCACATCGTGATTTTCCAAGAAATACGTATACATATTTCTTTCAGGTTGTGAAAAATGCAAACCCGCAAAGGTGAAAGATAACGTATTCTCTTTATAGTTAAACGACTTATTCACATCAAGAGGAACTTCTTCAGTAAACACTTCTAAACGGTAAATTGTTGTTTTTGGCGCTATGGGATTACTTGTGAGACGAGAAGGGTCAAACCAGTTAATTCCGCTGAGACCGCCAAAATAAAGTGTCCCCTTAGTATCTTTAAAATAGGCTCCGGTATTAAACTCCAGGGATTGTAAGCCGTCGTAAGTACCGTAATTCACAATTCTAGCTTTATCCCCAGGATTTTCTACAGCAAATTTAAACAGGCCTCTGTTAGAGCTTAGCCAAAGATTATTCTCTTCGTCGGGGAGAATGGCATAAATAACATTATTTGGAAGTCCGTCTTTTAAATTATAACTATACAGCTTTTCACTGGTGTTATTAAAGGCGTGTAAGCCATTTCCATTGGTGCCAATCCATAGGTATTCCGGCGTATAGTACAATGACTTTATATTTTGAATTTCGGGATGGGGGTAATGAACAAAAGCCTGATCCTTGATTATAAATTTGTCGATTCCTCTACTTTCCGTACCAATAAACAGCTCCCCGGGAGCACCTTCAATAATAACGCGCACATTATTGCTGGAAATAGTTGTGCCGGAATTCGACAGGGTGGTATGATGTTGAATGACTCCCTGTTCCGGATTAAATTGAATAAGCCCATTGTCACGTGTTCCCAACCAATAGCGACCTTGAGAATCCTTAAAAATACACCAGATGGTTAATCCGGTAGGAAGCCCCATTGTATTAGTATCGTAACCGGTGAATCCTTTTCCCTTTTCCAGAATGGCAAGCCCTTTCTCTTGAAATCCGATGAATATCCGATTTTCCTCTGCTAGAATACTCATGACTCTATTGGAAGGAATTCCAGTAGGTTTGGTTTCATCGTATTTGAAAGAAGTAAACTTATTGACTGAAGGATCGTAAAGGGTCAATCCCTTTCCTGAAGTTCCAATCCAAAAATTGCCTTTCGGATCAATTGCAATGGCACGCGTTACATCTACATTCGCAAAATAAGGGATTTCGTAGTTCGTAAGCACATTGAATTTGGTTAGATTTTCGTCGTAATAACTTAGGCCTGTACCATCGGTTCCAAACCAAATATTACCTGTATAATCTTCATATATACATAGAATATCGTTGTAATGAATTGCCTTCGGATTGGATTGCTGTGGAACAAATTGTGTGATTTTTCGAGTATTAAATTCGATAAGATATGCTCCATTTCCGTAGGTTCCCAACCACATCCTGTCTTTAGAGTCTATTAATATTGATTCGATATTGAGATTGTCGGGCAAGGTATTTTTAGCATCGAATCCTCTAAATTTTGTTAATACACTCTCTGAAGCCTTTCTGAGAAAAAGTCCGTTCCCATAAGTACCTATCCATAGTTCGTTGTCTCGTGTTGTAATGCTACTGTAGTTAATGGCCGTATTATTTCCTTCCGAAGGAATTTCTTCATATTGAAGCGTTTGTGGGTGAATAGAAAAAACTCCGGTTGATGTAGCTGCTATGACTCGATTTTCAAAATGAGAAATTGCATAGGTATGCGCAATAACATCCTTTCCTTTAAAAATTTGAAGCGTATCTTTTAGTTTTTCAGAAATTGCGTACAAACCATTTCCATAGGTGCCTATCCATAGATTATGATGCGTATCCATAAATAGGGAACTCGGATTTAGAAAGCGCTTAATTTGTATGAAGGAATCGGTTGCCCTATGATGTTTCTCAAGAATCCCGTTTTTGGTAATTATGTAAAGGTCATTTTTTTGGTCTACATATACCTTACCCAATTTACTGAAATTCTCCCGGGTTACATCCTCAAATAGTTTTTCGTAATAGGTGAACTCTTTTCCGTTGTATTTGTTTAAGCCATCCTGAGTAGCAAACCATAGATAGCCCGTGCTGTCCTGTGCAATGCTAACTACACTATTTTGCGACAAGCCTTCATTCACAGACAACTGACTAAAACTCACTTGTTTTTGAGTTTGAGCCATCCCGAAAAAGGAGCATGCTAAAAAAAGAATAAAGTAGCTATGTTTCAAAAATATACTGAATTAGGTTTATCTAAATTTACTAAATAAAATGAGAAAGTAATTTGAGATTCAGGGTATTGTGCCTAAAACTTGCAAGGATGCAAATTGTCATCTAAAAAACAGCCTATTTTTTTGCGTTATAAGAATTGATAAGTTACATTTGCATCCGCATAAAAATTGAACGTTCTTAACAAATTGGAGAGGTGCCAGAGTGGTAATGGAGCAGATTGCTAATCTGTCAACGGGTAACCGTTGCCAGGGTTCGAATCCCTGTCTCTCCGCAAAGTTAACTTTGCTATAGTATATTGGCAAAAGTGAACGGGGTGTAGCGTAGCCCGGTTATCGCGCCTGCTTTGGGAGCAGGAGGTCGCAGGTTCGAATCCTGCCACCCCGACAAAAAACCGGACCTGTGGGTTCGGTTTTTTTTATAATTTTGACAAAATGGTCGCATAGCTCAGTTGGATAGAGCACCTGCCTTCTAAGCAGGCGGTCGCAGGTTCGAATCCTGCTGCGATCACTTTTAATCCCCTTGAATAGGGGATTTTTTGTTTTTGATATGATTTACTTTGTCTACATTTTATATTCAAAAAGCTTAGATCGTTTCTATGTTGGTCATACTATGGATAACCCAACAGAAAGATTACGAAGACATTTATCAAATCACAAGGGTTTTACTGCCCGGGTTAAGGACTGGGAAATAGTTTATACCGAAAATTGCAAAAACAAAGGTGAAGCCTATTTGAGGGAAAGAACAATTAAAGCTTGGAAGAGCAAACGAATGATTCTTCAGCTTATTAAAAATAATAGTTCAATTGGGTAGAGCATCCCGATTTTAATCGGGACGGTCGCAGGTTCGAATCCTGCTGCGATCACTTTTAATCCCCTTGAATAGGGGATTTTTTGTTTTTGATATGATTTACTTTGTCTACATTTTATATTCAAAAAGCTTAGATCGTTTCTATGTTGGTCATACTATGGATAACCCAACAGAAAGATTACGAAGACATTTATCAAATCACAAGGGTTTTACTGCCCGGGTTAAGGACTGGGAAATAGTTTATACCGAAAATTGCAAAAACAAAGGTGAAGCCTATTTGAGGGAAAGAACAATTAAAGCTTGGAAGAGCAAACGAATGATTCTTCAGCTTATTAAAAATAATAGTTCAATTGGGTAGAGCATCCCGATTTTAATCGGGACGGTCGCAGGTTCGAATCCTGCTGCGATCACTTTTAATCCCCTTGAATAGGGGATTTTTTGTTTTTGATATGATTTACTTTGTCTACATTTTATATTCAAAAAGCTTAGATCGTTTCTATGTTGGTCATACTAAGGATAACCCAACAGAAAGATTACGAAGACATTTATCAAATCACAAGGGTTTTACTACCCGGGTTAAGGACTGGGAAATAGTTTATACCGAAAATTGCAAAAACAAAGGTGAAGCCTATTTGAGGGAAAGAACAATTAAAGCTTGGAAGAGCAAACGAATGATTCTTCAGCTTATTAAAAATAATAGTTCAATTGGGTAGAGCATCCCGATTTTAATCGGGACAGTCGCAGGTTCGAATCCTGCTGCGATCACTTTTAATCCCCTTGAATAGGGGATTTTTTGTTTTTGATATGATTTACTTTGTCTACATTTTATATTCAAAAAGCTTAGATCGTTTCTATGTTGGTCATAATAAGGATAACCCAACAGAAAGATTACGAAGACATTTATCAAATCACAAGGGTTTTACTACCCGGGTTAAGGACTGGGAAATAGTTTATACCGAAAATTGCAAAAACAAAGGTGAAGCCTATTTGAGGGAAAGAACAATTAAAGCTTGGAAGAGCAAACGAATGATTCTTCAGCTTATTAAAAATAATAGTTCAATTGGGTAGAGCATCCCGATTTTAATCGGGACAGTCGCAGGTTCGAATCCTGCTGCGATCACTTTTAATCCCCTTGAATAGGGGATTTTTTGTTTTTGATATGATTTACTTTGTCTACATTTTATATTCAAAAAGCTTAGATCGTTTCTATGTTGGTCATAATAAGGATAACCCAACAGAAAGATTACGAAGACATTTATCAAATCACAAGGGTTTTACTGCCCGGATTAAGGACTGGGAAATAGTTTATACCGAAAATTGCAAAAACAAAGGTGAAGCCTATTTGAGGGAAAGAACAATTAAAGCTTGGAAGAGCAAACGAATGATTCTTCAGCTTATTAAAAATAATAGTTCAATTGGGTAGAGCATCCCGATTTTAATCGGGACGGTCGCAGGTTCGAATCCTGCTGCGATCACTTAAGGATGAAAGGCACTCATATCTATGAGTGCTTTTTTGTTTGAATGAGGTTTGAACTTGTTCAAACACCTAAGTGAAAACAAAAAAGCAGACAAACGTTTACGTTTGTGCTTTTCATTTAGACTACGGAGCGCATTCAGGATCAACGCAGTTAATCCTCATCTTTCACTATCAGTTTGAAAACAAAAAAGCAGACAAACGTTTACGTTTGTGCTTTTCATGTAGACTACGGAGCGCATTCAGGATCAACGCAGTTAATCCTCATCTTTCACTATCAGTTTGAAAACAAAAAAGCAAACACACGTTTACATTTGTGCTTTTCATGTAGACTACGGATTGCCTTCAGGATCAACTCAGATAATCCTGACAAGATTTTATCGAATCTTTTATAACACCGGATATTTTAGAGAGTAAATTAATCTTTAATTATCTTTTTTATTGTCTTTCCATTATTTGTCTGCACCTCAACTAAATAAATCCCTTTGGGTAAGAAAGAAACATCAATCTTGTCAAAGTTCTGTTTAGTTACTAAAATAGATTGCCCAATAACTTGATAAAATATTGCATTTTGAAGGTCATCTTTACTTGTAATGCTTAAAATTTCGTCCACAGGATTTGGACTAAGAATTAGGTCATTTATTTCTATATCTGTTATGCTTAGAATGGTTAGATTCTCATACCAATAAATATCATTTCTATTATTCATTTCAAAAAATAAGCTTGTGTTAATTAAATCCATATCCCCATCTCCATCAATATCAACAGGTAAATTATTCCCGGAAGTACCTCCATCCGGTGAAGTTAGGATGTTAGCAGGCCCGAAATTACCTTGCCCATCAGTATTTAGATGAAATACTTTGCCGAAATCATAACCAGAATCATAAGTTACATCAAGGTCGCCATCATTATCCAGGTCAACTGCATAAACACTTGCTAAGTCCGGAGTGGGGTCTGTATAACTGAAAATAATTTGTGCAGGGCCGAAATTACCCCCTCCCAAATTTTCTCTCCATAAAATTTCATTAACTTTATTAGATAGAATATCTAAATCGGAATCACCATCCAAGTCACTCATGTGGAAATAATTTTCGTATAATCCACCTACAGCAACAATATGTTGTATGGAAAAATCCCCTTGGCCATCAGTGTTTTCAAACCAAGACATGATGGAAGATCCTGCTGAATTTGATAACACATCTAAATCATTATCCCCGTCGATGTCTGCAACAACTTGCCTACGTGCTTGTGACAAAGTATTACTTATTGGGATAAGGGGGCCAAAACTACCGTTGCCATCTAGGTGCTCTATCCAGTATAGTCCGGAGTTATTAGAGACTCCGAGAACCAAATCTAAATCATTATCACCATCTAAATCACCAGCAGCAATACCACTAGCCTGACTAAGGCCGGATGCCAATACCACAAAAGGAGCAAAAGTGCCACCTCCCAAATTTTGATACCAGACTATTAAATCTTGGTCAAAATAACTAATTAATATATCCTCTTTTCCATCTTTATCAAGGTCAACAACCAATTGATTAAAAGACTGGCCCATATCAATATCAATAGTAATTGGATCTCCATAATTACCTAAACCATCCAGGTTTTCGTACCAAGCTACAAGTGTTGCAGAAACAGAAAGCAAGTCTTGGTCATCATCATTATCAAAATCTCCTGATTGTTGTATTCTAACAAAACCAACATCAGTATCCACAATGTGATCTTTATTAAATGATTGTGAAAACGTAGAATTTCCTAAAACTAGAACAAATAGAAATAAAATTTTCATATCAAAGGATATCGGTTTACATATAAGATAAGCCTTATTTGTATATTAAAATTGGTGAAAATATGTAAAAAGAAAAAATATGTGAAAGAAAATGGTTTTATAATAGTGTTTTATTTTGTTTGCTTCCTACAAACTATCATCGCCTTTTCATCACCCATCAGGGTGGTAAAAAATAGGTAGACATCACCACCTTCCTTGATTTTCCATTTTTTTCGCAATGTGGCAACCGTTTCAGGAAAGTTACGTACCGTTATATTGGCCTTTGTAAAAGTAAGAGCCTTCTTCATGCTTTTTTTAGAATAGGGGACAACCTGTTTAATTGTAAATGCACGTCCGGGAAATTCAATATTTGTATCACCGGTGTACAAATGTGAGCTGGTGTGCAGCTTTGAAAGTTTAAATGCTTCAGAAATTGCATTAAAACCCCCGCTCTTCATAATAGCAGCGTTGGGTTCGTATAAAAACTGTTTCGGCATGTCGTAGGTCGCAGCAGATGTTTTATTCCAATTAAATTGAAATGTTTCAATGCTTTTTCCCGAAAAATTGATTGCTTTTAAAATGGGTTGACCTTCAAAGGATTTTCTAAGCAACCATAATAACTCCTTCACTTCATTTTCAACAGCCACGATATGAATATCTGCAACATGCGCCAGTTCGTTCAATCCCACAGTGATATCCAGCATGGGGGATGTTTTGAGCAATAGGGTGTTGCAACGTTCTAAAAGCAATGAAAGATTTTTAGGAATATTGGGTTCACAATCGGCAAGAAAAAAAACCTTTCCCTTGGTATCGTGACGTCGGGAAGGATCTGCGTAGATAGTGTCGAACCTTTTTCCTTCAATTAAATCGATTCCGTTTCCGGAAATACATTCAATATTTTTTTTATCCTGCATTCCAAAATTATGCCGGGCTATGGCTGAGAGCTCCGCATTGATCTCATAATGAGTTACCGTTTCATGTGTCTTAGCAAAGAAATAACTATCTACTCCAAATCCGCCGGTGAGATCGGCCAGCGATGTCCCCGAAACTAATTCGGATTTATACTTTGCGGTGACTTCGGAAGAAGTTTGTTCAATATTGAGTTTTGGCGGATAATAAATTCCTGAAGCTTTGTACCATGTTGGTAGTTTTTTTTCGGCCTTCTGCCTGCTTTCAATTTGTTGAATAAGTTCTTGTGTAGTTATATTGGTAAAAGGACTGCCTGTAAAGGCCAGAGTCGTAATGTCATCCTTGTAATTCTTTATAAAATCCTGAACGTCTTTGTGTAAAATATGCTTATTCAAAGTACAGCTAGAGGTTTTTTGTAAGGCGTTTTACAATTTTGTATTCTGAAAGAAATTCCTTTGCAATTACCTTTAATGCGGTATAGGAAGGTACCGCCAAAATCATTCCGGCAATCCCGAAAAGATAGCCTCCAATTAGAATTACGATAAATATCTCCAAAGGGTGTGATTTTACACTTTTTCCGAAAATAACGGGTTGTGTAATTAAATTGTCGAAAATTTGAGCCACGGCATAGCCAATGAATACGTAAATTAATAGGGGTAACAATTCAGAAGAGAAGTCGGCCCCTAAATTATTCGATACAACCACGAGCAACATTACAGCACCACCTATCAATGGACCAATGTAAGGCACGATGTTTAAGAAGGCACAAATAAGTGCAATTGCAATTGCGTTGTTAACATTGAAAAACAGCAACAGGACAGCATAAAACAATGTTAATATCATAATCTGAAACAGCAATCCAACAAAATAGCGTGATAACAACTCCTTTATCTTAGTAAGAACTCTCACAAAACGCTCTTCTTTCCCCGGGTTTGCGAAAACTGTAACAGCTCTCACAATTAAATTTTCATCTTTCAGCAAAAAGAAAGCAATAAACAATACCGAAAAAAGACCGACAAAGAAGCTGGCTACATTTCGGAAGAAAATATCTATAAAACTGGGAATGATCTCAAGATTGAAATTTTGTACGTATTCGGTTCGTTTTATGGCTTCAATTAAATTTATTTTTTCAACACCCAGATATTCACTGGCCTGAACATTTAAATCGTTCAAGTCGCTTTTCACCAGATCGAAATCGATATCTGAAATGTTCTTGCTTTGTTCAATAATTATAGGAACAAAGATTCTAAGCACTAGCGCAAAGGTAGCAATGACCAGGATTAAGGTGACAAAGGCAGCCAGTGTATTTCCAAATCTAAATCGGCGTTTTAAAAACAGCATTACCGGTCGTCCAATCAAAGATATGACGGCAGCAATGCCTACATAAAGCAGTAAGGCTTGTATTTTGAAAATAAACCAAAGTAACAAACAGATACCGGCAAGTATTGCAATTACTTTTAAAACTCCAAAACTTATTTCCTTAGCCTTCATTGTGTAAAGATACCATAATTGGAATACCGAAATATCAAAGTTTTGTTAACTGATGCAGGGCAATTGAGGTTGCCTGAATAACATTCATACTGCTATTTTCCCCGTACATGGTGATGTGGGTACTTTGTGAGACGATCCCAAGCGCTTTTTCTGAAATCCCGTCTTGTTCGCTGCCAATTACTAGGGCTATATTTCTATTTGAAAGAATCAACTTTTCAATGGGAATACTCGTCTCGGTAATTTCTAAAGCAACACATTGGTAATCCCTATTCTTTAAGGAATTAATTTCAGCAAGTATGTCGTCGGATAATTTATAGGAAATCTTTTCCTGTGCACCTCTCGCTGTTTTTTTTATTCTAGGAGAGGACATTTCTATTTCGGCATTGCAAAAGATAATCTCAGAAACGCCAAACGCTTCACATGTACGAAACAAAGCTCCAATATTTGCCGGACCATTTAACCCATCACAAATAACAACAATTGGAAATTTCTTAGAAATAAAAGGAGTAGTGGTATGGGAAAGTTGAGACATAATTAGTTCTCAAAGGCATACTTTACGATGTTGGCTCCCATTCGCAACGCTTTTAAGCGTACTTCTTCAGGGTCGTTGTGAACCTCGGGATTCTCCCAGCCATCGCCCAAATCACTCTCGAATGTGTACAACAGGACCAATCGTCCTTCGTACACAATCCCAAAAGCCTGCGGACGCCCACGATCGTGCTCATGAATTTTTGGAAGTCCTTGCGGAAACGAAAACTGATAATTAAATATAGGATGGGTGCCGGGTAGCTCTTTTAATTCTTTGTCCGGAAATAGTTTCACCAATTCTTTCCGAAGGTATTCATCCATACCATAATTATCGTCAATATGCAGGAAGCCCCCGCTAATGAGATAGTTTCTTAGGTTCTCGGCTTCTTCCGAAGAAAAAAATACGTTCCCATGACCCGTCATATGTACAAAGGGATAATCGAACAAATCGACACTTCCGGGCTGAACTGTTTCCGGTTTACTGCGTATGGTTGTATTAATTTGCTCGTTACAGAAGGATATTAGATTTGGAAGGGCAGTGGGGTTGCTGTACCAATCACCGCCACCACCGTACTGTAATACAGCAATCTCCTGAGCCGATGTAGCTCCAACAATGGTAAATAGAAATAAATAAAGAAAGGCCTTCAATCGCATAGCAATCAAAAGTACAAAACTGGACTGTAGAAAGTCAAATTGTTATCGGGAAATTTTATTGAGTATTCCCGCACCTAATACCTGAGTAAATTCCATCCAATCTTGTAAGAGGTGTACAGACATTTTTGCGCTGTGCACAATTGTCATGTTTTCATTTACCGCAAGCAAACTCACCGGATTCATTTTTGTTAAAATTCCTGAGTTGATAATTGGTAGGTTAAGTGAATGTTCAAATTTTCGTGCTGCTGGGGACATTTTGAAAATTATTTTGATTTGAGACTGGAAAGCTAAGTATTAATTCTGATTTAAAATGTTAAAAAGTGCATTTTTTTACGTTTATCGGTATAATAACATCGATAAACGGTAATTTTTTACATCTTGTTAATTAGTACAACATTGTCATAGGGCTTGTTAAGAAGGTGTTTTGAAATAAGAAATTGAAACTCCCTAATTAGTAAGGACGGCTATTAATTCCGACTATTTCTTAAATTTCCGGCATGAAAACCCATATATTTTGTAGTACTTTTCCTGTTTTTTTGATTTTGATGATTGGATTTTCAACTATAAATTCTGAAAAATCTACTGTTTTTGATGAAAAGGAGCCCTTTGTATTTATACAACTTTTCACTTCCCAGGGATGCAGTAGTTGTCCTCCGGCTGATGTATTATTGGAGGAAGTAAAAAATAACTTTGCTAAAAAAAATGTTTTAGTGGCGTCCTACCATGTGGATTATTGGGATAGATTGGGCTGGAAAGATCCTTTTAGCAAGAGTGATTACACAACATTGCAGCATGCTTATGGTTTTAAATTTAACAGCAGGTCTGTGTATACACCGCAAGCCGTAGTAAATGGTAGCATTCATTTTGTGGGATCCAACAAAGATTCCATGAACAAGTATGTTTCAAAATTCTTGAAAACGGCTTCAGAAAACGCAATAACACTGTCTGAAATAACCAAAAAAAAATAAAGCCGTCAACTTTAAATATGATATTAAAGGTCCTCTTGAATCGAAAAAATTAAAAGTGGCCTTGGTTATCAACAAAAGGGAGACCATTGTTAAACATGGTGAAAATGGCGGACGTACCTTGGTAAATAGCAATATTGTGATAGAGGAAATTCAAATGTCTTTAAATAAAAAAACGGGGGAGGCACTATTACTTATTCCCGATATTGTTTCCAATGAAGATTCCTTGAGCTTGATTGCTTATATACAATCAAAAAACTTAACTATTACGGGTGCCGGAAGCGCCAAACTCTAAACTTCATTGATAAATGCCACACTGTGGCAGGCTACAATAGCTGCCGTTTCGGTTCTTAGTCGGCTGTTCCCCAAACTCACCGGAATATATCCTGCCCTAAGAGCAAACTCAATTTCTGTACTCGAGAAATCACCTTCCGGGCCAATAAGCACCAATACTGAAGCTTTTGGAATTACTACATTTTTAAGCAGCTTACGCGAAGTTTCTTCACAATGAGCAATACATTGTACGACTTCGGAAGCGGATTCCTGTTCTATAAAATTCTGAAAAGAAATAGCGGCATTTAGCTTTGGCATATACGTTTTTAACGACTGCTTCATCGCACTCTGAAGGATTTTCTCATAGCGTTCGCGCTTAATTACTTTTCGTTCGCTGTGATCGCAGATTATTGGGGTAATTTCCGAAACACCAATCTCAGTCGCCTTCTCTAAAAACCATTCAAATCTATCGTTTAACTTGGTAGGGGCCACAGCCAGGTGCAACGAATAGGGAAGAGGAGCTTGTTTTTCAAAATGAGTTACTGAGGCGAGACACTGTTTCGGGTTGGTACTTACAAGAATAGCTTCAAAAAAATAACCTTCACCATTGGTTAGGTTTAGAATGTCACCATCTTGTTTTCGCAATACCTTGGCAATATGCCTGCTTTCTTCTTTATTGAACGCTATATCTTTAGATGCTTCGGTAAGTAGCGGATGGTAGAAAAGCTGCATAATTTAAGTGCTTTTTAAGTGAGCGTGCTCAATCCCCAATTCGACCCATTGTTGTAGTTTTTCTTCGGTGTCGAAGCCTTCTTTGGTCACAAAAATAAATTCCTTCATGGGTTTCCCGGTAAAATCCATGGGCTGTACATAAGGATTCTTTAGCATCTCAGGCATTTTTTCAGAAACAACCCTCACCATAAGGCGCTCTTTGGTTTCACCAACACACATTTTTCCTTTAAATAAAAAACAAGCACTCCCAAACATGCGTTTTTCGGTTATATGTGATGTCCAGGGCAGGACTGCTACCCGTATACGTCGTACTAATTCTTCCGAATTGTTTTCCATTATATTTTCATTCTGGCATTTGCAACCACATTGTTACTCGCAAAAAGTCCGTTTTTGTATTTTAATTCCCCAACTATGGCAATCATTGCGGCGTTATCGGTACAGAATTCGAATTTAGGGATATGTGTTTTCCATCCGTATTTTGCTTCGGCATTTACAAGGGCATTTCTAATTCCGCTATTGGCAGAAACGCCACCGCCTATAGCTATTTCTTTAATTCCGGTTTGTTTTACGGCATTTTTCAGCTTGTCCATTAAATAATCGACAATGGTATACTGTATACTTGCACAAATATCTTCTAAATTTTCAGCAATAAAATTAGGGTTGTTATTAACTTCACGTTCAATAAAATAAAGCACTGCAGTCTTTAGACCGCTAAAACTAAAGTCCAACGGACTCACCTTCGGCTTGGTAAATTTAAAACGTTTCGGATTTCCCGATTGGGCGTATTTATCCACCAATGGGCCTCCGGGATAGGGAAGTCCTAAAATCTTTCCGGCCTTATCGAAAGCCTCGCCAACCGCGTCGTCTATCGTCTCGCCAATCACTTCCATTTCAAAATAATCTTTAACCAGAACTATCTGTGTATGCCCGCCACTAATGGTCATCGCTAAAAATGGAAAGTTGGGGGCTGTTTGCCCATCGGCCTTAATGAAATGTGCGAGAATATGCGCCTGCATATGGTTTACATCCAGCAATGGAATGTTTAATCCCAACGCCAAAGACTTTGAAAATGAGGTCCCTACCAACAAAGAACCCATTAATCCCGGACCACTTGTAAAAGCTATGGCGCTTAACTCTTTTTTGTCGATATTTGCTTTGCGAAGAGCTTGGTAAACCACAGGAACAATGTTTTGTTGATGCGCTCTTGAAGCGAGTTCGGGGACAACACCTCCGTACTCCTCGTGAATTTTTTGTGTAGCAACAACATTGGACAAGATTACACCGTTGTTTATCACAGCAGCAGCAGTGTCATCACAAGAAGACTCAATACCAAGAATATAACAATTTTTTTGACTCAAAATAAAAGGGCATATTTATTGGTATCAAAATTATAACATTAAAAGCGTATCAAAAAATTAAGGAAAATAATACTTCGCACCTTCGCAATCATTGTATTGCTTATCGTGCTTTTAATCATTATTTTTTCCATTCCTTCGGTACAGACCTACGTTGCCAAAAAGGTAACTGCAAATTTAAATGAAACCTACGGCACCAATATTCAAATAAAACGCTTAGGACTTAACTGGAAAGGTCAGGTAGACATTCGGGAAGTTTTTATTACCGATCATCACGATGACACGCTTATTTTTGCCAAGGCGCTTAAAACCAATATTTTAAGCTTACAAAATTTATTAAATGGAGACTTGGGTTTTGGAAATATCGATCTCACCGAGGCCAAGTTGTATGTGACTACCTATAAAGACGAAGATAATGACAATCTTTCCATCTTCGCCGAAAAGTTTGAAACCGGTGAACCCAGCGAAACACCTTTTTCTTTATTCAGTAACGATATAACCCTTACCAACAGCAAAGTTAGAATCACCGATTATAATCTGGAGAACGCTGAAGTTTTTAATTTGAGCGCTGTAAATATTGTAGCAGACGGTTTTAATATATCAGGTCCCGATATTACGGCAAATATAAATTCGCTTTCGTTAGTCGCGGCCAGGGGATTTACTATTAAAAACCTCGAGGCCGATTTTTCATATACCCTTAAAGCGATGGAATTTAAGAACCTGTCTCTCCAAACGGAAAGTTCATCCGTAAAAGGTGATATCCTATTGTATTATGGTGAAAAGGGAATGGGCGACTTCGAAAACAATGTAAAGATAACGGCGAGTCTCAAGGAAACCAGTCTGGCAACCAACGATTTAAACGGTTTTTATAATGAGTTTGGACCGGATCAGATTATTTACATCGATGGTAATTTTGAAGGCACACTTAATGATTTTACTTTCAAGGATGCAAAATTATCTGTGGGAGATACACACGTAGCAGGAGATTATACCATAAAAAATATACTATCCGAAGGAGAAGCGTATTCAATACGTGCTCAAAATCATTCCATTCACACCAGTTATTTCGAGTTGCGCAGGTTTATGCCACGTATACTTGGAGATGTAGTTCCGAAGGAATTAAAAGAAATTGGCGCCTTCACTTTTACCGGAAATACTCAAATCACAAACACCGAATTAACAACCAAAAGCACCATTTTAACCGGGATAGGAGGTGCCAACGTTGATTTTACAATGGGTAATATCAATAATTTCGACAATGCCTATTACAAGGGAAATGCAATCCTCAACGGTTTTAATTTAGGCAAAATTGCAGGCACAACCTCCTTGGGCAGAGTAACTGCAAATTTGAACTTCGACGGCCGTGGATTTACACAGCAAACCGTAAACACAAAAATTTCGGGAACCATTTCTTCATTTTATTTTGAAGGCTATAACTATCAAAAGATTACTGTTTCGGGAAATCTAAAGAATCCGTTGTTTAATGGAGAATTAAGCATTAATGACCCAAACCTTCGCTTAAATTTTAAAGGATTGGTAGATGTCTCCAAAGATTTTAACCAATACGATTTTGAAGCCGATGTAGAGTATGCCGAACTTAACAAGTTACAGCTTGTCACCAGAGATAGTATTGCAGTGTTTGCAGGAAAAGTGATCGTAGATATGGATGGAACCACTTTCGACGATGCAAAGGGAACCATTACTTTTCAGCAAACTTTTTATCAAAGTGAGCGGGACGATTTCTTTTTCGATGATTTTAACATCACTTCTTCTTTTGAAGGGGATATTCGTACAATTGAAATTAATTCCCCGGATATTATCAACGGTAAGATTTCAGGGAAATTTCTGGTTGAAGATATTCCCAACTTGTTTAGGAATGGGGTAGGAAGTATATATGCAAACTACACACCTATTGAAGTAACCACAAATCAATATATTGATTACGAGTTTCTGGTTTTCAACAAAATTGTTGAAGTGTTCGTGCCGGAGCTGCAGCTTGGTGAAAATACGAAAGTTCGAGGCTCTGTCTCTTCCGATGAATCCAAATTTAAACTCGATTTCCGCTCTCCGGAGATTTTACTGTTTAAAAACTATTTAGGAAAGGTAAATATTCAGGTAGATAACGACAACCCTATTTACAATACATTTATTTCAGTAGATTCGGTATACACAGGTGTTTACAATGTAGTGGATGTGAATGTGATTAACAAAACCATTAATGATACGCTTTACATTCGTTCCGAATTTAAGGGAGGTAAAGCAAAGGAGGACTTATTTAATCTTTCGTTGTATCACACCATAAACCCGGAAGGGAAATCGGTGGTAGGTGTTAAAAAATCGGATATTACTTATAAGGACAACGTCTGGTATATCAATAAAAACAATAATAACCTAAATAAAGTTGTATTCGACGATAATTTCAATTCGGTACGCATCGATTCCCTGGTGTTTAGACATAACGATGAAATAATTCAGCTCGCCGGGAACATTCGCGATTCGACGTATAAGGATATACAGCTTCAGTTTAAAAACGTTAATATTGGCAACATTGTTCCGGCTGTGGATAGTTTGCGATTGGAAGGGAATACCAACGGGCGACTTCATTTTGTTCAAAAAAACAAGGCTTATTACCCAAATTCTTCTGTTACCATAGATGGAGTTGTAATTAATGATATTCCGTTTGGAGATCTAGATTTAAAAATTTCAGGGAATGAAGATTTAACAAGATACTCTATAAATACAACGCTTACCAACAATAATGTAAAGTCAATTGAAGCAATTGGCGAAATTGATGTTTCAACCCAAAATCCGCAAATACGGTTGGATATTAATCTCAACGAGTTTAATCTGCAAGCCTTTAGTCCGTTTGGTGGCGATGTGGTTACTGCCATAAGGGGAAGTGCCACCGGAAATGTTCGGGTTACAGGAAATTATAAATCTCCCGATATGCTGGGACGCATTACGTTGGCAAACAGCGGATTAAAAATACCTTATCTAAATACAGATTTCAATTTAGATAATTCGGCTCAGATTTTAGTAAACAAGAATAAAATTGAACTGCGTACTACCACCATCACCGATACCAAGTATAATACAGAAGGAGTTCTATTCGGAAATGCTACGCATGATAATTTTAGAGATTGGGAACTGAACCTCGATATCGATGCCCCCGAGCGCCTTCTGGTACTCGATACCCCGGCCAATGAAGATGCCTTGTATTATGGAACCGCTTTTATTAGCGGAACGGCCATAATCAAAGGCCCTGTGGAAGAATTGGTAATTGATGTTGTTGCCACCACCGAAGAAGGAACTACTTTTAAAGTGCCCCTGAGTGATACTGAAGCTATTGGGGATGACTCCTTTATTAAATTTTTATCCCCGGCCGAAAAAGAGGCTCGAATTAGCGGGGAAATGGTCATTTCAAACAATGTAAAAGGACTCTCCCTCAATTTCGAATTGGATATCAATGAAAAGGCCGAAGTGGAGGTAGTGGTAGACCCTGTAAACAATTCAACCCTACGGGGACGCGGAGCTGGTATCTTATTGATTGAAATTAATACCCTGGGAAAGTTCAGAATGTGGGGAGATTTCCTGGTAATTAAGGGAGATTACGATTTTAGATACGGCGGGCTTATACAGAAAAATATTGAAGTGGTTCCCGGCGGAAGTATTACCTGGGATGGGGATCCTACGCGAGCTCGTTTAAATTTGAGCGCACTGTACAAAACCGAAGCCAATCCGTCCATTCTGTTGGACAATCCTTCGGTGAACCGAAAGATTCCGGTGCATGTTTTAGTAGATCTCACCGGAGAATTAATTCAGCCGGAAATAAAGTTCCGTATCGAATTTCCACGTGTAAGTTCCATCGTAAAGAGCGAGTTGGAATACAAACTGCAAAACGAAGAACAAAAACAAAATCAGGCGTTATTTTTACTAGCTTCGGGCTCTTTTGTTAACGACAACTATGAGGGATCGAATGCCTTTACGGGTACGCTGGTAGAACGAGTATCAGGACTTGTAAACGAACTGTTTACCGATCAGGACAGTAAGTTTAGGGTAGGTCTGGATTATTCACAAGGTTCCAGGTTACCCAATCAGGAAACAGCAGATCGCTTTGGGATTACGCTTTCTACCCAAATTAACGAGCGTATTCTTATAAACGGTAAGGTTGGCGTTCCGGTTGGTGGTGTAAATGAAACAGCAGTAGCCGGCGACATTGAAGTTCAATGGTTAGTGAATGAAGACGGAAGTTTACGAATCAATTTTTTCAATCGGCAGGCAGACATTCAGTTTATTGGAGAGGATCAAATATTTGAACAGGGCGCGGGAATTTCGTATTCGGTCGATTTTGATACCTTCCGTGAATTGGTCAACAAATTATTTAATAGAAAACTTACGTTGGAATCGGAAAATGAGATGCCAATAGTTCCTGATGACAGTTCTTTCCCGGCCGATTTTAATCCGCAGGGAACAAAGGAAAACGAAGATTAGTTTCTTATAGGGAAGCTATCATTGAAATCTCAACATTCACATACTTTGGCAGATTGGCCACTTCAACAGTCTCTCTTGCAGGAGCAGTAGCCTCATTAAAATAAGTTGCATACACTTCGTTTATTGATCCGAAGTGTTTCATATCACTAATAAATATTGAGGTTTTAAGAACATTCTCGAAGGTCATTCCGGCTTCGGTTAAAACAGCTTTCAAATTTTCCATAACCAGCTTTGTTTCGGTCTTAATATCGCCTAAAACAAGTTCTCCGGTTTCAGGATCGAGCGCAATCTGACCCGACGTGTACAACATATTCCCTTTAAGTACTGCTTGACTATAAGGCCCGATAGGAGCAGGGGCGTTTTTAGTATTAATAATTTTTTTCATTTTTTATGAATTAAGAGTTACAAACCTTTATCGGGTTCTCTGCGTTTATCGTATTTAATATCGCTCAACACCGAAGATTTTATCCCAATAAAGAAATACCACGATGTATTAATACTACCAATAGGAGTCCAGTTAAAGCTCATTTGCCAGCTTTCCAAGTCTCGCTGAAACCGAAACTGCGTTAAAGTAACACCGTTATTCTTAAAATCGTATCCCGAAGAGACTCCCACACGCCACCGCGGAGATAATTCAAGGTTTGTGCTAAGCATTAAAGACTGTGAGGAAATTTCATTTTGACGTTGCCCGTTCGAATAGGTCATGGTGTAAGCCAGTCGTAAATCCCACGGTATTTGATACTTATACCAGGCAACATTTTTATCTTTTTCGTCATCATCATCTTCTTTGTAAATATTTCCATCGTAAATATCGGTTGTGTCACCAAACAGGTCGTCGGGCCTTCCTCCATTTCTGAAGGTTTCATTGTCTGAACGATCCTTATCTTCACTTTTTCCTTCAAAATCCTTGCTGGAAAAGGAATAGTTGACACTTATGTTCGCGTTTGTAAGTCTAAACAAACTCCCGCCATTGTCGATATTAAAAACATCAATACGCTGATTGTTGCTGTTTAAAGCATAGGGGTCCAGCGTTCCGTTAAAATTAAAATCCAGCTTTTCTACAATAGGAATATTTCCGGTAAAACTCACCGGATTCCATCGCAATGAATCGCCTGAAAGGTTGTATCCGGTCGAAAAATTGAGATTATTAAGTAAGGTTACTTTCTTAGGTTCGGTTAAGGTTGTGTCCTTGCTGGTCACCTTTGCCTCAAAGGTATTACTCAATGACATGCCTATACTACTGGAGTAATTGCGGCTGGGAGCTCCGTAAAGTGTATTCTCAAAACGGGAATAGGCTACAACCTCCTCATTTACATCGGGATCGGCGGTTGCCGGAATTACATACTCATCGTAATATTTATCGAACCCCGGATTGATGTTATAACTTACCGAAGGTCGCATTACATGTCGTAAGGCTTGTATTTTTTTATCGGCTCCAAAATTAAACAAACCGTAAACTGTTGTTCCTAAACTGGTTGAAAAGTTGTATGTCAAGTATCGGTCGAAGCCCGGAATGGTATCTTCAACTACACCTCCTATGCCATCATTAAGCGAGGTATCGTAGGAACGCTCAATGGTTTTGAGCACCCAAGTTTCCCGTAAACTGCTGTTGGCTGAGGCGCTTAAATAATTAAGTATTTTAAAATTGGTGCTTACCGGAATGTTGTGTTGGGCACCAATCTGAGCTTTTTCGAACATTTCTGGCCTAAAAAAGAGTGAATCTACAGTTCTAAATCGGTTTTCGGCAGTGACATCGTATTGAACATTTATATTCTCTATAATACCATTTTTAGTTCCAATTTTAGGCGCGAAAGGAAAAATTCGAGAGACACTCACATTGGCGTTTGGCAAGGACATATTTATTTCCTCGGTATTTGTATTTTGAGAATGTGTAGCTGCAATGGTTGCATTCACCTGAGGTTCCCCTTCAAAGGTTTTGGCGTACGAAACCGAAGAACTTAGCGTATTTACAAGGGCGCTGGCATTATTTGTCTGATTGATTGATTCCTGAAAATACCTGCTACTCCCCAAATTTACAGAGGCCGAAAAACGCGAAGTGGGATTGGACTTGGCATCCTGATTATGACTCCAGCGAATGTTATACACCGAGCTTTCACTAAAATCGGGGAAGCCTCTTTCACTGTTTATAAGATTTTCATAGCGGATACTAACATTTCCTCGAAACATATATCGCTTTACATAAGTAGATTCACCCCGTAAACCATAACTGCCGTTGGTATAATAATCGCCCAATACAGTTAAGTCCAGATAATCGTTAATGGCAAAGTAATACCCTCCGTTCTGAAAAAAGAATCCCCGATTGCTGTTTTCTCCAATAGTTGGAATTATAAACCCGGAGGTACGATCTTCGGTGAGCGGAAAATACGCAAACGGCAATCCAACCGGCGTGGGAACATCGGCGATATACATATTGGTAAGTCCGGTAACAATCTTTTTCTGTGGAACAAACTTGGCTTTTCGGGTATAGAAGTAGTATTCGGGGTCTTCAAGGTTCTTGGAGGTGGTAAATCGTACATTCCGCAGGAAATACACCGAATCGTTTTCTTTTTTGGTCGTTTCAGCCAAAACCTGAAACCCATTTTGTTCGGTCCTGGTATTGTGGACAATAGCTTTTTTCGATTTGGTGTTAAACCGTAGTGAATCGGGTTCGGCTCTATTGGGGCCTTGCACAAAGACAGGGCGCTGTGTATACTTGCCTGCACTGTCTATTCCTTTCGCCGTGACTTCATTTTTGTTGTAGTCCAGAATAATTAATCCGGCATCAATGCGCATATCTCCATAGATAAGATACGCCTTGTTGTACATATATACCTTGTTCGCCTTTCGGTCCAGATACACATAGTCTTCGCCGTAATAATCCACAATGTTATCTAAATAGTCTTTTTTTGGCTTGACCGTATCGTTTTTAACAGTATCAATTGCTACTTCATTAATTTCAGAAATTATTGGCTTAACATCAACGGTGATGGTGTCGGAATCTTGTTTGGCGGGTATTGTTACATCCTGCTTGGGAGGAATATCCTGCGAATGCATTGCATAACCGCAGAAGAGCAGAAAAAAAAGTAAAATCGGAATAAATTGCCGTTTTGTTTGCAATGCTTAGATACTATTATTTTGTATTTTTGGCTTAGTTTTTGAAAGTCCGTTAACAAACAACGAACGGGCTCAAAATTAAGCATATTTTTTGGGCTGCGTTTTCTAAAATCAATTTTTTAAAATATCAACATTTACCATACGTTAGTAATTATATGAAAACGAAACTTCTTAGCATTTTCTTACTTACTATAGGAATAGGTCTCCTCACCGCATTAACCCCGAACAATAACGATGCCACTAAACCCTTCGTAGTGGTGTTGGATGCCGGCCACGGCGGAAAAGACTCCGGGAATACTAAAAATGGCTACAAAGAGGCAGATATAGCGTTAAATATTGTTTTGGGAGTTGGAAAAATCCTTGAAAAAAACCCCGATATAAAAGTTATCTACACCCGTACAAAAAATGTTTTTCTCGAATTATCCGAAAGAGCTGCCATTGCCAATAAAGCCGATGCCGACCTATTTGTTTCGGTGCATTGCAATGCACACCATACACAGGCTTACGGTACAGAAACCTTTGTATTAGGACTACACAAGAGTCAGGCGAATTTCGAAGTGGCTAAAAAGGAAAACGAAGTAATTTTCCTGGAAGATAACTACAAAGAGACCTATGCGGGTTTCGATCCCAGTCATCCCGAATCTCTTATCGGGCTTACGCTTATGCAGGAGGAATACCTGGATCAAAGTATTTTGCTGGCAAGTCTCATTCAAAATAACTTTACTAATACCTTAAAGCGCAAAGACCGAAGTGTAAAACAGGCCGGATTCTGGGTGCTTCACAATACTTATATGCCCAGTGTGCTTGTGGAAACAGGTTTTTTGAGCAACACTGAAGAAGGAAAGTACTTGAATTCAGATAAAGGTCAGAATGAAATGGCTAACGAAATAGCCAAGGCAATTCTTTCGTATAAAAATAGTCTCTCCATGACAACTACCAAATCACAAAATCCCGTGATGGAAGATACCGAAATAAACAAGGCGATCGAAACTACTGTAGAGAAACACTACAAAGATGTTATGTTTCGGGTGCAACTGGCAGCGACCGGAAAGAAACTGGATACCAAACCCTCCAATTTTAAAGGGTTAAAAGACGTGAATCGTGCCAAAGAAGACGGGTTGTATAAATATTATTACGGGGAAACATCCGACTATAATAAAATACAAATAATGAAGAGTTTTGCTCAGGAAAAGGGCTATGCCTCTTGCTATATTGTCGCCTTTAAAGGAGACAAAAAAGTTAAACTTTCGGATGTTTTAAATTCAAAAGACAAATAGCCCCCGTTTTTCTATATTTATTTCTAAATTTGTTTGGAACCTAAATACTACCTTTTTGAAACTATCTAGAGAAGTAAAAACCGGAATACTCGCTATTGGCGCCATCTTACTGTTTATCTTTGGTTACAGCTTTTTAAAGGGTACTAATCTCCTTGATAATCACCGTACTTTTTATGTAAAATACAGCAATGTGGAGGGGCTGGCGAAGTCTGCTCCCGTAACCATTAACGGATTAAATGTTGGGAAGGTGCAAAACATCACTTTCGCCAATAAAACAGGGGGCTTGGTGGTAGAATTTACGGTTGAGGAAGACTTCGATTTTTCAAAAAATAGCCTGGTACGTATCTACAGCAGCGGACTCATAGGCGGAAAGTCGATAGGTATTTTTCCTTCTTACGATGCTTCAAACATTGCCAAATCCGGAGATACGTTAAAAGGTGAAATTGAGAAAAGTATGCTGGATGCCGTTGCGTCCCGGTTGGGACCTTTAGAGCTAAAAGTAAACAACACACTCGCTACAGTAGATACGCTTTTATTAGCCTACACCGATATTGTCGACGAACGTACCCGTGAGAATCTTAAAAATGCAATTGCAAACCTGAATACAACTTTAAATTCCTTGGGCGGTGTTTCAGGAAAATTAGACGCAGTTTTGGGCGAGAACACAGATAAGTTAAACCGAACATTCACAAATCTGGATGTGATGTCCGAAAATTTTGCAAAATTGTCCGATTCCTTAGCAAAGCTTGAAACCGGAAAACTTGTGACTGACTTGCAAAACGTGGTAACCCGATTTAATGATATTGTAACACGAATAGACAATGGGGAGGGCAGCGTTGGAAAATTATTAAAAGACGAAAAATTGTACGACAATCTTGAAGGAGCTTCAAGGCAGTTGGAACAATTACTTCAGGACTTAAAATTAAATCCGAAGCGTTATGTTCATATTTCAGTATTTGGAAAAAAACAAAAAGAATACGTGACGCCCGAGAATCCCGATCAATAGACAATGCAATACATTCCTAATATATTATTCCTCATCGCCCTAATTGTCGGGATTGGTTTTTTCACCAAGAACATTCGTAAGATAATTCGAAACATAAAGCTGGGTCTGCAAGTAGATGCTTCAGACCACAAAACTGAACGTATGGGCAATGTGCTACGCATTGCGCTTGGCCAGTCTAAGATGGTGGTGCGCCCTGTTTCGGGACTATTGCACATTTTCGTTTACGTTGGTTTTATCATTATTAATATTGAGGTGCTGGAGATTATTATCGATGGTATCTTCGGAACACACCGTATTTTCTCGGGATTAGGAATAGTGTATGATTACCTTATCGCTTCGTTCGAGATTCTGGCATTGCTTGTCCTTATTGGGGTGATAGTTTTCTGGATTCGAAGAAACATTCAGAAAATTAAGCGATTCTGGGCAGCCGAAATGAAAGGATGGCCCAAAAACGACGCCAATTATATTCTCTACTTCGAAATGGTACTCATGGTACTGTTTCTAACTATGAATGCAGCCGATTTGCAACTACAACATTTGGGTACAGCACACTATACTCAGGCAGGAATGTTTCCTGTGAGTCAATACATCGCAATCTTGTTTGAAAATTTTTCGGAAGGCAAGCTAATTGCCATTGAGCGTACTTGCTGGTGGCTTCATATTTTGGGAATTTTAGTTTTCCTGAATTACCTGTACTTTTCGAAACACTTGCATATTATTCTGGCTTTCCCGAATGTGTACTTCGGAAGAGTTGTTCCGAAGGGAAAATTCAAAAACCTCGAATCGGTTACCAACGAAGTGAAATTAATGATGGATCCAACAGCCGATCCGTTTGCTGCTCCTGCCGAAGGTGCCGAAGCCCCGGCAAAATTTGGAGCCAGTGATGTCATGGATTTAACCCGAATTCAGTTGCTAAACGCCTATACTTGCACCGAATGTGGTCGTTGTACAAGTGAATGCCCGGCCAACATCACCGGGAAGAAGTTGTCTCCCAGAAAGATTATGATGGATACCCGCGACCGATTGGAAGAGGTAGGAAAAAATATTGAGAAAAATGGTGAGTTTAAGCCCGATGGCAAACAATTGCTGGACGATTATATCACGAGAGAGGAACTATGGGCATGCACCACTTGCAACGCCTGTGTTGAAGCCTGCCCGGTAAGTATCGACCCGCTTTCAATAATTATGGAAATGCGTCAGTATCTGGTGATGGAACAATCTGCTGCTCCCATGGAGTTAAACGGAGCCATGACCAATATTGAAAACAACGGCGCACCATGGCCGTACAATCAGATGGATCGCCTAAACTGGAAAAACGAAGCCTGATTTAAAACAAAACAAAATGAAATCGCTGTTAGTCTTATTTTTTACCTTGTGTTTGGGCTGTAGTATACTGGCTCAAACACAGATAGAGCTAAAGATAAGTGACGGAATACTTCATGTTACAACATTTGGAGAAGGTCCGGCACTGGTGGTTATTAATGGTGGCCCCGGAATGAGCAGCAACGGTTTTGTGGGTTTGGCCGAAAGTTTATGTGAAACTAATACGGTTATTTTATTTGACCAAAGAGGTACGGGAAAATCGGTTATGAATGAAGTCAGTGCCAAAACCATCACCATGGATTTAATGGTAGCCGACATGGAGGTAATTCGAAAAAACCTCGGTTTTGAAGAATGGATTGTTATGGGACATTCCTTTGGTGGTATGCTGGCATCCTATTACACTTCAAAATTCCCTGAACGAGTAAAAGGACTTATTCTTTCTTCCTCCGGAGGGTTGGATTTATCTTTGCTGAACACCTTAAATATCACTGCCCGGCTTTCACAAAAGGATCAGGATTCATTAAATTTCTGGAATAATAAGATTCGCAATGGTGATACGAGCTTTCATGCGAGTTTACAAAGAGGAACTTATTTGGCACCGGCCTATTTATACGATAATACACATAGAAATAAAATTGCGCAACGTTTAACCGAAGGCAATAGCCAAATTAACAGTTTAGTATGGCAGAATTTGCGAGCAATTAACTACGATTGCAAGAAAGAAATTGAAACCTATAAGAAACCCGTTTTAATCATTCAGGGAGCACAGGATATTATCGACAAAAATATAGCAACTAGCAGCCATCGCCTTTTTAGCAATTCAGATTTGGTATTTATAGACAACTGTGCACATTACGGTTGGCTGGAACAACCTGAAGTTTATTACGGAAGCCTGAACAGATTTTTAATGAAAGTTGCGGGTTAGCAGGAGGAACGATAATTTAATAAACCATCAAAATAGAAAAGCATTTAGCAGCATGAAGAAGACCGAAGTAGAAAAATTACTGCATGATAAAGTAGAGGCAGGGGCGCATGTAAGTCCGGTACTGCCAAAGGATATTAAAAATTACCTCATAGATATCGATGGAACTATTACCGACGATATTCCCAACGAGGAGCCGGAGCGTATGGCAACCTGCGAACCGTTTCCGGATGCATTGAAAACCTTAAACAAATGGTACGATCAAGGACATATAATTTGTTTTTTTACTTCGAGAACCGAAGAACACAGAGAAGTTACCGAAGTATGGTTGGATCAACACGGATTTAAATACCATTCACTTCTTATGGGCAAACCCAGAGGTGGAAATTATCATTGGGTGGATAACCATTTGGTGAAAGCGACCCGATATAGAGGAAAATTTACCGATTTGGTAGAAAAAGAGGTGACCATACAGGTTTTTAAAGATTAAGCTATACACATGAGCGAGACAATAAAAGTACCCACAATGGCAGAATTTATGGCAGAAGGAAAGCAACCCGAAGTATTGTTTTGGGTAGGTTGCGCCGGAAGTTTTGACGACAGAGCCAAGAAAATTACCAAGGCCTTTGTAAAATTATTACACAAAGCCAATGTAGATTTTGCGGTTCTAGGAACCGAAGAGAGTTGTACCGGAGATCCTGCGAAAAGAGCAGGAAACGAGTTTCTGTTCCAAATGCAAGCCATGGGGAATATAGAAGTTTTAAATGCTTACGAAATAAAAAAGATTGTTACTGCTTGTCCGCACTGCTTCAATACAATAAAAAACGAATACCCGGAGCTCGGTGGAAATTACGAAGTAATGCACCACACTCAGTTTTTAAAATCACTTTTAAACGAAGGCAGATTGAAAGTTGAAGGAGGCAAGTTTAAAGGAAAACGTATTACTTTCCACGATCCGTGCTATTTAGGGCGGGCGAATGGCGAATACGAAGCACCTCGAGATCTGCTTCAGAAATTAGAAGTAGAATTAGTCGAAATGAAGCGTTGTAAAACACGTGGATTGTGCTGTGGAGCAGGTGGAGCGCAAATGTTTAAAGAACCCGAAGCCGGAGCGAAAGATATTAATATTGAACGTACTGAAGAGGCCATCGAAACACAACCCAACATTATTGCAGCCGGTTGTCCGTTTTGCAATACCATGCTTACCGATGGAGTAAAAGGAAAAGAAAAAGAAGGCGAAATACAAGTAATGGATGTAGCCGAAATGATTGCAAATGCTGAAGATTTATAAAGATGTTGACAGATTTTAAAAACCTCCCCGACGATTCCCGAGTGTGGGTATATCAGGCAAATAGAAAATTATCGAATGAAGAAGTTGCGCTTATTGAAGAAAAGACCAGCGCTTTTTTAGAACAGTGGACAGCACATGGCGCCAATTTGGAGGCCGGGCTTGAAGTAAAATACAACCGCTTTATTGTAATTGGACTCAACCAGGCCAATGCTTCGGCCTCGGGTTGTAGCATAGATGCTTCGGTACATTTTATTCAGTCGCTGGAAAAAGAATTCAGTATTGAACTGCTTGATAAGATGAATGTAACTTTTTATACCGGGGACTATATCGCCTATAAACCTTTGTCCGATTTCAAAAAAATGGCCAAAGATCGTTCTGTTTCTCCTAATACGGTCGTTTTTAATAATTTGGTGAATACAAAAGCCGAATATTTAGAGCATTGGGAAGTTCCTGCCAAAGATAGTTGGCACAGCCGATTTTTAGCATAGTTTTTGTATCTTTCGATGTATGAAAAAATTGCTTGCAACCTCACTTTTTGCATGGGTTTTACTTCCTGTATTTTCACAGCAAATTAATCCGTTATTAGTAGAAAAAGACCTCCCAAAACAACAAAAATGGGTAGATAGTATCTATACCAATATGTCCCTTCAGGAAAAAATAGGGCAGTTGTTTATGGTAGATGTATTTTCCAGCGATCCTACTTCCAAAACCGATAAAGTTAAAGACCTAATTAAGAACCAATACATTGGTGGGGTAATTTTTTCGAAAGGAGGTCCAAAGAGACAGGCAAAACTAAATAACGAATTTCAGGATCTTTCGAAAGTGCCATTACTAGTGGGAATGGATGCCGAATGGGGGCTGGCAATGCGATTGGACTCTACCTTCGCATATCCCTGGAATATGACGCTTGGGGCCATAAAGGATAACAGCATTATTGAAAAGGTTGGGAAACGAATAGGAGAACATTCCAAACGGTTGGGAGTGCATATAAATTTTGCTCCGGTGGTAGATATTAATACCAATCCAAAAAACCCGATTATTGGTAACCGTTCTTTTGGTGAAGACAAAGACGATGTCACAGCAAAGTCCCTTGCCTTTATGAAAGGGATGCAAGCTGCCGGCGTACTGGCCAATGCCAAACACTTCCCCGGACATGGGGATACCGATACCGATTCTCATAAAACCTTACCAACTATCACTTTTTCTAAACAACGGATAGATAGTATTGAGTTATACCCGTACCGTAAGTTAATTAGCGGCGGACTTAGCAGTGTGATGGTGGCACATCTCAATGTACCCTCTTTGGAACTACGTCCCAATTTTCCATCTTCGATTTCAACAGCAATCGTAACCGATTTGCTAAAAGGGGAGTTGGGCTTCAACGGACTTATATTTACGGATGCCTTAAATATGAAAGGTGCGGCCAATTTTAAAGAGCCCGGAGAGATAGATCTGGCAGCATTTTTAGCGGGGAATGATGTTTTATTAATTTCTGAAGATATTCCCAAGGCACATGAACTATTGGTAAATGCATATATAGAAGGAATTATTACAGAAGAACGACTTGTACATTCGGTCAAAAAGATCCTCTTTGCAAAATATAAAGTAGGACTTAATAAATACAAACCAATCGACACAACTTCAATAATAGAGAATTTAAACTCGGTTGTAGACGACACATTGTATGAAAATGCAATGGAGAATGCCCTTACAGTCTTGAAAAATGACAATGAGATCCTCCCAATAAAAGACCTTCAGAATAAAAAAATTGCCTACATAAACTTTGGGGATGATGATGGGAAGGATTTTTTAAATCAATTGCAAAAATATGCGAAGATTGATTGGGTAAAAGCGAATGATTTATTAGAATACCTTCAGATACTTGAAAAATACGATTACACCATTATTGGGTTTCATAAATCGAATGCTAATCCGTGGAAGAGTTATAATTTAGAGGAGAAAGAAATAGAATGGATTTCAGAAATTGCCAAAACCAACAAGGTAATTCTTGATGTGTTCGCTAGGCCGTATGCGCTACTGGATCTACCAAACGCACTGAATTTCGAAGGCCTGGTACTGTCGTATCAAAACAGTAAAATTGCTCAGGAGCTTTCAGCACAGGTAATTTTTGGTGCTAGAGCAGCGAAAGGTCAATTACCGGTATCCCTTGGCACAAATTTTCCACTTCATACTTCGATAGAAACTATTCCAACACGACGTTTACAATATGGAACACCGGAAAGTGTGGGTGTGAACAGTAAAAAGCTTGAAAAAATAGATTCCCTTGCGAGAATAGGAATTTATGGAAATATGACTCCCGGAATGCAAATTTTAGTTGCTAGAAAAGGGAAGGTGATTTACTCCAAGAACTTTGGGTATCATACACAGGAGAACTTAAATTCGGTAAAAGATAACGATGTGTACGATGTGGCATCCTTGACGAAAATTCTGGCCACCTTACCCATGATTATGGAGTTAGCAGACAGAGATGTGCTTTATATGGATACCAAGCTTTTTGAAATGCTTCCGGAGTATGCAAATTCCAACAAAGCAACGATTACCCTTCAGGATATGCTAATGCACCACGCCGGATTGCAAGCATGGATTCCTTTTTACACCAAAACGTTGGATTCTGTAACAAAAAGGCCTAGCTCTAAATACTATGCAACTTCTTATAGTGAAAAATTCAGTTTGAAAGTTGCCGAAGATTTATATATGCGAAAAGACTATCAGGACAGCATCTTTGAAAAAATCAGGAAAAGTAATTTACTGCCGAAGGTCAGCTATAAATATAGCGATTTGCCCTATTATATTCTGAAAAAATACTTGGAAGAATTCTATGGAACATCCCTTGAAACACTTGTACAGCGCAATTTATACGAATCGTTAGGCGCAAATTATACCACCTATCTTCCTCTTGAAAAATTCTCAAAAATTGATATCGTTCCTACCGAGGAGGACAGTACGTTCCGAATGCAAAAAATACATGGCTATGTGCATGACCAGGGCGCTGCCATGATGGGAGGAGTAAGTGGTCATGCGGGACTCTTCAGCAATGCCAACGATGTAGCGAAAATAATGCAGATGTATCTGTGGAAAGGATTTTATGGTGGCACACGCTATTTTAGACCTGAAACTTTTGATGCCTTTAATAATTGCTATTATTGCAAAAAACAGGTGAGAAGAGGTGTTGGGTTCGACAAGCCTCAATTGGGTGATTCCGGACCTACCTGTGGCTGTGTGTCTAGAAATAGCTTCGGACATAGCGGCTTTACAGGTACATTTACCTGGGCCGATCCCGATGAGGAGATTGTGTATGTGTTTTTGTCTAATAGAACCTATCCCAATGCAGAAAATAGAAATTTGATAAGTAGTGACTTACGAAGTAATATTCAGCAGGCAATCTATGACGCAATTGAGGTGCGAAACATAAAATAAAAGTATAGGGGCATTAAAAATTTCAATGCAATTTGAAATGTTCCAATTACATTTCAGACTACCTTTAGACATAATTTGGTAGCATCCATAAAAAAAAGACATCTATGAAAATTGCCATTGTTTGTTATCCCACGTTTGGAGGAAGTGGAGTTGTCGCCACCGAATTAGGTATTGCACTGGCGGAGCGCGGACATGAAATTCATTTTATAACCTACAAACAACCGGTGCGGCTCGAATTAATTTCCCACAACATACATTATCATGAGGTATCGGTACCCGATTATCCCTTATTTCATTACCAACCCTATGAGCTGGCTCTGTCCAGTAAGTTGGTAGATATGGTGAAATTGTACGGGATCGATTTACTACACGTTCATTATGCTATTCCCCACGCATATGCGGGCTATATGGCGAAGAAAATGCTGGCCGAAGAAGGAATTTTCATTCCCATGGTCACCACCTTACACGGCACAGATATTACACTGGTTGGAAATCATCCGTTCTACAAACCTGCAGTAACTTTTAGTATCAATCAAAGTGAAGTGGTTACTTCAGTTTCTGAAAGTTTAAAGGAAGATACCTTACGACTGTTCGATATTACCAGAGAGATTGACGTGGTGCCCAATTTCATAGAAATCACCAAACACAGCAAAACTTTTACCGATTGCCAGCGTGATCTTATGGCAGAACCGTATGAGCGAATCATCACTCACATAAGTAACTTACGTCCGGTAAAGCGCGTCACCGATGTAATTGAAATTTTTGACCGTATTCAAAAGGAGATTCCGGCCAAATTAATTATTGTTGGAGAAGGCCCCGAAAAGGAACGTTGTGAGCAACTTTGCCGAGAGAAAGGGATTCAGAAAAAGGTGCTATTTTTAGGTAATAGCAGTGAAATTGATAAAATTTTGTGTTTTACCGATTTATTTTTATTGCCTTCGGAAAAGGAAAGTTTTGGTTTGGCTGCCTTGGAAGCAATGGCATGCGGAGTTCCCGTGATTTCCAGCAATACAGGCGGTTTAGCCGAAGTGAATGTGCAAGGAATTAGCGGTTTTTTGAGTGATGTAGGCAACGTAGACGAAATGGCCGCCAATGGTTTACATATTCTGAAAAATGATGAAACACTGAAACAATTTAAATTACAGGCCAGAGAATCTGCCAAAAAATTCGACACCAAGAATATCGTTCCTTTGTATGAAGAAGTGTATGAAAAGGCGACAAATATGGTCATTTAATTTGCCTCTTCTAATTCGAATAACAGAAATTAATTTTTCAATTTATTTCAAATAAAAAACCCCACTTTTCAGTGAGGTTCAATAAGACTATAATAAAATTATTTTTACTAAAACTGGTATCTTATACCTAAAGCTATATCAAAATCGATATCGTCATTGTAGTTTCCAAATCCGAATTCAGGTCTGAAATCCAACGATAGCAACAAAGGAAAATCAAAATCGTATTCAATACCAATATCCCCTGCGGCATACACATACGTTTCGGTATCGTCATCGAAATCACCAAAATCGTCATCGAAATTTACCTGAGCAACTCCAAGACCGGGACCAACATACCAATTAAAACCACCGTCAATATTCCAAACCCAATGGTACAATCCGGTCAATCTGTAGGCGTCGAAATTTTTATGACTGCGCCATCCCAAATCGAATTCGAGTCGGTTATTATTATCTCCAACTGCTCTTTGATAACTCACTTCGGTTCCGAATCCGTCACTATCTCCTAAACGCAATCCAATTGCATTTTTAGAAATGGTTTGGGCTTCCGCTTGCAACGCAAACGCTACAACAGTAAGTACTAATAATAGGGTCTTTTTCATAATTGTTTGTTTAAGTTTGTTAACATGGTAAAAATAGTTGTATTAAGTATTGCTAAATGTTAATAGCCTACTAACTTTATGGGCACTTTACAGAATGTTTTGTTAAAAAGACTAAAGGATTGTTATTTTTGGATTTCGCAAGATGAAGCAACAGCTTATTAATTTTAAGGCCATATTTGATGGGGATTTCCACATGGATAATCTCCATAGATTATTGTACGCCACCGATGCATCAGTATACAGAATATTACCGTTGGCCGTAGCATATCCCAAAACTTCAAAAGGGATTAAGCAACTTATACAATTTGCTTCAATAAACAATACTTCATTAATTCCCAGAACGGCCGGCACATCACTAGCGGGGCAATGTGTGGGAGAAGGTATTGTGGTAGATGTTTCCAGATATTTCACTGAAATAATTTCGGTAGACGAAAAAAATAAGACGGTCACTGTGCACCCGGGAGTCATTCGGGATGAATTAAATACGTTTTTAGAGCCTTACGGACTTTTTTTCGGGCCTAATACATCAACTTCCAACAGGTGCATGATAGGAGGGATGGTAGGCAACAATTCCAGCGGAACAACTTCAATTCAGTATGGAGTGACCCGGGATAAGGTGTTGCAGTTAAAAACCATTCTTTCAAATGGAGAAGAAGTTACGTTTAATGCACTTTCAGAAGAAGGGTTTAAAGATAAAATGGCGTCGAATACGCTTGAAGGGGACATATATAAGACTCTATTCAATGAATTATCTCCCATAGATATTCAGGAAGAAATACGGAAAGAATTTCCCAAACCTGAAATTCACAGACGAAATACGGGTTATGCCATAGATTCTTTGCTCCCTACCAATGTTTTTAGCGCTGCTGAAAAAGAAATAAACATTTGTTCTCTGCTCTGCGGAAGTGAGGGTACACTTGCCTTTACTACCGAGATCACACTGCAATTGGACGATCTTCCTCCTTCACATACTGCAATTGTCGCTACTCATTACAATACTCTTGAAAATTGTCTGAACGACGTAAATAATGTTATGAGCCACAATCTGTACACCTGTGAGCTCATGGACGATGTGATTTTGGATTGTACCAAAAAGAATAAAAAATACGAAGCCTATCGCTTTTTTGTGGAAGGAACACCCCGAGCGCTTTTATTACTTGAATTGAAGGCAGATACCGAAGCAGATTTAAATACCCAAACCGAAGCATTACTCAATTCCCTGGCTGCATCTGGCTTAAGCTATGCAACTCCGGTCTTAAAAGGCGAAGCTATTGTCATGGCGATGGAACTGCGCAAAGCAGGATTGGGACTATTGGGAAATATGATAGGCGATAACAAGGCGGTAGCCTGTATTGAAGATACAGCCGTTGCCTTACCCGACTTGCCTGCTTTTATAGGAGAATTTACGGCTTTGATGCAGAAATACAATCAGAAGGCCGTGTATTACGCACATGCCGGAGCAGGAGAGTTGCATTTAAGACCTATTTTAAATTTGAAGGAAAAGGAAGGGGTTGAATTTTTTAGAAAAATCACGACCGATGTAGCTAAACTAACAAAAAAATACAAGGGATCTTTTTCAGGAGAACACGGAGACGGAATTGTACGAGCCGAGTTTTTACCAATGCTCATTGGTGAAAATAACTATGCAATTCTGGAAAGAATCAAAAAAGCGTTTGATCCTCAAAATATCTTAAATCCGGGTAAAATTGTCAAGGCCTATAAAATGGACGAATCCCTTCGGTATGAAGGGAATAGGGTAGAACCCGATATTCAAACATTGCTGGATTTTAAGGATTCGGAAGGTATACTGCGATTGGCTGAAAAATGCAATGGAAGCGGAGACTGCCGAAAATCACACCATCAGGAAGGCACGATGTGTCCCAGCTATCAGGCCACTAAAAACGAGAAAGATACAACCAGAGCACGCGCCAATGCCTTGAGAGAGGTATTAACGCATAACGAAGCAATTAATAAATTCGATTCTGAGGAGCTTAAAGAGGTTTTCGACCTTTGTTTAAGTTGCAAAGCCTGTGCTTCGGAATGTCCCAGTAATGTGGATATTGCAACGGCAAAACTGGAATTTTTGTATCAATATAATCAAGCAAACGGAGCGACTAGAGCCGATACCCTATTTGCAAAGAGCAGTGTCTACAACAAAAAAGCTTCACAATTCCCAAAGATTTCAAATTGGATGTTTAGCAATTCGATTTCGTCAAATCTGATAAAATCCATTGGTGGAATAGCAAAACAACGCAGTCTTCCAAAAATATCAAGTAAAACTTTCAGTAAACTACACAAAAGTAAAGTAAATCAAATAGTTGCTAACAATGAGAGTATAATTTTATTTATTGACGAATTCAGTAACTACTTAGAAGCTCCACTCGCCAATGATGCTTTCGAATTATTAGTGGACTTGGGATATAATGTTTCTGTTGTCGATCATTTAGATAGTGCTCGAGCGTTATTGTCCAAAGGTTTTTTGAAGGAGGCCAAGACTCACATCAACACCAATGTTGCATTTCTAAAAAATAAGATTTCTGAAAATACCCCGTTGCTGGGGATAGAACCTTCGGCTATATTGGGTTTCAGGGACGAATACCTTCGTCTGGCAGACGATTTTGACTCAGCCGAAACGATTGCAAAAAACACCTTTCTAATTGAAGAATTTTTAGCTTCAGAAATAAAAAAAGGAAGAATTACCTCCGCACAGTTCACTTCCAAAGCAAAAGCCATTAAAATTCATACACATTGTCATCAAAAAGCAATGAGCAATCAGAAAGTGACGTTCGATATTTTAAACCTGCCGCAAAATTACGCTCCAACCATTATTACCTCCGGGTGTTGCGGCATGGCAGGAAGTTTCGGATACGAAAAAGAACATTATGAGGTGAGCATGCAGATAGGCGAATTAAAACTCTTTCCCGCAATTAGAAAGGCTCCGAATGATGTTATCATTGCTGCGAACGGCACCAGCTGCAGACATCAAATTAAAGATGGAACCAATCGTGAGGCCTTACATCCGGTTACTATTTTAAGGCGAGCCCTCATTTAAAAGGGAGCTGGTGCGATCAAATTTTTATTCTGAGGTTACTAAAACATTAACTGAATAGTTTATTTTTAAGAGTCGATTATAACATTTACATTTGTTCAAAACGGGTATATGGCCGGTAACTCCTTCGGAACATTATTTAAACTCAGCACTTTTGGCGAATCGCACGGCGAAGCCATAGGCGGAATACTGGAAGGATGTCCCGCAGGCGTATCACTGGACCTTGAAGCCATAGAAGCGGAAATGCAACGCCGAAAACCCGGACAATCTTCCATAGTTACTCAACGTAAAGAAGAAGATTCGGTACAATTTCTTTCAGGAATCTTTGAAGGTGTGACCACCGGAACACCTATCGGATTCATCATTAAAAACACCAACCAGAAGTCCAACGACTATTCACACATAAAAGATACTTTTCGTCCGTCGCATGCCGATTTCACCTATGATAAAAAATACGGAGTTCGGGATTATCGTGGAGGTGGAAGATCTTCAGCCAGAGAAACAGCCTGTAGAGTTGCAGCAGGGGCTATCGCAAAACAATTACTGAAAGACATTAAAATTACGGCCTATGTTTCAGGTGTAGGCGAATTACAGCTTCAAAAAAACTATTCCGAACTAGACTTTTCAGAAATTGAAAAGAATCCCGTACGCTGTGCAGATGCAGCCATGGCTGCCAAAATGGAAAGCTATATTAAAGAAATTCGCAAAGAAGGTGATACTGTGGGCGGTGTAGTTACCTGTGTGATACAAAATGTTCCCATCGGATTAGGAGAGCCCGTTTTTGATAAGCTGCATGCCGATTTAGGAAAAGCCATGCTTTCCATTAACGCCGTAAAGGGTTTTGAGTATGGAAGCGGTTTTGAAGGAACTCGACTAAAAGGCAGCGTGCACAACGATCTGTTTAATAGTGACGGAAGCACAAAAACCAATCATAGCGGAGGAATTCAGGGTGGCATCAGCAACGGAGAAGACATTTACTTTAATGTCGCTTTTAAACCCGTGGCGACCATCATGCAAAAACAACAAACCATCGATGCTTCTGGCAATGAAGTTGAAATGCAGGGCAAAGGAAGACACGATCCTTGCGTTGTTCCGCGGGCTGTACCCATCGTGGAAGCGATGGCAGCAATGGTTCTGGCCGACTTTTGGTTACTCAATAAAAATGCTAAATTGTAAATTCAAACAATACTTATGAAAAAACTGGCACTACACTGGCAAATTTTATTAGGAATGGCTCTAGGAGTTATATTCGCATTGATAATGACGAATTTCTCATGGGGATCCGATTTTATTGGAGACTGGATAAAACCTTTAGGGACCATCTTTATAAATTCGTTAAAGTTAATAGCGGTGCCGTTAATCCTGGCTTCTTTGATAAAGGGAGTATCCGATTTAAAAGATATTTCGAGTTTGTCGAAAATGGGACTTCGAACCATTTCAACTTATGTAGTTACTACGGTAATTGCAGTTTCCATTGGTCTTGCGGTAGTAAATATTGTACAGCCCGGCGGAAGTATTTCTGAAGAGACCCGTAACGAACTGGTTGATGCCTATGGAGGCGAAGCCGAAGCAAGACGTGTGGAAGCCATGAAACAAAAAGAAGCAGGTCCCTTACAAGCGCTGGTCGATATGGTACCGGACAATATAGTGGGAGCCGCCGGTGACAACCGAAACATGCTACAAGTTATTTTCTTTGCTATTTTCTTCGGCCTGGGACTCATACTCATCCCCGAAGCGACTGCAAAGCCTGTAAAAGACTTCTTTGACGGTTTTAATGAAGTCATCCTCAAAATGATAGATCTCATTATGCTGGCTGCCCCATATGGTGTATTTGCACTTTTGGCTGCTTTGGTAGTGGAAGCGCCAAGCGCCGACCTGTTTGCAGCCTTGGCTATGTATGCGCTTTGTGTAGTAGGGGGCCTAATCCTTATGATAGGTGTTTATTTGCTGCTGGTTTGGATTTTTACAAAAAAATCGCCACGTTTCTTCTTAAACGGAATCGCTCCGGCGCAATTATTGGCCTTTTCAACAAGTTCGAGTGCGGCTACCTTACCTGTTACCATGGAACGCGTGGAGGAACACTTAGGAGTTAAAAAAGAAGTTACCAGTTTTGTATTGCCCATTGGCGCGACAATCAATATGGATGGTACCAGTCTGTATCAGGCAGTGGCTGCTGTTTTTATTGCTCAAGCCTTCGGAATGGATTTATCTTTAGGTGTGCAACTTGGAATTATAGTTACGGCAACATTGGCCTCAATTGGCTCTGCAGCTGTTCCGGGTGCCGGAATGGTTATGTTGGTAATCGTATTGGCGCAAGCTGGTATTCCTGAAGCAGGACTCGCCTTGATTTTTGCTGTCGATAGACCTTTAGATATGTGTAGAACCGTTGTAAACGTAACCGGTGATGCAACTGTTTCTATGATGGTGGCAAAAGCACAGGGTAAATTGGGCGATCCTCAAGTAAAAGATTGGGACGACAATTACGAGAAAGGAAAATAGTCCGTCATCGATTTGTTGTTATTCAGAAGAAATTTGTACTTTTAAAACTCTCATTTTTAATTAATTGAACTCCTCAGGCAAAACGAACGTTTTAGCCTGTGAAGGCTATGACCTAAAAGATCATAGTATGAAAGGAGTTTATTTATCTTCCGTAGCCCTGTTAATTTCATTTTTAAGTTTCTCACAAGTTGGTATTGGCACCACCAATCCGTCAAACGCAGCCATGCTGGACATAAGCAGTTCGGTGAACGGCACTACTTTTAAAGGTTTTATGCCGCCGCGTGTTCCGTCCCAAATTGAAAGGGACGCCATTACTACAACTTCCATCGATACGGGTCTGCTGGTCTTTGTAGAAAGCACCGGAACCTTTGAAATATGGAATGGCATTTTTTGGGAGTCTGTTTATACCTTGTCTACCATGGCACAAACACTCGCATTTCAGGATTTCGATACCAATCTCACCTGGAACTATACAGTGACTCCGGTTTTTTATAATACTGCAGGAGATATTTGGGATTCGGTTATTACGCTTGGAGCCGGGACAAGCGCTATCGACAATGTATCAGATAACTTTTTGGGCTGCCGGGATTTAAACAACCCCAACGGTGGCGGGAATTTTTTTCATGAAATAGCCTTTGTTAATGTGAATATTTCGGGCGTTGTCAATGCACGTGTGGCCTTCGACTACGATGTGTTTGAATTTGACAATGGCGATGATGTTCGCTACGAATTGTTTTACGACGACGTAGGGCAGGGGCAGGTTGTTTTTATCAATGGAAACGCAAACTATTCCGAAGAAGGAACTCTAATCCTCAATATTCCGGGTTCGGTGACCAATGTAAGACTCACTTTTGGAATTACTCAGAATGGGGATGCCGATTTTGCAGGTTTCGACAACTTTAGAGTGTATGGTCAATAACACAGTACATAGAGCCAAAAAGGTTTTGATAGTAGGTAAGAATTAGTATCTTTATTTTAACAACATAAACCAACCCCTATGAATGTTTGTTTCATCATGTATCCCTGGGAAGAAATAAAACCCGAGGATGACACTTCATTAGCTCTGATTCACGAATTTGTGAAGCGCGGTCACGGTCTCGCTATCACAACCCCGGCAAATTTAACGATTCGGGATAGTGTGGCTTTTGCCTTTTCAAAATGTATTAAGCGAAAAGAAAAAATTTCTTCCAGTCTAAAATCATTTCATACTCATGCCGAGTTTTATGATGAAATGTTACCGCTGGCAGGCTTCGATGTAATCATTCTACGCAGTAATCCGCCTCTGGACATGATCATGCTCAACTTCCTGGATTCGGTGAAGGACGATGTGTTTATCATGAACGACCTGGACGGGATACGTCGCGCTAACAATAAACTATACACAGCGGTTTTTGAAGATGCGGACAACGAAATGATTCCGCGAACGCATGTCACCAAAAACAAGGAATATCTTAAGAAAACAATCAAGGAAGGTCCGGATAAAATGATTCTGAAACCTTTGAACGGGTTTGGAGGTTCGGGGGTAATTTTAATTGAAAAACGCGCCATGCTGAGTATAAATTCGTTGTTGGATTTTTACATCGACAATCGCGATGGCACTTCCAATTATGTAATTTTGCAGGAATATATTGAAGGTGCAGACATGGGTGATGTTCGTATTTTAATGTTGAACGGGAAGGCTATTGGTGCCATGAAACGTGTTCCCGGAGATGAAGACCATCGCTCCAATGTAAGTGCGGGGGGCTCAGTTCAGAAACATGTACTTACCAAAAGGGAGAAAGAGTTGTGCCGTAGAATTGGTCCGAAGCTGGTAAAAGACGGCTTGTATTTTGTTGGAATCGACGTTATTAACGGAATGCTGGTGGAAGTGAATGTCTTGTCGCCCGGTGGAATTACTTATATGAATAGAGTCTATAAAACGAGGGTTCAGGAAAAGGTGGTCGATTTTGTAGAAGATAAAGTCCTTGAGCGTGTTGCGGCCTTCGAACGAAGACATAAACTTCGGAAACACGTGGATGAAGCATAACCCCTAATAGAAAATAAGCCATGCAGCGTCTATCCGTTTCAGAAATACTTCGCAAAATTGAAGCAGAAAATTGCTTTGAAGCAGTCGTGGAAGATTATTCCTTTACGCTGAAAATTGATTCATACGTGCCCTATGTATGTGGTGCAGTACACGACGGACATCAATTTAGAAAAGAATTATGGGATAATTGTCTGCATACCGAATACGATCGATGGTTCGAAGAAGATCCTTGCACCAAGGAGTTTGTAAAAACGCATCCCATTGTCATTGCAGGTTGTGACAGCCGCTTTGAATACGATTTAAATAGGGATCCCGAAAATGCCATCTATGAAGATGCCTGGGGAAAGAAACTCTGGAAAGAGCCTTTAACGTATACGGAACGCAAAATCAGTATGGATAAACACCGTGCATTCTATCAGGTGGTAAACAAGTTGGTAGCCAAACTGGAAGAAAAATTTGGAGTTGTTGTAGTATATGATATGCATTCGTACAATTGGCGGCGATGGGACAGGGAAGTGCCGGTGATTAATCTGGGAACTGCCAATATCGACAACGATCGCTTCGGAGATATTGTAGAATATTGGCGGCAAAGTCTTTCAGAATTGCAACTTCCACATAAAATTGAGGCAACTTCAAAAATTAACGATACGTTTCAGGGAAATGGATATTTTCTGAAATACATTACCCAAAACTTTAAAAATACCTTAGTTTTGGCGACTGAATTTAAAAAGATTTACTGCGATGAATTGTCAGAAGTAATTTATCCTGAAGTGGTTTCGGCTATAGAACAGCAATTACAACAAAAAGTAAAACAACACGCCGAAGCATTTTACAAAGCACATTCCAAAGACTCATGACCTATCCCGAAGCCTTACTTGATGTACATCCCAATCTCTTCCGAATTGATAACAATTTAAACAATCTGGTTCAAAAAATCGAATTGTTAGATTACATCAACCCGGTAAATATTGAACAGGAGAAACGCAATTTTTTCGCTTCTAAATACAATCTGAACCCTAATTTTAAGTATCGAAAAATAGATTTCGATGCGCATAAGTTACAGCAACACCTCTTTTCACAAGACATCGACAGTATTAGAGATGAAGAGACCAGAAAGGTGTACAGAGATGTTATTTACGACTATTCGGGAATTATTCAGTGTATTGAATCCATCGGCAAGGGTAAAAAATTCTATTACAATGCCCTCAAGTCGTTTGGGACACCTACACAAAAGGACGTCGAGAACGCTCAGTTTATCTTGCATTTTAAGGATGAGGTCTACGACCGGGAAATGTTTCCGGTTTTTAGTGCCGAAGAAGCTGCCGACTATTTTAATGAATTCGCCAAACAATACGATTTCAATTTAAACATCAAGCTCTCTACAAAAATTACTGCGGCTGCCATGGTACAAAACCATGCCCGACGACTTATTCTGAAGAAAAATCACAGATATAGTGCCAATCAGTTGAAAGTGCTGGCCAATCACGAAATTGGAGTGCATCTGGTTACTACCTTCAACGGTTTACAGCAGTCTTTAAAAATATTTTACAACGGCTTTCCAAACAATGTGGAAACTCAGGAAGGATTGGCTGTGTTTAGCGAATATATGAGTGATTGCCTAACGCTGTATCGCCTTAAAGAATTATCCTATCGTGTGTTAGCGGCCGACAGTTTGCACAGAGGATCTAATTTTTGTGACACCTTCGATTTGTTACACAATCAGTATAAACTCAATAGGGAAGAGGCATACAATATATCTTTGAGAGCGCATAGAGGCGGTGGATTTACCAAGGATTACAAATACCTCACCGGACTTAAAAAAATATACGATTTTTATAGAGAAGGAGGGAACCTGGACAATTTGTTAGCGGGGAAAGTCTGTTTAAAGCAGCAGAATATTATCCTGAAATGGCAAAAGGAAGGTTTGGCTCAGGAAATCACCTTTAAAAATCATGCCTTCGCTGAAAATAAAAATACCAACACCACCTTAGATTTTATCCTTCAGAATTTAAAATAGTCTATAAAAACTTCGCTTTCAAGTCGGGAGTGGGAATCATACAGCTTTCCTTTTTTCCATACCAGCGATAACGGTTTTTCGCTATATAATCGTAGACCCAATTTCTAATAAATGCAGGGAAAATTAATAACACAGAAAGCAGGGGGTATCCACCGGACATGTGTCTGGCAGCTCTTAGTGCTGCCGTAGATTTTACGTAGGCTTTTCCGTTTTCAATTAAAATGATGGAGTCAATTTTAGACGTATCAATATTGTATTCGGCAACCAATTGTTGCCCAATCTCACTCTGTAAAGCTGCAAACCGGAACAAATCTTTGGGATCGTGTTTTATTAACCGAATCACAGAGCTTGAGCACAAATTACAAACGCCGTCGAAGAGTATTATTTTTTTTGAATTTTCTACCGTCATACCTTTTCCAGTTCTTCCATACTCACATTAGTCGTAAACATCCCGTAATTTACAATCGCCTTGTTTTTTTCGATAGTATCGATGGTTCCAATAGCCCTTCCGTCGATCATTCGCACCCGATCTCCTACCTTAAGAGCAACTCGGGGTTTTGGTGGCGGCGCTTTTTTGGCTTCTGCCTTTTCTTTCTTCTTGCGTTCTCTAATTACTTCCACTTTTTTTTCGACTTCTTGCGCGACCTTGCGTTCCTTAGCCTTGACTGCTTGTTTTGCCTTGGGGGCAATCTTTTTTCGCTTACTGTTTTCGACCATCACCAGCTTCATGAGTTCATCGATAAGCTGTTTTTTTTGCTTGTTGTTGTAATATTTTTCAGAAAGCACATCGAATTTCTTTCCTAGACTAAGCAGCTTCTGATTAGCATCATAAAGCTCCTGATAGCTTTCCAGCTTTTCCTGCACCCGAAGGTTTATTTCTTCCAGTTGTTTGTTTTCCTCCTTGGCTTTTTGCTCTTCAGTTTTAAGATTTTCAGAAGTTTTCCGAAGCTGGGACCGTTCTTTTTGCAGATTTGCAATGGTTTTGTCGAACCGAATTTTTCCGCGTTCAATCTTTTTCTTTGCCCTGTTAATGAGACTATACGGAATTCCATTCTTCTGTGCTACTTCGAAGGTAAACGAACTTCCTGCCTCGCCCAAATGCAACTTATACAAGGGCTCAAGACTGCGATTGTCAAATTGCATGTTCGCATTCATCGCATGCGGCAACTCATTGGCCAGTAACTTCAGGTTTGCGTAATGGGTGGTGATAATTCCGAAGGCATCGCGTTCGTAAAAAACTTCCAAAAAGGCTTCAGCCAGCGCACCACCTAATTCAGGATCACTCCCTGTACCAAATTCATCGATTAGAAAAAGTGTGTCTTTATTGCACTTTTTCAAAAACTGATTCATTTTCTTCAACCGATAACTATAGGTGCTCAAATGATTTTCGATAGACTGGTTGTCACCAATATCGGTTAAAATCCTTTCAAAAAAGCACAACTCACTTTGCGGCTCACAGGGAATTAGCATGCCACTTTGTAACATAACTTGCAAAAGTCCAACCGTTTTAAGCGTGATACTTTTTCCACCCGCATTAGGACCTGAAATTACAATAATTCGTTTTTCGGGTTCCAGCGCAATGGTCTGTGGAAATGTTTGGGTTTTTCGCTTTTTATTCGAAAGCAATAACAAAGGGTGATAGGCTTTGCTTAAAAATACACGTTTGTCTGAAGTGAGCATCGGTAATACTCCATTAATTGCTATGGCGTATTTGGCCTTGGCGTAGAGTACGTCTATCGCAATTAAATAGTCCTGATAGCTTGCTATTACCTCTTTATATGGGCGAACAAATTCCGTAAGTGCTTTTAGAATACGCTTTATTTCTTCCAGTTCTTCATACAAAAGATTGCTCAGCTCGTTTGTATATTCGAGGGTTTCCTGAGGTTCTATATAGACAATACTCCCTGTTTTAGAGCTCCCCATTACCGCACCGGCAATTTTTTTACGGTACATTGCTGTTACAGCGAGTACCCGTCTGTTTTCCACGATGGTTTCTTTGATATCGTCCAGATAATTTGCTTGAGCATAACGAACAAGTGCTCTGTTGAAGGAAGCGTTAATTTGCCCTTTCACAACGGCAAGACGCTTTCTAATGGCTGAAAGTTCTTCGGAAGCATCGTCTTTTACTTCACCGTACCGGTCAATAATTTTAGCAATCTCTTCTGAAATGACAGGTGTGAAGGCTACTTCGGAAGAAAAATCGTGTAAAGACACATAAAATTCTTCGTATTTTTTGAAGAAAGTAAGTAAGGTTTTGGTTGTTTCTGAAAGACCTGCGATTTTACGGAAGGCACTCACTTCCAGGGTGCTGTTAGCAATACCTAATAATTGGAGTGCCTTATACACAGGGTCAAACCCGTGATTGGGGATAGGATTATCTCCGGTAAATGAAGCGGTAAATTCTTTTACCCGAAGCAGTTCGGGTTCTATTTCTTCCTTATTTTGAAAAGGGGTAATTGCAAGTACCTTTTCGGTTCCCGGATTAGTACTGCAATAGTTGGCAACTTGCTGTAAAACAGTAGGGAATTCTAAGTCTTCCAAAGTTTTTTTTCCAATTCGAATCATTCCCTATTATTCTTGTAATTTTACGGTTGCAAAGGACAAAAGTACTAATAATGGATGTAAATATTGAGCCCGGGTGGAAGGAACAATTGAAAGAAGAATTTGAAAAAGACTATTTCAAAAAATTAATAGAATTTGTAAAATCTGAATACGCTTCATCCCAGTGTTATCCTCCCGGAAATCAAATTTTTTCGGCTTTCGAACACACTCCTTTCAAAAAAGTGAAGGTGGTAATTATAGGTCAGGATCCTTATCATGGTCCGGGGCAGGCCAATGGTTTATGCTTTTCGGTAGCAGAGGGTGTTGCCAAACCTCCATCACTTATCAATATTTTCAGGGAAATTAATACAGACTTACAAGTTCCTGTTCCGGAATCGGGTAATCTGGCGCGCTGGGCAGACCAAGGAGTATTGTTGTTAAATGCGACCCTCAGCGTGCGTGCACACATAGCAGGGAGTCATCAAAATAAAGGATGGGAGCAATTCACTGACGCCGTAATTGCGAAACTTTCAGAAAAAAGAGAGGGCTTGGTTTTTTTGCTTTGGGGTGGTTATGCCAAAAAGAAAGGAGCTCATATAAATACTACAAAACATTTAGTGTTAACCAGCGGTCATCCATCGCCATTGAGCGCCAATAGAGGGTATTGGTTTGGCAATAAACATTTCAGTAGTGTAAATACGTATTTAAGAGGAAAAAATAAATTACCAATAGATTGGTAATTTTAAATAGAGAGGAAAAGTGGGGAGTGGAATGCTATTCTTCTTCGGGAACTTCGGGATCGGTGGAATCACTGCAACTGAACTGTAATAATAGAAAGTTAGTTACTAGTAAGGCCCCCAATACAATTAAAAATGTTGTCATAACGCTTACTTTTATATAACTAAGATGCAGGGGTTGCGATGTGGTTGCGTTGAAAGACAAAAAAATTGATTGGTTTTGTTTAATGTTTTACCTGCAAACTGATGAAGTTCATTTTCCGTGCCGTTAAATAATTCAAAATCAATAGCTTCCTCTTTATTTATAAGCTTTTAAAATGTTATTCGTTAAGTAAGAAATAAGAATAAATTATAAATTGTGCGAGAACAATAACCTTCTCATGGGAACAATTTCCTTAATAAGTTCCAATTCCAGTAATTTTTGCTGAATACGGGCAACTTCCTGTTCGGTGAGTTGCTCCTGACTCCATTCAGTTAGTGAGAGCCACTTTTTCACATCTTCCAATTTCTGATTGTATCGCTTGGCAATGACAGCATCTATAGAGGGAATTTGTTTAAAGGTTCGAGTGTTGTTATTGATAACATCTAATATTGTTTGGACACTTTCCGGGTCATTTTCCAATACTTCATCGCGCACGGCAATCACAAAACATGGCCATGGAGTAGGGCATTCACCCACAATTTTAAAGGGTCCGTTATCCACATAGGGTTTGGTTGTAAACTTTTCCCACATAAAATAATCCCCGTCTCCATTGGGCAATCCTTCCAAGGCGCCTTCCAGGTCTTTTATTACTTTAAATTTTAAATCCCGTTCCTTATTCCAGCCTTCATTTTCGGCATTTACGTACGCCATAAGGTGTGATCCCGATCCAAATCTGCTAATAGCTGCAGCTGTACCTTTTAAATCGTCAACCGAATCGTAATCGGAGTTTTTCGCAACATGTACACCCCAAATAAGGGGTGACTTCACAAATACCTGTACAATCTTACAAGGGTTTCCTTTAATAATATCCCGAATAATACCTTCGGTTAAAATTACCGCCATATCAATTTCTCCGTCGCGTAACGCCTTGCTCATTTGCCCCGTCCCGCCGTGGTAATCTTTCCAACGAAGATTGATACCTTTTTTTGTGTATTCCTTGTCCCGCAAGGTTAAATACCAAGGGAGGTTAAAATGCTCGGGCACACCGCCAATTTGAAATTTTTTCATGGAAATAATACGTCTAATGTATGCTGAATAATAGTGTTGATAGCCTTCTTGGGAGTGTTACTGAAAGTTCCGGTAGCCCTGTTTGCCAGGATAGCGTTTAACGAAATGGCGCGATGTCCCAATAGTTTTGCCATTCCATAGATTCCGGCTGTTTCCATTTCGAGATTGGTGATTTTTCTTCTGTTATAAGTAAACGAAGCGATTTTTTCATTTAGTGTTGCATCTTCCAACGGAAGTCGCAATACACGTCCTTGGGGCCCGTAAAAACCTACGTGGGTAGTGGTAATACCTCTTAGAATTTCTTCGGAAGAAAATAATTGTAATAACTTTTCATCGGCTGAAACAACATACGGATTCGATTTTTTGCTGTTCCAATTTGTATGTTTTATAAATGCTTCAGAAAAATCGGAGTCTAAAATCGAATCATTTTTATAAAAATGAAGCAGGTTGTCAAAACCAATGGCTACTTCACTTAGTATAATACTGTCCAGGGGTATTTCGGGCTGAATGGCTCCCGAAGTACCAATTCGAATAAAAGTGAGCTGTGTAAGGTTCTTTTTGACGGTTCTTGTTGTAAAGTCTATGTTTGCCAACGCGTCTAATTCATTAAAAACAATATCGATGTTATCGGTGCCAATTCCGGTAGAAATTACTGAAATTCGGTTTCCCTTATACGTACCTGTATGTGTTTTAAATTCCCTGTTTTGGACCTTCACTTCAATGGTATCGAAATATTCCGAAACATCGTCAACACGATCGGGGTCTCCAACGGTGATAATAGTAGTAGCGATATCCTTGGGTGTGAGATTGAGATGGTAAATGCTGCCATCGGGGTTTAGGATTAATTCAGATTCCGGGATTCTCATAGTGCTATTAACCTCCAACGCGTTTGGTTTTAAAGCCTTTCTCCTGCAAAAACTTCATAATCTTATCACGAAAATCTCCCTGAATGATGATTTGTTCATTTTTAAAACTCCCGCCAACGCTCAATAATTGTTTAATCTCCTTAGCCAATTGCTTAAAATCGCTGTCGGCTCCGGTATATCCTTCAATAATAGTAATAGGCTTTCCTTTTCGTTTTTCGTATTTGCAAATTAGCGGATCGTCCTGTAGCCATATTGTCTGTTCTTCGTTGGTTTCAGGCTCTTCGGAGGGAGTGTGCTCCGGAAATAAATTTTTAAGCTGATCTTGTAAATCCATTATTTCTTAATCAATCCAATTTCTACCAATCGTTGGTGTAAAAACTCACCTGCTGTAATATCCTCAAAAGCTTTTGGGTGCTCGGCATCAATACATTCGGGCAAACAGTTTAATTTCATATCGCTTCGCGGATGCATAAAAAACGGAATGGAATACCGTGGTGTTCCCCATTGCTCCTTTGGCGGATTTATAACTCTGTGTATTGTAGATCGCAATTTATTATTGGTATGTCGTTCCAGCATATCGCCCACGTTAATCACCAACTCGTCTTCCTGCGGAATAGCATCCATCCATTCACCATCCTTTCGCAACACCTGAAGTCCGCCGGTTGACGCCCCCATTAGCAGCGTTATTAAATTGATGTCGCCATGAGCTCCTGCGCGTACTGCTCCTTTTGGTTCTTCGGTGATAGGAGGGTAGTGTATGGGTCTTAAAATACTGTTCCCGTTGGTCGCCCAATAGTCGAAATAATTTTCATCCAGTCCAATATACAGCGCCAATGCTCTTAACACATATATCCCTGTTTTTTCCAGCATTCTGTAAGCTTCCATGCCCGTTGGGTTAAAATTGAGCAATTCTTCCACTTGTACGTTTGCCGGATATTCCTCAGGTAGGTTGGCATCTTCTGCTGCCACCTGACCAAAATGCCAGAATTCCTTTAGATCGCCTTCCTTTTTTCCTTTGGCGTGTTCTTTTCCGAAGGAAACATAACCGCGCTGTCCACCCAGGCCTTCAATTTCATACTTTTTCTTGGTTTCAACAGGTAGCGCAAAAAAGGCTTTGATTTCTTTGTATAAGCTTTCTACCAGCGCGTCGCTCAAAAAGTGGTTTTTAAGAGATACAAAACCAATTTCCTCGTACGCCTTGCCAATTTCATTTACAAACTTTTGTTTTCGTTTTGGGTCATTCGAAAGGAAATCGGCCAAATCTACGCTGGGTATATTATTCATAACAATTGGAATTAATAGTACAAATATACCAAATTCAAGGCGCAATTCCATCGCTAAAAAATACAGACTTATTACTTTGTTACCACTAGTTTTTTTCTACATTTGGAGTATTCAAATAACAGCTATGAGCTCCAAAACACTTCCTAAAGTTCATTTTAAGTATACCCGAGAAGGGCTTGACGATAACACCCTCATTTCCTTATATAAAGGAATGTTGAAGCCTCGGCTTATCGAAGAAAAGATGCTTATTTTGCTACGGCAGGGGCGTATTTCGAAGTGGTTTAGTGGTATTGGACAGGAAGCTATTTCGGTTGGAATTACTGCAGTATTAGACAAAGAAGAGTACATTTTACCAATGCATCGTAATCTGGGTGTCTTCACGTCACGTGAAATTCCGTTGTACCGCCTGTTCTCGCAATGGCAAGGCAAGGCCAACGGTTTTACCAAGGGTAGAGATAGAAGTTTTCACTTTGGTACACAGGAGTTCAATATCGTGGGAATGATCTCGCACTTAGGTCCGCAATTTGGTGTTGCCGACGGAATTGCGCTGGGGAATATTCTGAAAGAAAACAAGCAGGTATGTGCCGTTTTTACAGGCGAAGGAGGAAGTAGCGAAGGAGATATTCACGAGGCACTCAACGTCGCTTCGGTTTGGAAACTTCCTGTATTGTTTTGTATTGAAAACAACGGCTACGGTTTATCAACACCTACAAACGAGCAGTACAATTGTGAGCATTTAATGGATCGTGGTAAGGGCTACGGCATGGAAGCGCATCTTATAGACGGAAACAATGTCCTTGAGGTATATTCAAAATTGAAAGCATTGGTTGAAAGTATGCGGAAAGATCCGCGTCCTGTCCTATTAGAGTTTAAAACCTTTAGAATGCGGGGTCACGAGGAAGCCAGCGGTACCAAATATGTTCCGCAAGACCTTATGGATGCCTGGGCAGAGAAGGATCCTTTAGAGAATTATGCCGAATATTTAAAAGGAATTAATCTGTTATCGGAAGACGATGAAGCAGAATTTAAAAAAGAAATAATTGCCGAAATAAACGAACATTTAGAGATCGCCTTCGCCGAACCCAAAATTGAAGCTTCTGAAAGCAACGAATTAAATGATGTTTTTCAACCATTTATTTATCAGGAAGTTAAACCCGAATCAAATGTTGAGGAAATTCGATTAATTGATGCCATTTCTCAAGGCTTGAAGCAATCCATGGAGCGACATGACAATTTGGTTTTGATGGGACAGGACATTGCCGAATACGGAGGTGTTTTTAAAATTACCGAAGGTTTTGTAGAAGCGTTCGGGAAAGCACGTGTTAGAAATACCCCTATATGTGAATCGGCTATTGTTTCGGCTGCAATGGGCTTGTCTATCACCGGCTTTAAAGCAGTGGTTGAAATGCAATTTGCAGATTTTGTCACGTCCGGCTTCAATCCTATTATAAATTACCTCGCCAAATCTCATTACCGATGGAATGAAAAGGCCGATGTGGTTATTCGTATGCCTTGCGGTGCAGGAGTAGGTGCAGGCCCGTTTCACAGTCAGACAAACGAAGCCTGGTTTACTCATACTCCGGGACTTAAAGTGGTATATCCCGCCTTTCCTTACGATGCCAAAGGCTTGTTAGCCACAAGTATTGAGGACCCTAATCCGGTGTTGTTTTTTGAACACAAGGCATTGTATAGAAGCATTAGACAGGAAGTACCTACCAATTATTACACCCTTCCTCTTGGCAAAGCTGCCTTATTAAAAGAGGGTCAGGCTGTAACTATCATTACGTACGGTGCAGGAGTACATTGGGCGTTGGAAACGTTGGAGGAGCTTTCAGACGTTTCGGCCGACTTGATTGATTTACGCACTTTGATGCCATTGGATACCGAGGCAATTTACACTTCAGTTAAAAAAACAGGAAGAGTAATTATTCTTCAGGAGGATTCGTTGTTCGGAGGAATCGCTTCCGATATTTCAGCTTTGATCTCCGAAAACTGTTTTGAACATTTGGATGCACCCATAAAACGAGTAGCTAGTATGGAGACCCCCATACCCTTTGCTGCACAATTGGAAGCCCAATACCTTTCAAAGCGAAAGTTTAAACAAGCACTTCTCGATTTACTTAATTATTAATGTTTTAACATTTGTTGTTAAACTTTAAACAAACAATAGGTGACCGCCTGAAATCTTCTGTATCTTAGATTCATATTAATCATTAACACTTTCAAATTATGGTACGTTGGATCATTATCTTCTTAGTAATTGCGCTTATTGCCGCAGTATTCGGATTCGGTGGCATAGCCGAAGGAGCAACCGATATTGCTCGAATTATTTTCTATATTTTTATTGTATTACTAGTAATATCTTTAGTATCACGTCTTTTTAGACGATAATAAAAAATCAAAAAAAGTTTAACAACTGTAAAAACCAATTTCACATGAAAAAAATACTTGTATTGGCTGTTATTTCAGCCATGGTGTTCGCCTGTGGTGTACCCAAAACCGTTCAAGAATCGAGAAAAGTCATCAAAGGCTACTGGTCGCTTGACAACATTTCCTATAGTCAGTCCGGAACCTTTAACGTAACCGTTTTTGGAGATACTTCCAAAGAATGTTTCGAAGGCAGTGCTTGGCGTTTTATTCCTAATAACAATACAGGAATCTACACCATAAACAACGGAAGCTGCCCTACCGGAGATCGAAACTTTATTTTTGATATTCAAGAGGTCGATCCTGCTTCAGGATTGTATGATTTCTTACTAAAACCAACCAATGCCAAAGGTAAATCTGATGATAACCGCGGATTTAGAATTAGATTGGCACAACTCAATGAGTCTTCCATGAAGTGGGAACAATCTGTTACCCTGGATGGAAAACCTTTTAAAATAACTATGAACTTTTCTAAAATGACTGAATAATGAAAACAATTTTTAAACAAATATCATTGCTTGCACTTTCTGTATTTCTTGTAGCAAGTATATCGAGTTGCGAAGCAACTAAAAATGCAAATAACAAACAAAAAGGAGCTGTAATTGGAGCTGCCAGTGGTGCCGTAATTGGAGCCATCCTAGGAAACAACGTAGGTAAAGGCGGAAACGGTGAAATGGGAGCCGTGATTGGTGGAGTAGTAGGAGGAACAGCCGGAGTGCTTATTGGTGCTAAAATGGATAAGCAGGCTAAGAAAATTGAAGAAGAAATTCCCGGAGCTCAAGTAGAACGTGTGGACGATGGTATTGTTATTACCTTCGACGAGAACAGTGGTGTACATTTCGACACTGCAAAATATAATATCAATGCGGCTTCGCAAGCTACATTAGATAAACTCACTGGAGTTTTAAGAGAGTATCCCGATACAAATGTATTGGTGGTAGGACATACCGATAGTGTAGGTTCGGACGAATCGAATATGGTGCTTTCAAAAAATCGTGCCATGGCGGTAACCAACTATTTTACCGGAACCAAAGGCCTTAGTGCCGGTAGATTTACTACTAACTGGTTTGGAGAACAAAGCCCTGTTGGTGATAATTCAACTGTTGAGGGTAGAGCTCAAAACCGACGTGTAAATGTGGTCATTGTGCCTAACGAAAAAATGAAGGAGGATGCGCAGAAGCAAGCCGACGGAAATTAATTAGATGAAATAATAATTTAAAATCCCGTGTTCAAATTTGAATACGGGATTTTTTTATGCCGCAAAAAAAGGAAGTACTTTTAAATAATGGCTCAGTCTAAAAAATGGGATATCATAATTATTGGGGGTGGACTCGCAGGTTTAACCTGCGCCTTGCATTTGGCTACCCGTAATTGCAAGGTGCTACTCATCGAAAAATATACCTACCCACATCATAAGGTGTGTGGAGAATATGTTTCTAATGAAGTGTTGCCCTACCTGAAGTCATTGGGAGTAGATCCATTTGGTGCAGGTGCCAAAATCATATCAAAATTTGAAATAAGCACCAAGACAGGCAAATTAATAACCACAACCCTGCCTTTGGGCGGCTTTGGAATAAGCAGGTTTGCGTTCGATAATCAATTATATGAAGCGGTAAAAGCCGCTGCGGAGGTACTATTTGACACTGTAGCTTCGGTAGATTTTTCAAACGAACTTTTTACGATTACCACACAAGGCAACCTAAAATTTAAAGCAAATTATGTTATTGGAGCCTTCGGAAAAAGATCCGGACTTGATGGTTTTCTGAAACGAAAGTTTATACAACAGAAATCTCCCTGGCTTGCAGTAAAGGCTCATTACGACTACAACTTTCCGGAAGATACCGTTGCGCTACACAATTTTGAAGGAGGTTATTGCGGACTCTCAAAAACCGAAACAAATGCAGTAAATGCCTGCTATCTCACGACTTATAAATCGTTTAAACATGCTAATTCCATTACCGACTTTCAGAAAAAAACACTTTCAAAAAATCCGTATTTACAGCACTTTTTTGAGGAAGCAATTCCGTTATTTGAAAAGCCGTTGACTATTAGTCAGATTTCATTTCAAAAAAAGAAACCCGTAGAAGATCATATTTTTATGATTGGCGATGCAGCAGGATTGATTCATCCGCTTTGTGGTAACGGAATGGCGATGGCAATACACAGTGCGAAACTTTTTTCTGAATTGTATTTGGATGCTTCGGCAAAAGGAATAATCAATAGAGCTCAATTGGAAAACACCTATACGCAACTCTGGCAGAAAACCTTTGCCAAACGCCTTTCAACCGGAAGAAAAATTCAGCAATTGTTATTACATCCTACCTTGTCGACAATTGGATTTAATGTAGCTAAGACATTTCCGGGGATTGTTCCGAAGCTAATTCAAAAAACCCATGGAAACCCGCTATAAATGGTACTATATTCGTCTAAATATCGCTCAAAAGAATCTGAAATTATGGACAATTTCGATTTACATGGCGATGAAATGAAGCTGCTACTAACCGATTTAAAGAATATCAACAAATGGTTGGGCGGTAATTCCATTACGCGAAACGGGATTAGAACCTTGCTGAAGGGATATTCGAAAGAAAAGGAATATGTTATTGTAGATATTGGGTGTGGTGACGGAGAAATGCTTCGGCAGTGCGCATTATTCGGAAAAAGAGAAGGATTCAAATTTCAATTGGTGGGAATCGATGCCAATCCGTTTATTTTGGAAGAAGCGAAGGAACGATCTAAAGATTTTCCTAACATCACATTTCAAAAAAATAACGTATTTTCAGAAGAAATTGAATTGCCTAAAATTGATATAGCGTTATGCACCTTGTTTTTGCATCATTTTCCCAATCAGCAAATAACCGGTTTACTTAATAAATTAATAGAAAAGACGAAAGTAGGCATCGTTGTAAATGACTTACACCGCAGCCGACTCGCTTTTATATTATTCAGGATTGTGGGAAAACTATTTATTAAAACAAAGATTGCGAGGCACGACGGATTGGTTTCTATCGCCAGAGGTTTTAAAAAAATCGAATTGGAACAGCTTTCAGAAGCCATTAACCCTGAAAAAACAATTATTACCTGGAAATGGGCCTTTCGTTATCAATGGATCCTTAGTAAGAATATATGAGTGTTAAAATAACAGCAGTTGCCAAGCAATTACCTCCCTATACCCGGGAAACCTCAGAGATCCTGCCCTATGTCTCAGCCTGGCTGGAAGGACAGGAGCCGCGATTTAAACGCAAGGTGCTCAAGATTTTTGAAGGAGCAGGGGTAGACCGCAGGTATTCCATTATGGACGCGCATGAAGTTTTTTTGAATACCAGCTTTGAAGAACGCAACGATATCTATGTTCGGGAAATAAAGAAACTAGGGAAGCAATCATTAGTAAAAGCTTTGGATAAGGCACAATGGAAAGCCACAGACATTGACTTTTTAATTACGGTAAGCTGCACCGGAATTATGATTCCTTCGGTAGATGCGTATTTGATAAATGAATTGAAGATGAAACAGGATGTGGTCCGACTCCCTGTAACCGAAATGGGCTGCGCGGCAGGCGTTTCGGGAATTATTTACGCCCAACACTTTCTGAAGGCAAATCCGGGGAAAAGAGCTGCGGTTATAGCCTTGGAATCTCCCACAGCAACCTTTCAGTTACAGGATTATTCGATGGTGAATATAGTGAGTGCCGCGATTTTTGGCGACGGTGCCGCCTGTGCTTTACTTTCATCGCATGAAGACGACAGCGGTGTAACTGTTCTCGATGACGCCATGTATCATTTTTACGATGCGACACATATGATGGGTTTTAAATTGGTGAATACGGGTCTGCAAATGATACTGGACAAGGACGTCCCGGAGCAGATTGCAGCACATTTCCCAAACATCATCCATCCCTTTTTGGAAAAAAATAACACAACCATAGCCGATATAGATCATTTAATTTTTCATCCCGGGGGGAAAAAAATAGTACAAACCGTCGAGGATTTATTTGGCGGTTTGGGTAAAAATATTGACGACACCAAGGAAGTACTTAGATTGTACGGCAATATGAGTAGCGTTACTGTTCTTTATGTTTTGGAGCGATTTATGGATCGCAAACTTCCGAAAGGAGACTTGGGATTGTTATTGAGTTTCGGACCCGGATTTTCGGCACAACGTGTTTTATTGGAATTTTAATATGCAAAACGAATTTAAAAATACATGGGCCGTGATACTCGGCGGAAGTAGCGGATTGGGACTGGCGAGTGCTAAAAAGCTGGCAGTTCACGGAATGAATATTTGTATTGTACACCGCGATCGAAAAAGCAATCTGGAGCATTTCGAAAAGGAAATAGTAGAAATAGTAGCCCAAGGAGTTAATGTGCTCACTTTTAATAAAGACGCTACTGCAAAAGAAACTCAGATGGAGGTCTGCGCTCAACTTCCGAAGCATAGTGTGGGATTATTATTGCACAGTATTGCCAAAGGCAATTTAAAACCCATGCACGGCAAAGCGGAAGAAGTACTCACCAAAGAAGATATTGATATCACCTTACACGCTATGGGAACCAGTTGGTATCTTTGGACCAGGGCCTTGATAAACGCAGGCCTTTTCAATAAAAATGCGCGAAATGTAGCCTTTACAAGCGAAGGCAACACCAAGGTCTGGCCGGGCTACGGCGCGGTTTCGGCAGCGAAAGTTACTCTTGAAGCCCTTATGCGGAACATGGCAGTCGAATTGGCACCTCTGGGCATTACGTCCAATTGCATACAGGCGGGAACTACCGAAACAGCCTCCTTCAAAATGATTCCCGGAAGTGAAACTCTGGCCAATTGGTCGAAAAAAAGAAATCCTTTTAACCGACTTACAGCCCCAGAAGATGTTGCCAACGCCGTGTATTTATTGTGTAAGGAAGAAGCTGCATGGATTAACGGAACCGTCATTAAAGTTGATGGAGGGGAAAGTCTACGCTAATGAACAGGTTACAGGACATACTCAATTTATTACCCTATTCGGAACCTTTTTTATTTGTTGACGGACTTGATGAAGTATCTCAGGAAGGCATCACCGGGCACTATATTTTTAAAAAAGACGCCTATTTTTATGAGGGCCACTTTAAAGGAAATCCGGTAACTCCGGGTGTTATCCTTACCGAATGCATGGCGCAAATAGGGGTAGTGTGCTTGGGTATTTATTTACTTTCGGAAAAGGCTTCAGAAAAGATGCAGGTAGCACTAAGTAGTACCGAAATCGATTTTTACAAACCCGTATTTCCCGGGGAAAGGGTTAGCGTTATTTCTGAAAAGGAATACTTCCGATTTGGAAAACTAAAATGCAAGGTGAAGATGTTGAATGAAAAAGAAGAACTCGTGTGTAAGGGAGTTATTAGCGGGATGGTTTTGAAGGGTGAAGGGTGAAAGGTTTAAGATTAGAGGTTAAAGTGAAATTGTGAAAAAAAGAGTTGTCATTACGGGTTTAGGTGTAGTTGCTCCCAACGGAGTAGGGGTTTCGCAATTTACCGAAGCCATTAAAAAAGGAGTGTCCGGAATAAAACATTTTCCTGAACTGGAAGCACTCAACTTTTCCTGTCAGATAGGCGGCATCCCAAGCATTTCCGAAGAAAAAAAACGCGACTATTTCTCCGAATTACAACTCAAAAATTTCAACAGCAGCGGAATACTTTACGGTGTCATCGCCGGAATGGACGCTATCATCGATGCCGGAATTACACCGGCGGGGAAGGACGATGAACCCTTATGGGATTTAGGTGTCATCTTTGGTACCGGAACCAGCGGGGTAGACAAATTTCGGGAGGCTATTTATAAATTGGATGAAGGGAAAGTCCGCCGTTTGGGAAGCACCACCGTCGCACAAACCATGGCAAGCGGCATAAGTGCCTATTTGGGAGGAATGATAGGTGCTGGAAATTTGGTCACTACCAATTCCTCTGCCTGCGCTACAGGCACCGAAGCTATTATCATGGGATACGAGCGCATTGCTTCAGGAAAGGCTGCACAAATGTTGTGTGGTAGTACCAGTGACGACGGACCCTATGTTTGGGGTGGATTTGATGCTATGAAAGTGATTACCTATAAACACAACCATACTCCCGGGAAAGGATCAAGACCCATGAGTGCATCAGCGAGTGGGTTTGTTCCCGGAAGTGGGGCAGGAGCCATTTTGTTGGAATCGCTGGAGAGTGCACAGAAAAGAGGAGCCACGATTTACGCTGAAGTATTGGGCGGAGCTGTAAACAGCGGCGGACAAAGAGGTTCGGGGAGTATGACGGCACCTAACAGCAACGCGGTTCAAAAATGTATTACGGCAGCATTAAAAGAAGCCAAAGTAAAGGCTTCGGAAATTGATTATATCAACGGACATCTAACCGCAACCGTAAAAGATGCAGAAGAAATTGAAAACTGGTGCAAGGCCTTAATCCGAAACGGAGCGGGTTTTCCCTATATCAATTCGTTAAAAGGCATGGTAGGGCATTGCCTGGCGGCCAGCGGCAGTGTGGAAGCAGTTTCGGCAGTGCTTCAGTTGCACGAAGGCTTCGTGTTTCCAAATATAAATTGTGAAGATTTACACCCGGAAATTACACAATTAATTGATTCAGAAAGAATTCCGCAGCAATTGGTAAAAACTCCTTTAAAAACAATTGCAAAAGCCAGCTTTGGGTTTGGTGATGTCAATGCGTGTGTTATCTTTAGAAAAAATTAAGCGCCCAATGACCACCGAAGCGATCTACGCAAAATTATTACCCATTATTCAAACCTATCTCCCGGAAGATGTCGACAAAAATGCTGTGAATCCGGATAGTGACCTGACGGGAGAACTCAATATCAATTCGGCTCATTTGGTAGATGTGGTGCTGGATGTGGAAGATACCTTCGATGTAGAATTTGCCAACGAAGACATGGAAAAGCTGCGTACTATGAATGATGCTATTGGGATTATTCAGAAGAAATTAGAGAATAGGGAGCAGTGAGTGGTGCTTGGAGCTTGGAGCTTGGTGCTTGAAGTTTTAAGTTTTAAGTTTTAAGTTTTAAGTTTTAAGTAAAATTAATTTCTGCTCACCGCTCACGGATGAAGTTCATCATATTAGAAATAACAATTTGACCAAATTATAAGATACCCATGTTCAATTTCCCTTTTCCAAACATAAGTCCGCAGCGTCTGGCCATAAAACTAACCGTAGTAGGGGAGCGGAGTGTGCGAAGCGGACATCCCTGGATTTTTACCGACAGCATCGAAAAGGTCAATAAAGAAGGGAAATCCGGTGATATCGCGATTATTTTCAGTCATACCAAAAACAAGGCGATTGGCATTGGTTTGTACGATCCTCATTCGCCTATTCGAATTAAAATGCTACATCACGAGGGGAGTGCTACTCCGGATTCCGACTTCTTTTCAGAAAAAATACAAAGAGCCTTCGCGTTACGTGCGGAATTGCTGGAAACAAAAACGAACGGCTATCGATTGTTATTTGGAGAAAATGATGGCTTTCCGGGCTTTATAGCCGATGTGTATACCCATGTGTTGGTGGTAAAATTGTATTCGGCCATCTGGTTTCCCTATTTTGAAATGATTTTAAAATCGCTACTTGAAGTTTCGGGGTGCGATTGTGTGGTGCTTCGGCTAAGCAGAAGCTTACAAACCGGAGACAGCCATGGTTTTAGCGACGGACAAATAATTTACGGCGAATTGCCCAACGAGGAAGTACATTTTATGGAACATGGAATTGCTTTTTCAGCAAATGTGATAAAAGGCCATAAAACAGGATATTTTCTGGATCATCGCCACAACCGAAAGCAAGTAGGGGCCATTTCAAAAGGGAAAACCGTGTTGGACGTATTTGCCTATGCCGGCGGATTTTCGGTGCATGCTTTGGCCAACGGAGCTACTGAAGTTACAAGTCTGGATATAAGCAGTCAGGCGCTGGATTTGGCCGTTGCCAATGCCAAGCTCAATTCCTCTAGTGGTTCACACCGAATTATTACAGGCGATGCCTTTGCGGTGCTCAAGGAGATGGTAAAAGAGTACCAAACTTTTGATGTGGTGGTTATAGATCCGCCCAGTTTTGCAAAGAGTAAAAAAGAAATAGCCATCGCCAAGAAAAAATATGCCCAATTGGCACAATTGGGATTGGCATTGACGGCAGAAAAGGGCATGCTGGTGTTGGCGTCCTGTTCATCGCGAGTTTCCGCAGAGGAATTTTTTGAAATTAATGAGACAGTACTTAAAGGTCAGTCGCGTCGCTTCAAACAATGGTTGCGCACCCGTCACGATGTAGATCATCCCGTGACCTTTCCGGAGGGGGCGTATTTAAAATGTGGCTACTATCAGTTTACCTAACAATATTATTCAATAAACTTTTCGTCTTGTGTGGTGCTTTCAATCGTAGGCGTATCTGTATGCATGGTTTTCTTTAATCCTGCCGATTCCACCTGAAAAAATTCAAGAACTTCGGTAGGATTGTCTATCTGCCTGGTCTTATCGCCATTTATTACAATAGGTTTGGAGAGGGCACGATCGTTTTTCTGAAGAATTTTTATCCAGTCATTGGTGCCAAAACTTGAGGTATCAGAAACATCAATTTCACGAATATCGACCAAATCGGCTACTTTTTTGGATAGTAATTCGGCAATTTCCACCCATTGGGTATCACTTACCTTGGTTTTTGAAATATCTATCGCCAGAATTTTGTCTGAACTGCCCTGCAAATAACTAAGCGCGTGCGTTCCCACACGGGTATTGCTGCTATATATAAAGGTAAGCTGGTTTTTGTCTCGTGCTATTATTCCCATTTCGTCCATGATTAATGCATTTGCATTTTGTCCTTACGTTTTTGTAATTGTGATTTTAGTTCGGTGATGACTTTTGCGATAGAGGCTTCAAAAGCACCGGAAGAACATTCGGCAAATAAAGTAGGGCCGGGGGTATTTACGCGAATACTGCAAATTTTTCCGGAGGTATCGTTACTTGTATTTTCTCGTTTAAAATATACGTCGGCATTAATCATAAAGTCGTATTTACCTTCCAATTTTGTCAATTTTTGAGCAGCCAGAATTTCTAACCGCTCGCTCGCAGTTACGTTATGATATTCGAAGTTAATGTTCATAGGAATTTATTTTTTTGAATGTAATTTAAAGATACTATACACATTGAAGCGTTCCAAATTTTTAATACTTCTTTGTGAGTTAAACTTCAGATATAGGATCCTCTTCGGTTGGAATAAGCAGCGAAGCCACAATTCCGCCAATCAATGCCAGCGCGATAACTCCCAGTGACAACCATTCGGGAAATTCCACATGGTGTGACAAGATCATTTTTACACCCACGAAGCTGAGGATGACCACCAAACTGTAATTTATAAATCTAAATTTTTTCAGCATACGAGAAATTAGGAAATACATGGAACGCAATCCTAAAATGGCAAAAATATTGGAGCTGAAAACGATGAACGGATCGGCTGTAATCGCCAAGATCGCGGGAATACTGTCCAGCGCGAATAAGATATCGGTGAGTTCGATGATCATTAGCGCAATAAACAAGGGCGTTGCGGCGCGAATACCCATGCGTCTGATAAAAAATTTATCACCCTCCATTTTGTGGGTTACCGGAAATATTTTCCGAAGCCATCTGTACACAGCCGAATTCTTAGGATCGAATTGAGTATCGGCCGAACGCAGCATTTTAAAGGCGGTGTAGAGCAGAAAGGCTCCAAAAACATAGATGATCCAGTCGAATTTATTGATAAGTGCAACCCCGAAAAGGATCATGAGACCACGAAACACGATAGCGCCTAAAATTCCCCAGAATAACACACGATGTTGGTATTTTTCGGGAATGGCAAAGGAGCTGAAGATAACGGCAATAACAAAGACGTTGTCGATACTTAACGACAATTCGATGAGATAACCGGTAATGTATTTGAGAACGGCACTGTTTGGTGTGAGATTTGTGGGATTTTCGACCAAACCATTGGCAAACAACAGGTAAATAACTCCCGAAAATGCGAGCGCTATAGACACCCAGACAGCAGTCCAGATGGAAGCCTCTTTGGTTTTAATAACGTGTGCTTTTCGGTTAAAAACGCCTAGATCTAAGGCGAGAAAGAAAATGATTAAAGCTATAAATAAGCTCCAGATTAGCATAGTAGAAAGTTTTCACGAATGTATAGCGGAATTAGGAAAAACATAGATAACAAAATGTTAATGTGCATAAAAAAGTTAAAGCTTAAAAAATGTGATTTCGTCTATTTGAATTATAAAATATAAAACGTAACTTGTTGGCGCTTCGCAGCTAACCTACATAAAAACGCTCACTAGAATATAAACTGTTAACCGATACACTATGCAGACACAGCATGAAACCTTAAGCGACTTACAATTTAATTTAGAAACCTGGAGACGGGAATTGCGATTTCATTTCGATGAAATGAATTTATTTCAGCAAAAACTGGAAGAAATAGCAAGACTGGAATTTGGTCACAGCGCCCGCAAGGGACTTGAAAATTTCCAAAACAGAATTATGATAGAGAGAGCGGCGATAGCCGATTTAAAGCACAGGTGTAAGGCGAAGATAAGGATTATTGACAGTGGCAACTTAGACGAAGACATGCAGGGGTTGGTTAATGCTACGCAAAAGCCGTTAAAGGAAGATATGCGCACCTATATACAGATGCATTACGATTTGAAGGAGGAGATGATGAATTTCTTTGCGGAATACCTACGCGAGTAACTACACATAACTACCCATAATTTTTAGATTGCAAAAGAGCAGTACTTTACGGTGCTGCTTTTTTTATTGATCAAGATCTTTTAGAGAGCTTTATTAAATAACATAAAATCAAAGAATAGGGAAGCATTCATCGATCTATTGTGAGCTTCTATTTTACATAATATAAATTATAGTACAAATGTATTGTGTGAAGTTTCCGTATAGCTGTGCTATTTTATATAATTGTAGATATGATTGCCTTTAGGCTCATATCGTCAACAATTATGTAAAAGGAAACCAACACGCTTCACTTTAATAATTGTTACACATTCGTAAGCTATAATTCTATACTATGTAAAATATCCCAGAAGCATTTGTTTTCATAAGACTAATTGGAACTTGGGTTATTAAACTAATAAGCGGTTTGCTTCGCAGCGTTTATAAAACATTTGTATCTATAATTAGCCGTTATGTAAAATAGCCGCTACCAATCGCTCGATTGTTTTATAAAATCAAATTGCTCTGGCAATTTATTTTACACACAATTATCCAACGCTTGCCAACGCCAAAATAAAAGCTAACCTTTTTGATGTTATTGAAATTTTAGCGTATATGAATAATTGTGCACAATATTTTTTCTACGCGATTCTCGTAAGCTTGCCATAAGAGCTTAAATTTTAAAAAAATAAAATTCCAAGCACTTATTCTATTCTCGTTACTATTTAATCTTTTTTAATTGTAACTACTAATATTATGTAAAATAGAAGTCGAAGATTTGAACTTCATAAGTTTTGATTATATCTTTTTTTCTTGATAAAAAAAGAAACAAAAAAATCAAGACTGCATAAACTTTTGGAAACAATTACGGCTCATTACGCTATATTTTAGGAAACATTGTAACTCCGTTAGATTGTTATGAAATCCCTTGTATAAATAAAACACTTAAGAAATTGTATTACTAAACCCCTAAAATATGTACGCTCCACTCTCCTATTGTTTTAGCCAAAATTTTATGAGGTCGAGTTTAACATCTAAATATTATTTAAAAATTGTTTTTCTTTTTAACTTACCTATCCATCCACCGTTTAAAGGCTGCTGCCTTGTCCTTACCAACTATTATATCCTCTGCGTGTGACGGTATTATTTCAAGCTTTAGTTTCCCATTAAAATAAGAATGAACTCTTTTAATAGCGTCAATATTTACTATAAATTGACGATTTATTTTAAAAAAATTATCAGGTTGTAATTGATCTTTTAAACTTTCGAGCGAAAAATTAACCGCATATTCTCTCTTTTCGAAAGTTACAGCAAAGGTAATCCCCTGCATACTGTAAAAGAGTGCAATGTCGTCAACAGGCAAATGAAAAAACGATTCGTTAGATTGAATTAGTAACCGTTTACGATATTCAGTCTTTTCACTTTTAATTAATGCAGCAAGTTCTGAAAAATCTATATTGGAATTCTTCTCTTGTATAAATTGTTTATTGTAATGCTGATACTTCTCAAAAGCAGTTTGTAATTCATCTTTTTCTACTGGTTTTAACAGATAGTCAATACTATTGACCTTAAATGCTTGTATAGCGTATTCGTCATAAGCGGTTGTAAATATTATAGAGCTTTCAATGTTTACTTGCTTAAAAATTTCAAAGCTTAATCCATCAGATAATTGAATGTCTAATAAAACAATGTCTGGATGTGAATTATGTTTAAACCATTCCACAGCGGATTTTATACTGTTTAAACAGCAAACAACTTCGGTATTAATAGCTATTTCCTTCAAGGTTTCTTTTAGCAAGCGTTGTGCTGGTAATTCGTCTTCTATTATTACTACTTTGATCATTTTATTCTTCGATTAAAGGAATGGTTACCACAAATTTTTCTTCTTGTTTACCATAAGTAAAACCATCTTTTTTAAGCAATTCAAATCGCTTGCTTAAATTTGATAAACCTGTGTATGTTGAATCGACAGTATCAATAATTTGTAAGTTATTACTAACGATTAATTTATTATCGCTACCGCTTTCAATTGAAATTTTCAGCACATTTTCTTCATTAGCTATATTGTGTTTAATGGCATTTTCAATCAAAATTTGCAAGGTTAAAGGTGGGATTTGCATCTGTACTATTTCATCAGAAATATTTACAACATATTCTAAAGCATCTCCAATTCTGACTTTATGCAAAAAAATAAAGGAATCAATAAATTCAAGTTCCTTTTTCAAGGAAATTAAATCGTGATTTTTACTTTGTAAAACATATCGATATACTTTCGATAGTTTGCGTGTAAAATCTTCTGCATTTGTTGGATTGTGTTTTATTTCCGAAATCAATACATTCAGGCTATTAAACAGAAAATGCGGATTTACCTGATTTTGCAAAACCCGATAATCGGCCTTTAGTTTTTCTTGTTTGTAATGCTCCGCACGCAGCAATGAAACGTTCCATTCGGTAAAGAAGTTTTTAGCGATTGAAACCCCGATAAATCCTAATAAAAAAACGATGGACGCAATAAATACGATAACAGGTGCCTTATCAAAAATAAAAGACTGGTCGTTGATGTAATACCAAGCAACAAATGGCAGTCCAATGGAGATTAACGTCCACAGAATGATAATGCCCAATTGAATAAAAATCCGCTTTCGAGGAAAGTAAAACCAAGGGTATTTTTTATCCAGATAGCGGTCAAAAAACAGATTTCCCTCGGTATTTAAATTGAATATAAGCAGGTAAAAGAACAAAAATATTTCTATGGGAGTCTCTGAGGCATATTCGATAGTATCAGGCATAACAAACCCAACTAACCTCATAACAAGAATGGCATATAACGACACCAGAATGATACGAACTACCGTTTTTCCAATACTATTTTTCATTATCGATCAAAGTACAATTTGCTTGTCAATATATTAATTTATTTCAGTATGATATCTACGCTCATTTCCTTTTTGGCGGAACCAGTACAATTCCCACACTAAAAAATGGGGCTGATTCAGAGTCAAAATCATACGCAGTATCATCTGCATCAATCAAACTATAATTTCTACCAGCACTTAGGCCTCCAAAAGCTTCTAAACGAAGTATTTTAGTGAGTTGATAATCGGCTAATACGCCAAAATTTATTCTCGAATAGTTTATTTTATCAATACTATTGTCTTCTGAATATACATTAAAATTTCCTCCATTAAGATTATACTTTACACCCAAATCTAATTTGTTACTTGGTAATAATGAATAGGTGTATTTTGCGTTTATAGGTAATACAGCATTTATTTCGTGTTTATTATTTTTATAATGCAGATTGACTAAAGGAATTAATTGTGGACTCCCCAAACGTGCACTATATGCTAAACCACCTCCAAGTTTAAATGTTGAACTAAACTTTCTTGTCGCTGTAACTGCGCCCTGAAAAACAAAATCGTCGGTACTTAACTTAGCTTCAAAATCTGATGACAAAGTGGGAGTTAAATTAACAGCAAGGTTCCATTTTTCGTTCCATTGATGTAATAAAGTTAATTGGTAATAAAACGACTGCAACTTTTTGTCGTTTTCGTTAGATGGAAACAACTGATTATCTAATGACGCTTCCACAAAACCATAACCAAACCCATTAACCAAAACGGTTTTATTGTTTTTTAATTTCTTCGGAAAATTTACAAATGCACCAAATTCTTGAAATGAAATTTCTTGGTTTCCCGAATCATTTTTTAGTTCTGATTTCTGATAATTATTATATTGAATTCCTGCTAATTTAAAATCCTGTGAATACCCATTATTCATAAAAGTAAAAATGAGAATAACGATTACACTTGCTTTTTGCACAGCAACATTTTTATAAGAATATTTCATAGTTATTTTCTTTTCCATTCAATGGTTTTGCTAAAAAAGCCTACTTTTATTTTAACATCTAAAGTATTTCCGTTTGGGACGAATTCGGCATCGTACCATTCTTTACGTTGTGGGGCATATACCTTTCCTTGCCATTCGCCTTTATTTTTCTTAAGTTCTTTAACCATCAGTTTTCCGATCTCGGCATTAGAATTATCCGAGGAGATAGTTTTTCCACTATAAGTATCATCGTGTTGCTCGATTTTTACAATTGTGTTTTGTTCACCTACAATCCATTCGCCTGCAACACCAGAATTTGTCTGTGCAAAACTGTTTATGCTAAACAAACTGATAGCTATTAGTACTAGTACGTTTTTTAAAATTTTCATTTTGTTGTTTTTTAATTATTCATTTTAAATTCTTTACAAAGGTGAAGTAGATTCTGTCTCTTTTCAGAATTGAATTGTTGAAGTCGAATATTGGGATTTGAAGTCGAAAAAAAGGGTTCTATCTACCTATCCTTCATAAGCAAAAAATGATAAAATCAAATTCTGTTTTCGTGACTCTTTAATTTCTAATTTTCTATAATACTCACCGCTTTAAAACCTTTCCCTTCTGGAGTAACCACAACTTTGTATAGTGTTCCGTTAGATTCATAGTATACTTTGCCATCTGTCGTTATTTCTTCGGTGACTTCTGGTAAGGTGTACACCACGGCATCCTGGGCTTGGGGATCTTTAGCCGTTGCATATTGTCCAAGATCAGTTTTTATGTAATAGCATCCTTCATAATGGTAATAATTTATGCCTCCAATAACAAGCTGCGTATAGCCTTTTGGCAACACATTTATTTGAATTCCTAATGGTGGAGTTACTACAATATAACTTCCGTTGTTATAGCGGTAATAAACACCTGCGTGGTAGTGATACCTGATCGATCCGTGGGTAATAACTACTGCGTTATTGGGTATGGTAGCAACGACTCTGACTCTTGGAGCCGGAGTTGTATTAATTACAAGTCTTCCGGGTGTTCTTGTTGTTACAACCGTTCGATTGGGTGTTTTTACTACAGTTCTCCTTTGTGCATTTGTATTGCATGAAAACAAAAGGATTCCGACTGAAAATAATGTTGTTATGCTTTTTAATAATTTCATAATTCAATAATTTTAATATTAATTTAAAGTAATATTACATCCTTGTTTGACCGGATTCTGAGAATTATTGCCAAAACCGAATAATGAGGAATGAAGTCGAAATAGGACTAATGTATTTCTTGAAACTCTTCAGTTTTAACTTTAAACAGCAACTTGTACAATACCGGCACGAACAATAAGGTGATTATGGTTGCGAACAAAAGACCTACCATAATAGACACGGCCATGGGTTCCCACATCAATCCGCCACCTAAATACAATGGAATTAAACCTAATACAGTAGTAAAAGTGGTTAATAATATGGGTCTGAACCGCTCTTGTGCCGCGTCAATTATAGCCTGATAAGGTTTCTTACCTAAATCCGTTATTTCTATATCTATCCTGTCAAGCAAAACAATGGCGTTGTTAACCACTATTCCCGCAAGTGATACTATTCCCAAAAAGGCCATAAACCCGAAGTACGAATTGAAAACAAAGAGGCCCACAAGTACCCCGATAATACCTAAAGGAATAGAAGCAATTACAATAAATGTTTTTCGGAATGAATTGAATTGGAGTATCAATAGCAACAGAATGATAAATCCCGCAAAAGGTAGATTTTTAGCTACTGCTCCCATTGATTCGGCACTTTTTTCACTCTCGCCCCCAAGGCTGTAGGAATAACCACTTTCCCAATTTTTTGAAGTTTCCTTTAGGTAAGGTTTGAGCTGATTTGTGATTTCGGCAGCCGTGGTACCGGGTTTTGCATTACAGCTAACCTCAATAGTACGATTTAAGTCTTTATGCATTATTTTAGCCTGCTGCCATTCTATATTAATATTTGCCACCTGTGCCAGCGGTACATTGCTACCGTTCATTTGCGAGAAGACGGCAATGCTTTCTAGTTCTCGAACATCCAAGGTATTGGCATTCCTGTTTTGCAATACAATGGGAATATTGCCATCTAGATCACGGTAATCTCCAATTTCAAATCCGTCCAAGGCGGTTTTCAACGAAATGGCAATGTCTTGATTAGTAACTCCTGCCAAGCCTGCTTTAAACTGATCAATATCAATTACCACCTTTTTTATTTTCGGCCCCCAATCGTCTTTTATTGTTTGTGTACCTTCAATTTTCGACATTTCGGCTTTTAGGCTTTCTGAGATGGACAACAATTTTTCCATATCCTCTCCTGCAAGTCGGACACTTACATCGTATTTTGCACCGCCAGGTGATCCCAGGGAACTGACCGACACATCTGCATCGGGGAAATTATTAAATGCGTGTTTGTCCAATACCTGTACAACATTAGCATTTGCGTCGTAACCTGTTGTATTTAAAAGTAAATGGGCATAGCTCGAATTGGGTTGCTCCTGTTGATATCCCAAGTCGTATGAGTTGGGCCCTCTTCCAATAAACGAAGTGAAATTCACAATACCCTCTTCTGTCTTTGCCTTAGGCTCCGAAACTATAAGGTTGGCATTTATAAAGTCGGAAAGTTCATCAACCACTTTTTCAGTCTCTTCGATCTTGGTTCCTTGTGGCAGATTAATATCGACAACTACTAGATTTCTATCGCTCTCAGGCATAAAAATAAAAGGTAGCATAGGAAAAATAAATAACGATGCAACAAACGCGACCACAACCATACCGATAAATTTTTTGGGCTGGTTTAGAACCCATATCAGTAGCTGTTTATATTTTGCATTCAACTTTTCAAAAAAATCGGGTTTTTCTTCCTTTTTAGAATCGGCTTTAACTTTTTTGTTCCGCATAAAATAGACACTTATCATCGCTACAAACGAAAGGGCGATAATCAACGATGAAAGCAGGGCTATAGTTATCACTATAAAAATATTGCCCATCATTTCACCCATAGCGCCATCGGCAAGGAAAAACGCCAGAAATGCTGCCGATGTCGTTAAAGTGGAAATAAGGAGGGGGATGGCCAATTCTTTAGACGCCTCGACCGCTGCGTCCTTGGGCGATGATCCTCCCTCCATTTTCACCATTATAGCTTCTGACACCACAATAGAGTTATCGACCAGCATGCCCAGAGCCATTATCAAGGCCGCTAAGGTCACCTGATTCAATCCAACACCTAAAAAGTTCATCACCATTAACGACATCAACATGGTTATGGGAATCAAACTTGCGACCACCATTCCGGTACGAAATCCTAAAAACAGCAGCATTACCAATAGCACCACCGCAATGGATTGAATGACATTTGAAACAAAGTCACTGATCCCGTTGTTCACATAGGTATCCTGCGATGCAATTCTATCGATGGTTATGCCATGGGGAAACGAATTGTTATAACCGAGTAATTTGCTGTCGAGTTTTTCACCTAATTTAGACAGACTTGTTCCCTCCTTCAGGCTCAATGCAAGACTTAAACCCTTTTCACCATTAATTTTTACAATGCTACCCTGGGGGGTTTCATACCCAAGCCTCACATCTGCAATGTCGCTCAGCTTAACATATTCTGCTTGTTTTAGAGGAATCAGTGTATTCTTAATATCTTCAATATGTTCATAATTACCAGTGGGTTCAAGGGCAATACGTTCTTTTTGAAGATTTATTTCACCCCCTGGAAATACAATATTCGTGTTTGATATGGCATTTTCTATTTGGTTGGCAGAAAGTCCGTATTGGGCCAATTTGGCATTGTCAAATTTTACAAAGACTCTTTCTTCCCGTATTCCACCAATCTCTACTCTAGATACCTCTTCCAGTTTAATCAGATCATTTCTAATTTCATCTGCATAGTCTTCCATTTCGGCATAGTTAAAACCATCTGACCGAAGGCCCAGTTGAATGCCATAAACCACTCCTAATCCATCATCTTTAACAGTGGGGCCATAAATATTATTAGGAAGTTCATTGCGAATTTCATCTATTTTACGCCTGATCTTATCCCATACGGCTTGCAAATCCTCTTTAGGCACGTCGCTCTGAAGTTCAACCTTTATAATAGACGTTCCCGTACGATTCTCACTGGTTACCGTTTTTAGTTCCGGTATTTCCTGAATTACTTTTTCAATCTTATCCGACACCAATTTTTCTACTCGTTCAGGGGATGCTCCCGGAAATTGAGTAATCACCTGACACGTTCTAATAGTAAATGGTGGCATGGCATCTCTCGATGACTGATTATAGCCCAGTATGCCGAGAATGGCAATAACCACAACCAACAAAATGGTTACTCGGTTATTTTCTATGGAAATTTTTGTAATGTTCATGATTATTCAGTTTAAAAATTCCTATTCAAAAATTATTTATTAAGAAGTTTCACCTTCATGCTATCTCTTAAAAAGGGTATTCCCGCCGTAACAACCAGTTCTTTACCTTCAAGGCCGTTGTTTATTTCAAACCCAGTATCAAGCATTCTTCCGATAATTACTTTTCTTTTTTCTACCCGATAAAGAGAATCGGAATTTTCTTGAAGCACAAATACAAAATGGCCTTGCGGATCCTTACCCACTGCCGCTATGGGTGCGACAATAATATTTTGTTGATCGTCTGATATTTTCGACATAACAAAGCTTACTTCAGCAGACATACCAGGTCGTATTTCGCCAATAGGATCGGTAATGCTTACCATAACAGGGTAGGTTGACGATTGTCCCGATGCGAAGGCTACCTTTTCGATTTTACCCTTAAAATTGTCGTTCGCTAATTCGATAGTTACTTCTTGTCCCTTTTGTAATTTTGCAATAACTGATTCTGGTATACCTACTTCAACCTCGGGGTTACCCTCACTGCTTAAAACGGCAACAATACTACCAGCACTTACTAGTTCATTCGATTCTACCATGAGTGAAGTAATCACTCCATTCATCGGGGCATTTAACCGGGTATATGAGATTTGGTTATTGGCAGCTTCCAATTGCTTATTGGCTGCCTTAAATTGGGATTCGGCAGAGGCTAGACTTGCTTTTGCTTGTTCGTATTCACTTAGGGCAACACTATTATTTTCATATAACTTTTCAGCTCTTGAAAAAGTTGACCGGGCTACAACCAGTTGGCTTTCTGCACTCTTCTTTTGGGCGACGGCCTGCTCTCTTTGTACCTCATAGTCAATTGGGTCGATACGGCCAATTAGTTGGCCTTTTTTAACCTTATCACCTAATTTTACATCTACTTTACTCAATGTGCCCCCGACCTTAAAACTTAAACCTGTCTCATATTCAGCTTTTACAATTCCAGAGAATCTATGCGTCTGATTACTATTCGAGAAACCGATTCTTTCATATTTGACGGATTTGATATTTTCCTCAGCTTTTTCATTATTTTCATTGCAGGCAAGTAATGTGAATGCTATGATTATTAAAGGAAGATGTGCTTTCATTTTATATGGCTTTTTAATTTAATGACTAGTTGTTGGTATTATTTTTAAATTGAAGGAACCTTGTAAAAAAATCATTACGTTGCGCTTCGGTAGCAAGGGTTAGGTATTGTCCTGTAAATCGTTGCAGAACAAAAAAGTCTATTACAAGCTGATATTCAGAATTTGAGGCATTTATTTCTGCAGTCAGGTATGCATTTTGTGCATCAATAAAATTGACAACATTGATCTGCCCTTCACTGTATAAATCCTGTGTTATATTCACATTCTTCAGTGCGGCCTCTGCAGCATTTCTGTTTAATTGAAGATTTCTGTACGATGTTTGTACATTCTCAAGGCTGGCTCTTATTTGAAGTTCTAGTTGGTTACCGATATCCTTTTGCTGATCCTGTAATTGGTATAGTTCAATTTGGGCTTTTTGTTTTTGGTGTTTTCTTGAACCTCCGGTAAAGATTGGAATAGACGCTACAAACCCCGCGTTCCATTTTGGATTAGCGGAAATATTGCCGAATTCAATTCCAGGAATAGATGGTGTTTCACCGGGATTTACCACTTTTAAAGGTTCGTCATAGTTTGCCTGCAGCGCAATAGTAGGTATGTAAAGTGCCCTTTTGTTCGATTTTAACTGCCTTTCCTGGGCCTGGAGAGCAAGTTCAATTTGCTGTACTTCGGGAAGGTTTTTCATCGCTTCCTCCGTTAAAAAATCGGCAAGAACCTGAAGGCTGCCGGGATCCTCGATAAGCGAGACAAATGACAAATCAAATATTTGGTTCAAATAGTCGGAATCGCCCGGATTTTCTATTGAAAATTGTTCTTTTACCGGTCGATTCAAGATTTGATTCAATTGAAAACCAACATTCTTTAATTGGGCCGTAGCATCATTAAAATCGGCTCTTGCAAGTGCCAGTTCAGTTTCCCAACGGTACACATCACTTTTGCCGCCGTACCCTACTTTTTCTTTGTCGACAGCAATATTGAGGTTCTGATTTTTGACTTTTATATCTTCATTTTGTAGTACAACCAACGATTGTGCCTGTTGATAATTGAAAAACGCGGTTACCACATCTAAAACCACATCAAGTTCTGATTGCTTTTCTGCTTTTTCTTGGCTCTCCTTAAATAATTTCTGTATTGAGATATTCGCCATAGCGGGTTCTGAAAGAATCAACTGAGAAAAAGATGCACCTGCCGACCAGTTAAATTCACCTTTGGCACCAAAAGAGCTGGCCACTGAATTTTCATCTAAAAATGTTCCGGTTGAATTAACTTCTAATTGTGGCAAGTAATTACTTTTTGCAAGGGCTACATCTTTTTGGGCGATTTGCGTTTGTTTTTGAGCCATCTGATAGCCTAAATTATTTTCAAGACCTTCAGCAATGGCTGCTTTTAAAGTTAGTTTCCTTCCGGTATTCGCTTTGCTTACATTTATTAGAATAGCGTTATCCAACGTTTTCCAGGTCGGATATACTCCTGTCTTGTTGACTGTTTTCATGTTGATAATCAATTGACGATTGAAGCTTTCCATTTGAACGGGAAAGTCTTTAGGGTCTTTTCCCTCCGCTATTTTTGAAACATTCAATGCAACTCTTCTGGGTATCTTTTGAATGTCTTCTTGGGAAGAAAATGCTGCATAAGCCCCGTATTCAAGCATGGGATAATCCATTAGCGAAAGGCTTGGTAGTTTCTTTTCGGTAATGCCCTGAAATAAAATTTGTGCCTGTGAAGGGGTGTAATCGGAGAGAGTTGATAAAACATATACGGCATCAATATCCTCCCCAATAGCATCCAAAGTGGTTTGCGGATTCTTTGCAACGGTTATCAATTCAAATTCAATCTGTTCAAACGATTTTAGATATTCCTCAATATCGTAATCCAAGCTGTAGAAAAACTCATTGACCAATATGCCGATTTTCTTTATCCGGCCAATTTCAGTAAGAGCTTCAATGTCCTTTTTTATATTAAATGGAGATTGAATAAATGCAAAATTGGGAATTGATGAGCTGTTGTTTGAAGAGTCGGAATTTTCTATGAATAAATTGTCTATGTTAATGGCTGCAATGGTCGGAAGGGGAAAGACTTTACGTTCAGAGAGAATTTGATTTGTGATAAGTCCTGCTCCAATAAGCACGTTAGCGGTATTTACGTTGTACACTTCTTCTATGTATTTACGACTGGTCGCAATATCTCCATTGCTATAAAGGGATGTGAAATTGATGTTGTACTGTGTGCCCAGTAGTGATTCAATCTCCTCTTTGATCGAATGTTGCAAGAACAGCGTATCATTTTCCTTCCCGTCGTAAATTAAGCTTACATTAAAATCCTGCTGTGCTAACAGGCATTGCAAGGAAAATAAGAAACTAACAGAAAGGGTTATTAGTCTATGTATCATATTTTTATATTAAATTCTTTGCAAAGATGTAGTGATACGCCTTCCTTTTCAGAAATAAGTTATTGAAGTCGAATATTGGGGTTTGGGGTCGAATAAGAAGTGATAAAGAATATAGAGTAGTGTTTTATCCATTCCACACACATTCCACTACGCTCCTATCCTCCTACGCTAAAAAGCTTTAGAGGACAAGTCGTCGCGTCGTAAAAAGAGTGTTTACTCGCACACACTATTTTAATAAATAGGTGCTCGTGAACCGCAAGCGGTTTCATTAACATTGTAAAGAATGTTTTTAGAAGAAAAAAAATAAGAAAATGTAGAAGTTTAAACTTCGCTTTTGCCAAAGCAAAGTTACATAACGCAGAACATTATGGGACAAATGAGTAATTTAGAAAAAATAGTAAATACAGGGAATTCCATATAGCCGTGTCTGCCGGCAGGTAAGTTTGGTATTTCGGATAATTTGGATAATACCTCCGCCTGCGGCGGATTAAATCGTACGAATCAGAATTTTCAGCTCCTAATCACACCAGCTTGTTTTATTAGTTCCGGTTTTCGATTCGAAACCCATGATACTCCCTTTGCCACCCTGCAGAATAGAACAGCATCCTTCAAGCAGTTGTTTTAATTTTTTACGGCCGCGTTGCACTTTAGATCTTACAGTAACATAATTTATATTTAAGCGAGAGGCAATCTCTTTTTGTGGAATATCCTTTAATTCAGATAAAATCATTATATCACGGTACTCTTCAGGCAACTGGTTTACAAAAGCTCTAATACAATCGCTCAGTTCAAGTCCGGCATCATCAATTGGGTCACTATCAAAATAGACATCTTTCTCAATCGAATATGTTTCCAATTGTCTTTTACGATAGTAATCGGTAATTGTATTTTTCGCAATTGTGTACACCCAACTTTTAAGATTGTCAATGCCATTATTATTCGATTTGGCCAACTTGAAAAATACTTCCTGTGTGATATCTTCAGCGTCTTCCTGGTTTCTCACACGACTTCTAACATAACCCAACAACGGGTTATATAGCTGAGTGACTTGGCTTTGCATTTTTTAAAATATAGTTGATGAATATGATTGTAGTGATTATTAACAAAGATAGAAATAGATTTTGTCTTCCGAGAATTTCTATTATAAAGATTCCGATAAGCGCCCCTATAGCCGCACCTAAATCCCACCAGGTACTTACACTTGAAATGGCCTGCAAAGCATTTTTTTGCTGCTTGACGGCCACCAAAGGAGAAAACGTAACTACTATGGTATTACACAGAAACGCAAGAATAATACCTGTAATAATAAAGTTTAAGCTAATTAAAGCCATTGCGAATAAACAGCCTATAACCGAGATAGCAAATAACTTTGAAGCTGAATAATGTAAAGACAGCATCCCGCCAACAAACGAAAATAAAATCAAGAACAACCGCTTTAATAACAAATACAAAGCGACATAGACTAATAATTCACCCGAACTAATACCACTTGTGTTTAACAAATGTGCTAATGTAACCACCAAAATACCATCGATGGAAATTGAGAGTGCCACAACTAATAAATTAATTGAATTTGGATAAAATGTCACCTTACTTTGTGCCGGATCTCCGGAGTCTTCGGCAGAAATTTTTGGTAACGAATATGCCATTGATATCCCAATAAGCCCCAACCCGGAAATTATAAAAAAGCCGTTTTGAAATCCTATCTCTTGAATTAGTATTGGTCCAAACCAAAGCACGAATAAGGCTCCCAATGACTGGATACTTTGTGACAATCCGAACGCCAAGCCCGAATTATCTTCTGCTTTAGCAGCATAACTCAAGGTTGCGGTTTTTAATCCGGAATAACTTAACCCCCATAGAATTCGGGCAATTAAGAATGCAATTAACCCCAACTTTAAACCATACACAAATGTGGTGATTACAGCCAATAAAGAAGTAATGAGCAACATATTTCGCATCCCCATTTTAGTAATCAGGTTTGCTATAGGAGTATTTGCCAATATCCTAACAAATCGGTTCACCGAGAGCAATACGCCTATAAAAAAAACAGAAAATCCTAACTCTTTCCCATATACCGGCAGCACAGGATAGAGAAGCGCATCTCCCATACCCGCAAAGGCCATAACTCCACTAGCACGTAAAGCCCCTCGAAACGAGGAGCTTTGATTTCTAATTAATTTGATTGCTTGCGTTAACAACATCCAACCTTTGTTGGTTGCATTTCTTCCACTATGGGTGTTGAGCCACAGCAAGAGTTTTGAACCGGTTGAACTTCTACAAGAGTTGGGCCACAGCATCCACCACCTTGTGGCACTGTTTGGCTATTCGAATTTGTTTTTTTTGTTTTCATATGACTTAAATTTTAAAGTTACTAATCAATTGGCTTTTTAACCTGCTACTTCTGTGGCCGATTCGGCAACGGAGCATTCTTCGGCATTGCTTTTATCCCCAAAATTAAGGCTGCAAACTCCGGTTTGTGGTAAATCAAGTTCCACGCGCTCAGCTGCTACAATGTCTCCGGCTAAGAATGAAACTATAGAACGCACCTGTTCGTATCCCGTAGCCATTAAGAAGGTTGGCGCTCTTCCATAGCTTTTAGAACCTGCTATATAGAAATCCTTTTCTGGTTGTCTTAATTCCTTTTCACCGTGAGGTCTTACGGTTCCACAGCTGTGAATGTTTGGATCTATCAATTCAGCCAAATCAAAAACCGATTCCAAAGACGCATCCAAATCTATACGTACTTCGCGTAGCATATCTAAATTAGGACGAGACCCGGTGTTGCTGATAATTTCTTCAATTCCATTGATGGTTTCAATCTCGTTGTTTAAATTTCCGATAATTTGGATACCATCCTCCTTTTTGGTGAGTTTTAAAATATGGAATGGGGTATAGACATTTAATCTTCCGCTTTCGACCAATTGTTCGATGCGTATGCCCAAGGCACCCCGTGCTTCTAAAGCATCATCTTCCCGGCCGCCATATACCTTTTCCATAGCATCTTTGCGAAGTATCCAGTTGAGTTGAGTTTTTGAATATTTCTGCTGAATTTCAGCCAAATCCAACAGTACGTTTATGGCCGAATGTCCCCCACCCACAACGACTGTATTCTTATTTTTGTACCGTTCTAAGTATTCCGACTTAACATTGGGAATTCCATAAAAAATATGGTTTTTCAATTCTTGTTCGCCTTCCGCTAAAACACCTCCGGAACCAATGGGATTTGGCTGATTCCACGTGCCTGTAGCATCAATTACCGCTTTTGCGTAGTAATAATTAATGATTCCGTTTTCTTCAACCTTGATTGAAAATGGTTTTTCCTCTCGTCCCCATGTTTTCATTTTATCGACTCCTTTTCTTCCAATAGAGAGTACTTTGGCGTTTAAATGTAGATAAGGTTTTATTTGTGCTAGCTTTGCTAAGGGAGACAAATAGTCTTCAACCAGCTCTTTGCCGGTTGGTAATCCTTCTTCATCCGGTGCAATCCAATTGGTTTGCCGCAAAAGTTCTTTAGCCGCTTTGTCGATGTTATATTTCCAGGGAGAAAAAACCCGAACGTGACTCCAGGACAGTATATTTTGTCCTACCGATTGTCCGGCTTCAAAAATAATAAATGGGATGTTTTTAAAAGTTAGGTGTGCTGCAGCGGCTAATCCTATTGGACCACTACCTATTATTGCGACGGGTAAATTATTGTTTTGCATGATTAATAATTTTAATTCAACCCTGAAGACGTAGCAATAAAAAAATGATGCAAAAACCCGTAATTATTTTGTGCTATTTCTATTGAAAACCCCCGACCGTGGGTAGACGTAATCCAGAATATTTTTAAGAAAATGAAATGGGTGGTTATCCTGTGGCTAGCAATTAAAAAAAGGATACATTGAATTCAATCTATCCTCTATAAACATCCCTGAAGTTTTTGTCGTTTAACGACTGTGTTGCCTATGCCCTATTCAACGGAGTCTTTTACTATTTTTGAGGACAAAAAAGTAAGAGCGAAACTTCGATATTGTTGGTGTTTCGAGAATATTTGCTTTCATTGTCTTAAAAATTAATCGTCCTAAATTGTTATTGATAAATTATTCTTTAGCCTCATTTATATTTTCACTACAACCATTAGGACGTAGGAGTTGAAAAATGATGCAGTAATGTTTATTTCTGAAGGTTAGATATCAATCCCACGGTTGAAAGTTGAAAGCTAAAGGTTGAAGGTTGAAGGTTGAAGGTTGAAAGTTGAAAGTCTTTTAAATGTAAAATGTAAAACTGAAAAATGTAAAATGTAAAAAGTTGAAGGTTGAAAGTTGAAAGTTGAAAGTTGAAAGTTGAAAGTTGAAAGTTATAAGCTAACTAATTACTTTTCACTAATCACTAATCACTAATCACTAATCACTAATCACCATTCACTCTTCACGGTTCACGATTCTACAAACCTCATTTTTTTAATGTGGCAATCTATCCTTTACCAGGCCATAGAAAAAAGTTCCTAAAATGGAGGCCGCAATTACTATTAAAATTGGAACATAACCGGCTCCTGCCAAAGTAAACATCGGTCCCGGGCAAGCTCCCACCAACGCCCAACCTAATCCGAAAATAATGCCGCCAAACATATAACGACTAAAACTCTTCTCCTTTGGGACGAAGTGAATGTGCTTCCCGTAAAAAGATTTTATACCGAAGCGTTTAATTAGTTGTACCATAATAATTCCTATGACTAAGGCTGAACCTATTATTCCATACATATGAAAGGAATCAAATTTGAACATTTCGTAAATACGAAACCAGGAAGCTGCTTCCGATTTAAACATTGTGATTCCAAAGAGGATTCCGATAAAAAGATATATAAGTGTTCTCATTTCTTAAAATAGTAAAGGGAAAATTAAATGTATCATTGCCAAACCTCCAATAAAGAAGCCTATTACGGCAATTAAAGAAGGTAATTGTAGATTGCTTAAACCTGAAATTGCGTGACCCGAAGTGCAACCTCCGGCATAACGCGATCCAAAGCCAACAAGCAACCCCCCAATAGTTAACATCAGTACGCTATTGAAACTAAATAGTGCTGCGGTATCAAATAGCTCGGTAGGAAGATATGCCGCTCCTGCACTCTTAAAGCCCAGCGATTCAAGATCTGCTATAGTTTCCGGGTTAATGGCAACAGTCGGGTCTGTACTTAAAAGATGTGATCCTATAAAACCCCCGATTATCGCCCCAAGAACTACCACTAAATTCCATTTCTGCGACTTCCAGTCAAATTTGAAGAAAGCGGACTTATTTCCTGCTCCGCAAATAGTGCACATGGTACGCAGGTTTGAAGACATACCAAAGCTCTTTTCTACCATTAGTAACAGAAACATCACTAATGCAATCATGGGGCCGGAAATATACCAAGGCCAGGGTTCGTATATCCAATTCATTTTTTACAATTTATAATGTTGTAGGGCAAACGTAATTTGAAACTTCCACACCGGATTCTTTTATGGCACTAAAACCACCTTGAACGTCGATTAGATTATGAATGCCTCTACTTTTTAAAATAGATGCCGCAATCATGCTTCGATATCCGCCTGCACAATGCACAAAGAAAGTATCTCCATCGGGAAACTCCTTGAGATAGTCATTTATATAATCCAGGGGAGTGTTGTTGGCCTCAACAATATGTTCCGACAAGAATTCGCCTTCCTTCCGAACGTCAAAAACAAGTTTATTCTTTCCTTGCATAGCGTCTTTAAAGGTGGTTGCCGGAATTGAACTCACAGTGTCATACTCTTTAGCGGCATTTTTCCAAACTTCAAATCCACCTTTCAGATACCCTAAAACATGATCGAAGCCCACTCTTGATAAACGTGTAATTGTTTCCTCTTCTCGACCCGGCGGCGTCACGAGTAGAATAGGCTGCTTAACATCGGCGATTAAGGCCCCTACCCAGGGTGCAAAACTTCCGTCGAGACCAATAAAAATGGAGCGTGGGATGTGACCTTTTGCAAAATCGTCCTGATGCCGTACGTCCAAAACAAGCGCTTCGGTTTCATTTGCGGCGGCTTCAAACGCTTCAGTAGATAAAGCCTGAGCACTCCGTTTTATCACATCCTCAATATTGTCATACCCCTCTTTATTCATTTTTACATTTAACGGGAAATATTTAGGCGGCGGCAGTAAACCCTCTGTAATTTCTTTGATAAATTCTTCCTTCGTCATATTGGCACGCAGTGCATAATTTGTTCTCTTTTGGTTACCTAAAGAATCAACTGTCTCTTTACTTAGGTTTTTACCACAAGAGGAACCTGCTCCGTGTGCCGGATAAACAATAACATCGTCTGCCAAAGGCATGATTTTGCTACGCAGACTTTCAAATAAATATCCTGCTAAATCTTCTTCAGTAATACTTCCCGCTTTTTGTGCCAGATCCGGACGCCCCACATCTCCTAAAAACAAAGTGTCCCCGCTAAAAATAGCGTGGTCTTTTCCGTTTTCATCCTTTAAAAGATATACCGAGCTCTCCATGGTATGTCCGGGGGTATGCAAAACGGTAATAGTTATTTTTCCTAGTTGAAAAACCTGACCATCTTTTGCTATAATTGAATCAAAACTAGTTTCTGCATTGGGTCCAAAAACAATTGGAGCTCCGGTAGCCTTGGATAAGGTAACATGCCCACTTACAAAATCTGCGTGAAAATGCGTTTCAAAAATATATTTTATCGTGGCCTTATCGGATTTTGCCCGTTCAATATAAGGCTGTACTTCTCGTAACGGATCTATGATAGCTACCTCTCCTTCGCTCTCAATATAATAAGCGCCCTGCGCTAAACATCCGGTATATATTTGTTCTATTTTCATAATTAGTATTTTAAATGTTATGCAAATTTATAACTTTGTTACCTTATGTACAGTAACATAAGTTACACTAGTGTTTGATTAAAAATTCCATATAAAAAATGAAGATGGCCATTACAAAAATGAGATAACCGAATCCCTTTTTTAACTTTTTCCCGTCAATAAAATTCCCCAGGTAGCTTCCAATAAAGATACCAACCAAAGATATGGTCGTAAAAACTGCTAAAAATGTCCAATCGATATCCATTGTAAGCGCATCTCCTAAAAAGAATCCCATGAGGGATTTAAATGCGATAATTATTAATGACGTAGCGACAGCTACTTTCATTTCTACATTTGCCAGTATCACCAGTGCCGGAATAATTAAGAACCCCCCTCCTGCCCCTATCATACCGGTAATTCCCCCAACAATCAACCCTTCAACAATGATAAGCGGATAATTATAGTGTACGTCGCCGGAAACCGGTTTTACCTTTCTTTCCTTAAGCATTGAAAAAGCCGCCGGAATCATAAGTACCGCAAACAATCCGAACATGGCCATTCGCCTTGTAAACTCAAAATCTCCAAAATTCATTAAAACATTAGGTAATGCCGGGACTACATAATATCTAACTATAGAAACACCTACAATTGCCGGAATCCCGAATACAATAGCGGTACGCCAATCTACCAGTCCTTTAAAGTGTTGTTTTACGCCCCCAACTAATGCACTTGACCCAACTATAAATAAGGAATAGGCGGTGGCTACTTTTTCGTTCACCGAGAATAAATAAGCCAAAACAGGTACGGCAAGGATTGATCCCCCTCCACCTATTAGTCCGAGTGAGATTCCAATAATCAAAGCCGATATATAGCCAAATATTTCAATGATTTCCATAAATATGTACGGGTTATTTATGGCAAATGTAAGTGTGTAGCTCCTACTCCACAGTAACATTGGTTACATAGGGCCTTACTGCTTGTTCATTAAAATATAGTTTCTGTGAAGTTGTAGTACCCCCAATGTCTCCAATTTTTTTAAAAGTCTGGAAATAACCACTCTGGAGGTGTGCAGTTCGTATGCAATATCTTGGTGTGTAATGTGAATGGTGTTATCATTGGAAATTCTCGCTTTTTCGACAAGGTAGTTAAGAAGGCGTTCGTCCATTTTGAGAAAGGCAATGCTGTCAATGGTTTCCAGCATTTCATTAAGGCGGTTATGATAGCTTTCAAAAACAAAATTTCTCCAGCTTTTATATTTGGCCGACCAATCTTCCATTTTTTGAATGGGAATCATTATTAATTTTGCTTCTGTCTCAGTGATGGCGCGTATTTCGCTTTTGGTTTGCCCAATACAACAGGTTAAGGTCATCGCACAGGTATCTCCCCTTTCCAAAAAGTAGAGTAATAATTCATCTCCTTCTTTATCTTCTCTTAAAATTTTTATCGCCCCCGAAACTAGTAAGGGAATTGCTTTTATATAGTCCCCTATTTCTATCAATTTATAGCCTTCAGGCACTTCCTTGAAGGTGCCGGTCTGATTGATTTCATTTAAGAGGGCATCTTCAAATAAATGTCCGTAGTTGTCTTTTAGTTCCTGAATCATAGCGATAAGTTACAATGTTTTGGGGTTATTTATTTATATTTTTTCAAATAGATTAGCGTATGTAATTTTAGATGATAAAAATGTGGTAAGAAATTTTCAACTACGTAAAGCGAAGGAATTTGGGATTAGAGATTAGAGATTAGAGATTAGAAGTTAGGGATTTGTATATATTTGAAGAAACTCGTTCGTTATTTCTCTTGCAATTGGCCCTTTACAAATAATTTAGAGGTAATAGAAAGAGCCCTCCCTACATGTAATTATAATGTTTTCTTAATTACAGTCTTTCTTAAATTATATTCAGTAAATTATATCATTCAATCTTAATCCTAATAACAATTATGAGCACAGTAAATAATTTCAAAGTGCTTCACCAAGACGACACTCCATTATTATTGGCCAACGTATGGGATGCACAAACAGCAAAATTAGCACAGGAAGCCGGTTATACGGCATTGGGAACTTCCAGTCATGCCATTGCCAACTCTTTAGGATTTAAAGATGGTGAAGAGATCAGCTTTGATGCATTATTTTTTGTAGTGAAGCATATCGTAGCTGTTGCGGAAGTGCCTGTATCAGTCGATTTTGAAGCAGGATATGCGGACGATCCGAAGCAGGTGGCAAAGTATGTGAAGCAACTTGCCGATATTGGCGTGGTCGGTATTAACCTGGAAGACAGCGCTGTAAAAGAGGGCAAGCGTATACTGGGTGATGCGACAGTATTAACGGCGAAAATTAAAGCCATTAAAGCAACCACAGCTATTTTTATAAATGCCCGCATAGATACGTATACAACCAAACATCCGGATAGCCTTAACGAATCGATTGCCAGGGCACTGATATACAAAACAGCAGGTGCAGACGGCATATTTTTACCACTGATAGAAAAAGAAATGGATATTAAATCATTTATAACGAAAGTAGATCTGCCGCTGAATGTATTTACTACACCAAAATTACCGGATTATGAAACTTTGGGAAAGCTGGGAGTAAAACGTATTAGTCATGGCGCTAAGCAGTATGAATTACTGATGAAAAAATCTGAAGAGATATTTAAAAAATTTCAGCAGACGAAGGATTATAAATTAGTATTAGGCTCATAATCCTTCTATTTTTCCTGAATATAAAGAACGTTATAGAGAGAAAACTTTTCAGAGAAATTTTTGAGACTTTGCTTTTTTTACCAAATCGATGATAAGAAATTAGCTGCGCTGAACCACTACGTTAGTCTTTTAAATAAATAATAAAAATAACCAATAAAAAATATATTCTATAAAACGAATATTCCGGATCAATGGCAAGAATTTTTGGAATAAGCGATTCTCAGCGATTACAATAATAATGCTTAATCTGAAAGTTTAGTTGCCTTCCTACGACCCTTTAGTATCTTTACAAAAATCCTTCCTTTACGATGAAAATACAAAATTCTGTTTTACTGCTAGTTTACGTCACAACACTTCTCGCCTGCAACACCAAAACCACTAAAATCACAGATACTCCCTCAGCTGAAAAAGAAACGGCGCCTATTCAACTATCTAAGGCCGAAACCCTTTTAAACCAAACTCTTGAAGCCCATGGAGGTTCTTTATACGACTCGGCCCACTATCAATTTGTTTTTAGAGACAACACCTATCAATTTAAAAATGCCGGCAAGGGGTATGAATACACAAAAACATCCAAAAAAGGAGCTACAGTCACCAAAGACCAACTTATAAATGGCGTATTCTCCCGAACGGTAAATGGCGAACCTATCGATTTAAACGAAAAAGACACAAAAAGTGCTACCAACTCGCTAAACTCTGTAATCTACTTTGCAACCCTGCCACATAAATTGCTCGATACAGCAGTAAAAACATCCTACCTTGGAGAGACCACTATTAAGGAAGAAAACTATAGTATTTTAGGAGTCACCTTTGTACAAGAAGGCGGCGGTAAAGATTTTGACGACGAATACCACTACTGGATTAACACCGCAGCCCATAAAATAGACTATCTGGCATATAACTATACCGTTGACGAAGGTGGCGTTAGATTTAGAAGCGCATATAACACCCGAGTCATAACCGGCATTACCTTCCAAGACTATATTAATTACAAGGCAGCAATAGGCACTCCCTTGGTAGCATTACCCGGTCTTTATGAGGCCGGAGAACTAAAAGAACTGTCTAGAATAGAGACAGAGAACATCATTAACATCAATGGCAAATAACAATTGAAATGTTGCTTTAGTACCCTTCTATTCGCAATTCCCTACTAGCATCGTTTATGCCCCGGCCTTAGCACTTGGCTTGATATTCTGATTTACACTAAACAGATTATTAGGATCAAAGGCCTTTTTTATTGCTGCCAATCGCTCGTAATTGTGTTTATAACTCGCTTTTACACGCTCCTGCCCCTCATCCATCATAAAGTTGGAATACGCTCCCCCAGAGGAATACGGATGCAGGGCTTCCCAATAGGCTTTGCACCAATTGGTGATTTTATCGGCATTTTTTGGATCGGGGTCTACTCCTACAATAACCCCTGCATATTTGGCATCTCTATATGCCCAGGGAGTTGCTTCGGGCGTCACTCTGCTTGCTGCACCACTAATAGGATACAAATGCATTTGCGATAAGGGAGTGGGAATATTCGACCCGAATTTTAAATGCTGGGCGCTTAATTCTGGGCCTAATTCTTTAAAAAAGTCGGCTCTCCAATACCATTGCAATCCATGAGGAAATAAACCATCAAACAAGGTTTGTATATTTGGATAGGGCATTTCACCCACATGTTCGAATATGGGGTTTTTGGCTAAAATAGGCTTGAACACCTCCTTTGCTTTCTCCATATCGCCGGTATAACACCAAACAATGCCACAAAATGCCTTGTTGTGTAAAGACTCCGGAAAGGGAGCCCCGGGAATCACCATGGTGGCTATAAACCCGTTTAGGTCGTCCGGCGCGTTGTTTATAAACTCGTGGTACCATGCCATAATCTCTTCGGTTTGCTCAATAGGCCAAAGGGTTGGTCCACCATATACCGTCTTTACTTTATGGGCTTGAAATTTAAAGGAAGTAACCACGCCAAAATTTCCGCCGCCACCTCTAATAGCCCAAAACAAATCGGTGTTTTGCTTGGCATTTACGGTGACGAAAGAACCATCGGCCAAAACCATATCGGCTTCCAGTAAATTATCGATTGTCAAACCGTATTTTCTGGAAAGATGCCCAACGCCGCCACCCAGTGTTAACCCACCAACTCCTGTAGTGGAAATAATCCCTGCCGGAACGGCTAGTCCAAACGCATGTGTGGCATGATCTACTTCGCCCCAGAGGTTGCCTCCCCCTACTCGTACCGTATTATTAGAAACATCGACTCTCACAAACTTAATTCCCGAGAGATCAATTACCAATCCGCCGTCACAAAGGCCTAGTCCGCCGCCATTATGCCCGCCGCCTCTAATTGCTACCAGCAAATTGTTTTCTCTTCCAAAATTCACCGAGGCGATAACATCGGCAACATCCACGCACATGGCAAATAGTCCCGGACGTTTATCGATCATTCCGTTGTACACCTTTCGTGTGCTATTGTACTCTTCGCTGTTAGACATTACAATTTTACCTCTTAACTGGGCGGCAAATGCATCTATTACTTTGGGGTCTAAATTTTTTACTAAAGTTGACATCTTATTTGATTTTACTATTGGTTATACTTCTTACTTGGCAATTATCATATCTTTTAAAGACCAGAGGATTGCCAATACATCTTTTTTAGATTCTTCCGAAACCGAATTTTTATCCAAGGCCAGAAAAATATCGTCTATGACGTGTAAATATTCACTCGGACTAATATTCATTCCGGTATGAGTGGTTATCATATCTTTCCCCGAATAAGCCTCGGGGCCTCCGCTGCCGGCACAAAAGAAATCGACTGTATGTTGTTTGATCACAGCCAAACGTTTGGGCTGCTCATGATAAGGCAAAAATCTGGCACTTACAGCCGGATTATTCATATGTGCCGCAACAGTATCGTCTACTATTAATGTGATACCTTCTTTACCTCCTAGGCGTTCATAAAGTGTTTTTGTCATGGTCTGTCGTTTTAATGATAACCCAAAACTAAAGAGACAAAAAATGATACACCGCTACAATTAATTCAAAAAAGTAGAATTTTGAATCATTTTAAAAAATAGAGACTAAGGAAACTAAATTAATGCTGACGGGAATATTTTGAAGGCAGTATCCCATAGGTGTCCATGAAGCATTTGGAGAAATAGGCAGCGCTGTTAAAGCCGGTATTAAAGGCAATTTCAGAAATATTGTCTTCCTTTTTATGTAGCAATTCTAACGCCTTCTGCAAACGATACGCTTTTATAAAACTATTGGGAGACATGCCAGTTACGGAAATCATTTTACGGTAGAGTTGCGACTTGCTGTAGCCCAGTTTCTTGCCAAAACTCCCTGCGTTAAAGCTCGGATTTGCCCATTCTTTTTCGGTGTACTCCATCAGCGTAGTTAGAAACTTTTCCTCGGAAGGGGTAAGTGCAAAAACAAGTTTTTTGTCGATTGCAATGTTTAAATTCTCACTTTCATACAATTCTTTTACTTCTGAAGAGATTACAACTTTCCCCTTTTCAATATTCGTAAAATGGGCTGCCAATTTTATGGTGTCTTCAAAAAGCCCTTCCTTTTCGGTTACAGGAATACCTACATGTAGGCCAATGTTTGTTTTAAGATGCGCACTGTGAGTTATAGAAAGTTGTTGCAACGCTAGGGCGCATATTACTGCATTGGTAACAGAATTAAAAGAAGTTAAAAAATAATCCGGTTTTTGCTTGACAATTCGCCCCGTATGCTTCTTAATGCAATCGACTATAGCCCCGTTGTACTTTTTTATATCTGTATTTAATTGTTTGGCTACCGCCTCTCTTAAGGTTGTTTTTTGAAAACCAAGGATGAGTATTGTTCTAAAGGCAGGATCATTAATAATGTTGAGTTCTGTTTTTAGCGACTTTACTGGATCTTCAATTCTACCTAAAAACGATTCTACAATGGCGCTGTCAACTTCTATTATTTGATGAGGCACGGTGCCATGAGCATGATTGTGCATTTCTTGCAATGCCTTTTTATTGGGAGCATTAATTAAACAAAAGGCAGTTCTTCTTTTTTCGTCACACCAATATGTCATCCCCTTGCAGCCGTATAAGTGCTCAATTTTTAGGTCTTCACGATGCATTTGCGCCACATGCTCTGCGGTGATTTCTTCCGGGATATCGTGGCGATCCATATAGATGGGCATAGCGTGCTAATTTTCCACAAGTTAGGAAATTCTAAGCATTTTGCATACACTTAACTTTTCTCCACTCCTACAAGACAAAAAACCCAACACACACTTTCGCGCATACCGGGTTTTAATTTTTAAAAATGTAGTTGCTGATTAGCTTTTTAACGACTTCATATCGATCACAAAACGGTATTTCACGTCGCTTTTCAGCATACGCTCATAAGCCGTGTTGATATACTGCATGGGGATCACTTCTACGTCTGGGGTGATGTTGTGCTTCCCGCAAAAGTCCAGTAATTCCTGAGTTTCGGCAATCCCACCAATTAAAGACCCCGCCACCGATTTACGCCCCATGATCATTGGGACGGTCACCAACATCGGGTCCAGCGGCCCTAAATAACCTACCACTACCAGTGTCCCGCCGGTGTTTAATGTGCCTACATAGGCGTTTAAGTCGTGTGCATAGGGCACAGTATCGATAATTACATCAAATTGTCCCGATGCCTTTTCCATTTGAGCGTCGTCCGTGGAAAGTATCACCTCGTGAGCACCCAGGGCTATGGCATCAGCATTCTTGTTGGTGGAGCGCGAAAACAAACTAACGTGTGCGCCCATGGCGTGGGCTAATTTTATGGCCATATGGCCCAGTCCGCCCAGACCTACTACCGCCACCTTACTCCCTTTGCCTACCTTCCAGTGTTTCAACGGCGACCAGACGGTAATGCCGGCACATAAGACCGGAGCAACGCCTGCCTTGTCCAGATTTTCCGGGACGCGTAGCACAAAGGCTTCGTCTACCACAATACTTTCGGAATAGCCCCCATGGGTAGTGGTGTCTAAATGTTTGTCGTACCCCCGAAGGTGCCCACCCACTCGGGGCAGTATTGTTCCAAATCGTTTTTACAGTTGTTACAGCTACGACAAGAATCGACCAGGCAGCCAACCGCCACCAGATCCCCTTTTTTGTATTTTGTTACGCTGTCCCCTACCCGCGTAACCGTGCCTACGATCTCATGACCGGGCACCACGGGATATTGGGTCATGCCCCAATCGTTTTTCGCAAAATGCAAATCGGAATGACAGACGCCACAATACAATATATCTATCTCTACATCTTTTGCCATTACTGCTCTACGCGGAATATCCATCTGCTTTAAAGAGGCATCGGCAGCTTTTGTACCGTAGGCTTTTACTTGTGTTGTATTCATTTCGATTCTATTATTTGGTTAGTTTATCGGCTTCGTGCCCATACTTTTAAAGATACGATAAAATAATGTGGAATTTTTGGAAGAAACTTCCGTTTAAAAATTTTTAAAACACTTATAAATAAGTGCGTATATTGTGTCCATAAGCACCATCAATTGAAAAAAGACACTTTAAAATCATTTTTAACCGGCTTTGGAATCCTTGCCGTCGTATTATCACTCTTTCCTTATGTTGCGGTAGATTATTGGTGGATCCGGATATTCGATTTCCCGCATCTGCAGCTCACTTTTCTTACGCTCATTGCCTTACTGGTGTATATGATACGTTTCAATTTTAAGGAATGGCGGGATTATGCCTTTAGTATAGTGCTTATAGCGTGCTTTCTGTTTCAGTTTACGAAAATTCTACCCTACACCGTCTTTGGTCCGTTCGAAATGGAGAATGCCACCAACACAGCTGCCCCGGGGCTAACGCTTTACACTTCGAATGTATATCAGGAGAATACAAAATACGAGGCACTTTGTGAGCAGATCAATACATACAATGCCGATTTGCTGTTATTCACCGAAACCAATATGCCGTGGATGCAACGTATTAAAAAGGAAGTGGATTCCAACTATTCACATCAGGTGGAAGTCCCCCTGGACAATACCTACGGAATGTTGTTCTATTCAAAATTACCGCTGTTCGACACCCACGTAAAATATCTGGTAAGTGACAGTATTCCATCTATCCATACCAAGGTACTTCTCACTGCCAACGATACGATCCAAATTTTCGCCATTCATCCTACTCCGCCTATGCCGCAGGAGAATCCCATGAGTACCGACAGGGACGCCGAAATGATGCTCATTGCCAAATTGGCGTTAGAATCGAAGTATCCGGTAATTGTAATTGGAGATTTTAACGATGTTGCCTGGTCAAGAACTTCCATTCTGTTTCAGCAGGTGAGCAGGTTACTGGATGTGAGAAAAGGGAGGGGTTTGTTTAATACGTTTAATGCCAACAACCCAATTATGCGTTGGCCTTTGGATCATATTTTTATTTCTGCCCATTTTAAGCTGAAGCACATTGAAAAGGGTGACGATGTGCATTCAGATCATTTTCCGCTATTTACCTCTTTGAGCTTTGAGCCTGAAAGCAAAGCATCACACCAACGCCCTTACCCTTCGGAGGAAGAGTTGGAAAGCGCTCAGAAACAGATCGATAATTTTTATGACTCGCTGCAGGATTAATTAAATTCCGCTTGATTTTCTACGTAATAATTTCATTCGTGTTCCTTAGAAGTACTTTTTAAAACACAATCACCGTCTTCCCGATACTTTTACCGGACTCTTGTAGTTTGTGTGCTTCTTTTAAGTTATCTACCGTAAATCCGTTTAGGGTAGTCGACAGTGTTGTGATGAGCACTCCCTGCTCCAATAAATCGCCAATATGATTTAAAATAGAAGCTTGTCGCTCCATATCATGAGTTGTAAACATAGAACGGGTATACATTAGTTCCCATGTTAAGGTGATACTCTTATCTTTCAGCAGATTAATGTCCAACGGCTTCTTACTGCCGGTGATGGTAACAATATGTCCTTGAGGCTTTATAATATCGATCGCTGTTTCCCAATACGCTTCCATACTCACAAAGTCTAAAATATAATCTACTTCGCCATGCCCTATTTTGTTTAATTCTTCCTTTAGATTGTGATGATTTACCACGAAATCGGCGCCCAATTTCTTACACCAATCTTTAGAATCCTCCCTCGAGGCGGTTGCAATTACAGTAAGATTCCCGATTTTTTTAGCCAGCTGAATGGCAATTGAACCTACTCCCCCTGCCCCGGCAAGAATGAGTACTGTTTTACCTTTGTCGGTTTCGGGATTAATCTTTATACGGTCGAAAAGTGCTTCGTAGGCTGTGAGACCCGTTAACGGAATGGCTGCTGCTTCGGCTAGGCTTAAGTTTTTGGGCTTTCTGCCCACAATTCGTTCATCTATCAATTGATATTCGGCGTTGCTCCCGGGGCGTGTGATATCACCTGCGTAATACACCTTATCTCCCACTTTAAATGTGGTAGTTTGTTCCCCTACACCTTCCACGGTTCCAACTGCATCCCAACCAATAATTTTGGGTATTTCCAATACGATGTCCTTTGCGGCGTTTTGTCTCACTTTAAAATCTACCGGATTTACCGAAATCGCTTCAATTTTTACTAATAAGTCGAAGCCGGAAGGGCTTGGTTTTTCAGTTTCAAACGCTATCAAGCTTTCCTTGTCTGTAATGGGTAATGATTGTTTAAATCCTATTGCTTTCATCTTTATCCTGTGATATATTCTGTAACTGGTTTGCTTTAATTTTAACTATCAAAAGTATAGTGACAAAAGTATAGATAGTATTTATATCTCGCAATAACGGTCAAAAAGGATAGTACACTATTTTAGTGTTATTCTTTATTACTTATTTGATATTGAGATGTTTAAAGGTAATAATTTTTACTATAAAAAGTATAGTTGTATACTAATCTATAGTGTTGTAGCTTTGTGATATATAATCCAAATACAATGATGGCCAAATCGAAACAGCGCCTTATAAAATACAACGACAAGCTCTTCTCTTGTTCCACCAGTATTGCCATGGAATTTATAGGTGGGAAATGGAAAAGTGTGATTTTAATTTATCTGATTGATGGTAAAAAGCGCTACAATGAATTACATAAATTAATTTCAACCATCACAGAGCGTACTCTTAGTTTACAGTTGAAACAATTGGAAAAGGATGGGTTGATTTCCAGAAATGTGTATACAAAAAAACCGCCTTTAAAAGTAGAATACGCGTTGACACCTTTTGGCGAAAGTTTAGCTCCTGTATTGACCTCCATCGCCGAATGGGGAAAGCTCGCTGTGACCGAAAAAGGAGAAATGATAGAAGCGGCCGGGTAATAGTTTTCCGGTAATCCCCTACTTTAGTATGTCCCTGATTCCCTTAATTTTATGCGCCTTTGAAGCTGAATAGTAAAACTCAGCGTGTGAAGTTGCACCAAATATCGTAGCTTCACCTCTTAAACCCATTCAAAGTGCATCCTAATAATATTCACGCCGCGCCGTACAATTTTACAGCCTTAATCAAGACACATCCACCTTTACAAGAATATGTGTATAAAGGGCAGGCAGGTTTAGACACCGTTAATTTTTCCGATAACAAGGCGGTGCTACACCTTAACAAAGCGCTGCTGCTGCATCATTACAATTTAACCGACTGGAACATCCCGCCATACTATCTCTGTCCTCCTATTCCCGGAAGAGCAGATTATATTCATCATATTAACGATTTACTTCCAAAAGGAGGGAAACCTTCGGCTATTAAAGGTCTGGACATAGGTACAGGCGCCAACTGTGTGTATCCTATCCTTGCGACAAGAATCCATAATTGGCAGATGGTAGGTGTAGATATAAACCCTGCTGCGGTGGCAAACGCAATAAAAAATGTAAATGCTACTGAAGGCCTAAAAGACAGTATTGAAATAAGATATCAGGGCAACCATGCCCAAATATTTGAAGAGATTATTAAAAAGGGTGAGTACTTTCACTTTAGCATGTGCAATCCTCCCTTTCATACCTCCGAAGAAGAAGCGGTAAAGGGAACACTCCGAAAATTACGTAACCTTGGTGACGAGGCACCGCAACAGACCAAAAAAGAAATTGTCCTAAATTTTGGAGGTCAGGCGAATGAACTTTGGTGTAACGGTGGCGAAGCCTTGTTTATAAAGCGAATGATCAAGCAAAGTGTGTTGGTTAAAAGTCAGGTGGGATGGTTTACGACCCTGGTTTCCAAAAAAGAACACCTTCCGGCTATCTATAAACAATTAGACAAATTAAAGACGACCCATACCACCATTGCAATGGAACAAGGCAATAAGCAAAGCAGGATTGTTGCCTGGAAATTTTAGCAAAAATACAATTGACAAATTGTGATTTTAATTTATATAGGTACTTGCATACTCCCACCTATTGCCCTACCGGTACTCCGGGTTTTCAAAATTCCAATGGGTGCCGGCATCCCACTCACTTCTTGAATTACCGTAGGAAGGATATCCCCCATTCGATTTTAATAGGTTGGCCAAATGCAACAAGTTGTAGGTCATAAATGTTGTATTTCGGTTGGTGAAATCGGAATCGAATCCTATAGACGTTTTAAGTTTTTTGCCATTCCACTCTGTATCCCCATAACTAGGCCCCGGTCCTATATCACCCAGCCATCCGCAGTCGGCTTGTGGTGGAATGGAATACCCAACGTGCTGAAGGGCATATAAAATTCCCATAGCACAATGTTTTACGCCATCTTCATTTCCGGTAATTACGGTCCCCCCAACTTTCCCGTAAAAAAGATACTGTCCTTTCTCATTTGTTTGACCGCTCATGGAGTACAAACGCTCTATTAATTTTTGCGCTTCAGACGATTTCTCTCCGAGCCAAATAGGCGTTCCAATAACCAGTATATCGGCGGCAAATATTTTTGAAAAGAGCTCCGGCCACTCATCTTTCTCCCATCCCTGTGTTTTCATATCGGGATACACCCCGGATGCCACATCATGATCGATAAATCTTATTTCTTCTACCATCACATTTTCTTTTTTCATAATGGATTTGGAAACGTCCATTAGGGTGGAAGTATGACTTAGTGCCGGTGATTTTTTTAGGGTGCAGTTCACAAAAACTGCACTTAGATTGCTGAAGTTATTGTCTTTCATTTTTTCGGATTAGTGGTTACTATTACTAGGTGTATTAAGGATAAGGATTAATTACTCAATCAGGACCATCTTTAATAAGCGAAGCATCTACAGCACCTTCTTCAGTGAAGTAAAATAATACCACCGCAAACGATGAGCTATGTATTAGTAAGACGAATAACAGCGTGTGTACTTACATGTTACGAACATCACCTTCAAAAGATTCTTCACAGTGAGGTATTATAAAGACATTGCTGTATGCTTGCATTTTTTAGCGATAAAAGGTGTGCAATAAATTAGGTAGCATCTATCTCCAGGCTTCACCCAACTATCTCCAACTTATAGCCCACGCCATGTACATTGACCAGTTGAACTGTTTCGTCTTCCTGTAATTTCTTCCGAAGCTTTGAAACATAGGTATCCAGACTTCTGCCTACAAATACCCCGTGATCTTCCCATACCTTTTTGGTGAGTTCATCCCGACTGACAATCTGATTGAGGTTTGCAACAAATATTTCCAGTAGCTCACATTCTTTTCTTGAAAGATTTATTTCATTTGGTTTTTTTACTAATTTATTCTGACCGGGATAAAACTGAAAGCTACCTATTTCGGTATAGTTAGGATTAACATCTTCGGTAGGAATGTTTGCCTTTCTTTTGCTGAAAAAAACTTCATATAAAAAAAGAAAAACAGCTCCCATAAAAACCAATAGCAAGAGTTTATTCCCGGTCGACAGCACCGAAGCTGAAGTAATATCGGTGAATCTAAAGTCGATTGTATAACAGTTTTCAGGCAAAATACGTCCGCCGCATGGAATAATACTCAGTTCTTCGTTATTTTTCATTTCATAACTATAGGCAACTTCTTGGGTTTCACACTCTAGTACTTCCACCAGGTAGTTTTCGGGAAGTTCTCCTTTCTGAAGGCTTTCACGGGTTATTGAAACCAGGTCGGTGGGGTCAAATGAAAGTTGCTTTTGAAAAGAAAGTTGATATTTTGACTGTGTAATTTGAATCACAGGTTGGACCAGGGAAGTACTGTCGTTATTGGCCAGCAAGAGTTGATTCCCAATATCCCGAAGCGAAATTTTAGCCCGTTCGGCGAAGATGTCCTTCTTCCTATCCGAATTTAAAAGTCCCACTGCGAAAACAATCAGGACTAGTATGGCAACCAGTATGTAAATCTTTTTTCTACTCATAGCTTGTGTAAATAACATACAATTTCAATCTTTTCACAAGGGTTCACACTTCTTTTACAATTTTTTGACATTTCGGCGGAGGCATCCCTCTAGTTTTACCTGAATATAAATCTCTAAACGTATTACTATGAAGAAACACATCTCAAGTATCATTTTTGCAATTTTTACGGTAGCATTTCTCAATGCTCAGGAAAACATCACTTTAAACTCATCAAAAAGTGAATTAAAATGGTCCTGTGACTACACCTTTTATTTTGGAGGGCATAACGGTACCATTTCATTTAAAGAAGGACATCTTATTAAAACCAAGGACGTACTTACCGGAGGTTCATTCATCATCGACATGCATTCTATTGTAAATCTGGACATTGAGAAGGAAGAGGGCAAAAAAGACCTGGTCGAGCATTTAAAAAATGAAGACTTTTTTGATGTGAAACTATATCCAACAGCAAAATTGGTGATCACAGACGTATTTTATCACGATAGCACCCACTTGGAAATAAAAGCCGATCTTACCATAAAAGGAAAAACCAACCCGATTAAATTTCAGGCGGAAGTGAATTACGAAAAATTACAAATGACGACCAGGTTTAAAATAAATCGAACGCTCTGGGGGGTTATCTACAGCAGCAGCTTAATGGACAATTCCATCTCTGACGGCATTGGCTTTGAAGCCGATCTGCGGTTTACAATCAACTCCAAATAAATTGCAAGATCATAAATTAAACCAATCCCGAATGAAAAAAACATTTTTACGCACAGCTTTGCTATTATTCTCGATTGTGGCAGTGAGTCAGCAAAACGAAAACTTAAATTTATTAAAAGCTGATAGTACCTGGACTAAGGAAATTTTTCAATTCCCTATACATTTTGCACCGGAGATAGATTTCGAAGGATTTGAAGACGCAAGATTTCCTGCAGGGTGGGGAAAACCGGACAGTCCGTTTTTTTGGTCCTATGTCTTTGCATGGAAATTTAATCGCACTACCAATCTAACTGAAAATGAACTGCAAACGTATTTGCAATACTATTTCGATGGCTTAATGAATGTGGTTAATAAGGATAAAACCATTGTACCTCCTGGAACCATTGCCGTGATTCGTAAAAGTGAAGATGCAAAATCGGAAACTACTTTCGAAGGAAAGGTTACTATTTACGACGCCTTTCGAACTAAAAAAGAGCTGCAACTAAATGTACTTATCAATCAGGATTTGTGTGAAGAGACATTACAATCGATTGTGGTCTTTCGGTTTTCACCCGCGGAATTTGAAAGTGGTGTATGGCAAACCCTGAATGGAATTACCCTTAGTCCGGATAATTGCGACTTGTAAGTGTAGTTTAGGGATAATATTTTGAAAAAGAATAATCATAAAAAAAGCCATCGTAAAACGATGGCTTTTAATTTTATAGGAATTCGATACTTAGATCAAACTCACTTTTACGGCGCTTAGGCCCTTGTCTCCTTTTTCTACGTCGAATTTTACTTCGTCATTTTCTCTGATGTCATCGATAAGATTTGTTGAATGAACAAAAATTTCTTCATTTGTGTCTTTCATGGTTATAAAACCAAATCCTTTTGCGTTGTTAAAAAACTTTACTGTACCTTCTTTCATTGTTGTTACTTTATTGTTATTTATTAATTTGTGTATAAATTGTTTTATCATTTTTAAATATTAAAATTATTTTGGAAGGGCATTTTCTTCAGCCTTCACTCCGGTCTATCAACCGTTAACAGTAGTTAAGCACACACTAGCTTAGCCATAACTTATACCGAACGACTATCGTGGTATTGAAGGAAGCAAAAGATTGTTTAAAATTGAGGGAAGATTAAAAAAAGAGAAGCTTACTCGGTTGATTTGCACCAAAAGTAGACTAATTAAACGGGGGTTTGCACAATTAAATGTTAAAGTATTGATTTCACTCTAATCGCTAAATTATTTTATCTCAGTATTTTAGTGCTTTTAGCCTATGTTCTATTCTTTCATTTTTACGTTAATTTCGGGGGCACCCACTAATTCAAAAGTGGCTGAAGCAAATTTAATTTCACCTTTGGTTGCATCTATAGCTGTAAGTAGTTTGGTGTATAGTGCGGTTTTGGTAGCTCTCCTTCTTTTATAATCCACCACATAGCGTAAGGTGAATTCTACCCAGTTATCATTGGCAATCAGTGAGACCATGGGTTCGGTTTGGGCTTCTTCCAGGCGGTATTTACTTTTTAACTCGTTCCATCCTACTCTGGATTTGGACGAAATATCCCCGGCAACCTCATTCCCTACTTGGAGCATTATTTCTTTGACCTTTTCATAATTGCTCCCGTATTGAATAGGGAGTTTTATTTCATCCCACAAAAAAGGAAATTCTCCCGAATAATTAAAAACCGGTTCCTTAAAAACATAGCTGTTGGCAATTAACACGATACGTCCGTTGTATAAATCACCATCCACCCACTGCCCTGTTTCCATCAGGGTAGTGCGCAACACTCCTATGTCCATCACGTCGCCTTTGATGCCTCCCAACTGCACCCTGTCACCCGATTTGTAAAAACCCCCAAATACAATGGCAAGCCAACCTGCAAAGGAGGTAATCACCTCCTGGAGTGAAAAGGCAATTCCGGCACCTGCAACTCCTAATGCGACCGTAAGTCCGCCCAATTTGTTACTAAACACAACTGTAATTAATACAACCGATAAGAAGAAACCTATAAAACTGCCAAACTTTTTGGCTCGATACCTACTGCTGTTCTCTTTGATTTTTGAAAGCAGATTTCGCTGTAAGACTCGTATTAACAACCATATTATTAATATCCCAATGACTACTGTGGCAATTTTCCCTACTGTGGGATTAAATAATATCTCTTTTATTTGTTCTTCCATTATAATTCCACTTTAAGTGAGCTATTTACAGTAATGTTTTAAATATATCAGGTAACGGAATACGTTAGGTGCAATGATATGCCAGTTCTTATCGAACAGGTAATTTTATAAACGAACTGTATTTATCTGAATGGTGAACCGTATTCTTGGCTACGACACCTTCCGATTCGTCATAATTCTTCCCTCCTGTATTTAGGTTTCGTGCAAAACGCGGAAAGTTACTGCTCGAAACTTCAATCCGAATGCGATGCCCTTTTTCGAAGTAATTACTGGTAGACATAGGCGTAAGATCTACTTTATAGACCTTTCCTTTTTCCATAAATACCTCTTTGTCATATCCTTCACGGTACCGCACCCGCTGAATGGTTTCATCCAGATTGTAAGCGGTCCCGTCGGGATAGACATCGATAAGCTTAATGGTGAAATCGGTGTCTTTTGCATCGGAAGAGACAAAAAGAGTGGCTTCTATAAAGCCGCTAACCTCTACCCCTTCTTTAAGCGGTTCGGTGGTGTATACTAAAATATCTTCCCGTTTTTCCATTTCCCGCTGATCGAACGCTCCGCCTTCAACGGCATTTCCCGTACAACAAACGTTTCCACCATGTGATAGTACGGGATTCATTGGATCGTAGGTAAAGGTATCCGGATTATCTTTCTTCGGTTTCTTTGTAGAAAGGATGCCATCACCGGACCCGGTATTGGCCTTGCCTCCGCTATTCAAATAGTAGGTTACCATTTTGGTATCTGCGGGTGGCCATTCATTGGCGCTTTGCCATTTGTTGCTCCCCATGGTGTAATACTGTACTCGTGGAGTTGTAGTTTTAAAATCGTTGGCATCTCCTTTCAGCCAGAGATCGAACCATTTGGTGATCTGTTCATCGTAATCGAGACGGGCATCACCTACGCTTCGTTCGCCTACCATTGTATTTTCGGTAGCGCGTGTATAACGACAATGTAATGTAGGGGCAATCACCAAATACTGATTGTCTCTGGTTTTAAGATCCTTACTGTTATTGCGCACATGGTTGAATAATGCCAGATTCGGACTTACAGAAACATCGTACCAAGAAGCAAACCAAAAACTCGGAATATTAATTTCCATAGAATCGTGATACAAACCACCTGTAAACCAATCGGGGTGATTGGGGGTGCGGCGCACCATCTTGTCGAAAATCTCTCGCTTTCCGTTCATATTGACCAACATATCCTGAATTGGAAGATGACTTAGAGCCTTGAACATATCTATTTCGGGATTTTCGGGAGCCAGGTCGTAGAATCGGGAAATTCGTATTAGATCTTCCTGAGTAGCTCCCGCAGGTATGCGGGGTTTAAATTTATCGTGCTCCACTCCGTATAACCATGCGAAAAATAATAATTGTTCTGCTCCTCCCCGGTACCAATTACCTTGTTCGTAGTATTCTCCAACTGTACCAACCCCGGCACCATAGGCCTGAGGCACCATGGCAGCAAAGGATGGATGATCTAAGGCCGCAACAGCCATCTGCCATTCGGCTGTGGAAGAGCATCCTATAGCACCAATTTTTCCGTTGGACCATGTCTGATTTTTCATCCAGCTAAAGGCATCGTATCCATCGGTTAGCGGAACACCTAATATGTCCCATTCGCCTTCAGAAAAATAACGTCCTCGTTCGTTCTGCACCACATAGGCATAGCCTTTCTTTACCCAATCGTAGGCAGTTTCGGCTGTTCTTGTTTTTTGTTCTCCGTCACCCCAGGAGTTAAAATTATAGGGAGTACGTGAAAAAATAATAGGAACTTTGGCATCTGTTTTCGGTCGGTAAATATCGGTAGCGAGTCGCACACCGTCCCGCATGGGCATCATTACTTTTTGATCGACAACTGCAATTTCTTCCAGTTTCTTAAAGATGTCTTCCTGGGCATACAGGCTGTGGGTAGAAACAAATAAAAATAGTACTACGAGAGAGGTAAATAATTTAAATTTCATAGGTGGAGTGCTGGTTGAAAAAAATGAAATTTAAAGGTAAAGAAAATTCCGAAGAGAAACCCCTTCGGAATTGATTTATAGCTGTAAGCTTTTGGCAGTAGGTTTTAAGTTTAAAGTAAATTAATTACTTTTCACTAATCATTAATCACTAATCACTAATCACTTAATTAACCAATCCCTATTCACCGCTCACGATTTACGACTTACGATTTACGACTTACGATTTACGACTTACGATTTACGATTTACGAATTTAAAGATCAATAAGTTTCCCAATTAGCTATTCCCTCTTCCCTCTTCGCTTTTCCCTTCTCACAACTCACCGCTCACTATTCACTTTCTAACCTTTCAACCAAGCCTTTCGCAATGCAGTCTGAGCTGCCGTAGCTTCCGGATTTACAACCAGTTTTTTTCCTGTGGTGTAAGGTTGTGTAGTAACCGTTTTAATAAGAACATCTTCACCTTCTCGGTCCAACACCACTTCAATATCTTTCCCCAATTCCCAACCATACATTTCCATAAATACATTGTTTGCATTCTGCAATGTAACATCTGTCCCGTTTACTGTTTTAATCACATCGTTGGGTTTGGCGCCAACATTGTTCCAAAAGGTGTTGTTTTCAACCAAATTAGAAAAGAAAATACCTCTATCGGGGCTGCCGCTAACAATTGGTGTTCCACCTTGTAATACAAAGTTGCTTTCAACCTGCCCTTCTACTTCTATCAGACCTGCTTTTTGAAAGAATTTTGAATAATCTATTGGTGTAGTACCCTCAACGTGAGTTTTTAAGAATTCGGCCACACTTGGATAGGTCATGGTTCCAATTTCCTGAATTATAGTATCATCAGTAAAAGGTTTGTTTTCTCCGTACTTTGCGGATAACTCCTTCATAAGGGATAACATACTTCTGTTGCCATTACTTTCTTCCCTCATTAGAATATCAATACACATACCAATTAAAGCTCCTTTCTGATACACATTGTAATAATTTGAAGCATAGGGTTCGCCCAAAACGTTTTCGCTCATTACTGTAAAGCTCATGCTGTCGTCCATTTGACGAGATGTATCAATCTTTTCAATTAGTGTTTTATAAAACTGATCTTCAGAAATCAAACCTTCGTAAATCTGAAAATGATGCGCAAAATATTCGGTAACGCCTTCATACATCCAAAGGTGCTTGGAAAAGGTAGGATTGTTATAATCGAAATAATGCACATCTTCAGAATGTACCGACAATGGAGTTACAATATGAAAAAATTCGTGGGCCACCACATCGGTCATAGATTTTGCAAGACTTTCGGCTCCCGCAGATTCCGGCATCACAACAACAGTGGAGGTATGATGCTCTAACGCACCGAAGCCCTGTGGCGAGTCTTCTTTTCCATCAGACAAATACAAAAAGATATCATAACGAGGCGTAGAATTTATATCTCCCAGATATTTCTTCTGCCCCTGCATCATTTTAAACATTGTCCCCTTAAGATCGGCAGCAGTATAGGTCTTATTCGGGGAATAAACGCTCAACACAACTTTAATATCTCCAACCAAAAATTCTTCTACATCCAGCTTGCCGTACATCATGGGATTGTCGGTAATATCGAAATAACGAGGCGCGAAATAGCTGGTGGTACTCACCTTACCATCATCACTTAATTTTTCGCCGGTATTTTGGAGCGCAGAAGACCGTACAAAATCAGACGGAGCCGTTACGTCGACTGTATATTGTCCATTTTTTAAACTGTCGAAATACCCAATAAAACCATGTAAATTCAATACATAATTGTCCGGAGCAATGTTAGTCCCTGAAGGTGAAAATGGTGATTTTCCTTCTGATTCTACATCAAAAGTATCGTTTACGTAATAGGTGATTTTGTCTAATTGTGTAGCGTTTGCAATGGTCCAGGTGTTGGTGTCGGTTTTGGAAACAGCCAATGCATTTCCTTTGTAATCCAAGGCTTTAAAATCGTCGATAAAGTTTCCAAAGTCACTCACGGCATAGGTTCCTTGTACAACTTTTGGAATTCGGTACGTAACAACCTCCTGACTAAAACGTCCCGGATTGATAGTCACAGGGACTTTATCGTTCACCACTTTGGTTAGGTCTAAACTTGTGACAATTGGAGTGGTAGTCCCAAAATCGTTGATTGATGTTGAGGCGGGTCCGCAACTTACCAGCAAAGCCGCAAGACCTAGAGTATAAATTATTCTTTTCATAGGAATTTATTAGTTTTTATACTAGACGGTAAAACGGGAGGATTGTTACAACGATTTTAGTTGTTTGCATCATTTTTTTCAGCTTCCGGTTTCTTGCTTATTATTTGCTTTCCGGTAAACCTTGAAAAAATCACAAAAGTCTTGGTGGTGTTTATAAAATACACCCCTGTTAACAAGACGACTGCAGCAACGATGGACTGTGTTGTAATTTGTTCATTTAAAAAATACCAACCCAGCAAAAGTGCTATAATCGGATTTACATAGGTTGAAGTTGCCACTTTTTCGGGAGAAACCACTTTCAGTAAATAATTAAAGGAGGTAAATGCAACAATGCTTCCAAAAACAATCAAAAGAAGCATGGAAATCTGTACCGGCTGGCTCCAAACGGTTGGCATAGTCCAAGTCTCCCCGAAAATAAGGCTCGAAAGCATGAGCATCATTCCGCCGGTAAGCATCTGATATCCGGTATTTACAAAATAGTTTTTGGGTAAATCGGCTTTCCCAACAAACAAACTTCCATATCCCCAGCTAATCATACACAGGAAGATCATGATCATTCCAATAATGGAATTTTCCTGATTCACCAATTCTTTCTGACTTACCAGTAAATAAATTCCAACGACCCCAAAAACAACCCCAACAACAGACATGGGTTTAATCTTCTTCCCCTGAAATATGCGCATCAATAATAAAACGACCAGTGGTTGCGCCGAAATCTCTAAAGCCGCAAAACCACTGTCCACATATTTGAGCGCCCAGACAACGATTCCGTTTCCGAAGGTGAGAAACAAAAATCCGGCGATAATTGTGTTGATAAATTGTTTTTTTGAAATGGCCAAAGAAATTCCCATGGCCCTTGCAATTACAAAAATGAGCAGTCCGGCAGTGGTAAATCGAATGGAAGCCAACATGAAGGGAGGCAACTCATTTACGGCAATTTTATTCAGCAGATAGGTCGAACCCCAGATTACATAAATCGAAAAAAAGGCGAGGATTACTAGTACTAAATTGGACGATTTTGGCATCGTATGAAATCTGCTTCTTTAGAGACTACAATAGTAAGCATAACTTTTTATAAAGTTTCTTAATCTATATTATCTTAATTTATACTAACGTAACTTTTTGTTATAGTTCTAATATTAATCTTCCGGCGGATAACCGTGGATTTCTTCAAATATACTGTCAAAATTTTCGCGCAGATGCGCTCTCAATTTCAGGCGATAATCGTCTTTTAACCAGGTGAGAAAATTAAAAGTACTCTTGCTGATGCACTTTGCATACCTGTCTATGCGATAATCTATGTCGTCACCCAACAATTTGGCAAGTATTAATGCATCGTAAACGTCTTCACTGTTTTCGGTGCAGATATAAGCATGCTGGGCAATAGATCGTTCCAAAACAACCTTAGAAGATTCCCCGCTGTTGACGGCATCGATATAAGTAGCCTTGATATCGAAATATACCTCTTTACTCTTGGCAAAGGACTCTCTAAGTTCGTCGGGCATCGAATAACGGAAGTTGCTTTCCAACTCTTCGTCGCTCAACAGGCGATCCATATAATAGTCGGGCGACTTGAAAATCGCATTCCAGTCTAAATCGGCTCCCCAGGGACCAAAACGGTAACAATTATTTCCTAAATCGATGACAGAAAACATCGATTTGTTATTTAATATCCGCGACCCCCGACCAATCATTTGGTAATAAAGCGTAAGAGATTTTGTAGCTCTGTTGAGTATGATGGTATCGATAGTAGGTTCATCGAAACCGGTGGTTAAGATACTCACCGAGGTAAGTATGGCATCGGGCGTTTCCCGAAACCATTTTAGAATTAATTTTCGTTGCTTTTTAGTTGCCGTATTGTCCAAATGTGCAATAGGCAGTCCTGCTGCTTTGAAGGTGTGATATACCTGTATGGAAGTGTTTATTCCGTTGTTGAAAATTAAGGTTTTCTTTCCTGTAGCGTGCTTTCTATAGGCTTCCAGTAAAATATCCAGCATCGAATTACTGGTATACAAATCTTCCGAAGATTTTACAGTATAATCGCCATTCGATCCCACTTCCAGGGTAGTAAGACCCATATCGTATTGAAACATTTCGGCCCGCGCCAAAAATTCGTTTTCAATTAAGGCTTCAATGGTTTCACCAACAATAAGTTCGTTATAATTATCCTTCATGGGAAGGTTTTTATTCGAACTCAAGGGAGTGGCAGTAACGCCTAAGACAAAAGATTTTTCAAAAAATTTAAAAAGCTTTGTAAATGAGTTGTAATGTGCCTCATCAATAATCACAAGCCCAATGTCCGAAATATCCAGTTTGTTGTCATGCAAACGATTGTTTAAAGTTTCGACCATTGCAACAAAGCAACTGTACCTACCCTGATCGTCGAGATTGGCAGTACTGTTTACCACCTTGTTGACCACGCCAAAGCCGGTAAGCATCTCGGAGGTTTGTTTGCACAATTCTATTCGGTGGGTCATTACCAACACCTTCTTGTTGTGGTGCTTTAAATATTGACGAACTATTTCAGAAAAGATAACTGTCTTACCTCCACCGGTCGGCAGTTGGTAAAGTAAATGATAATCGTCCGGAGCGGTTTCAAATTTCTCAAAAATCTTCGTAATCGCCCCTTGCTGGTAGCTATAGAGCTCTTTGTCTGTTTTCCGTTCCTGTAATCCAATTGCAATTTCCGCCATACCATCCCCTCTTTTGGGTTTGCAAAAGTACCGCCTTTTCTAAGTTTTCAACGAATATTTAACCAAAAAGTAGCGAAATAGTTGAAAACTTTAGTTTCCAAAAAATAATTTTCCCTTTTTTAAGCTGCTTTACCAATCGATAGGTCGGTAATCTTTTAAAAATTTGCCACTCCAATGCTTTCCTGTATTTATCCCGTCTATTAGAGGATCCATCACGCGCGCGGCGCCATCTACTATATCCAATGGAGGTTGAAAATCGTGAACTTCAATTTTATGCTTCGAAAGTTCCGCCGGATCTTCATCGGTTACCCAACCGGTGTCAACTGCATTAATGTAAATTCCATCCTTGGCCAGGCTTCCCGCAGCCGTATGTGTGAGCATGTTGAGAGCGGCCTTTGCCATGTTTGTATGCGGATGACGGTCTTCCTTGAAAAAACGATGAAACTTCCCTTCCATTGCTGAAACATTAATGATGTGCTTCATGCCGGTATTTTCCTTTTTCATCATTTCTGAAAGGCGGTTGCACAAGACAAACGGTGCAACCGAATTTACCAATTGCACTTCTATCATTTCAGTGGTTTCAATTTCGCCTAGTTTCAATCTCCAACTGTTCGTTTTCCGAAGGTCCACCTGTTGTAAATCGGCATCCAACTGTCCTTCAGGAAAGACTTCTTTGGCCGACAGCGAGTTGTCGAAACTATAGGGAATTTGTGAAAGCTTTGCTGAAGCCCGTATTCCAACTCCGGGCTCCGGACTGTGCCACGTTACCGGCAATGTATTGTTTTGAAGCGGAATAGCCCCTTTCGAAAGCGACTTTAATTCCTGTAGACAGTGTGTATGATCCTGCAATAAGTCGGCTGCATATTTGGGTAAATTCTCTAAAGGCAACTCCTCGTTTGCCATAAGATGGGCATAAAAACCGGAAGGACGACGTACGGTTTGTGCTGCATTGTTAATTAGAATATCCAATCGGTCGTATTGCTGCTCAATATAATTGCAAAAAATCTCTACACTGGGAATGTGTCTTAAGTCTAATCCGTGAATTTTTAATCGGTGACCCCATTGTGTAAAATCGTCTTCTTTCGAAAACCGCAAGGCAGAATCTACCGGAAAGCGAGTCGTGGCGACCACTGTTGCCCCTGCCCGAAGTAGCATAAGGGTGATGTGATAGCCAATTTTAAGGCGGGAACCGGTAATTACGGCAACCTGTCCTTTTAAATTAGTAGTCTGAAAACGCTTTGCGTAGTTAAAGTCACCGCATTCGGTACACATGGTATCGTAAAAGTGATGCAACTTGGTAAATAGGGTTTTACACACATAACAGTTACGGGGAGATTCCAGCTCAGGAGTGTCTTTTTGTGCGAGTTCGGCGACCGGGAGGAGTTTTGGTGCGACAAAGACTATGTTTTCTCTGGCACTGCGAATACCGGTTACTTTTCGCGCGTTTTTATCCTTTGCAAATTGTTTGCGTTTTTCGGCCTTTTTGGCATCCTTTTTCCGACGCGAAAATTCATCCCTGTTGGGTCGGGAAAGCATCCCTGATACTTTAATAAGTTCGGTTCGCTGTTCCTTCGGAATTTCAAATAATTCGTTGGTATTAGCATTTAGATGCGCCAGAATGGCGATGCATTTCTCTATTTCTTCGGAAGTAATTGTAGATAGGATATCTGTTTCGGGCTTTTCCATGGTAAAAAACTAAAGGAGCAAATGTAATTTTAAAAATGGTGCGTTTTCAATTTTTCTGAAACGTGAGAACTATTTTTTATTGCGTTTGTTATAGTTCTTATCTCCTTTTGTTTTGGGCTTTTTGTATTTTTTCTTGATAATCCTTTTATAGGAACCACCCTGATTTTCCTTGGCATTTTTCTCCTTCTTTTCATGAAAACCTGCTCCCGGAACATAATCGCCGGATGGTTTATGCGGATTATTGGGTTCTGTAAGTTGCGGCTGCTCTTCGGGCGCTAATTGTTTCGATATTTTTACTTCGGAAGGCACATCCTTTTCGGGAATTTTCATATCCATCAACGCTTCGATGGCTTCCTTATGTTTTGTTTCCTTTTCGGTATAAAATAACAAAGAAGTACCCTCCTTCTCTGCTCTTCCGGTTCTTCCAATACGATGCATATAATTTTCGGGGAAGGCCGGGGTGTCAAAATTGACAACATGTGAAATTTCATCAAGGTCCAAACCACGCGCCATAACGTCGGTAGTAACCAGAATTCGGTTCTTACCCTCGTCGAATTGTTTTATGGATCGCAAACGGTAATTCTGAGTTTTGTTGGAATGGATTACACATAGTTCGTCATTAAAATGCTCATTGAGCACGTTGAATAACAAATCGGCACTCTTCTTATTCGAAACAAAAACAAGTACCTTGTTGAAAGTTGTGGCATCCTGAAGCAAATTAACCAACAGATTTGCCTTGGTATAAAAATTTGGGACGGCATAACTGCTTTGGGCTATGTTTTCAAGCGGGGTCCCACTTACGGCAACAGCAATTTTATGTGTGCCTATAAAAAAATCGTTGATAAGGGTTTCAATTTCTTCGGTCATGGTAGCCGAAAACATGATGTTTTGTCTTCTTTCCGGTAAAAGTTCAAAAATATTGGTGAGTTGAAACCTGAATCCCAGGTCCAGCATAACGTCTACTTCATCGATGACCAATTTTTTGATTGCCTTAAGTTGCAAGGCTCTGCAAAGCACCAGGTCGTATAATCTTCCGGGAGTTGCCACAACAATGTCTGCTCCCAATGCCAGGGCTTCCTTTTGTCTGTTTATGTTGGTGCCACCATAGACTCCAAGAACTTTGATATCGGAATATTTTCCGAATTTTTCAATTTCTTCCACCACCTGCACTACCAATTCTCGGGTGGGTACCAAAACTAATACTCTAGGCTGAATTTGTTTTGCAAACGGAAGCATCTGCAGGATGGGCAACATATAGGCAAATGTCTTTCCTGTACCCGTTTGTGCAATTCCTACTACATCCTTGCCCGAAACAATTATTGAAAAGGCCTCAGACTGAATAGGAGTTGGCTTTTCAAAGCCTAAATCGGTTATAGCGTATTGAAGTTGCTTTGAAATTTTAAAATCGTCGAAAGACTGCATGGTTTGCTGTTCTGCGGGTTACACCTTTTTCACTTTAACGGCGTTCATTCCTCTTTGTCCCTTTTCAAGTTCGAAAGAAACGTTGTCATTTTCTGCGATTTCATCGATAAGCCCGCTTACGTGGGTGAAATATTTTTCCTGATTCACAGAGTCGATGATAAACCCAAATCCTTTGGAGGTATCGAAAAAAGAGACTTTCCCTTGACGAACGGGATCAAATACTTCTCGATCGCCTTCGGCCATTTTAGGAATACTTATTTCAATACTCTCTACGTCCACCTTTATTTTCTTGGATGGATCCGGAGGTGTGTCGGTTAAATTTCCGAAATGATCTACATAAGCAAATTCGCTTCCCGGCCCTTTTTCTTTGGCTTCGGCTTTTCTCGCTTCTTTCTTTTTCTGCTTATCTTCTCTTTTTTTTAACTTCTGCTTTTCTTTTTCTTTTTTGTTATAAGTCTGTTGTGATTTTGCCATTCGATTGTTTTATAGATGTTTACGTTATTGTAATTAAAGAAAAGATTCATCTGTTAAACGAATGCTTGAATACAACTAAGGGAAAAATCCTATTCAGTAATATTCAGAGAGAAGGGAGTGATTTACTTCGCTCTTTCCTAAAGACTTCTGCAAAGATACCATTTGCCGAGCACTTTTTCATATTTATTAACAAATCGTAGATAGAGTCGTTTCTTATCATACATCAATGAATAGATAGAAAGAACCTTTTACTTTTGTTTAAGTCAATAATGAAGTCGTATATATTGATTAGATTCCTTTCATAAAGGAACTTTAATGTTTCACAATAAAAATTTACTAATATGAATACAAAAAATATAGAGCTTGTTGCGGCTCCCAGACCTCCACATTTTGTTGGTGACGGATTTAGAGTACATAATTTTATTCCAAGCGGATTCCGTATGGACATGGAACGTATGAGTCCGTTTATCATGTTAGACTACAACTCGAAGTTTTACTTTCCTCCTACCGATACTCCTCGTGGCGTTGGGGTGCATCCTCACCGCGGTTTTGAAACAGTAACAATTGCCTATAAGGGCAAGGTTGCTCATCACGACAGCAGTGGTGGTGGCGGCGTTATTGGTGAAGGAGACGTACAGTGGATGACAGCAGCTTCGGGAGTTTTGCACAAGGAATACCATGAAGAGCAATTCAGTAAAGAAGGCGGCGATTTCCAAATGGTACAATTGTGGATTAATTTACCTGCAAAGGATAAGATGTCCACTCCAAAATATCAGGGTATTAAAAATGCCGATATCAAGACATATCAGCTGTCAGATAAATTAGGGTTTGTGGAAGTCATCGCAGGAGAATATAAGGGAATACAAGGCATTGCTGATACTTTTACACCGGTGAATATGCTCAATGGCCGACTTAAAAAAGGCGGAAAAACAGATTTTTCTTTTCCTGCCGAATACAATACCGGATTGTTGGTAATTGAAGGCAGTGTTATTGTAAATGCGGCCGAAACAGTCCCAACAGATCATTTTATTTTGTTTGAAAACGAAGGGGAAACATTTACTGTGGAGGCTTCTGAAGATGCAGTATTCTTAGTGCTTAGTGGAGCTCCTATCAATGAGCCCATAGCAGCACAGGGACCCTTTGTAATGAATACCCGCGAAGAGTTGGTGCAAGCCATTAACGACTTTAATATGGGTAAATTCGGGTATTTAGAAGACTAAAAACGCCAATGATTAATTACAACCCGATTTTCTGAAAGGCTACAATTTTTCAGGAAGTCGGGTTTTCTTTTCAAACATTGTTACAAAATTTAATAGGGCTTAAAATTCTTATGAGCCAACTCCTTACGTACTCTACTTAAACTTTCGGGGGTAATTCCCAAATAGGAGGCAATCATCCATTGCGGTACCCGTAACAGAAGATCGGGATACAGTTTTACAAAATTCAGATACCTTTTTTCTGCCGAAGCACCCAGTAAGAGGTTAATGCGCTTCTGAAGCTGTCTAATGTGATTGTGCAGTAGTTTGTTGTTGTATTTGCGATACGAAGGACTCAACTCCGATGCATTGTTTATAAAATCATCGTTGACAAAAAGCACTTCCGAATCTTCAATCGCTTCAATTATAAAATAGGAAGGGTCATTAAAATAAATACTGCCGCGATCTCCGGTAAACCAATTTTCGGGGGCAAACTGAATAATATGTTCCTTGCCTGCCTCATCCAGCGTATACATTCGAAGCAGTCCCTTTTCAACAAAAATGGAATCTCTGCAAATATCCCCCCGCTTCAGTAAAACACTGCCTTTTGAGAAGGATTCAGCTCGAAGATACGCCTGCAATCGTGCAAAAACAGCATCTTCAACAGCTGCTTTTTCCTTCAGATATTTTCTGAAATTTTTAAAAAGCATTGTCTCTGTCTCCATAGCTTTCAGTTTACTTTACCAATTCCTTCTGAACATTCGCAGGAACAGGTTGGTAGGACGAAAATGTAGACCTGAAAGTGGCCCTTCCCTGTGTTAGTGATCGTAAATCGGTGGAATAGTTATACAATTCTGCTTCCGGAGTAATACACTTTAAAATTTGATAGTTATTATTGTTATCAATACCCTGTATCATCGAGCGACGCGACTGTAAATCGGTCATAACATTCCCCACCATTTCTTCAGGAACCTTTACAGTTAGTTCCATTGTTGGCTCCAACAATTTCGGATTGGCATTTAAAAATGCCTCCTTAAACGCATGGGCACCGGCTATTTTAAAGGAAATGTCGTTAGAGTCTACAGAGTGCATTTTCCCATCGTACACCATCACCCGCACATCACGAATGTAAGAGCCCGTCAACGGACCTTCCTCCATAACTTCCAACACACCTTTCATTACCGAAGGCAAATAGCGTTGATCGATCACCCCGCCAACGATACAATTGTAAAAAATTAGCTTGCCTCCCCATGTGAGGTTAATTTCATCTTTTCCTCTAATATTAAAGCCTTGCGGCTCTTCCATTCCTTCCATCCAGGGTTCTATCTTTAAATGAACTTCGGCAAATTGCCCCGAGCCACCGGATTGCTTTTTGTGACGGTAATTGGCGTTGGAAGAACGTTGTATTGTTTCCCGAAAGGAGATTTTGGGTTTTTCAAATCGGGCCTCAACTCCATAAAGATTCCGGAGCGTCCAATCTATAGTCGCCAAATGTAATTCTCCTTGGCAAGACAGGATAATTTGTCTGGCTTCTTTCGAAAAGGACACGATTACTGTGGGATCCTGACTGTGAATTTTGCGCAGTGCATCACTCAATTTTTCCTCGTCTTTGGTGTTTTCTGCAAAGACAGCTTTTCTAATTCTAGGTTCGGGATACTGAATGGGCTGGATGGTCATATTATTTCCCGGAGCTGTGAGGGTATCGTTGGTCTCGGTATATTTTAGCTTTAGAGTCGCGCCAATATCACCTACCGTTAGCTTGGTAACCGATTTTCTTTCTTTTCCGTCCATGATAAAAAGCTGATTGATAATTTCCTGCTCATCATTTCTGGCATTGATCAATTTATCGTTCAGTTTTACTTCGCCCGATTTCACCTTAAAAAAGGTTATCTGCCCTAAATTGGGTTGGTATACGGTCTTAAACACAAAAAGAGCCGTTTTGGCTTCTTTTTCTGCGGGAATATCGGCTCCCTCCACACTTTGCTCTGCTTTTAAATCGGCTGCAGCCGGAGCCACATTGTCTATAAAGCCCATGAGACGTCCGGAACCCATATCGTTTAGTGCCGACATGCAAAAAACAGGAAACAGCTCATGATTTAACATCCCGGCTTTGATACCTTCCCGCATCTCATCTTCGTTTAATGTGCCTTTGTCAAAGAACAACTCCATCAATGCTTCGTCGTTTTCGGCAGCTTTTTCGATTAATTCGTTGTGGAGTTCGTTTGCGATGTCCAACTGATCTGCAGGAATTTCATGCTTTTCGGGTTTTCCTCCTTCCGGAGAAAATTTGTAGAGTTTCATTTTCAACACATCGATAATACACTGTGCCCCGTCCATTTTATAAGGATACTGTATTTGTATGGCATTGTTTCCAACCAATGATTTGATGCTCTTGAAGCTTTCGTCAAATTTGGCGTTGGGATGATCAATTTGATTGACAACAAAAAGTGTTGGGCGTTGAAACTTATCGATGTAACTCCAAATAATTTCGGTCCCTACCTCCACTCCGTGCTGTCCATTTAACACGGTTACGATGGTATCGGCCACTCTGATAGAAGAAATAATTTCACCAATGAAATCGTCCAATCCCGGGGTATCGATAATATTAATTTTGTAGTTGCGCCATTCGGTGTGCAAGGGGGTGGCAAATATAGAATTTCCTCGTTCGTGTTCAATCTCGTGATAGTCTGAAACGGTATTTTTAGCTTCTACCGTACCGCGCCTGTTAAGGAGTCCTGCTTCAAATAACATAGTTTCGGCCAGCGTTGTCTTCCCGCTATTATGAGCGCCTACGAAGACTACATTTTTAATGTGTTTGTCGTCATATATTTTCATACGTATCACTTTTAGAGTTATAAAAGAGGGACGTAATTCGCCAAAAACAAGAAGAATTTCAGCTATCTATTACGACGTAACTTTATAACATGAGGTTTTGGACTACTAAATATATGAAATTACTCCAATAAAACTTTTATAGTTTGACGGTTAGTTTTGGATTGAATAGAAATAAAATACAATCCTGAAGTAAGTTTCGCCCTTTCCGCATTGACACCTTCCCAAGATAAGCTCTGCTTTCCAAAAACTGTTTCGTCCAACAGCACATTTATTTTTCTCCCTAAAAGATCGAATACTGTTACTGTGATATGTTCTTCTGAAGAAATGTCGAATAGAAGTGTTGTTGTATCGGAAACCGGATTCGGGAAAAGTACAAGTTGAAAAGGATTCGCTTCAGAATAATCTTCAACTCCCAACAATCCGTAAGGGGAAATACGTGTATAATATACATCCTGACCCCCATTCAGGGTATTCGCCCAGGCTACATGAGCATAATCGTTGTCCGAAACCATATCGAAATAGTCCCCCATCTTATTCTGATTGGGATACCCAATGGTAGGGTCGAAAGATTCAGAGATCAACTTGTTTTCAGACCAGCTATCCCCCTGATCTTCAGAAAAAGAATAATACAATACAGATTCCAGCAAATTGGGAGCATTTCTGGTATCTAACCAAACCACATCAATGCGCCCGTTTGGAGCAACTGCCATGGTTCCAAACCATTGGTAATTAGATTCACTCGCATCGTCATTAATTCGAATGGGAGGCGCAAAAGTAATTCCGCCATCAATACTTTTCGCAAACATAACATCTGCCGCATCCCCATTTGAAATTCGGTTGACCGAAGCACACACATAAACATTGCCATGCCCGATACCTCCCGAAATATCAACGTCAATCCAAGCCTGCCCTAATAATCCCTGTGGATTTATAGGTATGCCCGCATCCAGTTCGCCGTCCAGATCGACTGTATTAAAGAAATCGAATACAACAGGATTGGCAGGATTTTGGGCAGTAGTAGATTTGGTAACGATTAATCCGGCATTATTTTGACCCACGGTATATAAATTTCCACTTGCATCGACGGCCAGTGTTCCCCATCTGGGATTTCCGTCCACCAACACGCAACTTTCGAAGTTTTGAGAACCGTCGACAGACCTTGTAAAATTATTAGGCGCACATGTGCTGAAAGACGAATTCCAGTACGAATAATTATTGCCATCACCTACTCCACCCGATCTGTCGATACGCATCCATTGTTTATCACCACCAAAAGCAGCAACGGGAGCACCCCAATCCTGGCCTCCATCAGATATGGTAAATACCTGACATACAAAACCCGTGGTAAGGCTGTTGTAGTATAAATTACCTTCAGAATCGAAATCTAAAACAGGATCCGACCGGAAATTTCCCGGGGTTAGCACATCGGGGTTCACCCAATTATAGCCCCCATTTAAAGAATAGGCGTTTCCTGCCTGTCTGAAGTTACTCGAAACATCATCAAACTGACGCCAACCAATTACCATTCTATCAGGGTTTGTAGGATCCACGGCAATGGAAGGCTCATTGCCCGCATCACCAACTATATTGTTTCCATTAGAATCGACATTCACCTGCTTTGTAAAATAATTAGGTCCGGCCGCTTCATAGGAAGGACTACGTTCCATTGCTGCTTTATTTACTTCAATGTAAGGGTCGTCGGGAACTTCATTGTGCATTTCGTTTAAAGTGTTGAAATTTGTAGTCTGAGAAAAAGCTGTCGCTGAGCATACTAAAAAGCCTAATAGAAAAGCATTTCTAATGGATTTTATGGAAGAAGTGTAGCATTTATTCATGGCAATAAGTTTTTGAAATGTACCCCTGAAGTTTAAATGTACAATAAGTTATATAATATTAAGACTGAAGCTTTTGAGAATGATCCATATTAGCGGGAAAGGTTTATCGGGCTTTACATATTGAGTTGTTTTTGAGAGTGGTACGGAACAAATTGGCCGAATAATTTGCTCTGGCATCTTTTTTGAATTACATATTACTAACACTTAAAGTTCGTAACTATGAGACACCTTATGAAATCTCCCGAAGTAAATGCAGGTAGTATGGCAGATATTGCCTTTTTATTACTAATTTTTTTCCTGGTTACCACTACTATTCCAAATGACAAAGGAATTGCCCGAAGCCTTCCGCCTCCATGTTCTCCCGGAGAAGTGTGTGAAGATACTTTTAACGAGCGTAATGTGTTTCGAATTACAATCAATCCGGAAGGTGAATTGTTGATAAACAACGAGCTAACAGAACTTACTCAATTACGCATGCTAGTAAAAGATTTTGTCGATAACAACGGCGATGCAAGTTGTACGCACTGTTTTGGGAAACAACTGGCAATTTCATCTGATAATCCGAGAAAAGCGGCTATTTCACTTACAACACACAGAGATACGCCATATACTTATTTTATTCAAGTACAGGATGAACTTACTGCAGCGTATTTTGAGTTACGGGAAGTATATGCGAAAAAGGAATTTAAAAAAGAGATGGATTTACTTTCTCAACAGGAATTGGAACAAGCCCGTAAGGCATATCCATTTCACATTTCGGAAGCCTCAATACGATATTGAATTACACCAGGTTAAAAATAGCAATTGCAAAGAGGTAGAAACGTACAAAGCGCAGTGAGCCAAACAATAGATAATTTCTAAAACTGTAATTTATAGTACCTGCCATCATGCTGGTCATAGAAAATGGTATAGGAAGTAAGGCACCTACTATAATTAAAAACCCGCCCCATTTACGAACATTTCGAAGATGTTTTTCCATCTTAACTTCTACATAGTTGTAAACCGAAGGTATGCGAAGTATTAACTTTCCTATAAAATAAGAAACAATCCCTCCCATATACGATAATATGGCTAGTAAACTTAAATATACTAATGGGGAAGCCGTTTTATCGGCCCACGCGATAAAGATTTCAGGTGGAATAAGTCCGAGTAACGATTCGGAAGCAAAGAAAACGGTTAAAATACCAACCGGTGCATAGGTGTTTGTCACTTCAGTAAAAAAAGCACTGAAGTCAATAACAAATTCATTCAGAAATAAAACAAGAACAACAAAACCGATAATTGGTGGTAACGCTCTTTTGAGACTCAATCCTACAAACGAATAGAATCCGGTCAAGCTGTAATACTTGTGGATTCGTTTAAGGTTGCTTTTTTTTGATTTTGGCACTGTGCTCATAATACTTCGGGGTATGCTACTAACGTAATATTTCTTGTAATCGTATGTTCTTCATTAGGAAAGGTGCAAATATAGTAGTTATATTTATTCATTATCGTTAAAGAATAGCTAATTAGGAATATCTTTTATTTGCTATCTTTGAGTACACTACCAACCTATCCAATTATGAAAAAAATCGCCTGTATCTTGTTATTACTTACAACTATAATCTCATCCTGCGAAAGCCCTAAAAAAGAACTAACCGAAGAACAACTTATCGCCAAAGCTAAAGACATTCACGAACGTGTTATCACACTGGATACGCACTGCGATATCAACGTTGCCAATTTTACAGATTCAATTAATTACACCCAAGATCTGGATTCGCAGGTAAATCTTCCAAAAATGAAGGCAGGCGGTCTCGATGTCGCTTGGTTTATTGTTTATACCGGACAGGATTCTTTGACTGAAAGCGGTTTCGCACATGCTTACTCAAATGCTATTTCAAAATTTGAGGCTATTCACAAACTTGTTGAAGAAATTGCACCTCAGGAAATTGAATTGGCAACAACTTCAGAAGATGTTCGGCGTATTAATGCGTCCGGAAAAAAAATTGCAATGATAGGAATTGAAAACGGCTATCCTATTGGAAACGACATTAGCAATGTGCAGAAATTTTACGATATGGGTGCGAGATATATGTCGCTGGCACACAATGGTCATAGTCAGTTGAGCGATAGCAATACTGGTGAAGCAGACAATATTTGGTTACATAATGGGTTAAGCGATTTGGGCAAGCAAGTGATTGTCGAAATGAATCGGGTTGGGATGATGATAGATATATCACATCCTTCCAAAGAAGCTATTAAGCAAATGATAGCACTCACAAAGGCTCCAATTATCGCTTCACATTCCTCGGCACGTGCCTTGTGCAATCACAGTCGAAATCTGGACGATGAGCAGTTACAATGGTTAAAGAAGAACGGTGGTGTAGTTCAAACGGTAGCTTTTAAAACCTATCTGAATACCGAAAAAGATGAGGCTCGCTCTAAATACGAAACAGAGATTGGAAAGCAGGTAATGGATTCTATGGGAGTGACCTGGAGAGAATGGGAAGAAATGGGAACCCTTTCCAGTGAAGAAAAAGACGCCTATTTTAATAATTTTATAAAAATGTCTAAAGTTAGAGATGCAAAGTTGAAAAACAGAACCGACCTCCCTCCTGCTGTGAATGTTTCCGATTTTGTAGATCATATCGATTATTTAGTTGAAAAGATAGGCATTGAGCATGTTGGCATTAGCAGTGATTTTGATGGTGGAGGTGGTATTGAAGGCTGGAGTGATGCTTCCGAAACTTTTAATGTCACGTTAGAATTAGTGCGCCGTGGTTATACCGAAGATCAAATAGCAATGCTTTGGAGTGGAAATCTGCTTCGGGTACTCGACGAAGTGCAGGCGGTTGCAAAAACGATGCAGGCAAATTAATTAATTAGGTACAAGATTCTTGTTTTTCGTTTTAAATAATGATTATTGTATTCTTATTTTAATCGTTCCATTTTGATGTTTAATTATGTTAAAAATTATTAATTATTCTTCTACTATTTTGCGCTAAAATCATATCAGAATTCAAATTTTAGCATCACTTATTTTCCTACTTGAAAGGTTTTAATTCCTACATTTTTCAGAGCATTTTTCAATCTTTTCGATGAAATGCAATAATTACTCGTTATACAACGCATTGTAAAATATTCTTTAACAACTACTTACGTATTTGCGCCCTATCTTTGTAGTCCCAAATTTAGTGATTATGAAAACCTACTGTCTACAAAGCATTTTGCTTTTTGCGTGTATCTTAGCTACCAACTGTAGTCTATTTGCTCAAGTTGGTATTGGCACTACCAATGCAAGAAAAACTTTAGAGGTTGCAGGAGACATGCAAATTTCCGGAGATTTAAACATTTCCAAACTAAATCCACTTAGCGATACAGATATATCTACATTCATGGTTCAGGATTCTGACCAATCTTTAAAATCCATTGATGTTAGTAATCCTACCGGAGCTGCATTGGGATACATTCAAGAATATACAATTACAAATCCGAATTTAGACTGGGTACTAGATTTTGATACTCAGGTGGATTCTTCAGAATTTGTATTAATAACAATTTCGGCATCTTACGATACTGAGCTTGTATTAAGTAACTCTGCCAACGCCGATGAAAATGCAAGTCTGCCGTATACGGCTACTTTTATAAGTGGAGGAACATGGCATATCATCGCCGATTTTCCGATGGCAGCCAACAGAAATACCGCTGAAATTGGTACTTGGACAATTACAACCTTAATATTTTCGAAAGATTTATCGAAACAACTCGGCACTTTAAATATTCCGATGCTCAATGCAAGTACCGGGAGTGCCTCAACCCCCATTATTGATTAAACCTACAATTATGAAAAAATTCCCCTTACTAATTTTTGTGCTTTCTATCAACTTGATTACAGCTCAGGTAGGTATAGGAACAACAACACCCACGGCCGACCTACAAGTTGTTGGTGACGTGTTGGTGCAAGACTCCTTTAAAACGGGATCCTTAGGAACCGTTTCAGGAGCTGAAGAAGGCTTTAAATTACTCACCCGAAATACATCTTCCAATCCGGTAGGTGAAATTACGGTGCTGGATGTAGACCAATTAAATGTAGCCCCCGTTAATGTGGTCGATTATCATTTTACAAATATTCATCTTGATAATTTAAGCGATGTGAACCTGCAATACGACTCGAATAAATATGTAGTAGGTGTTGCGAATTTCAGACAGACAGGTGATGCTGTAAAAAAAACAACCGTTTCAGGTAATAAATCTATTGGAACGTTTGTAGTACGAACCTTTGCGAGTAGTGGTACCTGGCATTTGGAAATTCAAAACAGAGATCTGGATTTGGATGCCGGAGATTCTTTAGAGTACTACGTTACCTTAATAGTTTACAATAAATCCTATTTTAGGAATATGCCTAGCATAAACACCAATCTTGGCGGTTCTAATACAGGTATCGCATCTTCAGTCCCCGATTTATATTAATAGAAGAACATATACATAAGAATAAAATTATGAAACTAAAACTACTTTTAGTAACGCACGCGCTATGTGCTGTATCGGCTTGGGGTCAGGTCGGTATCAATACAACTAACCCAGCAACAACACTGGATGTTGTTGGTGATGTAAAAATTGACAACTCTTTGTTTCTCGAAAACCCCGGAGATTATACTCAAATTAGAGATTCGAAATTGCTGATTAAATCAACAGGCAACGAAATTTTGCGCTATGATATTTCACAGAGTAAATATGGACCTATAAATTATGCCCAATTTATATTCAGAAATACATCTACTAATGGATTGCGGGATTACAATACAAAAATTCCTGCCGATGATTACATTGTCTCGGTACAGGGATACTATTTTCTGGAGCCCGTTAGTGGCGATACCGATATTATGACAAGAAGTTCGGTGGATACAGACAATATAGAAGGCTATCAAATTTATGCCTACGTAAATCCGGGCACTGGAACATGGTTTATTAGAGGATTTATAAACAATGGCAAATTTAGAACAAGATCTTCGGGTTACTTTATAGATACACCAATAGACTTATTTCTGAATCTAATTATTTACCGAAAAGGATTTATCACAAAATCTATTAACTCAGTTTCAGTTGATATGGGCGATGTCGCCACGGGTACAGCTCCCCTACCCACAGGATTCTAAAGATTACATATATAATGAGAAGCCAACGGTTCCTAATTTAGGAGCCGTTTTTAGTTGATTACAATCTGTAAATCAGCAATAAAAATACCTCAATAGGTTAAAAATGTGTTAAAATACTACTTTGTTATGCATAGTACTGTAACAGATTTCTCTTTTCCTCGTCTATAAGATATAAACCACAAAAAACTAGAAATAATGAGAACCTTGAACAGCAATCAAATTACAGCAAGAATGAATACTTCTAAAGCTAACGTTTGGAATACAAAAAGAAGATTTAGATAATTATTAAAACAAATTTTAACCAAAAAACAATTACAACCATGAGAACCTTAGACAGCAATCAAATTACCGAAAGAGTTAGTGCTTCAAAAGCCTATACCTGGAACAATAAAAGACGTTACAGATAATCTGCAACCGAATTTACAATCCCAAAATCTATACAACCATGAAAACGTTACGAAATATTCAAAAAATACGGAAGATGGCGTTGGATAAAAGAAGCAAGGTGCTACACTTTACCACGAATGTCCATAATATGCACGAAGACGCCATGCCAATTCGAATTAAGTATGACGTTTTATAAGAATAGAATTAATCGAAAAAGCCGAAATTAGGTAACTACTTAATTTCGGCTTTTTTTTATCTAAAGCAAACTACTTTTTGGATTCTTCTTTTTTCGGAGGCATCGGCCCTCGTAGATGAATCACCAATCCGTTTAAGAAATTTCTCAAAAACTGATCGCCGCACTCCATGTATTTAGGATGATTCGGGTTTCTGAAAATTGCTCCCAACTCACTTTTGGAAACTGCAAAATCTACCAAACTGCATATTTTTACGATATCTTCATCGCGTAACTTATGAGCTACACGTAATTTCTTCATTATATCATTGTTTGATAAACCCATATTTTTGGCGTAAAATTATTGTAAGAAAGGACAAAGATATAGTTTATTGCACGGTGTAACTACTTCTTCCCTATTTAAAGCCTTATTTTTGCTGAAGCCTCTCTAATTGCTTCAAATTCTATGGAACAGCAGGTACACAAACATTTTAAAATGCACAAACCCTTCGGATATTTGAGTCAGTTTGTCACCAACGATGTAAAGCCCTATAAAAAGAAATTACTCTCAGAATTGTACAATTTTCCGGAAGGCATCATGTCGGTTGGTCGTTTAGATGAAAAAAGCGAAGGGCTGTTATTGCTTACTACAGATGGTAAATTAAGTGATACCATAAACCGAAGTGGGGTTGAAAAGGAATATTTCGCGCAACTGGACGGTATAATTACTTCTGAAGCAATTTCAAAATTGGAAACCGGCGTAGAAATTGGTTTCAGCGGAAAAAAATATATCACAAAACCATGTAATGTTTCTCAAATTGACGCTCCCGATTTTCCGGAAAGAAGTAAAAAACTTCGCGACGAAAGACATGGTCCTACCTGCTGGATTTCAATTTGCATCACCGAAGGCAAATTCAGGCAAATACGAAAAATGACGGCAGCTGTTGGGTATCCTACACTTCGACTTGTTAGAATGCGAATTGGCACCATAGAATTGAATGACATGAAAGCTGGAGATATACTACCTCTCTCTGAATTTGAAAGTGTATGAAACCGTATTATTTTCTTGCAGGAAGGCAATTACATTTCTATTAAAAGTATTAATTCATATATTGAGCCCCTATAAATCCCCTGTTATGATTCAAAAAATTATTTTTCTCTTGCTAGTTGTTGTTGGTCAGACATATGCACAAGAAACCCCTGTGAAAATTGTAGATGAAGAAATTCCCAATCGACTGGCGTTGTATGCAGTGAATGAGTCGGAAACCGATTACGATATCCTATTAACCGTTTCAGGAACGGGTTTTAAACAACGTGCAGGAACGCCGAGATGGTTTTACGTACCAAGTGCTTCAAAAGTACTTATCAGCACCCTTATTGTTGAGAGAGGCAAGCGTGCAGTTTATACGTATGACCTTCAGTTAAATGATAGTCTTTCTCGCCGATCCCTTCGCAAGCCGGCCGAACCGGTAAAAATAAAGCCTAAGAAACAGATAACTATCTATCTTACCGAAGCGTGTACTACCTGTGATACAATTATGAGCAGCCTTTCAGAAAGCAAGTATATATTCAATTCGCATATCCTTTCAGAAAAACCCGAGATAAAGAGTCAAATTGCCATGGCCCTGGCCAATACTAGAACTCCATTAGACTCGGTACGCAATCCTGTAATTAGTTTGTCCGGGAAGTTGTATACCGAAATTGAAGACTATGAGGCATTGTTGGAAGCGCTCCGAAAGGAAGATTAATTGTTAGAATTTTAGAATATATCTACTTTCAATTTGCAGCTGGCTATTCTTTTACCACTATCACTGTGGCCTTATCCCCTGTAAGTAAATTCCATTTATAGGCTGACACCAATTTTCCCGTATCGTCATACACATGAAGTTCGGCTGTATTGGGTCCGGATGACCCCTGATTTAGTGCCTGGAAGTCTATTTTATTGAATCCGCTCACCAAAGAGAGTTTAAAACCCTGAAATACTCCGTTTAAATATATACTCGATTGTACCACATCATCGTTGACAAATACGCGTATCACATCTCCATCTACATATTCATGATCTCGATACTGAACACTCACAAACCCCGACGTAGTTTTAAAATCGCCTAAATACTGATCCCCTCCTTCAATTTCACTCAGGGCTTTATCTTGCGTAAAATACTTTGGCGCCTTTCCCGAATTGTAATCCAACAACCCATCGCCTTTAGTAATATCTAAGGGTTCCTTCTTGTCGTCTCCTAAATCGGAATTGGGACTATTGGTATTGGGGTTGCTGAGACTGGGTTTTTTAATAGCGGGAAGCTCAAGACCTGTAGGATTTTCCAAATTTGTTTCGGTAGCATCAAATCGCACTCCTTCGGTGGAGTTTTCAAATTGAGCAAACAAAGCCATGTTTGTGAAACACAGCATTACAAGCAACAACAAAATTTTCATTTTTTCAAAGTTTTAAATCTTTACATAGCAACAATTGCACCAAACCTCATACACTGTTCACACAAACTCCTTTTATTTCTTTCGGTATTTTCTACCTATAAAATACAGCGCCACAAATATAAGGGGAAGTACAATATAAATAATGATATCGGCAGGATTGCTAAGGTCTATAGGCGAATTGTTGTCAGGATGAGGCACCTCTTTAGGAATTTGAGCTGAAGCTTCGAACACAAAACAAAAGAGAGAAAGAAGTAGTATCTGGCGATATAGAGTCATGATAATTTTTGATTTAAGGTAAGGAAAAGGTCTTTTTCAGAATAAACTTTAACAAATACTGTTAAGAATTAGGAATTGTCAATCTTAAATGATATTATGCCCTGTTACACATTCTAAAACAGATAAAAACATATGAGACAACTCAAAATTACGAAGCAGGTTACCAACCGAGAAACGAAATCTTTAAACACCTATTTGCAAGATGTAAGTAGAATCGATATGATAACCGCCGAAGAAGAAGTTGAGTTGGCACAACGTATACGAGAAGGAGATCAGAGGGCATTAGACAAACTAACCCGATCTAATCTTCGATTCGTAATATCGGTGGCTAAACAATATCAAAATCAAGGGCTCAGTCTTCCCGATTTAATTAACGAAGGTAATGTTGGCTTGGTAAAAGCTGCCAAAAGATTTGATGAGACTAGAGGTTTTAAATTTATCTCCTATGCGGTTTGGTGGATTCGCCAGTCGATCTTACAAGCAATTGCCGAACAATCACGTGTGGTGCGTCTTCCTCTAAATAAAATTGGAGATATCAACAAAATAAGAAAAGCTTCTGTTCATTTGGAACAGGTGCACGAACGTCTCCCTTCTGCAGCCGAAATAGCTCAGGAATTGGACATGACAGTGAGCAGTGTAAAACAGTCGCTGAAAAATGCAAACAGAAGTTTGTCCATGGACGCCCCATTTCAGGAAGGTGAAAATGATAACAACTTATACGATGTATTAAGTTCATCTAAGAGTCCGAACCCGGATAACGACTTGATGCATGAATCGCTTAAAATTGAGATTGATAGAGCGCTTAACACCTTATCTCCTCGCGAAGGAGATGTTGTGCGTTTAAACTTCGGATTAAGCGGTCAACCTCCAATGACCCTTCAGGAAATTGGTGATACTTTCGATTTAAGCAGAGAGCGTGTTCGACAAATACGCGAAAAAGCTATTAGAAGATTACGACAAGAATCTAAAAGTCATATCCTGAAAAAGTTTTTGGGATAAGATTCAGGCATTTATAAATTGTCTAACTTTATAAGTGACGTAAAACAGGACAGCTGTCCTAATTGTATTTTTGTATGAAAGAAAATTTTTCGATAGACGAAGCAGTCTCGAATTTATGGGACAAGTTGGACGGGTGGTTTGATGCGATCATTTTAAAACTGCCCAATTTTGCATTGGCGATCGTGATAATGATTGCTTTTTGGTTTATTGCAAAATTAACTTCCAAATTCACCAAAAAATTTCTCTTAAAAAAAGTACGACAACAATCGGTCCGGGAAATGATGGGCAAGATATTATTCGGTATCACCCTGCTCGTTGGATTTTTTATAGCCCTGGGAGTGATGGAACTGGACAAGGCGCTTACCTCAATTCTTGCGGGAGCAGGTGTAATGGGGCTTGCAATCGGGCTTGCACTGCAAGGAACCTTAGGCAATACTGTTTCGGGTGTGGTACTTTCCTTTCAACCAAACGTACGCATTGGTGATTTTATTGAAACTGAAGGTAAACAAGGTTATATAACTGAAATATCATTGCGAAATATCGTTATGCGACAAACCGATAATGAATTCGTTATTATCCCAAATTCAAAATTTGTTGAAAATGTGTTTACCAATTACTCATGGAGTCAGCGTTCCAGAATTAGTGTAAGCTGTGGTGTTGGTTATGAAAGTAATTTGCAGCAGGTAGAAGATTTGGTTGTCGGTGTTATTTCAGAAAATTTTGAGCAAAAAGACAAAGAAGAAGTTGAGTTTTTCTTCACCGGGTTTGGAGATAGCTCTATCAACTTTATAACTCGATTTTGGATTGAAAGCACTCAGCCCAAACATAAATTGGCTGCTACTCACAAAGCCATTAAATTAATTAAGAAGAGCTTCAACAAAGAAAATATCAATATCCCGTTCCCTATTCGAACCTTGGATTTTGGCAAAAACTCCTTACAGATTGTTTCGGAAAAAGAGTAATTTGAACTCATTAAAAGTTTAAACTTCTGTATAAAAAGTAGCAATTTCAGATACATTTAACACAATAAGACCTATGTCGGTTTTATTTAACAAAACAATAGCAATCGTTAACTAATTTTTTGGTGAGGGCCGAAGTTATATTTGGCACAGATAAACCTTAAAACTTAGTAAAATGAAAAAACTAATTGCACTATCCCTACTCTCCGGAGCATTTTTATTCACATCCTGCGTTTCTAAAAAAAAGTATGTAGAATTGGAAGACCAGTACAACGATACTCGGTCAACACTGGCTAAGACACAACTTGAAAAAGAAGAAATTGAAGCTAAATACGCCAAAATTGAAGAACGAGTTGCAAGTTACAATGCAAAAATTCAAACGCTAACAGATTCGAATAACAGCAGACTTCAACAATTTGAAAATGTTGTAATCTCCAATGACGATAAAGCGAAAATGAAAGCCGCTTTAGCCAACGTGGATCAAAACGACTTGGCCAAGGCTGAAACGCTCAAGGATTCTATGAATTTGATTATATCGTACAATTTGAAAAAGAATTTGGACAGCAGTTTAATCGCTGAAGGCGAAGAAGACGATATTACCATCGATATCGATGAAACTGTGGTAATGATTACTATTTCAGACAAATTATTATTTAAATCGGGAAGTTACCGTGTAAATCCGGATGCTAATAATTTATTGGAAAGATTAGCCAATGTTATTAACAGTGAGCCTGCATTAGAAGTAATGGTTGAAGGTCATACAGATGCACAAACTGTAAAAGCTGGTGCTTATATTAAAGACAACTGGGAACTTAGTGTAGAACGCTCTACAGCTGTTATTAGAACTTTACAAGATAAGTATGGTGTTGCTCCCGACAAATTAATTGCTGCCGGTAGAAGTAGTTACCATCCTTTAACCGAAAACGAAACAAAAGAAGGACGTGCTTCTAACCGAAGAACCCGAATTGTTATATTACCTAACTTAGATAAGTTTTTGGCGCTGCTTTCTGCCAATTAACAAAGAAAGTAAACAACTATGTGAAAAGCGGCTTCCCTACAAGCCGCTTTTTTTATGCTTTAATTTGAGTATCTTGGAACTATAAAAACGAATCTATCGTTGACACAGTAAAACTCCGGAATGCAAAAATTCAGTTTAATTTTTATCCTAATACCATTTATTGGCACTGCTCAAAAGGGTTTAAACCAAAATGAACTTGTATTCCTTTCCGACTTATCTACCGAATTTAATTATGAAATACGATATGCGACGCCGGACAATTTTATAGGGGAAACCTTATACAACTGTGCCAAATGCTTATTGCGCCCCGAAGTTGCCCAAGCCCTGCTTCAGGCCAATCAATTTTTTTGTGAAAAAGGTTATAAAATAAAAATATACGATTGCTATCGCCCACTTGATGTGCAAAAGAAGATGTGGAGTAAGGTGCCACGCCCTACTTATGTTGCAAATCCCTATGGAAGTGGCTCAATACATAATAAAGGTGCCGCGGTCGATATTACATTAGAAACCTTAGAAGGATGTTATGTAGAAATGGGAAGCGATTACGACTTTTTTGGTCCGGCTGCTCATATAGATAACTATAATTTCTCAAATAAAATTTTGGCAAACCGCCGATTGCTAATAGAAGGTATGAGAAAATATGGCTTTAACACTGTAAGAACCGAATGGTGGCATTTCAATTTTCAACGAAACCGCAGTTACACCACCTTAAACATTCCTCTGCCTTGCGAAGATTAATTTCTTTCATTAAATTATTCTTAAAATGAATGCATCAACATGGCGAATCGTATCTTTGCACCAAACTTTTAGTCCCGTGGATAAATCGATTAAAATCTTTAAAGTTATAAGCACTTTGGAAGCAATCTCCTTTCTTGTATTGTTAGGCATTGCAATGCCCTTAAAATATATATGGGACATGCCTCAAATGGTGAAAATTGTGGGCATGGCACATGGTATTTTGTTTTTGGCGTATCTCTTGGGGGCTTATTTCATGTATGAAAAATTAAAATGGTCATTGCAAACATTATTTATTGTAATGCTTTGTTCCATTGTTCCATTTGGCCCGTTTTATGCAGAACGTAAATATTTATAATGGATAACGAAATAATTAAATATTATAGTTGCTGGCTGCAGGAATTATTTATCGACAATGGCATGAATACCGGTTTTGCGATTGCGCTGGGCACGTTTCTAAATGTGATAATTGTAGCAATCGTAGTAACGCTTTTGGATATTATTGCCCGTAAAATTATTGTTCAGACCTTTAAGGCGTTTAGCGTAAAAACTGTTACAAAGTTTGATGATTTCCTCGTTCTAAGTAATTTCCCCCGCTATGTAGCGCACTTTGTTCCTTTGTCCATCGTATGGCTATTAACCCCAACCCTATTTGCTGAATATCCTTGGTTGAGTGAGTTCATGCTCATGGCATTGAATATCTACCTCATTATATTGTGCTCGCTCGTATTGCGAAGTATATTGCGTACCTCCCGTAATTATCTAAAAGGCAAGGAACGATTTAAGGATAAACCTTTAGACAGTTACATTCAGATACTTATGATATTTGTGTGGGGACTGTGTCTTTTCCTTATTATAAATCAACTTACAGGCTATTCAGTGGCCAGTTTAACTACCTTGGGAGCTGCTTCGGCGGTATTGCTGCTCATCTTTAAAGACACTATTCTGGGCTTTGTGGCTAGTATTCAGGTGTCTGTAAACGATATTGTACGAATTGGAGATTGGATCACCTTCAGTAAATTTGGCGCAGATGGATATGTGACCGAAATAAATCTAGCGACAGTAAGAGTACAAAACTTCGACAATACCTACACCACTATCCCTACATATAGTTTAATTGCCGATTCCTTTCAGAACTGGCGGGGAATGCAGGAATCGAAAGGCCGAAGAATTAAACGAGCAATTTTTATAAAACAAAGCTCCATTAAATTTCTATCTCCTGAAGCGATTGAGGAAATGAAAAAAATTCAGCTTATAAAACCTTATATCGAACATCGGGAAAGAGAGGTTACCAAATACAATAATAATACAGAGGCAGATAAAAGCTTATTGGTAAACGGAAGAAACCAAACCAATCTCGGAGTATTCCGAAAGTATGCAGATGCTTTTTTACATGAAAACCCGGCAATTAATAAAGATATGTTCTTAATGGTGCGTCACTTAGCGCCTACCGATAAAGGGATTCCTGTCGAAATATTCTGCTATAGTTACGATAAGACCTGGGAGAATTACGAACACATCCAAGCCGATATTTTCGATCATCTTTTGGCTGCCATCCCCTACTTCGGTTTAGAAATATTCGAGCTTCCAACAGGAAACGATTTTAAATCAAAGAATCTTACAGAAAATTTATCTTAGGTCATTTCGAAACTGCAACTGTCTTAAAGCTCATTTCAGCAAAAAAAAATGCTGCAAAGTTGTAACAGAAATATAATTGAAGTGACTTACATTTACAGAAACCTTAATACATCAACATGAAGACTTTACAAATAGTATTTATTGCACTTTTATTAATTGCTATAACTCCGGTATCTGCACAAACTGCAGATGAAATAGTTGTTAACTATCTTGAAAATATTGGAGGAGAAGACAATCTAAGAAATATAACCTCTGCAAAGTTTACCGGAAAAGTAGATTTTGGAGGTATGATTTTACCTATTGAAATGGTTCAAACCACATCCGGACTTCGACTTACAAAAGCAGATGTGCAAGGGCAAACTTTTTATCAGGAAGTTTACGACGGTGAAACACTTTGGGGTACCAATCAAATGACCATGGCCGCCGAGAAGAGTGATGCCGAAGCAACTGCAAATTTTAAGAATGATATCAACGACTTTCCGGATCCGTTTATCGATTACAAAAAGAAAGGCTATAAAGTCGAATTAATTGGAAATGAAACTGTAGAAGGAACCAATACCTTCAAAATTAAATTGGTGAAAGAGCCCATCATGATAGATGGCCAACAAATTGATGATGTTAGTTACTACTATTTTGATGCGGATAATTATGTGCCAATCGTTATGGAGCAGGAATTGACATCAGGTCAAGGGAAAGGAATGACAATTCAGATTAAATTCAGTGACTATCAGGAGGTAGGCGGTTTGTATTTCCCGTTTTCTATGAATCAGGGAATTAAAGATCAGCCGGGTGGACAGCTTATTACAATCACCGATATTAAATTGAACGAGGAGGTAGACAAGTCGATGTTTGCATATCCCGAAAAAAACTAAACCCACATTACACTTCAAAATCCCCTTTTTTAAATGGGGATTTTTTTTAACCATAAACCAAAAAACATGAAAAATATATTGATAGCTTTTCTAGCGATTGCCACATTCCCCTTTGTTGTAAATGCACAGGACGAAGCGCTAAAAGGAAAGGAGCTCTTTGGAGACATGAATGCCAGACATATTGGTCCGGCGCTTATGAGCGGACGTATAAACGACATGGAACTTCATCCAACTAATGCTCGTGTCTTATTTGCAGGATCCGCCGGAGGTGGTGTTTGGAAATCGAATGACGGAGGAGCTACGTTTGTTCCAATTTTTGATGACCATGTACAATCCATTGGTGTTGTTGCATTGGATCCCAAAAAACCCGATGAGGTTATTTGGGTAGGTACAGGTGAGACATGGACAAGAAATTCGGTTTCCATAGGAGATGGATTGTATAAATCTACCGATGGAGGTAAAAACTGGAAGGAAATTCCCGGGTTTGAAAAAAGTGAACGTATTGCTTCCATAGCGATTAATCCTAATAATACTGATGAGGTGATTGTAGGTGTTTTAGGAGCCTTATGGAGCGATAGTAGTGACCGCGGCGTATATAAAACTACCGATGGCGGAAAAACCTGGAGCAAAATATTATATGTTGATGCTACTACCGGGGCTGCCGATGTAATCATGGATCCCAAAAATTCGAACATACTTTATGCGTCCATGTGGCAATTTAGACGTTCTGCATGGAGTTTTAATTCGGGTGGTGAGAATAGTGCCTTGTATAAATCGATCGATGGTGGTAAATCCTGGAACAAAATACACAACGGCTTTCCTACAGGAAAATTAGGCCGAATTGCAGTAGCAGTTGCTCCAAGCGACAGTTCGATCCTCTATTCGGTATTGGAAACTAACGATCCCAAAAAGAACGGGTTGTGGAAATCGACAAACGCCGGGCAAAGCTGGGAGCACTTAAATAATGATTTCGGACTCACAGTTCGCCCATTTTACTTCTCGCGAATTACAATTGACCCCAAAAACCCTGACATAGTAGTAAAAGGTGGTTTAACCGGTTCTATTAGTCGTGACGGTGGCAAAACCTTCAAAGATCTGGGGAATATGCATAGTGATATTCATGATATCGCTTTTGCAATTAATAATAGTGATATTATTTACAGTGGAACCGACGGCGGGGTCTATCGTTCCTGGGACGGAGGTTCTACCTTCGAAATTGCTGAAAATCTTCCCCTATCACAATTCTATCATATTAGTGTAGATGATGCAGAACCTTATAATGTGTACGGAGGCTTACAAGACAACGGTTCATGGTATGGGCCGTCAACATCCCCCGGCGGAGTAAATGCCCGTGACTGGTACAGTATTGGATATGGCGACGGATTTAGAGTACTAAAACATCCCACAAAAAATATTATCTATTCCGAAATGCAGGGTGCAGCAAATGTTTGGCGTTACGATGTAGATAAAAACCGAACAAAAACCATTCAGCCCTTACCTAAAATGGGCGACAAGAAACTGCGTTTTAACTGGAATGCGCCTATGGCAATTAGCGCTCATGTACCGGACCGATTTTATATGGGAAGTCAGTTTGTACATAAGTCAGATGACATGGGTGACACCTGGACCATAATCTCTCCCGATTTAACTACTAATGATCCTAAAAAGCAAGACCAGTCAAGCTCCGGCGGACTTTCAGTAGACAACAGCGGTGCCGAAAATCACACAACTATTTTTACCATTGCCGAATCCCCTTTGGATCAGAATATAATTTGGGTAGGTACCGATGACGGAAATGTACAAGTAACTATGGATGGCGGAAAAAATTGGACCAATGTAACTCCAAATTTAGTAGGGATTCCGGCCAACACATGGGTCTATCATATTGAAGCCAGCGTGCATGGCAAAGGAATTGCTTATGCAGTATTTGACGGACATGCGAGTGGTGATATGAAACCGTATGGATTAAAAACTACCGATTTCGGAAAAACCTGGAAGTCGATTATTTCGAGTGATATTCAGGAGAATGCATTTGTACGCAATATTCAGGAAGACTATGTAAATGAGGATTTATTGTTCCTGGGAACCGAATTAGGCCTTTATGTAAGTATAGACGGCGGAAAAAACTGGTCGCATTTTACCAATAACATGCCTCCTGTTGCGGTGCATTTTATTGAATTACACAAAAAAACGAACGATTTGGTGATGGGAACCCATGGTCGCGGAGTTATTATTATTGATGATATAAGTCCGTTACGAGAATTAAATGCGAAGGTATTATCGGAAGACTTACACTTCTTTTCATCAAAGCCCTTTACAATGATAGAAGACAGCGGATTTTCGGGAGGTTTTGGAGCAGAAACACAGTTCGTGGGAGCTAATAAAAACAATTCTGCAAGAATTATTTATTACCTCAAGAAGCGACATACATTTGGAAAAATGGATATGGAAGTGCAGGATATGCAAGGAAATAAAATAGTTTCTCTAGCACCGGGAAAATCGAAAGGTATAAACGTAGTTACCTGGAATTTCAATACGCTTCCTCCTAAAATGGCGGAAGCAAAAACACTTTCATTTGGCGGTTTTACAGCGCCGCGAGTACCCGCAGGCAACTATAAGATTGTGTTGACAAAAGGAAAAGATACCTATGAACATACTATTGAATTGGCCTATGATGAAAATTCTCTGGGAACATTAGCTGAAAGAAAAGAACAAGAGGCTTTGACAAAAAGCTTGTATACAATGACTGAAGATTTGGCGTATATGGTACATGAAATTACTGAAACGCAGAAAAAAGCACAGGAAGTAATTGCAAATAATCCGAAAGGGAAAAAGGATGCCCAAAAGTTGGTGGATGCTTTGGAAGCGCTTCGGAGGGATTTGGTAATTACCACAGGAGATAATTACGTTGCTTCGGCAGAGCCGGAATTACGTGAAAGAATGGGAGAATTGTACAGCAACGTGGCGACAAGCTATGACAGGGTTTCGGGAGCGTTTAAGCAGAATTTCGAATTGATTTCAGATGAGTTTGAAACTGCAAAAAAACGTTATCAAACAATTATGGACAAGGAAGGAAAAAAGTTTATGAGCTTTCTGGAAAAAAATGAAATTTCCAAACCTGAGATCAAGTCCAAAGAAGAATTTTTGAAAAAGGAATAATTCCAACTTCGTTTAAAAAGCCTCGCTATGTCGGGGCTTTTTTTATTGTATGTAAACAGTTTTCCTATTCATAAATTCCCGTATCCCGTGCTCACTGAGCTCTCGACCATAACCACTTGCTTTAATTCCGCCAAAAGGGAGTCTAGGGTCGCTCTTTACCAGAGAATTTATAAATACAGCTCCTTCGTCAAACATGTGTACCATACGTTCTGCATTTTTTACATCTTTAGTGAAAATGGAGACGCCCAAACCAAACCTGGAAGCGTTAGAAAGTGCAATAGCCTCATCTATTGTTTTAAAGGTAGTTACTGACAGTGCGGGACCGAAGGTCTCTTCATTAAAAACTGACATTTTTGTCGTTACATTGGAAAGTATCGTAGGCTCAAAATATGCTCCCTGTCGCTTCCCTCCTGTTTCCAGTTTCGCACCCGCCGATAGGGAACTTTTAACCTGCTTTTCCAAATCTTTGGCCAGATCTTCTCTGGCAAGTGTCCCAACATAGGTGGCCTTTTTCATAGGATCGCCACTTTTTAATTCGCGAACCTTGGCTGTCAATTTTTTAACAAATGTATCGGCAATCTTCTCATCTATCAACAAGCGTTTTCCGGCAATACAGCTTTGCCCCGTATTCTGAAAGCGCGCCTGAACACAAATCTCCAAAGTCGCTTCCATATCGCAATCCCTCAGTACAATCAAGGCGTTACTCCCTCCCAGCTCCAACACTGTTTTTTTGATGCTTTTCCCGGCGGTAGCAGCCACTGCCGAACCAGCCGGTCCACTTCCGGTAAGGGTTACGGCTTTTACAATAGGGTTTTCGATAATTTTTTCAACGGCTTTGCTTTCCACCAAGAGTGTGGTAAAACAATGCTTCGGAAAACCCGCACGGATAAAAACCTTTTCAATATTTAACGCACTGCCAAATACGTTGGAGGCATGTTTTAAAACCCCCACGTTACCGGCCATCAATGCAGGTGCTGCAAAACGAAATACCTGCCAGAAAGGATAATTCCACGGCATGACAGCGAAAATAACACCCATAGGTTCGTATCGCACATAACTTTTGGTAGCATCTGTTGCAACAACTTCATCGGCTATCTGCTTCCTTGCATTTTTCGCATAGTACTCACAAACCCAGGCACATTTTTCAACCTCGGCGATAGCTTGAGTAATGGGTTTACCCATTTCCGCTGTAATTACTGTCGCATACTGTTTTTTATTTTTTTTCAATTCGGAAGCCGCAGCCTTCATCAAAGCTGCTTTTTCAGTAAAAGAAACACTTTTCCAACTTAAAAATTCGGCATCGGCTTTGTTTAAAATCTGAGATATTTCTTTTTGCGTATGTGTGGTATAGGATTTTATTTTTTTTCCTGAATACGGATTTATACTAGTGACTGAAGCCATAATTTTTATTTTAAAATTAGGCAAAACACTGTAAAATAGTGAGTTGATTAAGACTACTTTAACTTGAATATTGTTAACAACCTCGTTTATAACTCAGGCGTTTTTCGGAAAAAAGCTACAAAACATTCTCTACTTTTAATAAAAACCAAATATCATGGACGCACGCGATGCCACGCTTTTGAGTTTACGCCCCCGAATCACTTCTGCAGTAGTAACCACCACAATGTCTTCGGAAGAGGCCTTTCAGAATAAAACATTACGCCCCGTTACCAAATTACAGAACGACTTATTGGTGGCGGTATTTATTAATTATGCTCGAAAACACAAAAACGTTTTCTATGATCTCACCATTGAAAAACGGCTGGATTATATTGAGAATGCCATTCACAAGGATATGAAATTTCGTAATTCGCTGAAAGGCATCATTATTGGGCAGTTCACTCTGGAAGAATACGAACTGTACATTGAAAATTCTTCTGCTTTAAACAAGCGGATGATGAATATTGTAAAGGAGCGTCTTAAGAATAATATTCAGTTGTTAGAATACGAGTACGCGCATTAAGAACCCAATAATTATGGTGAGCGCAAAACTCATAAGCGTTCCAATAAGCACGTATTCGGTCTGTTTTCTACCGCCGCTTTTGCCTTTATCACTAAAACGTAAAATAGATTTGGCGGCTATTAAAAAGCCTATTGCCGAAAAATTATTGGTGAGAATCAAGGTAAGCACCAAAATTCGTTCGAAAATTCCAATATAACGGCCTGCTTTTTTTAAACTGGTGAGTTCGTCTTCCTGTGCAATTTCATCTTGCCAGCGCTGAGTTGCCAGACCAATGATAAAGCCAACGGGAAAAATAACTACCAGATACCCTATTCCTATCACCAATGCCGCTTTTGAGCTTAGTAAATCTGTTATAAAAGGAATCACCGCATCAAAATTATCGGTAAGATATAACCAGACACCCAATAGCACCAGTATATGGAACAATTGATCTAAAAGGAAATATTTTAAGGTATTGCCGTTCTTATGCAACTTCCATAGGTCTATAAAAAAATGTGTAACACTAATAATTACAGGAATCAGCCACATACTCCAATCTTGCACAATTAGGTAGGTTAGTAACCCTGCCAGGGCCGCATGAAAGTATAAAAATGGTGCTCGCGCTTTTTTGGTGCGTTTTTGCTCGATTAACTTTTCAGACTGCAACAGGAAGTCGGTAACAACATGCGCCAAAATCAATTGCAAGGCTAAAACTAATTCATATTTCATACAAAATACATTTTTGCTACTTGTTCATAGCGGTTTAATAACAATTGAATTTCCTCCCAACCGGCTGCTTTTTTTCGAAGGTTGATTGCCGCCTGACTTCTATCCAGTCGGTCTGCGATTTGTTGCTCGGTATATCCTTTCAATAGATAATACACAACTTCAGCCGAAGAAATAGACCAACGATCGGTAACAGAATCTAAAAATTTAAAACTCACTTTAAATTCTTCATTCACCTCTTTTCGGGATGTGGTAAGTGTCAGCTTAGTGCTCTCCCCTTTCATTTTGTCTAAGGTCCTTCCCGAAAAGTGAAATGCCTCTCCATTGCTTTCTGCAATTGAGTTTTCGTTGTAGTCTGCCGTACCTATCCCGATAGAAATTCTAACATCGGCGTTGGTTACTGCCTTTGATTGGACAGTTTCACTGCCAAACTTCATAATACCCGCTTTTAAGTGCAATGCAATTTTTAGTGCAGACGCAGAATCTTCCACTATTCCCTGAAAGCTATCTCCGCGAGACATTGCAAATAGCACCTTTTGGGTAGGATACATCCCGGAAATTATTGCAAATTCCTCCTTTATCACCTCGAGTAAATCTTTGAATACTTTAGGAGTGTATTGTGTAGAACTTACAATGTCACAACTTAAAACCGCAATATTTTTTGTTTTCATATAATAAGTAACAAAGCTTATACAGTACAATTATAAGCGAAAATGCTTATAAAACCAAATTATAAGTAAAAAAGCTTATAATTGTCGATTATAAGTGAAATGACTTATAAAATATTTTCTGAGTGTACAATTCAAATTTAGTTTTTTAATAAGGAAACACCGTTCATATCTGTGGTTAACACATCGCTCATATAATTGAAATACGGACGCAGTAATTGATAGTGATGCAATAAATTATCTTTGAAATCTTCTGAAAACACTTCGGCATCGGTGAATTTATGTACAACGAAGTAACTTTTCAGTCGGATAAGGTCAATATTTAAATCTTCTTTACTGAAGCCTTTTGGTGCTGTTTTCACCGCATATTCTTCAATAAATCCGTCAAAAGCCTTTTTAAAATCTTTTTGTTGCAAAATTTTACGAATTTCGGAAGCATCCATTTCAAATTCCTTTCGAATGCGCAGTAAATCGGCCGGATTAGGATCCCAGAAGCCGCCAGCCATCGCAGACGCTCCGGGTTCGAGTCGTAAATAATACCCACCCCGACGGTCCTCACCTGCTCTGCTAAAGCTCGCGCTTCGGTGTACGTTATACGGTGTTTTATCGTTACTAAAACGTATATCGCGGTTGATACGAAATATTTTCACCTTGGCTATTTTATCGGTTTTATTGAGCCCATCTTCCACTTCGGCATAAAACTGTTTTAAGACTTTTTCCCCTGCCAAGTACTCTTTTTTGTGTTCGGTCATCCAGTCGCGATGGTTATTCTCTTTTAGATTATTCAGAAAAGTAAAGACAGATTTTGGGATTACAACAGACATCTCTTGGTGTTTAGATTTCTAAAGATAAAATAAAAATATGTACATTTATGAAGTACAACCTTAAACCAATCACTATGACAACAACAAACAAACCCAATGTCGCCTATTGGATTATAGCCGTAATTGCTCTTATTTGGAACATTAGGGGCGTCTTTCAATATTTGAGTACTACGCTCTTAAAAGACGAGATGATGGAAGCAATGACTGAAGAGCAAATAGCATTAATGAGCGGGCTTCCCATGTGGCACTCCATTGTTTTTGCTATCGCCGTCTTTGCGGGACTATTAGGCTGTTTATTACTATTACTCCGTAAAAAATTGGCTGTTCCCTTATTTTTTGTCTCTTTAATTGCCATACTTATCCAAATGGGTTATTGGTTATTTGCGACAGACTCTATGGTGGTTTATGGCAATGAAGCGGTTATAATGCCACTACTGGTAATAACTGTCGCTATTTTTTTGTATTATTACAGCAAGGGAGCTTCCCAAAAGGGATGGCTGCGATAGGCAATTATTTTATATAAAAAAAAGGTTTCAGAATTTCTGAAACCTTTTTCATTATAACCATTTTTTACGTTTAAAATAGTAGAGCATGCCTATAAACACAAGGATCATAGCTCCCCATAAATAATAATATCCGTATCTAAAATGAAGTTCGGGCATGTGTTCGAAATTCATTCCGTAAATACCCGCCATAAATGTTAAAGGAATAAAGATGGAAGCCATAATGGTAAGTACTTTCATCACTTCATTCATTTTATTACTAATGGTAGTCATATACATATCCATAAGGCCCCAAATCATCTCCCTGTAAAGATCAACACTTTCACTAACCTGAATAATATGGTCGTATAAATCCCGAATATAGGTTTGGGTTCGTTCTTCAATCAAAGGACTCTCTATTTTCTCTAACCTGTTAATGACCTCCCTAAGTGGTATAATAGCTCTTCGAATCCTCAGAATTTCTTTTTTGAGATCCTGAATATCCTGCGTGATATCATTTTCAACCCTTGCTTCGAATAGCTGATCTTCCAATTCTTCAATTTTTACGCTCAAAAATTCGAGGACACTGAAGTAATTATCTACCACAGCATCTAGTATAGCAAACATTAGATAGTCCGGTCCAAAATTGCGTATTCTACCGGCAGGAAGTTCTATTCGTTCTCTAATTTCATTAAATACATCCCCGTCCGCTTCTTGAAAAGTGAGCACATAATCCTTCCCGAGTACCAAGCTTACATGCTCGTTAATAAATTCACCATTTTCTCCATAGCGAAGCATTTTAAATACAATAAAGAGATATTCATTGTACTCATCAATTTTAGGGCGTTGATAGGTACTTACAATGTCTTCCTGAATTAGAGGATGAAGCTCAAAATGATTACCTAATTTAATAATTTCACCAACGTTGTTTAAACCATTAACATTAATCCAGGTAATGTGCCCCGATCCTTTAAACTTAAAACCATCCTCAACATTATTAGTTTCTATTTTATGGAATTCTTCCTTGGAATAGTCAATAATTTCAAGTTCAGTGACTGTAGCTTCTTTTTTCCCTGTATATGCAACCGTCCCCGGCGACAAGTTCTTTATGGTCTTTGGCTTGTTCTGTGGCAGCCATGATTTACGTTTTTTCCTTCTCGCCATGATTAAATTGATATTTACTTTTTAAAGATAGAAAAAAATAGGGTGGGCTCATTATTTGAAGCAACTTCAATGTATAATAATTTATGCACAAAATTATGTGGAAAAGATGTAAGATATTGTAAGTAAAAGGCCAATAATTTTTATAGATTTGTTAGGGGTCCCATTTTAAACCTCATACCTTTATAAAACAAGCTTTTACCGCAAAATGAAAAGATTTTTTATTGCCCTTGCAGTCTTTTTAGTATGGTCCTTTTTTGGATTGTGGTTATATTCTTGGCTGAAACCTAACAATGACACCGCAAAAATAGATTCCGAAAATACCCGGGATCTTCTCGATAATGAGCTCCAGGATAATGAAGAAATAAATGGAGATGCTTTGGGAGATTCCATTATCCCAATTATTTCGATCGAGGATTCTTTGTTTGTAACACAGGAAAATATAAAGGAAATTTCTGCTGTCGCTCCTGGTTTAAAGGCGATAACCAATGACGGAGATATTATTTTTTTATACAAGGAAGGAATTATTATCACCAAGAATAGCCCGGAAATTGTCATTCCTAAAAGCTCTGTAGATTTCAAATACAAGTTGAACACCTATATGTTGGAACATCCGGACAGAGAAATTCACATTGCTTCTCTTTACAGCGCAGATGAAAATATTACATCTCCCAATTTAGGAATTCAAAGAGGTATGAAAATAAAAGAGATTCTTGTAAACATGGGCATTTCGAGTGATAAAATTGTGGTAAGACCCTTTATTAAGGAAATAGATTTCACTACAAATAATACCTTTTCAAACAGTTTTACATTCTCCTTTAAGCCAATAGATACTAAGCGAATTTCAACTTTGAAGAATAAAATTCCAGAATCTACCATAGTGTACCCAAATTTTTCGACTACGGGAATTATGGTAAACGAAAATTTGAAAACACTCTTGGCCGAAGTAGTGCAGATTGTTGAAGAAAATCCGGATATTAATGTCGAAGTTATTGGCCATACCGATAATGTTGGAAATGCAAACGACAATTTTATCATGGGGCTTCAATTCGCCAGACAAGTAAGATGGTATCTCATAAATAAAGGAAAAATTGACAGCGCCAAAATAAAAGCCACCTCCAGAGGGGAGGCTGAACCTATAGATTCCAACCATACTGAGAGTGGTCGAAATGCCAACCGTAGAGTGGAAGTAAAATTTTATATGAACCTATGATTGATTTCAATGCATTTATAGACCAATTGCCCGAATATGCAGGCATCCTAATACTCATGTTCAGCACATTTTTAATTGGCTATTTTTCATCATGGTGGCTACATAAATCTAAATACAGAGGCGTAATCGAAAGGTTAAAGCAAGAGGTCAACGTCTTGAAAACTCCTAAAAGCATTCATGATATCGACACAATTTTTACTGAAATCAGACCAAAAATTATAGAGGTTATGAAGGAAAATCGGGAGCAAATAACACCTCCTGCTCCTGAGCCTGCTCCTGAAAAAATAGTGGAAAAGGCCAGAACCAGTTATGTAACCTACACAAAATCTACTCCCGAATTAAATTTCGATAACTTTGGCTATGCAACTGTTGAAGACCGACAGGATCTTACCCAAATCAATGGAATTGGACCCTATATCGAACAAAAATTAAATGAAATTGGTATTTACACCTACGAGCAAATTAGTCGCTTAGAAGATGAAGACATTAGAACCATTACCGAACTTATCGATTTTTTCCCGGGACGAATAGAACGTGATAACTGGGTGGGGCAAGCCAAATCTCTAAAAGTCTACTAATATGAAATTAGCCACGCTCGACTGGGTTTTAATCCTTGCCTTTTTTGCCGTTTTTCTCATTATAGGAATTATTGTCGCCAAGCGCTCCGGTAAGGACACACAAGAATTTTTCCTTTCCGGTAGAAATATGCCCTGGTGGTTATTGGGAATTTCGATGGTTGCTACCACTTTTTCAGCAGACACTCCTAATCTTGTGACCGATATTGTGCGTCAGCATGGGGTTTCCGGGAACTGGGTTTGGTGGACTTTCTTGATTACAGGCATGCTCACTGTTTTTGTGTATGCTAAATTATGGCGACGTTCAAAGGTGCTAACCGACCTACAATTTTATGAACTGAGATATAGTGGTAAAGAGGCTGCCTTTCTTAGAGGTTTTAGAGCCATTTACCTGGGCGTTTTTTTCAACGTAATGATTATGGCCTCGGTCTGTTTGGCCGCTATTAAAATAGGAGGAATCATGTTTGGGCTCGCTCCGTGGGAATGTGTATTGTATGCTTCTATTGTTACGGTTATTTATAGCTCAATTGGAGGATTACGAGGTGTAATTTTTACCGACTTCCTACAATTTATAGTAGCAATGGTAGGATCGGTTTGGGCCGCATATTACATTGTGAACATGCCCGAAATTGGGGGATTACAAAATTTACTGGCACATGAAAATGTTTCAGACAAGCTCAATTTTCTACCGGATTTTAACGATTCGAAATCGTTGTTGGTATTATTAATTATACCTATTGCCGTTCAATGGTGGAGTGTTTGGTATCCGGGAGCCGAACCCGGTGGCGGCGGCTATATCGCACAACGAATGCTTTCAGCCAAAGATGAAAAAAATGCGATAGGTGCTACACTGCTTTTTAACGTTGCACATTATGCATTACGTCCCTGGCCTTGGATTATTATCGCTTTGGCTTCGCTGGTTTTGTATCCCCAGCTTGCCGATATTGGGAATGAGTTCCCAAATGCCGTTTTAGGGCACGATTTAGGGTATTCTGCCATGCTAACCAATCTTCCGGCGGGATTATTAGGTTTGGTCGTAGCCTCGCTTATAGCTGCCTTTATGAGTACCATTTCTACACATCTTAACTGGGGATCGTCGTATATCTCCCTCGACTTCTACAAACGCTTTGTAAAACCGGAAGCTTCCGAAAAAGAATTGGTCGCGGTTGGTAGATTTTCTACCGTTATACTAATGGTTTTTGCGGCCTTACTAGCTCTGGCACTTAGCAGTGCTTTAAGTACATTTGCGATTCTGCTACAGATTGGCGCGGGAACGGGACTCATTTTTATACTGCGCTGGTTTTGGTGGCGTGTGAATGCGTATAGTGAAATTACAGGAATGATTGTGTCTTTTGTAATGGCGTTGTTTTTTGAATTTACAGATTTTGGACTGGAAGATTATGAAAAATTAATCTATGGAGTTGCTATCACCACAATTTGCTGGATTGGTGTGACCTTACTAACTCGTCCAACCGATACCTCTACCCTCTCAAGCTTTTATAACGCTGTGACGCCCTATGGAAATGGCTGGAAACCTTTTAAGAAAATCGCTTCAGAAAACAATATTGAACTCAAAAAAACACACGATGTCTTTACCATCGATTTGGCATCCATGCTTTTAGGAATTGTATTCGTATATTCATCGTTGTTTGCAACCGGCTATATTATTTACGGAAATACTCTTGGCGCAGTCGTATTGATTGGAATTGCAGTAATTTCTGCATTTTTTATATTCAAATTCTGGAAAAGAAAATAAAAAAACCGCTTCATTTCTGAAGCGGTTCTAAATTATCTGAATCTTTTAATTAATTATTCCCTAATATCAAGGGTAAACCGTCTTTGCTCGATCCTACAACCACCACTTTAGTATTGGGGGATTTTGCCAATTCCAGTGTTGCTTCAATTCCTTTGTCCTGAAGTATCTTATCGGTTAATGAAGCACTCAAAATTCGATTAGCGTCTGCTTTTCCCTGAGCTTCAATGATTACTTTTTCGGCTTCCTTTGCGGCTGTTACCAGTCTGAATTCATATTCCAAAGATTCCTGTTCTTGCTTTAACTTACGCTCAATTGCATCCTTTATCGTAGTTGGTAATGTAACGTCGCGTACAAGGATTTCCTTGAGTAATACATGCTGATTATCAAGAATTTTTTTGGTTTCTTCAAAAATTTCTTCCTGAATCACATCTCGCTTACTGCTGTACAGCTGTTCCGGAGTATAACGTCCTACTACACTTCTCGCCGCACTGCGAATAGCCGGTTGAATTACCCGTTGTAAGTAACCTTCTCCCAAATTTTGGTGCAACTTTCCTAGTTCGTTATAAATTGGCAAAAACCATGCAGAAGCATCAATCTGTATTTCCAAACCATTGGATGAAAGCACTTTCAATTTTTCAAATAATTCCTGCTGTCTCACTTCATAGACAATCACCTTGTTCCAGGGCGCTACAATATGAAATCCTTCACCTAATGGCGGTTCATCGATCACAACACCATCATCGAATGTTCTATAGAGCACGCCGGCTTCACCGGAGCCAATGGTGACAGCCGATTTGGCTATCAAAATGATGAGGATAATAAGTATAATAATTACGGGTATCCCGATTTTAGGTAATTTTTCCATGAGATTATATGTATTTGAAGTTAAATGAGTCCGTTGTATTTTCTAATAAACCACTCGGCAGTCAAGACAAGTACGATTAGTGCCAGTAGGTATTTCCAATCGATCAAAGGTACTACTTTTTGTTCGCTTTTCTGAATTTGCTGAAATCTGTCGTCTTCCAACAGCTGCGTAATTAAATTCGAGGTTTCAGTGGTAAAGAATGCCTTTCCGTTAGTATTAGTCGCCACTCTCCGTAGCTTCGTTACATCGGCATTCAGGAATTGTTGTTCTACGTTAAAATCGAGAATAGAAAAGCTTCCGCTTCGCGCCACAGCTTCGTCCTGCACCGAAACCGTATAATTGTATTCCCCTGCCGGTAAACTGTTTAAGTCCACCTCATAAAAGTTATTCTTTAATAACATAGGAAACACAGTTTGGGCATCAGTTTCAGTATTCACAATGGCAATAGTGAGGGAAGCTCTGGAGTCGAACACAAAATTCTGATCGAAATACTGCGCCGAAATTTTAATAGCATTGTTGTTGTAATAAAATGTTTCACTCGCAACTTCCAGTCTGCTTCTTCTCGTATTAGAAGCTACATACTGTATCAGCTTCCCAACAAAGTCGTCGAACTCCTGAAAGTTATTTTGTTCCAAATACGATTCGGCTCTCCATTTCCACAAACCTTCAGCATCCCAGATGGCATCGCGTTTTCCATTCACCTCCATGGTCGCCAACATGGCACTTTCACTTGAAATACCGTTTATATTTTGTTCTAAAATAGTCTCGTGAGGCACTGTAATTTCCAAAGCTCCAAAGAGTGTTTTCAAAGGTCTGAACGAATTAAAACCAATGTCTTCAATGGCAAAGGTGCCGTAATTCGGATTTAGATTTCCGGAAACGTCTTCAGATTGATTGATTACGTCTTTGTTGTAATTTGTTTGAACTGAATTCAGAAAATTCCAATCGGTTTGCAGCCCGGTTATTACAAACGTATTCTTCTTTAATTTCTCTAACTCTTGAAACACCGAAGCAAAGCTACGGTCGGGCTGGTACAACAATATTAACTGAAAGTCATTCAGTTTTGAAGTCGCCTCGTTTGGCTTGCTAAACGTAACAGTGCGCTGTTCATTCGTGGTGATAGCTTTGCGCAAGGCACCAAGGTCCGGATGGGCAATCCTGCTTACAATTAAAACATTGGTGGCCTGATCGATAACCTCAACCGCAAACTGTTTAAGATTATTTACCTTGTTTTTTTCATCCTGAAGCGGAATCAATTGTGCAGTGTATTTTTGAAGCCCCACACTGGATGCCGGAAGCGAAAAAGAAAGTGTTTTTGTGTTATCGGTATCCGAAAAGGTAACATCCCGGCTATACACATTGGCGTTTCCCTTTGAAACCACAAATTGCGAAGTAACCGAACCGGTACCGTTGTACACTAAGATCACTTCCACCGGAAACTGATTCTTTAAAAAAGCATAGCGATTCGTATTCAGCTGTTCTATTTTTAGATCGGTGTGCCTGGTTGAATCACCTAAAATGACCGGATAAACAGCATTTTTATAAGTAGCAGTGGTAAACTCATAGTCATTTCCAAGGGTCTGATTCCCATCGGTTATTAGGATAGTGGGAGCAATTTCGTTTTTAAACAACTGATTTGTTGCTGAAAGTGCTCTCGAAATATTTGTATTCCTTTCTGAAAAAGACAGCGAATCGGTTTCATTAAAATCATTTCCGAAGCTAAAAAAGGACAATTCAAATTTATCGTTTAATGCTTCATTATCCTTGAGTTGCTGAAGGAATTCTGAAACATTGCCATCCTGTTGCAATTCATTGATAGATGCTGAATTATCCAACAATACCGGTAGTTTCGGTTTATCGATGGTATAGGTTTCGCTTTTAAACTTCGGATTAATTAGCAACAATAAAATTGAAAACAAAGTAATAAACCGAAGCGCACCAAAAAGCCAGCGAAGGGATGTACTGTATTTGGTTTTGTAACCATACATAAACAACGCCAAAGCGAGTGAAATCACAGCAGCAATAACTATGTAAAGAATGGTTTCTGCAGTCATAAGGGAATTGACGAAAGGTTTGATGTGATAAACGGAAAAAATTGTAAGAACCGTATATCAAAAATCCGTAGTCGCAAATTAAGTTAGCATACCTCCGTCTACGTTTAAGGTTTGACCTGTGATATAAGCAGAAAGGTCACTTGCCAAAAAGACGCATGCGTTAGCAATATCTTCGGGAGATCCTCCTCGTTTCAACGGAATGGCATCTCTCCATGATTGTACCGTGGCAGCATCGAGTTTGCCGGTCATTTCAGTTTCTATAAATCCGGGCGCTATAGCATTACAACGAATATCGCGGGAACCCAGCTCTAAAGCAACCGACTTTGTAAAACCGAGAATTCCTGCCTTTGAAGCAGCATAGTTGGTTTGTCCGGCATTTCCTTTTACACCCACTACCGAACTCATATTGATGATAGATCCTTTGCGTTGCTTTAACATGGCACGTTGCACTGCCTTGGTCATGTTAAACACCGATTTAAGATTGACTTCAATTACTTTGTCGAAATCCTCTTCCGAAATACGCATTAAAAGGTTATCCTTTGTAATTCCGGCATTATTTACCAAAATGTCGATACTCCCAAAGTCTTCCAGCACTTTGGCAGCCAGATCTTGTGATTGTTCATAGTTGGCAGCGTCACTTTGATAGGCTTTTGCCTTCACTCCTTCTTTTGAAACATCTTCCGCCAAAGCATTGGCGGCTTCAGATGAAGAACTATAGGTAAATGCGACGTTGGCACCATGCTTTGCAAAAACCTCTACAATTCCTTTTCCAATACCACGACTACCACCGGTAATAATTGCTGTTTTTCCTTCTAATAATTTCATGCTTACAGTTCAATTTTTGAATACGTTCAAATATAGGAAATCACTTCGGCTTTGCCATAAAAAAAGCCTCCCAACTTCGCCGGGAGGCTTCTTGTATTTCCTTTATTTTTAGTTAGCCCAAAACCTCGGCTACTTTTTTTCCTATTTCAGCAGGAGATTCCACCACGTGAATTCCGCATTCTCTCATAATTTTCTTCTTGGCTTGCGCCGTATCGTCACTTCCACCAACAATAGCACCTGCGTGGCCCATAGTACGACCGGCCGGAGCAGTTTCACCTGCAATAAAACCAACAATTGGCTTCTTGCTTCCGCTGTTCTTGTACCAGTAAGCGGCATCGGCTTCCAGTTGGCCGCCAATTTCACCAATCATCACTACTGCCTCAGTTTCTTCGTCGTTTATCAACAATTCTACGGCCTCTTTGGTGGTAGTTCCAATAATAGGATCACCCCCAATACCAATAGCTGTTGTAATTCCCAATCCTTGTTTTACTACCTGATCTGCAGCCTCATAGGTAAGCGTCCCCGATTTGGAAACAATCCCAATACGTCCTTTTTTAAACACAAATCCGGGCATAATACCCACCTTAGCTTCTCCGGGAGTAATCACACCCGGGCAGTTAGGACCAATTAATCTGCAATCTTTATCTTTTAGATAATCTGATGCTTTAATCATATCGGCAACAGGGATTCCTTCTGTAATGGTTATAATTACTTTAATTCCGGCATTGGCAGCTTCCATAATGGCATCGGCAGCAAATGCAGGCGGGACAAAGATTATTGATGTATTGGCACCTGTTTTAGCAACCGCCTCTTCTACTGTATTAAAAACAGGCCTGTCCAGGTGGGTTTGTCCGCCTTTACCCGGAGTAACTCCACCAACCACATTAGTCCCGTACTCAATCATTTGTTCGGCGTGAAAAGTTCCTTCACTACCTGTAAATCCTTGTACAATTATTTTTGAATCCTTATTAACTAAAACACTCATGTTTTCTTATTGAATTTGTATTTAAATAATATGATTTTCCTGAAATCGATTAGTTTTCAGGAACGGTGGCAAATATACCTCTTTTGAAGAAGTTTCTAAAGGAATTTATACTTTAACCCTGTGATACGATTCGGCGGTGTCGTCTTTGTCGGTAACCGGCTGACTTACCTGATATCCTCGGTACATTTTATCATCTTTTACCTCCCAAATAGCAATAAAATGGGCAATTCCCATTTCTTCATCGGGATTTTCGATGGTACGAACATAATATTTATAGCGAATGGTAACGTGGTTATCGTCTGCGAGCAAGTGACTCACTTCAATTCGAAGATCGTGGTAAGTGCGTCTTATTTCAGCAAAAAAACTAACTATATCATCGAAATTCATGATGGTAAGGCCGTCCTTACTGTTCCAAATTAACACCAATTCGGGGTGTATGTATTGTTGAAGAACAGAAGCATCTTTCAATATATCGGAACGGTAGAAATTGCGTACCGTCTCCTTTGCGTTTTTGCTCATTGTATTTTATCCAATTTATCTATTATATCGGGAATCAGGCGTATGGAAGCCAGTTCTTTGTATTTCTTTCTGAATTCATCTGCGGGTGTGCCAAAATACGATTTATGCCCCGGTAACGATTTACTCACGCCGCTTTGTGCCGAAATGATGGCCTTTTCACCAATGGTAATTCCGCTGGTAATTCCAACTTGCCCCCAAATAGTGACAAAGTCTTCAATTAGCACACATCCGGCAATCCCTACCTGAGAGGCAATTAAACAGCGACTACCAATCACGGTATCATGGCCTACATGTACTTGATTGTCTAATTTAGTGCCCTCACCAATAATGGTAGAAGCCGTAACGCCTTTGTCGATAGTGCAAAGCGCGCCAATATCTACGTTGTCGAAAATAACAACATTTCCGGCACTCAATAACTTATCGAATTTGTCGGGGCGGTTTTTATAATAAAAGGCATCGGCCCCTAAAACGGTTCCGGCGTGTATTGTTACATTGTTTCCAATAATAGTATTATCGTACACACAAACATTGGAATGAATCACACAATTAGATCCTATTCTCACATTATTGCCAATAAAAGCATTGGGTTGGATAATGGTATTTTCTCCTATAACTGCAGATTCTGAAATAATAGCAAAGGCAGGTTGAAAAGGTCTAAAATGACGTGTTAACTTATTAAAGTCTCTAAATGGGTCGTCGGAAACTAAAAGTGCTTTTCCCCGAGGGCAATCTACTTTCTTGTCGATTAAAACAACCGTCGCCATAGATTGCAAGGCTTTATCATAGTACTTGGGGTGATCTACAAAAACGATATCTCCCGGTTGCACAACATGTATTTCGTTCATGCCTAAAACAGGAAAATCGGCAGCTCCTACATAGTCACTATGTATGATAGATGCAATACCCTCCAGTGTTTGTGGTTTCGGAAATTTCATGTTATAAAGCTACTTTTTTTTTCCATATATAATCACTCTGGCAAACAAAAAATGCAAGAATGGTATCTTGGAAAAAAACACATCCAAATTATAACCAAATTTATTAATCCAGTTATTATAGTTTTTATCTCCGTAAATTTTTAAGGCGATAAAGCCAAAGATAACACTAAAAAAATCGAAGAAATAGTGGTCGAATGTAAATTTATCCCTGATGAGCTTAAAATCTTTTGAAACCAATGCATGTTCATCCGGGGTGCGCTCCTTCGGATTAAATTTTCGGTAGATTTTGTAGAGAGGGTTGATATTTAAAGGCTCCGTAAATAGAATATATCCATCAGGTTTTAACACCCTATGAATATGATTAACAGACTTTTCAATATCCAAATGGTGCAATATAGCACCGCCGTACACTATGTCGAATGAAGCGTCGGGAAACGTAAGATTGTTCGCATCCATCAAGTGGAAATCGATTTCGAAGGGGACCGATTTTGAGTTTATAGCCCCTTTTTGCAATTCCACCTCCGAAATATTAATACAGGTAATCTTCTTGGGAGTAGTTTTGTTTTTAATCCAACTCATCCATGAGTGTGAACCAATTTCCAACAATTCTTTTCCCTCAAAGGTTGCAACAATGTTGTTAATAATTTTCGCTTCCCGTTTGTAGGAATAATAGAAAGCATGCCTTCTTAATTTTTTAATCTTCCGTCGGTCCAGCTTGTTTTCGTTCCAGTACTCGGCTTCGGTTTTAACAATTTCTTCAATGCTTTTTTTCATCGAATAAACCTTAATCTTTTATTCGCTCCTGATACTGTCCTTTTTCGGTATCGATTCTAATTTTATCCCCTTCGTTGATAAAAAGCGGAACATTCACCTCCGCGCCTGTTTCTACTTTTGCAGGTTTGGTGGCATTGGTAGCCGTATTTCCCTTTACACCGGGTTCGGTTGAAACCACTTCCAGAATTACATGAGCCGGCATTTCGACCGAAAGCGGAGCGTTGTCTTCGGTATTAATAATTACGGTTACAATTTCACCTTCCTTCATCAATTCGGGGACATCCAGCGCCTCTTTGAGCAACCGAATCTGAGAATAGTCTTCGGTGTTCATAAAATGGTACATTTCTCCTTCATTGTACAAATACTGAAACTTGTGTGTTTCCACGCGAACATCGTCAATTTTATGTCCGGCCGAAAAGGTATTGTCTATCACCTTCCCGTTTGTCACACTTTTCAATTTTGTTCTTACAAAGGCCGGTCCTTTTCCTGGTTTTACATGTAGAAATTCAATTATTTTATAAATATCATTATTGTATTTAATGCACAATCCTTTTCTAATATCTGAGCTTGTTGCCATAATTTTTTATGCTGAATTTGTTTTAGTTTGAACTGAAATAACCTTTCATTATACCTCGCTTCGAATTTTTTATAAACTGAAGAATCTCATCGCGTTCGGGAGTTGCCTCCATTTCGGCTTCAATGATTTCGGCCGCTTGGGTATTGTTGTAATTTTTCTGATAGAGTATTCTGAAAATATTCTGAATCTCTCTAATTTTTTCGGGACTGAAACCTCTTCGGCGTAAGCCAATAGAATTAATTCCCACATACGATAAAGGCTCTCTCGCCGCTTTTACATAAGGTGGAACATCTTTCCGCACCAAAGAACCTCCGGTTACAAAGGCGTGGTTTCCTATCATACAAAATTGATGAACTGCTGTCATCCCGGCCAGAATAACATAATCACCAACCGTAATGTGTCCTGCCAAGGTGCTATTGTTAGAAAAAATACAATTATCACCTACAAAACAATCGTGTGCAATATGACAGTAGGCCATTATAAGGCAATTTTTCCCAATTACGGTTTTTCCGCGATCTACTGTACCCCTATTTACGGTAACATACTCACGGATGGTTGTATTATCGCCAATTTCGGCAGTGGTTTCTTCATCCTGAAATTTTAAATCCTGTGGAATTGCCGATATAACAGCTCCAGGAAATATATTACAGTTTTTCCCAATACGGGCACCTTCCATAATGGTCACGTTGGAGCCGATCCAGGTACCTTCTCCAATAATAACATTATTGTGAATGGTTGTGAATGGCTCTATCACTACATTTTTTGCAATTTTCGCGCCCGGGTGGACGTATGCTAAGGGTTGATTCATTTGCTTGAGATCTTATTATACTTTCAAAGTGAGTTCACTCTTTTTTAAGCAACTCAATTATACGTTTTTGGTTTTTACAATTTGCGCCATCAATTCGGCCTCTGTTACAAGTTTATTGTTTGCATAAGCGTTTCCTTGCATATGCACAATTCCACGGCGTATTGGAGTGATTAATTCTAATACAAATACCAGAGTATCTCCCGGATTTACTTGTTGTTTAAACTTCACATTATTAATCTTCATAAAGAAGGTGAGGTAATTCTCGGGATCGGGAACGGTACTTAGCGCCAATATTCCACCTGTTTGTGCCATTGCTTCCACGATAAGTACTCCCGGCATTACCGGTGCCCCCGGAAAATGTCCAACAAAAAAAGGCTCGTTCATGGTGACATTTTTCAGTCCCACAACGTGAGAATCGGACAATTCCAATATTTTATCTACCAGTAAAAATGGAGGTCTGTGTGGCAGCATCTCCATAATTTGAATGACATCTTTTACGGGTGGTAAGGAGACATCGTAATGAGGAATTTTGTTCCGACTTTCAATTTTTATTAATTTCGAAAGTTTCTTAGCAAATTGTGTGTTCACATAATGCCCGGGTTTGTTGGCGATAACTTTTCCGCGGATTCGGGTTCCAATTAGAGCCAAGTCCCCTACTACATCCAGCAGTTTGTGTCTTGCGGCTTCGTTGGGGTAATGCAGTGTAAGGTTGTCGAGGATTCCGTTTGGTTTCACTGATATCTTATCCTTTCCGAAGGCCTCCCGAAGCTTTTCCATTGTTTTTGGAGACAATTCTTTGTCGACATACACAATTGCATTGTTAAGATCGCCACCTTTTATAAGTCCGTGTTCCAGCAACATTTCAATTTCATGCAAAAAACTAAAGGTCCGCGCATCGGCAATTTCGTCTTTAAATTCGGAAAGATGCTTTAACGACGCATTTTGGGTTCCCAGAACTTTGGTTCCAAAATCGACCATGGTAGTAATTTGATATTCATCTGAAGGGATGACAGTAATCTCACTCCCCGATTCTTCATCGAGATATGAAATAACTTCCTTTACAATATATTCTTCACGAGCTGCATCTTGCTCCACAATGCCGGCTTTTTGTATGGCTTTCACAAAAAACTTGGAAGAACCATCCATTATAGGTGGCTCTGAAGCATTTAGTTCCATCATGCAATTATCCACTTCCATGCCTACCAAAGCGGCCAGAACATGTTCTGAAGTTTGAATTTTAACTCCCAGCTTCTCTAGATTGGTCCCGCGTTGGGTGTTTACCACATAATTGGCGTCGGCTTCAATCACCGGATTGCCTTCTAGATCAATACGTACAAAGGCATAGCCGTAATTTACGGGAGCGGGTTTAAACGTAATGGTCACCTCTTTTCCCGTATGCAATCCAACACCGGTAAGAGACACTTCTTTTTCAATGGTGCGTTGTTTTACCATACAATTAGTCATTGTTTTTATTTTTTTCAAAAGAATTAATCCGCTCTATTATTTTGGGAAGATTTTTAAAGTGAACGTAGCTTTTGTTGTAATCACCGTAATTTAGGGCAGGCGAACCCTGTAATGTTTCGTTATCTTTTACATTCCTTCCAATTCCGCTTTGCGCTTGAATTCGAACATTGTCACCAATCGTAATGTGACCAACTATTCCAACCTGACCGCCTATCATGCAGTTTTTACCAATTTTTGTAGAACCGGCAATTCCTGTCTGGGCTGCAATTACAGTGTTTTCGCCAATTTCTACATTATGTGCAATCTGAATTTGATTATCCAGCTTTACGCCTTTTCGAATAATTGTAGAACCTAATGTAGCGCGGTCTATAGTTGTTCCTGCACCAATATCTACATTATCTTCTAAGATAACGTTGCCGGTCTGTGGTACTTTTGTGTATTCCCCTTTTTCATTGGGTGTAAAACCAAAACCGTCTGCGCCTAGAATTACTCCGCTGTGGATAACACAATTGTTCCCTATACTGCTTTCAGAATAAATTTTTGCGCCGGCAAAAACAACAACATTATCACCTAAAACTACATTATCACCTATATAGGAATTGGGATAAATTTTCACATTATTGCCAATTTTCACATTCTCACCTATATAGGCAAAAGCACCTATATAAATTCCTTCACCATACGAAGCAGTTTCTGAAACAAATACCGGCTGTTCGATACCTGTTTTGTTCATTTTCACCTGATTGTAGTATTCAAGGAGTTGAGAAAATGCTTTGTAGGCATTCTCTACGCGAATTAATGTAGTAGCAATAGCACTTTCAACAACAAAATCCTTATCGACTATAGTAATTGACGCTTGAGTAGAATAGATATAGTGTGTGTATTTAGGGTTGGCTAAAAAAGTAAGACTACCTTCTATACCTTCTTCAATTTTTGCAAGTTTCGATACTTCAACATCTCCATTTCCTTCAACTTCACCTTGTAAGATTCCTGCTATCTGGGTCGCTGTAAACTTCATTCAAAAAGAGTTATTACTTTTACAAAATGCAATCGAGTTCAGTTTGTGCATCTAAAATTACAAAGGCGTAATGCGTTTCGTGTTTCGTTTACATTCATGCAAAAATAGAAAAAAAAGGCTTAGTAATTTGGCTTGGGGTAACACAGATAATATTTCACCACAGTTTTGGAGAGAGCTTTTAAGTTTAATTGGTCACTGGCCGAGGCTACATCAACTAATTTTCCATTTTTCTTAAGTAGGTAAATTGCGTCTTTATCCATCCGGTACGCTAAATTTTCAATTTTACCATCAAAAACAAAGTAGTTAGCCTCCTCTACAGTAAGTTGATATTTTTCGCGAAACGATTCGCGTCTTTCCGCAATCTGATCTTTAGAAAATGGTTCCTCCTTCATTTTAATTTTCAGTAAATTTCTGTTTAACAACATTTCTGAGAGATTGCTAAGCACAAAATCATCCAATTCGGACCAGGACTTCATAGCCGAAACAATATCGTAGTCGTCTAATTGTGAAAAGACCATCAAAGTTTCCTTTTCAAAATTTCCTTTGTCTATAGAGTTATTTAAAAAAAAAGAAAGCGCTTTACTTGCCGGTAAAGTTTGGCCACTTTGAGTGAGTTCCTTTGCTCTTTTTAAAAGGTTCATTAAAAGTTGCTCGGCAACGATTCCTGTTTTATGTAAATAGACCTGCCAGTACATAAATCGGCGGGCAATTATAAACTTTTCGACCGAGTATATGCCTTTTTCCTCAACAACCAATGTATCGTTATGCACATTGAGCATCGTGATGAGACGTTGTGAATTTACGGTCCCTTCTTGTACTCCGGTGTAGAAACTATCTCTACGCAAATAATCCAATCTATCCATATCTAATTGACCTGAAATAAGTTGGTGAAAGAATTTTCTGGGGTATTCATCTTTAAAAAGGGTGATGGCCAACGTTAATCTGTTGTTAAATTCACGATTTAATTCTTCCATAAAAAGGAGGGAAATATGCTCATGACTTACCTTTTCAACTATGCTGTGCTCCATGGCATGAGAGAAAGGACCATGACCAATATCATGCAATAGAATAGCAATGCACAAGGCTTCCTCCTCTGCATCAGAAATCACAACCCCCTTTAAACGAAGTACTTGAACCGCTCTTTGCATTAGGAACATAGCGCCTAAGGCATGATGAAATCGAGTATGATGAGCGCCGGGATAGACCAAATAAGACATTCCCATTTGTGAAATTCTGCGTAATCGTTGAAAATACGGATGTTCAATCAGGCGAAATAACAACGGATTGGGTATGGTAATAAAACCATAGATGGGGTCGTTTATAATCTTGAGTTTGTTTTTGGAATTCAAACTTTAACTTTTAATTAATAGTGTTACAGATTTTTAAGAGGCACTTCGGAATTAATTTTGAGGTTATATCGAAAAATAAACACTTTTCGTATAAACAACAATAAACAAATATACATATATGAGCGATATTAAAGTACTATGGGTAGATGATGAAATTGATTTGTTGAAACCCCACATTATGTTTCTTGAGAATAAGAATTATAAGGTAACGACTGCCCAAAGTGGTACCGAGGCGTTGGTTGAAATAAAAAATCAGAATTTTGATATTGTTTTTTTAGATGAAAATATGCCCGGACTCACAGGTTTGGAAACTTTGGCTGAAATAAAAGAACAGCAAGCGGCCTTACCGGTGGTGATGATCACGAAAAGTGAAGAGGAATATATAATGGAGGAAGCAATTGGTTCTAAAATAGCCGATTACCTTATAAAGCCCGTAAATCCTCATCAAATTTTATTGAGTTTGAAAAAGAACTTGGATCACTCCAGGCTAATTTCAGAAAAGACTACCTCCAATTATCAGCAGGAATTTCGAAAAATTGCCATGGACATGTCCATGATAAATACCTTTGAAGGCTGGGCCGAGTTATATCAAAAATTAATTTATTGGGAATTGGAACTAGAAGGCATTGAAGACAGTGGAATGTTTGAAATCCTGGAATCTCAGAAAACCGAAGCCAATAACCAGTTTTGTAAATTTATAGATAAAAATTATGCGAGTTGGTTTGAAAATGAAAATGAAGCCCCTACAATGTCGCATACCTTGTTTAGAGACAAGGTAATTCCCCAGTTAAAAGATAAAAAGCGAACATTACTTATTGTAATTGATAATTTACGGTACGATCAATGGAAGGCCTTTGAGCCTTTTTTGACTAATTCTTACAAAAAAACAAGTGAAGAATTATTCTACAGCATCCTTCCCACTGCGACCCAATATGCACGAAATGCGATTTTTTCGGGTTTAATGCCTAGTGAGATGGAAAAATTACACCCCGACTATTGGCTAAATGATACTGAAGATGGTGGTAAAAATTTATATGAAGACAAATTTTTGGAAGCACAATTAAAGCGCTTAGGTCTTAATTTAAATTGGAGTTATCACAAAATTTCGAGCATAAAGCAAGGGAAACGTCTGGTGGAGAACTTTAAAAGTCATAAGGACGAAGATTTGATAGCCGTGGTTTATAATTTCGTGGACATGCTCTCTCATTCTAAAACTGAGATGGAAGTAATAAAAGAGCTTGCGTCTAATGATAAGTCGTATAGATCCTTAACCCAAAGTTGGTTTAAGAACTCTCCGCTGATGGAGATTATACAGCAAGCATCTCAATTAGGCTTCCGATTAATAATTACGACAGACCACGGAACTATAAATGTTAAAAACCCTTCAAAGGTAATAGGCGATAAAAACACAAGTCTTAATCTCCGGTATAAAACAGGCAAAAGCCTGACCTATGAAGACAAGGATGTTCTTGCAGCGAAATCACCTAAAACCATACATCTCCCTACAATTAATATGAGTAGCTCATTTATTTTTGCAAAGGGTGATTTATTCTTTGCGTATCCGAACAATTACAACCATTATGTAAGTTATTACCGAAATACATATCAGCATGGTGGGGTGTCGTTGGAAGAAATGGTTATCCCGTTCGCAGTTTTGGAACCCAAATAATATTTGTAGGAATATACGTATAGTACAACAGATAGTCGATATTTTTTGCAAATAATCGGGAATTTATTATATATTTGTTCGCAATCAAGTAGTATGCAATTAACCTATACACTTCAAGATTTACCGGAAGTAGCCGGCAAAGTGCTTTCGGATACTCCGAATAAGACCTTGCTGTTCTATGGTGAAATGGGTGTTGGTAAGACAACATTAATTAAAGAATTAGCAAAAAAACTTGGTGTAAAAGAAACATTACAGAGTCCAACATTTTCGATTGTGAATGAACACTTACTTGAAGATGACGTTTTGTATCATTTCGATTTTTATCGATTACAAAATGAAACTGAGGCTTTGGATATTGGAATCGAGGATTATTTTTCCTCGGGGCATTGGAATTTTATAGAGTGGCCGCAAATTGTGGAAACCCTTTTGCCACGGGAAAAGACAACAATAAAACTAACAAAAAACCAAAACGGAACCAGAACTTTAAATATGATGCCAATGAAATAAATTGCAACGTAATTTCATAAAAAACTAAGTCAACTTTTAATTGCTCGGCCCCAAATCGCAGTACTTTTAAGTGTCATTTTATTGTCCAAAAGATAACTAATAAAGATACGGAGAACTTAGTTGAAATACTTGTTTTTTTTCGTGCTAGGTTTGTATGATAAACCTCACAAAACAAATATTATGAAATTAACAAAGTACTTTTTAATCGTTGCAATTTTCGGGGCTGGATTATTTATCTCATGTACTCCGGAAAGCGTAGAAGATGGACAAACACCACAACAAGTCGACACAAAAGGACTACAAGCGCCACAAAACGGATAGTAAAAACCTTTTTGTAGGTGGTCTAATAGTTCTTTTAATTGCTGTTGCACCATTTGTGTTTTATTCTTATAAAGGTCTCCCAAACGATTCTCAAGTTTGGGAGACTCCTCTATTTACAATAACAACTTCCTATTATTCTATCAATGCATATGCTTGGTTTATAGTGGGCAAGGTTGTACCCTTATACCTTTTGCTTTTGTGGTTTTTCACATGTAAACACTGGTGGCACTGGATTATATTGGTGCCGATTGCCATGTACAGTTTTCAATTATGGGGTATTTTCAATCAAAATAGAAATTTAGACGAATTGGAATTATACTACATTTTACCTTTAATGATGTTTTTAGTTCCAGCTGTCTATTTAGTAAGAGCGAAATTATTCTCTAATCTAAGAAAAGATGATTTAAAATCATTTGAAGAAGAACTAATGTTAAAGAAAACTGCCTGGCAGCAAATCAAAGATTTGTTTCGCTAAATCCTGTTGCTTAACATTTAGAATAAATACGTAACTTGGCACAACTAACCTAATCTTCGCATGGCCAAGTCTCCCTTTACAAAAGCACAATTGCTTCCTCAGGAAGAAACCTTAGAAATTGCCAGACAAAAAGGTGAATTATTTATAGGGATTCCCAAAGAAACTTATTTTCAGGAAAAGAGAATCTGCCTTACGCCTGATGCCGTGGGAGCTATTGTCTCCAACGGCCATAGAGTGCTAGTTGAGAGTGGTGCGGGAGATGAAGCCGGTTTTACCGATAATGAATACAGCGAAGCCGGAGCGCAAATATCAAAAGACACCAAAAAAGTATTTGGATGCCCTATTATTCTAAAAGTAGAGCCCCCTACTCCTACCGAGATAGAGCTTATAAAACCCAAAACAGTTTTAATTTCGGCTTTGCAATTAAAAACCCAACAGAAAAATTATTTTGAAGCTCTCGGGAAAAAGAAAATTACAGCATTGGCGTTCGAATTCATCAAAGATGAAGATCACAGCTACCCCGCAGTAAAAGCGTTGAGTGAAATAGCAGGAACAGCATCGGTACTAATTGCTGCAGAACTGATGGTCAATGCCGAGAAAGGCAACGGTTTATTGTTTGGCAATATTAGTGGTGTTCCCCCTGTGGAAGTCGTGGTAATTGGAGCCGGAACCGTAGGACAATTTGCAGTTAGGTCGGCTTTGGGTTTAGGAGCAAATGTAAAAGTATTCGATAGTTCTATTACAAAACTTCGAAATCTTCAAAGTAATGTAGGACGACCGCTTTATACTTCAACAATACAACCGAAAAACTTAATAAAAGCCTTGCGACGTTGTGATGTTGCTATTGGTGCGGTAAGAGGCAACAATCGCTCTCCAATTATTGTTACCAAAACAATGGTAGAGAATATGAAAAAGGGTGCTGTTATCATCGACGTAAGTGTGGATATGGGAGGATGTTTTGAAACGACAGAAATGACTTCCCATGATAAACCTACTTTTACAAAATATAATGTAATTCATTATGGGGTTCCCAATATACCTGCGCGCTATCCCAAAACCGCCTCAATTTCATTGAGTAATATATTTACCCCCTATTTATTGGAAATTGCCGAATGTGGCGGACTGGAAAATGCAATCCGATTTGACAATGGTTTGAGAAATGGATTGTATTTTTACCGCGGCATTTTAACCAACAAGGCTGTAGCAGATTGGTTCGATATGTCGTATAGTGATGTCAACCTGCTAATTTTTTAAAATCGGAATGAAACTTAAACAACGTATTGCCTATTACTTAGGCGGATTTACTATTGGACTTATCTTATTATTTTTCTTTCTAGGTGGAAAAAAAACCTCCTGTGACTATGGTATGGACGCAAGAACCTTAAAAGATATTAGAATCAAGAAGCGGTTTTTTTCTGAAAACACCCTGCAAACCCTAGCTACTCATAATCTAGACACCTCTGCAATCTCTCTACTACTTAAAAAGGGAGATGTGGTTTTTGGAGAAAGCAATACAAAATTGGATTCCTGTAAGCTGTATGTTATAGTTGGAACTGTATCTGATAAAAAGCTTAAGATAACGGCAGAAAACTGCAGTAAGAAAGCAACCATTCTAAAAACTGAGATTTTTTCCCGCTAGTTCATTTTGCCTTCTTCTTTTTCCAGTGTTTTTAGATAAAATGAAGGATAAATTTTAAATTTTTTATAAAATGCTTTTGAAAAGGATTCGGCCCTGTTAAAGCCGCATTCATTAGCCACAGCTTTAATGGTGTATTTCCTGAATAATCGATTTTCTTCTAATTTATGAAATGCATATTCTACACGTAAATCATTTATATACTGTGAGAAATTTTTTTCCTTTTCCAAATTAATAATCTTTGAAAGATATCTGGCGTTGGTGCCAAAAGATTTTGATAATTCATTTAATGAAATCTCCGTGGATAAAAAACCGGCACTGTCTTCGAATTGATCCAACTGATTTAAAATGTTTTTTATCAATTCAGAAGAAAGTTCATTTTTCCTGCTTTGTTCAAGCGCATCTTTCTTTACCACAAAGTCCCTTTTAGAGGCCATAATTTGTTCGAAACGCCTTTTAAATATGAGTTGACGCTTAAAATAATAAAACAGCCCCCCCAAACTTATTCCCGATAAAAGAAGGAAAACCCAGGTAAGTTTTTTCGACTTTTTATTCTGTAACTCAAGACTGGAAATCAATTCTTCTTTTTCTCCTAACAGCTTTGGAGTTTCAAAATTTCTAATAAAATTCGGTTCAAAAAATATATAATTCTCTTTAAAAATACTATCAACTTGGCGTAATTTATCTTGATAATGCTTTATTAGCTTTGAATCTTTTTGATTTCTTGAGTATTCTAATAATTTTTCAAATAAAATTCTATTGAATGGATTCAAAGCTATTCTTGAGTTTTCATAAATTGAATCTGCTTTTTTTAAAGATGTGATTCCCTCCAAATATTTGTTTAACTCCAATAACGAAAGGCCTTTTAGTAAATATAAATTCATTCTCGAATTATTTCCAAACACCATGTTATCATCCAATAATTTATTTGCCTGATCATATGACAACTCATACTCCCCTTTCTGGAAATTTAATTCTGAAGATGCCTGTGCTAGCCAACTCTTATGCACATCCTTTCCAATCCAATCATATTTATTCACCTCAATAATTGCACTATCCAAGTAAATAAATGCTGAGTCTGCTTTTTTTAAATTTAAGTAACAAAAAACAAAATTTTCATAAGATGATATTTTATCGTTAATTAACAACTGTTTAATGTCTATTTTGGCCCCAGTTCTAGTTGCTTTCTCTATTTCTTTTATATAATCTAAATCATTAATCATTGAATGCCGTTTTTTTTGTAAAACCAATGCATCCTTTTTACTGCCCCAATTTCCTTTCCCAAAAATTAGAATATCAAGAATTATAACTTGTTGTTGAATATTTTCTCTTCTTAGTGCAAAATCATATGCAATAAAATATTCTTCTGTAGATTTTACAACATTTCCATTTATATAGTATTGATTAGCTTTTAGCATATACCCCAAAGCAGGATAGGTAATATTATCTATATCCTTTGTTAATGCTATTACACTATCTGCAAATTGAATATTTTTTTCAGGGTGAAAAATTCTTGCCAGACGGTCATAGCCCCTGGCCATTTTAATGGTGTCATTTTCTTTTTGCGCTCTCTTCAAATAAACTCGAGCGATTTTTTCCTGCTTTATGGAATCCTGCCCAACTTCATTAAACAAACTCAATAATTCCTCATCTTCCATTAATTGTAAATGATCAGTACTAAATTCCTGCGCATTGGCTGTTGAAAAGAAGACTAGTAAAGTCACTAATATGGTCCGTCGAAGAGATTTCATACTAAGCAGAATGCTTTTTCTTAAAGTTATTAAAAAATACAGTTTGATTCCGGATTTTACATTTCATTCTATAAACTTCAAGAAAAAAAAGCATAATGTATTGATCATCAGTGCAATAAATCGTGATGCTATCATCGTAATTCAAGAATGACGACTGCATATTCAAGAATCACAAGAGAGATGATTTGCTAATCTGTTAAAAATGGCGAAAATTTGAATGCAGAAATAATTTTCAAAGCAGCTAAGGGCTTTTGTAAATATAAACTGGGGAGTTCATTAAGCAAAAGCCTCTTAGTTGATTTTTATTATCTGTCCATATATGGTACTTCAAAAATTGGTGTTCTCTTTTCGCTTCAGAAATTTCAAAGGACACTTTATTCTCACCTTTCCATTTCTCATTTTAAATGTATTCTACCATAACCTTTATACAACTCTCAATTTTTACTTCTTAAAAAGCTGGCAATCAGCCCTTAATTTCTTGAAACACGATATCCAATTCGCGAATCCAGACTTTACCTTCTTGCATTTTACGAGAATAATAAAAACCTTTGAAGGGTAAAACTAAATCCAATAATCGTGACATAGAAAAATTAATTTAAAAAGAGAAAGCCTCTACCAGGTAGAAGCTCTCACCGTTTCTTGAAAAACGAAATAAACTTTAAGTTTATCATATTAAAGATACAAATTTTTAGATAAAACACATTGAGTTTATTTCACCATGTGTCTGCTAATGGCACATAAAATAAGCCGCGAAAGCCAAAAAGCGAACGAGTAGGCATTTTATCTAAATAATTAGATTATGAAAAATTATATTTCCTTAGCATTGTGTATAGGCTTCATATTAAGTTTTGTTACACTAAATGCACAATCCAGTGCACAGGTTGTAAGTTCAAATTCTGAATATACCATTATTCATGCAAATGATCTTAAAGATATTACAAACGGAAATACCCGAGGCGGTGGATTTCCATGGGAGGGTTGTAGAGAATTTACAGTAACTATAGATGTAGAAATATTTTCAATTGAAACAACAGTGCTTTTGTGTTGTGTACAAGGTGTTTGTATCCCAAATGTAACCGGAGGTTCCGAAATAGAAAACAGAAGCAGCAACAGAGTTTATGTAAAAAATTCTTCCTCGCTACAAGTTGGAAATTTTACAATTCGTATTTTAGAGGGTTATTACAATCTGAATAACGACAACGAAATTACCAACTTAACTTATGAAATCACCAAAACGAGATAGTCATGAGCACCATTCAAACAAATCGAATTATAGCTTTTATAATAGATGTTCTAATTGTGAGTTTTATTTGTACCCTTTTTGAAAATTTTTTACTGCCTGATTTGTTTGAAGTAAAGGAAGTAGAAGTATTTGAAAGAAATTTCAAGATTCGATATTCATCCATTTTAATCTTCTACTTCCTATATTTTATCATTTTTGACGCCATATTAAATGGAAAAACACTTGGTAAAATTCTGTTAAATCTTGACCTCAAGGCTATCTCAGGTGAAAGAATTACCAAATCTACACTCTTCAAAAGATCGCTGTTAAAATTAATTTCCATTGTAATAGCCCCTATTTCGCTAATTCTTTTTTTCGTTAAAAAAGACTTTACAATCCACGATCACTACGCCAAGACAACTGTGATAAAACAGGATTAATTCCGATTTACATATTTATTAACATCCAACAGATTACATGGGTTAATGTTCCTTCAAATATCTTTTAATAAATAGCTATGACACGTTGCTTCCCACTTCTAATTTTGCTTCTATTACTATGCAACGTTAATTCAGCAAGTGCATCAAAAGACCTTAAGAGCAATCCAACCCTAGAACAGCATCTGAACGAATTAGTTTTTCGGGTTACTACTATTCAATCTCGCTATACATATTACAAGAATATTATCCACCAAAATATTAGCATTATCAACTCACAACTTCAGCAAAATAAATCCCTCAAACAACAGGTCGAGCTGCTTATTAAAAAGGATTCATTAAAAGATGATCTGATTCGAATTTCCAAAAATGAACTTTTGGAGATTAACAAGATTAGATATTTAAAAGGCCTGGAAATCATCAAGATTCTATACGAAAAAACCTTGTCATTGGATCATCATTTCAGTTCAGTAAACACAATAAACGATGTAAATAAGATTTCCAACCCACACTTTTATCCGGAGTTTACCAATGTGATGGATCAATTCAAATCAAAAAAAAAGAAAAGCTTTGGCTTCGACTTATCCTCAATACTAGAAGAAAATATTTACGCATCTGTGATCCATACTTTTATTTCACTCTTCACGAATAACAATAAGCAAATTTCAACTGAGAAGAGTTTATCTGATGTGGAGTGCATTCTTGACTTTACGCTGCAAATGCATAACGATTTAAATATAATTTATTTTGAAACTATTTTTCTGCAAAAAAGCAATGATAATATTCGGGAAGAATTGGAGCAGCTTTTTATCGATTATACCAAGCCCATACTATACACTAATTCATTGGATATTTGTAGAAATACCGACGACTGGGCTGAAATTGGAGTGCTCTTAAATAAATACCTGGACGAATTGCAGGTGATCAAAAATGACAGTTCAAAATCCGGAAATGTAAAATCAATGCTAATTGATTTAGAATTTTCAATTGATAGGTTATTACAATTTATTGCACGGTATAATGCGTTTATCAATCAAGGAGAAATCTATTACGAAAAATTTGGGATTATGTTAAACGGCTATGAAAATGAACAACGATGTTCAGATAAAATACCGGTAGAATATCAAAAATTAAAAGAAAGCATCATTATTGCCGTCGAAAAATTTAAAACAGCCTATAAACCCATCGAAATCAACGGCAGCAAACTAAAAGAAGTGCTCTATGGGATCAACGAATACGACTAGGCCAAAAAAATATAAATTACAACCCCCTCCGCTCCTTCTCCTTTTTTAGCAAAGTAAGTTCCCGGCTGGTCTGCCCCGCCACCGATGTATTTTCTTCGGCCCTACGTATTAAATAAGGCATCACGTCTTTTACAGGCCCAAAAGGAATGTATTTGGCCACATTATATCCTGCCTTGGCAAGGTTGTAACTAATATGATCACTCATACCATACAGTTGCCCAAACCATATACGCGGGTCATTTTTTGAAAGTTCCTTGGCTTCCATAATCTCCATACACAGATAACTACTGGATTCGTTATGCGTTCCAAGAAACAGTGATATATCCTCCAAATTATCTAAAATATACCCCATTACCGCGTTAAAATTATCATCGGTTGCCTTTTTACTCGCGCAAATAGGACTATCATATCCCTTCTCTTCTGCCCTATCGTTCTCCATTTCCATATAGGCGCCACGAACCACTTTAAAGCCCAGTTTATATCCTTTGGCTTTAGCTCGCTTATGAGCTGCTTTCAGATAATCCAATCGGTCCCAACGGTAGCATTGCAGGGTATTAAAAACGATGGGGCGTGATTTGTTGTACTGCTCCATCATTTTTTCACACAAATCGTCTGCTGCGTCCTGCATCCACGATTCTTCCCCGTCAATAAGCAAGGAAATGGTACAATCGTGTGCCGTTTTACATACGGTATCGTATCGCTCGACGATCCGCTCCCACTCTTCGGTTTCGGAAGGAGTTAAGGCTTGCTTTTCAGTAATTTTCTGCCAAATTTTAAAGCGGCCGAAACCCGTGGGTTTAAATACCGAAAAAGGCATGGTCGATTTTTTTTCGGCAAAAAGTGTGAGCTCCACGACCTTTTGCATGGTAGCATCAAACTGCACTTCCTCTTCTTTTCCTTCCACCGAATAATCGAGTACGGCATGTACTCCCGCACTCATTAGACTTTCCACAGTACTCATACAGTCCTTTTCATTCACTCCCCCGCAAAAGTGATCGAACACCGTTGAACGTATAAGTCCTTCTACCGGAAGATTGAGGTTAAGTGCAAACTTAGTTGCTGCTGTGCCAATTCGAACCAGGGGTTCATTCGCGATCATTTTGAATAAAAAATAGGCACGCTCCAATTCCGAATCACTTTTTAGCGCAAAAGCTGTTTCGGTATTGTCAAAAAGGGAATTTGATATCATAAATTGAAAAAAGTCTATGCAAATATAGTTAGATTTGACATCTCTTTAAACTATGAATCATTAATCATTCCCATGAAAATTATTAAGAAAGAAAGAGGCTCTGTATATTGCAACGATGCACTTTGGAAAGTTTTAAATACGCAACTTACGGAGTTGCAACCTTCGAGTATTTTTATTCTTACAGATGAAAATACCCGAAAATACTGCCTTCCCTACTTCTTAGAGCATCTGAACACCGATGAAAGATTGGACATTCTTGAAATTCCGAATGGGGAAGCCTATAAAAATATTGCTAGCTGTACACAGCTTTGGGATGAACTGTCTACCAAAGGAGCTGATAGAAAAAGTATACTCATAAATCTTGGAGGTGGTGTGGTCACCGATCTTGGCGGATTTGTGGCATGCACTTTTAAAAGAGGAATTGAGTTTATCAACATTCCAACTTCGCTCCTTGCCATGGTCGATGCTTCGGTTGGTGGGAAAAACGGAGTGGATCTGGGCTCTCTTAAAAATCAGATTGGGGTTATTAAAAATCCATATGCTGTCTTTATCGATACTCACTTTCTACAAACCCTTCCCGAAACTGAAATTACTTCAGGCCTGGCCGAAATGTTAAAACACGGACTCATTTCTTCCGAAGCATATTGGGAAAAGGTGAAAACCTTCGACAGCAGTGAACTTGAAAGAATGACCGCCCTTATTTGGGAGTCGGTTGAAATTAAAAACCAAGTCGTTACCAACGATCCTAATGAACAAGGGCTTCGAAAAACACTTAATTATGGCCATACATTGGGTCATGCCATCGAGTCGTATTTTATGGACTTACCGCATCGGAAGCCACTGTTACACGGAGAAGCCATTGCGATTGGCTTGATTTTGGCGACCTATATTTCCTCGGAAATGTTAGGCTTTCCTAAGCAAAAGCTAAACGATGCCACACAAACGATTCTGCATCACTTTCCGAAGGTAACTTTTGATGAAAAGGACATCGATTCGATTCTTACTTTACTAAAATTCGACAAAAAAAACTCACACGGAAAGGTCTATTTTATCCTTCTAAGCGACATCGGAATTCATAAAATAAACTGTGAAGTCCCTAATGGATTAATTTACAAGGCATTTGATTTTTATAAAAATTATTAAAAATTTACAGCTAAAAAATTTGTTGGCTTCGATTTTTTAGTAGTTTTAAATCCACAAACCATCAATTGCCTCCGAACTTATGAAACGAATAATTGTTGATTACAGAAAGCTTACCCCGGAAATACTTTCCTTATTGGTCGAAAAGTATCCCGATGGCTACGACGATGATCAAGTGATTACTTTTAAAAATGCTAAAAATGAAACAGTAGAAGCAGTTGAAGTTCGCACCGAAGATGCTATTTATTTGGTGAAAGTAAGCTCCCGATTAGAGATAACCATGGCAAATTATGATGAAGATGATTATGATGATGCCGATTTCAACGAGCCTATTGTTGAAATTCCCGAAAAAGGGAAACTCGATGACGAACTGGAAGGTATCGACGATGACCTGGAACCCGACCTGGACGAGGATCTCGATGAGGATTCAGAGGTTAAAAAAAGTCGGAGCGAAGAAGAATAATCGGTCGGCTATTATTCTATAAATATCTTTCTGTAATAATTTGACAATGATGCTTCTCGTGACCGGCAATAATAAAGCCTGCTGCCCTAACCGATAATACATTGTTACTTGATTTTCCTGTGCGTAGCAAGGTCTCATCATTAAAACTCCTGAATAATAACAGGCTTGCTTTTCGCACCGCTGCATATTCGTCGAGTAAATTTTCACGGCTCCTGGTATTTGCATTTGAATTATCGGCAAATTCGTTTTCATCAAATCCGCTTAACGAAACATTTTCGGCTCTGGCAAATTGCAATGCGCGATAGCAGAAGACACGTTCACAATCTATTAAATGCAATAAAATATCTTTTGGGGTCCACTTGCCCTCAGCATATCGGAATTCGAGTTTGTCCTCGGGGATTGCTTTAAAAAATGACTGCATGCTGGCTAGTCCGGTTTCAAGTGCTACTAATAAATCAATACCGGCTACCTGAGCCAGGTATCTTTCAAAATAAGCAGAGAATTCGGTCTGGGAGAGGTCTGAAACTTTCATGCGACAAAATTTTTATAATTAAAAAACCCCTCGAATTTCAAGGGGTTGTCACTAATTTTACTTTTTTATATTTTTAAAAACCGAATGCATCAAGCGTTTTTTATCGTTGATACTTTCTTCCAAAGAAATCATAGTTTCGGTACGGGTCACGCCTTCAATATCGTCTATTTGATAGATAATTTCCTTGGCATGAGTGGTATCACGGGCACGAATTTTACAAAAAATATTAAATTTTCCGGTTGTGACGTGAGCAACCGTTACATAAGGAATTTCATTAATTCGTTCCAGTACAAACTGGGTTTGAGAAGTTTTATTCAGAAATATACCTACATAGGCTATAAAGGAATAACCTAATTTTTGATAATCGAGGGTTAGTGAAGAACCAGTAATAATCCCGGCCTCCTCCATCTTCTTTACACGCACATGAACTGTCCCTGCCGATATTTCAAGCTTTTTCGCTATATCGGTAAAAGGAGTTCTTGTATTTTCAATTAACATATCGAGAATCTGATGATCCGTATCGTCTAGTTTAAATTTTGCCATGAATTGGAATATTTTGTATCCTGCAAAAATAATCCGTTTTCAGCAATAAAAAACTATTTATTCGGAAAATATACTACCGAATCGTCCATTTTGTTAACAATATCCAAAACTTTATCTCCAACAAAGACGTTTTCTTGAGAATTTACTAATACTGAAGCCCCTTCGCCGTCAATTTCGAAATGTCCTATAAAATTATCCAAATCGCCTACCGCGTCAATATGCGGTTGAAACTCGACGGTGTTTTCAACGAGAATTTCAGAAAATTGTATTGCTATTGCCGAAGGACTGTCGCTATTGTTATACCGTACGTTGCGAAGAATAATATCCTTGTAGTTTACCTTGTTCTCAGGAATCTCGAAATAATGCATATAGTTTATCGATTCACTTTTATTGTCAAAAATTTCAAACAACTCCAAAAAGGCATAAAAGATAAATTCTCTGGATTTTTCACGCATATAATCTCCTCGATAATGCCCGGCCTCAAAGAGAATGGTTGGCACACCGGCTTTTTGAAAAGTATCCCCCACACAATTCACGTTAAAGGTATCGTCATACCTCCCAACCTGCCCCGGGATGTGGTGTTGTAAGGAGTGGTACATTCTAACAATGGCTTCCATCGCTATTTTCCGAGATGGTGTGATACGGCGTTCTTTATCGGCTGCAGGTGCCAAAAATGAAATCGTAGCCGGTAATCCGGTATCCAATCCATAAATAGTCCTCTGATCGTGCAGATTCAAGCACAATTCAGGAGCAACCTTTTTAAACACAGCGTGTAAAATTTTGCTTTCCCGTTGGGTTAATTTGTGTGCATCTCTATTTAAATCAACAGAATTGGCATTCTCACGCGTATAGCGTTGGGCACCATCCGGATTGAGCAATGGTAGTATATAAATTGTAAACGTCTCTAAAAATTGCTCTATTTCGGTTATAAAATGCTGCTTCTGACTCAAAAACTTCAGAAAATCGAAAATTGCCTTGGTGGTTGTAGCTTCATTTCCGTGCATTTGAGACCAGGCCAACACGATTTTATTTCCCGATCCAACTTTCAGCATTGAAATATCATGACCCATTTCGGAAGTTCCAACCACCTCAACAGAGTATAAACTTTTATACTTTTCGAGTAGTGGAAAAATATGTTCGAGTGTAATATAACGACCCTTAAGTTGATGCTCAAAATGTGAAGAATACCAGGTGGTTATTTCCATAGCTGTAACTGTGTATTTACAAAGGTAAACAAAGCGGTGTTTACAAATGTAAACACGCAATTGTATTGATTTTGGTGCTTTTTGTAAACGAAATGTGACGTTTGACAACAAATAAATGATTAAAAAATTAATTTTTTAATTTTGTTGTCTTATTTTGCTTTATTTCAATGAATTATCATGACTTTAATAAAGTAATAATTTAATATTTTATATATTCCTAACCTGTTAAACTTGTGTATGCTTTGGTAATAATTTACATTTGTAACCGTTAGAAGAACAAACAGCAAGTTACAATGGTAAACAGTACGGATTTCGCAAAAAGATTGGAAAAAATACTCGATTATTACGGGTTGTCCGCCACTGCTTTTTCGGAGGCCATCGACTTTAATCGCTCTACTATTTCGCACCTTCTTTCAGGTAGAAATAAACCCAGTTTGGAATTTGTAATGAAAGTTGTACAACAGTTTCCGGAAGTAGAATTGTATTGGTTGTTAAATGGAAAAGGAACTTTTCCGGTCGACGCGAAAGAGCAAATAGCCCCTACTCCGAATATTCCAAATAATAAGGTTTCCTTAGAAGCTAAAAAAAACCTCGAAAATCGTTCAATTTCAGAAAATTCTAAAAATCAGCAAGATATAGAGCGAATAGTGATTTTTTATAAGGACGGCAGTTTTAAGACCTATGAAAACTAAAGATTTTCAGTAATTTTTCAGAAATTCGCATAAAATCTGCTACATGCGAATTGTTTTAGCTTTCTTTCTCTTCTTTACTGTAACCGGCTGCTATGAGGTAGAACGCAATTGCAATAATTTTAGAACAGGCACATTCGAATTTGAAGCAATTGTTGGGACAGAATTACTTACCACAACCTTTGTACGTAAAGATTCTATTGAAATTGATTATTTTAGAGGCAAGGCCGATACTTCTTCCATACGCTGGATAAACGATTGCGAGTACATCGTAAAAAAATTGAATCCGCGAAACCTGTCTGAAGAAAAGGCTATTCACATGAAAATTCTTACCACTAAGGGGAATACTTACACTTTTGAGTACAACGTGGTGGGAGAAACAAAAAAACAAAAAGGAACCGTTAATAAAACAGACTAATGTTCGAAATTCTAACCTCTCCGGATGCACTGGTAGCGCTATTCACACTTACCTTTTTAGAAATTATCTTAGGGATAGACAACATCATATTTATCTCGCTTGCAGCCAGCAAACTACCTGAAAAACTCCAAAAGAAAGCGACGAATATCGGATTATTTTTGGCCATGCTTATTCGAATTGTATTGCTATTTGGTATTTCATGGCTCGTTGCCATGGAAGCTCCTTTCTGGCATATTGATTTGTCGTGGATTAAAGCCGGAATTAGCGGTCAAGGCCTTATTCTCTTTGTGGGAGGACTCTTTTTACTGTACAAAAGTACGAGTGAAATTCACGAAAAGGTTGAAGATAAAGGACATGACGCGCGGGAAGTAAAAAAGAGTCGCGCAACGTCTTTAAACAAAGCAATCCTTCAAATTTGTCTTATCAACATCGTTTTCTCCTTCGATTCAATCCTTACAGCTGTGGGAATGACCAATGGAATAAGCGACAATCCAACCGATGCGTTGGTCATAATGGTCATTGCTGTAGTAATTTCGGTATTGGTCATGATGATTTTTGCTAATCCGGTAGGGAAATTTGTAACAAAACACCCAACTGTTCAGTTGTTGGGCTTGGCTTTCTTAATTTTAATCGGCTTTATGCTAATTGCTGAAGGCGCACATCTTTCTCATTTGGTAGTATTTGGAAATGAAATTGGAGTTATTCCAAAGGGCTATCTCTATTTCACTATCGCTTTCTCATTGTTTATTGAATTTTTAAACATGAAGTATCGCAAAACAACCAGTGAGATTGTGTCTCATATTGAAGAAGAAAAAGAGGATTAGTAATTCAGGGTTAACAATAGCCTAAAACAACATCGTCTGCCCTTCTTCGTCGATTGGTGGTTCCTGGTCATCTCCTGTAGTATCATTATCGTTTGAAGCATCATCGGCCGATACATCTTCCTCGTCCACTACGTCTATTTCCTCTGCAGGAACAGGCTCGGGCGCTTCATAAGGCAAGGACTCTAACGGATTTATCTCAAGTACTTTTTCTTTGGTAAGCTGATTCCCCATAGCGGTAATTCCTTTTACCGCAATAAATTCCTCCAAATTGATTTCCAGATTGTCTTTTCGGTCTTTACCTCTGTCTTTTACAAAAACCACTTCGGTGACAGGTCGGTAGTCGGTAAATACACGTTCCAAATACGACTTAGGATGCTCGGTGATAATGGACTCGTCTCTATCGGGATTATCGATTAAAAAACGTTTCACATAAAATAATTCCTTTTCGCCTTCCCAGTATATCGCCGAAATTGGTTTTTTAGGGTCCCATTTCTCCAAAACAATCATGTCGTCATCAAAACGCAGTGTCAAATCCGGAATTACGGTTTTAACCATCCCCTTCTGATTGATAATAAGCAAACGATCTTCCTTGGTAAATTCGCCCAACAACTCGCCTCTTTCGTCTACATTCAATCTTTGAACAGTATCATCGAACCAAATCTTTCGGGGTTTTAGCGTTGACAAGCCTTTTTCTTTGAGCTCAATACGTTTTACGGGATGCTTTGTTACTATGTTTCCTTTGGAAGCACGTCCTTTTACTAGTAAATCGGCAAAGTCTAAATCGAATTTTAGCTTTTTAATGCTTCCGGACTGCCGTAATAGCACTGTTACCACTTCGGCTTCGCCATTTGGGTTATCGGTGAAATAAAGCACCTTAGAACCTTTATTACCTGCCGTAAGGTCGTATTCTTTGTCGCGGGTTATGGAAGTAACTGCAAAACGCTTTACATAGGTAGGACCGCGTAGCCCATCCTTATAGATCATATTGTAGATGGTACGCTTGTCTTTCTTCTTAAAGACCGCAACGTGTAATATTCCTTTTCCAACAAAGGTTTTGGCATCTACCTTGGTGACCATCATGGTACCGTCTTCCGTAAAGACAATAATATCATCAATATCGCTGCAATCTGTCACGTATTCATCACGCTTCAAACTGGTACCTACAAAGCCTTCTTCCCTGTTTACATAGAGCTTGGTATTTCGAATAACAACTTTGGTGGCTTCTATATCGTCAAAGACTCTAATCTCACTCTTACGTTCCTTGCCTGCCCCGTATTCCTTTTTCAAGCGTTTAAAATAGTCGATAGAATATTCAATTAAATTGCTCAAGTGATGCTTCACCTGTGCAATCTGATCTTCCAGCGAATCAATCTTTTGCTGTGCCTTGTCTATGTCGAATTTTGATATACGTTTAATCCTGATTTCGGTAAGTCGAACAATGTCGTCTTCGGTGACGGGACGCTTCAAATGTTTGATATGGGGTTGTAATCCTTTGTCGATGGCTGCAATCACTCCTTCCCATGTTTCCTCTTCTTCAATATCGCGATAGACGCGATTTTCAATGAAGATTCGTTCTAAGGAGGCATAATGCCATTGTTCTTCCAGTTCGTGCAACTGAATTTCCAACTCACTTTTCAGCAATTCAACAGTGCGATCCGTCGATCTTCGCAACATTTCAGAAACTCCAATAAACAGAGGTCTGTTGTCCTCGATGACACAGCCCAGGGGTGAAATTGAAGTCTCGCAAGCCGTAAAGGCATACAAGGCATCGATGGTCTTATCGGGTGAAATTCCGCCCGGAAGATGAATGAGTATCTCAACCTCAGCAGCGGTATTGTCTTCTATCTTTTTGAGTTTTATTTTTCCTTTATCATTGGCCTTTAAAATGCTGTCAATCAATGAAGATGTATTGGTTCCAAAGGGTATTTCGGTAATCACCAAGGTGTTTTTGTCCAACTGATTGATACGTGCTCTACTACGAACTTTTCCGCCACGGAGTCCATCCTGGTAATTTTCAATATCTACAATTCCGCCGGTTGGGAAATCCGGGAACAACGTAAAGCGTTTTCCTTGAAGGTGTTTTATAGAAGCATCAATAAGTTCCAAAAAGTTATGCGGAAGAATTTTTGTGGAAAGCCCCACTGCAATTCCTTCGGCTCCTTGTGCCAACAACAATGGGAACATCACCGGAAGGTTGATAGGTTCCTTCTTTCTTCCGTCGTAAGAAGCCTGCCACCCTGTTATTTTAGGATTGTAGACAACATCCAACGCAAACTTAGACAAACGCGCTTCAATATATCGTGAAGCTGCAGCACGATCCCCTGTCAATATATTTCCCCAGTTCCCTTGTGTATCGATGAGCAGGTCCTTCTGCCCTATTTGTACCATGGCGTCTGCGATACTGGCATCACCGTGCGGATGGTACTGCATGGTATGTCCCACAATGTTCGCCACCTTGTTATAGCGACCATCGTCCAGATCTTTCATGGAGTGCATGATTCGGCGTTGTACAGGCTTAAAACCGTCTTCTATGGCCGGCACCGCACGTTCCAGAATTACATAACTGGCATAGTCCAGAAACCAATCCCTAAACATGCCGGTAACCTTAGTGATGGTTTCCCCGCTGGTATCTTCGTTCTCTCCCAGATAATCGGGAGTTTTATTTATTGGTTCTTCGTTGTTGTCAAGCTCTTCACTCATTGTACGTCCACTCTGTCAAGTTCAACTTTCAAATTATTGATAATAAATTCTTGTCGGTCCGGAGTATTCTTGCCCATATAGAAAGACAACAGCTCTTCAATACTCATAGATTTGTCGAGCATCACCGGATCCAGCCTGATATCTGCTCCTATAAAATGTACAAACTCATCCGGAGAGATTTCCCCAAGTCCTTTAAAGCGGGTGATTTCAGGTTTGGGCTTTAGCTTTTCGATGGCGTTTACACGTTCTTCTTCGGAATAGCAATAAATGGTTTCTTTTTTATTGCGTACCCTGAATAACGGCGTTTGCAGTATGTACAAATGCCCTTCTTTAATTACTTCAGGAAAAAACTGAAGGAAAAAAGTGATAAGCAACAGCCTTATGTGCATTCCATCCACATCGGCATCGGTGGCAATTACAATATTGTTGTACCGAAGGTCCTCCATAGACTCTTCAATATTGAGTGCGGCCTGCAACAAATTGAATTCCTCGTTCTCGTACACGATCTTTTTTGAGAGTCCGTAGCTGTTTAAAGGCTTTCCCTTTAGGCTGAAAACCGCCTGCGTATTCACATCCCGACTTTTTGTGATACTTCCACTCGCCGAATCTCCCTCGGTAATAAACAAGGTCGATTCCAGATTGCGTTCGTTTTTAAGGTCTCCCAGATGCACTCGGCAGTCCCGAAGCTTTTTATTGTGAAGATTGGCCTTTTTGGCACGATCCTTTGCCAATTTTCTAATTCCCGAAAGTTCCTTCCGCTCCCGCTCAGCCTGCATTATTTTTCGCTGAATCTTTTCGGCAGTATCGGGATTTTTGTGTAGAAAGTTATCGAGTTGGGTTTTTATAAAATCGTTGATAAAAGTACGTACAGTTGGTAACCCGCCTCCCATATCGGTGGAGCCCAGTTTTGTTTTCGTCTGACTCTCAAAAACAGGTTCTGTTACTTTAATGCTTATGGCAGAAACAACCGATTTACGGATATCGCTGGCTTCGTAGTTTTTTCCGTAGAATTCGCGAATGGTTTTTACCAAACTTTCCCGAAAAGCCGCCAAATGGGTCCCACCTTGTGTAGTATTTTGTCCGTTTACAAAACTGTGGTATTCTTCGCTGTACTGTGTTTTACTATGTGTGAGAGCTATTTCAATGTCATCGCCGCGAAGGTGAATCACCGGATAAAGCATATCTTCGGAAGAAATGTTGTCTTCCAACAAGTCTTTGAGACCGTTTTCCGAAAAGAATTTTTCGCCGTTAAAGTCAATGGTAAGCCCCGGATTGAGATACACATAGTTCTTCAGCATTTTTGCAACGTACTCGCTTCGGTATTTGTAATTCTTAAAAATAGTTTCGTCCGGAACAAAAATCACTTTGGTTCCTTTACGTTTGGTGGTTTCTTCTATTTCGGGATTTTCAGTAAGCTCACCTTGAGAAAACTCGGCATACTTTAACTGATTGTCCCGAACCGATTCTACCCGAAAAAACGCAGACAACGCATTAACTGCCTTTGTTCCCACTCCGTTGAGTCCAACCGATTTCTTAAACGCTTTGGAATCGTATTTTCCTCCGGTATTCATTTTGGAAACTACGTCGACTACTTTTCCCAACGGAATTCCTCGTCCGAAATCACGAACTTTTACTTCTTTGTCTTTTATTCGAATTTCAATGGTTTTTCCGGCCCCCATTACAAATTCATCGATGCAGTTATCGATCACTTCTTTCAGTAAAATATAGATGCCGTCATCGGGTGTAGAACCATCCCCCAGCTTTCCAATGTACATGCCGGGACGCATACGAATATGCTCCTTCCAATCCAGCGAGCGTATGTTCTCTTCGGTATATTGTGTTTCTGCCATAAAGTCTTGTGAATGGTCGATAAATATAGGGGTTCACCTACAAAATTGAAACCCAAATGCGGTAAAGTAATTAACAAATGGGAAGCCTCAATTGTTAGTAAGATTTTCTTAGATTTTTTTAACAAATAAAACTCCCCTTTCCAAAACTTAACCCAAAGTTTATCTAATAAATTGTTAAATGAAAATCTTTGGTTGAGGAAGCAAACTATATTTAATTCATGAAAAAACTAACACTACTATTCGCAATACTTTTTACGTATACATTGATCAACGCTCAATCTGCTTCATCACCGTATGAATGGGATTGGACAACAGACGGTATCTGGACCGGTGCCGGACTTCTTGGAAGTGCCGGAGGGCTGTTAATCATCCAGAATAAGGATGACATGACCATGGAAGAGTTCAACAATCTCAATATCGAGGATATCAATAGTATTGATCGCTGGGCTGCCGGAAATCATTCTGAAACTGCCAGTAAATTAAGCGACATGCCTTTTGCCTTTTCTTTTGCCTCCCCACTCATTCTTTTATTTGATGATGAAATAAATGACAATACGGGTCAGGTACTGCTTTTGTATGTTGAAACACTGGCCACAACTGCAACCATGTATACATTTACTGCGGGATTAATAGATAGGTCACGTCCATATGTGTACGATGACAGTGGAGATACTTCACTGGGAAGAAGGATGTCTAACAACGGCCAACGCTCGTTTTATGCAGGACACGTTGCTGCTTCTGCGACCGCTACCTTTTTTGCCGCGAAAGTGTATAGTGATTTTAATCCGGACGCATCGGGTAAATTTTGGGTTTGGGCAGGAGCTGCCGCCATTCCTGCATCTGTTGCATACTTACGAATTGAAGCAGGACAGCATTTCTTAACCGATGTAACTTTGGGATATGTGTTGGGAGCTGCAACCGGAATTTTGGTTCCCGAATTACACAAAAAGAAAAACGAAAACGTTCAGGTGTATCCTACTACTGGAATGAGCCTTACTGGTGATGAATATCGAGGAATGGCTCTGCGATTAACTTTCTAAATTATACATTAAATCGGAAGTGCATTACATCACCATCCTGTACAATGTATTCTTTTCCTTCAACGCCCATCTTACCTGCCTCTTTTACTTTGGCCTCACTGCCGTAGTTGACGTAGTCACTGTACTTTATAACCTCAGCGCGAATAAATCCTTTTTCGAAGTCGGTGTGAATAACACCGGCTGCCTGTGGTGCAGTAGACCCAACGGGAATTGTCCAGGCACGCACTTCTTTCACTCCTGCGGTAAAATAGGTTTGAAGATTTAATAATTTATACGCTCCCCGAATTAATTTCGCCGATCCCGGTTCTTGCAATCCCAGATCTTCCAAAAACATTTGTCGCTCTTCGAAGGTTTCCAATTCGGTGATATCGGCTTCGGTACCTACTGCAAGTACGATCACTTCGGCATTTTCACCGGCAACCGCTGCTTTTACTTTCTCGACATAGTCATTTCCGGTCGCCGCAGCTTCTTCATCTACATTGCACACATACATCACAGGCTTGTCTGTAATGTATTGCATCGGTTCAATAAATTCCTCGCGCTCTGTTTCGGTAAGCGTAATGGCTCGCACCGAAATTCCTGCCTCCAGACCTTGTTTTACTTTTTGCAAGGCTACCTCCTCTTTTATTGCCTCTTTATTTCCTGTTCTCGCTGCTCGTTTTACCTTCTCTAGTTTCTTGTCGGTAGTATCCAGATCCTTCAATTGCAGTTCTATATCAATGGTTTCCTTATCTCGTACAGGATTTACACTTCCGTCTACATGTACAATATTGTCGTTGTCGAAACAACGTAGCACATGTAAAATAGCATCGGTTTCGCGAATATTCCCAAGAAATTGATTTCCCAATCCTTCACCTTTGCTGGCTCCCTTCACCAATCCTGCAATATCAACTATTTCAACTGTGGCAGGCAATACACGTTCTGGCTTTACCAATTCTTCCAACTTCACCAACCTGCTATCGGGAACATTAACCACACCAATGTTGGGTTCGATGGTACAAAAAGGAAAGTTGGCGCTTTGCGCCTTTGCATTCGATAAGCAATTAAAAAGTGTTGACTTTCCTACGTTTGGCAATCCTACGATTCCTGCTTTCATATTCGGTAATTTTTGAAATCCTTCAGAAGCAATAAATGCTTCAATTTTTGAAGTTGCAAATATACATCTTCATAGCAATAAATAACTGCTTTTGAAGCACATCATTTTCAGAAAAAATATAGGAAACATTTTAGACAGGTTTAATACTCTTTTAACAACTTATGGTTTAAGTTTACATTGTAATAACCAATAAACAATAATTAAGATGAAATTAATAGCAATAGTATGTGCTGCGCTTTTTTTAGGTATAAATTCAATATCGGCGCAAGAAAATAAAGATGTAGACCAGAAGACGACCATTAAAAAAGTGGTGACTAAAGACACCACCGTTCAGACCAAAGTAATTAAGGAAACAGATACCGAGGTAGGAGTTGTTGTGGTTGAAGGAAATGAAAAAGAAGATCAAAACACAAATGTCGTTACAAGAAAAGTAGATGATAAGCAGGTTGTTGTAGACGATGTTTCGGAAGACGCTAACAATAAAGCGATGCAGGAAGAAATTGCCAGAAAGAAAAAATTAGAGCTTGAAGCTTCCATTAAAGCAGAAAAAGAAAAAGCTGAAAGAGAAAAAGCAGCGTTAGCCGCTATAAAAGAGGCTCAATTAAAAGAGATGGAAGCCAATAGACAACGATTGGAACACCGTCCTAAAGGAATGGCGAAGTTGCAGAAAGACAACTAATTCATTAAAGATATTAAAGGAAAACCCTCAGTTAACTGGGGGTTTTTTATTGTAAAATAGTTTCAATTTCTGTTGTATAGGCATTAAAATTAATAAGATCGTTGTGGTTCCCCCCCGTAATTGTAATAAAACTTACCCTTTTAGGCGGAATAAGTACCACCAATTTTTTGGCAGACGCATAGGGCACAGTGTTATCTTCGGTTCCATGGAAAATCACTATGGGACATGTTACATCTTTGATAAACCGATAGGTTGGAAATTTATAGCGTAACAATAATTTAACGGGTAGGAATGGAAATCGGCTTTTCGCCACATCTTCCATACTGTAAAAAGGCGTTTCCAAAAGCAGCTGCTTCGGATTGTTTTGAGAAGCCACATACGCTGCCATACTGGTTCCCAAGGATCTTCCGTACACAATAATTTCATGTTCCCCATAGCTTTTCAGTAAATGATCATAAAATAATTGAGCGTCTTTAAAAAATGCCTTTTCCGATAAGGCGCCGCTACTTTTTCCGTAGGTTCGGTAATCCATGACCAGGACATCGTATTGAAATTGTGTGAAATAGGATGTGACCTCTCCCCAACGCGATAAATCGCCCGCGTTTCCGTGAAAATACAGGATTACACCTTTCGGGTTTTCATTTTTAAAATGAATTGCATTGAGTTTTGCACCATCCTCGGTTTCTAAAAAAATTTCTTCGAAAGTTTCTTCAAATTGGAAGGTGTATTCTTGTGGGAGAGTCGAGGGATGAAAAAGCAATTTTTCTTGCATAAAGTAGAGTACGGTAATTCCAAAAAGCACTGCAAAGAAAACAAAGACGAAGAGTTTCTTTAGCCTTTTCATATTATTTTTTAGCTGAATGTTGCACACTCAAACTCGTTGTTGACAAATCTATTTTCTGTTCTTTGGAAGCAATTATCTCGCTAAGTACTTCGTGGTATTCTTCAAAATTATTCAGGTTTTTATGTCCGCCGCCAATAATAGGATACAACTTTGTGAGTTTCGGCTTTATCTGAGCCAATTTTACACTACTCTTAAAAGGAATCAATTTATCCTGAGTCCCGTGAATTATCCGTATAGGGCAATCAACATACTTCAACCATTTATAGGTAGGCATAGGATATCGCAATATCACCGAAAGTGGCATAAATGGCATGTATCTTCCCGTAACCTTTGTTAAACTGTAATAAGGCGCATCCAAAATAAGCATCTTGGGAGTATTCATAGATGCCAATTTTGTAGCAAAACCCGATCCCAATGAGCGACCGTAGAGAATGATATATTTTTCATCAACTCGTTCTCTAATTTTATTATAGATGTATTGTAAATCGTTTTTTATAGCTTTTTGTGATCTCTTTCCTGTGCTTTTCCCAAATCCGCGATAATCGACCATAATCACATCGTGGTGGTTTCGGGTAAAATCTACCGCAAACTTACCCCAGCCCTTTATACTTTTGGAATTACCCTTCAAATACAAAACCACGCCTTTGGGCGATTTCACTCTAAAATGTAGTCCGTTGATAGTAGCACCGTCCCTGGTTTCCAAATTGTATTCTTCCACGATCTGATTTTCATATAAAAACTGAAAATCACTTGGTAATTTTTCGGGTTTAAACAGAAAATATTCTTGCAAATAATAGAGAAGAATGCTAATGATTATGTAAATCACCACTACAATTAAAAGAATATGCAACCATATTGGCATGTATTGTTTTTCTTTAAAATTACGAAAATAAACACATCAAGCAAGTGATGATAACCTTGTTTATAACAATTGATTGAGAATTAAAAACGTCTTTTTTTTATATGTAGCTTTAACATTAATATAACAGAGTACTAACAAAACAACCTATCCCATGAAAAAAATTACACTTTTATTACTATTAGCAATCTGCGGAATTGGCTTTTCCCAAAACACAGTCACAGGAACTGTTGTTGATGCGGACGGCATTGCGCTTCCCTATGTTAATGTGGTCGAAAAAGACACTTCTAACGGTACAATAACCGCCGATGACGGTACATATTCCATCGAAGTGGGTGACAATGCCATCTTGGTGTTCAGCTATATAGGGTTTACACCTCAGGAGATTGAAGTAGCCGGACAGCCTATGATAGATGTTTCGCTTACCGAAGGGGAATCACTGGAAACAGTAGTTCTTGTAGGCTCCCGTAGTCCGAAACGTACCGCAGTGAATACCGCAGTACCTATTGATGTAATCAATCTGGAAGATGTTACTTCTCAGATTGGTAAGGTAGAAATTAACGAGCTGTTACAATATGCAGCACCCTCCTTTAATGCCAACAAGCAATCGGGTTCGGACGGAGCAGATCATATTGACCCTGCTTCTCTTAGAGGTCTGGGACCGGATCAAACGCTGGTTTTAATTAACGGAAAAAGAAGACATCAGTCTTCCTTGATAAATATTTTTGGAACAAGAGGCCGTGGGAATACAGGAACCGATTTAAACGCGATTCCGGCTTCTGCTATTAAGCGAATTGAAGTGCTTCGCGACGGAGCAGCTGCCCAATACGGTAGTGATGCTATCGCCGGGGTAATAAATATCGTATTAAAAGATAATATCAATCAGTTGACCGGTAGTGTGAGTTACGGTGCCTACAGCACCAATGCCGATGTAGACACCAGCGCCTTCGCCGAAGACGACTACGGGGTTTGGAACACAGATGGGTTCCGCTTAGACACCGACAAGGATGGCAATGCCATAGGAGAAGACAAAAACTTTGACGGTGGGTCGGTAAAAATTGCTGCCAACTATGGCTTCGGAATTGGCGAAAGAGGCGGATTTGCAAACTTTACAACCGAATATATGAATAAGGAAAAAACGCTACGTCCTGCCTTCGATTTCAGAAAAGGATTTGGTGAAGCAGCCATTGAAGGGTTTAATTTCTTCGGAAATGCGGTAATCCCCGTAAACGACAACACAGAGGTGTATGCATTTGGTGGTAGAAATTATCGCGATACCGATGCCTATGCGTTTACCCGTAACGGTGGAGCCCGAGTGATCCCTTCAATTTATCCGAATGGTTTTACCCCTAGAATTACGTCGCTTATTTTGGACAATTCTGTTTCGGCAGGAGTGCGTACCAAAACAGAAAGCGGCTGGCATGTAGATATCAGTAATACCTACGGAAAAAATAATTTCCACTATTACATTCAAGGTACATTGAATGCATCATTGCAGGATGCTTCCCCAACCGATTTCGATGCGGGGGGTCACAGTCTTTCGCAAAACACCGTGAATCTGGATTTTTCGAAATATTATGACGATGTGTTAAGCGGAATGAACCTTGCTTTTGGTGCCGAATACCGCACCGAACGCTTTATTATTTTTGCAGGAGAAGCCGGTTCGTACGGGACTTTCGACGTAAACGGTGTTTTAATTACTAATCCCGCAGACCAGGAACAACCCACCGATCCGGATTCGGGGGATGTGCGCCCAGGAGGATCACAAGGATTCCCGGGATATGGCCCGGATAACGAGGTAGACCGCAGCAGATCGAACCTTTCGTTGTATGCCGATGGAGAATTTGATATTTCGGAAGCCTTCCTAGTGGGGCTGGCAGGACGCTATGAAAACTACAGCGATTTTGGAAGTACCCTGAACGGTAAATTGGCAATGCGTTTAAAAGCAACAGACAATTTGAATGTGAGAGGATCGGTAAGCACAGGTTTTAGAGCTCCATCTCTGGCGCAGATTTACTACAACCTACGATTTACCAACTTTATAGGTGGCGTTGCCAGCGACCAGCTGTTATCACCTAACAACAGTCCTGTTACTGCGTCTTTTGGTATTGGACCTCTTCAGGAAGAGAAATCGCTGAACGCCGGACTTGGATTTACAGCTAATTTTTCGAAATTCACTGCTACTGCCGATTTGTATTATATCGACGTTCAGGACCGAATTGTATTGACAGGTAATTTCCCGGCCCCGGATCTTCCGGCAGTCGACAGTGCTCAGTTTTTCGCCAATGGTGCCGATACCGAAACTACAGGTTTAGATTTGGTGCTAGCATACAAGGATAATATAAATGACAATAGAATTGGTGTGTCCTTATTGGCCAACTTTAATAATATGGTGATTAAGGAAGTTAAAAATGGTCCTTTGGATGAGCAGACATTTTTTGGAGAAAGAGACAAGGCTTTTTTATTGGCTTCTGCCCCCGAAAGTAAGATTTCAGGGAATTTAACTTACGGAAGAGACTGGTTTAGCGCAGCTATAACAGCGACCCGATTCAGTGATGTTGAGTTGTTAGACTTTCAAGTGTTTGAAGATTCTGCCGATTATGGAGGCTTTGCTAATAAAATTGCGGCCGCAACCGATACCTATACTGCAAAGTTTGTATTCGACTTAAATTTAGGATTCGAGCTATCCAATAATTTCACTTTAAATGTGGGTGGTAACAACTTATTTAATGTGTATCCCGATCAACAAGACGATTGGACAGAAGCCGGTGGATACTGGGATTCGGTTCAAATGGGCTTTGGTGGAGCCTATTACTACTCCCGTTTAAATTTCAGTTTTTAAAATAACTTCCTAAATAATATTGACTGATAAACCCTCTCACTCCATTGAGAGGGTTTTTTATGATTTTTTAAGATAAAACACGTTAATTCTATGGAAGTTTAGGATAGTATTATCAACCCGTTAGCTGTATTTAACAACGATCTTAGGTAGATTTGACAATACTAATTATTAAATTCTACAACGATGAAAAAGATATTAATTGTTTTAGCACTTGCGGGTTTTTCAACCGCCTTTGCACAGGAAACAAAAAATGAAAACGAAAAGAAAACTACAACTATCACTAAGACAACTGTCGAAGATAGTAAAGGTAAAGACGTTTCTACTAAAGAGGTCACAGAAACTGAAAGTCAGAAATTAGCACTTAACAATTTTGACGGAACCCATAATTTCAATACGGTAATGCAACCCATCGAAATTAATTCGGATGTCAATTATATGAATGATGGTGTAACCTATAGATTTGAGCCGCATACAACCAGCGGATTTCAGTTAATGACTTTGGGAGCCGACAATATTAAGCCCGTGGAATACGCTGTATTGCGTCCTTCATCTCAAAAAGGATACTATATAATGTCACAAAACGGACAAAGTTCATTTGGCTATTTTAATCAGAATGGAAATTTTGTAGTGGAAAGTTACGATGCTAAGAATGATGTGGTTGTTACTACAGTTTACAAATTGGAAATGAAAGAGAAAAAGATCGAGAAAAAAAGTAAAATGTAATTATACATATTCCCTACAAAAGAAAGGCGCTTCAGTTAACTCTGAAGCGTTTTTTGTTTTTTAACGCCCCTTTTACTTTTGATGCATAAAAGCCTGCTTTCCTAAAAGTGTTTCTTCACTTTCCACATTGTCTTCATCGGGCACACAACAGTCTACCGGACAAACCGCTGCACATTGTGGTTCATCGTGAAAGCCTTTACACTCGGTACATTTATCGGGAACAATATAATAGATTTCGTCACTAACAGGTTCTTGCGTTTCATTTGCATTCACAGCTTTACCATTAGGTAAAACCACATTTCCTTCCAGATCGGTTCCATCGGCATAACGCCAATCGTCTGCACCTTCGTAGATAGCGGTATTAGGGCATTCCGGCTCACAAGCGCCACAATTAATACATTCGTCTGTTATTATAATTGCCATCGGGGTTGAATTTTCTAACTTTGTCGCAAATTTAATGCCTTATAAGGGCATCTCCAAACTTAGTATGCAATTACAACAAAGAATTAACGCATTTGTTGCGTTGGGTAGGTTTTTAGGGCAGTTTGGCCCCGGAAAAACAAACAAACAGGAAGGGATTCCTCAAAATGATTTGTTCTTCGACGGAATGCTTCGGCAAATTACATTGGCCGAACATCACAACGGATGGTTTACACATAATAATATCCTATTTGCGGTAAGCAGTTGGGCCGAAGCACTTTCAGAAGAAAACCTGCAGACATGGATTTCAAATTATAATATTCCGGAATCGAAATCAAAAACCATTGCTATTATCATGGCGGGAAACGTCCCTCTGGTTGGATTTCACGATTTTTTATCGGTTTTGCTCACGGGACATAAAGTATTAGGGAAATTATCTTCAAACGACAAACAACTCCTGCCCTATTTGGCCAATTATTTAATCGCAGTGGAGCCTGAATTTAAAGACCATATTACTTTTACGGAGGAAAAAATGGAAAATTTTGAAGCCGTAATTGCAACCGGCAGTAATAATACAGCGCGTTACTTCGATTATTATTTCGGAAAATACCCGCATATTATAAGAAAAAACCGAAATTCGGTTGCAATACTAACAGGCGATGAGACTCCAGAAGAATTAGAAGCACTTGCCGACGATATTTTCAGGTACTTTGGATTGGGTTGTAGGAACGTTTCCAAAATTTATGTGCCTGAGAATTACAATTTTGATGCATTTTTCAACGGAATATTTTCATGGAAGGAAATAGTACATAACAATAAATACATCAATAATTACGATTACAACAAGGCGGTGTATTTGATGAGTGCTATAAAATTGCTGGACAACGAGTTTTTGTTGTTAAAAGAAGATGAAGGATTCTCGTCTCCTATTTCGGTGGTTTTCTATGAATACTACAAAGATACCGCAGCTTTAGATCGAAAGTTGGGAAGCGCATCAGAAGAAATTCAATGTATTGTATCAAGAGATCACATTCCCTTCGGAAAAGGACAATCTCCTATGCTGTGGGATTACGCCGATGGAGTTGATACTGTGGCGTTTTTGTTGAAACTATCTTAATAAATTATCAATTATTTAATCCATAATAGGTGTTTAATTCACATCTTTGCACATTGAAAAATTCAAACTATGAAAAAACATAATTTTAGTGCCGGACCTTGTATTTTACCTCAATCGGTGTTAAAAAAAGCTTCCGAAGCCGTACTTAATTTTAACGGACTTGATTTGTCCTTAGTAGAAATTTCACACAGAAGTAAGGATTTTGTAGATGTAATGGAAAATGCGAGGGAACTCGCCTTAGAGCATCTTGGACTTCAAGACAAAGGCTACAAAGCGTTGTTTTTGCAAGGAGGCGCGAGTCTTGAGTTTTTGATGGTGGCTTACAATTTACTGGAGAAAAAAGCCGCATATTTAAATACCGGGACCTGGTCTGATAAGGCAATTAAAGAAGCTAAATTAGTTGGAGATATTGTTGAAGTAGCCTCCTCTAAAGAGCAAAATTTCAATTATATACCTAAAAATTATACTATCCCTTCAGGGGTAGACTATTTTCATTGTACTAGTAACAATACCATCTTTGGGACACAGCTTCAATCGTTTCCCGAAACTGACGCATTACTCGTTTGTGATATGAGTAGCGACATCTTTTCAAGACAATTGGATTTTTCGAAATTCGATCTAATATATGCAGGAGCACAAAAGAATATGGGTGCGGCCGGAACAACTTTGGTTGTTGTTAAGGAAGAAATTTTAGGCAAGGTATCCCGCACTATTCCTTCAATGCTGGATTATAAGGTTCATATAAGCAAAGACAGCATGTACAATACTCCTGCGGTTTTTCCGGTCTATGTTTCTATGCTAACGCTAGAGTGGCTGAAAGACCAGGGAGGTATTTCGGAAATTGAAAAAATTAATAACGCAAAAGCAAAGCTTTTATATACTGAAATTGATCGAAACCCTTTATTTAAAGGATTTGTGGCTAATGCCGAAGACCGATCCAAAATGAACGCAACCTTCAATTTAACCAACACAAATGACAAAGATCGTTTTGAGGCCTTGGTGAAAGCTGCAGGTATCAACGGCTTAAACGGTCATAGAAGTGTGGGCGGATACAGAGCCTCCATGTACAATGCATTGCCGTTGGAAAGCGTTAAGGTATTGGTAGATGTTATGCAGGAGCTTGAAAACAAAGGATAGAGATAAGTTCTAAGTCCTAATCTTTAAGCTATGATTGAGGAAAGAAGTTTCTAATTTGCAATTAGAATAATTGACTTAGTAAAAACAAGCCAACAAAAAATTTAAAACTTAAAATTCAACATTTATAATTATTATGAAAGTATTAGCCAACGACGGAATTTCACAAACAGGTGTAGCAGCATTGCAGGCCGCAGGATTTGAGGTAATAACCGTTAAAGTAGCGCAGGAACAAATTATTAATTATATCAACCAGCATCAGGTAGATGTTGTATTGGTGCGTAGTGCTACGCAAATTCGAAAAGATGTGATAGATGCTTGTCCGAGTTTAAAAATCATTGGACGTGGTGGTGTAGGGATGGATAATATTGATGTTGCCTATGCAAAAGAGAAAGGATTGTACGTAATAAATACCCCTGCCGCCTCTTCTGCGTCGGTAGCCGAATTGGTGTTTGCTCACCTATTCACCGGTGTAAGATTCCTTCACGATGCAAACCGTACAATGCCACTCGATGGCGACAGCCGCTTCAACGATCTTAAGAAGGCATATGCAAAAGGTAGTGAATTACGTGGCAAAACGATTGGAATTATTGGTTTCGGACGTATTGGTAAGGAGGTTGCTAAAATCGCATTGGGCTGTGGTATGAAAGTGATAGCGAGTGATAGTCATGTTGGCGAGGCAGATATTACTTTAGACTTCTATGACGGCCAGCAAGTAACATTGAAGATTAAAACAGAACCAGTTTCAGAATTGATCAAGCATAGCGACTTTATTACACTTCATGTTCCTGCACAAAAGGGATATGTAATTGGCAAAAACGAAATTGCACAAATGAAATCCGGTGCAGGAATTATCAACGCTGCACGTGGTGGCGTAATTGATGAAGTAGCTCTTGTTGAGGCTTTGGATAGCGGAAAACTATCTTTTGCAGGTTTAGATACTTTTGAAGAAGAACCTACTCCCGCCATTAAAGTGTTAATGAACGATAAAATATCCTTAAGTCCGCATATCGGAGCAGCTACCGAAGAAGCACAAGACCGCATTGGTACTGAACTGGCCGAGCAGATTGTAGCCATATTGAAACCGGTGTAGATCACTTATCATTGATAAAGAACGACGAACATAAGATCGTAAAACATGGTCGTATCAATCGACTTGCAGTATGGTGATCCAGAAAAAACAAGAATAACAAAATGTGTCATTCCCATTTGGATAAGATGGATAATTAGGTCGTATGCTAGAAAATGGTCGCGAATAGGATACCGAAGGATGGTAAAAAAAGTGTTGAATTATTGTTAAAGGGTTTAAAAAAGCATGGGTAGGAAGGATTTGTTTTTGTAACTTTATAAAAATTGAAACTATGAAATATTTACTCGCGATTTTAATTGTAGCTCTGGGGATTTACAGCTGTGAATCCAGTAAATCTTCCGTGGAAGGTGTTGCAACCACAGGGACCAGCGACACACTACGTATTGCAAATGATAGTTTGGAATACGAAATATTGATTATTGAGCCCGGCTTCGACTCTTGGCTTGTTACACAACCACCAAAGGGTTTTAACGGAATTGGATATTTGGAAACAAGAAATTATCAATATGTTCTGGAATACAATAACAGAGTATACAATCCCTCCTATTCCAAAACTTTATATCCGCAGCAAATAGATTATGATCCAAATATTCATTACGGCCTGGAAGTAAACTATCTATTGTACAACTACTTCAAATATTTTGAACAAAAATACAAGCAGAAGCTTAGATGAACAAATTAAAGCAGCGTTGGAACATTCATTCCAATTGGCAATTATTTGTAGTGTTTCTGGTATTTGCTATCACAGGTAGTACCGCAGCAAAGTTTGCCGCTCCCATGACCGATTTTGTTGGGATTACAAGAGAAATGGGCTGGTTTATTTATTGGCCAACCCGAATCCTGATTATTTTTCCGCTGTACCAAGTACTTTTGGTGCTTTTTGGTTGGTTGTTTGGAGAATTTTCTTTTTTTTGGGACTTCGAAAAGAAAATGTTGCGAAGTATGCGATTGGGTTTTTTGATAAAAGCGTAAATGAAATTAAGACACTCTATTTTCACGATAATAGCTTCTGTGGTGCTTACCATAGGGTTATTATTGCCTAGTGTTATTCAGTTTACACATATTTTTGAGAATCACCACCACACTGTTTGTACAGATTATACGGTTCACCTGCATGAAAAGATAACCGAATGTCCAATTTGCGATTTTCACCTATCCACTTTCAGTTTTAATCCGTTAGACAATTCTTTTGTCGCTGAAGTAAAGCAGAACGAAAGAACAGAAACCCTCTATTTTTTTTCAGCAAAACTTATTCCTCTTCAACACCCCGATTCCAGAGGCCCTCCTCTATTTCTTATTTGTTAGTTTTCAAATTTTTAATTACTAATTTTTAAGAAAATATTCTCATGAAAATAAATTTCTTACTGTTGACGGTACTTTTTTGTACCGTTAACACCATTGCTCAGAATACAATTTCGGGCACAGTACAATCACAAACGCAAGAACCCATTTCGGCTACAATATATATTCCTCAATTGGAAAAGGGTATGGTAGCCGATTTCAACGGTAATTATTCCATCTCAAATATTCCGGACGGAACATACACTGTCATATACTCCATGCTGGGTTATACAACCCTTTCAAAAAAAATCACGCTTTCTGAAAATGAATCCCATACAGAGGACATTCAACTTCTTGAAAGTGTGGTAGAAATGGAAGAAGTTATCATATCTACACCTTTTCACAAACTGCAAAGCGACAATGTGATGAAGGTAGAAAGAATGAGCACCGATCAAATAAAGGCAACAGGTGCAGTTTCGCTGGCGGAAGGCATTACCAACATCGCTGGAGTTGAAACGATTAGCACCGGAGTTGGTATTGGAAAACCGGTGATACGCGGGCTCAGTGCTAACAGAGTACTAACTTATACGCAAGGAGTTCGCCTGGAGAATCAACAGTTTGGTGGCGAACACGGATTGGGTGTAAACGATGCCGGAATTGAAAGCGTCGAGGTTATTAAAGGTCCCGCTTCTCTGCTCTATGGCAGTGATGCCTTGGGAGGCGTATTATATCTCAATCCGGAACGATTCGCAGCCACCGGAGATTTTGAAGCCGATTTGAATACTACTTACTATTCAAACACAGTAGGTACTTCCAGTAATTTTGGAGCTAAAACTTCTTCCGAAAAGTTTAAATTTCTTGTGCGAGGAGCTTATGTTTCACATAGCGATTACAAAACAGGGACCGGGATTCGTGTAACAAATACACGTTTCAATGAAAAAGATATAAAGACCGGTTTTGGATATCAGGATACTAAGTTAAAATCTACATTAAGGTATAACTACAATCGGGCTAACATTGGGATTCCTGAAGAAATTGGAGTTCAAACTACGGCAAAAACACCACTATTACCTTTCCAGGAGATCGACAACCATATTGTTAGCCTGGACAACACCTTTTTCTTTACGAACTCAAGTTTAGATGCTAAGATGGGATATTTGTTTAATGATCGCAGTGAATTTGAAGAGACCGTAGATAATGCTGCCCTGCGCATGCAACTAAATACTTTTAACTACGATGTAAAATACAATTTTCCTCAGCTCGGTAATTTTGAAACAATAGTAGGGGTGCAGGGAATGTATCAATCCAATAGCAATTTGGGAGAAGAGGTTTTAATTCCCAATGCAACGACAACCGATTTCGGGATTTTGGGAACAACCCATTACCATCTGGAAAAAATAGATTTTCAAGCCGGCTTACGTTTAGACATTCGAAAGATTGACAGTGAAGCAGCAGGAACAAGTGGCGATGATGAGTACATAGCTCCTTTGCAGCAGGATTTTAATAGTTTTAATGCAGCAATTGGCGCCAAACTTGATATCACCGAAAATCTTGTGGGACGGCTCAATATTGCCAGCGGATTCAGAGCTCCTAACCTGGCCGAATTAACTTCAAATGGAGTTCATGAAGGCACAAATAGATATGAAATTGGGAATCCGAATTTAGACAACGAACAAAATATCCAAACCGATCTTTCTTTGGAGTTTAAAAACGAACATTTCGAAATTGCTGCCAACGGCTTTTACAACGCACTTGGCAACTATATTTTTATAAGCCCGACAGGTGAGACCATTGAAGAAAACCCGGTGTTCAATTATGTTCAGAACGATGCTTCGTTGTATGGCGGCGAGGTGGGTGTGCATATCCACCCGCATCCTCTGGATTGGTTACATATTGAAAGTAGTTTCGAAATGGTTCGTGGCGAACTGAAAGACGCATCTAATTTACCCTTGCTTCCGGCAAACTCACTTCAAAATACACTGCGAATTGAATTTAATGATTTCCGAAGCATAAAAACCCCTTACGCTTTTGTAGGTGTAAAAAACACATTTAAGCAAGATCGTATAAGTGCTTTTGAAACAGAAAGTGAAGGCTACAATTTGGTCAATTTGGGAGCGGGACTCGAACTGGTACTTAAAAAGTTATCCATTGAAAGCGGCTTGACAATAACAAACTTACTCGATACCACCTATATTGCTCATTTATCCCGGCTTAAACCGGATGGAATACCTAATATGGGAAGAAACATTACTTTTCATTTGAAGGTAACACTCTAAATAAAAAAAAGCCCGAATCGGGCTTTTTTTTTTAATCGTTTACTTTTACTTCAATGGTTTGCGGCTCGGGCTGTGGTTGGGCTGCAAAGACATAGGTATAGATCCACATAAGTGTAAAGGTTGGAATAAAGTCGCTTATAGGCAGCAATTCCTCAATAAATACAAGTACCGATGCAATTTTACCTTCGGTTCCTTTGTACATATCACTCATCTTCTTAGCCGCATAAGGCGCCCAGATTATATCGAGAAAAGGCCCCACTACAGGAATGAACATTGTCGCCATCCCTATTGCATCGTATAGAATTCCTTTTCGAAGTAATTTATATTTAGGATTTTTCATAATGGTTTCGTTTATTATTCTGAAATTAATAACGCAAGAAGAGTGCCAAAATTATGCGAGATCGCTGCTTATGAGTTTTAGAAATTCGTTGCGAGTTTCAATTTTCTCGAATTGTCCCCGAAATCCCGAAGTTGTAGTCACACTGTTCTGTTTTTGAACGCCGCGCATCATCATACACATATGAGCCGCTTCAATAACAACAGCAACTCCTGTTGGCTTTAAGGTGTCGTTGATGCATTCGAGAATATCGTGAGTTAAGCGTTCCTGTACCTGCAACCTACGGGCAAATACATCCACTACTCTGGGGATTTTACTAAGACCAACAATGTGTCCGTTGGGAATATATGCAATATGGGCTTTCCCGAAAAATGGTAACATATGGTGTTCGCACAGGGAATACAGTTCGATATCCTTTATAATTACCATATCGTGGTAACTTTCGGCAAACATGGCGCTACGCAATATTTCAGCAGGATCCTGACAATGACCCGACGTTAGAAATTGCATCGCTTTTGCAGCGCGTTCGGGAGTTTTTAGCACTCCTTCTCTTTTAACATCTTCGCCAATTCCTTTTAGAATTTCGGAAAAATTATTTTTTAAGCTGTCTGTGACTTCTTGATTGTATTCTTCAAAAAATGAATAGGATCCCATTAAGTGGTTTTTAGTTTTTCTGAATAGTATTTTTTTATTTTTTCAACTTTTGGCGCAATGATAAACTGACAGTACGATTGCTCCTTATTCTCATTGTAATAGTTTTGATGGTCTTCTTCGGCTTCGTAAAAAACCGTTAAAGGCTCCAGTTTTGTTACAATAGGCTTGTCGAACACCCGGTTTTTAGTAAGGAGCTCTATAAAATCGGCTGCTTTTTGCTTCTGAATATCATTCGCATAAAAAACAGCACTTCTGTATTGTGTACCAATGTCGTTTCCTTGTCGGTTTAATGTGGTGGGATCATGAGTTGCAAAAAACACCTCCAATAAAGTTTCCAAAGAGACTTGAGTGGGATTGTATGTAATTTGAATTGCTTCTGCATGACCGGTTCTTCCCGTGCAAATTTCACGATAGGCAGGGTTTTTAATGTTTCCTCCTGTGTAGCCCGAAATTACTTCTTCAACACCTTCAATCCGCTGAAAGACAGCTTCGGTACACCAAAAACATCCTCCGGCAAGCACTATTTTTTCAAAATTCTCTTCCATGTTCTATCCAATATGGGAATTATTTTAATGTATTGTTAAAATTTATGCGCTTTTTAACTTTTTCTTAATAGTTCACTCCACGAGAGTAAGCTAGCTTTGTTACTCATCCCCTTTACAAGGAGCATCAATCAAAAATCAAAAAATGAAACTTTATAGTTTTCATCTCAATCATTTTTTACATTTTCCAAAATCGACAGGTTTTTCACTATCCACAATTTTACGTCAAAAAATTGTGGATCGCGTACCTAACAACAAATCCTATAAATTTAGAGGAATCTTAGACGATGCTTATTTACATTCATTACGGATTGGTGCTTTTTTGGCATCACCTGTAACATTTCAAAATTCAATGAGTCTTTAAGCAAACATCTAACAACGCCATCTAATGAAATATCTTTTTATCATTTTTACCTTAATAGCAGCTTTTACAGCGTCCGCACAGGAAAAAAAATCCCTTCAAATAAATAGAACTTCAGATGCTCCAAAAATAGATGGAATCTTAGATGATGCAGCATGGCAAAATGCAGATGAAGCCAAAGATTTTACACAATTCAGGCCCGAAATGGGTGTTGTGGAAGCTCCTCATCAAAAAACCATTGTAAAGATGGTGTACGATGACAATGCCATTTATATAAGTGCTTATTTATACGACAACCCCGATAAAATTATGCGACAATTAACCAGTCGTGATAATTTTGGGCAATCCGATTTTTTTGGAGTTATTCTCAACCCAAATAACGATGCTCAAAACGACACCGAGTTTTTTGTATTTACCTCCGGGACACAGGCTGATGCAATAGCAACGCCAAGTAATGGTGAAGATTTTGGATGGAATGCGGTCTGGGACAGTGCCGTCGAAATTGTATCGGACGGATGGATTGTTGAAATGAAAATCCCCTATTCTACCTTGCGTTTTTCCAATGAAAAAATACAAACCTGGGGCTTGCAATTCCACAGACGCTTTAGAACAGATAACTCTCAATATTCCTGGAATCCCATAGATCGTACCAAAGGAAATATCGGGCTGTACCATGGTTTATTACAGGGTATCGAAAATATAGAACCTCCTACACGCTTAAGTTTCTACCCGTTTGCTTCGGCAGTAGTCAAATCGTTTGACGGCGAAACAATCGACGATTACAATGCAGGGATGGATGTGAAATACGGAATTACCGAAAATTTCACCTTGGATGCAACACTGGTTCCCGATTTTAGTCAGACAGGTTTCGATGATGTCCGCCTTAATTTAGGCCCTTTTGAACAGACTTTTTCTGAACAGCGCCAGTTTTTTACTGAAGGTGTGGATTTGTTCACCAAAGGTAATTTATTCTATTCCAGACGTATTGGAGGTCGCCCTTCGAGTTTTCCGAATGTTGCCGAAGATGAAGAAGTTACAGAATATCCCAACAAGGTTAGCATGCTCAATGCTGTAAAAGTTTCGGGACGTACCAAAAATGGATTAGGAATCGGATTTTTTAATGCCATAACCGAAAAGACGTATGCTTCCATAAAAAACCTCACTACCGGTGAAACCCGAAAAGAAGTGGTTGAGCCTCTGGCGAACTACAATATTTTTGTTTTGGATCAACAATTCAATAAAAACTCTTCTATTAGCCTGATTAATACAAGTGTTATTCGTGATGGGCATTTTAGAGATGCCAACGTAACCGCCGCGGTTTTTGATATCACCGACAAGGCCAATAAATGGAATGTCGATGGAACATTAAAAGTAAGTAGCTTGAATTTACCGATTGAAAATCGATCCGGATTCAGTTCTTCGTTAGAAATTGAAAAAGTAAGCGGAAGTTACAGGTACGGGGTTGAAAATACGATTGCCGACAGAGAATACAACATCAACGATTTGGGAATCTCTTTCAGAAATAATTATAATAATTTTCGTGCTTTTGGATCCTACAGAATCTTCGAACCCACCGAAACTTTTAATAATTTAAGCATTTACACCTGGGCCGAATACAATATGCTTTTCGATCCCGGAATCTACACTGGCAATAGTCTGGGTTTCGATATTTACGCCCAAAACAAAAAACTGTGGGAATATGGATTTAACGCAAACGTGCAACCCGGAAAACAACACGATTACTACGAGCCCAGAGCGGAAGGCAGATTTTTCACATATAAAAATCCATTTAATGTTAGCACCTGGGTGAATACAAATTACGCCAAGAAATTTGCCTTCTTTGCGCATACAGGCTTTGTTACCTTGTTCGATTCGGAACGGGATTTATTTGAATACTGGGTTGGTTTTGAACCCAGAATGCGATTTAACGAAAAGTTTACTTTGGGGTATAATTTTAATTACCAGGACGGAAGTGGAAGTCGGGGTTTCGTAAGTACCGTAAATGATGATATTGTTTTTGGGCAGCGTGCGCAGACTACTATTGTCAATAGTATTTCGGGCAATTATAATTTTAATTCCTTTCACGCCCTATCACTTACGTTTAGAAATTATTGGGCGACGGTGACTTACGACAATACCTTGTACACATTACAAGAAAATGGAACAGTTTCTACAGAGGATAACTATACGCTGGCCGATGTAAACAATCCCAATGTGAATTTTAATACCTGGAACCTGGATTTTGGCTATTCCTGGCAATTTGCACCCGGGAGTCAGTTAACAGCGCTGTACAGAAATTCGTTGTTTAATTCAAATTCCGAGTCGTCTGCTACCTATTTCGAAAGTCTGGAATCGTTGTTTAAACAACCCATCGAGCATGTGTTTTCGCTACGAATGGTCTACTACATAGATTACAACAACATCAAGAACATCTTTAAGAAAAACTCCTAGGCCTTAGTTGTGTAATCGATAGGTTTATGCTATTTTCACGAAGCAAAAACTGCTGCATGATTATAGCCCGAAACATTCATAAACATTACGATACCTTACACGTTTTAAAAGGCGTGGACCTGCAAATTGCAAAGAGTGAGATAGTTTCCATTGTAGGAGCTTCGGGTGCGGGAAAGACCACCTTGCTGCAAATTATGGGCACCTTGGATTCTTTTGAAGATGAAATAGGATCCCTTCACATCAATAACACAGATATTGCGACGCTCAATCAACGGCAATTGGCAAAATTCAGAAACGAAAATCTTGGATTTATTTTTCAGTTTCATCAATTACTGCCCGAATTCACAGCACTTGAAAATGTTTGCATTCCAGCCTTTATTAAAAATACCTCTAAGTCTGAAGCGGAAAAACGCGCAAAAGAATTACTTCAATTTCTCGGGTTGTCGCATAGAGAAACACACAAGCCAAACGAATTATCCGGTGGAGAGCAACAACGGGTTGCAGTTGCACGAGCGCTGGTAAACAATCCTGCTATTATTCTAGCCGACGAACCGAGCGGTAACTTAGATACCGAAAGTGCCGAAAACCTGCATAATTTGTTTTTTAAACTGCGCGACGAATTTGGACAAACCTTTGTGATTGTTACCCATAACGAGGAATTAGCTGAAATGGCCGATCGTAAACTCGTGATGCAAGACGGAAAAATTATATCGTAATTCATGAATGCGCAGGAACTGAAAGATTTTCTAGACGAAAAATCAAACCAGTACAATCACCCTAGATTTATTGAAACGGATCCTATACAAATTCCACATCTTTTTTCGAAAAAGGAAGACATTGAAATCGCTGCGTTTTTAGTTGCGACTATTGCCTGGGGAAATCGTAAAAGTATTATTAAAAACGGAACTAAATTGGCAGCTATTATGGGGAATTCACCTTATGATTATGTCCTTAATTTTTCAGAAAAAGAGTCGCACAATCTTGTGAGTTTTGTACATCGTACCTTCAATGAAACAGATTTATATTATTTTCTGAAAGCCCTTCAGAATATATATAGAAACCACGGCGGACTCGAATCAATCTTTTCAAAACACGCAGAAGGCACAACACTTCAGCCGGCGATTCACCATTTCAGAAAAGTATTTTTTAGTCTGCCTCATGAAACAAGAACTCTAAAACATATAAGTGATCCTTTTAAAAATTCGGCAGCCAAACGCCTCAATATGTTCTTACGATGGATGGTACGCAAGGATGCTGCGGGTGTCGATTTCGGAATTTGGGAATCGCTCTCCCCTTCCCAACTTTCCTGCCCGCTGGATGTTCATAGCGGGAATGTAGCCCGAAAATTAGCACTGCTACATAGAAAACAGAATGATGGAAAGGCATTATTGGAGTTAGACACTTCACTTCGAAATTTAAATCCGGATGATCCTGTAAAATACGATTTTGCACTTTTTGGACTAGGTGTCTTTGAAGGATTTTGATTCATAGAGGTCTTTTTTGAGGATCTTTTTATCCATTTAATCGATAAAATGCATTATTTTATCGATTAAATGAATTATTTTTATATATTTGGCGAACCGAATCCAAATATTATATACTTATGAAAACAAAAACTACGTTACTTGTCGCAATTATTGCAGTACTTTTTAGTTGTTCCCCGGAACACAACGAATCGAATATGGACTCCCTCGTTCTAGATCGTGAAGGAGAGACATCAGGAGATCCTGTTACCTTGTACCAGACAGATCTTATGGCCGGACAAAACATTCTAATGGGCTATGTAAGAGTGGATCTTGTAAATGGCGAAATAGTAGTAACCTATCAGTCCGACGGAGACTGGGTTATTGAAGAAACTCATTTGTTTATTGGCGAATTAAACCAGTTACCGACCAACAATGGAGGAAATCCGAAAATTGGACAATTTCCTTATATAGGAACACATCCCGCCGGAACTACTACGGTTGCATATACAGGACAGTCTATGTTAACAGGACAATGCGTGTATGTTGCGGCGCATGCTGTTGTAACTAATACTATTAGTGGTCAATCGGAAACTGCATGGGGTGCAGGTGTTCCCATTGGTGGTAACAGCTGGGCAATGATGTTCGAAGTATGTAATTAAAAAATAATCTTATTAGGGTTATTTTCAGAAAGATAGGAAAGTGGGTGAATTAAGATTTTATTTCACCCACTTTCTTTTTGCAATCTGGCTATTAATATTCTCTTAAATAGTCTATATTTACCTAACCGGTATCATCTAAGGTACCATTAACTATTAAGGAGAGCGACATCTTGATTACACCGAAACTTCCTGACAACGAGGCCGAAAGGCTTTTCGCTGTGAAAGAGTATGAGTTGCTGGATACCTTACCCGAAAAAGATTTTGACAATATCACTACGCTAACAGCAAGTATCTGTGACGTTCCTATTTCTTTGGTTACACTTCTCGATTCGGACAGAAATTTTTTAAAATCTCATTTTGGGGTTCCATTTAGCGAATCTCCCAGAGAGACCTCCTTTTGTGGCCATGCCATCCTCGATGAAACTGAAATATTTATAGTAGAAGATGCCAGAAAAGACGCCCGATTTAAGGACAACCCTATCGTAACAGAACAAGGGGTTGTCTTTTATGCAGGTGTAAGACTAATGAGTCCGAATGGCTTCCCAATTGGCACGCTATGTGTTTTCGACACCAAACCAAGAACGCTGGATATTAAACAGAAAAACGCAATGATTGCTCTGGCGTATCAGGTTATAAACTTGTTTGAAGTGCGAAAGAACAATGAAATGCTTCGAGATCTTCAGAAAGAAATGAAAAGAAAAAATGAAGAACTTAAGAATTTTGCCGGTATCGTTTCACACGATATGAAAATGCCTCTTGCGAATATGATCATCACGGCAGATATATTAATAGCGAAATATTCCGATCAATTAGATGAGCGGGCCCATGAATATTTATCCTATTTAAAACAATCCTCTTTCACCTTAAGCGACTATATAACCGGATTGTTAATGCATTACGAAAGTGATAATATTGCAGAGAAGGAATATGAAGAATTTGAAATACAGCATCTACTCGAAGAAATTGTAGATTTACTCAACATCAATGTAAACTGCGATATAAATTTTCCGCCCGAAGACATGAAACTTTCCTGTAACAGAGTGGCTTTAGAACAAATATTTCTGAACCTAATCGGAAACAGCCTCAAGTACAATGACAAGGAAAAAATTAAGATAGATATCGATTGTGAACAAAAAAACACTCAATATCACTTTACAATTACAGACAATGGAATTGGGATTCCTCAAGAAAAACTAGGTCAAATTTTCAATTTATTTACCATTGTGGGAGAGTTGGATCGAAACGGAAACAAAGGACACGGAATAGGTCTATCTACGGTTCAAAAGCTTATTAAGAAAATGGGAGGCGAAATTACGGTGGAATCGGAAGTTGGAAAAGGCACCACATTTCGCTTTTTCGTTTTTGGGCGCAGCACTTAATTTGTCGGAATTAACAATAGTAAAAACGAAACTTTTACGTTTAGGTTAAAGAAACCCTCATAATTGTGTCGCATTTTATATCTTTGACGCGAGTTTAATGGAAGGTATTCATAAAATATAATTACCAAAACCCTCGGATGAGAAATAATTTTTCGAATGCAGTTTAAACACCCTGAACTACTTTACGCACTTCTTTTACTACTCATTCCTATTTTTATTCATCTATTCCAACTTCGCCGTTTTCAAAAAATCGATTTTACCAATGTAGCTTTTCTGAAAAAAGTGACCATTCAAACACGAAAAAGTTCTCAACTTAAAAAGTGGATTACCTTATTATTACGGATGTTGGCGCTTGCCTGCATCATTCTTGCCTTTGCGCAGCCATTTACCGCTAGCAAATCGGCGCTATCTGCACAAAAGGAAACTGTACTTTATATAGACAATTCATTCAGTATGCAGGCTACGGGAGCGCAGGGGCCATTGTTGCAACGATCTTTACAGGATTTGTATTCACAAGCAGCAGGAACAGAAAAGATTAGCTGGTTTACCAACGATTTCGATCGAAAAAATGTGTCGGTTCAAGATTTTAAAGCTGAAATTCTTTCCGTAGGGTACTCGCAAAAACAACTCACTCCTACCGAAGTACTACTCAAAGCCAATCAGCTGTTTTCAAAGGATGCTAATGCGCAAAAACGCCTGATTTATATATCCGACTTTCAGCTAAAAGCTCCGTTCCCGGAAATTCCGGACGCAGTACAACTTGATGCTGTCCAATTAAAACCGGTTTCTTCTGCGAACATTTCTATCGATTCGGTATATGTGGCTTCAAAATCGGCCGAAACCATCAAACTCAATGTAAGGCTATCGGCTTCCGGAGAAATTAGACAAGACATTCCTGTTTCTTTGTACAACGGCGCGACCCTCATTGCCAAGTCGGGGGTAAATTTTTCAGAAAATAAAACAACTACTCTTACCTTCGATATTGCAAATTCGGAATCATTTCTCGGGAAACTGGAAATTACCGAACCCAACTTACCATTCGATAACGCCTTGTATTTTAGTGTAAATACCCCTAAAAAAATAAAGGTTTTAAGCATTAATGAGGCAAATACCAACTATTTACAACGCTTATTTGATCAGCCTGAATTCGACTACCAGCAGCAAACCGGTACTACGCTGAATTACAATCAAATTCCGGATCAAAATTTTATTGTTCTAAACGAATTGAAAGATATTCCCGCTTCGCTTACCACTGCCCTCAAGTCGTTTACAGATAATGGAGGAAGCGTACTGATAATTCCTTCAGCCGAAGCAAAAATAAACACATACAATGCATTGTTGAACACTTTTGGAGCAGGGACCTTTTCAGAAATAGCAACTCAGGAAAAGAAAATCACTCAGATTGTATTTGACCATCCGCTCTTTAAAAATGTCTTTGAAAAACGTGTGGTAAATTTTCAATACCCGAAGGTAAATTCGTATTTCGAGATACAAACGGGTGCCACTCCGGTATTGCGGTTTGAAGACGGCAAACCCTTTATGCTGCAATCCGGAACCATTTATGTGAGCACAGCACCTATCAATTCTGAAAATTCGAACTTTCAAAACTCTCCATTAATTGTTCCGGCACTATACAATATGGCGCAACAGAGTTTACTATTACCCAAATTGTATTACACCATTGGACGGCAAAACAATTTTTCGGTACCTGTTCAGCTTATGCAGGATGAAATTCTAACCGTAAAAGACAGTACTTTCCGTTTTATTCCGTTACAGCAAACCAAGGCAAACAAGGTGGATATTACCACTTTGGATGAGCCCGGAAAAGCAGGAACCTATCAAATTGAGAAGGAAACGCAGTTTGTAGAAAACATAAGTTATAATTTTAACAGGGCAGAAAGCGTCCTACAATATGCAAATAGTGAGGATTGGCAGGGTGTTACAACACATTCGAATGTAAATGAATTGTTCGACAGTATCGCTGAAGCGAATTCGATACACAGTTTTTGGAAATGGTTTGTTATTTTTGCCTTGCTGTTTCTCGTTTTAGAAATGCTTATCTTAAAATTCTATAAATGAACATACTACTAAAATCGGCTGCCATTGTTGACTCCACGAGTAAACATCATTTAAAAAAACGAGATATACTTATTGAAAATGGAACTATAAAGAAAATTGCAGCTTCCATTGTCAATACCAAGCAGGTTAAGGAGGTTTCTCTACTTAACTTACATGTCTCTCAAGGTTGGTTCGATTCGAGTGTATCGTTTGGAGAACCGGGTTTTGAAGAACGCGAAACTATTAATAACGGATTAAAAACTGCGGCCTACAGTGGATTTGCACACGTAGCTGTTAATGCGAATACTTTTCCGGTAACCGATAGCAAAGGAAACATCAAATTCTTAAAGTCGAAAGCCGAAGGAAATGCGGTTAGCCTCTACCCTATTGGTGCCCTTACCATGGGTAGCAAAGGCGTGGATTTAGCCGAATTATTCGATATGAAAAATGAAGGAGCACTTTCCTTCTACGATTATAAAAAACCCATAGAAAACGCCAATCTCTTAAAAATTGCGCTGCAATACGCTCAAAATTTCGATGGCTTGGTGCAGTCGTTCCCCTACGAAAAATCGGTTTCCCGAAACGGAATGGTAAACGAAGAACTCAACAGCACCCTTTTGGGTTTAAAAGGAATTCCTTCACTTGCCGAAGAACTGCAAATTACCAGAGATCTTTATCTGCTGGAATATACCGGAGGAAAACTTCATATTCCTACCATCTCCACCAAAAAAGCTGTGGCCCTCATTAAAGAGGCGAAAAAGAAGGGATTGAATGTGACTTGTAGTGTAGCGGTTTCAAATCTGTTTCTCACAGACGATGCCCTGGAGAGCTTCGACACAAATTACAAACTACTCCCTCCTTTGCGAACTTCAGAAGATACAAAAGCGCTCCTAAAGGGCCTGAAAGAAGGTACTATTGACGGAGTAACCAGCGATCACGATCCTATCGATATAGAACGCAAAAAAACCGAATTTGATCATGCCGATTTTGGAAGCATCGGACTCGAAAGTTGCTTTGGGGCGCTAAATAAAGTAAGCGGATTCGAAACTGCGGTGGCAGCACTGACCGGGTTAAAGAAAGTCTTCGGTGTAAAGCCAGCTCCAATCGAAGAAGGCAAGAATGCCAATATAACGCTCTTTAATCCGGAAATAAACTGGACTTTTTCTGAAAAAGATATCATTTCTTCCTCTAAAAATGCAGCACTTTTACATTGTAAATTAAAGGGAAAGGCCTACGGAATCTATGCAAACAAAAAACTGGCAGTAAACGGCTAATGGATACAAACCCTTCAGGAAAACAAAAAGCTTTGATTGCATATCTAACTTTTGTAGGAATGCTTATTGCCTATTTTATGAATAGGGACGATAAACATGAGTTTGCAAAATGGCATATTAAAAACATGTTCGGATTGGTAATTCTTTTGTTTGTTTCGGTAGCGCTTCAAAATTATGAAATTGGATTTTATGTGTACTGGATTTCCGTTGGTTTGTGGATTCTATCCTTTGTGATGGCCTTGTTAAACAAACAAAAAGCGATTCCTTTTTTAAGTGAGAAATTTCAGACGTGGTTCACCTTTCTGGACTAGAATAGCATATCTTTAGGTATACTTATTACTCCGTATTAACTTCAACTTATTTTTTATATGGAAAAGGCGTATTTTTTATGTGCTGTCTTCATATTGTGTTGTTTGGCGTGTGACTCACAGGATGAAATTCTAACTCCCGAAGCTGAATTATTATTTAAGAATGCAAGCTCCACTCTCACAAATTCCGAAAAGAACGAAATCTTTACGCTCACTCAATTCCAGGTTGCAAAAAACGGAAAACAGTTTCAATTTAAAGATGGAACAGCTTCGGGGTTTCCTTTTGATGTCGTTGTGTACCCGGTAGATCTAAATAGGGATGGTAAAGAAGAAATCGCCTTGCAATTTGGCAATTCTTTTACATCGGGAGCCGATGGTGTTTCCTACCATCTGTTCATAAAGGATACATCAAAACGATATACTTCAAGTTTTGGGTTCCCGGGAGTGTTGTTACTGGCAACCACCAAAAACATGAATTACCCCGATATTTTAGTTGGAGGTGCCGGTTTCTCCCCATATCCTGTATGGCGATGGAATGGATCTGCCTATGAATATTTCGACACTGTTGAGCGATCGGTGGTCGAATCCATGCCCCCTGTTTTTATAACAGATGCCAGTAAAGCCTATGTTGCTGCGTTAGAAGATCAATAAATGTCCTGCTGCTAAAAATTAGTGTTTCTTCAATATAGAAATTTATTGACGCCTCGCAATAATTAAATCAGATGCCTTATCTTTAAAGGATTTAACTTTTTACTAACCTAAACAAAAGTATTATGACAGAAACTTCTGCAGACAATGGTAAAACCGTTGGTATTATAGCGTATGTATTTCTAATTGGGTGGATTATCGCCTTGGTGATGCACAATGGAAATAAAACCGAATACGGGGCATTTCATATTCGACAAATGTTGGGCATCATGATAGTGGGCTTTGCTCTATATCTTCTAAATGTCGCGCTTATTTTTGCCATTAATATAGGGATTCTTTCCTGGATCATTCAAATAGCAATGCTGGTTTTCTGGCTTTTGGGCTTTATAGGAGCTATTCAAGGAGAAAAGAAACTTGTTCCATTACTGGGAGCGCAGTTTCAGGAATGGTTTAAGGGAGTTGCCTAGGACGTACAATGATTTTTTATAGATGCTGTTTTTTATACTGAATTTGTTTCGGTTATAAAGCGGCATCTTTTATTTTTGTCACATGACAAAACAAACCCTCTTGTTGGAGCACAATTATAAGGCTCCTGTAACTATTTCCGAAAAAGCGCCGGCGATTATTATGCTTCACGGCTTTGGAAGTGATGAAAACGACCTTTTTTCATTTGCATCAGAAATACCTGAAAACTATCATATAATTTCCTTAAAAGCACCCATTGCCATGCAACCCTACGGAAATGCCTGGTACAACATCTATTTTGATGACAATGACGGAAAATTTAGCGATGATGAGCAGGCAATTGTTTCACGGGATCTCATTTCCGATTGTATCGATGATATTATTGAAAAATATCCAGTGGATAAAAATAACATTACCCTCCTTGGTTTTAGTCAGGGAACGATTTTAAGCTTTGCTGTAGCCCTTAGCTATCCCGAAAAAGTAAAAAATGTGATAGGATTGAGTGGTTATATTAATGAAGCCATTTTGACAAAAGATTTTAAAAACAATGATTTTAGTGATTTACATGTGTATACGTCCCACGGCAGTGTAGACATGGTCATTCCAGTAACATGGGCCAGAAAAACGAAACCAATTTTAGATGCTTTGGGTATTGACTGCACCTATTCGGAATTTCCGGTGGGACATGGTGTAGCCCCTCAAAACTTTTTTGAATTCAAAAATTGGCTGGCGACCGTAAATTCGTTGTAATTAATCTATTTAAGTTTACTGTGGATATAACAACGAACCCAATGTATGAAGCTCCAATTCACTGGCTTCGTTAAAGGAATATTCCAAAAGCATTTCTCCCCAATACTTTCCATCCGAAAAATCGGCCAACAGCCATCTGTGATTTAAAAATTTTATTTTATTTACTAACATTGTGCCATTTATACCTGCAAAGGGCACCAAGGGATTACCCCCTTGTTCAAGATTTTGATCGTAAATTGCATCGCTAACAAAGGCTTCAACTGCTTTTGGATCACGGCCGGTGTTTTCAAGATATACCATTGCATTTTCATTGCCCTGTAGCGTAAAATAATTCAAATCGGCCACCAGACTTTGCATATTCAATAATGAATCCTGCGCAACTGTGTACTTTTCGGATAAAGATGTTATTTTCTTTTCCTGAGCTTCAAAAATCGATTTCTCGTTCATGTATTGAAAAATTATAAACAATACAGCAAAAAAGAACAGGTACATAAATATTTTATTCTTCATAATTATAAGGTGATTTTTAAGGTGTCGTAAGCCAGGAATACATTTTCCGGTAGTTGTTTTGAGACTTCATCATGAAAGCCCAGTAAATGACTTATATGCGTTAAATAGGCTCTTTGCGGATTTACTTCCTCAATAAAGTCCAATGCTTCAGACAGACTGAAATGTGACGCATGCGGGTGTTCCCGAAGCGCATTTATAACAAGAATTTTGGTGTTTTTTATTTTTTCAATTTCGGCGTCGGCCATTGTTTTTACATCTGTCAAATATGTAAAATCTTCAATTCTAAATCCTAAAATAGGCAACGTATCGTGATAAGCTTCAACCGGGATTACCTTTTTATCCCCAATGTTGAAAGGCGTTTCCTTATTAATTTCGATCTCGGTGATGGTGGGTGCGCCGGGATACTTATTTTCAGTTTCAAAAATATAGGCAAAACGTTGGTGCAGCGATTTAAAAACTCGTTTATGAGCATAAAAAGGAATGTCTCCTTGCTTAAAATAAAAGGGTCTTATATCATCAATTCCGGCCGTATGATCACTGTGTTCATGAGTAAGTAACACTCCATTTATTCTCGAGCATTTTTCGCGTAACATTTGCTGTCTGAAATCGGGCCCAATGTCAATTACAAAATTAAAATCAGCCCAACTTAACAGGACAGAAACACGCAATCTTTTATCTTTTGGGTTTTCACTTTTACAAACCGGGTGTTCACTGCCAATTACAGGGATTCCTTGTGAGGTTCCGGTGCCTAAAAATGTAATTGTGAGGGGTGATTTCATTCTCACAAAAATAACAGTATTTTTTTTGTTTGCCTATTGTATTTGTTACCTTTGTTATACAATACCCCCTAATAAAAAATTGTTATGCCGGATCACATTTTAGGCGACAAGGAATTTGAAAATATTCCGTCCATAAGAAGTAAGGCTCTTCGGATAAATTTAAACGAAAATATCTACGGAACTTTTGCTGAAATCGGTGCCGGTCAAGAGACGGTCCGAAATTTCTTTAGAGCCGGTGGAGCCTCCGGAACCATTGCAAAAACAATGTCGGCTTACGATAAAGATTTTAGCGATGCCATTTACGGGGAAGAAGAAGACGGACGTTATGTAACAGAATCCCGTCTTAAAAAAATGCTTTCACATGAAATGCAGCTTATTGAAGAGCGTATCATTCGTGAAAAACATCCTAATAAATTATTCTTTGCGTTTGCGAACACCGTTGCTACCATAGATTTTGCTAAGAAATACAAAGGGCATGGATGGCTGGGAATTCGCTATCAGGTAGATCCCAAAGAAGATTATAACGAAATTACTCTTCATATTCGTTTTCACGAAAATGACGCTATGCTACAGCAAATTACGCTGGGAATCCTGGGCGTCAATCTAATCTATGGAGCGTATTATAAGTATGATGCTCCCAAAAAATTGCTGCGTTACCTCTACGATCATATAGACAAGGATAAAATTGAAATCGATACTATCAACTTTTCAGGTCCAAAATTTGAAGATGTTGACAATCGATTAATGAGTTTACAGCTTATTAAAAACGGAATGACCGACGCCATTATGTTTGGTCCCGATGGGAATAATTTGTTGCCCGCCAGAGTGCTTTATAAGAAGAACATTCTTGCATTGCGCGGAAGTTTCAGACCCGTTACCAAGGTAAATATCGACATGTACGAGAAATCGTATGAGATGTTCCTAAACGAAAACAAGGTAGAAAAGGAACGTACTGAAGTTATTTTTGAAATTACACTTTCAAACCTTCGTGCCGAAGGAGAAATAGACGAAGAAGATTTTATGGATCGCGCTCGCCTCCTCTGTTCACTGGGTCATACGGTTATGATTTCCAATTTTCAAGAGTTTTACAAACTCGTGGAATACTTTTCCAGATATACAAAAATGCGCTTAGGACTGGCCATGGGTGTAAACAATCTGGTAGATATTTTTGATGAAAAATACTATCGTCATTTAAGTGGTGGTATCCTTGAAGCCTTTGGAAAGTTATTCTTTAAAGATTTAAAAGTGTACCTATATCCTATGCGGGATGCAGAAACCGGTGAATATACCGATAGTGAAAATCTGAAAGTTCACCCACGTATGAAAGAATTATACAAATTCTTTAAATACAATGGAAAAGTTGTGGATATCAAAGATTTCAATCCTAACATTCTGGATATTTTCTCCAGAGAAGTGCTTACCAAAATTGAAAACGGCGAAGAAGGCTGGGAAGAGATGTTACCTCCCGGAGTATCTGAAATTATTAAAGAAAAATGCTTGTTTAGCTGTATAGCCTCTCCTTCAAAAAAGACCAAAGAAGCTACTAACTAAGTATCTGCTCTGCGTGAATTTTGCTTTTCACGTCATCTATAACCTTGGTCACAATTCCTTTTTCATCGATCACGAATGTAATTCGGTGAATGCCATTAAAGGTGCGTCCCATGAATTTTTTAGGACCCCAAACACCAAAGGCATTGATAACTTCCTTGTTAGTATCGGCTAAAAGCGGATATTGAAATTTATATTTCTTACTGAAATTTTTCTGTTTTCGTTCCGTATCGGCACTCACTCCCAGAATCTCGTATCCTGCCTCTTTCAACACAGCATAGTTATCCCGAAGGTTACAGGCTTCTACCGTACATGTTGGCGTACTAGCAGCAGGGTAAAAGAAAACAACTAATTTCTTTCCTTTGTAATCTGATAATGAGACCGTATTTCCATCCTGATCTGTTGTTGTAAAATTTGGAACAGCTTCTCCTACTTGTAGTATTTTCATTTCCCTTATTTTTGTGTAAAAGTAGCTAAAATGACCAAACAGGAAAAGGTAAACTTCGTTATTAATACCCTAAAGAGCATTTACCCCGAAATTCCGATACCCTTAGACCATAAAGATCCATATACCCTACTGATTGCTGTTTTGCTTTCGGCACAAAGCACCGACGTGCGCGTAAATAAAATAACTCCCTTATTGTTTCGAATTGCCGACAATCCCTACGATATGGTCAAACTTTCGGTGGAAGATATAAGGGAAATTATAAAACCTGTTGGATTGTCTCCCATGAAGTCAAAAGGAATTCACGGACTTTCAGAAATACTAATCGAAAAATACAACGGCAGAGTACCTGCCAGTTTTGAAGCTCTGGAAGCTTTGCCTGCAGTGGGTCATAAAACTGCCAGTGTGGTGATGTCGCAAGCCTTTAATATTCCTGCCTTTCCTGTAGACACGCATATTCACAGGCTATTGTACCGATGGGGATTTTCGAATGGAAAGAATGTGGTTCAAACCGAAAAGGATGCCAAGCGCCTTTTTCCAGAGGATTTATGGAACGAATTACACCTGCAGATTATTTGGTACGGAAGACAATACTCTCCTGCCAGAGGCTGGGATATGGAAAAGGATATCATTACAAAAACCATAGGAAGAAAATCGATCCTTACAGCTTATTACAAAGCAAAAAGAGGTAAATAGAATGCATAAAAAAACCCCGAAAATTGATTTCGGGGTCTTTCCAAAGTTTAGTTTAGAAGTGCTTCAAACTTCAATTTATTATAATCTATAACACTTAAAGCCTTCGAGTAATCCAGAAGAAAACGAATAGTTTCTTCTTTTGGAGCCAAATCTTTATTCACGCGCTCCGTACGTGAGGTTTCAGAGTACATTTTTTGCATAGAACGTAATTTTGAGGTTAATGTTACCTAATAACGCCGCAAAAAATGGATTATTGTATTAGTTCGTTAATATAATATTGTGTTTTTCAATCACCTTCCGCAAATTGATAAGTGCGTAACGCATGCGTCCCAAGGCTGTGTTAATACTCACGCCGGTTTGCTCGCTAATTTCCTTAAAGCTCATATCCTTATAAATTCGCATCATAAGCACCTGTTTTTGGTCCTCCGGAAGTTCTTCAATAAGACGGCGTACGTCGTTTTCAACCTGACCTTTAATCATTTGTTTTTCAATGTTTAATGCACCATCTGAAAGCACAGAAAATATATTGAAATCGTCGTTGTTTTCAAACTTGGGCATCCTGTTATTCTTTCTGAAATGATCAATCACCAGGTTGTGAGCAATACGCATCACCCAGGGTAGGAATTTACCCTCCTCATTGTAGGCTCCTCGTTTTAATGTTTTAATGACTTTAATAAAGGTGTCCTGAAAAATATCTTCAGCGACATCGCGATCGAATACCTTGGAATAAATAAAACTGTAGATTCTTTGCTTGTGGCGCGTGATTAGCTCGCAAAGTGCAGGTTCGTCGCCATTCATATAAGCGCTTACTAAAAGCGCATCTGTTGTTGGGCTTTGCTTCATATCAATACTTTTTAAAATAAACAACTATTACTTTTGGTTGCTTAGTTGTTGTGAATTTTTTATTCTTAAAAGTAGTAATATGCTATAGGCAATAATTTTTATAAATGACGTTAAGTGGGGTAAATATAACAACAAACAATTCACAAATGCAAAAAAAAGTGGGTTTTTTCTTAAAAAAAATATAATTTATGTTAAGGTGTATAGCCGATTTCTATGTAGTATCTTTGCAAAAATCTACTGAAAAACTAGGCAAAAGGTGAATCTCGATACCATAGACACTAAAAAAAACATAGTTATCCAGGGTGCAAAGCTGCATAACCTTAAAAATATCTCGGTTGCCATTCCTCGCAACAAATTAGTAGTGATTACGGGGCTTTCAGGTAGTGGCAAATCCAGTTTGGCTTTCGATACCTTATATGCTGAAGGCCAGAGACGCTATGTAGAAAGTCTGTCGTCCTACGCACGACAATTTCTTGGAAGACTTAATAAGCCGAAGGTTGATTCCATCAAGGGAATCGCTCCTGCAATTGCCATCGAACAAAAAGTAAATGCAACCAATCCGCGTTCAACGGTAGGAACATCCACCGAAATTTACGATTACCTAAAATTATTGTACACCCGTATAGGAATTACCTATTCCCCGGTTTCCGGCAACGAAGTAAAAAAGGATACGGTTAGCGATGTTATCAATTATATTAAATCGTTTCAGGAAAACGAAAAATTACTGTTACTCGCTCCTATTCACCTTGAAGAAGGCCGAAGTATGGAGAACAAACTGCAGGCTCTTGCGCAACAAGGATATGCGAGAGTGAAAATTAATAAGGAAGTCGTTCGGATTGATGAATTAAAAGGCAGTTCTTTTCCCAAAGACATTCAATTGGTAGTAGATCGTATTATTACCAAAAACGAAGAAGATTTTTATAACCGACTGGCAGATGCGGTGCAGATTGCTTTTTTTGAAGGAAAAGGCGAATTGTTCATCGAAAAACTTTCGGATGGATCTTTTCAGGAGTTTAACAACCGTTTTGAAGCCGACGGGATTGCATTTGTGGAACCCAATGTGCATTTATTCAGCTTTAATAATCCGTATGGTGCCTGCCCTACTTGCGAAGGTTATGGCGATGTGATTGGAATTGACGAAGATTTAGTAATTCCAAATACAGCCCTTTCAATTTTCGACAATGCCATCTTCCCATGGCGTGGGGACAGCATGGGTTGGTATAGAGATCAGCTTGTAAACAATGCCTACAAATTCGATTTCCCCATTCACAAACCCTGGTTTGAGCTTTCGGAAGCACAAAAGCAACTCATTTGGGAAGGCAACAAATACTTTGAAGGCCTAAACGATTTCTTTTCATATTTGGAATCTAAAAGTTATAAAATTCAGAATCGGGTGATGTTATCTCGCTATCGCGGAAAAACAAAATGCCACACCTGCCATGGAAAGCGACTGCGTCCCGAAGCCGGGTATGTAAAGATTGACGGAAAGTCGATCCAGGAACTGGTCGAATTACCACTGGACAAAACCGCCGAATTTTTTAAAAATATCACCCTTACCGAATACCAATCGAAAGTTGCCAAACGCTTACTGTTGGAAATTAACAACCGTCTTGCGTTCTTAATGGACGTTGGCCTGAGCTATCTCACCCTCAACCGGAAATCGAACACGCTGTCCGGCGGGGAATCCCAACGAATTAATTTAGCCACTTCGTTGGGGAGTAGCTTGGTAGGTTCTATGTATATTCTGGATGAACCCAGCATAGGACTCCACCCAAAAGACACCGAACGCCTAATTGTGGTTTTACAGGCGTTACGTGATTTAGGAAATACGGTAATTGTTGTAGAACACGACGAAGATATTATGAAGGCCGCAGACGAAATTATCGATATTGGTCCGGAAGCCGGAACTTTTGGAGGGGAAGTTGTCGCAACAGGAACCTACAAAGACATTTTAAAATCCGATTCGCTAACTGCCGGTTACCTCAATGGCACGTTGCAAATTGAAGTGCCCAAAACACGCCGTAAGTGGAAAAATGCAATCACCGTTAAAGGGGCACGACAAAACAATTTAAAAAATATAGATGCGATCTTTCCTTTGGGCGTATTTACCGCTGTCACAGGAGTTTCGGGAAGTGGAAAGAGCACACTTGTAAAAAAGATTCTGTATCCGGCAATCCTCCGTCAAATTGGAGGTTACGGCGACAAACCGGGTCAGTTTTCAGCTTTGGAAGGAAATTTCAGCAGCATTGGCAGTGTCGAATTTATCGATCAGAATCCTATTGGACGCTCCAGCAGGTCGAATCCGGTGACCTATATAAAAGCCTATGACGATATAAGAAACCTGTATGCCTCTCAAAAACTATCGGATATTCGGGGTTATAAGGCAAAGCATTTCAGTTTTAATGTAGACGGAGGGCGCTGTGAGACCTGTAAAGGGGAAGGTGAAGTAACCATCGAAATGCAGTTTATGGCCGATGTGCATCTGGAATGCGATACCTGTAACGGAAAACGCTTTAAAAAGGAAATTCTGGAAGTTACCTATGCCGGTAAAAACATCCACGATTTACTTACTATGACGGTGGATGAGGCTGTTGCCTTTTTTATTGAAAACAAGGAAACAAAAATTGTAACCAAACTACAACCCTTGCAGGATGTAGGGCTTGGTTATGTGCAATTGGGACAAAGCTCCTCTACCCTTTCCGGCGGAGAAGCACAGCGTATTAAACTGGCTTCTTTTTTGGTGAAGGGAACCACCAAGGAAAAGGCGCTGTTTATTTTTGACGAGCCCACTACCGGATTACACTTTCACGACATTAAAAAATTACTGGCTTCCTTTTATGCTCTATTGGACAAAGGCCATACAGTTATAGTAGTTGAGCACAATCTCGACCTTATTAAATGTGCCGATTATATCATCGATCTGGGATTGGACGGTGGCGAAAATGGAGGCCAAATTATGGCGCAGGGAACACCCGAAGAGCTTGTAAAAAATAAGGACTCTTATACTGCTTCTTATTTGAAAGAAAAGATTTAGTATCTTTAAGAATCTCCCTGGTGTTTTAGTGTTCATTTCAATATATCGATATGAAAGTGCTATTTACTTTTCTACTCCTTTTAAGCGTTAACTTCATATATGCGCAGTCCTACCTTCCTATGTTGGAAGACGGGAATACTTGGGGTGTTGTCACTTACGATGTTTATGACCCAACCGTATATTACCAATTCAGTTTAGGTGAGAATGTTCCAATTAATAATTATATTTATAAGAGGGTAAACGTTGACGGAAGTGCTACGGATTGTTTACTCCGTGAAGAAAACGGGAAACTATACTTCTTAAATACATCCAATGTTGAAACAATCCTATTAGATTTTACGCTTGAAGTTGGAGAAGTCTTTGAACACGGCTATTTTTCGTGCTTACCGCGTTGTTGCAACTTAACCGTAGTTTCTATTTCAAGTCAATTTATTGCGGGACAAGATCGGAAGGTACTTGAAATGGAAAATAATTACTATAATGAATTTTGGATTGAAGGAATTGGATCAACAAATGGAGGATTATGTCCTGGACGATCAAATATTGAAGGAGGTAGTGAATTACATTGTTTCAGACATAATGGCGAAATAATACTTTTTAATAATGCAACGGAATGCTTCTTAGGTGTCGATGAATATTTAACAAATCAAATCATCCTCTACCCCAACCCGGTTAAAAACATTTCCATCCTTCAGCTACCCACTAAAGCAGCTGTTGACCAAATTAAAATTTTTAACCATAATGGAAAACTCGTTAGAGATGAAAAAATAACAAAGGAGTATGTTACCATTAGCAATATGGATTACGCCTCAGGTCTGTACTTCTATCAGGTTTTTTCAGAAAATAAACTGCTAAAAACAAACAAGTTTATTGTACAATGAAAATCCATTCTTTAACAATAGATTACCACTTTAAATTATTTTTTGGCACGATGATTGTAATTTAGTTTACAGAGTTACTTAGTAGCTCAAAAACATTAGAAAAAGAAAAATAGTTTTTTGGTTGGTTAGTTAAAAATCCGTCGCTCCCGTAAAAAGGTTTGGCGGATTTTTCGTTTACACCTTTCTTTTAAAAATTTCCACTCCTCCAAAACCCCCGTAATATATGAAGTTTACATTTTTGGCACGGTCGTTGGTTACTATTTTAATGTACAAAGCTGACCAAAAAAATTAAAGCAAGTACAACCCTAATTTTAGCAGTATGAAAAATGTAACCACAGTAATTATCGCTCTCCTACTTATAGGAGTCTCAAGTAAGACAGTGGCTTCAAGTATGGTAAGCCCTTCAAATTTCAGCTACGACGGTTCCGCATATATTTTTGTGGAAGGTGGCGTAGAATTTTCAGTCTTCCCGGACGGTCAGTTTGATTTTGTATATCTGGGACGTGACCGAGGCGGAAACGTTAACGTGAATATCAACACCCCGAATGTAAATATTAACTTTAACTCGGGATACGATTACGATACCTACGTGCAGTACGATGATTACGGTGCTGTGATTCAGGTGGAAGATGTGCCAATTTATTATGACAGATACGGTCGTATTTCACAAGCCGGAAATACCGAAATTCAGTATAACGACAGAAGAATTGTCCGTGTAGGCGGATTACATGTGTATTACAATCCCTATGGGCATTTTTCCCACTATACAGGATATATAAACGTTTGGACACCTCATTATATTTATCGTCCATGGCACGTGTACTATGCTCGTCCGTATTACGCAAGTTGTGTGGTGTATGATTATCCATATAGACAATATTACAACCCACACCGTTATAGTTATCATCACCACAGACAGTACTATAAAAACAGACATCGTGTAGCCTATAACAATGGTAGACGTGATTTTCACAGACCAGGAAGTCGTAAGCACTACAAGGATGGTCGTGTAGCTAAAAACAAAGATTACAACCCTAATCGTAGAAATTCGTATGCCTCCGCGAACCCAAGAGGAGAGAGAGATTTAGCTAGAGGAAATTACAATAATGGGAATTCGAAACGTGAGAATACATTATCCAGAAATGGAAACTCATCTAACGGAAACAATTCAGTTAATAGAGGAAGACCCTCCAATGATATAAATTCCGGAAATACAAAAGGCAGACCTGTGGTAAGTCGGGGTAATCCTGATAATGGTAATTCTAAAGGCAGACCTACTGTAAACCGCGGTAATCCGGGTAGCAATAACACCAAAGGCAAGCCTGTTGTGACTCGTGGTAACCCTTCGAAGGGAGATGCAAGAGTTTCCAATAGCTCCAGAGCGTCAAGATCGGGAGATAAGGCAAAAAATACCAGACCTGTAATTTCTCAGCAACGAGGAAATACCTCAAAGGGAAGTACTATAAAAGGTGCTACACAGAATAAACGAAACTCAGCTGCGAAACCTACTTCAAGTAGAAAGCAGGTTACAAAACGCAGCAATTCGTCTAAAGGCTCTTCAGGAACTAAAAGAGAAGGTTCCAACTCACGAAGAGGCGGCGGACAATAAGATTTTTTTGGTTGGTTAGTTGAAACCCCCGTGAGACATCGTGTCGAGCGGGGGTTTCTTTTTATAGTATTGAAATGATTTGAATTCTTAGCAAATGCTTTTTATAATTTGCGCCATTCTACTGGTAAGCTCCCTTCTGCTGAAAGCTTCCACAGACGAGGAAATTTGTGTGAGCGTTCCTTCTGAATACCTTGTATACAGCCGAAGAATTTCCAGCTTTAACTCCTCTTCATTGTAATAGGTAAAAAAGGCACCGCTTCCTGTTTCCGAAACAATCCCGGCCATATCACTTCCTTGAGGCCCTATTGCAATAATAGGTCTTTTGGCGGCGAGGTATTCGAATAGCTTTCCGGGGATGATAGAGCGTGTCTCGGGACGATCCATTTCTATTAACAATAACACTTGCGCTTTATGCTGCAATTGCAATGCTTCGGAATGAGAAACATATCCCAAAATCTCCAAATTATCTTTCAGCTTATATTTTTCGATAGAAGCCAGAATATCTTCACTCACGGTTCCGGCTAATTTCAATACAAGATCCTTTTTAAACATATCGTTTTCCGAAGCAATTTCAGCAAGTACCTTCCATAAGACTTTGGGATTGCGCTCGGATAATAGAGAACCAATATGAGCAAGGGAAAATTTTGTATCCAGCCTCACATTAATTTTTTCTGATATGTCATAGCCGTTGGTTACAACTTCAATGGGTGTATCGGTAATCATTCCGAATTCTGCCTTTGTGGTGGGACTGGTAACAACTACCAAATTAGCTGTATCCAGGACTTTTGCCTCTAATGCTTTGTGTTTTCTTTCTGAAGACTCTGTGAGGCGTAGCGATTTATGATAATGAATCGTTGTCCAGGGATCTCTGAAATCGGCCATCCATGTAACATTTAACTGCTTCTTTAACTCAATTCCAATTAAGTGCAGACTGTGTGGCGGCCCGGAAGTAATAATAACATCGACCGGGTTTTTGGAAAGATATTCCTTTAAAAATCGAACCGAAGGTTGTACCCACCCTACGCGAGCATCGGGAATAAAATAATTTCCCCGGATATACAACAGCATTTTTTCCAGAAAAGAAGACTCTTTTTTGGCGATAATACCACTGCTTATTTGCTTTGTCTTCTTTTTTGAAAGCAGGCCAGCAAAACGATACGGTTCTTTAATGGGAAGACTTATAATTTCAACGTCTTTTGGCACTTCAGCGACAAAGGTCTCATCTATAAGGGGGTAATGCGGATTTTCGGGAATATAAACAATGGGTTCAATTCCAAATTCCTTAAAATATGTTACAAACTTAAGCCAGCGCTGTACTCCGGGACCTCCGGCCGGTGGCCAATAATAGGTAATTACAAGAGCTCGCTTCATACTATTAGTCGCTTGAATGTGACGTTCGCTTCCTATATGTAAACCATGCTGTCCCCAGAATCATAGCTAATAATAAGAGACTGCTCGCCAAGCTTATGGTACTTCCTGTTGTAACTACTTGTGGCTCAAATTTAAATTCAATTTTCGAATTTCCTGAAGGAACTCGAATTGCACGTAGCACATAATTGGCTCGAATATATTGAGCTGGCTTGCCGTTAATATAAGCGTTCCATCCGTGGGGGTAATACACTTCTGAAAAAACAGCAAGTTGCGGTGAAGTTGTCGCCGCTTCATACACCAAATGATTTGGTTGATGACTTACGAGTTCGATAGTGGCAGTAGAATCCCTCACAATCTTGTCTAAAGGCACTTCCGAAAGAAAATCCTTGAGAATTATTGCCGTTTCTTTGGTATTTAAGCTGTCCAGCAGTCTAATTTCTTCGTCTGCATTTTCGGCTAACATTACATTTTCAACAAACCAGGCACTTCCGTTAGCGTACGGATTACGCTGTGCCACCGCTCCTCCATTCTTAGCCTGCGTAATGATATACCGGACATTCATCATATTCAGAATTCCAATATCACCTTTGTTCAAATAAAAATCGTCTAAATCCTGAATCCTTCCCGGTTTTGCCGCATGGTAACCCCCTAATGCATTGTGGTAATAGCTTGCGCGACCACTGTTAAAAGGATTGGTAGTAGCATCGTATACTCTAAAGTACCCATCGTCTTCCAAAATTTGGACGTCGGCGCCATTTTTCTCAAAAGGTGCTTCCACCTGTCTGGCCGAAACAAAATTTTCATTATTCACATACCTTCTGTCTACGCCAACAAGATCGATTACTATTAGAATTGCCAACAAAGTTACCGTTGCGGTTTCCTTCAGCTTGGCTTTCAGAAAAAGCCACAAACTAGTAGCGGCAAGCAATACAAATACCAGAGATCTAATGGTGTCGGACGTCATAAGAGACATTCTGTCTTCACGCATGGCTTCAACAAACGGTAAGCCTAAGTCTTCCAAAAAATAGGTGTCGTAGGGACTGGCAAAATCGAATAAGCTCGACTTAAACAATAAAAATACCAACGCAGCCCCGCCGGCTATTCCGGTTGCGAACAACAATGCCTTCTTTTTCCGTTCTTGCTTTTCAAATCCATTAAAAAATTGATGTAATCCCACTACAGCCAGTATTGGCAGCACTAACTCTATGATTACCTGAATAGAAGAAACCGCCCTGAATTTGCTGTAAAGCGGAATATTATCGATAAAAAATTCGGTTAAAAAACTAAAGTTCTTACCCCAGGAGAGGAATAAACTCAATAAAAAAGCTGCTATAATCCACCATTTCAGCCTGCCTTTTACTAAAAAGAGAGCTAATAAGGCAAGAAAAATAACCACTGCGCCAATATAGGCGGGAGCAGCAACAATAGGCTGTTCTCCCCAGTAAACCGGCACCTGATTTAAAACTTGATTGGCATCCTGCTGCGATGCGCCCATGCGGAGCAATACTTCAACCGTTTCCGAATTTTCAGGAAGAGGGTCACCGGAACCACCTCCCATAAAATTGGGAATAAACAGATTGAGACTTTCCAGTTTACCGTAACTGTATTCAGTTATATAATCGTAATTAAGTCCGGAAGAAGCCAATTTCGGAGTGCCATCGGGGTTGATTGTTAACTCGCTCTTTCCACGCGTAGAAGTATCTGCATATTCTTTTGTGGCAAGAATATTTGTGGCGTTAAGCCCAACTGCGATCACGGCACCAATGGCCATCACACCAACTGCCTTGCCAAAGTGTGCCAGTTTTTTCTTTTTAACGGCATCTATTAGATAGGCAATTCCAATAATTATGACCAACAACAAAAGATAATAAGTCATTTGAAAGTGATTGGTCACCAGCTCCAGTGCCAACGCAATAGTTGTGAGGATGAACCCGTAGGCATATTTCCCCCGAAAGGTGAGGAATATTCCGCTTAATACGAGCGGCATATAAGCAATGGCGTGTGCCTTTGCATTATGGCCTACTCCAAGAATTATAATAAGGTAAGTTGAAAAACCAAATGCCAAAGCACCTAAAAAGGCCAGTTTGTAGTCGACTTTCAGCACTAAGAAAAGTATATAAATTCCCATGAAATACAGGAAGAGATAGTCTGCCGGTCTTGGCAAGAACCGTAATGCAAGGTCTAATTTCTTGATATAATTGTGCGGATATTTTGCACCCAGTTGATAGGTGGGCATTCCTCCAAACGCACTATTTGTCCAATATGTTTCCTGACCCGTAACTTCCCGAAAATCGTTTTGCTGCTTCGCCATTCCCGTATATTGTACAATATCGCTTTGAAATAGCTGCTTTCCCTGTAATACGGGACTAAAATAAGCTAACGAAGCAATGACAAAGAGAAAAAGTATTACAATATGTGGTAAGAAATCCTTTAAAAACCGTTGCATAGATTGTGTATGTGATATGAAGTTTGAAAATTAATCAATTTCTTCGTAATCCACATACTCACCAACGGTAGACTTACTTTTTGTTTTTGAAGAAGGCGTTTTATCGATGGAAATACTGCCTTCCTTTTCCTTTTTTGGAGGCTGGAAGGGGTTATTTCCGAAGGCTTGCTCAAATTTCTGGCCGGCTTTCTTTGCGATATACCGCATAACATAAGGAGTTAGCAGTTTTACAAGAAACTTTAATCCGAAGTATACCAGAAGGATGATTAAAATCGTTTTTAAAAAAGTCATCATAGTGGGTTGTAATCTTTTTCAAAAGTAAGGATTGATGCAGAAAAAGACGAAAATCAACTATTAAATAAATGATAAAATCTTATATCTTTGAACTAAACCGAAAATACTATGCACACCCGAAACATTTTATTTCTTTTTCTTCTTATTCCTTTTTTAAATGTTTCGGCTCAATACACCGAAGAACTCAATTCTAATCGCCCGGGTGCTTCATTAGGAGCGTTTTCGGTTGGAAAAAAAGTACTTCAGTTTGAATCCGGATTAAGTATTGGGAAAGAAAAACATAGGTTATTACAAACTGAAACGAATGCTTTTATATTCGATTACAGCGTGAGATACGGTGTTTGGAAAGAAGAACTGGAAGTAAGCCTAATGGGCGAATATCAATCTAACACCAATACTTTTTTACAATTTAACCCTTCGGAAGAGCGAAAAGTAAGCAATTTTAGAAGCAATACGCTTGGCGCCAAATATCTGGTATACGACCCCTACCGCAAAATGGTACTGGAAGGTCCTAACTTATACAGCTGGAAGGCCAATAATAAAATGCAGTGGAAAGACCTTATTCCTGCAGTTTCGGTCTATGCAGGTGCTAATTTTGATTTTACTGAAAATCCGGTTGATAAACTTACTAATCCGTATTCCACCTCAGAGGACGGTTCGTCTATAAGTCCGAAGTTCGTACTTTCCACTCAGAATAATTGGATTGGCGGATTTGTATTTGTGACCAATATTATAGTAGACCGAATTACTACCGACGAACCCGTATATTCCTATATTTTAACACTTACTCATACGCCAACCGATTGGTTTTCAATTTTTGTAGAAAATCAAGGAATCAAAAGCGACTTTTATGCAGATCAGTTGTTTCGTGGAGGGGCAGCGGTATTAATTACTGAAAACTTTCAAGTGGATGGATCGGTAATCATCAATTTTAAGGATACCCCTTCCCGTTTTTATGCACGTGTAGGAGCTTCCTATCGCTTCGATATGCACGACACAGACGAATATGTAGAAGAAAAAGGGAAATCGGGTCGTAAGAACAAAAAAGCAAATAAAGAGAAGCGAAAAAAAGACAAAAAAAGCAAACGTAAAGATGGTGTTGAAGATGATGGTGGTGATGGAGGAACCGATGGTGGAGACGGCGGACTTTAGCGAAAGTGATATATGATAAAAGTACTACAAGTAACCAACAAAAAAGACTTAAAGCAGTTTGTAACCTTTCCGTTTCAACTGTATAAAAACTGTAAATACTGGGTTCCTCCGCTAATTAAAGACGAAATGGAAACCCTGGACAGTACAAAAAATCCTGTTTTTAAAAACGCAGAAGCCGCTTACTATCTTGCCTATATGGGCAGAAAAATTGTTGGAAGGATCGCGGTGATTGTGAATCATCTGGAAGTAGAAGAAATTGGAAAGAAGAAGGTGCGCTTCGGGTGGTTGGATATGATTGATGATCTTGAGGTTACTAAAGCCTTGATGGAGAAAGTTTATGAAAAAGGCCGAGCCAATAATCTTGAATATGCTGAAGGCCCTGTAGGTTTTTCCAATATGGAAAAAGCCGGTATTCTCACCAAGGGGTTCGAGGAGTTAAACACCATGATTACATGGTACCATCATCCGTATTATGCAAAACATATGGAGGAATTGGGCTTTCAAAAACAAGCGACCTGGGTTGAATATTCACTGCAAATTCCAGAAACTGCTTACGAAAAAGTGCAGAAGTTTTCAAGAATTATCAGAGAGCGCTACGAACTTACGGTCATTAGATTCAAAAATAAAAAGGAAATACTACCCTACGTGGATGCCATGTTTGGCTTGTTGAACAAAACCTATAATACCCTGCAGACATTTGTGCCGGTTCAGCAATACCAGATTGATTATTACAAGGAAAAATATTTCAGCTTTATTCATCCCGATTATATTACCTGTATCAAAGATAAAACAGGGAAACTAATCGCCTTTTCGGTGGTGATGCCTTCCTTTTCTGAAGCGCTAAAAAAAGCCAATGGTAAGTTGATGCCTACAGGATGGTATCATATTTTACAGGCTCAGAAGAAAAACGACAAAGCTGCCTTCTACCTTATTGGAATTGACCCTGAATATCAAGGCAAAGGGGTGACGGCAATCATTTTCGAAGAAATGCAGCATCTTTTCAATGCCAAAGGAATTAAAACGGTAGAAACCAACCCCGAATTGATTGAAAATACTGCCGTACAACTACTTTGGAAAGATTACAATCCTGTACAACACAAAGAACGCAGTACCTATAGAATAGACCTCTAATAGAGTTTTTATACAATAATTAGTTTGTTTTTGGGTTTAATACTCTGTTAACCCCAAATTAAACCGTTTATGAAGACCCCTATTAAATTATTTCTATGCCTATTGGTAATTGCCGCTTTCTCATTTACTACCCCTACTACTACTTCAAAAAAAGAAACTGTTGTCGTGATCGATTTATCACACGGCGGTGATGATTTCGGCGTGCAGGTGGATGGCATTTCTGAAAAAGATGTCGTGCAGCAGATTGGCTATAAAATAGCTGAAGCGAATTCAGATAAAGGCATAAAAATTCATTTTACAAGAACTCACGACACCGAAATGTCGCTTTCGGAACGGGTAAATTTTATCAACTCACTAAAACCCGACGTGGTGCTTTCGTTGCATATCAATTCAAGTGAAAATCCTGAACATTCGGGTGTTGAAATTTATGTTGCTGAAACATCACAAAAATCGAAAGAGCTCGCAGACAAACTGAGTTTGAAATTTATTGCAACCGATAATTTTAATGAGGCCAAGGTGAAAAAAGCAAACTTTTATTTATTGAAAAATACTAAAGTGCCTGCAATGACTGTCGAATTGGGTTTCTTAAGTAACGAAAGAAATAGAAATGATTTGGTAAATACCGAGCAACAAACGGAAATTGCCAAAACCATTCTGGAATTTGTTTCAGATTTATAACACTCTAAATTTTACAAAAAAAAAGAGGCTGTTTTAAACAGCCTCTTTTTTTATATGTTCAACTTTTTATTCGCCCATGGCTGCGGCAACTGCTGCCGAAAGACGTTTATAAGTTCCATTTTCAAGGCGTTCACGAATTGCCGAAAAAGCAACTAATGTTTCTTCAATATCCTCCATCGTATGCGATGCCGTAGGAATCATACGTAAAAGTATCAAGCCTTTTGGGATCACCGGATAAACCACAATAGAACAGAAAATTCCATGATTTTCTCGTAAGTCCTTTACCAATGCCATAGCCTCAGGAATACTTCCTTTTAAATATACCGGAGTTACACAACTTTGTGTGGTGCCAATATCGAAACCACGTTTTTTCAATCCGTTTTGCAACGCATTCACATTATCCCAAAGCTTTTCCTTAAGCTCGGGCATGGTGCGTAGCATATCCAATCGCTTCAATGCGCCTTCAACCAACTGCATTTGCAATGATTTGGCAAACATTTGAGAACGTAGGTTGTATTTTAGATAATTCATAATTTCCTCATCGCCGGCGATAAAGGCTCCCGTACTTGCCATTGACTTCGCAAAAGTGGCAAAATACACGTCTATATCATCCTGAATGCCTTGCTCCTCACCTGCTCCTGCTCCCGTTTTTCCAAGGGTTCCAAAGCCGTGGGCATCGTCCACAAACAATCTGAATTTGAATTTTTTCTTCAGTTCAACGATTTCCTTCAACTTTCCCTGCTCTCCTCGCATTCCGAAAACTCCTTCAGAAATTAAAAGAATTCCTCCTCCTGTTTTTTCAGCAACCTTTTCGGCACGACGTAAGTTCTTTTCAATACTTTCCATGTCGTTGTGCTTATACGTAAAACGCTGACCTAGATGTAGACGCACTCCGTCGATTATACAGGCATGCGCATCTACGTCATACACTATTACATCGTCTTTGGAAACCAAAGCATCTATGGTTGAAACCATCCCTTGATATCCAAAATTCAGCAAATAAGAGGCCTCTTTATTAACAAAGGCTGCTAATTCGCGCTGTAGTTGTTCGTGAAGATCTGTATGACCACTCATCATTCGAGCACCCATTGGGTATGCCGAACCGTATTTGGCACCTGCCTCGGCATCTGCCTTTCGCACCTCCGGGTGATTTGCCAAACCAAGGTAGTCGTTAATACTCCAGGTGATCACCTCTTTGCCCTTAAATTTCATACGGTTAGAGATAGGTCCTTCCAGTTTGGGGAAGACAAAATAGCCTTCTGCTTGTTCAGCCCATTTCCCTAGAGGCCCTTTATCTTTGTATATTTTATCGAATAAATCTCTCATAAATACAGCGTGTTTCTTTGTCTGGGGCAAAAATACTTAAATTTAATATGATAACATATTTATTTTTTTTCAGATTGTAGAAATAAAAAAGCCGCTGCTAATAGCAACGGCTTCCAGTATATTGATACTCAATATTATTTGATATATTCTATTGAAATACTGTGTTCTGATTCGGCATCAAAAAATCCTTGCTGACTCATCCACTTATCACTGAATACTTTACTCATATATCGTGAACCGTGGTCCGGGAAAATAACAACTACCTTACTTTCGGGCGTAAACTCACCTTCTTCTTCTAATTGCTTTAAGCCTTGCATAGCAGCACCACTGGTATAACCTACAAAAAGACCTTCTTTTTTCGCCAATTCGCGTGCTGTATGAGCACTGGTTTCATCGGTTACTTTTATAAATTTATCGATCATATCGAAATCGGTTGCGGTAGGAATTAAATTCTTTCCTAAACCTTCAATACGATACGGATAGATTTCATTTGCATCAAACTCTCTCGTTTCATGGTATTTTTGAAGCACAGACCCAAATGCGTCAATGCCTATTACTCTTATATTGGGGTTTTGCTCTTTTAAGAATCGTGCTGTCCCCGAAATTGTTCCTCCTGTTCCGCTACAAGCAACAAGATGTGTGATTTCACCATTTGTCTGCTTCCAGATTTCCGGTCCGGTGGTATTGTAGTGTGCATCCATATTCAGTTCATTAAAATACTGATTGATATACACAGAACCTTTTATTTCGCTGTGAAGTCTCTTAGCAACCTCATAATAGGATCGTGGGTCGTCTGCGCTAACATGAGCAGGACAAACATACACCTTCGCTCCCATTGTTTTCAGCATGTCAATTTTATCGTTTGAAGACTTAGAGCTCACCGCCAAAATACACTCATACCCTTTAATGATACTCACCATAGCAATACTAAATCCTGTATTTCCACTGGTAGTTTCAATAATGGTATCACCGGGTTTTAGAATGCCTTTTTTCTCGGCTTCTTCAATAATATACAGTGCGATACGATCTTTGGTAGAATGCCCCGGATTGAATGCTTCAACTTTGGCGAAATAATTGCCTTTCATTTTTGAAGTAATGTTGCTGAGCTTAATTAGCGGTGTGTTACCTATAAGTTCCAGCACATTAGCATGGGCTTGAATTCCTTGTTTCATAAAGGGAGTTTTTTTGTAAAACCTAAGCGATCTTCTTAAATTTAAAAACCGTACAAAGGTACACTAAAATTTTTAATTACTCTTTTATTCCTTCCAAATCGAGTAAAAACGCATAGTCCATCGCCACTTCCTTTAAGGCTTCAAAGCGTCCTGAAGCCCCCCCATGTCCAGCGTCCATATTGGTATGAAAGTAAATTACATTATCACCTTTTTTTAATGCTCTTAATTTCGCGACCCATTTGGCCGGCTCCCAATACTGTACCTGCGAGTCGTGGTATCCGGTTGTTACAAACAGATTGGGGTATACTTTTTCGGTCACATTATCATAAGGCGAATACGATTTCATATAATTGTAATAAACAACTTCATTCGGGTTCCCCCATTCGTCATACTCTCCGGTGGTTAGAGGAATACTATCATCCAACATAGTAGTAACTACGTCAACAAATGGTACCGAGGCAATTACTCCGTTGTAAATCTCCGGCGCCATATTAATAACAGCCCCCATTAGTAGTCCTCCGGCCGACCCTCCCGACGCATATAAATGTTCTTTGGAAGTATAGCCATCGGATATTAAAAATTTGGAAGCCGCGATAAAATCGGTAAAGGTGTTCTGCTTTTTAAGCAATTTACCGTCCTCATACCATTGTCGACCCAAATATTCACTCCCGCGAATATGGGCAATGGCAAAAATAAACCCTCGATCTATCAAACTTAAACGAGAAGAGGAAAAATAAGGATCGATAGTTACTCCATAAGAGCCGTAACCGTAAAGCAATAAGGGGTTTTTACCGTTCTTCTTAACTCCTTTTCTGTAAACGATAGAAATTGGAATTTTTGTACCATCCTCGGCGGTTGCCCAAACTCGTTCCGACTGGTAGTTATTCTTATCGAATTTTCCTCCCAGCACCTCAACCTCTTTCATTATCGTTTTCTCACGAGTGTCCATGTTAAAATCGATTACCGAAGCCGGGGTCGTCAACGAATTATACCCAAACCGCAGTACCTTCGAGTTAAACTCCGGATTCTGCGTGGTATAAGCCGTATAGGTTTCATTGTCGAAGGGTAAATAATAATCTTCCTTCCCGTCCCAACGAATAATACGTAGCTTATTTAAACCGTTATTACGCTCACTCACCACTAAAAATTCCTTGAAAATATCTATGTCTTCCATTAAAACATCGCCTCGATGCGGGATTACATCTTCCCAATTCTCTTGTGTGGTATTTTTCTCGGAAGTCTTCATCAACTTAAAATTGGTAGCATCATCCTTATTGGTAAGCACATAAAAACTATCCCCCATATGAGAAATTCCATATTCCAGCCCTCTTTCCCTGGGTTGAAAAATTTTAAAGTTTCCGGAAGGGTTATTTGCTTCGAGAATCTGAAACTCGGATGTAAGCGTACTGAAGCATCCTATCACCAAATATTTATCCGATTTGGTTTTGTATACATAGGTATTAAAGGTTTCGTCTTCTTCAGTAAAAATTAATACGTCTTTCGCAGTATCAGTTCCTCGTAAATGCCTAAATATTTGATTTGAGCGCAATGTTTGCTCATCCTTTCGAGTGTAAAATAAGGTTTTGTTGTCGTTTGCCCAGGTAGAGCTTCCGGTTGTAAGCTCGATTGCCTGAGGCTGGATTTTTCCTGTTTCGAGGTTTTTTATATAGATGGTATATTTTCTTCGGCTCACTGTATCTACACCAAAAGCTGCCCATTTGTTGTCCGGACTCACATTCACACTAGTCAAATTGTAAAAGGAATGACCTTCGGCCATTTCATTTACATTAAAGAGAATTTCTTCAACAGCGTCTAATGTTTCTTTTTTTCGGGTATATACGGGGTAATCCTTTCCTGTTTCAAAACGGGTAATATAATAGTACCCATTGTAGAAATAAGGGACCGATTCATCATCTTCTTTAATCCTGCTCTTCATTTCTTCAAAAAGATCCTCCTTGAATTTTTTGGTATGCGCGGTCATTTTTTCGTAGTAATCGTTTTCGCGCTCCAGATAATCAATCACTTCCGGCTCATCTTTCTGATTCATCCAATAGTAGTTGTCAACGCGCACATCACCATGGATTTCAAGATTTTTTGCGACTTTATCTGCCTTAGGAGGAGTGATATTCATTCCGGTATTGGAGGTTTCTTTAGTGTTACACGAAGCGGCAAAAATAAGCGAAGCTATGCAAATAACCCGTAAATTTTTCATAAAGGATGGCTGAAATGTTTCTATGCAAAGTAGTAAATTTGCTTCTAATAAAAAACAAAAAACTATGTTTGGAGATTTAATGGGAATGATGGGCAAACTAAAAGAAACCCAAAAGAAAGTTGAAGAGACAAAAAAACGATTGGATACGGTATTAATCGATGCACAAAGTAGCGACGGGCTTGTAAAAGTTACTTTAACAGCTAATAGGACTTTTAAAAAGATTGCTATAGACGATGTGTTGTTGAAAGACAAGGAACAACTGGAAGATTACCTAATCCTTACCCTAAACAAGGCAATTGAAAAAGCTACGAATGTTCATGAAACCGAAATAGCTGCTGTTGCAAAGGAAGGAATGCCAAATATTCCTGGAATGGATTTGTTTAAATAAAGCTTTTTATCATTCGAAATCCCGCTACATAGACACTTCACATTCCTAAGATTTTGGTTTTCGATAAGTTGCATTCTATAATAGGTTAAAAACAGTATTTGCCGTAAAATGAACTCCTTATAAACTTTATGGACTAATTTTTTTTTGCGATATTGTAAACTCGTGATTACAAGTCTAACTCTTAAATGAAAAAACATGTTTGAATTAAAGAAAAGCAAGGATAAATTCCACTTTGTCCTAAAAGCAGGAAACGGTCAGGTAATACTTTCCAGTCAAATGTATGCCACCAAAGCGTCTGCTATGAACGGAATTGAGTCTGTGAAGAAAAATTGTGGAGACGAAAAATGTATTGAAAGAAAAACCGCTAAAAACGGAAAAGTTCACTTTAATATAAAATCTACCAACGGACAAATCATTGGAAGCAGCCAGATGTACGCCAGCGACGCCGGAATGAAAAACGGTATCGCTTCGGTAGCTAAAAATGCTCCGGGAGCACAGGTAAAAGAGGTATAATATATAGTACTTTCAAAATTAAAAAAACCTCCACTTCGGAGGTTTTTTTATTCAATAAGAATCCAATATCGTCAACAATTTTCGATGCATGGCATCGGTATAATCCAAATGGGTAACAATTCGAAGTTTCCCTTGTCCCATACTACTAATACGAACGTTTAATTGTTGTAAATCGTCCAGGAATTTCTTTTCCGAAATACGTGAAGAAAGGTAAAATATCACAATATTGGTTTCGGTGGGTTCCACACGCTCTACATACGTTTGTTTAGCCAGCACTGAAGCAATTTCCAAAGCTTTTTTATGGTCCTCCTCTAGGCGCTCAATATGATGATCCAGCGCGTAAATCCCTGCTGCTGCCATAAACCCAATTTGTCGCATTCCTCCTCCCAATACCTTCCGAACCCGGATGGCGTTTTTCATAATTTCCTTTTTACCAACCAATACTGTTCCCATGGGTACTCCAAGACCTTTACTTAGACAAATCGAAATGGTGTCGAACAACCTCCCATAAATTTTCGGGTCTTCCTTTTTTGCTACAATGGCATTGAAAATCCTGGCACCGTCCAAATGCAAACCGAGGCTATGAGCATCACAAACCTCTCGAATCTTCTTAATTTCTTCAAGATCATAGCATGCGCCTCCTCCTTTGTTTGTTGTGTTTTCCAGACAGACCAAGGACGTTAACGGACTGTGATAAAAATCGGGCGGGTTGATATTCTCTTCCACTTGCCGGGCGGTAATCATCCCCCGATTTCCGTCCACTAATTTACAGGAAACGCCACTGTTAAATGATACTCCCCCGCCTTCGTAATTATAAACGTGGGCCCATTTATCACATATTAACTGTTCTCCCGGCTGGGTGTGCATTTTTATGGCCGCCTGATTTGCCATACTTCCTGTGGGAAAGTACAAGGCGTCCTCCATGCCAAACAATTCAGCAAGGCGACGTTCCAGTTCGTTTACAGTGGGGTCTTCTTTATACACATCGTCACCGGTTTCGGCCTGCATAATAGCCTGCATCATAGCAGGAGTAGGCCTGGTAACAGTGTCACTTCGTAGGTCGATAATCATAGGTGAATTTTATTGTCTTCTGAATTTCGACTCCATCTCGCCGATAACATCATCCAGCATACCATCTAATTCAACCACCTTTAAGGTTGAATTATAGTCGTAATGAATATTCAGATTTTTAGCTTCGTTTGTTAAATCGAAAGTGTGATACGTTTGTCCGAAAGTATCATGCGACGTTGTAAACTGAAACTGTCGATAACACGGATATGCATTAGTACGAAGCGTTGGACCATCACTGGCAACTGCAGTTTCGTAGTTTTTTACTTCGCCCATCCGCAATTCATCTTCATGAGTTTCAAAAAAGGTATGTACAGAAGTATCGGGCAATTCTAGCGAATAATACATCCCGCAGTTGTCAATTTTCTTAATCATGGGTTTTCCTTCATCCATCCAAAAAACATATACGGCATAATAGGTCTCTTTAGAAGTACACATGCTTCCATCCTCCAACTTAAACATTTCAATGGTTCCATTGCAATATCTTTTCGTTACAAACCAACTGTTTATGTCTCTGCCCTTTAGGCTGGTAACAAATTCGGCAGTTGTAAGATCTACGTAAGCCAGATCATGCTGACCCTCACAAATTGTACAAAAAGCGAGGGCGATAATTGTCATTATTTGTTTCATAGATTTCTATTAAGATTTTATACTAAAACACTGAAAACTTCCTATAGGGCTTCCGTCCGGAATAGCCGGTGCAGCTATTACTTCAAACTCTAATGGATCTTCTCTAAAAGTAGTAATTTCCCGCAATAATTGCTTGCTAAAATTATCCTTCTTTTTAGAAAGTAATGATTCCAGATGATCGATGGTGGTGTTTGCAATTCCCTTTGTCTGCGGAATGGCTTTTTTACTCAATACCAACCGAATTATATATTGTAGCGTCTCAAACTGAACGGCATGTTGCACTTCTTTTTCATAATCTGAAGCCACCGAAGCTTCAAAGGTTGTCTCAATTAATTGTTCCAGAACCTCTTCCAGTCCGATATTTTGAGCATCTACCGCTTTTTGTTGTACCAGTCTGTTGGCTCTTTCCGGATGCAGCAGCAATTCCAAAGTCATTTCACCGGCCGTAGCAGCAGCTCCCAATGCATCAAAAGCCACTCCCATATTACTTTTAAAAGATTCTCTGGAACGTGAATAACTATACGCTCGTGGAGGAAACAATTTTAATTTATCTTCCGGAATTGCCAGGGACTTTGCCTCCAATGTCTTTAGTACTGCTCGTAATGCGGCGGTTTGCTGTTGCTTCGGAAGGGTTTGCACAACAGTTCCGGGATTGCCTTTGGTGGCGTAATTGTAGTTCAAACCTCCAATAAGCTTGACGGCTGCTTCCGTTTGAAACCGATGGTAAAAATACAAGGGTACAAATACATCCTCCAAAACCGAATAAGGTTCGCCTTTTCGAATATTATCTTCCGAAAAATTAGCAATTGCCTTTTCCCGAAGCTGCAACAAGGCTTCCAACTCTTCCGAAGCATTTTTGCCGTTGTCCCAAAGATGGGCATTAACGTGAGCTCCATCCTGTGCTCTGGCATCGCTGTCTGAAATAAATTGCATTCCGTTTGCAAAGGCTGTTTCCAAAATTGCATTGAGGGCTGTTTTCTCATCTGCCGCAGCGGGCAAATCTGAATAACTGTACGCAACTGTCACCTTGTCCCACTCGCCTATTCCTGTAGCATATGCGCTACTAAAATCTACTTCTCCGTTTCTCAAAGTGAGGGTTGGATGCGGATAATCCATCACGCTGGCTCTGCTAGTAGTACTTGCGGCAAAGTTGTGTGCAAATCCCAGGGTGTGTCCAACTTCATGTGCCGAAAGTTGTCGTATTCGAGCCAAAGCCATTGACAGCATTTGGTCATGATTGTCGTCTCTTTCTGCAAAGGGTTTGTTCATTAGGGCCTGAGCAATCATAAAATCCTGACGAATTCGCAGACTTCCCAAACTCACATGCCCTTTAATAATTTCACCGGTGCGCGGATCGTTGATGGTAGAACCGTAGCTCCAACCACGAGTAGATCGATGTACCCACTGAATTAAATTGTAACGCACATCCATTGGATCTGCATCTTCCGGCAGCAATTTCACCTGAAACGCATTTGTATATCCAATGGCTTCAAACGCCTCGTTCCACCAACGCGCTCCTTCCAAAAGTGCGGAACGAACAGGTTCGGGAGTTCCGGGATCCAGATAATAGATTATAGGTTCGACCGCCTCACTTTTTGCAAGTGCCGGGTTTTTCTTTTCCAAATGGTGGCGTGTTATAAAACGTTTGGTAATAGGCTCCCAGATTGGCGTGCTGTAGTCCATGTACGTCATGGGATACGACCCGCATCGCGAATCGAAAGCACGAGGTTTGTAGTTGTTTTTTGGCAATTCCACAAAACTGTGGTGCTGAATCACAGAAACCGAATTGGCATTAGGTGCCACAGTTGGTAAATTAGGCCCGGTGGACTCTCCTACAAAGGTGAGCATGGCTTCAAACTCCACATTCTTTGGAAAAGCCTTGGTGCGTTCCATCCATAATGCGTTGCGATCTTTATCCAATTTGTAAGTACCCTCTTTTCCTTTTTTAAGATTTTCGGCAATGCCGTGTGCATCAAGCAGTAAAAAAGGAGTGAGATCTATTATATGAGTTTTTCCTTTCGTCTCTTTAATTTCGAAACCGAATAAGACCGACTGTGCAAAGGCTTCGGTGATGGATTTTTTTTCAAGTTGGTTATCGGTATTGGCCCGATATTGCATGTTTGGCTGTATAAGCAGCAATTTGTTCCCGGCCTTGACAAATTTTACAAGTTCTCCCCCACCCAATTGTCCGCGATCCAGACCAATATCATTGGAACCCAAGCCGGTGCGTAACGAATGCACGTATAAAAATTCTTCATCTAAGGTATCGACTTCAAGGAAAATAGATCCTTCGGCTTCGGCGTAGTGAAAATTAAAAAACCCTTCAAATTTTTGCAGGTTCTTCTTTTTTTCCAAAAATTGTGCGGTTACGGTGGTTATTCCGAAGAAAACTACTAGAATAAATGTAACATACCTCATAATCAATCCATTTCGTTAGTAATTCTTCAATTAACGCGAACCTATCGAGTTTGCGGTAAGAACTACTTTACAGTTAGCTAGGGCTAAAACTATAAAATTCGACGCAGCTTTTTAAAAATTTAGCTAAAATAATGCGATTAGCATTTCCATTTCTTCCCGCCTGAACGTAGAGTACTGTACACCCAGGTTGATTCGTTTTCTTGGGACAAGACAAATGCGAAGCATTCATGAATTCAGAAAAGTAATATTAAGGCATAAATGAAGAAAATGAATGAAATAAAAAAATAAATAAGATTTTTACATTGTACAAGTATGCGCTACTTTTACACCAATAAGTTCAATAAAATTCTACCCGCTTTTGCGGGCAATAAATATGATAACACAAGATCAGATTAGAGATCTTAGAGATCGCCAGGATGCGTTAAGGAGGTATCTTTGACGTTGCCGGTAAACGTATTGAAATAACCAACGACGAAGAGAAAACCTTCGATCCCAATTTTTGGAACAATCCGCAGGAAGCCGAAGCCTTCATGAAGGTTCTTCGGAATAAAAAAAAGTGGGTAACCGACTATGAAACGGCTGTCACACTCACTGACGACGCCGAAATTCTATTCGATTTTTTTAAGGAAGGGGAAGGAACTGCCGAAGCTGTAGAAGCACGTTTTGCTGAAGCACTGGAAACCACCGAAGCTTTGGAGTTCCGTAACATGTTAAGCGAGGAAGGAGACGACCTGAGTGCGGTGTTGCAAATCACTGCCGGCGCAGGCGGCACTGAAAGCTGCGATTGGGCACAGATGCTTATGCGCATGTACCTTATGTGGGCCGAAAAGAACGGTTATAAAGTAAAGGAACTCAACTTTCAGGCCGGTGATGTGGCAGGAGTGAAAACCGTCACCCTCGAAATTGAAGGCGAATATGCCTTTGGATGGTTGAAAAGTGAAAACGGCGTACATCGTTTGGTACGTATCTCTCCCTTTGATAGTAACGCCAAGCGACATACCAGTTTTGCGAGTGTCTATGTTTATCCATTGGCCGATGATAGCATTGAGATAGAAATAAGCCCCAATGACATTTCCTGGGATTTTGCCCGCAGTAGCGGCGCCGGGGGACAAAATGTAAACAAAGTGGAGACCAAGGCAATTTTGACGCACAAACCTTCGGGAATTGTAATTCACAATTCGGAAACCCGTTCCCAGTTAGATAACCGAGAAAAAGCCATGCAAATGTTGAAATCGCAGTTGTACGAAATAGAATTGCGGAAGCAGCAGGCGCAGCGAGCAGAAATAGAGAATAGCAAGATGGCGATAGAATGGGGATCTCAAATTCGAAATTATGTATTGCATCCATACAAATTGGTAAAAGACGTGCGTACCGGCTACGAAACCGGTAATACCGAAGCCATGCTGGACGGATATATTGATGAATTTCTAAAGGCGTATTTGATGATGACAGGGCAGAAAGCGAAGAGTGATGAGTTGTAAAACGATTGTAGATTTACGATCGTAGATTTACGATTTGGGATTTGGGATTTGGGATTTGGGATTTCGGATTTACGAATTACGATTTACGATTTACGATTTAAAAAATTTATACCTTTTTCGCGTTTCGCTATTCCCCGTTCACTGCTCACGACTCAACAAAACCCCTAAATGTTTTGGAGAATAAAAAAATTAGTCTAGCTTTGCCCCTCAATAAACAAACATGAATTTTAATCAATTACATCATCATCATTTTCATACTTGCTCTCAGGCGAGGTGTTGATGATATGTGTTGAATTCACAATATATTATAAACCCGTCTGAGTAATCAGACGGGTTTTTTGTTACTCTTCGGTATTACTCAGGCGTTATTTCAAAACAAAATGAGTATCCTAAAAATTGCAATCCAAAAAAGCGGCCGACTCAATGAAGAGTCCATCAAATTGCTCGAATCCTGTGGTATTAAAATCGACAACGGTAAAGACCAGCTAAAAGTCGCTGTCCCTAATTTTCCAATAGAATTGCTATACCTGCGTAATTCGGACATCCCGCAATATCTGGAGGACGGGGTTGCCGATGTCGCCATTGTTGGGGAAAACCTCCTTGTAGAAAAAGAAAAAGACGTGGCCATTGTGCAACGACTCGGATTTTCGAAATGTCGAGTGTCCCTGGCAGTTCCCAAAGAGGTGTTGATAGACGATTTGGAGTATTTTAACAACAAGAAAATTGCCACTTCCTACCCCAATACGCTGAATGCTTTCCTAAAGAAAAATAATATTCAATCTGAATTACACGTGATTTCCGGCTCGGTCGAAATCGCTCCCAACATTGGGCTCGCAGACGGCATCTGCGATATCGTTAGTTCGGGTTCTACTCTATTCAAAAACGGTTTGCGGGAAACTCAGCTTATTTTAAAGTCTGAAGCTGTGCTGGCAAAATCGAACAATTTATCGGAAGAAAAAAACGAAATACTCGAACGTTTACTTTTTAGAATCCGCGCCGTGTTAAAAGCAAAAAACACCAAATACATTTTAATGAATGTCCCTAACGATCGTGTGGAAGAGGTGAGTCGTATCCTTCCGGTACTCAAATCACCAACCATTCTTCCTCTGGCCGAAGAAGGCTGGTGTTCATTGCATTCCGTAATAGATGAAGACACCTTTTGGGACGTAATTGACGAGTTAAAAATTGCAGGTGCTGAAGGAATTCTAATTGTACCCATCGATAAAATCGTATTGTAATGAAGCTATTTAATCAACCTCCGAAACAAGAATGGGACGCTTTGTGCCGCAGACCGGTACACGCTCAGGAATCAATGGATGAAACTATTTCCGAAGTGCTGAAAAATGTAAAAAGATATGGAGATGTGGCGCTTCAGACTTACTCCAAAAAATTTGACGGTCTAGACGTATCAAATTTTTCAGTAAAAACAACCGAATTTCTGCAGGCAGAGAAGGCAATCAGTTCTCAATTGAAAGACGCCATCAATCTGGCAAAGCGCAATATCGAAAAGTTTCATACTGCGCAAAAAGAGGCTGTAACTGTTGTCGAAACTACTTCAGGCGTTGCCTGCTGGAGAAAAAGTGCTGCCATCGAAAAGGTCGGGCTGTATATTCCGGGAGGAACCGCTCCCCTCTTTTCAACCATTCTCATGCTTGGAATTCCGGCGAATCTTGCGGGATGTAGGGAAATCGTTCTATGCACTCCACCCAATAAAGCAGGAGAAATTGATCCTGCCATCCTTTACACCGCACAACTTGTGGGTATTACTAAAGTTTTCAAAGTGGGTGGCGCCCAAGCCATCGCAGCTATGGCTTATGGTACGAAACAAATTCCGCAGGTCTATAAAATTTTTGGCCCCGGAAATCAATATGTTACAAAAGCGAAAGAATTGGTGCAACAAGGCGGAATCCCCATCGATATGCCGGCCGGACCCAGCGAATTGCTGATCATTGCAGATAGATCTTGCGTCCCGGAATTTGTAGCTTCCGATTTGCTTTCACAGGCCGAACACGGAGCCGACAGTCAGGTACTTCTTTTATGCGAATCGAAGCAAGTTATCGAGAAAGTCATGAATGAGGTCAAACAGCAGCTGTTGAAGCTACCTCGAAAAGCAATTGCCGAAAAAGCGCTGGCAAATAGCATGGCAATTTGTTTCAACTCATTGGAGGAATGTATCGATTTCAGCAACAGTTATGCCCCCGAACACTTAATCATCGCTACGGAGAATGCTACAAGTTTGGCTGAATCCATTATCAATGCCGGCTCTGTATTCCTTGGAAATTATAGTTGTGAAAGCGCAGGTGACTACGCCAGCGGAACCAATCATACCTTACCCACCAACGGATTCGCCCGAAACTACAGCGGTGTTTCTCTGGAAAGTTTTGTTAAAAAAATTACGTTTCAAAAGCTTTCGGCCGAAGGACTTGCGAATATTGGCCCCAGTATCGAGCTGATGGCAGAGGCTGAAGGACTTTATGCACACAAAAATGCAGTGACAATCCGATTAAAATCTTTACAAAATGATGGAACTAAATAAACTGATACGAAAGAATATATTGGCTCTCAAACCATATTCCAGTGCACGCGACGAATTTTACGGAGACATCGGTATATTTCTGGACGCCAATGAAAACCCGTATGGAACTTTAAATAGATATCCTGATCCTTACCAGCGAAAATTAAAGGCTGTGCTCAGCGAACAAAAAGGAGTTGCGCCCGATTCGATTTTTATTGGTAATGGCAGTGACGAAATAATTGATTTGTTGTTCCGTATGTTCTGTAATCCGGGGCAGGATAAAGCCCTAACCTTCTCCCCTACATACGGAATGTACGATGTTTCAGCTTCAATCAACGACGTGGAACTTTTAAAAATTGAACTGAATGCGCAATTTCAAATCGATCTTGATTCACTGCCGCCGTATTTAAATGATTCAAGTTTAAAACTCATTCTGCTATGTACTCCCAACAATCCCACATCAAACTGTATCAATCCTGAAACTATTGAAGCGATTTTAAAGACTTTCTGTGGAATTGTATTGGTCGATGAGGCGTATATCGATTTTAGTGAAAAACCCTCATATATTGAAAAGCTCAGTGAATATCCTAATTTGGTCGTGAGTCAGACACTCAGTAAGGCGTACGGTCTTGCCGCTGCGAGAATTGGAATCGCTTATGCAAATCCGGAGATCATTTCTTTTCTGAATAAGGTAAAACCGCCTTATAACATCAGCGCGTTAAATCAGCAAGCTGCAATAGACGCGCTGCTCGATAAAGAGAAGTATGAATCTAACAGTCAACTCATTCTAACCGAAAAAGAAAATCTGGTTCAGAGACTCAATTTACTTCCAATCGTGTATCGAATTTACCCTTCAGATACCAACTTTTTATTGGTTGAGACGGAAGATGCAAATTTAATTTACGAGCAATTAGTAAGCATGAATATTATTGTTCGCAACCGAAACAATGTAATACGAAACTGCCTGCGAATTACCATAGGCACTCCTGAAGAAAACCAGCTACTTATAAATGCTTTAGCAACTATTAAATTATGAAAAAAGTACTTTTTATTGATCGTGACGGAACCCTTGTAATGGAACCACCGGTTGACTTTCAATTAGACAGTTTAGAAAAACTCGAGTTCTATCCCGGAGTGTTTAGCGGATTGTCGAAAATTGCACGTGAACTCGATTTCGAACTCGTCATGGTTACCAATCAGGACGGACTCGGCACCGAATCTTTTCCGGAAGAGACCTTTTGGCCTGCCCACAACAAGATAATAAAGGCTTTCGAAAATGAAGGCATTATTTTTAAAGCGGTGCTTATTGACAAGAGTTTTCCTGAAGAAAATGCCACAACGAGAAAACCGGGAACCGCATTGCTTAACAAATATATGTACGGAAATTACGATATGACGAATTCGTTTGTGATTGGAGATAGAGCGACCGACATTCAACTTGCTCAAAATTTAGGCGCTCAGGGAATTTTTATTGGCGAAAATTGTGAGCTAGAGACCGCCTTGACAACAAAAAGCTGGGAAACTATCCATCAATTTCTTGCAGCTCAGCCCCGTAAAGCAAAGCGAATCCGAAAAACAAATGAGACCAATATTGAAATTGAACTGAACTTGGATGGAATAGGGAAAAGTAAAATTGACACCGGAATCGGGTTTTTTGACCACATGTTGGAACAGCTTTCAAAACACGGCATGATGGATCTTGATATTTCGGTGGAAGGAGATCTTGAAATTGACGAACATCACACCATTGAAGATGTCGCAATCACGCTGGGAGAGGCGTTCGCTGAAGCCTTGGGTTCAAAAAAAGGAATTGAACGCTATGGCTTCCTCCTCCCTATGGACGATTGTTTGGCGCAGGTTGCTATCGACTTTGGCGGGCGTCCCTGGCTAGTATGGGAAGCCGAATTTCAGCGTGAAATGATTGGAGACATGCCTACCGAAATGTTTATGCATTTTTTTAAATCTTTCAGTGATGGTGCCGAATGCAACCTCAACATTAAAGCGGAAGGCAACAACGAACACCACAAAATAGAATCTATTTTCAAGGCTTTTTCAAAAGCTATAAAAATGGCGAAACAGCAAACAACCGATTATTCAATCCCAAGTACTAAAGGAATCTTATGATAGCCATAGTAAAATACAATGCCGGAAACATTCGCTCCGTTCAGAATGCGATCAACCGATTGGGATATGCTTCGGTCATTACGGATGATCCCGAGGAAATTAACGCTTCAGAAAAAGTAATTCTTCCGGGTGTAGGGGAAGCCGCTTCGGCTATGAGATACCTCAAGGAACGGAATTTGGATACGGTTATAAAAAACTTGCAACAACCTGTACTGGGGATATGCCTGGGGCTTCAGTTGCTGTGTTCTGAAAGTGAAGAAGGAAATACACAATGTCTCGGTGTATTTGAAAATAACGTGAAACGATTTGAAGGAAGTGAATTGATACCGCAGATGGGATGGAATGAATTGAGCGAATTGAAAAGTCCGTTATTCCGAAATATTACAGCCGGGGCCGATGTCTATTTTGTACACAGTTATTTTGCTGAATTAAGTCAAGAAACGATCGCCACCTGCAAGTACATCCAACCATTTAGTGCGGCACTGCATAAAAACAACTTCTTCGCAACACAGTTTCACCCTGAAAAGTCGGCAGATGTTGGTGAACAAATTTTACGAAATTTTTTAAAGTTATGAGAATTATCCCTGCAATTGATATTATAGATGGTAAGTGCGTACGTCTTACGAAAGGCGATTATAGCACAAAAAAAGTATACAATGAAAATCCGTTGGAAGTGGCCAAGCAATTTGAAGCCGCCGGACTTCGCCACCTTCACCTGGTAGATTTGGACGGCGCCAAATCGGAAGGCATTGTAAACTACAGGATCCTAGAGCAAATTGCAAGTGAAACAAGTTTACAAGTAGACTTTGGCGGCGGATTAAAAACCGATGAAGATTTGCGTATCGCCTTCGAATCGGGCGCCAAGCAAATCACCGGAGGGAGTATTGCAGTGAAAAAAAGGGAGCTATTTCTATTATGGCTCAGAAAATATGGTCCTGAAAAAATTATACTCGGAGCAGATTGTTTGCAAAGAAACATTGCTACTAATGGGTGGTTGAATAATTCGACCCTGGATGTAATTGAATTTATTCAGGATTATGAAACCAAAGGAATTAGAAATGCAATTTGCACGGATATCGCGAAGGACGGCATGCTGGCAGGACCTTCCATCAAATTATATCAGGAAATATTAGCTGAAACAAACATCCGACTTATTGCCAGTGGCGGTGTTTCAAGTATTGAAGACTTAATTGAATTAAAAGAAATAGGCTGTGAAGGGGCTATTCTGGGCAAAGCCATTTACGAAGGAAATATCACGCTTAAACAATTAGAAAAATTATGTTGAAAAAAAGAATAATTCCCTGTCTTGATATCCAGAATGGGCGGACAGTTAAAGGAGTCAATTTTGCAGGAATTCGGGATGCCGGTGACCCAATTGAACTCGCCAAAAGATATGTTAAGGAAGGAGCAGACGAGCTCGTTTTTTTGGATATCACTGCCACAATCGAAAAACGTGAAACTTTGATCGAGTTGGTTGAAAAGATTGCTGCTGAAATTAATATTCCTTTTACCGTGGGAGGAGGAATTAATTCGGTAGAAGATGTATCGAGAATCATTGTAGCGGGAGCCGATAAGGTTTCCATAAACTCTTCAGCAGTAAAAAGACCAGATTTGATTCAGGAAATTGCGATGGCGTTCGGGAGTCAGTGTGTGGTAGTTGCCATAGACACAAAATTTATAAATAGCGAATGGAAAGTCTTTGTGCACGGAGGAAGAATAGCAACAGAGCTTAAGACAGTAGATTGGGCGATCCAAGCCGAAGATTATGGCGCAGGTGAAATTTTGTTAACCTCCATGAATAATGACGGTACAAAGGAGGGTTTTGCTTTAAACATTACAGCCCAGGTTTCTGAAAGTGTGAACATTCCTGTAATTGCTTCCGGCGGGGCTGGCAGTAAGGAAGACTTCGCAAAGCTCTTCATCACAACGAGAGCCACCGGCGGATTAGCGGCTAGCATATTTCACTACAACGAAATTCGCATCCCTGAACTTAAAAATTATTTAAAAACCAAGCAAATACCCATACGATGAAGATTGATTTCAAAAAAGGCAACGGATTAATTCCTGTGATTATTCAGAATAATACCACGTTACAAGTATTAATGTTGGGATATATGAATGAGGAAGCTTTCAATACAACCAAATCTGAAGGAATTGTAACTTTTTACAGCCGAAGCAAAAAACGGTTATGGACCAAGGGCGAGACTTCGGGAAACAGTCTAATCGTAAAAGACATAAAAGTGGATTGTGACAACGACACCTTGTTAATTAAAGCCCAGCCCCAAGGACCTACTTGTCATACCGGTGCAACATCGTGTTTTGGGGATGGAACTAAAGGTTTTTTATATAGTTTGGAGCAAACAATTGCCAAGCGAATCGAAGAAAACAATCCAGAATCCTATACCAATCAATTGTACAAAAGAGGCATTAATAAGGTGGCCCAAAAGGTTGGTGAAGAGGCAGTGGAAGTAATTATTGAAGCCAAAGACGACAATAAAGAATTATTTAAAAATGAAGTCGCAGATTTGTTATATCACCTGTTGCTGTTGCTTCGAATAAAAAATGTTTCACTAAGTGATATTGAAGATGTGCTTAGGAAAAGAGGCGGTGAAAATGTTGGTAAATGATGTAAGAGGCTAGAAAAAAGCGGAAAGATCAAAGAATAAAGACAATTCAGTATTTACGATCTACGATTTGGAATTTGGGATTTGGGATTTGGGATTTACGATTTAAGATTTAAGATTTAAAAAATCTATTCCCTTTTGGCTTTTCGCTTTTCGCTATTCCCCGTTCACTGCCTACCTACGGTAGGTAAACTCACTACTCACTACACACTACTCACTACTCACGTTTAGCTAATTCACTAATCCTCTAATTAACCAATCCCTATTCCCTATTCCCTATTGACTATTCCCTATTGACTTCTCACCATTCACGATTCACGATTCACTTTTTCTCAAAAAGCAATTCAAGATAATTTTTAAGGTGGTGTAAATGTCGGACAGTGATATCTGGATCATTCATTGCTCTTGCAACTACAAAGGCACCTTCAAATACCACGGTTACGTGGTCTGCAAGGGATTGGACATCAATATCGGTTTTGGTCTTATAATCTTTGAGTACTTCCTGAATCAGTTTGGCAATTGTCGTTCTCCACAGAACAATTGATTCTAAGATACGGTCCAATACTTCCGGCTCAAACTGCTGTGGTTCATAAAGGTAAGATGCATAAAGACATCCGGGAGGTTCGTTTTGACCCGTTTCCGCATCAATAAACACTTGAATATATTCTAAGAGACGATTCAGTGAATTACCCTTAAACGACTCCGTCCTCTCCAATGCATCGTTCAATCTGGCCGTGTCTTCCTTGGCAAACTCCTCAATTAATGCCATTGCGAGGGCATTCTTGGTCTTAAAATGATAAAAAAATGCACCCTTTGTAATACCTGTCTTTTCTAATATTTGATCGATACTCGTACCCGAAAAACCGTGCTTGAATATCAGCGCTTTCGATTCGAGTAAAATTTTATCTCTAGTAGGTTTTCCATCTCTTGCCATACCGTAAATATAAAAATTTTAAACAAACTAGTTGGTTTAATTAAAATAAATTTTATTTTTGTACCGTCTAGTCGGTTTACCGATGTGACTAAAAAAATTTAATCAATTAAAACAATACACAATGGAACAGATTATTTCGCAATTACCCACTCCTACTGAGGTGATCTTTAATCCGATCTCGTATATGGTTTTCGCCATATTCGGAGGATTAATGTTATGGGAAGCATTTTTCCCTGCAAGAGAATTACCAAAAGTTAAATTTTGGAAATTAAAAGGCATCCTGGCCTTTATTCTCTTTTTATTCCTTTCCTCCTATCTGCCGCTCCTTTGGGATGGTACTATGGCAAAATACCAGCTATTCAATCTTACCGGTCTGGGAACATTAGGGGGTGCGGTTGTAGGTGTGATACTATACGAATTTGGCGAATATGTTTGGCATCGATCTTTACATAAGAGTGATTTTTTATGGAAAGGATTACATCAGTTGCATCACAGCGCAGAACGTGTCGATACTTTTGGAGCATTTTATTTAAGTCCGTTAGATATGATAGGCGGCACGATTGTCACCAGCTTCTGTTTGGTATTTATAGCCGGTTTTTCCGCGGAAGCGTCAACCTTAATAATAATCATAACAACGTTTCTATTTATTTTTCAGCATAGCAATATCAAGACGCCTACATGGATTGGTTATGTAGCGCAACGTCCGGAAGCGCATACTGTCCACCATGCAAAAGGCATACACGCCTTCAACTATGCAGGACTCACCTGGTTCGATATCATCTTCGGCACTTTTAAGAATCCCAAAAACCATGAATATGAAACAGGATTTTACCCGGGAGCTTCCGGCCGAATTAAAGATATGCTCTTATTCAGGGATATTTCAGAAGAAAAGAGTTGAAAATGCCTTTCTAGATGCAACTTCAAAGTTGTCATATACAAAACGCAGGGTTAAACACCTCCACCTTTTCTTTAAGCATAAACCAAAGACCGAAAAAGTAAATAATTACTAAAGCAAAATGAAAAATTCTAAATTACTTACAGCGTTCACATCCAAAACATTACAACTAAAAAATCATGTCGTTATGGCACCTATGACAAGGTCCCGTGCTTTTGGAAATGTCCCGAATGACATAATGGCAACTTATTACACCTTACGCGTAGAAGCCGGGTTAATTATCACAGAAGGAGTATCTCCCTCAAAAAACGGCTTGGGCTACCCTAACATTCCCGCTATATACTCTGAGGAACAAATAGTCGGATGGAGAAAAATAGCTCGGGCCGTGCACGAAAAAGGAGGTAAAATTTTCTTGCAAATCATGCATACCGGCCGAATTGCACATGAATTGAATTTGCCTCAAGGAGGAGAGATTATAGGTCCGTCGGCCATACAAGCTCCGGGAGAAAATTATACCATCGAGGGACCTAAGGCCAATGGCGTGCCACGGGAAATGACAAAACAAGATATCGAGCAAACGCAAAACGAATATGTTCAGGCAGCTAAAAATGCCATAACGGCCGGTTTTGATGGTATTGAAATTCACGCGGCCAATGGCTATTTACCCAATCAATTTTTGGACAAAGGGGCCAATCAAAGAAAAGATGAATACGGCGGATCTGTGGAAAACAGATGCCGATTCGTCCTCGAAACCACTCAAAAGATCGCAAACGCTATTGGCGCTGAAAAAACAGGAATTCGAATTTCACCCTTAGGTGAGTTTAATGGCATGGTTTTTTATATGGAAATTTATCAAACATACAACTACTTAGTGGAGCGGTTAAATTCATTAAACCTATCTTATTTACATTTGGCAAAAATGTCTGATGCCGTCCCCGATGAGTATTTAGAAGAATTAGCAACTACATTCAATGGCGTAGTTATCTTTAACGGAGGATATGGCTATAATCTTTCAAAAGCAGAAAAAATTCTTTTAAAAAATGACAGGTATTTAGTTTCAATTGGTTCCCCTTTTGTTTCTAATCCGGATTTAATAAAGCGAATTGAATTAGAAGCCGAGTTAAACGAAGTTGATGTAAATACATTGTATACTTTAGGGGAAGAAGGGTACATAACGTATCCGACCTTAGAGCAGTGTTTGAAATAATTTTTTAATTCAAATAATTGCTATTCTAATTGTAATAGCGGATTATCCACTGAATTTCTAATCGAGATTTATAACTTAAATAATGCAACCATGAAGAATTCACAGCAACATTCCGTGAGACGGAATCCCGAGGAACTCGTACTCGAATTTTTTGACAGAGTCTGGCATGCACCCCATGAACTGGATGCGATTGACCAATTAATGACTGAAAACTATGTAATCACCACTGCCGGTAAGGTCATCACTGGACGGGCTGCATTTAAAAATTGGGTAGCAGAATTTCATCGACTCTTGCTCGATGCAAAAACGGAAAGTCTGGACATTTTCTACAACGAGGATCATGATAAGGTTGTTTCACGTTGGATTTGCTCAGGCAGAAACAATGGATTATTCGCGCTGGAAGCCGATGGTAGATTCGTTTCATTTTCGGGGATCGCCATATGGTCGATCCGTGAAAACAGACTATCTGAATGCTGGGCCGAACGCAGCGCGCATGAATTATATCAAGAATTAATATCAGGAAAAAAGGAAAATAATTTTGTGTAACACTTACCACAAACTATGAAAATATATAGAATTCAGAATAATAAGCTTGAGCTTACTGAAGAAAACATTCCGAACATCAAGAACAACGAAGTTCTTGTAAAAATTAAGGCATTATCCTTAAACTACAGAGATTTGCTGGTCACCGAAGGCATTGCACATTGGAAACCAAAAGAAAATAGAGTTCCATTTTCTGATGCTGCCGGTGAAATCGTTGAAATTGGCGAAAGCACCAGCCGATTTAAAGTAGGTGACAGAGTTACCAGTTTGATTCTCCCGAATTGGGAACAGGGTAAACTATCTCCCGAAAAAATAAATGTTGCAATTGGTGGAGCTTCCAGTGACGGTGTTTTGGCCGAATATGTTGCCTTTCCCGAAAATTACTTTTGTAAAATCCCGGATTATCTTAGCTACGAAGAAGCTGCCACGCTTCCTGTTGCTGCGCTCACGGCTTGGAATGCAGTTATTGAGCAATCTAACTTGAAGCTAGGAAATACCATTCTTATTATCGGTACCGGAGGCGTTTCATTATTTGCCTTACAGTTTGCAAAACTGGCAGGTTATAACATCATCATTACTTCGAGTAGTGATGATAAGCTTAAAAAAGCCAGGGCTCTAGGGGCGCATCATACTATAAATTATAAAACCCATAAAGATTGGATACAGGAAGTATTGGATCTTACCGCGGGCCAAGGTGTGGATCAGGTAGTAGACGTTGTTGGTGGCAGCCATATTAGCGAATCCTTAAAATGCATTAAAAGCGAAGGAATTATAAGTATGGTTGGTGTTATTGACGGTACAACAGTTGGCTCAATAAATACCGGGACCATTATGTATAAATCAGCAAAAATTCAAGGTATTGAAACCGGTTCAACCGAAATGTATCAGCGTATGTTAATTGCAATGGATCTGCATAAAGTTAATCCTGTTATTGAAAAAATATTTGCTTTCGATAAAGTTGATGAAGCGTTAAATTACTTAAAAAAGGGAAGTCATTTCGGTAAAATTTGTATTGAATTACCGGAATAGGATGTGAGAAAAAAGAAGTAAAAAACAAAGGGAACAAGATATTTGAAAATCTAGCTCCCTTTGCAAATCATATTCCTTCTGCTGGCATTATCCTTTTCGAAGTTCAACGGGTATAATCTCAGCTGTTAGACTTAAGCACCCCGATATGATAGTCCAATAAAAGTACATAAAAATATCATACCATCAATCTCTTTATCAAAACTTTAACAGTAGAGTTTAATGAATTTCCTTTTGAAATTAAGCATGGCTTTATTATACATGGCCTATTGTAAAAACTGTGACAAATTAGTCTGATTAATATTGAGTACTTTTGGGCTTTGGTAATTCGAAACATCTCTATGAAACCTGCAAGCCTCGCACAACTTAAAAAAGAACTGAAGCACAAGTCAAGTGATGAGCTCGAGGCGCTAGTTTTACGACTTACCAAGCACAAAACCGAAAACAAGGAACTCCTCACCTACCTGCTCTTTGAAGCGGACGATGAGCCCGGTTTTATTGAACGTGTAAAGAAAGATTTAGACGGCCTGTTCGAAGAAATTAATACCAAGAACATGTACTACATCAAAAAAGGAATCAGAAAAATTCTGCGCACCCTTAAACGATACATCCGATATTCTCAAAACAAAGAAACCGAGGTAGAACTCCTCCTCTATTTCTGTGAAAAGATGGCGGCTTTCCACCCTTCCGTTGCAAAGAATCAGGCTATGCTATATGTTTTTCAGAAACAAAAAGAAATGATTGCAAAAAAAGTAGAGGCCTTACACGAAGACCTGCAATACGATTATACATTAGAGCTGGAACGAATTGAAATGTAACTGTTGAAAAAAAATAAAACACAAGAGAGAAGAGAAAAAAGACCTCGCACATCGTAAACCTCAAAACCCAAAACCCAGTACCCATGATTACCATCTATCATAACCCCCGCTGCAGTAAATCCCGAGAATGTCATGTTTTTTTAACATCAAACAGAAAGGACGTCCGGATAATCAATTATATGGAAACCCCATTTAGCAGAGACCAACTTAAGGAACTCATAAAAATGTTGGGGATAAAACCGAAACAATTGGTGAGAACATCAGAGCCTCTTTGGAAAGCGAAATTTAAAGGCCTGAATCTATCGGACGCAAGAATTATCACCACCATGTTAAAAAACCCGGTTTTAATTCAGCGGCCCATAGTAGTAAACGGCAGTAAAGCCGTGATTGCGCGTCCGTTAGAACGTATCGATTCAATTTTATAATTTCAATCTCCTTTTTTAACACAAATTTGGCACAATAGGGTTAAACCCACCCCTATTTTCGCAGTCCAATCTGCTAAAACCACTTATGAAAAAGTATTTTCAGCTATTGTTGCTACTCGTTGCAACTATTTCACTAGCTCAGCGTCCGCAAAATGACTCCCCGGTAACTATCACGGGTAAAATTATGGAAGAAGGTACCAACCTTCCCTTAGAATATGCGACTGTTGCGTTTATAGACAAGGATTCGAAAATAGTAAACGGTGGTATCACAGACGATAAAGGTGAATATAGTCTCCAAATTATCCCGGGAATTTATACAGTACAGTTCGAATTTATATCCTATAAAACCAAACAACTAACAAATCAACGGTTGTTTCAAAATAGCACGCTTACTACGATGACGCTTGCTTTGGATGCCTCGAGTTTAGACGAAGTGGTTATTAGAGCCGAAACTACCGAAGTTCAGGTGCGTTTGGATAAAAAGATTTACAACATAGGAAAAGACCTTACTACCAGCGGTGCAACCGTGAGTGATGCACTCAACAATGTTCCTTCCGTAAATGTTGATGTGGAAGGTGCTATTAGCTTGAGAGGGAATGAAAACGTACGCATCCTTATCAACGGTAAACCTTCGGCAATTGCCGGATTTGGATCTACCGATGCTTTACGCCAGCTGCCTGCCGAAGCTATTGACCGTGTGGAGGTGATTACATCTCCTTCAGCGAGATACGATGCAGAAGGAACCGCAGGCATTATTAATATCATTCTTCGTAAAGAAAAAACACTGGGCCTTAACGGCTCTCTTCAAACCAATTTAGGCTGGCCACTCAATAGCAGCGCAACGGGAAATATTAATTTACGAACCGATAAGTTTAATATTTTCAATACAACAGGAGTGCGTTACAGCGATGCTCCCGGAAACGCTTATTTCGAAAATTTATATTTTTCTGAAACACGTGAAAATCCGTTTGTGACTGAAAAACGTGAGTATGACAGATTGCGAAAGGGAATAAATACCAATTTGGGGATTGAATATTTTTTAACAGATGATTCCTCAATAACAGCTACAGGATTCTTCAGAACCGGTGATAATTCGACCGAAACAACCAATATCACCAACGAATTTAATCAGTCGAACGATTTAGCCGTCACGCGTATACGTACAGAAACTGAGGCCGAAGATGATAAAAGCTATCAGTTTTCATTGAATTACGTGAATAATTTCAGCGATGATGGGCATAAGCTTACTGCCGACCTGCAATACGAAAACGATACCGAAACAGAGTTATCTCTAATTGAAGAGATGAATACCTTTCCTTCTTTTGAACGCCTTTCTTCGGAAGACATTACTACCAAGGAAAAGCAAAAGGAGTATTTGGCACAGATAGACTATGTTTTGCCAATAGGTGAAAACGCTCAATTTGAAGCAGGTTACCGTGGAAATTTTGAAGAAACCGTTACAGATTATGTGCTTTTAGAAGAAGTAGGAACTTCCGGTACTTTTGTTCGGAATGATAGCCTCTCGAACATTTTTACGTACAATGAGAATGTAAATTCGGTGTATTCTCAATATGGAAACAAGTTTGGGCAATTTTCATTTTTGTTGGGTTTACGTGTTGAAAACACACAGTTGAAGGGAAAAGTGAATGCAGATGATGTCACAGATACCAACGATGATATCAATATCAACTTCGATAAAAATTATACCGGCCTCTTCCCTACCGTGAATTTAATTTACGAGCTTGGCGAACGAGAAAATATTACATTAGGATATAACAGACGTATTAACAGACCGCGTAACTGGTATATCAATCCGTTTCCATCGAGATCCAGTGAAGCCAATGTGTTTCAGGGGAATCCCGATTTAAATCCGGCCTACGCCAGCGCATTCGATTTAGGATATTTGCGACGATGGGATAAAATTACACTTACAAGTTCTATCTACTATCAATACGAAACAGATGCCTTTGAGCGTATTCAGGAAGATACCGGAGAACTTACTTCAAACGGAATTCCTATTATTAGAACACTTCCTATTAACTTGTCTACCAATCAACGGTACGGTTTTGAAGCCGGTGTATTGTACAATCCCACAAATTGGTTACGATTAAATGGTAGTTTCAACTTTTTCAAGTTTGTGACAGAAGGAGTTTTTAACGACGTGGATTATGGCGCCGAAAATACAAGCTGGTTTGCACGTGGTAGCGCAAAAGTTACACTTCCGGGGAACGTAGATTGGCAAACCAATGCTTTTTATATGGGGCCTTCTAATAATTCGCAAACTGAGACAGAAGGTATGCTTTCGGTAGATTTGGCCTTGAGTAAAGATATCATTAACGACAATGCGACGTTGGGATTTAATGTAAGTGACTTATTCAATACAAGAAAAAGAAAATCATTCACCGAGACCGATACGTTTAGGAGTAATAGTGAATTTCAATGGAGACAGCGACAATTTACACTTTCCTTTACCTATAGATTTAATGAGAAGAAGAAACGTGAGAGAGGTCGTGGTGAAAGTGGTGGTGAAGACTTCGAATTTGAAGGCGGAACTAAGGCAATCCCGTAATACTCAGTTAATTGCAAAAAAAAAGGATCTGTTTTCACAGATCCTTTTTTAATATTTTAAATTGCTAATTAGCTGATTTTTTCATTCTTCTTTGCTTCACGCTTTAATTTCCAGTTTTCATACAACGCACCACCAATCCAATACGGAATAAAGGAAATTAAAAAAATCATCAACCAAAATCCAATGGTCAAGATGGTCAAAAATGCTAAAAATCCTAGGTACTGATCAAAATCGAACATAATAAAGTGTGTTTTTTTATGATGGTTCAAAGATAGTAGGATTTTTTCAGAAAAAATAAAACATTTTAAAAATCTTACATTTTATTATTCTGAAGAATTCCCAGCCGGTTCTACACAAATCTTCGGGTTTTTCACTTCCAACTTAGGCGATAAAAAAGTACCTTTGTACTGCGTTTGAAACAACTAATATGGACTACAGAATAGAAAAAGATACCATGGGCGAGGTACATGTGCCGGCCGATAAATTGTGGGGAGCACAAACGGAGCGTTCCCGAAATAATTTTAAAATTGGATCGCCGGCATCCATGCCTTTGGAAGTGGTATATGGGTTTGCTTATTTAAAGAAGGCTGCAGCCTATTCCAATTGTGAATTGGGAGTACTTTCGGAAGAAAAAAGAGATTTCATTGCTAAAGTATGCGATGAAATTTTAACCGGAAAACACGATGACCAGTTTCCGTTGGTGATTTGGCAAACCGGAAGCGGCACCCAAAGCAATATGAATGTAAATGAGGTTATTGCAAACAGAGCACATCAAATAGCGGGAAAAACTATTGGTGAAGGTGAAAAAACACTTCAACCCAATGACGATGTGAACAAATCGCAGTCGTCCAACGATACCTTTCCTACAGGGATGCATATAGCAGCCTATAAAAAATTAATTGAAGTCACAATTCCGGGAGTACAACAGTTGCAAAAAACCCTGACTAAAAAAGCATCCGACTTCAATAATGTTGTAAAAATAGGTAGAACGCACCTTATGGACGCCACTCCCCTAACCTTAGGGCAAGAATTTAGTGGTTATGCAGCGCAGCTGGATTATGGTTTAAAAGCGCTTAACAATACCTTATCTCATTTATCAGAGCTTGCTTTGGGAGGTACGGCTGTAGGAACAGGAATTAATACACCCAAAGGTTATTCGGAAAATGTAGCGGGATATATTGCGAAATTTACCGGATTACCCTTTATAACGGCCCAAAACAAATTTGAAGCTCTGGCAGCACATGACGCCATCGTAGAATCACATGGAGCTTTAAAACAACTGGCAGTATCACTTAATAAGATTGCAAACGATATTCGAATGTTGGCCAGTGGTCCGCGTAGCGGCATTGGTGAAATTACTATTCCTGCAAATGAGCCGGGATCTTCCATCATGCCCGGAAAAGTGAATCCAACCCAATGCGAAGCCTTAACTATGGTTTGTGCACAGGTAATTGGTAACGATATGGCGATTGCTGTAGGCGGGATGCAGGGACACTACGAATTGAATGTATTTAAACCCCTAATGGCAGCTAATTTTCTACAATCTGCCCAATTATTGGGCGATGCCTGCGTATCTTTTGATGAGCACTGTGCAAAGGGCATAGCACCCAATTATGATGTAATAAAAAAGCAATTACACAACTCTTTGATGTTGGTGACTGCCTTAAATACTAAAATTGGCTATTATAAGGCTGCCGAAATTGCCAATACTGCCCACAAAAATGGAACAACGCTTAAAGAAGAAGCTGTCGCATTGGGATATCTTACTGCAGAAGAATTTGATGCCTGGGTAAAACCAGAAGATATGGTAGGCGAAATATAGCCGGTAAGAGAATTTGGCCATAAAATTGCAAAAAGAGCTTTTCGTACGAGAAGCTCTTTTTTTATGTTTATTATCGATTAAATGCAAAAAAGTTAGATGAAATGTAAATTTTGTGTATATTCGAGTACCCAAATTATTAAACCCTACTTATTATGAGGCTACGATTTTTACCCCTCGCGTTGTGTCTTCTATTCGCTTTTTCAGGAAAAACCACTATGGCTTTTACTCCCGAAAAATCAACTGCTGTTATCTTTAAAAGCCTTGAATTTAAGGCACTTTCAGAGAAAGCAAAGACGGATAAACTTCTGAGAAAAACATCAGAAATACAACTTGAAAACACATCCTACAAATCGCCCAAAACGAGTATCGCTTACAACGATGTCGCCGGCGCTCGAGAATCCTTATTTTCAGAAAATGAGGAATTTTCCTACAAAAATGATCAATTAATTTCCAGTGAAATTGTAAGTACTCGCGAAAAAAGTAATGCATCGAGTACCGTTTTGGTTCAAAATTCAGCACAAACCTTTAAAAATGGAATGTACTACGGTTTTGCCCTCATGGTTATCTTGTTAAACCTTGTATGCTATTTCCTATTCGACGAAAAGATCTTTTTACATTATTTTTTAGCACTCACCGGAATTGGTTGCACATTTTTACTCAATGATGGTTTGATAATGACCATTGGAGCTGACAATGCAGCAACCTTTATTACCATCCAATCGGGTTTTCTACTTATCACAGTAGGATTTGCCGCCTGGTTTGCTTCAAAATACCTATCACTTAGTGAATTTTACCCTAAACTTCGATGGACTACCATGGCCCTGTTGGGCACGGTATCAGTGATTATTGCTATGGCATGGGTGACAGAAAGTATTGTACTTGCAAGCATCGCAAATAGCTTGTCACTTGGAATCATGGTTTCTTATTTTGTAGCCGGTGTTTTACTATTCAGCAAAAAGAACTATGCGAAATTCTATGTAATTGCTTCGGCCATTCCTTTGCTTTTTGCAGTCGACTTTTTTGTGTTGAAAAACTTCGGATTTGAATTTTTAGGAACACAACCCGTACACTTAAAAGCTGCCGTGTTAGTAGAAATGCTGGTTTTAACCTATGCTATTATGTATCGTATGAAAGCAATCAAGGAAGAAAGTATGCTTCGCCAAACCGAATTGCGCATCTTTTTGAAACGCCAGGAAGTGATGAACCGGAAGAATGCGGCCAAGCTTATGGAAGATGTGTATCTTGAAAACTTAATTATGCATTACGATCTTGACGGTTTGGAAATAAAGTTACTTCAGTACATTTCGGAAGGGAAAGACAACTCTAAAATTGCCAGAAAGCTCAAAACGACCGAACACGACATTGAAGAGCTCACCAAAGAACTGTATACAAAACTTGAAATTAGTGAACACATACAGGAAGATTATCGCATGGTGGACACACAACCAGACTATATTTATAATTAGCCCCCCAATATATCCCCAAATCTATTCCAACTAAATAGAAAGAGAAGGGTAAGCCGTTAAAAGCTTATCCTTTTTTTATGTAGTATTTTTTATAGCTGAAATAGGCTGCAATACTCAGTAAAACTGCAAAACTTACAATGTAGTACACAAAGGTTGGTGTGGCCGGTGCATCTCCGCTCGCATACGAATGCAAGCCGCTTAAATAGAAATTCACGCCAAAATACGTCATCATAATGGATGCGTAGGCAAACATTGCCGCAACATTAAACTGCCATCTACCGCGTAAGCCCGGAACCAAACGCATGTGAATTACAAAAGCATAAATCATAATACTTATCAATGCCCAGGTTTCTTTCGGATCCCAACCCCAATAACGTCCCCAGCTTTCATTGGCCCACATGCCTCCCAGGAAATTACCAATGGTAAGCATCACCAAACCAACGGTAAGGCTCATTTCGGTAATGATGGTGAGTTCCTTAATATTGAGGTCCATTCGCTTATGGTTATTCTTTGTTGTTAGCAACATAAGCAATAAAGTGGTAGCCGCTAGAATCATCCCTAGCGTAAAGGGGCCATAACTGGCAACAATCACCGCAACGTGAATCATCAACCAATAACTGTCTAATACGGGCTGTAAGTTGGCGATAGCAGGGTCTAGCCAGTTTAAATGGGCTGCCCATAGAATTATAGATGCCACAAATGCCGTTGATGCGACAGTAAGATCACTTTTCCTTCCAAATGCGAGTCCGAAGAAGACCGTAGCCCATGCCACATACACTACCGACTCGTACGCATCACTCCACGGGGCGTGTCCGCTTATATACCAGCGCATCGCCAAACCAATCGTCATAAGTGCAAAAAGAGCCCAAATAATGTATTTAAACACTTTTACAATACTGTTAACCACTTTTGCTTGGGTAAAAATCTGAATGATGATAAAAAGAAACATCAATGCACCCAGTGTCACAAAATATTTATACAGGCGGTTAAATAAATCGACCCGATTGTATATTATTTCGGCTTTGATTTTATTTTCTGAAGGCATTACCTCTTCTCCGTATTTCTTCTGAAACTTGGTAATTCCCGCTAAAATCTCTTCAGCTTCGGTATAATCACCCGTTTTTCGGGCCTCCCTGAGTGTTTGAAAGTAAATAGGAAGAATGGTTCTTGTTACTGTAGAATCCATTCCTTTGAAATTTGCTTCGTTCAATTCGGGGTACGAAACCCATTTGTTGTTTTCACTATTGGGCAACGGAAAAATTTTCAAAATACTCCCGCTCAAAGCCTGATTCAAAACATAAAAGTTCTCATGCGCCTTGATAAAATCTTTTTCAAACTGATTGGGATTCGTCTTTTTGGTCGCAGCCTCAAGATAGGGTTGCAGTTTGTAGTTTGCGTTTTCGTCGAAGAGATCCAGTAACGAAATTTGACTAACATCTTCCGCAGCTCCTACAACATGGCGGATGCTGTCGTTTCCTCGCTTTAAAGCAATAATTGGAACCTGAGACCACAATGCGGGAAATTCGGTCATGGATATAAACACCTGATTGGCATCCAGACCTTCGTAACTGTCTTTTTTACTCACTTTACGCAACAATTCGCTGGCAAAGGTGTTTATGGGCTTCATTCGCCCGTTATCCTGAATAATAAGGTGTGCAAACTTGGCGGCGTGATCCTTACTAACCGCATTGGCCAACAATACCGAATCTATCTGAGTTTTGGTCGCTTTGGTGTGCTTCGGGTTTATATTATTTTGTGCGAACCCTGAAAAAGAAAATAAAATCAGAAACATTGTTAATAGCTTCGATTTTTTCGATTTTACCTTGTCGAGCATTCTTTTAAGCGCTCCGAAGCGCGAGTTTCGATCGAACAAGATGGCCATGAGTCCGAAATACAACAACAAATAACCAATGTAGGTAATCCAGGTACCCCAGGCATCTTTGTTGATGGAAAGTACCGTTCCTTTTTCATCGGGATCGAAAGAAGCCTGAAAGAAGCGATAGCCCTTATGGTCCAGCACATGATTCATATAAATATCGTAATCGAAAAAGTCGGTTTCAGAATCATTTACTGTAATCTTACTTTTAAACGCCGAGTAACTGTTCTCGGTTCCCGGGTATTTGTCGGCTATAAAATCGTTCAGCGTAATGCTGAAAGGCAAATCGTATTGTTTGGAACCATAGGTGAGATATACAAACATCCCTCCTATTTCAGTTTTTACGGGGTCGGGCAGGTTGCCTTTTCCTCCCAGCAACTCTACTGTTTTGGTTTCAGTTCCTGTTGCAACATCTACAATAAGCGCATCCTGATTGGTGGGTTCGGTTTTAGGAGCTTGAACAATGCCGTAACTTCCTTTTGTTACCGGTTCAGGGACTACAAATGACATGCCTCCCAATTGATACAACGACCGAAGCTGTAGCGGCTGCGTACTATCTTTAACTACTATGCCCTGCATTTGGTCTGCCATTCTCATAAAACTGCCTTCAAAAGGAGCATCGATGGTATAACTGCCATCCGGGTGATATCCTATGTTTATAGCCCCTTCGGTAGGCAAGTTTACTGCAAACAGGATATTGTGAATATTGGTAATCTGGCCTAATTTAATCCAATGATCATGTCGGCTTCCATCTCCGGCTTCCACAATTTTCAAATACTCTTCCCCTTCTTCGGACGGAATTAAACCTTCCTTGGCATTTTTTATAAAATCTTTGTAGGTAATGGTTACGGGTTGCTGATTGTAATCGGTTGTGATAGTAAAATCATTGTCCAGGCGTTCCGAGAGCAATAGTTTTTTGGGTGCCACCTTTCTTCGCTGCGGCACGCCATCCACCACGTAATCCCCATCGATAAAGGCTGTGAGATAGGTTTGATCTGAAAGCATTCGGTTTTCGGTAGCCCCTTCACGAATACGAATAACCCCCTCATAACCGATATAACGGGTAATAAAAGCACCCATGAGAATTAAGATAAACGCAAGGTGAAGTGAAAGGGTTGTCCATTTTTCTTTTTTGTAAAGTCTGAACCGAAAGATATTTCCCAAAAAGTTAATTACAAAAATTCCCATAATGGCTTCGAACCACCATGCGTTGTAAATAAGAGTTCTAGTGTAAGGTGTAGGAGATGTTTCGGCAAAGCGATCCAACCATGTTCCCGCGGCCATAGCAGCGGCAAAAACCAAAAATAAGACAGCGGTAAGACGTGTTGAAAAAAGGATAGCAGCTAATTTCTTTTGCATGAGGCTAATTTTGGGTGCAAATTTAGGTAATTACAACCATTTAAGCTACTTAATTTTATGTTAGAAATAGATTAAATGGACTCACTTTTTCTTGCCTCAAACATACTAATATGAAGAAATGTTCCCATGTTCCGCGCTCTGTTCTTTGCTATTTGTGCTGTTTCGCCTTCAAATAACTCATCAATGGTCTGAAACCACAGATTGAGCCAGGTTCCAAAGTGTAATTCATTAATTTTCCCGTCTACTTTTTTATCGACTTCAATATGTTTCAGGATAGGATTTCCCGAATACGATTTTTTGAAGAAAAGATTCGTTTCCCAAAAATCGCTAAGGTGTTCAAAATGATGTTCCCAGTCCCTGATAATTCCGTTAAATATAGGACCCAAAAGCGCGTCTGCTCTTACCTTTCCGTAAAAGGTAGTCACCAAAAAGGCCACGTCTTCTCTGGTAGATAAATCGGTTTTTTCCAATGTTAAATTAAATTGATAATTATAAATAAAGTGTTCAATAACAAACTTACAACTAATAAGCCAAATGAAAATTTTGGTTTCAATTGTGCCAAAAGTGCAGCGTTGTAAAGCATACTTAAGGAAACGCACAAGGTTAATTCAATAAAAGTGACCGCAGAGAAACCATTGGAGAGAATTAACATGGCTGCAATCGAACCCACACAGCTTTGCAAAATAATGGTGAGAGGGATATACATATAGTAATCTTCTTTAAAATCGGCCAACAAGTGATCTAAGGTTGCAACTTTCATAGTAGTATGGTTTAATTTTAAACAAATTTACGTCTGTAACAACCTGCTTTTCTATGATATTTATCATACTCACTATGAAATTTTATGAAGTCCCGCCGATAATTTTAAAACGGGGAATTTAAAAGAGGCAACAAAAAGTTTTACCTTCGCCCCATGATTCGAATTGTTTTTATAGGATTTGGAAATGTCAACTATCATTTATGTAGTACTTTATATAATATGAGCAATGTTTCTGTTAATCAAATATATAACAGAAATAAAGTTGAAATAAAATCTGTTCTGAAATCAATTCCTGTTACCTCACAATTATCCAAAATAGAAGAAGCAGATATTTATATTATCGGCATCCCGGATGATGTTGTAGGTTCGTTTTCGGAAACGCTACCATTTAAAAACAGGCTTGTAGTTCATACATCTGGTGGCGTTGCAATGGAGGTACTTTCGAAACAAAACCGAAGCGGAGTGTTTTATCCTCTGCAAACTTTTTCGAAGGAGCGGGTTGTGGATTTTAAGGAAATTCCAATCTGTGTGGAAGCCGAAAATGCATCCGATTTAAAACTTTTAAAAACCCTTGGGGAAACCATTTCAGAAAAAGTGGTGGAAATTAATTCGGAAGAACGTGCAAAACTCCATCTGGCCGCAGTGTTTGTGAATAATTTTGTCAATCATTTGTATCGTGTAGGGCATGAAATCACTTCAGAAAATAACCTGCAATTCGATTTATTACAACCGCTTATTGCTGAAACAGCCCGCAAAATTGAAACGCTAACCCCTTCCGAAGCGCAAACCGGGCCCGCAAAACGCAACGATTTAAAAACAATTGAAAAACATTTACATTTGCTGAAGGACAGTTCGCATAAAGAATTGTATCAACAACTAACGCAAGCCATACAAAAGACCTATGGAAAAAAGCTATAAAGAATACTTACAGCATATTACCACCTTTGTTTTTGATGTGGACGGGGTGCTTACCGACGGGACCATACAGGTAACAACAAGCGGCGAGCTGTTTAGAACCATGCATACCAAAGACGGATTTGCTCTAAAGACCGCTTTGGAACAAGGGTTTAAGGTGTGTATTATTTCGGGTGGCACAAATGAAGGTGTTCGAAACAGACTGCAAGGTTTGGGCTTAACCGATATTCATCTAGGCGCCCACCACAAAACCGAAACTTTAAACCGATATCTCCAAAGCGCGAATGTAAAACGGGAAAATGTTTTGTTTATGGGCGATGATATTCCCGATCTGGAAGTTATGCAACAAGTAGGTCTGCCTTGTTGTCCGCAGGACGCCGTTCCGGAGATTAAAGAAATTTCTACGTATGTGTCCCATAAAAATGGCGGAAAAGGCTGTGTACGCGATGTGATTGAACAGGTACTGAAAGTGCAAGGAAAGTGGCTTTCTAACGGTGCAACCAGTGCCAAATACGATTAACTGAGGTTTCGTTGTCCATGAATATACTTAAACTAATTCGTCCGCTTAATCTATTGTTAATTGCTTTTATGCAAGTGGCCCTAAAATTCGGACTCTTCCTTCCCTTTGAAGCCGCAACTACATTAACTACTTCTCAATTTACCCTCTTAGTAATGGCTACGCTGTGCATTGCCGCCGGAGGAAACGTCATCAACGATATCTACGATGTGGCGATAGATCGTATTAATAAACCCTCTAAAGTACTCGTGGGCACTAAAGTTTCAGAAAACACTGCCAATCGTTGGTACCTAATATTAACAACAGCAGGAGTCGGCATCGGATTTTACCTGGCAAACAGCATCGAAAAACCCGGTTTTGCAGCGTTATTTGTGATAATTGCTGCTCTTCTCTATTTATATGCATCCTACATTAAAGCGATGCTTCTTGCCGGAAATGTATTAATTTCTGCTCTGGTAGCTATGAGTATTCTAATTGTAGGACTGTTTGAGTTGCTGCCTGCGATTGTGCCCGAGAATCAGGCGTCACAGTGGGTCATTTTTAAAATACTACTGGATTTTGCAATGTTTGCCTTTGTACTGAATTTAATTCGGGAAATAGTAAAAGACCTGCAGGATATCAATGGCGATAAAAAGGGAGAAATAAATTCGTTAGCCATAGCCCTTGGACGAAAAAGAGCGACTACGATCGTGTTTGTACTCGGCGTTTTTACCATGTGCGGTATCATCTATTATATGTACGTAAACCTGTACAGCTCGCAACTGGTGATTGGATATTTTTTATTGTTCATTATAGGCCCACTACTTTATTTTTGTACAAAGGCCTGGAGTGCGGCAACAGAGAAGGATTATACCAAACTTTCATGGCTTTTAAAAGTAATTATGTTCTTCGGAATAGGTTCCATGCTATTGTATAGATTTGTTCCAATTGCATGATTCAATTTTATAAACACAAGAAAAATTCCAAATACCAAATACCAAATTCCATAACCCAAGACTCAGAACCCCGGTAAAAATGCTAAAGACACACCTTAAAAACTACAACATAATTCTCGCCTCGGGATCACCACGTAGGCAGGCATTTTTTAAAGATCTGGATGTCGATTTTGCTATTGAGGTACGTGAAATTGAAGAATCCTACCCCGATTCACTAGTGGCTTCTGAAATTACCGATTATCTCGCACAATTAAAAGCTTCGGCCTTTGAGGATCTTGCCGAAAATGATGTGTTAATCACCAGTGATACTATTGTATGGAAGGACGGAGTCGCCATCGGAAAACCCAAAGATGCTGAGGATGCTAAAAACATGCTGCGCAATTTAAGCGGGGAATTGCACGAAGTAATCACCTCTGTTTGCTTCACGAGTAAGAACTTTCAGAAAACAATTCACGACACAACCAAAGTATGGTTTAAATCTCTTTCCGAAGCTGAAATAGAATACTATCTCAACACCTACCAACCCTACGACAAGGCAGGAAGTTACGGCGTACAGGAATGGATTGGCTATATCGCCATTGAAAGACTGGAAGGTTCCTATTTTAACGTAATGGGATTGCCAACACATCTTGTTTACAAAACGTTAATGGGGCTGCCTTTACGCTGATTTTGTAGTATTTTTACGTTAAAATCCAATGCTAATGAAATTTCTTCTTTACAACACGCTCGTAATATTCTTATTCCTCACCCTTATAACATCTTGTAATTCTGTTGAAAAAGACACAGATCCTTTGGGAGTTTCAAATTCCAAAAAGGACAAAAGGGAGCCGAAGCCCCGAAATTTAAGCGAAGAATTTAAAGCGTATTGGTACAATGGAACGGCCGAAATTACATCTTATGACCTATCGCAGGAACGCTACGGAGAAATACGGGAAGGGAGCGCAGTGACAATTTTTGTAACGGAAGACTTTTTGCCTTCGGAGCAGGTAAAAGCAAATAACTATTCTGAAGAAAATATTTCGGTACTGAAATTAAATCAGATGAAAAACTTTCTCACCGGCATTTACCCATATTCTATCATGTCCAGCACATTTAGTCCTGTAAAACACACGGGGCATGCGTTAAAAGTGAGTAATTCGGTGCAGGAATGGTGCGGTATGGTATATGCGCAACTCAACAATAAAAATGATTTTGAAATTGAGGCATATTCTTATTTTGAAGGAGAGGCCGACCAATCCATTAAATTGCCTAAAGCCTGGTTGGAAAATGAATTGTGGAATCTAATCCGTATTAACCCCGAAGAACTCCCAACCGGTGATATCTCGATTATTCCATCGTTCGAGTACTTGCGATTACGGCACAAAAAGTTAGATGCATATCCTGCATTTGCCGGTTTAAAACAGGGTGATTCTCTTACCTCGTATTCTATCAATTATCCCGAATTGCAGCGACAACTGGTGATTTACTTTAACAGTACCTTTCCTTACGAAATTGAAAAATGGGAAGAAACCAACGCTACACAGCCTCACGACACTTTGAGATTAAAAACAACCGCTACAAAAATGAAGCGAATTCGTACCTCCTATTGGACACAAAACAGCAATAAAGATGTAATTTTACGGGATTCACTTGGTATAAAATAAAAGACAATGTTTTTAGAAGAATATCTTCCACAACTTATTAAAACTGCAGCTCATATTGTAATATTTATCATATTGCGATTGATTCTAATAATGCTGGTAAGGCGTTTCGCAAAAAATTCGGAAAGAATAGAACACCGTACAGGACTTATTCTCAAGTACATTGACTTCGCTATTATCTTTCTTATGATAATGGGAATGATTCTTATTTGGGGAGTAGAATTTAGTGATTTGGGATGGGTAATGTCTTCTGTTTTTGCAGTTATAGGAATCGCATTTTTTGCCCAATGGTCTATCCTTAGTAATATAACCAGCGGTATAATCATGTTTTTTACCTTTCCATATAAAATTGGAGATTATATCAAAGTTCACGATAAAGAGTTTCCGATGGAAGGTATAATTGAAGATATAAAAACATTCCATTTGGTATTACGAACCAATCAAGGAGAATTTGTAACATACCCCAATAGTTTAATGCTTCAGAAAGGCGTAAGTGTCATAAAACCCGATCACATTGATGACTTTTTGCATGAAGACGATAAAAATGTTAAAGAACAGCCAATAGATTAATCTCCTTTTTGAATTTGGGTATATTTGGGAATACAAGAAAAATTCAAAGAAGTACACATGCGTAAATTTTTAGTTCCTCTCTTTCTTTTATTGTTTTGCTTTTCAACAATAAACGCCCAATCTCCTCAAAAACCTTCTGCTTCCGAAATATATCACAGCCTTCAAAAATTAAATTTTCTGGGCTCGGCATTGTACATTGCAGCACATCCGGACGACGAGAATACCCGTCTAATTTCGTTTCTTTCCAACGATGTAAAAGCCCGAACTGCCTACCTTTCCTTGACGCGAGGCGATGGCGGACAAAACCTTGTAGGACCCGAAATTCGTGAATTGCTAGGGGTGATTAGAACTCAGGAATTACTGGCTGCCCGACGCGTAGACGGCGGACAACAAATCTTTACACGCGCCAACGATTTTGGATATTCAAAACATCCCGATGAAACTTTGGAAATCTGGAATAAAAACGAAGTTTTAGGCGATGTGGTTCTTGCCATCCGAAAATTTAAACCCGATATTATTATCAATCGGTTTGATCATCGCAGTCCGGGAAGTACACACGGCCATCATACTTCTTCTGCCATGTTGAGTTTTGACGCATTCGATATGGTTGGAGATACCACAAAATATCCCGAAACGGTTAAAACCTACGGTGCCTGGCAACCCCGGCGCCTCTTTTTTAATACTTCGTGGTGGTTTTATGGGAGTCAGGAGAATTTTGATAAAGCCGATAAAACCAATTTAGTGGAGGTTGAAACCGGAAGTTATTATCCTTCATTGGGTCTATCGAACGGCGAAATTGCGTCGTTAAGCCGAAGCATGCACAAATCGCAAGGCTTCGGAAGTACCGGAACACGTGGGAGTCAGACCGAATATCTCGAATTTTTAACAGGAGATTTCCCCGCAGACAAATCGAATTTATTCGACGGAATCAATACCACCTGGTCTCGTTTGGAAGGTGGCGCTGCGATTGGAACCATTTTGGCGAAGGTTGAAAAAGATTTCAATTTTAAAAATCCTTCAGCAAGTATCTCGGAATTGTTAAAAGCATACGATTTAATTAGAAAACTTCCCGAAGGCTACTGGAAAACGGTAAAGATGGAAGAAATTAAAGATCTTATTGCCGACTGTGCCGGCTTGTATTTGGAAGCAGTGGCAAATGAGCAAAGCATATCCCCTAAGGGTGCTGTAAAGGTGACCATCGAAGCAATAAACCGTTCGAATGTTCCCATAAAACTTAACTCGGTGGCGTCTTCGGTAATTGTGTTTCCTGCTTCACTGCAAGCCACTACCCTAACTCAAAATACACCTTATACCCTCGAAAGCGTCGATGGGACATTTTCAGCAACAAAATACAGTGCGCCCTATTGGCTGAGTGAAACAGGCACCTTGGGAATGTATAGAGTGGATGATACTAATTTGATTGGTCTGCCTGAACAGACCAATCAATTTCCTGTGACGTTTCATCTTACTATTGAGGGAAGACAAATAAGTTTTGACCGTAACATAGTGTATAAGTTTAACGATCCTGTAGACGGGGAAGTGTATCGTCCATTTGAAGTAATCCCGGATGTAACCTCCTCTATCCCCGAAAAAGTACTCATTTTCGCAACAGAAGCCTCAAGAGAAATTCCGGTAATTGTACAATCGGGCCGTGATAATATAAATGGAACCGTCACACTTCAGCATCCAAAAGGATGGGTGGTCTCCCCTGCTCAACATGTTTTCAATATTGCCAAAAAAGGACAACAACAAACCCTTGTCTTTACTGTACAGCCGCCAAAGGAACAAAATGACGGCTATTTCAAGCCTTTATTGCAAATTGGCGATGTGTTTTACAACAAAGAGCTTGTTACAATAGACTACGACCATATTCCGTTTCAAAGTGTTTTATTACCTTCGGAAGCACGGGTGGTGCGACTTGATATTCAGAAAAAAGGACAACAAATTGGTTATATAAACGGTGCAGGTGACGCGATCCCCGAAAGTTTAAAAGAAATTGGCTATACCGTTACCACTATCGAACCTTCGCAAATAACTTCAGAGAATTTACAACAATTTGATGCGATTGTAGTTGGAATTAGAGCTTATAACACAGTTCCCGAACTGGATTACAAACAAACCGAACTCAACAATTACGTGCAAAACGGAGGTACTTTGCTGCTTCAATACAATACGAGTCGGGGAATGAACGATACCGATTTTGGGCCGTTATCCCTTAAACTCTCTCGCGATCGGGTTACCGATGAAAATTCAGAAGTAGAAATTTTAGCACCCGATCATCCTGTCCTGAACACCCCAAATAAAATTACACAGGACGATTTTAAAAACTGGGTACAGGAACGCGGACTCTATTTTCCGGATGAGTGGGCGGCAGAATTCACTCCTATTTTGGGAATGCACGACAAGGGAGAACCTTTGACCAAAGGGTCTTTACTGGTCGCCAAATACGGAAAAGGGCACTATATTTACACAGGATTGAGCTTCTTTAGAGAACTTCCGGCGGGAGTTCCCGGAGCATATCGCCTGTTTGCCAATTTACTCTCCTTAGGAAATTAATATGACTGAAGAAAATCAAAAGTTCGTCTGGAAATGGAAATACACGGTGGTATTACTTTTAAATGCCCTGTACATCGTCATCTTCTATTTTTTAATGCAACACTATACCTAATATGCAGCAAATAGACTGGATTGTACTTGGGGGAACCCTACTCTTTATTGTTCTTTACGGGACCTATAAAACACGTGGGAGCAAAAACGTGACCGACTACCTCAAAGGGGGTAGCGATGCCAAATGGTGGACCATTGGTTTAAGTGTTATGGCTACTCAGGCCAGTGCTATCACCTTTTTATCTACTCCGGGACAGGCGTTTCACGACGGAATGGGGTTTGTGCAGTTTTATTTCGGATTGCCAATTGCGATGGTGGTTATCTGTTTGGTTTTTATTCCAATCTACCACCGACTCAAAGTCTTTACGGCCTACGAATATTTGGAAACCCGTTTCGACTTAAAAACGCGTACGCTAACAGCAATTTTGTTTTTAATTCAGCGAGGACTGGCAGCCGGAATAACCATTTTTGCACCGGCTATCATACTATCGGCAGTGTTGGGATGGAATCTTATTTACCTCAACGTCATTATTGGTGTTTTAGTTATAATCTATACTGTAAGTGGTGGCACAAAGGCCGTAAGTGTTACGCAAAAGCAGCAAATGGCTGTGATATTTGCAGGGATGTTGATCGCCTTTTTATTAATTCTGAATTATTTACCACTAGACATAACCTTCTCTAAAGCATTGGAAATTGCAGGTGCCAACGGGAAAATGGAAATTCTGGATTTTTCGTTCGATTTTGACAATCGTTACACTTTTTGGAGCGGAATTATTGGCGGAAGCTTCCTCGCTCTGTCCTACTTTGGAACGGATCAAAGTCAGGTGCAGCGGTATCTTTCAGGAAAATCGGTGCGTCAAAGTCAGATGGGCATGATCTTTAACGGCCTACTAAAGGTTCCAATGCAGTTTTTTATATTGTTGGTAGGAATCATGGTTTTTGTTTTTTATCAGTTTAACAGCTCCCCTTTACACTTTAATCCTGCTGCTGTAGAAGATGTAATGGCTTCCCCCTATGCACAGGAGTATAAGGATTTGGTCACTGAAAAAAATGCGTTGGACGAACAACTTATTTCGAAGCAATTGGCGTTTACAACGACAAACAGTGCTTCAGAAAAAGAATTGTTGAAAGAAGAGATTCAGATTATCAATGTCACTGAAGATGAATTACGGGAACAATCCAAAGCAATCATTAAAAAAGCCAATCCCGAAGCCGAAACAAATGATAAGGATTATGTATTTATTCATTTTATTCTCAACAATCTGCCGCGAGGCTTAATTGGACTATTGCTGGCTGTAATTTTAAGTGCTGCCATGTCTTCCACGGCCTCCGAATTGAATGCCTTGGGTTCTACTACAACCATCGATCTTTACAAAAGGAATGTGGGTGTTCGCGATGACAAGCACTATGTAAAGGCGTCCAAATGGTTTACATTGTTATGGGGGATTATCGCTATTTTAGTGGCCTGCATTGCTAATCTATTCGATAATTTAATTCAGCTGGTAAATATTATTGGTTCTATTTTCTACGGAAATGTTCTCGGAATCTTTTTACTTGCCTTTTTTATTAAATATGTGAAAAGTAAAGCTGTATTTACAGCCGCAATTATCACCCAGGCAATCATCATCTATGTATGGTGGATTGACCTTATGCCCTATTTATGGCTGAATTTGGCAGGTTGTGCTCTGGTTATGGGGATTGCGATAGTTTTGCAATCGATGCTTCCTAAAAAAGAAAACGCTTCTGAATAACCAAAAGAATTCAAATAAATAAAATTTAAATCATATCGGCTGCGGCTTCCCCTGTATTGATGGCGCCTTCCATAAAGCCTTGCCAATCGGCAAGATGCTCTCCTGCAAAGTGAGTGTGTAAAAAGGATTCCTCTAAAATTGGTCTCACTCTAAACCATTGGTCTTTTCCATACAATGCATAAGCCCCTTTCGAATACGAATCGTTGCCCCAGTAATAATTTACCTGATTCTTTAACTGAGATGCAACATTTCCAAAGTGAGGTTGTAAGGTCTCATTGATCATTTTGGCATTCCATGCATCTGTCTGATTGGCAATCACTGCAGCTTTTTCACCAACACTATACGAAATAAGCACCCCTTGCCCCGATTTCTGATTTTTGGTACCATGATAGAAATAATGCGGACTCTGATCGGTAATCATATCGAAACTTTCGTCTTTCCAGAACCGCTGATTAAAGAGCATTGCGTGTTTGTTAATACGGGCGTACTGTAATTCATTCAATGCATCAACTTTTTCGGAAGGTAATCCCGGGTGCCAATCAATTTTTTGCATTGCAAAGGTGGGAATGGTACAAATAATTTTATCGGCTTCGAACACCTTGCCATTTTCACAATACACTTTTACCTTGCTGTCCTGAACTATTCGGGAAACCGTATGCTTCAGAAGGATCTTTTCTTTTCCTATTTTTTCTGAAAGCCTTTCAGCAAGCATTCCGTTTCCGCCTTTGATCTTTAAATCCATTTCGTTATTCTCACTGCTTTCGGCATATTCGGCAATCGCGGCAAAGGAAGAAACCTGACGGATACTTTCACCAAAATCGGTGCTGTCCAACAATTCTCTGATATCCAGATCACGACCATCGCAGCCATTGTTCACCAAATAACGCCACCAGTCCATTTTGTCCATCACCAGCTTTTCCTTATCGGTTAGATCTGCATAGTCTTCCAGCATTTTGTTGAGCTTGGTGTTCCATCCTTCACTGTAATCCCAGGCGCCGGCGGGAGAATAGTCTCCTTTATAAAGAAGATGGGTATTAAACTGATTGTTGAACAATTCCAGATTCATCTCACCGCACAAAGCGTGTATTCTCTCGTGTGAATTTCCAACCCATTCTCCTCCCAATTCGATAACCAAATCGTCTGTCATCTTATGTGAAAATACCCTTCCTCCAATTCTATTTCTACTTTCCAATATAGTAACATCTACATTTTTGTTTTTCAGCTTGTACGCGGCTGCCAGGCCCGAAAAACCTGCGCCAATAATTACTACTTTTTGTTTTATAGGTGAAAATATATTTCTGAAATCGGGTGCAGGTAACAAAATACCGCCTGAGGCAACCGATACTTGTTTGATGAATTTTCTACGTGTTGTCATGGTTTTATCATTTAGAGGTTAGTTGAAATTGTAGCCATATTACCAGCTTCCACCGCCACCGCCGCCAAAACCCCCACCGGAGGATCCTCCTCCGCCGGAAGAACTACTGGAGGGTGCACTAACCATGGTCGATTGAGCCGAAGACATTGCGCCGGAAAAAGAGCGGGAAAAGTTATTCATATTCATGTGATGGTTTCCTTGAGATGAATACCAACTGGGAGGCGCCATGTGTAAAGCGTCAAATTTTTTCGACCACCTATCGAACAATCCGAAGGCCAGGGCATAACTCATGGTACTTTCAAAATACGTTGGATCTTCAGAGAGCAGCATTTTCAGTTTATTTTCTTCAGCAACTTTAACAAACTTCTTAAATCCCTTCAATTCTGCAAAAACCTGATTCCCTTTTGAATTTTTCTTAACCATATGAACATTCACAAAGGCCAAAACAATACAGGTTAAAAGCACTGCAAACGCGCCCAAAAGCCCCCAGATAAATAGGACCAAAGGAAATAGGACAATAGCGAGAACTACCAACATACCTAAGTTAACATTTTTTACACTTTTGGAATCGGCTTCATAATAGGGTTGGGCTTTCTCATTAAGTAGGGTGCGGGATTTGGCCATTGTAGTATAGAAAGTATTTTTAAGACTACTCACCTTTACATCTTTTGAGGTAGAACTGTCGAAACTGCCAAACAAACCTTTGAACATCTTCTTTTCGTATTCAGGGGCGTTGTCCGGTAGCATTTGCAAACGCGTTAGTATTGTATCGTTGGCACTCAACCAATTATTCTTTGGAATTTCTTGAATTTTTATAATTCCACGTGCGCCCCAATATGGGATCAGTGAAATTAAATCGGAGTTATCATCCTTGTCGTTAATTAAGAAACCGGCCATTGCTGGGTCGATGTTCTTGGGGGATAGTAACTAGTTACTCCAATCACCCTATCATCCTTGCCAAATTTTTTCCAGATGATATAAAAACACATTATCAAGAAACCAATAATGAATACATATCCGTAGTTTGTCCAAAATGGCCAAAAAGGTTTAATTTCTTTAATTGAGCCAGGAGGCAGTGTAAACAGAACCGTAACACTCTGTCCGGGATAGGAAACAAAATTATTCAAGCTCTTTCCTTCAAACACGCCATTGTCATATGTCACTTCGATGTCTTGTGCAATAGTGGTGGTTCCGGTGATTCCGGAATAAACGTAAAAATTTTCTCTATTGGCAGAATGATTTTCGGGAAGGTGAATTGTAAAATCAATCTTATTAAAATTAGCCCACCACCCGTCGGGTTTTATGTTCCAATAAAAATGAATTCCATCTTCTTCAAATAAAAACGCATTGTGTACCCTGTACTTAATCTCGTAATGTTGGGGCCCCATTAGGGTGATATTGGCATCTCCAATTTTTATCTCGAGATTATCGCTCATCTTTTGAACAAAATCGAAGGGTGATTCGAAGTGATAGCCCGGAACTTCAATATTGCTGATTTTTATCTTCCGCTTTTCCTGATTACCATCGGAAGTAAGTAAATCATAGTTAGTTTGGATGGTGCGATAAATTCCGTGTTTTGGAATTTGAAAATAGAGGTCGTAGTTTTCGACTACATCGAAATAACCTTCTTCACTTAAATGAATATCTACCTTGTAATAGTCTACTCTAAAGTCTTGAGCAAATCCTGTGCATATCGCCCAAAAAAGAGCAATCACTAGCATCGTATTTTTCATCAGCATATAAAAATTAATCTGTTAATCCTTATTATTCGCCGGGGATAGCTGCTTTTTGCTAAAATTATGTTGAGGAGTTGTATGCTTTATTTAAGAAAAATCCACTTTTACATTTTCTCTGCTTGCTTGATCGGTTTCAAAGAAATCGAAATGTTGATACTTAAACACACCTATAAAAAGGACTCCGGGAAAGCTTTCGCCGTACGTATTGTTTTCACGTACCGAACCGTTGTAATAGCGTCGGCTGCGTTCCAGGTTTTCTTCAATTTCGTTTAATTTTGCCTGCAAATCCAGATAGTTTACGTTAGCCTTTAGCTCGGGATATGCTTCGCCGAGTGCAAAAATACTTCTAAGGGTTTGTTGTAACTGATTTTCGGCTTTGATTTTAGCATTAATATCGTCTTGCGGCACTTGCATTGCGGCATTTCGGGCATTTATTACGTTTTCGAGAGTAGATTTTTCATGAGAGGCATAGCCTTTTACGGTTTCAACGAGATTTGGTATAAGATCATATCTGCGCTTAAGAGCCACGTCAATGTTACTCCATGCATCTTTAACCAGATTTCTATTTTTTGCAAATCGGTTAAAAACACTCACCATTACTAAAGCAATTATTAGTGCAAGGCCTAGAAGAAGCAGTAAAGTAATCATTCTGTTAGATTTAATTAAAAACGTACGTTAGTTTTCTCATTCTGAATATCTAAGATACTCTATTTTATATATTATCCAACAATAGATTTGAGACCAATTATTTTCAGAAGAAAAAACGCTTCTAAATACTTTCAGAAGCGTTCTTGATTATTCAACTATTCGATTCTAACACTGAGATTGTAGCATCCGGATCAATCTTGTATATTATACTTTCTATAGTTGCCAGATTTTTTTTATTCTTGGTAATTAAAATAATCTTTCCGTTAGAATCGTGGTGAACCAGTTTTAAAATACCATTGGTTGTATTCTTTTTATAGACTAATTCGTCCTGGATTAGCATGTTTTTCTTTGAAAAGACGAGGACGGTTTTATTTTGAACAGACTGTTTAATGTAATATTCTATGGTTTTTCCAATAGCGATTATTGCGATAATACTATAGGCAGCCATTGTAAAGTCTTCAAAAACAAACATTCCCATGGCGATAACAATACCATCAATTATAAATATTAATTTGCTATACGGAATCTTTATTTTCTTCATCAGTATCTGAACCAGCACATCGTTACCTCCGGTCGTTGCTCCGGCGTTCATTACTAAAGCCACAGCCAATCCAATGATTACGCCTCCAAAGAGAGAAGAAACCAGAATGTCGTCTATAAAAACTTGTGTATCGGTTATTAAAGAAAAGAGGTCTATACAAGTTGAAATAAGCACCATGGACAGAGCAGTCTTTATTCCATTTTTGATGCCCAACACCTTGCTACCCCATAAAAACAATGGAATATTGATAAGTAAGGCGACACTACCAATGGAGATACCCGTTACCTCATTAATTACAATACTCAATCCCAAAATACCTCCCGGCACCACATTATGAGGAATAATGAAAAGTACATAGGCAATCGACAGTAAAACCGAACCGATACATACCCAGGTATAGCTCTTTAATTCTGTTAGAAATTGTGCTTTAGTAAGTTTTAGTGTGGCTATTTTTTTCATGATATTAGGATTAAAAAAAATCCCTTTGAATTTGATATCAAAGGGATTTAAAAATCTTTTAGGATTGGTTTATTCTCTTCAATATCTGTGTATAGGGGTATGCTTACGCACCGGTAGCGCATTCATACAACTAAAAATATTGTGTTTTAAACCTTTCATTATGGGGCAAATTTATAACTTATAATTAAAACTCTCGCCAACTAAATTACAATTTTTTGAAATTTAAGTGTTCCTTTTGATATTCAAATTTATAGCATTCAGATTCAAATTCTATAAAAAAACGCCCCGATTTCTCGGAGCGTTCAAGTTGATCTCTCTAAAGTGTAAGCAACATTACAGTGCTCCCCACTCCTTTAATGATTTTTGATTTAATGCAATATAATCATCATTTCCGGCTGCCTTTGCCATTTCCAACGATTTTTGAGCGGCTTTGATAGCTCCCTTTTTATCACCAGCTTTCGCATAGATTAGCGATTGTTGTCTGAAATACCAAAAAGCATCGCTTTTCAATTCAACTGCTTTGTCAATCCACGTTTTCGCTTTGTTGATGTCTTTGCCGGATTCTAAGTAATACACTGCAGCAGCATAGTAGTCGTTTGCAGCAGGACCATTCATTACCTGATCGATGCTGGCAGCAACCATTTTATCGGTTCCAAATTTAATAGGCACGCCAACGTAGGTCTTTTCCCAAAGTATTCCAAGATTGGCCGAATCGTTTGTTACATCGTCAAAAGACATGGTAAACGACTCAATATCCATAGGCATTGGATAAGCTTCCGCTTTTACCTTAGCTGCAACTTTTGCATCATCCCAGGTTTGAGGTGTTCCCCAGTTATTGGAATCGCTATAAAAATAAACTTCCCAAAACTGAGATCCGGGCTTAGTGTAAACCGCATAGCTTCCGGCTTTCAGCACAGTACCTCCAACGGTAACATCGTCACTAAAAGTAATTTTTGTATTTGCGTTAGCTCCGGTACGCCATAATTTATCGTAAGGTACTAATCCGCCAAATATCGTTCTACCTTTCATTGCAGGTCGAGAATATTCTAACGTTACATCGGTCAATCCAACCTTTTGTTCAATTTTTTGGGAAGGACTTGGTGCAGGAGTTTGAATTTGTGCGTAGGCCCCTATTGAAATAAGCGCCACACAAACTAAAAGAAATAATTTTTTCATTGGTGTATATTTTAAGTGAATTTTAAGAGTTACGAAGTTACAACAACGCTTTTTTTAAAAAGTTAACAAAAACTTAAATTAGGTTGTAATAAGTATCCTACCTTTGTCTTATGAAAAGATATATAGCTGAAGCTATTGGAACTTTTGCTCTCGTTTTTTGCGGGACAGCCGCTATTGTCATCAACGATTTTACCGGGGGTGGCGTCACACATCCCGGAGTTGCCATTACATTTGGTCTTATTGTAATGTGTATGATATACGCGTTTGGAGATATTAGCGGAGCCCATATTAATCCGGCAGTTACCATTGCCTTTGCCTACGCAAAAAAGTTTCCTTGGAAAGAGGTGCCAGCATATGTTATTTCACAATTATCAGGAGCTTTTATCGCGAGTGCAGTTTTATTATATCTCTTTCCGGATTCTGAAACATTAGGAGCTACACTACCACAAATAGACTTGCTTCGTGTTTTTATACTAGAGTTATTATTATCCTTCTTTTTAATGCTGGTTATAATAAATGTCTCAACCGGGTCTAAAGAAATTGGCGTGACTGCCGGAATTGCTGTTGGTGGTATTGTTATGCTGGAGGCCATGTTTGCAGGTCCAATTACAGGTGCCTCCATGAATCCTGCCCGTTCTGTTGCTCCGGCAGTGATGTCGTGGAACTTAGACGGACTCTGGCTTTATATTGTAGCGCCAATTATTGGGTGTTTGCTCGCGGTTATGAGCTGTAAATTAGTAAAGTCGGAACAGTGTTGTGAAACGCCTTCCCATTAAAAATCATAGAGCTTAAATGCTGATTCCTTATGAGTTACAAAACTTTCGAAAAAATCAATTTGTAAGAATTTTCTAAATATTTTGTTAATTATTAGGATTAATTGCATATATTTATCGACATAATTGAATATAAGGTATATACATAACCCCCAAATGTACGCTTATGGAAACCTATGACAATGAATTCACCAATGGTGAAATTACCGTAACATTTCAACCCAAAAAATGTATTCACGCCGAAAAATGTGCTAAAGGCCTTTCTGAGGTATTTAGGACTACAGTGATTCCGTGGATAGATTTGGATGGTGCTGAAACCGAAAAAATTATACAGCAAATTAAAAAGTGCCCATCAGGTGCGCTTAATTTTTGTTATAACGACGCTTTAGTTTCTGTTAAATAAATTCTAATTGCTGTTGTTTTTTGGGAAGTATTACACAATTTTTCTACTCTTGCAGTGTTAAGTAACCATTATAGCCTAACTCTGAAAAAATGATTCGAAAACTAGTATCCCTACTTCCCCTCCTTTTTGTTGCCCTGTCCCTTTCTGCGCAAGAAGAACAGCAGGAAAAACCTGTTGTTAATACCCTGGACAATCAGTTTGTCGAAATATTCGATAAATCCAATGACTATCAAGAATACAAAGTAGTTAAGAAAACCCAGTTAAATGGATTGCGCAAAAACGTGTTGGATTCGGTTGCAGCTTTGGAATCTATTATCGATACTGCCTATGTTGAAATTAACGACCAGAAAACTAAAATCGCCGATCTTACACAAGAACTAAATGCTACCCAGACAAATCTGGCAAATTCAAAAGAAAAAGAAGACGGCATAATCCTCTTTGGGGTACTTACCAGTAAGACTACTTATAATCTTATTATGTGGGCGATTATTGGAATCCTTTTAGCAAGTCTTGGTTTGTTTGTCTACAAATACAGAAACAGCTATGCAGTTACCAAAGAAGCAAAAGCTCGCTTGGAAGAAACCGAACTCGAATTTGAAAAACATCGTCAAAAAACGCTGGAAGAACTGCAACAACTAGGTAGAAAATTGCAAGACGAGATTAATAAAAACAGAAAGTCTAAATAAAAAAAGCCTCCAAAATGGAGGCTTTTTATTTTAGGATTCAATCCTAGTTATCTTGGCGCCAATGGCTCGTAATCTGCTATCTATATCTTCATAGCCTCTGTCAATCTGCTCTATATTCTGAATAGTGCTCGTTCCATGTGCGGAAAGTGCAGCTATTAATAAGGAGATTCCCGCTCTAATATCGGGAGACACCATGGTAGTGGCTTTCAGGTTGGATGCAAAATTATGCCCAATCACAACGGCTCTGTGCGGATCGCATAAAATAATCTTCGCACCCATATCAATAAGTTTGTCGACAAAAAACAACCGACTTTCAAACATTTTCTGATGAATCAATACACTTCCCTTTGCCTGTGTACATACAACCAGAACAATACTCAGCAAATCCGGTGTAAATCCGGGCCAGGGTGCATCGGCCACAGTTAGAATGGAACCGTCTATATACCCCTGAATTTCATATTCATCCTGTGAAGGGATGTAAATATCGTCACCCTTCTTTTCCAAAGTAATTCCCAGCTTTCGAAAGGTATCGGGAATCAATCCCAGATTTTCCCAACTTACATCTTTAATCGTAATTTCACTCTTTGTCATTGCGGCCAAACCAATCCAACTCCCAATTTCAATCATATCGGGTAAGATTCGGTGGGTACAGCCTCCTAATTGCGTAACCCCTTCAATGGTGAGCATATTAGAACCTACCCCGCTAATTTTAGCTCCCATGGAGTTCAGCATTTTACATAACTGCTGTAAATAGGGTTCACACGCCGCGTTATAAATAGTGGTGGTTCCTTTGGCCAGAACAGCTGCCATTACAATATTGGCAGTTCCTGTTACTGAAGCCTGATCCAATAGCATGTATGTTCCGGTAAGTCCGTTGGGTGCTTCCACCCCATAAAATCGTTCTTCCTTATTGTATCTAAAAGTTGCTCCCAAATTAATAAAACCTTCAAAATGGGTATCCAGTCTTCGGCGACCAATTTTGTCTCCTCCCGGACGAGGAATATATCCTTTGCCGAAGCGAGCCAACAACGGACCAACAATCATGATAGAACCTCGTAACGAGCTTCCCTCCTGTTTGAATAATTCCGACTCGAGGTATTCAAGTTTTAAATCATCCGACTTAAAAGCATATTTGCCTTTGGCTAGTTTTTGGGTTTTTACGCCTAAATTTCCGAGAATTTCGATGAGTTTATTCACATCCCGAATGTCGGGAATGTTCTCTATGATTACTTCTTCGGGGGTTAATAATACGGCACAAAGTATTTGCAGGGCTTCATTTTTAGCACCCTGTGGACGAATTTCACCTTTTAACTTGTGGCCGCCCTCAATTTGAAAAGTTCCCATGGTTTGGAGTAATGGTATTAGTAACGCTTGCGGTTACGATTGTTGTTGCTCTTGTAGCTTTTCTTAGTAGTATTGCTGGTGCTGTTGGTACTATTAAATCTCTTTTTGGTTTTTAAAAGATCGTGTGCATTGGAGAGATCTTCATCGCTGTTCTTCAGATTTATTTTTCCGTCGGAAAGCTCGAAAAGATGCTTAAAGATTACATCATCTTCAACCGTGTCTTTATTCCAGTTGAGGAAGCACTTTTTCATATGATTGGCAATGGTTAGCACCAAGCCTTCTTTCATTTCACCATCTTCCCAGCTATTGGCTACATCAATCATACGTTTGATATTGTTTCCGTAGAAACGATATTTCGGATAATTCTGTGGATATCCCAACGGTTGCGGGCGCTCCATCAATTCTTCTCTTGAAGGTTTGTCGAAAGGTGAATCTGCATCCAGTTTAAAATCGGATATTATAAACAGCTGATCCCACAATTTATGTTGAAAATCGGGTACATCCCGTAAATGAGGGTTTAGGTTTCCCATAACCGCAATAATACTTTTGGCTACTTTATTTCGCTCTTCTTTGTCTTCTTTGGAGATGGCATAATCTACCATTTTCTGAATGTGACGACCGTACTCAGGAATAATCAACTGAGGTCGTTCTGTATTGTATTCTAAATTGTCTATCAAAATATAATTGTTATAATAAGGAGGGTTTGTGTTTCGGAAGTAATTCTCTGTTGCAAAATACTAAATTTATAGAGAAATAACTCCTTCAATGTTAGAAACTTCAAGATATTTTTCGATTACCGCCTCGGGAGATTTCATCTTCACCTTTATGGAAACACTTGTATAGGTACCTTTTGAAGAATCTCTGGTTTGAATCTCGGCATCCATATTGTCAAAAATAGCTTCTATTTCCGCGATTTTTTCCAAATCGGAAGGAACAATAAATTTATATAAATACGGAGCCGGCCAGAGCGTATCATCGGTAAGTTGTTGTTTAAGACGTTCGTAAAACTCCTTGGTATTTTTATCTTGTTTCATAAGCAATTCCTGTAATAAAAGCAGCGCAAAGATACACTTTAGGTGTCAATAATATTTACGTACTTTGTATAAAATTGAAACGCTTGAAAACAAAAAGAATTGTGATTTCCGGTGGTCCCGGCTCAGGAAAAACCACATTAATTTCTCAGCTCGAACAAAAAGGGTACGCCTGTATGCACGAAATATCCCGAGATGTTATTAAAGAGGCTCAAAATGAAGGGATTGAACAATTGTTTTTAGAAAATCCCTTATTGTTTAGTCAGAAGTTACTGGAAGGCAGGCTGCAACAATTTAACGAAGCCGAAGACTTTTCGGGACCTTATTTATTTTACGATCGCGGGATGCCGGATGTCACTGCCTATATGGATTATATACATTCCCATTATCCCACTAATTTTACGGATATATGTGAAAACAATCGCTACGATTCGATTTTTTTATTACCTCCCTGGGAAGACATCTATCGGCAGGATAACGAGCGGTACGAATCTTTCGCTGAAGCCGAAAAGATTTATCATAATCTATTGCTTGGGTATAAAAAATACAATTATGATGTGACCGAAGTACCTGTTGGCAGCGTAGAAAACCGAATTAATTTCATCCTTTCAAACCTCCATTAATCACTTTGAATACTCCATTACAATTGCTGTCCAAATACTGGGGATTTTCTTCCTTCAAACCCTTGCAGGAAGAAATCATAGCATCGGTGTTGGAAGGAAAAGATACTGTTGCACTACTTCCAACCGGAGGCGGGAAATCGTTGTGTTTTCAGGTTCCTGCATTGGTAAACGACGGAATTTGCATTGTAATTTCCCCTTTGGTCGCCTTGATGAATGATCAGGTAAAAGCCCTGCAGGACAAAGGCATCAAAGCTTTAAGTATCACCGGAGGAATTGGCTTCGATGCATTGAGAACACTGCTGGACAATGCCACCTATGGTAATTATAAATTTTTATACCTGTCACCCGAAAGACTGCAACAGGAATTGGTTCAAAACGCCATAAAACAGATGAATGTTCAGCTAATTGCCGTTGACGAGGCACATTGTATTTCGCAATGGGGAAACGATTTCAGACCGGCTTATAAAAACATTACCGTTTTACGCGAACTGCATCCATTGGTTCCCATCATAGCCCTTACAGCTACAGCAACTCCCGAAGTACTTCAGGATACTATAGCCGAATTAAAACTGGAAATACCTGCAGTGTTTCAAAGTTCCTTTACCCGGGAAAATTTATCGTATCAGGTAGCTTTTGAAGATGATAAACTATACCGAATTCAGCAGCTTTTACAGAAAAATATCGGATCTGCTATTGTCTATGTTCGAAGCAGAAGTAGCGCGGTTGAAACGGCAAATCATTTGAACTCCCTGGGAATCACCGCCACTTTTTATCACGGTGGAATATCTAAAAACGACAAAGAATCCCGACTGGAAGCCTGGAAAAACAATCAAGTTTCAACTATGGTGGCAACCAACGCCTTTGGGATGGGAATTGATCACCCAACAGTGCGTTTTGTAGTTCATACGCAATTGCCAGAAAGTTTGGAAAGCTATTTCCAAGAGGCCGGACGAGCTGGCAGGGATGGCCAATACGCCTGCGCCATTGTTTTGTACAACGAATACGATAAAATATTAATACAAAAGCAGTTTGTAGCATCGCTTCCCACTCCAAAGGACCTGAAAGCATTATACCGAAACCTGAGTAACTATTTTCAAATTTCGTACGGTGAGGGGGAGTTTGTGCAACACGATTTCAGTTTTACCGACTTTTGCACGACCTATCAACTTAATACATTACTTACTTACAATGGCTTGAATACGCTGGATCGCTTGGGGATACTGCAGTTGTCGAAAGAATTTGGCAGGAAATCGAAGGTGGAATTTAAAGTGCCGTCAAGTGTGGTGCTCACCTACTTCGAAAAGGATATGTTGGCTTCGGTTATTGGGAAAACCATCTTAAGACTGTACAGCGGAATTTTTGACACTCCTACATTTGTCAATCTGGAATTGGTAGCAAAAAAAAGTGGGCAACCCATTTCAGAAATAATAAATACGCTGAAAAAATTGCAACGCGATGAACTCTTAGATCTTACTTTGTTTGAAACTGATGCCACACTTACATTTTTAGTGCCGCGCGAAGACGACAAGACCATCAATGTTGTTGCCAAGGAAGTAACCGATTTAAATCTGAAAAAAACAGAACAAGTTAGGAGCGTCCTTCGGTATGTAGAAAATAATAAGGTATGCCGAAGCAAACAGTTGGTAGGATATTTCGGTGAAGCTGAAGCTTCAGATTGCGGGATATGCAGTGTATGTACTTCAAAGAAACCTTCAGGCAATAAAAAGGAAGTCGCGCTTATTTCAGAAAAGATCCTTCAGTTACTGGAAGAACACCCAATGAATTCGCGTGAGATTTCAGAAAAACTTACTTTTACCGAATCTAAAATAGTGCGTGTGTTGCAATTACTCATGGATTCAGAAAAGATCACAGTCAATACAAAAAACCAATTTTACAGAACCTAAATGAGAGATATTCGAATTGTATTTATGGGAACCCCCGATTTCGCAGTTGGGGTATTGCAAAAACTGGTGGAAGCGGATAAACACATTGTGGGTGTAATTACAAGTCCGGACAAGCCTGCAGGCCGTGGACAAAAACTAAGACTCTCGGCAGTGAAGGAATATGCGCTATCCCAAAATCTCACGGTTTTACAACCCACAAATTTAAAGGACGAAGGATTTTTAACCGAATTGAAAGCTTTGCATGCTAATTTACAGATTGTAGTTGCTTTTAGAATGCTTCCCAAAGTAGTATGGGCAATGCCCGAATACGGTACGTTTAATTTACATGCTTCCCTCCTTCCGCAATACCGTGGTGCGGCGCCCATTAACTGGGCAATTATAAATGGAGAAACCAAAACCGGTGTTACTACCTTTTTTATTGATGAAAAAATTGATACCGGGGAAATTATTCTGACTTCGGAAACTGAGGTTGCAAAAAATGAAACTGTGGGAACACTTCATGATAAGTTAATGCATCTTGGCAGTGAACTGGTAGTTGAAACCGTTGCCTTGCTTGAAAAAGGACAGGTCGCAACAAAATCACAACCCCAAACAGCAATATTAAAGGAGGCGCCCAAATTAACCCCTGAAAACACTCAAGTTGACTGGTCACAGTCCGCCGAAACTATCGACGCGTTTGTACGTGGCCTTTCCCCCTTTCCGGTTGCCTGGACAGTTTTGCAAAATGAAAAGGACGAATTGAAGGTAAAAATATTCCAAAGTTCTCCTCAAACTGAAGCACATACTAAGAAACCCGGAACGATCATCGCTTCAAAAAAGTCACTAAAAGTAGCAACAGGAAATGGCTACCTATATATTAAGGAAATGCAATTACCGGGAAAACGTAAAATGGCAATTGGGGATCTTTTAAATGGATATACTTTCACCGAAGATGCCAAAATGTTGTAAAGCCTTGCTGCTACTGATTTTGTTAAATTTGATGAAAACAGGGTCATCTTTATTAACAATGGCTCTAAGTTATCAACAAAAACAGGGATTTAGCCCGTCATTACTTGCGTGAACCGATAATCCGATTAAATTTGTAGAGCAATTAATTGAAGTTTAACCAACAATTTAATTTTAAACAGTAAACTATGAACAAATCAGATTTAATCGATGGAATGGCCGAAAGCGCCGGAATCACCAAAGCAGCTGCAAAAAAAGCGTTAGAGTCTTTCTTAGGTAACGTAGAAAAATCTCTTAAAAAAGGTAACAGAGTATCTTTAGTCGGTTTTGGATCTTGGTCAGTATCTAAAAGAGCTGCCAGAGAAGGAAGAAACCCTCAAACTGGAAAAACTATTAAAATTGCTGCTAAAAAAGTAGTTAAATTTAAAGCAGGTTCAGATTTAGCAAGCAGTGTAAATTAATTTATACACCAACTAAATTCTGGAAACCCTTCTTAACACTATTAAGAAGGGTTTTTTAATTTCCAAAAGTGTAGTTTAAATATATAATGTTGTTTTTTAACAAATTAATACTTAGATTTAATTCAATAAATACTACAGATGACCTCATTAAAACCAACCAAAGGAGTGCTTCTAGTTGCTGAACCTTCTATTATAGGTGACGTTTCATTTAACAGATCTGTGGTGTTACTTGCCGAATATAATGAAACCGGATCTGTAGGTTTTATTCTCAACAAACCTTTGGAGTACAAATTAAAAGACTTTATTCCTGAGGTGAATTCAAATTTAACCGTGTATAATGGTGGTCCGGTAGAACAGGACAATCTGTACTTTATACATAGAATCCCTGAAATCATCCCGGACAGCATTGAAATTTCCAACGGTATTTATTGGGGTGGTGACTTTCAGGCCATTGCCGGTCTATTACAGGAAGACTCTCTTAAAGAAGATCAAATTCGTTTCTTTTTGGGGTATTCGGGATGGGCCAGTGAACAACTAGAACAAGAGCTAGAAGTAAATAGTTGGGTAGTTGCTCCCAATAACTACAAGAACGATATCATAGGAAAATCGTACAACAATTTCTGGAAGGAAAAAATGATTGAATTTGGTGGTGACTATGTTATTTGGTCCAATGCGCCGGAAAATCCTATCTTCAACTAACCCAAGCGGGCTTTTACGTTTAATTTTGCCAATAACTCTTTCGCCACAGTGTTGGTGTATTCCTTTTTACGATATTTTGTAACAGGTTGAATTCCTAGAATAGTGTTTGTAATAAAGATTTCGTCCGCCTTTTGCAATTCGAAGGGGGATACAGAAGCCTCCTCTAAAATATAATCGGGTAACTGTCCCAGTATGTCAATGATTTGTTTCCGAAGAATTCCGTTTAAACAACCGTCGGCTAAGGGAGGTGTTTTAATTTTATATCCGTTTACCAAAAAAACATTCCCGTTAAGCGCCTCTATCACCTGCTTGTTTTCATTTAACAACAAACAATTACTATAATCGTTCTCCTCGGCAAAGATGCTTCCCAACACGTTGATAGTCCTCCCGGTCGATTTTAAGGTGGAAAGTAAACCCGAATTTACGTAGTGATCCTTAAATAATTCAATAGTATAAGGTTGCTCATCAAGAGTATAAAACGGTGTGCTTAGTGATTCGACGGTAATAAAATATTCAACATCACGAGTTTGGGGAGTGTATTTGCCCCCAGCCTTTCTCCAGACCAATAATTTTATTCGATAGGCATGTGATGAATTTTCTTGTGAAGCAATTGTTTTCTCAATTTCCTCCTCGAGAAATTCCATCGTAAAGTTCATGGGAATTTCCATACGAAGAATACGCATAGACGCCATAAGTCGGAAATAGTGATCTTCCCAAAATAAAATTTTTCCGGCCGACACTTTGATGGTTTCAAAAACGGCGTCGGCGTATTGAAGGCCTCTGTTTTCTGAAATTTCGGAAGATGGAATTATTTTACCGTTGAGATTGAGCATAAAAAAACCGTTCCTTTTTATATGGAACGGTGCAAAGATACTATATTTTATGCCTAGGCTAAAGTTTCAGCCGGTCTCTGTTTTCTAGGTAGAACCCAAAATTTGTTTCAAATTGGAAATCATGTTTTCCCACAGCATTTTTCCTTCTTCCAACTCGTCTTCTTCGGCAAAATCGGTTACCATTAAAGAAACATCTTTTGTGATTTCGTCAACCTGAATCCGCAGTTCAAAGTAGTAGTCTTCCTCTTCATCTTCCATCCATCGAAACTTAATTCGTTCCCCACTTTTCTTCCCGATTAATTTTGCTTTTTCTTCACTTTCAGACCAGATAAAGGTGAAGAATTCACCTCTGGAATTTACATTGTCTGCGTACCATTCACTCAACCCGCTGGGGGTTGAAATATATTGATATAAAAGAGATGGAGATACATGTATTGGAAACTCTATCTCGTATTTTATTTTGTCATCCATAGTTGTAGTTAGCGGAAGCCCAATATATAGATTTTAAATGTAACCCGTAAATGAAAGCTAGAATTTTTTTTGACGAAAAATATTCTTTAAAAAAGTGAATTGAATCTTTGCGCTAGATGATTTTGTTTCTATCTTTGCCGTCGCAAATACGGAGAGGTAGCTTCCGCTTTCGTTACACTACGGACGGACAAGCACCTTCGCTGAGGAGAAGCGGAATATCTTAGAAAATGGCGAGGTAGCTCAGGTGGTTAGAGCGTCGGATTCATAACCCGGAGGTCTCGAGTTCAAGTCTCGATCTCGCTACAAAAAACCTTCCACCCGGAAGGTTTTTTTATGAGAACATTTTGGTTAATGTTTCAATATCTATGGTTTCCTGCTCTCCACTCTTCATGTTTTTAAGTGTAAAAGATTGAGAATTTATTTCTTTTTCGCCTGCCAGCACCACAAAAGGAATGTTGCGTTTGTCTGCATAGCCCATTTGCTTGCCCATTTTGGCGGCATCGGGATACAATTCGGCAGTAACACCAGAACGGCGTAATTTTGTAATCGCTTTCATAGCATACAATGATTCGGCTTCACCAAAATTGATAAAAAGTACTTTGGTAACTTCCGAAACGGTTTCGGGAAATAAATTCAAATCTTCCAACACCAGATAGATTCTATCCAAACCGAATGAAATCCCAACTCCGCTCACGTCTTTTAGTCCGAAGATGCCGGTAAGATCATCATAACGGCCTCCCCCGCCAATACTCCCCATATTTACTGCTTTGGGTGCGGCGACTTCAAAAATAGCTCCTGTATAGTAGTTAAGACCTCTGGCCAGAGTAACGTCTATTTCAAGCGAAGCGGTCTCAAGTCCTAATTCTGAAATCGTGGCATTGATAAATTCAAGTTCAGCAACACCTTTTAAACCGGTTTCTGAAGTAGCCAGGAGGGTTTTTAGCATTTGCAACTTGTCTGAAGCCGTTCCCCTGGCTTCAAACAGAGGTTGTACTTTTGCGATGGCGATTTTAGAAATTCCTTTGGAAAGCATTTCGGTTTTTACACCCTCCTCTCCTATTTTATCCAGTTTATCAAGCGCTACCGTAAAATCGATGAGTTTGTCTTCGGCACCAATTACTTCGGCAATACCGCTTAATATTTTACGGTTGTTTAATTTGATGGTAACACCTTTCAGATTTAACTTCTGAAAAACAGCATCGTACAATTGTACCAGTTCTACTTCCTGCCATAAGGAATCACTTCCCACTACATCGGCATCGCACTGAAGAAACTCTCTGAATCTTCCCTTTTGCGGTCTGTCTGCGCGCCACACCGGCTGAATTTGATAGCGTTTAAAAGGAAAGCTAATGTCATTCTGATTCTGCACTACATACCGTGCAAAGGGAACGGTAAGGTCGTAACGAAGGGCTTTTTCAGAGATTTTTGATGTCAACTTTCCGCTGTCTTTTTCGGTATATAAAGCATCATCCACCTTATTTAAATAATCCCCACTGTTCAGAATTTTAAAAATCAATCGATCACCTTCTTCCCCGTATTTCCCCATTAAGGTCTCACTGTTTTCAAACGAAGGGGTTTCAATAGGTTGAAAGCCATAGGTAGTAAAGCAACTTTTTATGGTATTCATAATATAGTTACGCCGTACCACTTCGGCAGGTGAAAAGTCTCTGGTTCCTTTTGGTATGGAGGGTTTCTTCAATGTGTTATTATTAATTAATAATTATTAATAGTTCATTATTAATTCTCTCCTGCAAATATCTTAAATTATTAGGGAAATTGTAACTTTATAAGCAGATTATAGTCTAACGATAAACCCTTCACCCAACCTCTATGTTTTCACTCTTTCGAGAAAATGTTCGCATTGCATTAGATTCTATTAAGAGTCAGATGCTTAGAACAGTTTTAACGATCGTTATCATAGCTATTGGCATCTTTGCTTTGGTGGGAATTCTCAGTCTGGTTAAGGCACTTGAAAATACTATCTCCAGTGATTTTGCTTCCATGGGAGCAAACACATTTAATATTCAGCGATACGAATTTACCGTCCAACGAAATCAGGGTGGGGAAGTTGAAAAGGTCAACCCCATTATTAGTTACGACAATCTGCGTGAGTTTGTAGACAAATACGACTATCCTTACACCCAAACTTCAGTTTCATTTCAAGGGACGGCCAGAGCTGAAGTAAAATTCGAAAACGAAAAAACCGACCCGGAAGTACAGGTTTACGGTGTAAACGAACACTATCTGGAAAATACAGGAACAAAGATAGATCGTGGAAGAGAGTTTACTTTTTTTGACATTGAAAACAACAATAAGGTATGTTTAATTGGTGCCGATTTTCTGAAAAGTATTTTCAGGAACGACGATCCCATCAATAAAACCATCAGTATACGCGGTGTGAAATTTAAGGTAGTGGGTGTGTTAGAGTCTAAAGGGGCAACTTTTGGAAACAATCAGGATCTTAAAGTACTTATCCCTATTCAGGTGGCACGAGGTATTTTTACTGAACCCAACATAAACTACACCATAAGTGTGATGGTAGAAGACAAAGAAATGATGCAAGGCGCTCAGGATGCCGCTATTATGTCATTTCGGAACATACGAAGACTGAGTCCGCTGGAGGAAAATAATTTCGGAATTGAGCGCAGTGACGATTTAATTAACCGCATTGGAGAAATAACCGGAGTGCTGGAAATCGCAGCCTGGATAATAAGTATCATTACTATTTTGGGGTCATCGATAGCATTGATGAACATCATGTTGGTGTCGGTTACGGAACGGACCCGCGAAATTGGGGTGCGAAAAGCATTGGGCGCAACTCGCTCCACGATTTCCACGCAGTTTTTTATGGAAACCATCGTAATTGGTCAGTTAGGAAGTATTTTGGGAATCATCATGGGAATTATCGCGGGCTATGGAGTGTCGAAAATATTTGAATTTGATTTCAGCCTGCCGTGGGCAGCCATGATCTGGGCGACAATTATCACCTTTTTAGTCGCTGTGATTGCAGGTTCTTATCCTGCTTCCAAGGCAGCGCGTTTGGATCCTATTGAGAGTTTGCGCTACGAATAGCCTATTGCTTATTCTTTATTTTTATTATTTATTCTGAATTGGTTTTTCAGAATTAGCTACTTAATAATGCGTCAAAGAAATTAAACAATTCTCCCTTAGTAATTACTGCTCCTTGTTGAATAAGGTTAAAAACATCTCCGTATCTGTCTTCGGAATATACTTTGGTTGCCGTTAAAAATTCAACCGAATCAGAGCCGTAATTTTCCTGTAACCATTTGTAGTCTTCAGCGGTCGTAATATCCTTTGAAGCATCCAAAACTTTCACTACAATAAGTTGCATGTCTTTTTCTTTCAAACAAAACAGAAACAGTTGCCGGGCAGAAATATTTTCCAAATAGTTTGCCTTGCTTAATACTCCTTCCCATACCAAGTCGCTAAATACATCCAGCTCCTCTTCGGCAACTTCGGGCTTATCGGTTTTTAGTTGGGCCCATTCTTCGGCGGTAATGGATTGGGTCGCCAAAAAATTAATGAACTCCGGATGCAATTCGTGAAGCTGTTCTTTTGTTAATCGAGTGTATTTCATGATAGTGAAGGGTGAGCGGTGAGCGGTGAAGGGTTAAGAAATAAATAGTTTATTTTTCTAAAATTTTATAAAAAGAAAACCCCGACAATTGCCGAGGTTTTACTATAAATTCTAATTCGAGTTTATTTTGCTTCAGCAACCACGTCGAATGTGAAATTTGAAATCACATCTCTGTGGAAACGAATTGTTGCATCGTATTGTCCGGTGCGCTTAATGCTTCCTCCGGCAATAGTAATAAACTTCTTATCTACAGAAACACCTTCTTTTTCAAGTGCTTCAGCAAGATTAGCGTTTGTAATAGATCCAAACAATTTATCACCTTCTCCGGCTTTAGAAGCTATTTTAATTTCCAAACCATTCAGCTTGTCGGCTTCAGTTTGTGCGTCTGCGATAACTTTCTTCTCTTTATAAGCACGTTGCTTTAAAGTTTCAGCCAAAACTTTTTTTGCAGAAGGAGTTGCCAAAATAGCATGTCCTTGTGGAATCAAAAAGTTTCTTCCGTATCCGTTTTTTACAGTAACCAAGTCATCTGTAAAACCCAAATTCTCTACGTCTTTTTTTAATATAAGTTCCATAATCCTATCTGCTTTTTATTTTAATAAATCGGCTACGTAAGGCATTAAAGCCAAGTGACGTGCTCTTTTCACAGCAACGGCCACTTTACGTTGATACTTCAACGACGTACCTGTTAATCTTCTAGGAAGAATTTTACCTTGTTCGTTCACAAACTTCAATAAAAAATCCGGGTCTTTGTAATCTACATACTTGATGCCCGATTTCTTAAAACGACAATATTTCTTCGCTTTAGAAGTCTCTATGTTAAGAGGAGTAAGATATCTTATCTCTCCGTCTTTTTTTCCTTTTGCTTGTTGTTGTAAAGTTGCCATGGATTATGCTGTTTTTTTGTTATCACGAACTCTTCGTCTCTCTGCCCAAGCAATAGCGTGCTTGTCTAGGGCAACAGTAAGATAACGCATAATGCGCTCATCTCTTCTAAACTCAACTTCTAGATCGTTAATAGCTTCACCTGGAGTGGTGTACTCGAATAAATGGTAAAAACCACTTTTTTTGTGTTGAATTGCATAGGCTAATTTCTTAAGCCCCCAATTCTCTTTGGATATCATCTTAGCACCTTTAGAAACAAGAATATCTTCGTATTTCTTAACTGTTTCCTTTATCTGTTCTTCAGATAAAACGGGATTTAAGATGAAAACAGTTTCGTAATGATTCATAAAAAATCGTATTAATTATTGTTGTTAATCTCCGGCACTTTGCCAAGAGCGTGCAAAAATACTACTTTATTTCCTAATTACAAACCCTAATTTGACTTCTTTAAAACATACTTCTTTTCCTACAAAAAAAGTTAAAGTGATTAATTTTTACGACAAATGTTAAAAAAACTTGTCATTCATCGATTTTTTACTTATAATTGCTCTACTATTTAAACTATCTAACTGTGGATAAACCAATACTTAAGTGTGCAATTGTTGACGATTCTACATTGCAACGGCTTTCTATTGTAAAGTTAATTGAACATCACCCTTCATTGGATTTGGTGGCGGAGTACAACAATGCTATCGAAGCAAAGATGGGATTGGCCACAACCGAGATCGATTTAATATTTTTGGATATTGAAATGCCTATACTTTCAGGCTTCGATTTGTTGGATGATTTAACACACAAACCACAGATTATTTTTGTTACCGGAAAAACAAAATATGCCTTCAAAGCTTTCGATTACGATGCGGTAGATTATCTGCGTAAACCTATTTCGAAAGAACGCTTCCTGAATGCAGTCCATAAAGCGATTACCAATTACAAATTAAAGAATGACGACGGCTTCGACGAAGAAGACTTTATTTTTGTAAAAAGTAATCTGAAAAAACGTAAAGTTTTCCTGAACGAACTGCGTTATATTGAAGCGCTTGGGGATTACGTAAAGTTGGTCACCGAACACGATGCACTGGTTGTTTTATCTACCATGAAAGCTTTTGAATCGTTACTACCCAAGGACCGTTTTCTGCGAATTCACAAATCCTATATTGTAAATCTGGATAAGGTAGAACGCTACAACAGTAAGGTAATCGAATTGGATAAGGAACAACTTCCGTTAAGCCGAAACAGAAAGGCAGACCTGGTGGAAGCCCTTGCTGCTACTATGCGTACCTAATAATTATCTACATCTATTGTTACCTTAACGCTCGAAAATTCCTTAATCGAATTAAAACTTCTTTGCACTCCCGCAACGTAGTCTTTCGTTTTTGAAAGTGATAAGTCCTTCGGAATTTTAACCAGAATATTCGAAATATACTGATTCCTGATTCTCCCAACCGGTGGTGCTTCAGGACCCAAAACGTATTCATCCAATTTCATTTGTAACGCCTGCCCGTACCAGACGGATGCTTTTTGCATTTTTTGCTGATTGCGATCTTTAAAGGTAATTTTAATTAGGCGGTAAAAAGGAGGGTATTTGTATTGATAGCGCTCTTCGTTCTGCTGCTTGTACATACCTTCATAGTCATTCACACTTACCTGCTGCAGTATTTGATGATAGGGATTATACGTCTGAATTAGAACTTTGCCTCTTTTTTGGGTTCGCCCTGCCCTACCCGCTACTTGCTGTAACAGCTGAAAACTACGCTCATGGGCCCTAAAATCGGGGAAATTTAAAAGGTTATCGGCATTCATTACCCCTACCAGACTAATGTTTCGAAAATCCAATCCCTTTGCCAGCATTTGAGTTCCTACCAAAATGTCGATCTCTCCGCTGTCGAGTCCGTCTATAAGCTTTGCATAGGCATGTTTCCCTTTGGTAGTGTCCTGATCCATTCGGGCAATGCGATGTTCGGGGAATAAGGTTTTGAGTTCGGTTTCAATTTGTTCTGTTCCAAAGCCTTTCGAGTCCAGCGTTTCACTTCCGCAAGCCATACAGGATTGCAGCATAGCCATGTGGTAGCCACAATAATGACATCGTAATTCATTTTTAAACTGGTGGAAGGTTAAACTCACATCACAGTTAGGGCATTGTGGCGCAATTCCGCAGGTAGTACATTCAATAACAGGAGAATAGCCACGCCTGTTCTGGAACAATATTATTTGCTCGTTGAGTGCCAATGCTTCGGTCATTTCGGCCAATAATTGATCACTGAAATGTCCCGTCATCCGCTTCTTGCGATGCTTTTCCTTGATATCCACCAATTCGATTTCGGGGAGCAACATATTCCCGAAGCGTTTTTTCAGCGTAACCAAACCATACTTGGGAGATTTGGCATTGTGATAGCTTTCCAAAGCCGGAGTTGCCGATCCCATCAAGGTTTTTGCGCTGTGAAGGTTTGCAAGCACAATCGCACTATCCCGACCGTGATAGCGTGGCGACGGACTGTATTGCTTAAATGAAGGCTCGTGTTCTTCGTCTACTATAATGAGTCCCAGATTGTTGAAAGGTAAAAACAAGGACGAACGTGCCCCGATTACAATTTGCGCCTTCGGTTTTTGTTGGAGCACATTATTCCACACCTCTACACGTTCATTGACGGAATATTTTGAATGGTACACCGACACTTTTTCACCAAAATAATTTTGTAATCGGCCAATAAGTTGCGTGGTCAAGGCGATTTCCGGAAGCATATAAAGCACCTGTTTCCCGGTTTCTATTATTTCTGAAATGAGTCTTACATAGATTTCGGTTTTCCCGCTGGAGGTAATTCCGTGCAGCAAGGTGACATCATAGGTTTCGAAAGAAGTTTTAATTTCATCGAAAGCCACTATCTGGGCTTCATTGAGTTCTTTTATTTCTGAAGCAGCCTCGCCTGAGTATTCTATTCGGTCTTTCTGAACAAAATATTCTTCCAATATCCCTTTATCGATTAAGGTTTTAATTACTGCCGAAGTAGTATCGCTCTTTTTCTGAAGCCGTATAGAATCGACCGGTTTTTTATCCTGTGCAGACAACATAAACAGTGTCATGAGTATTTGTCGTTGCTTGGGCGCTCGGGACATGCTGTCCAGCAGTTCACGTAACGCATCTTCCTGAGTATACTGCAGGGCTAGTTTTATATATCGCTTCAGTTTTGGAGTATATTGTTCAAATACTTCTTCCTGAACCTGAATCACTCCTTTTTCCAGTAGTTTCTGAAGCACTTTTACCACATTGCTTCGGTCCAAAATCGATCGGATGTCATTAATATGCAGCGACGGTTGATGTTGTAATGCATCAAACACCAAAAATTCGTCATCGCTAAAGTTAGATTCATCCACGTTTTTTTCCGAAGTCAGCATAACGATGGTCTCACTTTCCAGTAAAAAAGCACTTGGTAAGGCTGCTCGAATCACTTCGCCCAGGGTACACATATAATAACTCGCCATCCATTCCCAATGTTTAATTTGGAGTTTTGTAACGACGGATGTTTCATCTAGAATCTGATCGATAGATTTGGTTTCATAACCGGAAGGAGGAGATTGATGGACTGCATAGACAATCCCGGTATACACCTTCGATTTCCCAAAAGGCACGGCCACCCGCATTCCCTGTTTTAAGAAATGAGCCTCATCGCGGTTCACGTTGTAGGTAAAACGCTGCTTTAAAGGAATGGGAAGAATGACATCTATAAAATACAAATTGATTAGTAATTAGGAATTAGGGATTGGTGATTAGTGATTAGTGATTAGGAAAATAAAATACACATTGCAACCTTTCAACTTTCAACTTTCAAAAGCTAAAAATAAAAAAAGTGTTTGTTTTTAAACAGTTTATGGAAGTGTATTATAAACAATTCTCCAAATAATTTAAATTTTTGGAAACATATTGGTTAGAGCTCACTGTTCACACTTCAGTCTTCACACTTCACTGCTCACTACTCACTGCTCACTGCTCACTGCTCATTGTTCACAAAAAAAAAAGAACATGTTACATATGTGGTATACTTTGTAATATTTGTGCTATCTAATTAATTGATTTTCATATAGTTTTATACTAACTAAAACAATCATTGTATGAAAACAAAATTCATCACCGCAGTATTAATTGCCCTTTTTGGTATGTATTCTGCACATGGGCAGGTCGATTTTAAATTACAAAGTTTAACTAACAACTAATACCTAACGATTATGAAAATTCATAAACTATTTTTCGTTCTTATAATGCTGTTTCCATTTGTTGTTTCAGCACAACTTGAAGGTCTTGGGGAAGTTTTCAAACAAGCCGGTGAGGATATGAAAGAAAAACGGCGTAATACTCCTGAGTCGGACGCGAATCCCCAAGAACAAAATGTCACTTTGTCTCCCCAAGAGGAACAAAATGCTGCAGACTGGAAGGAGAAGTACGAGGATAATTTAGATGAATTAAAGGAAGGCACAAAGTATTTCAACACCAAAGAATTAAGCTGTATTTTTCTTATGGTTATTTATCTTGACAGTTATTTTGACCTGGTAGATATGACCGAGGAGGCCCAAAACTGTAAAGCAAAATACGATCTCTTTGGAATGCAAACCATGGCCATTGCCACCTCCACCACCTTTCTGTATTGTCCTGAAGGGCTCTACAATATGGGTTTAGGGCCGCTAAGCGATATTTATAGACGTGATCTAGAACCTATTATAAGGAACGAAAATAATGATCCATTTGTTGCAAAATGGGTAGCGAAACTAGTAAGAGTTTCAGGATTATCAGTTGAAGCCCTCTTAGATTGGCGAGATTCTTATCCTGGCGATACAATTCTAGAAATGACCTCGTATTGGATGCCTGGTTATATTTTACCTACGTTATTGGGAATTCAACAAAGAATGGAAGCTTTGGGCTGTGGAGGATAAATCCTATAAATATTAAAAACTATGAAAATTCTATTTGTACTAATTTTATGTATGCTCGGGGCATGCAATTTTGGGAATAAGGAAGTTCTAGCTACAGATGCCTCAACAGAAGTAACCAAATCCAATGATGTAAACGCAGTGAAAAAGATTGAAGCAGATTCTTGGAAAGGGTGGCAGCCTGCTGAACAATTGGATGGGTATACACTCGATGCATTTGTTGTTGACCCGTATAAACAAAACGACCTGTATTCGGCTTTGGCTGTATATATGCAAGGAGATCTTTTTATACGAGTACAAATTGTGGATGGTAGCACGGACAAAGGAGCCTCGGAAATCCGAGATCACTTTAAAATTGCAACTCAAAATATCAACAGTGAAAGTGACTATGGCTATGAAAAAACGCTGGAACACAAGGGTATGAAAACGAAAGAAGAATTCTTAAAAGCGCCCGGAGAATACCTCGTCAAATTCTTGTACAAGGAAAAATACGGCTGCTCTATAAAGTCTAATGCCGATAGTGCTGAAGCGGTTTGGAATCTAATCGATCAATTGGGCCTGGAACAACTACACTAATTAATTGTTTTAAAGAAAAAAATTAGTGGGTAATTAACTCTGTTCCTTCACCCCTTCACTGCTCACTGCTCACCGTTCACTATTTATTAGCACGATGCCAGTATTGTGTTCTTCCCAAAAGTGAAAAGCCAACATAGCCTCGTACTTTTAATTTATTGGGTTCCTCCAACACGATATAACATTTATAAAATTTACCATTTTCAGGATCTAAAACTTTTCCACCGTTATATTCATCCCCGTCTTTTTCTAATCCGCGAATAATCACCAAGCCCAGAACCGGTTTATCTTTATCCTCGCCTTCGCAAAAATCACATACAGCATCCCGCTTATTTTTATTGAAAATTTCGATCACTTTGCCATAGATCTTTCCGTTTTCTTCATAAATCTCTACAACCGATTTGGCAATGCCGGAGTTATCGTCTACCGTCTTCCATTTTCCAATAACGTTCTGAGCCGATATAGACAAAGAAAATAAAGAAAGACAAAAACCGGCAATTATTGAATTTTTCATGTAGGTGCTATTATTTGCCTAACATGGCCTTTTTCAACTTGCTATCGACCGGCTCGTTTCCTAACCAGATTCCAAAAAGGGCTTTTTTAAATTTCATGCCTGAAATAGTTCCTAGCTCCTTACCATTCTTATAGGCAACTACGCCGGTTCCTTTTTGATAGGTAATATCGAAGGTGTCGTTTTCTACAATTTCATCACTGAAAAAGCCTATGAATTTTTTAATTTCTGAAGCCAAAGAGGATGTATTTCCGTTCATAGAAGCATTAAAACCATCTTCTACAGCTTCGCTCATCGCTTCGCTCGATACAAAACCTGAAGTAATCACCAATTTAATGGCCATACTTTCGTCGGCACTCATAATATTTTTAGCATCACTAGATTTAGAAGTTAAGTAAAGACCCCCGGAATACAATTTTAATACCATGGCTTTTTTCCGGATTCCGGCGCCATTAAGTATGAGTTCCTGTCCGCCATAATTTACAGTATTTGGCAAGGTTACGCTTCCCACCTGGGTTTGAGCCACAGTTATATTGATAGAAGCAATGGAGATAAGAAGTAATAAAAGATTTTTCATTCGTGAATATTTAAAGTGTTAGGTTAAAAAGTGTATTAATATTTATCTTTTAGACGTTGCATCGAAATGTTTAGTTCGAACCCTAAAAGTAAGAGGTTTGCATTGATCCAAATATATAACATCATTATTAATAGTGCACCAATGGACCCGTATAACTCGTTGTAATTTGAAAAGTTATTGATATAAATTCCAAACAGATAGGTAGTTAACATAAACAATATTGTGGTTACCAAAGCTCCAATGGAGAAAAATTTTGTTGCCTTTCCCCGTTTGGTGCCATAGTAATAAAGGGTTGCAATGATTACATATACCATGACCACAAAGACCGTTAGCTGCAAAGCTGAAATCCAAAACAAATCATTTTCTATGTATGCTCTGCCCTTCAAACTGCTTATTGCATATTCACCATACAAGATGACTCCTACCGTAATTAACAACAACAATGCCAAAAAGATAGAGACTAATAACGCAACAAAGTATTGTCTTAAAAAGCCTCTGTTAATTGTGACATGAAATGAATACTCGAACGCACTAAAAATAGCATTTACCCCATTTGCTGCTAAAAACAACGATAGGAAAAACACAAAAGAAAGCAGGCCTCCACCTCTGGAGTTTACAGCAATGTCGGCAATGGTTGGATAAAAGAACTCGGCTGTTTGGGGTGGTAATAATTCTTCAATAAAAATTAAAAAACGAGTTTGGAAGCCTTCAATAGGGATAATCGGTATTAAATTCAACATAAAGAGCACGAAGGGAAACAGGGCAACAAAAAAGCTATAAGCAATCGAACTGGCCCTAGAAGAAAACGTACCGCGTACAATTCCGCGGCCGTACATTTCCAAAAAATCAAACATCGACAAACCCTTAAAACCCGGCAACTTAATTTGCTGACTGAGCTTTACCAGATTCCTAATCACAGGTATTTTTGTAGTGGTATCGTCGGTTTCTTCAGCCATTAAACAGCCTTTAAGCTTAAATCCATATTGTAAACCGAATGGGTTAATGCCCCGCTGGAAATGTAGTCCACACCGCAATCTGCATACTTTCTGGCAGTTTCCAAAGTAATTCCACCGCTAGACTCGGTAAGACATTTGCCGTTGATTAACTGAACCGCTTTGCGGGTATCTTCATAATTGAAATTATCGATTAGAATACGGTATACTCCGTCATTTTGCAGAATCTCTTCTATTTCCTGAAGGTTTCTCGCTTCAACGATAATTTTCAGGCCTAGGGTGTTTTCTTTCAGGTACTCTTTGGTTTGCTGAATTGCCTTCGTAATACTTCCGCAAAAATCGATGTGGTTGTCTTTCAGCATGATCATATCGTACAGCGCAAAACGATGGTTTTCACCTCCACCTATCTTCACCGCCCATTTTTCCAGGGCACGAATTCCGGGCGTGGTTTTACGAGTGTCTAAGATCTTTGTTTTAGTCCCTTCCAGCACTTTCACATATTCATTTGTTTTGGTCGCAATAGCACTCATACGCTGCATGGCATTTAACACCAAACGTTCACTTTTTAAAATAGATTGCGACAATCCCGAAACATAAAAACAAACATCACCATATTTCACCGGGCTACCATCAGTAATTCGAATATCCATCTTCAATCCCGGGTCTACAAACTCGAATACCTGTCGCGCAAATTCGATACCCGCAATCATTCCTTCGTCCTTTACCAACAGTTTGGCGCTGCCAATAGCATCCTCCGAAATACATGCCAGCGAACTGTGATCACCATCTCCTACATCCTCACGAATGGCATTCGAAATAATTCGGTCTATTTCCTTATTGAATTGTTTTTTTGAAATCATAGCGATTCAATTTTCAGTAAAAATAACAAAAAGAGTTGGCAGAATACAGTATTCGGTATACAGTAACTGAAAAAGCACATATTTTCTGTTATTTTTGTGATATGAAAATTACGCTTATCGCCATTGGCAAGACCGATGCCAAAGAACTCTCATCTCTTACCGAAGCCTATATAAAACGGTTGGGCTTTTACATTCCTTTTTCTTTTGACGTAATCCCAGATATTAAAAACACCAAAAATCTTTCGGAAACCCGGCAAAAAATACTGGAAGGTGAAGAAATTTTAAAGCGTACCGAAACAAGCGACACCCTCATTCTTCTTGATGAAAAGGGCAAATCCTACAGTTCCATTGCCTTTTCAGAATTTCTACAGAAAAAAATGAACACCGGACTTAAAAACCTGGTATTTGTAATTGGCGGGCCCTACGGATTTAGTGATGCGGTATATGAAAGAGCTAACGGCAAACTATCCCTTTCGCCAATGACTTTTTCGCATCAAATGGTGCGGTTATTTTTTATCGAACAATTATATAGAGCATTCACCATTCTAAAGAATGAGCCCTATCATCATCGCTAACTGTTCTTTTCGCTGTCTTTCGGAAACTATATGCAAACCGAAGCTTACTTTATCCACAAACAGTCCAAGGCATCGGTGAGCATGTGAAGCAGAAGTCCTACAGCTATAATGCGCGTCTTTTTGAAAACCAAAAGCACAACATAACCTGCAATTGCTAGGTAAGAGTGTAACGGGTGAAAGTTTATACTACACCTGTTTGAAGAAAAGATAGGATCTGCCAACAAATGATCTACATCCACTAACATGGTTCCTATCATAATAAGCCATGCCCTTTTCCACCGGCTCCTAAAAAAAACCCAGGCTATAAGACCCGGGAAAATTAAATGTAAACTGTAATGAATACTTTGTTGCAACATTACGTACTAACTTTTCTTTCGGTTTAGCACCTTATATTCTTCGTAACATTCGCTAATCGCATCCAGAATTTGCAAATCACTGGCAGTACGAATAAAGTCCTTGGAATAATTGCATTTACTTACAATTTCATCGATATCGGCCTTTTCCAGCTGCAAAACAGCCATCAGAGTTTCACGATCGTATTTGCTTTGCAACAGATTCCTAATCTCATCATCCTCCTTCATCTTACGAAGCTTTCGCATCTGCTGCGGACGTTTACCAAAGACGTTATAGAGGAAATCGGCCGGATTAAAGATGGCACTCAGTACTTTATTTACCGCTCCGGGTTGCTGGTTTCCTCCTTCGTATCCGGTATTTACACCACTAATTCGGTAGCGATAGTTATCGTAAATAGGAATGGTCTTGGCATCAACCTCAACATACCCCGTTAATTGTACCGGTCTTACAACTACCTCTTCCAAAGCTATGCCTAATTCGGTCATTTTAATTTTGATATCGCCAAATTTCAACCAGTCATTCGTCACTCTAACCCTTATGGATTTAAACCCTAAATAACTAAAATAGAGTGTGTCGTTTACCACTGCGCGAATCTCAAATTTCCCTTCTTGATCGGTGGTGGCACCAATCACACTGTTCAGGTTTACGATGTTCACATTCTCCAGTGCATTCTCGTCCGCATCGTTTAATACCTTCCCTTTTATGGTAGGAGGTTGCACAATCGACTCTTGTGCCACAACCAATGTAGAAGTGACTAATAAAAATAAAATCAGAATTTTTTTCATAGCATGTACAGGGTAAAAGTACATAATATAGACGTTAATTTTGCGCCAAAGTTTCATTGACGCAATCAAATTAAAGGTTTTTAACTTTTACGTCGACGTTTGCCTCCGGTTCCGGTATTCTGTGGCTTTTCGGTTCTTCTACGGCTCTTTCCTGCAAATTTAGGGCGATCATCGCTCGACCCGCTTTTGCGATCACTGAAACTACCGGTTCGTTCTCCCGAACCGCTGCGTTTGCTATAACTGCCTTTGTCTCCGCTTCCGCTTCCGCTTCCACTTCCGCCTTTACCTTTAAATCCGCGTCCGCCGCGATCACTTCTTCCTCCACGGTCTCTGTCACCACGTCCTCTTCCGCCACCCGATCTTCCACCGCCGGATCTGCTTCTTCCACCTCTGTCTTTTGAAATTTCGATAGAAATATTTCGTCCGTCCAATTTAAAGTCATTGAACACACCCATCACCAGCTCCTGGTGTTTTTCATCGGTGTTAAAGAATGAAAAAGTATCTTTTACATCTACCTTGTACACATCGTCTTTTTCAAGATCCAACAGATCACGCAAGAAATCTTTCAAGGTCATCCAATCGAAATCGTCTTTGGCTCCAATATTTACAAAGTACCGAACCGAATCTTTCGAATCGCTGTCACCGTAATCCACATTACCTCCAGAAGGAGCATTCAGGTCTTTCGCGTTCTTGTAGTAGTTGTAGAAACGTGTAAATTCAACAGAGAAGACCTTTTTAATAAGTTCTTCCTTGCTGAAATCTGCCAATACTTCATTGATGTTTGGCAAATACAAATCTATTTCGTGATTGATTTTGGTGTCTTTTATACTGTTGGCCAAATGAAACAACTGTACTTCGCAAATTTCCATGCCACCCGGAATGTCTTTTTGCTCAAATTTTTTCTGAATCATTTTTTCAATACTGTGAATTTTTCTCACTTCACTTTTTGAAACAATGACCATGGAAACACCACTCTTTCCGGCACGACCGGTACGGCCGCTACGGTGAGTGTACGTTTCAATTTCATCGGGTAATTGATAATGAATTACATGCGTAACATCATCTACATCAATTCCACGAGCAGCAACATCGGTGGCAACAAGCATTTTAATTTGACGGCTTCGGAAGGATTTCATCACGATATCCCGCTGGTTCTGACTCAAATCTCCATGCAATGCTGCAGCGTTGTAGCCGTCGGTAATTAATTGTTCGGCAACTTTTTGTGTATCACGCTTGGTTCTGCAGAATATCACCGAAAAAATATCGGGGTTGGCGTCGCTCAATCTTTTTAAAGCAGCATAACGATCTCTCGTATTCACCAAATAGAACTCGTGCGAGACATTTTCGGTACTTACGTTTTTAGAACCCACGGTAATTTCTACCGGAGTGCGCATAAACTTTTTAGCGATACTGGACACCTCTTTTGGCATGGTAGCACTAAACAACCAGGTACTTTTGGTTTCGGGTGAATGTGAAAGAATTTCAGTAATATCTTCATAGAAGCCCATGTTTAGCATCTCATCTGCCTCATCAAGCACACAGTATTCAATTTTTGAAATATCGATCATGCGTCGCCCAATCATATCCTTCATACGACCCGGAGTAGCAACGATAATCTGTGCTCCCTTTTTAATTTGTTTGGCTTGATCGGTGATACTAGCACCCCCGTAGATAGCTACAACGTTTAGTCCTTTTACATACTTTCCGTATTGGGCCATTTCATTGGCGATTTGCATACACAATTCGCGTGTAGGAGAAAGAATTAATCCTTGAGTGGTTCTGCTTTCGGAATCGATTTTCTGAAGCATTGGAAAACCGAAGGCAGCCGTTTTACCGGTTCCGGTTTGTGCCAGAGAAACAAGATCTGTTTCTTCGTTTAATAGTAAAGGGATTGTTTTAGCTTGTACTTCCGAAGGGGTTTCAAAACCCATATCGGTAATGGCCTTGAGTAAATTCTCGTTAAGGCCTAACGATTTAAATGTAGACATATAGTGTTATAAAAGTTTATTTGTACTTACTGAAGTTAGTTGGACAAATAAACCTTATCACTTCGTGCAGTACTACCTCACCCTGAGGATTTTTGAAGGTGCAAAGATACTCTTTAAAATGAGTTCTTGATTATAGTTTTGAATTATTTATGAAACAGCATAATTAAAAGGCTAATTAGCTGTCACTCTGAAAGATATTCAATTAATTGTCGCATGGCTTTTCCGCGATGTCCTATTTCGCTTTTTTGCAGCAGTGACATTTCGGCAAATGTTTCGGCAGAACCGTTGGGTAAAAAGATAGGATCGTACCCAAATCCTTTCTCTCCACGGGGAGCTTTGGTAATACTGCCTTCACAAATTCCCAAAAAAATAGTGTGTGCCCCTTTAAGAGTTAATGCAATTGCGGTTTTAAATCGCGCTTCCCTGTGTTCCTCACCTTTTAGCTTGGCAAGTAGTTTGTTAATATTGGCTTCGGCGTTGTTTTCAGGTCCGGCATAACGAGCACTATATACTCCCGGTTCCCCATTCAGGGCTTTTACCTCCAATCCGGTGTCATCGGCAAAACAATCAAATCCGTAGACACTTTTAACGTAATTTGCCTTTATCACCGCGTTACCTTCAATCGTATCGGCTGTCTCAGGGATGTCTTCATGGCAGCCAATATCGGTGAGACTAAGTAAGTCCAAATCGTGAGATAGAAGTGCTTTTACTTCTCTGAATTTATTCAGGTTATGAGTTGCGAAAACAAGCTGCATTCTAGATTGCTGGATTATTAGACCCGTCCGAACATCCGCCTGAACGTTTTTGGGCAGGTACCGTTCGGTATGGGCTGGTTGTTAGATTTAAGTTGATAATTGAAAGCTTACAAATTAATACTTACATCTTATTTTCGAGAATGTACTGCCACTCTGTTTCCTTCAGTATCGATAAAGACTCCCATGTAGCCGTGTTCCGGAGATATCTGTGTCTTCTCCTGATATATCTTACCGCCGGCCGCTTTTACCCTGCCCAATTCAATTTGTGCATCTTCGCTGTAAAAATAAACCAAAGGCCCTTCGGCGCTGGGAATATAGCTTTCTTGTTTGATAAGAGTTCCCGCAGCTCCTGGAGCATTTTCAACAAATGGGAACCATCCCATTTCCATACCACCAAAATTTACGAGATGCAGCTCGACTTTAAATACGGCCTCATAAAATTTTTGAGCCCGTGCCATATCGTTAACGGGTATTTCAACCCAGGCAAACATATTGTGTTTCATAGTATCAAATAATATTATTTTTCTAATTCCGTTTTTAAGGAGGCCAATCCTTCTTCAAAATCCTTACCTACCGCCTTATCCATATTGAAAAAAAGCATCATAATATTCATAGGCACCTTATTTGTGCCTTTAAATCCCCAAATAACTTTAGTTGAAGATGCATCCACAGCCTCAACGAGCAAATAACCATCGCTGGTAGATTTCCATGGTTTAAAGAATCTGAGTTCGGTATCGACCCGTTCATTTTCAACAATTTTTGTGATTTCTTGTTCGCCCGAACCTACCTGTTTATTTCCTTCCCATTTATTGATAAACCCAACCGTACCGTCAATTCCGACTGATTCACTTTTCATATCGGGGTCCTTTTTCTTCCAGGGTGACCAATGATCCTGATTTTTAACCAATTTTAAATACTGAAATACGTCACCCAAAGGGCGTTTTATCACCACACTGCGTTGAATGTTATAGGTTTTAGGAGCAACCAGCATGAGGATGAGCAAAATTGCGAGAATCCCTCCAAGAATGTATATTACTATCATGTTATATTGCTTTACTATGTTTCTTTAAAATTACGAATTATTATCCTTGTAATAGCGTTCTATAATCTCGGGAGCGCTTTTTATGGTTTTTTGAGTCCAGTGCATCTCCAATTCCAATTTTTCGGCTTCTGTCAAGCTCCATGGAACGCCTTCAATACGCATGCGTGTTACCACTTCTTGCAATATTATTGCCGCCGAAACCGAAATATTCAAACTTTCCGTAAAACCATACATCGGAATTTTTAAAAAGCCATCTGCCTGTCGCATTACCACATCACTCAGGCCGTCGTTTTCCTTTCCGAAGAAAAATGCACTTTTATTCGCCACATCAAAATCGTGCAATAAGGTAGAATCGTTGTGAGGTGTTGTGGCAATAATTTGATACCCCTTAGACCGCAAGGCTTCAATACAACTGTTCACACTGTCATAGCGATACAAACTCACCCACTTTTGAGCCCCCATGGCTATTTCTTTGTCAATCCGCTTTCCGTATTTCTCTTCAACCACATGCAAATCCTGCACTCCAAATACATCGCAGGTTCGCATCACGGCACTTGTGTTATGCAACTGATACACATCTTCGGTCACTACGGTAAAATGTCGTGTTCGTTGATCCAGAACCTCCTTGAAAAGTTCCCGGCGCCGTTCCGTTAGCAATGATTGTAGGAATTCGAAAAGTTGTAAATCCACTTAAAAATTTAGTTTTTGCTAAGATAAATGTAAATTGTGTAATTGGATAAAGGAATTACGAATTACGGGATTTTAGATTTTAGATTTTAGATTTTAGATTTGAAAACTATGATCAATAAATTAAATTATAATTTCTTCTCACGACTAACGTCTCACGTCTCATGACTCACTGCTCACGATGTACGATTTGGGATTTGGGATTTTAGATTTTAGATTTGAAAACTATGATCATTAAATTAAATTATAATTTCTTCTCACGACTAACGTCTCACATCTCATGACTCACTGCTCACTACTCACTACTCAATACTCACTACTCAATACTCACTACTCAATACTCACTACTCACTATTTGGCATTTGATATTTTTGAGTTGTATTTTAAAAGTAATAATTTAGTGATTTAATGCAAACTCTATGAAAATTGCAGTACTTACCGGTGCCGGGATGAGCGCGGAAAGCGGACTTAATACATTTCGAGACAGCAACGGATTGTGGGAAGGACACGATGTGATGTCTGTGGCTTCTCCCGAAGGGTTTCAGCGTAATCCGACTCTGGTTCTGAATTTTTACAATGAGCGGCGACGACAGTTATTGCAGGTCCAGCCCAATTCGGCTCATATTGCCCTGGCCGAACTTGAGAAGGAACATGAAGTAGTGATTATCACTCAAAACGTCGACGATTTACACGAACGAGCAGGGAGCAGCAGGGTGGTTCATCTACACGGCGAATTATTAAAAGTGAGAAGCACTTTTAAAGAAGACTTAATATTAGACTGGCGCGAAGACCTCAACCTGGGCGATTTTTGTGAATTTAATCACCAACTGCGTCCCCACATCGTTTGGTTTGGTGAAATGGTACCCATGATGGAGGTAGCAATGGAATTAGTTGCCGAAGCCGATGTAGTAATAATAGTTGGCACCTCTATGCAGGTCTATCCGGCTGCGGGTTTGGTGCAATATGCTTCTTATACCACCGAAATCTATTTTGTAGATCCCAATCCGTCAATGGGTTCCTCTGAAAGAATTACTGTTTTTGCTGAAAAAGCCACCACGGGAGTTCCTAAGGTAATCGATGCATTGAAAAAATTATAACATGGCTTCTGAAGTACTCTTCGAAAAATTAAGTTATACAAAAGCTTACAGGCAAACCCGTTTGGATGTGGCACAATGGGTGCTCGATCATCCCGAATCTTTTCCCGATTTGTTAGAGTACTGTTTTTTGGATAAAACCGAAATTTCGTATAAGGCTTCCTGGATACTGGAATTTGTTTGCCTGGAAAAATTATCGCTGCTGTATCCGCATCTGGATTTCTATTTTGAGCATTTGCCACACGTAGTTAGAGATCAGGCGTTGCGACCGTTGGCCAAGATTTGTGAAATGTTGGCGGTTGCCCACTATAAGGAAGATGACCCTAAGCTTAGGAACAACTTTACCGCAGCCCATAAAAAAGTAATGACCGAATGCTGCTTCGACTGGTTACTAACCGAGCAAAAAGTGGCGTGTAAAGCCTACGCAATGACCGCACTCTACTTTTTGGGGACAGCATACAAATGGATTCATCCCGAGCTTCAGCATATCATAAATGAAAATATCCATCAAAATACTGCAGCTTACAAGGCTCGTGGTAAAAACACCCTTCAGAAAATTGAACGGTTTCAGAAAAAGCAACAGCAATCACAAACATAATTAGGCTTTTCATTCCGACTTCTGAAAAGAATCTCCTTAAAACTTCCCTTATCCCGCTTCGTACTTCGTACTTAAAAGATTATCTTTGCACCTTCAAATTTACGCCAATGACAACCAACGCATTACAAGCAATTTCACCTATAGACGGCAGATACGCTTCAAAAACGGCATCGTTAATTCCTTTCTTTTCTGAAGAGGCACTAATACGCTATCGCATGCAGGTAGAGATTGAGTACTTTATTGCCTTGGTAGAATTGCCCTTACCGCAATTAAAAGATTTCAATAAAGAACTATTTACAGACCTTCGTGATTTGTATTTAAAATTTTCGGTGCAAGATGCAGTGCACATTAAAAACACCGAAAAAATTACCAATCACGATGTCAAGGCGGTCGAATATTTTATCAAGGAAAAATTTGATGCATTCGGACTTCAGCAATACAAAGAATTTATCCACTTCGGACTTACATCACAGGATATCAACAATACAGCGATCCCGCTTTCCCTGAAAGATGCCATGAATGAAGTGTATGTCCCGCAATTGTTCGCTGTTTTGGATAAACTGAAAGAATTGTCCAAAGAATGGGCAGATATTCCCATGTTGGCACGAACGCACGGACAACCCGCCTCTCCTACCCGACTAGGTAAAGAAATTGAGGTGTTTGTAGTGCGAATTCAGGAGCAATTCGATTTGCTGAATGACATAAAAAGCGCTGCCAAATTTGGAGGTGCTACAGGAAATTTTAATGCTCATAAAGTGGCATATCCCAAGGTCGATTGGAAAGCCTTCGGAACCCGGTTTGTGCAAGAACGTTTAGGCTTGCATCACTCCTTCCCTACTACTCAGATTGAGCATTACGATCATATGGCAGCCTTGTTCGATACCTTAAAGCGCATTAATACCATCCTTATAGATTTAGATCGTGATATCTGGGCCTATGTGTCGATGGAGTATTTCAAACAAAAAATTAAAAAAGGAGAAGTCGGCTCCAGTGCAATGCCGCACAAGGTAAATCCGATAGATTTTGAAAACAGCGAAGGGAATCTTGGGATTGCCAATGCGTTATTTGAACATCTTTCGGCAAAATTACCGGTAAGCAGGCTACAACGTGATCTTACTGATAGTACTGTGTTGCGAAACATTGGTGTGCCTATGGGACATACCGTCATTTCGTTTCAATCTACCTTGAAAGGACTGAACAAATTATTGTTGAACGAAGCAAAATTTGCTGAAGATCTTGAAAATAATTGGGCCGTAGTTGCTGAAGCCATTCAAACTATTTTACGTAGAGAAGGATATCCCAATCCGTATGAAGCCTTAAAAGGACTTACACGGACCAACGAAAAAATAAATAAGACTTCTATCGCAAATTTTATTGAGACATTGGAAATTCCTGAAGCCGTTAAAAAAGAAATGCGTGCTATCACCCCCGGAAATTATACCGGAATCTAATTGAAAAAGGCTTCCAAATGGAAGCCTTTTTGCTTTTCAACCTATCCCTCACAAAACAGGGGTCTCTGGTTGTAAGAAACGATTCATAAATGCGGGGACCATTTTATAAATCATTCCCCTTAGTAAGTACAAAGTACATACCAGACCTCTTAATAAGGTGTTAAGAGAAATTGGTTTTCGACCAAAAACAAAAAAGGCTCCGTAAACGGAACCTTTTTATTGGTAATAAACTCATTTTTAGATACTGTCGCCTTTTGTACCGAATAATTCTCCGATACTTTTAAGCTTCGAAGCATCAATATCACCACTGTTTATGGAGTTCATTAATTTCAGCATACTATCCGGCCTCATATTATCTCCCAACAATCGGAATATTGCAAAACCCCTTTCATCGTCGCTTGCAAATACAATTAATTCGTCTATCGCGTCTTCTTCGCCTAAATACTTCAATGTAGCACCCTTGTTATTGGAGCCGTACTTAATAAGCGTCTTATATTGCTCCTGTGCAATTATAGTGTTCAATTTGGCCTTTTCTGCTTCGTACTCAACCATATTGCCCTGCTTTACAGGATAGGCAACTACATTTATTTTCTTAACTGTGTTCAAAATGTCCCGCTCTTCCTTAGTAAACTGTGCATTCTCGCTTTGAAGCAAACTAGTAGCCAAATCGACCTTTACAAAGTTGTTGTCCTCTTGTTTGTCTACCAAATAACGTTGTAGCGATTCTTCAGAATTACATCCAAACAAGGCAAGAGCCATAATTCCTAATCCAATTATAAATTTAAAGAGTACCATGTTTACGATTTTTTCTTTTTGTCAATATTTTTTAATTCTTCACTTCCCGGAACCTTGAGATCCTGAGTAAGTTTTGAAATCTTTTTAAGATCAATATTGCCGGTAATACTCATAATTACCGTGGTCATTTTACCGTCGATCATGCCATTTAAATGCATAAAGAGTTCACTCACAAAATTTTCATTTTTTCCTTCCTTAGAGTAAAACTTAATATTTTTTCCATCGTCATTTACCCGCATGAGCTCGCTTAGTCCTTTCGACTTGCTAATATAACCGGTTACGGCAGTATTCATGCGGTCGGCGACTTCAGGGTTGCTAGTGGTGTAAATCTTTATATTTTCAAGATTGTTTACCAACTCCATATATTCTTTGGCATCGGGGTCGTTCGATTCTAAATCGATCTTGCTCAATAGTTTGAACATATTCTTAGTAACCACAACCGAGGTTACATCCTTTTCATTTTCAAAGGAGTCGAAAGATTGCGCCGTCGCGACTAACGGGGCTATAATAAGGGCGATTAAAACTGCTAACTTTTTCATATATGTGTGTTTTAGATTATTTTAAAATTTTGTTTGTAGTGTCTGTAAATTCATTGATATGCGTAATTACTGAAGAACCTTTGGTAAATTCTTCCAAATAGGCCAACTCTTCGGCACCTTTGTTCAAACTAGAAGAAAGTAAAAGCAAAGTTTCCTTGGTTTTATCAAAGGCTGCCAGGGCTTCTTTTTCTTCCTGTGACAATTGCGGTTGGGAAAATAAAAACCCTCCAACCGTCACTCCAACAACCAATAAGGCTGCTATACCGTACCACCATTTATTAGATTGAGTTGTATTTTCGGGTAAATCGATTTCCTTATCGGAAACTTCGGTCTGCGCCTTTTGCAATCCTATAAAAAGCGGTTTGTACATCGCTAGATGTGGAGCAACCTTGTCGCCTGTAAAATACTCACGCAGTGAGGCTTCTTCAGCAAGAGTGGTATTTCCTTCAAAATAAGTCTCTAATAAGACTTCTATATTAGCTAACTCCATAATTGTACTGTTGTATTAATTGTTCTCTAACTGTTTTACGAGCTCGTGATAACGTTACGCGAATCGCGGTTTCATTACTTTCGAGCATTTGTGCTATTTCAGCAAATTCAAATTGTTCTACGTCCCGAAGCTGTAAAATCATTCGTTGTTGTTCGGGCAGGGATTCCATAATTTTAAAGACCATACTCACTCCGTCATTCGCTTCGACCTGTTTTTCGATATTTTCGGAATTTTGATAATTGCTGTGTACAATTTTTAAATTTCCGGCTTGTTTCGATTTTAATCGGTCTAAACAATAATTCTTAGTCATTGTGATGGCAAAAGCTTCGGGATTTTTATAGTCTTTAATCTTTTCCCTCCCATTCCATAATTTCAATAAAACTTCCTGAACAGCATCTTCTGCTTCTTCACTCGAAACAAGGAGCCTCTTAGCAAGTCGGTATAACTTGTCTTTAAATGGCATTACAGTTGTTAAAAACTCCTGTTGTTTCATTGTTTTGTTGGTTAGCGAACTCACATACTATGCTGTTCTGTCTTTACGACGAACCACCTTAGTTTTTGTTACAATTTATTTTCTGAAAGATACTATTCCCTTTTTATGGATCTTTTATAAACTCAAAATTTTATAATAACATATTTTTTTACTCACAATAATGTAGCTATTTTCGGGGTTACAAGATATATTCAGATAAATTCCCATACATGAAAAAGAAATTCCTTGTCCTGCTGTTAGTTGTTTCAGTAACATTTACCTCTTGTTTTACCGATAAAGACGATACTATTCAAATTTCATCGGCTTTAGACATTCAAAATTTTATATACCGCGGACTCAACTTTTTTTATCTCTATAAGGCAGATACGCCCGAATTGGCCAATGACGCATTTGCAACTACCGAAGCGAGGGATGCCTTTTTAAACTCCTTTGATTCCCCCGAATCTCTTTTCGATTTTCTGAAATCCTCTCAGGACAGATTCAGCCTCTTGGTAGATGATTATATCGCTCTGGAAAATGCGCTTAACGGAATTTCTCTTAGCAACGGAATGGAATTTGGTCTGGTGCGCTATCCCGATCAAGGCGGAAATGTTTTTGGCTATGTACGCTATGTAATTCCTAATACCAGCGCAGCTACCGAAGGATTACAACGCGGAATGATCTTTAACACCGTAGACGGCCAACAAATCACCGAAACCAATTTCAACGCCCTCTTGTCGCCGGAAACTTATTCCATTGGACTGGCAACTTTCGACGGACAAACAGTAACACCTACAGGCGAGAGTAAAACGCTTACTAAAACTCAGGTTTCCGAAAACCCGATTTATATTGCGCAAACACTTACCGTAAATAGTCAGAAGATTGGATATTTGATGTACAATGCCTTTACCGGCACTTTCGACACGCAATTAAATGCTGCCTTCGGACAGTTTAAAGCCGATGGTATTACCGACCTTATTCTCGATTTGCGATATAACGGCGGAGGCTCGGTACGTACAGCTCAAGACCTTTCAAGTATGATAACCGGGCAGTTTGCAGGACAACTTTTCTATTCCGAACAGTGGAATGAAGACAGACAGGCCGATTATGCCGAAGATGGAGTATTTAATACTACACTAAGTACAGGAGAAGCAATTAACAGCCTCAATTTAACAAGAGTATACATACTTACAACAGGGAGAAGCGCATCTGCAAGCGAGTTGGTCATCAATAGCCTTGATCCCTATATTCAGGTTATTCAAGTGGGAGGCACTACAACTGGAAAATTCCAGGCTTCTTTTCTGTTATACGATGCTCCGGCACCCAACTTTAGCAGAAATCAGGCCAATCCCGGCCATACATACGCCATGCTGCCCCTGGTCTTTAAAACCGCAAATGCTGCGGGGAATACCGATTTTATTGACGGACTTTTCCCGGACATTCAGTTAAACGAAGATTACAGCAATTTAGGCACTTTGGGCGATGTAAATGAGCCGCTCTTAGCAGCCGCTTTAAATGATATCTTTCCTACCCCACAGCCGGCAAGGAACAGTGTGCCAACATTGGAAGAAGTTTCAGAAAGTAAAGCTACACTCCCCAACTATCAGATCATGATTGCGGAGCATTAAAATTACAGGTTCCTTTCTTAAAATTCGAGACTAAATCCGGCTCTAAAATTGCGTCCTAATGTTTGATAGCGATACAATTCTTCATATTCTTCGTTTAAGATATTACTCACCGTAGCAAATACCGTGACGTTATGGTAAACTTTCGAAGATGCTGTAGCATCCAACAAACCATAACTTTTTAAAATAACGGTCTCAGTTTCAAATGTAGTAGGATTGAAATATGAATCTGAACGCTCACTGTTGTACTGGTAACTAAGGCCAAAAAACGTTGATGCAACGGGTCGGTAGCCAATTGATGCATTTACTTTATGCTCCGGAATTCGCAACGCAAAACGCTTGTCGGGCTGTGTATTCGTATAGTTCGCCGAAGCCGTAAGCTTTTCTCCAAAATTTTTGGAAATTTCTACTTCCACGCCGTTTGCTTCAAAGGTTTCTGAAATATTTTGATAGCTGTAAGAATATGTTTCAGGATCCAGCAGTACAAAATCGATAAAGTTTTCTTCATTTCTATTGAAATATACCGTACTTATTCTGAAATTGTTTTCGGTCATAAACTCCAATCCGCCTTCCATCGTCGTGTTTTCCTCGGGTTGCAGGGCTTCATTTCCATACAACGGATCGTACAGTTGAAACAGTGACGGTGTGATATAAGCGGTACTGTATGAAGCCAATACTTTCAGCGTGTTTTTTCCGATGTCGAAAACATAGGAAGGATTTATATTATAAACCCAGTGCGAGTTGTACACACTATGCAAATTCAATCGAGCGCCGGCATTCAACTGCAAACCAAAGCTTGAGATATAGGTGAGGTTAAGGTACGGATCTACAGTATTAAATTTTGCCGTATCCTCATACACATCTTGTGCAAAATCAGTCTCTCCAAAAGGAATGGTAAACGAATTAAACCTTGAGGTGTTAAAGTTAAAACCTACCAAAAGACTTATCTTCTCTGAAAAACGATGATGTATGTAATTGTCCAAGGTATAAGACTTCGAATCGTATTTGGTGGGAAAGGAAGAAACCACTTCCCGCTCTATCCAACTGTAGTTATCGTTAAAAACATAAATTCCTTTTTTGTATTTCCACTCGAAGTGCCCTCCTGTCTTGCGCTGCCGGGTAATCGATAAATGTTCGGCATCGGTATAGTCGAAATTATCGAATCCGGCTTTAAATGTATCGAAACTAAAAAACTGACTCATACTCACATTTTTACTGAATCTATATCCCAAATTAATCCGGCCGTCGAATCTGTTAAACACATCGGCTTCAAATCGAGCTTCCCCTTCGGGAGCTGCAATTGCCGACAATCCGTTGACATATTTATTACTGAAACTCGCCCGGTAAAAAAACTTTTTTAGACTTCCGTTTATCGAAACCGCATTTGTAAATTCTTCCAAGGTGCGTGAGCTATCGTCCTCTTCAGAAGCAGAGTTAGTCCCCACAGCCGAAGTAAAACTAGCCGCAATCGTTTTTTCTGAAACTTTTTTAGTCGAAATGCTTATAACTGCCGTAGCGGCTCCGCTTCCGTACAACACACTGGAAGCGCCTTTGATAATTTCAATATGATCTATTTCAGAAGTGGGAATCAATCGCAGATCGTAATCGTTTTGAATTTGCGAAGGATCGTTTAACTGTACCCCGTCTATCATAATCACTACTTGTCGGTTGCGACCTCCACGTACAAAATAGCCCAGATTCTGTCCTACATTGCCTCGGCTACCGTTTATCTCGATTCCCGAAACTTCGTTTATTAATTGGGCAACCGATTTCCCTTTGTTGTTTTCGATGGTTTCGCGGGTAATTTTTGCGATAACCTTCCCGCTATTTTTTTCAGCTATAGGAACCTTTGTTACCACCGTAACCGAGTCCAATTGTTCAATTTGAGAGTTTTCCTGCGCCAGCATAAAGCCTCCAAAGTAAAGGCACAAGGGTGTAATAAGTAGTTTTTTCATTTTAAATAATTAAAACGGAAAAAGAAAGAAGATTTAAAAAGGGTAACAGCGCGTGCAATGACCAATCGAAGCAAACTCGGTTACATTTTTTAATCTAAACTTTTATCCCGAAAGTTCGACATTAGTGAATGTGGCAGGTCTCCTGGCTCGCCTGTGTACAACCTTCCCGCTTACGCAGTGGTTTTTGAAGTTTTGTACAATCCCCCAAAGGCGGACGGCTTACAGTTGCGGGTACAGCTTCGGTTTTTAACCGAATTCCCTTTTAAGAGTAATAGCAATGACTGCTATCGCTCGCCAAAATTCAGGACAAAAATAAGACATAAAAACCATAGGCAAGCCAAACAAATTCTATTATTTTTGAACATGCAAAAACTCTTGCCACTCTTCCTTTTGGTACTGTTGGGGATTTCCTGCAAGGAAATTCAAAAGTCTCCATCAATTGTCCATAACACAACTGAAAGTACTACGATTACATATGCTGAAGGCTTTGCTATTTCGCATTTTGAAGGCTTTAAAACAATCACTATAAATACACCCTGGCCGGATTCTGAAAATACCTTTACCTACGCCTTTGTCGAGAAAGGGACACAATTAAAAGATATTGAAAAGTACGACGCCGTTGTTGAAGTGCCCATACAGCAAATTGTGGTTACCTCTACTACTCATATTCCTTCTCTTGAAATGTTGGACGCTACCAAAACTCTGGTAGGATTTCCGAATCTTGATTATATTTCTTCCGAAGCAACCCGAAAACGCATCGATGCCGGAAAAATCACCGAACTCGGCAAAAACGAAGACATTAATACCGAAGTACTTATCGATTTAGCCCCGGATGCCGTGATAACCTTTGCAGTGGAAGGCAATAATAAAACAGTGGCTACCATTCAAAAAACGGGTATTCCGGTGCTTTACAATGCCGATTGGACCGAAACTTCACCTTTGGGCAAGGCAGAGTGGATTAAATTCTTCGGCGTGCTTTTCAACAAGGAAAAAGAGGCGGATAGTATTTTTAAAACGATTGAAACCGAATATCTGGCGGCAAAAAAACTGGCTTCCGAAGCCACACAACGTCCAACTGTACTAAGCGGTGCCATGTACCGGGATGTTTGGTATTTACCCCAAGGCAATAGCTGGGCAGCACAATTTATTGCCGATGCCAATGGGGAGTATCTGTGGCAGGATACGGAAGGAACCGGAAGTCATTCACTTAATCTGGAAGCCGTTTTGGAAAAGGGTCAGCATGCCGATTTCTGGATTGGTCCCGGGCAGTTTACCAGTCTGGAACAACTGAAGAATACACATAGTGTGTATACCAAGTTTGATACATATACTAACCAAAAGATTTTTAGCTCTACCACTAAAAAGGGAGCAACAGGAGGCGTTATTTATTACGAATTAGCTCCCAACAGACCCGATTTGGTGCTTAAGGACATCATTAAGATTTTACATCCTTCCCTCCTGCCTAATCACGAATTATTCTTTTTTAGTAAGATACACTAGTGGAAACAACGACGACATATCGCGGTTCTTTTGTGTTGCTATTCGTCTTTTTAGGAGTTGCTTTTTTGCTGAATATTAGTCTGGGTTCGGTTTCCATCCCCTTAGATGAAGTAATAGCCGGTCTGTTTGGAAGCGGTGCCTCCAAAGATTCCTGGCAGTATATTTTAATGGATTACAGATTGCCGAAAGCCATTACTGCAATTTTAGCGGGCGGCGGACTCGCAGTTTCGGGCTTGTTGATGCAAACCCTCTTTCGGAATCCGTTGGCAGGTCCGTTTGTTTTAGGTCTTAGCAGCGGTGCGAGTTTGGGTGTAGCTATTCTTATTTTAGGTGCCGGCGCTTTTGGTGGTTTTCTCGGAAGTATTTTGGTGAGTCAGTGGAGTTTGGTAATTGCTTCGGCCCTGGGAAGTTTTTTGGTACTATTGGCGGTTTTAGCCATTACTTTCAGAATAAAAGATACCATGGCGATATTAATCATTGGTTTGATGTTTGGCAGTGTTACAGCTTCGGCAGTAGCAATATTATCTTATTTCAGTAATGCGGAACAGCTGCAACAATACATTTTTTGGAGTTTCGGTAGTTTGGGCAACCAATCCTGGAACGGTGTTTTTGTTTTAACGCTCTGCTGCTTTGTGGGTTTGGGGTTGAGTTTTTTCAGTAGTAAATCCTTAAACGCTCTGCTTTTAGGTGAAAACTATGCAAAGAGCATGGGGCTTCGTATAAAGAGAACCATTTTTGTCATCATTATCGCGACCAGTATTCTAGCAGGAGGTATTACCGCCTTTGTGGGACCTATTGCCTTTATTGGTTTGGCCGTACCGCATCTTACACGGCAGGTATTTACAACCTCCAATCATTTGGTCCTACTTCCGGCCGTATTGCTCTGTGGAGCTGTTTTAATGCTTCTATGTGATACTTTGGCGCAACTGCCGTTTAGTGAATACACCTTGCCTATTAACGCCATTACGTCGCTTGTAGGTGCTCCGGTGGTTATTTGGTTATTGGTTAGAAAACGTAAATTGTTGTTTTAATGGCTACGGAAGGAAAACATACATTGTTGGAGGTGCAGGATTTAGCTATAGGCTATTTCAGCAAGAAAAGCCGTACCGTGATTTCCGAAGCAATCAATTTCACGCTGAAGGAAGGCGAGCTGGTAGGCTTGGTGGGCGCCAATGGAATTGGAAAGTCTACTTTGTTGCGAACCCTGGCGGGAATGCAACCCAAATTGGAAGGAAATATTTTATTAAAAGAAAAAGATCTTTCCTCCTATTCCACTATTCAATTGGCAACCGAGCTGAGTGTGGTTTTAACTGAAAGTCCGGCCTCCAAAAATCTGAGTGTTTTGGAATTGATCTCTTTGGGAAGACAGCCGCATACCAACTGGATGGGACGTTTATCTGAAACCGACAAGAAAGCCATCCAATTTGCGTTACAAGCAACCGAGACCGAAAATTTAGCACATAGAAAATGTTTCGAGTTAAGCGACGGACAACTACAGAGAGTTTACATAGCAAGAGCTTTGGCGCAGGATACTCCTTGTATTTTCTTGGATGAACCTACCACACACCTGGATTTATATCATCGCGCCTACATTTTAAAACTTTTAAAAAATCTGGCTTCCGAAACCAACAAAACAATTTTATTTTCAACACATGAGGTTGATCTGGCGATTCAGTTAAGCAACACAATGATAGTGATGACGCCCGAAACTACCTATGCCGATTCACCATGTAACTTAATTGCTTCGGGAAGATTTGATGCATTATTTCCGAAAGAAACCATCGAATTTGATGAAAAAACGGGTCGGTTTAGCATAAAGAAATAAGTATCTTTACAAGAAAGTCGATTACAATGAATGAAACTTTTCTCTTTTTATTACTAGCCGGCATCTGCCTGCTTATTGGTGCGTTTATAGGCAATCTCCTTGCGCGTTTAAAAACCAAAAGTGAAACCGGAAAGCTGGAGGCAAAATTGGAGCAGCTTGCCCATCAGGAGGAGAAACTCAATGAACGGTTCGATCATGTGCTGGAGGAACGCGAAGCCATTCGCAAGGAAAAGGATTTTTTAAATCTCGAATTGACAAAACGTAATTCACAATATGAGAGTCTGGACGATAAGCTTCGGGAAGAGCGCATTAAGTTTGAAAAGTTTGAAGAAGATTTCAGAGAAAAATTTGAAAATCTCGCCAACAAGATTCTCGAAAGCAAGTCGGAAAAATTCACCAAGCAGAATAAGGAAAACCTCGATTTTATCTTAAAACCCCTTCAGGAAAAAATAGAAAAATTCGAAAAAAAGGTAGAAGACACCCACAAGGAAAGCATCGACAGACATGCCATGCTTCGGCAACAAATAATTGGCTTAAAAGAGCTCAACGAACAAATGAGCAAGGAAGCGACCAATCTCACCAAAGCCTTAAAAGGTGACAGCAAAACCCAGGGAAACTGGGGCGAATTGGTTTTGGAAAGGGTTTTGGAGAAAAGCGGACTCGAAAAAGATCGGGAGTATTTTGTGCAGACAGGCTTTACCAACGAAGAAGGAAAGCGAGTCCTGCCCGATGTAGTGCTGCATCTGCCCGATTACAAAAAAATGGTAATCGATTCGAAGGTGTCGCTGGTCGCGTATGAACGCTTTGTTAATGAAGAGGATGATGTGCAACGCGCCGTATATTTAAAAGAGCATATCAATTCACTTAAAAAACACATCGAACAATTAAGCGCGAAAAACTATCAGGATATCTATAAAATTGAGAGTCCGGATTTTGTTTTGTTGTTTGTTCCTATAGAGCCGGCGTTTGCCGTAGCTATAAATCAGGATAACAGCTTGTACAATTGGGCTTTCGAAAAGAATATCGTTATTGTTACACCTACCACATTGTTGGCAACACTTAGAACAGTTGATAGCATGTGGAATAACGAAAAGCAACAGCAAAATGCATTGGAGATAGCAACTCAGGCCGGAAGGTTGTACGATCAGTTTGTGAATCTAACCGACGATTTACTTAAAGTTGGTAATCAGTTGAATACCGTAAAAGGAAGCTACGACAGTACGATGGTAAAATTAACCGGAAAGGGAAATTTAATTTCCAGAGTTGAGAAAATCAAAAAATTAGGAGTAACGGCCAAAAAGCAACTCAATGAAAAACTCTTAAAAAAAGCAGACGAAGATTAGATCTTTACAAGCTTTTTAGTAGTAGTTGAGGTGGATGTTTTTACACTAACCAAGTACATCCCGCTTGTGAGTTCTGCAAGGTTTACAGTAGAACGAACATTTAATAATCTGGCAGTCAATACTTTTTTCCCAAGTACATTGTAAAATTCGGCATTACCTGTTTCGTTATCGGGAAGGGTAATTGTTACCATATCTTTTGCCGGATTGGGAAACAACTTAATTTTGGAAAGTTCTTGCTCCCCGGTCGACAAAAGAATCATTTTAATGAGTTCGTCTATTTCGAGCGTGCCTGTTTCAAGCTTTCCGTCATACTCTATTTGATCGTTGTGGAAAATCCGAAACTCGATTACATCTTCAAACATCGTCTCAACATTTTCATAAATTTCTTCAAATGTCAGACCGCTGGTATCGTTTAAAATGGTAAGGTTATTAATTGTGGGGAATTCAATATGATGAGGGCTGGAATAATATCCCCAATCAGATTGTGCAGGAACTACTATAGGATCGGTGGTCACTACCCTATATCCATTGGATCCCGTATACCCGAAACGCACATACAAATCGAACGAATTAGAATTTCTCATAAGAATTTCATCAATAGTATACATTGCCTCGTCGGTTCCGCCCGTGGGAGAATAAAAGTAGTTTCCCACCCAATTTTGGGTATTGATGATGGTCATTTCGCCAACTGCGGTGTTGGTACCATCGCAAATTTTTTGTAAATGATTTCCGGAAGCATTGGGCTGCACTGAAAGTTCATTTACAGTTCCGTCATTATTTGTCCATCCTTGTAAGGTACCATCATCGAAGTCACTATAAAAATCCTGGCTCGATCCTGAAAAGGGAAGCACAAGACAGCATAGAAAAGTAAATAATATCCTCATAATCAAAAGATTTACTTAAAAATACGCATTAATTTTGAATTCTTTCGAATGCGCACATTACTAAATTGACTGTATGAGGCATCTCTTTTTTGGCAGGAACTTGTAAAGAAAAATCCCTATTGAACAATTGGAACAAAAAAAACCCGCACATGGCGGGCTCCCTTCAACATTTTAACTAGAAACTAATTTTTAATAATTTTACGCGTAGTTTGGAATTCACCGGAAGTAACTTTTATAAAATACACTCCCGAATTAAGATAGGAAGTATTTAGATGTGTAAAAGTTCCGTTTCCGTCACCCCAACCTACTTTTTTTCCCAATAGATTATAGATTTCATAAGAATCCAGTTTGTATAAGGAGGCAATTACAAGCATTTCATCCACAGGATTTGGATAAAAAGTGACATTTCTTTCAAATTTATCCTGAACAGAAAGAACAGCTTCAACAGTAATTGTCCCGGCCATCATAACAGGATGTACTTCACAAAGGTAAGGGTTGTCACCTACAACTGTAAAAGTATATTGAAATTCTGTTCCTGCACCGGTAAGTGTCCCGCTGTCAAAGGTTTCAACACTACCTGCCTGACTTGTTACTGTGTGCGGAACTCCATTGGCCCAGGTCCAAAGTACTGTGTCACCTACTTCAATAGTAAAAGTTGCATTGGCACCAACGGCTTGATCCCAATCTACAGGGTATGTGGTTTGTGCCGATGCCAAAGTAATCGCAAAGGCAAACAGATAAAAGGTAATTGTTTTCATGGTTGCGGTTTTTAGATTTGATTATTGTAAGGTACTAATAAATAGCCCATTTACACAAAGAACAGCCTTACAACCATTTACCCTACCACAAAATTTACATTTTTTTAAACATTACTTTCTCCTGACTAAAATCGTACGCTGCTTGCAGCCATGAAATCATCTGAGACCATTCTGCTGCGCTATAGGTTCGCTTTGCATACATCTTTTTTGTGGTGTAGCTTAGTATCCCGTTGGCAATTGTAGCAGTGCTAATAAATGCGCCCGTGGGGTTGGATACATTCTTTTGAAGTTTTTCCAAACCTACTACTTCGTAACCTTCGGGTATTTTTATGTCGACTACATACTCATAGGTTTTTGCATGGTCCAGATACACCCCTAACTCGCGCTCCTTTTCATCTTCTTCAATTTGTACCTGGCCTCCGATAAACTTTCCTACTTCCACCAAATAATTGGGACCGGCTTTTTTTACAAATTCATCACTTAGGCTAAACGAATCGTTAATCGACAACGGGTCTTCAGAATATCGGGCTGCATCTTCTATTTCATAAATGTAATCTTCAATTTTTATATCGAAATTTGAACTTACCACCTCTTGTATGCTTTCTTCTTTTTGTTTTTTATAGGTGGCTAATAAGGCTTCCATTTTTTGTTGAGCTTCTTCATCGCTCTTACCTTGTCGGTTTCGGCAATTATAGAAATTCTTGGTGCCGTAATGTGTAAATTCTTCGGATAGAAAATCACCAAAAAATAATCTTCTGGACAATTCGCGGGTTTTAAAGTGACCTGTAAATTGCAGATTTCTGTTCATGGCAACTTTTTTGAAATCATCCATAAATTCGATTACTATTTTTTCGGCACTTTTATTTACTTCTGCCGAAGTAGTCGGCATCACATCGAAAGTAACCGCTTCCAACTTCCTGTTCTTTTCCACACTCATCTTATACACTTTGGTGCCTTCCAGGTTCTCAGGGAAGAAATCTGCCTGTACATGGGGAGAAAGATTGAAAAAATACAATGGATCGGGAAAATTGAAACGCAATCCGTACGAGACATTAGAGCGCAATAACAACTGGTCTATGGGCCCGTTATAATCGGATGTCGCAACAATCACATCGTAATCGATATCCAACTGCTTCGCCAGACCGGCCATATAATTTACAAATCGGTTTTCATTTAATATCACATAATCTGTATCGCAAGGCATGGCCGAATAGCGAATTTGATTGTCGCGGGCCATATACAATTCGATAAAACGATTGAAGCTCATGTGCCTAATGTAATACAGTCCCTGCACCATCTGCTCACGCCTATCCATGATTCCCTTCTCTTCCAGGTATCGCAACACATCTTTTACAGCACTTTTACTGTCGGTATCGAAACGATCTCCGTAGTATTCAATTATTTCTTCTTTCGTTACACCGGATTTTCGTTCGGCGTCGTTTTCTGAAAGAAAGACAGCGGCAGCCGCTTCATTCTTTGCCTTTAGTGCAAAGGTCACCTGAAACTTGATAGCGGGTAATTCGGTGAGAGGGTAAAACCATCTTGGAAAATCACTTCGTTCAATATCTGAAGCTTCCAAGCTATACCTTCTGGTCGATTTCTTATCGGTCGGAATTTCTTTAATCTGTGGAGCTCCGTTGTAGGACTCCATATTTAAAAAGTAATCGTTTTCCACAATTACATCCAGCTTTCTATATAAAATGGGATATTTTGTACTTAGAATTTTTTCCTCGGGTTCGTAAATATGTGTTCCCGAAAAACTGCGTAAATAATCATCTTCGTAAATGAAAAGATCGATGATATCACCTACCTCCAGATTAGGAATCGCCACCTTGTTTTCCTCATCCTGAGTTACCGTTTCGGCATCTATGTCTAAAATAATTTCTTCACCGTCGGGCTTTATTATTTTAATTCCAATCGTTGTTTCTTCCTGAAAATAATTAATAAAACCGGCACCAACTTGTTTGTTTTTTTCGAAGGTGAATTCCGAAAAGCTTTCAACCGCAGCCTTGTCTAACAACTTTACACGTTGATGAAAATACGAGGGGTTGTACATCTTTTTACCGTTGTTGGTGTACTCATAAAACTCCTCAAGATACAATATTACCCCACTTTCCCCATTCCATTTTTCGGGAACTTCCACTACATTTTTTAAGGGATCGCCGGTGTCCCAAAATTTATTTTGCAATTCTTTTTCTTTGGCAGCCTGTGCAACACTTATAGATGAAAAAAGTAAAAATGAAGCCAGGGCAATGTAAAATTTGAACATAAGTATGTTTTGTGGTGTTATTCTTTGGTAAGCGTAATTTGCTGCTTTAAATTATCTTTTAAAAGTTCGAAAGCCGAATTCCATGTGTCGAATTTTTCCTTTTTAATAAGGCGCTTCTTTAAATTGATATCCTTCTTAAAGATAATTTTGTTCCCGGTCTTGGTATAACTTACGTCAATGCCTACCAGTTCGTTATTCACCGAAATATTCTCGGGCATCTCAACCGTATACCCTTCCGGAATTTGAAGCTGAATCTCGGTGATAATGCGTTCTTTTATCTGAAACTTATAATCGGATGTGCGTTTGGTGAAAATCCAACCCGAAGCGTCTTTTACGGGATCAATGTCTATATACATCGTTCCATCGAAGCTTGTAATTGCCTTTGCAATGCTAACATCATAAGAAATAGTGAGGTCTTCGTCTCTATTTTCCTGATCGAAGGGTTTAATTTCCTTCACATTGTAATTTGAATTGCCCGATTTAAGATATCCGGACAAGACATCGGTCTGATTATCTTTCCCGAGGCTGCTATATACATTCTGAAAAGCAACTCTGGACTCCCCGCCGTAATGTCTGCTGGCATCTCCAACCAAAGTCTCATCTTCAATTGTTAAGCGGTAGCTCGTTTTATCTATATTAACATCACTTTCAGCAACAGGAACGGTAAGAATTTTAAATCCGTCTTTGTCCTGTAACAAGGCTTGTTTATTCTGAATTCGGGTAGCATATTCACCAAAACGATTGTATTTTTCGGTGCCATCCAAAAAGATGGACTTCCCGTTTAAATCGACCGCACAAATCATATGATTGTCCACCGAAAGTGAAGGAATGGAATAATCGTATGCCAATCGGTCGGTGCCTATCCAGACCAATTGCGAGTCGAAACCGGCAACTTCCAGCATGGATTTGGTTAAAATTGCCATCCCCTTGCAATCTCCGTAACGCTTTGTAAACACATTTTGCGGACTGTCCGGTTTAAAGCCGGCAATCCCGTCTTCGAAGGCGATATACCGAATATTATCTTGTACCCAATAAAAGATATTCTTTATTTTTTCTTCTTCAGAAATAGCACCTGCAGTTAGTTCATCCACTTTTGAAGCAAAAACCGTGGCATCTATATCCACACTATTTGCCAGACCATTATACCATCCATACAAATCGTCAACCCTGCCAAAAAGGGTTTTGGTGGCTGTTCCGTCATTATAAGATTTTGCAATAAACAACACATGCGGATACACATAGGAAGGCCCGGGAGTATTCGCTTCGTCAGACTGAGGGTCGATTCCTTTAAATGTATAGGTGATTTTTTGTCCTTCCCTGACAGTTTCAGCAGTCTTTTGAATGTCGAAACCTTCAAAATTGAATTCTTTAATCTCCATATCCAGCCAATCGGGGATGGTGATACTAAGTTCGCCGTCCAGTATTCGATACTGATCTGAAAAGTATTCACTCGTAAAGTACTTAACATCATTGTACTTCTTTTCTGTGTCTATTTCAATGGCGTAACCCTGCAACGGAAATGTAATATTGGCGAATTTCACACGATAGTCTGTATGAAACATATCCTCGCTCTTTAAATGTTCATCGTAAATTCTGGAACTGGCCCCTCCAAGGTCCTTTCCCCGGTAATCTTTTAGCTGAAAGCGCTCCACTTCAGACTCTGAGTCGTAAAATACAGGATACTGCAACCGTGAATTAGAACTAATATTCAGTAGAGTGATGGATTGCTGCTTGATTGCTTCCACGAAGCCGGCGCGTTTATTTCGGTTAAACGATACCACTATTTTTTTTGACAGCGCAATTACATCTTCATCTTCAAAAGCGCTTTTTAACTGCTTCGCCTGTTCAATCGCTTCGGGTGTGGGGTCGGATTTTCTTTGGGCAAAAGAGGAAACAACAATAAGCCCTGCAAAAAGGCAGTATAGGAAACGATTCATTCAGTAAAAAAATGGTTCAGCCGTAAATATAAAACTATTATTTACTTAAATACATTTTTCTTCTTGCATATAAATCATAAAAAGCGTCGTCCTTAAGGCTGTCTATAAACAAAATACTTTCTCCGGTACTCTTCATTTCAGGTCCCAGTTGTTTGTTTACATTCGGGAACTTATTAAAACTGAAAACCGGCTGCTTAATAGCATATCCTTCCAATTGCGGATTAAAATTGAAATCGGTTACCTTATTATGACCCAACATTACCTTTGTGGCATAATTTACATAGGGCTCTTTGTACGCCTTTGAAATAAACGGAACTGTTCTCGAAGCTCTCGGATTGGCCTCAATGATATATACCATATCATCCTTAATAGCAAACTGAATATTGATAAGCCCTACCGTCTTTAAAGCCTTTGCAATTTTTACGGTGTGATCCTTAATTTGCTGCATCACAAATTCCCCTAAATTGAAGGGTGGCAAGGTAGCATTCGAATCTCCCGAATGGATCCCGCAAGGTTCTATATGCTCCATGATACCAATAATGTAGACGTTTTCACCATCGCAGATAGCATCTGCTTCGGCTTCAATGGCTCCATCTAAATAATGGTCGAGTAAGAGTTTGTTATTTGGAATTTTCCGAAGTAAATCGACCACGTGTTCTTCCAGTTCTTTTTTGTTAATCACAATCTTCATTCCTTGTCCTCCCAAAACGTAGGAAGGTCTAATAAGTAGCGGGAAATCTAAACGATCTGCCAGTGCAAGGGCTTCTTCGGTGGTTTCGGCAACACCAAACTCGGGATAAGGAATATCATTTTCTTTCAGCAAGGCAGAAAAACTTCCGCGATCTTCGGCCAAATCCAAACTTTGGTAACTTGTTCCCAACACCTTTATTCCGTAGCGATCTAACTTTTCAGCAAGCTTTAAAGCCGTTTGTCCACCCAACTGTACAATAACCCCTTCGGGTTTTTCATGACGAATAATATCATAAATATGTTCCCAGAATACCGGTTCAAAATACAGCTTGTCTGCCACGTCGAAATCGGTTGAAACCGTTTCCGGATTACAGTTAATCATAATGGTTTCGTAGCCTATTTCGCTAGCGGCCAGGACTCCGTGCACACAGCAATAATCGAACTCAATTCCTTGTCCGATACGGTTAGGTCCCGACCCCAGTACAATTACTTTTTTCTTGTCGGTTACAACACTGTCATTTTCCGAATAACGCTCCCCTTCCTTGGTTTGCATCTCGTTTTCGAAGGTAGAATAGTAGTAAGGTGTTTCAGCTTTAAATTCGGCTGCACAGGTATCTACCAACTTGTAAACACGCTGGATATTCATCTCTTCACGCTTTTTGTACACCTGACTCTCAAGGCATTTAAGCATATGTGCAATTTGACGATCACCGTAGCCTTTTTGTTTCGCTTCCAATAGCAATTCGCGAGGTAAGGTGGCCAGGCTAAAACGTGATATTTCCTGTTCCAGCATGTACAATTCTTCATACTGCTTCAGGAACCACATGTCTATTCTTGTAATTTCGTGGATTCTACTTAGCGGAATTCCCATCTGAATGGCATCGTAAATCACAAAAACACGATCCCAACTGGCATTTTTAAGTTTGTCGAGTATTTGTTCGTAGTTGGTATAACTTTTTCCGTCGGCTCCCAGACCATTTCGCTTAATTTCCAGCGACTGAGTGGCTTTGTGCAATGCTTCCTGAAAAGATCTCCCAATTCCCATTACTTCTCCAACCGATTTCATTTGAAGTCCGAGGGTGCGCTCTGAACCTTCAAATTTGTCGAAATTCCATCGTGGAATTTTTACGATGACATAATCTAGGGTAGGTTCGAATAACGCCGAAGTAGACTTTGTAATTTGATTGTCCAATTCGTCCAAACGATACCCAACGGCCAGTTTAGCAGCAATTTTTGCAATTGGATATCCGGTAGCTTTGGATGCTAATGCTGAAGAGCGCGACACTCTAGGATTAATTTCGATGGCAATAATATCTTCATTTTCATCGGGGCTTACGGCAAACTGTACATTACAACCCCCGGCAAAATCCCCTATGCTACGCATCATTTTAATGGCCATATCCCGCATGCGTTGATAGCAGGTATCGCTCAATGTCATGGCAGGAGCTACGGTGATTGAATCTCCGGTATGGATTCCCATAGGATCCATATTTTCGATGGTACAGATAATTACCACGTTATCGTTGTTATCGCGCAGCAGCTCTAATTCGTATTCTTTCCACCCCAACAAAGCCTTATCAATTAGCACTTCGTGAATGGGAGACGCCTCCAAGCCATAGGTTAGTAGGGCATCAAACTGATCTTCGGTATGTACAAAGGACGCACCGGAGCCTCCAAGGGTGAAGGACGGACGAATAACCAATGGAAAACCAAATTCCTGAGCGATTTCTTTTCCTGTTAAATAGGAATTCGCAATTCTAGCAGGCGCAACAGGAATCCCGATTTTTATCATTAAATCTTTAAATTGATCTCTATCTTCGGTAATATTGATTGCGGCAATATCCACACCAATAATTTTAATATTGAAATCTTCCCAGATCCCCTTTTCATCGGCTTCGATACATAAATTCAATGCTGTCTGACCTCCCATTGTTGGCAGAACAGCATCAATTTGAGGATGTTCTTTTAAAATTTTTATTAGGGATTTTGTGGTAAGTGGTAACAGGTATACATGATCGGCCATTGAAGGGTCGGTCATAATGGTTGCCGGGTTGGAATTTATAAGAACGGTTTCAATTCCGTCTTCTCGAAGCGATCGCAAGGCTTGCGATCCGGAATAATCAAATTCACATGCTTGCCCAATAACGATAGGGCCTGAGCCAATAATTAAAACAGATTTTAGATTAGGATTTTTAGGCATTGTAAGGGATTCTTTTTCGGTACTACAAAATTACGATTCGAGAGGGTATAAAAAAAAGGTGTTGCTTTTAAACAACACCTTTTTATGTATAACTTATCAACATTATTTTTTGTGACGAGATTCAGAGGATACAGAAATTTTCTTTCTTCCTTTCGCTCTACGCGCAGCTAAAACTTTTCTACCGTTTACAGATGCCATACGCTCTCTAAAACCGTGTTTGTTTCTTCTCTTTCTCTTTGATGGCTGAAATGTTCTTTTGCTCATTTTCTAATTCTTTATCTTCTGAAAAAATCTTTTTCTTAATTGGATCAAAAACCCGTTACAGTGTCTCGGGCTTGCCATTTAAAGCAAACATATTTTTTGCTTCGCGTAGGCGGGTGCAAATATACAATCATTTTTTACTTTCCCAAACGGAAAACATAAAATATTTTTGAATGTTTTTAGTACCTTTGCTGCCCTACAAAAATAGAATTCATGTTCAATAAAAATATAAAATTAGTATTAGCCGTTTTAGTGTTCGCCTGGGCCATCTGGCAATTTGTCGAAGGAAATATAGGAAACGGGATCATGTTGATTTTCCTTTCGCTTATATTTATATTCCTCTACTTTAAAAATGAGCTTATCCTTATGGCGTTTCTACGCCTCAGGAAGCAGGATTTTCCCGGAGCTAAGAAATGGCTCGATAAAATTAAAAACCCCGAAGCCGCCCTGGTGACAAAACAACAAGGGTATTACAATTACCTCAACGGACTCATGGTCTCACAGACCAATATCAACGAAGCTGAAAAATATTTCAAGAAAGCAGTGGGTCTGGGCTTGTCGATGGACGCCGATATGGCTATGGCAAAATTAAACCTTGCCGGAATTGCAATGACCAAGAATCGCAAAAGAGAAGCCGAACTTTTACTTGCTGAAGCCAAAAAGCTGGACAAGCACAATATGATGGATGAGCAAATAAAAATGATGAAGCAACAAATGAAGCGTGCCGGACAGCCAAGACAACAATTTGGAGGTGGCAGATCTGGCCGAGGCGGACGTGTACGTTAGTAACAAATTGTTTGTCAAATTGTTATAATAGCATGTTTTAATTCCATTTAAAACCAAAAATGTTAATATAATACCATTTTCTAAAGGTTTTTCAGGAAAGACTTCCTAAATTTACAGTGCTAAAACGCTATGTTGCCTATGGGTAAATTGCTACTTGCCCTTCTGCTGTTCCTACACCTTCCTGCGCTCTGTCAAGATGTCGAGTCGGACAATCTATTTTCCGAGAAGATTGGTAAAAACATTCGCAAATACCGTAAAGAGGCAAAGCTTGCATATATCCAGAAAGACGAGGATCGGGCTCAGTTTCTTTTCGACTCCTTAATACAAAATGTGGTGAATGGAAGTATTCTGGACAACTTTAAAGTGCGGAAATTTTCAGGTAAAAAAATAGAATTATACAAATTTGAAAAGCCAACCTACCTCATAACCTATGCTTCCTGGTGTGTTCCGGGAATTGGAGAGATACCTGCTTTTAATGATATTGCCGACTTACATCATAAAGAAATTGATTTTGTAGTGCTCTTTTGGGGTCCAAAAAAGAAAATCAAAAAGTTTAAGAGGAAATTTAGCAAGCATGTTCAGGTCTTGTTTGTAGACGAAAAAGAAAACAAAAACGACTTTACGATAAAAACCATGAAGCACAGCCTTGGGTTTCCTACTTCTTTCTTTATCGATGGCGACAAAAAAATACTGGATGTACGGCGTAATTTATTTCACCATTATTTAGAAGGGTACGCAAATTCCTATACCGCAAACTACCAAAGCTTTATGAGTGGTGTCTCTATGCTGTTAAATAAGAACTAAGTTTCTCTCCAAACTTTCCGTCTTTATTGCCCCAGATTGTAATATCCTTTTTCAGGAATTTCAATAAAATATTCCTTTTTTGATGCGTTTTTAAGGAAAGTATCCCGCAACCACGGATTGTGAATCTTTAATATTTTATAATTGATTCCGTGTAATTTTGCAAACTCTGCAAAATCGGTCACCTCAGTATCTACCTTTACCTTGTAGGTGGGAATTTGTTTGTATAAATCCTTATCTCTGTAATTGAATCCGTACTTCTTCGGATTCGATAAAATTTCTTTAAAAGCCAAAATCCTGAAAACATACCTACTTGTTTCATCATTCAACAACAAATCGTAGTAATTATTATCCGATTTTTGTCGGTCAATCTGCTTGTTTACGCCTCCGTTACCTGCGTTATAAGCTGCGGCGGCCAAAGTCCAGCTTCCAAATTTTTGTTTCGAATTCTTCAAGTATTCGGCAGCTACCTTGGTGGCTTTTTCCAAATGATAACGCTCATCTACATAATCATTCACTTCCAGACCGTATTCTTTACCGGTACTGCTTAAAAACTGCCAGAATCCGGCGGCTCCTGCTGGAGATTTTACATTGTCTAATCCACTTTCGGCCACAGCCAAATATTTAAAATCGTCCGGAAGTCCGTATTGCTTCAAAAGGGGTTCAATTATGGGAAAATACTTATTTGCCCTTTTTATCATTAACAAAGCATTGGATTGCCAATAGGTGTTAACTAACAATTCTCTATCCAATCGTTCTCTAATATCCGGTTCATTTAAAGGAACAGCCTCTCCTGCAAATTCAATATAATCGGGAAGCGGTAACGCATACACATTGTAATCGTTCACTAACTTCTTTTCCAAAGTCTCATCGGTAGGAGCTTCCTGCACGGCAAATACGCACAAACTGCCTACCCCAATAAGCACTGTAAACAATCCTATTTTCGATAAAATGGTCATAACTAAAAATTTTGATTAAAGATAAATAATAATGTCTGGTAATATTGGCCTCGAGATGTTAATTATTCCCGGATTATTTCAAGGATCTTTTCAGAAATTTCCTTGCCCTTTAAAATAATCATCACGTGAGTACCTCCAGCAACAATCGTGCTGTTTTTAATATGTTTTATTGGAAAAACGATGTCTTTATCACCGTGAATATGCACTACTCCATCCACGGGCATTTTTCTGTTCCAACACACCATATTTTGAATTGCCCAATCCAAATACTGTTTGTCTCTTACATGCAGGTATTCCTGATACAATCTGAGCCTTTTTTCGCTTCGGGGACCCACGGCAAATTTTGTGAGATCTTCGGCACTTAAAACCAAACTGGTGGGAACCAATTTGTAGAAAAAAGTTCTCCTAGCAAACTTCAATCTTCTGGGCAATTCGGCTCTTGTCTTAACGCTGGATATTATAATTAATTTCTTCAACTTTAAAAAAGTGCTCATTTCCTGAACAACTACTCCACCAAACGAAACTCCAATAAGTACACTGTCTTCTTCGGTTACCAAAGCTGCCATCCGCTTCGCATAAGACAACATCGTTTCCTTTTTTTCAGGAATAAGCCATTGTAAAATGTGCAGTGCGTAAGGCTCTTCCGGCAGACTTATATTTCTGAATATTTCAGGTCCGGCTGCCATTCCGGGAACAAAGTAAACGTGTGTCTTGTTGTGGGTCATATTGTTTCAGAAGAGAATTATGGTTTCGCCCGAAGATTATTCGTAAATTTACATCACAAAGATACTATTATCTTATCCTTTAGGGGCAAAATCAATGAAGAAGGACTTATTTATAGTATTTCCCGGCAGGGAATTGAGAAATTGCAGGTGTAACATTTACAATACTTTGTATCGGTTTTATGACCCCATTCTTTCTCTCCCTTCCAACTTTAGATTTACTCATTTTGAGAAACTTATCCGCCAAACTATTCTTGCATTAACGCTCAACAAAGGCGGTAATTTGGTATCTTTGTAGTCGCTTTGAATAAATAAAATTAACTCCCATGATTGAAGATGTGCAAATTACCGACAACGAATTTTTGAGACAGTTTGAACTAGAGGTGGGCGATAATATGGCGCGCATAGAGTATGCATTGCAGGACAGGAAAATTTTCCTTACCAAATACGATATGCCGCAAGACATGGAAGATCAAGGTTTTCGGGATATTTTTATAAAAGCCGTTTTCGAAGAAGTGAAAGAAAGAGGAATTAGTTTGGTTCCCACTAGTCCGGAAATTGCCGGTTTTATGCGTAAAAATCGAAGAGTTTACAAAGATCTGCTTCCCGTTGGAATAAGTCTCTAATGTTTAGGGCGTTCCCTGCATCGCGGGCAAGGCTGGACAACTCGCTTCGATCCATTCAAAGCGTACTAATCCGTCTTCATCAATTTTATTGAGCTCCACAGCATGCAACGTATTTACCAATTCGGGATTCCAGGGTGCCTTTACTTTCACATAATTCTCGGTAAATCCGTGAATATATCCTTCCTTATTTTCCCCTTCAAACAAAACTGTACGAGTGCTTCCTAACTCCCTCTCATAAAAGGCGTGACGTTTTTTGGCCGAAAGTCCGCGTAACATCTTACTGCGTTTATTTCTTATTTTTTGAGGCACCACTCCTTCCATAGTAGCTGCAGGTGTATTGTCTCTTTCAGAATAGGTAAAAACATGTAAATACGAAATATCCAATTCATTTAAAAAATGATAGGTTTCCAAAAAATGTTCTTCCGTTTCGCCCGGAAATCCTACAATCACATCTACCCCTATACAGGCATGAGGCATCACTTCGCGGATTGCAGCCACGCGTTCCACATATAACTCACGCAAATACCTGCGTCGCATCAACTTTAAAATAGCATTGCTCCCACTTTGTAGCGGTATGTGAAAATGAGGCACAAAGGTTTTAGATTGTGCCACAAAACGAATGGTTTCATCTTTTAGCAGATTGGGTTCTATCGAAGAAATACGCAAGCGTTCAATTCCGGGAACCGTATCCAGGGCTTTTACCAAATTTAAAAAGGTGTGTTCATGTTTTTTGTTGCCAAATTCACCTTTTCCATAGTCACCTATATTCACCCCGGTAAGGACAATCTCTTTGATCCCTTGCTTCGAAATTTCCTCGGCATTGTACAACACATTTTGCAGGGTGTCACTTCTTGAAATTCCTCTTGCCAGCGGGATAGTGCAATAGGTACATTTGTAATCACAACCATCCTGAACTTTTAAGAAAGCGCGTGTTCGATCTCCAATGGAATAGGATCCTACGTAAAAATTGGCTTCCTCAATCTCACAAGAGTGTACTTCGCCATAATCGTTCTTGGTAAGGTCATTTAAATATGCAGTTATATTAAATTTTTCGGTAGCGCCCAGGACGAGATCTACACCTTCCACATCGGCCAATTCGTGCGGTTTTAATTGGGCATAACACCCAACGGCCGCTACAAAGGCTTCAGGATTAACCTTTTGAGCCTGCTTAACAATATTTTTAAATCGCTTGTCTGCATTTTCAGTAACACTACAGGTGTTAATTACATAGATATCTGCTTTTTCAGTAAAATCTACACGCTCAAAGCCTTCCGAAGTAAAATTTCGGGCAATGGTAGATGTCTCACTGAAATTGAGCTTACAACCCAACGTATAAAATGCAACTTTTTTTGTAGCGTTCATTCTTGTTCTTGTATTTTTGACAAACGAGAGGGCAAAGATACGAAGAATTGTAGATAGTGATTAGTGATTAGTGATTTGGGATTTGGGATTTGGAATTTGGAATTTGGAATTTGGAATTTGAAAGTTGAGATTTATAGAAGTATTCATTCCCCGAAATTGTACCTTGGGCACACTTAAGAAATTCGTAAATTTAGTTAGTATGATTCGTTTCCTTTGGACAGTTTTTATTGCAACTACACTATTTTCCTGTGGGAAGGATACCTCTTTTAAAAACGACCACCTTGTCTTTCGTTATAACGAACACGGGAACATTCCAACTCTGGATCCGGCATTCGCCCGAAACCCCCAAATTATCTGGCCTACCAATCAGTTGTATAACGGACTCGTACAGTTAGACGATTCATTGAATATTCAACCGGATATTGCCAAATCCTGGATGGTAAACGATTCTACTTTTACCTATACTTTTTATCTGCGTGACGATGTGTATTTTCATAAAAATAAGGTGTTTGGAAAGGATTCCACCCGACTCGTAACTGCATCCGATTTTGTGTATAGTTTCGACCGTTTAAAAGATGAAAAAGTAGCGTCTTCAGGAAGCTGGGTGCTCAATGCAGTAGATTATTATAAAGCAGAAAACGACACCACCTTTGTCATACAGTTACAAAAACCCTTTCCGGCGTTTTTGGGATTACTTTCCATGCGGTATTGCTCGGTAGTTCCGAAAGAAGCAGTTGATTATTATGGAAGTGAATTCCGAAGAAATCCGGTGGGAACAGGTCCTTTTCAGTTTAAATTATGGGAAGAAAATGTAAAATTGGTATTTCGGAAAAATCCGTTGTACTTCGAAAAAGACGTGGTCGGCATCCAACTCCCTTACTTAGAAGCTGTTTCCATTACGTTTTTACCCGACAAACAGAGCGAGTTTTTACAATTTGCTCAAGGAAAACTGGACTTCCTGAACAGTCTGGACAATTCGTATAAAGATGAGATACTTACTACCCGAGGCGAATTGCAAGAAGCATACAAAAAAGATTTCTACCTTATTAAAGGGCCTTTTTTAAATACTGAATATCTAGGCTTTTTTATGGGTGCACAAACCCCTGAAATACAATCCAAAGCTTTACGGCAAGCATTTAATTATGGCTTTGATCGAAGTAAAATGGTCACCTATCTCCGCAATGGAGTAGGGATTCCGGCTGTTCACGGCTTCATTCCCGAAGGCTTACCCGGTTATGCTAATATTGAAGGTTATTATTACAATCCCGAAAAGGCCACAGCGCTCATCGACCAATATAAATCTGAAAACGGCGACAAGACTCCGCAGATTACTATCGGGACTAACAGTCAGTATCTGGATCTTTGCGAATACATACAAAGAGAACTTCAAAAATTAGGTTTACAAATCACAATCGATGTGATGCCTCCCTCTACCTTAAGACAGATGAAATCGAGTGGCGAATTAGATATTTTTCGCGCAAGCTGGATTGCCGATTACCCCGATGCCGAAAATTACCTGTCGCTTTTTTACAGTCCGAATTTTACACCCAACGGTCCTAACTACACACACTTTAAAAGTGAAATATTTGACAGTTTGTATGTAAAAGCACTCACTATTTCTAATATTGATGAACGCAAAATACTTTACACACAGATGGACTCTATTGTAATCAATGAGGCGCCTGTAGTGCCGCTATTTTATGATATGGCCATACGTTTTGTCAATAAAAAGGTAAGCGGGCTGGGTATCAATCCGCAGAATTTTTTAATTCTGAAACGGGTAAAAAAAGAAAAGTAATTTCTTCTGCATTGTCACATTCCAAATAAACCTGCCGAGTATTTCTTTAATAGTAAATTCGTAACTTTTCATTTAACTCATACGTATAATTAATAAAGCACTATGAAATATAAAAGTACAGGCACAAGAGCCGGTCATAAAATATTTGTTCGGAAACGGGAAACCAATTTCGATAAAAGTGCACCCCTAAAAAGTTCTTTTGGCACGTTTGAAGATCACAAAGAAATGAAAACCTATGCATATGCAGCTTTTCAAAAACGAATGTTTAAGAAAAGACGAGGTGAGCAGCGAAAACTAAGACTCATTGTAATAACTACCATTGCGATTGTTATTATCATCTATCTTTTGACACCATCAATTATTGAATTTATGTTCGGGGACAGGCATAGACCTATACTATTTCAGTAAGCAACTATAATTTCAAAACGGGCTTCGCAATACGTTAATTACCAAATAATTAACAAACCCTCTTTATCTATTGTCGTAATTTTCTGGAAAACATCATCATGAAACGAAACGACTTTTTAAAAACTGTAGGCGGCACCGGATTATTAGTAGCTGCCACTCCCCTCATGGCATTTGGCTACTCGACCGATCCAGATCCGCAATTGGACAAGGATTTGGTTGCAACTTTTGTGGGAGCCGGGCATGGGAAATTTGACGTGGTAAAAGAACTGCTGGAAGAACATCCCACTTTATTGAACGCAGCTCACGACTGGAAATTTGGCGATTTTGAAACTGCTTTAGGCGCGGCTTCGCATGTAGGCCATAAAGAATTGGCGCAGTATTTAATCGATAAAGGCGCTCAGACAAATATTTTTACTGCAGCGTTATTTGGAAGGATGGACATTATAAAACCTATGCTGGAAGCCTTCCCTGCGACCTTGCATGCCAAGGGTCCACATGGATTTACATTATTACATCATGCCCAAAAAGGGGGAGACGAAGCTGAAGCTGTTGTCGAATATTTACAGAGTTTGGGAGCTACAGAAGCAAAAGTGGCTTTGTACTAATCGCGGCGCCATTTGGCGGACGTTTCAAAAATATGCTCCAGAATTCGAGCATCGGGCTGGGTAAATTCCACCCCACGGCGCGACATAACAACCTGTGCTACTTCAAAGGCTTTGTCGGTTTTAAACGTGGTCATGCCTCCACTTCCGCCCCAACTAAAGCTGGGAATAAAATTCCTGGGAAAACCGCTTCCGAAGATATTGGCGCTTACACCTACCACCGTACCTGTATTAAACATGGTGTTAATACCGCATTTGCTGTGGTCACCCATCATCAAGCCGCAAAATTGCAATCCGGTACGTGCAAAACTTTCGGTTTCGTAGTTCCAAAGACGTACTTCGGCGTAATTGTTCTTCAAATTTGAATTGTTGGTATCGGCACCCAGATTACACCACTCCCCTATAACCGAATTGCCTAGAAATCCGTCGTGACCTTTGTTTGAATATCCAAACAACACCGAATTGTTTACCTCTCCTCCTACCTTACAATACGGTCCTACCGTTGTGCCACTGTAAATTTTGGCCGCCATTTTAACGGTGGCACCTTCACAAAGCGCAAAGGGTCCGCGTATCATACTCCCTTCCATAATTTCGGCATTTTTACCAATATAAATGGGTCCTTCGGTTGCATTTAGAGAACAAAGTGGCAATTTGGCTCCTTCCTCAATGAAAATCTGCTCTTTATTAAAAGCAACCGTTGTTTCAGGGATGGGCAATGAAGTTCTCCCCTTGGTAATTAAACTGTAGTCACGCTTAATGGCTTCGTGATTTTTTGAAAAGATATCCCATGTATTTTCAATTCGGAGCACATCTTCTTCGGTGTATTGTAGTATGGTATAGCCGTCAAAATCGACCTCCTGCCCTTCAGTTGTAAAAAAAGCAATGGGTTCATCCTCATAAAATACTGCCTGATTTTCAAGGAGACCTTTAATCGTTTCCGTCAACTTTTCAGAAGGAATAAAAGATGCATTGATGAGCACGTTTTGATCCATTTCGACCATGGGCCATTTTTCAGATAAGTAATCTTCGGTGACAGTTGTGGTAGTGAATCCCAAATGTTTTTCCCATTTCTCCCGAAGCGTTAAAATACCCACGCGGATATCGGCTACGGGTCGGGTAAATGTGAAAGGAAGCAACTGATTGCGAACGTTTCCGTCGAATAGGATGTAATTCATAAAGTAGTATTCAGTAAACGGTTAACAGTTTGCAGTAAATATACTAAAGAAGTTACGAAAAGCTCTAAATTGAAAACGCAGTTTTGACAAACTAAATTAATCTAGTATCTCCAAACCCATTTGTTTGTCCAACCGAACTTGATTGGGTTTCTAGTTCGCTCATGTAAAAACTTTATTTAGGTTTCGGCTTCGCTCAACCTACAATAAAAAACCAAGTTTGATTCTGTTTCGGCTTCGCGCAACCTACAAACAAAAAAAACCCTCGATTTCTCGAAGGTTTGTATGGTATGCTAAAAAAAAAAGACTATTCTTCTTTTTTGAATTTAGCGTATTTGTTTTTGAACTTGTCAATACGTCCTGCAGTGTCTATTAGTTTAGACTTACCGGTATAGTAAGGGTGAGAAGTTCTGGAAATTTCCAATTTCACCAAAGGATACTCTACACCATCAACATCAATAGTCTCTTTCGTATCGGCAGTAGATTTGCTTAAAAAAACATCTTCGTTAGACATGTCTTTAAAGGCTACTAATCTATAATTCTCGGGATGGATACCTTGTTTCATTTTCTTGTAATTTTAATACTTCTCGATTTTGAGTGTGCAAATTTAAGGATTATTACCAAATGCACAACAAATTTATTTACTTTTTTAATGGAAACCTAAAAAGTGATTAAAATTGGAAAATACAAATGTATAAGATTCTTAGTTTCACAAAAAACATCTGTAACGTTTTGCTATCTTTGTTAACTAACAAACCAAACCAATTCCGTTTACGGAACCAAAAAACTTCAACTCATGGAATCACAAAAAGCTTCTGTTAAAAAAATTGCATTGAATTACGGTCTAATGATGGCCTTAGGTACAATTGTAGTATCGGTTATTGTTTATGTTATGGGCATGCACATGGAACAACCATGGTGGCAATCTGTACTTAACTTTGCCATTATGACCGCTGCGATTGTTTACGGATTAAAAACCTTTAAAAAAGAGGGAGACGGATTCCTATCTTTAGGAGATGCATTAAAAACAGGACTTGCCATTTCATTGGTGGCCGGACTTATAGGTTCTATTTTTACCTATCTCTTTGTGACTGTTATCGAACCCGATTTTGTCACTCAGATGCTGGATGTAACACGGGAAAAAATGATTGAAAATAATCCGCAAATGACTAACGATCAAGTAGAAATGGCCATGGGAATGACCGAAAAGTTTATGTCACCCTGGATTATGACCGCGATGGGCTTAATTGCCTCATTATTCTTCGGATTTATAATTTCACTAATTGCAGGTTTAATTATGAAACAAAATCGTCCGGAAAATTACTAGAAATTTCTTTTGATGAATCTATCTATCGTAATTCCACTTCTTAACGAAGAAGAATCTATAACCGAATTATACCATTGGATTGCACAGGTGATGCAGTCCAATGGTTTTTTATATGAAGTAATTTTTATAGATGACGGAAGTACCGATAAATCCTGGGAGATAATCGAAGCCTTAGCTGCGCAAAACACCCAAGTAAAAGCAATTCGATTTTTGAGAAATTTTGGTAAATCTCAAGCACTTCATGCCGGTTTTGCTATGGCACAAGGCGATGTGGTAATTACCATGGATGCCGATTTACAAGACAGCCCTGAAGAAATTCCCGAACTCTATAAAATGATTACCGAAGCAGGCTTTGACCTGGTTTCGGGATGGAAAAAGAAACGCTACGATTCGATTGTTTCTAAAAACCTACCTTCAAAATTGTTCAATTTTGCCGCCCGAAGAACTTCCGGTGTTCGTTTGCACGATTTTAATTGCGGCTTAAAAGCCTATCGGAATGATGTCATAAAAACCATTGAAGTGACCGGCGAAATGCATCGCTACATTCCGGTATTAGCCAAAAATGCAGGCTTCGACGCGATTGGTGAAAAAGTTGTGCTACACCAGGCCAGAAAATATGGAACCACAAAATTTGGCGCCGAACGCTTCGTTCGCGGCTTTTTAGATCTTATTACCATTTGGTTTTTATCACGCTTCGGAAAACGACCAATGCACCTTTTTGGCGCCTGGGGAGCCATCATGCTCTTTGTAGGTTTCTGTTTCGCACTGTATTTGGGTATTGACAAACTTTTTATCAATCCTTCCGGCAGACTTATCACCGAAAGACCTCAGTTTTATATCGCCCTCACAGCTATGATACTTGGGAGTCAGTTGTTTTTAGCAGGCTTTTTAGGAGAATTGCTACTTCGCACCAAAAAAGACAACGCCAACTACATCGTTAAAGAACAGCGAAACTTCAAACAATAACCGTTAAGTTTCTTATTTTTGCAGATGATTGCCAAATTGGTAGCGATTAATTTTTCAGAATGATTTACGTAGATCCTAACATCCTTGAGCGCGTCAACCGATGGCTCACCCCTACATTCGATACAGAAACACAGCAGACCATCAAAGAAATGATTGCCTATGACCCCGAAGGTCTCGAAGACAGTTTTTATAAGAATCTGGAATTCGGGACAGGCGGAATGCGAGGTATCATGGGAGTTGGTGATAATCGTATTAATAAATTTACATTGGGGAAAAACACTCAAGGAATTTCAAATTATTTGAAAAAACAATTCCCCAATCAACCCATCAAAGTAACCATTGCGTACGATTGTCGTCATAACAGTAAATCGCTGGCTAGGTTGGTTGCCGATGTGTTTTCAGCCAACGGAATACAGGTTTTTCTATTTTCTGAATTACGCCCTACACCCGAACTCTCTTTTGCCGTAAAATACTTGCAATGTCAATGCGGAATTGTGCTTACAGCCTCTCACAACCCTCCCGAATACAATGGTTATAAGGTGTATTGGGAAGATGGCGGACAATTAGTTCCACCACAGGACGGGGAAATTATAGCCGAAATCAATGCATTGAAATATTCCGACATACAATTTGAAGCGAATAGTGCTTTAATTACATTGATTGATACGGAAGTGGATGAGGCCTTTGCTGAAGCTTCAGTTAAAAACGGAAGTTTTGATACTCCTCAGCAAATGAAGGACAATCTGAAGATTGTTTTTACCCCGCTCCACGGAACGTCCATCACTATGATTCCGAAGGTATTGGAAATGGCAGGTTATAAAAATGTAAGTGTTGTAGCAGCACAGGCAACACCGGACGGGGACTTCCCAACGGTAACATCTCCCAATCCCGAAGAACCCGAAGCCTTGCGAATGGCCATTGAGCTTGCAGACGAAACAGCTGCAGATATTGTAATTGGTACCGACCCCGATTGTGATCGCCTGGGAATAGCGGTTCGTGACACTAACGGAAAAATGACCATCCTTAACGGGAATCAGGCGATGGTGATAAAAACTTACTTTTTGTTGGAACAATGGCAAAAAGCAAGTAAGCTCAACGGAAAACAATTTGTAGCAAGTACTATTGTTTCAACACCGATGGTTTCAAAAATTGCCGGTAATTTTGGAGTACACTATAAAGAAGGACTTACCGGATTTAAATGGATCGCCAAAATGGTAAAAGACTTTCCCGAACTTGAATTTATTGGAGGAGGCGAAGAAAGTTTCGGATATATGGTGGGCGATTTTGTGCGTGACAAAGACGCGGTGACCGCTACCCTACTCGCCTGTGAGATTGCCGCACAGAAAAAGGCTTCAGGCAGCAGTTTATTCCGGTATTTGCAGGAAATCTATTCAAGAGTAGGTTTTCACAAGGAACATCTGGTGTCACTGGTAAAAAAAGGCAAAAAAGGAGCGGAAGAAATTTCAGAAATAATGAAACAGCTTCGTTCCAATCCCTATGACCAAATTGCAGGCAAAAAAGTACTAAAGATTGAAGATTACCAAACCGGAGTTGCTAAAAATATACTTGGTGGCACATCAGAAATTATGGATATCCCAAAATCGAATGTCCTAATTTATTATACCGAAGACGGCAGTAAAATTGCTGCCCGACCCAGTGGTACGGAGCCAAAAATAAAATTTTATATAAGTGTGCATACTTCAAAAAATGATGAAAAAGCACTTCAGCAAAAAATAGATGCGATTCTATTACACCTAAATATCAGCTAGTGAAATACTTCAAGAAAATATTAAAATATGCCATTCCTTATAAAGGATATGCCTGGCTGAATATTATTTCGAACATTTTTTATGCCTTATTCGGGACGTTAGCGATGATATCCTTGTTTCCTATGCTATCGGTCTTGTTCGACAATACAAAGCGACTTGATGTAAAACCGGTTTGGACAGGCATTGCAGATGCGAAGGACTTTATTGAAAACTCACTTAACTATTTTGTCACACAAAAGGCCAATGAAGGTACAGAAGATGTCCTAATATTTATGGTGGTACTGGTTATTGGTATGTTCTTATTAAAAAACCTATTCGGATATTTGGCAATGTTTTTTATAACTTTTCTTCGGAATGGGGTATTGAAAGATTTGCGTAACGATTTATACAAAAAAACCGTTGATCTTCCGGTTTCTTTTTATTCTGAAAAGCGCAAGGGAGATACAATAGCAAGGCTTACCAGTGATGTATTAGAGATTCAACATTCCTTTTTATCGATATTAGAATTAATTGTACGTGAACCTTTAACCATACTTTTTGCAATTGCTGCCATGCTCATTATTAGTGTGAAGCTTACACTCTTTGTGTTTATTTTTATTCCGGTGTCGGGTTTTATTATTTCCCGAATAGGCAAGAGCCTAAAGAGTCATAGTGATAAGGTGCAAAAGGAACAGGGCTTTTTTCTTTCTATTTTGGAAGAAACGCTTGGCGGACTTAAAATTATTAAAGGATTTAATGCCGAACCTATTTTCAACAACCGTTTTAAAGAATCTACATCTCGCTTTTTTAAATTTTCAAATTCATTATTGAATCGTCAAAACCTGGCTTCTCCCACCAGTGAGTTCTTGGGGATTGTGGTAATTTCTATACTTTTATGGTATGGCGGACAAATGGTTTTGGTTGAAAAATCCTTGCAACCTGAACTCTTTATTGTTTATATGGGACTGGCATATCAAATTCTAACACCAGCCAAAGCGATAAGTAAGGCAAGTTATGGTGTAAAAAAAGGAAATGCCGCTGCCGAACGTGTCTTAGAAATCCTCGAAACCGAATCGGCCATCAAAGATGCTCCCAATGCCATTGAGAAAGAAGGATTTTCGAGTGAAATTGCTCTCGAAAATATTTCCTTTAAATATGAAGACGATTGGGTGCTTCAAAAATTTTCACTTACCGTTCCCAAAGGACATACCGTTGCACTTGTGGGTCAAAGCGGTAGCGGGAAGAGTACGATTGCTAATTTGGTAACCAGATTCTATGACGTAAATAAAGGTGAGATTAAAATTGACGGGCTAAGTATTAAAGACATCACTCAAAAATCGTTACGAAGCCTTCTAGGGTTAGTAACGCAAGACTCCATATTATTTAACGATACTATTAAGGGAAATTTGTTGGTTGCCAAGGAAACCGCGACCGATGATGAGATCATTGAGGCTTTAAAAGTTGCCAATGCCTGGGAATTTGTTTCAATTTTACCAAAGGGAATCGATACCAACATTGGTGATAGCGGTAACAAATTAAGTGGCGGACAAAAACAACGCCTGAGCATTGCTCGAGCCGTTCTGAAAAATCCACCCATAATGATTTTGGACGAAGCAACTTCAGCGTTGGATACCGAAAGTGAACGATTAGTACAGGAAGCATTGGAAAACATGATGAAGAATCGAACCTCTATTGTAATAGCACATCGACTATCAACTATTCAAAATGCCGATACTATTGTTGTGCTCTCCAAAGGTACCATAGTGGAACAAGGAAAACACAAAGAATTACTGGACAAAAAAGGGGTGTATTACAGCCTCGTAGAAATGCAATCTTTTGCATAAAAAAAAAGAGCGATTTGGGGCACCGCTCTTTCTTTATTTTTGTCACCGCATTTGGGGCACGCGGCAACACTTTTAACATAAGTATGAGTCAAATATATATTTAACTTTTGAATCTACCAAATAAAATTTGCATTTTATCTATAAACTATGCATTTCATCGATTTTTTTAATAAAGTGAAATTATCTTTTCCTACAAACAAAGATAATTTCACTTACAAACTTTTAAGCATAAAAAAAACGGGCCAGCCCCCGCTTAGGCCCGTTTAGTGCGTTCTTATTACAGTTGGGGCTAATAATAAAGAACATATACATAAGAAGTATCTAGCGAAAGTAGTAAAATTTTTCCTACAAAAAAATAAAATTTGCATTTTATCTAAAAAAAGTGCTTTTAATCGGGAATATTTAACATTTTGCTTCTTTTATAGTAGCATAAAAAACTAAAATTAAACCCTTGGGAGTTATATTAGTCATAGTTTAAACGAAAATAGTCTGTGATTGAAGAACAGTCTTTAGTAAGTGCCCTACAATCGGTAGCACATAAGGAAACGGCGTTTAGAGAATTAGTTTCTTTATATAAGGAGCGATTGTATTGGCATGTGCGAAAGATTCTTTTGGACCACGACGATACCGATGATGTTTTACAGAACACCTTTATAAAAATCTTCAGAAATATTGATAAGTTCAAAGGAGATAGCAAATTATATACCTGGATGTATCGAATTGCGACTAACGAAGCACTTACATTTCTTTCAAAAAAAGCCAAAAGAGCCGGAACTTCGAGTGAAGAAGTGATGAACCACGCAATTTCTAATCTTGAAAGTGATGTGTATTTTGAAGGAAGTGAGATTCAGTTACAACTACAAAAGGCAATTGCTACCCTTCCACCGCGACAACAACTAATTTTTAATATGAAGTACTTTGATGATATTACCTATGAAGACCTTTCAGAAGTATTAGACACATCGGTTGGCGGACTAAAAAGCAGTTATCATATTGCTGTGCAAAAAATTAAGGCCTATTTAACCGATAATGAAACTTTTTAAAATTTTTAAAGTCAAAAGTGTATCATGAAACAAGAAGAAGAAAAATACAAGCACGGTTTTAAAGTCCCCAAAGGCTATTTTGAGGGTTTTGAGAAGCGTTTATTCGATTCTTCTCAAACCAATGAGCTGCCGCAACAATCGGGTTTTAAAGTTCCGGAAGGCTATTTTGAGCAACTCGAAGAAAATGTGTTACAAAAAGCTGCTTCCGCCGAAGCCCCATCCAAGGTGGTTTCGTTGCTAAACAATTCCTATACGAGGTATGTAGTCGCAATAGCTGCTGCTTTGGTTTTATTATTTTCAGTTATAAAATTAAATCAGTCCGGAACCAATACGTTTCAGGAAATAGAAATAAGCAGTATTTCAGACTATATAGAAGGAAATTCAGATTTTGACGTGTACGACGTGATGGCCCTTATGCAAGACGATGAAATTTCAGGAATAACTTTGGAAAACAATTTACTTTCAAAAGATCTTATCGAATCATATCTTTTGGATACCATAGACGAATCAGCACTACTAATAGAATAGAGATGAAAAAATTATTATTGTTAGTTTTATTTATAGGTGTAGCCGCGGGTGCACAAGAAAATAAACACGAAAAAATCAAGGCTCTTAAAAGAGCCCATATAACCGAAGTTTTAGCGCTATCAACCGCCGAAGCAGAAAAATTCTGGCCGGTCTACAAAGTCTATGAAGACAAAATGGACGTAATGCGGCGCTCCGAACGAAAGGAGCTGGGAGTCTTTAAGCGTGACAGCCTGGAATCTCTTACAGATGCGGAAGCAAATACATTAATCGACAAATTGTTGGAGATAAAATCCAAAGAATTGGAATATAGGCGTGAATTAATTTTGGAACTTCGGAAGGTAATATCGCCTAAGAAAGTGCTTAAGCTAAAAAAGGCAGAGGAGGAATTTAAAAGAGAGTTGTTAAAACAATACAGAAATAGAAAAGGAAAAGAATAAATGTTGGTTTTTGTTAGTGATTTCGGTTAATTAGTACTTAATCGAGTTTTTAAAAAGGAGTCTTAAAGGCTCCTTTTTTCTATTTCTTAAATGTTAGTTTCGATATCTTGTTTGGACCGCTTGCAAATGCCACTGTATCATTCACAAACTCGATGGCGTAAAAGCCTTCCGATGACAATTCTATCCAACTCTCTCCTCTATCATTGCTATAAGAAATACCGGGCGAGCCTACGGCTACAATTCCATTTCCTTTTGTTCCCGGCACAAACCGTACACTCGAACGATACCCGGGTCCTTTTCCATTACTGATTAAATTCCATGTTTTACCACCATCGGTAGTAATTGCTTTATTTCCTTCGTTAAAATCTTTATCGTCCCAATTTCCACCAAAGATTACTCCTACCGATTCATCATAAAAATCGATACTGTATATTCCGGTCATCACCTTTCCCTGAATTATAGGTGTAGCATACACTTCCCATGTTTTGCCTTTGTCCGGCGAATGAAAGACTCGTGCCTTAATTCCCCCGGTTGCAATCCAAACATGATTCCCATAAAGTGCAATATTCGAGTTACTGGCAGCAAAGGCGGCCTCCCCTTCTACCGTTTTTGGCAATTGACTGCAGGGCAGTTTTTTCCAGGTGGATCCACCATCTTCTGTCATAATTACCGATAAACAATCTTCGGTGGGATCACCCATAGCAATTCCTTCTTTGTCATTCCAGAATGCCATGGCGTCATAAAACACCTTTTCTCCTTTTTCTACATAAACTTCTTCTACTGCTGTTGCTTCGTTAGAATCGAAACCAATTTTATACAATACGCCGGGATTGGCTACACTTAATACAAACACTGTATTTTTGGTAGTGGCAATGGCTCTGAACTGCAACAATGAATCGCCGTATTTAAAAGCCGCTAATTTGGGAGTTTCCTTATCAATAAGCCCAACCATACCTTTGTTTGCGGCAAACCACACCCTATTTTCATCTAAGGGAGCAATGGCTCGAATACTTAAACTGTCTGTAAACACAGGTTTAATCTCAAGGTGAGTGAATTCGGGAGCTGTAGGATTTCCACAGGCAATGAGTAAAGATGCTATTAGAAAAGAAAGTAGTATACGCATTGGAAAAAATTTTGTCAAAAGTAATCAAAACTATTCATTGTGTTTGTGATACCTTTGCAGCTTTCATTCCCAAGTTATTACAGGGAGTGTTTTCAATTTAATGCTTTATGAAATTACATCGAAATTTAGTTTTTGCAACCATAGATTCTCTTGACTTAATTTTTAACCAAAAGAAACAAGCAGACAAAGTCCTCAAAGGAACCATAAAGCGCGATAAGCGATGGGGTGCCCGTGATCGTGGTTTTATTGCCGAAACCACCTATGATATAGTGAGATGGAAGCGTCTCTATGCTGAAATTGCTGAAGTAAAAGAGCCTTTTGACAGACCCAATCTCTTTCGTCTGTTTACCGTATGGGCTACACTTAACGGTATAAAACTCCCCGATTGGAAACAATTGGAAGATACTCCCGTGCGAAGAATTAAGGGAAAATTCGACGAGCTTTCAAAAATTAGAAAATACCGTGAATCTATCCCCGATTGGATGGATGAATTGGGTGAAAAGGAGCTTGGAAAACGCTGGGATGGGGAAATTGCGGCACTAAATCAGTTGGCAGCAGTTGTCCTACGCGTAAATCCATTAAAAGCGACATTGCAGCAGGTAAAAGACCATCTGGCAGATCTTGAAATTGAAACCGAACCAATTAGCGGTGTACCTCATGCTTTACAACTAAAGGAACGTGCAAATGTCTTTACTTCCGAAGCTTTCAAAAATGGCTGGTTCGAAGTACAGGATGCCTCTTCACAACTTGTAGCACAGCTATTAGATCCTAAACCCGGGATGCGTGTAATAGACGCCTGTGCCGGTGCGGGAGGTAAAAGTCTGCATATCGCATCCCTTATGGAGAACAAGGGACAGGTTATTTCCTTAGATATTTACGAGAATAAACTAAACGAATTAAAACGCAGAGCCAAACGCAACGGCGCATTTAATATCGAAACACGGCTAATAGATTCCACTAAGGTGATTAAAAAATTAATAGAAAAGGCCGACAAGGTTTTAATTGATGCCCCGTGCTCGGGTCTTGGCGTATTAAAACGCAATCCCGATACGAAGTGGAAAGCACAATCCGATTTTCTTGAAAAAGTAAAAGCAACTCAGGCAGAGTTGTTGGATTCGTATTCCAGAATGGTAAAACCTGGTGGTGATTTGGTGTATGCAACCTGTTCTATTTTACCTTCCGAAAATGACAAGCAAGTAAAAGCTTTTTTAAAGCGGGAGGCGGGGAAAGATTTTACCTTGACAAAAGATAAAAAAGTTTGGCCAAGTGAATCGGGTTATGATGGATTTTATATGGCCTTGCTTAAGAAAAAAGAAGCAGAATAATTAGCCTCGCACAAAATAAAAAGAGCGGCAAATAGCCGCTCTTTATCTTTTAAATAAATAATTGAATTATTTTACGATAATTCGAGCTGTTTTAAATGTTGAAGTTGCTTGTCCTCCCATTTTTATAATGTAAACACCACTCGCAGCTTTTGTCATATCCAGATTCATCCTGTATGCACCATCAATACGAGGTACTCTTTTATTAAATCCAACTACCTGTCCTACGACGTTATAAACTCCCATATACACACCATCTTCAAAATCTGTATTTAATATTACATCAAACTGATTATTCTTATTTGTAACAACAATCAAATTAGAATTATTAATCAATACATCATTTACTCCTAAATCTCCAATATTGACTGAATAGTCTTCGGTTTCTCCAAATAAAACATCAGCGCAAGCATCGGCAGGAATAGGACCCGTACCACTCGCTCTAGCTCGCATTCTATGCTCTCCTAAAGCCGCGTTGGCAGGAACTACCAAATCCATAGTTTCGGTGTAGGTACCAGAGCCTTGTCCGGTTGCGAATTGATAATTATCCACAGCAAGTTCATCTGCAGTGAATTCTAAATCATCATTATAATCTATCCAGACACTCATATGCTGATTTCCATATTCAGAAGTAACGGTTAAAGAATTTGTGCTATCAGGATCTAAAACGGCTATTAGGTTTGTGAAATCTCCAAAGCCTTCACATCCGGAAGGGTTATTAATTCCACCTACTTCAAATAATCTAAATCCATGTCCTACTGAACAATCTGAAACCGGGTTACATAATAAATTCTCTACAATCTTAGTAACTTCATTGTTTGAGGCTTGTTGATCGCCCGACAAAGTTGTCCCGGAAGTAATGGTATAGGACCCAACAGCACTTAAATCGGCTGTTTGTGTAAAACTAAAATTCACTATTTGTTCAGAAGCTATTGAGCCGGGAAATGCCTGAACAACAGGCGTACCACCGTCTACGGAATACTGAACATTGAATCCGGATTGGGTAACTGCCCCAAAGTTCTTAACTCGTACTGAAACTGTTTCATCTCCCAATTCACTTGAAGTTGAAGGCGCTGTTATTGCCAAAACCCCAACATCGTTATTAAACAAATGTGTGACTTCCTTTGTAAAGGCGTTATTAGGTACATACCCATCTCCTGCCAAAATTGTTTTTGCTTCGATGGTATACGTTTGTCCGGCAGTAGATAAATTTACAGTTTGTGCAAATTGAAAGATAGCCGTGTCGTTAGAATTAATGGTACCGTTAAAAGTTTCGGTGGCAACAAGATTTCCATTTACCCTAAGTTCCACCGGAATATTTGAAATTGGATTTGCACTAAAATTTTTAATACGAATTTCTACAGTTTCAGCATTGGTTAATATTCCATTAGATGGATCATTAATCGCATTCACGCCTACATCGTTTGTAATGAAGCCTAAAATTCTGAGAGCTGCAATACGAGTTCTCCATTGGTTGTTGGATGAAAAATAATCTCCTGTATACCAAAAAGTTAAATCGTCAGGATCCATTGTCATATGAGAATAATCTCCATATCTGTTTGAATTCGTTCTTACCCCGGGTCCGTCAAAAATAGTAGTTTCGGCCACTGTCATTGTTCCAAGCGGATCTCCGTCGAAACGACCTGTATATCTTAATGATGGTGCCAGCGTTGTACTTCCGGTTGTATAAGCCAAGGCGATATTTCCTTCAATATCCATAGCAGCACTACTCATTAATCGACTATGTCCATCTGCAATTGAGTATGTCCCTTCTTGGAAAATACTCCATGCGTTTGCTCCGTTATTACGTAATTCGATCCAACGTATTCCTCCTGTTTCGCTAGGATCGATAAAAGTATTGAAAGTAATGAGCCAGGAATTATGCGTTCCGAAACTTCTGTAATTGGCAGCAAAAGAAATGATACCTCCATGACCTGCCAATCTCTGACTGGTTCCGGGTTGTCTTAAAGCGCCGTTTCCATTTCCGAATAACTCGCCTGCATCGAAAGGACCTGTTGCGATTTCCAACGGAGCAGAAATTGTTGAATTGGCAGTATTTCCCCAATCAACATCTATCTCCCAAACTTTTAGGTGATCGAAGGTAATAGCTGCAGACCAACCATCATCCTGAAGATAGGTGATATATCCCGGTGTATTGGTATCGATTGTAGTCCCTAAGAGGTTAGCCGGCTCAGGACTTTTCACCTGGTTCGGATTTACTATTACACCCGGAAGATTAAAGATTAGAATCTGTGGAGCAGCACCCCCATTTAGCATCTCATCTCGCTCCATAACAAAACCTTGAGTTGTGGAACCATCCAAGTTAACAGTACCGTAATAACCATCATGCCAAACACCGTAGTGCGGATAATCCGGAAATCCGGAAAAGGCATATTGATAAACGTTATAAGCTCCGGCCGGGTCATTTGTTTCGGAAACTCCTATAGCTAAACCGAGGTCGGCGCCTAGAGAGCCAAACTCACTCACCACCCAACGATCGGCCAATTGATCGTATAACACGATTGGATCCCCGTTATTGGAGGGTATTCCTAAAAAAGTTGATAGATTCACCGGACCTACTAAGAGTGTTCCTGCTTTATCAAAAATTTTAACCAGCGAATTTACCGAATGTACATAGTGATTTGGACCTGCCGCTCCTGTAGGATCGGGAGGAAAAAAACTAGATTCGGACTGTGACGCACCTATAAAATTTTGCAATAAAGGAAAACTGGCAATTTGGCCCGGTTCGGTTTGAAGATTTTGGATAATTGTGGTTGTTGGATTTACAACCCCATTGCCCATTACAACCTGTTGGTCTATAACCATCGTTGGAACAATAGTGGTGCTCACTTCGATTGGAGCTGTAAATTCATCCATTCTCACAGTTTTCCCAATATAGGTTCCTGTAATAATTTCAGTGGGCGGAAATGATTCTTGAGCAAAAAGACATGCTCCCAGAATCAACGCCAATGCCATAGGTAAATTCTTTAATTTCATCGGTTAGTTTTTTTTTAAATGAATAAGTTAGCAATATAAGGTATTATTTGGAAACAAAACCCCACAAACACGGTAGGATAGACGGTAGTTACTCAATTATTTTTTAAAATTTTAATATGAATCCAGGGTAATTCTATTAAAGTACAATTGTGCTTAGTGAAAATGATAAAAAAACGAAGAAAAAAAAGAGCGGTCTTTAACCGCTCTTTTAAGTTTTTATTAAAAAAATTATTTTACGATAATTCGAGCTGTTTTAAAGGATTTGGTATCCTTACCACCCACTCTAATTAAATAAATTCCACTAGCAGCTTGAGACATATTGATTCTAACTTTAAAAGCATCTCCTTCTTTATCTAGAAGTTTAACTCCCAGCTGCTGTCCCAACATATTGTAAACCGCTGCAAAGGCAATTCCGTCGAAGTCAGACCTAAAGGATACATCAAAAATGTTTTCTCCAATAGAAGTAATTATTATTTCGGAATTAATAATTTCAAAATCTGCAATTCCAAGAGTTCCAATATTGGCCGTATAATCTTCTGTCTCTCCATAAGCAGTAACTTCGCATGCATCTATCGGCACCGGAGCTTGCCAGTTGGATTTGGCTCTCATTCTATGTGCTCCCACTGTTGCACCCACAGGAATGGTTAAGGTAACGGTCTCAGTGTATGAACCTCCCGCCTGCCCGGGTGCTATTATAAAATTAGGCACCACAACTTCATCATTTGTAAAAATTGAATCGTCATTAAAATCGATCCAGACTTTTACATGTTGATCGCCATATCCTGTTGTAAAGGTGATATCGTGAGTTCCTTCATCTAGGTTTGCGATTTGAGCTGTAAAATCTCCATACCCTTCACAACCTGACGGATTGTTTATCTCGGCAATCGAAACCAATTGGAATCCATCACCAAAAGAACAATCGAGGTTAGGCTGACATAAAATATTCTCGACCACTGCAATTGCTTCATCATTTGAACTATCCATATCCCCGGCTAGCGAAGTATTAGAATGAATATTGTATGTCCCTAGAGCCGATAAATCTGCAGTTTGTGTAAAATTATAGGTAACTTCTTGTTCCGATGCGATGGGTCCAACAAATGTTTCAACAACATCGGCTCCTCCATTTATGGTATATACCACGCTGACATTGGATTGTGTAGCGGCTCCGAAATTTTTGATTGTTACCGATACCGTTTCTGCATTGCTTAAACCTGATCCTGAAACAGGAGATGTAATTTCAAGTACTCCCACATCATTTGCCAGCAAGTGCGTCACATTTTTAGTAAAAGGATCGTTTGTGGCAAATTGGTCTCCGACCAAGTTAGTTCTGGCTTCAATAGCATAGGTTTGTCCAGACGTTGATAAATCGACAGTTTGTGTGAACGTATAATTTTGCGCAGAATTTCCATTAATGGTTCCCGCAAAAACTTCCGAAGCAACTAAATTTCCATCCACTCTAAGTTCCAGAGGGATATTGGATTGTGCGGCTGTACCAAAATTACGAATACTTACCTCAACAGTTTCGGCATTGCTTAATATCCCGTTGGTAGGCTGTACAATATTACTAACCCCTACGTCGGCCGTAAAACCTCCACTTAGGGAAAAGGAAGCCACCTGTGTTCTCCATTGATTTGTCGCAGAAAAATACTCTGCGGTATGCCAGAATGTAAAGTTATTGGGATCCATGGTTAGATGAGAATAATCTCCAAATCGGTTCGAAAAAGTTTGTACTCCAACACCGTTGACGATGGTTGTCTCTGCAACAGTCATCATTCCTAAGGGATCTCCATCGAAACGCCCCGTGTACCTAATTCCGGCAGGCAGTGTTGCACTTGCAATGTTGAATCCAAGTCCGATATTTCCGGCTGCATCCATTGCGGCACTTCCCATAAAACGACTATGTCCATCGGCGGGTGCATAGGTTCCTTCCTGGTGAATTGACCATGGAAGAATACCGTCATTTCTCAATTCAATCCAACGAATTCCCGAAGTATCATTCCCGTCAATATCTGTATTAAAAGTCACAATCATAGAGTTATGCGAACCGAAGCCTCTGTAATTAGTGGCGAAGGAAATTACACCCCCTATCATATCTATCTTTTGTGCGGTTCCAGGCTGGGCTACATCCCCCGTTCCAAAAGGAGCAAAAACCGAGTTGAACGGATCTGTTGGAATCACTAAAGGAGCCGAGATGGTGGAATTTCCAATTACGGACCAATCTACATCTATCTCCCAAACTTTTAAATGGTCGAAGGCAACACCGGCCCATCCATCATCCTGAAGGTATACAATATATCCGGGCGTATTTGCAGAGATTGTTGTTCCCAATAAATTAGCCGGCTCGGGGCTATACACCGTATTTGTATTTTGTACCGATCCGGGTAATGGGAAACCGACAATTTGTGGTCCGGCCCCACCGGCAAGTATTACATCACGCTCTATTGCATATACCTTATTGGTGCCTCCCTTATTTGCAGTTAAATAATAACCGTCCGGCCAAACGCTGTAGTGAGGGTAGTCTGGAAAGGCATCCAATGCAAATTGATACACATTATAAGCTCCTGTTGGATCGTTTGTATCTGATACTCCAATCGCCAGAGAATTGGATAATGAGCCAAATTCACTAACAAAATACCTATCTGCTAATTGATCGTATAAAACAATGGGGTCACCCGCATTTGAAGGAATTCCTAAAAAAGTTCCTAAGGCAACAGGTCCTACAAGTAGGTTGCCGGTTTTATCAAATATCTTTACACTTGAGTTTACAGAGTGTACATAGTGATTGGGTCCAACAGCTCCTGTGGGATCCGGTGGCGTAAAACCTGTATTATCAAAACCGATAAAGTTTTGCTCCAATGGGAAGCTTGAAATTCCTCCTGCTTCTCTTTGTACATTTGTGTCGATACCATTAGGAAGCGCATCCATATTCACCTGTGCGTTATATCTGGACTTATTAGGAACAATTTTTATTTCTTTTATTCCAATGTTTTCATTAATTTGTTGAGTTGCGTAATCTCTTAAAGGAATCGTTTTTCCAATAAAAGTTCCTACAATCACCTCGGTAGGCCCCGAAGCTTCTTGTGCAAAAAGTCCCATACTAAAAATTAGTAGCAGGACTGCTATTATATTTTTTGGTTTCATAATTTTAAGTTTATGGTTATTATCGTTAAATGGGCAGACAAGATAAGCTATTATTTTGAAAATAACATTGCTCTTTTCAATCGATTAGCTCCTAATTTCAGTTTAAAAAATCACTCCTTTTTTAGTTCAAAAATTATTCTAAAATAGTTACCTTTGTGGCGACTTAACGAGGTGGTTAGGTTGTAAAAAATTCACTCAAATTCTACTAAGATGATTCACTTTTTTGGAGACGTAAAAAACATCGTTTTTGCTGTCCAAACTTCCGGCGAACTTTCACAAACCGACACGGAAAAACTACAATGGTTATTTGGCAACCAACCCAGAATCGATAAATCCGCGTTGGCGGATTTTTTTGTTGGCCCACGTGCGGCGATGGTGAGTCCATGGAGTACTAATGCCGTTGAAATTACCCAGAACATGGGTGTTAAAGGTATTATTCGAATAGAAGAATTTAACAAGATTTCTGAAAATTTTACCGATTTTGACCCTATGCTGTCTCAGAAGTTCAGCAAGTTGGATCAGGAGATTTTTAAAGTGCACATTCAGCCCGAAGCCATTTTAGAAATCGACGATATAGCATTGTACAACCAACAGGAAGGTTTGGCTTTAAATGCAGAAGAAATTACCTATCTCGAAAATCTTTCCAAAAAAATAAATCGAAAACTAACAGATAGTGAGGTGTTCGGTTTCAGTCAGGTAAACAGCGAACATTGTCGTCATAAAATATTCAATGGAGTTTTTGAAATAGACGGTAAGGAAATGCCCTCCTCCCTGTTCAAACTCATTAAAAAAACATCGCTGGAAAATCCCAACGATATTGTTTCGGCTTATAAGGACAATGTTGCCTTTGTTAAAGGTCCGAAAGCGATTCAGTTTGCACCTAAAAGTCCGGATAAACCGGATTTCTACCAGGAATCAGCGTTTGATAGTGTAATTTCTATCAAAGCCGAAACACATAACTTTCCAACTACCGTCGAACCATTTAACGGGGCTGCAACAGGAAGCGGAGGGGAAATAAGAGACCGTTTGGCAGGTGGTAAAGGTTCATTGCCTCTGGCAGGAACAGCCGTATATATGACTTCCTACTCGAGACTGAAAGACTCCGCTCATGGCAGATCTTGGGAAAAAGCCATGGAAGCACGGGATTGGTTATACCAAACCCCACTCGATATTTTAATAAAAGCCAGTAACGGGGCATCCGATTTCGGGAATAAATTTGGCCAACCCTTAATCGCAGGTTCGGTACTTACTTTCGAACATACCGAAGAAGCACGTAAACTTGGATTCGACAAGGTGATTATGCTTGCAGGAGGTATAGGTTACGGGAAGGCAGATCAAGCCATAAAAGACATCCCATCTGTAGGAGATAAAGTAGTGATATTAGGAGGTGAAAACTACCGTATTGGTATGGGAGGTGCTGCTGTTTCTTCGGCAGATACAGGAGAGTTTTCTAGCGGAATCGAGTTGAATGCTATTCAGCGTTCCAATCCCGAAATGCAAAAAAGAGCCGCCAATGCCGTGCGTGGAATGGTTGAAAGTGAGATAAATCCTATTGTCTCTATACATGATCACGGTGCCGGGGGTCACCTCAACTGTCTGAGCGAATTGGTGGAAGCTACCGGAGGAAAAATAGATTTGGATAAACTGCCTGTTGGTGATCCTACCCTTTCAGCCAAAGAAATTATTGGCAACGAGTCTCAGGAGCGTATGGGATTGGTGATTGGCAGTGAAAACATAGACAAATTAAGACGTGTTGCAGACCGCGAACGTTCTCCCATGTACGAGGTAGGTGATGTAACCGGAGACAATCGTTTTTGCTTCGAAAGTAGCACAACAGGAGCCAAACCTATGGATTTTGCTTTAGAAGATATGTTTGGAAGCTCCCCGAAAACAATTTTGAAAGACAGCACAATCACCAGAAATTACCATAACGCCAGGTATGACATCGGGCAATTAAAATACTATCTCACACAAGTACTGCAATTGGAAGCAGTTGCTTGCAAAGACTGGCTTACCAACAAGGTGGACCGGTGTGTGACAGGCCGTGTTGCCAAACAACAATGTGCCGGTACGTTGCAATTACCGTTGAACAACTGCGGGGTAATGGCGTTGGATTATAAAGGAAAGGAAGGTGTTGCTACCTCCATTGGACATTCACCAATTAGTGCATTGGTCGATCCTGTGGCAGGTTCCAGAAATTCGATTACCGAAGCCTTAACCAATATTGTTTGGGCTCCTTTAGAAAAAGGATTGAAGAGCGTTTCGCTTTCGGCAAACTGGATGTGGCCCTGTAATAACGAAGGTGAAGATGCCCGTTTGTATGAAGCCGTAAAAGGTGTGAGCGATTTTGCCATTGACTTAGGCATTAATGTTCCCACGGGAAAGGACTCCCTTTCTATGAAGCAGAAATACAAAAATGAGGAAGTAATTTCCCCGGGAACCGTAATTATTTCGGCGGCAGGACATTGCAACGATATTAAAAAAGTGGTGGAGCCCGTACTTCAGAAAAACGGCGGCAGTATTTACTATATCAATATTTCACAGGACGATTTTAAACTGGGTGGTTCGTCGTTCGGACAAGTACTAAATGCTGTGGGCAGTGATGTTCCAACTGTAAAAAGTGCTGCCTATGTAAAAACGGTTTTTAATACCCTGCAACATTTAATTACCAAAGAGCACATCCTAGCAGGTCATGATGTTGCATCGGGAGGATTAATAACCACATTGTTAGAAATGTGCTTTGCAGACAAGAATTTAGGAGCCAATCTCAATCTTTCGGCATTAGGAGAAGAAGATTTGATAAAAGTTTTATTTTCTGAAAATTGTGCTGTTGTGATTCAGGCTTCGGAAGATGCTACTGTTGAAGCATCTCTTTCAGAAAAAAATATAGCCTTTGTAAAAATTGGAACAGTAACGGAATCTGAAACCCTTCAGCTGAAGCATTTGCAACAAGATCTAAGTTTCAGCATTCCTGAGCTTCGGGATGTTTGGTATACAACTTCCTATTTACTGGATAAAAAACAAAGCGGAGAACAAAAGGCAAAGGAGCGTTTCAGCAACTATAAAAATCAGCCGCTTCAATATACTTTTCCAGAGGTTTTCACCGGAAAACTACCTGTCATTGAGCGAAACCAAAATGACGCTTCGGCTCCGCTCAGCGTCCAACGTCCGAAAGCTGCAATTATTCGTGAAAAAGGAAGCAATAGTGAACGCGAGATGGCCAATGCTATGTATTTGGCCGGATTTGATGTAAAGGACGTTCATATGACCGATTTAATTGAGGGTCGTGAAACTCTTGAAGACATCAAATTTATAGCAACAGTAGGGGGTTTTTCCAACAGCGATGTGTTGGGAAGTGCCAAGGGATGGGCCGGAGCCTTTTTGTATAATGAAAAGGCGAACAAGGCGTTGAAAAATTTCTTTGCCAAGGAAGACACCCTTTCCTTAGGGGTTTGTAACGGGTGCCAGCTCTTTGTGGAATTGGAGTTATTAACACCGGAGCACGAACAAAAGCCAAAAATGCTACACAACGAAACCGGAAAGTTTGAGTGTCATTTTACTTCGGTAAAAATTCAGAAAAACAACTCGGTGATGCTATCTTCTCTGGAAGGAAGTACTTTGGGGATTTGGGCAGCGCACGGAGAAGGAAAATTTAGTTTCCCACTAAGCGAAGAAAACTATCATATTGTTGGAAAATACGGCTACAATGCGTTCCCTGCAAATCCTAACGGAAGTGATTTTAATACTGCCATGATGTGCGATGCTACGGGACGTCATTTGGTGATGATGCCGCATTTGGAGCGCTCTACCTTCCCATGGAACTGGCCGCATTATCCCAAAGATCGGAACGACGAAGTTTCTCCTTGGTTGGAAGCGTTTGTCAATGCCAGAAAGTGGCTGGAAAAACAATAAATCATTTTTAGAAAAAAACCGATTTCGTTAATCTTAATCGGTTTTTTTTTGGTTTAAGAAGTTAACATGCTTGTAAATTATCAATTCAAACCAACCAATCGTCAATTGGCTTATTTTAAAAATGGACATCTCCTCTAGTTTCGTGGTGTAAATTTTAAATAATCCAATCATGAAAACATGTATTACACCATTACTCTTATTCCTTTTAACTATTAGTATTACGCTGGGAAGTGTAACAATAATAGCTCAGCCGATTAACGACCATATCGTGGATGCCATAAATCTTGGCGAAGGCCCCATACCCTATTTGGATGCCGCAGTAGACTTTGCATCAGCAACTAATTTAGATGATCAAACTCCCGGTCCTTTATGTGAAGTGGTAGATGCGGGGATCTGGTATACTTTTAAGGCCACGGCCGTTGGTATGGTATCAGCTGAAATTATGAACCCTAATGATCCTATTGTTGTTTTCTTTTCAGGGCCTGAAAACGCAACGAACGCACTGCAGCTTTCTTTTGTAGATCAACCTACAAACATTTGTAATATAAATTCATTGAGTAGTATTCAAACCTCGATTGGAATCAACTATTATCTGTATATACACAATGCAGCTGTATCTGATGCTGATATTAATGTGGGTGATGCATTTGCAGCTCCCGTAAACGATCTCCTTGAAAATGCTACAAATTTGAATGGAATGGTAGATTATTTTGATAATGATGTACATTTTTTAATGGCAACCAACACAAATGACGGAGGGCAATCGGGATGCGATTCGGGCTTGGCCATTTGGTACAAATTCACGGCCCAGTTGGATGGACAGGTAATAGCCGGCGTTGGAACTCCACCCGGAGAAAGTGCAATACTATTCTACTCGGCGGCCGATGAAAATGTAACTTCGGGATCAGAGCTAACTCATGTTGACCAACCCACCAATCCGTGTGCATTCGGTAATTTGTCGTCCATTCAAGCCACCGCAGGTGTCACCTACTATATTTTAGCAGCAACAGCACAACCGTATATCGATGTTTCGGTGAATCTTTCGGCGATTTTAAGTGTTGAAGACAATGTACTCGAAGGATTTACATTTTTTCCCAATCCGGTGACTTCAGAAATTAATCTAAGCGCAAAAGCTGCAATCGATGAAGTGGTAATCTACAACCTATTAGGGCAAACGGTTTTTGCTGAAAACCCCAACACTTCAGCTAAAAATATTGACCTGTCCTTCTTACAAACCGGAATGTATATAATGCAAATTACTTCAGAAGGTGCAACAGCCAGCTATAAGATTTTGAAAAAGTAGTAATACTACAAGTTTAATATTGTTGTAGGAGCCATTCTATCTTAGAATGGCTCCTTTGATTATAATCAATAAAGCTTGATAGAAAAGAATTACCATATATCAACTCACAATTGCCATTCGTCAATTTTGCCTTAATAAAAGAAGGTAGTCCATGTAGTTTTGACCTATAAATCAAATAATAAAAATCATGAAAACATTTACTACAAAAATCTTTTTACTGTTGACAATGACCTTAGTCTCTTCAACAATTTACGCAGCAGACACTATAATTATGCCTCCTGCAAACGACCTTATTGAAAATGCGATTAATTTAAATATTGGTCCTTCTCCTTATTCCGAAAGCAATGTAAATTTCCCGGAGGCTACCAGTATAAATGATCAGACATATTCAGGTAACGGTTGTAGTTTAACGCAGGCCGCTGTTTGGTATAAATTTACTGCTACAAAGGCTGGAAATGTGGCAGCCGGAATTTTGAATCCTAATGGAGCCGTAGTTGTATTTTTCTCCGGCCCCGAAAACGCCACCAATGGAAATAATTTGGTCTTTGTAAACCAAAATAACAACATTTGCGACTATAGTGCGCTAGGCAATATTGATACTACCGCAGGAACCACCTATTACATCTATATGCGTAATGTTGTAGTTTCTGATGTTTCAATTAATGCTTCAGCTGCCTTTCAAGCTCCAGCCAATGATTTAATTGAAAATGCCACTAACTTGAATGGTTTGGAGGATTATTTTGACGACAATGTTCACTTTTTAGTGGCAACCAATGATGGAGATTCAGGGCAATCGGGTTGCGACACAGATCCTGTAAGAGCGGTCTGGTATAAATTTACTGCGGCTATTGACGGACAGGTAGTAGCCGGGATAGATGTTGCGCCAGCCGGCGGCGGTGTGGTTTTCTATACTGCAGCAGATGAGAATGCCACATCGGGCGGCGATCTTACCTGGGTAGATCAACCTAATAACCCTTGTGGCCCGAACAATCTTGCATCAATAAATGCCGTAGCCGGTACTACATATTATTTATTGGCTGGAAAGATAGGAGCTTTTGCTAATGGATATGCAGACGTTTCCATTAATTTATCCGGCATTTTAGGAATTGAAGACAACGTTATTGATGGCTTCAGCTTTTATCCCAACCCTGTTACTTCAGAAATAAATTTAAGCGCAACTACAACAATAGACGAAGTTGTAATCTACAATCTCTTAGGACAAAAGGTTTTTGCAGAAAAGCCCAATTCGACCAGAAAAACTATAGATATGGTGTCTTTACAAACCGGATTATATGTGATGCATGTTTCTTCGGAAGGAAGGTCTGCAAGCTATAAAATTGTAAAAAAATAATAAACTTGGAATTACTATTGTAATCTATGAGGAGAAAGCTGTTCAATCTATTTGTTGGGCAGCTTTTTAATACATAAAATCCCCTAATAAATTGAAACCAATTTGAAACCGTCTCCCTCTATTATGTCATTACAATCTAACTCTGAAGTATCGGATGAATTGGCGCATTTAAAACTGAAAACATTGCGATCTCAAATGAATCCGCATTTTATTTTTAACGCCTTAAACGCCATTCAGTTTTTTATTACTTCAGAAAATAAAAAATCGGCCGTAATCTATTTATCGGTTTTCAGTAAACTTATTCGTCATTATTTGAATAACATTGAAAATGACACCGTGCATCTCACAGACGAATTCGCAATGCTTCAGGAATACTTAAAGCTTCAGAAGTTGCGATATTCCCATCAGTTTGAATACCATTTGGAGTACGAAGAAGATTTAAAAACCATCGAAGCTGTTATTCCCTCCTTTATTCTTCAGTCACTTTTCGAAAACATTATAGAACATGCCATTTATAACCAGTATCAAAATTACAAAGTAGTGACCGTTTTCTCAAAACAGAGAGAAGCTGTAGAAGTAAAAATTCGGTTTTCATACAATTGTCTTCCCAATTCACCTCGAAAGTACATCCCCGATTACAGAGAACAAATGGTGAGATGGCAGGATCAAATTAGATTATTGAATAAGCTTAAAAGTTATAAAATTAAAAAAAAGGTTACTTTTAGTAAGAGTTCTGCCATAAGTGGTGGAACCATCGTATTAATTCTTCCTAACCTATCATAGCCAATGAGGTATAGGCTACAACTATTGCTACTATTAAGTCTGCTTTTAAGCGGATTTGCCTCATTACTTAATGCTCAAACAACAGTTTCAGAAACTGAAGTTTTCGTACCGTTTAAAGTGTATAAATCGGAAGGGGATAGTCTTTCCGTAGCGGCGATAATTTCAAGACCCGAGCTATTTATCACCTCAAATATTAACTCCGGGAAAACCAATACCAACAATACTTATTGGGTGCGAGCCGATTTAAATCCGGTTTTAAACCATCTAAAAAGTGACAGTGTTTGGTACTTGCAAACCGGTTCATTTTACGACATTACCTATTATTTTCAAGGGAAAAATTCAATTGAATTTAAGGAATACGGCCCTGTAAACACCAAGGAAAAATACAGTTTTTACACCCCTAAAGACGGGGTTTATTTTAAAGCCGAAAATCTTATAAACGAAAGGTATTTATTTTTCAAAATTCGATTCTATTCGTCCAACCAGAATTTCAATAACCTAAAGCTGAAGCTTAGAACAGAAGCGTCAAAAAAAATTGAAAGCAATTATTATCGTTGGAAAGATGTGGTTGAAGCATCCCGCGACTATCTGTTTGTAGGTGCTTTTTTTATAATTTTCATATTTACCTTTATCACCTATTTTGTTTCTAAACGATTAGATTTCCTATTTTATTCAATTTATACATTGTGTTTGTTGCTCTACCTGGGAAGGAGCGCCTATAACACGGTTGTATTTCTCACATACGACTACACTGTATTTTCATTGTGGCTTCATTCAAGCCTGCAGGTGTTTATAAATCTCTTTTATGTTGCCTTTGCAAAGTACTATCTGGAAACCTTCAAAATGTATCCAAAGCTCAACAAGGCCATTCACGGGATTGCCATCTTCCTGCTAATTGTAATTCTGGTTAATTCCTATTTTACCATCACATTACAGTTAGACCCGCACACGCTGGTGATGAATATTCATAGATTGGTAATGTCTGTTTTTGCAGTTTGCGCTGTAATCTATCTTGTAATTTATGCTAAAAATTCGCTAGCTTATTTTATCATTATTGGATCGTTAACCTTTACTGCCGGTGCTTTGGCTATGTTATTTACAGAAGACAGACACTATATGATGGTGGGAAGCGTGGTAGAAGTATTGCTTTTCGGACTTGGTTTAAATTACAAACTGCGAAAGGACAACAAAGAAAAAATACAACTGAAGCAGACGGCGCACGACAATCAGATTAGTGCTTTACGCGCACAAATGAATCCGCATTTTATTTTTAACTCCTTGAGTTCTATTCAGCATTTAATTATTTCGGGGAAAAAGGAATCTTCTATCAAGTATTTGAACAAATTCAGTCTCTTAATGCGGAATCTGCTGGAAAGCTCAATTGAAGCAAATGTTGTTTTATCGGAAGAAATTTCACTTCTGGAAAAATACTTGGAACTGGAGGCGCTTCGCTTTAATAATTCGTTTCAATATGAAATTACGGTTGACGCTTCGGTAGATCCTGAAGCTGTGGAAGTGCCTTCATTAATAGTGCAACCCTTTGTTGAAAATGCCATTCTGCATGGACTGTTGAAAAAAACGGGAAATGACAAACATCTGCGAATCCATTTCAACAGAAAAAATAATCACATCATTTGTGAAGTTGAGGACAATGGTATTGGAAGAAGTGTTTCTGAAACCAAAAAATCTGATATGAAAAAGTCCAAAAAATCGAGAGGAATTGAAGTCACCGAAAAACGCTTGCAACTTATTAGTAATTCCGAAAAAGACACCATTGAGATTATCGATAAAACCAACGAGAAAGGCGAACCTACCGGTACGCTGGTAATCATTAAAATTTCTATTTAATACCAAAACCAAGCATGAAATTGAAAGCAATTATTGTGGACGACGAGAACCACAGCCGCGAGACTTTAAAAAATCTATTAACCGAATTTTGCCCTGACGTAGAAGTATTGGTTGCAGTAAGTTCGGTAGAAGAAGCCATTACTTCCATCTCCGGTCTAAAACCGGATGTTGTTTTTCTGGATATCGAATTGCAAACCGGAACCGGATTCGATATTCTGGATAGACTCGAAAATATAGACTTTCAGGTTGTGTTTACTACGGCCTTCGAACAGTACGCCATCAAAGCAGTAAAGTTTAGTTCGTTGGATTATTTATTGAAACCCATCGACCTGGAAGAATTACAGAAAGCGGTGGAAAAAGCAAAAAAGGCCAAAGACAAAGACTCATACAACCAACAGTTGGAAACGCTTATCTTTAATTTAAAGCAGCAGCAACCACATCTCAACAAAATATGTCTTTCCACCTCCGAAGGCTTTGAGTTTTTAAACGTGGACGACATTTTGTATTGCAAAGCAGAAGGTTCCTATACCACTTTTAAGCTTAAAAATAACGTCTCGCATCTGGTAAGCAAGCATTTAAAGGAATACGAAAATCTCTTAACCGATCAGAGTTTTATGCGAGTGCACAACGGCTATCTCATTAATCTTAAAGAAGTTAAAAAATATATCAAGTCGGATGGAGGTTATATCCTTATGAACAACGACGATACCGTAAGTATTTCAAGAAATAAAAAGGATGATTTTTTTGAAGCCATGCAACAAATATCAAAATAAATAAACGTTCTTTAGGGGAATAAATCCAAACAAGAATTAAGTAAATAATTTGGTTTAACCCTACTTCTATGTATCCCCATCCCTATGAGCCAAGAGATTGAAAAGTTGCACCATGTTTGGGAACATTCTCAAAAAACCGCAGGTAAAAACACTGCTCTGCCACAGATAAATTTTGAAAAAATAATTGGCTCTTTAATTAGCACCGGACCATTTTATTACTACGTGATCGATTTTTACGACATGTCGCTCTCCAACGTGAGTGGGGCAATAGAAGAAATACACGGATTCAATCCCAAAACCGTCACTTTTAATGATATACTTGGCACCATTCACCCGGAAGATATGGACTTTGTGGCCAAGGCTGAAGCCGCCAATATTAAGTTCCTTTTTGGAACATTAGGAATTGACAAGGTATTGCAATATAAATCTTGTTTCTCTTTTCGTAGTAAAATGAAAAATGGAGAATATGCCCTGTTAAATCATCAGGCACTAATTTTAACACTGGACGAGCATGGAGGTTTTGGGAAATCCTTAAATATTCATACCAGAATTGATCATTTGTCCAAAACCAATACCCATCAATTGTCATTAATAGGACTTCAAGGGCACTCTTCCTTCATGAATATTGATGTACTTGAAGACAAGAGAAATCCGATTGAATTTTCCAAAAGAGAATTAGACGTTTTAAGACTAATAGCAGAAGGCAATACCAATAACGAAATTGCCACTCAACTTTTTATAAGTCCGCTAACAGTCAAAAAGCACCGAACCAATATTTTAAACAAATCCAAATGCAAAAATACTTCTCAATTAATCAAGGAAAGTATTCTCATGGGGTTGATATAAACTTCACGTAAATAATACCCCTTTATAGGTATTGTTTAGGCTGCGAAATATCACTTTATTTGGTACACATCCAACTTTAATTGTGCTATCAAGACTTGACAATTAGAATCACAGATGAAAAAAGTTATTTTATATCTAAGATCAAGAAGACAAAAAATTAATCTATGGCTGATTTTTATAGTGGCTATGTGTTGCTTTTGCACTATGACCCTAACAGCCCAAAGCATTGAACAGCTCGTTGGGCATTGGCAATTACAAAAAGTAGGTCTCAAAAAAACCATCGTTCAAAATTCTGAGAACGAAAGGGAAGCTCTCCTCGATATTTTTAAAACGGGCTTTTATAATCAACTCACAGAGGAACAAAAATTAACTGTAGAAGATTTAGAGTTTACCAATTCTGAAGCAGAAAAACTCCTTGACTACTATTTTCAAACGACAATTGAGTTTAAAACCACCGGGGCTTTTTATAATACTTCGCAAAATCCGGTCAAATCTCTTTCCGGTGAATATCTACTAGACAAAAAAAAGCTACATCTGGAATGGGAAACAGCAGAAAAAAAAAGTTTTAAAATAGCAAAAAACTCCAATTCTGAGCTTATTCTAAAAGACACCAAACTGAAGATTACTTATTACTATTTAAAAATTAATCCAATAAAAATACCATGAAACAAATTCATTTTATCCTCCTATTTATAGCCTCTTTTGGAATGAATCCCAATGTATATTCCCAACAGTTTAGCTTGGAGCAAACCAAAGAAATCCTCACCAGTTATAATTGGAAAATGTCCAGCTATACATCAGAAGATGGAGAGAAAAATTATTTAGCAGACAACAATACCGCGATAATTTATTTCAGTAAAAATGGAGCGATGACTATTTTTCGCAATGCGGACGATTCTCCTTTGGAACCTTTGGATTATAGTATAACAAACAATCAAATATACTATGGACAACTGGTGGAGGATGCTAAATTGAATTACACTTTAGAACAAAACGAATCGGGCTATATCTTGAGCATAACGAATGATGATCTTGGAAATGAAACCGTTTTTATGTACGATTCGGTGAATCCGGCAATCAGCGCTTTTGCACTTCCAACCAACCGATCCGTAATTATTGGAGCCGGCCGTGAATCGTATGACGGTACTCCGGCAGATGCGCCGACTATTATTTCAAAAATCAACAGCCTGCTTAAACAAGCTATTGGGAACATTGGATTTTGGAAAGATGGAGGTCAAAAATTTATCATTGAGGACAATTATTTTACAGTTGGCGAGATGGGTACAAAACTCGTGGAAACTGCCAAAGATGGAAATGATGATCCAAATACGTTTAGCTATGAATTTAATCCCGAAAATATAAAAGATGTAACCATAAAATATTTACCTAATGATTCACCTGTGGGAATACTTAAATTAGAATTCTATGGAAATAATGACGTTTATCGACAAATCATAAGGAAGAAGAAAGATCCATTTCCTTTTTATAGCAGTCTGGTTTTAGTATCCTATCTCAAAATCGATCAGACGAATTTTAGTCGGTTAAAAGAGTTGTTTCTTCAGTTAAAAGAATTGTATAGCACCAAAGAAAATCAGCGATTATCACTCTTACAAATCTTTACCGAAGAGGATAAGGAATTTTGGATTTCGGGAGATGGAATTTCGCAGACTTATTCGCTGAACGAAGCTCAATTTACAGGTTGTACTATGCGATTTCATTACGACCTAAAGACTATAAGTACTTCAGGCGACTCAAAAGGGTCTTTTATTACCGAGATTCCACTTAAAGATATTGAAAATATTACGTTGGACAAAGGTAAAAGCAGGCCCAATACAATTTTGCTGCATGCCGGAAAAAACGGGTTTCGAACTTTTAAGATAGATGATGATAGCGACTATGTTCCAGACACAGCTGTTTCTCATCTACCCATATTTATTGATGTTTCTACTTCGAAAAAATTAGAACGGGTATTAGAACTGATAAAAACACACTGTAAGGAGTGTGGTGGCCCAAAATTGAAACTAAAATAGACTTATGAAAATGTATCCTATTTTAATCGCAATCTTACTCTGCGTAACTAGTTGGGCACAAGAAGCAGATGTGACAAACTCTGATGCTTACAAATTCATCCAGAATTACTATTCCACATTTGCAACCGGCTATGATTTAGATGACCGCTACGTTATAATTTCAGAGAATTACAAAGCCATTTTTTCTGATACTACCTTCACACTTACATTCGATACTATCGATAAAAATAGAGACCTTCAGAAACAAATTGTATCCATTGACCTAAAAGATGTTATAAGCATAGAACCTAATGGCCTGGACGTGGTGGAAATCATGGATTATGAAACGTATGCAATTCCAGTTTGTTGGAAATTAGCGTTTATCACAGCCAATGAAACTTATGTCATTAATATTTATTACGAAGTGGATGAGGACGTGGAACAAACCGAAATTTATAAAGCCTTTGAAAATCTCATAAAAATTAAACAATAGCAGTCCTAAATTTAATAATCATGAATAAAGCAATCACGATCTGTCTTTTTTTTGTAATAGCAATTACATTAACTAGTTTGACTAAAAACCATGAACAATTAGATGAATTTCCGCCAATCCAAAAATTTTTAGATAAAATAAAGCAACAAGAGTTGGAGGGCGAAGATCCAATGAAAATTTCTCAAAAATTGGAAGGAAATACCTTTACATATATAACCGACTGGTACGATATAGTTTCTAAAGATTTTTACGAAAACATCGATTGGAATCAATTTAGTCGTGTAAGGGAGGAAACTATGACCGATAATATTATTAAATGTGAATTTTATTTTTACCGAAACATGCAACTGTCTAGTTATAATAATAGTAATGAAAAAACATTGGATGAAAAAACAAATTATTTCACCTGTTATATTCTAGAGAGCGATTGGGAGGCATTTATAAAAGTGATTGAGGATTGGGAGGAAGCACAAGATTAAGTTATTATAAGAATTATAATAGGTAAAAAAACTAACGTATATAATAAATACTCATGAAAAGCGTACTCAGAATCAGTTTAGTTATTGTAATCTCACTTACATCGATGAGTTTGACAAAAAGCAATCCTCAGGCCAACGAATTTCCTCCAATACAGAAGTTTCTGGATAAATTTACAAAAGTCACGTACGGGGGTGACCCTATGACGATTTCACAAGAGATTGCCGGCAACACCTTTATTTACAAAACAGACTGGCAAGGCATCCAAACCGAAGAGACCTATTCGGAAATTAATTGGAATCGTTTTGAACTGTACACAAAAATTATTGACGATGAGTATGTATCCTGTGAGTTCAGATTTTCAAAAGACATAAATTACAATTATATCGATGATGAATTCATAGAAGAAAGTAAAGAAGTGAATTCATTTACCTGCTTTATTCTATTAAAAGATGAAGAAGAATTTTTGGAAGCTATTAGGGATTGGAAGAATACAGGACACTAAATTTGCAATGATTATGAAAAAATTACTTTTAGCATTCCTTTTTCCGGTGATGAGTTTTGCACAGGGGATTAACTTTGAAGATGCAACTTTTCCACAATTGCTGGCAAAGGCAAAAACCGAAAATAAGATTATTTTCATTCACGCCTACACCCTTTGGAACAGCTCCTCCAAGTATATGAAAGATAAAGTTTTCCCCGACGCCAATGTGGGTGCTTATTTCAACTCAAATTTTATAAACGCCAGATTTAACATGGAGGAAGGTGAAGGTATAATGCTTGTCAAAGACTATAACATTACCGATTATCCTACGATCTTATTTATTGATGGAAACGGGAAACTAGTGCTTAAAACCCTTGGTTTCCAATCACAAGGCGAATTGATTGCCTTAGGTAAATCGGTTGCTAAGCCAATTGATTTCTCCGCTCTTGACAATATGGATCTTGGTTCGTTCTCTTTTGTTTATACAGAAGAAGAATTATCAAAACGAATCGAAGAGTTTGATTCGGGAAATAGAGATCCTAAGTTTTTATATAAATTGACTGAATATGCGCTGAACCGGAATCACAAAAATGCGAAAATGTATGCCAGAGCATTTTATAAGGTTGAGAAAAATTTGTTGACATACGACAATGCCACTTTAATGCTTCAAACTATGGATAGTCCCGAATCTGAAGAATTTACTTTTTTACAGAGGAATGAAGCTGAAGTAAGCAAAATTCATAACCATATCGATGTAACAAACAAATTAGATAAAGTTGTAAGCGAATTTGCACTAATAGGAATCGACGAGAATGAATCTATTACCAATCGAGTAAACAAAATTGAAAGTACAATTGCGAAATACAGACCAAATAAGGCAATTGAACTGTCTTCCTTTTATGGTTTAGCCTATGCAGAGCAAGAGAAGGATTTCAAGTTATATGAAAAATATGCCCTTATTTATTTTGAGATTACTTATAAAAATTCAAGGCATAACCTCTTAAATAAAGTAGCTTGGGGATTCTACGAAAATATAACAAACGAAGCCTCATTAGAAAAAGCGCTAAAATGGGCATTACAGTCGGTGGATGTATCGAGTAATTCCTATAATAACGATACGGTGGCGCATTTGTATTATAAACTTGGCGATACAAATAATGCTAGAATTTATGCAGAAATTGCTATTAAACTAGGAAAAGAAAATGGTGCCGACACTTCAATAACAGAAGCGTTACTAGCAAAATTAAACTAAGACTATGAAGATTAAAAATCGATTTACTAATTACTATCTATACCTATTGTTATTTTTTTCGAGCACATCTTTATTAGCTCAAAATCAATCTACAATTATAGATAATGCATACCCTCAAGGCGTGAGCAAAGAAATCTATTATGGGATGCCATTAAGTGAATTTGAACAAAACATTGAAGGGGCCGAGCTTGTTGAGGAAAATTCTTTTAGAATAGTTTTTATCCAAAAACTTACTACAAAAGAAATTCAAAAAATTGTTTATTATTTCGATTTAGATGGAGAGAAGCCATTATATGAGATAATTATTACATATTCAAACCTACAACAACCGGTCAATATAGCACACTCTCTTTTTGGGGAACCAAATTTTGATCAAACAGAATGGAGGGTTCACACTAATGAACATAAAATTTGGAGCTGGGTATTTAAAGAAAAACTCGTAATTGTAGCAAACATTCCTGACACAGAATGGAGTTCTAAATGGAATAATTAATAATCTTTTATACTGTATTTTAAAAAATAGCGAACTCCGGTGAACGAAAAAAAATTCTCAAAAGAAGAACAAAAATTCTGGCAACGGTATTTTCGAATCGAAAAACTCGAAGATATCCCTCAAGAATGGTCTATACTTGGCGGTTATGGGTTTGGTGATGATCAGACAGATGAATATATTTACTTTGTTAGTTTAAGAGTACCCATTCTTCGAGAAATTATTCTAAAAGAATCCTATGTTACAGACGAAGGGGTAAAACACATGAGTGTTTTCGAAGAGTTAAAATTGCTCTATTTGCGAAAACACAAAGCAATCACTAAAAAAAGCATTCCGTATTTCAATGAGATGAAATCTTTGGAAAGTTTGAATATTACTAAAACAAATATTACGCTAACTGATTTACATGAGCTTTTGGACAATCAAAATCTTAGAGAAGTTTTTATAGATTCAGAAGAAAATGAAGAAAATATCCTTGAAAAAGCATTTGCCTTAAAAGAACGTATGCCAAATTGCAACATCTATTTAGACACTTGTTTTACGACCGAAAACAATGGAGACCCAATCGATCCTATTTTCTAACGATTAAACAATGTTTTCAGAATTTATTGTACTTATTAAATATGTGTAATTATGAATAAAACTATCTTTCTTATCCTTATTAGTTTCCTCTTTTCGTCCAACAGCCTCTTTAGTCAGTCCCATAATCTTAATAGTATTATGTCGCAATGTAGGTACGCTAAAAAACCGGCAAATTTTAATTATGAAGGCGCCACACCCTGTCCTGCCTGTGCCGATTTAGACAAGAAAGACAAAGAAGCAAAAAAAGCTGAAGACAAACGGCGTCTAACCGAAAATAAAGCAAATCAACTGGCCGCTAAGGAAGCACTCGCTGTTTCAGAAGCCAACCGACTTAAAAAGGAAGAAGCTGAAGCAAGAGATGCCCGTGTAGCTGCATTAGTAAAAGAAAAAGAAATTAAAGACAAAACAGTTGTAGCGCAAGCCAAAGGAGGAACCTCCGAACTTTTAAATGTATTGGTTGAAGGAGACAGAGGTGATCAAAAGATAGTTCGGTTTACGGTACCTTCAGGAGTGTCATTTATGGAGGTAATCTTACAGGAAGGTGGCGTGGGTTCTAAAAACAGTGCCGATCTTTTTGTGCGACGTACAATAAACCCAACGGTCTCATTTAAGCAATACTCACATTACACATGGGAAGCTGATTGTGCAAGTACCAATTTAAATCGAGCGCAAGAATTATGCACATTTACAAATCCGCAATCGGGTGAATGGGTAGTTTTGGTCGGTTGCATTGATAATTGCAATTATTTTAGTTCGAATCTGGTTGTTAAAATAACCCAATAATCAAAACCAATAGTATTTAAAATATGAAACAACTCCTACCCTTCTCAATATATTTCATTTCTGTATTTACAGCTTTCTCACAAGCTGTGGATTACGAAAAGTTGGATTCTATTACGTCCAATATCAGCCTGATGCAACAATCTGCTAATAATTTCGGGTTTGTTGAAAACGACAAAATATACAGTCTTGGTTTTCCTGAGGATAACTTCCACCTGTATATCCACAACTTATTGGCAACGCACGCCGTATATAAAACCAACAACGGTAAAGAGCTGTTATTTCTAACTGAAAAGATCGATATCACCAAGGCAAATCACATTGTGTATGGGAATTTAACTCCGGACTTATTATATATACATCTTTATTTTCCGGATGACCTCATAAAAACAAAGGTGTTTGAAAATGGAGAAATTGTAGATTTTTTACACCTTAAATATATTGAGTTTTATAAATCGGTTGAAAATAATATAAGTGCAGTGTCCAACATCACTGCCTTATACGGGCTATTACAAAAAGCATCAGGAAAAATTACTGAAGAAGTATTGTCGCAGGAACGAAAAGATTGGGACCAACTTACACTAGCTGCCTATCAGGAAAAATATCCCAATTGGATCCAAATAATAGAAGGAAAGCCAAAAAAGGTAAAGGCAGAAGTTGTTGCTTCAAATCCGGGCAATGTTGAGAATTTTATGGATTTTATGTATTTTAAAGAGTACCGCTTAGGACTCACCGAAGACGAAGTAAAGAAAACCTACCCGGCATTTAAGAGAGTATATAAAACTAAAAATGAAACGGATGAGACCTTCGATTATTCCATTGCGAGAAAGGATAATGTATATCAGGGAGATTTAATTGGATTCTACATAAAAAACAACAGAACAATTGGATATTATGCAACAATCTTTGGCGTTTTCGACAGAATCGTCTATACCGATGAAAGCGCTTTGGCTAAGGTGAACGAGATAAAAAGTGATTTAATTGCCAAACTGGGGTTTGAGCCTACCGAAAAAATAACCGAAACGCCTACCGCTGGTTATATTTCGAATACGATGACAACCTATGTTTGGGAAAAAAATGATAAAATGATTGCGCTTTACTATTCGAAATTAGTAAATGCGGCCGGAGGTGACTATTTCTATTTCATGATAAGCTCAATAGATCAAAATCTGGCGCGTTAGCAAGTAGCCTAAAAATGGTTGATAACTAAGATTTGTCAAATTTTGCTGCACTTTATTAGTTTTCACTATATTGTACCCCCCAAATCATATCAAGTATCTGCAATTAATGAAAAAATTAGCCCTCCTACTGCTGCTCATTTCTGCCGTAAGTTTTTCCCAGAATATTCAGGAAAAACACCAACGCGCTCAAATAAATTACAATTCCACCAATGATCTTACGAGATTGAATGCCCTCGGTATCCCTCTGGAACATGGTGTTCATAAAAAAGGACATTTTATAATTTCCGACTTTTCTGTTTCTGAAATCAATCTCGCTCGTCAGGCAGGTTTTTCGGTCGAAATTTTAATAGAAGATTCTAAGGCGTATTTCCTTCAGCAAAATCAACTGAACAATCCTCCTCAAAGAAATCTTACTTGCGACGGAAGTGGCGCGACTGAATATCAAACTCCGGCCAATTTTCAATTGGGTTCCATGGGTGGTTATCTTACCTATCAAGAACTTTTAGACGAATTGGATGAAATGGCAGCGCTATTTCCCAATCTTATCACCCAAAAAGACAATATAAGTACATTCCTTACCGAAGGAACACCGGACAATTCAACTACGCCGCCAATTGGTGGCAACGGTATTAAATGGGTCAAGATTAGTGACAACCCTAACGCTTCAGAAGGAGAACCGCAAATTCTATATACTGCTTTACACCATGCCCGGGAGCCTGCAGGGCTTTCTCAATTGGTTTTCTATATGTGGTATTTGTTAGAAAATTACGCCACCGATCCTGAAATTCAAAGTATTGTGGACAACACCGAACTATTTTTTGTTCCCGTTTTAAATCCCGATGGTTATTTGTACAATCAAAAAACCGACCCTAACGGAGGTGGTTTTTGGCGAAAAAATAGAAAGAACACCTACGGAACCGATTTAAACAGAAATTACGATTACTATATCAATGGTGATCCCGGAAATGGAACCTGGGGAGGCGAAGGCACTTCAAGTGATACGGAGAGCCAAGTCTATCACGGTCCGGCTCCCTTTTCCGAAATTGAAACACAAGCGATTAAGTGGTTTGTAGAACAACACGATTTTGTGATGGCTATTAACAACCATACTTCGGGCGATTTGTTATTGTATCCGTATGGTTATACCGATAATGCTCCCACTCCGGAAAATGCTTTATTTGAAGGAATATCTGAAGAACTGGTGTCACAAAACGGCTTCGACAATATCATTTCATCCGAATTGTACCCGGCAGCAGGGGTTAGTGACGATTTTATGTATGGTACCGTAGGAACACACGATAAAATATATTCGATGACGCCGGAAATTGGTCCGAGTTTTTGGCCTCCTTCCAATCAGATAGTTCCCATTTCCCAAGGAATGATGTATTTAAACCTTACCTCGGCTAAAATGGTAAACAACTATGCCGCTATTAAGGACACAGCTCCATTATTTGTTGGGAGCTTAGTGAATGCTGAAGCCGATTTCGACATCAAGCGATTAGGTGTTTCAGGAACCGGAAACTTTACGGTAAGTATGAATCCAATTTCTGCAAATATTTCTACAGTGGGAAATGCAGTAACCTTTACCGGAATGGACGTACTCGATACAGACAGCGGTTTCATTCCTTACACGCTTGCAAACGGAACGGTTGAGGGCGATGCTATTATTTACGAATTGATTGTAAATAACGGAAGCTACGACTCCAAAATCACAATAAATAAGCTTGCGGGAAGTTTGCTTCCTGTATTCAACGATCCCGGAAACAGTGTAAGTGATAATTTTGTAAATGTTGGCTGGGGAATTACTACAAATACATTTGTTTCTCCTTCCAGTTCAATCACGGATTCGCCGGGTGCACTGTATCCACCTAATTCAAACAAAACTATTACACTGAGTAATTCGGTCGACTTAACAAATGCATTAGGAGCAAGTGCCTCCTTCTATGCCAAGTGGGATCTTGAACCCAATTACGACTACGTGCAATTTGAAGTATCCATTAACGGAGGAAGCACATGGATCCCGCAATGTGGAAAATACACCAATGCAGGAAGTAACAACAACTCACAACCTACGGGAGAACCTTTGTACGACGGTTCACAAAGCGATTGGGTTTTGGAAGAGATAAACTTGAGTGATTATTTAGGCGAGACTATTCTGGTTCGCTTTCAGTTTCGTTCGGACAACGGCGATCAAAGAGATGGATTCTATTTTGACGACCTGAAAATTAATATTGCAAGCGATGGCACTTTAGGCGCTCCGGAAACGACTGAAAATCATTTTGAATTATTCCCGAATCCCATTGAAGATGTTTTACATATTAATACACAACTTACCAATTATTCAATTTCAATGTATACGTTGCAAGGTCAGTTGGTCACCAAAACCGAAAATAATTCGGGCCCGCAATCGTTCGATTACAGCAATTACGCATCAGGCGTTTATATGATACAAATTACTTCCGAAAATGCTTCAAAAACATTTAAAGTTGTGAAACTATAACAAGAATTTCATTTTATAAATTTAGGAAGCCACGATAATTCGTGGCTTTTTTTATTTCAATATAAAACTGGATAATTTTTCATAATTTGCATGGCTACAACAATACCAATTATGACCGAACCAAAAAGACTCTTCGACTTCCCCTATTACCAACTGGAAAAATACCCTCTCGAAAAATCACTTGTGAGCAAGGTAAACGGAGAATGGATTGCAACCTCAACGCAGGAATATATAAATAAAGCGAACGCTCTAAGTCGCGGTTTAATTCGCTTAGGCGTAAAACCCAACGACAAGGTGGCCATCATCTCTATGACCAATCGCACCGAGTGGAATATATGTGATATTGGGATTTTACAAACCGGAGCACAGGATGTACCCATTTATCCCACCATCAGTGAGGAGGATTACGAATATGTGCTCAACCACAGTGAATCTATGTATTGCTTTGTTTCTTGTGAAGAAGTGTATACCAAAATTGCAAAAATAAAAGATAATGTACCTTCCTTAAAAGGCATTTATTCTTTCAATAATCTTAATAATTGTCCTAATTGGGGTGAGGTGTTGGAATTAGGTAAGGATGAAAGCAATCAAAACGAAGTAGTTAGTAGAAAAGAGGCTGTAAAAGAGACCGATCTCGCTACACTTATTTATACTTCCGGAACAACAGGACAACCAAAAGGAGTTATGTTGACTCATAGAAATATAGCGAGTAACGCTACGGCAAGTGCCAAAAGATTGCCCATAGAAATGGGAAAAACTAAATCGCTAAGCTTCTTGCCTGTTTGCCATATTTATGAGCGCATGTTGCTTTATATGTATCAATATTGTGGAGTGAGTATCCACTTTGCTGAAAGTCTTGAAACAATTAGTGATAATTTAAAGGAAATAAAACCGGAGGTGATGACCGCAGTACCGAGACTGCTGGAAAAAGTGTATGATAAGATTTATGCAAAGGGAGCAGATTTAACCGGAATTAAAAAGAAATTATTCTTCTGGGCTATCGATTTAGGGCTAAAATATGAACCCTACGGCCAAAATGGTTGGTGGTACGAGACAAAATTGAAGATTGCCAGAAAATTAATTTTTAGCAAATGGCAGGAGGCTTTGGGAGGAAACTTGCAGGCGATTGCTTCAGGAAGTGCAGCTTTACAACCCAGATTGGCACGTGTCTTTAACGCCGCAGATATTCCTGTGATGGAAGGCTACGGACTTACGGAAACATCACCTGTAGTAAGTGTTAACGATATGCGAAACGGTGGTTTCCGAATTGGAACCGTTGGTAAGGCAATTGAAAATACTGAAATTAAAATTGCCGAAGATGGGGAAATTCTGGTAAAAGGACCGCAGGTTATGATGGGTTATTATAAAGATCCCGATAAAACTGCTGAAGTTTTAAAAAACGGGTATTTTCATACAGGAGATATAGGTGAAATTGATGCGGACGGCTTCCTTAAAATTACCGATCGTAAAAAGGAAATGTTTAAAACCAGTGGCGGGAAATATGTTGCGCCTCAATTACTTGAAAATGCAATGAAGCAATCTCGCTTTATAGATCAGATTATGGTAGTTGGTGAGGGCGAGAAAATGCCGGCAGCTTTAATTCAGCCTAATTGGGAATTTATAGCCGAATGGAATAAGCGTAAAAACAAAGGCCTTCCGGACGACCCGAAAGAACTGGTAAACAATGAAGTACTAATTTCTCGAATTCAGAAAGAAATAGACATCCATAACGAACGCTTCGGTAAATGGGAAAAAATTAAAAAATTTGAACTCACGCCCGATGTATGGGGAATTGAAAGCGGTCACCTCACTCCTACCATGAAAATGAAACGGAAAGTAATTAAAGAGAAATACATAGATCTTTACAATAAAATCTATGAAAGAGATTCTTGAGATTAAATAAACCTATATTTTAGAATGAAAAGAGCCTCACCAATTGGCTCTTTTTTTATACTAATATTTTACATATTTACTATGCGTGCATAATATAATTTTGTATCTTTGGATTTCCAATATTTCAATATGAAGGAAAAAACCATCGATTATGTATTACGAGCCACCTGGATGGCCGTTCAAAAAATGTATAACGAAGAGGCCGGAAAAAAAGGGAGCACCATGGCTACCGGTTTCGCCCTGATTAGCATCGACCCGGAAGAAGGTACCTCTTCTACAGCCCTGGGACCTAAGATGGGAATGGAAGCCACAAGCTTATCACGTACCCTAAAAACGATGGAAGAGAAAGGATTGATTGAGCGTAAACCCAATCCGTTGGATGGTCGAGGAGTAATTATTCACCTAACCGAATTTGGGAAAGAGATGCGGGAATTTTCGAAAAATGTGGTGCTGCAGTTCGATGAGGCCGTAAAAGAAGAAGTAAGCCCTGAAGAGCTGCAAACTTTTAAAAATGTAGCCCACACCATTTTGGAGCTCATCAACAGTAAAAAAATATACAATACCGAAAAAATTTCATAGCATGTCAAAAAGAAGAATTAATAAAGTTGCTGTAATCGGCTCCGGAATCATGGGAAGCGGAATCGCTTGTCATTTTGCAAATATTGGAGTTGAAGTACTACTATTAGATATTGTTCCTCGTGAATTGAACGACAAGGAAAAAGCCGCAGGCCTCACCTTAGAAGATAAAGTTGTTCGCAATAGATTGGTGAACGAAGCTTTGACAGCTTCTATCAAATCGAAACCCGCACCCTTATACCACAGTAGTTTTGCAAACAGAATCACAACAGGAAATCTGGAAGATGACATCGCAAAGGTTGCAACTGCCGACTGGATTATTGAAGTGGTTGTAGAACGATTAGACATAAAACAACAGGTTTTTGAAAACCTTGAAAAGCATAGAACTCCCGGAACATTGATTACTTCAAATACTTCAGGAATTCCTATACATTTTATGAGTGAAGGTAGAAGTGAGGATTTTCAGAAGCATTTCTGCGGAACACATTTCTTTAACCCACCTCGTTATTTAAAATTGTTTGAAATCATTCCGGGACCTGAAACTTCTTCCGAAGTTTTGGATTTCTTAAACGGATACGGCGAAAAATTTTTGGGGAAAACTTCAGTAATTGCAAAAGATACTCCCGCCTTTATTGGAAACCGTATTGGTATTTTCGGAATTCAAAGTTTGTTTCACCTGGTTCAGGAGATGGGTCTAACCATCGAAGAAGTGGACAAACTTACCGGTCCCGTTATTGGTCGTCCTAAATCGGCCACTTTCCGTACCGTAGATGTGGTTGGATTAGACACGCTGGTGCATGTTGCCAACGGAATTTATGAAAACTGCCCTAACGACGAAGAACACGAAGTGTTTAAACTCCCGCAATTTATTGCTACCATGATGGATAATAAATGGTTGGGAAGCAAAACAGGACAGGGTTTTTATAAAAAAGTGAAAAATGACGACGGAAGTAGTGAGATTTTAGGATTGGATTTGAATACTTTGGAATATCGCAGCGGTAAAAAAGCCTCCTTCCCTACTCTGGAACTTACCAAAAGTATCGACAAGGTTGTAGATCGCTTTCCTGTATTGGTTGGCGGAAAGGACAAAGCAGCAGAATTCTACCGTAAAAGCTTCGGAAGTATGTTTGCCTACGTGTCTAAACGTATTCCTGAAATTTCGGACGAATTGTACAAGATTGATGACGCCATGAAGGCCGGTTTCGGCTGGGAAAATGGCCCCTTTGAGATTTGGGACGCCGTTGGAGTGCAAAAAGGAATTCAGCTTATAAAAGATTTGGGGAAAGAACCCGCTCCATGGGTGAATGAAATGCTCGAAGCGGGAATCGAATCGTTTTATACAGTAAAAGAAGGCGCGACATATTATTACGACATTCCGAAGAAAAAACACCTAAAAGTGCCCGGACAGGATGCGTTTATCATTTTGGACAATATCAGGAAATCTTCCGAAGTCTTTAAAAACAGTGGAGTTGTTGTGGAAGATCTCGGCGATGGAATTTTAAATTGTGAATTCCAAAGCAAGATGAACAGCATTGGCGGAGATGTCCTTGCAGGGCTTAATAAAGCTATTGATATAGCCGAAAAAGATTTCGACGGACTAGTAATCGGAAATCAGGGTGCCAACTTCTCGGTAGGTGCCAATATTGGAATGATCTTTATGATGGCGGTCGAGCAGGAATACGACGAATTGAACGCGGCGGTGAAATATTTTCAGGACAGCTGTATGCGACTGCGCTACTCTTCCATCCCTACCGTTGTTGCTCCCCATGGAATGACTTTAGGCGGAGGATGTGAAATGACCCTACACGCAGACCGCGTTGTGGCTGCAGCCGAAAGTTATATCGGGTTGGTTGAATTTGGTGTAGGCGTGATTCCGGGCGGTGGTGGTTCCAAAGAAATGGCATTGCGTGCATCAGACAGTTTTGCCAAGGATGACGTTGAATTAAACCGTCTAAGAGAACGATTTTTAACCGTTGCAATGGCGAAAGTATCTACGTCAGCTTATGAAGCATTTGATTATGATTTCCTCAAAAGCGGAAAAGATATTGTGATAGTCAACAGAGACCGACAAATTGCTGAAGCCAAAGCAGTAGCGAGAATGATGGCAGATCAGGGGTATACCAAGCCGGTAAGGCGAAAAGATATAAAAGTGCTTGGAAAACAGGCTTTGGGCTTGTTTTTGGTAGGAACAGATGCAATGGAAGATAGTCACTATATAAGTGAGCACGATCAAAAAATTGCCAACAAATTGGCCTATGTTATGGCAGGTGGAGATCTTTCTGAACCCACTCTGGTTTCAGAACAGTACCTACTCGATCTGGAACGAGAAGCTTTCTTAAGTCTGGCAGGAGAACGCAAGACCCTGGAACGCTTACAACATATGATTCAAAAAGGAAAGCCACTTCGCAACTAAGGTGCTAAGAGAAATGAGTTATTAGATACTAGTATTGAGAATGCATAAAGTAGAAGATTTAAAAATTTGGGTTAAATCAATAGAATTGGCTAAGAGTATTTATCAAATAGCCGATACATTACCTATTGAAGAAAAATACGGATTGACTAGTCAGATAAAAAGATGCGCTATCTCAATTCCTTCAAATATTGCTGAAGGGTCCGGGAGAAATTCGCAAAAAGAATTTATTCAATTTCTAAGTATCGCCAATGGTTCAGCTTACGAATTACAAACACAGTTACTGTTAGTAATTGAATTACAATTAATTTCAGAAGAAAAACTAAAGCCAATATTGGAAAAGGTAATTGAAATTCAAAAAATGAATTATGGATTTCAGAAATCACTTAAAGAATCTAAATACTAACATCTCAATACTCAATACTATATAAATGAAAACAGCATATATCGTAAAAGCATACAGAACAGCAGTGGGAAAAGCGCCACGAGGTGTCTTTCGTTTTAAAAGACCGGACGAATTGGCCGCGGAAACCATTCAGTTTATGATGAAGGAATTGCCGCAACTCGACAAATCTCGAATTGACGACGTGATTGTGGGAAATGCAATGCCGGAAGGGGCTCAGGGACTTAATATGGCGCGATTCATCTCTTTGATTGGATTGGAGTCGGTGGATGTTCCGGGGGTTACTGTCAATAGATTTTGCGCTTCAGGAATAGAAACCATTGCAACGGCCACTGCCAAAATTCAGGCGGGAATGGCCAATTGTATTATCGCAGGTGGCGCAGAAAGCATGAGTGCCGTTCCTATGTCGGGCTATAAACCCGAATTGAATTATGAAATTGCCAAATCCGGACACGAAGATTACTATTGGGGAATGGGTAACACCGCCGAGGCTGTTGCCAATCAGTACAAGGTATCCCGTGAAGATCAGGACGAGTTTGCGTACAATTCGCATATGAAGGCGTTAAAGGCACTAGCCGAAAACCGTTTTAAAGATCAAATTGTTCCTATCGAGGTGGAAGAGACCTTTGTAAATGAAGCAGGGAAAAAGGAAACCAAAAAATATACGGTCACTCAGGATGAAGGTCCGCGTAAAGGAACCAGTAAAGAGGCATTAGCAAAGTTACGCCCTGTGTTTGCCGCGGGAGGAAGTGTTACTGCCGGAAACTCTTCGCAAATGAGTGATGGTGCAGCATTTGTTATGGTGATGAGTGAAGAAATGGTAAAAGAGTTAAATCTCGAACCCATTGCGCGCATGGTAGGTTTTACTGCAGTGGGTGTAGAACCCCGAATTATGGGTATAGGACCTGTAAAGGCAATTCCGAAGGCATTAAAACAATCGGGATTAAAACAGGATGATATCGCGCTTATCGAACTCAATGAAGCCTTTGCTTCTCAGTCGTTAGCTGTAATACGTGAACTCGGCCTTAATAAGGATATAGTAAATGTAAACGGGGGCGCCATCGCACTTGGGCACCCACTGGGCTGTACAGGAACTAAATTATCGGTTCAGCTTTTCGACGAAATGCGCAAGCGAAATATGAAGGGCAAATACGGCATGGTAACCATGTGTGTGGGAACCGGACAAGGAGCTGCGGGGATTTATGAATTTTTAAAATAAGATAATGAGAAGACTTGTCTGGTCGAGCGCAGTCGAGACCTAAATAGACAGGAAAGATTAAAAAATAGTTCTCGACTGCGCTCGAACTGACATAAAAAGGATAAAAAATGAGTACAGAAACAAAGAATAACAAAGAACTTTTACGGGGTGGTCAATTCTTGGTAAAAGAAACAGCCTGTGAAGATATTTTTACTCCTGAAGACTTTTCAGAAGAGCAAAAAATGATGAAAGAAGCGGTAATGGAATTCAATGAAAGAGAGATCATTGCTCACAGAGATCGCTTCGAGAAAAAAGATTATGCATTCACCGAAGAGGTAATGCGTAAAGCCGGAGAGCTTGGCTTTTTAGGCGTTGCTGTTCCTGAAGCTTATGGCGGATTGGGAATGGGCTTCGTTTCTACCCTCCTTACCTGTGACTATATTTCCAGCGGCACAGGATCTTTTAGTACTGCATTTGGTGCGCATACCGGGATTGGTACCTTGCCAATCACCTTATATGGAACCGAAGCTCAAAAACAAAAATACGTTCCCAAGCTTGCAACCGGTGAATGGTTTGGCGCTTATTGCTTGACAGAACCGGGTGCGGGAAGTGATGCCAACAGTGGAAAAACAAAGGCCGTACTTAGTGAAGACGGTACCCACTACAAGATCAGCGGACAAAAAATGTGGATCTCCAACGCGGGATTCTGTAAGCTCTTTATTGTATTCGCTAGAATTGAGGACGACAAATACATCACCGGATTCATAGTCGAAAATGACCCTAGTAATGGGATTACTATGGGTGAAGAAGAGCATAAATTAGGAATTAGAGCTTCTTCTACCCGTCAGGTGTTTTTTAGCGATACGGTAGTACCTGTAGAAAACATGCTTTCGGAAAGAGGAAACGGATTTAAAATTGCAATGAACGCCCTAAACGTTGGTCGTATCAAATTGGCCGGCGCCTGTTTGGATTCGCAACGACGTGTTACCACTACGGCTATAAAATATGCTGTAGAACGCAAACAATTTAATACTCCCATAGCCGAATTTGGTGCAATTAAGAAGAAGATAGCCGAAATGGCCACTAATGCGTATGCAGGTGAATCTGCTACTTACAGAGCTGCGAAAAATATAGAAGATCGTATCGCTCTTCGTGTAGCTGATGGAAATTCACATCAGGAAGCCGAGCTGAAAGGAGTTGAAGAATACGCCATTGAATGTTCTATTTTAAAGGTTGCAGTTTCGGAAGACATTCAGAATTGTGCCGATGAAGGGATTCAGATTTTCGGCGGAATGGGCTTCTCTGAAGATACTCCAATGGAAGCGGCTTGGCGGGATGCGCGTATTGCACGCATCTATGAAGGCACCAACGAAATCAATCGTATGCTGGCCGTAGGAATGCTTGTAAAGAAAGCCATGAAAGGTCATGTCGATTTGTTAGGCCCCGCCACAGCAGTTGCTCAGGAACTAACAGGAATTCCTTCTTTTGACACACCGGATTATTCTGAATTGTTTTCAGAAGAAAAAGAAATACTCAGAAAATTAAAGAAAGTATTCCTTATGGTTGCCGGAGCTGCCGTTCAAAAATACGGCCCGGATCTGGAAGAGCATCAACAAATGCTTTTGGCTGCGTCCGATATTTTAATTGAAATTTATATGGCTGAAAGTGCCGTGCTTCGTTCCGAAAAGAATGCGAAGCGTTTTGGAGAAGCTGCACAAAAGGAACAAATTGCCATGTCAAAATTATATTTATATCATGCAGTAGAAACCATTAATACCAAAGCACATGAAGCAATTATCTCCTTTGCTGAAGGTGATGAACAACGCATGATGTTGATGGGCTTACGACGTTTTACAAAATACCAGAACATGCCAAACATAGTAGAGCTACGTAAAATTATTGCCGAAAAGGTTACCGCCGAACAAAAATATCCTTTCTGGTCGTAACCATTAGCAACAACATAGGCCAGAGAGCTGTAAGAGTTCAATTTTTCCATAAATTGAAAATTGGTTAGTTAGTTGAAAACCGTCTCTGAAGAGGCGGTTTTTTTTATACTTCAACTTTGGTCCAAACTTTGCTATCTTTAGAACAAAATAATGACAATGATTAAAGTACTCTTTACTGCGGTAGTGCTACTAACCTCGCATTTACTCCTCTCCCAGCCCGATACCGATATTTTTCTGATGGACATTTCGGCATCTGAAAAAGGCCTCGAAATCTCCAACTTTAAAAATATTTCAAACAATCCGGGATACGACAGTCAACCTTCTTTTGCGTTAGACGCACTACTCTATGCGGGAACGGAAAACGGTCAGACTGAAATAAAATCCTATAATATCGCTTCAGGAACTACAGAGCGTATCAATCAGCCTACATCCGGCGGAGAATATTCACCTCTATTAGCTCCGGACGGGGTTGGATTTACGGCAGTTCGTCTTGATACAACAGGGCTACAGCGTCTTTACTATTATAAAAATACAGGCGAATCTCAACAATTAATTGAAGACCTTCAAGTGGCCTACTACGCTTTTTATGATAAAAACACCCTTTTAGCTTCAGTACTTTCGGATGACAGATTGGATTTGGTTCTTGTTGATTACACTCAAAAAAAATGGGATACTATTGTACTGAATTCAGGCAGATCCATTCATAAAATTCCCAATACCAGGGCAATGAGTTATACCGTCCTGAACGAAGATGGAAACTACGACATCTATCAATTGGATATGGAAACCCGAGAAAGCTTTTTTATCACCGAATTACCCATTGGCATCCAGGATTACGCGTGGTTAAGTGAATCGAAATTAATTTTAGGGAGTACAGATAAATTATTTATATATGACCTTTTTGGCACCGGAGAATGGAAGCCTGCGGCTGATTTGTCTAACTATTCCTTTCAAAACATAACACGCATTACAGTAAATGCCGGCGGAACCAAACTTGCTTTGGCAGCCGAACTGAAGACAGAATAATGTGTTTGATTTTAGTATCTTTAGCTACTTACTACTTAATCCATGAAAAATTTAATTATTCTGCTTAGCCTTTCCATTGGTTTATGCTGTTCTGCACAAACCGATACGAGAATTTATGACATTATCAATGCTGTTTCTTCCGAAAGAATTGAAGCCGACATTACTAAACTTGCCGGATTTGGAACAAGACATACCCTAAGCGATACTGTTTCTGAAACGAGAGGAATTGGCGCGGCTCGCCGATGGATTAAAAAAGAATTTGAAACTATTTCGAATGATTGCAAAGGCTGCTTGGATGTTTTTTATCAGAAAGATTTGGTAAAAAAAGGCGATAACAATCGCATTGTCAACGATGTATGGGTGGTAAATGTAGTCGCCGTTCAAAAAGGCACAAAATATCCCAACCGATATATTATCATGAGTGGGGATATCGATTCCCGGGTTAGTGATCCAACCGATTATACATCCGATTCTCCCGGTGCCAACGACAATGCCAGCGGCATGGCAGGAGCTATCGAAGCTGCTCGTGTTTTATCGAAGTATTCGTTTGAAAGTAGCATTATATACGTAGGATTAAGCGGTGAAGAACAAGGCTTGTTCGGCGGAAAAGGATTGGCTCAATACGCGTTGGATAATAAGTGGGAAATTATTGGAGTACTTAACAATGACATGATAGGGAATATAAAAGGTGTAAACGGCGTAATAAGCAATCGGGATTTTAGAATCTTCTCCGAACCTGTTCCTCCCACAGAAACTGATAACGAGCGTACTTCAAGACGCTTTTACGGCGGCGAAGTAGACGGAATTTCACGTCAGTTGGCGCGTTATGTTTATAATACCACCAAAAGCTACATGCCCGAAATGAATCCCACCTTGATTTACAGATTAGATCGTTTTGGTCGAGGAGGTCACCATCGCCCCTTTAACGACGTAGGTTTTGCCGGCATTCGAATTATGGAATCCCACGAAAATTATACACAGCAGCATCAGGATATTCGTATGGAAGATGGTATAGAATACGGCGACAAACTGAAATTTGTCAATTTTGACTATGCAAAAAAACTTACGGCTGTCAATGCTATAAATTTAGCGAGTCTGGCCTGGGCACCGCCTTCTCCTAAAAATGTTGCAATTGGAGGTATTGTGGAGCCTTCAGCAAAGTTAAAATGGGACAAAGTGGAAGGTGCAAAAGGCTATAAAATTTATTGGAGGGACACTACTTCCCCAACCTGGGATTACAGTCGATATGTAGGGAATGTCGAAACCTTTACTCTGGAAGGTATTGTAATCGACAATTATTTCTTTGGAGTGGCATCGATAGGACCCGATGGTCATGAAAGTCCGGTAGTATTCCCCAATAAAACTTTTCGATAATCACTAATCATTTTACACAATGAAGCACGTTCTTGTTATAAGTATTTTTCTCTTGTCATGCCTCACGGTTTTTTCTCAAAATTTTACCCGACAAGATACGCTTCGGGGAAGTATTACAGCCGAACGTGCATGGTGGAATTTGATACACTATGATTTAATCGTGGAAGTACAGCCCGACAATCGATTTATACAAGGAAGTAATACCATTACCTATGAAGTTTTAGACAAAAATGAAGTGATGCAAATTGACTTGCAGGCACCTATGAAGATTGATAAAATCCTTCAGAATGGCAAGGAATTATCCTTTACTTCGGAAGGGAATGCGCATTTCATTAACCTTCAGCAGAAGCAGAAAAAAGGAGAAACCGATAAACTCACCGTTTATTTTTCAGGAAAGCCAAAAGAAGCAATACGCCCACCCTGGGATGGCGGTTTTACCTGGAGGAAGGACAGTAACGGGAAACATTTTATTGCAACTTCCAATCAGGGAATTGGTGCCAGTATCTGGTGGCCCAACAAAGATCATTCATACGACGAGCCCGACAAGGGTATTGGGCTGGCAATTGAAGTCCCTTCAAGTTTAGTAGCCGTTGGTAACGGTCGATTAATAAAAACAGAAGACAAGGGTGCAACCAAAATCTGGCACTGGAAAGTGGTGAACCCCATCAACAATTACGGCGTAAATATAAATGTAGGTGATTATGTACATTTCGGGGAAAAGTATAAGGGCTTAAAAGACGAATTGGATATGGATTACTGGGTATTGCGAGAGAATGAACCCAAGGCGAAAAAACAATTTTTACAAGCTCCAATGATGATGAAAGCTTTCGAACATTGGTTTGGCCCCTACCCTTTTTATGAAGACAGTTTTAAGCTTGTAGAAGTTCCCTATTTGGGAATGGAGCACCAAAGTAGTATCACCTATGGGAATCAGTATAAAAACGGGTATTTAGGCAGCGATCTTTCGGGTACCGGCTGGGGACTGAAATTTGACTTTATTATTATCCACGAAGCAGGACACGAATGGTTTGCGAATAATATTACAAACAGGGATATAGCCGATATGTGGTTACATGAGGGCTTTACCGCCTATTCTGAAAATTTATACCTCGATTATCACTTCGGAAAAGAGGCCTCGGCAGATTATGTGATTGGCACCCGAAGAATGATTCAAAACGACCGTCCCGTTATTGGAACTTACAATGTGCAGTATGAAGGAAGTAGCGATATGTATTATAAAGGTGCCAACATATTACACACCTTGCGACAGCTTCTTGAAGATGACGAAAAATGGAGAGACATATTAGTCGGTTTGAACAAGAATTTTTACCATCAAACCGTTTCAAGTAAGCAGGTTGAAGAATCTATTAGCAAAGAAACCGGAATTGATCTCACCGAATTCTGGGAGCAATACCTCCGAACTACCATGATTCCCCTGGTAAAATATAGAGTAAATGGAAAATCACTTCAATTTCGGTATGAAGAAGTGATTGAAAAATTCGACATGCCGGTAATTGCTATAGTAAACGGTAAAGAAGAATGGATCTTCCCTATTGCCGAATGGAGAACCAAGGAGTTTTCGGAACCAATTAAAACTGTCGAAATTAAGAGAGATTTTTTTGTAGATAGTGAAATGATTAAAAACTAGAAATTCATTTTGAAAGAAAAACCCGAGTTATATTTCCCTCGAGATGTGGAGTGGCGCGAATGGTTACATTTTAATCATACTACCCATGATCAGGGAGTTCATTTAATTTTTTATAAACTGGAATTAAATGTCCCGACCATGCGCTGGGAAGATGCGGTAAAAGTTGCACTGTGTTACGGCTGGATAGACAGTACTGTGCGCAGTCTGGGTAATGGCAAACGACAACAATATTTTTGTCCGCGTAATCCAAAAAGTACCTGGAGTGCACTAAACAAATCGTATATCCCTCATTTGGAAGCGGAAGGCTTAATTCACGACAGCGGATGGGAAACTATAAAAATAGCTAAAGATACCGGTACGTGGAGCGCTATGGACGATATTGAAAACCTTATAATTCCGCCGGAATTGAAAAAAGCATTTAAGGCAAACCCTGTCGCCTTTAAAAACTATCAAAATTTTGCCCCCGGGTATCGCAAAAGTTATTTAAGTTGGCTGTTTCAGGCGAAAAGAGATGAAACCCGAGCCAAAAGAATTAAAGAAATAATAGCACTCTGTACTACGAACCGGAAATCAAGGCAGTAACATCCTATTTAAAATATTATCTTTAAAACCTCATAAAACCAATCAAATGCGAATTTTTCTCTCACTACTAGCAATATGCTATACACTTTCACTAACTGCCCAGGACAAAAAAGAAGAAGCAAAATGGGATGTTGCAGCCCCCGGAAGCGATTTCAGTTATAAAACACATAGCTTTTCCACCAATGAAGGAACCTGGATGAATCTGGATGTAAGTCCGAACGGGCAAACCATCGTCTTCGATCTGTTGGGCGATATTTATACCCTTCCCATTAATGGTGGCACTGCAAAGGCTATCCGTACAGGTATACCTTTCGAGATTCAACCCCGATTTAGCCCCGACGGCAGTAAAATATCATTTACAAGTGATGCAGGAGGTGGTGATAATATTTGGGTGATGAATACCGACGGAAGTGATGCCAAGGCCGTTTCAAAAGAGGATTTCAGATTGTTAAACAACCCTGTTTGGATGCCCGATGGAAATTATCTGATAGGTCGGAAGCATTTTACGTCCGAACGAAGTATGGGTGCTGGCGAATTATGGCAGTATCACATTACAGGAGGAAGCGGACTGCAAATCACAAAGCGTAAAAACGATCAACAGGATGTCAACGAGCCCTTTGTGTCCCCCGACGGTAAATATCTTTATTATAGTGAAGATATGTATCCGGGTGGATTCTTTCAGTATAACAAGGATCCCAACAAACAGATTTATGCTATAAAAAGATACGATTTTGAAACCGGAGAAACCCAAACTATAACCGGTGGTCCGGGTGGGGCAGCCCGACCTACTATTTCCCGGGATGGAAAGAAATTAGCTTTTGTGAAACGAGTTCGGACCAAAACTGTACTCTATATCCACAACCTGGAAACCGGAGAAGAATGGCCGGTTTTTGACGCTTTAAACAAAGACCAGCAAGAGGCCTGGGCTATATTTGGGGTTTATCCTAATTTTAGCTGGATGCCCAATAATTCGGAGATTGTATTCTGGAGCGGTGGAAAAATTCAAAAGGTGGACATTCATTCTATGGCTGTTACAAACATTCCTTTTACAGCCAATGTGAACATAGATTTGGCACAGACGGTGCATTTTAACAACCCGATTGAAACAAATTCCTTCACTCCAAAAATGATTCGGCAGGTTGTGACATCTCCTAACGGAAAAATTATTATCTTTCAGGCTCTTGGGCACCTTTGGAAAAAAGAATTACCCAATGGCACACCAAAAAGATTAACTTTAGGCACCGATTTTGAGTTCGAGCCGGCATTCTCCCCGAATGGAAACGATATAGTTTTCGTTACCTGGAACGATCTTGAGAAAGGTGCCATTTTTAAAGTCCCTGTTTCGGGCGGCAAAGCAGTAAAAGTTACCACTACCAAAGCTATATATCGTACTCCATCATATTCCCCTGATGGAAATTCTATTGTTTTCAGAAAAGAGAACGGTAACTTGGACCAAGGTCAGACTTTTACAAAAAACTCGGGAATTTACACCATGAACAGCTCCGGAGGGAATGAAAAAATGGTTGTCGACCATGGTGAATTTCCAAAATTCAGCACCAATGGACAACGTATTTTCTTACAAACCGGCGGTGACTATTTTGGCAACCTTACCAAAAAGCTCATTAGCGTTAATCTAAGCGGAAACGATGAAAAAGAACACCTCATTTCTAAATACGCAAATCGATTGGAGCTGAGTCCCGACAACAAATGGATTGTCTTTTCACATTTGCATAAAGTATATATTGCTCCCATGGTTTTGCATGGACAGCCGGTGGATTTGGATAATAAATCTAATTTTGTTCCTGTTTCACAGATAGCAAAGGATGCCGGAATTAATTTACATTGGTCTGCAGATAGTAAAAAAGTATTTTGGACCTTGGGAGATGAATACTTCAGTAATGATTTAAAAGATCGTTTTACCTTTTTATCGGGCTCCCCAAAAGAAATCCCTGAAATGACTTCCGAAGGAATAAAAATTGGACTCACAGCTCAAACAGATAAGCCATCGGGTAAAATTGCGTTTACCAATGCGCGTATTATAACTATGGATGGAGATACGGTCTTTGAAGAAGGAAACATCATCATCAACGGCAATAAAATTGAAAGTATTGGTCCTTCTGCAACGACTCCGGTGCCATCGGACGCAAAAATTTATCCCTCAAAAGGAAAAACAATTATGCCCGGAATGGTAGACGCACATGCACATATTGGTGCCTTTAGAGACGGACTAACCACGCAACAGAATTGGCAATTTTTAACGAATCTGGCATTTGGTGTTACAACCGCTCACGATCCATCGGCAAATACAGAAGCTGTGTTTTCTTTGTCCGAATTGCAAAAAGCCGGCCTTCTGGTAGGACCCAGATTGTACTCCACCGGATTTATTTTATACGGGGCCGAAGGGGATTTCAAAGCGGTTATTAATAATCTTGACGATGCCAAAAGCAGTATAAGACGTACCAAAGCATTTGGGGCAAAAAGCGTGAAAAGTTACAATCAACCCCGTCGTGAACAGCGTCAGCAGGTTCTGCAGGCCGCACGCGAATTGGGAATTAATGTGGTTCCCGAAGGAGGTTCTACCTTCTATCACAACCTCACTATGGTAATAGATGGCCATACAGGGGTGGAGCATAATATTCCTGTTGCTCCGGTGTATAAGGATGTCTTGGAAATTTGGGGCAAAAGTGGTACCGGATATACACCAACGCTTATTGTAAATTACGGCGGACTTAATGGTGAATACTACTATTACCAAAGAGATAATGTTTGGGAAAATGAGAAGCTGCTTACCTTTTCACCACGAGCGATTATTGATAGCAGATCTCGTCATCGTACCATGGTTCCGAAGGAAGAATATGACAATGGCCATATTTTGGTTTCAGGCACTGCAAAAAAGTTGAGTGATGCCGGAGTTAAAGTAAATATGGGGGCCCATGGTCAATTGCAAGGTCTTGGAGCTCATTGGGAGACCTGGATGTTGGTCCAGGGTGGAATGACTCCTATGGAAGCACTAAAAGCTGCTACTATCAATGCTGCCGAATATATTGGAGCCGGCAATGATATTGGTTCCTTAAAAGCCGGAAAATTGGCCGACTTGGTGATTCTTTCCGAAAACCCATTGGAAAACATTGAAAACACACAGTCGGTCGAAATGGTGATGGCAAACGGAAGATTGTACGATACAAATACCATGAACGAAATTGGCAATCGTCCAAAGGAGCGCAGTCCATTTTACTGGGAACAAAATAATTATAATCAGGCATTTCCCTGGCATGAATCAACGCAGAGTTTTATGTATGGGGGTTGTGGATGCCATATAGGTCACGACTAACTAGAAACATGCATCTTGCCCAATTTAATATTGCCGAAGCACTCGACACTATGGAGAGTCCTGTAATGGCCGATTTTGTAAACAATACCGATCGTATCAATGCCTTGGCTGAAAAATCTCCCGGCTTCATTTGGCGTTTTACAGATGATGAAGGGAATGATTCCTATTCGGTTAGAATCTTCAAATCGGATTTTATACTCGTAAACATGAGTGTTTGGGAGAATCGGGAAAGTTTGTTCAAGTTCGTGTACAATTCAGATCACGTAGAAATCTTCAGAAGAAAAAAAGAGTGGTTTTCAAAAATGCCGAAAATGCATATGGTGTTATGGTATATTGAAGAAGGCGAAATCCCTACCCTTCAGGAAGGAAAAAAAAGACTCGAATATTTGCAGGAGCATGGAGAAAGTGAATATGCCTTCAGCTTTAAAAGTAATTTTTGAAACGATGTCGTTTTTCGATTTATCCAAGTTAGCACGTGTTCAAAAAGTAGCTGAAATTCAGTTTCAGTTACAAGAAGCTGTCAAAACAAAGTATGTAACTATTTTTATTGACTATTTTTCAAATGAAGACACCTACATTCGATAAGCTTCCTATTTGGGTGTTGGCAGAATTTATAACGGGGAACCTTCGCTTAGAGAATCCCTTGTAGAAGTTATACTGAAATTACTATCGGAAGCTAATGAGCATGTGCGGCAAACTGTGGTGAATGCAGCAGGTGAAATTGGCAAATTTCAATTTGAAGTTGTTTCAGCAATTTTTGACGTAGCCTTATTCGATTCACATCACAAGGTGCGAAATGCAGTAATTGGTTCGCTGAAGAAAATGAGTCAGAAAAACCCGAAGCCCACTCTGGCTTGGGCCAAACAATTTTTAACACATCCCGACAAAGAAATAAGACGGCAAGTGTGTCATGGTATCGAACTGCGTGGGAGAACGCATCCTCAGGATATTTTACCACTGTTGGAAGTGTTACAAGATGATGAAACCAAACTCGTACGAGACACATTAGTGCATGTTTTGGGGCAAATTGCTTATAAAAAAGGGTGTCTGCCAAAGGTTATTTCGGCTCTAAATACCTGGAAGAATAAAGACTTGGTGAGCGATGCCATGCTTGAAATTATCGACGTCCACAGTGAACAACGATATGCAAAGTTCTCGGCACTTACACAAGATGAAGTAATGGATTATATTTCGGAAAATCTTACAGCATAAAAAAAGACCCCGCAATGCGAGGCCCTCTTTCACTTAACTCAACTAACTAACCTTATTGTTTAGGCATTACTACCTTATCAATTGTGTGAATTACACCGTTAGACGCATCTATATCAGCGGTAACAACGGTTGCAATTGCACCTTTGGAATCTTTTATTTGCACCTTACCATCTTTTAGAGACAACGTTAAGTTATCACCTTGTAATGTAGTAACAGTGTATTTGTTGTTGTTATCGTTAATAGCCTTTACAAGATCGGCAGCTTTCCACTCCCCGGAAACTACGTGATATTTTAATAATCCCTGCAATGTTTCTTTGTTTTCAGGCTTCATTAAATTGTCCATAGTCGCTTTAGGTACTTTGTTGAAAGCTTCATTTGTGGGTGCGAATACAGTATATTCTCCTTCTCCTTTAAAGGTTTCGGCTAAATCTGCTGCCTGCAAGTGGTGCACTAGTCCTGAGAAATTTTCATTTCCCATGGCCAAGGCTGCAATGGTATTATTTTCAAATTCCATTTTTGCCATTTTAGCATCCTCTTCGGCTTTCAATTGGGCTTCCATTTCCATTTTTTGAGCTTCAGCCAATGTTGCGGCTTCAGCATCTTTCTTTTTACTATCGTCGCAGGCAGTAAAGACCATTACTATTGCTGCTAATGACATGATAATTGCTTTAAATTTCATAATGTTGATTTTTGTTTCAGTAAAAGTAGGTTTCATAATGTGAAATTTGTATTAAAACAATTTAATGTTACGTTAAATTACCACTTTGACCTATAATTTTTGTTAAATGTCGAAAACAAGAGACACGATTTAAAAAATAGGTCAGATACCGAAACAAAGATTTCAAAATTTGTATCTTTAAGTCATAAACTTAAAATGTAAACAAAATGGTTAAAGCAAAATATCAAAGCGTTCTGGATTTGGGAGAAAAATTGAAAATCCAAAAAGGAGATGTACAGGTGAACGGAAATAAATTAGAAGTTCGGGGAGTGGCAAATACGCCTTACGAGAAGAACCTGCTTTGGGATGAAATTAAACGCGTTGGCGGTGAAAATCCCAATGATATTATGGCAGATATTACGGTTGCAGATTCTTCGGTATTTGCGAGACATACCGTTGCAAGTGGAGAATCATTGAGCAAAATTGCGAAGCATTACTACAAAGATCCTATGAAATACAATGCTATTTTTGAAGCAAACAGAAATATTTTAAAGAATCCGGATATGATTCATCCTGGACAAGAATTGGTCATTCCGAATCTGTAACTCCTACACATACCTACTTTTTTAACTGACCCCTCCTTAGCGATGCTTTGGAGGGGCAGTTTTTTTATGTCTTTTGAAAATACTCATTATATGTTACTACAAAAAAGAATCTTCTAACAACATTTTACTAACTTTAGGAATTCAAAAGAAATAAGTAAGTATCAATCAAAAAATAATCAAAAAATAATGAAAAAAATATTCTTTCTGGCGTTCCTCTGTATCGCCACCTCTCTTTCGGCTCAACAACTTTCAATGGACATTTTAAAAGATATGAAACCTCGGAATATAGGTCCCGGTGGGATGTCCGGTCGAGTAACCGCCATTGATGTTGTGATAACAAATCCCGATATTATGTATGTTGGTACTGCATCGGGAGGTTTATGGAAATCTACAAGTGGCGGTATAAAATGGAATCCGGTATTCGACAAGGAGGTCACGGCTTCGATTGGAGCGGTTGCCATTCAGCAATCCAATCCGTCTGTAATTTGGGTTGGAACCGGAGAAGGAAATCCCAGAAACAGCTTAAATGGAGGATATGGAATTTATAAGTCGGTGGACGCGGGAAAAACATGGATGTCTATGGGCCTTGAAAATACCCGGCATATTCATCGAATAATAATCGATCCAACCAACCCCAACATAGTTTATGCAGGTGCCATTGGTTCTCCATGGGGGGAACATCCCGAGAGAGGTGTCTTTAAAACCACCGATGGTGGAAAGACCTGGACCAATATTTTGTTTTCAAATAATAAAACCGGCGTGGCCGATATGGTTATGGATCCGACCAATCCAAATAAGTTAATTGTCGCTATGTGGGAACACAAACGCGATCCGTGGTTTTTTAATTCCGGTGGCGAAGGCTCCGGGCTTTTTATTACACATGATGGCGGTGCCACCTGGCAAAAACGAACCGATGCCGATGGGCTTCCGAAAGGAGAGTTGGGACGTATTGGTATTGCCATTGCGCGAAACAAACCTAATATAATCTATGCGCTTGTGGAAGCGAAAAAGAATGCATTGTACAAAAGTGAGGACGGCGGATTTAAATGGAAAATGATCAGCGACAAGGATGATATAGGTAACAGACCGTTCTATTATTCTGAAATATATGTAGACCCTGAAAATGAAAACAGAGTGTACTCTGTTTTTACCTATATCAATGTATCGGAAGATGGCGGGAAACATTTCGAACAATTGATGCCCGCTTATGGAGTTGACAATGGAGTTCACCCCGATCATCATGCCTGGTGGATTCATCCAACCGATGGGAGTTTTATGGTAGACGGTAACGACGGTGGGTTGAATATTACACAAGACGGTGGAAAAACCTGGCGTTTTGTTGGAAACCTTCCGGTGGCTCAGTTTTATCATATTAATGTAGATAATGAATTTCCTTATAATGTTTATGGCGGAATGCAGGATAATGGAAGCTGGAGAGGGCCGGCATATGTTTGGAAATCGCAGGGCATTCGAAACGACTACTGGCAGGAAATATCCTTTGGTGACGGTTTCGATGTGGTTCCCGATAAGGATGACAGCAGGTATGGATGGACCATGAGTCAGCAAGGCTACGTAGATCGTTACGATTGGATTACAGGAAATAACTACACGGTACGACCCACCCACCCCGATCCAAATGTAGAACTGCGGTTTAACTGGAACTCGGCTATAAACATCGATCCGTTTAACTCGAGTACCATTTACTTTGGAAGTCAATTTGTACACAAGAGTACCGATAAAGGCTTAACCTGGAAAGTAATTTCTCCCGATTTGACCACCAACGATCCCGAAAAACAAAAGCAAAGCGAAAGTGGAGGTTTAACTATGGACGCTACCGGTGCTGAAAATCACACCACTATCCTTGTTATCGAACCTTCTCCCGTCGAGCAAAACATGCTATGGGTAGGATCGGACGACGGACGAGTACACTATACCCAAAACGGGGGTCAATCTTGGACAGATGTGTCTAAAAACTTAAAAGGACTCCCTGCAGGAAGTTGGGTAACTCAGATAAAGGCTTCGAATAAAAACAAAGGGGAGGCATTACTTGTGGCGAACGATTACAGAAGATTTAATTATACTCCCTATGCCTACCGCACCAAAGATTATGGAAAGACATGGCAGCGAATTGTAAGTGAAAAGGATGCTAAAAGTTATGCTCTCAGCATTGTCGAGGATCCCATTGAGAAAAATTTGATGTTTTTAGGAACCGATGACGGCTTGTATATTTCAATCAATGCCGGAAGCAGCTGGACAAAATGGACCAACGGTTTCCCAACAGTTTCAGTAAAAGATTTGGTAATCCATCCTCGTGAACACGATTTGGTAATTGGAACATTTGGACGAGCGGCCTGGGTATTGGACGATATTAGACCTTTGCGGGAAATTGCAAAGAACAATAATGTTTTAAATTCAGATTTAAACGTTTTCAGCCCACCTATCGCTTATGAAGCCGCCTACCAGCAACCTACAGGGAGTCGCTTTGGAGCTGATGCCATATACAATGGTGAAAACAGAGGATACGGAGCCCAAATAACCTATTATTTTCTGAAAAAAGAAGAACCTAAGAAAGAAGATGCTTCAGAGAACAAGGATGAAAATAAAGACGATGAAAAAGAGACAGAAGCTTCCGAAGCCAAAAAAGGACCTAGTAAAGATTCTCTTTATATGAAAATCTATGACGGCAATCGTTTAATTAGAACTCTAAAAAAGAAAATTCCGGACAGCACAGGTATTTACAAATGGACCTGGTATTTGGATGAAGCCGGAGTGGAAAGACCATCACGTAGTGTGAGAGAACGCAAGAACGAACCCGGAGGTACTCAGGTAAAACCCGGGAACTATCGTGTGGAAATAAACTATATGGATAAGTCGTCCTCAACCACTATCAAGGTAGAAAGCGATCCCAGGTTGGAAGTTTCACAAAAAGCCATCGATGAGAGTTATGCGACATCAAAGGAAATAGAAGAAATGACTCAACTTGCGGCCGATGCTGTAAAACAACTGGTAGAAAGTAAATCTAGTTCGGAAGAATTCAGTAAAAAACTAAAAAAAGAAGACGAAGAAAAGTACAAGGATGCCATAAAAGCGAGTAAAGAAATTACTAAAAAAATCGATTCGCTTGTCGCACTGTATATTGGAAAAGAAGACGACCGTCAAGGGATTACCAGAAATCCGGAGGTAACTGTGATGCAAAGAATAGGCACGGCCAATTGGTATAGTGGTAGCCGACCTAACGGTATCACTTCCACCGAAGAAACCTTGCTTCAGCACGCTAAGAACCAATTAAACGAGGCTATAAAGCAAACAAATGCCTTTTTTGTAACCGAATGGGCAGAATATAAGTCCAATATGGAAAAAGTAAATCTATCACTCTTTAAAGAGACAAAAACGTTTAAAACTAACTAAAAGCTATCCCATGAAAAAAATACTTATTCTGAGTTTTACGGCAGCACTGTTTTTTGCCTGCAAGGATCAAAAGAAAAACGAAACCGCCAAGGCGGTTGATGTTAAGAAATATAGTATTGAGCAGTTTATGGACAACGAAAATGCCTTCGATAATGGCTATTCGGCCGATAAGTCCAAGGTATTAATAACGAGTAATCGTTCCGGAATTTACAATATGTATACGGTTTCGGCCAAAGGAGGTGAAATGACTCCAATAAGCAAGTCGGACAGTGCCTCGGTATTCGGAATATCCTATTTCCCCGAAGACGACCGCATCCTGTTTAGGATGGACGGCAATGGAGATGAAATTTATAAAATATTTGTGAAGGACGGGGAAAATATAAAGCGACTGACGCCCGAGAAAAATGTACGAGCCTTATTTAGAGGCTGGGCTAAAGACGGAAAAAGCTTTTTCTACGGAAGCAATGAACGAGATGCAAAGTATATGGATCATTACGAAATGAATCTTTCAGATTTCAAATCCAAGCGCATCTACAAAAATGAAGACGGAATGGATTTTGCCGGAATGAGTGATGACCGAAGCTATATCGCCCTTGTTAAACCGGTTAATACCAACGATAGGGACTTGTTTTTACTCAATACCAAAACAGGAAAAAAAGTTAAGGTAAATGATACGCTTAGCAGTAACTCGGCTGAGGACTTTTCTCCCGATGGAAAACATTTTTACTATACCACCGATGCCGATGCCGAATTCAGTTACCTGATGCAATACAATCTGGAAGATGGAACCAAAACCAAAGTGCTGGAAAAGCCCTGGGATATCAGCTCGTTTTATTTCACTCATAATGGCACATACCAACTGCTGTTCACAAACGAAGATGCTAAAACTGTGATGGAGGTAATCGATGTGGCTTCGGGAGACAGAGTGGTGTTCCCAAAATTTGAGGGACAATATATAAGCGGAGCCGAATTTTCAAGAGACGAATCTATGGTGCTGCTAAGCGTGGGAGGTTCCCATACACCGACCAATTCCTATAGTTATAATTTGGCGACTAAAGAATTGCATCAACTCACCGATGTGCTGAACAAAGAGATCGACGGAAACGATTTGGTTTCAGCCACAGTGGTTCGTTTTAAGTCGTTTGACGGGCTGGAAATTCCTGCCATCTATTACCAACCCAAACAAGCTTCGGCAGATAATAAAGTCCCCGCCCTGGTATGGGTACATGGGGGCCCCGGAGGTCAATCAAGACAAGGCTTTAGCCATACCATTCAGTATTTGGTAAATCATGGCTATGCGATACTCGCTGTGAATAACAGGGGTAGTAGCGGGTATGGAAAATCCTTCTTTAAAATGGACGATCAAAATCACGGGGACAAGGATTTAAAAGATTGTATTGCGGGGAAAGACTGGTTAGCCGCTCAGGATGTTATTGATGCTGATAAAATAGGAATTATTGGAGGATCCTATGGAGGTTATATGACTATGGCCGCCCTCACCTTTGCTCCGGAAGAGTTTAAGGTAGGAGTGAATATATATGGTGTGACCAACTGGATGAGAACCCTCAAAAGTATTCCGCCATGGTGGGAATCGTTTAAAGAGGCCTTGTACACCGAAATGGGTGATCCGAATTCGGCAGATTCGGTTAGATTAAGAGCAATTTCTCCGCTTTTCCACACCGAAAAAGTTACAAAACCGCTTATTGTTTTACAAGGAACTCAGGACCCACGTGTACTTAAAATTGAATCGGATGAAATTGTGGAGGGCGTTAAAAAGAATGGTGTTCCGGTAGAATATGTTTTGTTTGAAGATGAAGGGCACGGATTTGTAAAAAAAGAAAACCAGATTGAAGCCTATGGAAAGATAAGAGCCTTTTTAGACAAATATTTAAAGGGTGAAGGGTTGGAAACAATGGATGATGGAACAACCAAGACTACGAAAATAGACGCGGATTCTTAATCAATCCTTTTTAGTATGCTGAAACAATTTGTTTTTCTTTGCATAATCCTTATTAGCGGAATGACCAGGAGTATCGCTCAAGATTCGGGAGAAGGACATTTGGGAGCCTGGTATATTTTAACGGGTACACATACCTTAAGTGATAAACTGAGTATGTATACCGAAATCCAGTGTAACTTATATGAAGTAACCTCCAACTTTGAACAATTTTGGGCCCTAACGTCTTTAGATTATCATTTTCTAGAAAATGCCCAAGCCAGTATTGGCTATGGGTACTTTAATGGCGACTCTTCTTTCACCGATACTCAGGAAGAAGAAAATACTCGTGAAAATAGGGTCTTTGAACAATTTACACATACTGGCAAATTAGGGAAGTTTACTTTGCAAAATCGCTATCGGTTAGAGCATCGATTTATCGAAAAACCCTTGCAGAGCCTCACTGAACACAGAATAAGAGGTCGCTTACAAATAACGTATCCCATAAATGATAATTGGTTTTTACAAGGGTTCGATGAGGTATTTATTAATCTGCAAGAACCCATTTTTAATCAAAATAGATTAACCGGTACTTTGGGATATAAATGTTCTCAAAACATAAAAATTCAGGTCGGATATATGAAAATACATTTTACAGGACGCAGTTATGACCGTTTACAGTTAGTTTTAAATATCAATACCGACTTACGAAAGAAAGCGATAGAAAAGGGATAAAAAATGAAACAGCAAAAGGTAACATTTAAAAACAAGGAAGGTCAAATGCTTTCGGGAATTCTAGAACTACCCGCTGACAGCCTTCCACATAACTTTGCGCTTTTTGCGCACTGCTTTACCTGTACTAAAAATCTAATCGCCGTAAAAAACATTAGCCGAGCCCTAACCGCATCAGGTATTGGAGTACTTCGTTTCGATTTTACGGGTTTGGGCGAAAGTGAAGGGGATTTTGCCGATACTAACTTTTCGGGCAATGTGGAAGATTTAGTCGCTGCAGCCAACTATTTATCCGAATTTTTTAAGGCTCCTACCCTACTTGTGGGACATTCGCTGGGTGGCGCTGCCGTTTTGTTTGCGGCAGCCGAAATTGCTTCGGTCAAAGCTGTCGTCACTATTGGTGCTCCCAGTGATCCTGAACACGTACAACGCCTGTTGAAATCGGATTTACCCGAAATTCAGCAAAAAGGAATTGCCGAGGTAAATGTTGGAGGAAGAAGTTTTACAATTAAGAAACAATTTTTGGACGATTTACAATCCCAATCATTAGGTCTGGTGATAAAAGATCTTCGAAAAGCAATATTAATTTTACACTCACCTCAGGATACCATTGTGGGAATTAAAAATGCCGAAGAAATTTATATCGCTGCCCACCATCCAAAAAGCTTTGTATCACTTGACGGGGCAGATCATTTGCTCTCTAAAAAGGAAGATTCTCTGTATGCAGGTAACGTAATTGCAGGTTGGGCGTCTCGATATATCGAAATTCCAAAAACCACAACGGTAAACACACAACATGATGTAGTTGCGAGTTTAAACATGGAAAACGGATTTACAACTCAAATGAAGGTAGGTAGTCATTATATGACAGCCGATGAACCTGAGAGTGTAGGCGGAAATAACTTCGGGCCCAATCCGTATGAATTTGTTTCTGCGGGATTGTCTGCCTGTACTGCTATGACGCTTCAGATGTATGCAAAACGGAAAAAATGGGATCTCCAGCATGTAGAAGTCCATACCAGTTATGCCAAAGAATATGCCCATGATTGTGAAGCATGTGATGACCCTTCAGCTAAAATAGACACGTTTAAGCGCGAAATTAGTGTTGAAGGTGATCTGGATGATACACAATTAAAAAAACTGCTTGAAATAGCCGATAAATGTCCTGTGCACAAAACTTTGCACAGCGAGACCCAGATAATTACGAAACTATTATAAAATTAGATGAACCTTTTAACTTCCGATCGTTTTGAAGTCACCCTTGTTGGAACACACGGGTTAATTATTCCGGAAGCAGTCGCAGATTTCTTTGTTGAGAAAGGTCACACCCGGGTGCAATTAAAGGCCTTTTTTAAGGATGCACAAATATCTTTTCACGGCGCTTTACACAAATACGAGGGTAATTATATGGTGAGCTTCGGAAAAAGATATCAAAAAGAATTAGGAGTGTTTGCGAACGACTATTTCGAACTACAGCTTATTGAAAACACAACAAAGTATGGCGTGGAAATGCCGGAAGAGCTTTCGGCTGTGTTAGAAAGTGATCCTGAAGCATCGGAACTATTTGACCGTTTTACAGATGGAAAAAAGAGATCATTAATTTATTACATCCTACGGTTTAAGAACTCCCAAACCAGAATTGACAAGGCATTACTAATTTCAGAAAATATAAAACGCGGCATCACCGATCAGCAAGAACTGGTGAAACAACCGTAAATGCTAAGATTTTCTAAACTTTTTGGCATTGCTAAAGAATCATCATACCTTTAAGAATCACTAAACTAAAAAACACAATAATCATGAAAAAAATAGCATTATCCATTATGGCCTTATCTCTTATTTTACTTGTTGGTTGCAAAGACGACAAAAAGAAAATGGAGGAAGACGATGTTACTTCCACCGAGGTAGTTGAAGAAACAAAGAAGGAAACACCTAAGGGAATGACCATAACTATGGAGTCTAAAAGTGAAAGTAATGCTACGGGAAGCGTAGCTTTTAAGGAAGTAAACGGAACAGTTGCAATGGAAGCCACACTGGAGGGATTAACTCCCGGGGTACATGCGATACATATACATGAAAAAGCCGATTGTTCTGCAGCCGATGGCACCTCAACAGGAGGACATTGGAATCCAACCTTTGCACAACATGGAAAATGGGGTGCTACTGAAGGGTATCATAGAGGGGACATTGGCAATTTTAAAGTCGGTGAAGATGGAAAAGGCTTTATTTCAATGCAAACCAACGAATGGTGTATTGGTTGCGATGATGAAACAAAAAACATAGTTGGTAAAGCCATTATCGTTCACCAAGGGGAGGACGACTTTGTAACTCAACCGACAGGAGATGCTGGCGGAAGAGTGAGTTGTGGAGGAATTATTCAATAAAAATTTAAAAGATTAATATTAGTATGATAGCCGCCTATTTTGGGTGGCTATTTTTTTTGCGAATAGGTGTGCTTTGTAAATTATAGTCAATAAAAAGTCCGTCCCCAAGGAATGCTTGGGGACGGACTTTTATAGTTAGATGCTATAGAAAATGTTTCTTTTTAGGGACACAGAAGGTATTTTAATGTTTACTTTATGTTTCATTATCATAGTACCTATATAGTATACAACTAACAAAACAAAAACCCTACCAAACTTTTTTTGAGAAGCTCAATTTAATGAGAAAACCCCTGTCTTTTAAGTAAAGACAGGGGTTTTTAAATTTACTAAATGTTAGGGTTAATGCTTAACAATTCGTTTTACAATACTAGTTGTAGCTGTATTAATTTTTACAAAATACATCCCTGTAGCCAAAGCTTCTACTGAAATTTCAGTGCTTACTCCGGTATTAGACAAGTTGATTGTTTGAATTAATCTACCATTTACATCCATAATTACTGCTGAAAGCAATTCGGTTGTTGTGTTGTTAATCAATGTTAACTGACCTTGAGTTGGGTTAGGATACAAGATTAGGTGATTCCCTAATTCTGAATCTGACACCCCTAAGATCTCATCTACTGTTACATTAAAGGTACAACTTGATGCATTTCCTAAATCATCGGTTGCAGTCATTGTCACTACGGTTACTCCTACACCTACCATAGTTCCCGCTACCGGGTCCTGAGTAATAACAGGAGATGCAGTACAATTATCGGTCGCCGTAGTTAATGCAGTGTAATCGGGCAAAGTATATTGGTCACCCGGATTTACAGATACTGTTTCATCTGCAGGACATGTTATCACAGGAGCCAGTGCATCTACAGTTGCTGTAGCCGGAGAACGATCTCCTAAACAACCATCAAACCCTAGGTTTATATCACTATTCGCAACACCAAAATCGGCAGCTTCACAACCTACAGCCCAGTCGGTGGCCGAATCTGTATCGTCATGTCTTCGGAATGAATCTGGACATGCACTTGTAAATGATGCTCCTATCCCGGTCCAGTCTAAGTCGGCACCCGTAACGTTAAATCCGTTAATGGTCACGTTGAGTCCGCTTATAGCAGCTGCGCTCCAGTTCCAGAATAATGAATCCACTACATTTCCGGTATCATCAATTACAATAATCCATCCTGTACCTGCTGAACTCCAGAATAAATTATTCCCCCAATACTGTGCAGATCCCGAAGAATCGTCCCAAAATACCACTGAATCGGCCGCCATAGCACCCAATGTCTTGGTAATAGAATTTACAATATTAATATTGGAATAATCGTCACTTACCGCGACGGTATATCCTGAATAATCTGCAGCAAGTCCAACATTCTGTAATTCGAATGTATCGGGTGTATCAATTCTTGTTTCAGATATTTTTAACTGCGACAAAGGTCCCGGAGGAGTTTCTTGTGCATACACTGTAGTTGTAGTTACCGGATTGAATGTATAATCTTCACCTTCAAATAAGAAAGTTCCATCTATTGGAGCGTCATACCATCTAATTACATTTAATGGATCTGATAAAACTGCCGATACTGTTACCGGAGTTCCGGGACAAAAGTCCATTGCATCCACTGTAACAGGTCCGGGAGGAATCGCTAGTACTTCAATATCATCGGAAGCAGAAGAAGCAATAGAGCATACTCCGGCTGGGACATCGTAAGTAATTGTATGAAGTCCAACACCCGCAGCGACTGGATCGAATGAATAAGTACTTCCATTCCCGTCATCGGTTACTCCTGTTCCACTATAAACGCCTCCTAGAGGAGATCCACCACTTAATCCTGTTAATACTGGAGAATTTGCACAAACATCATCGGGAGCAGTAAAGGTTGCTAACCCTGAAGGTGTATCAAATGCTTCAGTACCGTCACTTCGACTTGCGGAAGAACCTTGATCTGCACTAACTCCTAATCCTCTTTTTGCAAAGGCATCCCAAAGAATACATTCGTTTGCGCCACCATAGATTGCAAGATCTGCCGCAAAAATAGCATCTCTTCCGTCTACAAATCCGGGGCTACATGGTTGTAATTTCATGGCTTCTGTTACTAAGGCAAAGGCTTGAATATTACCTGCATCCAATGAAACATCTCCCGTAAAATTATAGAAATTGGTATCAAATCCGTACTCATCGATTAATGCCCATGTAACTTCCCACATCATAGTTGCCCATACCGAGCCTACACCGTGAGGCACGGCAGCTGTTTTAATATCATCGTATGTTTGAGGATTAACCGTCATGTCTGTTGTGTAAGGATATGGACGTATTCCGGCACCACCGGGTCCTTGTCCAAATAAATAAGTTCCAACTCCGCGTTCATCGGTTCCTGTGTCTCCGGATTCAATACTCATAAGAACTCCGTAAAAATCACTCCAACCTTCTCCCATTTGTTCCTGGTTGCCCAAACATCCTGCTGCTCCCGGACCTCCGGTGAGTCTGTTTGAAATTCCATGACCATATTCATGTACAATTACCAAATTATCGAAATCACCATCCTTGTCGCCACAAACATACATTTGCATGGTTGGGTTTCCACCATCGGCCGGGGTTCCAAAATTTGCATTACAGGTTCCCGATCCATCTTGTGCTTCGGCATTTACCGAATCACTCCCAAGTCCACCGTTACCGTAATTATTTTCCTGAAAATTTCCTCCCGCTTCATCAAATCCGTATTGGTATAACAAATCGTGAATAATATTATTCCAATAAAAAAGATTGGTGATTGCGGCGTCCTCATATTGATTCGCACCCGAATAAATTTGACTAAATGGATAGCCTACAAAATAAAGAGAAGCTCCCCCATCAGGTTGATACCCGGGATTGTTTCCATCTTCGTATGCGTTTACGTTGTTACCACGCGTTACCGTAAATTCGGCTCCTGCAGCACCATTTGTATCGTGCCATCCAAAAGGAGACGCGATGGCGTTGGAAGCAAATGTCTCGACAGTTCTTGAACCGTAATAAGGGCTTTCGATTGGCATCGCAAATACTTCGTAACACTCGTTACATCCGGAATTTGCATTCGCTACCAGTTCGTTATAATTAGGAATATCAAATAAATTGGCATTGTAATCTATCACTTCGGCATCGTCGCTATGATCGTGTTCGAAGGCACAACTCAACATCCAGTTTACTTTATCAACAATTACTCCCGAAGCAGCATCTACTCGCATACTCCACCAGTCTTGTTGGCTTTTTTCCTGAATTGAAATATCCCAAACCAAAACCAATTCGTCGTTCTGGTTTAATTGATACATTAATTTGGCAGGAATAGGACTTAAAGATATCCCTCCATCACTAATAAGTGATTCCTGACTCACTCCTTTTTTCTTACTAATTACGGAAAGAGTTTCGGTAATATTGTAATTCAACTGACTGGCTGCAGATTGCACCGCCTGGACTGCAGTTAATGCAGGTGTTGAAGATCCAACGGCTCTATTAACAGCATTGTTTATAAAATGATTGCTTGCAGAAATCACCTTTCCGTTAGGAAGTGTATGCACGCCTGATTCGGTACCGTAAATTTGTAATCCGTTTAATGTTTGACGGTAATAGATATGGCTTACATTACCAACACGACTCACAGTCTCATTGGTAATTTCCCATTTAACATCTTCCTGCGTAATTTTACTGTTTTCACGCAATTGTTGAAGTTGGTCATCAATACTTTGGGTAGTTTTTTGCGCCATAATTTGTCCCGCAAAGACAAAGACAAGCCCTAAAAACAACCGGAAGGTAATTTTTTTCATCTAGTTAAATATTAAAGGTTAGTAATAAGTAGGTCATTATATTTTAGTAAATCTATTAAAATATGTCTAGTTGCCAAACTTTTAGCGGGACATATATTAAATTTAACATTCAAAGAGGGGCATAAAACTTTAAAAGTAAGAAAGTTAAAATCCCACATGTGCAAATTCTTTTTCAGTACTTTAGCAGTTCAATAAAAAACGATATGGAACAACCCAATGCTTTAATTCTTGAAATGCAGCAGCGTAATGAAAAGGCATTTTCGAAAATTTATTCGATGTATTCTGAAGCGATTTATGGTGTTATTTATAGTATTGTTTTAGACAGTGATATTGCCGAGGAGGTCCTTCAAGATGTGTTTATTAAGGTCTGGGACAATTCATCCTCTTACGACATCGATAAAGGCCGATTTTTTACCTGGCTACTTAACATCGCACGAAACGCCGCAATAGATAAAATTCGATCCAAAGCATATAAGAACACCAAGAAAAACCTAAGTACTTCAAATTTCGTAGATATTCTGGCTGGAAGTGATAGTTTAAACCAAAGGACAAATGCCATAGGAATTAAAAAGTTTGTCGATGCATTAAAGCCTGCCTGTATTAAAATTATTGACCTACTCTTTTTTAAAGGGTATACGCAGGTGGAAGCGGCCGAAACATTAAAAATTCCATTAGGAACCTTAAAAACACGAAACAGAAATTGTATTCAGGATCTTAGAACTATGGTTCTGGGTTAAATAGAAAATATGACTAAAGAAGAAATAATAGCATCCGGTAAATTAGAAATGTACGTCTGTGGCTCGCTTTCTGCTGAAGAAATTTCAGAAGTTGAACAGGCCATTATCGAGCATCCGGAACTGCGAAAAGAAATAGAAATTATTGAAGCTTCCTTAATCACACTTGCTGAAGCTGTTGCTCCACCGTTGTCTGCGATGGTTTGGACCTATATCATTAATTCAATTCAAAAGGTAAGAACATTAGATAGCGCCTCAAGAACTAACTGGCCGGCCATTACCGGTTGGGCAGCTGCGATTTTATGTATTGCCGGTATTTTCTGGATGTTGAATGAAAATAATGATCTGCAGGAGGATATTCAAATCACCACAACCGAAAATACATTATTAAAAGAACAGATTGATGTAACCGAAGGAGAACTTACTGAGGCAAACAACATCCTAACTGTCCTGCGGTCTAAAGAGTATACAACTATCATGCTTCCGGGTAATCAGGCAGTTGCGCCTGAAGCATTTGCCAAAGTATATTACAACAAGAAAGAAAACATTGCTTACATAGATGCCAGCGGATTACCTGTTGCTCCATCCGGAAAGGTATATCAAGTATGGTCACTTAAACTGGATCCACTTACTCCTACAAGTATGGGATTGTTGAGTGCCGATACTCAAGCCGAGAAAGGCGTGTATAAATTTGATAACATTCCAGATCCTGAGGCCTTTGGTATCACTCTCGAGCCCGAGGGAGGAAGCGCCACTCCAACACTTACGCAATTGTATACGTTGGGAGCTGTATCTCCATAATACGATAGCTTCAATTTAAACTTACTACAATTAAAAAGTGCCCTCTTTTGGAGGGCACTCTAACTAACAAAAAAACTCTGAAACCGGTAACACCGGTAGTTAAATATCTATAGTTGTAGATAATCAACCTTTCTACTTCTATTTACGTAATTAAACGAGGGTTGGTTTTGTTATTTGTTATAAATCTTCAATACTTTTAGTAAGCACCGGTCCCAGTTCGAAGGAAGCTTCTAATAACTCTTCTTTAAGCGGTTGCACCTTTTCATCCATGCCGTTTGCCTTATAAATTAACGCCGCGTGGTATTGTGCCATAGGTTCGAACGTTTTCCCTATAACGAAGGCTTCAATTGTCTCCAACGCGGCATCCTTTCTTCCCGCTTTTAATTGTGCATAGGCTAATAAATCGTAAGTTTCGGGAGTGGCACGATTTCCAATTTCTATTTCAGCTAACTGAACCGCTTTTTCAGGATTTGTTTCTGCAAAGATTTCGATAAGAAATGCGTTGTACATTCCTCCATAGTTGCCTGCCTCGGCAGCAGATACAAACTTGTTGGTAAACATAGTAGCTTCAGAAGTATTGCCTTCGTACTCGGCCATTTCAGCTTTCAATAAATAATAATCCGGTATTTTATGCTGCACCATCACCGAATCAAGAATTCTATTGGCTTCTTTGGTATTTCCTTCCGAAGCATATAAAATCCAGGTGATTCCTTTTTTTGCATACGAATTATCGGGCTGTAGTTGCAGTGTTTTAAGATAATGGATATACGCATCTTTAATATTTCCCGCATGCCCGTAGAAATCGGCCAAATTGGTATAAGTCCAAATTCTTAACCCATCACCTCCGCGTTGTTCTGCAATAGTTTTGGCCTTTTCGAGATATTTAATTGCAGCCTCTAAATCGCCTTTATAATCGCTCCATTTCGCAAGGCGTATTAGGTAATTATAATCTCCTGTATTCTTTATTCTCCCCAAGAGAGTATCTGCTTTTGCATATTCCCCCAATTCCATATACACATCGAATAAAATCATTTCGGTGGCGCGTTTGTTCGAAATTCCTGCATAGCTTTCCTCTAATATTGTTTTAGCCTCTTTAAACCGGTGTTGTGAAATATAGTTGCGCGCCAATCCTCTTACGTACCCATCCTTGTTGTTTGCCGAAATTGCTATGGCTTTTTTGTACAATCTTTCGGCGGCATACAGGTTTTGTGCATCTCCCGTAGTAGTAAAAATAGTGGCATATGCGTTTGCCAAAGGTCCCAGCTCTCCTACTCCGGTACTATCTGCATCCAATCTATTATTCCAGAAGTTCATTTCTGTTACGGCTTCGGTATAGGATTGGTTATTGGATGTATTTAAAAATGAATTGTAATCCTGTGAATGGGTAACTTGTTCGTTGTGTTGTTTGTCACATGCAAAGCATAGTGATAAAGCTATAAATGATAGTAATAGTCTCATGTTAGTTATTTTTAAAAACAAGAAAAGAGCAATCGCTTGCCCTTTTCTTTCAAATTCTTGTGAATATTAATTATTAGGCGTTTCCAAATAAGGGAATCCCAGCGTAAAATCACGATCTCCGGAATCTACACCATCACTGGTAAGTTGTGGAGTACCGTTATTTCCGTCAAAACGAGTCCCGCTCATTCCACCAAACATTAATGTTAATGATATATCAATAACATCGTCGCTTAAGTTTCTACCCGTTAAGGCATTGGTACCATCGTAATACGTGGTAGGAGCATTTGGCGCTACTTGTATGGCATCAAATTGTGCCAATACTGTTGTAAACGTCGCTGCATCCAATCCTAAAATATTGGTTTCATAATCTAAATCGGCAGGATCGATACCCAGCGAAGCTGCGTATACATCGTGATAAAACTCTAATCTTTCCTGAAATCCAGCCTGGAAAGAAGATCTCCCGCTTACAATCGATCCGTTAAAATTATTCTTTATAGCGTTGCTACCTCCAAATACGGTATTAATACCGGGTCTTCCCATTATATCTTCCTGACTGTAGTTTCCGCTGAAATCTAAGGCTGTCACACAGGGAACACAAGCCGTTCCTCCACAGTCTACACCTTCTTCATCCTGATTTTGGATACCATCATCGCAGGTCTCCTGTAGGATTACATTTCCGTTGTCATCATCATCCGAACATTGTACAAAAAGTAGTGACGTGCAGATGGCAACAAATAGTATTCTAAATTTATATGTTTTCATTGTTTTCGTTTTTTAGTATTTTAATTATTGCTTTCTTTTTGCACTTACCCATACATTATAGGCGTCCGGTAATGCCCCCGGAGGAAATAAACCTGCGGCTACTGCAACGTGAGTAGGAGCTGTACCTAACATAGAATTAGGAATTTCAACAGCGATAGCCAATACATTTAAATCGGCGAAAAAGTCACTGGCCTGCCCCGGAGGTAGAAACCCTTCCGGTGCTACGGCTCCTGAAATTACCAGGTTAAAGCGATTAAAGTCGAAATAGAAAGCATCTCTACGCGGACCGGCAAAGTATTTAACACCACCAACATTTGCAGTTTGAACATCTGTACTCGTAGAAATCTTTACGGCAACCGGAGCTACTGAAGTTTCAACCACACTCCCTAATCCCGCTTGGGATGGAGCTACAGGGCCAAAAAAGTACATAGAGTCGCCTCTTTTGATGGCTTGAATTACCAAATCTTCTATAAAATCTCCGGTGTTATCGATATTGAATTCTATCAATACGTCTTCATCAAATTGGGCATTTTCGGTAACAGGACCCGGAGTTAAAGGGCCTTGAAGTGTCGCAATGAATACGGTTTTATTAGCATCATCACCTTCGAATGCATAGAAATCGGCGATATCCGTTGTGGTACCGGCAACATCTGGTGCATCAATGTGATCTGCAGCAATTAAAAATACAGAAAGCACGGCTAATCCCATCCCTCCTATCGCTGCAAAAATTTTTGTTCTTTTCATAATTGAAGTTTTTTAATTAATTATTTTTACTCGTTCATATTCATTTACGACGAAAGTACATAGTTGGTTTTTTAACAACAGTTAATCTTTTGTTAATGTAAATTTACAACTTAAAAGTTGACACAAAGTTACCAAAACACATGAACCCTTCCGCAATAGATTGGATTCCGAAGTATCTAAATGGCATTGAGCAAAAAATTCTCATTTCCTCTCATAAAGATAATGTACAATTTTACAAAGCATTAAAACACTCCGGCTTTATATACGGAGTGTCTGCCGATGCGGTTTTAAAAAAATCTGTTAGTTCCTTAAAATTAACCAAAGAAGAATACACCAAGATTAATCTCTTTCACACCTTACTGTTTACTTATTTTCAAAATAATCCCGAGGATGATTTTTCGAAAGCGATAGACACTATAAACGAGTTTTATAAAAAACTGGAAAAAGGAAAAACAGGCTTTTTAAAAAAACTATCCCTTTCTCAAAGTGCAACACAGCAGCTTGAAAACATATTGTCCTCCCGAATTCAGGAGACGAATTACCTCATTAAGAAAAACAATATTTCCTTACTTACCTATGCCCTGTTATATATAGATGTGTTGGTTTTTTCGAAATGGTTAACTACTGCCAAATCCATTAAGGAATGCGCCAAGCACCTGGAAAGTATGGTGATCTCATTTTCCTTTTTGGCCTTAAGATCCAAAAAGAAAAAGAACAAGTACGACCATTTGTTAATCGATTTGTTTGAATCGTCTTCCGAATATTTAATTGAAGAAGGCGCCAAGAAAGATCCGGTCACCCTTGAAAGCATGACCAACTTTGCTGCCTTGACACATCTAGAAAAGAAATACATTTTAGATTTATGTACGCTGGCCGTGTGGGATGATTATGTGATGGATGAAAACGAATACCAATACTTACAACAGCTGTCCGAAAAATTACAACTCGATAAGGGGGAAGTGACCGAAAGCTTGCAAGATTTGAAGCGCTTTTCAGAAAAATATACCGAAAGTATAAAGCTATTCGAGTACTCCAATCCGGTTAAACAGTTTTACAAACAATCTGCCGCCACAGTGAAACTCCTTATTTTACGTAATAAGAACCGTTTAATTAAAGAATTGGAAGAAAGTGGAGAGTTGTTGGTGCTATTGTCACATTCGACGGTTCGCGACCTCAACGCCGAAGAAAAGATAAAAGTTAAGGAGCAATTACTCGATATATGCAAAACTATTCCTTCGCTCACCATTTTTTTACTTCCGGGAGGAGCTGTATTATTACCGTTGTTGGCAAAATTTATTCCTAAGTTATTGCCTTCGGCTTTTAATGAGAACAGGATTAATGAAAATGATAAGAAATAGATTTACTCTAACCACACTTTAAAATCTTTTACACGCTCTCTCGCCACAATCACTTCTTGGTCTTTGTAGCTGTTCAGCTTTAATTGAAGTCGCGAATTGGTATACGAAATGATATCTTTAATGGCATTGATGTTAATAAAGTACTTTCTGCTTATTCTGAAAAAAGTTTGGGGTTCCAGTTCTTCCTCCAATTCTTCAAGGGTAGTATCCAGTAAATAATCACGTCCCTCTACAGTATGCGCATAGGTTCCTTTATTTTCACTGTAAAAGCACTCTATTTCATCTACAGAAATCATTTTAATATGCTGCCCAATTTTGGTTGTGAACCGCTTTTTGTATTCGCGTTCAACCGGATTGGAAAGTAGTTTTTTAATATCCTCGAAATTAAGTTGAACGTTATTGGCCTGTGGCTTTACTTTCTTATACTTTTCCACCGCGGCTTGCAACTCGTCATCGTCTATAGGTTTCAGCAGATAATCAATACTATTCAATTTAAATGCCTGAAGTGCATATTCATCGAAGGCAGTTGTAAATATTATGGCACTTTTCACTTCAACCGCATCAAATATTTCGAAGGAAAGTCCGTCACTTAACTGAATGTCTAAAAGAATAAGATCGGGGTGTGTGTTGTTATTAAACCATTGGATTGCTTCCGAAACGCTGTGAAGCATATGCTGCGTGGTCACGCCCAACTTTTCCAGCATACGCTGTAAACGCCTGGCCGAAGGTTTTTCGTCTTCTATTATTAGTACTTTCATAGCTATTGTTTGTTCCACTTATTGGTTCGTTTAAGTTCTTCTTCGTCTTTTTCCATAAACTCACGTATTTTTCGTTCTTCCCAGTTTTTAAAAAAACTGAATTTGTCTTGAAAAACATACAACCCGTGAAACAAGAGTCCGATTCCCCAAAAGAAAGGAGTGGTAAACATGGGCCAGGTAGGAACTTCAAAATTGAAATCAAAAAATCCATTGTGAAAAAGCCCCATATGCATTAGCAAAAGCAGGATGTTAATGACTATATAAACGGTTAGGTGAGAATAAAATCCTTTTATCTCTTTAATCTTTTTCTTTGCGCGTTTGTATTTAATTTTGTCTAAATCTTCCATTGTATTTGCATTTAATTCCAACGTTGGTCGGATTCATTTTCTTCCTTGGTGATAATATCTTTAATTTTCTTTTTCTCCCATTCCCTTAAGAAATCAAATCGGAATTTAAACACGAGTATCCAATGAATTAACAAACCAATTCCCCAGACAAATGTAATTCCGTAGGTATTCCAGTCCAACCAGCTTTGGAAATCGCGATTCTCAGTATAAATTTTAAAAATAGGAATGGTATTGGTCCTTATTAATAGCAATGGGATATTAAAAATAAGGTAGACCATCAAGTGGTTATAAAAACCCTTTAAACAACTCACGTGCTTTTTAGCGCGTTTGTATTTCAGCCTTTCTGAATCATTCATCGGTTCGAAATATTAGCTCCAGCGGTTGCCGGAAGAGGATTCATCATCCTTTTCCATAAATTCTTTAATTTTTCGCTCTTCCCAGTCTTTGCTCATATAGGGAAGCCATCCAAAAGCTTTAAATGCCTGAATTGCAATTCCAATTCCCCATCCAAAAGCAGCCCATAAAAACCAGGGATAGCTCCACTCGTTTGTGTAGTAATTTAGCGCTGCCAAAAAGCTTATAAATACGACATAAAACATCAGGCTGGTATAGAATTTCTTTATACAGGCAATTCGCTCTTTGGCTTGTAAAAAGCGTTTCTCTTTGTTAAAATCTTCCATTGTTATAATTCTTTAAAATCGTCTTTGTCCATTAATTCCCGCAACTTTCTATCTTCCCAATTTTTACCTAAAAACGGATTGTAATTAAACACCTCCATGGCATGACCCATCACTCCAAAGCCCCAACCGGCTATGGGAAATATAGCCCAAGGAAATCCGGTAGACTTGTAATTGAGAAAGATAAACACCGGAACCATAATTAAATAAATTGTAAGATGGACGTAAAATCCTTTTAACTCTTCTACCCTCTTTTTGGCGCGTTCGTATTTTTTTTCTGAAATATATGTCTCTTGTATATGCATGGCTTTTGTTTCTTGTGTTAGCATTGGTATTGCAATACTAAACTCTTTGTCATTTTCTTTTATCTGAACAGCTCTGTTGGTCAATAAAAAATACCGTTGTCTTATATTTCTAAGGCCTACTCCGCTGCTTTCTTTTACAACCTGTTTTGGCTGTACATTGTTCTTAATTACCAGATTGCCCTCCTCTTCAAAAATGGTGATATGCAGCTTCTTTGAGGGTGTCACCATATTGTGCTTTACGGCATTTTCCAACACCAACTGAAGCGCAAGCGGAATCACCTTTGCTTCAGGATTCGAAATATTGTTGGATATAGTAAACACAATACTGTCTTCAAATCGCATTTTTAGCAATGACATATACAATTCGGCAAACTTCAACTCTTCGGCTACCGTTACCAACTCTTTGTTCTTTTGTTCCAAAACGTAACGATATACTTTAGAAAGTGAGGTGGTGAACTTGGTAGCGGCTTCAGGGTTTTCTTCAATCAAACTGGTTAATACATTCAAACTATTAAAGAGAAAATGCGGATCCAACTGATTTTTTAAGGCGTCAAATTTTGCTGAAGCCGTTCCGGCAATGATTTTCTGTTCTTTTACCTTTCTTTCCTGTGTAAATCGGTAGTAATAAACTGCGTAAAAGATGGTAGTAATTACCGCCGAAATAATAAACGACACGTAATAATATTGCAATTTTTCATTCGTCAAAAACACCGAAAAAGTCTTCCCTTCTATAATCACTTCCGTAGTAAACCGAAGGAATAATAAACAGAGAATCGTAATTCCAATTCCTCCTAAAATACCCCGTGTAAGGTGGTGCGTTTTAAAAAGTTCTCCCTTGTATTTCTTCATTAAAAAGAAGATAAAGAATGCATTTGCCATATACAGCACCACCGAGTACAATTGGTTGTATCCAAACTCGGTAAAAAATTGTTGGATACTGTTTATACGGTACCCATTGAGATATTGTATAATTTCCAATACAATAAATATGAGGATCCCTAAAGAAAATGCTTTTCCAAACTCTTTTATTACTAACTTCATTTTGCTTATTTACACGTTTTTTCTGCCAGCATTTTGGCACGATCTTCCCCATAATTGGGATGAAAATCACTCTCAGGTTTAAAGGTACTAAAAAGTTCTATCGCTCTTTGCAAATCCTTGCAGTAGGGCTCCACAGATTGCCCGAAAAATTGCGCAGCTCCCATATCCCATTCTGCTTTCCCAAATAGGACATGCGGATTGTCGGGCGCTATTTGCAGAGCCTGCTGATACAACTGAGCTACTTTTCCGGAATACTTCATCCCGTATTGTTGTCCGTCATAGGCAATCCAGGCTGTGTACCATAAGGCTTCCATTACAAGAATCTCGGGATTGTCTTTTGAAATTCCCTTAGCAATACCCAGATATTCCTGCGCTTTGGCTAATTGGCCGGTGAATTTTGTCTTGTCCTTCTCTTCGAAGCTATAGATTGTATTAATCTGTGCTACATAATAGGAAGGTAACCAGTTATCCAGTTCGGCATTAGAGATGCGCTCAAATAAATTGGCTGCTTCCCAGGGTTTATCATTGCTCCAAAGCTCGAATGCCTTTTGCATTCCTTCTTCGTATTTGGTCTGACTAAATCCTGTGATAGAAATCACAATCGTAAAAAGTAAGGTGAGGTAAGTAATTACAGTGTGCATAGCTTGTTAGTTTAAATTATTATTCAAATATCTTTTAGATTGTACTCTTTTAAAAAAGGGAATTACCCAATTGTTGTTTTTAAAGGATGAAGTGTAGCATGTCGCTAAAGATTGTCCAACTGATTCTCGTTTCCGTCTTCGCTAATCGTCCAAAAGAAGCCTACAAAAAAGAATTGATCGGCTGCAGGTTGCAGGGCTCTTCGGCTAAAATTACCGCTGGCATCGGGTGTATTTGCATATTGGTATCCATTTACATTTTTAACCGCAAACACATTGTTTATAGAAAAATAAAGTATTTTTTGTGCCGAAATAAGATACGCCCAGTTAAGACTGGTACTGTGGTAATCCCTTGTTTTATTCTGAAGGAATCCCGATTCGTTCGGATTGGTATAAGTACGTCCGCTTGCGTACTGATGACTAAACCCTATCTGACTCTTCCAATCGTTTATCCAGTATTTTCCTACCACCGAAACATTGTGGGTGTTGACAAAGGAGGGAGTTGCAGCTATTGGATAATTCTGATATTCCCGTTCTGTGTCGAGCAATGAATAACTTATCCAATAATCTACATTCTTAATGCTTTCGTTATCGCGCCAAAAAAGATCAATTCCCTGTGCATAGCCTTCACCGTTGTTTGTGAAACTACTATCAAAGGATGGAAATTCGGTGTCGTAGGCAACTAAACTATTGTATTCTTTGCGGTAGGCTTCGGCTCTAAAAATTCGATTGTTTGCCGAATACTGATAATTTAAAATATAATGCTGCGTCTTTTGAGCTTCCAGATTGTTTTCAAATTTTAAAATATCACTATTGGGCTGCTGAAAGAAATCGCCGTAGGCCAATGACAACTGACTATTCTTCCCGGTTTTATAAGCTATCGAAGTTCTTGGCGAAACGGTAAGCGCTTCAAACAATTGGCTGTATTCCCCACGTAAGCCTAGTTTTACAGCAAACTGCTTCGAAAAAATAATATCTGTTTCGGCAAAGGCTGCTGTTATATTATTCTGAAAACCGAGGCGTGCATTAGTTGAAGGATCGTTGTATTTTTCAGAAAAATCTGTGCTAAATTGTTCGGCTCCAAAACTTAATTTCACACGATTGCTAAAACGTTTACGAAACTTAAGCTTAGCATGTACCGAATTTTCAGTATCATTTATTTTTAAATCAAAAATTCCAATTTTACTTTTCGAAAAAGTATAACTTCCGCCTGCAAATAGCTTCCAACTGTCTCCCAGCGGACTGCTATAACTGGTGTTTACATAAAAATTATTGTTATTCAATTTAAAGTGTACTCCTTCAGGCAGGTTGATGTCTTCCTGAGTCAATTCAAAATTAGTACCGTCGAAGGCAGCGTACATTTTAAAAAGTCCGTTTTTGGTTTTTTGCCTGAATACAGTCTCTCCCGCATAGCCTTCGAAAGGTTTTTCCCAGGTATTTCTATCGGGGAATAGCGCAACATAGGGTGCCAGGTTAATATAGGTAGCATTTACGCTCAGGGAGCTCTTGTCCCATTTTTGAGTATTGCCCAAACCACCACCCACTGTCATTACTGCTATATCGGTTTTTTCCTGATCGGGTTCGTCTATGGTATTCAGCAATAAGACAGAGGATAAAGCTTGGCCGTATTCGGCAGAATATCCCCCCGTTGAAAATGTAATTCCATCGAATAAAAACGGGCTGTAACGCCCGCGAGTAGGAATGTTATTGGTGGTGGGTGAATAGGGAGTAAAAACCCTGATTCCGTCAATAAATATTTGTGTTTCATCTGCTTCTCCACCTCTAACAAAAAGACGGCCGTCCTCCGAAACCGTAGTGGTTCCGGGAAGCGTTTGCAGTGCGCCTACAAAATCTCCCAAAGCACTCGCCGTTGTTACCACGTCCAGCGGTTTTAAAACAGAGACCTTGCTGTTGTCACTGGCTTCAAAGGTACCTGCCGAAACGACAACAGTATCGAGAGAATTTACATCTCCCCGAAGCTTTATGGAAAGACCCTGCATTTTGGAAACATCACTTGTAAAAATAAATGTTTCGAAAGATAAAAATGAAACTACTAGATTGTGGATTCCTGTTTCCGAAGTTTCAAAACTGAAGTTACCCCGTTCGTCGGTCGAAACTCCGTCGTAGGTTCCTTCCAAATAAACATTGGCGCCGGGAATTGGCGTTCCGTTGTTTTCCATAACCTTTCCGGAAATTGTAGTTTGACCGAGGACCGTATTTGGAAAAATTGAGATTAGTATTGTAAGGATAACAATTACGGTTATATATGATTTTGACGCTTGCATGTATTGGAAGGTTTTAGTTTACACAGCAAAAGTGAGTCTAACCGTTGTAATTTCAGAAAAAAGAAAACCCAGTTGTAAAATAAAAGGGATGAACTGTAAAAATTGAATTATAACGTTTCTTTAAAAAATTTGACTTTTAAAAACAGTATCTTCGAGGGTAGTTTTTAATAGAATTACCATGACCGATTCGCAAAAGATAGATACATACATTGCCAAGCATTCAAAGTGGAAACAAGAACTTCAGCAATTGAGAGAAATGTTTCATCAAACCGAATTAAAGGAAGAGGTAAAATGGGGCAGCCCAACCTATACCCTTAATGGTAAATTGGTAGCGGGTATGGCGGCATTCAAAAATCATTATGCACTTTGGTTTCATCAAGGTGTATTTTTAAAGGATTCTCACGGAAAATTAGTAAATGCTCAGGAAGGGGTTACTAAAGCTTTACGACAGTGGCGTTTTGAAAAAGAGGATGTCATCGAACCACATATTGTTTTACAGTATCTACAGGAGGCAATTGTAAACAGTATTGCGGGAAAAAAAGTAAAACCACAGCGAAAAAAAGGTGTGACTATCCCTCCTTTTTTAAAATTGGAGTTAAAAAAAAATACTACTCTGGACGCAGCTTTTAAGGCACTCACTCCGGGGAAACAGCGTGAATATGCCGAATATATCGGTGAGGCAAAGCGGGATGCTACAAAGCAAACGCGATTAGAAAAAATTACACCCATGATACTTGAAGGTGTAGGGTTACATGATAAATATAAAAACTGTTAATCGTTGAAAGCACCAAGGTTTAGGCAATATACTTTAAGGCAATTGTGGTTTTACACACGACGTGCGTTTTGGATATTGATTGCCTGGGTGATTATTGCCAATGCCCTTTTCTTTTACGAGTATTTTACGCTTATTAGTCATAACGTTCTAAGTTCCTCCTTCGATTTTAATCAGGCGTTTATCGCAAATTTGATAGTTGCCGTTTCTGCGGGACTTATTGGTGGTATAGTAACGGTAAATCTTATGGAGCGTTGGCTTCGTAAAAATGCTTTTTGGAAAGCCTTGGTATACATTACTATTGCATATTGCGTAGCTGCGTTGCTGGTGAGTACGTTTGGGGCGTTGTATTTTTATAGTGAGGAGCTTTCACTTCCTTTTTATCATACCGATGTGGTGTATCAAGTACAAATTTTCTTTGGCACCTGGCTGTTTATTAAAAATTTCATCGTTTGGCTTGTTGTGGTAATCGTCACACTTATTGTTTTAATTGTAAACGATAAGTATGGGCCCGGGGTGTTTCCGGATTACTTGATGGGACGCTATTTTATGCCAAAAAACGAACGCCGGATCTTTATGTTTGCCGATATTAAAAACGCCACCGGAATAGCGGAAGATTTGGGGGAAGAAAAATATTTTAATTTTCTGAAAGATTTCTTCAGGGATATAGCTCCCGCCATTGTTCAAACTCAAGGAGAAGTATATCAGTATGTAGGCGATGAAATTGTAGTTTCCTGGAAAATGAAATCGGGATTAAAAAACGGGAATGCACTGCTCTGCTTTTACAGCATGAAACAAATTATTAAGTTCAAAAAACGCAGATACCAGAAGAAATATGGTGTAAAACCCGAATTTAAGGCAGGTTATCATTTTGGTTCGGTAATGGTAGGAGAAATCGGCCAGATTAAACGCGAAATTGCATTTTCGGGAGATGTGCTTAATACTACTGCTCGTATTGTTTCTTTATGTAATGAACTAGGGGTAGATATTTTGGCCTCAAAGGAATTTGCAAATATGGCGTATAAATTACCTAAGGGAGTTTCGATGCAAGAAGTAGGTAAGGAAAAACTTCGCGGAAAAGCAGAAGAAATGGAACTGGTTACTTACAGTAGGAATGGTTCTTGATAGGCTATCTTCACTTAGTCATTGTCTCATTAAATCCTTTTACTATGAAAACAGATTTCTACACCAAAGCTGTATTAACTATTATTGCACTTTGTCTTACCATCAATGTTGTCAAAGAATTTGAATTAATTCCGGCTGCCTACGCTTCCGAAAACAAAGGAGCTGTCGAAACCTCAACAAAATACAGATTAGTCCCCATAAATGAATTTGACACCATGGACGTTCGCATTGTGGATATCAATACTTATGACGAGTTGAATGTCAACTTGAAAAGTGTAGATACCTACGACGAAGTAAAGGTGAATATTAAGAGTATTGACACCAGTGATGAGCTCGATGTCAACATCGATGAAATTGGTGGTGGATGGGTTAGCAACGGCGGTCCCATACGCGTAAAGGTAGAATAGTCTCAGGTACTACTTTTTCTTATTAAACGGACGAATAATTAAACGTGCGGCACGGTCGTAGTTAATATAGTTGTAGGTCCAATTAAAGAATGTCACTACCCTGTTTCGGAAACCCACCAAAAACCAAAGATGTACAAACATCCAGATAAACCAGGCAAAGGCACCACCTATGTGAAACTTGCTAATGTCGGCTACCGCCTTGTTTCGTCCAATCGTGGCTAAAGTCCCCTTGTCGAAATACGAAAATGGAAGCATTTCCTTATTTGCAAGCATACGTTTTATGTTTTTCCCAAGATGCTTTCCCTGCTGAATAGCGGGTTGGGCAACCTGAGGATGACCGTAAGGATATTTTTCTGAAGTCATTAGTGCAATATCGCCCAAAGCAAAAATTCCTTTGTATCCGTCAATTTCATTAAAAGTATTCACCTTATACCGATTGGCTTTTGCGACTACACCAGCCTCTATCCCTTTTACCGGCGCACCGGTAACACCGGCAGCCCAGATAAAGGTTGCTGTGGTAAAGCTTTTACCATCTTTGGTTGTCACTACCGTTCCGTCGTAATTTTCCACAAACGTATTGAGGTGTACTTTTACTCCTAACTTTTCTAACGCATTTTGAGCTTTTTTTGAGGCCTGCGGACTCATGGGCAACAGTACCCTATCTGCACCCTCCAATAAGTGCACGCACATATCGTTTTCATCAAGTTCGGGGTAGTCGTGTTTTAAAATCCCTTTCCTAAATTCGGCCAAGGCACCGGCCATTTCAACACCGGTAGGGCCTGCCCCGGCTATTACAAAGTTTAAAAGTCTCTTTTTTTCTTCGCTATTGTCCGAGATATCGGCTGCTTCAATGTTTTGCAACACCAAACTGCGAATGTCCAATGCCTGCGGAACGGTCTTCATAGGCATGCTGTTCTCTTCAATATTTTTATTTCCGAAGAAATTGGTACGCGTTCCCGTTGCGAGGACCAGATAATCATAAGAAAGTTTACCTATTGAAGTTTCCACATACTTTTCTTCAGCATTAATTGAGAGGACTTCAGCCAGTCTGAAATGAAAATCGGGATGCTTCCTGAATATCTTCCGAAGCGGATACGCAATAGAATCCGGTTCCAAACCTGCGGTGGAAACCTGATATAAAAGCGGTTGAAAAGTATGGTAGTTGTGGCGGTCAAAAAGAACGATTTGCAGGGGTGACTTTTGCAGTTGTTTGATAAGTGAAATACCTGCAAAACCGCCGCCTATGACAACAATTCGCGGAAGCTGTGATTTGGGAATATTCATGAAGATGTCTTATACTGCAAAGGTACGATTTGTGCGTTTAAAGGCCTATAAATCCTTTAATTTTTAGGATTTTTGTAACAAAGAAGAAAAGAGAAACACTAATTCGATAACCAACCAAGAACCATTGACCAAAGAACTTGAACATAGTTTTGTAACCCAGCTGGAAGAGAATCAAAACATTGTGCATAAAATATGTCGTTTGTACACCAATGACAGTGATTCGCACAAGGATTTGTTTCAGGAAATTACCATTCAATTATGGAGGGCGTTTCCGAAATTCAGAGGAGATTCAAAATTTAGTACATGGATGTATCGAGTTGCATTGAATACTGCGATTACGCTGTACCGAAAATCGAAACGATCTATCAAAACACAGGATTTTGAGGGTGTAAGTTTTAAAATTACATCTGAAGCCTATGACGATACCGTAGAAGAGCAACTTAAATTGATGTATAGTGCGGTAAAGGATTTGAATGATATAGACAAGGCCTTGGTATTTTTATATTTAGAAGACAAAAACTATAAAGAAATTTCACAAACACTGGGTATTACTGAAGTAAACGCCCGCGTAAAGATGAACAGAATAAAGGAAAAATTAAGAACAATTTTAAATCCGTAACCCCGATGGATGAATTAGAGTTATTAAAAAAGCAGTGGCAGACTAGGGAGATGGAATTCCCAAAATTATCCTACAAGGATATATACCGAATGTTATTAAAGAAGTCCTCTTCTATCGTAAAATGGATTTTCTTAATTAGTATAGGTGAAATTATCTTTTGGACCATTTTGGCATTTTTAGTCCCCGAATCCAGCAAAGAGCTTAACGAAGCCATCGGCTTAAAGACGGCCTTTCTGGTCATTAATATTATTAATTATACGGTTTTTGCCTTTTTTATATTTCTTTTCTATAAAAATTATCGCACCATACAAGTAACCGATTCGGTGGGAGGGCTTATGGAAACCATCTTAAATACCAGACGTACCGTTAAATACTTTGTAATTTACAATGTCGGAGTTTCTGTATTATTACTTATTGGGGTAAACCTGTTTTATTACACCAAGAAAGATGAATTGTACCAATTAATGACTGAGACTTATAAGGGCTACGCCGCCATTCCACCGGAAAGCTTTACGTCTGTCTTTTTTATTAGTCAGTTAATAGGTGGTATTATTATGATAGCGCTATTATTACTTTTCTATCGGTTAATCTACGGAATACTACTGAAACGTTTGCGCAATAATTACAGTGAACTTAAGAAGATTGAAATGTAGTTGGATGGTAATGAGTAATGAGTAATGAGTAATGAGTAATGAGTAATGAGTAATGGGTAATGAGTAATGAGTAATGAGTATTGAGTACTGAGTATTGAGTATTGAGTATTGAATAAAATACACTATTTTCTAATCGCTATTCGCAAATTACAGTCTACAGTTTTAAGTTTACAGCTTAAAGTATTCACCTCACGGCTCACAGCTCACAGCTCACTCTTCACGATTTGGGATTTGAAAACTCTAAGCTGTAAGCAAAATATTTTCCCTTTTTGGCTTTTCCTCTCTCCCTATTTCCTTTTGCCTAGTAACGCCACTGCCGTTCTTTGTTCAACTCCTCTTCGCTTAAAATTTCTTCCCTCGGAATTACCTTTAAAAACGAAGGATGTTGCTCGATAGCATATTCCAGCTTTTCGACGATCTGATCCATGGTATCATTTTCGTAGTCAATATCTAAGGGTTCTTTAATTTCCATGGATTGAAGAATTCCTTTCTTTTTGGTACGCAGCCCTTTTTTATCGAACGAACGTCTAAAGCCGTCTATAACTATAGGAACCACCAATGGTTTGTTCTTTTTAATAATGTGGGCAGTTCCGCGTCTTATAGGTTTCCATGGCTTGGTCGTTCCCTGCGGAAATGTAATCACCCAGCCGTCTTGCAATGCTTTTGAGATATTACTTACATCGCTCATCTTTACCTGCTTGTTTATATCCTGTCCTTTTTCACGCCACGTACGTTCAATACTAATAGATCCCGCATAGGCCAATAATTTAGGTAAAAACCCGGACTGCATAGTTTCCTTTGCCGCAACATAGTAAATGTTCAACTTAGGGTTCCATAGATAACCGATATTCTTAATATTGTCTTCACGGCCGCTCAACGCGGCATTAAACACATGAAACATGGCCACTACATCTGCAAAATAGGTTTGATGATTGGAAACAAACAATACGTTGTTGTCGGGGAGATTTTTGATGATTTCACTGCCGTCTATTTCAAGCGTATTGAATCCCTTAAAACGTCTGTGAGTAAGCGCCCCGAGAATACGAATCAACCATCGTTTTAAAAATAAAATATGTCCGAATGGATTTCGTTTAAAAAGCCCCATAAAAATTATTCCTTGTGAGTATTATTCAGTTTCATTAAAAAATAACCGAACTTCAAAGATACTAAAATTAGCCCTTTATTCCAGCTGCTTTAACAATTCACGCACCTCACTCAGCATCATGGCAGTTGCTCCCCACACCACGTGCCCGTTTAGCAAAAATGCGGGAACTTCAATATCGGTTGCGTAAGAAGTAGACAAAGTTTTGGTAATCAAAACACTGTCATCCATAAAATGCTTAAAGGGAACTTCAATAATGGCTTCTACCTCACTGGCTTCGGGTACAAAATTTGGGGTAGTAGTTGTAAAGCCCAAGAAGGGTTGTACAAAAAAGTTACTTGGCGGGATATAAATTTCGGTGAGTTCTTTTAGTACTGAAATGGCTTTGGCCGAAACACCAACTTCTTCCTCTGTCTCTCGTAACGCTGCTTCGAGCAACGACGCATCCCCTTCTTCCATTTTACCACCGGGAAATCCCACCTGCGCAGAATGCACGCCTTTATATGTTTTCCGAAGAATAAGCACCAAATAGGTTTCCATGGCTTCAGAAGGATAAAATAATGCCATAACACCCGCCTTTCTTGGATTTGTTTGCTGTCTGGCAATCTTTTTTAACTCCAATAATCGCTCAATGGGAGCCATTTTAAGCTGAATGGCTTCTCCCGGCAATTCCAAATTTGTTACTTTTACAATCTGTTTTTCAAAATCGTGAAAATGCATATTATGAGGTATCTACTGGGATTAGCAATTATATGGGTTGGTTTGTTCGCAAGTTGTGAAGATACTAAAAAGGCTTCCGAAGAAACAACTTCAATCGCTTCAAAAAAAGAAAAGGACAGTGTTATATCAAAAACAGAAAACGATAGTGTGCTATTAAAAACAGATTCCGTAGCAATTTCACAAAAATCTTCAAAAAATCCTCAAACCGAAATTACCAATGAAAATGCCGTTTCCTTTTTTACCGATTACGGCAATAATAATCCTGAAACATCTGCGACCATTCAGACCCAGCACGGAGAAATTGAAATCGCACTTTTCAAAGACACGCCTTTGCACAGAGCCAACTTTATTTATTTGGTAAAGCAGGGTTATTTTAATGGGACCTACTTTCACAGAGTGGTTAAAAATTTTATAATTCAGGGCGGGAACAGCGATAATGTAGCCACGGTACGTAAGCGCAATAAAATTGGAAAAACGTATCTACTACCGGCCGAGATAATTCCCGGAAGAAATCACACCTATGGCACATTAAGCGGTGCTAAAGAATACCGTGAAAACCCCGATAATCGCACCATGCCTTACGAATTCTTTATCTTTCTGGGACCGCAAACTTCCTCCGCACACCTCAACGAAAGCTATACTATTTTCGGGAAAGTCGTCCGAGGGATGGAAGTTGTGGAAAAAATTGCAAACCTACCCGCCGATGAAGGCGACTGGCCCTTGCAAAATGTCTATATAAAAGGGATTATTCTTCGGTGAGTTCTTTTTTGGTGTAAATACTGGGCAACGACAATTTAAAGACCACTGCCAGTAATCGAACAGTAATCACAATACTTCCCGAAATAATTACCACAAAATCTTCGGTTAGGGTCGTTTTCAGCAATAAAAAATAAGCGATTCCACCTAAAATACAGGCAGTGGCGTAAATTTCCTTTCTGAAAATAATAGGAATCTCATTACATAAAATATCCCGAATTACCCCTCCGAAGCAGGCCGACATAGTACCCAGAGCAATACAAATGATGGGTGGGAATCCCGCCGCTATCCCCTTCTCTACTCCAACTACCGTATACAAAGCAATTCCAATGGTATCGAACAAAAACAATGAGCGGCGTATATACCCCAACCACCTTCTTAATACAACAGCAAACACAGCCGATCCCAGAATAACATACACAAATGTAAGATTGCGCATCCAGGTAATGTCGGCATCTATCAAAACATCTCTAAGCGTTCCTCCACCCACCGCTGTGACAAAGGCAATGATTAATATCCCAAAGGGATCCATTCGTTTTTTTAGGGCAGTTAACACGCCCGAGATTGAAAACGAAATTGTTCCTAAAATGTCTATGATTAAAAATAAACTCACATGTTTCGTGTATAGTAGGTATAATCTTTAATGACCTTGTCCAAAAAACTAATTGGCGTTTCATCGGCGCTAAGGTCCATAACTTTTGCTACCTGATTGGATAATTTTAAAATTATATTGTGATTGCCGTTAAATTTGGCCTGGGTGAACACATTTTTTATGGTCTGCATTTCATGATCGGTAAACACAGTAACCTGCGGATAGGTAGGTTTGTAATCCTCCGGCAAATCCATCAACAGTGTTTCGGCAAAACTCACGGTTTTCTTTTCGGTAATAACGGTAGTAGTTGCGGCAATGTCTCCCAAACGTTGTCCTTTTCCGTTTAATAAAACCGTAACTACCGCCAATGCTCCACTGGTAATGCTAACATCGATAAGTCGCAGCAACCATCTTATAAAGTAATTGGAAAATGCCGGTTTAGATCCGTCCATCTTTACAACCCGTAGTTTCATCGCTGGTTTTCCCGGACTACGCCCGTTCCAAAAGGTTTCCCACAGCAAATGATACAGGAAAATTGGCAGTCCGAAGGTCATAAAAAGGATGAAAATAAATTCATCATCCACAAGATCCATCCATGAGAATAAAACAATAATCAAAATCACATAAATAACAATAATCGCCGAATCGATCAGGTAGGCCAAAATACGCTCTCCCACGCCTGCCACATTTTGCGAAATGTTGACATTTTGAGCGGTTTCTATTTGAAAATTATCCATTAAATATGTTTCTTTGAGGCTAAACAATTGCTATCCGATGCGCGAAGCTGCCTTTGCGAAACAAAATAAAGACAAATGGTTAAGATTTGAAAGTGTTCTTCGGAATAATGTTCAAATACATCCCGACGAACTGAGTGCGTTGTATATTGAAATTACAGATCATCTAAGCTACGCCAGAACATTTTATCCGCAGAGCAACACATTGCGCTATTTAAACGGCCTTTCGGCGCTGGCACATCAAAAAATATACAAGACTAAGCGCGAATCCAGAATGCGTTTTATAACGTTTTATACCAAGGAATTTCCCTTGTTTTTTTCACAATACCACAAGCAGTTGCTTATTGCCTTTATCACCTTTGTATTATTTGCGGTGATTGGAGCTTATTCTGCTGCGACAGACGGTAATTTTGTTAGACTCATTTTAGGCGACGGTTATGTAAATATGACGCTGAACAACATTGAAAAAGGAGATCCCATGGCGGTCTATAAAGAAATGAGCGAGGTGAACATGTTCCTGGGCATTACCATTAACAATATTAGAGTTGCGCTGTTGGCTTTTTCCTTCGGACTCTTTCTGAGTCTCGGAACATTGTTTATTTTAATGCGAAACGCGATAATGTTGGGATCGTTTCAGTATTTTTTTTACGATCAGGGTTTACTATGGGAGTCGGCACGTACTATCTGGATACACGGAACCATCGAAATTTCGGTAATCATTATTGCAGGTTGCGCCGGATTGGTGTTGGGTAACAGCATATTGTTTCCGGGAACCTATACAAGACGACAATCCTTTATTAGAGGTGCCAAAGACGGAATTAAAATTTTGTTGAGTACCATTCCGTTTTTTATCATTGCAGGGTTTTTGGAAGGTTTTGTAACTCGGCATACCGAAATGCCCGACTGGTTGGCAGTCCTTATCATTGGCGGATCTTTATCCCTTATTTTATACTATTATGTTATTTATCCTATTCGGCTAAAAAAGAAATATGAACGAGAAAGTACAGTTTAAGAAACAACGTGAGTTAGGAAATATTTTAACCGACACCTTTGCATTTTTAAGAGGCAGCGGCAAACAACTCTTCGGGCTCATTTTTAAAATTGCAGGTCCGGCCTTGTTGGTTTTGGTAATTGCCTATGTGTATTACATGCAGTCTACGCTGGGAAGCTTGGGAGGTATAGGATTAGGAGGATCTATGGAAAGCTTCACAGGGAATTTTATCCTTGCATTATTTCTGTTGTTGGTTTCAGCAATGGCCTATTATGCGTTGTTATATGGTACTGTTCTCCATGCCATAAAATCGTATGTAAAAAATAATGGGGTAATTTTAAATGAAGAAGTAACTGCTGGCGTAAAAGAAAACTTCTGGAGTCTCTTAGGGTTAAGTATTCTTGTCGCATTAATGGTTGGAGTTGGTTTAATTTTTTGTCTAATTCCCGGGATTTATCTGGCGGTAGTTTTGGCACTCACCTATTCTATTCATGTTTTCGAGAAACGAGACGTTACCGATAGCATCAGCTATAGTTTCAAACTTATAAAAAGCGAATGGTGGATAACCTTTGCTACCTTTTTGGTTATTGGAATCTTATACTATGTGATTTTATTAATCTTTCAGGTACCTCAATATATTTACTTCTTTATAAAAGGTTTTGCTATGTCCGAAACCGTATCGGCAGATACTGGTGAAATGTTCGATTGGGTATATATGGCGCTGAGTTCCATTGGAATTATCGCACAATACTTATTGCAGTCTATTTTGGCAATAACCACCGCCCTTATCTATTATAATTTAAATGAAAAGAAAAACTTTACCGGTACTATTGAAACCATTGAATCTATAGGCGATAGGGAGGAGTAATTATATGCTGAATCGAATTCTTTTTTTGTTTTTGCTCTGCTGTTTTTCTGAAGGACATGCACAGGATTCGCTTGAAGTGCCTCAGCCAACAAACTTAGCCGAAGCTTCGGTTGAAAAGAAGGTGCAATACGATACAGATAGTGAGGTAACTCCCATGGATTTCAATAGAGAAACCCTCGAAAATTTTAAAAATGACGAGGCCTTTGACTATACCGAGATTAAGCCAGACGAGGACAATTGGTGGGCACAATTTAAGCGGTGGCTTCGCGAATTATGGTATAAATTCTGGGATTGGTTGCTTCCCGATTATGCAAACAGCCCTTTTTGGTTTGCAGTAATTAAAGCCCTGCCTTACCTAATTATAGCAGGAATTATCTTTTTTGTTGTATGGTTGTTTTATCGCCTGAACCCGGGTGCCAAAATTTTAAAATCACAGGCAGCTCCCGACGTCTTTTTTACCGAAGAGGAGGAAATCATTAGGACCAAAGACATCAAAAATCTTATTCAAAAAGCCTTGGAAAATCATGATTATAGGCTTGCAGTGCGGTATTACTATTTATTAATTCTGAAAAAACTGAGCAACGCCGAACTCATTGAATACGAATTCGACAAAACGAATAGCGATTATATAGCTGAAATCCTTTCGGAAGACATCAACTTTCAGTTTAGAAAGGCAACGCTGCTGTACGATTATATATGGTATGGTAATTTTACTGTAACTGAAACCGACTACCAAAAGGCGGCACAGACCTTTACCAAACTCGAACACCAAATCCCTGAAGCCCTTGACTAAATTTCAAAAAATAGCGTTTTTGGCTCTCTTGCTTATGGTGGGAGCTTTGGTGTATTTGGAAGCAACCAAACCGGTTCCCGTTAACTGGTTTCCCAGCTATCACAGCGATGATAAAATTCCGCTTGGGACCTTTGTTATGTATAATTTGTTGGAAGATAGGTTACAATCAGATCTGCACGATGTAACCCAATCCCCTTTCGAAAAACTACAGGATTCAGGATTGAAAGGAACCTACCTATTTATTAATAATCAGCTAAATTTCGAAGAAGCCGAAATGGAGCGTCTGCTCAATTGGGTTTCAAAGGGAAACACCGCCTTTCTTTCCGCCAATTACCACAGCCGGGTATTATTGGACACCCTGCAGTTGGAAATGCAAAACGCATGGATTCCAAGCAGGTTGGGTACCAAACCCATGCTTCAGCTTGTAAATTCAAATTTCAAAGAAGAAAAACCCTATCACATTCCGCGTGACTTTCCGGTGCGGTATTTTAAAGAAATCGATACCCTATCCCACACCGTTTTAGGAGTTTCACAAGCTTTCAATGACACGCTTGAAATTACAAAACCACTGGTCAATTTTATCAAAGCTCCGGTAGGTAAAGGAGCGTTTTATATTCACAATCAGCCTGAAATATTTTCCAACTACTTTTTGCTTTCTGAAAATAATGCGACTCATACTCAAAATGTACTGTCGTATATTAATAATGACACCACAATTTTTTGGGACAAACACTACAAATCGGGGAAACGTGTAAATCTTTCACCGCTCTATCTCATCTTTAACAATAAATACCTCAAGTGGGCTTACTATTTTGTGCTCCTTGGAACCTTTTTATTTGTGCTTTTTGAAGGAAAACGCAAGCAGCGCAGTATCCCAATAATAAAACCGCTTACCAACAAGACCTATGAATACACCCGAACCATAGCAGGTATGTACCTGGACAAACGTGAAAATCATGAAATAGCCCAAAAACAGATTGCGCTATTCTTTGAGTTTATAAGAACCCGATTACGAATTTCTACTGAACAATTAAACACCCGTTTTTTTACGGCAGTAGCCGCACGTAGCGGCAATACTGTGGAAGACACCAAAAATCTGTTTACATTTATCGAAAAAATAAAACATCAGGCTACTACCTCACAGGAGGAACTGCTAAAACTGAACAACGAAATTACATCCTATAAAAAGAAAATCGATGGAAAATCCTGAAACACAAAACGAAGAACTTCACTTTAACAACCGAATTCCGTTGGACGAATTAAAAGCTGCCGTCGATGCCATCAAGGCACAACTGGGTAAAATAATTATCGGGCAGGAAGATTTTATCGAATTGCTTATTATAAGTCTGTTGGCCAGAGGTCATGTGCTTATTGAGGGCGTCCCGGGGATCGCAAAAACCATTACGGCCAAGCTGTTTGCCAAAACATTGAAAACAGATTTCAGCCGAATTCAGTTTACACCGGATTTGATGCCGAGTGATGTTTTAGGGACTTCGGTGTTGAATATGAAAACTTCAGAGTTTGAATTTAAAAAGGGTCCTATTTTTTCGAATATTGTCTTAATCGATGAGATTAACCGGGCACCTGCCAAAACGCAGGCTGCTTTGTTTGAAGTAATGGAAGAGCGGCAAATTACCATGGACGGACACCGTTATCTTATGGAATATCCCTTTATGGTGTTAGCCACACAAAACCCTATAGAACAAGAAGGTACGTACGCCTTGCCTGAAGCACAATTAGATCGTTTTCTTTTCAAAATAAAAGTGGGCTACCCTACTCTGGAAAATGAAATATCCATTTTAAAGTCGCACCACGATAGAAAGTTTGCTATTCCCGAAGATTTAATCGAAGGGGTTCTTACTCCGGAAGCATTGAAAACGTTCCGTGCGCAGGTGCAGGAAATTTTAATTGAAGAGAAAATTTTTGGCTATATCGCTCAAATTGTTGACAAAACTCGTAATCATCCACATTTGTACTTAGGCGGCTCCCCCAGAGCATCCTTGGCGATTATGAATGCTGCAAAGGCCATGGCGGCGATCAATGGTCGTGATTTTGTTACTCCGGACGATGTTAAACGAACTTTGGCGCCGGTACTGCGTCACCGGGTTATTCTTTCTCCCGAGCGTGAAATGGAAGGTATGACGCCCGAAACAGTAATCGATATGATAGCTCAATCCATAGAAATACCTCGTTAAGTGTTTAAAGCAATCAAATCCCTATACCTAACACCACGATTCTTTTACGTGCTGGCTTGCCTTTCGGTGCTGTTTTTGGTGTCTTATTGGTTTCCCGGATTGTACGGAATAGTTTGGGTACTGGTTCTAATTTTGATTGTTTTAATGATACTCGAATTAAGCATGCTTTACAGCATTCATGGCTTAAATGCCGAGCGAATACTACCCGAAAAATTTTCGAACAGCGATCAAAACGAGGTTTTGATTCAATTGAGTAATTCATATGCTTTTGTGGCTACAATTTCCATCATAGACGAATTACCGGTACAATTTCAGAAGCGGGATTTTTTCAGACAAATTTCGGTTCAGGGGAAGCATAGAAATACGTTTCAATATTCGGTACGTCCTGTAGAACGGGGTGAGTATGTTTTTGGGAATTTAAACTGTTATGTTTCCACTGTTTTAGGTCTCATTCGCAGACGCTATACCTTTAACAAGGCGCAAATGGTAAAGGTGTATCCTTCGTTTGTACAAATGAAGAAGTACGACTTTCTGGCCATCGACAACCGCTTATCTCATATTGGTCTTAAAAAAATAAGGCGAATTGGGCATACCATGGAGTTTGAGCAAATTAAGGAATACGTGATTGGTGATGATGTGCGAACCATCAACTGGAAAACTACAGCAAAACACAATCGGTTGATGGTGAATCAGTTTCAGGATGAAAAGATGCAACCTGTGTATTCCATAATCGATACAAGTCGTGTGATGAAGATGCCTTTTAACGGATTGAAATTGATTGATTTTGCAATTAACAGCGCGTTGGCCTTTTCGAACATCGCTTTAAAAAAAGGGGATAAAGTAGGTATGGTGGATTTTTCGAACAAAATTGGAAGTTTTCTTCCGGCGCAAGCCAAAAAGACCTACCTCAACACTATTCTGGATACCCTGTATAATGTGGATACCAAGTTTTTGGATTCAGACTTCGGGGTGTTGCAGTCTGTTGTAAAGCGAAAGATTACACATAGAAGTTTGTTGTTGTTGTACACCAATTTCGAACATATCTCATCCTTACACAGACAATTGCCCTATTTACAGGCCATATCAAAAAAACATGTGTTGGTTGTTATCTTTTTTGAAAATTCCGAATTACAACAATTAAGTGAAGCCGAAGCGACTACCATTCCCGAAATATTCGACAAAACCATCGCCCAGCAATTCGAATTCGATAAAAAACTCATGGTTCGAGAATTACAACAGCGAGGCATTCAAACCGTCCTTACATCTCCCGAAGACCTTACTGTAAACACCATCAACAAGTATTTGGAAATAAAGGCGAAGGGGATGCTTTAGGGATTTTAGAATTTAGAATTTAAAAATAGAAGTTAAATTAAACGATTCACTAATCACGGTTCACGCTTCACTGATCACTGCTCACTATTTGCGATTTTAGATTTTAGATTTTAGATTTTAGATTTTAGAAATAAAAGTTTAATTAAACGATTCACTAATCACGGTTCACTCTTCACTGCTCACTGCTCACTGTTCACTGCTCACGATTTACGATTTACGATTTGGGATTTGGGATTTGGGATTTGGGATTTGGGATTTGGGATTTGGGATTTGGGATTTGGGATTTGGGATTTGGGATTTGGGATTTGGGATTTGGGATTTGGGATTTGGGATTTGGGATTTGGGATTTTTATAGACAAAAACTTATTCTTAAGATAAATCAATAAATTTTATTTATGAATATTGTATTTTTGTCGAAACGATATGCGACATGACAATCACACAGCTTAAATATGTCCTGGCAGTAGCCGAGCACCAGAATTTTACAAAAGCAGCTCAAAAAACTTTCGTAACACAACCTACGCTGAGTATGCAAATCCAGAAGCTGGAGGAAGAATTGGATATCCAAATCTTCGACCGAAGCAAAAAACCTATAGAATTAACCGCAGTAGGTGCAAAAATTGTGAATCAGGCGAAGCATATTGTAAACGAAGCCGATCGTATGCAGGATGTGGTAGATCAGGAAAAGGGATTTATTGGTGGGGAATTTAAACTGGGAATTATACCTACAGTAATGCCCACTCTGCTTCCTATGTTTTTAAAAACATTTACCAACCGATATCCAAAGGTTCAATTAAAAATAGAAGAGCTCACCACAGATGAAATAATTCATAAAATTATAGACGGCCATTTGGATGCCGCTATTGCGGCAACACCCTTAAATCATGACAAGATCAAGGAACGGGCATTGTATTACGAGCCCTTTGTGGGTTATGTCCCGGAGAGTCACCGTTTGTATTCAAAAACGAAAATAGAGGGTTCCGATTTAGACTTGGGGGATATATTATTATTGGAAGACGGCCATTGTTTTAGGGACGGAGTAATTAATTTGTGCAAAGCCTCTAAATTAAATAAAAGTGATACGTTTCAGTTGGAAAGCGGGAGTTTTGAAACGTTGATCAAACTTTCCAACGAAGGGCTGGGAATGACGCTCCTTCCCTACTTACATACTTTGGATATTTCAGAAAAGCAAAAAAATCATTTACGCTATTTCAGCGATCCGTCACCGGCAAGAGAGGTTAGCTTAATTTACAGTAAGAGTGAACTAAAGCTGCAAATTATCAATTCGTTATACGATGTGATAGCAGCCGTTATAAGGGGTGCGATTGCCTTCCAGGACGTTAAGATTATAAGTCCGAGAAAGTAGTGCTACACTATCTAATTAAAAAACCCTCCTCGATTATCTCAAGGAGGGTTTTTTTATGGATTTAAATAGATTAAACACTGATTTAATTGGGGGTTCTGTTTGATTAGAGAATCAACCCAGATTTTAAGCTCCTCTATCTCGTAGGGAAGCAATCTAGTCATCGCCTTTTTCAACTCCTTACAGAACAAATTTACATCAAAACTTACTTTTGCAAGTACAGCCTTGGTGTAATCATACATTGCTCTAGCCATAGTTTAATTGAATTAAATGATAGGTTAAGTAGTGTTTGTAATAGGCAGTATTTTTAGGATTAAGCTGTCTAAAGATAACAAAAAAACCTATTGAAATGTCTTATAACTCTTAAAATTATCTTAAAGAAAATGTTAAAAACCAATCAAAAACGTGGTAAGTAGCGCAAATAAAGCCATTTAAATAAGTATTAAGATCTAATTTTAACAGTCCATTCAAATTCAAAACCGGAAACAATGTCTCCTGCCGCATCCTTACCCACAGATTTCATCCAACAGGTTTGACCTTCGCCCGACGCAATGGTTGCATTGATGGCTTCTTTTATTAGGATGCCATCTGTACATTCAAAAGTGATTCTTCCTTTTGCTTTTTTATTAAAAGTGGCTTTATTATTAGCCACCAGCATAGAAATTGGCTTGTTACATTCTTTTATATAACTCATTACCAAAGCGCCTGTGCTCAATTCGGCTGCCATGCCTTGCACTGCCCAAAAAATAGATTTAAACGGATTCTGATTGATCCAGCGATGTTTTACGGTGGTAGTACAACTTGTTTCTGAAATACTTTTAAGTCGGACCCCACAAAAAAAAGCCGAAGGAAGTTTGAGGAATAAGAAAGTGTTTATCTGACTAGGTTTTAGAGGCATTTCAGGAGAATTTCGGCTAAGATATTACATTTCTATTACTTCACCTAAATGTTAACATTTTGTTAAATTTCAGTACTATGCGTAACATAATACCTTTTTTTAAACATATATTTGTATAAGATTATAATGAACAATGGAAACAACAATTTCAGAAAATCAAAAAAACGTAGGAGCTTTAATACATCTCTCTACCTTTCTTAAGTACTTTTTTCCTTTTGCCAATTTTTTTGCGCCACTCTTATTGTGGACCTTTAATAAGGAGAAAGAATTTGTGGACAGTCACGGAAAGCAGGCAATTAATTTTCAGTTGAGTATCCTAATGTACACTGTAATTATCGGGCTCATTTGTCTCCCCTTCTTTATAATATTTGCCACCGATTTTATTTCGCTTATTGATGTAATCGATCACAGAGCACATGAAATTAGATTTTCAGAAATAAAAAACCTTGGCGGATATGCATTACTTTTTTGCTTAGTTGCCTTATTACTATTCGGGCTATTCGTTTTAGAATTATACGCCGTAGTATCTGCAACAGTAAAAGCCGCAAAAGGAGAGTTGTACAAATACCCTTTAAGCATACCATTTATTAAAACAACCATCGAAAATCAATCAAAAGATGAGCACACTAGTTAGTATTTTGTTAGCGGTAGTAATGAATCTACTATCGGGAGTAGGGTTTTCCAATGCAACTGTTGAAACTTCTAAGGCAGAAATAATTCACTGTGAAAATGGTTTACCCACTATTGAAGCGTATTACATCATCAAAGACGAACAGTTATTTCAAACAAATTAAACAAATGCAGAAGTACGCGATTTACCACCACAACAATGGAAATTCGGTAATTTGTATTTGAAAGATTAAAAACAAGTAAGACAGATGAAAATCGAAAACACAAAAGCGCAAATGCGAAAAGGAGTACTGGAGTTTTGTATCCTTTCCATTCTAAAAGATGGAGAAGCCTATACAAGTGACATTCTGGAAACTCTTAAAGACGCAAAATTGCTTGTTGTGGAAGGGACAATTTATCCGCTGTTAACCCGCCTTAAAAATGCAGGGTTATTAGCGTATCGCTGGGAAGAATCGACCGGCGGACCGCCACGCAAGTATTATGACCTTACCGAGACCGGTAAACTATTTTTAAAAGAATTAAACACAACCTGGAGTGAATTGCAACAGGCCGTAGATAGAGTAACTAGCGAAAAAACTACAAAATGAACAAGACAGTAAACATAAATTTAGCAGGCACATTTTTCCACATCGACGAAGATGCTTTCGGAAAATTATCACGCTATCTGGACGCGATAAAGAAATCGCTATCCGATCCACAGGGCGGTGACGAAATATTGCGAGATATTGAAGCGCGTATTGCCGAACTTTTTTCAGAAAAACTGGAAAGTAGTTCTCATGTTATCACCCTAAAGGAAGTGGATGCCGTCATTAAGGTGATGGGACAACCCGAAGATTATATGGTAGATGAAGAAATCTTCGAAGATACTCCTTCAACTGCCAAAACCAGAAAAAGCACATCGCACAAGCAACTTTTTAGAGATATCGACAATAAATTTATCTCGGGTGTATCCTCCGGTCTTGCACACTATGTAGGTATAGACGCTATTTGGATCCGACTTTCATGGGTGTTACTTACGCTATTAACCAGTGGAATTTTTATTGTAATCTATATCCTCTTTTGGATTCTGGTTCCTGCTGCTGAAAGTACTTCAGACAAGCTAAAAATGACAGGAGAACCCATCAATATTTCGAATATTGAAAAAAAGTTCAAGGAAGGATATGATACAGTTGCCGATAAAGTAAAAAGCGTTGACTATGACAAATACGGGGAAAGAGTAAAAAGCGGGACAACCGGTTTTTTCGATGCCCTCGGTAGTATCCTTCTAACAATCCTTAAAATATTTGTCAAATTTATTGGAGTGATTTTAATTATAATCTCTTTATCGACCCTCATCGGACTCATTGTTGGTTTATTCACCTTTGGCTCCATAGATCTTTGGGGACATGGAGAAGTAATGGATTACATTGCATTGGTAGATACCACAAATGCCCCAATCTGGCTTATTTCCTTATTAGTATTATTGGCGGTAGGTATTCCATTTTTCGTCCTCTTTATTTTGGGACTGAAATTGTTAATCGATAATTTAAAATCGATTGGCACGCCTGCAAAAATAATCTTACTGGCAGTTTGGTTTTTATCCATTATTGGACTGGGGATTTTAGGAATCCGTCAGGCAACCGAACAGGCGTATAACGGAGAATTTGTTGAAGAAACAGCCTTATCCATTCACACCGGTGATACCTTGAGATTGGCTATGGTCGCCAATAAGCACTACGAGTATAACGTGCGAAGAAGCGGCGGCGTGGAAATTAAGTACGATGAAAATGACGAAAAGATTATCTATTCCAACGATGTTCGACTTATAATTCGTTCCACTCGTGATTCTATTGGAAAAATAGTTGTGGAAAAAACAGCCGAAGGGAAAAGTTTGTTAGAAGCCAAGAAGAGAGCGGAAGCCATCAACTATAACTTTTCGGCGAATAATAATTCTGTTCTACTGGATGGCTATTTTTTAACCAACATAGACAACAAGTACCGAAATCAGGAGGTTCAGGTAATTATGTACTTACCTGTGGGAACGATTCTTTATGCCGAAGAAAATACTTACTCCTTCCATAGAAATAGCTCACACCATCGTGATATTCTAAACAACGGACAGGAATTTCATTACATTAGGATTCTTGAAAACAAAACCGAATGTCTGGATTGTCCTGTAAATGAAACCGAAGACTGGGAAGGTGATTCGTACAATGAAGACTGGGAAGATGAATTAGAAAGCGAATGGAATGACGACGGCGACGCGCATAATATTATCATCAACGAAGACGGTATAAAGATTAACGTGGCCGATGAAAAGGACACCTTAAAAATTAAAATAGGAAATTAACCATAAAATAGAATAGCATGAAATCAATCAATATCACAATCGCATTAATAACCCTCCTGGTACTGTCCTCCTGCAATTTTAATCTGCAACTGGGACAAGTAGACGGAAATGGCCATGTAACCACCGAAGAGCGGCCTCTAAACGGCCCGTTCCACGAGGTAAAAGGAAGTGCGGGTCTGGACGTGTATTTATCTGAAGGTGCCGAAGAAAAAGTAGTAGTTGAAGCCGATGAAAACCTGATGGAGATAATAGAAACCGAAATTCATAATGGAAGACTCACCATCACTACCACCGAAAGCATAGGAAGATCGAAAGCTAAAAAAGTACATGTTACCTATGTGAGTTTAGATAAAATTTTGGCTTCGAGTGGGTCCGATGTCATTGCAAATTCGGTGGTTAAAAGTGAAGTACTATCGTTGGATGCCAGCAGTGGTGCCGATCTTGAAGTGGAAATTTTCGCAAAGGAAGCCTATGTTGAAACCAGTAGCGGGGCCGATATAAAAGTGAGTGGAAAAGCATCATCATTATTTGCAGATGCTTCAAGCGGGAGCGACCTCAACGCCAAAAACCTGATGGTTCTTAATTGTAATGCAGATGCTTCGAGTGGCGCAGATATTACCGTAAACGTAAAAGAAAGTCTTAAAGCCGATGCTTCGAGCGGCGGCGATGTAAATTATTACGGAAACCCTTCCGCAGTGACTAATAACGGAAGTAAGTCCGGAAGCGTTCGTAAAATGTAAAAACAATTAATGCATAACCAACTCTGAAGAACTCCGAAGTTATTCCATGGCTTTGGAGTTTTTTTAACCACAAAAAACGTATAATCATGAAATTTATAAGTCTTTTCATTCTTTTACTATCGGCTTCTCTAATTGCACAGGTTGAGGAAACTTCCGAACTATTTAAAACATTAAAAAGCAAGGATAGCCTGCTATTCGATATTGGTTTTAACACCTGTGACCTGTCTCAATTTGAAGTATTGGTCACCGATGATCTCGAATTTTACCACGATCTGGGAGGTATCCTCAAATCGAAAGAAGCCTTTCTGGAAATTACAAAGAATGGTATTTGCAAAGAAGATGACTATGTTTCGCGACGTGAGTTACTTGAAGGTAGTTTAAAAGTATTTCCGCTATACAACAATGGAGTGCTTTATGGTGCCATACAGATAGGAGAACATCGCTTTTTTGAAAAACCCAAAGGAAAACCTGAAACCAAAGGCAGTACAGCAAAGTTTACACATCTTTGGTTATTCATAAATGAAGAATGGTTACTTTCGAGAATATTGAGTTTTGATCATGTAGCACCCTAAAATATTTTCAATTTCAGTTTTACACGTTAAAACCCTACATTATTGAAATATCTTCAAATATGCTGCGTTAAAAACAAAAACTCCTCATGAAAATAATTGTAGCGGTAATAACAGTATTACTATTTATTTCCTGTAATTCGAACGACGAAAGCACAAATGACGACAACCCCAATGCAAACATTGTCACCGATCTGCCAAAAGACACCTGGAAAATAACCTACTTTTTTTACGACAACTCCGACCAAACAAATTCCTTCTCAAGTTTTTCATTTAATTTTGATACTAACGGAACCGTAATTGCTTCCAACGACATTTTAAGTACCGCAGGAACTTGGTCTTATGAAGATGCTTCTAATGATTCAATAGATGACGACGGTATTGAAAATGACGAAGAGCTTATTCTGGTTTTTTCTGAATCCAATTTATTTAATGATTTGACAGACAATTGGCATATTACCATGGCTACGCAAAATAAAGTGGAACTTTTTGATGAAAGTAGCGACGGAACGATGCAGTTTCTCACTTTTACGAAGGAATAAAAAAAGCACTTAAATAGGATTATTCAAGTGCTCTATACATAGTATTGTAGAAGATAGGTTATGCGGTCACTTCACTATCCACCGATACTAAATAACGTTCTGCATCCAGTGCTGCCATACAACCTGTACCGGCTGCGGTAACTGCTTGTCGGTATTCTTTGTCCTGTACATCACCACTGGCAAAAACTCCCGGTTTGTTTGTTTTGGTAGATTTCCCTTTGGTAATTACATACCCGGTGGCATCCATGTCCAACTGACCTTTGAAAATGTCGGTGTTGGGTTTGTGCCCAATGGCAATGAATAGTCCGGTAATGGCTATTTCTTCCTTTTCTCCGGTTTCGTTATTAACCATACGTAATCCTTCAACTACCATATCACCTAGCACCTCATCAACTTCGGTGTTATAGCGAAGATCAATATTTTTGGTAGCAGTAACTCTATGTTGCATGGCTTTAGATGCCTTTAAATGATCCTTACGCACCAACATGGTTACCTTTTTACAAATATTAGCGAGATAAGTAGCTTCTTCGGCGGCGGTATCCCCTCCTCCAACAATCGCTACATCCTGACCTTTATAGAAAAAGCCGTCGCAAACGGCGCAGGCAGAAACTCCTCCACCTCGTAAACGTTGTTCACTCGGTAAGCCTAAATATTTTGCTGTGGCTCCCGTAGAAATAATAACGGTTTCGGCTTCTATATGTGTTGCATTGTCCACTGTAATTTTATGGATCCCTCCCATTTCATCGCTGAAATCTACTGCGGTTACCATCCCAATACGCACTTCAGTTCCAAAGCGTTCGGCTTGTTGCTGCAATTGCACCATCATGGTAGGACCGTCAATTCCTTCGGGATAACCAGGGAAATTATCAACTTCGGTAGTGGTCGTTAATTGACCCCCGGGCTCCATTCCTGTGTACATCACCGGCTTTAAGTCGGCTCTGGCCGCATAAATGGCAGCAGTATAGCCCGCAGGTCCGGACCCGATTATAAGGCATTTTATTCTTTCAATTGTATCAGACATAATTGTGTATTCTTCAATATTTTTAAGAATGTAAAAGTAGTAACTTTAAGTAGAACCTTACAGTAAAAGTTATTAAGAATGCTTATTAGTTTATCAAGAAGCGCTATCGTTTCTCTTCGGAAAAAAGCGTCCGGTTTTGGCTTTGTACTGCTTGTAATTAGAAAATGTTTTTTCCAGCAGCTTTTCTTCATGGCGGGATTTCAAATAGAAAGCAATTGACAAGGCTACCATAAGGAGGAGTTTTGCAACCGATTGCGAGTACAATGAAAAAGCCATCATTGCGATAATTAATCCCAAATAAATAGGGTGTCTAACATACTTGTAGATTCCCCTGAATACGATATTCGATTTCTTTGAAGCGGTCGAAAAAAGCGTTGCATTTTCGTTAAGATTGATAATTCCAAATAATATTACCAACAATCCAAACCCAATTACAATAAAGAAAAAGTAATCAACCCAGCCGGGAATACCTAGACCCAAATTATCTTCCCAATTAATAAAAAATAAAGTGAATAGTATAAATTGAACAAGCAGGTAAAAAATATCTTTTTTCAAGATTGAGGAGTTAACTTTTTGAGTAAAACGTAAGGCATTTCAAAAATAGGTCAATTTTTTACAAGGATAGTAACACATAACAGGTGTTTATTGAAAACTAAATAATTATTCGTTAAAACGCAGTTTTTTTCGATTATGTGTATTTTTTGATTGATTCCCGAAGTATCCAACATCTGTTTATTCGATTTTTTTTTGCAACTAATTTTAGTATCTTATTAAGAAATTTTGGAAGTACCTTTAACTACCTTAAAAACACCATTACCGGGCCGTTTATGAAAAATTATACCTTTTTAATTTCACTTTTCCTTTTAGGGGCTTTTACTAATACTTTTTCTCAAAAACTGAGTAATGAATACATCAAGGAGCAAATAGTAGTATATAAAAATGACCTTCGAGGACCATATAAAGATATACGATGGTTTTGCACCGATGGCAGTATACGGCAGCCCAAAGACCCTTGTCCTCAGAATATTGGCCCGGGTGTACAGCATGCACGATACAAGGAAAGTGTAGAAAATCTTGGAAAAAGAAATCATATTTTTCTTGGTCAGATTTTAGCTTACACCAAATCGGAAACGCTTTGGGATCCTTCAAATAATCATTCGCGGCTAAAACAATATCAACTCGGGAAATATCTGGGGTCAGTTGACAACGGTTGGATTCTCGAGAAAGCTCAGTTTTACAGAGGTGCCTTACAATCTGAAGATGAAGAAAAAGCCGGCATCGATTTTTACAAATGGTTGTTATCAAAAGACAACGAACTGGAACAAAAATTTTTCCTAATACGACAGTCATTAAAGGATGTTCCGCATAGCGGGGATGATAATTTGGCGCAACTTATGCGAAGTCAGTCCAAAGTAATTAGTGATATATATCCCGCCTTTATGGATCTGCGAATAAAAATTCACGGGCAACCCGATCTGGGAGATATTGAAAAGGTAAAAAAGTTTAAGTCTTCACATGGTACAAAAGCTTCGTCCAATGTTAGCAAGCAATTGGACGAATTGATAGTCACCATGACACAGTTCTACACTCCTTTCGATATTCCTTCCTTGCTAAAGAAAAACAGCAACTTAAAAGGCACTCCTCTTGGAAATAGTATTGAAACATATATCGTAAAAAACAACAATGAAACTAACCCCGCGGTGCTTATTCCCGAAACGGCAAGGCTTTTACAGGAGATTCGAATAGGCATCCTTACTGAAAAACGCGCCACGGCCCGATTGCAATTGTTGGATATTTCATTAAAGTTGGAAGAAATTATTTTTAAAACCGAGCCTCAATGGGTCCCGACTACGCTTCAACAATTATTGCAAAAAGTGTACTTTCTGGGCATGGGAACTGCAGGTGCAGGATATATAGAACAGTGGGAATGGCAACAACTTAAAAAAGTCCTGAAGCCTTCCGAAAATAACAACACCTTGGGGCAGCTTACCGCTGTGTTGGACGCGGCACGCAGTGAAGTAGAATGGAGTGCTGCTATGGTCAAGGCAAATTACCAGGATGTGGTTAACGAATATACCGTATTTGAACCTCAGGCGTATGCCTTTATCGATGATAAAATAAGAGGTTCCATCGCCTTGCATCTGGGTAAAAGCGTTGGGCAATTAGGTGATTTTATCGCGACCGAATCTTCTCTTACCAATAAGGTTTTATCCATTCCCAATCAGAGTTCAATACGTGGTTTAAATCCGGGGTATGCTTTTGGCGAATTGGTAGTAGTGTCGGGTTCTTCGGAAGAAATTGAAGTCTCATCCAATAAAATATATGTATTTGAACGTCCGCCATCCGATCTTAAACCGGTAGCGGGGATTGCAACTGTCGCCGAAGGAAATTTGGTTTCTCACGTTCAGCTTTTGGCGAGAAATTTAGGAATCCCCAACGCTGCGCTTTCCGATGAAAACTTACGAAGTCTTCAGCAGTACAACGGAAAACGGGTGTTTTATGCAGTTTCCAACAAGGGGAATGTTATCATAAAATTGGAAGCAGATATGACTTCCGAAGAAAAAGCGCTTTTTACAAAGAAGGAACGCAAGGAGGAAAAAATAGCTGTCCCAATTGAAAAAATTAGGCTGGACCAAAACAAAGTACTCAATTTGCGAGATGTGGATGCATCAGATTCAGGAACTACTTGCGGCCCGAAAGCGGCCAATCTGGGGCAGCTTAAACAAATGTTCCCCGAAAATGTAGTGGAAGGATTAGTTATTCCCTTCGGAATTTTCAGAGAACACATGGACCAAACCATGCCCGGACAAAACAAAACATACTGGAACTTTTTAAACGACATGTTCACTGAAGCCGAGAAAATGCGCAGTCGTAATATTCCTGATGCAGAAGTAGAAAATTATCAATTACGGGAGCTCGAAACGCTTAGAGCCGCCATAAAAAAAATGCCGCTCAAGGCAAGTTTTGTTTCTCAAATGGAAGAAGGTTTTAAAACTATTCTGGGAAAACCCATTGGACAAATCCCTGTGTTTCTGCGTAGTGACACCAATATGGAAGATTTAAAGGATTTTACCGGAGCAGGGTTAAATCTTACCCTATTTAATGTGGCAGCACGCGATAAAATTTTAGAGGGAATTAAAGATGTTTGGGCGTCACCTTATACCGAGCGCAGTTTTAAATGGCGCCAAAAATATTTATCGAACCCCGAGAACGTTTTTCCGTCTATTCTTGTAATTCCGAGTGTAGATGTAGATTACAGCGGTGTTTTAATTACAAAAGGTATTAGTTCCGGCGATGCCAACGATCTTACCGTAGCCTTTAGCCGAGGAGCCGGCGGTGCGGTAGACGGACAGTCGGCCGAAGCGTATTTAATTAGAATGGATGAAAGCTATGAGTTGTTGGCTCCTGCTCGGGAACCTTTTTACAACCGACTTCCACTCACCGGTGGAACTTCCAAACAGGCTGCGACTTTCGAAACCAGGATCCTTTCAGAAGCCGATATCAAACAAATTTGCGAGCTGGCTGAAAAAATCAGGGAATTACTCCCTCAGGTACATGAAGGTTATAATGGGGCTTACGATGTAGAGCTGGGCTTTAAAGATGGAAAACTGTGGTTGTTTCAGGTGAGACCCTTTGTTGAAAACAAGAAAGCCTTAAGCTCAGGTTACCTGGAATCGATTACCCCTACAACAGATACTAAAAAGGAAATTTCACTTTCAACAAAAATATAAGATGAAAAAAATATTATTAATACTCGGTGTCTTATTTATAACCGCCGGTTTTACCTCGATAAGCTTCTACCCTATCGATGGCTACGAATATACCGGCATTAAGCGATTAAAGCGTCTTGAACTTATAAAAAGCGGCGACATTAAAGATGGTACCGTACTTCCTCCCGGAGCCATGAAGTCTTTTACCGATATTCAGCTTAACCTGTTTGGAAGGCATCAGGACAGTGTTAATCAATTTTTACAAGTAGATGAACAGTTTCAACAGGATATCAATGGCTTATTTCGGGGGCTGGATAAAAGCTATTCCCTTACGGTCTTAGACATTACAGATCCCAATGCTCCAAAATATGCAGAGCGTAACATTAAGGCAGGTTATCAACCAGGAAGCGTAGGTAAACTGGCGGTACTTTACGCTTTATTCGTTCAATTGGCAAAAATATATCCCGACGCTTTTGAAGACCGAATTGCATTATTAAAAAATAAATCGGTTACCTCCGGAAAATGGGGTCTTACCGACTCGCATACTGTTCCTATTTTTAACGTTGAAACCAATAAATTAGTAAAGCGACAGGTAATCGCTAGTGATGTCTTTACCTTATTTGAATGGACAGATCATATGCTTTCCGTTAGCAATAACGGGGCAGCCAGTATCGTTTGGAGAGAAGTGCTGCTTATGCAGGCATTTGGTGATAAATATCCCGCCTTAACCGAAACTGAAGCTGAGGTCTATTTTAAAAATACTCCTAGAAAGGAATTGACCGATCTTTCAAATGACGTGGTGAACCTTCCGTTACGAGACTTAGGTATTACAAGTGACGAATGGCGTTTGGGAAGCTTTTTTACAAGTGGTGCCAATTATTATGTAGGTGATAAAGGCGGAAGTACCGGAACAGCCATCGGACTTATGAAATTCTTAATTCAATTGGAGCAAGGAAAGGTTGTCGATGCAAAATCCAGTCTGGAAATGAAGCGCCTTATGTATATGACCGACAGACGAATTCGGTACGCAAATTCATCTACTTTAAAAGATGCAGCGGTCTATTTTAAATCGGGAAGTTTGTATAAATGTGACAGAAGCAAAGGAGAAAACTGTGGGAAATACATGGGTAACGTTACCAATTATATGAATTCGGTTGCTATTGTGGAACATCCGGACAATCATTGTTATATGGTTGTTTTAATGTCGAATGTGCTTCGGAAAAATTCGGCAACAGATCACATGAATCTAGCGACCAGTATCGATAAAGTGATTCGGAAGTAAGATTGAAATTAGCTTTTTATAGTCGTCATTATTTCCGAAGCTTTTTTATGCACCTTTTCATTTGGGTCTTTTCGGGCCATTTCCAATAGCGGAATAAATCTTTGGTCACCTGTTTGCTCAATGAGGTACAACACGGCCAATTTTAATTTGAGATCTTTTCGGCTTAACAAGGCCTGGTAGCATTCTTCCTCACTGTATACCTTGAGGTTTAGTTTTTTAATTTTTTCTTCGGAAATAGTATCCAATAAAATCGATTCGGCAACGGGAATAAGCTCCTTCTTTAATTGATTGTCCAGAATATTGTCTAAAAATTCGATGGCATGAATACGTTGTTCCTCTTTCCCGTGCAAAATTGAATCGAGAATCGGGTCCATATCGTTGGGCGGATATTTTATTCCTAATAGTCTGAAAATTCTTTGCAGTTGTCGGTCCAAGCGTTGTTCCAGCAGGTGAATTAAGCCTTTTCTGGCTTCACTTTCTTCGGCAGTTTCGGGCTGTTGATTGGTTTTTTTATACTGAATAACAATTTGGGAATGAATTACCGAAAGTGTATTCTGGTACAAATGACATTCGTCCAAAACTTTATCAACTACAAAACGGTCTTTTACTTTCAACGATGAATAGCCCCATTTTAAGCGTTTTATAGCGTCAATTGCTTCAATTTTAACCGAATGCTCTGTCCCTTCCGTTAAATTGGTCAGAGCATTCATGGCTTTTTGGGAAGCAAATTTTTCAATTACTGTAATGCAATGAATAGCATCTTCTAGCTCTATAGTTTCATTTTTAATTTTTTCTGAAAGAATTTTAATCATCGGTTCCCCATAACTAAAAAGCGAATCTATTGCAGTTTGTCTCACTTCCTTTTCACTTAGTTTGGCAACTATAGGATTGATAAACTGTAAATCCAACGTTCTGGCAGCACTTCTTATAGCAGTTTCAAGAATTACCCTATCATCTGAACCCAGTTGCGCGGCTAGGGTGTCGTAGAAAGGCTCTAGTCGAGCGTTTCCTATCCCTTCTAAAACGGCCATCAACTTATTTTGTTTCTCCTCTTTAGATTCAAGCATTTCAATTTGCTGTAAAGTCGTTTTTATTCTCTGTTCAACATTAAAGCGCTCCTGCAATTTTTTATGATTTCTAACTTCCAGCGATAGTCCAATTAAGGCTGCATTTGTAATTGTGGAGTCCTCACTTTCGGCATATTTATTAAATAATTCTACAGGATCGGTATTGTAATTTTTCAGCAAATATCGAAATGCAGATGTAGTCACCTCCTGATCCTTATCGTGGACCATTAGCTCAATACTGTCACTAAGGTTTTCGGTTTTTAAAAAATACAAATTCTCAATTGCCAACGCCCTCACTTTGGCCGAAGTATGCGAAAGGAGACCTTTGATTGCCTGAAAAAAACGTTCATCCTTAACCGAGAGCGTTTTTTGCAACATATGCATAATTTGGCCCTGCGTACCGCTTTCCAGTACACGGTTTACCGTACCAACAATAGAAGTGACCGGTATCTCTTTTTTTATCTGTTTCTCCTTTTTAACGCCTGAAGTTTCAAGCAACTTTTTGAAGGAGGTTATATATTCTTTACGCAAATGGTATATAAAAAACAACCAGACCAATATGAGGACAACGATAATTAAACTGATATATGTGGAGGAGATATCGAGCGCATTTATAAAGAAAATAAGGATAAAACCGGCCAATCCTGTTGCTATGCTATCCACCACCACATCGGTGAACGTTTTGGTTTTTTTCTTGGTTTCAATAGGAATTGGAATAGAAAGTAATTCGGTTGCGGCTTTATTAACCGATTGTTTTAAACTTCCGTCAATTACTTTTATGAAAACGATTACCCATAATTGAGGGAAGAAAAGTAACACCAGTGAGCCAATTAAAATGCCGGATGGTAGCCAGAGTAACGATTTTCCTACTCCAAAAGTACCAACAATACGTTTGGTAAGAAATAACTGAATTAATAAGGAAATTACGCTCAATGTTGAAAACCAAAATCCAAAGAACGCGGCAAGTTCTTCAGGATCGGGGATTAATCTTGAAGCGTAGTCGCTGTACTGATAATCCACTAATTTTGCCACAAGTACGCTTATTCCAATCACAACTGCAATTAGGGTGAGCAGTCTTGATTCTTTAATAAGTTTTAATGCAGATTCGGGTCTGGAGCCTGATCGTTGAGACACCTGAAAGGTATTTAATTTCACAACTTCATGTTTCCAGATATATCTGGTAATTGGCAAACATCCCATTAGGAGAAATGCTGCTACAAACAGTAAGTTTTCGGCCTCCAATGTATTGGATAATAAGGAGGTCAAATATCCCCCGAAAATACCCCCGGCAATGGCTCCGGCACCAATAAATCCGAATACCCGTTTTGCCTCTCTCACATTGTAGACCAGATTAGCAAGTATCCAAAACTGTGAAGCAGTGAGTAATCCGAAAATCGCAACCCAAACATAGGGAATGTAAAGTATGAGGCCGCTGGCCAGATCAAAATTAAATAAGAACCCAAAAATTATCAGAGAAATTACAGAGCCCAAAATGGTTCTTTCTATAATAATATTAAGACTGTAATTTTCTAACATGCGATTGTAAAAGTAGGATCCTACTATTGCCATTATTGCCGTTAATACATATCCAAGAGGCAGTGCGTCTGAAGTAAGTTCGGAAAGAAATAAAGAATTTACTGTAGGCTTTACAATCAGTAAAGTGGTAATTAATAAGAATATATTAAGCTGTAATAAAAGGGTTTTTTTAAGCTCTTCCTCTTTTAAATCGAAAACTTGCAGAATATACTTTTTGAGGTTTATAATTCGGAACATTCAAATAGTGGATTAGCTGTTTTGTTTACTTCAAAAACGTTTCAATCTATAATTCCTTTCTATGGAATAATATATTTAAATGGAAGTACCGCCTTTTATTATACGATAAAGATACTGTAATTTACAAATTGAGAACAACCTTATAAAACTAAAAAAAGGAGATATAACATCTCCTTTTCAGCAATTAATTAGATAACTAACTTTTATGTTTTTTGTTGAAATTTTCTTTATCGTGTGCTTACTAAAGTGGGATTATTTAAAGCTCTTTCCACAGGTTTTACCAGACTTCTAATGATGTTTTCACCGTTAGGATCATCTATCAATGCAACTAATATATAACGTCTGTTTGGTTCCTTACCCCAAACTAAGATAGAATCTGAATGAAAGTTCTTCCAGGATCCCGATTTACGAAACAATCGAGCAGCAGGAGCAATTTTCTCCAGTGTATTAACAAACTTGTGATGTAGTTCGGGGTTTTCTAAAATTTTGAGCATTTGCTTAGACCTGTTTTCGTTTACCAACTTACCATTGGCCAAAAGATAATAGAATCTGCAAACCTGCGTTACAGATGCAGCATGACTTAAATTTTTAATAGGCTCTCTGTTAGTATCGCCTCCGCCGCCGTATCGTTTTCCAACCCATAAACCACCTCCGGTTTCTTCGTTATAAAATTCGTACTTAGGATTGGTCATAACAGATCCTATTCTTTCATAGCCCACACGGTCTATCATTCTGGTAGCAGCTGAATTGCTCGACTTACTAATCATTATTCGCATATCAGCCTTAACCTCAGCGGTTTCAACTAAGTCGCCACTATCGATAGCATCCATGGCAGTTAATAAAATCGCAATCTTTGGCAAACTGGCAGCATACATCATGTGATTCCCATTAATTCTGGCAAACTTTACATTGTCGGGATCGCTAAGGTCTACTACTCCCACCGCCATTTTCTTTTGGGACATTAATTTTTTCCACTGCGGATTGCTTTTTAATTCCTTTTCAAGATTAGACTGTAAATCTAAATCTACAAGATCCTGCAAAGGTTGAATTTTGGAGTCGGCAATTTTAATAGGCAACTGATTTTGAGCAAGAAGCGTTCCTGCAAAAAGCATCAGTAATAAGAAAGGAAAAAGGCTTCTTTTCATTTGATTGTTAGGGGTTTAAAACATGGCAAATGTACATATTCTAATGAACCGATATTGTTAAATTTTAAAAATCGTAAAAATTGTTAATTTGTAACATATCCGCTCTTTTATAACGTAAACTTTCTTCATTATTGTTAAATTTTGAAGAGGAAAGCGTTAAAATTTGCAAAGATTAATCATGTCCTACGAATTATTTAATGCGATGAATTACAGAGTTTTAACTTTTAAAAAGATATTTAGCATATAATCGATTACAATTGATACTTTTAATAGTTTTATGGTGATTAAAAATTTGTTTGTGTTATGCTTACCTCCAAAGATTTAAATTATGACATACAACGGCTCGTTAATAGCTAATATAAAGGAATTAGTATCCCTCACCGAAGCGGATGAAGCAAAAATTGTAGAAAAATTCAGTGAGAAAAAATTAATAAAAAAGGAGTTCCTTCTCCAAAAGGATGAAATCTCTTGTCATATGCGGTTTATTGCTCAAGGTGCATTAAGGAGTTACTATATGGACGAACAAGGCAAGGATCACATTCTGCAGTTAGGAATAGAAAACTGGTGGATTAATGACCTCTTCAGTTATCTTACCCAAACGCCTGCAAAGCATTATATTCAGGCTGTTGAACCTAGTGTTGTATTGCAGATTCACCGCGAAGATTTGGAGAACTTGTACACGACTGTCCCTGTGATGGAACGATTTTTTCGATTAAAGATTCAACGGGGATATACTTCCTTGCAAGAGCGAACCATAAATAGCATGAGTGAGTCTGCTGAGGAGCAATATTTAAATTTCATATCAAAATACAAACAACTTGAACAACGGTTTCCACAATATATGATTGCTTCTTATCTGAATATTACTCCCGAATTTTTAAGTGCCCTTCGAAAAAAATTGATATACCGATAGCCTTCTTAATCTAGCTTATCTTTTTTGCGGAAGCGATAGATGAATTTTGTACATATCTAAAAATAGAATAGTACAAATGAAAAAAATAATCGTATTTACCGGAAGCAATAGCAGCAATTCCATTAACAGGCAATTGAGTCTTTATACAGCCTCAAAACTACCTGAAGGGATGGCGGAAATCATCAATCTCAACAACTTTACAGTACCGCTATATAGCGAAGACTTAGAAAGAGCAGAGGGTATTCCCGCACCAATAGTACAACTGCATGCGCTCTTTAAAGAGGCGAATGGGTTTATCATTGCATCCCCTGAACACAACGGATTACTTCCGGCATTTTTTAAAAATACTATCGACTGGTTGTCACGTGTAGATCGGAATATTTTTCGGGATAGGCCAGCATTGTTGCTTAGCACTTCAAATGGAGGTTATGGCGGACAATTTGGTTTAAAAATTTTGGAATCCATTTTACCAAGATTTGGGGCTCAAATTGTGGGAAGTTTTTCCCTGGGGAATTTTAATGAAAATTTTGATACCACCACAGGAAGCATCGTCAACACAATCGAAATGCGCAAACTCGAAATAGAAATGGAGCGATTGGTTACTGCTGTAGAGGGAGAAGTGTTGAACACCGTAAATTTTTAGCACCTGCCTGTGTTATAAAACTTTAAACGCTTCTCGGTCGATGCGTTTTATGCAATAAACCAGCGCTATTCTAGAAATAGATACTTAATTTCTTATTCAAGATTAAGTTTTTTGAATTCATTGAAATCTATTTTTGAACTCAAAATTTTTAAACATATAATTATGAATTCAAAGTCAAAACCCGGGTATTGTTTATTCGACAACGTAAGCATCGAAGATGTAAATAAACTTGAAGAATACAAACAAAAAGTGTTTCCTATAGTTGAAAAATACAATGGAACCTATACAGTAATTGGCGGACCATTACGACATATTGAAGGAAACTGGAAGCCACATTATTTGGTCATGATCGAGTTTCCAAGCTATGAACTAGCAAACAAATGGTATGATTCTGAAGAATACATGGAATTGAAAATGCTTCGGCATTCCGCAGGACAGTACAATGCCGTAATAATGGAAGGATTTTAATAGCTCAAATATCTTCGGGGAATTAATAAATAAATTTTCAGTTTAAATTATTTATATGGAAAATGCAGCGCATGATTCGAAAAAATGGAGGACAATCTTCCTATTGTATATGATTTTTTCAAGTTTAGTTCTCATTGGTCTTGTTATTTCGGTATATCAATTATCCAATCAAAAAATTATACGGGCAGAAGGTATTGTAATACATGACAGTGACAATACCGATCGTATTCTTATTGGAGCCCCTATTCCTTTTTCTTATGACAGAGTCCGAACCGATACGTCGAAGGTTAGAAAATACTGGGGAGTTAAATACGGTGAAGAATACATGAAGGCTTATAATAATTATCACCACGGAACCAATGGAATAATTGTCTTAAATAAAGAAGGCTTTGACAAGGTAGTTTTGGGAGAAAACCTTACAGACCCTAATACTGGAAAGCGAATCGCAGAGATCACCGGAATGGTATGGAATGATGATTTGGGTTATGAGCGAGGCGGTGCCGGACTCAATAAACTTTTCGAAAACCAAAAATACCGAACCGGCTTCGGACTCGATGACGAAGGAGGCGAGGGTTTGCATTCCGTTATTCTAGAGGACGGTTCTAAATTTATAAGAATTGCATATAATGAGGGTTATTTGTTAATAGGTAGAGCCAATGCCAATAATCCGTTTTTTCAGAATAAAGAAGAGTTTGTTGGAATCATGGTTAGAGACACAAAGGACAGTTTAATCTATAAGACAAACTTTCTTTCTCCTCAGTAAATCGCCATAGAATCATCATTTTTTCAAGTTAAAAAAGGTCTCAATAAGCGCCTGCAGAAATTGAGACCTATTTGTCATTTTTACCCATAATTTGTCGCATTTTTTCCCGTTGATCGTCTTAAATTCGATTCCCGATTTTTCATATTTACCATTCTGTTAAAAAACCGGCAGAAAGAATATTTATTTGAGCAACTAGGTAAAGTTCGATTCAATAATAGTGTAAAAGTGATGCTCCAAATATTTGAATTAATTCTAAATCACATCCCCGTCAAGAGTAATCTTGCAAATATCCCTTTTACAATTTCCATAAGACAGTTACAACTGGAACAGGATGTGGATGTATTGGTAATTGATAAATTGATTGCTTACAGCATTTTGGGTATTGGTTGTTTATTCTTTGTTATTCTTGCATTTCTTGTTACACATTTCGTAGTAAAGTACAAAGATCAGAAGTTGGGTCATCATTATTATAAACAGAAAACCACTTCTGAACTGGAAGCTTTAAAGCAGGAATGTAAGAAACTGAATATACAGTTGGAGCTTAAAATTAAAAAAGCACAGCTTGAAAAAGAGAGATTAGTTTCAGAAATAGATCAGAAAAACAGAAGCCTTTCGGCCAAATCGTTGTATGTGTCGGAGCGAAATAATTTATTTGAAGGTTTTTTGGAATCCCTTTCTGCTACTCCGATAATAAGAGATCACAATAGAATAAAAGAAGAAATCCACAATTTAAAATTTGTTCTTAAAACTGATACCGGATCTGAACAATTTCTGAAACACTTCGAAGATGTCAATCCCATGTATTTGGCAGCCCTAAAGCAGCGACATCCCAAATTGAATGCCAACGATATGCGCTATCTCTCGTATGTCTATATGAATTTAACTTCAAAAGAAATAGCCTCCATCCTAAACATTACTTCTGAAGCATCACGGAAAAGACGTGAGCGTATATCAAAAAAAATGGGAATTGGTGACAGCGTCCAACTGTACAAGTATTTAATTGAAATTAATGCTTCGTTTTTAAACTAAAAAAAAAACATCCCCTTTACGGAGATGTTTTCGACCTAGCTAAAATGAACCCAATTTAACTACTACTTACTTCAGTTTTATAAATTTTTGAGTGCTCGAATTTCCTTTGGTATCGGTGCCTTTCAAAATATAGACGCCTTCAGCCAAAGATGAAATATCGATTGGAGTCTTCCCTGTGAAGTCGCCCTGAACCTGCTTTATTCGAATCCCCAGCTCGTTGATAATCTGAAATTCGGATAGGGTATTACTGCCTGAATCGAGTGTAACAGCATTAATTGCAGGAACCGGAAACAAACTGAACATATTGGAAACCGGTATATACTCCCCTCCCCCTAAGATTGAAGGATCCTGAAAGATATAGGCTGAACCTGCTCGATCTATCTCGTTCTCACCGTTCTCGTCATGATCTTCGAAAGGGGCTCCCACAATAAGCTGATTATTAGTAAGGGCTAAACACCAACCAAAATAATCGTCTAAGGCGATATCTGTAGCCTGAATGTGCTGAATCATTTCCCAAACACCGGAAGAATTACGTTTATAAAAATGCACTTCACCTAATTCGGTTGTGCCAACATGGGGAGAACCAACTGCCAAATAATCCCCTTCCAATTCCATTGAATAGCTATAATGCGCATTTGGAATTGGTGCAGTGCCTTCAATTTTTTGCACTTCATTCCAGACCCCGTTGCTATCCATTTCAAAAATATAAGCAGAGCCGGAATATGCATTGGAACCATACGCTCCCACTACAAGAATTTCTCCCTCGAAAGCCAATGAATTTCCAAAATAGTCTTGTGGCTGACCATCGGAAGCCGATATTTTCTGAATGTGACTCCAATCGCCATTGCTATCTTTTTTATATATATGAGCGGCTCCTCTTAAGCCGTCTTCTTCACTGGCACCGGCTATGATATAATCTCCATAGATAGCGACACCAATTCCAAATACATCAAACGCCGAGGGATTAGGACTCAAGACCTTTTGCTTTTCGATCCAGTTTCCGCCCTCCTTTTCAAAGATGTAAAAACTTCCCGTCCAATTATCATCACCGGGAGCACCACATACAATGGTATCGCCTTGAAAATCTAAGGTGGTATGGTTCATCCCCAATTTGTCATCCTGAGCATAATCACTGGCCACTATTTTATGAGTGTACTCCCAGGAATTCGACCCGTCATTTTCGTAAATATAAATGGCACCCGTTCTGAAAATTCCATCCACATCGGCTCTGCCCGCTGAAACAATTACGCGTTCTTCTGAAATCTTTACAGTACCACCGTATTCAGCTCCGAAATTTGGATCGAAGGCGGTAAGCGTCTGTAGTAATTGCCATTCTCCGGCACCATTTTTCTCATAAATATATGCAGCGCCTGAAGCGAACGTTTCTCTGGGTGCTCCCACTATGGCATATCCATCCATAATATCTACGCCTGTACCGTATTCGGCTCGATCTTCTCGGTTGCCGCTAACAATTTTTTCTGTTTCGCTAAATTGTGCCTTAATTGTTGTGAAGCAAAAAAGGAACAAACTGAATATTGCTATTCTATTTCTCATTTTAAGTTGTTTAGTTATTGATTATTATGATACTATTTTTTTACAATCTTAAAGGTTTTAGTCTGTTCATTCTCTAGAACTATTTTCAGCAAATAGGTTCCTGAAGCGATTGTACTAACATCCCATCTTCCGTTAGATTGGGAGATTGCACCTATAAGTTTACCCGATAAATCGTAGATATTTACCGATTTTATATCCTCATACCCCTTAATCGATATAAAGTCTTCGGCAGGTAAGGGATAGATAACCATGTTTTCGATGTCATTATCAACAACACCCAAAAGTGATTCACAATAGCCGCCTACGGTAAATACCTGATGGTAACCCTCATTCATTACCCACGAATTTCCATTGTCGAAAGAAGTGTATGAATATCCTCCTGTTCCGCCCTGAGAAGTTCCCTCCCATAGAAAAGCATCGGTTGCATATACATGCGGAACTATTTCAATAAAATAACGCCCTTCAGTTAATGAAACCGGGGAGTCGAAATCGAAATAAAGTTTCAGTACAGGGATAAAAGGTGGAACACCACTCCAAGGCCAATAGTCGAAAAATTGTTCTTGTGTAGGTCCCAACTGCTCAAAAGTATGTAGCACATCTCCCGGAGCGTCGTTAATAGAACTTCTAATTTTAATTGTAGCGTTATTGATACCCGGCCCCATACTCATTACAAACAAATCGAAATGGGCTAAGGTGAAAATTGTATTCGCTTCAACAATAAAATCATCCACTACTCTATAGGTGAGTAAGTCGGCACCTTCTTCATGGCCATTAGTTACATCACCTTGTTCACAAGGCGCTCCTGTATATGGAAATTCTTCCCCACTCTCTATGCAATCGCCGAGAATTGTCATCACGTAATCTCCATACCCAGTACCTTCCCAGGTAATCCCTTGATCGAAAGAAATGTAATCGAAAACACCGACCGACTGATTGAGTCCATCTGTTATTTCCCACCAAACTCCTCCGGGACCGCCTGGCACTCCTGCGGCTTGCATGAAGTATTTACCTCTTTCAAATGTTACCGAATTTGGCAGGTCTATAGTTACTTCGTATACTGACAAATCGGGGTCTATTTCATAAATCTCTATCTGACTTATAGGTACAAGGTTTGGAAAATCCTGAATTACTTCGAATGGAAAACCTGATGCTTCGGTCCAAAAAGTTAGATTGAGGTGAGAAAGGTCGGAGCTCCCCTTAACTACGTTCATCTTTACCTGAGTCGCCGTAAAAATTGTCCCAAATGGGACGTCAAAATCGGTTGCCCCGGCATATTCCCAGTTGCCACCGCCTGTCTCTATGTTTACACCGCTGCCGCTGTTTTCTGTTATAATTCCATAAGAACACAAATCCTTTGCCGTTTGTGCTTTGCTAAAATGTGATATCAATAATAAGGTAAATAGTACTATTCTTTTCATAATCTCTGATGTGGGTTAAAAATTTATATTAAACATATTACTAGGCAATCGATCTACAGCCTTTTTTTTTCGGAAATAATCCCTGAGTGACCTTTTCGTTTAACAGTCCTTAAAACCTGATCGTGATAACTTAAAACCAGGTTGATATAAGGAATACAGAATGTAAGAGGGATGATCTTGTTTTTTGATATTGTCTTCAATGTGTTGTATTAAAAATTTGGAATGAATTACTTTAAAACTCGTTTGTATATCACCTTACCATTCTTTAATTTTATTTGCAAAAAATAAATCCCGGCGTCGTATTCAGATAAATCCAATTGATTTCTGAATTGGCCATCTATTAATTTCTGCCCGGTAAGAGTATACAACTGCACGGTTTCCACTGTATCCATCGGAGCTTTTATGGTTAATAGATCGTTCACAGGATTGGGATATACAATTATATCTATTCGACTTCCGGTCACATCACCTATTCCAAGTATCGGTGAACAGTCTGCATCAAGATGGTATTGCGCCTCGAGATCCACCCAATAAAACCAAGGCTCATTATTTCCACTGGAAATAAGCGGAAGCCCAATAACATCTGAAGCATCGGGCGATACACTCCAGGCTTTGGCATCTGTACTTACTTCCATCCAATATTTTTCAGAAATATCACCGCTTAACTCAATTGGTGTCTCCGGCACTATTGTAACATCTCTTATATATCCAATCTCAAACTTTATAAAATGTAAAGTGTCCATGGCCGTAATGGCCGAATTGGTGACCTCACTAATTAAATCACCGGGAAAACCATTCTCATCCTTATAGAACTTAAAATGAAAATAGGTTGGTTCGGGATAACTTCCTGCCGTAATATTAATGGTGTTAATTGTAAGCAAAGTCTGTGGAGCAACATCAATATCAACTGCGATTCGATGATTTATAGAGCCGCCAAAATAAAGACCGTTGTCCAAATTCTCATGTTTCACGGTAGTGTCACAATCTCCAATTTGCGGATTGCTGCTTCCTATATTCGCTACTTGCGCTGTGCTTCCTAAAACCGGACCGTACTTTGACTGGTTGCTATTTTGACCAAACATTGACCATGAGCCACAAGCCAATAAAAGTATGAGTAACATACATGGTTTAAGATTCGAAGAATATTTTGAACTTTTTGTGAGCGAGGTTATGTTGTGAATTGATAAGAATATGTAATGTTTCTTCATGATTGTAGATTAAAATTTCGTTTGTAAATATTTTAAAAAGGCGCTTCTCCACGAAAAAATCAATCGGAAATAATGCGACATTTTTAAGCCAAAGTGCGACATTCTAACTCCTGTTCAATAAACAACCGCTCAAAGTGAATCCAAAGACTAGGATCAACATAGTATTGAAACAAATTTAAAAACCGAAAATGTCAAATTGGAGATAAGTCGGGATCTGCAGCCGAGTTTTAATTTTAATAACGCTCAGCGATTGAAAAAGGATTTGCAGAATCCAAAGAAACCCTCAGCGCAAATCAAAAAGTGAACACTTCGTGCTCTTCTTTATTATTGCTACAAGGGCAACAATAATACAGGATTTATAGAATCCTTATAAACACTCTTTGCAAATGGAAAGCAAGCATCTACGATGCTGCCTTTATATTGCTACAAGGGCAACAATAATACAGGATTTATAGAATCCTTATAAACCCTCAGTGCAAATCAAAAGGGGAACACTGCGTGTTCTAACATTTTTTTATTTCTCCAAGGTCACGGAAGAAAAAGGATTTATAGAATCCTATTACCTCGCAAATGTTGCAAACAGTTGTCCGGCACTACCGTGTCTGGTCATTTTTATTTGCTGATTTTTGCTCAAGCTTCGCTTGCCTAAACCACAAATAAAAATATCCAGTGTTTAAAACACTGGACATCTGTTTGTCGGGATGACAGGATTTGAACCTGCGACCACACGGCCCCCAGCCGTGTACGCTACCGGACTGCGCCACATCCCGAATTACTATTGTTAAAGATAAACCATTATGTGGAGCAGTTTATCCTGAGCTTTGCGACAACGGAGCAATTGTCGAAGGGCCACATCCCGAATTACTATTGTTAAAGATAAACCATTATGTGGAGCAGTTTATCCTGAGCTTTGCGACAACGGAGCAATTGTCGAAGGGCCACATCCCGAATTACTATTGTTAAAGATAAACCATTATGTGGAGCAGTTTATCCTGAGCTTTGCGACAACGGAGCAATTGTCGAAGGGCCACATCCCGAATTACTATTGTTAAAGATAAACCATTATGTGGAGCAGTTTATCCTGAGCTTTGCGACAACGGAGCAATTGTCGAAGGGCCACATCCCGAATTATTATTTATTTCTGTACATTCAATTAAGTACTATTGGCAATTCCCTTTCGAAACCTTCAAGTGGTGCAGTTTACACTGAGCACAGTCGAAGTGCCACATCCCGATTAACAGCTTGCGCTGTATTACTCATGAAAAAATGAGCGCTGCAAAACTAATGAAATAAAAAAGGCTGTCAAATAAAAATAAGTTCATTTCTTAACTTTTTTGTTTAGTCTGAAAGATCAATCTCGTATCGCTTTAAATCATGAAGTGGCTCATCAAAAGCGGAAAACTGTGCTTTCATACCTTTTTTTATTTTCACATCATGAAATACTTGGTAAGTTCTAGGATTACTCGCCCCGCTCGTGATCCTGAAGTGGGAACGTTGCTCATCAAAAGCCGAAAGCTGTGCTTTCATACCTTTTTTTATTTTCATATCATGAAATACTTAGTAAGTTCTAGGATTACTCGCCCCGCTCGTGATCCTGAAATGGGGATGTTGCTCAACAAAAGTCTAAAAGCTGCGCTTTTGTGCCTTTTTTTATTTTCACTTCATGAAATACTTGGTAAGTTCTAGGATTACTCGCCCCGCTCGTGATCCTGAAGTGGTAACGTTGCTCATCAAAAGCCGAAAGCTGTGCTTTCATACCTTTTTTTATTTTCACTTCATGAAATACTTGGTAAGTTCTAGGATTACTCGCCCCGCTCGTGATCCTGAAGTGGGAATGTTGCTCATCAAAAGCCGAAAGCTGCGCTTTCTTACTTTTTTTATTTTCACTTCATGAAATACTTGGTAAGTTCTAGGATTACTCGCCCCGCTCGTGATCCTGAAGTGGTAACGTTGCTCATCAAAAGCCGAAAGCTGTGCTTTCATACCTTTTTTTATTTTCACTTCATGAAATACTTGGTAAGTTCTAGGATTACTCGCCCCGCTCGTGATCCTGAAGTGGTAACGTTGCTCATCAAAAGCCGAAAGCTGTGCTTTCATACCTTTTTTTATTTTCACTTCGCCTTGTAAACTTCGTTTACAGCTTGTGAAAATAAAAAAAGCCAAACAAAATTGTTTGGCTTTTGATGGTCGGGGTGGCAGGATTCGAACCTGCGACCTCCTGCTCCCAAAGCAGGCGCGATAACCGGGCTACGCTACACCCCGAGGTGTAAACCTTTATTTTACTATCATCTTTATTCCCAATTCAGACCAATTGCTTACTGCAAGTAGACCGAAAACCGGGCGGAGTTTATACCGTGCTTGACACGGTACTACACCCCGAAAAAGAGTTGCAAAAATAACCAAATTTTAACCGCTCGCAAGAAACTTATTGCTTTTTAATTTTAAAAACCAAGGACTGCTATTTCACGTACATAGTAATGTTAGACAGTCTATTTTATTGTAATTAGCCAAATAGACCGACATCCTTAATTCTCCCCGCAAAGGCCTCGATAATATTTATAATTGAGGCTTTTTATTTGCTTTCAATTTTAGTATCTTTTCCTACAATAAAAGAGCTATGAAAAAAAGTATCGTCTTGTGTATGGTTTTTACCTTTTTTATTGCTTGCGCTCAGAAAAAAAAGGAGGATATAGCCATTTCTTCGGAAGCAAGAACCTATTCAATCGAGTCGGTTGTTGAAAATTTATCGAATCCCTGGGGAATGACCTGGCTTCCCGATGGAAGTATGCTAATTACTGAAAAAAGTGGCACCCTCATCCATTTCCAAAACGGAAAAAAAAACAACTATCGATAATGTTCCCGAAGTCTATAATCGTGGACAAGGCGGGCTACTCGATATCGAACTACACCCCAATTACAAGGAAAACGGATGGATCTACATTACCTTCGCTTCTTCCGAAGGGGAAGGCAATGGTGGAAACACGGCCTTGATACGATGTAAATTGGAAGGTAACGCACTTACCAATATCGAAAAATTATACAAAGCCTCTCCCAATACCACCAGCGGACAACATTTTGGCTCCCGAATTGCCTTCGACAAAGAAGGCTACCTCTATTTCTCCATTGGGGAACGTGGTGACCGGGATGTAAATCCGCAGAATATCACCAGAGATGGCGGAAAAATTTACCGACTCAATGATGACGGCAGTATCCCGCAAGACAACCCTTTTATAAACGATTCAAAAGCAATAAAAGCAATTTATACCTACGGAAACCGAAATCCCCAAGGGATGGCAATTCACCCCGAAACCGGAAAGGTCTGGATCCATGAACACGGTCCCAAAGGAGGTGATGAAATAAACATTATTAAAAAAGGTGCGAACTACGGCTGGCCCGTTGTTTCATATGGTGTGAATTACAGCGGCACAAAATTTACCGAAGAAACGTCACGACCCGGAATGGAACAACCCATCTATTACTGGACTCCTTCGATTGCGCCTTGCGGAATGGACTTTGTAACCGGAAACAAATACCCCGATTGGAAAGGGCATCTCCTAGTGGGTTCATTGAAATTTAATTATGTCGAACTCGTTAAATTAGATGGCGAAATGGTAATTGACCGTGAAAAGATTGCCGAAGACATAGGACGCGTACGAAATGTAAAAATGGGCCCGGACGGCTATATCTATATTGCTCTTGAAGGCCAGGGTATTGTAAGAATTATTCCGAATTAGTTATGAAGAAATTATTTTACTTAGCATTGATAAGTCTACTATTTATGGCTTGTAATGATTCAACTAAAATTAAAAATAAGGTAAAACTCGGCCCCATTTCGGTCACCGAAACTCCCCTATCTGAGCTTGAAAAAAGTATTGAACGCGGTGCCGTTGTCTATGAAGACTTCTGTATGCAATGCCATATGACAAACGGAAAAGGTGTTCCCGGAAACTTCCCTCCTCTGGCGGGCTCCAACTGGCTTACGGAGAAAAGAAAAGAGAGTATTCATTCGGTAAAATATGGACAACGAGGCGAAATTCAAGTCAATGGAGTGACCTATGACGGTATTATGACTCCCATGGGATTGAGCGATGCGGAAGTCGCAGATGTTCTCAACTATGTAATGAATTCATGGGATAATAAACAGGCCAAAATGGTGACTGTAGAAGAGGTTACAGCTGTTGAGAAATAATCGGTAAGTGGAAACCTCTAAATGCTAAATCTCATTACCTTTGTCAAAACCCAATTTTTATGCTCATAATTGGCATCGCCGGTGGAACAGGAAGTGGAAAAACAACAGTAGTTCAACAAATTATTGAAGAACTTCCCAGAGATGAGGTGTGTGTAATTTCGCAGGACTCCTACTACAAAGATACCAGCCATTTATCGTATGAAGACAGGGTTAAAATTAATTTTGATCACCCGCAGGCTATCGACTTTTCACTGCTGGTAAGTCATTTGAAGGAATTGCGTAGCGGAAAACCATTCGAACAGCCTGTCTATTCATTTGTAGAACACAATCGAACCGGAGAAACAGTTACTACCTACCCAAAAAAGGTGATCATCGTGGAAGGAATATTAATCCTTACACATCCCGAAATAAGGGATTTATTCGATATCAAAGTATTTGTGCATGCAGATAGCGACGAGCGTCTTATAAGAAGATTAAAGCGAGATATTGCAGAACGGGGCCGAGATCTGGAAGAGGTTTTAAATCGTTATCAAACGACCTTAAAACCCATGCATCAGCAGTTTATAGAACCCACAAAGGAGTTTGCTGATATAATTATTCCTACCAATCGTTACAACACGGTAGCTGTGAATCTAATTAGAACCATTATTCATCAAAAACTGGGATAGGAAGTGAAGTTTTCTGAGATCATACGAAACAAATGGGTAAAGCGGCTTGGAACGACCTATATTCTTATCCTCCTGCTTTTTATTGTCTGGATGCTATTCTTCGACACCAACTCGTTTTTAATTCATAAAGAATTAAACGACGATATCGACGCGCTCGAAAACAATAAGGAGTTTTACAAAGAGGAAATTAAAAATGACAAAGCCTTTATTGAAAAGATGAATGACAGCGATGAAATTGAAAAATTTGCAAGAGAAAAATACTACCTGAAAAAAGAAAACGAAGATATTTTTTTAATTGAACACGAAGACAGCCTGAAAAAAAAGAAGAAGGATGAGTGAGTTTTTATTTGATGAATTTCAGCCTGTTTCCGCCAAACAGTGGAAGCAGAAAATACAATACGACTTAAAGGGAGCCGATTATAATGAAGCTCTGGTTTGGCAAAGCAATGAAGGAATTCATGTTAAACCCTTTTATCACAATGACGATTTTAAAGAGGACTTCTCCCCTGTCCCGGGCCATCCCGAATCCTGGAAAATTGGTCAACATGTATTTATAGACGATGAGGTAATCGCAAATCGAATCGCCTTAGATACCATTGCCCGCGGTGCCGAAGCTATTGTATTTACTTCGGAAGGACCCTTTGCTATTGAAAAAGTGTTTTCCGGTTTTCCTTTTGAAAAAACCACAATTTATTTTGAATGGCGCTTTCTTTCCGAAGAATTTATTCTTCAACTAAAGCAATTTCTATCCGCAAAAAAGGCTTCGGTATTTTATAATATCGACCTTATAGGAAATCTTACTCGTTCGGGAAACTGGTTTCAGAACATGAACAGGGACCATGAAATTTTGGAAGTTCTCCTTCAAAAAAATCCTTCCGAAAATATACTGAGTATTGACACCACCGGCTATCAGAACTCAGGAGCCAATATCATACAACAACTTGCCTACGGATTGGCACATGCCAATGAGTATTTAAATCACTTTCAGAAAAACCCTTCCTTAAAATTCAACTTTCAATTTGCAATAGGGAGTAACTATTTTTTTGAAATTGCAAAAATTAGAGCCTTTCGAAGAATATTTGCTGTTTTAGCAAAAGAATACAGTATTAATGAAACCTGTCATCTTACCGCCTTCCCTTCCAAAAGAAATAAAACCTTATACGATTACAATGTGAATATGTTGCGCACCACCACCGAATGTATGAGTGCTGTTATTGGTGGCGCAAATACAATTTGCAACTTGCCTTACGATGCAATTTACCACAAGAGCAACGAATTTGGCGAGCGTATTTCCCGAAATCAGTTGCTTATTTTAAAGGCTGAAAGTTATTTCGATGCCGTTAGCAATCCGGCAGACGGAACCTACTATATAGAAAGCCTTACTACCGAATTAGCCGAAAAAGCCTTAGCACTTTTCAAAGAAATTGAAACAGCCGGCGGATTTCTGAAGCTGTTAAAAGAAAGTACCATTCAGCGAAAAATTTCAGAAAGTGCTCAAAAAGAACAACAGCAATTCGATACCGGAGATTTAATATTGGTGGGCACAAATAAGTACCAACATCCCAAGGATCTCATGAAAGAGAATCTCGAATTATTTCCTTTTCTGAAAATAAAAAACCGCAAAACAATCATACAACCTATTATTGAAAAGCGACTGGCTGAGAAAGTTGAACAAGAAAGATTAAATAATGAATAACATGAAAAAAATAGCAGTATTTCTGGTATTAGGAATCCTCACAACTAGTTGTAACGAGAAATTCGATTACAAATACAAAGACAAAGCGCAGGTTGTTTCTTGTCCGGGGGCTGATAATGCACTATTGAATGAAGCTCTTTTTAGCTTCGAAAACGATATTGCTTCCTTTTACAATCAGGATAATTATCCTCTCGGAAGTCCTATGTTCTTTGAATTTGGTTACGCCAATTATATGTATACGGGCGCTACAGCGGAAGCAGATTTTAAAAATATGGTCTCGCCGTATACGTTACAAATACTCGAAAAACTAAAAAAAGAGAAGCAACTGTGGGAAAAAAGCTCGAAGGAAACTACTCTTAATTATAAAAGTGAATTTGTGCAATGCCTCATTGAAAATATAAAGAATCAAGAGATTAAGCAAAAAATACAAACCTTATTGGACGTAGATTATCTGAATCCTGCCTTCATGGCCGAGTTCTATCGTGTAAATAGTGTCGATGCGCTGGACGACAAGTATTTTGCTTTATTTATTGCATTGGAAACGTACTATCCACGCTTGATGAAGATAGAATTTACAGCGTTGGAAACTGTTGAGTAAAAAGTATGATTACGCACTAAAACCAACAATTAAAATGCGTGAGGAGGCACTTGAAGATATTTTAGGATTGGCCTTTACCAATTATTTAGTGCCGGAAGGAATTATTATAATGTATTAGAATGAGTAGAAAAAATATCCAACATATAAGCTTACAATCGGCGGAAGTTGCGAAAAAAAGTGCTGAGAAAACTACTTTTTTAACAGCTGAAGATATTCCGGTTCAAAAAAAATATGTCGCAGCCGATGTTTCAAATTTGCAGCATCTCGATTTTGTTGCCGGAATAGCACCCAATCTTCGTGGACCGTATGCTACTATGTTTGTTCAAAGACCCTGGACCATTCGACAGTATGCCGGTTTTTCTACCGCCGAAGAGAGTAATGCTTTTTACAGACGCAATCTGGCCGGCGGCCAAAAAGGATTATCCGTAGCCTTCGATTTGGCGACGCACAGAGGATACGACAGCGATCATGAGCGTGTTGTTGGTGATGTTGGAAAGGCAGGAGTTGCTATAGACAGTGTAGAGGACATGAAAATTTTGTTCGATAAAATTCCGTTAGACAAAATGAGCGTGTCGATGACCATGAATGGGGCCGTTTTACCCATCATGGCTTTTTATATTGTCGCGGCCGAAGAACAGGGGATTTCATTTGACGCGCTTTCAGGAACCATTCAGAATGATATTTTAAAGGAGTTTATGGTTAGGAATACCTACATCTACCCTCCTGCTCCTTCGATGAAAATTATCGGTGATATTTTTGAATTTACATCCGAAAAGATGCCGAAATTCAATTCTATTTCTATCTCCGGATATCATATGCAGGAGGCAGGAGCTACCTGTGATATCGAACTGGCCTACACACTGGCCGATGGTTTGGAATACATACGCACCGGAATAGCAGCCGGAATGGATATAGATACTTTTGCGCCTCGCCTTTCATTTTTCTGGGCTATAGGAATGAATCACTTTATGGAAATTGCCAAAATGAGAGCCGCTCGTATGCTATGGGCCAAACTGGTAAAACAATTCAATCCTAAAAATGAAAAATCATTGACCCTTCGCACCCATTGTCAAACCAGTGGCTGGAGCCTTACCGAACAAGATCCGTTTAACAATGTAGCTCGAACATGTATTGAAGCTGCTGCCGCTGCTTTTGGAGGCACCCAATCTTTACATACCAATGCCCTGGATGAAGCCATTGCACTTCCCACGGATTTCTCGGCTCGTATTGCTCGAAATACACAAATTTACCTGCAGCAGGAAACTAAAATCACTAAAACGGTCGATCCCTGGGCAGGCAGTTACTATGTTGAAAACCTCACAAATGATATCGCCGAAAAAGCATGGAAACTAATTCAGGAAGTTGAACAACTTGGCGGGATGACCAAGGCTATCGAGGCGGGAATTCCAAAACTTCGAATTGAAGAGGCCGCAGCTCGAAAGCAGGCCAGAATTGACAGCGGACAGGACATCATTGTGGGCGTAAACAAATACAGACTCGATAAGGAAGATCCTTTACAAATCCTGGATGTGGACAATGAGAAGGTGCGTTTGTCGCAAATTGAGCGTTTAAATAGTATCAAATCGGGCAGAAATGCTGAAAAAGTAACGCAAACACTTTCAAAATTAACCCAATGTGCCAAAACAGGTGACGGAAATTTACTAGCTTTAGCTATTGAAGCGGCCAGAGAAAGAGCTACTTTGGGAGAAATAAGTGATGCCCTCGAATCGGTTTTCGGGCGGTACAAGGCACAAATCAAATCGTTTAGCGGAGTGTACAGTAAAGAAATAAAAAAAGATCCTTCTTTTGAAAAGGCGAGACAGATGGCCGACCAGTTTGCAGAATTGGAAGGGCGTCGTCCACGCATTATGATTGCCAAAATGGGCCAAGATGGTCATGATCGGGGAGCAAAAGTTGTAGCTACAGGCTACGCCGATGTGGGTTTTGATGTAGATATTGGTCCGTTATTCCAAACCCCCGCCGAAGCTGCCAAACAAGCTGTTGAAAACGACGTACATATTTTAGGAGTTTCTTCCCTCGCGGCTGGCCACAAAACACTGGTGCCTCAGGTTATTGAAGCCTTAAAAAAATACGGCCGTGATGATATTATGGTAATTGTTGGCGGTGTAATTCCCGCACAGGATTATCAGTTTCTGTTCGATGCAGGCGCCGTTGCTGTTTACGGCCCGGGTACGAAAATTAGTGAAGCGGCTATTGAAATTCTTCAAATTTTGATTGATTCGGTTTCAGAATGAAAAACTACATCATAGAAACCGAAAGACTCGGCTTGCGAAATTGGTTGCCTTCCGATGAAAAACCATTTATTGAAATGTGTAAGGACCAGGCCGTGATGCAACATTTTCCGAAGCCTTTATCTAACGTAGAAACGATTACATTAATACAACGTTTACAAAATCACTTCCACGAGCATGGCTATTGCTATTTTGCGGTAGACGAATTGGAAACAGCGGAGTTTATAGGTTTTGCCGGCATAATGAATCAAACTTGGGAGAGTGAATTTACACCCTGCGTTGATATTGGATGGCGTCTTAAAAAAACCGCCTGGGGAAAAGGATACGCAACCGAAGCAGCAAAAGCATGTTTGGAAGCAGCGTTTAATCAGTTTCAAATTAAAGAAGTCCTTGCCTTTACAACCGATACAAATACTGCGTCTGAAAATGTGATGAAAAAAATTGGCATGGAATACATAGGAACTGTGCAACATCCCATGATGGTTGGTGACCCCAGATTTAAACATTGCGTGGTCTACAAAAGTGAAGCAACCTAATTTGTTTGCTATGCGCGCATAATAATTGACTTCGATTGTCTATTTTTACATTTCAAACAAAACAACACAATGAATTATTCAGGAAAAATGTTGCGGGACGACGCTTTAAAAGGCAAAACCATAGTAGTGACAGGCGGCGGTAGCGGCTTGGGCAAATCGATGACCACTTATTTCTTAGAATTAGGTGCCAATGTCGTTATTACCTCCAGAAACATAGAAAAATTACAAGCTGTAAAGGTCGAATTAGAAGCCCAAACAGGAGGTAAAGTACTTCCGGTGCAGTGTGATGTTCGAAATTATGATGAAGTAGAAGCCATGGTAGCTGCTTCGGTAAAAGAATTTGGAAAAGTCGACGTCTTACTAAACAACGCTGCTGGAAATTTTATCTCCCCTACAGAGCGACTTTCAGCAAATGCCTTCGATACTATTATCGACATTGTACTAAAAGGAACAAAAAACTGTACGCTGGCCTTTGGAAAGCACTGGATTAATAAAAAAGAAACAAATAAAGTAGTTTTAAATATTGTAACCACCTACGCTTGGACGGGGTCTGCCTATGTGGTGCCGAGTGCCGCTGCCAAAGCAGGAGTTTTGGCTATGACACGTTCATTGGCTGTGGAATGGGCAAAATACGGGATGCGCTTTAACGCAATCGCGCCGGGACCTTTTCCTACAAAGGGAGCCTGGGACAGATTACTGCCCGGTGAGCTTAAAGAGAAATTCGATCTTGCTAAAAAAGTGCCTTTAAAGCGTGTGGGAGACCATCAGGAGCTTGCCAATCTTGCGGCCTATTTGGTGTCTGATTTTTCTGCCTACCTCAACGGAGAAGTTGTCACTATCGACGGGGGTGAATGGCTAAAGGGAGCCGGACAAATGAACCTTCTTGAAGAAGTCCCCGAACAAATGTGGGATATGCTGGAGGCCATGATCCGCTCTAAGAAAAGTAAATAGAAAACTTTGAGTGTGGTGGCGAATCCATAAAAATGGATAAGTTGCACAGCAACCATTTTTTGGGATTTGCCGTTATCCAATCAAAAAGGCAATATTTCCGCTCTAAGAAAAATAAATAGAAAACTTTGAGTGTGGTGGCGAATCCATAAAAATGGATAAGTTGCACAGCAACCATTTTTGGGGATTTGCCGTTAATCAATCAAAAAAGCAATGCTTCCGCTCTAAGAAAAGTAAATAGAAAACTTTGAGTGTGGTGGCGAATCCATAAAAATGGATAAGTTGCACTCCAACCATTTTTGGGGATTTGCCGTTAATCAATCAAAAAAGCAATGCTTCCGCTCTAAGAAAAATAAATAGAAAACTTTGAGTGTGGTGGCGAATGCACAAAAATGGATAAGTTGCACAGCAACCATTTTTTGGGATTTGCCGTTATCAAATCAAAAAGGGCAATACTTCCGTTCCAAGAAAAGTAAATAGAAAACTTTGAGTGTGGTGGCGAATCCACGAAAATGGATAGGTTGCACTGCAACCATTTTTGGGGATTTGCCGTTATCAAATCAAAAAGGCAATACTTCCGCTCGAAGAAAAGTAAATAGAAAACTTTGAGTATGGTGGCGAATCCACGAAAATGGATAGGTTGCACTGCAACCATTTTTGGGGATTTGCCGTTATCAAATCAAAAAGGCAATACTTCCGCTCTAAGAAAAATAAATAGAAAACTTTGAGTGTGGTGGCGAATCCATAAAAATGGATAAGTTGCACAGCAACCATTTTTTGGGATTTGCCGTTATCAAATCAAAAAGGCAATACTTCCGCTCTAAGAAAAGTAAATAGAAAACTTTGAGTGTGGTGGCGAATCCACGAAAATGGATAGGTTGCACAGCAACCATTTTTGGGGATTTGCCGTTAGTACTCCAAAATAAGGATAATACGCACCAAAAAAATCGTAAAACACAGGCTGTAAAACACTAAATAATTTGTTCACTTCCTGTTAACAAATTACATTTTCTATCCGCATAATAAGTTGTATTTTTATAGCTAAAATTTGTCAGAATTTAATGGGTAAAATAATTGCGATTGCAAATCAAAAAGGAGGTGTTGGCAAAACGACAACTTCAATAAATTTGGCCGCTTCCTTAGGCGTTTTAGAGAAGAAAGTTTTGTTGATAGACGCCGACCCACAAGCCAATGCCACTTCGGGGTTGGGTATTGACGTGGAAAACGTTGAAAAAGGGACCTACCAGCTGTTAGAACATACCGCTTCTGCTAAGGAGGTAATCATTTCAACAAATTCTCCCAATTTAGACCTAATTCCTGCCCATATAGATCTGGTTGCCATCGAAATAGAACTGGTGGACAAAAAGAATCGCGAGTCGATGCTTAAAAAAGCAATAATCGATTTAAAAAAGGACTACGATTTTATTTTAATTGACTGTGCTCCTTCGTTGGGTTTGTTAACTCTAAACGCTCTAACTGCAGCCGATAGCGTTATGATTCCAATTCAATGTGAATACTTTGCGCTGGAAGGTCTGGGAAAATTATTGAATACGGTGAAAAGTGTTCAAAAAATTCACAATCAGAATCTCGATATTGAAGGGCTGTTGCTAACCATGTACGATTCGCGCTTGCGATTATCCAATCAGGTGGTGGATGAAGTAAAAAAACACTTCGATGAGATGGTATTTAAAACAATCATTCAGCGAAACGTGCGTTTAAGTGAAGCCCCAAGTTACGGTGAGAGTATTATTAGTTACGATGCGGGTAGTAAAGGTGCCAATAATTACTTAAGTTTGGCACAGGAATTAATTGAGAAAAACCAATAATTTCGGGATGGCGAAAGCAACAAAAAAACAGGCTTTGGGACGCGGACTTTCGGCTTTACTGAAAGACCCTTCCAACGATATTATTACAGCAAGCGACAAGAATGCCGACAAGGTAGTGGGCAGCATCGTCGAACTGGAATTGAGTACCATCGAAGTAAATCCCTTTCAGCCCAGAACGAGTTTTAATGAAGAATCGCTTCGGGAACTAGCGTCTTCCATAAAAGAATTGGGTGTAATTCAGCCGATAACCGTTCGGAAATTAGACTTTAACAAATACCAGCTTGTTAGTGGAGAACGTCGTTTTAGAGCTTCAAAACTCATTGGCTTAGAGACCATTCCGTCCTACATTCGTATTGCCAACGATCAGGAATCGCTCGAAATGGCCTTGGTGGAGAACATTCAGCGTCAGGATTTAGATCCTATTGAAATTGCACTTTCCTATCAGCGTTTAATTGAAGAAATTGAAGTAACTCAGGAAGAATTAAGTGATCGCGTGGGTAAAAATCGTTCCACTATTGCTAATTATTTGCGCTTACTGAAGCTGGATCCCATTATTCAAACCGGGATGCGCGATGGTTTTATCTCAATGGGTCATGGAAGAGCCTTGATAAATATTGAAGATACCAACGAACAGTTAGATATCTACGAGAAAATTGTATCCGATAAACTATCGGTTCGTGACACCGAAGCATTAGTGCGTAATCACAAATCGTCTACCCAGGTAGAAGCACCTAAAAAGAAGGCATTACCCAATTATGCAAACGATGCCAAAAAAGATCTTTCGGATCTGTTTGGAAGCAAAGTGGACGTAAAAGTCTCGAATTCAGGGAAAGGACAAATGGTTATTTCATTTAAGGACAGAGAGGACTTAGCCCGTATTTTGAAGCTCATAAAAAGTGAAAAATAAGCTATTCTATATCTTTTTAATAGTACCGGCACTTACAATCTTTGCCCAAACTTCCGATTCCCTTTCGGTTAAAGAAGAAAAAATACTGGTGGTAAGAGACAGTCTCACTACAACCGAACCCTACAATCCTCTTGCCCCTTCAACCGCCGCCTTCTACTCGGCCGTTCTACCCGGTTTGGGACAAGCTTACAATAAAAAGTACTGGAAAATTCCTATTATCTATGCCGGTATTGCCACCGGAATTTATTTTTATTTGGACAACGACAAAGACTATGATCGCTTTCGGGATGCATACAAAAGAAGATTGGCGGGTTATACAGATGATGAGTTTCAGGGAATTTCTACTGACCGCTTGATCGATGCCCAAAAAACTGCACAAAAGAACAAGGATGTTAGTATTATCGTCGCCCTGGCCTTTTATTTGGTAAATGTAGTCGATGCCAATGTCGATGCCCACTTAAAGCAGTTTAATGTAAACGACGATCTATCATTACAGCCTAATTTCGATTTAAATCCGTTGAATGCACAGCCCCAATACGGACTGTCCTTAAAGTACAGTTTAAAATGAAAATAGCATTGTTAGGATACGGAAAGATGGGAAAAACCATAGAGCGACTCGCTACTGAAAAAGGGCATACTGTTGTTTACAGAAGTTCCAGCGATACAACAGAAGGAAATCTTTCTGAAGCAGAGGCTGCAATTGAGTTTTCCACCCCTGAAGTTGCTGTACAAAATATTACCAGCTGTCTTGAAAATGGTATTCCGGTGATTTCCGGAACTACAGGTTGGTTGGATGCTTACCCTAAAATGGTAAAATTATGTGAAGCCCGTAACGGAAGCTTTATCTACGCGTCCAATTTCAGCGTGGGTGTAAATCTATTTTTTAGTCTGAATGAATACGCTGCCCGGCTAATGCAACCCTGGAAGGACTATCAGGTTTCGATGGAAGAAATTCATCATACCGAAAAAAAGGACGCTCCAAGCGGAACAGCAATTACATTGGCTGAAGGAATTATAAAACATTCCAATAAAACAGGGTGGAAATTAGATAGTGCTTCAGACGAGAAAATTGTCATAACAGCGAAGCGGATATCCGATGTAAAAGGAACGCATATTGTTTCGTATGCTTCCGAAATTGATACGATTTCATTAAAACACGAGGCGCATTCACGCGACGGATTTGCAATAGGTGCGATTCTGGCTGCGGAATGGCTGCAGCATAAAAAAGGAGTGTATTCCATGAAGGACGTACTTCAGATACAATAAAACTAAATAATCATGTTCGGTGGAAATCGTTCAGAAAATATAACACTATGAGCTTTACGGGTTGGTTATTATTTATATTGATACTTCAGGTTGTACATTTTGCAGGAACCTGGAAGTTATATACCATCGCTGGTAGAAAGGCCTGGGAAGCGGCAGTACCTGTTTACAACGCGGTTATTTTGATGAAAATCATCAACAGACCCTGGTGGTGGACCATCCTGTTCTTTGTCCCAATTGTAAACCTCATTATGTTTCCTGTGGTTTGGGTAGAAACCTTGCGCAGTTTTGGACGAAACAGCACTACCGATACGGTGCTGGGGATTGTTACCCTAGGATTGTACATCTACTATATTAATTACACCCAAAACGTCACATATATTGAAAATCGGGATTTAAAACCGCGTACGTCAACGGGTGAATGGGTGAGTTCAATCTTATTTGCGGTTGTTGCTGCAACCATTGTACATACCTATTTCATGCAGCCCTTTACCATTCCAACCTCATCGTTGGAAAAAACATTGCTGGTGGGAGATTTCCTTTTTGTAAGTAAGTTTCATTATGGTGCAAGAACACCAATGACACCTATTTCCTTCCCTATGGTGCACGATACCATTCCAGTGGCCAAAGTGAAATCGTATGCACCAAAGCCGCAGATTCCTTATTTCAGATTTCCGGGATTTCAGGATATTGAGCGTAACGATATTGTGGTGTTTAGCTGGCCTGTCGACAACTTTGTGGATATTGGTCCGCCGCCAACAGGTTATGCCTACAAGCCTATCGATAAAAAATCGAATTACGTAAAACGGTGTGTGGGAATTCCGGGAGATTCGCTGGAAGTGAGAGACGGTTATGTCTATATAAACGGAAAGAAAAACGAATTGCCGGATCGAGCCAAGCTTCAGTTTGGGTATCAGTTTGCTACCACTAAACCTTTTAATCCGAAATTTGCCATCGAGCAATACAACATCACCGATTTATATCCGCTGAACAATAGTTATCAGGTTTTTCAGGCACACATGACCGATGCCGAATACGAAAAACTAAAGAATTACCCGAATCTGGATACCATTGTTAAAACAACAGCAAGAAAAGGCGAATGGAACGAAGGAACCTTCCCTCAGGATTCGAAATTTCCCTGGAACAGTGATTTCTTCGGACCTATTTACATACCAAAAGCAGGTGCCACAGTGGCTATCGATGCCGAGAGTATTCCCATGTACAAGCGAATTATCGAAGTCTATGAAGGAAGCGAGTTGGGCTTTGATAATAAAATAACCCAATCCGGGACTCAGGTACTTCTCAACGGTAATCCCTTGACCGAGTATACCTTTAAAATGGACTACTACTGGATGATGGGTGATAACCGAAGCAATTCACAGGATGCCAGAATGTGGGGATATGTCCCGTTTAACCATGTGGTTGGAAAACCGGTGTTTGTATGGATGAGCTGGGACACTAATGCCAAAGGTATCGCCAACAAAATTCGTTGGGAACGTCTCTTTACAACCGTTGGTGGCAATGGAGAACCTGTATCGTATTTCAAATACTTCCTGATTGCACTGGCAGGTTGGTTTGTTTTTAGTTTTTTCAGAAAGAAAAGAAAGGCGACGAAAAAGTGATTTTTGTTGGATGGTTAGATGGTTAGATGGTTAGATGGTTAGATGGTTAGATGGTTAGATGGTTAGATGGTTAGATGGTTAGATGGTTAGATGGTTAGATGGTTAGATGGTTAGATGGTTAGATGGTTAGATGGTTAGATGGTTAGAATATATTTAAGTTGAACATTTTGGACAACTACAAATTGAAAAAATCACCAATAAATTAAATGCACTTCGCATTTCACTAGTCGGTAAATAACACCTAACGCCTCGACGCATCAACAACTAAACGATTAAACAACTCAACAACACAACGCATCAACGACTCAACAACTCAACAACTTAACAACCTAAAAGTGCCAAACCCTGAAAAAATACTCCTACACCCCACCTACTTCCCATCTATTGAACAGATGGCGGCAATTGCACAGGCAGCGCATGTAGTTTTTGAAGTACAGGATAATTACCAGAAACAAACCTACCGCAACAGGGCGTATATCGCACATAGTAATGGTAGTTTATTGCTAAACGTTCCGGTGAAGCACAACAAAGAAGGAAGACGCCAGAAATCAGTGGAAGTACTTGCAGAAAACAATTTTCCATGGCAGTCGCATCACTGGAAATCATTACAGTCGGCATATCGAACTTCTCCTTTCTTCGAATTTTATGAAGACGATTTAGCACCGCTATTTACAAAACCTGCAAACAACTTATTGAAACACAATCTCGCGATTTTTGAACTGCTAAGGGAATTAATCGGTTTGGAAACAGAGAGCTCCAAATCTGAGACCTTTGAGGTGACACCGCAATGTAAAGATTTACGTTTCTTAGCCATTGCCAAACGTGAAGTACAATCAAAATTCACGCCCTACATACAGGTTTTGGAGGCTCAGCACGGCTTTTTACCAAATCTTTCGGTATTGGATTTATTATTTAATGAAGGCCCTAATACCCTCTCCTACTTAGAATCTCAGGTGGAATTAATTTATTAGACTTACTTTGTTTCGGAAACTGGATCCCAACTCACTTTTGCCCGAATAGGATAATGATCGGAAAAGGATTCATTAAGCGTTTCAAAAGACAAAATATCGAAACTTTCAGAAGTTAAAATATAGTCAATGCGCATGGGATAACCATCAAACTTAAAAGTGGTTCCAAGACCCGATCCTCTTTCCGTAAAAGCATCGTGCATCTTGTTGGCCATTTTCCGATAGACGTACGAAAAAGGTGTATTGTTAAAATCCCCGCTAATAATAACAGGATGAGGCGATTTTATTTTATGAGCCAGGATGGCATCCATCTGACTTTCCTGTTTTACAAATGCCCGGGACATACGTTTTCGAAGCTTGTCGGTACTTCCCTCCTGCAGATATTCAACATTCGGAAGGATTCCGAGCGATTGCAAGTGCAAATTGTAGATGCGCAGTGTATCCTCTCCTTTTACAATATCTGCGTAGATAGTATTGTTGTTGGAATCCTCAAAATCGAATGCCCCTGTACTTACGATAGGGTATTTCGAAAGAATGGCGTGTCCTAATTTATTGTTGCTATCCTTAAAATGTACGTATTGATGCGGATATGCTGAAAAATCGAAGTTGCTGCCACGGTAATATTCCTGAATGCATACAATGTCGGGATCGTTTTCCTTCAGTAATTTCGAAATGGTTTCTGAAACTCCTTTTGAGGGTTCTTTTTCATAAGCGTTAAACAATCGTACGTTATAACTTAATATGTTCAATGTATGGTTGTATTCAGACGCATCTCCTTCCGAAGAAATTTCGATAAACGGATTGAAGTGAATATACGCAATTGTCAAAACTAAAATCGACAATAAAGCCAATCGCTTCCAGCGAACCAGCCAATAGAGCGCAAATAAAATATTGACCAGCAACAAGGGAGAAACTGCCAGGCTCAGCAACGAAAGTGTAGGAAAACTTTTGGGTGGCAAATAAGGCAGTACAAAGGATATCAATAGTAAAAACACTACCAATGAGTTACCCCAAAACAACAATTTATTGAAAAACCCCAATTTTTTCGATTGCATTTTGTTAGTCTTCTTTACCTGCTTTAAATAGAAAATCTTTTTCAGCTTTAGTAAGACTATCATAACCGCTTTTCCCAATTTTATCGAGAATAGTGTCGACCTTTTTTTGGTTGTTAGTCTTTTCGGGCTTAGCATTAGAACGCCCGGAAGCCGCTGGTGTTGTTCGATGCACCTTTTTAAACGGTTTTTTTGTTCGTGGGGTAAACAAATTTTCAAACCATTCCATAACATTTTCAAACCATTTCCCAATATCGTTGCCTTTGGCAAGTTGAATGGCATAAACATAGCCAAAAACAGCACCTCCCAGATGCGCAATCAATCCACCGGCATTGCCCGAGGTTGGTAGCTGAATAAGATCCAGTAACACTACAAAAGCCCCGATATGCCATATCTTTACGGTAAAGAAAATGAGTCGGACCTCGGTATTGGGATTATAGGCCGCAATGAAAATGACAATGGCTCTTACAGCCGCTGAAGCCCCAATTAAATAACCGGTAGTAGTAGAAAACACCGGGAAGAAATTATATGCCAATACATAGTAAAGTCCTCCGCTGATAGCTCCTAACAGATAAATGGTTAAAAATCGTTTACTGTTGAAGAGATTTAGAACAAAACCTCCAAACCAATAGAGCCAAAGCATGTTCCAGAAAAGATGCCAAAACCCGAAATGCAGAAAGCTATACGTAATAAACGACCAGGGTTGTACTATTAATTCGCCGAAGGTATCCGGTAACACGAACCACTGTGCCAGTTGTTCTCTGGGAATTTCCAAAAGGAAGGCTGTTAAATTAACCAGCAGAAAAACCGCCAGATTAATAACTATCAATTTGATAACGATTCCTGCAGTTTTAAATTGATATGTAAGACTTTTTCCCTCCATTTAATTCCAACGGTGTTTATCAAAACTATTTTTCTTCCAATAATAGGCCATAATAAACCCGAATAGTGCACCTCCAATATGCGCCCAATTGGCGATGTTCTGTCCGAACAACGAAAACCCGGTAACGCCCGAGAACAAATCCAATAACAATAAAGCCGGAATAAAATACTTGGCTTTAATAGGAATTGGCAAAAAGATAAGCATGAGCTCGGCGTTGGGATACATCAATCCAAAGGCCACTAAAACACCATAAACTGCACCGGAAGCACCTACAGCGGGAGTATTGTAAGCATCATACAAACTTTGGATCGTCTCTTGGGGTACAGAATTTAGAATGGCAGTATTATATTGTCCCGAGGTAAGAATTTGGATTATTTGTCCTTCACTCATTCCCGCTTGTACCAAAGCTTCAAATCCGCTGTGAAAATGAAAATAATTTACAAGTGTGTGTATTAATGCCGCTCCAAGTCCTGCAGAAAAGTAAAAAAACAGAAATTTATTTCTCCCCCATTGCAACTCTAAAGGCGAACCAAAAGCCCATAAAGCATACATATTAAATAAAATATGCATGAACCCACCATGCATAAACATGTGAGTAATGGGTTGCCAATACTGAAAATTTGGACTTTCAAAATAATACAACGAGAAAAGGCGGTACGCAGATTCGCCAAGAAACTGCGTCCCTATGAAGAAAATTGCATTGATTACAATTAAGACTTTTATGGTTTCGGTAATCCTGCCCATTTACATAAATTTTTTATCAAAATCTGTTACATCAAATGTAACCAGAATTGGTTTGTTGTTTGGCGATACACTCGGTTCTTTACAGGCAAAAAGCTGATTTACCAAATGCTCCTGCTCTGCCCTGTTGAGTGCTGTCCCGGTTTTCACTGCCATGCTTTTGGCCATGGATTTTGCTAATAAGTCGTTCTGACTATAGCCTGCATCGGGCACTTCTTCTTTGATATCGTTAATTAATTGCTCCAAAACACTTTCGGCCTTGCTCTCAATAATACTCACGGGAATGCCGCTAATCTCCAACTGTTCCGCTTCCATTTTGGTAAATATAAAGCCTGTATGCTCCAGTTGCTCCCTAACTTTTTTTATTATTTCAATATCTTGCTTCGTAAATTGAAGTAACAACGGAAACAACAACTGCTGACTTACTGCTTCCTGTACCGTAATATTTTTCAGTAATTCTTCGTACAAAACACGTTGATGCGCCAAATGTTGATGAATCACCATCATCCCGCTTTTTATAGGACTAATAATGTATTTATTATGTAATTGAAAGGTAATCTGTCCTGTGGCTTCAGCTTCGGCTTCAAAAAGGCGGCCGGTAACTTCTTCACTTTCAAATTCGATATTATCCAGGTCTGAAGATGCAATTCCTACGTCCTGCTTCAGTCCCACATATAGCGATTCCCAGGCAGGCGACTTTTCACGTTTGTATGGAAAAGCAATATTTCCCTGTTTTGCTTCCTTCTGAAACGGATTGAAATTTCGATCTACCTCAATACTGGGTGCCACCGGCGATTTCTTGCTGTACTCGTAAGGCGTGTCGAAACCGCTATCCTTATTAAAATCGAGTACCGGTGCAATACTGAATTGCCCCAAACTATGTTTTACAGTCGCCCTAAGCATGGCGTAAATAGCATGCTCATCGTCGAATTTAATTTCGGTTTTGGTTGGGTGAATGTTAATATCGATGGATTTAGTATCTACTTCCAAAAACAGGAAGTAACCGGGTTGCATTCCATCTTTAAAGAGCCCTTCAAAAGCCGAACTTACAGCATGGTGCAAATACGGGCTTTTAATAAAACGGTCGTTCACAAAAAAGAACTGTTCTCCCCTGCCCTTCTTGGCAAATTGAGGTTTGAGTACAAAGCCTTTTACTTGTACGATTTCCGTAGATTCTTCAACGGGTACCAGCTTTTCGTTGGTTTTATTTCCGAAGATGTTTACAATGCGTTGACGCGAATTACTTAGGGGAAGATTAAATACATCACTGCCGTTGTTAAGCATAATAAAAGCAACTTGTGGATGTGCGAGTGCCACACGATGAAATTCATCAATAATATGACGCGTTTCTACAGGATTGCTCTTTAAAAAATTGCGTCTTGCAGGAATGTTGTAAAACAGATTTTTTACTGAAATGGTCGTGCCTTTAGGCACCACAGCCGCTTCTTGAGAAGTCACCTCACTACCTTCTATGGTGATTTTTGTGCCTACTTCTGAAGCTTCGGTTCTGGTTTTTAACTCTACATGGGCAATCGCAGCGATCGAAGCCAAAGCTTCACCACGAAATCCTTTTGTATGTAGGTTGAAAAGATCTTCAGCCGATTTAATTTTGGAAGTTGCATGACGTTCAAAGCACAGCCGTGCATCGGTCATGCTCATTCCGCTCCCGTTATCGGTTACCTGAACCAATGTTTTTCCGGCGTCTTTTATAAGCAATGTAACTTGGGTGGCTCCTGCATCGATAGCGTTTTCCAGCAGTTCCTTCACAACGGAAGCAGGGCGTTGAACGACCTCTCCGGCCGCTATTTGGTTGGCAACATGATCCGGTAAAAGCTGAATAATATCAGTCATTATAACTTCTGAAAAAATATAGACAAATCGAATTCAATAATGTAAAGGAATACAAACACTAAAATTGCAATGATAAGAAGCAGTCGTTTATTGGCTGTCCCATTTTTAGACTGCCGAAGCTCTTCGAATGCATTTTTAAACTTGCCTTTTAAGCCCGGATTAGCACCCACAGTCGAACGAAATTCATCGAATTTGTGCTTCATTTCGTAGGGGCTACCCTCGCCATCGTTCTTGTAGTAACGTGGGTTGTAGCTAAATTTCTTGTTTTTGCGTGTTTTTAAAATTCCCATAATTGCGTGTTTTCAAATGTACTTAAAATACGGCAGTTTTGGTAGTAGATTGCCTTCCATTCTTATAAACAATTATCGTTCCTAAATTGGATTGTTGGATTCTTGGAACGTTAGACAGTTAGAATCCATAAATTTAGGATTTGGAATTTAGAATTTGGAATTTGGAATTTGGAATTTTAAAACTTAGATTCCTTCCTCAGTTGTGCCATTTTTATGGCGGCGATTGCAGCCTCGGTGCCTTTGTTACCGTGTTTGCCTCCGCTTCGGTCAATAGCCTGTTGCAGATTATTATCGGTCAATACACAAAAGATTACAGGAATATTCCCTTGCACATTCAGGTCTTTAATCCCTTGAGCTACGGCTTCACACACATAATCGAAATGCTTGGTTTCGCCTTGTATTACGCTTCCTATGGCAATAATCGCGTCCAGCATATCATAACTGTACTGCATACGTTTGCACCCGTAGATAAGTTCGAAACTTCCGGGTACATTCCATCGCACAATATTATCGTTGATGGCGCCGCAATCTTTTAACGCATCGAAAGCACCTTGAAACATGCCTTCGGTGATGTTATGATTCCACTCTGAAACAACAATCCCAAACCGAAAATCTTTCGCGTTTGGGATTGTAGCTTTATCGTAGACCGATAAATTGTTATTTTCGGTTGCCATTATTTTTGCATTGCTTCGGCTTGCCCAACATAGAGTTGTGCTTTGGTTGCTTCGGGAGACGTGGCATATTCATCCTCAATTCTTTTGAAATGCTTCAAAGCTACATCTGTCTTATTCAAGTTCATAGCTACAATACCGGCTTTCAACAAAAAACGCGGAGCTGTAACATCATTATCACTCTGGGCCACTGCCTTTTCGTAATATCCTAATGCATCTTCATTCTGACCTAATTGTACAAAAGCATCACCAATTGCTCCTTTAGCCAAAGGTCCCAACATCACATCGTCACTTTTAAAATCGTCCAAATGATTGATGGCATTTTGGTATTCACCTAAATTTATATATGCCATTCCGGCGTAGTAATTGGCCAGATTTCCTGCCTTAGTACCACCGTAATTATCGATTACATCAAGAAAACCGTATTTTCCTTCACCGCCTTTTAATGACAAGTTGTACAAAGAATCCTTGGCAGGAGCGGTTAATGCCTGCTCAAAATACTGCTGCGCCTGGAACATTTCGTTCATGGCTTCGCTTTCTTTAGGCTCTTGAATAAACTGTTGGTATCCTAAATAGCCCAACACACAAACAGCGACAGCACCAATAAAAATTAGAATGTACTTCTGATTCTTCTCTACCCAAGCTTCGGTTCTGGAAGCTCCTTCATCCAAGGTGTTAAATACCTCGGCCGTTGTACTGTTCTCTTCTAATTGTGATTGCTTTTCAGCTTTCGTTTTAGGTTTACCACCTCGTTTCTTGTAGGTTGCCATAGTTTTGTTTATTGAAGCGCAAAAATAAAATATTTATTAGAATTTAAAAGGGAAAAGATTCCTTATTTTTCAATAATTTGCGGAGACTAAATCCGATTTTTTTCTGAAATGATTCAAATCGGGTAAATAATTTCAAGTGCTTCATTATCATGTTTTTACAATCTCTTACGCTTCTTAACTACAAAAATTTCGAATCTGAAGCTTTTACCTTCGACCCCAAAATAAACTGTTTTGTGGGCTTTAACGGCGTAGGAAAGACAAATGTACTGGACGCAATCTATCATTTATCATTCGGAAAAAGCTATTTCAACCCTATTACAAGTCAGAATATTAAGCACGGTGAAGAATTCTTTGTAATTGATGGTATTTACGACAAATCTGAAAGGGAAGAAAAAGTTGTGGTAAGTGCCAAACGCGGACAAAAAAAGATAATTAAGCGGAATGGCAAGCCCTACGAAAAATTCAGCGAACACATTGGATTTTTACCACTGGTTATTATCTCGCCGGCAGATCGCGACCTTATAATTGAAGGCAGTGAAACCCGAAGAAAATTCATAGACGGTGTCATTTCGCAAGGAGATGCTACCTATTTACAGACACTTATTAGTTACAACAAGGTCTTGTTACAGCGCAATTCACTTTTAAAATATTTTGCGCAAAACAATACTTTTACCAAGGATACTCTCGAAATTTACAACGAACAACTAAGTGCATATGGCACTATAATTTTTAACAAACGCACTGCCTTTTTGAAAGAGTTTTTGCCCATCTTTTTGCAGCGCTACCAATCGATTAGCGATGGAAACGAAGCTGTTAACTTGGTGTATAGCAGTCAGTTGCTGGAGAAAGAATTATCGATCTTACTAAAAGAAAATCTCGCAAAAGACAAAGCCACTCAGTATAGCAATTTTGGAATTCATAAAGACGATTTGCATTTTGAAATTGAAGGCCATCCCATCAAAAAGTTCGGGTCGCAGGGACAGCAAAAATCGTATCTCATTGCATTAAAATTGGCGCAATTCGATTTTATAAAAGCACAAAGTAATGTAACTCCTATTTTGCTGTTGGATGACATTTTTGACAAGTTGGACGAAAATAGGGTGATGCAGTTAATCGCTTTGGTAGACAATGAAAATTTCGGGCAGTTATTTATAAGTGATACGCATGCCGATCGTACCGAGGAAGTGGTTAAAAAAGTGCATCAAACGTATAAGATGTTTCAGCTTTAGTTGGTGAGCGGTGAGCAATAAGCAATAAGCAATAAGCAATAAGCAATAATTTAACCTATATATCTATTTTACAATACTATATGAAATCATTTTTTTACTTCCTAATACTATTTTTAGTGTGCGGTTCCTGTGCAAAACAAGATCCCAATGAGCAAATACAATACCTTGACGGCTACTGGGAGATAAAAAGTGTTACACAGCCGGATGGCACCAAGAAGGATTTCGGGATAAGTACGCTTATCGACTTTATGGAGGTGACGGGAGACAGTGGTGTTCGGAAAAAGGTAGCCCCGCGATTGGATGGGAGTTTTGCCGCAAATGCTTCGGCCGAGAAATTCAGTTTAAAAATTGAGGATGACAGCCTGCGATTGTATTACACAACTCCGTATGACAGTTGGAAAGAAACAGTTTTAATAGCAAAGGATAGTATGTTGCGCATTAAAAATTCAGAAGATAAAATATATACCTACGACCGATTTAAATCTTTTACCTTTAGCAAAGAGTAACACGAGCGATTATGGCAAAGCGAGACGGAGAAAATACAATAGGAGATGTGCTTAAAAACTTTGTGGCTTCCAATAAGCTTCAAAAAGGGTTGGATAAAATTTCAGCAAAAGAGGCATGGGCTAAGGTATTGGGCGAGCCCATTGGTAAGTATACCACCGAGGTGCTATTGGATAGAGACACGCTCTACGTACAATTAAGTTCTTCGGTATTACGTGAAGAATTAACCTACGGAAAGGAAAAAATAATACGCTTATTAAATGAAGAATTGGGCAAAGATCTTATCAAAAAGCTAATTCTGAGGTAATGAACTCGTCTTGACTTTTTCCATTTGGCTAAAAAATTGCTCTTTTAAGCCTGCTTTTTATCTTTTTTTCCTTCCGTAGCTCTGCTATGCAACTCAAAAAAACCTTCAATCAGACTCAAAATAGCCAATTTTCACTTCAATCAAAAAAGTCAAGATGAGTTCAATAAAAAAACCATCCGTTTTCACAGATGGTTTTCAATTAATACATATATCTTTTACTAAAACATTTCTCTTCCGGAAAAATGAAAAGCGCCTTCGATAGCTGCATTTTCATCGCTGTCACTTCCGTGTACAGCATTTTCGCCAATAGAGGCTGCATATAATTTACGAATGGTACCTTCAGCTGCATCTGCAGGATTAGTTGCACCGATCAAGGTACGGAAATCATTTACAGCATTGTCTTTTTCAAGAATTGCGGCAACAATAGGACCTCTTGTCATGTATTCTACCAATTCCCCGAAAAAAGGACGCTCCTTATGCACTGCGTAAAATGCTTTAGCATCGGCAGTTGTCATTTGGGTTAATTTCAAGGCAACGATTCTAAAACCTGCCGAATTTATTTTTTCAAGAATGGCTCCAATGTGTCCTTTTTCAACACTATCAGGCTTTAACATGGTAAACGTTCTATCTGTTCTCATAGTTTTTTAAAATTTTGTGCAAAAGTAGACATTTGAGAATCAAAAACAAGGAATTAACCTTAGTTTAATCTTGAAGCTCCTTGTTTCAAATATTTGGCCGGCTCTTTCAAAAATGTGAATTAGTTGTATCTTCGCTCCCTATGGATAAAGAAACTACTGCTGTCGTTAAGCAACTCTTAAAATCTAAGAAAAAGATTGTGGTTGTGGGTCATAAAAACCCCGACGGCGATGCAGTGGGAAGTTGTTTAGGGATGTCTTTTTTTCTGAACCAATTGGGACATAAATCGATTGTCGTAATGCCCAACGATTTTCCCGATTTTCTGAAATGGCTTCCGGGTTGTGAGGATATCGTAATTCATGAAAAGGATACAGATGTAAGTATCGGGCTTATTAACGAAGCCGATTTAATTTTCACCCTGGATTTTAACAGCCTCAGCCGTGTAGGCGAATTACAACAGCTTTTGGAAGATTGCGATGCTAAATTCGTGATGGTAGATCACCATCAGGCTCCGGACGATTATGCAGTTGTCACCTATAGTGATGTTGCCATGAGTTCAACTTCCGAAATGGTGTATCATTTTATGGATGCCCTGGGCGAATTGGACGCCTTGTGTGTTGAAGTAGCTACACATCTGTACACCGGAATTATGACAGATACCGGTTCTTTCAGGTTTCCCTCTACTACTGCGACTACCCACAGAGTGATTGCACATTTAATGGAAATTGGAGCCAACAACGCCGAAATTCACCAGCAAGTATACGACACAAACAGTGCCGACAGGATGAAACTTTTGGGAGTTGCGCTAAAAAACCTGAATATTATTCCCGAATACCATACCGCCTATATAACACTTTCACAAAAGGAACTGGATGCCTGTAATTTTAGAAAAGGAGATACCGAGGGCTTTGTAAATTATGCGCTTTCGATTGCCGGAATAAAATTTGCCGTCATTTTTATTGAAAACAAGCAGGAGAGTATCGTAAAAATGTCCTTTCGAAGCAAAGGAGATTTTTCGGTGAACGACTTCGCCCGAAATCATTACAATGGCGGCGGTCATATAAACGCAGCGGGAGGAAGAAGTTTAGCATCCTTATCGAAAACAGTTACTGAATTTATTAGTATCTTGCACGGCTATAAAGAAGAATTGGCAAATGCTTCGTAACCTACATTATATTATCATTGTCACCCTGTGCTTTGCAGCCTGTAAAGGCCCTGAAGCGAGGAAACCTCTTCAGAGAAATTCCGGAAGTTTTATCAAGGAATCTGCTGTTCGAAATAAGAAGATTTTCGAAAAAGAAGAAGCGCAAATAACCGAAATTATGGAAGCCAATCCCAATGTAGATTATATCGCTTCAGAAAGTGGTTTTTGGTATTTCTACAACGTGAAAGATACCATAGCATCAGAGTTACCGGAGTTTGGCGACGAAGTTACTTTTAATTTCGATGTTAAAGATTTAAACGGAAACACGATTATTTCAGAATCCGAAATCGGACTTCAGGTCTATAAGGTCGACCAAACCAATCAGGAGTTAATTTCGGGATTACGCGATGGTATAAAGCTTATGAAGGAAGGTGAACAAATCACATTCTTATTTCCTTCCTATAAAGCCTATGGCTATTATGGCATTGAAGATAAACTGGGAACCAATGTCCCAATTCAGAGTACAGTAACTTTAAAATCAATTGAACAAACACAAGAAAATTAAGTAAAACATGAAAAAATTAACATTACTATTTTTAGTACTATCCATGTCTTTTGCTGCGTGCCAAGACAAATACCCCGACTTGGAAGACGGTGTATACGCCGAATTTATTACAAACAAAGGTACTTTTGTAGCAAAATTATACAACGAGCAAACTCCTTTAACGGTTGCAAATTTTGTAGCTCTTGCCGAAGGAACAAATACCATGGTAGATTCTACATTTAAAGGGAAAAAGTTTTATAACGGACTTACTTTCCACCGGGTTATGAAGGATTTTATGATTCAGGGTGGAGATCCTAAGGCCGATGGAACCGGAAATCCGGGATATATTTTCCCTGATGAAATTGTAGACACGTTAAAACACGACCGAAAAGGTATTCTATCCATGGCTAACGGAGGCCCGGATATGAACGGGAGTCAGTTTTTTATTACCCTGAAAGAAACTCCTTGGCTTGATGGCAGACACTCTGTTTTTGGTGAAATTGTTATCGGGCAAGAAGTTGTCGATTCAATTGGGTCGGTTGAAGTAGCCAAACCCAGTAACAAGCCTGTCGAAGTTGTAACCATTCAGGAAGTAAATATTATCAATAGAGGAAACGTGAAATTGACTTCTTTTACGGAAGCAATGGAAAATATTGAAAAAGAGAAAGCCGAAGAGGAAGCTCGTATAGCTGAAATTGGTGCTGCTCAAGCCAAAGTTTTTGCTCCATTATTGGAACAAGCTGAAACTTTACCTTCAGGATTAAAAGTGTACTGGAACCACAAAGGAAAAGGTATGAAGCCTGCCGATGGTGCTAAAGTTTTAATAAACTATGCCGGGTTTTTTACTGATGGAAGATTATTTGATACCAACCGTCTTGAAGTTGCCGAACAATTTGACGTGGTAGACGAAGCCAGAAAGGCTGCCGATCAGTACATTCCTGTTGCAACGACTTATAGCGCGAATGCACGATTAGTTGCCGGATTTAGAGAAGCATTATTATTGCTCAGTGTAGGTGATAAAGTAACTGTGCTTGTTCCTTCACATTTGGGTTATGGCGCAGGTGGTAATCCGCCGGTTATTCCGCCAAATAGTGATTTAATCTTCGAATTGGAATTAACAGAGGTAGCTCCTCAATAGTAAAATAGTATATATAAAAAAAGCCGCTTAAGTTTTTAAGCGGCTTTTTTAATGGTTTACTTTTTCGGAATGCTTTTTAGAATTTCCAAAACAAAATCCCAGTACTTTTGCGTAGAAGGTATATTGGCACGTTCATCGGGTGAATGAGCTCCTTTTATAGTTGGCCCAAAAGAAATCATATCCATTCCAGGGTAATTCTGTCCCAAAATACCACATTCAAGTCCGGCGTGACAGGCAGCAACATGTGCCTTTTCACCGTGCATTTTGGTATATAAATTGTCCAAGACTTTTAAAATAGGGCTTTCCATATTAGGTGCCCACCCCGGATATGCTCCTTCGAAATTTACTTCACAGCCTCCAAGTTCGAAAGCAGCTTTTAACGTATTTGCCATATCTGCCTTGGACGACTCAACCGATGATCTGGTAAGACATTCTATTTTTAACGCCCCGTCTTTCACAGTAACTTTCGAGATATTGTTAGAGGTTTCCACCAAATCTTCAATGGCGGGACTCATTCTATACACTCCGTTATGTGCCGTATGCATAATATTGAGGAAGGTTGTTTGATCTGCTGAATTCATTACTTTCCGTGGAACTTCAGCAATTTTTTCGAAAGAAATGGTCAAGTCCTTTTCAAGCAGTTTGTATTCGTCAACAATCTCCGTTTTTATTGTATTTATTTCAGAAATAAAATCCTTTTCCTTTTCTGAAGGAACCGCAACTATTGCTTCACTTTCACGTGGAATTGCATTCCGAAGACTTCCTCCTGTCAATTCTGCCAGATGCATCGATTTATTTGCAGCGTATAATAACCGGTTCATAAGCTTGTTGCCGTTACCCAGGCCTTTAATTATGTCCATCCCACTATGACCACCTTGCAAACCTTTGAGTGTAATTTTATACCCCTGTGCATTCGCCGGGGCTTCAACTTCAGAATAGTTTCGGGCAGCAGAAACATCGATCCCGCCGGCACATCCTACTCCAATTTCATCGTCTTCTTCGGTATCGAGATTCAGTAAAATATCTCCTCGTAAAATTCCACCTTTAAGCCCCATGGCCCCGGTCATTCCGGTTTCTTCATCGATGGTAAAAAGTGCTTCCAAAGCAGGGTGCACAATGGTGTCACTTTCGAGAATTGCCATGATGGTAGCAACCCCCAAACCGTTATCGGCGCCCAATGTGGTACCTTTGGCACGAACCCAGTCTCCGTCTACATACATTTCAATTCCTTGAGTATCGAAGTCGAATTTTGTGTCACTGTTTTTTTGATGCACCATATCGAGATGTGACTGCATTATTATTGCTTTTCGATCTTCCATCCCTGAAGTAGCAGGTTTACGAATGATCACGTTGCCTACTTCGTCTTCAATTGTTTCCAGTCCCAGCTTTTTTCCAAAATCCTTCATAAAGGCAATCACTCTTTCTTCTTTTTTTGAAGGCCGTGGGACAGCATTCAGGTCGGCAAACTTATTCCAAATTACTTTTGGCTCCAGGTTTCTAATAGCTTCGTTCATGTATCGTATTTAAGTATAAATGTGAATTAATTTCAGCGGAAACAAAATTACTGATTTAAGACTGCTATAAAAATAATGTTGTAAAAGATTTCTTTGTAAGTTTGAAATATGCAAAGAAGAACGCGCCTCATCCTCACCTTTTTGTTACCTGTTCAAATTATTGTATTGCAAATTCTGAAAAATTTCCCCGAATTTGTTGAAACCTATTACAGCCGTGGTTTGTACCCTGTACTTTCCAAAATGTCGCGATACCTCTTTGGCTGGATTCCCTTTTCATTAGGTGATGTATTTTATCTGCTCATTGCTATTTTAGCATTGCGATGGGTATTTAAAAACTACAACCGTCTTTGGAAAGAACCGGTTTGGTTTTTTATGGATATTACGGCTACCCTATCTATTGTTTATTTTGTATTTAATATACTGTGGGGACTTAACTACTACAGAATTCCATTACATACTTCGCTTGACCTGGCAAGTGATTACACCACCGAAGAATTAATTTCGACCACCGAACGCCTCATTGCGAAATCGAATGAGATGCATCGGCAACTTGGATATGCCGACACGGTAAAAATAGAGCTGCCTTATACTCAAAAAGAGATGTTTCAAAAATCGATTGATGGCTACCAAAAGCTGGAAAACGAATTTCCAAATCTGGCATATTCCCCCAGAAGCATCAAAAAAAGTGGTTGGAGTTTGGGGCTCACCTATATGGGTTATAGCGGTTACTACAATCCTTTTTCGGGAGAAGCACAGGTAAATAATCTTATAAAAACCTATAAGTTTCCTGTGGTGAGTTGTCATGAAGAAGCCCACCAAATTGGCTATGCTCGAGAAAATGAAGCCAATTTTATAGCTACCTTGGCAACACTGCACAACGATGATCCGTATATTCAATACGCCGGTTACATTTTTGCTTTACGTTATTGTATCAATGAACTGGCGCGGCGTGATCTTGAAAAATACGAAGAAACTCTAACTACCATCAACCCGGGAATTCTGGAGAGTTATAAAGAAATGCGCGATTTCTGGGCGAGCTATGCCAATCCGTTTGAAACCTTTTCAAAACTATTTTGGGATCAGTTTTTAAAGGCCAACAATCAATCCAACGGTATAATGAGCTATAGTTATATGGTGGCATTGGTGGTAAACTACTTTGAGGACAAACCATTTTAATGTTAAAATTCTTAAGAAGATGTTAAAAGCAATCATTCGACAGCCTCAAACTAATTTACATTCCTATATTTAAAATTCTTTATGTAACTCCAACCAAATGAAAAAAACCACCAGTATTCTCTTGCTACTCTTTTGCGTTCAATTTGTCATGGCACAGGATTATTTTCCGAAAAATGACGGCGTAAAAGAAGAAAACAACAACTACACAGCCTTTACCAATGCAACCCTATATATCACCCCTACACAGATGGTGAAAAACGGTACGTTGCTCATTCAAAACGGAAAGGTCGTCGCTGCCGGAAAGTCGGTTACAATTCCTCAAAATTCGGTGATAGTTGATTTGAACGGAAAACACATTTATCCGTCATTCATCGACCCGTATACCGGTTTTGGTGTTGATAAACCGAAGCGTGCTGAAGGCGACGGACGTTCCCCTCAATACGAAGCCACTCGGGAAGGTTTTTACTGGAACGACCATATTATGCCCGAAAATGATGCCATCAATGTCTTTAAATACGATAAAAAAGATGCCGATGAATTCAGAAAGGCAGGATTTGGCGTTGTAAACACCCACATAATGGACGGAATTGCTCGCGGAACGGGTGTTCTTGTGGCTTTAAATGACGACGGAAGTGATGCCAGCCGAATACTTGAAGATACTTCAGGACAGTATTTTTCCTTTTCAAAAAGTGTTGCGAGCAGACAATCCTATCCCGGTTCTCTTATGGGATCCATGGCGTTATTGCGCCAAATGTATTACGATACCGACTGGTACGCGAAAGGAAATGCAACCACCAAGGACCGCTCTTTGGAAGCGCTTATCGAAAATAAATCGCTTACCTCCTTCTTTGAAGCAGGAAGTAAGGACAATAATTTGCGGGCCGATAAAATTGGAGATCTTTTTAACATAAACTATGTGATTGTAGGTGGGGGTGATGAATATGAGATGATCGATAAAATTAAGGCCAGTAATGCCAGATACATTATTCCTATTAATTTCCCGGATGCTTTTGATGTGAGCAATCCCTATATGGCGAATTATCTCTCGCTGGAAGACATGCGCGCTTGGAATCAGGAGCCTATGAATCCGAAAACACTTTCGGACAATGGCGTTACCTTTTCGCTTACTACGTTTAAGTTAAAGAAGCCATCAGAATTTAGTGATAAGCTGAAAAAAGCCTTCGATTACGGTTTTGACAAAACAAGGGCGCTTGAAGCCTTGACCACTGTTCCGGCGCAATTACTTGGTAAAAGCGACAAAATTGGGTCGTTGCAAACAGGCAGATACGCCAACTTTTTAATTACATCGGGCGATATTTTTGATTCCAAAACTACCCTTTATGAAAACTGGGTACAGGGTAACAAACACATCATAAACGATAAAGATCAGAAGGACATCAGAGGTAGTTACAATCTTTCGGCAGGTGGAAAAAATTATGAAATGAATCTTAGCGGTGAGATTTCTAAGCCAAAAATTGAAGTGAAAATAGGTGATACTAAATACCCTTCAAAAATTGAATACAATACCAATTGGATTACTTTCTCCTTTACCGATGAGGCTTCCAAAGAAGTATATCGCGGCACCGGTGTGGTTCCAGCGGAAGGCACAAACATTTCAGGAAAATTAATTCTTCCCAATGGTGCCGAAACATCCTATATGGCAACTCGAAAGGGGGATGCTCCTGCAGATGAAGCAGACAAAAAAGAGGATTCAGAAAATAAAGCTCCCGAAATTCTTCCTGTTACCTATCCGAATATCGGTTACGGATTCGCAGTAAAACCGAGACAACAAGATATGTTGTTTAAAAATGCAACTGTCTGGACGAGCGAAGACGCAGGTGTTTTAACAAATACCGATGTGCTGGTGAAAAACGGAAAGATTACGAAAATTGGTAAAAATCTTTCAGCGGGCGGGGCAACAGTTATCGATGCCACCGGAAAACATCTTACTGCAGGAGTTATCGATGAGCACTCACATATTGCGGCGCTTACCATCAATGAAGGGGGACACAATTCTTCAGCAGAAGTTAGTATTGAAGATGTAGTAGATCCCGAAGACATAGATATCTATCGAAATCTTGCCGGAGGCGTTACCTCTATTCAAATTTTACACGGCTCGGCAAACCCAATTGGCGGTCGCTCTGCGATTATCAAACTGAAATGGGGTGAAGATGCCGATGGATTGATTTACGACAACAGTCCGAAGTTTATAAAATTCGCGTTGGGTGAAAACGTGAAGCAATCCAATTGGAGTAGTTTCAGCCGCTTCCCGCAAACCCGAATGGGTGTGGAACAACTGTATGTAAATTATTTCAACAGAGCCAAAGAATACGATACCAAAAAGAAAAGCGGGCAACCGTTTCGATACGATGAAGAAATGGAGGTTTTGGCTGAAATTCTAAATGGTGAGCGCTATATAAGCTGTCATTCTTACGTACAGAGCGAAATTAACATGCTTATGAAAGTTGCCGAACGTTTTAATTTCAAAGTAAATACGTTTACCCATATTCTGGAAGGTTATAAAGTAGCCGATAAAATGGCAGCTCACGGCGTTGGTGGTTCTACCTTCAGCGACTGGTGGGCGTATAAGTTTGAAGTAAACGATGCTATTCCATACAATGCTGCGATTATGGCGAGCGAAGGAGTTACAGTGGCCATTAACAGTGATGATTCCGAAATGTCCCGAAGACTCAACCAAGAGGCTGCAAAAAGCGTGAAATACGGAGGAATGACCGAAGAAGAAGCCTGGAAAATGGTGACCATTAATCCTGCAAAACTATTGCATTTGGACAATCGTGTGGGAAGTATTAAGGAAGGAAAGGATGCAGATTTGGTGTTGTGGACAGACCACCCGCTTTCGGTATATGCCAGGGCAGAAAAAACCATTATTGAAGGAAAAGTATACTTCGATTTAGAGCAAGACAAGGCAAAAAGACTTGCCATTGATGCCGAACGCAGCAAGCTTATCAATATGATGTTAAGTGAAAAAAACGGGGGTGGAAAAACCAAACCTCCTAAAAAAGAGGATAAAATTAAATTTGAATGTGAAACCATAAACTAAGGCGACATGAAAAAAGTACAACACTATTTAGCAATTGCCGTATTGAGTTTAGGTTTCGCAGGAATAGCGCAACAAACTCCGGCACCGGATCAAACTGAAGCCATAACGATTACAGGAGCTACTGCCCATGTGGGTGACGGAACTGTGATAGATAACAGTGTTTTGGTATTTGAAAATGGGAAAATAACAGCAATTGGAGATGCCAATACCCCTACCAAAGGCAAGATTATCAATGCGCAGGGAAAACATGTATATCCCGGATTTATAGCTCCCGCCAAATCGTTAGGTTTGGTTGAAGTGGATGCGGTACGCGCCAGTGATGATCAGGATGAGTTGGGAGATTACATTCCAAATATCCGAAGTATTATCGCTTATAACGCCGAAAGCAAGGTGGTAGAAAGCATGCGCCCTAACGGAATATTGCTGGGACAGATAGCTCCGCAAGGTGGAACCATATCGGGAACCTCATCGATTGTACAATTTGATGCCTGGAACTGGGAAGATGCAGCCGTAAAAATTGACGACGGAGTGCATGTTAACTGGCCCAATAGTTTCCGTCGCGGACGCTGGTGGATGGGTGAAGATCGTGGTTGGAGCCCCAATAAAGACTATGATAAGGACATTGATGCGATAAAGGCATTTTTGGCCAATGCCAAAGCCTACGGAAAAGTAGCTGCAACAAGTGAGAATGAAGGTTTTAAAAACTCTCAAGGACTGTTTAATGGGAGTCAGAAGTTATACGTGTATGCCCATGGTGAAAAAGAAATGATAGACGCGGTGACTACTGCAAAGGAGAGCGGCATTCAGCATGTCGTAATTGTAGGCGGATATCAGGCTAACAAGATTATTCCGTTCTTAAAACAACACAATGTTGCGGTTTTAGTACGTCATACCCATAATTTACCGTTTATGGACGATGACGACTACGATTTCCCGTATAGATTACCAAAATTATTGGTGGATGGCGGACTTTTGGTTGCATTGCAGAATTCGGATGCTTCAAATTTCCAGACCAGAAATATGCCATTCTATGCAGGGCAATTAGTAGCACAGGGTATGGATAAAGAAGCTGCGTTGCAGCTTATCACGGCAAATCCGGCCAAAATTTTAGGAATAGATGCTAATTACGGAACACTGGCAACAGGGAAAAGTGCTACTTTATTTATAAGTGAAGGCGATGCTTTAGACATGCGAACCAATATACTTACTCACGCCTTTATAGACGGCAGGGATGTATCGCTGGAAACGCACCAAACCGAACTTTGGAAAAGGTATATGGAAAAATACAGTAGAAAATAAAGTGTATTTAATTGAATAAGAAAAGCAGCTCCTGGAGCTGCTTTTTTTTTAACGCTCTACTACGATTGCAGCTTCGGGTTTTGCAAATACCGAAGGTTCCAAAACAGTTTCTGTTGCGATAATTTTTTCAAATTTAACGTCGTTACGTTTCTTAGCAGGTAGGTTATTTTCAACGGTATACCAAGTGAGTTTTTTAGGAAGTAACAAGCCGTTAACTTCCTGCCAGTCGCTGTATTTTATAAAATGCCAGTCGTTACTTTTTTCCTTTTCGGTGTAGGTAACCGTGTAGCCCAGCCATTCCATTTGTGAAGTCTCGGGATCGAGATACACTATGTATTCATCTTCCGGAGAGTCTCCAACACCGTTGTCGTATGAAATTTTTACTGCGTTATAGGTCTTTCCATCCAGTTCGGCTGATTCTAATTGAGTATAGTTTATTCCGTCATCTCCCAGTACAAAAGGCATGGCGTAGAAATAAAACATCAGGTTGTGATAAAATCGGGCGTTACCTTCATAAGACCCTTTCTCGTTTTCAAGCAACCACACCTGTGATCCATCATAGCCAATCGTCCAGTTTTTTGTTTCAATTTTTGTACGTCGGTCCTTGAGCGAAACAGAATGTGTTTCGGTCCCGTTTTTTCCGTCCATTTCGAAACACAGATTCTCCATCCCATTCCATTTGTTAATACCACCATGAGCTTGAAATAATTTTTGAATTCCCTCAGGATAGGTTATCGGAGGTGCGACCGCTTCTATTTCAGTATTTTCAACAACTTCAGTGTTTTTTTCCTCAGTGGTATTTTTACAAGCTGAAAAAAACAAGACGATAATAAAAATTGGAAGAATGTATTTCATGGTTCATTGGTTTTAATTCATATAAAAATAGAAAAGCTTCCGGTTTAGTCGGAATCTTTTGTGAAACCTTTATGATATAAGCTGTTTATTGCAATAAAAAAACAAAGTAAGAGTTTCAATTGGTGCAGTTAAAAAATATCTTTGCAAGATGGACAAACAAATTTCAAGCCTTCAAAATCCGCTGGTAAAGCAGGTGTTGCAACTTTCGGAAAAGTCCCGGGAGCGTAAAAAAACGGGGCTTTTTGTTATTGAAGGTTTACGGGAAATACAACTGGCATTAAAAGGCGGTTATTTTCTGAAAACAGTTTTGTTTTGCAGTGACATCATCTCGGAAGAGGAAGTATATGTAATCAAGGAACATTCCAATTCGAAAGCTCAGTTTATTGAAATTTCTATTGAAGTCTATCAAAAACTAGCCTATCGCACCACTACCGAAGGTATTCTGGCGATTGCCGAAGTCAAAGAATTATCACTAAAAACCTTACTACTAACAAATAAAACACCCTTACTACTTATCGCCGAAGCTCCCGAAAAACCGGGAAACATTGGAGCTTTGCTTCGAACCGCCGATGCCGCTAATCTGGACGCGGTGATCATCGCCAACCCGAAAACCGATTTGTACAATCCCAATATTATACGCAGCAGTGTAGGCACTGTTTTTACCACCAAAATTGTTGCGGGAACTACGTTAGAAATTATTGCGTTTTTAAAAGAAAGGAACATTACTATTTACTGTGCAGCCTTGCAGGCTTCTGTGCCGTATACAACTTGCGATTTTACAAAAGCAACTGCGATTGTGGTTGGAACCGAATCCACGGGCTTGTCGAAAGAATGGACACAAAACAGCAATCAGAATATTATTATTCCCATGCAGGGGGAAATAGATTCGATGAATGTTTCAGTAGCGGCGGGAATCCTTATATTTGAAGCGAAACGACAAAGAGGTTCCAATTAATGATTAATAATTATTGATGAATGATGAATGATGTATGATGAATGATGAATGATGAATGATGAATGATGAATGATGTAAAAGAAAATATTATTGCTGTTAAAACATACTCGTTTGCTATAAGAATAGTAAAATTAAATAGAGAACTAGTAGCCAAAAAAGAGTATATACTTTCGAAGCAAGTTTTAAAGTCAGGAACTTCTATTGGTGCAAATGTTGAGGAAGCCATTGGAGGAATATCAAAAAAAGATTTTAGAGCTAAAATGTCTATTTCTTATAAAGAAGCACGAGAAACTCATTATTGGTTAAAACTATTGAAAGATACAAGCTACATAACTGAAGAAGAATTTACTGAACTTAATAAAGAACTTACTAGTATCCTTAAAATTTTATATAAAATTATAGAATCCTCAAAATAATTTAAAAATCAATCATTGCTCATTACTAATTATTCATGAATTCCATCACACTTTTTTACACCCTTATAGGAATATTACTGGTTAATTTTATAGTCGATAAGGTTCTGGATTATATTAATGCCAAACATTTTAACGATCCCATTCCTCCCGAATTGGAAGATGTTTACGAGGCTTCCGAATATGAAAAATCACAACGTTATAAAAAAGAGAATGCGCGTTTTGGGGCTTTGACAGCCTCTATTTCATTGATGGCAACCTTGGCATTCTTCTTTTTTGACGGCTTTGCGTTGGTTGATGACTGGGCGCGTTCTTTTTCTGAAAATCCCATTGTAATCACCTTGCTTTTTTTCGGAATAATTATGTTTGCCAGTGATATCTTAGGAACACCTTTTAGTTACTATCACACCTTTGTGATTGAAGAGAAATACGGTTTTAATAAAACTACTCGTAAAACATTTTTTCTGGACAAAATAAAGGGATGGGTGATGATGGCTTTAATCGGTGGGGTTTTATTGGCTGTTATTATTTGGTTTTATCAAACCGCCGGAAGCAATTTTTGGCTCTATGCCTGGGGAATTGTAACGGTATTTTCGGTATTTATGAATTTATTTTACGCCCGACTCATCGTTCCCATTTTCAACAAGCAAACTCCCTTGGAAGCAGGTTCGCTTCGTTCCAATATTGAAGCCTACGCTTCGAAAGTTGGATTTAATCTGAATAAAATATTCGTCATTGACGGTTCCAAACGCAGTACCAAAGCAAACGCCTACTTTTCGGGCTTCGGAAGTGAAAAAAGAGTCACCTTATACGATACACTCATCAACGATTTGGAGGAAGATGAAATCGTTGCAGTGTTAGCCCACGAGGTAGGGCATTATAAAAAACACCATATTATAATCAATCTGTTTGCTTCAATCATTACCACTGGCTTTACTTTTTGGGTATTATCATTGCTGGTGGGCAATCCGTTGCTTTCGGAAGCGCTAAATGTTGCGACGCCGTCATTTCATATTGGTCTAATTGCCTTCGGAATATTATTTACACCTATTTCAGAATTAACCGGTCTCCTTATGAATTATCTTTCCCGCAAGTTTGAATATCAGGCCGATAATTATGCCAAAAATACCTATCGTTGGGAACCTCTTATTTCAGGTCTAAAAAAGCTTTCAAAAAACAGTCTGAGTAATCTTACACCGCATCCTGCCTATGTATTTGTACATTATTCGCATCCCACACTATTGCAGCGCTTTCGCAATTTAAAAAATAGTTAGATTATTAGTATTTTAGAGTTTGGGAAGATTCGGTGCCTGGATTTTAACGATCAATGTACCGGCATAGTGCTGCTGGCCTAAATTATATTGAAAACCCGCATGAAAAATCTTCTGTTTTGCTTATATATCCATTCTAGGCATAGGCATATTACTCCAAATATTTACCGATTATATGTTGATGAAACAACCCTAAGCACCTATTACCAAAATACTAATGATCTAATAATCCAATCATCCAATAATCATTCATCTTAAATTATTCATTGCAAATTCCTTTTCGAAGTTGTACTTTTAGACGATGACAGAAGAGGTTTTAGCAGCAGAAAAAAAAGAACTCGCACGGCAGTACAAAGAGCTTTTAAAGGTAAGTTATCGCACGCTTTCGGCCGATGACAAAAAGCTTATTAGAAGTGCTTTCGATGTTGCCGTGGACGCACATAAAGAACAGCGTCGTAAAAGTGGCGAGGCCTATATATTCCATCCTATTGCAGTAGCGAAAATTGTCGCTTCAGAAATAGGTCTGGACGCAACTTCTATTGCCGCTGCCCTGCTTCATGACGTGGTGGAAGACACTGCATACACGCTGGCCGCTATCGAACAGATGTTTGGTGAAACCGTCGCACGAATCGTCGACGGACTTACAAAAATCTCCAACATGCCGTACGACAAAGATGCGTCGCTACAGGCTGAGAATTTCAGAAAAATGTTACTCACCCTCAATGAGGACATAAGGGTGATCATTATAAAAATTGCCGATCGATTGCACAATATGCAGACAATGGATTCCATGCCTGCCGAAAAGCAAGCTAAGATAGCCTCCGAGACACTCTATATTTATGCGCCGATGGCACACCGCATCGGGTTGTACAATATCAAGACCGAGCTGGAAGATCTGGGGTTAAAATACACCGAACCCGAAGTATACGATGATATTTTAAGCAAAATAAAGGAAAGCAAAGAAGAACAGGATGAATACATAGAGGTCTTTTCTAAAATCATTAAAGATTCTTTGGATGCCGAAAAACTGGAATACACCATAAAGGGACGGCCCAAATCCATCTTTTCGATTCGTCGAAAGATGATGGCTCAAAATGTTAGTTTCGACGAAGTCTACGATAAATTTGCGGTGCGTATCATTTATAAGAGCGACACTCCCGAAGGTGAAAAATTTATTGCCTGGAAAATTTATTCCATCGTTACAGATCACTTCCGCCCTAACCCAATACGTTTACGGGACTGGATTTCATCCCCGAAATCCACAGGATATGAAGCACTTCACATTACGGTAATGGGCCCTAAGGGGCGTTGGGTAGAAGTGCAAATTCGCAGCGAGCGAATGAACGAAATAGCCGAAAAAGGGTACGCTGCACACTACAAATACAAGAACGACGAGAAAGATGATGGCGGATTAGAGGATTGGTTAAACAAATTACAAGACACTCTGGAGAACGCTGAAATCAGTGCCGTGGATTTTGTAGAAGAATTCAAATTAAATCTCTATGCCAAAGAAATTTTTGTGTTTTCTCCCAAAGGCGATTTGTATTCACTTCCCAAAGGCTCAACCGCTCTGGATTTTGCCTTCCATATTCATACCGAAGTTGGATTACATACCCGTGGAGCAAAGGTAAACAGTAAACTGGTTCCTTTAAGTCACGAATTAAAAAGCGGGGATCAGGTAGAAATTATTACTTCCGAAAAAGCCCAACCTACTGCCAACTGGCTGGATTACGCCAGCACCGGACGCGCACGTTCAAAAATTAAATCTTCACTGAAAGACGAGCAGAAACAAATTGCCGATGAGGGCAAGGTAATTTTAACCCGTAAACTGAAATCACTAAAAATAACACTGGATGAAAAAACAGTCAACCAGCTGGTGGTGTTTTTTAAAGTGAAGACCAGTCTGGATCTTTTTTACAGGGTGGGTGCAGGAATTATTGACAATGCAAAACTGAAAGATTTTGCCGCCTCCCGAAGCAATGCCTTTGTGAGTTTCTTTAAAAACAGAATGCGTAAACCGGGAAATCCTGAAGAGGTTTTTAAAGAGGAAATTACTCAAAAATACGATCAGCTTGTCTTTGGAAAAGAAGAAGAAAAACTGGACTATAAAATGTCTAACTGCTGCAATCCAATTCCGGGGGATGATGTTTTTGGTTTTGTTACTGTAAACGAAGGGATAAAAGTTCATAAGAAAAACTGTCCCAATGCCTTACAGCTACGAAGCAATTACAGTTACCGCATCATGCCGGCAAAATGGATTGATTCTACGCAAAGCGACTTTAAAGCCGAATTGTCCATAACAGGAATCGACACCATCGGACTCGTAAACGCTGTGACTAAAATAGTTTCGAACAACCTGCATATTAATATGAAAAGTGTTCATTTTGATAGTAATGACGGGGTGTTTACAGGAAAAATAGTGGTGATAGTAAAAAACAAGTCGATTCTTGATAACCTGGTGGAAAACATTAAAAAAATAAACGGAATTGATAAAGTTACACGCTCATAATTGAGTAACTTTGCGCCTTTGGTATGAGTTCAAAAACAAATCAACATAATCAGGCAGTTGTAAAAAACGTCTTTACGGGCTTTTTGGAAGATAAAGGGCACCGTAAGACGCCGGAACGCTATGCGATTCTGCAGGAGATTTATGACCACGACGATCATTTCGACATTGAGTCTTTGTATATCAATATGAAGAACAAGAACTATCGTGTGAGCCGGGCTACGTTGTACAATACTATCGAACTTTTATTGGAATGCGGTTTGGTAAGAAAACACCAATTCGGGCAAAATCAGGCACATTACGAAAAATCGTATTTCGACAGGCAGCATGACCATGTGATTCTGTCTGATGGGGAAGTAATTGAATTTTGCGACCCCCGCATACAATCTATTAAAAAAACCATCGAAGAAGTTTTCGATATAGAAATTACGAAGCATTCGTTGTATTTCTACGGAAACAAAAAAACTCCCGATACTGTTCGGGGCAATTCAGACTAAATTATGGCAGTAGACTTACTACTTGGACTACAATGGGGTGACGAAGGAAAAGGAAAAATCGTCGACGTTCTTACAAAAAACTATGATATTATCGCTCGCTTTCAGGGTGGGCCAAACGCAGGACACACCCTCGAGTTCGACGGTATAAAACACGTTTTGCACACCATCCCAAGTGGAATTTTTCATGACAAAGCTGTCAATCTGGTTGGAAACGGTGTGGTGATCGACCCGGTAATTTTTAAGAAAGAACTGGATAACCTTGCCAAATTCAACATAGATTTCAAAAACAAATTATTAATCTCACGTAAGGCACATCTTATTTTGCCAACCCACCGGTTGCTGGATGCGGCATCTGAAGCTTCTAAGGGGAAGGCGAAGATTGGTTCCACCCTCAAGGGTATCGGACCAACCTATATGGATAAAACCGGTAGAAACGGAATACGTGTAGGAGATTTGGAGTTAAAGAACTGGGAGGAAAAATACCGTGCTTTGGCAAACAAGCACGAAGCAATGATCGATTTTTACAATGTAGATTTACAGTATAATTTAGCCGAACTGGAGGCGGATTTCTTCGCAGCGGTTGAAGTTTTGAAAACCTTGCAATTTATAGACAGCGAAGAATATTTACATCAGGCACAGAAAGCTGAGAAAACAATTCTCGCTGAAGGCGCTCAGGGTTCTTTGTTGGATATCGATTTTGGAACCTATCCCTTTGTAACTTCCTCAAACACTACAGCTGCCGGTGCATGTACCGGATTAGGAGTTGCTCCCGGAAAAATTAACGAGGTCTTCGGAATTTTTAAAGCATACACTACCCGTGTGGGTAGCGGCCCCTTCCCTACCGAATTGTTCGATCAATACGGGGAAACCATGGGACGTGTAGGAAACGAGTTTGGCGCCACTACAGGTCGTCCACGACGTTGTGGTTGGTTGGATCTGGTTGCGTTAAAATATGCTGTTCAGGTGAATGGTGTAACACAACTTATCATGATGAAGGGCGATGTGTTAAGTGGATTCGATACTTTAAAAATTTGTACAGCATACAACTATAAGGGGGAAAAAATCACACATTTCCCGTTTAATATCGAAGCCGAAAATGTCACTCCCATCTACACCGAGATGAAGGGCTGGAAGGAAGATTTAACCAAAATGACCGAAGCGTCGCAAATGCCGAAAGCACTGAACGACTACATCGATTATCTGGAAAAAGAGCTGGAAATACCCATTAAAATAGTATCGGTGGGACCGGATAGAACTCAAACCATACATAGGTAATATACCTTTCTTTGGTAGTTGACGTTGTAACACTAAATGGAATGCTATATTGAAATTATCAAAGAACATATTTTTTATAGTGTTTCTCTTCTTCGGAATAACACTTTTTGCCCAGGACGGTAATGGTACTACCAAGGTTTCGGTGCAGTCCGGTTATCTTGAAAAAAAACCTGAATTCCCCGATGCAGTTATCTACACCAAAGACGAAACAGGACAGGTTTACATAGTGCATGAAGGCGTTGAAATGTGGTGCGATCAGGCCTTTGTTTACTTAAAGGACAATTTCGTAAAAGCCTACGGGACTGTTCGTATCGCCCAAGGCGACACGGTTTCCATGAATAGCAAATATGCCGAATACAACGGAAACACCCAATTTGCCTTTGCCAGTGGTGACGTTGTTCTAACCGAACCCAAAACTACGCTACGAACCGACACCCTCTACTTTGACCGCATCAAGCAACAAGCTTTTTATCGAACGGGCGGAACCGTAAGGGATACCGCGAGTACCCTAACCAGTAGAATTGGCCGCTACTATGCCGAAACAAAAAAATATCAATTTTTGTCGGGCGTAAAAATCGTCAACCCAAAATATACAGTAAACAGTGAGCAACTCGATTTCTATTCGGAAACAGGAGGCGCTTATTTATACGGTAAATCTACTATTGTAAGCGAAACCAGTACTGTCTATTGTGAACGCGGATATTATGATACCCGAAACGACACGGGGTATTTTGTAAAAAATTCGCGTGTAGATTACAACAATCGGATACTCTATGGCGATAGTATTTATTTTGACCGAAACAAGAGTTTTGCATCGGCCACCAATAATATAAAAGTCCTGGACACCTTAAACAAGAGTATTATTCGAGGGCATTACGCCGAAGTATTTCGTGCCAAAGATTCGGTTTTTATCACAAAACGAGCGGTAGCGGTGACGCTTCGGGACAATGATTCGATTTACGTACATGCAGATACGCTTCAGGTTACCGGAAAGCCTGAAAATAGGATTATCAAAGGGTATTACAGAGCCCGAATGTTTAAACAAGGTCTTCCGGGCGAAGATCCTACCAGTGGGAAATGTGATTCCATTTATTTAAATCAGAAAAAGGGAATTACCAAATTATTGCGCAACCCTGTTTTATGGAGTGGTGAAAATCAGATGACCGGCGATACTATTCATATTTTATCCAACACCAAAACCGAAAAACTGGACACTTTAAAAGTATTCAATAATGCGTTTCTTGTGCAAAGAGACAGTGCAGGATACAATCAGGTTTCGGGAGAACGCCTTATTGGATTGTTCACAAACAACGAGTTGGACACAGTAAATATCATAAAAAACGCACAGGTAATTTACTATCCAAGGAACGACAAAAACGAATTGATTGGGATTAATAATACCACTTCAAGCTCCATTCAGTTGTATTTGGAAGCCCAGCAGATTTCGGGTATCAAATTTATTAAGCAGGCGAAAGGGAAAATTTATCCGTTGTCCAAATTTCCGGAAAATGCACGATTACTACCCGGTTTTATCTGGCGTGGAGAAGAGCGATTGCTGAAAGTAAACGATTTATTTAAAGGAAAGGAACCTCCGGTATTACCAAAAATTAAGGGAATTCCGTTACCGAAAGATGAAGGTGAATTTTTTGAGGACATTCCCGAAGACAAGCTGGAGATTCCCGAAGCGTCCAAATTAAAACCCAAGGATTTTCAGAATAACCCCGACGACCCCAAACCCATGACCGAAGAATCTGAACTGGAAGAGGGAATTCCGAAAAAAGACAGCACCGGAACTAAAAAGCCTTCCGTAAAAAAAGATCAATAGTGAAAAACGACTTTTTTACATATCAGGCACAAACCACACCCCATCCTTTAGCCATGGAAATCTCGCATGCAAAGGGCAGCTATATTTACGATTCCGAAGGCAAAAAGCATCTCGATTTTGTAGCCGGAGTATCGGCCTGTACGTTGGGGCATTGTCATCCCAGGGTTGTGGAGGCTGTTAAAAAGCAGTTGGAAGCCTATCTGCACGTTATGGTTTATGGAGAATACATTCAGGAACCTGCCGTTGCATTGTCAAAATTATTGGCTGAAAAACTGCCGTCTCCCTTAGAAACTACCTATTTGGTGAATAGCGGTACAGAAGCCATTGAAGGCGCTTTAAAACTAGCCCGAAGAGTGACCGGAAGATCAGAAATTTTATACGCCATTGATGCGTACCATGGAAATACCATGGGCTCCATGAGCGTAATGGGAAACGAAGAGCGTAGAAAACCATTTGAACCCTTGCTGCCTCATTGTCATCCTGTAACATTTAACAACGAAGCGGATCTTGAGAAAATTACCTCAAAAACCGCTGCCATTATTTTGGAGACCATACAGGGTGGCGCCGGTTTTATACTTCCCACGAACGATTATCTTAAGAAGGTAAAAGCAAAGTGTGAGTCCGTAGGAGCCTTACTTATTCTGGATGAAATTCAGCCGGGGTTTGGTCGTACCGGTAAATTATTTGGTTTTGAACACTACGAAGTGGTTCCCGATATTTTGGTGATGGGCAAAGGAATGGGTGGCGGACTCCCAATTGGGGCCTTTACCGCTTCAAAAGCGCATATGGATTTGCTGAAAGACAATCCGAAATTAGGTCATATCACCACCTTTGGTGGCAATCCCGTGATTGCTTCGGCCGCATTGGCTACACTGAAAGAGCTTTTAGAAACAAACCTAATAACTGAAACACTTCAGAAAGAAAAAGTCTTCAGAAAACTATTGCAACACCCACTAATTTCAGAAGTAAGAGGAAAAGGCTTGATGCTTGCCATACTGCTGGAATCTGCCGAAATCGCATCCGAAGTAATTCTCACCTGTAAGGAACGCGGTTTGATCCTCTTCTGGTTGTTGTTTGAACCCAAAGCCATTCGTATAACACCCCCGCTTACCATTAGCATTGCAGAAATTGAGGAAGGATGTGCCATATTGACGGAGGTACTTGACAGTATTCAAAAAAAGGGAAAATGATTTACACAACTGAATTTCAGTAAAATAAACTCTAAAAAATCTGTTAATAAGCCTGTTAACAACAATAACGGCATAACTATTGAATTCTTTCTTACATTACTATCTTTAAAATAGAAGAAACAGTTAAACCGCTGCGTATGCAATTGAGCCCTAACGAGCATAACAACTTCTCACTTACCCGATTTGAATCCATGCTAAAGACAAATAGTATACTCTTCTTCGACTCCGAAGAGTTCGAAGAGATTATTCACTATTATTTGGAAAATGGAAAGATTGCCCTTGCCAAAAAGGCAACCAAACTGGGACTTGAACAACATCCTACCTCAACGAATTTAAAATTGTTTCGGGTAGAGATGTACATTTTTGAGAATCAGCTGGACACTGCCGAAGCCATATTGGACGAATTGTATGTTTTAGAGCAGTCTAACGAAGAAATCTACATTCAGAAAGCAAATATCTTTTCCCGCCGTGACAAACACAAGGAGGCCATACTTTTATTAGAACAGGCTCTGGAAATCACCAATGACGAAGCCGATGTACTATCTCTTATGGGGATGGAGTATTTGTTTATGGAGGATTTCGAGAATGCCAAGTTCTATTTTATGAAGTGCCTGGAGCAGGACGAAGAAGATTACTCTGCTTTATATAATATTATTTACTGTTTCGATTATCTGGAACAACACGAGGCGGCAATCGATTATTTAAACGATTTCCTGAATAAAAATCCGTATTGCGAAGTTGCATGGCATCAGGTTGGAAAGCAGTATTATATGCTTAAGGAGTACAAAAAAGCACTGGCTGCCTTCGATTTTGCCATAATAAGTGATGATAGTTTTATAGGCGCCTACTTGGAAAAAGGAAAGGTGCTGGAACGCCTGAAGCAATACAACGAAGCTATTGAAAGCTATACCATTACGCTTGGTTTGGACGATCCAACTTCCTTTGCCTTGCTGCGTATTGGCAAATGCTACGAAAAGTTGAAAGACAGTGAAATGGCGCTTCAATTCTATACCAAATGTGTAGAAGAAGATGCCTTATTGGATAAAGGTTGGATTGCGATTACCGATTTCTATTTTAAGAAGAAGAACTACCAAAAAGCCTTTTATTACATAGACAAGGCAATTAATATTGACAGTGAAAATGTGTTGTATTGGAAGCGCTATGCCAAAATAAGCAATCGTTTGAGTCTCTTTGAAGAAGCCGAACACGGATTTAGAAGATCTATTGAGTTGGGCAACTACGAATTGGATACCTGGCTTTCCCGAACAGATATATTAATTCGTTTGGGCGAATACGAAGCGGCTGTAAAAAACTTGTTACAGGCAATGGAATTCTATCCCGAAAATGCCGAAGTAGAATTTAGGCTGTCAGGGCTGTTTTATTTTCTGAATGAAGACAATAAAGGAGAGTTTCATTTGAAAAACGGACTTACACACGACCCGGAATTTATAATCATTATCGAAGAGTTATTTCCTTCGGTTTACGAACAAAAAAGGGTGAAAGAAATAATAAAAATTCACCAAAATCCTTCACTTTAAATTACGTATTTTTGGGCATAGATTTTCAAAGTATGCCATCACGTAATTTCTCCCAATATCTTATTATTACATTAAAAGGCTTGGCAATGGGTGCCGCAGATGCGGTTCCCGGAGTATCCGGAGGAACTATTGCTTTTATTTCGGGAATTTACGAAGAGCTGGTCACCACTATTAGTAATGTAAATTTAAGTCTGTTCACCACTTTGCGCAAGCAAGGGTTCAATGCCTTTTGGAAACAAGTCAATGGCAACTTTTTAGTTGCCTTGCTAACGGGGATTCTTATAAGTTTTGTTTCGTTTATGCGATTGGCAAAATATCTTATAGAAAACCATCCCATCCTAATCTGGGCTTTCTTTTTCGGATTAATTATAGCGAGTATTTATTATGTGGGAAAGCAAATAGCCTATTGGAATCTTAAAGTTTTCATTGCGCTTGTATTGGGAACGCTGGGAGCATATTTTATTACTACGCTTCCGTCTTTAGGGTCCAATGAAAATGCACTCTATCTTTTCTTTGCCGGCGCCATTGCAATTTGCGCCATGATTCTTCCCGGAATATCGGGATCGTTTATTCTTGTGATATTGGGAGCCTATAAAACACTAAGCGATGCCATAGTCGATTTAGACATTAAGCGTTTGCTAATTTTTGTGGCAGGAGCAGTAATAGGTTTGCTAAGCTTTAGCAGAGTATTAAAATGGCTTTTTAATAATTATAAAAACACCACCTTGGCATTGCTTACCGGTTTTATAGTGGGTTCTTTAAATAAGGTATGGCCATGGAAAGAGACGCTTACTGTTTTTTCAAAAGAAGAGAGCCAAATATTGGATTTTGGTACGGTTTCGGATATCGGCACACTTTCTATCATGCAAAAAAACAATCAGGATTTTGAAACGTATAAAACAGCTTACGAAAAAAGTGTGAGTCCGTTTCATTATTCAGAAATTAATAACGCTATCGATCCCCAAATAGCCTATGCCCTACTCTTTGCCGTTATAGGCTTTTTAACTATTTTTATGTTAGAACGTATTGCCGTAACCAAAACGCCCAGCTAAATGTACCAAGAACGTTCCTTTGCAGATAAAGTGTGGTTGGTCCTAAAAGGACTTGCCATGGGAGCGGCAAATAAAGTACCCGGAGTTTCCGGAGGTGTCGTTGCATTTGTTGCGGGATTTTACGAAGAATTTATTTATTCACTTCAGAAAATAAACCGCAAGGCATTTGCTCTTCTTATAAACGGCCGATTTAAAAGTTTTATCCAATATATCAACGGACGATTTCTGGGGCTTCTCATTCTTGGGATGGTGATAAGTTATTTTAGTGTCTCTAAAGTCCTGGATTACCTAATTGATCATTATGAACTCTATGTTTGGAGCGCATTTTTTGGAATGATAATGGGGTCTATTTATTTCATCGCCAAGGATTTTGGCGAGTGGAACCGAAAATACGTTTTGTATTTGCTTTGCGGAATTATTGCAGGTGTTGGTATTAGTTTTTTGGAACCCGCCAAGGAGAATAGCAACCTGCTTTTCGTTTTTTTCTGCGGAATCATTGGAGTTTCCGGAATGACACTTCCCGGACTATCAGGGTCTTTTATATTAATTCTGTTTGGGAATTATGTACTGCTACTGGTGGATTCGGTGAATGCATTATTCGATACCATGGCCGATATATTTCAATTCGATTTTAGCTTTATCGACAATACAGAGCGGGTCGAACTGCTTAAGGTGCTTGCCGTATTTTCGTTAGGTTCACTTGCCGGTCTGGTTTCCCTATCACATTTGTTGGGCTATGTGCTAAAACGGTTCAAAAAAGCAACCTATGCAGTAATTATTGGCTTTATTGCCGGTTCATTGGGCGTGGTGTGGCCCTGGAAGCTGAAAAGATTAGAGACCGACAGCCTTGGCAATGTTAAAATTGATGCCAATGGGAGAGAAATAATTACCGGCTATGACCGCTATTTACCTTCAGAATTCTCAACCGAAACTTATTTGGCTATTTTTTTTATAATTTTAGGCATTCTCATTGTGTTAAGTTTAGACTGGTATCACAAAACACAAACACCACAGCATGGCTAAATACGGACTTGTAGGAAGAAATATAGGCTACTCTTTTTCCAAAACTTTTTTTTCAGTAAAATTTGAAAAAGAAAAAAGACAAGATACATACCATAATTTTGACATTCAAAGCATCGAAGAATTGCCAAAAATTTTTGAGCAAAATGCAGATTTAAAAGGCTTAAATGTAACCATCCCTTACAAAGAGTCTGTACTTCCCTATATGGATAGAGTTGACAAGGAGGCACTAAAAATAGGAGCGGTGAACACTATTAAATTGCATAGGGACGGCAGACTTGTTGGATACAACACAGACCATTACGGTTTTGCGAAAGCCCTTGCCAATTTGTTTCCTATTCATAAGAAAACAGCCTTAATATTAGGAAACGGCGGTGCCGCCAAAGCAATTGCCTACGTGTTGGATACCATGGATTTTGACTATAAAGTTGTTACAAGAGATAAGACCGATAAAACCATCACCTACAAAGACCTCACAAGGGAGGTTATTTCATCTCACTTCCTAATTATTAACTGCACGCCCTTAGGCACCTTCCCCAACGTACACGAATGTCCGAACATTCCATATCACTATCTTACAGACAAACACCTCCTTTTCGATTTAATTTATAACCCCAGAGAAACCGAGTTTTTAAAAAAAGGCTTTGCAAAGGGAGCCAGGGTAAGCAATGGCATCAAGATGCTGGAGTTTCAAGCGAAAAAAGCATGGAAAATCTGGAAATCATAATTTTTCTTTAAATATTCCCAAAAAAACACCCCAAACTTTGCCATTTGACGAGTAGTTAGTATCTTGACCGACCAAGAATAACGAACCTAAACATTGAAAGAGATGTCCGACAAAAAAGAGCCTAAAGAAAAAGAAATCCCCAACAACGAATCGCAGGTAGATGAAACTGCAAAAGTGGCTTCCAAAAATGAAGAAACTACTGCAGCTGCAGAGAGCGATGTTTCCGAAAAAGAAGAAACCAATGAAGCTACTGAAAGTGGTGATGCGGAAGTAGTAAAAACTAGTGAGGCTGAGGAAACTGAGGGGTCGGAATTAGATGCGACTGTTGAAGCAACTGAAAGTGATGCTATTGCTTCAGAAGAAAAAGAAGACACCACCCCCACCGAAGTTTCAGAAGAAGTGGAAAATACTACAGTGGAAGCAGAAGCTACCACTCCTAAAGTCGGAAAAGAAGCAGAGACCGAAGAAGAACACGAAGAGGAAGAGGAAGTTTCATCCTCCGATGACGATGAAGATGATGAGAAGGACGATGAAGATAAGGACTACCACGCACTTACTAAAAAGGAATTAATTTCAGAATTTGAAAAATTACTGAAAAACAAACCTGCGCACGAGATTAAGAATGAGGTGGAAGAGATTAAAACCGAATTCAATGCAAAATTTACGGAGGAGCTGGAACAGAAAAAAGAAGAATTCTTAGCAGAAGGCGGCAATATAATCGACTTTCATTACACCACACCCTTAAAAAAAGAATTCAATTCGATCTACTTCGATTACAAGGAAAAGCGTAATAATTATTATAAAAATTTAAAGAAAGATCTTCAGGCCAACCTTAACAGAAGACAGGAATTAATAGAAGAATTAAAAGGTTTACTCAACGCCGAAGAAAACATAAATACCACTTACAAACACTTTAAGGATATTCAGGAACGATGGCATTTAGCCGGACCTATTCCACGGGATAAATACAATATTGTCTGGAATACCTATCACCATCATGTTGAGAACTTTTACGACTTCCTGCATCTTAACCGGGAGTTCAGGGATCTGGATTTCAAACACAATTTGGAGCAAAAATTGAAACTCATTGGTAGAGCTGAAGAGTTGGCACAGGAAGAGGATGTGAATAAAGCCTTCCGGGAGTTGCAAATGCTTCATAAAATGTGGAAGGAAGAAATTGGTCCTGTTGCAAAAGAATACCGCGAAGAAGTATGGGATAAGTTTAGTGCCTCCACAAAAGTAATTCACGACAAACGTCACGAGCTCCTGAAAGATATGGAGCAACAGTTTGAAACCAATTATGAAAAGAAAAAAGAGCTGATCGCACAAATAAATCAGGTGACAGCCGAAACAAAGGCGAGTCATCAGGCATGGCAAAACGCCATTAAAAAAATACAGGAATTAAGAGATACCTACTTTGGGTTGGGAAAAGTACCGCGTGCCAAAAACAAGGAAATATGGGGGCTTTTTAAGGACGCTACAAGAACCTTCAACCACGAAAAAAATTCATTTTATAAAAATCAGAAAAAGGATCAATACCAGAATTTAGAGAAAAAACTGGAACTCATTAAAATAGCTGAAGAGAATAAAGACAGTGACGATTTTGACGTAGTTACGCCTTTAATGAAGAAAATTCAGAACGATTGGAAGCAAATAGGACACGTACCACGGAAGGATAGCGACAAAATCTGGAAGCAATTTAAAGGTGCCTGCAACCATTATTTCAATCAGTTGCACGCTCAAAAAAATGAAGCCAATAAAGAAGAGCTCGAAAATTATGAAGCTAAATCGAAATTGTTGGAAACTGTTGAGTCTTTAGAGCTTAGCGGAGAGCACAAAGCCGATTTAAAAACGATTAAGGGACAAATTGCGGCTTGGAAAGAATTAGGGCGCGTACCTTATAACAAGCGCAATATAGAACGCAAGTTCAACAAAGTTCTTGATGGTTTGTTTGGAAAGCTTAATTTGGATAAAAAAGAAACCGAGCTTATTAAATTTGAAAACAAACTCAATTCGATGGTTTCTCAGGAAGACGAAAGAAAACTTCAGAATGAGCATTTTTTTATCTCCAAAAAGATTGGCGAAACCAAAGACGAGATCCGACAGTTGGAAAACAATTTGGGCTTCTTTCAGGATGCGAAGAGTGATAATCCTTTGGTAAAGGAAGTGCATAAAAATATTGCAAATCACAAGGAGCAATTGGAAGTTTGGAAGGCAAAGCTTTCAAAAATTAAATCCCTTCAATAAAAAAACCTATGGTACCCTGTATACTGTGCCATAGTCTTCAAACAAAACTACTACTGTATCGGCAGGAAGTTGCATATTATTTATGTAACTCCTGTGGTTCGGTGTATAAGGACCCTGCCGGATTTTTAGACAGGGAAGCTGAAAAAGAACGCTATTTATTGCACGAAAACGATGTAAACGATCATGACTATCAGTATTTTGTAAATCCAATAGTAGAAGAGGTTGTAAAACACTTCCCCGAAAAGAGTACAGGTTTAGATTTTGGCGCGGGAACGGGACCTGTAATTGCCAAATTACTTTCAGAAAAAGGATATACTATTTCTCTTTACGACCCCTTTTTTCATCCAAATACTTCGGTATTACACAAAACGTATGATTTTATTGTATGCTGTGAAGTAATCGAGCATTTTCACAATCCGGAAAAAGAATTTGAATTGCTGCATAAAATGCTGGAACCGGAGGGAAAGCTTTTTTGTATGACCGAATTACTTCCGAAGGAAAAGTCGTTCGCAACATGGTATTATAAAGACGATCCCACACATGTTCTATTTTATTCGGAAGAAAATTTAAAATGGATACAGGAGCATTTCGGCTTTAAGAAAGTTGAAATTGAAGGTAGATTGGTTGTTTTTTCGAAATAGCGTTTAGACCTTCTGAAGGCTCAACTTCTTTTTCTTACATTCAAATAAAACGGCTTTAAATTTAGAAGCTCTAATAAGCTCAATTTCTTCTTCTGTAATATCAAAACTTATGTGAGTCATAAATCGGCCGGAAACATTCGAATGATCCGAAATTATTTCCTGAGTATCCGATTTCAAAATAAAATCTTGCTCCTCACCCAAGAAAGACAAAGTTGCTCCGTCAAAGGTTTTGAAATTAGTGCCACTCACTAAGATTGTCTCTAAAAACAAATACCCGTTAAGCTCCTGAAGCCCCACATATAACTGTCCTTCCTCTGATTCAGCGATTTTATCTCCTTCAACATTTATTATTTTGTCTTCGGTAAATGTATCGACATGCAATCGTTCCATTGCTTTAATGCTTCCGAGCGCTGCCAATATTTTATCTATCTTTTTGAACATATCTTATATTTAATCCCTATTCACTAACTCTTAATCCCTAAATCACCAATCACCAATCACTAATCACTAATCACTAATCACCAATCACTAATCACTAATCACTAATCTATAAGCTCTTCGCTTCCTCCCAATACACATCCATCTCGGCCAGCGTCATGTCTTTCATAGATTTTCCCATCTCTTTCGCCTTGCCTTCCAGATATTGAAATCGTTTGATAAATTTTTTATTGGTACGTTCCAACGCATTTTCGGGATCTACTTTTAAAAAGCGTGCATAATTAATCATTGAAAATAAGACATCTCCAAATTCGGCTTCAATTGTAGCTTTATTACCTTCGTTTACTTCGTGTTGTAATTCTTGAAGTTCTTCTTTCAGCTTTTCAAAAACCTGCTGTGGTTCTTCCCAATCGAATCCTACTCCTGCTACCTTATCCTGAATTCTATTCGCTTTTACGAGCGCAGGCAGGGAAGCAGGCACACCTTCAAGCACACTCTTTTTACCTTCCTTCAGCTTTAAATTTTCCCAGTTCTGTTTTACCTCCTCTTCATCTGCGACGATAACATCACCGTAAATATGCGGATGACGGGAAATTAGTTTTTCGCAAATATCGTTTGCAACGTCTGCCATATCGAAATCCTTAGTTTCACTTCCTATTTTGGCGTAAAAAACAATATGCAACAAGAGATCACCCAGTTCTTTCTTCACTTCCTGCAAATCATTTTCAAGAATAGCATCCCCCAGTTCGTAGGTTTCCTCAATGGTGAGATGCCTAAGTGTTTCCATGGTCTGCTTTTTATCCCACGGACAACGTTCCCGTAACTCGTCCATTATGGTTAGGAGTCGGTCGAAAGCTTTTAATTGGTCTTCTCTGGAATTCATTTCACAAATCTAGTATAAAAGGGTTAACATTTCGACTTCGCTCAATGCAAATCATTTGATGTCGACATGTATAAGATCAATATTGATCCTATTTCATTCCAATTGATAAGGTTTTCACAAACAAAAAACCCACAAATCTTTAGGGAAATGTGGGTTGTTTATTTATGTAAAATTATTTTACGTCTTTCTTGCTGAAGTGTTCTTGGAAGACCCACCTTTTTTGGAAGAGGATGCCTTAGACATATCTCCTTTTGGCAGCGCTGCTTTTGAAGTAGGATTCTTTTTTAACTCTTTTATTTTTGCAGTCTCCTCTTTAGACTCTTCGGTTTCTTCGGCTTCAGAAAAATCTGTAATTCCGCTTTTATGCAACAAGTTGTACCACTGCACTACTTTCTTAATATCACTTGGATACACACGATCTTCGTCGTAATCGGGCAGAATTTTCAAAAAATATTCTTCCAGTTGATCTGCCGCAGATTTATGACTTATAGCCTCGCCTCCTTCTTCTTTTTCAGCAATTTTACTGAATACCTCACGCAAAGGAACTTCTTCGGTAAGGGTATAGATAGCAATTTCAGAAAGCAAACTCACGTTGTGACGCGTACTCACACTAATTTTCTTACCATCCACTAAGGATTCTGCTAAAAAACCACCACGGGTTTGTGTCTTTAATTGGTACAATCCCGGCTTTCCGGCAATAGATAATATTTTTTCTAAACTCATAAGTTTGTTTCCTTTTGAAGAATGCAAATATCTTTGGATAAATCTATATTTCCAAAGGTTTAACGTTTCTTTTTAGCCATTGGAAAACGCATACGATAACTCACGTCAATATTTCCTTTTGAAATGTTGGCTAATTTTCCTTTTATTAAACGCTTTTTTAAAGCAGATAGTTTGTCGGTAAATAAAATTCCTTCAATGTGATCATACTCATGTTGAATAATTCTAGCAACAATGCCGTCGAAGGTTTCGGTGTGTTTTTTAAACTTTTCATCGTAGTATTCCATAGTAATTTTAGGCTGACGGAATACATCTTCGTTTACATCGGGAATGCTTAAACAACCTTCATTAAAAATCCATTCGTCACCGCTTTCCTCTATAATTTTGGCATTGATAAACACGCGTTTGAAATCGGATACAAACTCCCGTTCTGCTTCCGACAATGTTTCATCATCATCAAAAGGAGTTGCATCCACAATAAAAAGTCGGATAGGCGCTCCAATTTGAGGTGCTGCAAGGCCTATTCCACGGGCGCCATACATGGTATCGAACATATTCTCAATAAGCACATCCAACTTGGGATATTCTGAAGTTATCTCTTCGCCTTTTTTTCGTAACACGGGATCTCCGTAGGCCAAAATGGGTAAAATCATTGTAAACTTTAAGGGTTAAGGGTTAAAGGTTTCATCAATATGTCATTTTCGATTCAAATAAGCTTGCAGTAAAATAGTTGCACTAATTTCGTCCAGCAACGCCTTATTTTGACGTTGTTTCTTTTTCAAGCCGCTGTCTATCATGGTCTGAAACGCCATTTTGCTAGTAAAGCGTTCATCTACACGCTCTGTGAGCTGATTTGGAAATACTGCTGAAAACTGAACCAAAAATTTCTGAATGTCCGCCTCCACCTCACTTGGAGTTCCGTCTCTTTGTTTCGGCTCCCCTATTAAAACCATATCGACATTTTCTGAGGTCAAATATTTGTTCAAAAAGGGCATCAAATCCTTGGTCTCCACCGTTGTCAATCCCGAAGCAATTAGTTGCAACTCGTCTGTTACAGCAATGCCTGTGCGTTTCGTTCCGTAATCTATGGCAAGTATGCGTCCCATTCAGTTTGCAAAAATAAGTGTTTAGATAATAGTATGCTAAATACTATTCAGTTTTCATTTTGACACCTATCTTTGTGATTAGTTCAAAAACCAGTTCAGAAAGAAGATTCAAGACTTTTAAAAATTGTTATCTTCCTTGTTCTTAATTCCATTAGTCCGAAAATAAATGACTCAACTACAACAACTTATAGAAAAAGCATGGGAGGATCGTTCCCTATTACAAAACCCCGAAATAATTGCCGCCATCAGAGAAGTGGTGCGTTTGTGTGACGAAGGCGAATTACGCTGTGCACAACCAACAGCAAACGGCTGGCAGGTAAATGAATGGGTTAAAAAAGCAGTAGTGTTGTATTTTCCCATTCAGAAAATGGAAACCATGGAAGTGGGAATATTTGAATACCACGATAAAATTCCTCTGAAACGGGACTATGCCGCCAAGGGTATCCGTGTGGTACCTCATGCCGTGGCAAGACACGGGGCCTACATTTCGAAAGGGGTAATTTTAATGCCAAGTTATGTAAACATTGGAGCCTATGTTGATGAAGGGACTATGGTGGACACCTGGGCTACTGTGGGAAGCTGTGCGCAAATTGGCAAGAACGTACATTTGAGCGGCGGAGTGGGAATTGGAGGCGTTTTAGAGCCTTTACAAGCTGCTCCTGTAATTATTGAAGACAATGCCTTTATTGGTTCGCGCTCTATTGTAGTGGAAGGTGTGCGGGTTGAAACTGAAGCTGTTTTAGGCGCAAATGTGGTACTGACCGCCTCTACCAAGATCATTGATGTTACAGGCAGTACACCCAAAGAAATGAAAGGGATTGTTCCGGCGCGATCGGTAGTGATTCCAGGAAGCTATACCAAACAATTCCCTGCCGGTGAGTATCAGGTTTCCTGTGCTCTTATTATTGGTCAGCGTAAGGAAAGTACCAACAAAAAAACATCTCTAAACGACGCTTTGCGGGAATATGATGTAGCGGTGTAGCTGGAGACTTTATGCTATAGGCTATAGGCCGTAAGCTCCTGGCTCTTAGTTTTTGGTTCTAAAATTTCATACTTTACAATAGCAATTCTTTCAGCTTTTAACTTTTAACTGTAAACTTTAAACCCTCCCTTGAAAATTCTCGTAATACAACATAAAATGATTGGCGATGTACTTACTACTTCGCTGCTTTTTGAGGCATTGCGATCACATTTTCCGGAAGCTCAGTTAGATTACCTTATCAATAGCAACACCCAGCCTGTTATTGCCTACAATCCGTTTATTGACAAATTATGGTTGTTTTCAAAAGAAATGGAAGCCTCCAAATCGTTGTACAAATCCTTCAGAAAAAGTATAAAAGACGAAAAATACGATGTGGTAATCGATGTCTATGCCAAATTGAGGAGCGCATTTTTAGCCAAACATTCCGGAGCCAAAAAACGCATTTCATATAGAAAATGGTATACCAAACATTTATATACCCATACGTTTACACCCAGAACAATTTCAGTTCTGGACGAAGGTCTGGCCATTGAAAACCGAATTATGCTTCTGGAACCATTAATTGACAAAATTAAAAGCATTCCAAAACCTACTATTTATCTTACTTCCGAAGAATTGTATAAGGGAAAAGAAATACTGAAACATTCCGATATTGAATTTGAGAAACCATTGTATATGGTAGGTATTACCGGGAGTAGTGATCAAAAAACCTATCCATTACCATATATGGCAACCTTATTGGATGCATTGGTCCATGAAACCGACGGACAATTACTTTTTAATTACATCCCGGATCAACAAAATGAAGCCGATATGCTTTATAGTATGTGTTCAGAAAAAACACAACAACATATTTTTAAAGAAGTTTACGGCAATGATCTTCGGGAATTTTTAGGCCTGACGGCTCATTGCGACGCGCTTATTGGAAATGAAGGTGGCGCGGTTAACATGGCAAAGGCACTTAACATCCCGACGTTTTCAATTTTTGCGCCTTGGATTCTCAAGGAAGCCTGGAACAGTTATGAGGCTTCAGGTAAAAACATGTCGGTACACCTTAAAGATTTTTTCCCAAAAATCTATACAAAACACCCAAAAAAGTACAAGAATCAGGCTGCAAATTTATACAAACAACTCTCTCCTGACTATATTATTCCGGAGCTTAAAAATTTTCTCTCAAATTTTTCCAGCTAATTTTTTACTATTCCAAAGGGTGTGTAGACAGCTTTTTCCCGTTTTGTAATTTTTCGAATCGCCGCATTTTTTTCCAACATCTCGGGCTGAACATAGCCTCTTGCATGATCTAAATGTACACAGATGGCAGTATAACGCAGTTGCTTTGCTTTTAGCCCCAAATTAAACATGCGTTCTCCCAATTCACGGTCTTCACCGCCATATTGCATCCGCTCATCGAAGCCGTTCACCTTTACTATATCTGCTTTCCAGCCTGATGAATTATGACCGTTCCAGGTTGCTTCGGTGGGAGTAATCCAGTTGAGAAATTTTTCCTTTGGGCCTCTGCTGGTGAGTTTGTTATTTTTAAAGGAAGATTTTAAACCGTTACGCCTAAGCCATTCAATATCAAAACAATTGCCGTTTTCAATATCTTCTCGGGTAATCTTTTCTGAAATATCCATAGGCAACTTAAAATACCCGCCCGAAAGAAAATAACCGCTTTCTCTGTGGTCAAGATGCTTTTCTACAAAATCCATCCGTGGAATACAATCTCCATCACTGAAAAGTAAATAATCACTGATAGTAGCCGCGATTGCCTTATTTAGGATTTTTGTTTTCTGAAATCCGTTGTCCTCATGCCATACATGAAGTACACTTAGCATGGATTTAGTCTTAAAAGTATCAATGAGGGTTTTTGTTTCATCCGTAGAACCGTCATCGGCTATAATTAGCTCGAAATTGGTTTCGGTTTGGTTCTCATAACCCCACAATACTTTTTGCAACCATTCCGGCTGATTGTAGGTACTGATGATTACGGAAAGTTTGGGCGCTGCCATTGTACAAAAATAACTATTTTTACACATGAATTCTACCACATGCCAAAACTTAGCGCATTACTAATTGTCTATAACGAAATAAAACATCTTCCGCAGGTAATAAATAATTTATCTTTCGCCGATGAAATTATTGTGGTCGATTCGTTTAGTACAGACGGAACATTTGAAACGCTTCAACAAGATAAACGAGTTGTAGTTTTTCAAAAAAAATTCGAGGATTATGCCTCCCAACGGAATTTTGCAATTTCTAAAGCTAACAATAAATGGATATTGTTTCTGGATGCAGATGAACGTATAACGGAAGCTCTCAAAGAGGAAATTCTACAAATAATCCAAACTGATACTCCCAAATCAGCCTATTATTTTTATCGCCAGTTTATGTATAAGAATAAACCTCTAAGGTTTAGTGGACTTCAAACAGACAAAATCTATAGGTTATTTCAAAAAAACAAAGCACATTATAATCCGTCAAAACTAGTGCATGAAAACCTTGAAGTAATAGGTGAAAAAGGGGTTTTGAAGCACAAATTACTGCACTACTTCTACGATGATTACAACACTTACAAAGGAAAAATGATTGCGTATGGAAAATTAAAAGGTAAAGAACTGTTTCAACAAGGGGAAAGGTATTCAGTTGCCAAACGATATCTAAAAGCTTGGTATAAGTTTCTTACTCATTATATTATTCGTTTAGGAATTTTGGACGGAAAAAAAGGGTTAATCATAAGCAAGCTCAATGCACTCAGTGTTTCTGAACGTTATAAAGAACTTAAACGTTTACAGTCACTTTCTCCAAAATAGAAACTTCTTTTTCAGCCGTATTTTTCGGTAGAATTTATACTGAAATGTACTCACCAAATCCCACATAAGAGTGAAAATTTTGTTGTAATCTTCTCCCGAAAGCTTTGCGTATTCATCGCTCATTATTTGAACCATTTCTTTCTTCGGACTTATACGCTCGAAGTTTTTGATGCGCTCTTCAAAGCTAAGGGGTTTAAATTCCATTCGATTTAAATCGACCAAATAGAAGTCGTATTGGTGGCCTTTCTTTACTATAAGTGTATTTCCCGGCGAATGGTCTTTAAACAAAATGTTTTTGGAATGCAGTTTCCATGTAAATGCAGTAAACTGTCGTAAAATATTTTCATGATCGGGGTAATTCGGATTCTCGACCAATTCTCTGTAGGTAAGATCGTATTCGAGATGCTCACTTAGATAATAACTGTCTTTCAACCCAATAAAATCTGTGTGCTCAAAATAGGCAATGGGCTGTGGCGTTAAAATTCCCTTTTCTAACAATGCATTCGCGTAAAGATAGGAGCGCTCAGCTTTCGACTTTCGAAAATACTTATAGGCGATTTTGTTAATGAGGTTTGGTTTCTTAAACGATTTTACATTGATGATTTTATCCTGGAAATCGAATAGTTTGATGTTATTTCGATCTCCATCTCCAAGAACTCTCCCTTCTGTGTTAAAATTTGTAATAATTGCGGTAATAGTGGTGATGCTATTCGCAAACGAGGCATTAACCACGCCTTCTAAAATACTATTGGATTGGATACTTACTTTTTTCAAAAACAGAAAACTTAAATCTTTCGTTGCAAAAATACATTTATTAATTCGTTTCTAATTTATTCAAAAAAGATACCTTTATAACTTAGCAAAACAGGCCGGTTTGAAAGAAATTTTCCTCGAAACACACAATATAAAAAACCCTTATACAGGCTTTGGACAGTTTAATTTTTATTTGCTGAAGGGTTTGTACAACTGCGATGATCCCGATATAAAATTTACAGTTCACACCCAGAAAAAAGATTTTTTGAAGAAAGAATTCGGGAAATTTTTTAAGTATAAGTTTTATATGGGAATGCGCAGATATCCCGCGCTACGGATTCGGAAACGCTACGATGTTTGGCATTCGGTGAATCAGAATACCAAGGTTGAACCTCATCGCGATATTCCGTATGTGCTTACCATACACGATGTCAATTTTATTGAAGAGATTTCGAACGATTTAACGCATCCTCGAAACCTTCGGTTTATCGAAAAATTAGAAAGAGCCCATGCTATTACTTATATTTCGGAATACGCCAAAACTTCCACGCACGAACATTTTAAGGTGCCCAATGTCCCCGAATATGTTATTTACAACGGTAATCCTTCCGAAGCAGCCCTCGATGTAAGCAGGTTTAGCCCTGCTCACAAACCTAATGGCAAATACCTTTTTACCATTGGTGATTTTTGGGAACGCAAGAATTTTCATTTACTGGTTGAAATGATGCCTTTTTTAGCCGATTTCGAATTAATTATTGCAGGAAACAACGACCGTTCCTATGCCGAAAAAGTGCGAGAAACAATAGCGAAGCTGGATTTGGAAAAGAGTGTGACGCTGGCCGGACGGATAAGTGACGAAGAAAAACAATATCATTTGGCAAACGCAACAGCCTTTGTATTTCCGTCGCTTCGTGAAGGATTTGGTTTACCCCCCATTGAAGCCATGCGTTTTGGGATACCGGTATTTTTGGCAAATGCTACCTCCCTCCCTGAAATTGGAGGAGATGCAGCCTTTTACTGGAAGAATTTTAATCCGAAGGATATGGCAGCCGAAGTAATTTCCGGCTTACAGCAAGTAGCTGAAAACAAAGAAGCACATACAAAAAAACTGCTGCAACAAGCAGCCAAATTCAACTGGAATACTGCAGCAGAACAATATTTAGAAGTTTATAAATCATTGTTATGATTGAAGAAATTAACAACGCACTCGGCGTATTAAAAAAAGGCGGGCTTATCCTCTACCCTACAGATACGGTGTGGGGAATTGGCTGTGATGCAACCAACGCCGAAGCGGTCGAAAAAGTTTTTCAGCTAAAAAAGCGCTCAGAAAGTAAGGCCCTTATCTGCTTAGTAAACGATTTTAATATGTTGGAGCAATATGTCCAGAATGTTCCCGAAGTGGCTTACGATATTTTAAAATATGCCAACAAACCCACAACCATCATTTACGACAACCCTATTCGCATTGCCGAAAACCTTGTGGCTGAAGACAACTCATTGGCGATTCGTGTGGTGAAAAATGATTTCTGTGAGCAACTTATTCGAAAGTTGAGACGCCCCATTGTTTCTACTTCAGCAAATATAAGCGGGGAGCCTGCCCCTTCCGGTTTCGAAGAAATAAGCAAACAGATTTTGGAGGGCGTAGACTATATCGTAAATTTGCAACCTCATAAAAAATCTGTCAAACCTTCGGCAATTATAAAGCTAAAGAATGATGGGACAGTTCAAATAATTCGAGAATAACACATGCAAAAATCCGCTAATTTTAAAAACGCACTTTCACAACCCGTTTTTAAAACGATTTCACAGGCATCTTCTAATTTACAATTGGAGTGTTATGTAATTGGAGGATTTGTTAGAGATTATATTCTTAGGCGTGGGGAAGCCAAAGACATCGATATTGTTGCAGTAGGCAGTGGTATTGATTTGGCACAGGAAGTCTCTCGTTTACTTCCCGGAAAACCCAGGGTTTCCATTTTTAAAAATTACGGTACCGCAATGCTTAAGAGCGGTGCAGTTGAAATAGAATTTGTAGGCGCCAGAAAAGAATCCTACCGGGAAGACAGTAGAAATCCGTCGGTGGAGAACGGTACGCTGGAAGACGATCAAAACAGACGGGATTTTACCATCAATGCCTTGGCAATAAGTCTCCAGGAAGACAATTTTGGAACATTGCTTGATCCTTTTAATGGAATACAAGACCTTGAAAATAAAATAATAAGAACCCCGCTTGATCCCGATGTGACCTACAGTGATGATCCGCTACGTATGTTACGTGCCATCCGGTTTGCCACGCAGTTGAATTTTATGATTGAGCGCGAATCCCTGGATGCCATTACCCGAAATGCAAATAGAATTCAAATAATTTCCGAAGAACGCATTGTAGTTGAAATTAATAAGATTTTACTGACTGAAGTTCCGTCAAAGGGGTTTGCATTGTTACACAAGACCGGCCTTTTACCCTTTATTTTTCCCGAATTGGTTGCCTTGGAAGGTATTGAAGAGATAGAAGGGCAGCGTCATAAAGACAACTTTTGGCATACCTTGGAAGTGGTGGATAATATTTCAGGAACCACAGATGATCTCTGGCTTCGGTGGGCAGCGTTGTTACACGATATTGGAAAAGCACCGACAAAGCGATTCGACAAAAAAATTGGCTGGACCTTTCACGGCCATGAATTTGTGGGTTCAAAAATGGTGTATAAAATATTTAAAAGGTTGAAACTGCCATTGAATGAAAAAATGAAATTTGTTCAGAAAATGGTATTGATGAGCTCGCGACCTATCGTTTTGGCTACCGAAGTGACAGACAGCGCTGTACGCCGACTTATTTTTGATGCAGGAGAAAATGTAGAGGATCTCATGACCCTTTGTGAAGCAGATATCACCACAAAAAACCCTAAAAAATTTAAAAAGTATCAAAACAATTTTAAATTAGTACGTGATAAAATTGTGGAAGTTGAAGAACGCGATCACATTCGTAATTTTCAACCTCCTGTGAGTGGTGAAGAAATTATGAAAACATTCGGATTACAACCATCCCGTGAAATTGGGATTATAAAAGACGCTATTAAGGAAGCTATTTTGGAAGGGGAAATACCAAACGAATATGAGGCAGCCAAAAAGTTTATGTTCGCAAAAGGAGCCGAATTAAATTTAACCCCTATTGAATAATGTATCGTAAATCGGTTAAAATTGCATTAGTATTTGTTTCTCTGGTTATCATTGCTGGTGCGATGGTACGCATGACAGGCTCCGGAATGGGCTGCCCGGATTGGCCAAAATGTTTCGGTTATTACATTCCGCCTACCGAAGCTTCCCAATTGGAATGGCAGCCCGAAAAATCGTTTAAAAAAGGGCAGGTAATTATAAAGGATAAAACCCTTCAGGTTGCAGCCAGTGATTTCACCACCGAAGATTACTTTAATTCCAATAATTGGGAACTCTACACAAAGCACGATTATGCAATTTTTAATGTCTGGCACACCTGGATAGAATATATAAACCGCCTATTTGGAGCACTTTCAGGGATTGCTATTTTAATTATGGCAATCCTTTCATTCAAAAAATGGCGTGATCGAAAAAGAATAACCCTACTTTCCTGGTTGAGTGTTGTATTGCTGGTATTTCAGGCTTGGTTAGGGGCTACGGTGGTTTATTCGGTATTGTCTCCGGTAAAAATTACAATTCATATGGTAATGGCCTTAGTAATCGTTGCGGTACTTCTCTACTTGCTATATATCTCAAAACGCAAAAGAAAGAATTATAACGTTTCACACGGTTATAAGGGAGTGCTTTTGGTAGCATTAATACTAAGTCTTATACAAATTATTCTGGGAACACAGGTGCGACAATTTGTAGACGAGCAATCGACCGCATTGGGATATGAAGCCAAATCGCAATGGCTAAATGACTCTCCGCTTATGTTTTACTTTCACAGGAGTTTTTCTATTCTGGTAGTAATGACCCACATTGCACTTTGGTATTTTAATCGGATTTACAATTATCGCCTGCGCCTGGTGAATTTCCTGATGTTAGTAGTTGTAGTCGAGGTTTTAACAGGTCTGACCATGTATTATTTCGATTTCCCAATCCTCTCACAACCCTTACATCTTATTTTTGCTTCGCTCTTATTCGGACTTCAATTTTATATAGTTTTACAAGCCTTTCAGCAAAGAAATGAATGGAAAAGTTCGTAGCTTTGCAGGCCAATTTAGCAACAAATTAAACACAAATGATTTATCGTTTTAGAATAATCCTGGATGCACACGATGACGTGTTTCGCGATATCGAAATAGAAGCTACTGCGACGCTGGAAGACTTTCACAATGCCATTACGCAGGCATTTGGGTTTGGCGGACAGGAAATGGCATCTTTTTACACCAGCAATGAACTTTGGGAGCAGGAAGAAGAAATTGCTCTGTTTGATATGAGCGAAGAGACAGAAAGCGTGAGAGTGATGCAGGAAACCTTGTTGGAAGATGTAGTTTCTGAAATAGAGCGCAATCTTATTTATGTTTATGACTTTCTGAATATGTGGACTTTTTTGGTTGAATTAGCTGAAATTGCCGAACCCGAAATTGGTCGTATTTATCCCAACCTCATGTTTGCTCATGGCGAAATTCCTGAAGAAGCACCCGAAACCGAATTTATAGCAGAAGGTATGGACGATGTTGACTTCGATGAAGATTTCGATATCGATTCAGAGGATTACAACGATCTGGATTTCGATGAAAACTGGAACTGATTTAATGAGCGAATTAGCGGATATTCCAATTATCAAATAATCCAAAAATCTAACAATCCATTAATCCAACAATCCAATTATCTAAAAATCCAAGGCCCCATATATGATCAATCTTTTTAACACCCACATCGCTTCCCTTTCCATTCACAGAGTGGGTAATAAAAGTAAAAACGAGGCAGTACTGCTTTCTTCCGAACCTTATAAAACAGATGATGAGCTTACACCCTTGTTAAAAGAATTTTTCCTGAAACCGTTTAGAGATAAGGAAGAAACTTACTATCGGTTTTCACACGAAGCAGATCTCGAATTTCATGAATTGTATAGCATTGTTTCAGAAATTTTTGAAGACCCGGAAACCATTCACGAACAAAGTAAAAAAATAACCAAACATCTTTTCGACCAATCCATGCATCCTCATATAAAGAGCGGGGAAGTATATATTGCCTATCTGGAAAACATGCAGATAGACAACGAAAAAGTTAACGGAATTGGAATATTTAAATCGGAATTAAAACAGGACTTCCTTCAGTTTTCAGAAAAAGAGAATCAGTTGGAAGCTTTCTTACAGCACGGGGTAAGCCTCAACCGTTTAGACAAGGGTTGTCTTATTTTCAATTCAAAAAAGGAAGAAGGCTATAAAATACTTTCGGTAGATAGCAATCGATATGACGCCCGCTACTGGCTGGAAAGCTTTTTAGGGGTGGATGCTTTTGAAGATGATAATTTCTTCACCAAGAAATACTTGAAATTTTGTCAAGATTTTGCCAAAGATGTGGTGTTACCCGCCGAAGACAAAAAGCAGGAGGTGTTGTTTATGAATCGGGCTGTAAACCACTTTGCCAAGAACGATACTTTTGAAGAATCTGCCTTTATGAATGAGGTTATGGACAATCCCGATCTCATCCCCGAGTTTCGTCATTATAAGTCGGAAATGGCTCCAAAATACAGTATTGAAGACCTTACTACCTTTCCAATCGCCAATACTGCCGTAACCGCGGCACGAAAAAAGATTAAGAATGTAATTCATCTGGATACCAATATTCAGATTAAATTGGATTTTATCAATGCCGAAAGTGCCGAAAAATTTGTGGAAAAAGGGTGGGATGAAGAAAAGCAGATGTATTACTATTTGGTCTATTTCAACAAGGAGCAAAAAAGTTAACTCATTGTTTTCAGTAAACAAGACCTCTCGTTGTAACAATTTTCGAAGTGATTCGTCAGATACATAGCTAATCACCAAACTAAAAGCGCGTGCAGCCTATACTCACCATAAACAATCTTACTAAAAAATTTGGTCCCATAACGGCAGTCGATGACTTGTCGTTTACTATTGAAAAAGGGAATGTATACGGTATTTTGGGCCCAAACGGGAGTGGTAAATCTACTACCTTGGGAATCGTCCTGAATGTCGTCAACAAAACCCTGGGTAATTTCCATTGGTTTGATGGTTCGGGGTCTACCCATGACGCCTTGAAAAAGGTAGGAGCCATTATCGAACGCCCCAATTTCTATCCGTATATGACAGCGGTTCAGAATTTGGAGTTGGTTTGCAAAATTAAAGGCGTAGCCACCGAAAAGGTTGCCGAAAAGTTGGAAATCGTAGGATTACTGGATAGGAAGAACAGTAAATTCAGTACCTTTTCTCTGGGAATGAAACAACGTTTGGCAATTGCTTCAGCCTTGCTCAATGAGCCTGAAATTTTAATACTAGACGAGCCTACAAACGGTCTGGATCCACAGGGAATTCATCAAATTCGAGAGATTATAAAAAAAATTGCTTCGGAAGGCACCACCATTCTGCTCGCTTCTCATTTACTCGATGAAGTGGAAAAGGTGTGTACTCATGTAGTTATTCTTCGAAAAGGTAAAAGCCTGTATACCGGAAGCGTGGAAGGCATGAATGCCAGTCATGGTTTCTTTATTCTCCAAAGTAAGAATATGGTTGTTTTACAAGCAGCTTTGGAAGGCAATAATGCCTTCGGAATAATAAAAAAAGAAGGAGATCAATTGATTGCTTACCTCAACGAACCCATGGATAGTTCGGCTTTGAACAAAATGTTGTTCGAAAAAGGTATCTCACTTTCCCATTTGGTAAAACGAAAAGAAAGCCTGGAAGAACAATTTCTTGAACTTACTAAAAATAAAAACTAGGGGCCATGATGCGATTACTTTCCATAGAATTACAGAAACTAAAATACAACAAGGCCGCCAAGGTAATTACCATCGTCTATTTTGTGCTCATTACTTTTATTGCCTTAATAGCTTCCATCGAGTTTAATTTCGGCGGTGTTCATTTTAGAGTAGCCGATCAAGGGATTTTCAACTTTCCTTTTATATGGCACTTTAACTCCTTTATGGGAGCCATTTTAAAAATATTCCTTGCCATTGTTATAGTTTCTATGATGGCAAACGAGTACAGCTACCGAACCTTAAAACAAAACCTTATCGATGGTCTCAGCAAGAAGGAATTCATACTATCGAAATTTTTAACCGTTATTCTATTTGCAACCATCTCTACCCTTTTCCTGTTTATAGTTTCAATGCTTTTAGGGTTGAGTTTTTCAGATTATAAGGAAATTGGCATCATCTTTAGTGACCTCCAATATATCCTGGCATACTTTATTAAACTTGTCGCCTTCTTCTCATTTTGCTTGTTTCTAGGAGTTTTAGTAAAGCGATCTGCCTTTGCCTTAGGGTTTTTAATTATATGGTATGTTTTTGAAAAAATTGCTTACGGATTGCTTAAATGGAAGTTTTTTAAAGATACAGACATCGCCGAAAATGTATTGCAATTCTTCCCGCTAGAATCCATGTCTAATTTGATTGGCGAACCTTTTTCCAGGTTAGGTGCCGTTCAGTCTGCTGCGAGCCAGTTAGGTGAAGAATTTACCAAAAGCTACGATGTACCGGTAATGGGTGTTTTTATCGTAATAGCCTGGACAGCGTTATTTGTTTATTGGTCTTTCCTAATTCTGAAAAAACGAGATCTTTAGTATAATTCGAGAGTAAGAATCCGGGTCTTTGCTGAAGTAAATATTGTGTATATTTAGCAGTCAATCACTCACCTATGCTATTTTGCAGGTCACTAATTATTCTACTCCTTTTTGTTTGCCCAATGCTAACAATAGCTCAGGATATTGAATTATTCCAGCAATTTAATGGGCGTTATGATTATTTAGCCTTCGGCAACACACTGAATACCGCCGAAAACACGGGTCAAATTCCTCCATCCCCATGTGAAATTCTTACCGAAAGTAGCGCCGATTTTAATCTGCAGCCAGGACAGACACTCGTTGCAGCCTATTTGTATTGGGCAGGCTCCAGTGAGACTGGAGATCTGGAAGTACTACTCAATGGCTCTCCGGTTGTTGCAGCACGTACTTTCTCTCTGGTATTGGATCCAACACATGTTTATTTTGCCGCCTTTGCAGATGTAACTTCCATTGTTCAAGCAAACGGAAATGGTACCTATACGGTATCGGAATTCGATATTACAGCCGACATTCCAAATTACTGTAATAACACTACCAATTTTGGAGGCTGGGCAGTTACGATTATCTATGAAGATCCCGCAGTTTCTCTCAATCAGGTGAATGTTTTTGACGGACTGGAAAGTGTTTCATCGACAAATACGTCACTTACAATCGAATTGGATAATCTGAATGTACTTGACAATACCGGTGCGAAAATAGGCTTTTTAGCCTGGGAAGGTGACGCATCTCTGGCAGTGGCCGAAACGCTTCAGATAAATGGGAATATTATTAGCAACCCTCCTTTGAATCCGGCAGATAACCAGTTTAACAGTACCAATAGTTTTACAGGATCGGATGTGCTATTCAATATGGATATCGACTTCTATAATATCGAAAATAATATTCAGCCTGGCGATACAACTGCTACAATAGACCTTACCTCAGGTCAGGATTTTGTAATGATTAATAACGTAATCACGGTGCTCAATACCGAACTGCCAGATGCAACCATAGAGATTGATGAAGTTATAGGTGCAACAGAGTGTGGCGATAGAGATTTAGAAATTACATACACAGTTTATAATGAGAACAGCACAGACGAACTCCCTTCGAATACCCCAATTGCCTTTTATGCGAATACAACCCTAATTGGACAATCCACAACAACTACAATCATTCCTATTGGAGGCTCAGAGAGCGGAATTATCAATGTGTCGATTCCTACCGGAATTCCTGCCGATTTTGACCTGAAAGTGTTCGTAGATGATGATGGTTCCGGGAATGGAACCGTAAATGAAACCAACGAGCAAAATAACGGATTTATAGTGGCTGTTCATCTTTTGGTATTTCCTGAAATTGTCGGCCTGCACAATTTAGAGCTTTGTGATGTGATTGGCACCGAATTGTTTGATCTTACACAAGCTACTTCACAAATAAACCCGATAAACGCAATTACGTTTCATGTATCGGAACAAGATGCTATAGACGATTCCAACCCTATAGACACCCCTGAAACGTATGAGAATACATCAAATCCGCAAACAATTTGGATTCGCGTTTCCAACCCCGACTGTTTTTTGGTAGATAGCTTTGACATTGAAGTAATTGAGTGTCCGTTACCCGACGCTACAATTACTATTGACAACGATTTAAACGCATGTAGAAAGCGCGAACTACATATAGACTATACTGTATATAACATTGAAGCCACGGGCCCCTTGCCAGCTGCTACGGCCATTGCCTTTTATGCCAACGGACAATTGGTTGGACAATCTCAAACCCAAAACGTTATTCCCATTGGTGGCAGTGAGCCGGGAAGTATTTTAGTTACACTTCCGGAAACCATTCCCGATACGTTTGATCTTTTAGCTGTTGTTGACGATGACGGTACCGGAACAGGAAGCGTCCAGGAACTCAATGATTTTAACAACGATTTTGGCATTACTGTAACTTTTGGAAGTATTCCACCTATTGGAACATTACCTCCGCTTTTGGAATGTGATGAAGGATTTGATACCGCTCACTTTAATCTTACCGAACAAAACGACAACATATCTACCAATCCGAATGATATAATTACTTATTATACTTCATTTGAGGAGGCCGAAACCCAAGAGAATCCAATTAGTGATCCGGGAAGCTATGAAAACCTGAGTGACCCTCAAGTTATTTATGTGCGATTGGAGAACGATATTTGTTTTACCGTTGGGGAGTTTCTCCTGACAACCGAAAACTGTCCGCCCTTTATTCCGCAAGGATTTTCACCGAATAGCGATGGTATTAACGATGTTTTTGAAATTACCGGATTATTGAATGTGTATGAAAATTTCGAACTACAGATTTTCAGCAGAGAAGGAAATCGTATTTATATTGGACATAATGAAGATGGCTTTTGGGATGGTATCGCAACCGAAGGATTACTATTTACAGGTAATTTAGTACCTGTGGGTACGTATTATTATGTACTCAATTTAAACGACCCCGAATTCACTAAGCCGTTTTTAGGCTTTGTGTATATTAATTACTGATATTTCAGAAGTTCTACAATCAAAGGCATCCTTCTGTTCAAAACTAATCTTCCAACACTTTTTTTCAGTATTTTTATCAAAACTGAAACCAATTCCGATGCAAGAAAAAAACGCCTATATATTAGGAACCGATACCGAAGAATTACATCGTTTAGGTGTGCAGCACCAAGTCTGGGCCGAAGAAGCTCAGCACGGTTGGAGCAAGGCGCATTTTACCGCCGGACAAACGTTACTGGATTTGGGATGCGGCCCCGGTTTTTGTACTGAGGAGTTGGCATATATCACCGGTAGCTCAGGGAAGGTGATTGGCGTAGATAGATCCGCAGCTTTTATAGAACATCTTAGACAGGTTGCAAACCTTCATCATTTATCTATCCAAGGGATTGTAGCAGATTTTGATGATATGCATCTCGATTCTAACAGTCTGGATGGAATGTATTGTCGTTGGGCACTGGCATGGCTTCCTAATCCGAAAGAGATTCTTCAGAAGGTATACAATGCCTTAAAACCCGATGGGAAAATGGTGATACATGAGTATTACGATTGGTCTACCCATCAGATCGAGCCGCACATGCCTCAATTGGCAAAAGCGATCGCCGCTGCATTAAAAAGTTTTAAAGATTCTCCGGGAGAAATAGACATTGGAAGACGCTTGCCTGCTATGTTAGAAGAAATGGGAATGGAGGTAACGAGCATACGGCTCATGTCCAAAATTGCAACCCCGTCTCAGTTTAACTGGCACTGGCCAAAAACCTTTTATCGCAGTTATTTTCCGAGATTGGCAGACAATGGTTATTTAACTAAGGAAGATGTCACTAATGCTCTTTTTGAACACACCAAGCTGGAACAAACCAAAGGAGCAACCTTATGCTGTCCATTAATGGTAGAAGTAATCGCAAAAAAGTAATTTCAGGTTAAAACACACTTATGGAACGACAAAAGTGGACAGAACACAAATTTAACCTCGGCATTCATCCGGGTTGGACCAACAATGTAATGTCACGGGTGCGAGATACAGAGATTCGACTGGAACATTATTGCAAAAATCTTACGGAGACACAATTAATTTTTCAACCCATGGGTGCGTGGAGTATAAAAGAACATATAGGGCATTTAATAGATTTGGAAGAACTGCATCACAACAGAATTCATGAATTTGCACAGCTAAAACCGGAACTTTCAGCAGCCGATTTGTCTAATAAAAAAACTGAGGCCGGCAATCATAACAGTAAAACACTAGATTCCTTGCTTCAGAATTTTCGTAATGCGCGACTTGCTTTTATAAACGATTTTAACGCACTCCCTGAAATGAGTCTACAGCACAATTCGCTTCATCCAAGACTAAAAGTCTTGATGAAACCTGTTGATTTACTATTTTTTGTGGCCGAGCACGACGATCATCATTTAGCCAGCATAGCAGAGATTCGGCAGAAACTCTAAACGCCTTGATCGATAAATGATTTAGTAAGGGAAGTCACAGCTTCCTTATGCATTGGGGCTCACTTTTTACTTTAATTCATTGAAAAACAGAAATTTCCAACGCCAAATTTGTAGGAAAAATGTAATCCTACTCGAAATTTAATTATATTTGTAGACCCAATCTACATTGAAATTTCATCCGTCTTATGTTAGGTTAGGAGTTACTCTATGTAATTCCAAATAACTAATTAATGACCAAAGACGATGAAAACTAGAATCTTCATGCTGTTATTCCTTGCAATGGGAGTTTGCTTAGGCCAGCATCCCGGCAATGGAGAATGTGCTTTGCATCCCGAAAATAAGGCCTGGATCCTTCAGTATAAAAAGGCCGAATCTCAAGAAAATCAAATAGATATGGTTGTTCAGAAAATAATCGCTGATACCGATTATTTTGTGGAGCACCCTGAGATGGCAAACCTCGATGATCGTCGGGTTTTTGGAAAGATGGCCTGCACTACCGACTGCTCCATTCGTTTTGCTTTGGTATATGAAAAGAAAAAAGGGCTTGTTATCGACCTCAAAAAAAATCCGGAATTAGCAGAATTGATTCTTGAATTTAATTCAGAGAATATTGAGTCGATTCATTTAAATGAATATAACGATAAAGATATTTACAGCCCTGCTGCGCTAAAACGTTCGGGTATCATTCTGTATACCAGTGATCGGGACTTAAAAAAGAAAATAAGAAAGGCTGTTAAAAACATGAGCAAGACGTAACCATTTTTTTTTAAAAATTAATAATCCCTCCTTCTTCTCTATTTACTTTGAATTTCAACTTTTGAAATGTTAGCATATTTCCAATACAACATAGGCCTGGAGTTTATTCCTGACTAATTTTCAGTATTTTTGTACCGGCTATGAAATTCAAAATTAAATCGGACTTTACACCTACCGGAGATCAACCTACCGCCATTAAAGCGTTGGTTGAAGGGATTAATTCGGAGGAAAAATACCAAACCCTTCTAGGCGTTACCGGGAGTGGAAAAACCTTCACCGTTGCCAATGTAATTGAAGCCGTGCAAAAACCAACTCTGGTATTGGCGCATAACAAAACACTGGCGGCACAGCTCTATACAGAATTCAAAAATTTATTCCCTGAAAATGCCGTAGAATATTTCGTTTCCTACTACGATTATTATCAACCGGAAGCTTTTATCCCATCGAGCGGTACTTATATTGAAAAAGACCTGTCCATAAATGAAGAAATTGAGGTAATGCGATTGAGCACGACTTCTTCCCTTCTCTCCGGACGTCGTGATGTTTTGGTAGTGGCTTCGGTGTCATGTTTATACGGAATAGGAAATCCCGTAGAGTTTCAGAAAAATGTGATCAGTCTTATAAAAGGACAACTCATTTCGCGTACGAAATTGCTTCATATGTTGGTCCAGAGTTTGTACTCTCGTACCGAAATGGAGTTTACACACGGGCGTTTCAGAATAAAAGGAGATACCATAGATGTGTTTCCCGGTTATGCCGACAAAGCCTTCAGAATACATTTTTTTGGTGATGAAATTGAAGATATTGAAGCCTTTGATCCTCAAACCAACGAAGTAATTGAAAAATACGACCGTCTCAATATTTACCCGGCCAATATGTTTGTAACCTCCCCCGATGTGTTGCAAGGCGCCATTCGCGATATTCAGGATGATTTGGTAAAACAGGTCGACTATTTTAAAGAAATAGGAAAACACCTGGAGGCAAAACGGCTGGAAGAACGTACCAATTTCGATCTGGAAATGATTCGGGAGCTGGGTTACTGCAGCGGTATTGAAAACTATTCAAGGTATTTAGACCGAAGATTACCCGGAACTCGGCCTTTTTGTTTGCTGGATTATTTCCCGGATGATTTTTTAATGGTAGTAGACGAAAGTCATGTGTCCATTCCACAGGTGGGTGCTATGTACGGTGGGGATCGTTCCCGAAAAGAAAATCTGGTGGAGTACGGTTTCCGATTACCGGCGGCCATGGATAATCGTCCGTTAAAGTTTGAAGAATTTGAAGCCTTGCAAAATCAGGTGATTTATGTAAGCGCCACCCCGGCTGATTACGAGTTGGAAAAAACAGGAGGTGTTTTTGTGGAACAGATTATTCGTCCGACAGGTTTGTTGGATCCCCCGATAGAAATACGACCAAGTTTGAATCAGATTGACGATTTATTGGAAGAAATTCAGCTGCGAGTGGAAAAAGACGAACGCGTATTGGTTACTACGCTCACCAAACGTATGGCGGAAGAGTTAACCAAATACCTCACGCGTGTTCAGGTTAGGTGTCGCTATATCCACAGCGATGTAGATACGCTGGAGCGGGTAGAAATTATGCAGGACCTGCGATTAGGAGTCTTTGATGTATTGGTAGGAGTGAATTTATTACGTGAAGGATTGGATTTACCTGAAGTCTCCCTGGTTGCCATTTTAGATGCAGATAAAGAAGGTTTTTTACGAAGTGCCCGATCTTTAACACAAACCGTGGGGCGCGCAGCACGACACCTCAATGGAAAAGCTATTATGTATGCCGACAAGATCACGAAGAGCATACAAGCAACTTTGGACAATACAGAATATCGAAGAGAAAGGCAAATTGCCTACAATCTGGAACACAATATAACCCCAACAGCCATTAAAAAATCCTTCGAGAATTCGCTTACCAAATCGAAGCAGGAGGCATATATGTTTGAGACCAAGGAAAGTCTGGCTGCTGAAGAACCCGATGGCGTATATTTGACTAAAGATCAAATAGAGAAAAAGATAAGAGACACCCGAAAAGCCATGGAAAAATCGGCCAAAGACCTTGATTTTATGATGGCAGCAAAGCTTCGGGACAAGATAAAATCACTTCAAAAAAGCCTGGAAGCAGTAAAAAACTAACCCAAAACCTTTAACCAAATTTAATGAACCACCCCGATTCAATAAGAATAAACAAAGCTATTAGTGACAGTGGATACTGCTCGCGCAGACAAGCGGATACACTAATTGAGCAAGGAAGAGTTACATTGAACGGTGAAAAAATCACCTTGGGAGATCGTGCCATGCCCAACGATGAAATTAGGGTTGATGGTAAACTTATTACCGAAAACGAAGAGTTGGTTTATATCGCCTTGAACAAACCTGTGGGGATTACATGTACAACCGACAGACGTATTGAGGGAAACGTAGTAGATTTTATCAATCATAAGGAGCGCATTTTTCATGTGGGGCGTTTGGACAAACCCAGTGAAGGCTTGTTACTTATGACAAATGACGGGGATATTGTGAACAAAATTCTTCGGGCCGGTAATGAGCACGAAAAGGAATACATAGTAAAAGTAGATCGCCCTATAACAGAAGATTTTATAAAAAAAATGAAGCACGGTGTTCCATTGCATGAGTTGGAAACAACGACCAAAAAGTGTGAGGTAGAACGCATTAGCAGATTTGTATTCAGAATTGTGTTAATCCAGGGATTAAACCGTCAAATTCGAAGAATGTGTGAGTATTTAGGGTATGTGGTAGTCGAGTTGAAGCGTATTCGAATTATGAATATTGAATTGGGAAACCTTCCAATTGGAGAGTGGCGTGATCTTACAGAAAAGGAATTAGAAGATTTAAAAGATTCGGTTTCAGTTTCTGAAAATGCTCCTGAAGTGGATAGAATAAGCAGAATTTCAGAAAGAAAAAGAAGGGGACGTACTGAATAAAAAAACCACGCACCGATTGAGTAGCACGTGGTCATTTCAACTAACTAACCAAATTAAATTTCAATTATGAAATCTCAACCATTCTTTTAATCTCTTGTTTATCTTTTTTCTTAGTTAGGACGATACTCAAAATACCGTCTTTATAAGTAGCATTAACAGCATTTACATCTACGGTATCTGGTAACATAAATGTACGCTTAAATGTGTTGTAATTAAATTCTTTTCGGGTAAATTTTGTATCCTCACCGTCAGTATTAGCTGTTTCTTCAGATTTTACACTTTCAGCAGAGATTTTTAATACATCTTTTTCTACCTCAATGGTCAAATCTTCTTTCTTCAAACCGGGGACAGCCAACTCGAGTACAAAGTTCGCAAAATTCTCTTTAATATTAACCGCCGGAATGCTAAAGTTTTCATAATTAGGCACATCCAATCTATTTTGCGTGAAAATATCATCAAAAACAGATGGAAACCAAACGTTATTTCTTTTAACTACTTTCATATCAATTTAGTATTTAGGGTTTAACTTTCTTAATTGATATGTCTATTGCAATTTGAATTCCAAACGCGTTTTTAAGACATTTTGTCTTCAAATTGAGGTGTTTACCTGTCTTTTTGTCGGGTTTAGCACCAAGATGACGTAATATTTAAATGAATTTTAAGAAATAAAAGGAGTGATTAGTGGTACTTTTAAATTCTAGATATTTATTATGAGAGACGTTTTTGTGAGAATACTTACCTTTTTTAATACGGTTAAGAGCAAGATTGCATTTTATCCTACCCTATTATCATTCGTTGGTTTTGGCTTTGCCCTTTTTATGATGACTCTTGAAGAAAATGGAGTTTCAAAGTATCTCATTGATAAGTTTCCGAAATTGGTTTTAGAAGACGGAGATACAGCGCTTACAATTTTGAGTGTTTGTATTGGTGGTCTTATCTCAATGATGGTGTTCAGCTTTTCAATGGTAATGTTATTGTTGAGTCAGGCATCCAGCAATTTTTCTCCACGTTTGTTACCGGGATTAATTTCTGATAAGAACCACCAAATTATCCTGGGCTCATACCTTGCCACAATTCTGTATAATATTTTTACATTATTTTCAATAGAACCTACGGATGAAAAATACACACTTCCAGGCTTTTCTATTTTAGTGGGAATTGTATTAACCATCCTCTGCTTGGTATTATTCATTTATTTTATACACACTATCTCCCAAAGCATACAAATCAATAATATTTTAGACACTATTTACGATAAATCGCGCAAACGTCTCACTAGTATAATAGAAACGGAAGAAGAAAAAGACGATAAATTAGTTGCCGATTTTCCTGCTATTGATAATTGGTATGTTTATACTCCTTTAAAAAGTGGGTACTTTCAAAATATATCATTGCGTAACATTTTAACCATCGCCAAAGAAAAAGATACACGACTCTTCATTGCGGTACCCAAAGGATTATTTGTATTGAAGAATGTTCCTTTTTTATATTCTGAAAAAGAGCTGGAAGATAAAACCGTAAAAGAAATTCTGTCTAACATCAATTTTGCGAGAGGTGAATTGGTAGAAGATAATTACATTTTAGCATTTAAACAGATTACTGAAATAGCCGTAAAAGCAATGTCTCCCGGAGTAAATGATCCCGGAACTGCCATCAATGCTATTGATTATTTAACTGAATTATTTTCATTGAGAATGAAAAAAAGAGATTCTGGTGTTTTGGTATATGAAGGAATTGCATACCTGAAAATTGCCGTAGTAAATTTCGAAGATTTGCTTTATAATGTTATGGCCTCCTTACGGACCTATTGCAAACACGATCCGATAATTGTTCAAAAACTTATATGGATGCTCAGCTATTTAAAAGAACAAACACCGGTTGCTCAATCCTATACAAGAATAATAGAAAAAGAACTATCTGTGTTATTGGATGAAGCTAAAAATGCTTTCGATTCGAAAACCGATATTCAAAAAGTTATCAAGTTATTCGACAACTCCTAATTGTAATAGGTTTGAAAGATTTTGAGGAGATCTTCGGAAGGGATTATTTTATCTTCAAAATCGTCCATGCGCAATAATATTTGATCCAATACACCGGGTCTTACTCCCATCTTTAATCCGAAGTTACGCACGGCAATTATTTCTTTCAGGTGTGTTTCATTATCTACATTCATCACCAGGACCAATTTGTAAAAATGTGTAATGCGTTCCAATTCGGTAAAAAGCGGCTTTGAAGGTAGAGGATTATCGAAAAGGGCTTCCACTTCGTCTGCCGAGAGCTGCATTCTGCCTCCCAGACGCATGATGAAATCGTATTCTATATCAGTCACCTTATCATCTGCTCGAGCCAGTGCAATCAAATCACTTAAAAGGGCCTTGTTATTTTCTTTTTCCATGAATTCAAAAATAAAAAAATCCCGGATGATGAGACCGGGATTTGCAACTAATTTAGTTTTTTTTAAGCTTCCGCTTGAAGTAAAACAGGGACTTTGTATTCCTTTCCTTTTTCCAATGGTGCTTTTACTTTATGATAGTTTAGTCTCGCCTTTATAAAAGATGCCACTCTATCATTGTCTGTATCTACTGAAAGGACAACGATTTCACCTTCTCTATTCAACATGAAGGTCACAAACGCTGAAGTATCTACTTCCACTATAAAATTAGCGTCGGTTAATAAGCCGCGTATTTCGGCTGTGGTAGGATCCACCATTTTAGAGGTTGGAATAGTTGCAGCAGAAGCATAGGCTCCTACTAATAGCACTGTTGCTAACAAAATTGCTTGAATTTTTTTCATAACTGTTCGATTTTTGAAAGATTGATATAATATATAGACGGTCAAAACCGAAAATGTGTTACGCTTTTCTTAAAAATTTAACACTTTGTTAACGCAACGCTCTAAAGATGAACAAAAAAAGCCCTCTCATTGAGAAGGCTTTATGATAAATAGATTGTAATTCTCTAGAGCTTTAGCAAGGCTTGAACCTTGTTTGCCGCTTCCTGAAATTCGATGGCACTATACACGTCCAATCCGCTGTTGTCTATAATTTCCTTTGCAATATCGGCATTGGTACCTTGTAAACGTACTATTATTGGCACATTGATGGTTCCCATATTCTTATAAGCGTCCACGATACCTTGTGCTACACGATCACATCGTACAATACCACCAAAGATATTAACCAAAATGGCTTTTACGTTAGGATCTTTTAAAATTAGTTTGAAAGCAATCTCAACACGTTCTGCATCTGCTGTTCCTCCAACGTCCAGAAAGTTGGCAGGTTCACCTCCGGCTTGCTTAATTAAATCCATGGTTGCCATCGCCAGACCGGCTCCGTTTACCATACATCCAACGTTACCGTCCAAATCTACATAGTTTAATCCCGCAGCTTTGGCTTCTACTTCAACAGCATTTTCTTCCCGAAGATCGCGCATATCTTCATAATCTTTATGACGAAATAAGGCGTTGTCATCGATACTTACTTTGGCATCTACAGCAATCACTCTATCGTCACTGGTTTTAAGAACCGGATTGATTTCGAAAAGTGAAGCATCCGAATTGATATAGGCCGTATATAAGGCTGTAACAAATTTTGTCATTTGTTTAAAAGCCTGTCCGCTAACGCCTAAATTAAAAGCTACTCTTCTGGCTTGGAAAGGCATCAATCCAACAGCCGGATCTATTTCTTCAGTAAAGATTAGATGAGGAGTTTCTTCAGCAACCGTTTCAATATCCATCCCTCCTTCGGTGGAGTACATAATCATATTTTTCCCTGTACCGCGATTTAAAAGAACACTCATATAGAATTCTTCCGGCTCACTGTCTCCCGGATAGTATACATCTTCGGTAATTAAAACCTGGTGTACTTTTTTTCCTTCAGCACTGGTTTGAGGGGTAATTAAATTCATCCCGATAATATCGCCTGCTATTTGCTCTACTTCGGCTAAATTTTTTGCAAGCTTTACGCCGCCTCCTTTTCCACGTCCTCCCGCATGCACCTGTGCTTTTATCACATGCCAGCCGGTGCCGGTGTCCTCCGTTAGTTTTTTTGCCGCCGCAACCGCTTCGGCAGGAGTTGTGGCAACAATACCACGTTGTATTTCAACTCCAAAACTATTCAGTATTTCTTTTCCTTGATATTCATGTAAATTCATAGTGCAGGTTTGTCGTTTTTGAAAGTGCAAAAATAGCAAATGTTCAAGGATTGGACTAATCTTTTTTAGGTTGCTGCTTACTAAAAACCCTCAACAGAAAAAATATCACAGATTTTATCATTTTATTATCAATTAATCTTCTCGTAGCTAGTATTTTTGCACCCTGAAATTTATTAATTAAAAAACAAATGAAACATCAAGACCTTTTAGCAGTTGCAGAGCAATATGGAAGCCCTGTGTATGTGTATGACGCCTCAAAGATTGAATCGCAGTATAAACGTTTAACGAGCGCGTTTAAAAAGGTTAAACATGTAAAAATTAACTACGCAGTAAAAGCCCTTTCCAATATTTCGGTGCTGAAATTATTGAGCACTTTGGGAAGTGGGATGGATACTGTTTCTATACAGGAGGTGCGATTGGCTTTGGAAGCCGGCGTTCTTCCCGAAAAAATTATATTCACACCCAACGGTGTTTCGCTGGAAGAAATAGAACGCGCAGCGGGTTTAGGGGTTCAAATTAACATCGACAACCTATCTATCTTAGAACAATTTGGAACCAAACATCCCGATATTCCGGTTTGTATCCGTATTAACCCTCACGTAATGGCCGGTGGCAATACGAATATTTCGGTAGGACATATAGACAGCAAGTTTGGAATTTCAATACATCAGATGCCGCATATAGAACGTATCGTAAAAAATACCAAAATGAACATCAACGGTATTCACATGCATACCGGAAGTGATATTTTAGATATTGAAGTGTTTTTATATGCTTCGGAAATTTTATTCCAAACAGCAACCCATTTTAAAAATTTGGAGTTTATCGATTTTGGAAGTGGTTTCAAAGTGCCGTACAAAAAAGACGACATTGAAACCAATATTGAAGAGCTGGGCGAAAAACTAAGCAAGCGATTTAATCAATTTTGCAAAGAATATGGAAAAGAGCTAACGCTGGCCTTCGAACCGGGGAAATTTCTGGTGAGTGAAGCGGGGAAATTTCTGGTAAAAGTGAATGTGGTAAAACAAACGACTTCTACCGTATTCGCGCAGGTGGACAGTGGATTTAATCATTTAATTCGACCTATGCTCTACGGATCTGAACACGGGATTGAAAATGTTTCTAATCCGAAGGGAAAGGAACGTTTTTACAGCGTGGTAGGGTACATTTGTGAAACCGACACCTTTGCCAACAACCGTCGAATTGCCGAAATCCATGAAGGAGACATCCTGGCTTTTAGCAATGCAGGGGCGTATTGCTTTACTATGGCCAGTAATTATAATTCACGCTATCGTCCCGCAGAAGTACTATGGTATAAGGATGAAGCACATTTAATACGCAAGCGGGAAACATTCGATGATATTATAAAAAATCAAATTGCTATAACATTTTAAGTAAATACACCTTCGGTCATCGAAGGTGTTTTTTTTATTCCTATTTTTAGATATGAAAAAAATTGTTGCTCTTTTATGCATTCTTCAATTCCTGGCTTGTGATACTGAGCCTACTTCTCCTTTGGACATTGCCCTAAAAAGCAAGCATCCGGCTATTAAAGAGGTTATGGAAGATCCTAACGGGTATGAAGTACAAATTCTTTATACACAAATCGACAAGGATTCAACAGGTGCCGTCACCTTTACCGATTATTCATTTCAATTGGATGCGGGTAATTATTTTTACCCTGCAAGTTCCGTAAAACTGCCCGTTGCAGTTTTAGCTGTTGAAAAACTAATTCACAATTTCGATAGCCTTACGCTGGACAGTCCGTATCGCATTGGTAATGATTCGGCTTTGCATACCGTTGGGGATGATATTCTAAAAATCTTCACCGTGAGCGATAATGAGGCATATAACAGACTGTATGAGTATTTAGGAAGGGATTATTGCAATAAAAGGCTAAGACGTTTGGGCTTATCCCCGGTTAGAATAACACATCGTCTGGATGTTGACAGTGCCGCGAACCAGAAACGAAAAACGCTTTTCTTCCCAAAGAAAGATACACTCCCGGTAGCATATAACAGCGACAAGGATGGCTCTATAGAAAAGACTATTTTAAAAGGAACACAGAAAGGAAAAAGTTTTATGAGAAATGATTCTCTCATTAAAAAACCAATGGATTTTTCCCAAAAAAATTACTTTCCGCTAAAAACGCAACATGACCTTTTAAAGAGGATATTCTTTGAAGACAATTTTTCAAAAGAGGAACAATTTGGATTAACCCCTTCAGCAAAAGAAACATTGACTACCGCAATGCGAACTTTGCCCAGAGAAGCCGGATACAACCAAAAGGAATTTTATGACAGTTACGGCAAGTTTTTCATTTTTGGAGATAGTAAAGACCCAATTCCCGATCATATAAAAATCTATAACAAGGTTGGGTATGCTTACGGTACTTTGACCGACACAGCTTATATTGTCGATGAAAAAGAAGGCGTGCAATTTTTACTTTCGGCAACCATATTGGTGAACAAAAACGGGATATTTAATGACGAAGTTTACGAGTATGAAACCATAGGGATCCCCTTCTTAGCCCAACTTGGGAGAGAGATATACAATTACGAACTTCGACGCAAAAAGTGATGAAAGTCCCTCAATTCGAAGCCAAGCATTCTCTTTTTGAAGAAAAGGTTAGGGAAAGTTTCAAGAAACAATTGTTCATGAAACATATAGGTGCAGAATTGATAGCAGTAAGACCCGGTTACTGCGAAATAAAGCTTCCATATGCTGAAGAATTAACTCAACAGCACGGTTTTTTTCATGCGGGAGTAGTTGCTACAATCGCCGACAACGCTTCAGGGTATGCTGCGTTTACACTTATGGAGGCTTCTTCCTCTATATTGACCGTCGAATTTAAAATCAATCTCATTGCTCCCGGCCAGGGAGATTTTTTACTGGCAAAAGCCGAAGTTCTTCACCGCGGAAGGACGATAACCTTATGCAATACTCGTGTTTTTTCAGTAACGAATGGCACTGAAAAATTAAGCGCTGTAGTACAGGCTTCCCTAATGCAACTCCACGACAGAGAGGACGGTAAGTAATCCTTTTCGAAATCAAGCACATAATTTAGTATCTTTATAAGTATCTAATTTTAAGAGATATGAAAAATTTCGATTGGACCAAATTTTCGCGAAAGTTGGCTATCGAGGCCAATATTCAATCCTTGTACGATGCCTGGATAATTCCTGCCGAATTGGAGCGTTGGTTTTTAAAGGATGCCGACTTTACCAATGCTGAAGGAAAGTCTATTTCCAAATCACAACGCATTAAAATAGGTGATACCTACAAATGGCAATGGCATCTTTGGGATGGTACTGAAGAAGGAAAGATTACCAAAGTAAATGGAAAAGATCATTTACAATTTACATTTGCCGGAAACTGTCTGGTGGATGTACATTTTGAAATATATGAAAAGGGAACCATAGTTTCTATTGCCCAATCCAACATCCCTACAGACGACGACTCTAAACAAAATATAAGGCTTGGATGTGATAACGGATGGTCATTTTATATAGTGAATTTAAAGTCGGTATACGAAGGTGGTTTAGACCTTCGCAATAAGGACCCGAAACTAAAACCTATGCTCAATAATTAACGATGAAGCACATTCGGAAATTTTTAATTATTCTAATCTCGTAGGTTTCTTCACATGTCACAGTCGCACAATCTAATAGTATCCCGGAGTGGTTTTTACAGGATTTAAAAGCGACATTGGGATTTGGGTGGCGATCAATGCTACCTATACTTCTGCCGAAGAACCCTACCAATCTTACGGAATGGAATGGACGTGGGGAATTGGACAAGCCAGTATTATTGGTCGACTATACGGAATTTTCGACGGAAAAGAAAGTGGTGATTTTTGGCAATTCAGACAGTATTGGGACAATGTGAACAATGTAGGGGTCCTTGTTCAGTTTGGGCACAATGGAATTACAGGAATTGGAACAGTATAGCCCCTTTCTGAAGAAATAATGGAATCTATTCAAACCTTTTCACTTACCGACGGACGAACATGGGAAGAACGACATGAATCTAGAATTACTGCTGAAAGTCTTATCACCACCTCCTTTGAAATGGATTGTGACGGCGTTTGGAAGGAAAAATAACTTATACCTGGCTAAGACAACCGTAAATCGTTCATTATAGAACGGATAGCGCTATTTTATAGTCGGAAAAAAAATAGTTAAACAAAATGTTAAGAACTATCCGCCAATCAAAAATTAATTTACATTTGATCTGTTTTTAAATCATTAGATGAACAAATACATTGTGGTAGACAATCCTAAAAACTGGGAGTTTTTAGGTGAAAATATACCTATCGTTTCTTCACAGGAATATCTTACCAATCCCGAATATTCTAAATTAAAAAAGGCTCGAATTTTTAACCTCTGCCGAAACTATTCGTATCAGTCAAAGGGATATTATGTTTCGCTCCTGGCGGAAGCCCGAGGGCATTTGCCTATTCCTACGATAAAAAACCTGGTAGACTTAAAGGCACCCAAACTCGTCCGGATTGTTTCGGAAGAGTTCGATGACCTCATTCAGCAAAGCTTAAAAGGAATAAAATCGCGAGAGTTTGTGCTAAGTGTATATTTCGGCCAGAACGTTGCGCTCAAGTACAAGGAACTGAGTGCCATGTTTCACAAACATTTTCAAATACCCTTTCTTCTTATAAAATTCAGCTATAGCAATCGCTGGAAAATACAGAGCATCCGTGCTATTTCGATCCTTGAAATTCCTGAAGAACACAAAAAAATTGCGCACGATTTTGCCCTTCAATATTTTTCAAAGAAACGATACGACACCCCGAAGCCTAATAAGGCCATATATGATCTGGCAATTTTAGTGGAAAAAGACGATCCGGCACCGCCTAGTAATTTAAAAGCAATTAAAAAATTTGTCGAAGTCGCCGAGAAACTCAATTTTTATGTAGAAGTTATAGGCCCGAAGGATTTATCACGCCTTTCGGCTTTCGATGCGTTACTTATTCGGCAAAGCACCGAAGTTCACAACGAAGCCTATGCGTTTGCCCGAAAGGCACAACAGGAAAATATTGCAATTGTGGATTATCCCGATGCCATTTTAAAATGCTGCAACAAGGTGTTTATGGCCGAAGCACTTGCAAATGCAGGTATTCCGGCTCCTAAAACAGTTATCATACACCAGGATAATATTATGGAAGCCCTAGAAGCTGTCAAATTACCCTGTGTGTTAAAAGCACCCGACTCTACCTTTTCCTTTGGCGTAAAAAAAGCAAAAACCGAAGAGGAGTACCAAAGTTTGGTAAAACATATGCTTCAGGAATCGGATCTTATTATTGCACAAGAATTTTGCCCTTCAGACTACGACTGGCGCATTGGTATATTAGATGGAAAGCCTTTATTCGCCTGTAGATATTATATGGCAAAAGGGCACTGGCAGATTTACAATTGGGACGCCGAGAAAAAGGACGATCAGGATGGAAATGCCGATTGTCTTGCGATAGAAGATGTTCCGAAGTCCATTTTGGAAACAGCGCTAAACACTGCTAAAATTATGGGTATGGGGTTGTATGGAATCGATATTAAAGAAGTAGACGGGAAGCCTCTGGTAATTGAAATAAACGACAACCCGAATATCGATTTTGGGGTTGAAGACGCATTTTACGGAGATTTGGTCTATTCGCGAATCATTGAAGCCTTGATTAAAAGACTGGAAGACAAATAGTATGGCATATCATCTTTTTGAAGTATTTGGTATCGAACTTGAATATATGGTGGTAACTACCACCGATTTGAAGGTCTCGCCTATTGTTGACAAATTACTTTCCGCTAAGCACGGATCAATTACCTCTGATGTTGACAATGGAGCGATAGAATGGAGCAACGAATTGGTGGCACATGTGGTGGAAATGAAAACCAATGGTCCAACCGATCAATTAGACTCGCTATCGGATGTTTTTCACAAAAATGTAGTTGAAATGAATCAACTGCTCGAAAAATTCGATGCCGTTTTACTTCCAACAGCCTCTCATCCTTTAATGGATCCCAAAACCGAAATGAAACTCTGGCAACACAGTTACAGCAAAATTTATGCGTTGTACAACCGGGTGTTCAACTGCAATGGGCATGGTTGGTCCAATGTGCAAAGCATGCATATTAATTTGCCGTTCTCAAATGATGTGGAATTTGAAAAATTACACGCCGCTATACGTGTGCTATTACCTATCATACCTGCTTTGAGCGCAAGCTCCCCTATTTTTGAAGGAAAGTTCACGGGGTTTAAGGATACAAGGATGGAAGTTTATAAAACCAATCAAAAAGAAATTCCGGCAATGACCGGGAAGGTAATTCCCGAGCAGGTTTTTACCAAAGAGGCGTATGACAAAAAAATATTCAATCCAATAAATAGTGCTATTAAACCGTATGATACCGAAAACATTCTGGATCATCATTTTTTAAACTCACGGGGCGCCATTGCCCGTTTCGACCGTAATGCCATTGAAATTAGGGTAATCGACATTCAGGAATGCCCTAAGGCTGATATTGCCATTGCAGTTCTGGTGATTGAAGTATTAAAAAAACTTGTCGCTGAAGCATATACATCATTAGAAGATCAAAAATCTTGGTACGAAGATGATTTGCTTGCCATTCTCAATTCTGTCATCAAAGATGGTGAAACCGCCCAAGTAGAGAATTTAGAATACGTAAAACTATTTGGATTGAATCATTACGCTACAGCCCAACAGATTTGGACAAAACTGTACAGGGATGTTTCCGCCAATATTTCTCAACAATACAGAGAAACAATGGAGATAATTTTACAAGAAGGAACACTCTCGACCAGGATTCTTTCGGCACTCGATGGGGATTTCAATGAAAACTCCATTAAAAGGGTATATCGAGAATTGGCAACCTGCTTGCAAAATAACAACCTATTTGTTCCATGAAACTGATACTATCCTGTGAACACGGTGGAAATGAAATTCCCGCGAAATACCTTCCATTATTTGAAGGTCAGGAGGCCTCGTTACAGACACACCGAGGCTACGACCCCGGAACTTTGGATCTTTTTGAGTATTTAAAGTCATTGGCTGTCTTTGGAAAAAGTAATGTGCTGAGCCGATTGCTTATTGAATGCAACCGATCGTTACATCATCCCAAATTATTTTCAGAAATTACTAAAGACTGTACACAAGAAACCAAAGATCAACTTATCGAAACCTATTACCTGCCGTATCGAAATGCTTTGGTAGAAGCCATAGAAAAAGAGATTCGTTCGAAAAATACAGTACTGCACATTTCGCTGCATTCTTTTACGCCTCAATTAAGCGGTAAAATTCGAAATAACGACATCGGATTGTTGTACGATTCTAAAAGAAAGGAGGAAAAGCAGTTTTGTGAAAAGTTGAAGCTTCAGCTGAAAACCGAAAATAAAAATCTGAAAATTCGCAATAACTATCCTTATTTAGGCAACGCAGATGGTTTCACGAGTTTTCTTCGGAAAAAATTTAAAAACAATTATATTGGAATCGAATTGGAAATAAATCAGGCGTTAGTTACAGAAAACAAATTTCCGAAGCAATTGAAATTACAATTAAAAAACACTCTAAGCCTGCTAATTAGCTGATTAATGTTAACTTTACAAACATTACAAATACCTGTATCCCATTTTTTATGATGAAAGAAATTGAAAACATAGAGCTTACTTTTTTAAGTGTTAATGATTACGAAGAACTGAAGAGTGCCATGATCCAATCGTATTCGAATATGGAAAACACGCATTGGTCCGAACTTCAAATCCAGCGACTTATAGAGGAGTTCCCGGAAGGACAGGTAACTATCAAAATCAATAACCAATTAGCGGGTTGCGCCTTGTCTATTATTTTGGATTACGACAAGTTTGACGAACATCACTCCTATGCCGAAATTACAGGAAATTACACCTTTAGTACCCATTCCAATGATGGCGATGTATTGTACGGCATCGATGTTTTTATAAAACCTGAATTTCGCGGAATGCGTCTCGGAAGACGGTTGTACGATTACAGAAAGGAACTTTGCGAACGACTTAATTTAAGAGGTGTGGCCTTTGGTGGCAGAATTCCGAATTATCACAAATATTCCGATACTTTATCTCCCAAAGAATACATTGCCAAGGTGAAAATGAAAGAAATCCATGATCCGGTGTTTAACTTTCAGATTTCCAACGATTTTCACCCATCAAAAATTCTAAAGAATTACCTCGAAGGCGATCATGCATCTAACGATTATGCTGTGCTGCTCGAGTGGGATAATATTTACTACGAAAAAAAGCCAAAAAAAGCAGCGACAGTTAAAAAAATTGTACGCCTGGGACTAATCCAGTGGCAAATGCGACCCTATAAAAACCTGGATGAATTAATGCAACAGGTAGAATTTTTTGTAGATGCCGTTTCCGGGTATCGATCTGATTTTGCACTTTTTCCTGAATTTTTTATGGCGCCGTTAATGGCAGAAAATAACCATATGGCGGTTCCGGAAGCGATTCGGGAACTCGCAAAGCACTCGGCAGCTATTGTCGAAAAATTTGCCGAATTATCCATCTCCTACAACATCAATATTATCTGTGGCAGTATGCCCGAAATCAGAGATGGAAAATTGTATAATGTAGGCTATTTGTGTCGCCGTGACGGAAGTCTGGAACGCTATGTGAAATTACACGTCACCCCGGATGAAGCCAAGGTTTGGGGCTTACAGGGTGGAAGTGAACTCAAGGTGTTTGATACCGATTGCGGAAAGATTGGCGTTCTAATTTGTTACGACTCCGAATTCCCTGAACTAAGTAGATTGTTAGCCGATGAAGGGATGGACATTTTATTTGTACCCTTCCTTACGGATACGCAAAACGGTTATTCGAGAGTGCGTCTTTGTGCACAAGCCAGAGCCATCGAAAACGAATGTTACGTCGCCATTGCGGGTAGTGTTGGGAACTTACCGAAGGTGGAAAATATGGACATGCAGTATGCACAGTCGATGGTATTTACCCCTTGCGACTTTGCCTTCCCTGCAACAGGAATAAAAGCCGAAGCAACTCCCAATACCGAAATGATACTAATTGCCGATGTAGACATCGATTTGTTGCGACAACTCAATCAATTTGGAGCTGTTCGTAATTTAAGAGACCGTAGGACAGATCTTTTTGAATTGAGAAAAAAATAGCCCTTATGAAACTCGACGTTAAAGTAAAAAATACTATTCAAAGGTCCGTTGAAGAGGTATTTGAAGCAATTGTCAACCCGGAGAAGTTAACCGGCTATTTTGTTTCTGCAACGAATGCGCGTATCACCGAAGGAGCCAAAATAAAATGGGAATTTGCAGATTACAACGTAACTGTAAATGTTGATGTGAAAGAGGTTGTCCTAAACCGAAAAATTGTATTTGATTGGTCTGCCAGCGGTGTTAAAGCTGAAGTGACACTTTCCTTTCATTCCGAAACAACTTCCAAAACAACACTGGAAATTACGGAGCGCACTTTTGAATTTTCGGAAGAAGGAGTTGCAAAGGCCATGCAACAAACGCAAGGTTGGACCGATTTTATCTGTTCGCTAAAAGCCTATTTGTATACAGGCATAAATCTGCGAAGTGGTAAGTATAATTAGAGTTTTGAAGCTTCGAGTTTGGCAGCTTCAAATTCGGTCATCATGTCTTTTACAATCTCTGCAGCAGGCTTTATATCGTGAATTAGTCCGGCAATTTGTCCAATTTCCAATTCTCCGTTTTCCAAATCACCTTCAAACATCCCGCGTTTTGCACGTGCTCGCCCCAATAATTCCTGAAGTGCCTCTTTAGTAGGATTGGTAGTGTACAATTGCATCACCTCTTCAAAAAACTTATTTTTCAGCATTCTTACAGGCGCCAACTCCTTCAAAGTAAGCAGGGTATCTCCTTCCTTTGCATCTACAACCAATTGTTTAAAAGCAAGGTGTGAGGAAGATTCTTCCGAAGCAACAAAACGGCTTCCAACCTGCACGCCATCGGCGCCTAGTACCATAGCAGCTAGCATTCCTTTTCCGGTTGCGATACCTCCTGCCGCGATCAAAGGGACGGAAATCTGCTCCTTCACCATTGGAATGAGCGTAAAAGTGGTAGTCTCTTCACGGCCGTTGTGACCTCCGGCTTCAAAGCCTTCTGCGACAACAGCATCCACCCCGGCTTCTTGTGCTTTTAATGCAAATTTTACACTGCTCACCACATGCACCACCGTGATGCCGTGTGCTTTTAGTTGAGCCGTATATGTTTTAGGATTTCCTGCCGAAGTAAAAACAATTCCAACTTTTTCTTCGACAATTATTTTGATGATTTTATCGATATCGGGGTATAGCATGGGAACATTTACCCCAAAAGGCTTGTCGGTCGCATTTTTACATTTAATAATGTGCTCCCTAAGCACTTCGGGATACATTGAGCCTGCGCCTAATAAACCCAATCCACCTGCGTTGCTAACAGCGCTTGCGAGTCGCCAGCCACTGTTCCATATCATTCCCGCCTGAATGATTGGATATTGAATGTTAAATAGTTCCGTAATTCGGTTTTGCACTACCTCTTTACAATTTTATAGCTGTTGGTTTTGTTGTTCGATTCAATACTGGCAATATAAATTCCCGATTTTAAATTGACAACGTTCAGCACATTATTTGTTGGAGTGATTTCGCTTGAAAGCACTTTTTCTCCTAAGACGTTGTATATTGCTATACGAGCTGTTGTAACATCTTTGGGAAAGGAAATGTTTAATCTATCTAGAACCGGATTAGGGTATAACGCAAACTGAGATTCGAGCATTTCTTCTTCAATACCCAAGGTAATCACTGCATTGTAGGCATCTTCAAAATTAGGAATCCCGTACCCCATCTGGTTTGTTGGGTTGTTATATAAATTGGCTGATTCCCGAATAATTTGCATGATTTGATAATTACGCAATTCGGGGCGTGCCTGCCATAAACTGGCAACTGCGCCTGCCATGATAGGCGAGCTGAAGGAAGTTCCGTTGTTAAAGTCTACATTTCCGTTTTGATCTACCACGGCAGCATCCTGTCCTTGTGCCATTACATCGGGTTTTATTCGACCGTCGACAGTAGGACCTATAGAACTGAAAGAAGCATAATTCCCCGCCGGGGTTACAGCGCCAATTGTTAAGATTCCAACGGCATCACCCGGGGTACCAACAGTTGGGAAACTACTATTTCCTCCATTTCCGGCAGAGGTAACCAAAAGCATACCTTTATCAAAGGCGTGATTAGCTCCTCTCGCTGCAATAGTTGTAAGCCCATCAAGATCGGCATAGGTATGATCGTAATTTGAATTGTCATAGGCCCGATATCCCAACGAAGTATTTATCACATCTACACCCAGACTATCGGCGCGTTCCAATGCTTCCACCCACCAGGCTTCCTCAACCGGGTTTTCGGATGGACCGTATTCGGTTCGGAATAAATAAAAAGAAGCTTCGGGAGCAGTTCCCACAAATTCATCTAGCAGAAAAGCGCCAATGTCACTAAAGGTTCGCGATCCGTGTGATCCTGTACCGTCTACATTTACTTGTCTTTCAGCAAAATCATAGGTTCCCAGTAATCTGTTTTCACTAATTACATCGGCAAATGCCGGATTAGTCGTCACATTCGGGAATCCGCTGTCCATAACTGCTACTATCATACCTCCACCGGTAAAGTCCTGTTCGTGAACGTAGTCTATGGCAATCATTTCTGTCTGATTGGCAGCAGCCCCATAATTATATATGGTTCTCGTTGATTGATTTTCGAAAGCAAATTTATCTTCTGTAGGGAAAGGATTTGGAAAAAGATTTAAACTCTTATCGGCAAACTCAACATCGGTGACAAAAGCTAAATTTAAAAGATTTTCTATATCGCTTTGTGAGCCACGCACATAAACACAATTCATCCATTTTGACTTGGCATAAACCGAAATTCCTGTGGCGTTTTTAACCTGAGTAATATAATTTTCATTTACAGGCACATCGCGTTCGTCTATTGGCGTGTCGTGCAATGCCTTGCGGTCAATAGCCTCCTGGGTCATAATTGTAATTGGATTGGCTATTGATGCCGCTACATCCTCTTTGTCGGCAAAAAACACAAGTGCATCCTGTGTTTGAGCATAAGATTGTTGTAACGTCAAAATGACAAGGAGAAATAGTAATTTTTTCATAGTATTTTTTTTAAGCAATCACACCACTTCCCAACAATTCTTCGTTGAGATACCAGGCAACAAACTGACCTTCAGTGATTGCAGATTGCGGGTTATCAAATATAACATAAAGTCCCGAATTGGTTCTATGTAAGGTTGCATTTTCCAAAGGTTGTCTATATCGAATACGGGCTTTAACCTGCATAGTTTCATCTTCCTCTAATGAAAGATCTTCACGTATCCAGTGTATTTCTTCTTGGTGTACAAACAATCCCGATCTATACAGTCCTGGATGACTCTTACCCTGGCCTGTATAAATTACGTTTTCATTTACATCGGTGTCGATAACAAATAAGGGCTCCTGAGTGCCCCCCACGGCCAGGCCTTTGCGTTGTCCCTTTGTAAAATAATGCGCCCCTTGATGTTTTCCGATTACTTTCCCGTCGTCCATGGAATAGACCGGTTTTTCAGAAATATATTTTAGTTTTTCCTCTTCGGAATTGAATTCAGGTACTTTTTTTTCATATGCTGAAAAATCTGCAGGAACTTCAACTATTACACCTTCTTTGGGTGCCAATTGTTGTTGTAAAAAATCGGGGAGTCTCACTTTTCCGATAAAACACAAACCTTGTGAGTCGCGCTTTTCGGCGGTAATCAATCCTTGTTCTGAAGCAATTTTACGCACTTCGGGCTTTAGTAATTCTCCCACGGGAAATAATGTTTTTGCTAACTGTTCCTGAGACAATTGACACAAAAAATAACTCTGATCTTTGTTAGAATCTTTCCCGGAAAGCAATTGATATACCTCTTTACCGTCTTTCTGAAGGATTCCTTTTCGGCAATAATGACCGGTCGCCACGAAATCGGCTCCCAGTTCCATTGCAATTTTCATAAATACATCGAACTTAATCTCACGATTACACAACACATCGGGGTTGGGAGTACGCCCCATTTTGTATTCGTAAAACATATAATCTACAATACGTTCTTTGTATTGCTCACTTAAATCGACCGTTTGAAAAGGGATTCCTAATTTTTGAGCCACTAACATGGCGTCGTTACTATCTTCTAACCAGGGACACTCTTTAGAAATAGTCACAGAATCGTCGTGCCAGTTTTTCATAAATAAGCCTATTACATCATAGCCCTGTTCCTGCAACAAATAGGCAGCAACACTGGAGTCTACTCCTCCACTCAATCCTACAACAACTCTTTTTTTCATGGTGTTTTTTACACTGCAAAATTACAACAATACCTACTATCCTAGAAACCTAATTTGCTTTCTTTAAAGGTTTTGGGTACGTTTCTTCAAATTCAAGTTTTCCGTTTTTGAAATATTTCCACAAGCCGTGTTTTTGTCCGTCCTTATAAAATCCTTCAATCACAACATTTCCATGTGCGTCGAAATAAGTTGCTTCACCTTGCAATTGATCGTTGCGATATTTTAGTTTTTTTATGAGAACACCTTCGGGCGAATAGAAATTGTTTTCACCTTCCATGATTCCGTTTTTATAGGTTTGTTCTTCGGTGATTTTACCATTGGTGTAATATGTAATTTTCTTCCCATCCAGTTTTCCGTCGACATAATTTTCGCGGGTCATTACCTCATTCGATTTTTTGTGATAATACACCCACTCGCCTTCTCTATCTTTTTCGTCCATTTTCCCTTCGCTCACCAACTTTCCTTTTATGGTATAATATTTTACGTAAGCAAATTTATCGCCCGATTTGTACTCTTTAACAGCCGTGGGTTTGTCACCACATTCTTCACAGTAAAATTTGAAGGTCCCGACTTCTTTCCCGTGTTCGAAGGAACCTTCGTACCGAAGTTGTTTCGTTCCCGGAAAGTATTTTTTCCAAATACCGTGACGTTTCCCCTGAGCATCGTTTTGATTGATGTCGTTTTGAGAAAGCAATACCGAACAAGTCAGCATCGCAGTGAAGAACATAAAATGTGATATTCGCATAGGTGTAAGGTTTCTTTTAAAAACGAATTATTTTTAATTCTATTGAATTGAGTTATTTCTTAATCAAAAAAAGTACCAAATCGAAACAAAGAGTATGTTTAAAAAATAAAAATAAGTTGGCTTGTCCGGTCGAGCCTTGCCTACCGGCAGGCAGGCGCAGTCGAGACCTAATTGACAGTCACCAACTTGTAGTTCTCGACAGAGTTTATCTTGACCTACGTCGAAAGACCGAACAGACATTAAAACCAGCACTTTAGAAAGTTTCGCTTATTTTTTACCGGCTTTCTTCTGTTGCTCGGCCTGCTCCATCATTTCGGCCATTTTACGTTGAAAACGATTCTGTTTTTTCGGTTTTGCCTTGTTCACCTGAATCTTTGCATGAATTTTGTCCTCATCGATTATAAAATTCTTAATGATCAGCATAATACCGATGGTAATTAGGTTGGAAACAAAATAATACAAAGACAGTCCACTCGCATAGTTGTTAAAGAATACCAACATGAAAAGCGGTGATATGTACATCAAAATCTTCATATTAGGCATTCCCGGTTGCGGAGTTTGCATACTCTGCCCCATGGTCATAGTCATATACCAAAAGATTGCCAGCGATGCCAAAATTGGAAACAGACTTATATGGTCCCCATAAAATGGAATGTGCGGAATCTCGGCTATGGTATCGTAACTGGACAGATCTTCTGCCCAAAGGAAACTTTTCTGTCTTAGATCGAATGCTGTAGGGAAAAATGTAAATAAGGCATAGAACACCGGAATTTGTAAAAGAGCGGGTAAACAACCCTTTAACGGACTCGCACCTGCAATATTTTGCAGCTTCAGCGTTTCCTGTTGCTGCTTCATTTTGTTGTCCTTGTACTTCTCACGGATCTCGTCGAGTTCGGGTTTCAATACCTTCATCTTGGCCTGTGCGAGATACTGTTTGTATTGAACCGGTGAAAGTGCAAGTTTTATTAAGATTGTTAAAACAATGATTGCAATTCCCGCAGGTAGGAAATCACTCAGGAAACTGAACAATGGAATAATAATGTATTTGTTTATCATTCCAAAAATTCCCCAACCCAATGGCATGGCTTCGTCCAGATTACGATCGTATTCTTTAAAAATCTGATAGTCGGTGGGCCCGTAATACATATTCATGTTATATGCAAGGTCTCCGCCTTTAGACTCCAGTAACATTCTTGCACTGTATTGCTTTGTATAAACTGTATCGATCTCTTCATCTATCACCAAATCGACCGAGGCCAATTTCACTTCTTTAAAAGGTGTATCGGTTAATAACATGGAGCTAAAGAAATGCTGACGGAAATTCATCCATGTTACGCCGGTTTCAGTCTCTTCATCGTCGCCGGACGGACTTAATTTCGAGTGATCATCTCCGTTTTCGTATTCGTAGGTTAGGCGTGAATATCTGTTTTCATAGGTGATGCTTTTTGCATGACGATATCCTTTCAGCCCCCAATCCAGATACATGGGTTGACCTGTGTTTATAACATCATTTAAGCCTTGCGTTCTAATTGTAAACCCAAGCATATAATCGTTGGGCAGCATTTCATAGCGATATTCAATAAAGGCATTTGCTGAAGTCTTAAGTCGCATGGTTAAGACACTGTTCTCACCATTTTTGGTCAAACTTGGTTCAAAGAACAGGTCTTTGGTGTTGAGCGTTCTGTTTTCTGAAGCAAATTGAAGATTCAGCGAAGCACTGTTATCTTTAATCAAATACACAGGCTCACCGGTGTACATGGTATGTTCCTTGAGTTTCGCCTCAGTTATATATCCACCTTTGTTGCTAACTGTAAGAATAAGGACTTCGTTTTCCAACACCGTGGTTGCATCGGTTGCTGAAGGTAGCGTCCCGGAATAAGCAAAAGAACCCAATTGGTTCTTCAATTTATCCAGTGCCAGAGAATCGGATGGACTGGCGGCTGTAATTTCGTTCACGCCCTCCAGAGAGGTTGTGTCTACTGAAGTTGTTTTGTCTGAAGCCGTTTTATCCGCATTGACAACCTGTTCGGTCTTGGTTTTTTCAGCTTCAGTTTCTTCGGGAGTTGGCTTCTGAATGTAGAGCATCCAGATTAAAATTCCTCCAATCAGTAAAAACCCAATCAACGAGTTCTTGTCAAATTTCTTTTGTTCCATATTTTATTGGTGCTTCCGAAGCATTTTCAGAAGTAGTTAATTTATGTTGTCAATCTTTAATCAATTATCCGACCTTTCTTTACATTCCGCCAAATTGTCGCTTATTTGCCTTCTGCATGGTCATGAGCCGCTTTTACAAAGGCCACAAACAATGGGTGTGGACTTGCAACCGTACTTTTATACTCGGGGTGATATTGCACTCCTACAAACCAAGGATGACCCGGAATTTCTATAATTTCGACCAACCCTGTATCGGGATTGATTCCGGTTGCCCTCATGCCTGCCTTTTCCAGCTGATCACGATAGGCATTGTTGTATTCATATCTATGTCTGTGTCGTTCTTTGATACTTTTGGTATTGTAAACCTTTCCAACAATACTATCCGGCTCCAAATCACAGTGCCAGGATCCCAAACGCATAGTACCGCCTTTATTGGTAATGCTTTTCTGGTCTTCCATTAAATTAATGACAGGATCTGCCGTAAATGGATTCATTTCGGTAGAATTTGCATCTTTTAAGCCCAAAACGTTCCGGGAGTATTCAATTACCGCCATTTGCATTCCCAGGCAAATTCCCAGAAAAGGTAAATTATTTTCACGGGCATAACGCACTGCTTCCACCTTGCCTTCAATCCCGCGTTCTCCAAAACCGGGAGCGACTAAAATACCGTCCAGTCCGGCCAATTCTTTTTCAATATTTTTTGCGTCTATATGTTCACTGTGAATTGATTTCACCTCAACTTTCACTTCGTTTTCGGCCCCGGCATGTATGAACGATTCTAGAATAGACTTATAACTATCCTGTAATTCTACGTATTTTCCAATGAGTCCGATAGCTACTTTTCCCTTCGGATTTTTATGGCGTTGTAAAAACTGATTCCATCTGTCCAAATCGGGTTCTTTGGAATTGGTAAGTTTTAATTTCTGAAGGGTGACTGTATCTAAACCTTCATCCAGCATCATATTGGGGACGTCGTATATGGTTGAAGCATCAATCGACTGAATGACGGCTTCCTGTTTCACGTTGCAAAACAAGGCTAATTTTTTCTTGAGGTCGTCTGAAAGTTCGTGTTCGGTTCGGCACACCAAAATATCGGCACGAATACCACTTTCCATGAGTGTTTTCACCGAATGCTGAGTTGGTTTGGTTTTTAATTCTCCGGCAGCCGATAGATACGGAACAAGGGTTAAGTGAATAACCAGTGCGTTGTCATCACCCAGCTCCCATTTTAACTGTCGCACCGATTCGATATAGGGTAGGGATTCGATATCCCCCACGGTGCCGCCAATTTCTGTAATAATAATATCGTAATCACCTGTATTTCCAAGCAATTGAACACGTTCTTTAATTTCGTTGGTAATATGCGGAATCACCTGTACGGTTTTCCCAAGAAATTCGCCTCGACGTTCTTTTTCGATTACACTTTGATAAATTCTTCCGGTAGTAACATTGTTGGCCTGTGAGGTATTAACATTCAAAAACCGCTCGTAATGACCCAAATCCAAATCGGTTTCTGCGCCGTCATCGGTAACGTAGCACTCCCCATGTTCGTAAGGATTAAGTGTTCCGGGGTCTACATTAATGTAAGGATCTAATTTCTGAATGGTTACACGGTACCCTCTGGCCTGCAATAACTTGGCCAGTGATGCTGCTATAATTCCTTTACCTAATGATGAAGATACTCCGCCCGTTACGAAGATGTATTTTGTAGTGTTCATGTGTGCTTTGCTGAATTCGCTATACGGGATGCAAAGGTAGGGATTTATTGCGGAAGGCAATAATTAAATATCAACAATCCAACAACGATGAGCAGTTTCGAATCTAGTTTACCTATCAATGAGTTTTCGCACCAAATCTTCCAGGCCATTTAATTTGATTTCATACATTTCCTGAAGCATACGGCCCAGTTTCCCATTGGGGAAGCCTTTTTGTTTAAACCATACATAATACGGTTCCGGAATGTTTACGAGATAGTAATTCTTGTATTTCCCGAAGGGCATTTTATAGTTTGCCAATTCGATAAGATGTTTGGGATTTGGGTTTGAGGATGTTGAAGAGGGATTATTTCCAGCGGCCATATTCTCTGAGTTGTTTGGCAACAAAAATCTGCCATGCTGCTTCAGACGCCTGTATTTGTGAATGATTGGTTTCTTCGTCGTAGCGCCGTTGCATTTCTTTTCTTTCAGCTTCGGTCTTTTCATACAAGGCGTAGACTTCGGCCTTTATCTTTCCTGAAAAGGTGGCTTCCTCCATTCTTTTTCTGAAAATACGCGTGTGCAATTCCGAAATATCGAAATGTGTTTGTTCGTGCTGTAAAATATAATCTGATACAGCTCCTCTTCGGTACCATGAAAGTTTGGGATAGAAATTACTTTCAATTGTAAAATCGTATTCAATCACGCCATTCTTCGAACCATACGAAAATGAAAAAGACATCCCCGAATTGGTACTTGCTACAAAACTACTCCCCCCATTTGGGATTCCTTGGAAATCGGCCCAGGAAAGTTTATAATCTTCGCTCCACGCAATTTTTTCCGTGTTGTTTTCTGAAGAAAAAGTCATAAGACTTATGAAAAAAAGAGCAATGAGTAGTTTCATAAAAAAGTAACGACAAAAATTACTATTTATTGAGTAATTGTCTTATCCCCAATTAAATACAACACTTCGTACAATATCCGGATGCAAGCTATAATGCACCGGACATGTATTTGCGGTATTTTCAAGAATCTGCTGAGACTTCCTGTCAATATTTGCAGGTAAGTCCATCACCACTTCAATTTTTGAAATCCGTCGCGGGTTTGCAGCCATTGTCTTTGTAACCAAGGCTGTTGATCCGTCCAAGATAATATTCAACCCCATGGCCTTAATCCCCATGGTGGTTAGCATACAATTGGCAAGTCCGGTAGCGACCGTATCGGTTGGAGAAAAAGCCTCTCCTTTTCCATTGTTATCGACGGGCGCGTCTGTAATATATGTTCTTCCCGAATTCAGGTGTTCGCATTCTGTACGAAGATTACCCACGTAGGTTACTTTTGCTGTGCTCATTTTACTTCCTCGAATTGGAGTTCTTTATTGTATTTAATGATATAGGTAGCCTCGTTCTGATACCCCGAGAAGAGTTTCTTACTGTAGCGAAATTTATTCTCAATGTACTCGGTCTCTATCTCATTGGAGGATGCTTCGTGCAAATCGTCTCCCGAAGCCAATCGCAACAGCACGTCGTAAGTGACATCAAATCCGCGAACCGCATATCTATTGGGCAAGACACCGTATTTATTTTTATAACTGGTAAGAAAGGCGTTCTTTTCTTTGTAATTATAACTTCTATTTACCGAAGGAAAAGTGAATCCTAATTTTGCCAGATGCACATTGGATACATCGTGGTAATCGTAAGCATCGTTTTTATCGAGGGTAAATAGTCTTAATTTATAAGATTCGGGCATACCGTTTAACAAGCCAACCACATTACTTACTACCACCGGATCTGCCGATTCCAGGATAACCCAGTTTTCACGAGCAGCATCAATTTTTCCTTGTATATCACTTGCATACAGAAATCCTTTTTCTCGTGGAGTCAACGTTTTTACATTCTCCAAAGCTGCCAGAATTAGTTGCTTAGATGCACTTTTCTTCGCATCGCTTATAAGGATAATATTTTTCCCGGCTGTATGCTCCAGAAGGTATTCGAGCATTCGTTCTTGAAGCATCTCATCGGTAGGCAATGTTTGAAATAAATTGGATGATATTTTTATTTCTTTATTGCTTAATGGTGAAAAAACAGGTGTATCGGTGTTGCGAAGATCGGCTGCCGCTTTTTCTACGTTTTTGCGGAGTAAGGGACCAATCACTGCATCTACATTGTCGAAATTATTTTTTGAAATAATACTACTCACTTTGCTCTCACTGGCTTCGGTATCATAGACATCTAAAGTGGTTGATATTCCCTTATCTTTTGCAAATTCTGTAGCCATGAGCACTCCACTGTAAAAATCGAGCGCCACTCGTAGCGTTGCATCACTTTTTAACAGGTCGGTATTGGTTCCTGTAGAATCGGTTACGGAACGATTTAAACGAAAAGGTAACATTAAAGCTATGCGCTTTGTGGATCTATTTTTGATTCTGTTTTCAAGATCTACAATAGGAACATTACTTGAAATAACTGCCGCGCTTTCCTTTGGAATTTTTAAAATCATTCCTTCCTTAAGCCCGTCTTTTGCATAGGGGTTTAGGGCAACAATTTCTTCCTGAGAGAGTCCTAACTTCACTTTCAGCCTATAAAACCCTTCTTTGGGTTTCACTTCGTAAAAGGTGTATTTTTCATCTTCGATGGTGGCCGAGGCAACTACTTCAGTTTTCGGGACAATTAAAACAGCTCCTACCTGAAGGCTTTCACCCATACTAGGATTTAAAGTTTCTAATTCGGCCAAGCTAATTCCGTATTTACGCGCAATTCCGAATTTGGTTTCTTTGGAGAGCACGGTATGTTTTCCCATTTCCGAGTTTGTATTTGTCTCGGTGGTTACTACTGTTGTATTTCCGCTCCTGGCCCGAACAGGAATACGAATTTTTTCACCTTTATTGAGCTCTCTTGAATAGAGTTCTTTGTTGTGTTTTTTAATATCGTCAATCTGAATATTGTATAACTGAGCAATACCAAACAAGGTCTCTTTGCGCTTTACACGGTGCATTTTAAAAGAAACATCCCCATTCACGTCATTGATTACATCGGTTTCAGGAAGGAAGACTAACGAATTCACTTTTAGTCCGTTTTTAGCATTCGGATTTAAGCGATAGATGGCTTCTTCGGAGGTGTTATATTTTTTGGCTATGCTGTACACGGTTTCGCCTTTTTCAACGCGATGTGTATTGTAATCTTGTTTCTGAGCCAGCGTACTGCAGCCCATGCTGAAAATACAAACTAATGCTATATAAAAAATTGACTTCATATTATTCCCATTCAATTGTGGCCGGTGGCTTCGAACTTATATCGTACACTACTCTATTAACGCCTTTTACCCTGTTTATTATATTATTACTGGTTTCCTGTAAAAATTCATAGGGTAAATTTACCCAATCTGCAGTCATTCCATCTGTGGATTCCACCGCACGTAGCGCAACTACTTTTTCGTAGGTTCGTTCGTCACCCATTACTCCCACACTTTGTACCGGCAATAATATTGCTCCGGCCTGCCACACCTTGTTGTACAAATCCCATTTCTTAAGACCATTAATAAATATGGCATCTACCTCTTGTAAGATACGAACTTTTTCGGCGGTGATATCGCCTAAAATTCGAATGGCAAGTCCGGGACCGGGAAACGGGTGTCTTCCTAATAATTCGGGATCGATTCCCATTTCTTTTCCAACACGTCTTACCTCATCTTTAAACAGCATTCGCAAGGGCTCCACAACTTTCAGTTTCATAAAATCGGGTAGACCACCCACGTTATGGTGTGATTTAATAGTAACCGAAGGACCATTTACGGAAACACTTTCGATAACATCGGGATAAATAGTTCCCTGTGCCAACCAATCCACATCTTCCAGCAAATGCGCTTCGGCATCGAATACTTCAATAAAGGAATTTCCAATAGCCTTCCGTTTTTCCTCCGGATCACTTAATCCTTCCAGGGCTTTCAAGAAACGTGCCGAAGCATCCACTCCTTTTACATTAAGACCCATTCCTTTGTATTGTTCCAATACACTGTTAAATTCGTCTTTACGGAGCAATCCGTTGTTTACAAATATGCAGTATAAATTTTTCCCGATTGCCTTATTTAAAAGAATCGCCGCTACGGTAGAATCTACTCCACCGCTCAGGCCAAGAACGACCTTGTCTTTACCCAGTTGGTCTTGTAACGATTGTACTGTGCTGTCCACGAATGCGGCAGGTGTCCAGGTTTGAGCGACGCCTGCAATATGCACCAGAAAATTTTCCAGCAGTTGTTTGCCATCGGTTGTATGATATACTTCCGGGTGAAATTGGATGGCATAGGTTTCTTCGTCTTCAATAAAGAAGGCAGCATTTGCAACGTCGTCGGTGCTAGCTAGGCGCACTCCTTTTTCGGGAAGTTTGGCGATGGTGTCACTATGACTCATCCATACCTGTGTCCCTTCTTTAATCCCTGCAAAGAGCGTATTTCTATTGAGGATTGTAGACAATTTCGCACGGCCGTATTCTCTAATATTTGAAGGTGCTACGCTACCACCATTAAAATGTGCCAGATACTGCGCGCCGTAACAAACCGCCAACAGCGGTTTGTGACCTTTTATTTGTGAAAGATCGGGATGCGGAGCATCCTCGGCGCGCACCGAAAACGGGCTCCCCGATAAAATTACGGCTTTAAAAGGTTCTAAATTCTCAGGAATATGGTGATATGGATGTATTTCGCAATAGATGTTCAGCTCTCTAACGCGCCTTGCAATAAGCTGCGTATACTGCGATCCAAAATCTAAAATTAGGACGTTGTTTTGCATAGGCAAAAGTAGTTGAAAAAAATAAGTTGACTAAAGGGTTATTAGAAAAATTTAACAGCTTTTTTTTAAGGTTTTTTTGAATTCTAAATATTTCGTTAGAGAATGGTTCTTTTCAGTTAAATGTATGCTAAATGTCGTCTTTAAAAACACAAAGGACGTCCAATTATAGTAATTTAGGATACTATGATCGCAACCGACCTTTTAGAACAAGTTTGTCAGAATTTGGAGAGTGAACTGCCCGTTAACCAATTGTTACCGGACGGAGGAATCCTTCACATCGATAAATTATTACCCTATATATGTGTGTATCGTTATAAGGAAACCGATCATTTATTTTCGGGTTTACTAAAAACACAGGGCTCCTATTTAATAGTAAAGGACACATATCCTGTTTCAGACTTATTGGAATGTCTCTCTACTGCTATTTCAGAAAAATTAAACGCCTTTTTGATTATTGAAATGTGGCCGGTACGAAAAGACCATCAGGCGGAGTTCGAAATTTCCTGCCCAAAATCGAAAGCCCCGGCAACCATCAAGGCATTCGAAGATGGTATCAATGAGTTAAGAGTTATCTATCCCGAAATAAGTGTCACAATATCTGATACACACAAAAGACATCCCGATCATCTTGAAGAATTGCTAAACATGGAAGAATCTAAAGAATCGGGAGGCCTTATCGTAGGTCTCGCAGTTCCCACTATTTACGAACGTCCTGAAGAGAATGAAATTTTTTCACTTTTTTACAGAAAGTTTGTCTCCCGTCTTTCAGAAATAATTAAAAGAGCGGTATATGAATTTATTCGGGTTCAGACTTCAAATCCGTACGATCATTATCTCATGCTTGGGAAGACCAATCTCGATAAGATTACGCTTGAAGCAGACACGACGCTCGCAGAGATAAGTGAAAAGATGTCCTTTTTACTTCGAACCACTCCCGTAAACAGTTCGAAACAATGGGATATTTTTAAAAAGAACGAATTCACAAAAACTCCGGCATTTAACTACCGACTCATTGCGCTGGATCCCGAGCAGGAAAAACGAAAATTATACGATATCCCAATCGAAAAAGTGGACGACCCCACCCTGTCCTTTATTTTAAGGGACAAACGTCTGGAAATTGAAAAGCAACTCACCATGCTCGAAGAACGAGGTACCGAAAACTTCCGATTTATAGGTGAAAGCTTGTACGGCGCAATAGAAGCCGATGTGTTATTTGGCGCACAGGCACTGCTTGAAAAGTTTCCTCAGGGTGATAATCCGGAAAAGCTGGAACGGTTTAACTGCTATGAGTTTGCAGAGCGTGCTCAGATAGAATTGGATTATTATCAGGAAAAATTTCCTCAACTACCGCTGTCTCTCGAGATACGAAAGGACGTAGTTGGCATTATGGTTTCTGAAACTAAATTATTAATTAGTGACGATTTATCCATGGATGTTGGACGCTGTGACGCATTGATTCAGCATGAAGTGGGAACACATATTTTAACCTATTGTAACGGGAAAAAACAGCCGATTAAACAAATGTATGCCGGTTTTGCCGGGTATGACCAATTGCAGGAAGGTTTGGCTGTGTTAGCTGAATATCTCGTGGATGGTCTCACGGTCAACCGACTTCGATTACTGGCCGGACGAGTGGTAGCGGCCAATGCCATGGTCCACAATGCGACTTTTATTGAAACATTCCGTCTCCTTGAGCAAAAACATAGTTTCCCCGAAAAGACCGCATACTATATAACCATGCGTATCTATCGCGGTGGGGGTCTTACAAAAGACGCTGTGTATCTGGCAGGTCTCATATATCTGCTGCAATATTTAAAGGATGGAGGGGAATTGGAACCCCTGTATACGGGCAAATTCAATATAACGCATATTCAACTCATTGAGGAGTTACTGCATAGGAATGTAATAAAGCCTCCTGTATTGCCTCGATTTTTGGAGCGTGACAGTGTTAAAAAACGATTAGAAAATCTTAGAAAAGGTGTAAAACTTACCGAATTATTAAACTAGAAACATATGAAAATTGCATTTATAATAAACGACCATGCAACCGAAAAGCCTAATTTCACTACTCCGGCTTTGGGTTTTGCAGCCTACAAAAGGGAACATGAAGTATTTTTTATTGGGGTTGGCGAATTGGCCTATGCAAGTGATGGTCATCTTTCTGCTCGCTGTAAGACCATTAGCGGGCAGATCTTTAAAACACAGGAAACGTATTTTAAAGCGCTTCAGAAGGAAAAATTTACACGCGTATCTTCTAAAGAGCTTGATGTTCTATTTCTTCGAAATGATCCGTCGGACGATATAAACGAACGCAACTGGGCGCAGAATGCCGCTTTTATTTTTGGTGAAATCGCCACGCGAGATAATGTACTTGTGCTAAACCACCCGAATAGCTTGGCCGGAGCCATTAACAAGATGTATTTTCAGCATTTTCCTGAAATATTACGCCCCAGAACCATCATTTCCAGGGATCATCAGGAAATAAAAGAATTTTTTAAAGAGCAGAAACAAAAAATGATACTTAAACCCCTCCAGGGCTCAGGAGGAACGAATGTGTTTATGATGGACAAGAAAAACGAACACAACCTTACACAAACCATCGACGCGATTTGCAGGGATGGTTATGTAATTGCGCAGGAGTATTTAGCCGATGCCAAAGATGGGGATACCCGTCTCTTTTTAATGAATGGCGAGCCGTTGAAATCGGCCGACGGCAAATACGCCATCATGAAGCGGGTAAATGCCAGTGGAGACATTCGCAGTAATATTCATGCAGGCGGAAAACCACATCCTGCAAAAATGACCGATAAAATTATGGAGCTTGCCGAAATTGTACGCCCAAAACTGGTACAGGACGGGATGTTTTTGGTAGGAATCGATATTGTGGGAGATAAATTAATGGAAATCAATGTCTTCAGTCCTGGAGGGCTCAATGTCATGGGGAATATGTACAAAACCGATTTCTCAACTGAAGTCATAAAATCTATCGAGAAAAAAGTGCATTATAGCAAGACTTACGAAAACTACTTGTTTAACAGTAGATTGGCAACGTTGTGAGGGTGAAGGGTGAACGGTGAGCAGTGAAGAGTGAAGAGTGAAGAGTGAAGAGTGTTGCTTCAAAAATAAATCTCAAATCTCAATTCCCAAATCGTAATTCTTAATTAGTATTTTGTAAATTAAATCCTCACCACTGTAAAACCATTGGACAGGGGATTCAGGTTCTCTTTTAAGGTTTTAATCAAGTTTTCGCCGTAGGGTTCGTAGAATTCCGAAAAATTTAAACTGCGTTCTTGAAGACTCTGTTTGGGAAATAATTCATCCTGAATTGCAGTTAACCTGTTTAGCTGGTCAGACAACTTGCGCTTTTGTGCTTTTAGCAATCGCTTTTCCAGATTTTTCAACCCGTTAATTTGTTTCTTTTCCTGGGCATTCACAGCGCCTTCAAACGATTTGTCGGTCTGTAAGGCAATCAGCTTTAAATTTCTGAAATGCGCTTCTAAAAAATCAAGTTCGGTACTAAAATCAATCTTAATTTCCGAAATTTTCTTAGTATGCGCAGACTCTAACTCATGCTGCTCTAAAAACAAGGCTTCGATGTTAACATCCAGTTTCTTGAGTTTTTCTGAAAGGTTTTCGGGAAGTAATAAAACCGAATTCCGAAGTAATAATATCGGAAAAGGAATGGCAACCGATTTAAAATAATCTTTCAACTGAAACCAGTAGGCCAATTCACCACCTCCGCCTACATAACACAAATTGGGCAAATTTACTTCCTGATACAAGGGTCGCAACAAGGCGTTGGGAGAGAATCTTTCGGGATGTGTATTGAGTTCAGCTATAATTTCTTCCTTAGAAAAGGAGCTATCGGTTTCATTTACGTAATACCGACCGCCTTGTTCTATAATCCGCTCTCTAAGGCCTTCTTTTAAATAAAACAGATTGATCTCTCTTGGATGTACCTGTTCATTGTATCCAAGCTGTGTAAGTTCTTTTGTGGTTTGGGTTACGTTCTTGAAGGATAAATTTTCAGTTAACTCCTTTTCAGCAAAAGGAATAAATACTTTTTTAAGTGTTGTATCATTTCCGTCTATAATTACAAGTCCGAATTCTGAAAATAACACATTCGCCAAATACCGCGTCGCATCTGCCAAATTGTGATGTTTGACGTAGGCTTCGGTAAATAACGAAATTAATTTCTTGGCGTTACTACTATTTCCCAACGTATTTTTAAAAACTTCAGCAACTTCAGCCAAACCTTCAGTAGACAACTCACCTACAGCGCCACTACTCTTTCTATTCCATTTAATTTTTTTTCCGAAGAGATTAAAATAATTAATTTCATCGAAGTCGTGATCTTCAGTAGCCATCCAATAAATGGGAACAAAATGCTGCTTGGGATGCTTTTTGTTTAAAGTTTCGGAAAGGTTTATCACCGAAATGATTTTGTATAAAAAATACAACGGACCGGTAAACAGATTAAGCTGATGCCCTGTTGTGATAGTAAAGGTATTAGAAGAAGAAAGGGCGGCGATATTTTTCTGTGTGGCTTCTGAAATTTCTATCTCTCTATTCTGAAATTTCAGTCGTTCCACCAACACATTTCGTTGTTCCTGTGGAAATGATTTTTGTTTTTCCTGAAGCTGCTCCATAAAATTATCCAACTTCGGAAAACGGTGATAAAATGGTTGTAACTCTTTTTTTTCAGCAAGATAATCGCAAATCAAATTTGAAAAATAACCGGTTTCGGAATACGGAATGGTTTGTACAGACATAAACTTTTGGAAAACTGAACACAAAAATAACGACTTTCATCGTTTAATTTTTTAAAGATACGTTAATGTTAAAGTTCGTTACAAATTTTCAGCTTGTTATATGCCTCAAATGATTTTTTGAATTTGAGATTTGCATTCTGGAAATTCTAGTATATTTAACCCTCAAATTAATCAACCACCGCATGAAACGATACATTTCTTTCCTATTTCTACTTTTCACTATTACATTAACTGCTCAATTACAATCTCCTTCCGAGTTTTTAGGGTATGAAATTGGCACTCAATTTTCACGCCATGCCGATGTGGTGCGTTATTTTGAACATGTTGCTGCCAATAGTGACATGGTTACCTACGCTTCCTACGGAAAAACATACGAACGCAGACCTTTAACCTATGCCATTGTCTCAAGTCCGCAAAACATGGCGAACCTTGAAAACATTCGGAAAGACAATCTTAAAAATGCCGGCCTGGAAAGCGGCAGCGCTTCTCCCAATATCGCCATTGTTTGGTTAAGTTACAATGTTCATGGAAATGAAGCTTCAAGTACCGAAGCATCTATGAATACCATATATAAATTAATCACCGAAAATAAGGCCTGGTTGCAAAATACAGTGGTGATTATCGACCCCTGTATCAACCCCGATGGCCGTGACCGCTATGCCAATTGGTATAATTCGGTGAAGTCCACTCCATACAATGCATTACAAGAAGCAACCGAACACAACGAACCCTGGCCGGGTGGAAGAGCAAATCACTATCTTTTCGACCTGAATCGCGATTGGGCATGGCTAACACAAATTGAGAGTCAGCAGCGATTAAAAGTGTACAATCAATGGATGCCTCATGTGCATGTCGATTTCCACGAGCAGGGTATTAATAGTCCCTATTATTTTGCACCTGCAGCAGAGCCGTTTCACGAAATAATTTCTCCATGGCAGCGGGATTTTCAAACGCAAATTGGTAAGAATCACGCCAAATATTTCGACAAGGAAGGGTGGTTGTTTTTTACCCGGGAAAGTTTCGATTTACTCTATCCAAGTTACGGAGACACCTACCCCACTTTTATGGGCTCTATTGGAATGACCTACGAACAGGCGGGTCATGGAGCAGCAGGATTGGGTGTAAATACAGACGAAGGTTATGAGCTTACGTTGGTGGATCGTGTGGCGCATCATACTACTACCGGACTTTCAACAATAGAGATTTCCTCTATGAATGCTGCGAAGTTAAATACCGAATTCAAAAAATTCTTCGACAACAGTAGTTTGAAATACAAAAGCTATGTGTTAAAAGGCAATGCCGATAAAATAAATGCGCTTACCAAATTATTAGATCAACACGAGATTAAGTACGGTTATGCATCCGGCGGAAAAGTAAGTGGTTTTAACTTTGGAGCCAATAAAGACGGCAGTATGGACAGCAACGGAGCATTGGTAGTAAGCACCAATCAGCCGAAAGGAAAAATGGTAAAAGTGCTTTTTGAACCCGACGCAAAACTAAGCGATCCGCTTACCTACGATATTACTGCTTGGAGCGTGCCACATGCCTACGGATTAGAAACTGTGGCAAGCACAACATTGGTAACAGCCAGCGGGTCGAAACCTCAGGCTTTTGCATTAAACATAATGGTTGCAAATTCACCCGGTTATATTGCGAAGTGGAATAGTTTAAACGATGCCGGATTCCTTGCTGAATTACTTCAAAACAATATTAAGGTACGTTTTTCTGAAAAAGATTTAAGTTTTTCGGGAACTGCTTATCCTAAAGGAAGTCTCGTAATTACCCGAAGCGACAATAAAAATAATGCATCGTTTGACGAAACCGTCATTAAAATTGCCAATGCGCATCAACGAAAGTTGTTTGCCTCTCCAACCAGTTTTAGTGACAATGGGACCGATTTCGGTTCGGGGAATATCAAGCTTGTAAACAAACAGCGTGTGGCTATCTTAAAGGGCGACGGAGTTTCATCATTGAGTTACGGAGCCATTTGGCACTTTTTTGAACAACAACTGAAATATCCTCTAACTTCAATTGACACCGATGATTTTGGGTATATAAATATTCGAAATTTTGATGTGTTGATACTTCCGGAAGGTTGGTATCAGTCACTTTTAAATGAAACTAATTTGAACAAAATCAAGGATTGGGTACGCGATGGCGGAAAAGTGATTGCAATGGGTCGTGCCGTGAATTCCTTCGAAGGCAAAGAAGGCTTCGATCTAAAGAAAAATGAAGGTGATAAGAAAGAAGAAGATAAAGACACGGTAAAAGGTAATTTAATTCCCTACGATCAGCGGGAACGTGAAAGTGTCAAGGATTTTATTACGGGAAGTATCTATAAAGTAACCTTAGATCCATCACATCCAATGGCATTTGGGTATGGTGACACGTATTTCAGTTTAAAACAGGGCAACAATTCGTTTGCATTTTTAGAAAATGGATACAATGTGGGTTATATAAAAGATGAGCCTATAAGTGTTTCCGGTTTCTCGGGATCCGATGCCAAAGCAGGTTTGAAAAACTCGGTTGTTTTTGGGGAAGCGCGCATAGGTAGAGGTAGTTTTATCTATTTGGTAGACGACGTATTGTTCCGTTCCTTTTGGGAAAACGGAAAATTATTCCTAGTCAATAGCGTCTTCTTTGTGAATAACAACAAATACATTCTTGACTAAGAATATTTCAATCCAGCAATACAATTAACAGGCGGCATCAATTTATGTATGCCGCCTTTTTATTTCTTTTGAAACAATAACCGAATCTGCCTGGAAATACTTTTCCGACTTGATAACTTCGTACAGCCATTCAAAATAATTGGCAGATCGCCTTTGAAACGGATAGTTTAATGCTTTTTCCATGATATTCATTTTAAAAGCAGAAGAAGGACTAAGAGAATAGCAACTGAGGCAAGAATAAATGTAGGATAAGCTTTGTTCAAAAACTAATTTTTTGTAATCTTTTTCTTACTATTCGATGAAATGTTTTAAAAATAGATGTAGAACTTAGTTCAGGGATTTTAGATTTTAGAAATAAAAGTTAAATTAAACGATTCACTAATCACGGTTCACTCTTCACGGCTCACTAATCACCATCTACCTACGGTAGGTAAACTCACTGCTCACGATTAGGAATTTGGGACTTGGGATTTACGATTTACGATTTACGATTTACGATTTACGATTCACGATTTACGAGTGATGAGTTATGAATCAGACTAAACTATGCCCTATTGGCTAGTGCGTAATTTCTTTATACTTCTCACGACTCACTGCTCACTCCTCACTGCTCACGTTTAGGGATTTGGGATTTGGGATTAAGCAAAATTAAAATTTCGTACAACTCCCTCTTCACCCTTCACCCTTCACCATGCACCCTCAAACTAATACCAACGTTTCTTATTTTTCTTCGAGGCTTCAGATTTTCGTCCTTTTTTGTGTTTGCTCCCCTTCTTTTTATGCACCTGTGGTTTGGCTTTGGGAGATAAGAGGTAAGGATGCTCATCGTCTACCGGCAAGGCTCCTTTTATTAATTTCTGAATACTGGTAACGTATTCCTTTTCATCTGCCGAACAAAATGAATAGGCTATACCTTCCAGTCCCGCTCGTCCTGTGCGCCCAATACGATGCACAAAGGTTTCGGGAATATTGGGAAGATCAAAATTTATAACAGCGTCGAGACCGTCGATATCGATTCCGCGTGAGGCAACATCGGTAGCTATGAGAATATTAACATCGCCATTTTTGAAACTGTTCAATGCAACTTGTCGCGTACTTTGTGCCTTATCACCATGTAAGCTGGCAACCTTATAATTATTCTTTATGAGTGTTTGTTCCAGTTTGTCAACTCCGTTCTTAGTGCGACGAAAGATGAGGATATTTCCTTTGATAGTATTGCGTAGCAGGTGTAAACACAATTCAATTTTTTTAGGTTTGGGAACATAATATAGAATCTGTCTTACCGATGCCGCTGCTGAAACCGACGGAGTTACCTCCACCCTTTCAGGGTCTTTTAAAATGGTCCTCGCTAATTGTACTACTTTAGCAGGCATGGTAGCCGAAAAGAGCAGGCTCTGTTTTTCTTCCGGACACAATCGCTCAATCTTAAGTACATCGTCTATAAAACCCATATCCAGCATAAGATCTGCTTCATCTAAAACTAAAATTTCAACATGTCCTAAATCTACAATTTCCTGCTTCCGAAGATCCAGTAAGCGCCCGGGAGTAGCAATTAATATATCTACCCCTTTTTTTAAAATATCTTTTTGAGGTGCTATGGAGGTTCCTCCAAAAACAACAGTGGTTCGCAAGTTGGTATATTTACTATAGACCTGAAACTCTTCTTCAATCTGTACGGCCAATTCCCGTGTAGGACTCACAACCAGGGCGCGAATCTTTTTAGCATTTTTATTGACATCCTGTTGATGAAACAATCGCTGTAAGATGGGCAATGCAAAAGCTGCTGTTTTTCCGGTTCCTGTTTGGGCCGAAGCAATTACATCTTTTCCGGCAAGTACTAACGGAATCGTTTCCTCCTGAATCTGCGTAGGAGACTCATAATTCTTTTCAAAAACGGCTTTTAGAATAGGTTTGTTTAAGGCTAATTCACTGAAGTGCATAGAGTGGTTTTAATAATGTTGCAAAGATACAGTAATTGGAATTGGAAGGAAGAGGGTTTGTGGAGTTGTTTGTTTGTTGAGTTTTTGATGCGTTGAATTGCATGTTCGTTGCGTCGTTGATGCGTTTTTTCTTTTAACACTTCATGGCTGCCTGACGCAATCCCTCATAAACTACAACTCCAACTGCATTTGCCAAATTGATAGAACGAATGTGAGGTGAGTGAATCGGAATTTTATACAAATCGGTCTCATGCTTGCTAATTAAATCCTTCGGCAAGCCCACAGATTCCTTTCCAAAAATCAAGAACATTTCATCTTTAAAAGGGATGTCCCAATAATCGCGCGTTCCGTGGCTTGAAAAGAAAGCCATGGATTTATTTTTATGGACCGAAAAAAAAGCTTCAGTACTTTCATAAATCTTAAGTTCAACATGTTGCCAATAATCCAACCCCGCCCGTTTTACCCTTGTATCATTGAGTTCAAATCCGAAGGGCTTTACCAAATGCAGCGTACTCCCGGTTGCAAGACTGAGTCGGCCAATATTACCGGTGTTATTTGGGATTTCGGGTTCTATTAAAACTATGTTGTAGGACACTGTTATGCTTTGCTACAAAGTTATCATATATTCTTACCATTTATAGCGTCACTTTGCAACATTCTGCTATTAGTAAATCTGCCCTGCTAATCCTCTTCAAGGCGCACTTAAAAATTGTCTATCTTTAAGTCATTAAAAGAGTCTCCATGAAAACATTCTACACCTTGTTAATTTTTATCACCTTGATTTCTTGTAAAGATAAAAAAGAGGAGCAACTACCACTAAGCGGGCAACCAGACATGCTCTCGGCACCGGCTTATGAAGCAATCTCACTTCTAGGAGATACCTTGTATTCGGCTACACCTTCAGACAGCTTGGTAATGCGTTACAATGAGAAAAAAGTAGCCTACGATGCCAATCCCAACAAAATTGAAACTATTATCTGGCACGGACGGTTTACGGCTTATCTAGGGAAATACAACGAGGCTATTGCAATTTACACCAAAGGAATTGAACAATTTCCCAACGATCCCAGATTGTACCGTCATCGGGGACACAGATATATTACACTACGTAAATTCAACAGAGCAATTGAAGATCTTACAAAAGCAGCTCAACTAATAGAAGGCACAAAGGACGAAGTTGAGCCGGACGGAATGCCTAATGCGCAAAACATTCCGGTGAGTACCCTACATGGAAATATCTATTATCACTTAGGACTTGCACATTACCTTAACCGTAGTATGGGGCCTGCACTGGATGCGTTTAAGAAATGTTTGGAGACGTCCAACAAACCGGACAATGTCGTTTCGGCAACACATTGGATCTATATGATTAATAGAAGGCTGGGACGAGATGATGCCGCAAAAAACTATGTAAAAAATATTACCTCTAGCATGGAAGTTATTGAAAATACGGCTTACCATCGCGCATGTTTGTTCTATAAAGGGGATCTAGAATTAAAGGATATTAATTCAGAAAATGAAGCTTCTACTGCATCGGACACAGCCCTCCGATACGCCATTGCTAACTGGTTGTATTATACCGGCTATGCCGAACGGGCAAGGGTGGTGTATAACGAGATTGTTTCACAGGACGACTGGGCATCGTTCGGCTATATTGCGGCCGAAAACGATTTGGCGAAACTGTATTAAGAGGTCGAATTTTTAGCTTCAATCCACTTACTTAAATACTTACTACTCTGCAATGTGTGATGCTGAAGTATTTGCCCTATAAAGTGCTTTTCTCTGTGTGTCCTCACATTTTGTTGAAGCTTGTTTATTGTTGCAATAAAGGCTTCGGAAAAAAGGCTTTTTTGGAAACGCTTTTCGATACAACTGAAACCATTTTGCTGCGCTTCCAGCCAGATTTCTTTCTGTGTAAATAGTGCGACCGAAGCCTTTGCAAATTCTAGAGGATCATCTGTAATTCTGCCCGGAATAGGTAGGTTTCCATACATTCCTTCCGCGCCAATAGTAGTAGTAACTGAGGGTGTTCCATAACGCATGGCATCCAATAATTTCCCTTTTAAACCAGCTCCGAATCGCAGCGGCGCAAGACACACCTTCGATGCAACCATTACTTTTGACACCTCTTTAGCCCAACCCTGAAATAAAAATCCTTCTTTTGGATTATGAAAATCCAGTATCTGCTGCGTTGCGTAACTTCCATAAATATGCAATTGGGCTTCAGGGAGTTTTTCCCGAATCAGGGGCCAGATTTCTGTTTTTAAATATTTTATAGAATCTACATTGGGCGCATGCAACATATTCCCCACGGTAACAAAACCACTTCGTGCTTCGAACGCAGGTAATTTTGCCGCAGCTTCAGACGAGTGTTCCACTAAAAAAGGTAAATAATACAATAGTTCCGAAGGGATTGAAAAGGTAGTTTCTAGTAGTTTCACTTCAGCTTCCGAAATAAGTATCGACAGATCACATCGTAAAATACTGGCCAATTCCCGCTTGGCTGTTTCAGTAAATAAGCTGGCATCGGCTACAGACAAACCTTTTTTTACTGCCTGTTCTCTTGCCTTTCGAAGAAAATGCAAATCTTCAGTATCGAGTATCCGTAAGGCATTTGGACAGATTTCGGCCACACGCCAACCAAACTGTTCTTCCGTTATAAATCGATCAAAAAGTACAAGGGAGGGGTTTAATTCTGAAATACAATCATCGAAAGAAGCATCATTTAATTGAATAGCAAGAGTATCAACACCTAATTCTTTTAGATTTACTGCTTTATCGGAAGCATTTGCAGTAGTCGCGAAAGTGATTGTAAAGTTGTTTTCAATAAAAAGCTGAATCAACTGCAGCATACGGCTACCCGCGGCTGTCGTTGCAGGTTCGGGAAAAGTATGGCCAATAATGAGTACGCTATTCAAAGCTTATTTAAAAATCTTTTAAGGCGATCGAGGCAGTTTTAATAGTTGCCTCCTTTTCGGAAATCATCGTCCAAGCAATATATGCCGTGTCACCAACTATTTCAAGTTGTGGAAAACCGGTAGATCGATTGGGACTGGTTGTTGCAATAGTGACTGCCGGCTCAGTATAGCCGTGAACGTTTATTTTCATGAGTTGAATAACTGTCTCCTCGCCTTTTGGTTCCATCCAGAGCACGGCGGCTTCTTCTTCCGAGAGCATGGCCACATCAACTCTTCCTGTAGCGTTTCCAACATCTATGCGGAACGATTTGCCGAAATTTGCCCCATTGTCGTTTGAAAAAGCAACATTTACATCGCCCTCTCCTTTTGCCTCAGTGAACCATGCTACTACTGCATTATTTTCAAAAGCATCTATCGATGGTCCGTTTACGGGACATCCCGGAATTTTCCAGTTGTCATTGCCTATAGTCATAGGTTTAGACCATCCTCCGTCTTTTTGCCAACGTACAATCGATATATCCCGAAGCTCTTCCTTGCTGCGATCACGATAGGCAACAATGATTTCATCGTTGGATCCAATGGCAACCGATGTCTGACAGCAATCGCATACACTATCATCCAATAAGGTATCGTATTGTACAGAACCATCCTTAAAAACAATCGCCCCACGTAAGGTCATTTGTCCGCCACCATGATCTTTTCCAACGGTTTCTCTACCATCGAGCCATACTACCAGAAAACTATCATCTACATACGGACGAATGGATACAAAGCCATGTTCACTTTGTGTCCCGTCGTTATGGAGTAAGAAATTCTTTTTCCATAATCCATCGCTATTTTCGGCAGAAGGAGGGGTATATAGGTTTAATTTAACATCATAGGTATAGGTTCCGTTGGCGGATTTCTGAAGATAGTTGGTTAGAATATTGCCGTTGCTTTCGGCAATAGCGGGAAAATCGGCCCAGTTTACAAACCAGTCTTTTCCTGAAGCTACCGCTTCCGGGGTGCTCCATTTTTCGTCTTTTAAAATCGAAAAGTTTAGTGTTGCGACAGAGTCTTTTCTTTCGACCCAGGATAAAAACAAATCTGCACCATTACTAAAAAGTCTTGGCATTGCACTGTTTCCTTGTACGGGGCTCGGAATCTCCTTTAAATGATTGTCAGTATGCGCTGCAGTATGAGTTGAGTCTCCCGTATTTTGTTCTTTATCGGGGTTGTTTTTACAGGAAAACAGAAGAAAAGTAATGGCAATAAATAAGCAAATTTTATGAATCATACGTTCCTAAATTAAGATCCCGGTTCGAACTTTCCGGGATAGTATAAAGGTATTAAATTAATTCAGCATACAAATCGAAATCTTCGGCAGCAGTAATCTTAACATTGAAAAAATCGCCAGTCCGCATATAACCTTCTTCAGCATTGATTAAAACCTCATTATCCACATCGGGGCTATCAAACTCGGTACGTCCCACAAAATAACTTCCCTCTTTGCGGTCTATTACCACTTTGAATTCTTTCCCAATTTTCTGCTGATTGAGTTCCCAGGAAATCTGTGACTGAATTTCCATAATCTCGTTGGCGCGATTCATTTTAACATCTTCAGGAACATCATCGACCAAATTATAAGCGTGTGTGTTTTCTTCGTGAGAATAGGTAAAACATCCCAGGCGCTCGAAACGCATCTCTGTTACCCAATTCTTTAAAGTCTGAAAATCTTCTTCAGTTTCTCCGGGATAGCCCACAATTAAAGTGGTTCGAATAGTCATATCGGGGACAGCTGCACGAAATTCTTCTAGTAATTTGGTGGTCTTTGCCTTGGTGGTTCCACGACGCATCGACTTCAATATTGGGTCGGCAATATGCTGTAACGGAATGTCTATATAGTTGCAAATTTTAGGCTCATTGCGCATCACTTCCAATACATCCATTGGAAATCCTGTTGGGAAGGCATAGTGTAATCGAATCCACTCGATGCCTTCTACTTGCACCAATTTCTGAAGTAACTCGGCCAGGTTTCGTTTTTTGTATAAATCGAGGCCGTAATACGTAAGATCCTGGGCGATAAGAATTAATTCCTTCACTCCCTTGGCTGCTAATTTTTCGGCTTCGGTGACCAAATCTTCCATGGGTGTGCTCTTGTGCTTCCCGCGCATGATAGGAATGGCGCAGAAGGAACAGGGTCGGTCACAACCTTCGGCAATTTTTAAGTATGCGTAATTTTTGGGTGTGGTTGTAAGTCTTTCCCCAATTAATTCATGTTTGTAATCGGCTCCCAGTGCTTTTAGCAATCCGGGTAATTCGGTGGTTCCAAAATATTGATCAACAGCAGGTATTTCTTTTTGAAGATCGGGTTTATAACGTTCTGAAAGGCATCCTGTGACAAAAACTTTATCGACCAGCCCATCTTCCTTTTTCTGAACGTATTCCAAAATGGTATTAATACTTTCTTCTTTGGCATTGGCAATAAAACCACAGGTATTGATTACTACAATATTTCCCTCTTCCTCATGGACTACTTCCTTGTTATTAGCACGTAACTGTCCCATCAGCACTTCGCTGTCGTAAGTGTTTTTGGAGCAACCCAAGGTTACTACATTAATCTTGTTCTTTTTCAGGGTTTTAGTCCGCATAATTTTTTAATAATAAGGCGTGCAAAGATACCTATTAAAATGGGAATACCTCGTAAAATAGTGTAACAGAAATTACTTTTTAGGATAGTAAATTTCCAAAATAGAAGCCAAGGGTTTAGCTCCGCTCAAGACTGCGTCAATTTGCTTTTGGGTGGCTTCAGTCAAAATATTCGCCAGCGGCTGATTTAGTTCTCTGATTTTAGGAAAAACCGCAGCAATTTTCTTATCCCACACCTTGTGATAATTCTTAAGATCGTCCGGATAAACTGTCTTGCGCTTGGTGCCCTCATCGGCTGCACGAAAAGGAGTTTCAATATTTAAATATCCGTAATCGTCGGTTAGTTGTTCTCCCGGTTGAATATCGCGGATGGCGATTTCGAAATCGTATGCCGTAGAAAGACAATTGGATTTAAAACTGTGGTTTACAAACCTTCCATGATCCCAACATAATACATAGTTGCCTTTGCTGTTGCGATAGGTATAAAACTCCAGTATATCCTGATATAGCTTATCTAATTTCTGAAAGTCTTCTATGGTGAATGTCCTGTCTAATTTGTCTAAGACCCAGGTTATGGTACCTGCAGGAATAAATTTGGTTGCTACTACGCCGTGTCCAATTTGGTCGCTGATGAAGCGTAGTTCCGTATGCGGGTGAATCATAAAAAAGAAATGATGAGTTTTTGTTTACTCAAATGTACAATAATATTAATACGAAATAAAAAATAATAATGGAGGTATGGAGTGAAGGGTGAAGGGGGATTTGGGATTTTAGATTTTAGATTTTAGATTTTAGATTTTAGATTTTAGATCTTAGATTTTAGATTTTAGAAATAAAAGTTAAATTAAACTATTCCCGATTGACTAGCGCTTAACCTCTTTTAACTACTCACTACTCACTGCTCACTACTCACTACTCACTACTCACTGCTCACTACTCACTACTCACTGCTCACTGCTCACTGCTCACTGCTCACTGCTCACAATTAGGGATTTGGGATTTGGGATTTGGGATTTTAGATTTTAGATTTTAGATTTTAGATTTTAGATTTTAGATTTTAGATTTTAGATTTTAGATTTTAGATTTTAGAAATAAAAGTTAAATTAAACGATTCACTAATCACGGTTCACTCTTCACGGCTCACTGCTCACGATTAGGGATTTGGGATTTTGGATTGTGGATTTACGAATTATGAATTATGAATTATAAATAAAATTATTCCCTATTGACTAGTGCTTAACCTCTTTTAACTACTCACTACTCACTACTCACTACTCACTACTCACTACTCACTACTCACTACTCACTGCTCACTGCTCACAATTAGGGATTTGGGATTTGGGATTTGGGATTTGGGATTTGGGATTTGGGATTTGTAAAATAAACCAATTCCCTATTCGCTAATGCCTCTTCGCTTTTGTTAAGAAAAAAAACTGTCCACAAATTCTAATTTATTAAACACCTGCAAGTCCTCCATACCTTCTCCTACACCAATATACTTTACCGGAATTTGAAACTGATCGCTAATACCGATTACTACACCGCCTTTTGCTGTTCCGTCGAGTTTTGTAACTGCCAAAGAAGTCACTTCGGTGGCGGCCGTAAATTGTTTGGCTTGTTCGAAGGCATTCTGTCCTGTAGAGCCGTCGAGTATTAAAAGCACATCGTGGGGCGCATCAGGAATTACCTTTTGCATTACACGCTTTATCTTGGTAAGCTCGTTCATTAGGTTCACTTTATTGTGTAATCTACCCGCAGTATCGATGATTACCACATCGGCATTCTGAGTAACGGCGCTTTGGAGGGTGTCGAAGGCTACACTTGCGGGATCGCTTCCCATTTCCTGGCGTACAATTGGAACACCGGTCCTATCTGCCCAAATTTGTAACTGATCGATTGCAGCGGCTCTAAAGGTGTCTCCGGCACCTAAAACCACTTTTTTTCCTGCCTTTTTAAACTGATATGCTAATTTTCCGATAGTGGTGGTCTTCCCTACTCCATTCACTCCTACTACCATGATAACATGAGGCGCATTGCTTTCAGGTAGCTCAAAGTCGGATGCATTTCCCGAATTAGTTTCACTAAGCAGCCCTGCAATCTCTTCGCGAAGAATTTGGTTGAGTTCTTCGGTGCCCAGATATTTATCTTTTGCAACACGTGCTTCGATACGTTCAATAATTTTTAGGGTGGTATTTACACCCACATCACTTGATACCAAGACCTCTTCCAGATTATCGAGAACGTTGTCGTCTACCTTACTTTTTCCTGCGACGGCTTTGCTTAGTTTGTCGAGGAAGGAGTTTTTGGATTTTTCCAACCCTTTATCCAGGGTTTCTTTTTTTTCTTTGGAGAATATTTTTTTAAAGAAGCTCATTGTTGTTTTGTTAGTTGCGTTAGGGGATAGCAGCGGCATCCTTTTTTTGTTGAAACCCTTCGACCCTGCCTGTCGGTAGACAGGTGCGCAAAGAGAGACAAAAAAAGATACAGCGGATAGCCCGTCCCCTCCGAATCTGCCTCTGGCCGAGAAGGAGGGGAAACGCCCGGCAAATATACAAAATAGAAAAAGCCACTCTTATAAAAAAGTGGCTTTGTTTGATTATCGTAAGAACCGATTATTTTTTGCTCAACCAGTCGTTTACCGCTTCGGGAGTCATGATAGATTCCACGAAGGTATAGGCGCCGGTTTTTGGCGATTTTACCATTTTAATGGCTTTTGTTAATCTCTTGGATCCTGTTTGTAACGATGCTACTGATTTCTTTGCCATGGCCTAGTCTTATTTAATTTCTTTATGAACCGTCATTTTCTTAAGAATTGGGTTGAATTTCTTCAATTCCATTCTGTCCGGTGTGTTCTTTTTATTTTTTGTGGTGATGTAACGAGATGTTCCCGGCTCACCGGTTCCCTTGTGCTCTGTACATTCTAAAATTACCTGTACTCTGTTTCCTCTTTTAGCCATTGTAATAGACTTTATTAATTATTTGCAATTATTGATTCAAAAAGCCTTTGGCTCTTGCTTCTTTGATAACCGCAGAAATACCTTTTTTATTAATTGTTTTTAAAACTGAAGTAGCTACACGAAGGGTAATCCACTTGTCCTCTTCAGGAATGTAAAAACGCTTCTTTGCAAGGTTTACATTAAACTTGCGCTTTGTTTTATTCATCGCGTGGGAAACATTGTTTCCTACCATTGCTTTCTTTCCTGTAAGCTCACAAACTCTAGACATTTCCTTAAAATATTTATGGTTATTTTAAACAGGCTGCAAATTTAAGTAATTTTATTGTGATGCACAACAAAAGAAAAATAAAAAATTTCAAGTTTGAGGTTTATAATTTGAAACTTTCAGAACGCAGCTTTGCTTAGTTTTTTAAAATTTCTTTGAGCAGCATTTCGAAGGCTTTGTTCGTTGCTTTTGAAATTACCCGCTCCCGCGCATTACCAAAGCTGAATTTTTCACTTATTACCCTTTTAGGTCCCGCTATGGCAATAAAAACAGTCCCCACCTCATCTTCGCTATCTCCCAAAGTAGGTCCTGCAATTCCTGTAGTTGCTACCCCATAATCGGTTTCAAACAATTTTTTTACATGTTGGGCCATTGCTTCGGCCACAGGAGCACTCACCACGCTGTGATCGTGAATTAATTGTTCGTCTACCCCAAGAACATCCACCTTTTTAATTGTTTGATATGGAATGATACTTCCTTTGAAAAACGCGGAAGCGCCGGGATTTCCAGTAATTTTTTTGGCAATGGCACCACCGGTACAACTCTCGGCAAGACTTAGCGATTGTTCCCTTTGCGCCAACAGCGCACCAATACGTTCTTCGATGCTTGTTTCATCCTCATATCCTACAGCAATGTCTTCCAGTAATTTCCAAAGCACATCCATCTGCTTATCCACAGCCCGGTGTAATTGTGCTTCATCTTTGCCTTTGGAGGATAACCGAAGTCGGACACGCCCTAAAGACGGCAAATACGCCAATCTAATTTCTTTTGGAAGGCTGTTTTCCCAATCTTCAATTCGGTCTGCGATGGCGCTTTCACCTAAACCATAGGTTAGCAAGGTTTTGTGATAGATAAATGGTCGGTCGTATCTCTTAACTACTCGAGGCAATACTTCATTTAGCATGAGGTATTTCATCTCATAGGGTACTCCCGGCATAGACACAAATACCACATTATCCTCCTCAATCCACATGCCCGGTGCAGTACCGTGGGTATTGTTGAGCACTGTTGCTTTGGAAGGAACTTTTGCCTGCAATAAATTTGATGGCAGGGGTTTTCTGTTGAAGTATTTTGAAAAAAGACGATTCACATTGTCGAGAACTTCAGCGCTTTCTACAAGCGTATCGTCGAAAAACTCACAAAGGGTTTCCTTGGTAATATCGTCTTTGGTAGGACCCAAACCTCCTGTAATCAATACTAAATTTACTCGTTGCTTGGCGTCTTTTAATGCCTGAAGAATGTGTTCTTTATCGTCCTGAATGGAAGTAATTTGGTAGACCTGAACCCCAATTTTATTCAACTCCTTGGCAATAAAAGCAGAATTGGTATCTACAATCTGACCAATAAGAATTTCGTCACCTATGGTGATTATTTCGGCAAGCATTATAAATTGAAATCTTCTTTGAGCTCTACAAGCACTTTCTTTACAGAGGAAACAACTTTCTCGAGGTTCTCGGAAACCGTCATTTTATTTTTTGAAGTTCTTGTCCAAGCTTCTATAGCGGTAATATCCTTCCCAACTTCGATGCCAAACATTTCGAGATTAGGCTTCATTTTATGAGCAAATTGATAGGCTAATTCCTTGTTATCATTGTCGATTGCATCCTCCATGGCCTGTAAATCTGGTGGAATTTCCTCTAAAAAGGTTTTTGCAACGATGGCCATAAAATCCTGGTCTCCACCTGCTACCTCACTTAAACTTTCTTTTGAATAATGTCTTGTCATCTATTTAACTTTTATGGAAAAGTTTTCCTTTCCTTCTATATAACCCGTCAAGGTATCGTTTGGATTCACTTTTGAAACACCTGAAGGAGTGCCTGTAAAGATAATATCCCCAATCTTTATGGTGAAATATTTTGAAATATATTCGATTAAAGCATCAATTTTCCATAGCATCAATCCGGTATTTCCTTTTTGAACCTCTTCTCCGTTTTTTTTTAGCGAAAAATTGATATCATTCACATCCTGAAACGTTTTTTTTGATACAAAGTTTCCTACCACTGCTGCCCCATCAAATGCCTTCGCTTTTTCCCAAGGTAAGCCTTTTTCCTTTAGACTTGCTTGCAGGTCTCGCGCCGTAAAATCGATTCCCAGCCCTATCTCATCATAGTATTTGTGTGCAAACTTTCTATCAATATGTTTTCCAATTTTAGTAATCTTTACTAGAATTTCAACTTCATGATGTACATCATCAGAGAAATCGGGGATAAAAAAGGGTTGCTTTTTGAGTAAAATGGCGGTATCCGGTTTTAAGAAAAGAATAGGATGCTCCGGACGTTCGTTGTCCAGTTCTGCAATATGTGCCCCATAATTTCTACCTACGCAGATAATTTTCATTACTCTAATTTATTGTTTAATTTCTGAAGTTTGATTCTTGTCAACACTTTTTTAGTGTACAACGGGAAATCGGCATTAAGCAACCACCCAAAATAACCCGGTTCTTTCTCCATGATATCGGACACCGTTGCTCCTCTGTGTTTTCCAAAGCTGAAAATTTCATCTCCTTCTTTATTATATCCAATATAGCCTGCAAAGTCGGCAAAGTCCTTATGCGAACTAAAGGTGGCTAATGCAGCAACATCGTTTTCTAAATCGGGGTATCGGTCCAACTGTGCCTTAAGCACCTCATAGGTCGCGTTGGTATCGGCTTCTGCACTATGTGCATCTTCGAGTGTTTTATCACAGTAAAATTTATATGCGGCTTCGAGAGTGCGCTTTTCTTTTTTGTGAAAAATGGTTTGCACATCGACCGAAAGAGCTTTTTTCAAATCGAAATCTATTTCGGCTCTCAATAATTCTTCGGCCAGCAATGGAATGTCGAATCTATTGGAATTAAACCCACCCAGGTCACTATCCTTCAATAAGGCGTATACTTTTGGGGCTATTTCACGAAAAGGAGGTTCGTTGGCAACCATTTCATCGGTAATCCCATGAATGGCACTTACAACAGGTGGAATAGGCATTTCGGGGTTTACACGCCAGGTATAACTTTCTTTATTTCCGTTAGGATAGACTTTAAGAACAGATATCTCTACAATTCGGTCGGTGGCTACGTTAACTCCGGTGGTTTCCAGATCGAAAAAGCAGATAGGTTTTTTTAGGTGTAACTCCATGTATTCATTTTATAAGGCAAAGGTACTAATTCATCTGTTTATAATCGTTATTTTTAGCGGTGAAGCCTGCTTGTTTTGACAAGGCTTTTATCCCTATACGAGTAATTTTAAAAAGCAGCTATTTTTTTAAAAGGGCAATGCATACCTTTGTTAGAAACCTATGAAAACTACAATTACATTACTTTTTTTCTCACTGCTTTTTTCTTTTTCAGGAATTTGTCAGGGTTTACAGGTACTCATTTCCGAAGAAAAACAAGGAAAACGTATTGTGCTAATGGCCGAAAACAAAACGAAAGACACCCTCAATGTTTTTTTTATGGTAAATGCTGAAGGTTATCGGAAAAGCGCTTCAAAACCTGTAATTAAAAACCTGCCTCCCTTGTCTAAAACTCCAATGCTCACACTGGTTGAATTAAATGGTGTAGCCTCTCAATACACCTACGATCTTATTATTAATAAGGAAGAGCGCAATCTTAATTTTACCTATGAAAAACAGGCAGTGGATATTGAAAAATTAATTGAAGGGAAACTGGTGCTGTTTGCAACAAGCAAATGTGAAAAATGCGATGCGTTAGCGTCACGATTAAAGGACGATCGAATACAACATCGGGTTTTGGATGTTACCGAAGATGCCATTTTGTACAATCAGTTTATGCGGCTCATTGAGCGCCAACTTACCGAGCAAACAAAAATTCGTTTTCCGGTAATCTGGAATAAAAATCATGTAATTTTCGGTTACGATGATTTGGAAACTATCTTGTTTGAGTTAGTAAACTAAATTTCCCTGTTACTGTCCCAGGCCTCCAGATAATCGGCGACGCGCTTTACAAATTGTCCGCCCAAAGCCCCGTTTACCACACGGTGATCGTAACTGTGTGACAGGAACATTTTATAGCGAATACCAATAAAATCTCCTTCGGGAGTTTCAATAACAGCAGGGACTTTTCGAATGGCTCCCAGTGCTAATATTGCTACTTGCGGCTGATTGATGATTGGGGTTCCCATAATACTTCCAAAAGTACCTACATTGGTTACAGTATAGGTTCCGCCCTGAATTTCGTCGGGTTTTAACTGGTTGTTCCGGGCGCGATTGGCAAGGTCGTTCACCGCCTTACTCATTCCCACCAAATTCAGTTGGTCTGCATTTCTTATTACCGGAACTATCAGATTGCCGTCTGCGAGTGCAGCCGCCATTCCTAAATTGATGTTTTTACGTTTTATAATTCGGTCGCCATCCACCGAAATATTGACCATTGGAAAGTCTTTCAACGCCTTAGCCACCGCCTCCATAAAAATAGGAGTAAACGTTAGCGCTTCCCCTTCTCGCTTGGCAAAGGCATCTTTTACCTTATTACGCCAGTTCCAAATTTTGGTCACATCGGCTTCGATAAAAGATTGTACGTGGGCAGAGGTCTGAACACTTTCCACCATGTGATGTGCAATGAGTTTCCCCATACGGGTCATCTCTATAATTTCGTCCCCTCCGTTTACTGAAACCGGGGTGGCCGATTTTGCTACAGGAGCAGTGGTTTTTACACTTTCTGCAGATTGCGGTGTGGTAGTGCCCTTGGCAGAACGATTTTCAAGATAGGCCATCATATCGTTCTTCGTCACTCTGCCGTCTTTCCCTGTTCCAGAAATAGCATCTAAATCGGATTGGGATATCCCTTCGGCAGCGGCGATATTTTTTACTAGTGGAGAATAGAATCTGTCACCGGTGCTTGCAACAGCAGTTTTCGTTACTTCTTTGGCAGTTTCAATTTGTTTTTCAACTTCAGCTACAGCGGGGCTAGAAGTTGTTTCAGTTTTTGCTTCGGCTTTGGGTGCTGAGGCAACAACCGCTCCATTGGCTTCTGTTTCAATGATGGCAATGGTTTGACCAACCTGCACTACATCGTCCGTATTGAATAATTTTTCAACCAAAACCCCATCCACTTCACTTGGAACCTCACTATCCACCTTATCGGTAGCGATTTCCAGTACTGCTTCATCTGCTTCAATGGTGTCTCCTACTTCTTTAAGCCAGTTAGTTACCGTTGCTTCGGCAACACTTTCGCCCATTTTTGGTAGTTTCAATTCAAATTTTGCCATAATATCCTTGTTGCAAGTAGTTTTGTTTCAACCGTGCAAAATTAGTTAAAATTCAACTATTTCTTGTTTCAATTTTCTTAAAAAACAAGCACACTGCCTTTTTCATCACTTTGATCGCTTCCTACTATAAAGTTAGCCTTGGGAGGATGAATGCGAAACTGATTGTTGTTGCCTTTAAATCGTTTCATTATTGAAAATATCTGAGAGTACTGCATGTATTCGGCATCAAAAATAAGCATGGCGTTTGCGAAATTTTCTTCCTGAAAGATAGCCTTGGAAGAGGATTTTAACGGAATATCCAGCGTTTCTGAAAGTGCTCTCAATAAGTTTAGATTTTCGGTAAACACATAGGCGCGATCCGGTTGCTTGCCTCTGTATTTTCTTCTTTTGGATTTTTTGAAGGCCTTGATGATAAAAACTCCCGTATTTACTGAAATATCGAATAAAGGATTGGTTTTAAAGTGTTTTTTATAGAAGATGCGCATGGCGCCGTAAAATCGGTCGTAATAAGTGCCGTCTTTATGGGTGCTTTCGCCTTTGTAATGTAGGATTTCGGCAGTTCCCAAATAATGATTCCGGTATCCGGCCTGAGTTATTTTATACGAAAAATCGATATCCTCTCCGTACATAAAATAATCTTCATCGAAGCCACCAACTTTGTTGTAGAGACTTCGGGGCAACATCATAAATGCTCCTGCCAGCACATCGGCACTTCCTGAAGCATCCATGGAAAGATGTTTGGCGTAGTAACTTCCACCCAAACCTATAAGTTTTAGCAAGGATGCTTTTGGTGTAGGAATGTTACGCTTACTTTCGGGTAGAAAATTCCCTGTTCCATCCATTAGATACACGCCCAGAGCTCCTAAATTTTCAGTTTCTTCGATATAGTGAAAGCATTTAATAAAGGTATCTTCGGCCACAGCGGTGTCCGGGTTTAAGATACAGACGAATTCACCCTGTGCGATCGCCACTGCCTGATTGTTTGCTTTACTGAAGCCTACATTTTCTTTGTTTTCAATAAGTGTTACGTGAGGAAACAGCTTTTTTACCATGCTACAGCTATCATCCGAAGAATTATTATCAATAATAATAATCTCAGCTTCGAAGGTTGTTATAGCGCGTTGAACACTTCGAATGCATTGCTCTAAAAAATAGCGAACGTTGTAATTGAGGATGATTACGGATAGCTTCAAATTCTATGAGCTTTTTAGTGAAGTTTCAAACGGAATCCTGTTTAAAATACTACGTCCGAGCGTAACCTCATCGGCGTATTCCAATTCGTCTCCCACGGCGATTCCCCGGGCAATGGTTGTGGTTAAAATATTATAGGGTTCAATTTGTTTAAAGATGAAAAAGTTGGTAGTGTCGCCTTCCATGGTTGAACTTAATGCAAAAATGAGTTCTTCCACTTCGCCCGACTTTACTTTTTCCACCAAGGTGGTAATATTTAACTCCCCAGGACCTATACCATCCATAGGAGAAATTTTTCCTCCCAACACATGATAATGACCTCTATACTGACTCGTATTTTCTATGGCCATCACGTCCCGAATATCTTCTACTACACACACCAGCTTCTCGTTGCGATTGCCGTTTGAACAAATTTCACACAGTTGGGTGTCACTAATATTATGACACTTTGCACAAAAATTTATTTCAGTACGCATTTGTTGCAAACTTTGGGATAAACGCCGGGTTTGATCTTCAGGTTGTTTTAACATGTGAAGCACCAGACGCAATGCCGTACGCTTCCCAATGCCGGGAAGTTGAGACATTTCGTTTACAGCATTTTCGAGTAATTTTGAAGAAAATTCCATAAGCAAATATAGCGAGCAATATAAAAAAAATGCTTCAGAAATCAGGTCATTTCCGAAGCATTCTCAACCTGTACAATTATTTGTTATTCTTTGATAAATTTTTTGGTTATGGTTCCTTTTTCAGAATTGATTCTCACAAAATAGGTTCCGCCCTGTAAACCGGAAACATTGATTTCATGTTGATTAACTACAGAAACATCGGCTTGATAGATTAGCAGTTTTCCTGTGATATCGAACACTCTGAAATCGGCTTCCACAGCATATGGAAAACGAAGTGTTATTTCATTTGCAGCCGGATTGGGAAATAATGACACATTTTCCTTACTTAAGAAAGCGTCGGTTGCCAAAATGCCATCCTCAAGTGGAGATACCCAAACACCTCGTCCATAGCTTGCTGCGTACAATAAATTTGTGTTGTTATTTATCTCGAGTTCGTTAATAATAACGTTCGGTAAATTATTGCTGTAAGGTTGCCAATCTGTGAATGTATTGTCAATATACATAATACCATAATCCATCCCTAAATACAATCCATCATTCCCATTATCATCCCAGGCAAGAGCCAGGGCTTCAAAATTTGGAAGGTTCTTCTTGTAATCCTGCCATGTATCACCACCATCGGAAGACACAAACACCATATTGGCACTAGTCGTTGCTACTGCCACTAAACTCGGGTTTGTTGGATGAATGGCAATCGAATTAATAGCACCTCCGGGACTGGCGGTTTGCACCCAATTGGTAGTACCTCCGTCTGTTGTTCTAAAGAAAGTACCGCCATTTGCTACATACATAATCTGATTGTTGGAAGGTGCAATTTTTAAATGCTCAATATTATTTCCAAAACTTTGTGATATTGCTGTCCAGCTAGCTCCTTTGTTAATTGATTTGTAAACAATATTATAGCCAAGATAAATTGTATTGGTAACTGAAGGATCCTGCTCAAAGGGTGTTACCCAGTTTCCTGAACCATTTCCGGGTTCGGGAAGATCGGTAATAGAAATTCCACCGTTATCGGTTCGGTACATTCTACCACTTTGAATTGTACCATACATGGTATTTACGTTATCCTTATCTACGAAACCTTCCATCCCATCGGCTCCCAGCCAGTCTCTCCATCCCTGGGCTAATGAATAAAAGGAAGATCCATTGTCTTGAGACCCCCCCGTAATAACTACATCGGGAGTTTGTGATACTCCAATCTTATAAAACTGACGAATTCCTATTCCATCTGTAAGATCTGTATAATAATTGGCTGTTAGGTTACCTGTATCGGTAGCTTTAAAAATTCCTCCGTCAGTACCTACAAAAAGTGTGGATCCTACAAACTCCATAATATCCACATCGGCATGACAATATCCAATATTTGCAGCAGCTGCATCTCCCGGAATCCAATCGGCCGTACATGTAAAGGAAACTCCGGCATTCATCGATCTCCAAGTAAGGATCCCCGCAATATGCACTTCGTTAACATTTGAAGGGTTCACGGTAATATCCATATCTCTTGGTGCCTGTCCGTTAGTATCCTGGGCTGTTGTGCTATATCCAAAATAGTTGTTTCCGGCATGATTTAGCTCTGTAAATGTGGCACCACTGTTTGTGGAAGAATAAAAACCATCAAATATCCCACTGGCGGCTTGTACAACGTACACCACCGAATTATCATCGGGAGAAACGCCTATCATTTTAGGGCCTCCTCTAAAACCGGCAATTGTTGAAAAGGTAGCACCTCCGTCGGTCGATTTGTGAAAACCATTTCCAGAAGCATACACCACAGAAAGATCACCCGGTTTAAATTCAACATCATATCCTCTGGTATCTGCCACAGGTTGAGTCCAGTTTACACCACCATCGGTAGATCTAAATATACCGGCATTCTGACTGGTAGCAAACATAATATTACTATTTACAGGGTTAATAAGAATCTTATTTACTAAAGAAACACCTAAATTTGCCAATTGATTCCAAGTAGCCCCCGAGTCTGTCGATTTATATATCAATCCACCTTGAGACCCAAAGAAATAGGTGCTCGAATTTTGGGGGTCTATGGCCACCGAATACACATACATATTCGAGAACTGATCACAAAGAGGTGTCCAATTGGCACCTCCATCGGTCGTTCTCCAAACTCCTCCGGTATTAGCACCTATAATTATATGATCATTATTTGTGGCATCCACCGCAATTCCGGTAACACGGCCAACTCCCGGATTCCAACTGGTTGTTGCATTCCAGCTGGTAGGACCTAATTCCGTCCAATTGTCATTAAGGACCTGTCGCGTTTGTGATGTCTCATTTAAGTAGGCATTATATTGCTGTAATATTTCCAATTTCTCAGTGACTGGAGTAAGATATCCGTCTTCATTTACCAATCGGAGGGCATTGTATTCCCATCGCTTAAACTGTTTGTAACCCGAGCCTCTTCCTTTGTCTTTATCGGCAAAATAGGCTTCGGCATTGTCAATAATCTCCTGCACTGTATACGTCTCTGCTTCAATCATTTCAAGATATTCTTGTGATTGTGAACTTGTTACATACAGCAGAAAAACAAAAAATAATAATGAATATTTCATAGCATAAATATTTGGTTAGTAATGAGTTACTGTTCTGCTCACCCCAAAAGTATTAAAAAATAAAATTGCCGCGTCATAAACTTTGTATTTTTACACGAAATCCAATTGTAAGTCTGAACATTTATGCAACCATTACATATCATATTATTAATTGCCGGTTATTTCGGAATTTTATTGTTTGTATCCTTTTTAACCAATAAAGGTGGCAGCAACGCCGATTTTTTTAAGGCAGGCAAACAATCTCCCTGGTATTTAGTTGCTTTCGGGATGATAGGTGCCTCTTTAAGCGGTGTCACATTTATTTCGGTTCCGGGGTGGGTGGAAGCTTCCAAGTTCAGTTATTTTCAGGTTGTACTGGGTTATACCGTGGGTTATGCGGTTATTGGGACCGTTTTACTTCCACTCTACTACCGCTTAAACCTCACCTCAATCTACACCTATTTGGAAGGCCGATTTGGAGTCTATTCCTATAAAACCGGAGCCTCCTTTTTTTTACTATCCCGAATAGTGGGCGCCAGTTTCAGATTGTATCTCGTGGCTATTGTATTGCAAGAACTGGTGTTCAACGCTATGAATATTCCTTTCTGGGTTACGGTTACAATTACCATTCTATTAATATGGCTTTATACCTTTAAAAGTGGTATTAAAACCATCGTTTGGACCGATACGCTACAAACCCTATTTATGCTCATTGCACTAGGTGTTGCTATTCATTATATCTCTGAAGATTTAGGCCTTAGCGGTGGTGCAATTTTCAACTTTATTGCAGATAGCGATCTTTCCCAAGTGTTCTTTTTCGATGACTGGAAAAGCGGCGATCATTTTGTGAAACAGTTTTTAAGTGGTGCATTTATCGCAATTGTAATGACGGGGCTTGATCAAGACATGATGCAAAAGAATCTAACATGTCGCAATTTGAAAGATGCGCAAAAAAATATGTTTTGGTTTACGATTGTCTTAACCATTGTAAATTTTGTTTTTCTGGCCCTTGGATTGTTACTTACTGTTTATGCACAACAGAACGGAATTGACGCGCAACGGGATACGCTATTTCCAACTATTGCAACGCAGTCGGGAATGGGGATTGGTATTGCTGTTTTCTTTATTCTAGGATTGATTGCTGCTGCCTATTCGAGTGCAGATAGTGCTTTAACCGCCCTTACTACTTCATTTAGTATAGATATTTTGGATATTGAAAAAAAATACGACGAACAAAAACAAGTGCGTATTAGAAAGCTAATTCATATCCTTATTTCTATTTTACTAATCCTCGTAATTATTACCTTCAAATATGTAATTGCCGATGCTTCGGTTATTGCCAAGGTATTTACTTTTGCCGGCTACACCTATGGACCCTTATTGGGATTGTACGCCTATGGGATGCTCACAAAATGGAAAGTTCTGGACAAGTACGTACCCTTGGTTGCCATTGCCACACCCTTTGTAGGAGGAGCGATAAGCTATTTTAGCAGTTTGTGGTTTGGGTTCGAATTTGGCTTCTTTATTCTAATATTAAATGGCGCCTTGACGTTTTTTGGGTTAATACTGATTCGTACCCAAAAGCACTAGCGTACACGCCACTTCATAGGAAATAGCATGCGCCTTCAGCAACGCGTACAAATCGGGATTCTCGGTGCCGGGATTAAAAATAACACGTTTAGGTTTCAGGGATAAGATATAGTCGTAGTAGGCTTCTTGCCTCTTTTTATTGAGATATAAGGTAATGGTATGGATGTTTTTAAAAGGTTTTTTTTCGGAAGTGATTTTAACTCCGTTTAGTTCGCCTTCCTGTAATCCAATTGCCTCCACCTCATGCCCGGCTCGCACCAAACGATGTATGGCAAGATTGGAATACCGCGCCGGATTTAAACTTGCTCCTAAAACAAGGGTCGTCTTCATTGTAACTTTTCTTGAAAAATACAATCTACCAGTAGGAAGATTTCACAAAACTTCGTTAAAAAAAGTGAAGCCTGTAACATTTTTATTTTATGCCCGTCTATTGTATAGAAATATTTCTGACTTTACTGTGAAAATTTTACGTTGATGGTTAGTGTTAATAATAGCAGTAAAGATGCAAGCCCGAGGTTCTAGACTTCGGGTTTGTTTTTTTTGTTAAAATTGAAAAATCCTGTAACAAGATTTTATCTTACGCGTCTTATGGTAAATGTCTAATTTTTTATTTGACGTAATCATCAATTAGGTTATACAAGGTAACAAGTTATACATAACATCAATCAATTTACGAACTCCCGTTGCTAACCGGGACTAACTCAATCAACAAACAATGAAACAGTTATTTTTACTAATCACGCTACTCGCAGGTATTTCATCCTTCGGGTTTACAGATCCAACCACCGAAAAACTGGGGAAAATTACAGGGACTGTCATTGACAAGAACTTACAACAACCCATACCCTATGTTACAATTGCAGTTAAAACACTAGAAGGAGCAATTATAACAGGTGGTGTCACCGACGATAGCGGAAATTTTTCAATCGATGAAATTCCGGAGGGCAAAAGCAAAGTCTCTATTCAGTTTATTGGATATATTACGTACGAAACCGATATCGAAATTACACGTGGTAATCGCACCATCGAAATGGGGCAAATTTTGCTACAGGAAGATATTGCTGCTCTGGACGAGGTTACCGTTGTTGCAGAGCGCTCTACCATAGAACAAAGACTGGACAGAAAAGTCATTAATGTAGGGAAGGATTTAACCACTGCAGGACCTACCGCATCGGACATTATGAACAATCTTCCTTCGGTAAGTGTCGACCAGCAAACAGGTGATATTTCTATGCGGGGCAATGAAAACGTACGTGTAATGGTCGATGGGAAACTATCTAATGTGCCTGTTGCGCAATTACTAAAGCAAATTCCTTCCACTTCAATTAAACAAATCGAATTAATTACAAACCCTTCGGCCAAATACAACCCGGAAGGTATGAGTGGAATTATCAATATCATTCTGCACAAAAATGTAAATGTAGGGTTCAACGGAAACGCAAGTGTTGGACTCACCTATGAAGAGAATGCCAAATTCAATGGTTCACTCGATATGAATTACCGCAACGGTAAATTCAACCTTTATGCCAACTACGGGAATAATATTTCAAAGGGGAGAAATCATGGTCATATATTTCGACCCGATGATAATAGTGAGCAGTTTTTTGAATTTCTGGACAGTGGAAAATCCAATCTTTTGAAAACCGGTCTCGATTTTTACTTAAACGACAAAAACACACTTTCGTTTTTTACGAACCAGAATTTTTTTGAAGGTAATACCACAGGTTCCACAGACATATTGTATTATGACAATCCGTCATTAGACCAATTACAAGGCTTTTTAAGTGAAAATGACAACCGATCGTCTCAATACAATTTCGATTACAAACTCGATTTTGCAAAAGAGGGTCATAATATAGAGCTGGAAGCCGATTACAATACGTTTACAAATGATGAATTTTCCGATTTCCGATTTACAGGGGCTTCACTTATACGCGATTATTCAGACTTTGTGGATACGGACCGCGATCGCATTACGGTAAATATCGATTATATTAACCCTCTAACGGAGACGTCAAAACTTGAACTGGGAGCAGAAGCCCTAATTTTTGACACAAATATATTGTACCAATCTAATGGAGAAACTTTTAATAACGATGGAATTCTTGTAGACACTCCGGACACAAAATTCGACTATAAAAGAGATATCTATTCTGCATATGCTACCTATGGAAAAAACTATGAAAAGTGGTCTTATCAAATTGGGGCCCGTGTTGAAAGTGTAGAGGAAAAGGCCGATACCAATGCTGTAAGTTCGTTTAAAAACGATTACATACAAGTATATCCTTCGGCGTACATAACGTATACTCCTACCGAAAAGAATCAATATCAGGTAAGTTACAGCCGTCGAGTGGACAGACCCGGGTTAGAGCAAGTAAATCCGATAAGAGAATGGAGCACACCCCTAATTTCTTCCTTCGGAAATACAAAATTGCAACCGCAGTTCACCAATTCGGTGGAAGCAAACTATACCCGAAATATGGAAGGCGGAAGCATAACCGCCGGCGTCTTTTACAGAGCCATTGAAGACGAGATAAACCGAGCTGTCTTTATAGACAGAACCGATTTGAATAAGGTGATTCTTACCTACGATAACTTCGACTCAACTTCTGCATATGGGGTTGAATTGTCCAGCAACTATCGCCCAACCAAATGGTGGAGCTTTAATGCCAGTTTCGATTTGTACAACCGCACCCAAACAGGTATTGCCGAGCGACTTACAACAACTGAAAATCCAACTGTTGAAGATATTGTTGTGAGCAAATATGAAGTAGATAATATTGCCTATAATTTTAGAATGTTCAACAATTTTAAAGTGACCAAAGATTTATCCCTTTCTGCATTTGGCTTCTACAGAGGAAAATCCAGAACCTTACAGTTTACTGTGGAGCCTATGTATTTTGTAAATCTGGGAGCTCGTTACAGTTTGTGGGAAGGAAGAGGTACTTTTAGTATCAACTACAACGATATTTTCGATACGATGAAATTTGCCTTTGATGGGGAACTGCCGTATGCTCAAACGGGTGAATTTAATTGGGAAAGCCACACGGTTTACGTTGGACTATCCTATCGTTTTGGCGGCGGAAAATACCGGGCTAAGTCGCGAAAAGATCGTGATGACAGAGAAAAAGACGGCAGCGGAGGAATTTTTTAAGCAGGTACTTTAAATGTTAAATAACGTTAAAATTTATATTAGAGTGCAACGTTTGCCCCTGTTTGTTAGTCTATACAATAATACCTAATGTAATATTTGTAATTTATTTGAATTAGCCGTTCTAAAAAATTAACCCTATTAGGTATCAACAAGCCTCCTTAATTTTAGGAGGCTTTTTATTTTTCCTCTACTTAAATATACTACCAGTTTATAATGACACTTCCCCAGGTAAAGCCACTTCCAAAAGCAGCCAACACCACAGTATCGCCGTCCTTAATTTTTCCTTTTTCCCATGCTTCAGTTAAAGCAATCGGGATAGAGGCTGCGGTGGTATTTCCGTATTTCTCAATGTTGTTAAACACCTTGTCATCGGGTAATTTAAATTTGCGCTGAATGAATTGCGAAATCCTCAAATTTGCCTGATGGGGTATTAACATATCAATATCTTCCACCGAAAGATTATTTGCCTTCAACCCTTCTTTTATTACTTCAGAAAACCGCACCACCGCATGTTTAAATACAAAGGTCCCATTCATATATGGGTAGTACGGAATGTCTTCTTGTGGATTCTTTTCGATAATCTCCGGTACCCAATAATTGGTGCTGGGTCCTTGTAAGGACAATTCATCCTTATGTTTTCCTTCACTGTGCAAATGTGTGGATAAAATACCACCTTTTCCGGTTTCGTTTCTGGAAAGAACCGCCGCTCCTGCTCCATCGCCAAAAATTACCGACACACCTCTTCCCCGGGTTGTAAAATCGAGGCCGCCGCTGTGATTTTCACTCCCAATTACCAAAACATGTTTGTACATCCCGGTCTTAATAAATTGGTCGGCCACAGAGACTGCGTATACGAAACCACTACATTGGTTACGAACATCCAGAGCCGGGATTGTTCGCATTCCCATCATCTCCTGAACCTGTACACCTCCTCCGGGAAAATACATATCCGGACTCAGTGTAGCAAAAACAATCATATCGATATCTTTCGGGGATAGTCCTGCTCTTTCCAAAGCAACTTTGGAAGCTTTTACAGCCATAATAGAAGTAGAATTGCCGTCCCCTTTTTTAATATGCCTGCGCTCTTTTATTCCGGTACGTTCCTGAATCCAGGCATCATTGGTATCCATTAATTTTGAAAGGGCATCGTTGGTCACAACATTTTCGGGAACATAGGCTCCCAAACCTGTAATTCTTGAAGTATACATTACAATTTATTTTTCTATCGGGAAAGATAGCCATTCATTTGGAATGACCGAAATATTTAAAATACTTCTGTGCTATCAAAACAGTAAGGGCACGTTTCCGCACCCTTACCTTAACAACCTAACCAATAAAATAATAGTGAAAACTCTACTCTTTCATAGCAATCCTATTATCCCACAAGTTGTTCATTAAAAGTACCCTTTTGTTTAACAATAAACTGTTAATTATAAACAAAACTTTGTTAAAATTTAAATCTAGTGACAAGGTGGCAGTTAGCAAGGGTATGGTATTCTATTTGACTATAATCACTTCAGAAATAAAAATAATTAAACATACTATACAATGAGTAAAGGAAGTATTAATGTAGCGGTAGAGAATATTTTTCCGCTTATTAAAAAGTTTTTATACAGCGATCACGAAATATTTTTACGTGAATTAATTTCAAATGCGACCGATGCGACCCTAAAACTGAAGCACCTTACCAATATTGGGGAAGCCAAGGTTGAATATGGCAATCCGCAGATCGAGGTTAAAATTGACAAGGATAAAAAACAGCTTCACATTATCGACCAGGGAATTGGGATGACGCAGGAAGAGGTTGAAAAATACATCAATGAAATCGCTTTTTCGGGGGCCGAAGAGTTTTTGGAAAAATACAAAGACAAAAACGCCGACGATGCCGGAATTATTGGGCATTTCGGACTTGGATTTTATTCTGCGTTTATGGTAGCCAAGCAGGTGGAAATTATCACCAAGAGCTACAAAGACGAACCGGCAGTTCATTGGACCTGTGATGGTTCTCCGGAATATACGTTGAAGAAGTCTAAAAAGATCAAAAGAGGTACCGAAATTATACTTCACATTGCAGACGATTCCACCGAGTTTCTGAAAGAATCCCGAATTAAGGAACTGTTGGTGAAGTATAACAAGTTTATGCCTATCCCTATTAAATTCGGAACCAAAACCGAAACCTTACCGAAGCCTGAAGGAGCCAAAGAAGAAGACAAAGCACCAACTAAGGAAGTAGACAATATCATCAACAATCCGAGTCCTGCCTGGACAAAACAGCCGGCCGATTTGGAAGAGAAGGATTACAAAAGCTTCTATCGCGAATTGTATCCCATGCAGTTTGAAGAACCTCTATTTAATATTCATCTTAACGTAGATTATCCGTTCAATTTAACCGGGATTTTATACTTCCCGAAAATGACGAACGATATGAGCATTCAGAAGGATAAGATTCAACTGTATCAAAATCAGGTGTTCGTAACCGACAATGTAGAAGGCATAGTTCCCGAATTTTTAACCATGTTACGCGGGGTAATCGACAGTCCGGATATTCCTTTGAACGTTTCCCGAAGTTATTTACAGGCAGATGGAGCCGTTAAAAAGATTTCAAGTTATATCACTCGAAAAGTTGCTGATAAACTGAAAAGTTTGTTCAATAATGACAGAGAAGATTTTGAGGCTAAATGGAATGACATTAAAATTGTGATTGAGTACGGGATGCTTACGGAAGATAAATTCTTCGAAAAGGCACAGGATTTTGCCTTGTATCCAACGGTAGATCAAAAGCACTTCACGCTGGAGGAGTTGAAGGAAAAGATAAAAGATACTCAAACCGATAAGGATGACAACCTGGTGGTATTGTACGCCTCGAATAAAGAAGCGCAACACGCTTACATTGAAGCTGCCAAAGAAAAAGGGTACGAAGTGTTATTATTGGACTCTCCAATTATTTCACATTTGCTTCAAAAATTGGAGTCTTCGAACGAAAAGATGTCGTTTGTGCGTGTAGACAGCGATCATGCAGACAACCTAATTAAAAAGGAAGATGAGGCGATTTCAAAACTTTCAGAAGAAGAAAAAGAAAGCCTTCAAACATTTTTAACCGAAATAATTCCTTCGGAAAAGTTTTCGGTACAGTTGGAAGCAATGGACAGTAAGGCCAATCCGTTTATCATCACCGAACCCGAATTCATGCGCCGTATGAAAGAAATGCAGCAAACCGGTGGCGGAATGTTTGGAATGGGTAAAATGCCCGAAATGTACAATTTGGTTGTCAATACCAATCATGAATTGGTTTCGGAAATTCTACACACCAAAACACAGAAGAAAAAAGAACGCTTGGTGAATCAGGCATTAGATCTTGCCAAATTGAGCAAAAACCTATTAAAAGGTGAAGAGATGACGGCCTTTATCAAACGGAGTTACGAGATGATAAAATAGATTCAGAATTAGGTGTTAAATTCACAAATCGCTGCTAAGAAATTAGCAGCGATTTTTTTTGTATTATATATTACAGCTAGTATTATTTATCTATTACCTTCCGTATATTTTTTTTAATCGTCTTGTATTTTTGCAGATTAACGTTAAAATATACCACTCATAAGGCTTTAATTATTTGTCTGAAAAATAGTTATTTGAAACCAAATATTTTTGAAAAAGGTATACTGAAATAAACTACCTTCACGTGATTTTTACAAACTATTTAATCTAATTTAAAGAATCTATGAAAAAAATTACTCTGTTACTTTTTGCAGTTTTTGCTCTCTGTTCTACATGGCAAACACATGCACAACATGAAACACTAGCAACGGCTTCGAGGTCTGGTGTTTTTTCTAATCCAACAATGGGGCAGTCCCGGGCATTAGATGCCACTATTTATGATACTACCCATGCGTCAAATCAGGGAGTAGAGATTACTACTGCTACTGGTGGCGTTAATCACTCTATGGGAGATGCCATTGTACTTGCGAGCACGGAAAGACAATTGACCAGCATAACGTTGGATCTTTTTAATTTAGCGTCTGCTGCTAACTACAATTTAACTGTTCGTATTTATACGGCTTGTCCATCTAATGGTCTTGCAGGTTCTGCCTGTGGAACAGGACCGGGTGTATTAGTTCCGGGTTCAACACAAACGGTAAATATAACTCCTGGCACACTTGGATTTTTGTATACAAGAACTATCAACTTTCCAACGCCGGTCAATCTTACCAGCGAAGTAGACAATACAATTACTGTAATGTTGACTGCAAGTAGAACGGATGTTTTTTGGGTATTAGGTGAGACGCCGGTTGTAGGTGCAATGCCTGCAGGTGAAGTTGGTAATGGATTTGTCACAAGATGTGGAAGTGCCACCAATAACAATGGATGTTCCAGAAATTTTGGTATCGCCAATAACTTTGCAATGACTTTGGTTGCTTCAGGGCCTCCACCTAACGATTTATGTGCCAATGCCATTTCAATTACAAGTGGTGTGTATCCGGGCTATACTTCTTTTGGAACTATAGATGGTCCTGCTGTTACCTGTGGAACAAGTTCAGGAACCAGTCCTGATGTATGGTATACCTTTACTGATATCTCAGGAACAGGTATGAATGTTGGGCTTACTACTTGTTCGCCCAATACGAACTATGACACTAAAATTTCGGTATTTACCGGAACTTGTGGTGCGCTTGTGTGTGTTGATGGAAATGACGATGATCCGGGGTGTGCGACGGGTGGTGGTTTACAGAGTACTGTGAATTTTGTATCCGATGGTTCTTCTACCTATTATGTACTTGTTCATGGATTTGGTGGACAAACAGGACTATTCGATCTTACTGCAACAGGCATCATTATTGGAGCTCCTCCTATGATTGTTTGTCCGGCTGATATTTCAACAGATACCGATCCGGGTGTTTGTAATGCAGTAGTTAACTTCACAAACGCTATCGCTATAGATCCCGAAGATGGTCCGATTCCAACTACACAAACCGGTGGTCTTCCTAGCGGAAGTATGTTCCCAACAGGAGTTTCTATTGTTGAGTTCTCTGCTACCGATAGTGATGGTAATACTTCTACTTGTTCGTTTACCATTACGGTAATCGATATGGAGGCTCCTGTAGCTGCTTGTCAGGATATCACTGTTGAATTAGATCCTGTAACCGGTTCTGTAACAATTACTCCTGCCGATATTGACAATGGTTCTACAGACAACTGTGGCATTGTTACCTATAGCTTAGATATAGATACTTTTACTTGTGGAAATGAGGGTCCAAATACTGTAAACCTTACAGTGACCGATGCTGAAGGAAATTCTTCTTCATGTTCTGCAACTGTAACTGTTGAAGATAATACTGCTCCGGTAGTTGTTTGTATCGGAGAGCCTGCTACTATAGTTGGTACTGCATCCGCTAATCCTGCCTTAGCAATCCCGGATAACGACCCTGCCGGTATATCTACTACTTTAAATGTAACCGATGATTTTACCATCTCAGATTTAAACGTAGATCTTAATATTTCTCATACATGGGTAGGTGACGTTATTGTAACAATTCAGTCTCCTGGGGGAACTTCTGTAACAATTCTTGATCAACCGGGTGTTCCTGCTTCTACTTTTGGATGTAGCGGAGATAATATCGTAGCTTCTTTAGATGATGAAGCCGGCAGTCCTGTTGAAGATGAGTGTGGTGCAGGTGTGCCAACTATCAGTGGGTCGTTTACTCCTAATAACCCGCTTTCTGCCTTTGACGGTGAAAGTACATTGGGTGTTTGGACGCTAACCGTTTCCGATAATGCCGGTGGTGATACCGGAACTATCAATTCGTGGGGTATTACTTACGAGTACCAAGCAGCTTCTTCGGCTTATGAAGCGGTTCTTGATGCAAATGGCACCGTTACCTTCCCTGCAAGCAACCTATTGATGAGTGTGGATGAAGTATGTGGTTACGTAGTAACTGTTGGTGGTCCTGCAACTACTGTTCCTGTAACAGAATGTGGGAACGCACCCGAATCGATTCCAGCCGGGGCCCCGGGAACAACTTCCGGTCCTATGAACCCGTCTATCGCTACAGTAAGTGAAGCTGGCATCGTTGGCACAGATTATACCTTAGATAGAATTGAAGTAAACCTAATTCATACCTGGGCTTCCGATATCCAAATGACCCTAGAAGCTCCTTCAGGAGCTACAATAAATGTAATGACTGGTCGTGGTGGTAGTAGCGGATTGGATGTTGCCGCAACCCTTGTGTTTACAGATGCGTCTTCAAACGATGTAACCCTTTGGACCAGTAATGCCAACGGACCTCTTGCCGATTATCAGGCTGAAGGTGGATTGTTTAATACCGTGTTTGCAGGAGAATCTGTTGCCGGTGACTGGACACTCCTTATCAATGATAATGCAGGTGGAGATACAGGAACAATGAACAGCTATTGCATTACGTTCAGTCCTATAATAGATACTAATGTAACTTTCGATTGCTCACAATTAGGTGAAAATCAAGTAGAAGTATTTGTAACCGATAACAGTGGAAACTCTACCAGTTGTATTGCAACTGTAAATGTAACCGATGTAACTTCACCAATTTTAGTATGTTGGGATGTCACTATCGAATTAGGTCCTGATGGAACTGCTGAGGTAGATCCTGCCGACCTGTTGGCTGTTACCGAAGGCGTATATGACATCATGGTAATAGGAAGTGATAACTCTTCGGGTACCGAAGGCTTTACCGACTTTACCGTTCCTGTTACAGAGGCAGCAAATATTACCTTTGATTGGGATTACACCTTGAACGATGCTCCCGGCTTTGATAGCTTCGGATACTTGTTAAATGGTGTGTATACCATGCTTACCGATCCGGGATTAGGTAACCAGAGTGGTTCTGCTGCAGTAGCAGTGGCTCCTGGAGATGTATTTGGATTCCGTTCACAGACCGATGATAATATCTTCGGAAACAATGAAACGGTAATTTCTAACTTCGTTCCAGGATTTACAGGACAGTTTGATCCTGCTAACTGGACACTTACCCTTACCAATTCAGACGGAGATGCCTTCTTTGTGGAAGTAATTCCACCGGGACCACTCTCTTATGATGCTTGTGGTATTACTGTCTTGGCCGTAGATGTAACCGAGGTTACTTGTGCCGATATAGGAACACCGGTTACAGCGACTGTATTTGCAAGTGATGCCAGTGGTAACATTGCTTCTTGTCAATCTATCATTACAGTAGTAGATCTGTTAGCACCGGAATTAGTATGTCCTGCAGACCAAACGGTAGATCCGGGAGCAGGTAACTTGTTCTATGAAGTACCGGATTACTTTGGAACGGGAGAAGCTTCGGCTACCGACAACTGTACCGATCCTGTGGTGATTTTATCACAAAGTCCTCCGGCAGGTACCTTGTTACCCGACGGAGTATATCCTGTGACTATCACGGCAGAGGATGAGTATGGAAATGAATCTACTTGTGTCTTTACCTTGACTGTAGAAACCATACTTGGAGTTGACGATAACAACTTAGATGTTGCTATTGTTATGTATCCTAACCCTGCACAGAGTCAGGTAACTATTGCAAATAACTCTACGATCGCTCTTGACAAAGCTGCGATTTACGATATCAATGGAAAATTAGTAATGACTATCGACTTGCAAACCATGCAGGGAGAGAAGGTTATTGATATTTCAAGATTGGCATCGGGAGTATATATGGTTCAAATATCAAGTGATCAGGCTAGTGTTGTAAAACGACTCATAAAAGAGTAAGCCTTTGCAGATAGTTAACCAACCAAAACCAAAAACCCCCTTCATTCGTGAAGGGGGTTTTATTTTAAAAGAGTATTTTTGATTACTTAAAAATAACCTATGTTACCATGGCATCAATATCTTTTGGGAGCTCTCTTAGTAGTTGCCGGATTTAATCATTTCAGAGTTCCGAAAGTATATGAGCGCATTATGCCTTCGTATATTCCGGCGCACAGCACTATGGTTTTACTAAGCGGCATCGCTGAAATGGTACTCGGGCTTATGCTACTGAATCAAAAAACACAAACTTTTGCGGCCTGGGGCATTATAACAATGCTGCTTGTATTTTTAACAGTGCATTTTTATATGCTTCAAAATGAAAAAGCCTCATTGAAACTGCCTAAATGGATCTTAGTTTTGAGGGTCCCTTTACAGTTTGTTCTTATATATTGGGTCTATCAATACGTTTAAAATGAATTTGTTTGCTTCGGAAAAGGATTCGGAATCCATTCGATTAAATCTGATTGATGCAGATGTCACCTACTATCCGAACTTTTTTTCAGAAGAAATTGCTTCAGAATTCTTTGAAATGCTACTTTCAGAAACCAAATGGCAACAGGACAGCATTCAACTTTTCGGAAAAATTCACAAACAACCCAGATTGACAGCACTCTATGGCGTTGAAGGAAAATCCTATTCCTATAGCGGAATTACTATGTTTCCGCAGCCATTTACAAAAACCTTACTTACACTTAAAAATAAGGTTGAAACTGTGACTTCAGAAAAATTTACAACAGTGTTACTCAATCTTTATCGCGATGGAAGTGACAGCAATGGTTGGCATAGTGATGATGAAGCTGAATTGGGGAAACATCCGGTGATAGTATCTCTCAGTTTTGGAGAGGAGAGATTTTTTCATTTCAGGCAGAAAAGCAACAAAAAGAACAGCTTTAAAATACTTCTGGAGCACGGAAGCCTATTGGTAATGAAAGGCAGTACCCAAGAAAACTGGCAACATCAACTCCCTAAATCCAAAAAAATTACCAAACCCCGTATCAATCTCACATTTAGATCGATAATCTAAGTTTGAATTTGAATACAATTATAGAATCATCGGTTTTCGGAAACTACTTAAAAATATCGTTTAATAAAACGGCCAGACGTATTCCTCCTTTTTGAAGCTGCGACCTAACCACATCCACATAATCATACATATACAAATATCCCAGATTGTCTCCGCTTATGGTGGTTTTATAGATTTGTTCACACAGTCCCCTACTTTCATACATCCAGTCTTTCACAGAGCCGTTTTGAATGTTTTGTAGTTCGTTCTTAGAAAGTTTTTTGCTATTTTTTGCCAACTCTGTATACGACATCTGGTAGCTTTCGATAATCTTTTCGTCCCAAACAGAATGTAAATTGGTGCCTTCATCGAACCACTGCACTTGAAATCTATTCCCTCCTCTGTCTTCAGCCATACCAACATGCAGAGGTTGATGTAAATCACCCAAAAAATGCACCAACAACTTAAGATGAAAAGCTTTCTTCTCTTTAGTGGCATTATCGTCTTTTAAAACTTCCATACATTTTTGAATTGCCATATAAAGATCTCCTTTATCGCTTTTCGGATGTATATCGTAATTGCTATCGAAAGGAAAATTTACATAGTGCCATGGTGCATATTCGCGATAGTTATCGTCACTCTTAATCTCGTCGGCAAAAGTAGAAACCAACGCAAGTGATTGTCCGTCCAATAATTTTTCTATTTCTCGCTTAGCCTTTTTACTAAGGTATTTCTGAGCAATTGCTCCCGTAGCGCGATGTCCTGTTTTACCCCAATCTGCTGGTAAACCATAGGAAAGTGAGCTAACTAATAAAAAAAAGAAAGAAAAAATAAGAGTTTTCATGCGTATTGCAAATTTTAACAAAGATAACCCGTTATACAATTTAATAGTACTTTTAGTGTTCAAAAAACAAATCTCACAGATGAAAAAGATTCTCATAGTCGTTTTTCTGCTTTGCTTCGGAATAGGTTACGCACAGGTAGAGAAATTAAAAGGCGAAGACATAAGCATTCCGCCTTTGGTAGAAGGTGTATTACTAGTGTCTAATGTTTCCGAAAAAACACCCTTGGTAATAATCATTGGAGGATCCGGGCCAGTGGATAGAGACGGAAATCAGATGATGGCAAAAAATAACTCCCTGCGTTTTTTGGCCGAAGGATTGTATGATAAAGGGATTTCAACTTTCAGATATGACAAACGCCTTGTAAAAATCATGAAAATGGGTAAAATGGAGGAAAGCAAAATTCGTTTTGACCATTTTATAGACGATGCAATTTCAATCCTTGACTATTTTAAGAAGGATAGTCGTTTTTCAAAAATTTATATTGCAGGGCACAGCCAGGGTTCTCTGGTAGGCATGATTGCCGCTCAGAACAGGGCCGATGGGTTTATTTCAATTGCCGGTGCCGGACAGGAGATTGACGACGTGATTGTAGATCAATTGGAAAAACAAGCTCCGGGTTTAAAAGATAACGCCCGCCAGGCTTTCGACGATTTACGGGTTAACGGAACAGCCAAGAATTACAGTCCGGGTTTGGCATCCATCTTCAGACCTGCCATTCAGCCTTTTATTTTCAATTGGATGCAATACAATCCGGCCGTTGAAATTGCCAAACTTGAAATTCCGGTGCTAATTATTAATGGTGACCAGGATCTTCAGGTACAGGTTTCGGAAGCCGAATTACTTCAAACCGCAAAGCCCGACGCAGCATATGTGATTATTAAAAACATGAATCATATTTTTAAAGAAATACATGGAGACGATCTGGACAACGAAAAATCCTATAACGAATACAACCGCCCTATAGTTCCCGAACTAATTGAAACAATAAGTTCATTTATAATAAAATAGATTTCCACAATAAATTGTATTTTGCAGGCAAAACCATCAAAAATGCAGGATACTACAGCTGAAATACTACAAGACACAACTCCGCTATTTACAAACGACACCATTGTTTTTGGTGTCTTGATGGTTGCCATCGGAATTATTTTCTATACCTCTTCGAAAGAAACGGGTTTTTGGGATAAATTTTACAAAATAGTTCCGGCGCTGTTTATGGCCTATTTTATTCCTGCGCTTTTTACCACCTTCGGAATTATTTCCCCTGAATGGATTTCTGTATCAGATTCCGGTGAAGTTGTCGAGCACAGCTCGAACCTCTATTATATGTCAAGCCGGTATTTATTACCTGCCGCCTTGGTTTTGATGACGTTAAGTATCGATTTGAAGGCTGTTTACAACCTTGGCCCCAAAGCCCTTATCATGTTTCTAACGGGAACAGCCGGGATTATTTTAGGAGGGCCAATTGCCGTATTGATTATTGGAACTATTTCACCTGAAACAGTGGGTGGAGCCGGTGCAGATGCAGTGTGGCGAGGACTCTCAACCCTTGCAGGAAGTTGGATTGGAGGCGGAGCGAACCAGACGGCCATGTTGGAAATTTATGGTTATAATCAGGCCTTATACGGTGGAATGGTTTTCGTAGATATTGTGGTGGCAAATATTTGGATGGCTATTATACTTATTGGAATTGGTAAAGCCGCAAAGATTGACAAATGGCTAAAAGCAGATACTTCTGCCATTGAAAGCTTAAAGGAAAAGGTATCCTCCTATGCCAAAGAAGTTGACAGAAACCCTACGCTAACCGATTTGATGATTCTTGCTGCCATCGCCTTTGGAACCGTTGGTTTTGCGCATCTTGGCGCCAATTATCTCAGCGAGTTCTTTACCGAAATTGTTTCCGGAATACCCAAAGGAATCACACGAAATATTTTTACATTTCTGGATTCCAGTTTCTTTTGGATGATAACAATAACCACCATCATAGGTGTGATTTTATCTTTTACGAAGGCAAAGAGTTACGAAGGTGCCGGCGCCAGTAAGTTCGGCAGTGTATTTATCTATATTCTGGTAGCAAGTATAGGGATGAAAATGGATCTTACTATGATATTCGATAATTTCGGACTTATTTTTATAGGAATTGTTTGGATGATTATACACGCTGCCTTACTAATAATAGTGGCCAAATTAATTCGGGCGCCCTACTTCTTTTTAGCAGTAGGAAGTCAGGCAAATGTAGGAGGTGCAGCCTCTGCCCCTATCGTAGCATCGGCTTTTCATCCGTCATTGGCTACAGTAGGTGTGTTATTAGCGGTATTCGGATATGCTATTGGAACCGTAGGCGCAATTTTATGTACGGTATTAATGCAATTAGCGGCTACCTCATAGGATTTCTTCCAAAAATCACGCATATTTGCAGCCTTAAAATACATCCCGAATGAAATCCCTTTTTACAAGTATCTGTCTATTATTTTTGTTGCTAGGTTGTGCAAAAACGCAACATGAGATGCAGCTTTCAGGAAATATAAAAGGCTTGAAAAAAGGAGTAGTACTACTTCAAAAAGTAGTGGATACAAATTTTGTTACGGTCGATTCGGTTACTATCAATGGAGATTCAAATTTTTCTTTTTCGGATGCTGTTGAAAGTCCGGAGATTTACTTTTTACAACTAAAGATTGAAAACGAGTCCCTTAAAGACAAGAACCTTTCTTTTTTTGCCGAACCGGGAGAAATAACGATCAACACTTCCCTTGAAAATTTTGCAACTGCCGCTGTGGTTTCAGGTTCTAAGAATCAGGAAAAACTTTCAGAATACAAAAAACTAATTCAGCGATATAGCGACAAGAATCTGGACTTAATTGAAGAAGAAATTTCAGCCATACAGCAACAAAACGATTCTTTACTGCAAGCAATTCAGCAAAAACGCAAGAATACTATAAGAGGTAAGTATCTGGCGACCGTAAACTTTGCCATAAATAATAAAGAGTACGAGCTGGCGCCTTATCTTATGCTTAGTGAAGTGTACGATGCAAACATTAAGTATTTGGATACAGTCTATAAATCACTTACTCCAAAAATAAAAGACTCTAAATACGGTAAAGCATTAGAGTCTTATATTGTTGAGCGAAAAAATGAAGGGAACTAGTTTATAGCGCGTTGATTTTGTCAATTAGCTTTCTCCCTCTGTCTTCCAGTTCTTTATTTATTGCTTTGTAGTGTTGCTTTTTGTTTTCTACTTTTTTGTCGTTCATTTTTGCGATCAACTCATCGAAAGTTAAAATAGCATCGTCAATAATTGCCTCGGCTTTTTTGTTGTCTTTTTCAGGATTAGTAAGCTCCCAGATATAAACAGCTTCAATAATATCACCTAGAACGTAATTAATGTCTCTTTTTAGTATGCGTACACTTGCCATAATTATAATTTTTGGCAAAAATACTACTTAACAGTGTATTACGGTATATAAACTTCTAAAAATGTTGCTCCTTTAGTTTCAATGGTAATTTCTTGGATACAGGCAGGAATTAAAATGGATTCGCCTCTTTTTACGATTTCTGAAGCGTTTGATGTGGTAAACAACGCATCGCCGGCCACACACATATAAACCACAAACGAATCGATTGCGCGAAGATTTCTTTGAAAACTATGTGTTAGCAATAGCTTATTGGTTTCAAAATAAGGAATGCTTTTAAGCAATACAGCCGAATTTTTTTTGTCTGAATACGTTATTTTTGAAGTGGTATCTTTAAAATTGATGGCTTTCAAAGCCAAATCGGTATGCAATTCTCTGAAAGAGCCATCTGTATCGGGGCGGTCCCAATCGTAGATACGATACGTAATATCTGAAGTTTGCTGAATTTCAGCCAATAATACACCGGCTCCAATGGCGTGTACAGTTCCGGGAGCTATAAAAAAAGCATCGCCTTCATGTACATTTTCTGAATGGAGAATTTCCGGTAATTTTTTTTCTGAAAGAAATTGAAGATAGGTCGATTCGTCCATAGACCGATTGAAGCCTAAGATGAGTCTTGCCTCTTTTTCAGCCTGCATTACATACCACATTTCGGTCTTTCCGAAGCCCTTGTGCCGTTTTTTTGCCAAAGCATCATCGGGATGCAATTGTACCGAAAGATCTTCCCTAGCGTCAATAAATTTAAATAGTAAGGGAAATGTGGTTCCGAAAGTGCTAAAAACCTTCTTCCCTACCAGCTCAGCCTCGTGCTTTTCTAAAAGAGTGTTTAACGACATATCTTTCAGCGCACCGTTAGCGACAACAGAGATATTCTCGGGTACTCCGGAAAGCTCCCAACTTTCCCCAATATTTCCTTCACCTTCTTTCTGAAATAAATGTGAGAGTTTTTGTCCTCCCCAAACTTTTTCTTTTAATATGGGTTGAAATTTTAATGGATATAAATTGTCATTATTCACCATTATACACTACAAAATTACGGGGTGTTTCATAGAGTTTTACAGAGATTCCATAGCTGGAGTCCATTCGTTTTCTAAGTCTGTTCCATATTTCGATGGCAATATTTTCTACGGTAGGATTTACCTTCTGAAATGCCGCGACTTCCAGATTTAAATTTTTATGATCGAAAGGATCTTCTACTTCTTCTTTAATAATTTCTTTCAGAATTTTCAAGTCTATTAAAAAGCCGGTATCCGGATTAATCTCACCACTCACCCCTACTTCCAACTCGTAGTTATGTCCATGGTATTTTGGATTACTGCATTTTCCAAAGACCTCGAGATTTTTTTCGTCACTCCATCCTTCTTTGAACAAGCGATGGGCTGCATTAAAATGTGCTTTACGGTAGATAGTTAAACTCATACGGCCAGATGTTGGTAAAACTTATCGAATATTATCTTAAACCATTCGGTGTATAGGTGCGGATTTAAAATAATGTCTTCTTTTACTTTTTCGAGGTGCATCCATTTCCAGGCTGCTACTTCTTCTTTATTGATTATCGGGTCCGCATTGTACTCCCCCACCAAAATATGATCAAACTCGTGCTCGGTTAATCCATTGTCAAAGGGAGCTTTATAAATAAAGGACATGGTTTCCCTCAATGGTGTCGAAAAGCCCATTTCTTCCTGTAATCGCCTTTTCCCTGCTACCAACGACGTCTCACCATCTCTCTGATGACTGCAGCAAGTGTTTGTCCAAAGACCCGGCGAATGATATTTATTGAGTGCGCGTTGTTGTAGCATCAACTCGTTTTCATTATTAAATACAAATACCGAAAAGGCACGATGTAGCAATGCTTTTTCGTGTGCTTCCATTTTGGGCATAAGCCCGATCTTCTCATCCCGTTCATTTACAAGAATTACCTTCTCTTCAGTCATAGCAAAAAGCAGTTTTCCTCAAAAGTACGAAATAGCAGTATCTAATAAAAAACAAAAAGCGTTCAATGTAAGAATGAACGCTTTTAAAGGTTGAAAAAATTGGTTAGTCTAATTCTGTATGATAAACATCGAACGACGGTTTAACTGATGTTCCTCTTCGGTACATTCCACGCCATCGTCACACTTGTTGGTCAATTTATATTCGCCATAACCCTTTGCAGTTAGCCTGCTCTTGGCAATGCCCTTGTCTACCAACCATTGTAAGGTGGATTGTGCTCGTTTGTCAGACAACGACTCGTTGTACTTGTCGTTACCGCGTGAGTCGGTATGCGACTCGATATGGATGATAAGCTCAGGATACTGTCGCATAGCGGCCAATATCTTAGCCAATTCAATGGCCGCATCGGGACGAATGTTATAACGATCGAAATCAAAATAGATAGGCTGTAATTTCAGTCGACATCCCAAATCGTTTGGCGGACATGGGTCTACCAGTTTCAACGGAATGGGTATCTCCACCGTGCCACTCTTATCGGGTGTCTGTAAGACCTTCTCATAGGGTGCATACTGAGTCTTGCTACCTCTCACTGAATACTGCTTCTCACAGTCGGCATTAAAGCTATAGGAAGCCGTCTCTCCCACTATTTGGCTGTCTACTATCTTGTTGTTACTATCCAATAGTAATACCTCTGCTCCCGGCAGTAATTCCTTACTGTCCTGGTCGAATACCGTTCCGGTAATCACAATCTCACATTTTTCTTGTACAAGGTAAATCTCATCGTCGATACTGCCCTTGGCGCCTTCTCGGTTGGAAGACATATAACCCATGCGTTTCTCTTCTTTGATAATAAAGCCAAAGTCATCCTGACTGCTATTGGCAGGCTCGCCTAAGTTGGTAATCTTCCCGGGTCTGCCCTGAGGGTTCAACGGGGTACTGAAAATATCGTAACCTCCTAATCCCCCTCTACCATCACTGGAGAAATACAAATTGTTCTTCTCACTGATAAAAGGAAACGACTCTCTGGCTTCGGTATTGATCGATGTTCCCAGGTTAACAGGCTCTCCATAGCTATCATTATCTAAAATATCAACATACCATAAATCACTCATGCCAATGGTACCCGGCATGTCTGATGAAAAATACAAACGCTTCTCATCCAAACTAAGAGCAGGGTGTGCCACAGAGTATTCCTTAGAGTTAAAGGGTAGCTCTACAACATTGGTCCAATAGTTATCACCACTCTTGGTGGCTTTATACAGCTTTAATCGAATGGTCTTGTTCTTATCCTTGCCCTTCTTGCCGTCTATATAATTGTTACGTGTAAAATAAATGGTGTTCCCGTCCTTGGTAAAGGTAGGGGTCGATTCGTGATACGGAGTATTGACATCTCCACTCAATGAACTCGCATTGGAGAGTTTCCCCTCACCGTCCATATCGGCCTCATACAAATCTAAAAAAGGCTGCTCGTTCCACTGAGCGATCTTGCTGCCCTCCGAAGTATTAGAGGAAGAGGCATACACCAGCTTGTCCATATAATAGGCAGGTCCAAAATCGGAATACGCCGTATTGACAGAGACCTTCTCCAACACTACCTCGTATTCCAAAAAGTCCGTAGCCGTAGCGCGTACAATCCCCGGATCACCGCCCTTGGAAATATACATATCCATATATTCCTTGGACTTATCGGCATTGCCCAAACTCTTCTGACTCTGAGCAGCACGGTAATAATAGTTAACCTCGGTTTCCTGTGGAAACTCCGAAATTAACCTGGAATACCATTTGGCAGCATTGTCGTAGTCGCTGTTCCAATAATAGGTATCTCCTAAGTTCTTATAGATCTGGGCAGAGGTATAACCGTCCTCTACTACTTTGAGATAAATATCCCGAGCATCTATATATGCATACTTGTCAAATTCCTTGTTTGCCTTTTCAACTTGCTTTTTCTGAGAAAAAGAGACACTAGTACCTAACAGTACTAGTGCTAAAAGAAATACTTTTTGTAAAAATGTCTTCATGCCCCAAATGTTTTTTAAAAGAATCGTGGTGTTAACACACGTTCCGGTTTCTTGAATAAATCAAAGCGTAACATAATCTCATAAGAACCATCACTATAGGATTCTATGTCGGTAGTCTGATAGTCGTAGCCAAAGCCAATAAAAATCTCATCGGTAGCCTGAAAGCCAACCAAAGCACTCATGGCAGCACTCCATCTGTAGGCAGCTCCCAAGGTCACCTTCTCATACAAAAGAAAGTTGGCAGAAACATCCCACTGTAAGGGAGATCCACTTACAGCCTTTACCAAGGTTGCAGGCTTAAACTTTAAATTCTCACTCACATCAAAGACATAACCCGCTATTAAAAAATAATGCAAACGCTCTGCTGCTGTCACTGATCCATTAAAACCACCATTTTGAATATCCTCCAAGGTAGACTTGTCAAAATGCTTGGTGGTTAAAAAGTTGGGTACCGATAATCCGGCATAAAACTTCTCCGTATTGTAATACACTCCCGCTCCTATCTGAGGCTGAAGCTTATTGTCGATATTGTTCTCGAAAACATCACCCTGATCGGCGATATTAAGCTTGGTGAAATCAACATCCAAAATATCCAACCCCGCCTTCAATCCAAAGGAAACCTTACCCTCATCCGAGGTGTTGATACTATAGGAATAATCAATATTCACATTCGACTCAATCGAAGGACCAATTTCATCCCGTACAATAGACAGACCCAAGCCCATGTTGTCTAAACTCCCGATGGGAGAATTTACCGTGAAGGTACCCGTCTTAGGAGCCCCCTCAAAACCAACCCACTGGGTACGGTACAACAATCCAAAACTTAAAGCCTCCCGAGAACCCGCATACGCAGGGTTAACAACCTGAGTATTGTACATATACTGGGTGTACTGAGGATCCTGCTGAGCATTACTCGAAAAAATACCGAGTAAAATCAAAACTATGAGTGTAAAATAACTGTGTTTCATCGTTACATATTTTATAACCCCGGGAAGTTACCCCTCCCGGGAGTTTTTTGATTTGCTATCTATTTATATATAAGTATCCTGAATAATTAGTCTCACCCGGATTATCACCAGGGTTACCACCAGGGAAGGTCAAAATATAGAAGTACGTACCCGTTGGCAACTCCTTAGACTCTTTAACGGTAGATCTACCACTGGAAACACCTCTAAAGACATTACCATTTACTCCGTAACCATCGGTCTCCCATACAAGTACTCCCCAACGATTGAAGATCTTAACATTGTTGATAGGATAATCCTCTATTCCGTCTATCTGGAAGTAATCATTCAAGCCATCACCATCTGGGGTAACACCATTGAAAATCTCAAAATTAGCAGGTAATACATTCGGTATTACCGTAACTGTAGGATCATCAGGCTCACCATCGCCATCTGGATCAACATTGGTCAAATCATTTGGATCATCGGAGGTATCACTTACCTCGTCGCCGCCTATAGTCTCTCCCGTTCCAATGGCCTGGTTAATTACCTCACCCGCTGCAATATCAGCCTCTGTAATGGCATAGGTAGCAGTAAAGGTACTGTCATCAACCTCACCCGGATCCAATTGTGCAATAGGTCCACCTTCCAGCACAATACCCGGTAACTCATCACTCAGGGTGATGTTATACAAGGTAACATTACCTGTGTTGGTAACCGAAAAGAAATAACTAATGGTCTCTCCCGGTTGTGGGATCTGATCGCCATTGTCGTCGTTGAAAACTCCGGACTTAGTAACAGACATAGATGGATCCTGACATAGAACTGTAATTGTTTGATCATCTTCAAAATTACTATTATCATCAGATAGATCTGTAACAACACTATTGTCTGGCGCTGTCCCTGAAGCAGTAGCCTGGTTGGTCACCTGACCTGCATCCACGTCGGCTTGTGTTACTATGTACACAGCTGAGAATGTTTCAGTATCGGATGCTCCGGCAGCTAACGAAACTGGACCTCCAACTACACTCACCAACGGATCGGTAACTGTAACGTTTGTCAATGCAACATTTCCAAGGTTAGTAACCACAAAGTCATAGACAATTGTTTCACCTAAATCTACACAACCATTTCCGTTTTCATCACCCGGTATGCCTACTTTTATAAGAGCAATCACAGGTTCCTGACAAAGATCTGTTTGTGTTGGATCGTCTTCAAATTCACTGTTATTATCGGACAAGTCTGAAACTTGAGCACCTAATAAGGTGAATCCGGTGGCTATTGCCTGATTTTCAACAAAGCCATTATTTATATCAGCTTGTGTGATTAAATATGTTGCTGTAAACGATGTTCCATCAGATGTTAAAGGAGCTAACGTAATAGGTCCTCCCTGTACATTTACTAATGGATCTGAAATCGTGATATTTGTCAAGGTTACATTTCCGAGATTATAAACCGTAAACGTATAGGTTATAGTCTCTTTTGGATCTGCACACTTGTCTCCATCTTCATCGTTGAATGTTCCAACTTTAACAAGACCAATAAACGGAGACTGACATAAATCAACTACTGTAGGATCGTCTTCGAGAATACTATCGTCATCTGAAAGATCACTAACAGTGGTTCCTCCCGGAGTAGTACCTTCGGCAGTTGCCTGATTTATAACTTCCCCGGCATCAACATCGGCCTGTGTAATCACATAGCTCGCAGTAAATGACACGCCATCTGTAGCGCCTACCGGTAGTGTAATTGGACCCCCAACTACAGCAACCAATGGATCGGTCACTATTACATTGTTAAGTGTAATATTTCCAGTATTTACTACTGTAAACGTGTATTCAATAATATCACCCGGTACCGGACAACCTCCACCACTTGGGTTAGGCGGCAATCCTCCTTCTTTGATTAGCGCAATACTTGCGTTTTGACAAAGTTCTGTCACCGTTGGATCATCTTCAAATACATTATCATCATCGGAAAGATCGGTTACAACTGTTGTATCCGGTGCAGTTCCTTCGGCAGTTGCCTGATTTGTTACATTTCCGGCATCGATATCTGCTTGTGTAATAGTATATGTAGCGGTATAAATCCAAGTTTCAGTAACATCCAACTCATTGTCATTGTCGGTATCTCCTGAATCAGGACCTGGAATTGGTCCACCCAATAGTGGATCGTCTACCACAATATTTGAAAGACTCACGTTGCCTTCATTTTCTACCGTGAAAGTATAGCTAATTGTTTCATCCACATTGGAACATCCATCCTGATCTTCATCATTGAAGATTCCGGTTTTGATAATTGCGATTACCGGTTCCTGGCATAGTGATATCACTGTAGGATCATCTTCCAATACACTATTGTCATCAGATAAATCACTAACAACAGTTGTGTCCGGAGCTGTTCCTTCGGCAGTAGCCTGGTTGATTACCTCACCGGCATCGATATCATCTTGTGTGATGGCATACGTTGCAGTGTAAATCCATGTTTCAGTTACATCCAGTTCACCATCATTATCGGTATCTCCACTATCCGGACCGGCAATTGGGCCACCTAATAGAGGATCGGTAACTACTATTGAAGCTAAACTTACGTTTCCTTCATTAGTTACTGTGAATGTATAGTTTATAGATTCACCCGGATCTGCACATTCATCACCATTATCATCTACAAATATTCCTGTCTTGACAATTGCGATTGCCGGACTTTGACACAGGGTAGTTACTGTAGGATCGTCTTCCAATACACTTGTATCATCAGATAAATCACTTACCACAGTAGTATCCGGTGCAGTACCTTCGGCCGTAGCCTGGTTAGTTACCTGACCCGCATCGATATCATCTTGAGTAATTATATAGCTTCCTGTGTAAATCCACGTTTCAGTTACATCTAATTCACCATCGTTGTCAGTATCTCCTGAATCAGGACCTGCAATAGGACCTCCTAACAATGGATCGGTGACAACTATTGAAGCTAAACTTACGTTTCCTTCATTGGTTACAGTAAATGTATAATCAATAGATTCACCCGGATCGGCACATTGGTCACCGTTACCGTCTACAAATAGACCTGTCTTCACAATTGCAATTACAGGGTTTTGACACAGGGTAATAACTGTTGTATCATCGGTAGTAGTTGTGGTTCCGGATAGATCACTAACGGTTGTACCGTCTTCATCTGTACCTTCGGCTGTTGCCTGATTTATAACTTCACCTGCATCAATATCAATTTGTGTAATAGCATATGAAGCAGTGTAAATCCACGTTTCAGTTATATCTAACCATCCGTCATTATTTGCATCTCCCGAATCTGGACCCGGAATAATACCTCCTAACAGAGGATCGGTAACTGTTACAGAACCTAATGGTACATTTCCGGTATTTGTTACAGTAAATGTATAATCTATAGATTCACCCGGATCGGCACATTGATCGCCATTGCCATCTACAAATATTCCAGATTTTACAATCGCAATTGCGGGTGCAGGAGTTTCTTCAATAAGAATGTATACAGTTGCTTGATCTGTCGCTACAGGTGCTCCGTTATCAAAGATTGCATACACAAATTGATCTGTGCCCGTAAAGCCGGCATTAGGAGTGTAGGTAAAGGTACCATCGGCATTGATACTCAAGGTTCCGTTACTTGGTCCACTCACCGGAGTGAGCGCTGTATCTACCATTTGAGTATCACCTTCAGGATCATTATCGTTATCCAATACATTTCCGTTGATAGGTTGATTAACCTCACTGTAGTAAGAATCATCGTTTGCAACGGTTATGTTATTATTATCCACGATAATATAAATGGTCACCGTGGCCGTATCACAAAGAGCCGGAGTTCCATTATCACAGATAGTATATTCGAAGGTATCTTCTCCTACAAATCCCGGGTTTGGTGTATAAGTGTAGGTTCCGTCAGGATTCACTACAACAGTTCCATTTACAGGGTTTGTATTTGCTGTAACCGTAATTGGGTCACCATCTAAGTCGTAATCATTAACGATTACATTTCCACTTACAGGAGTATCTACTTCCGTTACATTTGTATCGTTGTTTGCGATTGGAGGATCATTTCCAATTACAGGATCGTCAACAATTTCGATTGTAACCGTGGCAGTATCACATGCAATTGGGTTTCCACCGTCACAGATTTGATATTCAAATGAATCTTCACCCACATAATCCAATCCAGGAGTATAGGTATACGTTCCATCAGGGTTGAATACCAACGCACCGTTTGAAGGACCGCTTACCAATGTGAATACCTCGGTACCAGCAGGACCATCTAAATTATCGTCGTTTGTTCCAACATCACCACTCACAGGTAGATTCACGAAAGTATCATTGATATCGTCAATTGCTAAAATAGTATTACCAGGATCTCCAACAGTTAAGTATACAGTAGCTTGATCGGTCGCAACAGGTGCTCCATTATCAAAGATTGCATACACAAACTGATCTGTGCCCGTAAAGCCGGCATTCGGAGTATAGGTAAAAGTACCATCGGCATTGATGGTCAAAGTACCATTACTTGGTCCACTCACAGGAGTGAGCGTAGTATCTACCATTTGAGTATCGCCTTCCGGATCGTTATCGTTATCCAATACGTTTCCACTAATTGGCATATCGATAAAGCCGTTATAGGCATCATCATTGGCAACAGTAATGTTTCCATTATTTGGTATTACCTGAATGGTTACTGTAGCCGTATCACAAAGTGGTGGTGGAATTGGTGCTCCATCATCACAGATAGTATATTCAAAAGTATCTTCTCCTACAAAACCTGGGTTCGGAGTATAGGTATAGCTTCCATCAGGATTTACTACAACAGTTCCATTTACAGGGTTTGTATTTCCGGTTACTGTAATTGGGTCACCATCAGGATCGAAGTCGTTCACCATCACATTACCACTTACAGGAGTATCTACCTCTGTAGTATTGGTATCGGCATTAGCTACCGGCGGTTCATTGTCCGGACTGCCTATTGGCAATACTTCAATATAAACCGTAGCAGTATCACATGCTATTGGGTTTCCACCGTCACAGATCTGATACTCAAAAGTATCTTCACCTGTAAAGTCTAATCCCGGAGTATAGGTATAGGTTCCGTCAGGATTGAATACCAACGCGCCGTTTGAAGGACCACTTACCAGAGTGAATACTTCAGTGCCCGCAGGACCGTCAGCATTCTCATCGTTGGTAGCCACACTTCCACTTACAGGAAGGTTCATATAGGTGTCGTTGATATCGTCAATTGCCAGAATCTTGTTACCTATAATTCCAACCAAGATTGTAACTGTAGCAGAATCGGTTGCGACAGGAGTACCATCATCAAAGATTGAGTATACAAAACTATCGGGTCCAAAATATCCAGGGTTTGGCGTATATGTAAAGGTACCATCGGCATTTAATACAACTGTGCCATTACTTGGTCCGTTAGCCGGACTAATAGCAATGTCTACAGTTTGATTGTCACCTTCAGGATCTGTATCGTTGTCCAATACATTTCCATTTATAACTATACCAACTGTGGTATAATAAGAGTCATCAACCGCAGTCGTAATATTGTCTGTAGTATCTAACACCTGAATCGTAACCGTTGCAGTATCGCAAAGCGCAGGAGTTCCGTTATCACAAATTGTGTATTGGAATATATCTTGGCCAACAAATCCGGGGTTCGGAGTATAGGTATAGCTTCCGTCAGGATTTACTACCACACTACCATTGGCAGGGTTTGTATTTGCTGTTACAACAATTGGGTCACCATCGGGATCGTAATCGTTCGGCAATACATTTCCATCTACAGGTACATCTACCTGAGTGGTGTTTGTATCGGCATTTGCAACCGGAGGATCATTGTCTGAAGTATCTATAGGCTCCACTTCAATATAAACTACCGCACTATCACAAGCTTGAGGGCTTCCGTCGTCACAAATAGTATATTCGAAGCTATCTTCCCCAATATAATCAAGTGGAGGAGTATAGGTATAAGCACCTGTAACAGGGTCAATATTCACAATTACTCCCTGTACTGTAGTTACCGTCGTTGTAGTAACTGTTTGGGTATCCCCTTCCAAATCGAAATCGTTGGTAAGCACATTTCCACTTACAGGAATATTTACAAACGTATCATTGATATCGTCGACCGCAACTGTTGTGTTTACAAACGCACTTACTAATATGGTTACAGTAGCAGAATCGGTTGCCACAGGAGTACCATCGTCAAAGATTGAGTACACAAAACTGTCTGGTCCAAAATATCCAGGATCAGGTGTATACGTAAAGGTACCATCGGCATTTAATACCACTGTACCATTACTTGGCCCATTTGAAGGACTGATAGCAATATCTACAGTTTGATTGTCACCTTCAGGATCTGTATCGTTATCCAATACATTTGCGCTTATAGGTGTATTTCTTTGCGTAAAGTATGAATCATCAACCGCAGTTGTAATATTGTCTGTAGTATCCAAAATTTGGATTGTTACCGTTGCAGTATCACAAAGTGGCGGTGTCCCGTTATCACAAATTGTATATTGGAATGTATCCTGACCCACATAATTCGGATTAGGCGTATATGTATAACTTCCATCAGGATTTATTACTACGCTACCATTGGCAGGGTTTGTATTTGCTGTTACTACAATTGGATCTCCGTCCGGATCGTAATCGTTCGGCAATACATTTCCATCTACCGGTACATTTACCTGAGTTGTATTTGTATCGGCATTTGCAACCGGTGGATCATTGTCTGAGGAATCTGTTGGTTCAACTTCAATATAAACCACTGCGCTATCACAAGCTTGTGGGTTTCCGTCGTCACAAATAGTATATTCAAAAGTATCCTCGCCAATATAGTCAACTGGTGGTGTATAAGTATAAGCTCCCGTAACAGGATCGATATTCACAATTACCCCTTGAACTGTAGTTACAGTTGTAGTAGTTACTGTTTGAGTATCGCCTTCCAAATCGAAGTCGTTTGTAAGAACGTTTCCATCTACAGGGATATTTACGAATGTGTCGTTGATATCATCAACTGCCACTGTACAATTTTTCAGAATTGTAACCTGAACTGAAGCATCACATCCGTTTGCGTCGACAACTACAATACTGTGAATTCCTTGCGACAGATTTGTAAAAGTTCCTGAAGCTTGTGGTGCGCCACCATCTAAAGCATATAGATAAGGAGGTGTTCCTCCTGCGGCTTCAACTGTCACGGAGCTAGGTGCACTACATAATATATCGGTTTGAGAAATAATGTTTAGCGATAATTCTGCTGAAGGCTGCATTACTGTAGCACTATCGGTTTTGGTACAACCATTGGCATCGGTAATTAGGACTGAATACGTTCCGGCCACTAAGTTGAATAAGTCTTCGGTTGTTTCACCACCCGGACTCCATAGGAAGGAATAAGGCGGAGTTCCTCCTGTTACTGTAAGATCTAAGGATCCCGTATTCTCTCCGAAACACGCTACATTCGTAACCGCAATTCCCGAGCTTAATGCTCCCGGTTGATTAACGGTCGTTGTAGAAGAAGCTGTACAAAGCGTTGATTGATCGGTTACTGTAACAGTATATGCTCCTGCTGTTAATCCTGTAATTGTCTGAGTAGTCTGACCACCCGGACTCCATGAATAACTAAATGGTCCTAAACCACCTGTTACTCCAACTGTCGCTGTACCATTATTACCACCATTACATGAAACCGGTGTTGAAGAAGCATTGGCTGCCAAATCTCTACATGATCCAGGGTTTACAATGGTTGAAGCAGTAGCTGTACAACCATTAGCGTCGGTTACAGTTACAGTATATGTTCCGGCACTAAGTCCGGTAATTGTTTGTGTTGTTTGCCCTCCGGGACTCCATACATATGTATACGGTGGTGTCCCTCCTGTTGGATTAGCGGTAGCCGTTCCGTCACCGGTTGTTGGTCCGGTTTCATCGGTCGAGGTAGCTGTCACGTTCAAAGCATTAGAAGGCTGTGTAATTGTTACACTTTGTTGTACCGGTTGACACAAGGTACCGTCTATAGTTACACTTACAGTATACACACCTGCGCCTAATCCTGAAACAGTACTAGAGGTAACACCGGCATCAACTTGTACGGGCACTGTATTCCATGTAAAGGTAAAAGTAGCACCGGGATTTAACACAGAGCTTGCACTAACTGTAGCACTTCCGGTCATATCTCCTGTACAAAGTACGTGAGTAACATTGTCCACATTAATAGTAGCATCGCAGTTTGGAACACAATCTATTACAACTCCTTGCTGAAGCGTACAACCATTGGCATCGGTTACCACAACAGTGTGTGTTCCGGCTGCTAAGTTAATTGCAGTTTGTGTAGTCTGACTTCCGGCACTAGCACTCCACTGATAGGTATAAGGACCTACGCCTCCCGAAGGATTCGCCGTCGCTTGTCCGTTGAGACAACCTCCAGTTGCCGTCGCATTGATTTTAGTAATTTGTATGCTCAATGGTTCCGGCTGTGTAAGCGTAACACTTATAGAATCTGAATTTCCAAGAGTGTCTGTTACGCCAATTGTATATACTCCTGCCGGTAAATTATTAAAGGTAGGAGACGCTTGAGGTGTTCCACCGTTAAGGCTGTACATATAAGGAGGTACGCCTCCTGTAGCCATTACGGTAATAGAACCTGTACTTGCGCCATTACACAATATATTTGTTTTAGACTCCAGAACTAATTCTAATTCTTCGTAACAATCACCATCTACATTAACACCACTTGCAATAACCCAAGACTGACCATTTACAGTTTGTCCGTTTTGATTATTTCGGGTATCCACGGTGATTACAACCTGCGTTGCTGCACCCGGAACTGCATTCAGCGTAAGCGTAGGTATGGCTAGACAGCAAGTACCTCCCGGTAGTGATGCATCAGGTCCATATATGAATACTTGATCGGAAACACCACCCGATTCAGCTTTTAACAACAGATATCTTCCATCAGCTGTTAATTCGGAAATCGGAGCTTCAATAGTTAAATTTCTTGGTCCTGTAAATGCAGGAATGTCAATAGTGATGGTTTGAACATCATTAACCCCGCTTCTACTTGTAAATACACCTGAGCTAGAAGATGCATCCGGCACATTTCTGAAGGCATACACCACCAGAGATTGCAATTGGCATTTACTAGAATTATTGGTATACGTAATTGTGCTTGTATTTCCGGTAAATAGTCCTCTATACACCCAAATATTTGAACTGGTACCAACCGGTACTGATCTATAGAGTGTTTGACTATTGTTTGAAGAATCTGTAAACGTAATACTCTGACCAGGATTTGATCCTTTGTATACAATTTCAACTACGTATTGGTATACGTTGGCCGGGTTAGGTATTGAAGCAACTGTAGTTAAATTACAATTTGCGTTATATCCGTATTCATCGACCACCTTATCGTCACCACACTCAAAGTTCCATCCATCGGGCGTGTCTACTCCATCGACGAAATCATTTCCGCAGGTAGACATTAAATTAATTACACGCGTAATTAAATTATCGTTAGCACCGTCAACATCCGAAATTGATTCGTATCCGGGAAGATCGTTCTCACGAATTTCATAGGTAACATCTACCAATGCTTCAGGAATTGCCGCAACAGCTTTATAGCTACCATTTGCTCCGGTAGTTACGGTTTGAGAGCTTCCGTCTGAACCGGTGACATCTATTTCAACCCCCACTAAAGGATCACCACCTTGGTCGGTCACTTTTCCGCAGATAACAGGATAGGTAATTAAAACCGAATTGGGATCGTTGTAATTCGCATTATCCATATCTAATGAATAATATCGATCATCATTGCCGTCAATCTTCCCTATCTTATAACGTAAGGATGATTTGTTTTCGAAATAATTACTATAGGTCCATCTTGGATCCAGAGAAACATCACCACCAGGAGCGGTTTCTGTATTTCTGGCTTCACCTCTTACATAGGTTGCTCCTCTCGAAATATCGATTTTTGGATTCGAAGCTAAGAAGTAAGCATCAGGCAGACTAATTTCTGCATATTCACGTGTACTGTTTCCATCACCATCAATATCTAAAGGTGTTCCGAAGAATGAGATGACAACTTCATCTCCGTAGTTTCCACCTCCGGTTACAAAGGTGACACTAAACTCAACACTTTGATCATTCCCATTTGTGCTATTGATTCTGGGTTGAAAAGCCTCGTTAAGTCCTGTTCCTGTAACATCGATATCTAATAATGAAGCTCCATTGTTAAAGGCTTCAATTTTTACCAGCGCATCTAGCACATTGCCATGTGGATTACCAGGGAATACATTTGAGAATCTGTAAACTGCTCCTACCTGAAGGTTGGATCCGGCAATTTTCACGGGGTTTACAAAATTCGAATTATTATAAAACGGCGCACAACCGCATTCTCTAGCAATTGGCGTATTTACAATACTAATTTTATAATCTTCAACTTCCCCATCAGGGGCCTCACTATAACTAGCCGCAAGATTGTGTTGAGATGAATATCTGAATCGCGCATAGGTAACACCCATTGCTGCACTACTGGGTACATTTATGTTTAAATTAATGTTATTGCCAGACGGTGCTATATTGTTTGCCACTTTTTCGTTGCTGTCGAAATCACCATCACCATTCCAATCTATCCAGGCACTTAAAACACCGTTACCATTTGTCTTAACAGTTAACGTATATGCAGAACCTGCATTAAGTTGCTTATTGTCGAGTAAGTCACCATTTAATTTCACACCGTCTTCATCGTCTATACCGGTAGCATCATCTCCAAAGCCTCCGTTTACAGTAGTAAAAGGATCTTCAGAATCCGGCGCTACAGTCCCCAGGTAAATAGTAATAGGGTCCGATTGTAATACCGGTAATTGGTGCGCTGCCCAACCGTAAGAGTTAGGAATATCTCCTCCATCATCTCTCACACCTACGTTGCCCATAATTCCTTCAACGTCTGAACTACCACCTAATTTAGCTACTGCGGTTAAGTCACCATTCGATAAATTTACTTCGTAAATACGTCTGTCTCCTCCTGTTAAATTATCTCCTTCGTCTTCAATATATAATTTTCCATCGGCGGCAAAACCAATTCCTTCGCCATCAATTTCGAACTCTGTGCTAAACGCAAAGGTTGTATTACCGTTGGTAACGTTTATAAAATAAAAATCTACTTCATCATCATTTTGAACATAAAAGTCCCCATTTACAGGATTCCATGCAATTCCGTCAGCCTTATTAATGGCTCCCGATAATGTTTTTGGATAACCCGCATAAGACGCCCAATTATTATTTGGGTTATAGGCATACAACTTTGTACCACCAGTGCCATCACCGCTTGGATCAACAATAACGAACATCACTTCAGCTCCCGTGACATTATTCAAGTAAAATTCTACACCCTGAACAACGCCGGTAAACATATTGTCCACCTTTAATGTCGAATTCCCATTCGCAGGGTTCACTTCATATAAATCGTGATCGTTCGCAAATGCATACACCCTTCTGTTACTTGCTCTAAATCCGGAGCCTTCTCCATTAAAGGTTCTATCCGTAGATTGGATAGCCGGAGTTGGCAATGGGTCAGAGGTAGGGTCTGGCGCCACAGAAAAAAGATCATTCCCATTATCGGGTAATGCATACAAAAAAGGCAAACCTCTATTTGTATTTGGAACTATTGTTGGCAATGGATCCTGTCCATAAACTAACATCGAAGAGAATATAAATGTAAGAATACTTACATATTTAAAAAATCTCTTATGCAGGATAGAATAAGTAATGTTTTGCATACGTTCTAAATTTTATTATTTTTTTGACGGAAATCGTGCCCCATTTCTATAATTAAGGAGAATGCAGGAAAATAAATATTCTGCATCGGTGCGGCATTTTCTTTGAAAATGTATGATGCTTCTTTGGCAGGAAGAGGCCCGCAAGCAGGTATTTCCTCGTAACACTCCAGATCAACATCCAATAAAGGATATTTCATATAATTATCGTTAGCACTCTTTGGAGAAAATCCATAAACTAATACGAGTGAAAAGAAAAACGCAAAAACACCGAAGGTGGTTATTATTTTCTGATACGAATAAAGTGAGGTAATATTTCGCATATAACTTAATTTTTAATTATTCAATTAAAAAAATAAACCTAGTGCGCAGTAAACGCATTAGTTCGTTATACGATAGAAATAAGTGGGTAGGTCACTTAAGATTTATGTAGGGCATGAAAAGCAGAAACAGCTTCTCAATATCAAATATACGTAGGAAAAAATGTTAAAGTCTTACAAAAAGTCAACTATTAGTTGAAGCGTAAAATATTCTCGTTGAACAACACAATATTGAAGTTATTAACTATTTTTTTTGTAGGAAATACAACTACGTGTTTATACGTATACTAGCGTCACAATTAGGCTAATAGCAAGGATATTTGTAAGAATGGTTTTTTAAATGTTAAAAAAACTGAATCGACGACAATTTAAGTTCATGACTGAAAAAAAACAAAATAAACAAAAAAAACAAAAAGCGTTCAATGTAAGAATGAACGCTTTTAAAGGTTGAAAAAATTGGTTAGTCTAATTCTGTATGATAAACATCGAACGACGGTTTAACTGATGTTCCTCTTCGGTACATTCCACGCCATCGTCACACTTGTTGGTCAATTTATATTCGCCATAACCCTTTGCAGTTAGCCTGCTCTTGGCAATGCCCTTGTCTACCAACCATTGTAAGGTGGATTGTGCTCGTTTGTCAGACAACGACTCGTTGTACTTGTCGTTACCGCGTGAGTCGGTATGCGACTCGATATGGATGATAAGCTCAGGATACTGTCGCATAGCGGCCAATATCTTAGCCAATTCAATGGCCGCATCGGGACGAATGTTATAACGATCGAAATCAAAATAGATAGGCTGTAATTTCAGTCGACATCCCAAATCGTTTGGCGGACATGGGTCTACCAGTTTCAACGGAATGGGTATCTCCACCGTGCCACTCTTATCGGGTGTCTGTAAGACCTTCTCATAGGGTGCATACTGAGTCTTGCTACCTCTCACTGAATACTGCTTCTCACAGTCGGCATTAAAGCTATAGGAAGCCGTCTCTCCCACTATTTGGCTGTCTACTATCTTGTTGTTACTATCCAATAGTAATACCTCTGCTCCCGGCAGTAATTCCTTACTGTCCTGGTCGAATACCGTTCCGGTAATCACAATCTCACATTTTTCTTGTACAAGGTAAATCTCATCGTCGATACTGCCCTTGGCGCCTTCTCGGTTGGAAGACATATAACCCATGCGTTTCTCTTCTTTGATAATAAAGCCAAAGTCATCCTGACTGCTATTGGCAGGCTCGCCTAAGTTGGTAATCTTCCCGGGTCTGCCCTGAGGGTTCAACGGGGTACTGAAAATATCGTAACCTCCTAATCCCCCTCTACCATCACTGGAGAAATACAAATTGTTCTTCTCACTGATAAAAGGAAACGACTCTCTGGCTTCGGTATTGATCGATGTTCCCAGGTTAACAGGCTCTCCATAGCTATCATTATCTAAAATATCAACATACCATAAATCACTCATGCCAATGGTACCCGGCATGTCTGATGAAAAATACAAACGCTTCTCATCCAAACTAAGAGCAGGGTGTGCCACAGAGTATTCCTTAGAGTTAAAGGGTAGCTCTACAACATTGGTCCAATAGTTATCACCACTCTTGGTGGCTTTATACAGCTTTAATCGAATGGTCTTGTTCTTATCCTTGCCCTTCTTGCCGTCTATATAATTGTTACGTGTAAAATAAATGGTGTTCCCGTCCTTGGTAAAGGTAGGGGTCGATTCGTGATACGGAGTATTGACATCTCCACTCAATGAACTCGCATTGGAGAGTTTCCCCTCACCGTCCATATCGGCCTCATACAAATCTAAAAAAGGCTGCTCGTTCCACTGAGCGATCTTGCTGCCCTCCGAAGTATTAGAGGAAGAGGCATACACCAGCTTGTCCATATAATAGGCAGGTCCAAAATCGGAATACGCCGTATTGACAGAGACCTTCTCCAACACTACCTCGTATTCCAAAAAGTCCGTAGCCGTAGCGCGTACAATCCCCGGATCACCGCCCTTGGAAATATACATATCCATATATTCCTTGGACTTATCGGCATTGCCCAAACTCTTCTGACTCTGAGCAGCACGGTAATAATAGTTAACCTCGGTTTCCTGTGGAAACTCCGAAATTAACCTGGAATACCATTTGGCAGCATTGTCGTAGTCGCTGTTCCAATAATAGGTATCTCCTAAGTTCTTATAGATCTGGGCAGAGGTATAACCGTCCTCTACTACTTTGAGATAAATATCCCGAGCATCTATATATGCATACTTGTCAAATTCCTTGTTTGCCTTTTCAACTTGCTTTTTCTGAGAAAAAGAGACACTAGTACCTAACAGTACTAGTGCTAAAAGAAATACTTTTTGTAAAAATGTCTTCATGCCCCAAATGTTTTTTAAAAGAATCGTGGTGTTAACACACGTTCCGGTTTCTTGAATAAATCAAAGCGTAACATAATCTCATAAGAACCATCACTATAGGATTCTATGTCGGTAGTCTGATAGTCGTAGCCAAAGCCAATAAAAATCTCATCGGTAGCCTGAAAGCCAACCAAAGCACTCATGGCAGCACTCCATCTGTAGGCAGCTCCCAAGGTCACCTTCTCATACAAAAGAAAGTTGGCAGAAACATCCCACTGTAAGGGAGATCCACTTACAGCCTTTACCAAGGTTGCAGGCTTAAACTTTAAATTCTCACTCACATCAAAGACATAACCCGCTATTAAAAAATAATGCAAACGCTCTGCTGCTGTCACTGATCCATTAAAACCACCATTTTGAATATCCTCCAAGGTAGACTTGTCAAAATGCTTGGTGGTTAAAAAGTTGGGTACCGATAATCCGGCATAAAACTTCTCCGTATTGTAATACACTCCCGCTCCTATCTGAGGCTGAAGCTTATTGTCGATATTGTTCTCGAAAACATCACCCTGATCGGCGATATTAAGCTTGGTGAAATCAACATCCAAAATATCCAACCCCGCCTTCAATCCAAAGGAAACCTTACCCTCATCCGAGGTGTTGATACTATAGGAATAATCAATATTCACATTCGACTCAATCGAAGGACCAATTTCATCCCGTACAATAGACAGACCCAAGCCCATGTTGTCTAAACTCCCGATGGGAGAATTTACCGTGAAGGTACCCGTCTTAGGAGCCCCCTCAAAACCAACCCACTGGGTACGGTACAACAATCCAAAACTTAAAGCCTCCCGAGAACCCGCATACGCAGGGTTAACAACCTGAGTATTGTACATATACTGGGTGTACTGAGGATCCTGCTGAGCATTACTCGAAAAAATACCGAGTAAAATCAAAACTATGAGTGTAAAATAACTGTGTTTCATCGTTACATATTTTATAACCCCGGGAGGTTGCCCCTCCCGGGAGTTTTTTGATTTGCTATCTATTTATATATAAGTATCCTGAATAATTAGTCTCACCCGGATTATCACCAGGGTTACCACCAGGGAAGGTCAAAATATAGAAGTACGTACCCGTTGGCAACTCCTTAGACTCTCTAACGGTAGATCTACCACTGGAAACACCTCTAAAGACATTACCATTTACTCCGTAACCATCGGTCTCCCATACAAGTACTCCCCAACGATTGAAGATCTTAACATTGTTGATAGGATAATCCTCTATTCCATCTATCTGGAAGTAATCATTCAAGCCATCACCATCTGGGGTAACACCATTGAAAATCTCAAAATTAGCAGGTAATACATTCGGTATTACCGTAACTGTAGGATCATCAGGCTCACCATCGCCATCTGGATCAACATTGGTCAAATCATTTGGATCATCGGAGGTATCACTTACCTCGTCGCCGCCTATAGTCTCTCCCGTTCCAATGGCCTGGTTGATTACCTCGCCTGCGGCAATATCAGCCTCTGTAATGGCATAGGTAGCAGTGAACGTGCTGTCGTCAACCTCACCCGGATCCAATTGTGCAATAGGACCACCTTCCAGTACAATACCCGGTAACTCATCACTCAGGGTGATGTTATACAAGGTAACATTACCTGTGTTGGTAACCGAAAAGAAATAACTAATGGTCTCTCCCGGTTGTGGTATTTGATCACCATTGTCGTCGTTGAAAACTCCTGACTTAGTAACAGACATTGATGGATCTTGACACAAGTCTGTAATCGTAGGACTATCACCATTAACGCTATTTGGATCTGATAAATCTGTTACAGTGACACCATCGGCAGTACCTGAAGCAGTGGCCTGGTTGGTAACATTTCCATTGTCAATATCTGACTGGCTAATGATATAGGTGCCGGAATAAATCCAAGCTTCGGTTTCTCCTAATTCACCGTTGTTATCGGTATCACCACTATCAGGTCCGGCAATTGGCCCTCCTAGTAATGGATCATCAACTATGATATTAGTCAAACTAACATTTCCTTCGTTTGTCACAGTGAATGTATAGTCAATTGATTCGCCTTCATCCGCACAACCATTTCCGTTTTCGTCATTAAATACTCCAACTTTAATAATTGCAATTACAGGCTCCTGACAAAGATCTGTTTCGGTAGGATCGTCTTCAAATTCACTATCATTATCAGATAGGTCACTTACGGTACTTTGATCCGGTGCTGTACCTGTCGCGGTAGCCTGATTAATCACTTGTCCTGCGTCTATATCGACCTGAGTAATGGCATAACTTGCAGTGTAAATCCACGTTTCAGTTACATCCAATTCTCCGTCATTGTCGGTATCTCCTGAATCAGGACCGGCTATTGGGCCTCCTAATAATGGATCATCCACCACTATATTTGATAGGCTTACGTTTCCGAGGTTAGTTACTGTGAAAGTATAATCGATCATTTCACCTACATCGGCACACTTATCGCCATCTTCATCTATAAATAATCCTGTTTTTATAATAGCAATCACAGGTTCCTGACAAATGTCTGTTACCGTTGGATCGTCTTCAAGAATACTATTGTCATCTGAAAGATCTGAAACTGTCACTCCTAAAGGACTAGCACCTTTTGCCACTGCCTGATTTACAACTTCTCCATTATCAATATCAATCTGAGTGATAGCATAACTTCCCGTGTAAATCCAAGTTTCAGTTACATCCAATTCTCCATCGTTATCTGTATCTCCTGAATCAGGACCCGGTAATTGACCACCTAATAGTGGGTCATTCACTTCGATGCTGGATAAGCTTACATTGCCTTCATTAGTTACTGTAAACGTGTAGTCTATTAATTCCCCTACATCTGCACACTTATCACCGTCTACATCTACAAATAATCCGGTTTTAATAATCGCAATAGCTGGATTCTGACATAGTGTTGTAGTAGTTTCATCATCCGTAGTGGTAGTAGAACCTGAAAGATCACTTACCTGAGACTGATCCGGTGCAATACCTGTAACAGTCGCCTGGTTGATTACCTCTCCATTGTCGATGTCATCCTGAGTGATGGCATAACTTCCTGTGTAAATCCACACCTCGGTTACATCCAATTCTCCGTCATTGTCGGTATCTCCTGAATCGGGACCGGCAACTACGCCACCTAATAATGGATCGGTTACTACAATATTCGATAGACTCACATTACCTTCATTGGTTACTGTGAATGTATAGTTAATCAATTCTCCCGGATCGGAACAATCGCCACCATCGTCATAACTCGCCTCTTTTACAATTGCAATAATTGGTTCCTGACATAGTGTTGTAGTAGTTTCATCATCCGTAGTGGTAGTAGATCCTGAAAGATCACTTACCTGAGACTGATCCGGTGCAATACCTGTAACAGTCGCCTGGTTGATTACCTCTCCATTGTCGATGTCATCCTGAGTGATGGCATAACTTCCTGTGTAAATCCACACCTCAGTTACATCCAATTCTCCGTCATTGTCGGTATCTCCTGAATCGGGACCGGCAACTACGCCACCTAATAATGGATCGGTTACTACAATATTCGATAAACTCACATTACCTTCATTGGTCACTGTGAATGTATAGTTAATCAATTCTCCCGGATCGGAACAATCGCCACCGTCGTCATAGCTCGCCTCTTTTACAATTGCAATAATTGGTTCCTGACATAGTGTTGTAGTGGTTTCATCATCCGTAGTGGTAGTAGATCCTGAAAGATCACTTACCTGAGACTGATCCGGTGCAATACCTGTAACAGTAGCCTGGTTGATTACCTCTCCATTGTCGATGTCATCCTGAGTGATGGCATAACTTCCTGTGTAAATCCACACCTCGGTTACATCCAATTCTCCGTCATTGTCGGTATCTCCTGAATCGGGACCGGCAACTACGCCACCTAATAATGGATCGGTTACTACAATATTCGATAAACTCACATTACCTTCATTGGTCACTGTGAATGTATAGTTAATCAATTCTCCCGGATCGGAACAATCGCCACCGTCGTCATAGCTCGCCTCTTTTACAATTGCAATAATTGGTTCCTGACATAGTGTTGTAGTAGTTTCATCATCCGTAGTGGTAGTAGAACCTGAAAGATCACTTACCTGAGACTGATCCGGTGCAATACCTGTAACAGTCGCCTGGTTGATTACCTCTCCATTGTCGATGTCATCCTGAGTGATGGCATAACTTCCTGTGTAAATCCACACCTCGGTTACATCCAATTCTCCGTCATTGTCGGTATCTCCTGAATCGGGACCGGCAACTACGCCACCTAATAATGGATCGGTTACTACAATATTCGATAGACTCACATTACCTTCATTGGTTACTGTGAATGTATAGTTAATCAATTCTCCCGGATCGGAACAATCGCCACCATCGTCATAACTCGCCTCTTTTACAATTGCAATAATTGGTTCCTGACATAGTGTTGTAGTAGTTTCATCATCCGTAGTGGTAGTAGATCCTGAAAGATCACTTACCTGAGACTGATCCGGTGCAATACCTGTAACAGTCGCCTGGTTGATTACCTCTCCATTGTCGATGTCATCCTGAGTGATGGCATAACTTCCTGTGTAAATCCACACCTCAGTTACATCCAATTCTCCGTCATTGTCGGTATCTCCTGAATCGGGACCGGCAACTACGCCACCTAATAATGGATCGGTTACTACAATATTCGATAAACTCACATTACCTTCATTGGTCACTGTGAATGTATAGTTAATCAATTCTCCCGGATCGGAACAATCGCCACCGTCGTCATAGCTCGCCTCTTTTACAATTGCAATAATTGGTTCCTGACATAGTGTTGTAGTGGTTTCATCATCCGTAGTGGTAGTAGATCCTGAAAGATCACTTACCTGAGACTGATCCGGTGCAATACCTGTAACAGTCGCCTGGTTGATTACCTCTCCATTGTCGATGTCATCCTGAGTGATGGCATAACTTCCTGTGTAAATCCACACCTCGGTTACATCCAATTCTCCGTCATTGTCGGTATCTCCTGAATCGGGACCGGCAACTACGCCACCTAATAATGGATCGGTTACTACAATATTCGATAAACTCACATTACCTTCATTGGTCACTGTGAATGTATAGTTAATCAATTCTCCCGGATCGGAACAATCGCCACCGTCGTCATAGCTCGCCTCTTTTACAATTGCAATAATTGGTTCCTGACATAGTGTTGTAGTGGTTTCATCATCCGTAGTGGTAGTAGATCCTGAAAGATCACTTACCTGAGACTGATCCGGTGCAATACCTGTAACAGTAGCCTGGTTGATTACCTCTCCATTGTCGATGTCATCCTGAGTGATGGCATAACTTCCTGTGTAAATCCACACCTCGGTTACATCCAATTCTCCGTCATTGTCGGTATCTCCTGAATCGGGACCGGCAACTACGCCACCTAATAATGGATCGGTTACTACAATATTCGATAAACTCACATTACCTTCATTGGTTACTGTGAATGTATAGTTAATCAATTCTCCCGGATCGGAACAATCGCCACCATCGTCATAACTCGCCTCTTTTACAATTGCAATAATTGGTTCCTGACATAGTGTTGTAGTGGTTTCATCATCCGTAGCGGTAGTAGATCCTGAAAGATCACTTACCTGAGACTGATCCGGTGCAATACCTGTAACAGTCGCCTGGTTGATTACCTCTCCATTGTCGATGTCATCCTGAGTGATGGCATAACTTCCTGTGTAAATCCACACCTCGGTTACATCCAATTCTCCGTCATTGTCGGTATCTCCTGAATCGGGACCGGCAACTACGCCACCTAATAATGGATCGGTTACTACAATATTCGATAGACTCACATTACCTTCATTGGTTACTGTGAATGTATAGTTAATCAATTCTCCAGGATCGGAACAATCGCCACCATCGTCATAACTCGCCTCTTTTACAATTGCAATAATTGGTTCCTGACATAGTGTTGTAGTGGTTTCATCATCCGTAGTGGTAGTAGATCCTGAAAGATCACTTACCTGAGACTGATCCGGTGCAATACCTGTAACAGTAGCCTGGTTGATTACCTCTCCATTGTCAATGTCATCCTGAGTGATGGCATAACTTCCTGTGTAAATCCACACCTCAGTTACATCCAATTCTCCGTCGTTGTCGGTATCTCCTGAATCGGGACCAGCAACTACGCCACCTAATAATGGATCGGTTACTACAATATTTGATAGACTCACATTACCTTCATTGGTCACTGTGAATGTATAGTTAATCAATTCTCCAGGATCAGAACAATCGCCTCCGTCGTCATAACTCGCCTCTTTTACAATTGCAATTGCAGGGTTCTGACATATTATTATTACCGTAGGATCATCGGTTGTTACCGTGCTTCCAGAAATATCACTCACCGGAGTGTTCGCAGGGTTCATTGCCGTACCGTTAACGGTAGCTTGATTTGTAATACTACCTAAATCTATATCATCCTGAGTAACAGTGTATACCGCATTATATGTCCATATTTCATTTAAATCTAAAACTTGATCATTATCGGCATCTCCTCCAATAAAAGTTATCGCAGATAATCCAGGTAACGGATCGGTTACAACCACATTATCAATCGATAGATTGCCCTCGTTGGTCACTGTGAAAGTATATGATATATCTTGTCCAACACTTAAATCTATACAATTATTACCACCTGTTGGCGTCTGATTATGTGTCTTAACTATTGCGATGTCCGGAGTTTGACAAATTACAATCACCGTTGCATCGTCCGTAGTGGTAGTAGATCCTGATAGATCACTCACCGGAGTGTTCGCAGGATTCATTGCCAGTCCATTGACTGTCGCCTGATTGGTTATCTGACCTGCATCAACATCATCCTGTGTTACCACATAAGTAGCTGTATAGGTCCAAACCTCTGTTAAGCCTAAGATTCCGTCGGCTCCAGTATCACCCGTTGGACCGGCAATAACAGATAGTCCAACCAGTGGATCTGTTACAACCACATTGTCAATGGATAGGTTTCCTTCGTTGGTTACTGTAAAGGTATAAGTCACAGTATCACCCTCTGATAAGTCAACACAGTTGTTTTGACCGGGTATTTGATCGTTTGTTTTTACAATAGCGATGTCCGGAGTTTGACAAATTACAATCACCGTTGCATCGTCCGTAGTGGTAGTAGATCCTGATAGATCACTCACCGGAGTGTCCGCAGGATTCATTGCCAGTCCATTGACTGTCGCCTGATTGGTTATCTGACCTGCATCAACATCATCCTGTGTTACCACATAAGTAGCGGTATAGGTCCAAACCTCTGTTAAGCCTAAGATGCCGTCGGCTCCTGTATCACCCGTTGGACCGGCAATAACAGATAGTCCAACCAGCGGATCTGTTACAACCACATTGTCAATGGATAGGTTTCCTTCGTTGGTTACTGTAAAGGTATAGGTCACAGTATCACCCTCTGACAAGTCAACACAGTTGTTTTGACCGGGTATTTGATCGTTTGTTTTTACAATAGCGATGTCCGGAGTTTGACAAATTACAATCACCGTCGCATCGTCCGTAGTGGTAGTAGATCCTGATAGATCACTCACCGGAGTGTCCGCAGGGTTCATTGCCAGTCCATTGACTGTCGCCTGATTGGTTATCTGACCTGCATCAACATCATCCTGAGTTACCACATAAGTTGCAGTATAAGTCCAAACCTCTGTTAAGCCTAAGATTCCGTCGGCTCCTGTATCACCCGTTGGACCGGCAATAACAGATAGTCCAACCAGTGGATCTGTTACAACCACATTGTCAATGGATAGATTTCCTTCGTTGGTTACTGTAAAGGTATAAGTAACAGTATCACCCTCTGACAAATCAACACAGTTGTTTTGACCGGGTATTTGATCGTTTGTTTTTACAATAGCGATGTCCGGAGTTTGACAAATTACAATCACCGTTGCATCGTCCGTAGTGGTAGTAGATCCTGATAGATCACTCACCGGAGTGTTCGCAGGGTTCATTGCCAGTCCATTGACTGTCGCCTGATTGGTTATCTGACCTGCATCAACATCATCCTGTGTTACCACATAAGTTGCAGTATAGGTCCAAACCTCTGTTAAGCCTAAGATGCCGTCGGCTCCTGTATCACCCGTTGGACCGGCAATAACAGATAGTCCAACCAGTGGATCTGTTACAACCACATTGTCAATGGATAGGTTTCCTTCGTTGGTTACTGTAAAGGTATAGGTCACAGTATCACCCTCTGACAAGTCAACACAGTTGTTTTGACCGGGTATTTGATCGTTTGTTTTTACAATAGCGATGTCCGGAGTTTGACAAATTACAATCACCGTTGCATCGTCCGTAGTGGTAGTAGATCCTGATAGATCACTCACCGGAGTGTTCGCAGGGTTCATTGCCAGTCCATTGACTGTCGCCTGATTGGTTATCTGACCTGCATCAACATCATCCTGTGTTACCACATAAGTAGCGGTATAGGTCCAAACCTCTGTTAAGCCTAAGATGCCGTCGGCTCCTGTATCACCCGTTGGACCGGCAATAACAGATAGTCCAACCAGCGGATCTGTTACAACCACATTGTCAATGGATAGGTTTCCTTCGTTGGTTACTGTAAAGGTATAGGTCACAGTATCACCCTCTGACAAGTCAACACAGTTGTTTTGACCGGGTATTTGATCGTTTGTTTTTACAATAGCGATGTCCGGAGTTTGACAAATTACAATCACCGTCGCATCGTCCGTAGTGGTAGTAGATCCTGATAGATCACTCACCGGAGTGTCCGCAGGGTTCATTGCCAGTCCATTGACTGTCGCCTGATTGGTTATCTGACCTGCATCAACATCATCCTGTGTTACCACATAAGTAGCTGTATAGGTCCAAACCTCTGTTAAGCCTAAGATTCCGTCGGCTCCAGTATCACCCGTTGGACCGGCAATAACAGATAGTCCAACCAGCGGATCTGTTACAACCACATTGTCAATGGATAGGTTTCCTTCGTTGGTTACTGTAAAGGTATAGGTCACAGTATCACCCTCTGACAAGTCAACACAGTTGTTTTGACCGGGTATTTGATCGTTTGTTTTTACAATAGCGATGTCCGGAGTTTGACAAATTACAATCACCGTCGCATCGTCCGTAGTGGTAGTAGATCCTGATAGATCACTCACCGGAGTGTCCGCAGGGTTCATTGCCAGTCCATTGACTGTCGCCTGATTGGTTATCTGACCTGCATCAACATCATCCTGAGTTACCACATAAGTTGCAGTATAAGTCCAAACCTCTGTTAAGCCTAAGATTCCGTCGGCTCCTGTATCACCCGTTGGACCGGCAATAACAGATAGTCCAACCAGTGGATCTGTTACAACCACATTGTCAATGGATAGGTTTCCTTCGTTGGTTACTGTAAAGGTATAGGTCACAGTATCACCCTCTGACAAATCAACACAGTTGTTTTGACCGGGTATTTGATCGTTTGTTTTTACAATAGCGATGTCCGGAGTTTGACAAATTACAATCACCGTCGCATCGTCCGTAGTGGTAGTAGATCCTGATAGATCACTCACCGGAGTGTCCGCAGGGTTCATTGCCAGTCCATTGACTGTCGCCTGATTGGTTATCTGACCTGCATCAACATCATCCTGTGTTACCACATAAGTAGCGGTATAAGTCCAAACCTCTGTTAAGCCTAAGATGCCGTCGGCTCCTGTATCACCCGTTGGACCGGCAATAACAGATAGTCCAACCAGTGGATCTGTTACAACCACATTGTCAATGGATAGGTTTCCTTCGTTGGTTACTGTAAAAGTATAGGTCACAGTATCACCCTCTGACAAATCAACACAGTTGTTTTGACCGGGTATTTGATCGTTTGTTTTTACAATAGCGATGTCCGGAGTTTGACAAATTACAATCACCGTTGCATCGTCCGTAGTGGTAGTAGATCCTGATAGATCACTCACCGGAGTGTTCGCAGGGTTCATTGCCAGTCCATTGACTGTCGCCTGATTGGTTATCTGACCTGCATCAACATCATCCTGTGTTACCACATAAGTAGCGGTATAAGTCCAAACCTCTGTTAAGCCTAAGATGCCGTCGGCTCCTGTATCACCCGTTGGACCGGCAATAACAGATAGTCCAACCAGTGGATCTGTTACAACCACATTGTCAATGGATAGGTTTCCTTCGTTGGTTACTGTAAAGGTATAGGTCACAGTATCACCCTCTGACAAATCAACACAGTTGTTTTGACCGGGTATTTGATCGTTTGTTTTTACAATAGCGATGTCCGGAGTTTGACAAATTACAATCACCGTCGCATCGTCCGTAGTGGTAGTAGATCCTGATAGATCACTCACCGGAGTGTCCGCAGGGTTCATTGCCAGTCCATTGACTGTCGCCTGATTGGTTATCTGACCTGCATCAACATCATCTTGAGTTACCACATAAGTTGCAGTATAAGTCCAAACCTCTGTTAAGCCTAAGATGCCGTCGGCTCCTGTATCACCCGTTGGACCGGCAATAACAGATAGTCCAACCAGTGGATCTGTTACAACCACATTGTCAATGGATAGGTTTCCTTCGTTGGTTACTGTAAAAGTATAGGTCACAGTATCACCCTCTGACAAATCAACACAGTTGTTTTGACCGGGTATTTGATCGTTTGTTTTTACAATAGCGATGTCCGGAGTTTGACAAATTACAATCACCGTCGCATCGTCCGTAGTGGTAGTAGATCCTGATAGATCACTCACCGGAGTGTCCGCAGGGTTCATTGCCAGTCCATTGACTGTCGCCTGATTGGTTATCTGACCTGCATCAACATCATCTTGAGTTACCACATAAGTAGCGGTATAAGTCCAAACCTCTGTTAAGCCTAAGATGCCGTCGGCTCCTGTATCACCCGTTGGACCGGCAATAACAGATAGTCCAACCAGTGGATCTGTTACAACCACATTGTCAATGGATAGGTTTCCTTCGTTGGTTACTGTAAAAGTATAGGTCACAGTATCACCCTCTGACAAATCAACACAGTTGTTTTGACCGGGTATTTGATCGTTTGTTTTTACAATGGCGATGTCCGGAGTTTGACAAATTAATACGGTAACTTGATTACTAGGATCATTTACCGGACCTAAAGCTGTTGTACCATTTACCTCGGAAGTGTTTACAACCGAACCATTATCAATATCCAATTGAGTAACTGAATAATTTGCGGCATAATTCCATACTTCACCAACATTCAGCACTCCATTATTGTTAGTATCACCACTAGCAGGGCCTGCAATAACACCACCCAAAATTGGATCTGTTACTACAACATTTGAAATATCAACATCACCTTCATTGGTTACGACGAATGTGTAACTTATGATATCATTTTCAGTAAAATTGATACAATTACCTGTAGCACTCGTACTTGCTTTCGTTATGGAAATTTCAGCATTTTGACATAAAATCACGGTTTCAGAATCTTCGTCATGAACATTATAAGAGGAAGAAGAACCTGTTACAGTCCCGTCCACATCGGCAGTATTTACTACCTGACCGGTTATAATATCAGATTGCTGTACTATATAAGATGCATTGTAAGTCCAAACTTCATTAAGGTCTAATGCATTATTATTATTGGTATCTCCACTTGCCGGACCGGGAATAGGATTTACCGGATCGATTAATGGGTCATTTACTTCCACATTGGTAATTGCAACGTTTCCAATGTTAGTAACGGTAAATGTATAATTTATGGGTTGTCCCGGAGCAATTGGGTTACAATTTGCAGGGTCGTTAGGACTCGCAGTTTTTTCAATATTAATTGCACAATTATACAGAGTTAATGATACCGGAGTTCTAGATAAACTTGAACATCCACTGGTATTATCAACTGTTTCAGCCCAATATGTAATACTACCTATAGTGTTTAAGGTAGGAGAAACAACATTCCCGCCATTTGCCATATCATACCAGACAACACTTTGGTTTGGCAAAACAGTAGCGACAGCAGTTAATGTTTGAATTGGTGTAGCCGCACAAGCCGTTTGATTTCCGCCACTCACCGGTGCATTAGGTGGTAAATAAATTTGAATATCAGAATCTACAGTCACCGGAGGTAGATTACAATTATTATTATAAGTACCATTATAGGTTAGTTCGGCTCTGAAGTCTCCTTGAAACGGATTAGCTCCCGTATACGTAAAAGCTCCTGAGAGATCTCCTATAGTATTCCCTGAAACAGTACCAACAGAAGTGTTATTAAGGAAGAATTCCCAAACAAATCCTACTGAGAAAGGTGTACAGTCTCCCGGATTAAATGAAGCCGAATAATTTATAGTCTTTGTACAATCTACCTGATCTATAACTGGGTCTGAAATAATCGGACACGGCACACAAATCTGTGGGTTAGGAAATGGTAGTACTTGCGGATTACAGGAAGCATTAATGAATGACATTTGACTCGATCCGGAATTTTGTATTCCACAACCTTGCATTCCAACCGCTGCAATACGATATGTAAGTGTTCGTGTCTCATTAGAAACATCGCCTAGATCCCAGGTAATGGTATTAGTACCGCTATTGTATGATGCATTTACAGGGTCGCTAAGCGTACCGGATACCATTTGGAATCCAGTTCCTAATGCATCTGTTACAATGGCGTCCTTTGCTGCCAGTGCTAATTGTCCTAGAATAGTATTATAAATTCCGGTTAAATCGGCCGCTGCTTCGGTTGTGAAAAGGCCCCCGTTCTGAATTTGATCCAGTGTATAAGTTGCAGCTGCTTGAGCATTTCCGGAGATATCTCCAAAAAGTCCAACCGAGAATATTTTTTGATTATATATTACTGAAGGATTTCCTATGGGGGTAGTTTGTGCTCCTTGCCCTTCACTAATAGCATCATCCATACATGCAGAATTCCCAGCCGGGAATGGTGGCGAAGGGGTTCCGCTACAAGTACTTCCGTTTAATCTTCTGTTAGTAACACCATCGGTTAAAAGCAAAATACTTCTACCTGTAGCGCAATTAAAAACTCCATTGGCTGTCATCTCATTGTCGGCAACATCCATGGCACTTGCAATGTTTGTTCCACCGGAAGCTACCAGACTATTGATTTCAGCTATAATTGCAGCTTGAAATGTTGAGTTTCGCAAACCAATTTCAAGTGTTCCTGAAGTGGAATAAGAGACAATCCCCACTCTATTATTTCCTGTAGGGTTGTTCGCCGGTGCGAATATATTATTGACGAAAGAGACCGCCGCGTTTTTCGCGTGCATAATAGGATCTCCTCCCATACTTCCGGACCGGTCAATTACAAGAATCACATCCTGTGCTAGTGGAGGTGGATTCCCGGTAACCGTCAAGGAAATATCGAATTGATTACAAACATTACTTGCTACCGCAGTCTTGTTTAGTGTTATAGTCTGGGCAAAAAGCGGTGCAGTGTTAAATACAAAAAAAGCAAGTAGTAAAAAAACTGCTTTTATGTAATTATTAATTTTGGAAGGTAGTTGCTTTTTCATAAAATGAGTTTTTAGGTTGAAACCTAGTAAGTCTTATCCTTTTGGACCAAGTCCTAATATTAGTTTTCAGATGGATCCCTGCTCAACACCTTTAAAAGAGATGAAAGAGTCCCTTCGGAGCATTTGCTGTTTTTTGCTTTTAATTCGATGACACCCCACTTATTTATTGGAGTCCCTTCCGGAATTGATACAATTGCGTGAAATGAAACTGTCGAATGTGGAGGTACGCTTATACTGTTCACTACAGAACCATTATAGGAAATGGTTGTATTTAAGTTATTGTTAGCACTTAACCGTGAAGGAGCTTTACCCTCATAGGTAAAAGTCTTCGCCGAATTGACGTACTCCATTGTATATGTTTGTGTAGTCGCTGAATTATTAGTAAGCTCCATTTGAAATTTAGCAGGCTGACTCACTATGGCCGATTGTAAATCTCTATCGTGAGAGACAACCATTTTTGAGTTACAGTTTTGGGCAAAACTTTGCAAGGAGAACATACAAACTAAAAAAGTCATGAGGACCGATGTGAAAAATAGTTTTGACATACCTCGAGAGGAAACAGATTTGGAAACTTTCATATCTATATTTTTTATGTGTATCAATGTAAAAAACGAATGCCCCAACAGCACTGATTTTGTGTATTTCATATCAAATATACGTAGGAAAAAATGTTAAAGTCTTACAAAAATTCAACTATTAGTCCAACTGTAATAAAAAATCGCTGAACTACGTTAAATTTTGCTTTTTATCTAGGTTTTTTGTAGGAAAAGTATATACGTGTTTCTACGTATATGCCTTATTAACAAGGCTTTTACGTTATTTTTTTTGTAAGAATAAATTTAATTTCAACTGTCAATAATTGGGCTTTGATACCCTAAAAACAACCCGTATCTTTGCGTAAAATTATTACAATAATAGATGCAATTGAAACGCGAAATTGACCGCCGAAGAACCTTCGGAATTATCTCTCATCCCGATGCCGGAAAAACCACTTTAACCGAAAAATTATTGCTTTTTGGAGGTGCAATTCAGGAAGCTGGTGCCGTAAAAAGTAATAAAATTAAAAAGGGTGCTACCAGTGATTTTATGGAAATTGAAAGACAAAGAGGTATCTCTGTCGCTACTTCCGTGCTGGCCTTTGAATATGAAGGAATTAAGATAAACATACTCGATACACCGGGACACAAGGACTTTGCTGAAGATACCTTCCGTACACTAACGGCCGTGGATAGTGTTATAGTTGTTATTGATGTAGCAAAGGGGGTTGAAGAGCAAACCGAAAAACTAGTGGAAGTTTGTCGTATGCGGAATATACCCATGATCGTGTTTATTAATAAATTGGATAGAGAAGGTAAAGATGCTTTTGAATTGTTGGATGAAATTGAACAAAAATTGAATCTTCGGGTGACGCCTTTAAGTTTTCCTATAGGAATGGGATACGATTTTAAAGGAATCTACAATATTTGGGAGAAAAATGTAAATCTGTTTAGTGGTGATAGCCGCAAGAATATTGAGGAAACTATTGAAATTGCAGATGTAAATCATCCCGATCTCGAAAAAATTATAAGTCACAAAGCTTCAGAAATCCTTCGGGAGGAGCTGGAATTGGTGTATGAAGTTTATCCCGACTTTAATCGCGACGAATACCTCGAAGGAACGTTACAGCCGGTCTTTTTTGGATCGGCATTGAATAATTTCGGGGTACGGGAGTTATTGGATTGCTTTGTTGAAATCGCCCCTAAACCGCGTCCTAAAGCCAGTGATACCCGCCTGGTAAAACCTGAAGAAAAAGAATTTTCAGGATTTGTATTTAAAATTCATGCAAATATGGATCCCAAGCATCGCGACCGCTTGGCATTTGTAAAAATTGTTTCGGGGACATTCGAAAGAAATACTCCCTACCTCCATGTTCGGCATAACAAAAAACTAAAATTTTCCAGTCCTAATGCCTTCTTTGCTGAAAAAAAACAAATTGTAGATATTTCCTATCCCGGTGACATAGTAGGTTTACACGATACCGGGAACTTTAAAATTGGTGATACTTTAACCGAAGGCGAAGAAATGCACTACAAAGGGGTTCCTAGTTTTTCGCCGGAACACTTTAAATATATCAACAATGCCGATCCTATGAAGAGTAAACAGCTGGAAAAAGGAATTGACCAGTTAATGGACGAAGGGGTAGCACAATTATTTACGCTGGAGCTTAACGGAAGAAAGGTAATTGGAACTGTGGGAGCACTCCAATTTGAAGTAATTCAGTACCGTCTTGAGCATGAATACGGCGCTACCTGTCGCTACGAAAACCTAAACGTGCATAAAGCCTGTTGGGTGGAAGCCATGAATCCAAAGAGTGAGGAATTTGCCGATTTTAAACGAGTCAAGGCAAAATTTTTAGCCGTCGATAAGCGAGGACAATTAGTGTTCTTTGCTGACTCGGCTTTTACACTACAAATGACACAATCTAAATATCCGAATGTAAAATTGCATTTTGTGAGTGAATTCGAAAAGATAAAATAGAACCCTATAAGTCTTTATAGATATATCGCTTCAATATCTAGCCTGTCGAGATCTCCGAAGGTTGCTCTAAAAGCCGCATCAGGGGTTAAATCACCTCCAAATACAGCACCATTAAGGTGTACACTGTAAGTTCCGGGTGCCAATGAAATCGTGGTTGAACGCGAGTTGTATACATATCCTGTTGCCGTATCACAATTAGAATTCGAATAAACCGAGCTGGTCATACCGTAAGCCTTTGATGTATTGGCTGTTGTTCCATTCCCTATATAGAAATAATTGTGCGCTATTTTGGCTCTTCCATCGGCTATGTTGGTGGCACCATCATAGCTTTTAAAATCTACAGATATATAGTAAGTTATAACAACCAATGCCCTTTGTGTTAGTGTAAAACTCTTTGTATACAATTCGGTCGAATTTAATCCGGAACTTGCAGTTGTTTGAATTACAACCGGTGTGGCTACGTTAGATTCTGAAGAAATTTCACCGGATACATTTCCCAATGTCAGATTTCCGGCTGCATCGACCATAACATTATATTGTGATGCTCCTCCCAGGTTTTTATTGTTGTTCTCGCTGTTTAAACCCTCTATACGTATGGTGCTTTCATTTCCGGATACATGTAATGTTTCCTGAGGATTTGTTGTACCAATCCCTACTTGCGCACTAACCGCAAACGCTGTAAAAAGTAAAAGTGTGATAAGTGTAGTTATATTTTTCATAATCGGATATTTAGTATAATTAATATCTTATTCGTATTCTAAATTAATTTTGCAATAGTGGGCCATCAGCATTTCCTGATGAGCAACTACAGTACTCATCAGACCATGGTATATATGATATGGTTGCGGTTGATGTATCGCAGGTAGTAGTATTTGGAAACGGTAAACACACTTGATATTCAAAAACAACATCTCCTAAAAAACCTAATTCGGGTGTATAAGAGTAGCTGCCATTTGCGTTGAATGTAAAAGATTGACCCGCTGGTGTTGGCCCGGAAACCAAAGAAAATGTTGAACCCGCTGGAATATTATTTGTTACCAGAGTCCCTTGAAACTCGGTATCCAGACATGCTTTTTCTAGTATTGGTGTTGCGTATTTTTGAATTATAAATGCCTTTCCATCTCCGTGATCGGCTGTAGAAGCGACCAATTCAAATCTTGTGATTATAGAACCTGTTGGAGCCAGATCATCCAATTTAAATATAGCGATTCCTATGGTTCCGTTATTCTCTAAAACTCTACCCGAATTCCAATAGTCTACTCCTGCAGGGGGTGCATTAAATAAGGGCCCCCATTGAGTAGTATTCGGTCTAACAAAAGTATCGCCTAAGAACTGTTCCGGACCTCCCCCAACAGGCCTTCCATACACCGAAATATAGTAGCAGTTATTTGCATTTCTTTCAGTAATCGCGATCAATCCACCGGCGTTTGAAGGAATTCCCGGTGAATAATAAAGGGATTGAACTTGTGCATCGGTCGTTGCTATTGCACCAAAATTGCCGCAAATATTGCGTCCATTAGAGTCGGAAAGAAAATAATGATTTAAATTTTTCGCGCGAAAAGCAGTAATCGCATCGTTGTTCCAATTGGCATTATTGCTACTATTATTTACGATAGTTCCATTCCTGATTATTCTATTCGCATTATGGCCGTTAGGTCCTACTCTGGTCATAGCATAGGTTGTGGGAGCTGCAAATGCCTGATAAACAATTCCGTCAATTGTGATAGAATTTATAGTAGCCGGTAAATTCGGATTTGGCTGAATATCCGACCATTGAAAGGTAACCCCGGTTTGAACTGAAGGCTTCTGAGTTTGCGCAAAACTCATCTGGATGAAGATCGAGAAAATGAAAATCGAAAACTTCAAAAAAGATGTTTTACACTGAAGTGCAGGAACAGTATTTTTCATAAGTAGGTTTTTGCATTTCTTCACAAGAATTAATTCTAAAAAATTAACGGGGGCACTTGTGATTTGAACCAAAGGTAATTGAGTTGTTGGTTTTTCCTACACGGTTATCTGTTTTTTCGTTATAATCTAATTTTTAATCGTTTAAGTGCACATTTAAATGTTACTACAGCGTTAAAATATTACAATTCAAAGGCTTTTATTTGCGCTTAGTCTTTAATATTACACTACTATTTATCCTTTTTGTAGGAATGTTATAGATGAACAATTATGTTAAAGTTTAATTTTATGCTGCATTTCATCGATATTTCTATTCATCTCAACTAATTTATACATAGATTCCTGTTCTACAGGCCAATACCATCATTTAATAGTGATATTTATTCCTACATTTACCGCGTTCGAAAGAACATATTAATAATAAAGTGAATCCCCAATTTACTACTTATGAAAAAATTATTAGCCCCCGCTTTCATGCTCTTAAGCATTATTGGATTTGGACAGGTTGGAATAGGAACAACAAATCCCCAAGAAACGCTACACATCAATGGCACACTTCGGGTAACAAATACATCTGCGCCTACAGTTACATCTACTAAAATCAGCGGATTTGATTCCAATGGAACGCTTCGGGAAGTATCGCTTGGTTCCCGTTTAGTTTTAACAAATAATGTCCTAGAAACCAAGTCCGGTGTTGATTACAGCTTCGGCGCAGTCACCTTTTCAGTAAAGACTAATCACAATACCGATTTATTAATAGGTGAAGGAGAGGCAAACGAAGGTAAATCGATCATTAGAATCTTTAATACATCGGGCGAAACGGTATTAACAGGCATAAAGGCCGGCTATGACGGACAAAGTATCTGGCTTTATCCTCAAGATGATAAAATAGATCTTAAAACCAACGATTCAGGTTCGTTAGCCATGAATCGCTTTGAGGAAAATAATAACAATAAAGGGAAAGTTTACACAATGATTCAAATTGTATATGATGGTGCCCGCCAAAAGTGGATTATTATGCAAAGTTATAACTAAGCCCCTTTTTAAAGTTTTATAATTAAAAAAGCCTTGCAATTTGCAAGGCTTTTTTTATGCTTCTCCGGTTGGCCCAAAGTTTATGGGAATGGGAGGCTGTTGGTAATCTTTAATTTCACCATGGGCATTCTCAAATCGTTTTACATTATCTCCTAACGCCTTTAAAAATCGCTTGGCATGTTGCGGGGTCAATATAATTCTCGACTTTACCTTACTCTTTGGTACACCGGGCATGATGGTAACATAGTCGATTACAAATTCGGATACAGAATGATTTATAATAGCGAGGTTGCTATAGATCCCTTGCGCTACAGTTTCATCCAATTCTATATTAATCTGCCCCTGTTGAGGCTGCTGTTTTGGTTTTTTTACATCTGCCATTGTAAACGTGTTTACACTTCCGCTAAGGCGGAAGACTTGTTAATACTAATCAATTTAAAAAAAGAATCCCGTTATGTCACGGGATTCTTTTCTTTTATAATTTCAAAGATCCGGCCTTTCGGCAGGATAGTTCGCTGCAACCATTTTTTAAACCTGAAAAGGTTTTAAATCATGGTGCGCTCACTAATTATAGTTAACTTCTTGCTTCTCGCGAGTCATTTGCTCCAACTCTTCTTTAGAACCAACAATGATGGTGTCGTAACGACGCATTCCGGTTCCTGCTGGGATTCTATGACCTACAATTACATTTTCCTTCAGTCCTTCTAAGTCGTCCACCTTACCGCTTACTGCTGCTTCGTTCAATACTTTAGTAGTTTCCTGGAAGGAAGCTGCCGAGATAAACGACTTGGTTTGCAACGAAGCTCTGGTAATTCCTTGTAATATAGGCGTCGCTGTTGCCGTTTCGGCATCACGCGCTTCTATTAAGGCTTTGTCGGCTCTTTTCAGAATTGAATTCTCATCACGCAACTCACGCGGAGTGATGATTTGTCCTTCTTTTATATTCTCTGAATCTCCGGCACTGGTGACCACTTTCATTCCGAAGATTTTATCGTTTTCTTCAATAAAATCATCTTTATGTGCCAGTTGGTTCTCAAGGAAGGTTGTATCTCCGGAATCAACAATCTGTACTTTACGCATCATTTGACGAACAACAACCTCAAAATGCTTGTCGTTAATCTTCACCCCTTGCAGACGATATACTTCCTGAACTTCGTTCACCAAGTATTGTTGTACCGCAGATGGGCCTTTAATTCGTAAAATATCTTCGGGAGTGATAGAACCATCAGACAATGGCATACCTGCTCTCACGTAATCGTTTTCCTGAACAAGAATCTGGTTACTCAACTTCACCAAATACTTCTTGATTTCACCCAGCTTAGACTCGATAATAATCTCACGGTTACCACGCTTAATTTTTCCGAAGGAAACAACACCGTCAATCTCACTTACTACAGCAGGATTGGATGGGTTACGTGCTTCAAATAATTCGGTAACTCGTGGAAGACCTCCGGTAATATCACCGGCTTTAGCCGACTTACGAGGAATCTTCACTAAAATCTTACCAATCTTAATCTTATCGCCATCATCCACCATTAAGTGAGCTCCTACCGGTAGGTTGTACGAACGAATTACTTCATCCTTCTTCCCTAAAATTTGTAAGGTAGGTATCTTCTTCTTGTCTCTTGATTCTGAAATTACTTTTTCCTGGAATCCGGTTTGTTCATCGATTTCAACCTGATAGGTAATACCTTGTTCGATATTTTCGTACTTAATCTTACCTGCAAATTCTGAAATAATAACCCCGTTATATGGATCCCATGCACAAACTACATCACCTCTTTTAAGTGATTGTCCGTCTTTTACATTGATAGTAGATCCGTAAGGTATATTACTGGTACTCAAAACAATTCCGGTTTTCTTATCTACCAGTTTTATTTCTGAAGTACGTGAAATCACAATATCTACCGATTTTCCATCGGAATCTTCACCTTTTACGGTTTTCAATTCTTCGATTTCGGCAACTCCGTCAAATTTAACGGTCAATTTATTTTCTTCCGAAATGTTACCCGCAATACCTCCCACGTGGAATGTACGCAATGTTAACTGAGTTCCCGGCTCTCCAATAGACTGTGCGGCAACTACACCTACAGCTTCACCTCTTTGTACCATTTTATTGGTCGCAAGGTTTCTTCCGTAGCATTGTGCACAAATTCCTTTTTTAGCCTCACAAGTTAATGCAGAACGAACTTCCATACTCTCCACCGGAGAATTTTCGATAGCAGTTGCGACCGCTTCAGAAACATGATCTCCAGTAGCAACAAGCAATTCCTTGGTCAACGGATTGTACACATCATTTAAGGCGGTACGACCCACAATTCGGTCACGAAGTGATTCTACAACCTCTTCGTTTTTCTTTAATGCTGAAACTTCGATACCTCGTAAAGTACCACAGTCTTCAATATTAATAATTACATCCTGTGAAACATCCACCAAACGACGTGTTAGATATCCTGCATCCGCTGTTTTCAAAGCGGTATCGGCAAGACCCTTACGCGCACCATGCGTAGAAATAAAGTATTCCAAAATTGAAAGTCCTTCCTTAAAGTTAGAAAGAATAGGGTTTTCAATAATTTCACCTCCACCCGAGTTCGATTTCTTAGGTTTGGCCATCAATCCACGCATTCCGGTTAACTGTCGAATCTGTTCTTTAGATCCACGAGCTCCGGAGTCAAGCATCATATATACAGAGTTGAAACCTTGTTGGTCTTCGCGAATACGCTTCATAGACAATTCAGTCAACTCGGCATTGGTAGCCGTCCAAATATCAATCACCTGATTGTAACGTTCGTTATTGGTGATTAATCCCATGTTGTAGTTTGCGATAATTCCTTCTACCTGAGTATTTGCATCATCGATCATACTTTGCTTTTCGGCAGGAATAATAATATCTCCCAAACTGAAAGACAATCCTCCTTCGAAGGCAAACTTATATCCTAAGCCTTTAATTTCATCCAAGAAAGCTGCTGTAGTTGGTACGCTGGTCACTTCTAAAATACCACCAATAATATCACGAAGTGATTTCTTGGTCAATACTTCGTTAATATAACCTGCTGCTTCCGGAACCTGCTCGTTAAAAATCACTCTACCTAAAGTAGTAGTGATAATTTGTTTAACAAGCTCCCCATTTTCATTAAAGTCTTTTGTTCTAATCTTTATTTCGGCATTCAATTCTACCTGTTTTTCATTGTATGCAATGATTGCTTCTTCGGCCGAATAAAATGTCAATCCTTCTCCTTTTACCTTATGCTCGGGAGTAGATTTACGAAGTTTGGTCATATAATACAGACCCAATACCATATCTTGAGAAGGTACTGCCACCGGCGAACCGTTTGCAGGGTTTAAGATATTGTGAGAGGCGAGCATTAATAACTGTGATTCCAAAATAGCTTCAGGACCTAACGGAAGGTGAACCGCCATTTGATCTCCATCGAAATCGGCATTAAATGCAGTACACACCAATGGGTGTAACTGAATCGCTTTCCCTTCAATTAATTTAGGCTGAAATGCTTGTATACCCAAACGGTGCAAGGTAGGAGCACGGTTTAATAGTACCGGATGTCCTTTCAATACATTTTCCAGGATGTCCCATACAACGGGTTCTTTTTTATCTATAATCTTCTTGGCCGACTTCACCGTTTTTACAATCCCTCTTTCAATCAGTTTTCTGATTACGAAAGGCTTGTACAATTCGGCAGCCATATCCTTCGGAAGACCACATTCAAATAATTTTAATTCAGGTCCCACAACAATTACCGAACGCGCCGAATAATCCACACGCTTTCCTAATAAGTTCTGACGGAAACGCCCTTGCTTACCTTTCAGGGAATCTGAAAGAGATTTCAACGGACGGTTACTATCAGTTTTTACTGCTGAAGACTTACGCGTATTATCGAACAATGAATCTACCGATTCCTGAAGCATACGTTTTTCGTTACGTAAAATCACTTCCGGAGCCTTAATTTCCATCAATCGCTTTAAACGATTGTTACGGATAATCACACGACGGTATAAATCGTTAAGATCTGAAGTTGCAAAACGACCACCATCCAATGGCACCAACGGACGTAATTCCGGCGGAATAACGGGAATCACCTTCATAATCATCCAAGCCGCTTTGTTTTCACGGTTCTTGTTGGCATCACGAAGTGCTTCTACAACTTGTAGTCGCTTTAATGCTTCCGTTTTACGTTGCTTAGAGGTTTCGTTATTTGCCTTATGACGCAAATTGTACGACAAGGTGTTAAGATCGATTCGGTTTAACAAATCAATTAGACACTCTGCACCCATCTTAGCGATGAATTTATTAGGGTCGTTTTCTTCTAAGTATAAATTTTCCTGCGGAAGGGTATCTAAAATGGTAAGATATTCTTCTTCAGTAAGGAAATCCATTTTCTTTACAGGCTCTCCATCTTCATATTTTGCAATACCCGGTTGGATAACAACATATCTCTCGTAATAGATAATCATATCCAGCTTCTTGGAAGGTAACCCAAGAAGGTATCCAATCTTGTTAGGCAAACTACGGAAGTACCAGATATGTGCCACAGGAACCACCAAATTGATGTGTCCCACACGGTCACGACGTACTTTCTTCTCGGTTACCTCAACACCACAACGGTCACAAACAATACCCTTGTAGCGAATTCTCTTATATTTACCACAGGCACATTCGTAATCCTTTACAGGACCAAAAATACGCTCACAGAAAAGTCCGTCACGCTCCGGCTTGTGCGTACGGTAATTTATCGTTTCAGGCTTTAACACCTCTCCACGTGATTCCGCTAAAATGGATTCGGGAGAAGCTAAACCAATAGAAATCTTATCGAATTTCTGTACTGTGTTTTCTTTATTTCTTGCCATAATGCTGTGTACTATGCTTTGTTTTTGTATTTGTTTTTGGAGTGTTTTTTCACTCCGGTTGAAGTTGAAGAAGTGCCCCTCCTAAAAAGGAGAGGCATTCTGCTATTCTTCTAATCTGATATCCAATCCAAGACCTTTCAATTCGTGCATTAACACGTTGAAAGATTCTGGAAGACCCGGTTCCGGCATGGTTTCACCCTTCACGATCGCCTCATAGGTTTTCGCTCTACCGATAACATCATCAGATTTTACCGTCAATATTTCACGTAGTGTACTCGACGCTCCGTAGGCTTCCAAAGCCCAAACCTCCATCTCACCAAAACGCTGACCTCCAAATTGAGCTTTACCACCCAATGGCTGTTGTGTAATTAATGAGTAAGGTCCTATAGAACGTGCGTGCATCTTATCGTCTACCATGTGACCCAGTTTCAACATATAAATCACCCCAACAGTTGCAGGCTGATCGAAACGTTGTCCTGTTCCACCGTCGTATAAATAAGTATGTCCGAATCTTGGAATTCCGGCCTCGTCAGTAATTTCATTGATTTGATCTAAAGTAGCTCCATCAAAGATTGGTGTTGCATACTTTCTACCTAATTTCTGACCTGCCCAACCTAAAACGGTTTCGTAGATCTGTCCAATGTTCATACGAGAAGGTACCCCAAGTGGGTTCAATACGATATCTACAGGAGTTCCGTCTTCCAGGAACGGCATGTCTTCTTCACGTACAATACGTGCAACAATACCTTTGTTTCCGTGACGTCCCGCCATCTTATCCCCTACTTTCAGTTTACGCTTTTTAGCGATATATACTTTGGCAAGTTTCAAAATTCCGGAAGGAAGTTCATCTCCAACAGAGATGGTAAACTTCTCACGACGTAAGTTTCCTTGAAGATCGTTTTCCTTAATTCTATAGTTGTGCATTAAATCGGCTACCAACACGTTGGTCTCATCATCGGTCGTCCAAACACCTCCTACCAAATGCGTATAGTCATCCACAGCATTCAGCATTTTCAAGGTGTACTTTTTACCTTTCGGGAAAACAACTTCTCCAAGGTCATTCATGACCCCTTGCGCTGTTTTTCCACCAACTATGTTGAAAAGCTTTTCAACCAACACATCTTTCAACGCATCAAATTTCGCGTAGTATTCGGCTTCCAAGGCAGTAATATCCTCTTTGTCCTTCGCTCGTTTGCGTTTATCTTTTATAGCTCGTGCAAATAACTTCTTGTCGATAACCACTCCGCGTAATGATGGAGAAGCTTTTAAAGAAGCATCTTTTACATCACCAGCTTTGTCACCAAAGATGGCACGCAGTAATTTCTCTTCAGGAGTTGGATCACTTTCTCCTTTAGGAGTAATTTTTCCAATTAATATGTCTCCCGGCTTCACTTCGGCACCAATACGAATCATTCCATGCTCGTCAAGGTCTTTTGTAGCCTCTTCGGAAACGTTTGGAATGTCATTGGTCAATTCTTCGTTACCCAATTTGGTGTCACGAACTTCCAATGAATACTCATCGATGTGGATAGAAGTAAAGATATCTTCACGAACTACTTTTTCAGAAATTACGATTGCATCCTCAAAGTTATACCCTTTCCAAGGCATAAAGGCTACTTTCATGTTTCTTCCCAAGGCCAATTCCCCTTTTTCGGTGGCATAACCCTGGCAAAGCACTTGTCCTTTCTGAACTCTGTCACCTTTTCTTACGATTGGCTTCAGGTTGATAGAGGTACTTTGGTTTGTCTTTCTGAATTTTACTAAGTTGTAGGTTTTCGAATCTCCATCAAAACTCACCATACGTTCTGTATCGGTACGGTCGTATTTGATGGTGATCATATTTGCATCTACATATTCTACCACTCCATCACCTTCAGCATTAATCAATACTCGTGAATCTGAAGCAACCTGACGTTCCAGTCCGGTTCCAACAATTGGAGAATCTGCAATTAATAAAGGTACCGCCTGACGCATCATGTTAGATCCCATCAAGGCACGGTTTGCATCATCGTGTTCCAGGAACGGAATCAAAGAAGCCGAAATTGACGAAATCTGGTTGGGTGCAACGTCTGTATAGTGAACCGTTTTCGGATCCACTAACGGGAAGTCACCTTCCATACGGGCAATAACCTTATCTGTATCTATTGTACCATCTTCCGTAATTGGAATGTTGGCCTGTGCAATTAGTTTTTCTTCTTCTTCTTCTGCCGAAAGGTAAATTGGTTCTGTTTTAAGATCTATTTTCCCATCTGTAACTTTGCGGTACGGCGTTTCAATAAATCCTAAGTTGTTCACTTTCGCGTATACCGATAGTGAAGAAATCAAACCAATGTTTGGTCCTTCTGGTGTTTCGATAGGACATAATCTTCCGTAGTGGGTATAGTGAACGTCACGAACCTCAAAACCTGCTCTTTCACGTGAGAGACCTCCCGGTCCTAGAGCTGAAAGACGACGCTTGTGCGTAATCTCCGCCAAAGGATTGGTTTGATCCATAAACTGAGAAAGCTGATTGGTTCCAAAGAAAGAGTTAATCACCGAAGACAATGTCTTGGCATTAATCAAATCGATTGGTGTAAATACTTCGTTATCACGAACATTCATCCTTTCACGGATGGTACGCGCCATACGAGCTAAACCTACACCAAACTGAGAAGACAGTTGCTCACCTACTGTACGAACACGACGGTTCGACAAGTGATCAATATCATCAATCTCTGCTTTAGAGTTAATCAACTCGATTAAGTATTTTACAATGGTAATGATATCTTCTTTGGTAAGAACTTGCTTGTCCATTGGGATATCAAGACCCAGTTTTTTGTTCATACGATAACGACCTACCTCACCAAGATTATAACGTTGGTCACTAAAGAACAACTTATTGATGATTCCGCGAGCGGTTTCTTCATCGGGTGGTTCGGCGTTACGTAATTGTCTGTATATGTGTTCTACCGCTTCTTTTTCGGAGTTGGTAGGATCTTTTTGTAAGGTGTTATGGATAATCGCATAGTCTGCCATGTGATTATCTTCCTTGTGCAACAAAATTGCTTTTGAACCCGAATCCAGAATCTCTTCGATATGTTCTTTTTCAAGAATCGTATCACGATCTAGTACTATTTCGTTTCGTTCAATAGAAACAACCTCGCCTGTATCTTCATCTACGAAATCTTCGTGCCATGTCTTTAAAACACGAGCAGCCAGTTTACGGCCCAGGTATTTTTTAAGACCGGTTTTTGAAGCTTTTACTTCTTCGGCCAGGTCGAAAATTTCAAGGATATCCTTATCTCTTTCGAATCCAATAGCACGGAAAAGTGTAGTTACAGGTAATTTTTTCTTTCTATCGATATAGGCGTACATAACGCTGTTGATATCGGTAGCAAATTCGATCCAGGATCCTTTAAAAGGGATAACTCTGGCCGAATACAATTTTGTTCCATTTGCGTGGAACGATTGTCCAAAGAAAACCCCCGGGGAACGGTGTAACTGTGATACAACAACTCTTTCTGCGCCGTTGATACAAAAAGTACCACTAGGCGTCATATAAGGGATGGTTCCCAAATACACATCTTGCACGATGGTTTCAAAATCTTCGTGCTCTTCGTCTGTACAATATAATTTTAAACGTGCTTTTAGGGGAACGCTGTAGGTTAACCCACGCTCAATACATTCCTGAATGGAATATCGCGGAGGGTCTACAAAGTAATCTAAAAACTCTAAAACAAATTGGTTGCGGGTGTCGGTAATTGGGAAATTCTCCATGAAGGTTTTATAAAGACCTTCGTTACCTCTTTCTTCTGATTTGGTTTCCAGTTGGAAAAAATCCTGAAAGGATTTAATCTGGATGTCCAAAAAGTCCGGATAATCCGGCTTATTTTTAACAGAGGAAAAATTCAATCTTTCAGTTTGCGTTGCTGACATCTATGGACGGAATTTTAATTAAAAAAATGTGAGGTGCGTATACTGGAAATAATTAACCTCTATATACGCAAAATGGTTTAGGTCTTTCCGCTCGATACGGAAGACCTAAACCTTAAGGTTTGGAACGTTGGGAGCTTACTTAAGCTCAACCTCTGCTCCAGCTTCTTCTAGCTGAGCTTTTAAGGCTTCAGCTTCGTCTTTAGACACACCTTCTTTCATTGGTGAAGGAGCGTTATCTACTAAATCTTTAGCTTCTTTAAGACCAAGACCGGTAAGTTCTTTTACAAGTTTTACAACTGCCAATTTAGATGCACCGGCTGCTTTAAGAATTACGTCGAATTCAGACTTTTCTTCAGCGGCTTCTCCACCAGCAGCAGCACCACCAGCGGCAACAGCTACAGCTGCAGCAGCAGGCTCGATACCGTACTCATCTTTTAATATAGTTGCTAATTCGTTAACTTCTTTTACTGTTAAGTTAACTAATTTTTCTGCGAAATCTTTTAAATCTGCCATTTTCTATCGTTTTAATAATTTTGAATTTATATTATAATTTTTATTAGTGCTTAATTTATTAACCTTCTCTTTCAGACAAGGTTTTTACAATACCTGCGATGGTTCCACCTCCAGATTTTAATGCTGAAATAACATTTTTAGCAGGAGACTGAAGTAATCCAATAATATCTCCAATAAGCTCTTCTTTCGACTTGATGTTCACCAAATTATCTAATTGGTCATCTCCTACATAAATCGCTTCTTCTATAAATGCTCCTTTTAGTAAAGGTCTATCAGATTTTTTTCTGAATTCTTTAATAACTTTCGCCGGTGCATTACCTGTTTCAGAAAACATAATAGAAGTATTTCCAGTAAGGATTCCGGTTAATTCACCGAATTCTTTATCGGAAGCTATCATTGCTTTCGAAAGTAATGTGTTCTTAACAACTTCTAGTTTTACCCCTGCCTTAAAACAAGCACGACGTAAATTTGAAGTGTTTCCTGCATCCAATCCTGAAATATCTGCTAAATAGATAATAGGATTTTCAGACAACTGCGCAGTTAAATTTTCAATTACTTGTGATTTTTCTTCTCTTGTCATAATCTCTAAATTTTACTGTTCAGTAAACCTTTTGGTGTCAATCTGCACACTAGGACTCATGGTACTAGACATATAGATACTTTTAATATACACACCTTTAGCTGCCTGAGGCTTCAGTTTCACTAGGGTTGTTAATAATTCTTTTGCGTTTCCTGCAATTTTTTCGGCATCGAAAGATGCTTTTCCAATTGCTGCGTGTACAATACCGGTCTTATCCACTTTAAAATCGATTTTACCAGCTTTTACATCAGAAACAGCCTTAGCAACGTCCATTGTTACAGTACCAGTCTTTGGGTTTGGCATAAGACCACGAGGTCCTAATACACGTCCTAATGGACCTAATTTACCCATCACACTTGGCATTGTTACAATTACGTCAACATCTGTCCAACCTCCTTTAATTTTATCGAGGTACTCGTCTAATCCAACATAATCTGCTCCGGCTTCTTTAGCCTCAGCCTCCTTATCGGGAGTTACTAAAGCCAATACCTTTACATCTTTACCTGTACCATGTGGTAAGGTTACTACACCTCTAACCATTTGGTTTGCTTTCCTTGGGTCTACGTTAAGACGAACCGCAAGGTCTACAGAGGCATCGAAATTTACATTGGAAATTTCCTTTATTAAAGCGGAAGCTTCAGCTACAGTATAGGTTCTAGCCTCTACTTTAGCGTTCGTTTCTTTTTGCTTTTTTGTTAATCTTGCCATTTTATAGATTCTTTTTCTTGATTAAAAAGGTGCAGCACCTTTTATTTTCACTCCCATTGATCTCGCAGTACCTGCTACCATTTTCATGGCAGACTCAATGGTAAATGCATTTAAATCGGGCATTTTGTCTTCTGCGATCGTTTTTACCTGATCCCAAGAGATAGTAGCTACCTTATTAATGTGTGGCTCGCCAGAACCTTTTTTTGCTTTGGCGGCTTCAAGAATCTGTACTGCAGCAGGTGGGGTCTTAATAACAAAGTCGAAAGACTTGTCTTTATACACCGTAATCTGTACTGGAAGTACTTTTCCTTGTTTGTCCTGAGTTCTAGCATTAAATTGCTTACAGAACTCCATAATGTTCACACCGGCAGCACCTAAAGCTGGTCCAACTGGTGGCGACGGGTTAGCGGCACCTCCACGAACTTGCAACTTTACTACTTTACCTACTTCTTTTGCCATTTTCTAATTTTTAATGTGGTTTTTTCTATAGTGGAAGCCAAAGAAATTACCTATTATATAGCGTGTAACAATTAAACTTTTTCAACTTGCATATAGCTTAATTCTAATGGAGTTTTTCTTCCGAAAATTTTCACCATTACCTCAAGCTTACGCTTTTCTTCATTTATTTTTTCGACCGTGCCGTTAAATCCGTTAAACGGACCATCGATTACTTTTACCGTTTCTCCAATTACGAATGGGATGTTTACGTTATCATCTTTTACAGATAACTCATCTACCTTTCCTAACATTCTATTCACCTCAGCCTGACGCAACGGTACAGGGTCTCCGCCTTTGGTTTCACCCAAAAAGCCTATTACCCCGTTAATTGATTTTATAATGTGTGGAATTTCACCCGCCAAACTCGCTTGGATCATAATATATCCCGGAAAGTAAACACGTTCTTTATGAACTTTCTTCCCATTGCGAATTTGAATCACTTTTTCGGTTGGAACCAGGACCTGATCAATGTAATCTTCTAAACTCAATCGTTTGATTTCAGTTTCGATATACGACTTGATCTTGTTTTCCTGCCCACTAACCGAACGGACTACGTACCACTTTTTTGTACTTTTTGTTTCAGTCATTCTATTTACGACTTGATCCATTCAAAATATAAGCTTATCAACTTGCTAAATACGGTATCCACACCCCATACCGCCAAAGCAAGTAGTAAGGAGAATACTGCCACAATAACCGTAAGACGTTGGGCTTCTGCCCAAGGAGTCCATGTTACATGGTTTTTTAGTTCGCTATAAGATTCTTTAATATAATCTACCATTTCTATTAGGTATTAATGCTTTATTTTGCACACTTCGACTACGCTCAGTGTAAACTTGTTGCGAGACTTCCTTCGACTTCCCGCCAGAATGAATCTGTCGGGCTGGCGCTCAGGATAAACCCCGCCTGAACTGTCGGGAAGGTTCTCGTCCTCATGGCTTTTGTTTTTTCAGAAGCACTTTGCTTCAAACAAAACTTTTCATTCTTTGCACGGGTTGCGAGACTCGAACTCACGACACCTGGTTTTGGAGACCAGTGCTCTACCAACTGAGCTAAACCCGTTTACTTTTCCGGATCACCCACAAAACCTATGCTATTCGCTCAGCCCTGCCTGCCGGCAGGCAGGTAAACCCCGTTATAAAAGTCAAGGCGTTCCGAAAAATCGGAACACCTTTACCTTTTTATTAATTGACTTTGTTTAGTCTAAAATTTCAGTTACCTGACCGGCTCCTACTGTTCTACCACCCTCACGGATTGCAAAACGAAGACCCACATTCATTGCGATCTTTTGGATCAATTCAACGTGGATTGTCAAGTTATCACCAGGCATTACCATTTCAACTCCATCAGGAAGACTAATGTTTCCTGTTACGTCGGTTGTACGAACGTAGAACTGCGGACGGTAGTTATTGTGAAATGGAGTGTGACGTCCACCTTCTTCTTTTTTCAAAACGTACACCTCAGCTTTAAACTTAGCGTGTGGAGTTACAGATCCCGGCTTAACAATTACCATACCTCTAGAGATTTGAGTTTTCTCAATACCTCTTAAAAGGATACCTGCGTTATCTCCTGCCTCACCTCTATCAAGGATCTGACGGAACATTTCGATACCGGTAATAGTTGAAGTTAATTTCTCAGCTCCCATTCCAATAATCTCTACAGGATCTCCGGTGTTAGCAACACCAGTCTCAATACGACCTGTTGCTACTGTACCACGTCCAGTAATAGAGAATACATCTTCGATAGGCATCAAGAAAGGCTTGTCGATTTCACGCAAAGGCTCTTCGATCCAAGTATCTACAGCTTCCATTAATTGTAATACTGTATCAACCCATTTTTGCTCACCGTTTAATGCACCAAGTGCAGAACCAGCGATTACAGGACCATTATCACCATCATATTCGTAGAATGAAAGAAGGTCTCTGATTTCCATCTCAACCAATTCCAAAAGCTCCTCATCATCAACCATATCCACTTTGTTCATGAATACAACAATACGAGGAATACCTACCTGGCGTCCAAGAAGGATGTGCTCACGTGTTTGTGGCATAGGACCATCTGTAGCAGCAACCACAAGGATAGCTCCGTCCATCTGTGCAGCACCGGTAACCATGTTCTTTACGTAATCCGCGTGACCTGGACAGTCAACGTGTGCGTAGTGACGATTAGCTGTTTGGTACTCTACGTGTGAAGAGTTAATTGTAATACCTCTTTCTTTTTCTTCAGGAGCGTTGTCAATTTGATCAAAAGATCTTGCTTCTGAATAACCAGCATCTGCCATTACTTTAGTAATCGCAGCAGTTAAAGTTGTTTTCCCGTGATCTACGTGCCCAATTGTACCTACATTTAAGTGAGGTTTAGCCCGATCGTATGTTGCTTTTGCCATTTTGTATTAATTTAATCTTAGTTATATAAAAGTGTTCAATTTTGTACTGTGTTGAGCCAATGATGAGATTTGAACTCATGACCTCTTCCTTACCAAGGAAACGCTCTACCCCTGAGCTACACCGGCGTTTCATTTACGATTGCCGATATTGAGATTTACGATTTGAAAGTCGTACATCGTAGCTCGTAAATTTTTTAGAGCGGGAGACCGGGTTCGAACCGGCGACATTCAGCTTGGAAGGCTGACGCTCTACCAACTGAGCTACTCCCGCTTATCTTTCTGAATAAATCAGAATAGTATTTCAATATTTCAAAGCGAATTACCTCATTAATAGGATAATTCTATTCAGTATTTCTTTCAGGATTACTCACTGTCGTTCGTGATCCTTTCAAGGTAACTTTGCTCAGTGTTTCTTTCAGGATTACTCACTGTCGTTCGTGATCCTTTCAAGGTAACCCTGAACAAACATTTTTTACATAGCCTTTCAAAAGCGAGCTTTTGACGTCCGCTTCTTTAAAATTTATGTGGGGAGAGCAGGATTCGAACCTGCGAAGACGTAGTCAGCAGATTTACAGTCTGCCCTCGTTGGCCGCTTGAGTATCTCCCCTTAACCATTGTTTTTACAAAGAACTTCTCTTTTTCAAAGAGCCGATGGAGGGACTCCCTTCGACTTCCCGCCAGAATGACTCTGTCGGGCTGGCGCTCAGGATAAACTTCTCGTCCCTTTTCAATTAAACAATAACCAATGTTATCATACAATCTTCCTAAGCAATTTCTCTTTTTCAAAGAGCCGATGGAGGGACTCGAACCCACGACCTGCTGATTACAAATCAGCTGCTCTAGCCAGCTGAGCTACATCGGCCTTTTTGGCTTTTTCAGCTAAAAAAATCAGCATAAAAAAGTCCGCTATTTCTAACGGACTGCAAATGTATATAAATTATTTTTTCTAAAAAACTTTTTTTGAAAAATTATCTCAGAAATGAGCTCTTTGTTTTTGTTTGCGTTTTTTAAGCTGTCTTTCCAGAGATTGAACACATTCATCGGTTCCTATTTCGAAGGTTCTAGCCTCCTTTTTCACCATCAATTCGTCTCCCGGAATACTCACCAAAATTTCAACTACTTTATTCTGCTTTTCACTTGTCTTTTGAACTTTCAAAAACACATCGGCAAATACAATTTTATCATAAAACTGCTCCAGTTTATTTAATCTTCTTTCAATGAAACCAATCAATTTATCATCGGCCGCAAAATTCGGGGTTTGCACATTTACTTTCATACGCATTAGATTTACGGTTAAAATTATTTCGTGTTACGTGGATGCGAGTTTTTATAAACCTGTTTTAATTGCGCTATACTATTATGAGTATAGACTTGAGTGGAGGCTAAACTCGAATGCCCCAGCAGTTCCTTAACTGCGTTTAAATCTGCTCCCTCATTTAAAAGGTGAGTCGCAAAAGAATGTCGTAGTATATGCGGACTCTTTTTCACTTTTTCTGAGGCTTTACTAAAATAGGAATTAATAATTCGGTAAACAAGGTTTTCGTATATTTTAATTCCTTTGGCTGAAAGGAATAAATAAGGTGTATCCACTATAATTTTCAACTCATTTCGAAGCTTTAAATAAACTTCAATTGTTTTTACGACCGAAGGTAGTAAAGGGAGAATGCGCTCCTTGTTTCGTTTTCCCAAAACCTTGATGGTATTCTGACTTAAGGAAACATCATTTAACTTCAAATTTACCAACTCGGCGCGACGTATTCCTGTAGAATAAAACAATTCGACTATCAGTTTATTTCGCACTCCTTTAAAATCTTCTGCCTCTTCAAACAAATCCAGCACATTTTCTATTTCTTTTTCTGAAAAAGGCACTTGTAACTTCGTGCTTGTTTTTAATGCCTTGTGCTTCGCCAACGGATTGACTTCAATCTGTTTGGTCTTCAGCAAAAATTTGTAATAGGTTTTTAATGAAGAAATTTTCCGATTAATACTTCGGTTTGTGATTCCCGAATCGACCAGGGAAACTATCCAACTTCTAATCACCGAATAATTAATCTCCTTAATCGATTTGTAATCGTACCCCGCAACAGCAAATTCTAAAAAATTTTCCAAATCTCTCTTATATGCGGTAACAGTGTGTACCGAATAATTTTTTTCTAAAGAAAGATAATCTATGAACTCCTTAAAAAGCATGCAGTAGGCTAAAGGTTAAAAGTTAAAGGTACAAATTTGCGCTAGTTGAACCCATAAAAAAATCCGTTAGAAAAATTTCCAACGGATTTTTATGTTTGAAAGGAACAGAATACTAGATTTCTTCTGCGTCTCTTAGTCCTTGAATATATTGTGCTTTTTGAATTTGCGCTCTGCGTTCTACTGAAGGCTTGCTGAAAGCTTGTCGCTTACGTAACTGGCGCATTGTTCCTGTACGGTCAAATTTACGCTTAAATCTCTTTAGCGCTCTGTCGATATTTTCTCCGTCTTTTACTGGTATTATTAACATAGGGTCATCACCTCCTCTCTTTAGGACGGCAAAGATAATAAGATTTTAGATTTTAGATGTAAGATTTGGAATTTTTTTTAATTGAAAATCGTAAATCGCAATTCGTAAATCCGTTTTACTGTTTAAACAAAGAAGCTCGCTGGCTTAAATCGTGAATTAGTTTCTCTTCCTCTTCACTTTCCAATAACACATTGTACTTTTTCCAGAACTCTTTGTTATAAGGTCTCACCAAGAAAATATCTTCAGACCAGTCCTTTTTTAGTTCCAGATCTATCAGCTCCTGATCGCGGATAATTTCGGTAAACAAAATTTCCTGAACGGTATAATAAAATTGTTGCTCTCTGTCTGAACGAAGTTCACTCTCCTCCTTTTTGTCTTTGTCTGAAGACCTGTCCCCTACATTCACTAACTTGGGAGTTTCGTAATAGAAATAGTTGGGATACATCTTACCGTCGTATTCTATGTAGGTTATGATAAGTTTGTGATTTACCTGAGTATCGAACAATGACTTACTTCTGCTTTTTTGGGCAGGGGAAGCCGCCACCAGCTCATACTCAATTTTCTTAAAAGCGTAATTGTCCCAATAAATATAGAGCCAGCCGTTTGCGTTGTAGCCGTCGTTATAAATGTTTTTAGTGTTAAGACCTATATAATCCTTTCCCTTTGTGATTTTTATCTTATAGAGTTTTCTGCCATCGTCAACGAGTACGGTGTCCAATTCAAATTGGTGTTTCTCCAGTATGTTTTCTCCAAATAGTGCGTTCTTCATATTAGAATTCCGCACCAAATTTAATCTGCCCATAAAAAGATTGTCCAGACCATTTACCCTACCGTCATTCCATTTTATCGCTTCGATTAGAGCATCCTTTTTTACCGTGTTCCTACTTAGATCTCTGGGTTTTATATTTTTACTTTTTAAGTATGCAGAGAACGCAAACAAACTATCTACATCCCGCAAATCGTAACTCTTTCTTGTCTCATCGATATTGAGTTTAAGATTATCTTCTGCTCCCGAAGCAAAACTGGAATCGTATAATGTGAGGGCACTTTCAATAAGCCATTTGTATTCTTTTTTGTTGCGCTCTTTATGTCGTAAAAACCCCTTTTGAAGATAGGGTTGTTCGGGTAAATTTTGTGGTAATTTTTTTAATGCCTTCAGTACAATCTCATTCCCTGTCGTAGGTCTGGGGTCTGAAATAAGGACTACTTCATCTAACGATGCAATATCCTCTTCCAAAAATATTTCCCCTGATGTGTCAAAATCTGATATCGCGGTTACAAAACTTTTATATCCAATAGATGATATAACCAACGTATCCTTCACTCGTTCGTCCGGAATTAACAAAACAAATTTACCGTCTACATTGCTAACAGTACCCACAGTAGTATTTTTAATATAGATACTGGCACTTTCAATGGGCTCATACGTAGCGAAATCGGTAATCTTACCCTTTAACTCTGTTTGAGCAACAGCATTTAAACAACTCAATCCAATAAGTAAACCGAAAAAATATTTTAAAAAAGAATGCTTCATCTATTGTAGTTATATAATGATCGCACACTTCTTATTTGGAAGTTGCGCTTCAGACTTAATGTATCACTCTAGGTAGCCTTTTTATACTTCTTACCGTCAATCACCATCTTCGCAATAATCTCTCGTAATATCTCTGAAGTACCTCCACCTATAGGCCCTAATCTGCTATCACGCAATAATCGCGCCAACGGGTAGTCTTCCATATAACCATAACCGCCCAATAACTGAAGGCAGTCGTACATCACCTCGTCGGCAACCTTGGTCGAAATTAATTTAGACATGGAAGCCTCCTTAACTACATATTCACCATCATTTAATCGCTTGGCGGTAACATAATTGAAGGTTTTACACACTTCTACCTCACTGCTCAACTGCGCAACTCTGTGTCGTAATGCCTGAAATTTTGAGATACTTTTCCCAAAGGCCATTCTGTCTTTCATATATTGAATGGTATAATCGAGTGCGAATTCACTTCGGGCATGGGCATTGATTCCCATAATAAGTCGTTCCAACGCAAAATGCTGCATGATGTATGGAAAACCCTGATTCTCTTCTCCCATCAAATTTCCGGCTGGAATCACAACATTGTCAAATGCAATTTCGCCGGTATCACTGGCCCGCCATCCTAATTTGTCAAGCTTTGTTGAAGAAATACCCGGAGTTTCTCGGTCTATTACAAAAATACTGATTCCTTTATTCCCCAGTTCGGGTGCTGTTTTTGCAGCAACAATTAGATAGTCGCTGTATACACCATTCGTAATAAAGGTCTTTGACCCATTAATTACATAGGTATCTCCTTTCTTTACAGCTGTACTGCGCATCCCTGATACATCACTTCCGCCAAAGGGTTCGGTAACACAAAGACATCCAATTTTTTCACCGTTGATGCTCGGCGTTAGATATTTTTGTTTCTGCTCTTGATTTCCTTCCTTGTTTAAATGCGTCATGGCTAAATACGCATGCGCCCACATAGCCGCAGCAAAACCACCGGAGTTTACTTTTTGTAATTCTTCCAAAAATATCACGGTGTAAAACAAATCGAGTTGCATCCCGCCATAGGCTTCAGGGTAGTTGATTCCGAAGTAGCCCATCTCTCCAAATTTTTTCCAGATAAATCGTTCTATATGACCGGTTTTCTCCCACTTTTCAATATGTGGAACGACCTCTTTCTGCAAAAAATCCTGAAAGCTTTTTCTGAAAAAATCGTGCTCTTCTGTAAAATACATGCTGCTCATAAACATTTATGGAATTAGGGATATTACGAATGAAGTAATTTTTTACTTAATGGACAAATATAATTGAATTAACTCTAATTTATAAGCAGACATTCCTTCAATTTCCCTTAACTCTGAAAAGTTGTTGATGGTTTCACGAAGCGTTCTATATTCCCAGATCTGTTTAGCCAACTCAAAAGAGACTCCCGGGATGGTCGCAATATCTGAAGCCGTTGCCGTATTAAGATCCATCTTCTCAATAGCCTTTGGAGTTTTTACTGTAAATTGTTGTAAACATCGTTGCACTACCGTTCCATTCAGCCCCCAAACTCCGTATAACTGAATATCACTTGTAAATCCGTTTAATGTAGATCGAAAAGCCACAATTCGTTTGCTCAACGTTTCCCCTATCCCCGGGACTTCCTGAAGCTGGGCTTCGGTGGCGAGATTTAGATCGATTTTTTGTGCATAGGATTTTTCTAAAGTATATTTTTTATATGAATTACTTGGCACTCTGGAATTGGTTACCCAATCGGGGAATTTAAAATAGGGTTTAATGGCATTCAGCAAAGAATCGGAAACCTGTGTGACTCGTTTAAAATCGGCAGCCGAATTTATCCATTGGTCCATATCTCTAAATAGCTTCAATCTGTCAAATTCTTCGGGAGACATTCCCAATGTATAGGCCTTGTAGTCTGATATAAAGTTAGGGTTGAAAGAGTATTGTTTTGGCTTCCGGGAAGCAATTTCCGCTGTGCGCAACGAATCGATTTGTTTTTGCACGGCTTGAATTTCGGGAGATGAAATATCCAGTAATTCATCTTCAGAAAAAGGAATGAAAAAATACACTCCCAAGAGCACCAAGATTACCAGCGTTAAAAGCAAAATCCCACCTTGTTGTTGTTTGTTAAACACAAGATGGGATTTAAAATTTTTCATAACTCTCCGTTTAGCCCGGGGAGTTCTTTTGCTGTTTTTTAATTATCGGTAATTGCTTCTCGTTTCAGTTTGATAGCATCCAGATACCTCTTAAGTTGTTTTTTAACTACAGGGAATAAGAAGAACAATCCAACCATGTTAGGGAAGATCATTGCAAAAATCATCGCATCGGAGAAATCCCAAATCGATCTCATATTTGCAGCTGCTCCAATCACAACAAACAATAAAAATAATAGCTTATAGACTAAATCGGCTCTTTTACCCCTTCCGAAGAGATATTTCCATGATTGGAGGCCGTAGTACGACCAGGAAATCATTGTCGACACCGCAAATAAGAATACTGCTACTGTTAAAAATATATTGGAATAGGGTATAAACTCGGCGAAAGCAACAGAGGTAATCCCGGCTCCTTCATAAGACACTCCATCTATAATAGCCACTCCTTGTCCGGTAATATCTCCATATTCAAAAAAGCCTCCGAAGTTAAAAATTATAATTACTAGCGCTGTCATGGTACAAATAACAACAGTATCTATAAAAGGCTCCAATAGAGCAACCAAACCTTCGCTTGCAGAATATTTTGTACGTACCGCAGAGTGAGCAATAGAAGCCGATCCTGCTCCTGCTTCGTTTGAGAAAGCTGCACGTTTAAATCCTACTAACAATACTCCAATAATACCACCCACGCCAATTGCTTTAGGGTTAAAGGCTTCAGTAAAAATAAGGTTAATGGCATCATCAATCAGTCCAAAATTGCTGAAAATAATATACAAACACGCCACTACGTACAAAATTGCCATAAAGGGAACTACCTTTTCGGTTACGGAGGCGATACGCTTGATACCGCCAATAATAATAATACCTACCAAAATAGCAATGACTACTCCAATCCAAAAACCGGCTGCTGCACTTTCTAGGTTAAATAATTCCTTCAAAACGATGGTTGCCTGATTGGATTGTGCTGCATTTCCACCTCCAAAAGAGCCTCCAATACAAAAGATCGCAAATAAAACTGCAGTAATCTTTCCTAAAGTGGCAAATCCTTTTTCCTTCAGACCTTTACTTAGGTAATACATGGGGCCTCCATAAACAGTACCATCGGGTCCAACATCTCTATATTGTACCCCTAAGGTACATTCCACAAATTTTGTTGACATACCTAAAAGACCACAAACAATCATCCAAAAAGTTGCACCCGGTCCTCCCAGGGCAATGGCCAGCGCAACACCGGCGATGTTACCATTTCCTACAGTACCTGAAACAGCAGTTGCCAAGGCTTGAAAGTGACTCACCTCCCCGGCAGAGCTTTCATCCCTAATAGTATCTCGTATGTCGCCATCTATGGCTAATTCGTCCGAAAGGGACTCGACATGTTCGGTAATATCATCTACTTTGTTCAGATCTATACCCTGAGAGATGCCTCCTTCTCCGTAGAGAATTTTAGCACCGTGAGCTTCGATGTCTTCATATTTTCCACGAACCGTCTGAATTGCCCGCCAGAAATATCTAAAATTGGGAAACCCAAAATATATTGTAAAAAACAAGGCACTAACCACCAATAATATTAGTACAAAAGGTGTCCCTCCATACACTTCAAAGAATATAACATTGGAAAAGAAATTGGAAACAGGCGCAAAAGCCTGATTTATTTGTTCATCAATTCCAACTTCTTCTGCTTCTTGAGCAAATGTTAAAAGAGGACTTAATGTAGAAAACAACAGGAGAAGATATTTCTTCATAATTGAGGGTTTAGTGAAACGATTTTTTTTCAGCTAAGCAAGATGCTAAAAAAAACTAGCGAATTCAAATTTTTGAGCTCCTATTTGTTAACGAAAGCTTAAACATTATAGAATTGCTTTAATCGGTCAATCTGATTTGGACGCCCAATGAGTATTAATTTCGAATTCTTTTTAACGACCATCGACGGTTCTGGATTTACAATATACTCTCCTCCCGGTGATTTATACCCAATTATGGAACAACCTGTTTTGTTTCGAACGTCCAGTTGGATAATGGATTGTTCCTCCCCATTGGGACACATTTTCTCGAACGAGATTTGCTCCACATTCATGCTATCCTGCGCTCCTGAAACCGATAAATTATCCAGAAATTCAACCAAATCAGGAATTACTACCAGAGATGCCATGTGGTCGCCTCCTATTCTATCGGGCATAATCACATTGTCTGCACCTGCAAGTTTTAATTTTTTATAACTGGTTTCTTCGGTGGCGCGGCTTATTATTTTTAAATCCCTTTTTATTTGTCTTGCCGAAAGCACAATAAAGAGGTTATCTGCATCGCTTGGTAAGGCGCAAATTAAACTGGAGGCCCTCTCAATACCTGCCTGTTCTAAAACTTCGTCTTCATTGGCATTACCATTAATAAACAGCATTTTTTCATCCGAATACCGTTCCACTACCTCCTCATTTTTTTCAATAATAACAAAGGGCTTTTGGTAGTTTAATAATTTATGAGCGGCTTGTTTACCATTTCTTCCATAACCACATATTATTATATGATTTTGTAAAGCATCTATTTTCTTTTGCACACGTTTAATTTTTAAAGCTTTAAGGTTACTTCTACTTAATATATATTCTGAAATTACCGATATGGCGTATCCAACAATAAAGATACTCGAAAGAATAAAAACAGAAGTCGCCAATTTTTCCATTGGACTTAACGGCCTTACTTCACCATATCCAACTGTAGTGATCGTAATAATCGTCATGTACAAGGCATCAATCCATGTATAACCGGACATGAATTTATATCCACTTACCCCTGCCAAAAAAACAATGATAAGCAGAAACAACGCCCATAAAATTTTAGATTGGAATATTTTATTCATAAGTCAAAAACTGAAGTTCGCTTGGTAAACACCAGGTCTTTTAACTTCAGCAAAAAAGCAAGTGTTAAATAGATGGCAAATCCCACTCCCATTGTGGCAAAAGACACATAAATAAAAAACAATCGTACACTTTTGGCGCGCATTCCCAAACGGTCTGCCAACCGGGAGCTCACATAAAAACCCCGCTTTTCCAGATAGTGTCTTATTTTGTAGATTAATTGAAGCATTGGTGCAAATTAACATTTTTAACCGAATATTATAAATATAACTAAGATCCCTTTAAAATACTGTTCCCCACTGCACACTCTAAACAACGTTTCACATTGCAGTAGTTATTTTTGAGCTGAAGTAGTGCCTGACTTTGCATCGCATTTCCGGATGTAAAACCCAAAGTGCTAAATTTTGAGATTATCGAGTTTTTTTCTGAAGCAATTTCGGATGCCAGTTGCAGTATTGCTTCACAATTATTTTTGCCGAGATAGTTCGCATAGCAAAATTGAAAGGGAATAATGGTGTTAATTACTATCAAATCGATACAACTTTTGGTAAGAACCTTACTGTTTTTTTTTGAAGTCACTCCGAAATTATAATGGGTATCCCAATATGAGGAAGCCGAAATATTGAAAATGGTATAAATAGCGCTCAAATTGTTTGCTGAAATAATTTCTGAAAACAGCTTGCGCCTACTACCATACAGCATAGCCAATTGCGATAACCGAAGCGTAGGAAAATTAGAAGGACGAAGTCTGAAGAATTTGGGAGCGATCACACCCTCATTCGACACCTTGAATTTGTTTTTGAGAAACCTGTATTTTCTCTGAAGCTCACTCGAATATTCATCAGCACAATCTCCCTCCAGCAATCCGGCCTGTCCCAAAAGTAATGCTTCCAGCTCAACCGATTTTGAAGCTACTTTTTGAATAATTGAAAAATCGATGGAGCCTGCCAAACTTAAAAAAGCTTCGCCGTTTACTGAAAGTCCGAAGTTTTTACACAACATCCTGAAGAGCAAAGCCTCCCAATGATTGTGGAGTGATTTCAATTGTGTTTGTATTATTTGAGCCTTCAGCTCTAAACGTTCCACATACAAGCGTTCCAACCAGTTTTGGAGTAAAAAAGTGTCTACTTTCGGGAATTCATTTTCACAATTAATCCATCTCAACTCTTTCGAAAACAGTTTATGATAGGCTGTAAGCGTGCTTTTCTCTACACAATTTTTTAGCTGAAGTGTGGGAATAACGGTGTTGTTTTGTCTAAACACCTCAGCGTCGTGCTCCCAAACCACATGTAGAATCACCGAATCGTATGCAGGATCGCTTTCATGACTGTGCTGATACCAATGGGAAGCGTTGATATGAATTTCAACATTACCATTCCACAACACATCACCAATTGCAATCTGCGCATTAAAAAAATCGGGGCCGGAATTCAAATTGTGCATTCCGGGCTTTAAAACTTTAATAGTTTCACCATGAACAGTGCTTAACTCCCGGGTGTCAAATTTTTGAAACTTCCATACGTAGTGCAGGAAATCTTCTTTCATAACTAAAAAATTAACGGGGAGTTCGTAGGATTAAAAGATTCTTACGCGACTTAATCGGGTTTGGGCGGCTTCCCTTTTTGCGGGGTGTCCGTTTCCGGTTCAACCGATTCGGAAATAGTATCGGAAAACAATATCCGGTTCCATTTGTACAACCTTCTATTCAGTAAGATAAAGCGAAAAATACCAACGGCCAGAAACAAAACACATACTACCAAGGCAACATATCCCAACCAATGAATATTTTGAAAGTCGTTGAGCTGCAAAAGCGCCAATCCACCAAGTAATAGATACAAGGAGGCCCTAATATACGCCAATAAGGTGCGTTCGTTGGCCAATTTGGTCCGCTCCAAAGCCAAAATTTCGTTTGTATTTACGGGAACCGGCTTGGTTCTGAAAAATCTGAAAAGTTGTTTGACGTTGCGTTTCATTTACCTATAAAAATAAAAAATCCTGCTTAGAAAAGCAGGATTTATGTGTATTATATTTTGAGTTCCTTATTCCAGATACCCCATTTTTTTCATCCAGTCGTTGTTAAACATTTTCCCGACATATCTGCTTCCATGATCATGAAATAATACTACCACTACATCGTCTTTGGTAAAATGTTCTTTTAACTGAAGCAGTCCTTTCATCGCCGCGCCTGCCGAATTCCCTAAAAACATCCCTTCTTCCTTAGCTAGCTTTTGAGTGTAAATCGCCGCATCCTTATCGGTTACTTTTGTAAAACCGTCTATAATACTGAAATCTACGTTTTTTGGCAGAATGTCTTCTCCAATCCCTTCGGTGACGTAGGGATAGATTTCCTTTTCATCGAAAATTCCTGTTTCGTGGTATTTTTTAAAGACACTGCCGTAGGTATCGATGCCCCATATTTTTATATTGGGATTCTGTTCCTTTAAGTATTTTCCAACACCACTCACAGTTCCGCCGGTTCCTACTCCTACTACAAAGTGCGTAACCTTCCCGTCGGTTTGTTTCCAGATTTCGGGACCGGTACTTTCGTAATGTGCTTTGGCGTTGCTGGGATTGTCATACTGATTCACATACCAGCTGTTGGGAGTTTCTTCGGCAAGACGTTTGGAGGTAGAATAGTACGAGCGCGGATCGGTTGGTTCTACATCGGTTGGGCAAATAACAACTTCGCTTCCTACAGCACGCAGAATATCCATTTTCTCCTTGCTTTGTTTGTCGCTAATTACGCAAACCATCTTGTAGCCTTTCACAATCGCTGCCAGGGCCAATCCCATACCGGTATTTCCACTGGTGCCTTCAATAATAGTTCCTCCCGGTTTTAGGCGTCCGTCGGCTTCGGCATCTTCGATCATTTTAACCGCCATACGGTCTTTGGTTGAATTTCCGGGGTTAAAAGTCTCGTATTTGGCAAGGACCAAAGCAGGAATTTCTTCGGCGAGTTTGTTGATTTTCACCAAGGGTGTATTCCCGATAGTACCTAATATATTTTCTGCGTATTCCATTTGTAATTTTTAGCGCTGCAAAGGTAGGATTTAGGCTTGTATGCTGCAAGGATTTTTGCGTTAGGGATTGAGGCATTGTTGGAGCTCTCCCGAAGTATTGAGGGAAGCGACTGCCGAAAGCGCGACCGGGGGTTGCGAATGGGTGACTTCGACTTCCTTTCCGGTGTCGCTTCGGCTACGCTCAGCGACCTAATAAAATAATAACTTGGTGGTTGAGCGGAGCTGAAATCACTTTTCAGCAACCCGAGGGAACGCCCTTTTAATCGAAGCGAATGGCTTTGACCGGGGAAATTTTGGCGATGATGTACGATGGAATCAGGAGCATTAGTAAACACAGGAGAAACGTGCCCAGATTTAAGGCGAGAATGTAGCCTATATTGAGATATACCGGGGCTTCTGTGACATAGTAAGTATCCGGATCCAGCGGAAAGAGCTTAAATTGTTGTTGGGCGACCAGTAAACCGATTCCGATAAGATTTCCCCAGAATAGGCCCACGCCAATAAGATACATGGCATTGTAAATAAATACTTTCCGAACGCTCCAATCGCTACTTCCCAGTGCTTTTAAAATCCCAATCATTTGCGTACGCTCCAAAATTAGCACCAGCAAGGCGGTAATCATGTTGATGCCTGCGACCAAAATCATGATGCCAATGATGAGCGCGATATTGAAATCGAACAAGTCCAACCATTCAAAAATAGATCCGTATTTATCACGAATGGTAAGTGTATCCAAGGTGCTGAAGGTTTCGTTATACACAGCATTCCCAATAGGCACCAGCTCGTCAAAATCGGATACAAACAATTCGAAGGCCCCAATTTGGTCTTCTTCCCAATTGTTAAGACGTTGAATATGCCGAATATCGGCAATGAGAAATTGCTCATCGAACTGCTGAAAGCCGCTGTTATAAATTCCTGAAATCGTAAAACCACGGCTTCGCGGAGCTTTCGTACTATCATCGTTTAAAAAGAAGGTAATAATTTTATCGCCTAAGGCGAGTTGCAGTCGGTTGGCGAGAAAGGAAGAAATTAGAATGTTGGAGTTAAGATCTTCGGTATAATCGGGCAAGGTCCCTTCTACCAAAAAATCATTAAAATAGGTCCAGTCGTAGTCGGTGCCTACTCCTTTTACGACCACGCCTTCAAAATCGGTTTCGGTGCGAATTACACCCCCTTTGGAAGCAGTTATCTGTACGTGTTTTATCCCCTCTACATTTTTAAATTCCGGGTAAAAATCCTGATTTTTTGAAATGGGAATCTGCGAATCGTCGGACGCATTGGTGTCGAAATTGGTAATAATGATGTCGCCGTTAAAGGCCGAAACTTTTTCCCGTATCTTTTTCTGAAGCCCAATGCCCGTAGCTATTGAGATAAGCATCATAATAATACCCAACGCGATGGCAGTAATGGCAATTTTTATAATTGGTGCCGAAATACTACTTTTATAATCCTTGGACGCAATGATGCGACGGGCGATGAAAAATTCGAAATTCACGGGTTATAATATGCGATTATCTTTTGTCAAAAATACATTTTTCTTAGTGAAACTGGAGTTTAAAAAACTGAAAGGTTCAGTGAATTTAAAACCCTTGGTTCAACTAACCCCGTTTACTTACGGCGGCTCTACCGGCAAGGTGGTTTTTATAAGAATAATTGCGGTTTTATTTTTTATCGCACCTTGTTTTTCGTGTGGAAGTCAGAATAAAGAAAGTAACAATTATGCTTCGGGTGACATTGTGATAAAGGATACGGTTGCACTTGACAAAGCAGCTATTTCTGAAGAAATTGCACTAGGTGCTTATCAGCCCGATCTCTATCTTCCTTTACTGAAGGGTAAAAAAGTAGGAATTGTCGCCAACCCTACTTCTATGCTCATTAAAAAAGACAAGCGACTTCATTTGGTTGATTTCCTGGTTGTTGAAGGAATTTCGATACAAAAAGTTTTCGCTCCTGAACACGGATTTCGGGGAACGGCCGATGCGGGTGAATTTGTAAAGGACGGAGTAGATACCAAAACCGGGTTGCCAATTATTTCACTCTACGGAAGCAATAAAAAACTTCCAGTTTCTCAACTTGAAGGGATTGAAGTAATGGTGTTCGATATTCAGGATGTGGGCGTCCGTTTTTACACCTATATTTCGACCTTACACTATGTGATGGAGGCCTGTGCGAAGGCTGAAATTCCGCTGATAATCTTGGACAGACCCAATCCCAACGGACACTATATAGACGGCCCCATGATGGAACCCGAGCACACAAGCTTTTTAGGAATGCATCCCGTTCCCTTAGTACATGGGATGACCATTGGGGAATACGCACAAATGATTAACGGGCAGGGCTGGCTAGCCAATAAAATGCAATGTGAACTTAGGGTGATAAAAATGTTGCATTACAACCATCAGACACCATATTCCCTACCCGTTCGGCCTTCACCCAATCTTCCCAACGATGTGTCGATAAATTTGTATCCCAGTCTCGGACTTCTGGAAGGAACCAATCTCAACGCCGGTCGCGGTACCGAAATGCAGTTTCAAATTTTGGGATCACCCTATCTACCGAAGGAAAAATACCCCTATTCGTATGTTCCGGAGCCTAATTTCGGCTCAAAAAGCCCAAAATTCAATGGTGAAACCTGCAACGGAATCGACTTGAGAGAAACCCCAAGGATGAGTAGAATTGACCTCACCTGGATTATCGATGCTTATAACAATTACAAAAAGAAAGAAGACTTTTTCAACACCAAAAATTTTACCACACACGCCGGAACAGCGGTATTGCAGCAACAAATAGAGCAAGGGTTTACTTTTCGGGACATCAGGAAAACCTGGCTTAAAGATTTAAAAGCCTACGATGCCATGCGAGAAAAATATTTGTTATACGAGCGTTAGTCTAAAGCGGTAACCGCTTCTTCATTTCTTCCACAATATTAAAAGCGGCCGGGCAAATTGCCACATTTTTTAAGGTAAGGTTGGAAATTTGCTGAAATTTCTTTCTATCGGTATGTGGAAACTCTCTGCAGGCCTTGGGACGCACCTCGTAGATGCTGCAATAATTATCGGCTCCCAAAAAGGTACAGGGAACCGATTGCAATACATAGTCGTTATCCTCGTCAACTCGTAAATAGGTTTCAATAAATTGTTGTGGTTTTTGCCTGAAATGCTTCGAAATACGTTCTATGTCTTTGTCGGTGAACAATGGACCGGTCGTTTTACAACAGTTGGCACAGCTAAGGCAGTCGGTACGTTGAAACTCTGCTTCATGCAATTCGACCATAAGTGTGTCTAACTGCTTGGGCGGTTTTTTCTTTAGCTTCGCGAAGAACTTTTTGTTCTCGTTATGCGTATCTTTAGCGCGTTGCGGCAGCTGTTTCAGGATGTTTTCCATGGATCAAAATTAATCAAAAGGAATTATCAATCAATACTAAAAGTATACAAACTCACTAATTCGCTAATTCGTTGATTGTTGATTTGTTGAGTCGTTGCTTTGTTTGAAACATATTATTATAATGAAAGATATTTTAGGTAGTGCCTTATTAGACTATTATCAAGGAAACAATGCCGAGGATATAATCACTGAAACCAATATCAGTGAAGAAGACGTGTTGCCCTTATCGTATTTTTTTCGGGGTTTTGCTGAAATGCCTGCGTTGGAACAGAAAGCGTTGGAGCTTAGCTTCGGAAAGGTACTCGATGTAGGTTGTGGTGCAGGAAGTCATTCGCTATATCTTCAGAAAAAGGGTCTGGAGGTATCGTCCATCGATATTTCTGAAGGGGCTGTGGAAGTGTGTAAGCTTCGGGGTGTGAAAAATGTAAAAAAGCAAGCGCTTCTGGAAGTAAAAAACCAAACTTTCGACACCATACTAGTATTGATGAACGGAACGGGCATCTTTCAGAATCTGGAAAACGTTTCGAAATACCTTCAGCATTTAAAGTCGTTATTAGCCGTAAACGGACAGATTTTAATCGATTCGAGCGATTTGCAGTATATGTACGATGAAGGCGAAGACGGCGGAATCTGGATTCCCGGCGATAGCTACTACGGCGAACTGGAATTTAGTATGAAATACAAGGGAGAAAGCAGTGAAGTTTTTGAGTGGTTGTATTTGGATGAGCGAATTTTTGAAGAGGCTTGTCTCTCCAACAGTTTAAATTTTGAAATCGTAGCCCGGGGAGAAAATTTCGATTATCTCGCCAGACTTACTGTTGTGTAGTAAATCCTGCCTTTACCAATAGGCTCATTTTAGCAGCAAAGAGATCTCTGCTCCAATGCTCCGAAATATCGGCTATATCTATAGCTAAAGCCTCTTGTTTTTCTTCTATTTTCTTAGCTATATCGCTTTCAAAAAAAGCAGCTATAGCTTCGCTCTCGTCCGAAGAAAGGGGTGCATCCTTTGAAAGCATTTTTTGAGCTGCTTCGGTGTTGTAAAAAGTTGTCATTTTTGAAATATCTTCTCGCGTAAAATGTTTTCTGTATGCAAATGACAGAAAGGCAATGGCCTCTTCCACACTTTTTTCTTTATCACTTTGCATATCGATCCAAAATGCATCAGGGACGGAGGCCGAATTGAATTGTTTCTTTAAGATAGTAAATATACCGTCATACGCTTCTCTGTATTGATCTGTAGTTCCATTGGATTTGAGATATGTTATAACTTCTTCCTGAAAGGCATCAACTTGGGCCGAAGTTGAAAAACAAAACACTAAAAAAAGCGTTAAAAACAAGAATCTCATTTTCATAATGTTCGATTATAGGTTATGTTTGCTAAAAATACATAATAATAAAATGAAGTGCCCCTATATAAAATCATTGATTATACTACTCGCGATTGTAACGATTGCCGCTTGTAAAAAAGATGATGGAGATAATCCAACGACCGATCCTAAGGCAGAAAACAGAAAAGCATTGGGAACCTCGGCTGAGGATATTTTATCGGAAGATATCTATACGAAACTTACCGTAGAAATAGTATATTCAGGAGGATTTAGACCCACCGACGCCACTATTGTCGGGCTTCAAAACTTTTTAAACCAACGAGTTAATAAGCCGGAAGGAATTAGTATAAATGAAACTTTTATTGATGCTCCCGCAGGAGCGCCCTTTACCATTGAAGAAATTCGCGCCATCGAAGAAGAACACAGGACAATTTACACTGTGGATAATTCAATTGCTATATACATCTTTTTCGCCAATGGCTCTAACGCCGGGGATACCAGCACCACAGTGACTTTGGGCTCTGCCTATCGCAATACCTCCATCGTAGTTTATGAAAAAACTATTAGAGATTTGGCGAATAATAGTGCCAATATTGATCTTACCGAGCTTGAATTAAGCACATTAACACATGAGTTTGGGCATATTTTTGGCTTGGTGAATATTCAAAGTGACGATATTCATACAAGTCATGAAGACACCGCGCATTTAAAACATTGCATGGTAGAAGACTGTTTAATGTATTTTGAAAGCACAAACGGCTTATTATTGGTAGAATTGCTGGAAAACAGAAGACCGGTACCCGGTTTTGATCCATTGTGTATTGCCGATCTACAGGCTAAGGGAGGAAAGTAGGTGAAGGCTATAAGCTGTAAGCAAAAATAAAAAATTCACAACTCACTTTTCACCCTGCACGCTTCACCGTTCACTGCTCACTCTTCACTGGTTGGAATTTGGAATTTAAATAACCAATTCCCTTTTCGCTATTGCCTTTTCACTATTCACTCTTCCCCTCAAACACCTTTTTTCCATTAATAAAGGTTGCGCTTACCTTCAGCTTTGGAATGCTATCTAACGGCATCGTCATAATATCTTGTTCTAAAACCGTGAAATCGGCAAATTTTCCAACTTCAATACTTCCTTTTTCATTTTCTTCAAAATTTGAATAGGCGGCCCAGATGGTCATTCCCTTTAAGGCTTCCTCACGGGTTAGTCCCTCCTCCATACGATAACCATCTTCCGGAAATTGTTGTAAATCCTTTCGGGCTACAGCCGCATAAAAAGTATACATGGGGTTTACCTTTTCAACAGGGAAATCGGTCCCTAATGCTACCATTCCCGATTTCTGAAGGAGTGTTTTAAATGAATACGCCCCTTTAATTCTGTCCGGTCCTACCCTATCTTCGGCCCAGTACATATCGCTGGTAGCATGTGTGGGCTGAATGGAAGGCAGTATTTTTTCTGAAAAATAATCGAAATCGGATGGGGTAACGATCTGCGCATGCTCCACTTTCCAGCGCGGGTCTTTTACATCTTTCAGCACATTGGAATACACTCTTAACACTGAAACATTCGCAGAATCTCCAATGGCATGCGTATTCATTTGGTAGCCGGCAGCGGCAATGGCCCTGGCCAATGAATCCAACTGTGCTTCTGTGGTAATCATGAGTCCGAATTGCCCGGGTTGATCACTGTATTCCTGTCGCATAGCTGCTCCACGTGAACCCAGTGCCCCGTCACTCCATATTTTTACTGAGCGTACATTCAAGCGATCCGTTTTAACGATTCCTTTTTCCAAATAGTAATCTAAATCACCGGATCGCACTCCCACCATGGCATATATTCGAAGTGATAATTCATTTTTTTCGTACAGTTCCTGCATGATCTCAATAGTCTCCCTCGACGTACCTGCTTCATCTATGGTTGTTAGACCTAATTCTAAACAGACTTTTTCTGCATCTTTTAAAGCAGTTACAATGGTTTCCCTATCTATTTTTGGATACGACAGTCTAACTCCGTTCATGGCTGTATCCACTAATAATCCGGTAGGTTGTCCATCTTTTAAAATTACCTCACCTCCGGCAACTTTTGTTTGTGCAGTAATTCCCGCCAATTCCAAGGCTTTGGAGTTCACAATCATTGCATGACCATCGATTCTTGTTAGAGCGACCGGAGTTTCCGGAAATAATGAATCCAATTCCTTTTTTGTGGGAAACTCTTTTACATCCCAATCGTTTTGATCCCAACCCCGACCCATGATAAAGGAAGCATTTTTTTTCTTCTGGAATTCTACAACGCGTTCCAAAACTTCATCGTAGCTTTCGGTATCCACCAAATCTACATTTTGAAGCGCCAAACCTAAATTTAACAAATGGGCATGCGCATCTATAAGTCCCGGGACAATCGTCATTCCTTTGGCATCGTACACACTAGTGAAACTGTATTTTAATTCCAGTTCGGGTTTAATACCAACTTCCAGTATCTTGCCGTCCTTTACTACAAAGGCCTTAGCTGTGCCAAATGCTTCATCGACCAAATAGACATTGGCGTTTTTTACTAATAAGTCGGCAGGAATTTTATCGGGAGCACAGGAAAAAAGGATGCATGCGAAAAGAAAAAATAGATATTTCATTTGGATGGGTTTTCAGTAAAAATAGAAAAAGCATCCCAGACTACGGAATGCTTTTCAGAAATAAAATATTTTGAAATTTTACCAGTCGAACTTATAGGTTGCACCCAACAAACCTTGAATTCCCTGTACCGGATAATTGTACGATTTTTGATAATTATCACTCAATAAGTTGCTTCCCTTGGCAAAAATTGAGAGTCGGTCGTTCACCCGATAGCCCACATGCACATTTACATCTGCGTAGCCGTCCAGTGTAACTTCGGTTGGGAAAGGATCTATATCCGGACTATACGCCACCACCTGATCCATACGCTCGCCTACGTAAAAGAGTGAGACTCCGCCGTACAATTCTTCGGTAATATTAAAGTTTGAAAAGACAGTAGCTTTAAAATCGGGTAAATTCCAGGCATGCGCCTGATCGGTTGTATTGTATGAAAAATACTCCCCGTTAATTCCCAGAGAAAAGACTTCGGAAACTTCCACTTTCAATTCGCCGAAAAAGGAAAGGGTGTTGATGTCGTCATACACTATCTTAAATGAGTTTCCGTATTGATAACTTTCGGAAGGAGATACATCGTTTAAGGGATTAATTTGAAACAAGGCCCTGTTTTCGGCTTTGCCATACGAACCGCGAACATTGTATCCCACCGAATTGGACAGTTTTCCTTTTAATCCACCAAAAGCATTGTACAAATTATTGGTAGGCATAATTTGAAGCGTTGGCGAAACATAGGGATTCTCTTCTTTAAAATCGTAATACGAATTTTGTTCCACCCCGCCTTCAGCACCACCATAAACAATCAATAGTTCGTCTACCAAGCGATACGAGGCATTAATTCGGGGGAAAATGGAGAAGTTGGTTTCCGAATTTTCAGAATCCAAACTTACATAACCGGCAACACCCAACGATAGAGTTAAATCGTTATTGACATAGACCAGCGAAGGCGCCAGGCCCACATTTAAAAAACTGTAGTCGATAGGAATTTCGGCAAAATAATTACGCTCGAAACTTCCCGAAAGATAATCTACATCACCGTCTATCTTCAATGTAAACTCGGTTAGCGGAAAAGAAAACTCCGGTAGTGCTGTAAAATTGAATTCGGATGAGCCATAAGCATCGCTCAAAAATCGGACATTTGCCGCAATTCCTTCAAAAAACGAATCGTCCAACTGCATACTTCCGCCCAGATTTCCACTGAAATAAGTTTGCTGTACGTCTAAACTTTCATTCAATAAAATTAATTCTTCCTCGGCAAATTCGGGCAATCCGTACCAATTGAACAATTGGTGTTTTATCCCTGCGTCTATGCTATACGAAGCATCGCGTTGGCGGGAAGTGTAATTTCCATCCAGACTGGTATCGTAGTATTTGTTTTCCAGTAAGACACCTTCAATATCTCCTTGAGACGAATTATGTCTGAAGAAAAATCCGGCGTTGTCGGTTCTACTAATTTCAAAATTGCTGTACAACTCGGCTAAAATACTGGTGTAATTTCCGAAGCCCAACGTTGCGTAATTGTCGTACAATTTCATGGGCTTTGCCTTTTCTACAGTAGCCGCTTTTCCTTTGGCGGGCGTAAAAGTAGAAGCCACCGGAACCGAGAAAATACTGTAGTTCACTTGCTGCTTTTGTGTCGTGAGCGAGTCGTTTAACACAGGGGTTTCCTTCACCTTAAAGGCATCCGAAATAGTGGGCGTATAAGGTTTTACAATGTTTACAACTTCTGTTCCCAGATCGTCTTCCTGCGCTGTTACTGCGGCAGAAACAAATACTAAAAATAGTGTGGTAAGTGAGGCTAGGCGTTTCTTTGACATATGAATAGGTATGTTTTTTATTGAAAAGGGGTTAATTGCCATCGGTTTCAACCGAAGCATTTGTTTTCGATTCGGCCGATTTGATAACGGCTAGTTCGGCTTTGGCTTCGTCCACTACATCCTGATATTCGGAAAAATTTTTAATTACGCTTTCCAAAATATAAGTCGCTTGATAGGCATCTTTCAGAGCGTAAAAATTCTTAGCCATAAGCACGAGACCTTTGGCACCATAGTATTTATAACCGCTGTAATCCTTTGCCAGTTTCTGAATGGAAGCATTGGACGCTTCGTGATTGCCTTCCTTGTTTTTAAAGTAGGCTTCATAAAATAAGGCTTCCGCAGCTAATTGTCCTGTTGCGATCTTCGAAACCTCTGCATAGGCTGTTTTTGCCTTGCTTTCATTTCCGGTTTTAATGGCAGATCTGGCGATGATTATTTGTGCATCACTCTTAATGCTGTTATCGATTTTTGAATTCTGAAGTACTTTTTCGGCATAGCTAACAGCTTCGGCATATTGTTTTAGCTCGTAACTTGCTTTCATACTATTGGTTTGTGCAAAGATGATATTCTGAGGGAAATCGGCTTCGGTCTCGAGACGTTTCAAATATTGTAAGGCATTGGTGTAGTCTTTCTTTGCCAGATACAATTCGGAAATACGTGCCAGGGCCTGTTCGGTAAATTCACTTCGCTCCTTCCCTACCACAAAGGCATAATGCGGGATGGCTTTATCGGATGCATTTTCGGCAAACAGCAACTGCCCCAAGTAAAAATGTGCTTTTAGTGCGTGTTGCCCGTTGGGGAATTGCTTCAAATAATCTTCAAAACGGGTCATTGCTACTTTGGGTTTGTTCTCTAAATAAGGCTGCTCGGCCGCCAAATAGGTAGCATCGTCTACTTCGGCATCTTCAATTTCAACAAAATCCAGGGTTTTTACCCAATTGGCATATTCGTCCACACGGCCCTGATCGATATAAATAATCTTTGCTGAGGCTACTGCTTGCAACGCCTCCGGTGTAGAAGGAAATTCTTTTGCCACTCGCTTAAAAAGGGTGAGCGCCTCGTTGCTTTTTCCTGTATTATCGAAAATTAGTGCTTTCTTCAAGAGGGTTCTGGAAACATAACTGCTTGTGGGAATATCCCGAATTAACTTATCATAGGTTGCTATGGCCTCATTGGTTTTGTTCTGCGCAACGTAGGTATTTCCCAATTCGTACAAGGCATCGTCGCGATACACCGACTTGGGGTATTTATTCCCGAATTCCTTTAATCCCTCTATTTTGTTATCTGTTTTGTCTACAAAACCATAGCTGATCGCTTTCTGAAACGCGGCATAATCGGCATCGGAAGTACCCAAGTCGATAGCCTTGTTGTAGTTATCCATCGCCGGCCAGTACTGACTGCTTACAAAATAGCTGTCTCCCAATCGCAGATAGGCATCCTTTTTTCGGGCTCCATCGGCAGAAGAAGATTCTACATAAATTTTAAAGTTGTCGATTGCTTCCGAAAAGTTTTTAAGTTTGAAGTGATTGTAGGCAATATTGTATCGGCTGTTCTTTAATTCGGTTGATCCCGCCGAACCCGGTAGCTGCAAAAACTGTTTGTAACCAATAAGCGCTTCGTCAAAATTGTTCAACTGATAATCACTTTCGGCCTTCCAATAGGTAGCACGTGCAGTATATGAAGGTTCTCTTGGTTCTTTTAATGATCTATTGAAAAACTCGATAGCTTCCTTGTAATTCCCTTCGTTATAGACTTCGATACCTCTAAAAAATGCCACTTTTTGATAGGCAAGTTTGTTTTCGAACGATTTATTGTTTTCCAGCAAATCCAAGGCTGCCTTGTAATTTTTGGAAGTGATATACGAATCGATTAACAAATCCTTTAAAGCTTCGTTGTTTTTATTGTTGGGATAGGTTTCAATAAATGAAAGAATAACCTGTGGTGTACTCTTATAACTGTTTCCAATTTCGTAGCTCAGCTTGGCATAGTTCAACCAGGCATCTTCCTGTATTTCGGCCGAAAAATCCATTTCGGAAGCATTTTTAAATGCATTGAGCGCCTGTTGTTTTTGGTTGAGCTTTAAGTAACTTTCAGCAAGGTGATAGTATGCGTTTTGCGCTACCGAGTTGCGTCCGTCGATAATTTTATTGAATTCCCCTATCGCATTTTGATAATCCCCTTGTTTGTAATAGGCGTATCCTAACTGATAGTAATCTGTATTGTTCCATTTGCCGCGTTTCCCTTTGTATTCCTTGAGATACGGAATGGCTTCTTCATATTTTTCAAGATTGAAATAACTCTCACCAATAATTTTTGAAAGCTCACTTTTCTCGACCGGATTGGATTGTTCGTATTGCTCCTTCCCCATATCGATGGCCTTCTGAAAATTCCCCAGTTTAAAATTCATATCGGCCTGGTAGTAGGAAAGACCTTCGGCATAGCGCTCTTCGTCTTTTACCTCTTCAAAAAGTTCATTCGCCTCCTGATAGTCGTCACCTTCATAAGCGATAAACCCCAGATAATATTTTGCCTGTGACCCATATTTTTCGGAAGTATTCACTCTATTGAAATACTTTTTGGCCTCGTTGTAACGCTTACTTTTAAAATAGGCGTAGCCGTTGTTAAAATTGAAACGATCGCGCTCACTGCGGGGAACACTTTCTTCGTCCACCTTGTCGTACCATTTACGGGCAAAGGAATACTTGCCGTTTTCGAAATAATAATTAGCCACATTGATATAGGCGTCGTTGCGTTTGATGCTGGTGGGGTAATCGGTTACAAACTCTTCCATCAGGGCATCGGCATCTTGTTGATTTAAACGTACGGCGCAATTGGCGATGTAGTAGGCACAATCCCCTTGTATCGTTTCATCTTTCGAGGTTTGCTTCACCTTTGCGAACAAACTTTGTGAAGCGAGAAACTGACTGTTATTGTACAATTCGAGCGCTTTGTTATAATCGACCAGCTCGTTGGTAAACACAGCGGTTTGCTGTGAAAAAGTAGTGAATGAAATAAGTAGGAAAAGAGAAAAGATTATGAGGTTCTTTTGCATTTTTTTATCGTTTTTTTTTCGAGTATAAAGATATGGCTTCAGTTAGAGGGCGTTTGTAACATAGCTGAAGTTTTTCACAGTTATATCAACAATAATACCACTACAGGTAACCAATTGACGTATAAAACATTAAAGCTTCAGTCGATGTGCTTTAGCCGATCAACTTTCATAATAACGCAACAATTGAACTATAATTATGTTTTGTTGAAGCAGTTTTGGTCATTAAGTATGCTTCAAAAAAATACTGTACTTTTAAAGCACCACGATTTATTAACAAGAGAGAATATGAAAAAATTAGCACTTTTAGCCTTTATTTTGCTTACAACTTCAGTAATAGCCCAACGAAGCCCATTTAAAAACCTTTCAGAAAAAAACGGAAAAATTGGGATTGGGACCGAACAGCCGGATGAAATGCTCACCGTAAAAGGGAAAATTCACACGCAGGAAGTATTGGTAGACCTCAACGGGGCAGTCGCACCCGATTATGTCTTTGAAACTTATTTTAAAGGTATTTCGGAATTAAAACCGGATTACACTATGCCTAGTTTGGAAGAAGTCGCGGCATTTATTGAAGAGAACCATCACTTGCCCGGGGTTCCTTCAGCAAGCCAATTTGAACAAGAAGGATTTTTACTCAAGGAAATGAATTTACTGCTCCTTCAGAAAATAGAAGAATTGACATTGTACGCTATCGAACAGCAAAAAGAAATCAACGACTTAAAAGAAAAACTGTCAGTTCTGGAAAACTAACTTTATTTAGATATTTTTGTTAAAAAATTATTTGATGTCTCAACCTGTATTATTCCTAAAGGACGCTTCCATTTTTCAAGGGGAGAATCTTATTCTTTCCGATGTTACTGTTACAGTAGAAAAAGGAGAATTTGTGTATTTAATTGGTAAAACCGGAACCGGAAAAAGTAGTTTTATGAAAACGCTATATGGAGATCTGCCCCTTCAGAAAGGAACGGGAGAAATAGTGGGTTACGACCTTCCTACATTGAAAGAAAAAGACATTCCCTTTTTGCGGAGAAAGCTGGGGGTGGTATTTCAGGATTTTAAATTATTGAACGAGCGTACCGTCCATGACAACCTCCTATTTGTGTTAACCGCTACAGGGTGGAAGGACAAAATAGCCATGGAGAATAAAATTAACGCCGTTTTGGACAAGGTTGGGATGAAAACCAAAAGTTTTAAGTATCCGTATCAACTTTCGGGAGGCGAACAACAGCGTGTAGCCATAGCAAGAGCACTTCTCAACGATCCCGAATTAATTTTAGCAGATGAGCCTACCGGAAATCTGGATCCGCAAACAAGTGTAGAGGTGATGGAAGTGCTACAGGAAATCAACAAGAACGGAAATACCATTCTTATGGCAACACACGATTATGCCTTACTTTTAAAATATCCTTCAAAAACTTTGAAATGTGATGAGAGTCAGATTTTTGAAGTGGTACAGAAAACGGTGTAGTTTAAAAAATGATGGAAACAACTCACAATAAATCGCAAATTGATATTTCGGTCATTATCCCTATTTTTAATGAAGAAGGTATCATAGCAGAGCTTTACCAAAGATTGCGTAAAAGTGTGATGAACGTTTCAGAAAATTACGAATTCATTTTCGTAAACGATGGAAGTCGCGATGGTTCCTTAATACAACTTATGAAAATCGCCGAGTCTGATCCTAAAACCTATTATATAAATTTTAGTAGAAACTTCGGCCATCAAATTGCTGTGACTGCCGGGTTAGATTTTTGTAATGGAGACGCTGTGGTGATTATCGATGGAGATCTACAAGATCCCCCAGAACTTATTCCTCAATTATACGATGAATACAAGCAAGGCTTTGAGGTAGTATATGCACAACGTCGAAAAAGAAAGGGAGAAACCTTTTTTAAAAAGATAACAGCAAAATTATTCTATCGTATTTTAAAAAGAATAACGTCCATTAATATTCCTTTAGATACAGGGGATTTCCGGCTTATAGATAAAAAGGTCGTATCCTACCTCAATAAAATGCCGGAGCAGAATAAGTTTCTAAGAGGACAGATTGCCTGGCTGGGATTTAATCAAACTTATGTTCAATATGATAGAGATAGTAGAAAGGAAGGAAAGACGGGTTATACATTAGGAAAAATGCTAAAGTTCGCTCTTGACGGCATCACCGGATTTTCAGATAAACCCTTGCTTTTTGTAAGTAGATTGGGAATATTCATATCCTTTATAGCCTTTATAGTTTTAATGTATGCCATTTACGCCCACTACTTTTTAGGAACAACTATTACCGGTTGGACTTCTCTAATGGTAAGTTTTTTATTTATAGGCGGAATCCAATTAATATCGGTAGGTGTTATTGGTGAATATATTAGTAGAATTAATAAGAATATTTTAAACAGACCTCTTTATATAATCGAGAAGACAAACCTAAAAACTAAGAAAAATGCTGAAAAGTAAAATCAGCGCTGCAATCGTTTTTCAATTTCTATTCTTTTTTATTTGTGCTTTTTACATAGTTTTTTATATGCCCTATGGGTTTGAGGATACAGATACAGGGTATATATTCGGAACCTCGTGGAGTATTTATAATGGAGAAATTCCACATCGGGATTTTATCTATACACGACCGGCCGTCCCTGCCTTTTTTCATACAATATTTCTCTTTATTTCTGAAACCTACGGCTATATCATAGACCGCAGTTTCTTCTATATTCAAATTTTTATATACTCCTATTTGGGCTCAAAGATTTTATGTAACACTTTTTCAATCACTTCAAAAGAAACATTGTATTTTATTGCTATTCTGGGAGCAGTTATCTCTATTCACAATTATCCCCCAATGGCCTGGAATACTGTCGACGGCGTTTTTTTCTGCACAATAGGACTCTATTTACTACTTCACGAAAAAAGTCGACTGCTGTATTTATTTTTGGGCGCTATTTTTATAGTTCTTGGAATGTTCTCAAAACAATCGTTTTACTTTATGCCGCTTTTTATTTGTTTGTATTTCCTTTTACGTAAAGATTATTTCAGATTAAAGTATTTTGCGTTTTTTGGCTTAATTGGGGGATTGATGTATGTTGGGATTAAATATTTAAACGGTTCTCTTGAACCATTTTTAAATCAAACTTTTCAACGAACACCCACTTCGGCATTGGTAGATGCAGGTATAAAATCGTATTATCTGGCGCTGAAGTTTAATATCATTTACGTTACTCTCTTGCTTATAGGGATATGGGTAGCATCCAAATACCTTGGAAAGAAGTATACCTATCTTATACTTAATGTGGGCGTAGTAGTTTTAATTAGTTTTTTATTTATTCGTCATAGTGGAAACTGGAGTACAATAGAGCATCTATTTCAATTATTACTTATAGTTGCGAGTGCATATTCGTTGTATATGCTTCGGAAGGACAAGCGGTTTTTAGTCTTAATTCTGCTGATAACATTGAGCTGGAGTGCCTCTATTAGCAATGGCTACCGAACTCCGATTCATTTTTCATTACCCCTTATTTTTGCTTTGTATATATTTTTCTTTTCTGAAGTTCCAAAACAAATATCCTTCTTGTTTTCAAGTATTATTTTGACTTTGTACCTCGTCACTTTTTACTTAGGATATCAAACTATTTACCGAGACTCTAACAGAGACAAACTTATCTATGAAATGGGCGATGTTTTCCCTCAACTTACTTTTATAAAAAGTGATCACGATACTTTTGAAAAATATAAAGAATTAAAGAAGTTGGCTGCAAAGTATCCTGTTTTTACTGCCATTCCATCGGTCACACATGCCCATTATCTTACAAAAACTATCAATCCCATTGGCATTGATTGGCCTTTGGATGTAGAAATTAATAACCAGTCGAAATCTCTTGTTGATCAATTAGCCGATAAAAACGCATATGTCTTCCTTGAGAAGAAAGAATATTCCCAGTATGAATTGGACAGTTATGAGATTAAGAGCATCATAGAGAAAGATTGGGTGTTGGTCGAAAAGGGAACTCAATTTGATGTATATAGAGCAAGATAGCTAGTCGTTTTGTCTCAATCTCAATTCACACTCTTTATCAATAGTATTGTCTACTTTTAAACGAATTTTTCCGTTAGCACTCGGCTTTAAAACAGTATTTGCACCAAGTACAATCGCATTCTTGGCAACCAAATCCAAAGTGGCATCTTTTGTAAACTCCATATTCTGAATGTGCACCTGTTTCGAGTAAGCCGTTAGCTTAAAATCCCATCTCGAAAACATTTGATTTTCAATTGAAGCAATTTCGTCCTCCGTATGTAATTGATAAAGTAATTCTATGGTATTGCCGGCATTGAGTAACCCGGCTCCATAGGTTCCTTCATATGGCTTATTAGCTTTGATATGATCTATATTCACAGCTGAAATTTTCAGTATACTTTCCACTTCATCCAAAGGCAAACACGGATACAATGAAAACATAAGACCTATTGTCCCCGTCACAAAGGGAGTCGCCCCCGAAGTCGTCGAATAGGGGTGATATTCCAAAGTTCCGTCCAGAATAAATTTTGAAAACATAAATTGACCTGTAGAAGGTGCTAAAATGTCAATTTCAGAATTGAGAGTTGAAGTCCCTGCAGCCCATATATGAGGTTCACTAAGTGTATCATTGTTCTTAAACCCTAATGTTCTGCCAACATATCCTCTAACATTCTCGGCATAATAGTTCCCGTTTTTTTCAATCTTGATGTTATCCATCACATTTTCGTGTCTAAACGTTCCAACTCCAACCGATATCACATGCTTATATGAGGCCGGATAATAAAGCAGCTCTCCTTTTGTTTCACCCCAACTCTTGTTGCCTCCTGCTGCTACTATTAAAGTTCCATTTGAGAACATTTCATCTACTGCAGCCTGAGCGGTTTCGTAATATTGCTTCCCAATCCAGCTACAATTAACCACTTTTGCACCCGCCCGCGAAAGCTCCATTATCATTGCAAGATTTCTAAAATCTCCATAATTGGTGGAATAGATACTACAGTCGTAACAGACACCCGGAATTCCGTAACCATTATCTCCCTGTGCTGCTGCATTGGCTGCGATACTATATCCATGACCCCCTGCCAATGAAGATTTATTAAACACCTTTGTTTTATCCTTAAAGTCGGTGTTCGTAGTATCTACACTTCCGTCGGAAATACCAATAATCACATCGGGAGAACCCGTGGTATAAAACCAGGCTTTTGGCATATCTATATCGTCCAAATAAGACAGATCTGCCTGCAATCCTGTATTTCCACCAATAGTACTAGTGAGGCCATAATCGTTTGGTTCAAATATTTTTTTATCTTCCTCCGAAATGTGCTCACCAAAAACAAATACATGCGAAGCGTTGCGTAAAAGGTCTTCCATCATTTCCTTCTTATTGGCTATTACAAAGAAGGTCTTCTTTAAATTTGGAAGCTTGGCATTTCGAAAGGTCTTTTTAAATTCCGAGATCTCATATTTATTTAAAACCGCGCGTAGACTCCTATCATTTCCACGATAGACCAACTTGTTATTTACTTCTGTAAAATTGGGAATGAATAAAGTATCTTTCGCTCTAAGATAAAACCAAGCGTCTTCTTGTGCCAACAACGGCATCATCCCTATCAACATACCAATACAAATTAGACAACAACGAAGCATATTTATTTTAAGTTATAAGGGCACCTCCCATTATTTTTCTAAGGTACTTATTTTTTAAAAACTATACCAGTTATCCATTATATCGTAATTTAGCGGCATGTATAAAACGGTTAAAAAAACTGCCTTAGCTTTGGTACCTAAGGGCTTTTTAATAAAGAATGAATTGTTTTTCAGGGCGCTTTTTGCGCTACGCTACAAGGGAAAGAATCACAAGTGCCCAATTTGTGACCACTCCTTAAAGAAATTCATTCCTCTGGATGACGGAGATATTTTATGCCCTTTCTGCGGAAGCAGAGCCAGAACCCGCCGACTTTTTTCTCTACTGAAAGAACACGATTTATTACACGGATCTGTTTTGCATTTCTCTCCTTCCCGAAGCTTATATCGTATACTAAGCAAGGACAATTCTATCAATTATGTGAGCACCGATTTCGAAGATGAATTTATTGCGCAATACCATTACGACATTACAAAAATAGACCGTCCCGATAATCATTTTGATGTAATAATTTGTTATCATATCCTGGAACATATAGAGGAAGACCAAAAAGCGATGCAGGAGTTGTTTCGTGTTTTAAAACCCGGTGGATCTTGTTTAATACAAACCCCTTTTAAGGAAGGCAACGATATTTACGAAGATGCATCTATCACTACAGAAGAAAATCGGCTGAAGGCCTTCGGACAAGAAGACCATGTAAGAATCTATTCGATTGCGGGATTGACAGAGAGGTTGAAAAAAAGTGGATTTACTCAGGGTGATGCAAAAACATTTGAAGATGATGTTCATGCGGGATTTCAAGCCGAAACAATTTTGTTCCTTAAAAAATAATGTACCTTCGGGATTCGATAAAGATGCTTTCCATACTCATTCCTACATATAATCACAATGTGTATCAACTGGTTGAAACCCTTCAAAAAGAATTAGGGCAAAAGGCCATTGATTGTGAAATTATAGTCATGGACGATGGTTCTACCATTCCGCTTCCCCACAACGATAAGATTATTGCCTTTCCTAATGTGTCATTCAAAAAGCTGCCAAAAAATATAGGTCGAAGCGCCATTAGAGGGCAATTGGCTTCAGCAGCCAAATTTGAAAATCTGCTGTTCTTAGACGCGGATGTACTCCCTGTTTCAGAAACTTTTCTGGCAAATTATCTCGCTGCAATAGTAAAAAACGATTTCGATGTTATTTTTGGCGGAGTTGCTTATCAAAATGATGCTCCTTCTGAAAAAGAACGCTTGCGATGGAAATACGGGAAAGAAAGGGAAGTGCAAACCGTATCTGAACGCGAAAAACATCCCTACTTTATTATTACCCAAAATCTATTAATTAAAAAGGAGTGTTTTGAAAGCGTCAATAAAGCCTTAGAAAATTTTTACGGAGACGACCTGGTGATTTCACAAGCCCTTAAACGTAAAAAAAGTAAGGTACTTCATATAGATAATCCTGTGTATCATTTAGGTTTGGAATCTTCTGAAAACTATCTGAAAAAAGCGCTTAGCGCAATAAGTTCAATTGTTTCACTTGAAAAAAGCGGGTTGCTGGATGCAGACTTTACCAAATTACAGCAAAGTTATGTTCTACTCAAAAACTGGAAAATGACAACACTTTTCAGTAAACTAATTTCACCATTCAAGAAAAAAATGGAGCGTAATTTTGTTTCGGCCAACCCCAATCTTTTATGGTTTGATTTGTATCGCCTCAATTATTATATTGAATTAAAATCGGAATCGCATGCCTGAATTTTCAATCGTCATACCACTCTACAATAAAGAACGGGACATCGTAAAAACGCTCAACAGTGTCTTTTTACAAACGATAACCGATTTTGAGATCGTGATTGTCAACGACGGCTCGACCGATGATAGCGAAGCAATGGTAAAAACGGTAGAGGACAGTCGCATCTTACTATTCAGCAAGGAAAATGAAGGAGTAGCACGTACCCGAAATTACGGCGTATCAAAGGCAACCTCAGCGCATATTGTTTTTCTGGATGCCGATGATTACTGGCATCCTAATCATCTGGAGAATTTAAAGAACCTTATCGAAAAATTTCCGGAACACAAATGGTATGCAACTGCCTACGAAAAAAAGCACAATCATAAGTTGATTACTTCTATGCTTTCCCCGGTAATGCAACAACCTAAAGGCTGGCTGGGTAGTATCGACAACTATTTTGAGAATAGTTTGATGGACGCACTTGCGTGGACGTCTGCAGTCTGCTTTAAAAAACCTTTTTTTGAAGCATTGGGCGGGTTTGACGCTTCTATCACACATGGCGCCGGAGAAGATACCGATTTGTGGATTCGGGCTGCACTGAAAGCTCCATTGGCTTTTTCGAATACCATCACAGCAAGGCATAATCTGGACGGTAGCAATCGTATTTCGAATACGCCAACCCTTACCCGAAATTACATGAACACCGAAACGTATGTGGCAGCGGCGAAAAAAGATCCTTTCCTAAAAAAATATCTGGATAGGAACAGCTATTCGTTCGCCATTCAGCATAAGATGGCAAATGACATTCCTTCATTTAAAAATTATTTGGAAAACATCGATGTAAACAATCTTACTACCAGACAGCGATTTTTACTGAAGCAACCCCGCTCCGTTTTGAAATTATTGGTAAAAGGCAAGGATTTTGCTGAAAAATTAGGGGTTAGACTTACGGCTTTTAAATAATTTAAATTCTTCGTAGTCTCTAATGTAGTCTTCTTCCTTGTACACATCACTCACCAAGGAAAGACACACCGCACCTGCCGAAAAGTTTTCCAGCTCTCTCCATATTCCGCAAGGAATTAACAAGCCTTTGAAAGGACGATTTAACGTTATTACTCTTCGATTTTTTCCGTCGTCCAAAACCACATCAAAACTTCCGCTCAACGGAATTAAGAATTGTTGTAACTCGATATGTGCATGTCCGCCGCGAGTGGAATCACTGGGCACGTCGTATAAATAATACACCCGTTTTATGTCGAAAGGGATTAGGTCTTTTTCAATTACCGAAAGATTTCCCTTCCCTCTTGGGTGGACAATTTTGGGGATATCCCGTAAGTGTATGTCTTCTAATTTATCGTAGTTCATTGTGTATTAATTGACTCCATTGCTTTGCTATTTCCTCCATGGAAAACTGCTGAACTGACGCCTTGGCGTTGGCTTGGCAATGTTTTTGAAACTGGGTGTCGAAACACATTTTTTGAAGTGCTTCAGCAAATAAAGGTATGCTTCTTTTTGAAATTAGCAAGCCGTTTTCCTGGTGTTTTACAATTTCTGAAGGCCCCGAAACAATGTCTAATGACACAACCGGTGTCCCTAACGAAAGGGATTCGACCAAAATCATGGGAAAACCTTCATATTTGCTGGTTAATGTGACACACTCGGCATTAGCGATGTGTTGAAATGGACTTTCAGTAAAAGGGAGAAATAGAATAAAATCACTTCCGGCTTGTTGTGAAGCGAATTCCTGTAGGTTTTCCTTGTCCTTTCCGTCACCCAAAATCACCAAATACACCTTTTGCTCCCAAATCCGGGAAGCAGAAAAAGACTGTATCAAAAATGTAAAATCTTTTATTTTGTCTTCAATTCGGCCATAGGCGAGAATGTACTTTTTATCTTTTAATTCAGATGGTTTTTCTGAAACCATCTCACTCCAATTTGGATCGTAGGCATTGCGAATGGTCCTGGTTTTTTGTATCCCGTTCTTCACAAGAAGTTCGGTTTCAATATATTTAGAAACCGCAACGTTCATGATATTCTTATTGTAAATTTTCACCAACTTTTTGGTGTTATTGGCAAAGTATTGATCTTTTTTTGAACTGTGTACCACGTAAATTCGGTTAAAACCCTTGTACAAATACCTGTCGTAAAAAACATCTCGTGTCACGTTGTTTTTAGGACAGTGATCGATAATCACATCGAACTTTTGAGCCACAAGGTATTTTCTAAACTTTCTGAAACGCGACAATTGCTTGAGCGCATTATCATGAGTATTTTTTAATGCTCCCAGATTTACTAAAGTGCCGGCATACGGATAATCCACCTCATTATTTAGAATAATAATATGGACTTCAAATCCTTCCGCAACGAGCATTTGCGACAGCATGGCGCACGAGCGTTCTGCCCCTCCTTTTCCGAGAGAAATACTAACAATACAAATTTTTTTATGCTTATTTTGCAAGTGACTTTGTATTTACGTTGAAGTTAAACAAACTGCATGAAAATCCTTTTAATAGGCGAATATAATTCTTCTCACTATACTTTAAAAGAAGGTTTAACTTCTTTGGGTCACGATGTGACCGTCATCGGATTTGGTGACGGTTTTAAAAAGCGAAGGGTGGACGTTAATTTTACAATGAAATACACCACGGGAATCGGTCTTTTTGTAAAACGAACACTTTTTAAACTCTTCAAAACAGATCTTACTTCACTCTCTGTGCGGAAACAATTTTTTGCACAGCAACATCTGTTTAAAAACAATGACATCGTCCAATTGATAAACGAAAATTCCTTCGGAACCGTGCCTTCGGTCGAAAAAGAGTTATTGTCGTTCGTGTTTCAACATAACAAGAATGTGTTTTTATTGTCTTGTGGTACCGATCATACCAGCGTGAAATATGCCATGGAGGGGAAATTTCGATACTCCATCGTGACTCCCTATCTTCAGGAGAAAGGAAACGAAATGAGCTTCCTTCATGTTACACAATACCTCACCAAGCCCTATATTGAATTGCACGACTATATCTTTCGGCATATAAAAGGAGTGCTTGCATCCGATCTCGATTACCATTTACCGCTACTAAACCATGAAAAATATTTGGGGATGGTTCCTAATCCTGTCAATCTGAAAAAGTTTGTTTATATCACACCGGAGATAGAAGATAAAATTATCATCTTCCACGGTATTAATAAAAACAATTATTACAAAAAAGGCAACGATTTGTTTGAAGCAGCTTTGAAAATTATAACCGCAAAGTTTAAAGATAAGATAGAGGTTATTACTGTTAGCAATATTCCTTATGACGAATACATTAGGCTGTTCGACAGAGCACATATCTTATTAGATCAGGTGTACGCCTACGATCAAGGCTTTAACGCATTGGAAGCCATGGCAAAGGGGAAAGTGGTCTTTACGGGCGCTGAACAGGAATGGTTGGAATATTACAACCTCGAGGAGGATACAGTCGCCATCAACGCTTTACCCGACCCCGTTTTAATGGCTGAAAAGTTGGAATGGCTCATTTTACATCCTGAAAAGATCGTGGAAATTTCAAAAAATGCACGAAAGTTTATCGAAGAACGTCACGACCATCTTGCATCTGCAAAGGACTATTTTGAAAAATGGCAAAGCGTTATGTAGTTTTTATCTTCGGAAAACGCAGTTCGATTGAAACCCGGGTAGCAGTACTTCTATTTACGGCAGCTCCATGAATTAAAAACGGAGAAAACAACAGCGCCTCCCCTTGCTTTGGATTTGGCCGAATCATTTCTAAATTGCCGGCCTTGGTTTTAAGCACACAGGGAACATAATAGGTGTTGCCGTTAATGGTGGCACCCTTGCTTTCGGTGCGCAGAATTTCGTTTTCGGGAATTAAATGGCTTCCCGGTAATACAGGAAGCGAAGTATTTTCATTACAACCTTCAATGGGAATCCAAACATTCACTACATCTTCCCAATAGCTCAAATACCCATCGCGATGCGGCGGATTGATATCCAAAGAACTCGGACGGTTTATACGAATTTGAATATGAGATTTTTGCAGTTCTTCCACCCACGATGTAAGCGGATATCCTAAGATTTTTCCGAAGCGTTCGGCCAAGGTGTCAATATTAAAATCGAAGTCTTCGTTAGTCAGGTTTCGGGTAATATCGATTACTTTTAGATGAAGCGCATCACTAGTAACTACCTTGTGATAGTCACCAAGTGTAAATGTTTCTTTGTTATAGGCAATCCCATTCACGTCGAACGCCTTTTCAATATTGGCCTGAATGGATTGCCTGAACGCTTCAAATTCGGTTGCATCAAAGGCAGAAACCACCCCATAGCCCAAATCCCTCCACGGGGTTTTAGAAATTACGCTGTCTTCGGGTTTATAGAGCATTCCTTCGGTACCCCAAAAGAACTCTCCTTCGACATTAAATTCGTACGGGACTCCATCCAACGATAATTGACAAATTTCAGCAGACATATAGGCGCAAATTTACGATACTAATTTTCAATTATAAGTTCCTGGCGGCTTTCTTTTCGTTCTTTTTGAAATAGCGCCACACCAAAAATAACACTACTAAGAAGTAGATGATATAACGTACAAAATGAGCGATTACAACGCCTTCCACGCCATAGATTTCGGTATAATAATAGGAGAGGCCGTAAAATAAGGCCAATGAAAGAATTTCAGAAAAAATAAAATTCCGCACCATCTTCTTAGCTAAAAACTGATGTGCCAAGACCAGAGACCCCAGACGCACAAAATCGCCTAACAACTGCCATTTAAACAAGGGCTCCATACTGTCAAATCCAGGAAAAACAACATCTATCACCACATTTCGCAAGACATAAATCAGGATCATTCCAACAGCGAACAGCGGCAACAAGGTTTTATAAATAGACAGTACTTCAACTTTAAAATCGTTGCGAGTGTAAATTGTAGCAAATTTTGGAATGACATACAATGTAAAAATTGCTCCCGAGAAGACCATATAGTTTTGAGAGAGTGTATTCATGGCAGTCCAGATTCCGGAATCGGCTTCGGTAATCTTACTGGTAATCATATTCCGAATATCAATTTCAACATAACCCAACAAGATTGTGGACACAAAAGACATAATCGCAAAGGCCATCAATTCCTTTGCCATTGGAATTTTAAAGGAAAGTTTCGAAAATTGAACATATTCCCTAAGCACCTTGATAAAGATGAAAAGAAGTACTACAAACTGAATTGCCGGGGTAATGGCAATCGCAATAAGTGCACCGTCTATATTATGTTGGTACAATAAAACTACGGTAACAACAGCACTTAGCAAATAGGCTATCAGCTCGATGGAAGCAAACTTTTTGTATCGTGAAAGTCCGTTTACCACCCCGTTGAAAATCCGCTGAATCCCTATAAGCGGAACCATCAGGGCGAGGATTTTTATAACATAGGCATACTCTGTTGTTTTGAATAAGTAATCACTTATATAATCGGCGCCAAAAAAGAGAATAATTCCCGATGAAACAGATCCAATGGCGACAAAAACAAAGGCTGTAGAAAACAGCTTTTGTAATTGTGTCTCGTCATTCTTGAATTCCGATACATATTTTACCACTCCATTAAAAGTTCCAAGAGAAGTGAGAGAGGTAAGGATTTGTGTTAGACTGCGAAGTTGTCCTGTTTTGGCATATCCGGCTTCACCGAGCAATTCGGCCATGATACGCTGAATAAACAGACCTATTACCAGACGCACCCCTATAACCACTGCATTGAGAGAGGTCATTTTAAGTAACAAATTTCCGCGTATAAAGTCTGGTATCTTCAATTAATACGAATTTAAAGCTGAAATTACAGTACTTACCTCTTCTTCGGTAAGCAACGGACTCATAGGAATGCTCAACACTTCGCGATGTATTTTTTCGGCAACGGGAAACGATAAATGAGAAAATTCCTGCAAAGCCTCTTGTTTATGCGGTGGAATAGGATAATGGATTAAGCTCCCTATTCCTTGTGCTTCAAGATGCGCCTTAAGCGTTTCCCGTTCCTCAACCCTAATTACAAACAAATGAAAAACATGGTCATCGCCTCCTGTCCATACCGGAAGCTTGATCTTTTCATTGTATATTTCTGAAAGGTATCGTTTAGCGATATTACGCCGAAGTGTATTATCTGAATCCAGGGAAGGAATTTTACAACATAAAAATGTTGCCTGAAGTTCGTCCAGTCTCGAGTTGAAACCAAGAAATTCATTTACATATTTTGAAGAAGTCCCGTAATTCCCCAATTTCCGTATTACCGAAGCCAAAGCATCGTCGTTTGTAGTTACAGCACCTCCATCTCCCAAGGCCCCTAGATTTTTAGTTGGATAAAAGCTAAATCCTGCTGCATTCCCTATATTTCCCGCTTTTCTACCATCCGCATTAATAGCTCCATGTGCTTGAGCCGAATCTTCAATTACCAGTAAACTGTGTTTTTTTGCAATTTCAATGATTGCCTCCATGGGTGCCAGTTGTCCGTATAAATGTACAGGCATGATTGCCCTGGTGGTTTTCGAAATTGCTTTTTCTATACTTTCAATATCAAAATTATAGGTTTCAGCTTCGGCTTCTACCAAAACGGGTAGTAAACCTGCCTGTTTAATGGCCAAAATGGTAGCGATAAACGTATTGGATGCTACCAGAACAGAATCACCTTCCTTTACTTTTCCGAGTATTTTATAACCTTCCAATATAAGTCTAAGTGCATCCAACCCATTCCCAACTCCAATGCAGTGTTTGACACCGCAATAGGCTGCAAATTGATTTTCGAAAGTCGTTACCTGACTTCCTAAAATATAATATCCGCTGTTGAGAAATTGCTGAAAACGCTCCTTGAATTGCGATTCAAAACGTTGATTGATTTTACGTAGATCTAAAAATGGTATCATATAAAAACAGCTTCAAGTTTTGAATAATTTAATGTTTTAATCTCGTAGAATTGCTGTGCAATACTTCGCGCCCCAAAACATTCCTTCCAGTATAAAAGTCCGTCATTGATGTTTTTTCCCTGGTTGACATTGGAAATACCAAAGTCGAAATATTTCTTTTGCTTATATCTTTCGGTAATAAGAAAATGGAAAAGATAGTCTAAACTTCCCAATTGCTGTTTTTCGGCATTCGCCGAAATATACTGTACATGCGCAACGGTTTCGGTTTCAAAAATAGTCGCTCCCGCCACGATGGCACCTTCTTTAAAAACATTAAACTGCGTAATATTTTTTGGAAATTTTGCCGCAAGTTGTTCTATTTCGGCAAGGGAATGCACAGGTAATGCATTATGGCGATCTTGTAAGTTGGGAGTGAGTATTTCGTTCCAAAAAGTTTCAAAGTGACTCCCTTCTTTGATGGAAAGATTGTTTTTCTCTGCCTTTTTAACACCTTCGAGTCGGTTGGATTGAATTTTTAAAGGCGTATGTAAGTCGATTGTACTTGAAAGATCTGTCCTGAAACAATCGGCTTCAGTTAAAAAAAGCAAGTAATCTATCTCGTCTGCCGGATGTTTATGGTAAATTTTAGGAATTGTTTTAAGCTGCAGTGTTGCAATGCCTTCAGCATTCAGAAAGCAAAGTAATTCCTTAAAAATTGAAAGTACTTCCTTGAACTTTACCTTTTTTGAAAGTATCAGTCCGCCGTAAGAAAGGCCCTGGTGTGAATAAACCACAGTTTCCTTCCTGTTTGCAGGAAGAAGCGCCACCAGAGTTTTACCATTAAATAGCATGAGAGAATAGTCCTCAAATAGATCGCTATGGTATTCCATAAAATTGCGATGAAATAGGAAGGTGGCATTCTTGGCCGAAGCGATAAAACGATTCCATTCGGCGAAGTAAGACGGATTATATTTTACAATTTCAAAAATAACCTAGTGTTTTTTAAATGTTATGTTCCCCTCACCATCTATATACTGATATACACCCTTTGGAGCGCCTTCTTTAATAATCAAAAAGCTACTGTCGCTCTGAAGCTTATTGAGATAGGTTGCGTCATCCGAAAGATACGATATCAAAATCCGAAATATGTTTACGGATGTTTTTAATTTTTCATCATAATCGGGGGCATTCCCTTCCGGCCAATGGACAGACAAAATTGAACTAAAAATTGAATAAATTAAATCTCTGTCCTGTGTTTTTATTTCAGTTTCTTGCGCATAATCCATACCCACATACCCACCGTGATCTGCCATAATTAAAATTAGAGCATGAGGATCCTTATCTTTAATTAAACTTACCAGCTTCTTTATCGTTTCGTTAGACCTGCCGAGGCTTGCCAGCCACTCCTCTTTTTCTCCTTCTTTACCCAGTGAATTCTTTTTTTGGTTCGAAATATGACCCGGATTAAAAAATTCGACAAAAAAGAACTTTGGTGTTTCCGGATTTAAGTCGATTGAGGCACTCAAAGGCGTGAAAATATCTTCCTTTTGATCAAAACCCGTGTTGATATAGGCAATATCGGCATAGTCAAAATTACTCATATCGAATCCCATTTTAGGTCTGTTAACCAATAAGTAGGGCTTTTCACTAATAAAGTGTGTTTTATACCCATTATTTTTAAACGCACTCAATACACTATTTTCTGATATAATAACGTCACGTGCATTGATGGCTTCGCTAAAATTAGAACCATTATTGTAATGATGGTGTTTCATCATAAAGGTTGCGCTGTTGGAAGACAGTGTGGAGGCATAGTTATTTCTGAAATCGGGATAGTTTTTAAAACCATTTGCTACTAAGAAACTTTCCATTTCGGAAGTATTGATATTGTAATATCCCTTTCTTAATTCCGAAAAATTGACATATCCATCGGGTTGAAGAAAATACACATTGGGCTTGGTTTTAAAGACAGCTGTTTCAATATTATCCGGCTGTTTTAACCACGCTTTGGAATAGGTAAGCTGTGAAATTACAGTTGGCATCAAAGTTAATAGTCCAACCGCGGCCAATAGCAACTGAATAATAATCCACTTTTTAAAATGCTTGTGTAAATAGAAGGCAGCTATAGCTGAGATTATTAAAATACCCAATGCAATCTTCTTTTGGAGTCCAGCGTACAAACAAATTTTTAGTAAAAAAAGAAAGACAAAAAGATTTAAAAAGGGTAATACGTATTTCTGCCATTTTGCAAAAGTCTTAATTTTTGAAATCCGATCAATAGTTACAAAACTCGCAATAGGAATAAGTAAGAAAAACAGCGTGAAGTATCCCAAATGACCCCAGGAATCTACCAGTGTATAATTATTTGTGTAATAAAAAAGTACAGGGTACAATCCCGCAGCAACTCCCGCTAGAATTGGATGGGTGCCGGGACTTTGTAAAAATTTTTGTAACCAATGCTTCATGGTAAAATCTTTCGTAATTACTTCTTGTTTTCTTCTATCACATCAAAGACGACTTTATAATCTTCGGTAATGCATTCGTAATAATTTGCACTCCAACCATCGTATTTTGGTCTGAAGCTTTTATCGGGTTCCAGATTATTCAACAAGCTTTTATCATCACTCAAATACGAAAAAATATTTCTAAACAAATTTACATTCGATTTAAACGATAAGGAATCCGGAACTTCATTATTTGGCCACTTTATGGATAACAAGCTGCTAAATACCGAAATAGTTTCGGTCTCTGTAAGCTCTTTGTTTTCAATTTCCTTAACATAACTCAATCCTACAGAGCCACCGTGGTCTGCAACGATTATAATCATGGCATTATTGTCGTATTTAGAAATCACATCTATTAAATCTATAACCCAGGTATTCGCAGTTTCCAAACGCTCTAAATACGCCAGTCGCTCGCCTTCCACCCCCAAGCTATAAGATTTACTATACGCAATATGACTTGGTATTGTCTTTTCTATAAAATAAAAATTATTAGTAGACGAGGCATCCTGTATCACGGCATTGAGGTCTGGGATGATATCGGCTTCGGCAATGGGACCCGTATCGTAGAGTTTTACGTCCTTCTGATCTATATTGCAATAATCAAAGAGGGTGTTCTTCCTATTAATTATAAAATAAGAATTGTCGGTTATTAGGTAGGTTTTATAATTATTTCTCTTCAAAATTTTAAGCACATTGTTGTAATCCCCTACAATCACTTCCTGCGCTCCAAAAGTCTTTAAATTTCCTTTAAACGTATTTTGGAGATAATGATGTTTCATGGCAAACATCGAAGAGTTGGAAGTTACGGTCGAATTATAATTACTTCGGAAGCCTTCGTAATTCACAAAATTATTTTGTCTCAGCCAGATTTCAAAGCCGGTATCCAAATGGTTATAGGGTGGTTTTCGCAATTCTGAAAAATTGGTATATCCATCGGGTTGAATTACGTAAATATTAGGCGTTTTTACAAAATTCACTTCGGCAAGTGAATTGTCTATTTGGGTCCAGGATGTTGAATAATTTGCCATAAACCAAAGCCGTGGAAGCAAACTAATACTACTTAGGAGTGCCAATAATAGCTGAAGCACTATAATTTTCACGAGATGTTTGTACAATAAAAAACTTAGGAGCGCAGCCAGAAAAATAGTTAATACCAACACTTTTTTATTCGATAAAAACACAAGCAGACTAATCAACCCTGCAAATACTGCAAAATTTATTGCGGCCAGACGGTATTTTTCGAAGCGTCGTAAGAATGAAATTTTAAAAACCAGTGGGGAAATACAAATAAGAATAAGGGGTAAGACAAAAGAAATAGAAAATAAGAAAAGGAATTGCACCCACGAATCGGCCATATCGAAATTACTATTGTAATAGTGCAGAAACGGATACAACCCTGCGGCCAAGGCAACAAGCCACGAGAATCGTTTCGTTTTCGCAAGTCTTTCGAGCATAGAGTTTTTCAAGTTAGTGTTTTTTAAACGTTACAGTTCCATCCTCATCAATCACTTTGTAAATTCCTTTTGGCGCACCCTCTTCAATAAGCGTATAGCTTCCTTCGTCCTGGAGATGCTTCAGATATTTTTCGTTTTCACTCATATAAGAAAACAAAATTCGGAAGACATTAACAGACGAATTAAATTTTGTATCGAAAACAGGTGCCTCGTTATTAGGCCATTTAATGGATAACTGTGTACTAAAAGCCGAATAGAGCAAATCTCTATCCATTGTTTTTTTTCTAATATCCAACATATTGTCATAGCCGGCATAACCGCCATGATCGGCCATTATCATGATTAATCCTTCAGGATCATTTTCTTGAATTAGATTAATAACATTTTTTATTCTTTCGTTAGCAATCTTAAGTTTTTCTTTATACATCTCGAACTCCCTTTCCTTTCCTGTGGTTTTCTGCTCATCAGATTCTACATGGCCCGGTTTAAAGATTTCAATAAAGAAAAACTTAGATGTTACGGTGTCTTCATTGAGAAATTTTCTTACAGGTTTTACAATGTCCTCTTCTCGTTTAAATCCATCAGTAATAAAAGCTATGTCCTTATAATCGAAATTACAGGCATCGTATCCCATTTCAGGGAAATTGTTTAGGAGGTAGGAAATTTCTGCAATATAATGTGTCTTATAATTATTGTTCTTAAAAATGTCTAGAACAGCATTTTTAGAGATAATTACTTCTCGAGCATTGGCAATTTCCGAAAAATTAAATCCGTTATTGTAATAGTGATGCATCATGGAAAAGGTGGCGCTATTAGAAACAAGTGTGGAAGTATAGTTACTTCGAATATCGCGATATAGTTTGAATCCCTTTTCTTTTAAGAATGAATCGTAGTCATCATTATCAATCTTATAATAGCCCGTATTCATTTCTGAAATATTTAAGTAGCCGTCGGGTTGAATGTAATACACATTAGGCCTTTTTTTAAATACCACCTGTTCTATATCGTCGGGTAATAACATCCATTCGCTGGAATAGGAAAGCTGAGTATTAATTGTTGGAATTAACCAGAACAAGCCAACAAATGCCAGTATGAGTTGAAGCGCAACAAGCTTACGAAAAAATTGATATAAGAAAATACTAAATAAAATTGCAAGGCCAAGAATCAACAATGTAAACAACCACTGTAAGGTTGTGTAGAGACAAAGCTGTATAAAAAGAAAGAATGTAAAAATATTTAAAAAAGGTAGCACATGTTTATGCCATTTTATTAGTTTAGGAATTTTAAATAACCAATCAAAAAACACAAAGACAACAATAGGAACTACAAGAAACAATGCTATAAAGAAACCTAAATGCTTCCAGGAATTGATAAGTGAATAGTTGTTGGTATAGTAAAAAATAACAGGATACAATCCTGCCCCCAAGGCAGTGATAATTGCCAAAAATCGAGGCGATTTAGGTTTTGTTGTTCTTACTATATCCTTACTTTCCATTGTATTTTTCAAATTGGATTTCACTGTTCGCATCTATATATTGATAAACACCTTTAGGTGCCCCATTTGTAATTGGAATATAACTGCCATCTTCCTGCAAATTATTTAATAGAGAGGTATTTTGACTCAAATAACTAATTAAAATCCGGAATAAATTTACCGAACTTTTTAAATATTCATCGGCTAAAGGAACTTCTTTTCCCTGCCAGTAGATCGCAAGATTGCTGCTGAAAATAGAATTAATTAAATTGATATCATCCGTTTTTTGATAGGCCTCGTGCATATACTCCATCCCTACAAACCCTCCATGATCTGCCAAAACAATGATTAATGCTTTGGGATCGTGCTTTTTAATATTTGAAATAATTACCTCTTGCTGCATATTCGATTCGTGCATTCTTTCGATCCATTTGTCACGTTCTGCTTCAATCCCTTCCGACTTTTGCTTCGTAACAGCAATATGTCCGGGGGAGAATAATTCAATAAAAAAGAATTTAGGACGCTGTATCGAATCATTTAGATATTCTTCCAGAAAAGGCAGGATGTCCTTTTTTTCTGAAATACCTGTTGTAATATATTCTACCTCGTTTTGCAAATAGTTACTGAAATCGTATCCCAAAACAGGCCTGTTTACCAATAAATAAGGCCTTTCTGCAAGATAATAGGTACTGTAGTCATTATTCTGAAGTATGCTCAATACCGGATTTGAAGCAACAATTACCTCTCGTGCATTCAAGGATTCTGTAAAATTAAAGCTTCGGTGGTAGTAATGATGCTTCATTGCAAACAGCGAACTGTTCGAAGTTAAGGTGGAAGCATAATTACTTCTGAAACCCGGATACAAAGTAAATTTTTCCTGCACCAGAAAAGATTCCAAAGTATTGTCTTCCAATTTGTAATATCCCTTTTTCAGTTCCGAAAAATTGGTGTACCCATCGGGTTGTATCAAATAAATATTAGGTTTTTCAACAAGGACAACTGCTTCAATAGCATCGGGTTGTTCCATCCAGCGGGAAGATTCGGATACTTGTGAGATTACCTTAGGAACCAAATAGAAAAATGCCACAACGGCTAGGAGTAACTGAATTATTATAATCCTTTTATAATATTTGCTGAACAACAATGCCAAAACAACTGCTACGAAAGCGACTAATAACGTTATTCCGTTTTTAAATTCACCAATAAATGCAAGCTTCAGAAAAAACAGAAAAAAGAAAAAGTTCAAGCAAGTAAGCACCTTAGTCTGCCATTTTTTAAGCGCCGAAGTGGCAAAAATTCGGGAGGCGGCGAAAAAAGAAATAGCCGGTACGAGTAAAAATATAAGTGTAAAATAACCTACATGCGACCAGGAATTGACCAGCTCAAAGTTATTTGAAAAGTAAAAAAGATACGGATACAAGCCTGCGCCAACGGCTGCTAAAATAGGGTACGGTCTTGTATTATTCAGAAAGTTTGTAAAAGAATGGCGCCATTTGGATACGACCATTTTACATAGCTTTAAACAAATAGAGGATGCGTTTTGTTCCGGCCACGGCCTCTTTTTTCACAAGCTGGAAGTGCTTTTTATATCCTGCCTCAAATTGAGTTTCATTATAAAAATCGAAATGATTTATAAACTCGCGTTTACGCACCAACAACGATTCCGCCCAGGAATCTTCCCTAGTTGGAAATTCAATAATTAAATGCTTCGAAAATTTTGCAAAGAACTCGGCCGACTTCTCAAAGGGAATGTTCCCCGATAGAGTGATGTGGTGTATCAACGCCAAGGCCATGGTCACATCGGGTGCATATTCCTGGAGGCGTTCAATAAGCGAATTACGCTCCGTATTGTTAAAGCCAATTCCCGGTGCGGGTTGTAAGACATCGCACACAAACGGCAACATATTGGTCTCCTTGTTCTGCTGAATTTGTTTGTAGTTGAAATCTACCGCATTGCTGTCTATATCGGTCACAATTACGTGAGATACTTTGTCCAATACCGTTCTTGCGAAGGTTCCGTCATTCCCGCCAACATCTATTAACGTCTTTGGCTCAAGCGGTTGTACCCAGCTCTTTATAAGCTCCTTTTTGGCTTCAAAAGCCGCATTTTCGTAATTGGTTTTTGTGTAATAATCACCCCATTCGGAGGCTTCCTTGATTTCCAGTTTCTTGATAAAATCGAACAGATTTTCAAGAATATTACTTTGGGCCTTTTTTGAAAGTTTTGCAACCTTGGTTTCGGCTTTATAATCTTCGCTGTGCTTACTTTCCATCTTCGCCAACAGGTGAATATTGGTGTACAATGTAGAACTTAGTTTCGATTTCCCCGGCAGCATGGAAGCAATCAACTTTACAGGAATCCCGTCAATGTGGGTCTGTAGCATTTTAAAAACTTCGGTGCCATGGTATTTTGCCAGGACCAACGGTCCAAAAAAGTGTGTAATAAACTGTTTGTAAGCTCTCCATGGTGTTCCTTCTTCATAAAAATCGAAAGAAAGGGTGTCGATAAAAATAGGTTTCCCTTTGTGAAACGTCACGTTATATGCCGAAGCATCCTTCAGAATAAAACCTTTAGACAAGGCGAATTTTTGAATTTTTAAGGTGTGTAAGGCTGCGTGTTTGAACTGGTCGAAACTCCACTCATACGGATTGGTGATAAACGGAATTTTTTCGGGAGTGATTACAATTTTATCTTCGGCAACTGAGGTTTCTTCATGAGAAATAAGCAACTCATTAGCGATTAATGCCTTGAAAAAACCGCTTTCTTTCAGTTTGTTATACTGCGGAAAATAGATGGGATTTATCACCCTTCTCAGGGTATCTCCATCGTGAAACATATAGCCCGAAGGGTCTCTAAATGAAGCTTGGTGTGTCGAATTATTTTTTCTCGTCATGGATGTCGGTATCTTGCTCATCAATATCTATTGAATCGTAAGTATCATCTTCCTTTTTCAGCAAGCCGAAAAAAGCTTTCACCTTATACATCGCATTTTTTGAAAATAAAATTACCCCTGCTGCCACTGCAACAATGGCCTGCACAATCATAGCTCCTAATCCCGGGTCGAAATACAAAAAATAATTCATACCTATCTTTTATTAAATTGATGATTTCATTACAAAACAGTTACAAATAAACTAAAAAACCAAGAGTTTATTGGAACAATCACCAAGAATATTTACAGTTTATTCCGCTTTCTGTCTACTTCTTTTAGGTATACTTTACGCAGACGTAAATGGTTGGGTGTTACCTCAACATACTCGTCCTTCTGAATGTATTCCAGAGCCTCTTCCAACGAAAACTTGATCGCAGGAATAATTCGTGCCTTATCATCTGCTCCCGAAGAACGTACGTTCGACAATTTCTTGGTTTTGGTAATGTTTACGGTCATATCATCCTGACGTGTATTTTCACCAATAACCTGTCCTTCGTAAATAGCCTCGTTAGGATTCACGAAGAAACGTCCGCGATCCTGTAATTTATCGATAGAATAAGGAATGGCCGCTCCGTTTTCCATAGATACCAAACTTCCGTTTTGACGTTCCGGAATTCCACCCTTTAGCGGTTGATATTCTAAGAAACGATGCGTCATTATAGCTTCCCCGGCAGTTGCGGTAAGCAATTGATTTCGCAATCCAATAATTCCACGAGACGGAATATTGAATTTACAAATCATACGGTCACCTTTGGCTTCCATACTCAACATCTCCCCTTTTCGCAACGTCACCATATCGATGGCTCTTCCACTTACGGTTTCCGGCAAATCGATGGTCATTTCTTCAACCGGCTCACATTTAACCCCGTCAATAACTTTTATAATTACCTGCGGCTGACCAATTTGCAATTCGTATCCTTCACGACGCATGGTTTCAATCAATACTGACAAATGCAGTACGCCACGGCCAAAAACCATAAATTTATCGGCACTGTCTGTAGATTCCATACGCAAGGCAAGGTTCTTTTCCAACTCACGCTCCAATCGCTCTCTAATATGGCGAGAAGTAACAAACTTCCCATCCTTCCCGAAGAATGGAGAATCGTTGATGGTAAACAACATACTCATGGTAGGCTCATCGATGGCGATGGTTTTTAACGCTTCAGGGTTTTCAAGATCGGCAACGGTATCACCAATATCGAATCCTTCCAAACCAACCAACGCACAGATATCTCCCGCACGCACTTCAGTAACCTTTAAACGTCCAAGACCTTCGAAGGTATGTAATTCCTTTATTTTAGATTTTACCTTGCTGCCATCGCGTTTTACAAGCATTATCTGCATATTTTCCTTTAAAACACCACGCTGTAAACGTCCAATTGCAATACGTCCGGTAAACGACGAATAATCCAATGAAGTTATCAACATTTGTACAGTTCCTTCCGAAACTTTAGGTGAGGGAACGTGTTCCAATACCATATCCAACAAAGGCTCGATAGTATCGGTCTCATCTTTCCAATCATCACTCATCCAATTGTGTTTTGCCGAACCGTAAACGGTTGGGAAATCCAATTGCCACTCCTCTGCTCCCAATTCGTACATCAAATCGAAAACAGCCTCGTGCACCTCATCCGGAGTACAATTTTCCTTATCAACTTTATTAATCACCACGCAAGGTTTTAAACCTAAGTCGATCGCCTTCTGCAATACAAAACGAGTTTGTGGCATGGGACCTTCAAAGGCATCTACCAATAATAAAACGCCGTCGGCCATGTTCAATACACGCTCAACTTCACCACCAAAATCGGCGTGACCGGGCGTATCAATGATGTTAATCTTAGTGTTTTTATATACTACCGAAACGTTTTTCGATGTAATGGTAATACCACGTTCGCGCTCCAAATCGTTGTTATCCAGGATAAGATCCCCTGTATGTTCATTTTCGCGGAACAGGCTGCAGTGGTGCATAATTTTATCTACCAATGTAGTTTTTCCGTGATCTACGTGCGCAATAATTGCAATGTTCTTGATATTCATAAGATGCTTCTTTCTTTGGGCAAAACAGTTTCAGTATCAGCATTTTACAGCTGTTTAAACAACCCTTCCTGTTCGCGGGTGCAAAAGTAGTGTTTCTCAGCCGATTAAAGCATAACAAAGCGTTAATTATTTTTTGGGCGTTCCCGCTCTAGGCGGGACAGGCTATCCGCTGTATCCCCAAGTTCTTGGGGGATGCCGCTACTATCCTTAACGCAGTCCGTTCTTGTCAAATTTTACAAAAAAAAGATGCCCTCCCGATGATAGAATGCATAATATTCAAAAAAATGCTATCTTTAACTAACTCCCCTTTAAAAAGATATAGCTATGAAGCTAAAATTACTTCTGGTAGCCAATCTGCTTTGTATTGGAGTTACAATCGCTCAATTTGGACCGCAACAGATTATATCGTCTACAACAGGAAGAGCATATATCGCGTTACCATTTGATATTGACAATGATGGGATTCCCGATGTTTTAAAAACGGGTATTGATGAACCTCGATTATATTGGCACAAAAATCTTGATGGTGAAGGGAATTTTGGCCCCGAAATCCTTATATCGAATGCAACTGCCTATTTTTATTCTATTGATTTTGTCGATTTAGACAGCGATGGCGATAAAGACCTTATTTATTTAAGGAACAACCCTCGAAATGTTGCTTGGCTGGAGAATCTTGATGGCGTAGGCAATTTTGCCCCTGAACAAATAATTTTAGAAACAATCGGAAATCATATCCAAGGGGTAACACCGACCGATATTGACAACGATGGAGACCTTGACCTTTTAGCTACGATTTCAGACACTTTCTCAGTTTGGCTTGTATGGCATGAAAATGTGGATGGTAATACTACTTATGGCGAGGCCCAAATACTAATAGAAAATTTCTTTATTACATCTATAGCTTTGCCGAATATGGTGGATATCGATAATGATGGTCTTTTAGATATGTTAACAGCCTATGAACTTGGTAACGGTCCGGGTAAATTGGTTTGGTATAGAAATCTAGGTGACGGCATGTTCGATTCAGACCAAGAAATTCATCAATTCCTTGTACCGGCTTCCGATTGGATAAGTGTTGGAGGCATTCAATATATCGACATAAATACCGACGGAAAAAAAGATATAGCGGTATCCACTCACCATGATGACTTTGGTAATTTCTATTTTTGGTTTGAAAATATAGATAACCTGGGAAGCTTTGGAGATCGACAGGATCTCTATATAAATGGCAGGTTTGTTGATATTGATAACGATGGAGATAATGACATCCTAGTGGGAGAATATGATTCTGATAGAATATATTGGGTAGAAAATATGGATAGCTTGGGTACATTTGGAAATGAAAGAACCATAACTACAGAAATAGATCATCTAAGGTCTATAAGTATTGCCGATTTTAATGGAGATGGTCTTATTGATGTTGTTTCGGCGTCTATATCTGACGATAAAATAGCCTGGTACGAAAATACCGGTATTCTTGGACTCTCAGAAAACACCCAAAATATATTTGTTGTGTATCCCAATCCTACCAAAGAAGAAATTACATTATTACCTTTCGACCAAATTGCAACTATCGAGCTTTCAAATGATCTTGGACAACGAATGGAAGTACATTTTGAAAACAATACAATCGACCTTTCAAGTTTAGCTTCGGGATTGTATTTATTGAAAATAACAGGAACAGCCGGTGATTCTGAAACCCATAAAATAGTCAAGCAATAAGCTAAGTATTGCAATCTTTCAGCTAAAATATTATCCGCTTTAATTTCGGGAGGTACTTCGTGCTTTTCATTATCTTTGCCTTTCTAAAATACCGCACAATGAACATCGATCTTATTCCGAAGATAAAACATACTAACTCCAACAATTTTTTCTTACTCGCCGGACCTTGTGCTATCGAAGGTGAAGAAATGGCGCTGGTAATAGCCGAGAAAATTGTGGCCATCACCAACCGACTCCAGATTCCATTTGTATTTAAAGGAAGTTTTAAAAAGGCAAATCGCAGCCGAATTGATAGTTTTACAGGGATTGGAGACGAAAAAGCCTTAAAAATTCTCAGAAAAGTTTCTGAAACTTTCGATGTGCCAACCGTAACCGATATTCACGAAGTAGATGACGCAGCCATCGCAGCAGAATATGTAGATGTATTACAAATTCCTGCCTTTTTGGTACGACAAACCGATCTTGTGGTTGCCGCGGCAAAAACCGGCAAAGTAGTCAACCTTAAAAAAGGACAGTTTATGAGTCCCGAAAGCATGCAACACGCTGTAAAAAAAGTAACAGATTCGGGTAATGATCAAGCACTAATTACCGATCGGGGTACCATGTTTGGTTATCAGGATATGATCGTGGATTTCAGAGGAATTCCTACCATGAAACAGTATGCTCCCGTAGTGTTGGATGTGACACACAGTCTGCAACAACCCAATCAGTCGATTGGTGTAACCGGAGGTCGCCCGGATATGATAAGCACCATTGCCCGTGCCGGAATAGCAACAGGAGTTGACGGCCTTTTTATTGAAACGCATTTCGACCCGGCACATGCAAAAAGCGACGGTGCCAATATGCTGGATCTACATCATTTGGAAAAACTACTTACCGACTTGGTGGCGATTCGCAAAACCATCAATCATTTGTAATAATTTTTATCTTTTACCGAATAGGCTTCCTTGAGAAGATCTACTAAAATTTTCTGATTGATATCTTCCAGAGTTTTATAACGGAGTGATTTCAAATGCTTGCGACCCCCTAAGACCAAATGATTGGGGTGCTTAACAAGATGTGTCCCATGCCAAAAGACCAAATCTACGTAGCCGCGGGCACAATTGAGATAACAAAAAGGGAGTTTTCCCCCTATATAATAGAAGGGAAGTTTCCATTTATATAACAATACCGCATTGGGAATGGTGGTTTGGATGGTTACCTGAAGATGTAGTAACATAGAGCGAAACGGCTCAACTTGCGATACTATATATTGTTCGGCAGGTTTCATAAAGGCAAATTTACTTTTAAAATAAAAAGCCCTGTCAAAATTTTGACAGGGCTTTTTCAATTAAATAAACTTGGCTAGTTTCAAATAATATGTCTTGTAATGAAAAAAGGACGGCTCAATTAGAGCTGTCCTTTTTAAATCGCTTTTTTTAACTCCCCAATTAATTAAGCTATACAAAGATGAGGCTTACGCAGGCTCCAAACAAGAGGCATAACCCCTTTTTTAAACAGGGTTTTTCCTGTTTTTCAGAAAACTTATGATGAAAAAAAGTTGCTCAGGACGAGCAACTTTTTATATAATCGTTTTATTAACTCCCCAATTAATTTATAACGATTAGTTACGTTGTCTTATGGCTAGAAATAAATCATCTCTGTAAGACATTCAAATATCCGAATAAAGTTATATGTAATGCAAGGGGGTTTTTCCTGTTTCTCCTCTAGGGTTTTTCCTATTGTGAAGCGTATTTAATTAATTATCAATGCTATTCGTCACAAAATAAAGAAGGTTACCTTTTAACGAGCAACCTCCTATTATTTGCTATTTATTAACTCCTCAATTAATTAAGCTTTACAAAGATGCAACCCTTGTTCAGAAATTATATGGGGGAAATGACTGTATTTGAGAAAGGAAAATCATTGTTTCTTCTTTTTGAATTTTTGAATAATAGTTCTACATTGCCCTATTGCAGGTTTTAACTTTTGTCAATGGTACTCAATTATAAATACTTAGCTATTCTTCTTTTTATTTGGGCATGTAAAGACTCCCCCAAAGAGGTTTCGGGTATAGAAATTACGCCAAAACAAAAGGATTTCAGAAGATCAACCGACCAAATGATAGATAGTATTCAAACTATTATATCCTTAGTTAATTTCAGAAATCATCCCTATGAGAGTGCCGAAAAATTAAAACTCATCGAGCAAGCGGTCACTGCTGCTTCAGCCAACAATCAATTATCGATTCCGCTGTATATAGATTACGGAAAAACATTACTCAATGCCGGAAAGTCTCAGGAAGCCATAGATGTTTTTGAAACACTTCTGGAAAAGTTGCCCGAGAACAAGGTAATTACAAAGAACACTAAGGGACTGCACGAAGCATTAGCTATAAGCTATATGCGCCTGGCAGAGCAAATTAATTGTCGGGACAATCATTCGGCCGAATCCTGCCTTTTTCCTATAAAAGGAAAAGGAATTCACACCAATAAACGAGGTTCGCAAAAAGCTATTGAAATTTATAAAGAAATACTCAAGGTGTTTCCCGATGATCTTCAAAGCAGATGGTTGCTCAACCTTGCCTATATGACATTGGACGAATATCCTCAACAAGTTCCGAAAGCCTATTTAATCCCTCCTTCGGCATTCAAACCCGAATATAACTTGGCAGTATTCCAAAACATCGCGATGAATGTGGGGCTGGATGTAAACGGACTGGCTGGGGGTGTGATTGTGGACGATTTCAATAACGATGATTATATAGATATTATCGTTTCTTCTTGGGGTCTCTTCGGAAATGTTCTTTATTTTGAAAACAATGGTGATGGGTCTTTTACTAACAAAACTGAAGCTTCAGGCCTTTCCGGACTTACCGGTGGACTGAATTTAATTCAGGCAGATTATAACAATGACGGCCATTTAGACTTCTTTATTTGTCGGGGTGCATGGAGCGGATTTAATTGGATGGGGCAATTACCCAATTCGTTACTTAAAAACAATGGTGACGGCACTTTCACCGATGTAACCATAACCTCAGGATTGTATGCAAAAAGACCCACTCAGTCTGCAGTATGGCTAGATTTTAACAACGATGGTTGGCTGGATCTGTACGTTGGAAATGAAACGCATTCGACAAAAGAATTAAATCCAGCACAGTTCTTTCTGAATACAAAAGACGGGGCATTTAAAGATGTTGCGCCCCGGCTTGGATTGAACTTTACAGAATACATAAAAGGAGTGAATAGTGGAGATATCAATAACGACGGATTGCCGGATATTTATATCTCCATTTTAAATGGTCCCAATAAATTACTGCTCAACAAAGGGGGAAGAAATATCGAGGATTGGAAATTCGAAAACATTGCGCCAACCGCCGGTGTCTCTGAACCTATTGAAAGTTTTCCCACCTGGTTCTTTGATTTCGACAACGATGGTTGGGAAGATATCTTTGTTACCTGTTTTGACAGCTATTCCCTATCGCAGCAAGCTGCCGAAACAGCGGCCGATTATTTAGGTCAAAAGAAGATGGCCGATCTTCCAAGACTCTATAGAAATACAGGATCAAATCGATTTGAAAATGTGACAAAAAAACAGCATTTAGATCGTATTTTACCTGCCATGGGTTGTAATTACGGCGATTTGGATAACGACGGATTTTTGGATTTCTATTTGGGCACGGGTGCTCCCGATTATCGGGCTATAGTTCCCAACAGAATGTTTCGTAATAATGCCGGGATAGCATTTCAGGATGTCACCTATGCCGGAAATTTCGGGCATATTCAAAAAGGACACGGCATAGGCTTTGCCGATTTAGACAATGATGGCGATCAGGATATTTATGCGGTAATGGGCGGCTCGGTCTCGGGGGATGTCTTCCAGAATGCATTGTATGAAAATCCGGGAACGTCGAACCAATGGATTACTGTTCAGTTGCAAGGAACCGCTTCGAATAGATCTGCAATAGGGGCTCGAATTAAAATCACTTTGGAAAATCACGATGGATCCACCCGAACAATTTATAATACCGTGAGTTCCGGTGGAAGCTTTGGAGCCAATAGCTTACAAGCGGAAATTGGGCTGGGGAATTGTAAAGCCATCAAAAGCATCGCAGTAAACTGGCCCGATGGTAAGGCGACATATACAGATTACGGTTCTTCAGCTACAGGTGTTACAATTAAGATTATCGAAGGGAACGAAAACCTCATCGAGGTGTCCAGAAAGTCTTTTGAGTTTCCGAAGCAACACACTTCCATGGCCCATTAATTATATTTAATGAAAAATTAACAACTTTCTGCTTTGTTATTGAAAAAGAATAGTGTTACTTTGTTTTTCAAAGTACTTTATTATGAGTGAGCAAGATTATTTAAAGGATATCAGCGAGATTAAGAATTTAATGAATCGATCCTCGCGATTTATTTCGTTAAGCGGTTTGTCGGGAATTCTGGCAGGAGTCTACGCACTAATAGGCGGAGCAGTTGCCTACTGGTTGGTGGCAAACTCGGGAAGGGAATACTTAATTTTGGACGGCTATATTTTCAGGTTAATATTACTGGACCTTTTTTTAATTGCTTTCTTCAGTGTAATTACCGCAATATTTCTAACCACCCGAAAAGCAAAAAAGAGCGGTGTAAAAGTATGGGACGCTTCTTCACGGCGCTTAATTATTAATTTTTTAATTCCCTTGGTCGCCGGCGGGCTATACATTCTTATTATTTTGAATCAGCAAAAATACGGGCAAACCGCAGCGCTGATGCTCATTTTCTACGGACTGGCTTTGGTAAATGCCGCAAAGTACAGTATTGGACATATTCGGTATTTAGGCTATATAGAAATAGCGCTAGGCTTGGTGTGTGCAATTTTACCGGGTTATGGCTTTTGGCTTTGGATTTTAGGTTTTGGAGTGATGCATGTGATATATGGAAGTGTAATGTATCTTCAGGAAAAAAAGCAAAAATAAGTGGGAATTATAGACAACATAAATAAGCTATTTGATCATCGCATACGCCTGGGGATTATGTCTATTTTGGTTGTAAACGAAGAAGCCGATTTCAACAGGTTGAAAGAATTGCTGGAGGTAACCGACGGCAATCTTGCAAGTCATATTAAGGCGCTGGAACAGGCGAAGTACATTTTGGTTCAAAAACAATTTATAGGCCGTAAACCCAACACCAGTTACTCGGCTACAGCGTTGGGCAAAGCCGAATTCGGCAAACACATTAGTGCCCTGGAAAAACTCCTAAAAAAGGAATAACGCTATTTTTTTATTAATTAACTTTGAAATACAAAGTACTTTAAAATTATATTATGGAACAAAAAAGAAGCAAATTTGGAAACTGGATGCGCAACTCTATTACTGCGCGTATGCTCATTGTGGGATTTTTATTATTGGTTTTATTAATTCCGCTGGAATTTGTGAAATCCTTGATAAGTGAGCGAGCCTACAGGCAGGAAGAGGTGGTGCGAGAAATTAATGGGAAATGGGGAAATGAGGTGTTGTTCTCCGGACCCATTCTCAAAATACCCTATAAAACCTACAAGGAAGAGACTATTTTTATTGAAAAAACAAAAACCTACGAAAAAAAGACCGAGGTCATAATTAGAAATGCCTACCTCCTGCCCGACACTCTCGGCATAACTTCCACGGTCGAATCGAAGCCTTTAAAACGCGGAATTTACCAGTCTGTGGTGTATACAGCAGATAATAGTGTAGCAGGAAATTTTCCCGCCATAGATTTCTCGGAAAAAGACATTGCCGATGATGACATTCTTTGGGACAAAATAACGGTGCAGGTACGTACTTCAAATTTGAAGGGAATTAGAAACAGCCTCATAGTGCAGTTGGGCAATGAAAGTCTATCCATGACCCCGAAATACGATCAGGAATACCTAAATACAATTGAAAGTGAGCACATAACAGCTATCACTCCGGAAAATAAAAATCCCCTCCCCTTTTCCTTCAATTTAAAAATAAACGGGAGTGAGAGTATCAAGTTTATTCCTGTTGGTAAAGAAACCAAAGTGACTATGACTTCAAATTGGCATTCGCCCAGTTTTGATGGCAAATACCTGCCGGTGGATGAGAACCGTGAAATTACCAAAGATGGTTTTAGAGCCTCCTGGGAGGTTTTTCAGATAAACAGACAGTTTGAGCAGCAGTTCTTTGGAAGTTTGCCCAATCTGTCCGAGTTCGGGTTTGGAACCAAACTAATCATCCCCGTTGATGAATATCAAAAAAGTGAACGTTCCACCAAATACGGCTTTATGGTTATTGGCTTAACCTTGCTTGTTTTTCTGTTAATACAATTGGTGAGCAAAATTCACATTCATCCTTTTCAATATGTGATGATTGGTTTGGCGTTGGTGATGTTTTACACCTTATTACTGTCAATTTCAGAACACAGTACCTTTCTGAAAGCCTATGCCATTGCGGGAGCTTCGGTTTTAGGGCTGATTACTATTTACTCCCGTGCTATTTTAAAAGGATTTAAATTTCCTCTCTTGGTGTGTACCTCCTTAGCTTCTTTGTACGGATTTATTTATGTAATCATTCAGTTGGAGAATTATGCGCTGTTGGTAGGTAGTATTGGATTGTTTGTTATTTTGGCTCTGGTTATGTTTGCTTCCAGAAAAATAGACTGGGGTAACGAATCTTAAGTAAGATAGGATGTGGGTATTCAGAAAAAAATATGCTGTAATTACAATCATTTTATTACTGGTTGAAATAGCAATTGCTCTGTTTCATTTTCATCCCATAGTGAGAGGGTTTTTGGGAGATGTATTAGTAGTTATCCTATTGTATACATTCCTGAGAACCTTCTTATTAATTTCTCCTGTAAAAATTGCCTTAGGCGCGCTACTCTTTGCTTTTACAATTGAATTTGTGCAAATTTTAAATCCGGTCGAGTTTTTTGAAATTCACTCAAAAATTCTTCAAACTGTGATTGGATCAAGTTTCGATCCCTGGGACTTAGTGGCCTATAGTATAGGCTTTGTATTTATACTTTTATTGGAAAAAATTAGGTGTGATGTCAATAAGGCTAAGAGTAACTAAATATTTCATTTTTAGTATTTTGCTACGTATCAATTCAAGTTTCTTAATTTTTCTATATATTTAAGCTCCCAAAATTCATAGCTGATTGAGACTACTTATACTTTTTGTACTTGCAATAGTCCTATTTCCGAGTATTTCCTACACTCAGGTTTCAGCCGGAACTGAATCCGATTCGACTAAATTGGCCCAGAGGGCCTTAAAAGTTAAAAGAGTTGATTCCCTAAGAAAATTCACACGAAATCAGTTTTATAGAAACAATTACGATCTGGCGATTGAAGTTGGAGAAGAAACCTTAAAACTAGCGAGAGAAATAAACGATTATAAAACTATTTTTTCCATTTCCAGTATAATGGGAAATGCATTTCTCAAAATTGAAGATACTACACAAGCCAAACGAATTTTTACCGAAGCCCTGGTTGAAGCCGAGCAAATACAAGCAAATAGGATAGTTTCAAAAGACGCGTTAGAAGAAGATAGATACAACGATGACAGAAGTATTATAACAGCTCTAATCGATTTAGGAAATTACTACGCCCTTCAGGAAAAAGCAGAACCCGCCATTAAATTGTACAATGAGGCAATCCCCCTTGCTGAAAAACTACATGACACCTCTCACCTGTTTATTCTCAACTTTAATATTGCAGAGCTTAATCTCGATCAGGAAAATATAAAAACGGCCGAGTATTACGTCATGCAAACCAACAATTACATTAGTAATTCTACTGTCGATGCATATAGAGCGGTCGCGAAGTTGAATGTGGGAAAACTACACTATCTGAAAAAAGAACCGGGATTAGCAATAAAAAATCTGCGCGAAAGTATCGAACTCGCCGAAAAATCGGGATTTACAGATCCTTTAATTGAAGGCTACGACTTTTACGCCAAAGCAGAAGCGTTGAATGGTAATTATAGCGCTGCTTATGCACTCATTCAAAAGGCAGATGAATACAGAGCTGAAAAATACAAAACTGATAAAATTGAAGCTATTGAGACCGTTACGGCAAAATTTAAACTCAATCAATTCCAGCAAGAACTAAAAGCTCAAGCACTACAAAATGAAGTAAATACGCAAACCACTAAACGAGAAACTACTATATTATGGGTTAAAATTGCATCCGGCATTCTCTTAATTTTCTCATTGTTTTTATTCGGCTCGTATCGCAAAAGAAAAAAATTACTTATTGATCTAATTCATAAGAATAAACAATACTTAGAGGCGAAAGAAAAAAGTGAAGAGTTATCTAAGGCTAAAACCGTTTTGTTTTCTAACATAACTCACGAGCTAAGAACACCTATGTATGGAATTATCGGGATTTCAAACATTCTTATAAAAGACAAAAAAATAAAGAGTCATGACGAAGATTTGAAATCGTTGAAATTCTCTGCAAATTACCTTTTCTCACTTATTAATAATGTACTCCAACTCACTCAAATTGAGAATACAAAAAAAGAAGAGTTGGAAAAAACAAAGTTTAATCTTGAGAATCTAATTAACAATGTTGTTGAATCCTCGAAGTTTCTCAATGAGGAACATCCTAATAATTATAAAATAATAATTGATAAAAAAATTCCTAAATACCTTTTTGGAGATGAAGTAAATCTCACTCAAGTTTTAATCAACATTGTTGGGAACGCATCAAAATTTACAAATGATGGAACTATAACCATTCAGGTGGATCGTGGAGCCGATAAAGGCAATGAGATTTGCCTTCAATTTTTAGTGAAAGACACTGGAATAGGAATTTCCAAGGAGAAGCAAGAAAACATCTTCGATGAATTTGCACAAACAACCGGTTCAGGAAATCAATATCAGGGCGCAAGACTGGGTCTCCCCATTGTAAAAAAGATACTGGAGCTGCATGGGTCTGAGATTGATCTTAAAAGTGAAGAAGGTAAGGGAACCGAAATCCGATTCGATTTGTATTACACTCCCGGCAGTAAGGCTGAAGCCCAAGTACAAAATACTGTCACGAATGCATTGCCTCTCAAAGGAACTCATATTCTGGTGGTAGACGATAACAAAATTAATCAGTTGGTTACCCAAAAATATATCGAGACCTATGGAGCGACTGCTAAGGTAGCCGGCAGCGGAGCGGATGCAATCCGAATGACCAAAAGTGAAGAATTTGATCTTATCCTGATGGATATTAATATGCCCGAAATGAACGGGTTTGAAGCTACCGAAAGAATTAGAACCTTTAATACAGACATTCCGATTATAGCCCTCACAGCAGTAGAATTGGAAAAAGTAGTGGGGGAACACTCGTTCAACTTAATGAACGACCTTATTATCAAGCCCTATAAGAATGAGGTTTTTATAGAAACACTTCTCAAACATATTTCAAAATAACTACTTAATTACGTTGGGTGAATTAAATTAAGGCTATAGTCTACATGATTGCTTCAACAATTCAGCATAGCATCGCTCCGGTCGTTTCTTGGCACATAAGCCTATCGCTTAAAAGAGCTGAATGGGCACAAGGGAATCATTCCTTAAATGTTTAGCAGCCTTCGCCAATAGCTATTTGTAAGTTGATCTGAACGCACAAATAAAGCTCCTTACAGACCCTTCGTGAAGCTGAAAGACTACTTCACTTAGCGTTCATAGTATAACATGATTACAGCTTACAACAGTATTGTTTAACCAAGACTTTGGATAGGTTGAGGATTAATTTATGGACAGTACAACAGTTACTATATAAAAAATGCTCTGCAGTTTTACACTACAGAGCATTTTACAATTCATTGTTCGGCAAGCAGTTTTACACGCTACTTACTTCAGCTATTAATGATCCATTATAATCCACTTAGATCGGGTAGCGTCGTACATTAATCTAACCATGTTATAACGTTCTATCACCATACTACTACCATTGGATTCGATTCTATTTCCGAAGAGAGACAATATACTGTTAGGAAGTATAGTAAGATCACCAGTGACTGGATATAACCATATTTGTTGACCATCTACTCCACCTATAATACCTGTAATAATCATATTACCTAGTATGCTTCTCATTCTTATTACCGATTTGTCTTCATTGGGTTCACCCGGAAGTATAATAAGGTTGACATCACTTAAAATTGGAATGTTAAATGGACTAACATCACCAATTTTCAGAATCTTATCGTTGGCTTTAATTTTATTGGCTTCCAGAATTAAATTGTCACCAATTTGTACATCAACGAAATTTCCTAAATCATCTACACCAATAATTTTAGTAGCGATTACTGTAACTTCTTCCGAAGATGTAGTGCTTACACCTCTAACTCGAATAGAACCATTAACGTCGAGGGTTGTGGTTGGGTTGGTAGTATTAATACCAACTTGACTGAATGTAGAAAATCCTACGCATAGGAGTAACATAAGGGGGGCTAAGTTTCTCATGAGGCTTTAATTAATAGAACAATTTTAGACTTTAATCCATTATCTACCAAATATTTGTAAGAAAAATCAACAATTTTTCGATGAAATGCAATAAAAATCCTACAAAAGAATTAAACTTTTGTAAAGTGTTCTAAATTTCAGCCCATTAACTACTTAAATCACTGACTTACATAATCCTGTAAATAGGCAAACCTTGGGGTAAGATTTCCTTCAGAAGTCGTCATTTGGGCACGTTGCAGAATACCCATGGCATCATTATTAAAAAATGAAGGAATTACATGCTCTAAAAACATATCGCCAAAACCTTCACTGGCATCTTTTGGCAATTCGCAAGGCAAATTATCCACCGCCATTACAGTGATGGCATCGGGTTTATTAAAACTGGTCTCAGATTCAGTTTTCGGGTCGTAGCCGTAAAAGGGATCGGCAATAGTTGAAGCTCGCAATGTACTGGCCACAGGACCATCTACATCGCATGAAATATCGGCGACCAAATTGATATTAAAGTTAGGCTGCTTTGCGTCATTCCTTGTAAAGAGATAGGGTGCACCATTCCCGTAGAAATGACCGGCAATAAACATATTGCTTTTTTCTGCATATTTCATAAAGTCACTTTCATACTCTGAAGGATCGTCATAAAATTCAAATTTGTCCCCTTCCTTCCCATCCTTGCGTTTGGTATATTCCATAACGTCAATGAGACAATAGACAGGTTCTGAAAATGTTAGTGACAAATAGTCGGTATCCTGCACTTCGCGTATTTTTAAATGATCCAGAATCTCCCTAGCGCCATTCGCTACCTTTCCGGTGCCGGAAAGTATGATTCGCAGATTGTCCGGAAGTGTAATTTTATCCAGTTGTTCTTTTACAGCTTCCAAATCGGCCAATGTCTCTACTTTTGGCAATAGGAATAATCCATCTCTTAGTCCCAAAGCCCGAAATGCATTGTAGGCACCTACCAAGCCGGCGTACCGACCAAAGCCAATAAGTCTGTGTTTGTCTTGAGTAACAATGGTTTCGTGATCAAAAAGTTCAATCCTCTTTTCGAGAACTGCTTGTAGTAACTTCTTGTTATAAGGTTGTTTTTTGATGGTATGGCTGAAAAAAAAGTATTTTTTATTCGGAATAAGTGCATCGATGGGAACTTCTTTTACCCCCAGCATTACATCGGCCTCCGAAATATCCTCCTTAACTTCAAATCCGGCCTTACGATAGGCATCATCGGGAAATATACGCACGTTTGAAGCTTCCACGATAATTTTGGCATCGGGGAATTGTTGTATGACTTCCTGACACTTTTCGGGTGAAAAAACGACACGCCGGTCGGGTGGATTTTTACGTTCTTTTATAATTGCGAAGGTGATAGCCATTTGGAATGCTTTTTGTAGTATTGTTAAGGCGGCTAAGATAGTTATTTCTACTATCTTTGAGGTCTGCTTTTATAGATGAATACAGGTAAATAATTACAAATTCTCCTCACCCTTTTAGGGGGAGGTGCCCGAAGGGCCGAGGGGGTTATTTTGACATAAAACACCTTTTATTACAATTAAAGCAAATGCGTTAGGGATAGCAGTGAAAATCCTGCAAAGCAGATTGAAACGAATAGCCCGACCCTCCGAATCCGCCTTAGGCGAAGAAGGAGGGAACGCCCACTTCACGATACATCCCGAAGGCTTTCGGGACACTCGAAGTGACTGATCTTTGAAAATAATGGGGCCGACTGGTTTTGACAGCGGGTCTAATGGTATTGTAAGCATGTCGAGCGCTGGGATACAGCTCGTAAATCTCATATTTCACACTTTTTAAACGGCGAGAATAACTACGCCCTAGCTGCATAATCCGAATTACAGTAGGATAATGCCTCGTCCCACAAGGTGGGAAAGCAGGAAGTCACTCAAACACCTTGGTTTACGGTTTTTGATTTAGTGACTTCGTAAAAGTAAACCTAGCTTGTGCAGGGCTTTGATGCACTTGCGAAACCCAAATTGAAGCTAAGGGGTGCGTTGGTAGTTTTCGACCGGCAAGCCCACGAAAATCTAAATGAAAACTAAACATGTAGAAAGTAGTATCATTGCTTGTTTGGACGAGGGTTCGACTCCCTCCGGCTCCACTATATAGCCCTGTGTTGTTAATAAACACGGGGCTTTTTATAATTGGTTGACAATACCGTTGACAAAATGCTTAAAATTTATTATTATCAATATCTTTATTTTGCATCTTGAATATTAGATTAAGGATATAAAAGGAGCGAATAAAGACAGTAATGGTAAATAATTGACATATTATGTTCGCATACAAACCAAATTTACAATATAAGCTATTAGTAAATATACTTAAACCCAAAGTAAAAAATGACACTATTAATAAAGTCAAGACCCCATTTCTCAATATAGATATTGCTTTACCATATAGATTTGATGCTAAGAATATTTTAAAAGAATTAGTCTCTTTTTTTTGCTTTTTAGATTTAATTATTGTGGATTTTAACGTAAGTAATATAGTAAGAATTGTAAGAATAAAACCTGAAACAGTGATGCCGATTCCCGCTATATCGTTTGATTCACAATTAAAATCAAGTTTTATAAAATCATTTTCATTTAAATAATAAATTACCCAAACAATAATAGAGACCATAACAACATCATAGACAAGTGGTTTCTTATAATAACGGTCTAATAGGCTTCTCTTAGTCTTTGTCATTAACGTTCATCTTTTCAGCCTTATACAGCATATATTGTTCATTTGCTAAATCAAATAATTTCTCGGTATCTAACTGCCCTTTTTTTCCTTTTTTATATGGACACTTTACATATAAAGTTACTTTTCCTCTTACTAAGCTAAAATCATTGTCATTACCTTCTGAATCCTCATATTCAAGATAAAAATCTTCTATATCTTCCATAACTTTAGTGTCATTAATAACTGCTTGTAGAATCTTTTTTGATGTACTTAGCATCTTGTAATTCTTTTCAGTAATTAATTTTTTTCCTCCGGTTTCTCGAAATGACAAGTCAACTTTCACCGACTTTGGGTCCACAGTGTTTGCCAGTGCTTGCATATTAGAAATAAATGAATCCTGAGTATTTCTAAAAAGAGCAGGTAGGCTTTCCGGTCGAGCTTTAAAACGAAATTTGAATACGTTTTCCATTGAATTTATAACTTGTTCAACAGACTTTTCCATATGTACTTGCGCTTTACAGGCTTTAGAAATATGAAGAAATTTTCTCGATGAAAGTGTCCTAAAATAATATTCAATGTCTGAAATTTTAGGTCCAAGATTATTGTATTCGCAGATGACTGTAGGGTTATTATGTTTTTCTAAATCAACATAAAAGTTGGTAGTTTCAACCAACTCTTTATCCTTTAAGTCAATATCCGAAGAAATAGTCATTTTTTCTCTATCCAAAAACGCAGGAACCTTATCTCTCAATAAATTTATTCTACATTTATACATCCTATCTGAATGTGAATATGTCGCTCTCGACACAAATAACCTTCTTGATTCGGCTTTATCCCTATTCTCGTGACGGTCAATGATTATATATCGTCTATTTTCTGTTCTTGTGTCATTTATTTTTTTTACACAAGACTTGAATATTCCAAAGCTTCCCATTTTTCCAGTTTGCTCTTTGTATGGTTGAAAAATTAACTCAAAAGCATGAAAATTAACATCTAAAAAATCCGCCATAAATTTAGTATAGGTTTATTCTAAAATTTCATCTTAAATATTACTAAATGTATAATTGTAATATGAAGTGAAAATCGATTCGGTAAATTTAAATTATCGGGGAGAGGTTAAATATATCCAAATTTAAATAAAAACGTTCACATAAAAAGACTGTCGGTTGAATTTAATTAAACTAATACTTAATTTAAGGGAAAGTCCGGTAAATCACTACCCATTTCCTGAAATGCTAATTGTGCTGACAAAGCTATATTGATTGCTTCATACATTTTACAACCTTCAGTTTCTTCCATCAGGATATTGTAAAATGCTCCTAATTCTAATTGTCCCGTTGTTATTGTTTGTATTTTCATAATATTTAATTTAATTATTATAGTATTACTTAATTATTACTTCGCAAATATAAATATAACTATAATTAAATGCGAGTAAAACTATAATTTTTTTAGCATTTATTTAGTGTTAGTATAATTATTGTATCTTTAACGCATAACTATAAAGTAAAAGAATGGAGATTTTACGATTGAAGGACATCTTAAAAAGCAAAGGGATAACTGGCAAGGATTTAGCCGAAAAGGTTGATGTCACACCTGCAAGTATCTCGAATATTGTACAAGGAAACAGCTTTCCAAAGCCTGAACTACTTCTGAAAATATCAGATGTGTTAGACGTGGATGTGAGAGAACTATTTTTTCCCACAAAAGATTTCACCCCACTAAATGGATTTATTGAAATTAATAATGAAGTACATAGAGTGAAATCCCTTGATGATTTAAAAAGAATAATTAACATTATTTCACCAACTAAATGACACCCAAAGAACAAGACGCCTTTTTCAAATCTGACAAATCAGATTGGTATTCTGAAACGGACGATGGAGTCAGAATTTGGAATCAGAATATAGTCAAACATTTTTGGGATATGATTTTGATTCATAAAATTAATAATAACGATTTTAACTTTAATGGATTTGTTTTTCCAACCTTTTCTCGAAGTGAAGAAAACAAGTTGCTTCAAGGTGATAGTCATTATGAAAGGATATTTGGGGCTAATGGATTGGCAATAAAAGAAAAGGTTAATTTTAAGAACTGTCGTTTTCTTGGAAATGCATTCTTTTTAGGCAATTTCTTACCAGCTCAACACTTAAAAGTTCACGACATACATTATCTACAAGACCTCATTTTTGATGGCTGTATATTTGAAAATGAATTCAGGTTATCCGCTGTCAAAATTATGGGTAATCTAAGCTTTAATAATTGTGGCTTTTTGGCTGAATTCTCGTCAATGGTTTCTGTTGTAGTGCAAAAAACAAACTATTCTGAATGTACTTTTCATAACAAGTTTGATTATTTTGCCAATACTCATAAAGGAACGACTGATTTCAGTTCAAATATTTTCATTGGAGATGCTACGTTTGCCAAATGCTTTTATGAAGAAAATTACAATTTAAGTGGAAAGGGGTTCACCTCGACCTCTACTTTTTTTGAAAATACTTATATGAAACGAAGTGTTTTCGCTGCATTAACTTTCGAGGACAAAATTAGAATAAGTGATGAGAACTTCAAAAATTGCTTATTTCAAGGGGTTTACTTTCGAGCAAAGCATAATATACTTGAAGGAATTAAGACTGGTGAAGATGGACTTTTCATATTTCAAGATATTATATTCCCTGTGACTACTGTTTTCAGACAATGTGATTGTAGGAATATAAAATTCACAGACTCTGATATTGTAGATGTAAAATTCTCATCTTGTCAATGGAAAAAGACAGATAGGTTGATTTTAAAGGATGAACCTAAAAACCAAGAAACTAATATTTCACAGATTGAGAGCCTAGAAGAATTGTATCGACAGCTAAAAAAGAATTTTGATAATCATAAAAACTGGGAACTTTCAGGAATGGCATATATAAGTGAAATGGAAATGAGGAAAATTGGACTTTGGAAAGAACGGAAGTTGTTTCAATGGTTTATCTATTGGTTTTATGGCTTCTTTGGCGGTTATACACAAGACATTCGGAAGCCAATGTTGAGTTTGGCGGTTTTGTTTTTGGGTTGCTCAATCGCATATTTCTTCATCGATTTTGACATAATCAACGCAATGGAAAGAGGTGTTGAAGGTTCGCTTCCATACCTAGAAATTAAAGAAGATGAGCCTTTTCCAGATTATTGGCTTTTACTCAAAAATGTTCAATTCATTTTAAGCAGTATTTTTCTTTCGTTCTTCGTACTAGCGTTAAGAAAAATATTTAAGCAATAGTGACAAAGAAAAGAGCCGCAACAATCAAGTGCAGCCCCTTTCACCCTAAACTAATTGAAACACTATAATTTAACCGGTAATGCGATTAATCACTTCGTAGTCAGGAACGAAGTCATTTAATCCTCTTGGCTGTGTGATGATTTGAATTGCTCTTTCAAGACCCGGTTTATCTAATTTGCTGATGATATTCGTATTCAGTGCTTCATTCACGCAAGCTGCTAGTCTTTCAGCCAATCTGTAAACTTCATTTTGCCTTTCAGTCTTGGTAAATAAGCAGCTATCTTTTTCAATCAGTTGTCTGCCTTGTTCAGATACTTGAACTATCCCCTGTTTGATTTCATAAGTGTTATAGTCATAAACTCCCGTGCATTGCGCAAAGACATTTTTAGCAGGTATGAGGTTAATCCCTTGTGCCTCGATATTAAATTCGTCTGAAGCATTCTTGAATTGAAATCCAGTTCTTAAATGGGTCATTATTTCATCGAATCCATTGTCAAGAATCTCGATTTTTTCATCGTCGGTCAGTTGTTTGTTCAAAAGCGTTTCGGCTGCTTTTAAGGCACTGTTCCATTGCTTTGCAAGGGATTCAGCATTTTTGATAGTTGATACAATACGGTCTTCGTATTTGTGCATTAAAATTGGCGTGAATTCTGTTTTTTGTTTTTGCATCTTGTTTTTTTTTAATTGTTGAATTGATTCTTGTTGTCAGTTGTTTAGGTTTTTTTTTAGTTTAGGTCTTTGGGTGGTGGTATTAGTCTTATTGGTGGACATAAGCCCGAAAGGTCAACATCTTTAATAAGTTCGTTCCAGTCAGATAATTTCATCCTGTCAGTGTCGTAAAATCTAGCGTGTGGAGCGACTTCTTTGATATAATCAATAAAAGCCTTATTCCAAATCCTTACTTCTGTTCCATCATCGAACCAAATCCTTGCAGCCGGGGGTTGAGGTATACTGTCAATTAGTTCAAGCATTTCTAATTCTTCCTGTTCTGTCATAGTGTTGTAGATTTTTTACGGAGTTGAATAATTCGTTTTTTCCTTTCTTCAGGTGAAAGGGAAATTAAGTCTTCAAGGCTTGTCACGTTCTCAACTTCAGTCCGGTTCAGTTTCGGGATTACAAAATCTGAAAGCTTTGAAATAATATCAAATGCTTTTGCAGGGTCACTTTCGGCAACCTGTTCAAGCCAGTCACCCATCTTGTCAATGTTGTCTTCAATTAGCTTGTTAAATGCATCCCTGATTAATGGCGTTGCCTTGTTCGGTGTGCCTTTCCTACTCGATTTTTGTCCGGCTTTTGATGCCGATTCTTTTGTAAATGCCATAGTGTTAGATTATGTTAGTTTAACGTGTGACTTTTCCGTCCTTAGAAACCATTCGGCATACAGTACCGTTTATGATTTGCAGTTCCGTACCTTCAGATGTTGTGTATTTGCCTGTGTGATTCTTAATTCCATTGATTAGAACTTCATTTCCTATCCTTATGGGTTCACCTAAGACCTTTTCAGGGAATTCCAAGCTATTACCCGTGCATTTCATTTTGAGTGTCCTCAGTAGCTTTCTTTTTGATTTAGTTTTCATTGGTTTTGGGTTTAAATTTGTGGTTTTAGTCATATTTTTTCATTTTATTCCTGATTGCTTCACTATTGCCTATGGTTGACTTTCTATTCTTGGTATTTCCAAAATGGTTGTTCATTTTTATTAGCCAATTTGAAGCAGCAGAATTCCATTTTTCCATTTTGTTTTTACCAACCATCCAACCATTCGATTCATAATAATTCACGAATTTTTCAGATTCAATTTTTGCCAAGCTTGGCTGAATCTTTTTATTAATCATAAATTCATATACTTCTACTTGTGTAGGTGTGGAAAAACGAATGTTTTTAACCCTCTCTTTTGTTTTTGGTTTATTGTTATTAGTTATTTGTTTATCTATACTATCATTGCTTTCATCTTGCTTTGCCTCGTGCGTTATGATTGCTTTGTCAAGTGCTTTGTCACTTCCTTTGTCATTTTTTGATAGGGCAATGATATTGGCTGAATATTGATTTTTACTTCTTTCAATCATTCTAACAAATCCCCATTCAACAATTTCATTTAATGTTCTGATGTATGTGTTGTATGATTTAATACCTGCGGCTTCCATTACCATTGCAGACGGGAACCCGAATTTTTTCTTCCATCCCAATCTATTAGAGAGTTCAACGGCAAAGAAGAAAACAGCTGTGTGGTTTGGTTTTATCTTTTCAGGGTTCTCGAAACAGAAGTCGAACCAAGACCTTGAAAGTTCATATCCATTCATACAACTATCTTTTGTATTTCAATGATTTGACATCGGAAAGTGAGTTTTGAAAGTCTTCTTCTTCAATAAAAATGCGTCTGCCTATCTTCTTGGCTTTTAAGCGTCCTGAAATTATCCAGTTTCTGATAGTTTGTTCACAAACCGGGCTTGCTTTCGCCAGTTCCTGTATTGAAAAACATTTTGGTGTTTCGCTATGCTTTTTTAATTCAGACAACTTTACATCAATCATTTGTCCAATTGACTGCAATAGTTCTTCAGAAGTAATTCCTTGAATCAAAACTGAATTTCCTGTATCACTAAACATTTGTAGTACGTTTAGCTTCTTGAAGGGCTTTAAGATTTAAAACATCTTCTCGATTGAAGTAATACTTACAAAACGGGGTAGAAGCAGGGATTAGTTTTTTGGTAAGTTGTAGTCTTTCTACATTGGTTCGTGTGCATTTCAAAATTGTGGCAGCTTCTTTTGCTGTTACTAAGTTTTGCATTTTTGAATAAGTTATTTTAGAAATTGCTCGCCTTGAATTAATCGAAGGACTTTTGAAGATGCAACACTGATTAAGATTTACTTGTAATCGTGTGGAAAGAAATGTAAGTAAAATTCAATTACTTATTCAATGAAAAAAAAGATTGTTAATACTTTTATTAGAAATTCAGTCTAATCTATCTTTCTAATCAAAGGAATGCCGATGTTAAAGACCTCGTCTACAGCTTCTTTCTTTTCTTCATCTTCGACCTGATAGTATTGATTTAGTGTCTTAATGTCTTTTTGACCTGTAATCTTCATTATCAATTTGTCGCTTTTTCCTTCTCTTTTCATCATAGTGATAAAAGTTCTGCGGGCAGTATGACTCGAAGTGCGCTCATAGAAAGGCATAGTTTCTCTTATCACTTCTTTTCCTCTTGTAGAAGCCTTCTCAACATTTTGAACATAACCGGCTGCCTTGAAAACCTCTTTGATATATTTATTATGTTTCTGTAAAGATATAATTGGAAGTGAGAAATCATACTTACGAAGTAGATACATCGCTATATCGTTGATGGGAATAGTCCGTTGTTCTTTCTCGGAACCCTTTTCTTCCTTTAAGTGAAGTGTATTTTCTATTATGCTATTCCTCGTTATTAACTTGAGTTCTCCAAACCTCATTCCAGTGACACAAGCAAATACAAAAACATCTCTGATGTGTTCCAGTCGACTCGATTCAAACTGTAGTTGCATTATTGCTTCAATATCATTCTTCTTCAGGGCTATTTGATTAGTAATTACCCTTTCCTTTTTCTTGAACTCTTTGAAGTCTTCATTATAGGTGAATCCATTTTTCAATGACCAATGCATAAAAGTTTTTAAAAGTCCAATGTTTCGTGAATAGGTATTGTTTATATGTCCTTTGAAGTTCATACAATAGTCCGTAAACTCTGAATAAAACTTGCCTGTGATGGCACTGAATGTTAGCTTGTAGTTTCTGTCCTTTTCAAAATCAATAAGGATATTCTTGATATTAGTATATCTTTTTACTGTCGAAGCTGTCCATTCCTGATTCATTATTTTATCAGCCATAAAATCATCGTATGCTTCAAAAAATATGTTCTTTCCGGTTGGAGCCTTCTTGAATACCTCATCAAATGCCTTTTTCAGTATCTGTGATGTGAAGTCCTCACGCATTTCGATACAACGTCCTCGAATTGCCTTGAAGCAGTCTTCGTAGCGATTCAATTGTGTTATTATAACACTTGATTCCACTGCCTTGTTTTTACCTCTTAGTTTTGGGCTTTTATGTGATTGCTCCCAATGCAATGGGCGTATATTTTCACCAGTGGAATAAACAAACTTTTTGCCTTCCTTTTTGAAATAACAGGAAAACAAAATGAGGGTTTCGGTTTTACTTTTTGGGTGCTTTAAATAGAAGGTTGAAGTCATAATTGAATGTTAGTTGACAATGCGGTTGACAATTAGTTTTATACTTATTGGTATTTTCTTGTAGAAACAAAGCTATACGGATTACCGAGGTAGCCAAGTTTTACTAGGTTTTTATGTCAACAAATTATAATACGTATCAAAAGATTCAATACCCTCCGGCTCCACGATCACTCACAACTGCGTTGTGGATGAAAACATAAAAAACCCAACAGGTTTACTTGATTGGGTTTTGTTGTTTTTATACACCAATTTTTTAAAAATTGGCAGTTGTATTTGCAGTACTGAAGCCACTAGGGATCACCAAAGGTAATCTTTCCGGCTCCACGATCACTCACAACTGCGTTGTGGATGAAAACATAAAAAACCCAACAGGTTTACTTGATTGGGTTTTGTTGCTTTTATACACCAATTTTTTAAAAATTGGCAGTTGTATTTGCAGTACTGAAGCCACCAGGGAGCACCCTAGGTTACCCCTCCGGGAGTCGAAGGCCAGCGTGATAAGTACCGCCAAAAAAAAACCTGCAAATCGCAGGTTCCTCATTATCTTTTATATTCTTTAAACATTTACAATATTTAAACTTTTAGCTCGCGTTTTTCCGGCAACAATCCCGAAAGTAACGAAAGACCAATAATTCCGTAGAATACCAAAACCACAGGTTTAGACAAGGGATCTAATAAGTAATGTACTGCCAAAACAGACAAAGCTGTCGCCAATAATACAATCCTGAGGGCATAAAAAATTAACTGTTGCATTATAAATAGATTTAGGCACTCTTAGCATTAGTAACAGGTTCTTCGCCGGCTACATGGTTGTAATGAAATAACATGGAGGTATAAAAACGTGTTTCACTTACTCCTCTTTCCAAACAGCCCTTTAAAGTATCTTCCAGGTTTGTATAAGATATTTTAACAGTCACCACATCGTTCATTCCATATAAATTACCGGCAGTCTGCTTTGTTGTGTTCGAAGTCCATAATGAAATGGTTTGAGTGTCGTAATCAATTTGCACATCGGCTGCGTTGAAAAAAAATTTCAACAATGCCTTCTGAAAACTGTAATAATCCGAATTTGCGTCGGGTCGGGAAGCGCAGCTTTTACTTATCAGCTTGCGCATTTCTTCGTGTAATATTTGATCTTTAATTTTCATGACAATCTCATTTTGTATTAAAGATACGTACAGATTGTCAATCCGGTTTTATTAAAAACTCAGTTTGGCTTCAATTTAACTACATGCAAATCAATGTGTTAAAATTTTTAAGAAGTGAATGGCTATTTTACTACCGGTAAGCCGGCAGCTTGCCATGCGGTGATACCGCCTTGAAGATCATAAACTTGTGTGAACCCCAAATCAACTAATAGTTTGGATGCTCTGGCACTACGGCCTCCACTTTTGCAATACACATAGACGGGCCTTTCTTTCACTAGCGATACTGCATTTTTCTGAAAGTCTTCGTCGGTGATACTATAATTTGTGGCGAAACTTAAATGACCATCATTATACTCTTCAACGGTTCGAACATCCACCAATTGAGACAAGGAATCCAGTCCAATCTTCGCTTCAAATTCTTGAGGAGATAGTATTTTTAATATCACTTGCGATTCTGAAGCAACAGAAGCTTCAGAGGCGATTTCGGAAGTGTCTTTTTCGGTTGTTTCTTTACAGCCTTGAAAGGTGACCAAAAGTATAAGGATATAGGTGATTTTTTTCATTGGCAGCAATTAAACGGTGCGTTCGCCTTCCCATTCCGAAAAGCCCCCTAGTAGATTGAAGGTGTTTTTATATCCCAAAGAATTGAGAATAGCACAGGCTTGAGCGCTTCTACCTCCTGAACGGCAGTAGACATAGTAATTTTTTGAAGTATCCATTTGTTGTGCTTTTTCCATAAAAGCACCGGCATTGTAAATGTCTAAGTGCTTCATATTGGGAATGTGTCCTTCGTTTACTTCCTCTTCGGTGCGTACATCCAGAATTACTGCGTTATCGTCGTTGGAAAGTTGCTCTCTCCATTGGGATTGTGATAAGTCCATTTTAAAATTTTTTGGTAAAAATATGAATTTGCTTCGTTGTTTCTTATAAAAGACCGAAAACACTTTAAAAATGCTTCCGGTCTTTATCGAATACGTACGCTGATGATTTTATTGTTTGACTGAACACCCAATTGCCTTGGTTTCTTTTACCGACACTTCTTTTCCTGCCATTAACTCGCCGATGGCATTTGCCAGAAAACGATCTTTAACAGCATCCGCACTTCTTACATTATCGTCTATGGCTCCAATATATTTTACGATATTCTTGCCTTTTTCTTTTTGCAATAAATAGACATGCGGTGTCTTGGTGGCTCCATATTTTGCATATACAGACTGACTTTCATCGTACAAATACGGAAATGTAAAACCTTTGGCTTTTGCTTTTTGCTGCATTAACTCGAAGGTGTCGTCCGGCTGTACATCCGGATTGTTTGGATTAATTGCAATTACAGGATACCCTTTCGGTTTGAATTCTTTATCTAAGGCGATAATTCTATCTTCACTGGCAACAGCATACGGGCAGGTATTGCAGGTAAAAATAATTATATACCCCTTGGCATCTTTATAGTCTGAAAGTGATACCGTTTTCCCGTCAACATTTTTTAAGGAAAAGTCGGTTGCTTCATCCCCTATTCCGTAACCTTTGATTACATCAGAAGCGGGTGTATTAAAACTACTGAAAATTGCTACTCCTATAAGGGCGAAAAATAATACTATACTAATGGATTTTGTTTTCATAATTATATTTTTATAAAACGTTTTTTAGTTCTTTTTCTAGTTCTTCATACGTAAATGAGCGCTCAAAGAAATGTCTGGTGGCGCTATTGTAAATTAATGTTGCAGGAATCGATCCTTCCCAAGTGGAAGAAACCTTCGGAATCCATGTATTGGCATCTGTATCATCCAATAATACAACCTGTGACTTGATATTGTTTTTCTCAATAAATGGAATCACCTGAGTTTCCAGTTTATCAGGAAAATCAAGACTCACAAAAACAACTTTTACTTTGTCTTTTGCATAATCACTATTTAATTTTTCGAAATACGGCATTTCTTTAATACAGGGCTTACACCAGGTTGCCCAAAAATTTACCACATAGGTAGTGTCATTATCTTTTGAAAGTAAAGGCTGTAACTCATTAAAACTATACATTGGAATCTTCCCTTGCTGTTTTGCAGTTTCCTTTGTGTTGTTTGCGTCAGAAGTCACAGTTTCGGTTGCTGTAGTATCGGAATTGTTATTTCCGCAGAAGGTAAGAAGGCAACACGTTACAATTCCTAAAATATATTTCATTTTCTAAAAATATTCAAATAAATGATATTCGGAAAGTATTTAACACTTCATTGATAGTTAAAAAGGCAGTATTAAAACTGGTCTGAATTAAAATTATGTTAAAAGTGAAAATAGAGAACGTATAATTAGTACATTTGTACATACAATTATTGTAATGACAACTAAAACGATAGACGATACAATTAAGTCCATTCATAAAATGGCAATTAGCACTAAAACAGTGGTAAATCTCATGTATACCTCGCGTATTATTGAAGAAGTAATCACCGGAATGCTAAAGCCGTTTGACTTAACCATGCAACAATACAATGTATTGCGCATTTTAAGGGGTCAAAAAGGAAACCCCGCTAACCTTTCGACCATTCAGGAACGAATGATCGATAGAAGCAGTAATACCACACGTTTGGTAGATAAGCTCATACAAAAAGGTTGGGTGAAGAGACAAGTTTGCGAAAATAACCGCCGTAAAGTTGAAATATTTATTACTTCAGAAGGCTTAGATATTCTGAAAGTATTAGACCCTGTTACCGAACAAAATAATAAACAGATGTTACGAAATCTTTCCGAAGACCAACTGGAAACATTGAATCATCTTTTAGATACATTAAGAACAACATAATTAATATTATCAATTTAAATTAATAACAAAAATGAAAAAAGCAGTAAAATCATTAGTAATAATAGCAGCAGTAGTCGTAAGTACCCCAACGGTGTCCAACGCACAAAGCACTAAAAAAGACGTAAAAGAAAGTTCCATCACGTGGAAAGGAAAGAAAATTCTTGGTTCACATACCGGAACAATCGACCTTAAAGAAGGCCATCTTGAAATGGACGGAACAAAACTAACGGGAGGGATATTTGTGGTAAACATGACTACTATTGTGGATACAGATCTTGAAGGTAGTTCAAAAACCAAGCTGGAAAACCATTTACGCAGTGCCGACTTTTTTGATGTAGAAAATCATCCCACTTCTACCCTTACAATTAAAAATGCCACACTAAATGGCAATACCTATGAAGTGAATGCAGATTTAACCATTAAGGGAATCACCAAACCCGTTGTTTTCGATCTCGAAATGGGAGCCAGTGGCGCCAGAGCAAGTGTAAAAGTGGATCGCACCAAATACGACATCCGATTTGGATCCGGAAATTTTGCGGATAGTTTGGCGGACAATACGATCTCGAATAATTTTGAATTAGATGTCATTCTAAAATTTTAAGCTCTTTCACTTGCTGTTTTAAATATCATTTCTATATTTGAAACGAATTATGAATACAATCAAAATAAATACATGGTGGTGGAATAACTTACGTCAAACGTCGTGAGCTAAAGCACTATAGTATTTAACCAAATACAAAGGCTTGTCAATCACGACAAGCCTTTTTTTATTTTATGAAATACACACTTACAACTTACTCTAAAAAATTATTAGCCGATACGCTTACACCCGTTTCCGTATACCTTCGGTTACGCGATAAATTCCCAAACAGCCTCCTTCTGGAAAGCAGCGATTATCACGCCAACGACAATAGTTTCAGTTACATATGCTGCAACCCCATTGCTTCCATTTCTATAGAAAATGAAATCATTACTCAAAATTTTCCGGATGGGACGACTACCCATATCGAAATTACGCCAACAATAGATGTTTCTTCAATTATCGAACAATTTGCCTCATCTTTTATTTCAGAAAAAAATTCATTTAAATTTATTAATAACGGGCTCTTTGGCTATATGGCCTACGATGCAGTGCGCTACTTTGAAAATATCAACATTGCAAAAAAACCAAATAACTTAGGCTTGCCCGATATATATTATGCAGTCTACCAAAATATCATAGCCATCAATCATTTTAACAATGAAGCCTATATTTTTGCGCATTGTTATACTTCCGAAAATAATATTCCGCAAATTGAACAAATCTTAAAATCTAAGAAGTATTCCGAATATCCCTTCCGTAGAAACAGTACCCGCACTACAAATTTGGAAGATGACGATTTTAAAAAATTAGTGCGTACCTGCAAAGAGCATTGTAAGCGTGGTGATGTATTTCAAATTGTACCAAGCAAGCGATTTTCACAAGGATTTACGGGAGACGAATTTAATGTGTATCGCTCATTGCGAAGCATCAATCCATCCCCCTATTTGTTTTATTTCGACTACGGAAAATTCAAAATATTTGGCAGCTCTCCCGAAGCACAACTGGTGGTTAAGGGAGATCTTGCCGAAATTCATCCTATCGCCGGCACTTTTAAACGTACCGGTAACGACGAACAGGATGCTGCTTTGGCAAAGGAACTTTCGGCCGATGAAAAAGAAAACAGTGAACATGTGATGCTGGTGGATCTGGCGCGAAACGATTTAAGTCGACATGGAAAAAATGTCACTGTAGAAACCTACCGTGAAGTTCAATTTTTTTCGCATGTAATTCACCTGGTAAGCAAGGTAACTGCCAAAAAAAATCCTAAAACGCCTACCATGCAAATAGTGGCCGACACCTTCCCTGCAGGAACCTTAAGCGGTGCTCCAAAACACAATGCCATGCAATTGCTGGAAAAATACGAAAACAGAAGTCGGGAATTTTATGGCGGAGCTATTGGTTTTATGGATTTTACCGGGAATTTTAATCATGCAATCATCATTCGTTCCTTTGTAAGCAAAGATCATCAGTTGCATTACCAGGCCGGTGCCGGGATCGTGTCGGGCAGCGATGAAACAAAAGAATTGGAAGAGGTTTATAATAAATTAGGTGCCTTAACAAAGGCGCTGGAACTCGCAGAACAATTATAGTATGAAAATAGTAGTGATTGATAATTACGACAGTTTTGTGTACAATCTGGTACACTACCTTGAAGAGCTGGACTGTGAGGTTACCGTGCTTCGAAACGACAGGTTTTCTTTAGAGGAATTAGCCGCATACGATAAAATTTTACTATCCCCGGGTCCGGGAATCCCCGATGAAGCAGGATTGCTTAAAAAGGTAATTGAGCAATACGCAGCTTCTAAAAGCATATTGGGGGTGTGTTTGGGGCAACAGGCCATTGGTGAAGTTTTTGGCGGAAGTCTTGAAAACCTTAGTGAGGTATTTCACGGTGTGGCTACAAAAGCAACCATCCTGGTAAACGACGAGCCTCTTTTTAAAGACTTGGAAAATGAAATTGAAATAGGTCGCTATCATTCATGGGTGGTTTCCCGAACTAATTTTCCCGATGTTTTGGAAATCACTTCGGTGGATGCTAACGGACAAATTATGTCGCTTCGACATACGATATACGATGTCCGCGGGGTACAATTTCACCCCGAAAGTGTACTTACGCCAAAAGGGAAACAAATTATAAAAAACTGGATCGAAAGCTAAATGAAACATATTTTAAACAGACTCATTAATCAGGAGCAACTTTCAAAAGAAGAGGCACGACATGTACTTGTTGCTATTTCTGAAGGTAAATACAATCAGAGTCAGATTGCCGCCTTTCTTACTGTCTATATGATGCGCAGTGTTTCTTTGGAGGAATTGGCCGGATTTAGAGATGCCATGCTGGATTTGTGTGTCGCAGTCGATGTAAGGGACTACAATACCATCGATTTATGTGGAACGGGAGGCGATGGTAAAAATACGTTCAATATTTCTACCTTAGCTTCCTTTGTAACCGCCGGAGCAGGTGTGCAAGTTACCAAACACGGTAATTACGGCGTATCTTCAGTAAGTGGTAGTAGTAATGTGATGGAATCCCTCGGAATAAAATTCAGCAACGACAAAGACTTTTTAAAGCGTTGTCTGGACGAAGCCGGAATCTGTGTTTTACATGCTCCTCTATTCCATCCTGCCATGAAAAATGTAGCACCCATACGGCTTGAGTTGGGAGTAAAAACCTTTTTCAACATGCTGGGACCTATGGTGAATCCCGCTTTTCCTAAAAATCAATTGGTAGGTGTGTTCGATCTCGAATTGGCAAGAATGTACGGCTATCTATATCAAAATAGCGAGAAAAATTACGCCGTCGTACACGCTATGGACGGATATGACGAGATTTCTTTGACAGGCGCTGCCAAAGTAATTTCAAAAGCTTCAGAAACAATAGTACATCCCAAGGATTTTGGTGTATCTCAAATTAATCAATCGGAAATTTACGGTGGGGAAACTGTAAAAGATTCCGCAGCCATATTTATGAATATCCTGGAAGGAAAGGGTGCCGAAGCACAAAACAATGTGGTCTGTGCCAATGCCGGCCTGGCAATTTCGGTGGCAACAGGATGTAGTATAACTAACGGTTTCGAAAAAGCCTCGCAATCACTCATGTCCGGTGAGGCACTTCAATCATTGCAAAAATTGCAGCAATTAAGTCAAAACATATGACAATCCTCGACAAAATAATAGCTTACAAACACAAGGAAGTTGCGGCAAGAAAAAAGGCCTTTCCTATCGCAACTTTGGAGCATTCTACACTATTTCGCAGAGAGACAACTTCACTGGCCGAAGCGATAAAGAATTCATCCACAGGCATCATTGCCGAACATAAAAGACGTTCTCCCAGCAAATCGGTTATCAACGAGCATGTTTTTATAGACGAAGTTGCAAAAGGATACGAAGACGCGGGTGTTTGCGGCATTTCGGTGTTAACAGATACCAACTTTTTTGGAGGCTCCTTGGACGATTTTCTGGTTGCTCGTTCAGTTGTGAAGTTACCTTTATTGCGGAAAGAATTTATAATCGATCCCTACCAAATTTACGAAGCCAAAGCCTACGGGGCCGACGCTATTCTATTGATCGCTGCTGTGTTAGATCCTCATCAACTAAATACATTTTCCACATTGGCAAAAAATCTCCAACTCGATGTTTTATTGGAAGTTCACAATGTAGAAGAGCTCGAAAAATCCATTTTACCTACTGTAGATATGATAGGTGTTAATAACCGAAATCTAAAAACGTTCGAAGTCTCTTTGGAAAGAAGTAAAGAACTTTCGACGCTCATTCCGTCAAATTTTGTAAAAATTTCTGAATCCGGTATCAGTGCTCCCGAAGCAATCCACGCTCTAAGACAACACGGGTACCAGGGTTTTCTTATGGGTGAAAATTTTATGAAGCATGCCAATCCGGAGCAAAGCGCGGGAGAATTTATCAAATCATTACAATGAGATCTTTACAACTGAAAATATGCGGAATGAAATACAACACAGCCGAAGTTGCCCAACTTCGGCCCGATTATCTCGGTTTTATATTTTACGATAAAAGTCCGCGTAATTTTAGCGAGGCCTCTATTGAAGTCCCTTCCGGAATAAAAAAAGTAGGTGTTTTTGTAAACGCTTCGGTGGAAACAATTTCAAAAAAAATAACATCTCATTCGCTGGATGTACTTCAGCTTCACGGTGATGAATCAGCTGAGTTCTGCAAAAAATTGAAACAGATGTTTGAAATGAATGATTTTTCGGTTGCAATCTGGAAGGTATTCGGAATTAAAGATTCTTTTAATTTCAATCAATTAAAACCCTATGAAACTGTCGTCGATGCCTATCTTTTCGATACCGAAGGCAAGGAAAAAGGAGGCAACGGAATTGTATTCAACTGGGAAATACTAAAGGACTATCCTTCTAAAAAACCCTTTATCCTTAGCGGAGGAATTAGTTTGGAAGAAATCGAAGCTGTAAAAACCTTATATAAAACAAAGCTTCCGTTATTTGCGATCGATGTAAACAGTAAATTCGAAACCGCTCCGGGGAAAAAAGATATCCCCAAACTTAAAAAGCTACTAAAACTCCTAGATTTAAATAACGTTAAAGGAACCATGAATAAATACAACGTAGACGAAAAAGGATATTATGGCGAATTCGGTGGTGCGTACATTCCCGAAATGCTCTATCCCAATGTAGAAGAGTTGCGCCAAAACTATCTTTCTGTAATGCACGAACCTTCCTTTCAAAAGGAATTTGATGCCTTGTTGAAAGAATACGTAGGTAGACCCACTCCGCTCTACTTTGCCAAACGATTTTCAGAAAAATACAACACCAAAGTTTATCTTAAAAGAGAAGACCTGTGCCATACCGGAGCTCATAAGGTGAACAATACCATAGGACAAATCCTAATGGCAAAACGTCTAAACAAAACCAGGATTATTGCCGAAACCGGTGCCGGACAACACGGGGTAGCGACGGCTACAGTTTGCGCACTTATGGGACTGGAATGTATTGTGTATATGGGCGAAATAGATATTAAACGCCAGGCACCCAATGTGGCACGTATGAAGATGTTGGGTGCAACCGTAATTCCTGCGGTTAGCGGCAGTAAAACATTAAAAGACGCTACTAATGAAGCTATTAGAGACTGGATTAACAATCCTATCAACACCCACTATATTATTGGAAGTGTCGTAGGCCCCCATCCCTATCCCGATATGGTGGCCAGATTTCAATCTGTTATTTCCAAAGAAATTAAACAACAGCTCATTGAAAAAGAAGGGAATTCCAATCCCAACTACGTAGTGGCCTGTGTGGGTGGCGGCAGTAATGCTGCAGGCGCGTTTTACGAATATCTGGACATTCCCGAGGTGAAACTTATAGCCGTTGAAGCAGCCGGGAAAGGAATACATAGTGGCGAAAGTGCCGCGACCTCTGTTTTGGGAAAGATGGGAATTATACATGGGAGTAAGACCTTGTTGATGCAAACTCCCGACGGACAAATAACCGAGCCCTATTCCATTTCGGCGGGGTTGGATTATCCGGGTGTAGGGCCCATGCACGCACATTTATATACCAGTGGCAGAGGTGAATTTATCTCGGTAACAGATAATGATGCTATGCAGGCGGGGCTCGAACTTTGTAAACTGGAGGGTATCATTCCTGCCATCGAAAGTAGTCATGCACTGGCCATTTTCGAAACCAAAAAGTTTAAACCGGACGACATTGTCGTAGTAAACCTAAGCGGTCGGGGTGATAAAGACCTGAATACATATATAGATTATTTTAATTTAAAATAGGGCGCTCCCCCGTCCTCGACGGGGGCCGGGCTTTCGGTACTACGCGATAGTTTACCTCAATCCCTCGCCCGAACGCTCGCCTGAACATTTTCGGGCAGGTGCTGTTCGTTACGGGCGGGCCTAACGCAACCACAAATCATGAAAAGAATACAAGAGAAGCTTTCAGAAAACAAAAAACTACTGTCCATCTATTTTACAGCGGGCTATCCTGCATTGACCGATACGGTTGCAATCCTTCAGGAATTGGAAAATTGTGGTGTCGATATGGTTGAAATAGGATTACCTTTTAGCGATCCACTTGCAGACGGCCCAACGATTCAGGCCTCTTCAACAAAAGCTCTGAAAAATGGAATGACTACCCAATTACTCTTTGAACAACTCAAAGACATCCGAAAAACGGTTAGTGTACCATTAATCATCATGGGCTACTTCAATCCTGTATTGCAATACGGAGTGGACGCTTTTTGTGAAAAATGCAATGAAATTGGGATAGACGGTTTAATTCTTCCGGATTTACCCTTAGCTGATTATAAGGAACACTACCAAGCTGTGTTCGAAAAATACGATCTCAGTATTATTTTCCTAATTACGCCTCAAACTTCCGAAGCTAGAATCAGGGAAATCGACAAAGCTTCAAATACCTTTATATATATGGTGAGCAGTGCAAGTACCACGGGAGCCAAACAAGGCTTTCAACCCGAGCAAACTGCGTATTTTAAACGTATCGCCTCTTATAAGCTTATAAATCCACAAATTGTTGGCTTTGGTATTGGAAACGCCGAAACGTATACAGCAGCAACCCAATTTACCAGAGGCGCTATTATAGGCAGCGCATTTATAAAGATGCTCACTGAAGCCGGTGTTACGGGAATTTCAAAATTTGTTAACAGTATTCGCTAGGTTTAACCAAGGTTTAGCATGTTCTTAATACTTTTTATGATTTAGGATAGGTACATTGTCCTAAACAATTAAAAGATATTATCATGGAACGAAAATTTGAAAGAAAGACCGAACAGAAAAACCCCACCAATCCAACGGGAAATATAAATCAGAAGACCAATAAATTCGATATCAACGAAAAAACCATTAAAAAACAACAGAACAAAAAATAATGGGAAAGGGAGATAAAAAAACCAAAAGAGGAAAAATTGTCTTGGGTACTTTTGGTAAACTTCGCCCGAGAAGAGGAAAATTTAAGATTAGACCTAATGCCTTAAAAGGAAAACAGGCTAACGAATAGAACACCAAATAGTTTATAATTAAAAACCCCCTTCACAATCGTGAAGGGGGTTTTTGGTTTTGGTTGGTTAACTATCTGTAAAGGCTTACTCTTTTATGAGTCGTTTTACAACACTAGCCTGATCACTTGATATTTGAACCATATATACTCCCGATGCCAATCTCGAAATATCAATAACCTTCTCTCCCTGCATGGTTTGCAAGTCGATAGTCATTACTAATTTTCCATTGATATCGTAAATCGCAGCTTTGTCAAGAGCGATCGTAGAGTTATTTGCAATAGTTACCTGACTCTGTGCAGGGTTAGGATACATAACAATAGCAACATCTAAGTTGTTATCGTCAACTCCAAGTATGGTTTCTACAGTCAAGGTAAAGACACAAGTAGATTCATTTCCATACTCATCCTCTGCCGTGATAGTCACAGGATATACTCCGTCGGGTAACAAGGTACCTGCCGGAGGACTTTGTGATAAAATCACCACAGGATCGGTACAGTTGTCGGTAGCCGAAGCTTCTCCCGTTCCAAAGTAATCCGGTACTTCATAGAACAAGTTACCTGCTCCCGGATCTACCGTTTGGTCTGCAGGACATACTAATTCCGGTGCTAACAGATCTACTACTGTAATGATCGATTGACAAGAGGCAATGTTACCACTGGCATCACTTGCAAATACAGTCGCTGTAACAGGAGTTCCTATATCGGCACAAGTAACCTCGGTTACATCTACTGCCAATACCGTAATACCACAAGCATCATAAGAGAGTGGTCCCGGTGGAATTAACTCCACAAAGAAAGCATCTCCATCTGAATTGGTAAGGGTAAGTATCCAGTTGGCTTGCGCAAACTGTCCTTCAAATCCCGGAAGGAAGTTAGAAATTACCGTTTCAGTGTTTCCGAAGATATTATCATCGGTCTGTGAACGGAATCCAAATACATCTCCCGGAGCTACTGCTACGGCACCTGTACCACTCTGATTTCCTTGTCCCGGATCGGTAAGTTGGGTATACACACCATTCAACAAGTATCCGAAGCCGTCAAAGCCAGGATCTGGGTCGTTAGAAGTGTAATCCCAATCAAAAGATACATTAGCTGCCTCGGTAATTGGAACGGTAAAGTCTGTGAATCCTTCGATACCCGATTGATTATCACTTCCTATTACCATAACTCCATACAATCCTTCAGTTTCAGCCAACAAGTCGGCAGGATCTACCTCAGCAGTTCCATCAGGACCTAATTCGATAGTGACATCCCAACATACTAAAATTGGTGAAGTTACATCGGTTACATTTACAGTTGCAGTACAGAAGGCAGTGTTACCACTGTCATCGGTTACCATTACTTCAACCATATTCTCACCTAGGTGTGAACAATCGAAGTCGATAGTAGTACTTGCAGCCTCTCCAACAGAATAGTGAAGCTCACCGTTAAAGACACGAGGGTTAAATATAGGTGTAGTAAACGGAACATTCGAAGCCGATCCTAACGCAAGAGACATGTCTGCATTAGAGAAGTTTTGGTTTGTACCATCACCATTTGTATAATAATGTCCGTGAGTTCCGTCAAGTGCTAAAGCCATAGCATATGTTGTATTCGCATTTAATACAACAGGAGCAGCTAGAACCATATTAGTAGGATTATTTACACCTGCACCAGTTCCTGAAGCTGTAGCAACAGGAGCGCCCCAAGGCGCTGGATTTCCTTCATTTCCAACATAAGTACCAACAAAGGCATAAATATCCATCGTAACAGCACCTGGGTCGGCGGTGTTTATATCAATCTCTTCAAGATTGAGATCTTCCGGACCAACTGTCACGTCGAAATAAATAGCACCCCCTGGGGAACCATTATTATTCGTAGCAAATAAAGAAGCCAACGATCCGTTCATAGGCGGTACTCCTACGGTAGTTACTGTATAACCACAAGCTTCATCAACTGTAAGAATTAAATCGGCCATGTTTACGGTAACGTTACCGTTAGCATCTAAAACAGCCTCGTATGGCGGAGACACAATTGGATCGAAATCATAGATTAAACTCCAACTATTAATCGTTCCCGTATCTCCACCAGCGGTGTCCTCAACACTCAAGATCCAAGTACCTGCAGTATCTTCACCGTCGAAAGCAGATAGCGCATTCGATGGAATATAATCAGCTAATGGGAATGCATCCGGACTACCACCATTACAAACCAATGGATTTGAAGACTCATCATCATAAGTGTCTATAATATTATCACCTGAACATCCATCACTACCTCCATCAAAAATCAAGACTTGTGTTCCTGCAGGTGACTCCAAGGTAATTTGAAGATCGCCAACCCATGTGTGGGAAATATCCAAAGCGACATTAAGGTCGGTGATAGTAAAGCTATCGCCAACAACAATAGACGTAGAAACGGTTGTATTATCAAGAATAGCTGTTCCCGGAGAATCACTCACAGTATTTGGTCCAACTACCTGCTCTCCAATACAAACAATCACAGGAGCTGTGTTATCTTCAACCGTAACGGTTGCAGAACATGAAGAAGAATTTCCTTCAGCATCGGTAACTGTAAGGTTTACAGTGTTTGCACCTGTATCACTACAATCAAATGTATCTACATCCAAGCTATAGGTAACAATGCCGCAGTTGTCTGTAGAACCGTTATCAATATCACCGGGTGCAATTGTTACTGTACCTGTTACAGGATCAACTTCAACTGTGATATCCTGACAAACGGCTACGGGAGCCTCCATATCGGTTACTGTAATGGTAAACGAACAAGTAGAGGTATTGCCATCACTATCGGTGGCAGAGAACTCAACGGTGGAAACTCCTGTTGGGAACATACTTCCACTAGGTAATCCCGATGTTTGTGTTGTTGGAATGGGTCCGTCTTCCGGATCCAAAGCAATAGCATCAGAGAAGTTAACTACTGCATTACACTGACCGGGGTCTGTATCAACTGAAATATCACCGGGACAAACAATCACAGGTGGATCACCTAAGTTTGGATTAAAAGTGATACAGTAACTGTTTAATTGTCCAAAATCACCTCCTGCATCATCATTAATTTCTATTGTCCAATTTCCGGTAATAGATTGACCTGCAAATACAGTATTTAGATTGACACCGGGGCCGTCTCCGGCAGCAACAGGGAAGGTATTTCCACCACCCTCAGCACGGTAATTTGCCAAAGGAGCGCCACCATCCCAGCCAGTCACATTGTTTGCAGAGTTATCTCTAAAGACAAGATCTGCAGCTGTATCGAGTCCCGAAAGACTTCCATTATCGGTAGTTAAAGCTACTCGAGTTCCGGCAGGAGAAACAAGAACGATCTCAAGATCATCTGCCCATGTATGATTTATATTAAGGGTAACATTGTCTAATGTATATTCTCCAGGGTTGGATCCAATAACACCAGCGTCTGCCACAACAGCAACAGATGGAGTCATAAGTCCGGAAGAACTACCCGGTGCACCAGCAGGAATTGGCTCGGGTGCATTACCACATTCGGTGATTGGTGGTGGCGGTGGTGCTACGCTGGAGACAGTAACCTTAAAGAATGCTGTCTCTTGTGCGAGTGCATCACTTGCTCCAACATGGACGCCCGCAAAAACGGTATCGATGTTAAGTGTAAGATCAGCCACGTCGCCTGGCTCAAAAGCAGTACCTGTGTTCATAAAGTTGGCTACAAAAACCGCATTAAACTCTGTGATACCAAGGTAGTATTCACCATCGGCGAGAGCGATTGAGATTTCGCTCCACAAGTTCAACGCCGAACCATCATCGTCGGCAGCCAGAAGTGTTCCAGCAGCATCCCAAAGACCCAACTCAGTGTCAGTATTACCTGCTGAGGGTGCGGTATTGAAGGAGTTATCGGTATTAAAGACATAAGTACCCGAAGGACCAATGACTCCAAGATCAATGAACGATGCGGGTTGTGCAAACGCTAAACCGCACGTCATCATCATAATAAAAAATAACGTAATTTTTCTCATAAATTGATAATTTAAATTAATCTGATTTGTTAAAACTATGTGAAGATACTACAATATTTATTTTCTTAAAATTATTTTTCAATGTATTTGTACTCAATTATATCGTCTTTAAAATTTTTCTAATTTACCGCTGCTACCGGAAGTATTTTATTATAATTAAAAACCCCCTTCACGAATGTGAAGGGGGTTTTGGTTTTGGTTGGTTAACTATCTGTAAAGGCTTACTCTTTTATGAGTCGTTTTACAACACTAGCCTGATCACTTGATATTTGAACCATATATACTCCCGATGCCAATCTTGAAATATCAATAACCTTCTCTCCTTGCATGGTTTGCAAGTCGATAGTCATTACTAATTTTCCATTGATATCGTAAATCGCAGCTTTGTCAAGAGCGATCGTAGAGTTATTTGCAATAGTCACTTGACTCTGTGCAGGGTTTGGATACATAACAATAGCAACATCTAAGTTGTTATCGTCAACTCCAAGTATGGTTTCTACAGTCAAAGTAAAGACACAAGTAGATTCATTTCCATACTCATCCTCTGCCGTGATAGTCACAGGATATACTCCGTCGGGTAACAAGGTACCTGCCGGAGGACTTTGTGATAAAATCACCACAGGATCGGTACAGTTGTCGGTAGCCGAAGCTTCTCCCGTTCCAAAGTAATCCGGTACTTCATAGAACAAGTTACCTGCTCCCGGATCTACAGTTTGGTCTGCAGGACATACTAATTCCGGTGCCAACAGATCTACTACTGTAATGATCGATTGACAAGAAGCAATGTTACCACTGGCATCACTTGCAAATACAGTCGCTGTAACCGGTGTTCCTATATCGGCACAAGTAACCTCGGTTACATCTACGGCCAAGACAGTAATACCACAAGCATCATAAGAGAGTGGTCCCGGTGGAATTACTTCCACAAAGAAGGCATCTCCGTCTGAATTGGTAAGGGTAAGTGTCCAGTTAGCAGGATCAAACTGTCCTGTAAATCCTGGAACGAAGTTAGAAATTACCGTTTCATTGTTTCCGAAGATATTATCATCGGTCTGTGAACGGAATCCAAATACATCTCCAGGAGCCACTGCTACTGCAGCAGAACCACTCTGGTTACCTAATCCCGGATCGGTAAGCATGGTATACACACCATTTAACAAGTATCCGAAGCTATCAAAGCCGGGAGCATCGTTCAAGGTGTAATCCCAATCAAAGGTAATATTTGCTGCCTCTGAAACAGGAACGGTAAAGTCGGTAAAGCCTTCGGTACCCGAAGAGTTATCACTTCCTATTACCATGATGTCATATACGCCTTCGGTAACAGCCAACAAGTCGGCAGGATCTACCTCAGCAGTTCCATCAGGACCTAATTCGATAGTGACATCCCAACATACTAAAATTGGTGAAGTTACATCGGTTACATTTACAGTTGCAGTACAGAAGGCAGTGTTACCACTGTCATCGGTTACCATTACTTCAACCATATTCTCACCTAGGTGTGAACAATCGAAGTCGATAGTAGTACTTGCAGCCTCTCCAACAGAATAGTGAATCTCACCATTGAAAATACGTGGTGTAAACGGTGAGCCGTCAAATGGAGCATTCGAAGCCGATCCTAACGAAAGCGCAAGGTCTGCATTAGAATAACTGGTTTGACCGGGAGAAGGATCTGATCCTGTTCCTGAATAGTCATGTCCGTGTGAAGCGTCCATCACCAATGCCATACCATAGGTGGTACCGGAAGCCATTACAATAGGAGTATCAAGGTTTGCACTAGATGCAACATTGAGTCCGTTGGCAGTTCCAGTACCTGTAGCTGAAAGCGTCCAAGCACCCGGATTACCTGTATTTCCAACGTAGGTACCTACCAAGGTATATACTTGTACGCTAAAAGCACCAAATTCTGCAGTGTTTAGGTCAATATCAGTAACGTTGATATCTTCCGGTCCAACTGTTACATCAAAGTAAACAGCACCTCCAAAAGAACCTCCGTTGTTGGCATCGTATAGTGTAGCTAAGGAACCACTCGCAGGTGGAACACCTACGGTAGTTACTGTATAACCACAAGCTTCATCAACTGTAAGAATTAAATCGGCCATGTTTACGGTAACCATACCATTGGCATCTAAAACAGCCTCGTATGGCGGAGACACAATTGGATCGAAATCATAGATTAAACTCCAACTATTAATCGTTCCCGTATCTCCACCAGCGGTGTCCTCAACACTCAAGATCCAAGTACCTGCAGTATCTTCACCGTCGAAAGCAGATAGCGCATTCGATGGAATATAATCAGCCAATGGGAATGCATCCGGACTACCACCATTACAAACCAATGGATTTGAAGACTCATCATCATAAGTGTCTATAATATTATCACCTGAACATCCATCACTACCTCCATCAAAAATCAAGACTTGTGTTCCTGCAGGTGACTCCAAGGTAATTTGAAGATCGCCAACCCATGTGTGGGAAATATCCAAAGCGACATTAAGGTCGGTGATAGTAAAGCTATCGCCAACAACAATAGACGTAGAAACGGTTGTATTATCAAGAATAGCTGTTCCCGGAGAATCACTCACAGTATTTGGTCCAACTACCTGCTCTCCAATACAAACAATCACAGGAGCTGTGTTATCTTCAACCGTAACGGTTGCAGAACATGAAGAAGAATTTCCTTCAGCATCGGTAACTGTAAGGTTTACAGTGTTTGCACCTGTATCACTACAATCAAATGTATCTACATCCAAGCTATAGGTAACAATGCCGCAGTTGTCTGTAGAACCGTTATCAATATCACCGGGTGCAATTGTTACTGTACCTGTTACAGGATCAACTTCAACTGTGATATCCTGACAAACGGCTACGGGAGCCTCCATATCGGTTACTGTAATGGTAAACGAACAAGTAGAGGTATTGCCATCACTATCGGTGGCAGAGAACTCAACGGTGGAAACTCCTGTTGGGAACATACTTCCACTAGGTAATCCCGATGTTTGTGTTGTTGGAATGGGTCCGTCTTCCGGATCCAAAGCAATAGCATCAGAGAAGTTAACTACTGCATTACACTGACCGGGGTCTGTATCAACTGAAATATCACCGGGACAAACAATCACAGGTGGATCACCTAAGTTTGGATTAAAAGTGATACAGTAACTGTTTAATTGTCCAAAATCACCTCCTGCATCATCATTAATTTCTATTGTCCAATTTCCGGTAATAGATTGACCTGCAAATACAGTATTTAGATTGACACCGGGGCCGTCTCCGGCAGCAACAGGGAAGGTATTTCCACCACCCTCAGCACGGTAATTTGCCAAAGGAGCGCCACCATCCCAGCCAGTCACATTGTTTGCAGAGTTATCTCTAAAGACAAGATCTGCAGCTGTATCGAGTCCCGAAAGACTTCCATTATCGGTAGTTAAAGCTACTCGAGTTCCGGCAGGAGAAACAAGAACGATCTCAAGATCATCTGCCCATGTATGATTTATATTAAGGGTAACATTGTCTAATGTATATTCTCCAGGGTTGGATCCAATAACACCAGCGTCTGCCACAACAGCAACAGATGGAGTCATAAGTCCGGAAGAACTACCCGGTGCACCAGCAGGAATTGGCTCGGGTGCATTACCACATTCGGTGATAGGAGAAGGAGCTGCACTTTCGAAAGTAGCACTATAACCGGCATCTAAGCCCGGAAAACCAACAACATCAAATCGTGTTGGTGGCGTAATTCCACAATTCGGAGCGTCTATCCACGTATGTGTACCGGTGGCCGGATTCCCATCACAAGAAGCCGGAGTGTGTACTATTCTTCCAGTGGCTACAAGTATTTCAACCCACATGGTAGCACATGAAGCATCAATAGTAGGGGGTGTAGTAAAGGCTAAACTTACGCAACTTCCATCATTTGCTGCGTTCACAGGAAATGTTTCAGAATGAAAAGGCGCTGCACTTCCGGAGTATGGTGGAGGATTAGCACCCGGAGGTCCACAGAATAGGTTTACAGTAACATTTCCCGGTCCTGTACTCTGTGTATCCTGAACATATTCAATAGAGAGCACGTTCACCATGCCGGTCACACCAGACACGTCTATACCTTGAATAATGCTATTCGGACCTGCACTACAGGCCAACGCAGACCCGGATCCCGGTGTAGTACAGGGATCACACCATGGTCCATCAATACTAAACGGTGCCATTCTGGTTCCGTTAATTTCCCCAATTACAGGGGTAATAAAAGTTTTTGTGACTTTGCTACCCTTTTTGGAAGCACTGCTTACCGTTTTGGAGGCACTACGATCGGTTGGCGTCGCAGTAGTGCTTAAAGTTTGTCCGACCGCAATGGGAATGGACAACAAGAGACATAAAAATGTCAATAAAGTAAATTTTCTCATAATATTAATTTGTTTATAGTTAGTATTTACAAACCTAAAGTTAAAGAAAAGTCGAATAGGATGATTCATAAATTAGATTAAAGTGTTGTAATTCAGTTAAACTGCACAGCACATTTCAAATAATACGTGTTACTACGTACGAAAAAGCTTAAAAATGGCCAAGTTGTGATTTTGGTTTAAAGGAACTTTCTATTCATACAAAGCTTATAATAAATTATCGGCCCGGTTCACAACTTTTGAATGCCTGAAATTAATTGGACCTTCTCAACAATGAGTGAAAAATTAACTAAAACAAAAACCCCTTCACGTCGTGAAGGGGTTTTAAATTTGGTTGGTTAACTATCTGTAAAGGCTTACTCTTTTATGAGTCGTTTTACAACACTAGCCTGATCACTTGATATTTGAACCATATATACTCCCGATGCCAATCTTGAAATATCAATAACCTTCTCTCCCTGCATGGTTTGCAAGTCGATAGTCATTACTAATTTTCCATTGATATCGTAAATCGCAGCTTTGTCAAGAGCGATCGTAGAGTTATTTGCAATAGTTACCTGACTCTGTGCAGGGTTAGGATACATAACAATAGCAACATCTAAGTTGTTATCGTCAACTCCAAGTATGGTTTCTACAGTCAAGGTAAAGACACAAGTAGATTCATTTCCATACTCATCCTCTGCCGTGATAGTCACAGGATATACTCCGTCGGGTAACAAGGTACCTGCCGGAGGACTTTGTGATAAAATCACCACAGGATCGGTACAGTTGTCGGTAGCCGAAGCTTCTCCCGTTCCAAAGTAATCCGGTACTTCATAGAACAAGTTACCTGCTCCCGGATCTACCGTTTGGTCTGCAGGACATACTAATTCCGGTGCTAACAGATCTACTACTGTAATGATAGATTGACAAGAAGCAATGTTACCACTGGCATCACTTGCAAATACAGTCGCTGTAACCGGTGTTCCTATATCGGCACAAGTAACCTCGGTTACATCTACGGCCAATACCGTAATACCACAAGCATCATAAGAGAGTGGTCCCGGTGGAATTACTTCCACAAAGAAGGCATCTCCGTCTGAATTGGTAAGGGTAAGTGTCCAGTTAGCAGGATCAAACTGTCCTGTAAATCCTGGAACGAAGTTAGAAATTACCGTTTCATTGTTTCCGAAGATATTATCATCGGTCTGTGAACGGAATCCAAATACATCTCCAGGAGCCACTGCTACTGCAGCAGAACCACTCTGGTTACCTAATCCCGGATCGGTAAGCATGGTATACACACCATTTAACAAGTATCCGAAGCTATCAAAGCCGGGAGCATCGTTCAAGGTGTAATCCCAATCAAAGGTAATATTTGCTGCCTCTGTAACAGGAACGGTAAAGTCGGTAAAGCCTTCGGTACCCGAAGAGTTATCACTTCCTATTACCATGATGTCATATACGCCTTCGGTAACAGCCAACAGGTCGGCAGGATCTACCTCTGCAGTTCCATCAGGACCTAATTCGATAGTGACATCCCAACATACTAAAATTGGTGAAGTTTCATCGATTACGTTAACGGTTGCAATACAACTTGTAAAGTTACCACCGTCATCGGTTACAAATACTTCTACTTGATTTTCCCCTAATTGTGAGCAATCAAAAGATACGGTAGTATCTATAATTGCGCTAAAGGTGATGCAGTAGCTATTCATCATCCCTGTGTCACCACCTGCATCATCATTGATAAGGAGTGTCCAATCACCGGTGATAGATTCTCCGGCAAAGACAGTATTAAACAATCCACCTTCCGCTTGATAATCGGCCAAAGGTCCGTTGGCATTACTAGTCCAAAGGGTTACATCGTTTGAAGACGCATCTGTAAAGACTAGCGTCGCAGCAACATCCAAGCCGCTACTTCCACCTCGGTCGAACATCACATCGAGTGTAGTTCCCGCGGGTGATTGCAGGGTCATTTCGATATCGGAAGCCCAGGTATGAATTAAGTTCACCTCAATTCTATCAAGGGTATAATCGGTTCCAATAACACCGGCATCGGCCACAGTGGCAATCGATGGGTTCATAGGACCAGACGTTGTGCCAGGAGCACCTGCTGGAATTGCTTCCGGTGCGTTACCGCATTCGGTCACATCCATTGAAGTAGCAGGACCACCTACAGTAGCTGTCCATCCACAAGCCTCATTAACGCTCGCTAAAAGATCACTAGCTTGAATGGTCGCCATTCCATTGGCATCCAAGATTACATCATATGCTGAAACCGGAAGAGAGTATTCTAATAAATAATTATCAACTCCTGCACCCCATGCCCAGTCATCTTCATCATCATATCTAAATCGTACTTGGAAAGCCGAATTAGCATATGGCATCGCATCTATAACTCCTGAAGAGGTAGGAGGGGTATCTACATCAACAAATAATATTTGTTGCCAAGCAGCACCATCCCACACTTCGACGTATAATTCGCCTGATGTTACAAAGACCTGCATCGAATAATCGAACGATAAATTAGCTGAAACAGCACCCGTTAAATCAGTTACAGGTGAATACAATTCAACAGTATTATTTGTTTCACCACTACCTGCCGCGTCATCATCAAAAATAGCAGCATTGCTCGTGAAATCGGCTCCACCAGGCATCAACGGAGAACCAAAGGTCCAATCAAATCCACCACTAACAATCACGGTGGACCATCCAGGGGGTAAACCTGCACCTTCGAAATCTTCCGAAACCACTAAATCACCAGGCTCTCCTACACAGAGGATTACCGGAGCTGTATTATCTTCAACTGTTACAGTAGCGGCGCAAGAAGAAGAATTTCCTTCAGCATCGGTAACGGTAAGGTTTACAGTATTTGCACCTGTATCGGCACAAGTAAACGTATCTACATCCAGACTATAGGTAACAATTCCACAGTTGTCTGTAGAACCACCATCAACATCGGCTGGAACAATCGTTACAGAACCTGTAACCGGATCGAGCTCAACTGTTATGTCCTGACAAACAGCTACGGGAGCCTCCATGTCTATTACCGTAATGGTAAACGAACAGGTAGAGGTATTACCATCGCTATCGGTGGCAGAGAACTCAACAGTAGAAACTCCTACCGGGAACATACTTCCACTAGGTAAGCCCGATGTTTGTGTTGTTGGAATAGGTCCGTCTTCCGGATCCAAAGCAATAGCATCAGAGAAGTTAACTACTGCATTACACTGACCCGGATCGGTATCAGTTGAAATATCAGCAGGACACACAATCAACGGTGGATCGCCTAAGTTTGGATTAAAAGTGATACAGTAACTGTTTAATTGTCCAAAATCACCTCCTGCATCATCATTAATTTCTATTGTCCAATTTCCGGTAATAGATTGACCTGCAAATACAGTATTTAGATTGACACCGGGGCCGTCTCCGGCAGCAACAGGGAAGGTATTTCCACCACCCTCAGCACGGTAATTTGCCAAAGGAGCGCCACCATCCCAGCCAGTCACATTGTTTGCAGAGTTATCTCTAAAGACAAGATCTGCAGCTGTATCGAGTCCCGAAAGACTTCCATTATCGGTAGTTAAAGCTACTCGAGTTCCGGCAGGAGAAACAAGAACGATCTCAAGATCATCTGCCCATGTATGATTTATATTAAGGGTAACATTGTCTAATGTATATTCTCCAGGGTTGGATCCAATAACACCAGCGTCTGCCACAACAGCAACAGATGGAGTCATAAGTCCGGAAGAACTACCCGGTGCACCAGCAGGAATTGGCTCGGGTGCATTACCACATTCGGCAATGGGCCCAGGAGCGGAAGTAGGACATGGCGTCAAATCTGCTACCTCAGCAGGGCTAAGCGCTCTGTTATAGACCCTAAACTCGTCCATAGCAGCTCCCGGTGCTAAACCGGTGCTTCCACTATACCCACCAACCTTAAAGGCCGATCCCGAAATGTTTACAGCGCCTTGTGCTACAGTATTGACCAATACTCCATCCAGATAGGCTCTTATTTCGGAAGCAGCACTATCGTACACAAAAACGCTAGTAGTCCCTGCTACCGCAGCACCACCATTCAAGGGCACGTCGGTTACCGGGCCTCTTAACCACCAGTTGCCTGCACCGGCAACTCCATTTGTAAAACATCTAAAACTAGATGCCGCAGGGTCACCAAAAATATAATACAGTGTACTTGAAGGCGCAATATCCTTTGTCTTGAACGCTATTGTCCAAGAACCCGCACCTAAATTGGAATTCCATCCGGTAGCAACAAAATTTGTTGTTGATGAGCTACCCGTTCCTTGCAATGAACCAACATCACAAATGGCGGGAACTCCTTGAGAGAGGGAACCATTAATAGTAGCTGTAGCCGTTCCTGCCGGAGGGGCTGTAGCCATATTCGTTACCGAAGCACCTGCTTCGTCAAATTTGTAATACAGCAATTCCGGTATCGCGGCAGGGGCCTGAATAGCCGGAGTTGTAGCCGGTGTTCTTGAAACAAACATCGCTGCATTTCTAGCAGTTTGTTTTACTTCAAGTGTTTCGATTTCATCAACCGAAAGGGAACCATTTGAATTAGTCTTCTGTGCCTGTACTGTTGTAAAACCCAACAGCAACAAGAGACTTAAAAAGGTTAAAAGAGTAAATTTTTTCATAAATTAAAAATTTAAATGTGGTTATAAAGTGAATAGTTCTTCAATATACCAATAAATTTTTTTTAAAAAAAGGCAGAAACTATTTAATCCTTGAGAGACCGTATTTTAATAAAGTTTCGATAATATTCAATGAATTGATTTTATATATTTGTTCAACACATTAAAATGAATAGCATGCAACTAAAATTCCTTCCTTTTGTTATTCTCATAAGCTTGTTTTCATGTTCAGAGAATCCTTCAGAAAGAAAACAAAAAACAGGATTCACCAATGGTGAGACAACTCAGTTTACAAAAATATCCTCCGAAATTTCACATATTACATTTCAAAATACCGTACAGGATAATACCGAATACAATTTTCTGAACTACCCCTATATGTATTCGGGAGCCGGTGTGGCAGTTGGAGATATCGACAACGATGGCTTCGATGATATTTTCCTTGTTTCCAATTTCGGTGCAAATAAATTGTACAAAAACAATGGAGATTTTACGTTTCAAGACATTTCTCATTTGTCCAATACAGAAGATAGTCAAGGGTTCTCAACCGGAGTAACCATGCTCGACATTAACAACGATGGCTGGCTGGACATTTATATTTCGAAAGCAGGATCTGTGAGTGATGACAATGCAAGACGAAATAAACTTTTTATTAATAAACAGAATGGCACTTTTGTAGAAGAAGCTGCCAAATGGGGATTGGACGATTCGGGATTTACTACCCAGGTATATCCTATCGATTATGACAAGGATGGAGATCTGGATTTATATGTTGTAAACTATAGATACGATTTTAAAAATAATACAAGAATAAGTGGCGAAATTCAGCGAAACATAGAAGAGGTTACCAGTGATCAACTCTATAGAAACGACGGCACTACTTTTACAAAGGTAACCGGACAGGCGGGGTTGAATAATAAAGCCTGGGGACTTGCAGCAGCGGTAGGTGATTTTAACAACGACGGCTGGGACGACATCTATGTTTCCAACGACTATTTGGAACCCGATACCATGTATATCAATCAGAAAGATGGCACCTTCCAAAACCAAATTAACTCCCGTATAAAGCACATCTCATTTAACAGTATGGGAAGTGATTATGCCGATTTGAATAATGATCTTTTTCCCGATCTCATCACCTTAGATATGCTTGCCGAAAATTACGCTCGTGGTAAGGAAAATATGGCCTCGATGAGCACTTCAAACTTTATGACACTAGTGTCTATTGGGTACCACCACGCCTATATGGCCAATATGCTGCATTACAATATGGGGAACGGGTATTTCAAAGAAACTGCCCAATTTAGCGGGATTGTAAAAACCGACTGGAGTTGGGCACCCCTTATTGCCGACTACAACAACGACGGGCTCAAAGACGTGTTTATTTCGAACGGAATCGCCAAAGATTACACCAACAGAGACTTTATTAACTCAATCCGGGAGTTTAACGCCCAAGGGAAAACGTTTACGCTGGAAGAAGTGTTAGCCATGCTCCCCTCCGAAAAACTGGATAATTATATGTACCAAAATAACGGAGATCTCACCTTTACAAAGGCTACTGAAGACTGGGGGTTAAAGGACCCGAATTTCTCTAACGGTGCTGCTTACGCCGATTTAGACAATGACGGTGATTTAGACCTTATAGTGAATAATATTAATGATGAGATTGGTTTGTACCGCAACAATGCCAACGCGAATTTTGCACAAATAAGTTTGAAGGGTTCCGAAAAAAATATCCTTGGAATAGGCGCAAAAGTATATATAAAGACCGGTTCAACAACGCAATTACAGGAACAGCAACTCACCCGGGGTTACGAATCTTCCGTGAGTCCGAAGCTTACTTTTGGTCTTGGAGCTTATGATGAGATAGACGAAATTATGGTGCTATGGCCGGACGGCAAAGTTTCAAAAATCAGCAATCCGAAGGCCAATAAGCTTATTGCCATCGAGTACGCTTCGGCCAAGAATGACAACATTGCACTCGGCAGCATCACTTCCATGAAACAAACCATAAACCCTAGTCAATTAGGGATTGATTATGTTCACAAAGAAAACGATTTTAACGATTATTCGCTTCAGTTATTAATTCCGCAAAAGCAATCTACAAAGGGCACCGGAATTGTAAAAGCCGATGTAAATAAAGACGGTCTGGACGACTTTTTTGTGGGTAATGCCGCAGGAGCTCCGGCTGCCTTGTATGTGCAAAATTCGAACGGTGCTTTTACCAAGACCAATGAAGCGCTATGGCAGGCTGAAGCAAAATACGAAGATGCCAATGCCTTATTTTTCGATGCCGATGGCGATGGCGATCAGGATTTGTACGTAGTTAGTGCAGGATATGAACTTTCTGCCACCAGTCCCTTGTTGCAAGATAGATTGTATGTAAATGATGGCGCAGGAACTTTCAGTAAATCCAATGCCTTGCCAAAAATGCTTACTTCAGGAAAAAGCGTCGCAGCAGGAGATTTTGACGGAGACGGCGATTTGGATCTATTTGTGGGCGGGAATGTAATTCCCGGGAAATATCCGGTTTCACCCCGCTCCTATTTGCTGAAAAACGAGAATGGAAGTTTTATAGATGTAACGACTGCGAATGGAGTTTTGGCGGAAATAGGAATGGTTTCTGATGCACTATTTACAGACTACGACAACGACAAGGATTTGGATCTGTTGGTAGTTGGGGAGTGGATGGCACCTGTGATTTTTACTAATACGAACGGAAGTTTTCAAAAATTGGAAGCCATTTCGGGGTTTGAACAAAAAGAAGGTTGGTGGTTTAGTGGTATCGCAGGAGATTTTGACGGTGATGGCGATCAGGATTATGTATTGGGCAACATTGGAAAAAACAATAAATTTCAACCCAAAGAAGACAAACCTATTTATATCTACGGAAAGGATTTCGATAATAACGGAACTTTCGACGTCGCACTTAGTAAGATTAATAACGGAAAACTGGTTCCGGTGCGAGGCAAAGAATGCAGCAGCGAACAAAATCCGTTTTTACTGGATAAAATTCAAACATACAAAGAGTTTGCAAGTTTAGAAATGAAGGATATTTATGGGGAAGATCAGCTTCAAAATGCCTATCAATGCACTGCTTATGCCTTCGAAAGTATGTATGCCGAAAATTTGGGGAACGGAAAATTTAAACTTACCAAACTACCCAATGATGCACAAACGGGTCCTACCCTTTCTTTTGTGACCGGAGATTTTAACCGGGACGGAAATTTAGATATCATGGGAATTGGCGCAATTTACGATGCCGAGGTGGAAACCATACGCTACGATGCTAATTTTGGTTATGTATTACTGGGAGATGGAAAAAACGGGTTTACCTATTCTAAATCACATGATCCTTTTATAAACAGTGATGCCAAGGATATTACACAAATTAACATTAAAGGGAAGCCACATTATTTCGTAGTGAGTAATAACGCTCCGTTGGAGATTTTTACCTTTTCACCTTAATATATTTAAAAATACGGTGCATACTGGGCTATTCTGAAATCGATAGTGGTTTTATCGGGAAACTGCTCTTTCATTTTTCGGTAGGCCGGAAGACTTCCAACGGCTCTGTTTGCAGCCCCTGAAGGAGCAGTTAAGGATACAGTTTTTATTTTTCTGACACTATTCGGAAGCAAAAATTCGTGAACTCGAGGCACATCATTAGACACTAATTCCAGATTCGTTTTATATGTTTTTAAATGTCTTCGGAAGAAATATTCGGGGCCATTTTTACTGTTTCCACCTGTAAATAATAAGGTATCTATTTTAGGGTATTGCTGAAGCATTTTTACAACATCACGCAGGTCTATATCTTGCATCCCCAAATCGCTGGCATCTACTTTTTCCCGCTTGGCCGAAGCTACTATGTCACAAATTCCAATGCCTCTTTGGGTTAAAAACTCTTTCCGTTGCGCAATAGCCCCAGGAGTAGTTTCAAAATCTAAATTAAGATTGAAAATTGAATTCAGAATAGGCCAAAGCTGTCCGTCCCTGCTTCCGTAGCAAAAATGCACGTCACCTTCTTTTAAATCTCCGGTGGTGAATCTTGGTGGCGGTAACGTACCAACAATAAGCTTTGTGGCCGTTTTAGGGATAAAGGGTGGGTATGGGTGAATATGATGAAACACTATCTTGTAAAGACTAATTCGGTTTGTGTAGACATTGCCTCACTAAAACCATAGCCTTCGTAATTAAATCCTTTAATATCTTCCTCACTTTTGGCATTTGTATCGATTAAATAACGAGTCATATAACCGCGAGCCAGTTTTGCAAAGGTCATAATGGTTTTGTACTCCCCATTTTTGAAATCTTTAAAGACCGGTGTAATAACCGGTACTTTTAAGGCTTTGGTATCGATGGCTTTAAAATATTCGTTACTGGCCAGATTTACAAATAGTTCGTTGTCTTTCAACTCCTCATTCAATGTCTGTGTAATTTTATTCTTCCAGAAGTCGTACAAGTTTTTATTTTTCCCAATGGTAATTCGGGTACCCATTTCCAGGCGATACGGCTGAATTAGATCCAAAGGTTTTAAAATTCCATAGAGCCCCGAAATAATTCGAAGGTTATTTTGTAAAATTTCAATCTTTTCCTTCGGAAGGGAATACACATCCAGTGCGCGATACACGTCCCCGCTAAAAGCGTACACCCCAGGTCGTGCATTGGAAGTTGTAAAAGGCAATTCCCACTCCTGATTCCGCTCGTAGTTGAGTTCGCCCAAATTTGAAGAAATACTCATGAGCTTGGAAAGGCTTCTGGCCGATTTCTTTTTCAGCAATTTATTCAATCGTTCGGCTTCCTCTAAAAACAGCGCTTCAGAAAATTTTGCAGTGGGTAATTTTGAATCGAAATCCAATGATTTCGCAGGCGAAAGTACAATCTTCATAACAGGAACTTTTTCTCAAATTTACTAAGAATTGACGAAACAAGCACGCTATAAAATTGGGAGTAGTTATTGCTAAATAAACAGAATTTATTCCTCGATACTATGCCTGGCGTAGTTGCGCCATTTTTCCAAACACTGTTCCATATCTTCAGGAATGGGCATCTCAAAACGATGCATTTTTCCGGTTACAGGATGCTCAAAACCAAGTGTTCGGGCATGTAGAGCCTGTCTGGGTAAAAGTTTAAAGCAATTATCCACAAACTGCTTGTATTTACTGAAACTTGTTCCTTTTAAAATCTTTTCACCCCCATAGCGCTCATCGTTGAACAAGGTATGCCCTTTATGTTTCAAATGTACTCGTATCTGATGCGTTCTACCGGTTTCAAGTCTACAAGAGACTAAAGTAACATATCCAAACCGCTCCAATACCTTGTAATGTGTTACAGCCGGTTTTCCCTTTTCGTCGGCATCGTCTCCTTCAAAAACGGTGTTTTGCAAACGGTTTTTGGGATGTCTACCTATATGACCTTCTATGGTTCCGGTATCTTCTTCCATATTTCCCCAAACCAGGGCAACGTATTCTCTTTCGGTAGATTTATTGAAAAACTGTTTCGAAAGATGTGTCATTGCTTCTTCGGTTTTGGCAATCACTAAAAGTCCGCTGGTGTCTTTGTCGATACGATGCACCAAACCGGGTCGGTTGCTACTGTTATTGGGCAGATTTTCAAAATGGAATGTCAACGCATTGATAAGCGTTCCGCTGTAGTTTCCGTGCCCCGGATGCACTACCATTCCGGCAGGTTTATTGACTACTAGCACTTCATCGTCTTCGTAAACAATATCAATGGGAATATCTTCGGGGACTAATAAAAATTCGTAGGGAGGATGTTCAAATAGTACAGTAACGGTGTCATTGCCTTTTACTTTGTGGCTCGATTTTACAGCTACATCGTTTACGTAAATATTTCCGTCTTTGGCTGCTTTTTGAATTTTGTTTCGCGTAGCGTTCTCTACCCTGTTCATAAGGTATTTGTCTACCCGCAATGGTTGTTGGCCTTTGTCGGCTACAAATCGGAAATGTTCGTACAAGTCGTCATTACCGGTCTCATCAATGTCTTCGTTAATTTTCTCCATCGTCGTCTATTTCAGGTAATGCATTTTCATCTTCCAGGGACCCTTCGCCATCGCCTTCTTCTGTACCTTGTCTCAGACTTCCTGAACCATCTCCCAAAATAAGATCAATCACCGAAGTAATTTGAAGGTTGTCACCGGGTTCCAGTTTTTCGCCATTATGTCGTAATTCCAGTACCTCGTCCTTGGCGATGTAGGGGCGGTAACTAACTTTACCAATTTCAAAACCCATAGCCAATAAGGTAGGTTCGGCCTGTCTTCGGGTTCTTCCTACGACTTCGGGAACAATCACCTTTCTATAACCGGAAGGGTTAAGGTATAAATAGATTTTTCGGTCTTCTTTTACAAATTTTCCTGCCTTCGGAATTTGTTCAATCACCGAATACTTTGGGAAATCGGGATTGTAATTTGCCGAATCCAATATTTCAAAACGCAAATCGTTTTCATCTAAAAGGTCCTCAACATCATCTAACGACATTTTTGCCAAATTAGGCACTTCAATTTTTTGATTGTGATTGGTGGTACTTCGCAGCCACCATAAAACTAGAAAGGAAAATATTATTAAGGCCAATATTGCGTAGAGCAACTGCTTTAAAAAAGCCTTGGTAAATAAAAATTTGAAAAATGTCATACGTTGCTAGTTAAGAGGCAAAAATATAAAACCTAAAGTTAGTATCTTTCTATGGATTAGTGATATTTTTGTTAAACGTTGTAAATACTACTTTGTTATGCCTAAAAAAATTGTTGCTGTTGCCATGGGTGGCTATGCGAGCGAGTTTGAAATCTCTTTGTTAAGTGGTGCAGTGGTGTGTGAATCATTGGATACTTCAAAATATGAGGTGTATGCCATTCATATTTTAAAGACCGGGTGGCATTATGTTGCGACCGATGGCACTAAACATGAAGTTAATAAAGCCGATTTCAGTTTCTCCAATGGTCGTGAAACCCTTGTCCCCGATGTTATTTTTAATACCATCCACGGAACTCCGGGAGAGGATGGCTACTTACAAGCCTATTGGAAGCTTTTATCGATTCCGCAGACAAGCAGCGATTTTTATCAGGCAGCATTGAGCTTCAACAAAAGGGATTGTTTGTCGGTGTTGCAACACTTCGGAATAAAATGTGCCAATTCGTATTATGTAAATAAAGGCGGAGAAATTCACCTGGAAGAAATTGTAAAGAAGGTAGGATTACCCTGTTTTGTAAAGCCCAACAGATCGGGTTCCAGTTTTGGTGTGAGCAAGGTTCACGACATGGAAGATTTATTGCCCGCTATTGAAATGGCTTTTACCGAAGACAGTGAAATAATTATAGAAACCGCATTGATAGGCACCGAAGTTTCGGTAGGAGTGTATAAAAATGGGGCTGAAGCCGTAGTGTTACCGGTTACTGAAATTGTTTCGGAAAACGACTTTTTCGATTATGAAGCAAAATACTTAGGGAAATCACAGGAAATTACCCCGGCGCGTATTTCAGAAAAAGAAACCGAATTAGTGCAGGCGGAGGCAAAAAGAATCTATGGCTTACTCAATATGGCCGGTATCACCCGAAGCGAATTTATTATTCAGGAAGGAGAACCCTTTTTTCTTGAAATTAATACCAATCCGGGTTTGTCTAAAGAAAGTATTATCCCAAAGCAAGCTCGGGAAGCAGGTATGACCCTAACACAGTTTTTTGGAATTTTAGTTGATAACGCCTTAACAAAAAACTAACTATCTTTAACCTATGAAATGCCCATCAACCAGTTACAAGTTGGATGAAATAAATAAAACAGGCATTGCATCTTTGTGGTTACCAAATATTTTTTATAGATGAAACGTGCAGTTTTTCCCGGTTCCTTCGACCCCATCACCTTGGGGCACGTAGATATTGTTAAAAGAGCATTGCCGTTGTTCGATGAAATTATTATCGCCATTGGTGTAAATGCAGACAAGAAGTATCTTTTTTCGTTGGAGGAGCGGTTACAATTTATTGAAACCACTTTTGCTTCCGAAAAATCCATCAAAGTAAAAACTTATACAGGACTCACCGCTGTTTTTTGTGAGACAGAAAAAGCACAATTTATACTTCGCGGGCTCCGCAATACAACCGATTTTAATTATGAGCAGGCCATTGCTCAAACAAATTTTGAAATGACAGGTATTGAAACCGTTTTCCTGGTTAGCACTCCGGGCGTATCTAACATTTCTTCCACAATAGTTCGGGACGTACTTAGAAACAAAGGAAATGCTTCGAGTCTTGTTCCGAAAGCAGTAATCACTTCCAAAAAATAGTATTCTTTTAAATGTAGGGCACAAAAAAACTCCTTCAGAAAACTAAAGGAGTTATTATATTGTAAAGATAAAGTCTCTTATAACGCAGCTACGTGCTTCGCCATATTCGATTTTAAGTTAGCTGCTTTATTATCGTGGATAATATTCTTCTTCGCTAACTTGTCGATCATAGAAACAACCTCCGGGAATAACTTTTCAGCTTCCTTCTTATCGGTAAGTTCTTTGAACTTCTTCATAACATTACGCGCCGTTTTATGCTGATAACGGTTACGTAAACGCTTTACGTCGTTGCTTCTAATTCTCTTTAATGCTGACTTATGATTCGCCATTTTGCTATTTTTAATTCTTATCTTTTGTAGTCCGTAGGGGAATCGAACCCCTGTTACCAGGATGAAAACCTGGCGTCCTAACCCCTAGACGAACGGACCATTGGTTTTTTAATGCGGATGCAAAAATACAACTATTTTTTAATGCCGCAAATCCTTATAAACATTTTTGCAAAAAAATTAATACGCCTTCGCAAAAAGTACTTTTCGAGCAGAAGGTTTCCCTGTAACCATACAGCTTCCTGCGACATTGTCCGTATCCAAAGGAATACATCGTATTGTAGCTTTGGTTTGATTTTTTATTTGTTCTTCAGTTTCAGCGGTTCCATCCCAATGTGCCAGTATAAATCCACCTTTTATTTCCAAAACCTCTTTAAATTCGGCGTAAGTCGATACCGAGCTAGTATGTGCTGCCCTATGATCGGTTGCTTTTTTGTACAAATTCTTCTGAATTTCATCCATCAAATCTGAAATATAAGCTACCACTTTGGAGTTTTCAATCAGTTCTTTAGTCAAAGTATCACGTCGTGCCACTTCCACTGTACCGTTTTCAACATCTTTAGGACCAATGGCAATTCGTACCGGAACCCCTTTTAATTCGTATTCGTTAAATTTCCAACCCGGTTTTTGAGTATCTCTGTTATCGAATTTTACCCGCAGCCCCTTGGCTCTAAGTTCTTTCATCAAACCATTGGCAACTTCACTCACCATTTCAAACTGTTCATCATTGCGGTAAATTGGCACAATAACCACCTGATCGGGCGCCAAATTTGGAGGCAATACCAAACCATTATCATCACTGTGGGTCATTACCAACGCCCCCATCAATCTGGTAGATACACCCCAAGAAGTAGCCCAGACATATTCCTGATTCCCTTCCTTGGTGGCAAATTTTACATCGAAAGCCTTCGCGAAATTCTGACCCAGAAAATGAGATGTTCCTGCCTGCAAAGCTTTTCCGTCCTGCATTAACGCTTCAATGCAATAGGTTTCCAAAGCTCCGGCAAAACGTTCGCTTTCAGTTTTTGTTCCTTTTATTACGGGAATTGCCATATAATTTTCGGCAAATTCGGCATAGATATTCATCATCTGCTCTGCTTCTTCAATCGCTTCGGCTTCGGTAGCATGAGCGGTATGCCCCTCCTGCCATAAAAATTCGGCAGTACGCAAAAATAAACGAGTACGCATTTCCCAGCGCACCACATTGGCCCACTGATTAATTAACAAGGGTAAATCGCGATACGACTGAATCCATTTTCTATAGGTGTCCCAGATAATTGTTTCAGAAGTAGGCCTAACAATCAATTCTTCTTCCAGTTTTGCATCCGGATCTACTTCAATACCACTTCCATCCTCTGCGTTTCTAAGTCGGTAGTGCGTAACCACTGCACATTCTTTTGCAAATCCATCCACATGACTCGCCTCTTTACTAAAGTACGATTTAGGGATAAATAGCGGAAAATAAGCATTTTGATGCCCCGTTTCTTTAAACATTCGGTCCAATTCGGCTTGCATTCGCTCCCAAATCGCAAAACCATAAGGTTTAATAACCATACAACCTCTAACACCAGAATTTTCAGCAAGATCTGCTTTGATAACCAGCTCGTTATACCATTTTGAGTAATCCTCGGTTCGTGTCGTTAAATTCTTCGCCATATAAGGTAGTTTGGCACAAATATTGTGTTTTTGTTAAATGTTTGTTAGTTCTCGGCAAAACTAACTATTTTTATAATGTCCAACAATTAAAATACAATGTTATGCAAACCCAACAACTCAATATAAAAAAATGGATTCCTCTTGTTTTTACAGGGATTATAGCTCTTTTGCTTAGTTCGTGTGGTACGCATAATAATGGATATTCAAATACAGACGGAATTTATACTTCTGAAACGGAAACAGAAACCGCTACTTCAGAGGATAGCAATGAAAAAGCAAATTATTACAAACAGTATTTTAAATCTAAGGACAAAGCTTATGAAGACTTGCCCGAAGAAGATTTGATTTTCACCGATATTGAGGCCTATACCACAACCGAAAGCTTAGATGAAGACGGATATGTTGTGGTTGAAGATACCGAAGATGGTTACGGTGCATGGGGAAATAACACCGATGATATTACCATTAACGTATATAATTACGGTGGATACGGACATGGCTACTATAATTCCTTTTGGTACGGAGGATATTGGGGCTCTCCTTATTACTGGCATAGTCCCTACTGGAGTGTTGGTTACTCATGGGGTTATCCATACTACGGTTACTATGGCTGGGGATATCCTTACTATTATTACGGTGGGCACCATGGTTATTACAATAATCATTATTACGGCTATTCAGGCTATAATAACGTAGCCTACAATCGTGGTAGACGAAATTTAGATTATGCATCGGGCAGAACTACTTCCAGAAGCAGATCTGATGTAAACAGCGGTCGAAATTCGTATTCCAGTTCGGAATTATCAAGACGCTCAAGCACAAACGGGATACGCAGAACTACAACTGCGAGAAGAAGTTCAACGCTGTCTAATAATCGCTCAAATTCGAGTAGTACGCTTCAAAATAATAACCGTAGGAGCTCAACCACTATAAGAAACAATAGCGTGCGTCCAACTACAAATACACGGCCAAATACATCCGGGTCTTCTTCTACAATTAGAAACTCCGGATCTTCTATGAGAAGTTCAGGAAACACCTCGCGGTCTTCCGGATCGAGTAGCAGAAGCGGTGGTGGTAGACGAGGTGGCGGACTTTAATAATTCAATTTAATTTATTTACTTTTTGATATGAAAAGAATTACATTCTTACTCATAATGGTCTGCTTTATGGCTGTTGTGAATGCTCAAGACATAACTGACGGTCTCAGGTACTCAATGGACGACACCAATGGAACCGCTCGATTTAACGCGTTAAGTGGTGCTTTTGGAGCTTTGGGAGGGGATTTCTCCGCCATTGCGATCAATCCGGCAGGAAGTGCTGTGTTCTTAACAAATGGCGCTACGGTTTCACTTGGGCTGCATGACCGAGAAAATAATGCTTCCTACTTTAATTCTTCTGCAAAAAGCTTTGATACCGACGTAACTCTAAATCAGGCCGGTATTGTCTTTGTTTTTAATAACGCGACCGAAGACTCGTCATGGAAGAAATTTACCCTCGGACTCAATTTTAACAATGACAAAAATTATGACGATGAATTGTTTATCGCGGGGACGGGAAATACATCTATTGGAGAGTTTTTCCTAGCAAATGCACAAGGAATACCCCTGGAATTACTACAATTACAGGGTGGTGAAACCATATCAGACTTATATGCTTATTTAGGAGAGACTCAGGGTTCAGCCGCTCAAAATGCGTTTTTAGGATATCAGGGATATATTTTTGATCCAATGGATCCAAACGACACTCAGAATACTCAGTATATGTCGAACATTACCGACGGAAGCTTCAATCAAGAATATATCGCACTACAAAGAGGGTTTAGAGGAAAATACACATTGAATTTTGCTGCACAATATACAGAGGATTTTTACTTCGGAATTAATTTGAATTCACATAGTATTGATTTTGATAAGAGCACATATTTATACGAAAGCAATTCCAATGCGGGAAGTTTAGTAAGACAAGTTGGTTTTGAAAATAACTTATCTGTTTTGGGTGCAGGATTTTCGGCTCAATTTGGAGGAATTATGAAGGTTGCGGATAATTTGAGATTCGGACTTACCTACGACACTCCTACCTGGTATGTTATTTCTGAAGAAACCACCCAATATTTAGAAACTGTGCGTGTTGAGGATGGAAGTTCAATTTCGGAAATTATAGATCCTCGTATTATCAATGTATATGAAGACTACAATTTAAGAACCCCGGGTAAGATAGCTGCGAGCGCCGCCTATATTTTTGAAAAACAAGGCTTGCTAAGTTTTGATTATTCATACAAGGATTATTCACAAATTCAATTCAGACCGAGCAACGATCCTTTCTTTGTGATTGAAAACTTAAATATCAATAATGCTTTGAAAGGTGCGTCAAGCTACAAAATAGGTGGAGAATATCGGATAAATGAATTAAGTCTTAGAGGTGGATTTCGCTTTGAGGAAAGCCCTTATAAAAACGGGACAACTGTAGGCGACTTGCAGGGTTTTTCAGCAGGTCTTGGTTACAATTTTGGTAATTATACGTTTGATCTATCCTATGCGAGAGCTGAACAAAGCAGAGAGCGACAATTATATAAGGTTGGGCTAACAGATACTGCCTCCATTAACACTATTACCAGTAATTTCATTTTCACTTTAGGGTTTAACCTTTAACTGTTGAAAGTATATTATAATAAAAAAAGCCTCTCAACTTTTGAGAGGCTTTTTGTTTTACATTATGTTGTCAGACTATCTTTTTAACGTAAAGTGTCCTTTAAATTCTTTTTGCATGTCGTCCTCGGTATATTCTACTCTAAACCAGTAGTCACTCGAGGGTAACGGGTTCCCATTGTAGGTTCCATCCCATCCCGGACCAAGGGGACTGAGTTGTTTGAGTAACTTTCCAAACCTGTCAAATATATAAATTTTTGCCGTAGGGTCACCATTGCCAATACCAATGATATTCCACGTGTCGTGATACCCATCAAAATTAGGAGTGATAAGACGCGGGTAATCGATAATACTCACCTCTACAATCACACTACCACAACCATTTACATCCTTGATCGTTACCGTATGTATACCGGCCGTAACGCCCGTAAATATCGGATCGTCCTGGAAAGGACCATCGTCCAACTGGAACACATAGGTGCCTAGTCCCTCGGCCATCGCCTCAATGACATGACTCGAAGCAAAAGCGCCACTTATCACCTCGGCGCCATAGACCAGCGGGGGAGAAGACTCTATCACCGTAGTGCTAAACTCCTGACTACATCCATTGGCATTCTCCGTGATGGTAACCGTATAGCCGCCACTCTGCAAGGCTACAAGCGATGGACCTACCTCTCCCAACAACACCGAACCGTTAAGAGTCCAGGCAAAGGTATATAAGGTAGGATCCAGACCCGTATCGATGGTAGGAGGTGAAGCAGAACCCTCTTCCTCCGCAATTGGATTGCCATCTGCGTCCAAACACAAACGATACGTCTCATCCAGAACAACAGTAGGCAACTGCTCTACCTTCAAGATGGCAGAGACCGTAGCATAACACTGGGTATCTGCATTGGTAACACGTGCGTAGATAATCTGTGGATTTACAATGTTGGTATACAAAGTTGGTAGCGCCGTAGCTACATCTCCCGCCTCGGCCAATTCCATAGTCTCATAAAAAGTAACATCATAGGGTTGACCTGCTAATATCTCTAAGGCCAGAACACTCAAATCAAACTCGGTAAAGCCATCATTGGGAGCCACCTCGTCACAAAGTACATAAGGACCCGCAGGAGGGAACGCCTCTGCCCCCTCCAACACCTGAAGGTGGAAGGTCAAACTGTACTCCCCACTGCCCACAGGGTCTTCGCTACTTGCAATATAACAGCCCGTTTGCGTATTTAAAATCCCTACATAGATCTCTTGCCCCGGAGGACTCACACTACCGTCACTCTCATAACTGGTGGTGGCTCCTATGGGATTCAACCCCGCCGTAGCATCACCCGGTGTCTCATAGAAACTAACCTGATGGATCAGCGGATCCTGACCGTTTAATATCTCATCTATCTTCTGGGTTAAATCAAAAATAGCAATCCCATCACTGTTAATCTCACACACGATCATGTCTTCAATACTCGCACTGATGTCTGCAAAACCATTGACAATTAACTCCAACTCCACAATCTCAAAACACTCATAGACCGTAGCCAGGTTCGTAACCCGTACATAGATAATCTGTGGATTGCTCGTATTGGGATACGCACCCACATGAATAGGGTCCGATATATCCTCAGAAATCGCATTGACATTGTCAAAGGCATCCTGATAATTCTCAAAATAGGTAATGTCTAAGGCAGGGTTTCCCGTTATCTGTCCCTCTCTCTGGGTTAAATCGAACACCTCTATCTCATCGCCCGGATTATTGTCATCACACAACGCTATAGGATCGGGGGTGTTGACAACAGGATTGTTCAACACGCGAAGCTCAAAGTTGATACTCGTGTTAACACACTGGCTGTTGGTATCAAATACTCTGGCGAAAATCGTCTGTGGATTGCTGATATTGGTATAACTGCTCGAGGGGATAATCCGGTTCTCATCGGCATCGGCGTCGGCCTGACTCACGTAATAGTACACCTCTACTCCTAACACTATACCGATGATCTCCTCATCTTTGAGCGTAAGGTCAAATTCCGTAAAACCATCGTTGGGAAGACCCACATCATCACATACGGTAAAATCTTCAGCCTGGCTAACCAGTGGACCGGCCACTACCTGCAGCTCAAACTCCCTGACCGTATAACAGCCCGTAGCCGTATCGAATACTCGTATAAAAATACTCTGTGGATTACTCACATTGGTATACATCTGGGGAGAACCAATGGCATTGGTGCCCGTATCGGCATCTCCTTGACTCAGATGATAGGTCAATACATAATTTGCAGGAGGTGGAAAGCCTCCAAAGATAACTGCCTCCTGAAGGGTTAAATCAAACTCTCCCACACCATCCCCGTCGTCATCACATACCAACAAAGGCGGTAGGGTAACAGGTACCACAGGGGAAGACAACACAATCAAATCCAACTCCACAACACGGAAACAACCCGTATTGCTCGGTGGGGGATTCGATGGACTGTATTCTGCACGTGCGTAAATGGTCTGCTGATTGGCAACTATATTAAAATAAGGACTTATAAGTGCAGAAGCACCCGTCTGAGCATCCGTCGGGTTCTCATGGTAGGTAACACTCACAAAAGGTTCGCCACCGATAATCTCCGCTGTCTTTAGGGTTAAATCAAACGAGGAAAAACCATCGTTGTCATCGTCACAAACCTCCAAAGGAGTAGGACTCACAGGAGAGGGTACCGGGTTCACTACCAAATCCAGCGTATACCCCTGACTCACAATACAGCCCGTATTGCCATCGCGTACTCGAATGTACACCGTCTGTGGCTGAGGCACCGTATTGACATAAGGACTCACCAAAGCATTATCCCCCGTATCGGCGTCTGCCTGAGTGGCATGGAAGGTAACTACCAAAGTGCTATTGCCTGCTGTGATCTCCCCTATCTTACTGTTTAAATTAAAGGCCTCCATCTCATCGCCCGGATTGTTCACATCACAAAGCTCCAAAGGAGTGGGAGATACAACCGCAGGAGGTAGACTCACAATAAGTTCTACCGTGGTCTGACTCTGACAGCCATTGACAATATCTTCCACAACAATATAAATGGTCTGGGGATTGGTCACATTGGGATAGACCGTGGGGTTAGCAATGGCAACAGCCAATCCCGGATCATCGTAATAGGTCGTGGTGTAATCTGAAGGATCCAAGCCGGCATAAAGCTCAGGCTCTACCAAGGTCAAATTAAAAATAGCCAAACCATCCCCATTGGTATCACAAATAACCAAAGGCGAAGGATCACTTATCTGAGGACTCTCCTCTACAATTAATTCCAAAGTCGTTAGATTGTAACAACCCGTAGCCAAATCAACCAAACGAACATATACAATCTGATTGAAAGGATCCACATTATTATAAGGACTCAACAAGGCATTCACTCCATTTTGTGAGTCGGCAAAGGTGCGGTGGTAACTCACCACCAAACTCCCCGAAGGGTTCCCTCCTACTACATCCTCATCGGCATCACTTAGGGTGAACACACCAAAACCATCATTGTCTACATCGCAGTACACCAAAGGATCGGGCATAAAGATCTCGGGAGCCTCCACAACAATTAAATCCATGGCAAAGGTGCCATAACAGCCCGTATTATTATCCTCAACGCGTACATAAATCGTCTCGGGATTGGTCACATTCGTATAGGGAATAGCCAATGGCATACTCGCCGTATCGGCGTCTCCTTGCGTGGCATAATAACTTACACTCAAATTAAAATTACCACCCGTGATCACATCGTTTTGTGAATTCAAATCAAACTGGGTTACTCCATCGGCTACCGAATCATCACACTGGAAAAACTCAGGAACCTCCGTATAGGAAGGAACCATACCCAATACCAAATTAAAACTGCCCACAGTAAAACACGCCGCATTATTCTCGGCCCGTACCCAAATTACAGCATTGCCGCTGGGATACACATCAGGGGTGCCAATAGGTGCATTGCCCGCAGTAGCATCCGCCTGAGAAATATGATAGGTCAATGTAACATTGACCAAAATATTCAAGATCTCATCCTCCTTCGAAGTTAAATCGAAAACCTCAATCCCATCCCCATCATTGTCGCAAATAAAATAATCGGTAATAGGTGCAGTAATGGCAGGAGAATCGTTCACATATAAATCTAAGGGAACAATATCGAAACATCCAAAATTAGACTCCTCCAAACGTGCAAATACTCTTTGGAAACCCTGTAAGGTATTGGTAAAGGCAGTAGGAGTGGCAATAGGGAAAATATTAGCCTGAGCCGCCGATAAACTCAAAAAGTAGGTCACAAAAGTATCGGGCTGACCATCCTGTATCTGAGCGTCGCGAAGGGTTAGATCAAACTCCCCGAAACCGTCGTTGGGTAATTCGTCGCAAATCAATAAATCATCGGGAACAACGGCGATGGGAGGTGGATTAAAATGAACGTCTATCTCATCTGAAACAAAACAAATTCCTTTAAAAGCTTCAACATAGTAAGTACCATCTTGGGTAACCGGTAAAATAGGATCTGTTGCTCCGGGAAGTATAATACCATCTTTAAACCATTGATACACAAAATCGGGATCTCCAACATCAGCATTTAAAAATACTGTATCCCCTATACAGCTTTCAATATCGGGTCCAAGGTTGAGCCCTTCAAGATTTAAATCGACAACTAACTCGTCTTCGTTATTTATTTCATTTATTTCAGAAACAACACCAACCCCGGTACCATCATCATCTACTACAGCTTTTAAAGTAAAAATAGTGGGCGTCGATCCCGGAGGAAGGAATAATGTAATTACACCGCTCTCCGATCCGTCAATTGGCAATTCGACAGTGGTTTGTGATTGCCCAATTAGCACATTATCTGCATAAAAGGCGATAGGAGTATTAGTAGGAAGGGGAGCCGTACTATTTACATTATAAACAGTGTACTCAATATCTAAGTTGTTATTTGCGCATAATACTCCAATGTTGTCTATTGAAATAGTCGCATCGGGGATTTCAGAATTCACACTCGTCATAATATTATTAACCATCACAAAATCCTGAGAAGAAGTAAGATTGATGGTTATACTCGTATCTCCCGGTTGTATAATATTTTCGAGGTCAAAAAAATCCAAATCCATATTGTACAATACATTTGAATCTGTATAACTATTGGTTCCATTAAATGCATTATCACCCGGATTAAGAGGGGGATTGTCTATAAGAATCCCATTAATTAATAAAGTCTCATTATTGGCGATGGCTGCATCACCTTCCCACGCTAAAAAGCCTATTTTAGAAAAATCATCGGAGCCCACTTCAATATTGGTCAGGATAATTTCCAAGGAAGGATTTCCTCCGGATATATATTCAAGTCCGTCAAAAAGACTAATTTGATTTAATAATAATGCCGGGTCCTCGTATATAACATAGATAGCCCACCCCGCAAAATCGGTTCCCCCGTTACAAGCACCTGTGGCAGGTAAATCAATATTTAAATCTGCAAAGGTGTACGTGCCATTGCCATTCGCTGCTATAATACTGGAAACATCTGCATAGGCCGCAAAATAATTTATCCCTGTTGAAGCCGTTAAACTAAATGTTCTGGACGCTGTTACCGGAATTCCATTAAGTGAAACATCCAAATCACCACCATTTGCTGTGGGCCAAGGTCCCGACCAATACAAATGAGCCGATAAAAAAGTTTCGGTAGGCCCTAAATTCAAATCGGCAGCACTACTTGGTTGAAGAAAACAAGGGTTTGGGCTGGCATTTAAAGTGTTTCCAAAGGCAGTAAAATCGTACCTTCCGTTAAACTGCTGAAATATATCAATAGGCTGAGAAAAAGAAATTATGGGGATAAACAAGATTAAAATTAGTAGAATTTTTTTCACGTTTAATGTTTTTAAGGTTGGTCAATATTTTTTAAAGTTAATACTTTTTATTAGTACTATTTCAATATAAAAATAATCTACAAAAAAGCCTCTCAACTTTTGAGAGGCTTTTTGTTTTACATTATGTTGTCAGACTATCTTTTTAACGTAAAGTGTCCTTTAAATTCTTTTTGCATGTCGTCCTCGGTATATTCTACTCTAAACCAGTAGTCACTCGAGGGTAACGGGTTCCCATTGTAGGTTCCATCCCATCCCGGACCAAGGGGACTGAGTTGTTTGAGTAACTTTCCAAACCTGTCAAATATATAAATTTTTGCCGTAGGGTCACCATTGCCAATACCAATGATATTCCACGTGTCGTGATACCCATCAAAATTAGGAGTGATAAGACGCGGGTAATCGATAATACTCACCTCTACAATCACACTACCACAACCATTTACATCCTTGATCGTTACCGTATGTATACCGGCCGTAACGCCCGTAAATATCGGATCGTCCTGGAAAGGACCATCGTCCAACTGGAACACATAGGTGCCTAGTCCCTCGGCCATCGCCTCAATGACATGACTCGAAGCAAAGGCGCCACTTATCACCTCGGCGTCATAGACCAGCGGAGGAGAAGACTCTATCACCGTAGTGCTAAACTCCTGACTACATCCATTGGCATTCTCCGTGATGGTAACCGTATAGCCGCCACTCTGCAAGGCTACAAGCGATGGACCTACCTCTCCCAACAACACCGAACCGTTAAGAGTCCAGGCAAAGGTATATAAGGTAGGATCCAGACCCGTATCGATGGTAGGAGGTGAAGCAGAACCCTCTTCCTCCGCAATTGGATTGCCATCTGCGTCCAAACACAAACGATACGTCTCATCCAGAACAACAGTAGGCAACTGCTCTACCTTCAAGATGGCAGAGACCGTAGCATAACACTGGGTATCTGCATTGGTAACACGTGCGTAGATAATCTGTGGATTTACAATGTTGGTATACAAAGTTGGTAGCGCCGTAGCTACATCTCCCGCCTCGGCCAATTCCATAGTCTCATAAAAAGTAACATCATAGGGTTGGCCTGCTAATATCTCTAAGGCCAGAACACTCAAATCAAACTCGGTAAAGCCATCATTGGGAGCCACCTCGTCACAAAGTACATAAGGACCCGCAGGAGGGAACGCCTCTGCCCCCTCCAACACCTGAAGGTGGAAGGTCAAACTGTACTCCCCACTGCCCACAGGGTCTTCGCTACTTGCAATATAACAGCCCGTTTGCGTATTTAAAATCCCTACATAGATCTCTTGCCCCGGAGGACTCACACTACCGTCACTCTCATAACTGGTGGTGGCTCCTATGGGATTCAACCCCGCCGTAGCATCACCCGGTGTCTCATAGAAACTAACCTGATGGATCAGCGGATCCTGACCGTTTAATATCTCATCTATCTTCTGGGTTAAATCAAAAATAGCAATCCCATCACTGTTAATCTCACACACGATCATGTCTTCAATACTCGCACTGATGTCTGCAAAACCATTGACAATTAACTCCAACTCCACAATCTCAAAACACTCATAGACCGTAGCCAGGTTCGTAACCCGTACATAGATAATCTGTGGATTGCTCGTATTGGGATACGCACCCACATGAATAGGGTCCGATATATCCTCAGAAATCGCATTGACATTGTCAAAGGCATCCTGATAATTCTCAAAATAGGTAATGTCTAAGGCAGGGTTCCCCGTTATCTGTCCCTCTCTCTGGGTTAAATCGAACACCTCTATCTCATCGCCCGGATCATTGTCATCACACAACGCTATAGGATCGGGGGTGTTGACAACAGGATTGTTCAACACGCGAAGCTCAAAGTTGATACTCGTGTTAACACACTGGCTGTTGGTATCAAATACTCTGGCGAAAATCGTCTGTGGATTGCTGATATTGGTATAACTGCTCGAGGGGATAATCCGATTCTCATCGGCATCGGCGTCGGCCTGACTCACGTAATAGTACACCTCTACTCCTAACACTATACCGATGATCTCCTCATCTTTGAGCGTAAGGTCAAATTCCGTAAAACCATCGTTGGGAAGACCCACATCATCACATACGGTAAAATCTTCAGCCTGGCTAACCAGTGGACCGGCCACTACCTGCAGCTCAAACTCCCTGACCGTATAACAGCCCGTAGCCGTATCGAATACTCGTATAAAAATACTCTGTGGATTACTCACATTGGTATACATCTGGGGAGAACCAATGGCATTGGTGCCCGTATCGGCATCTCCTTGACTCAGATGATAGGTCAATACATAATTTGCAGGAGGTGGAAAGCCTCCAAAGATAACTGTCTCCTGAAGGGTTAAATCAAACTCTCCCACACCATCCCCATCGTCATCACATACCACCAAAGGCGGTAGGGTAACAGGTACCACAGGGGAAGACAACACAATCAAATCCAACTCCACAACACGGAAACAACCCGTATTGCTCGGTGGGGGATTCGATGGACTGTATTCTGCACGTGCGTAAATGGTCTGCTGATTGGCAACTATATTAAAATAAGGACTTATAAGTGCAGAAGCACCCGTCTGAGCATCCGTCGGGTTCTCATGGTAGGTAACACTCACAAAAGGTTCGCCACCGATAATCTCCGCTGTCTTTAGGGTTAAATCAAACGAGGAAAAACCATCGTTGTCATCGTCACAAACCTCCAAAGGAGTAGGACTTACAGGAGAGGGTACCGGGTTCACTACCAAATCCAGCGTATACCCCTGACTCACAATACAGCCCGTATTGCCATCGCGTACTCGAATGTACACCGTCTGTGGCTGAGGCACCGTATTGACATAAGGACTCACCAAAGCATTATCCCCCGTATCGGCGTCTGCCTGAGTGGCATGGAAGGTAACTACCAAAGTGCTATTGCCTGCTGTGATCTCCCCTATCTTACTGTTTAAATTAAAGGCCTCCATCTCATCGCCCGGATTGTTCACATCACAAAGCTCCAAAGGAGTGGGAGATACAACCGCAGGAGGTAGACTCACAATAAGTTCTACCGTGGTCTGACTCTGACAGCCATTGACAATATCTTCCACAACAATATAAATGGTCTGGGGATTGGTCACATTGGGATAGACCGTGGGGTTAGCAATGGCAACAGCCAATCCCGGATCATCGTAATAGGTCGTGGTGTAATCTGAAGGATCCAAGCCGGCATAAAGCTCAGGCTCTACCAAGGTCAAATTAAAAATAGCCAAACCATCCCCATTGGTATCACAAATAACCAAAGGCGAAGGATCACTTATCTGAGGACTCTCCTCTACAATTAATTCCAAAGTCGTTAGATTGTAACAACCCGTAGCCAAATCAACCAAACGAACATATACAATCTGATTGAAAGGATCCACATTATTATAAGGACTCAACAAGGCATTCACTCCATTTTGTGAGTCGGCAAAGGTGCGGTGGTAACTCACCACCAAACTCCCCGAAGGGTTCCCTCCTACTACATCCTCATCGGCATCACTTAGGGTGAACACACCAAAACCATCATTGTCTACATCGCAGTACACCAAAGGATCGGGCATAAAGATCTCGGGAGCCTCCACAACAATTAAATCCATGGCAAAGGTGCCATAACAGCCCGTATTATTATCCTCAACGCGTACATAAATCGTCTCGGGATTGGTCACATTCGTATAGGGAATAGCCAATGGCATACTCGCCGTATCGGCGTCTCCTTGCGTGGCATAATAACTTACACTCAAATTAAAATTACCACCCGTGATCACATCGTTTTGTGAATTCAAATCAAACTGGGTTATTCCATCGGCTACCGAATCATCACACTGGAAAAACTCAGGAACCTCCGTATAGGAAGGAACCATACCCAATACCAAATTAAAACTGCCCACAGTAAAACACGCCGCACTATTCTCGGCCCGTACCCAAATTACAGCATTGCCGCTGGGATACACATCAGGGGTGCCAATAGGTGCATTGCCCGCAGTAGCATCCGCCTGAGAAATATGATAGGTCAATGTAACATTGACCAAAATATTCAAGATCTCATCCTCCTTCGAAGTTAAATCGAAAACCTCAATCCCATCCCCATCATTGTCGCAAATAAAATAATCGGTAATAGGTGCAGTAATGGCAGGAGAATCGTTCACATATAAATCTAAGGGAACAATGTTAAAGCAACTAGAGCTATTAATATGCTCAACACGGGCATACACTCTTTGAAAACCTTGAGAAGTATTTGTATAGGCTGTTGGTGTAGCAATTGGAAAAACATCGGCCTGAGCATTTGCCAGCGTTGTAAAATACGTAACAACTGCGTCAGGATTTCCTCCGGTAATTTCAGCATCCTTACTTGTTAAATCAAATTCAGCAAAGCCATCGTTAGGTAACGCGTCACAAACTTCCAAAGGAGTAGGTGGCGTAGCAGAAGGAGCTACGTAGATAGTAACCAAAAAGTTATCGGTGGCATAGCAGGTGGGGGTGCTATTATTTTCTACACGCACATAAATTGTTTCGGAAGGAGCGGTTGCGGTATAAGGGTTCGGATATGCAGCTGTATTTGCATCGGCATCGGCCTGTGTAGGGTGATACGAAACTGAATAATCTGAAGGTGACTGTCCGTTAAGGGCTTCCGGATTCTTAAGAGCAATCAAATCTAAAGTAACAAATCCATCAGAATCCTGATCACATAAGACCATATCGGTCATAGGACCTGCCGTTGCCGGCAGGAATTCGATGGTAAAAGATTCGGTATCGTGACAGAATTCAGACAAGTCCTCTATTCGCACAAATATGGTCTCAATTGTTCCGGTAATGGGATAAGCAGCCGGCGTTCCTATAGGCGCCACATCATTATCTGCATCTGCCTGGCTGTTATGATAGGTAATATTGAAATCGGCCGGATTTTGCCCGCCCAAAACCAAAGCATCATTTACCGTTAAATCGAAAATTCCTGTGTTGGTACCATCATCGCACTGAAACAAATCCATCGGTTGATTTGCCACAGGTTGCGTATGAAAAGTAATCTCAATGGAATCCCCAATTATACAAGTAGGATCCGCGGTATCGAAAGTTTCCACTGAGTAGGTTCCCGAGTTAGGCGCATTAACAACAAAAGTTGAATTACCTACCGTGGAAGGACCTTGAGAAATTCCATTAATAAACCATTCATACGAAATATTCGGTAATCCCGGATCTGCATCAAGTACAATGGGACTAGCACTACATGTTTCTATGTCGGGACCTAAGTTTATAGTATATGGAGCCACTCTGGTTACTAAAACATCGTCGGTTAAAGTTACAACTTCACCGTTACAGATATTTGTCCAAGTCACTCGAGCAGTAAAGACTTCGGAGGCACCGGTAGGACAAACGTTTATAGTAGGGGTTGTCCCTATTACCGTTCCAGTAGAATCCAACCATTCGAAAACGTATGTTGGTATTCCAACGGGGTTAAAACTCCAGGCTTCGTTATTTGTAGTCCAAGGAGAATCGGACGTATTTCTTCCAGGAGGTACGTATGCTGTAGTTCCGGCATCGTTTTGAATCCCTAAGGTGGCATTCCCACCATTCCAAGTAGGGCAAGATGGTTTGTCCTGAATATAAATCTCTATTACATTGGAAAATTCATAAAATACAGCCATATGGGTGGCTAAGAGTGAATTACATGATGATGAAAACATGGGAACTCTGTAATAGGAAACCACTAAAACCCGATTCGGATAGACGCCAAGTACTTCATATCCAATTTCTTCACTATTGGAAACCGATGGGTCAATATCGTGGCCGGGAGTAAAAACATTTGCTTCGGCCAAGGCTTCCTGTGTATTATTAGGTAAATTCTGAGAAAAACTCCATGCATTCGAACCCGGACCGGTATCGCCGGGATTTACATCAAATCGAAGCACTCCATTTGACCCGACCTGAAACTGAGTTTCCAAATTGCCGAAAAAACAAAAATCGAAAGGCAGGTTTGCTACATTAGACCAAGCATCATCTATATTCGGATTTAACTGATTTGCCAGTCCATTAAAAGAAAATGGGGGAGTATACGGTACAGAATTCACGACATAGGTTTGACCTGATGTATCGAATGTTTCCAAAAAGGTAGCTGTAATGTCCGCACATCCGCCACTGGCACAGTCTGCCAACACATCTGGCCCAGCGTCAACAAACAGGGAACCCGGACCTTGAGAAAACATATAAGCAGGTGAAAATAGCAGTAAAAGTAAAGTAAATAGGTTTATGGGGAATTTCTTTTTCATTGTTCAATAAGTATATTTTGCGAAAATTAAGAAAATTTTATGAAATTGTTCACTTTCAGTTCTTAAAATAGTGACATTTTACCCTTTCATTGCAAATCCCGAATGCTTATCTTTGCAACCTGTATTTTGAAATACGCAATTATTATTTTATGGATTTAGAAAAACAGCTAAAAGCTATCGAAGCGCAGGGTGACAATCACATAGGCTCTTCAACCAATACACCGCTTCGTTCGGATGCTTTTGAGCTAAGCGATATCGAGAAAATTGCGCTTATAAAAAAGGATGTTCAGAACATTATGAATACTCTGGGACTAGACCTTACAGACGATAGTTTGAAAGGTACACCCACACGAGTAGCTAAAATGTTTGTGCAGGAAATATTTGGCGGTTTGCATCCGGATCGAAAACCCAAAGCTTCCACCTTCGAAAACAAGTACAAATACGGTGAGATGTTGGTTGAAAAAAACATCACGCTCTATTCAACTTGTGAGCACCATTTATTGCCTATAGTTGGGAAGGCGCACATTGCTTATATTTCCAGCGGAACCGTGGTAGGGCTTTCAAAAATGAATCGCGTTGTGGACTATTTCGCAAAAAGACCACAAGTTCAGGAACGACTTACCATGCAAATTGTGGAGGAACTTCAGCGAGTTTTAGGAACTGAAGATGTCGCTTGTGTAATCGATGCCAAACACCTGTGTGTGAATTCACGTGGAATTAGAGATATTGACAGCAGTACCGTTACCAGCGAATTTGGAGGAAAATTTAAAGACCTTCAAACGCGAAGAGAATTTTTAGATTATATAAATTTAGACACCGAATTTTAACAGAAGTTGTAACTTGTATTCATAATGCGAATCGGAGAAAATACATTTCAGAAAAGAAATTTACTGAACATTACCTGGAATCATTTCACCTAATGCACTTGATGATTGCTTTCAGAAAAAATATAAACTAAATTAAATAAACGGTCATCGGTCTTCCGTCTACCACCATTACAGAATGAAACGATACAAAAAGCAACACCTTTCCCTATATAATTCCCTTTCAAAGACCAAAGAAGCATTCCAACCCATTCACGAAGGTGCCGTAGGGATGTATGTGTGCGGTCCCACTGTGTATAGCAATGTACACATGGGGAATTGTCGTACGTTTTTGTCCTTCGATTTGGTGTTTCGATATTTGTTGCATCTTGGTTATAAAGTACGTTATGTACGCAATATTACCGACGCAGGTCATTTGGAAAACGACGGTGAAAGCGGCGACGATCCCATCTTGAAAAAAGCGCGTATCGAAAAATTGGAACCTATGGAAGTGGTTCAAAAATATACGGTCGATTTCCATACCATCATGGCCAAATTCAATGCCTTACCGCCAAGTATTGAACCTACGGCGACGGGGCATATTATTGAACAGATTCAGATTGTTGAAAAAATTATTGCTGAAGGCTACGCCTACGAAAAAAACGGGTCGGTGTATTTTGATGTACTAAAATTTAATGAAGACCACGCCTACGGTAAATTAAGTGGAAGACAACTGGAAGACATGATTGCAAACACTCGTGAACTGGCAGCTCAATCTGAAAAAAAGAATCCCCAAGATTTTGCGCTCTGGAAAAAAGCCGAACCTCAACACATAATGAGATGGCCTTCTCCCTGGAGCGATGGTTTCCCGGGCTGGCATCTGGAGTGTACTGCCATGAGTACAAAATATTTGGGAAATCAATTCGATATTCACGGTGGCGGAATGGATTTAAAATTTCCTCACCACGAATGTGAAATTGCCCAAGCCGAAGCTGCAACCAAAATATCGCCTGTAAACTATTGGATGCATACTAATATGCTAACCCTGAATGGCAAGAAAATGGCAAAATCTACCGGAAACAATATTTTACCGACGGAATTGTTTACAGGTGAAAATGAGGTGCTTAGCAAAGCTTTTTCTCCCACGGTAGCCAAATTTTTTATGTTTCAGGCACACTACCGAAGCATTTTGGATTTTTCTAACGATGCTTTGGTTGCTTCCGAAAAAGGTTTTAACCGACTTATGGATGCTTTTCACGGCATTGCATCGCTTTCGGTTAGTGCGTCAAGCAGTTTTGATGTTGCGCAATGGCGTCAGTCTTGTTATGATGCTATGAATGATGATTTTAACAGTCCCATCCTAATTGCACAACTATTTGAAGGCGCTAAGTTTATCAACTCGGTAAAAGATGGAAGCGCAACAATTTCAGAAAAAGACAAGGAATTATTAAACACTACAATGTCCGATTTTATCTTCGATGTATTGGGCTTGGAAGACAGTGCTTCGGAAGGAACCGCAGACGGAAACAAATTGACCGGCGCAGTAGCACTTTTAATCGAATTAAGAAACCAGGCTCGTGCCAACAAAGACTTCGCTACCAGCGATCGAATTCGCGATCAATTATTAGAGGTTGGCATTCAGTTAAACGACGGGAAAGACGGTACTTCCTTTTCGGTAAATTAAAAGTAGAAATTGAAAAAAATACTCACATACCCGTTTATTTTTCTGGTGCGTGTGTATCAAAAAATTATTTCTCCCATATTTCCTTCAACCTGTAGATATCAGCCCACTTGTTCACACTATACGGTTGAAGCCTTACAGAAACACGGATTATTCCACGGGGGATGGTTAGCTATAAAACGAATTGGGAGTTGTAATCCATGGGGAGGTAGCGGCTACGATCCGGTGCCCTCTTCAGAAAAAGAAAACCCTTAATTCATTTCTATATCCCATGCCGTTTTTGTTATCTTTATCGAGCACTTTTAAAAAGACAGTATGCATTATTTAAGTTTTGTTTGGAATCCTAATGAGGGAATTGACCTCGGCTTTTTTATGGTTCGATATTACAGTTTGATGTTTGTAATCGCCTTTACTTTGGGGTGGTTTATTATGAAGCGCATTTACAAAAACGAAGCTGTTTCGTTGGAAAAGTTGGATAGTCTTTTTATTTATATGGTTGTTGCAACACTTATAGGTGCTCGCTTGGGACACGTGATATTCTACGAACCCGAAATATTTGCGGAAGACCCGCTTTCGGTGTTTTTACCTTTTAAAACGGTGCCTGAGTTTGAATTTACCGGCTTTAGAGGTTTGGCAAGTCATGGAGCTGCCATCGCTATCATCATTGCTATGTTTTTGTATAGTAAAAAAGTCTTGCGAAAACCTGTGCTTTGGATTCTCGATAGGATTGTAATTGCAGTGGCCAGTGGGGCCATCTTTGTACGAATTGGAAATTTTATTAATTCTGAAATAATTGGAAAAGCAACCGGAAGCGATTTCGGCGTAGTATTTCAACAACTTGGAGAAGATTTTCCAAGACATCCCGCGCAATTATACGAGGCTTGCGGTTATATTATTGTCTTTCTACTACTTTGGTATATCTATTGGAAAACCAACAAACGTAATTTTCTGGGGTATATCTTCGGAGTATTTTTAGTGCTCCTTTGGACGGTACGATTTTTGGTAGAATTTGTAAAAGAAAGTCAGGGCGGATTCGAAAGCGCTTTGGGACAAACACTTTCTACAGGACAATGGCTAAGTATTCCGTTTATTCTTATCGGAATTTATTTAATGATTCGGTCTTCAAAAAAACAATATACAAATGAAGCAAATTTGGATTAGCGTTGCATTGGTTGGCGCACTATTTCTTGTGAACGGATGCAAGGAAAAAACGGAAACAAAAGTACTTACTAAAGAAGTGGCATTTACTAAAGAAGGTGAGTTACAATTGCTGAAGGCCAAAAACGATTCGGTGGTGGCGCGTTTGGATATTGAAATAGCCGATGATGACTACCAAACCGAAACAGGACTAATGTATCGTAAGTCGATGCCTGCACACCAAGGAATGCTTTTTGTATTTAATGATGAAAGAGTGCGTGCGTTTTATATGAAAAATACCGAATTTCCTTTAGACATACTTTTTATTAATAGCAATAAAGAGATTGTAACCCTTGTTAAAAATGCAAAAGCCTTTGACCAAACTTCGCTGCCTTCAGATGCTCCTTCAACCTATGTGCTGGAAGTAAATGCCGGACTAAGCGATAAGTGGGGTCTGGAAAAAGGAGATAAAATTCTCTGGAACAGAAGTAAATAAAAAAACGGTTATAGAAACAAAAAACCCTTCGCGAAACGAAGGGTTTTTTTATTACTATTCAGATTTAATACTTAGGCTTTGATACCCTTGTTATCTATTTCTACTTCTTTTTTAGTTGAAAGGTCAATCCCTTTCTTTTTCACAGTATCGAACATTACGGGTGTTGCGATAAACAACGAGGAGTAGGTACCTACTACAATACCCACAATAATTGCGAATAACAGTCCTCTAATAGATTCGGCTCCAATAAAGAACATACACAGCAATACAATCAATGTGGTCAACGAGGTGTTTAACGTACGACTTAACGTGCTGTTTAATGCCGCATTAATCACTCGTTTCATTTTCCAGGTAGTATGCTCGTTAAAGTATTCACGAATACGGTCGAATACAACCACGGTATCGTTTAACGAATATCCGATAACTGTTAAGATTGCCGCAATAAAAGATTGGTCAATCTCCATACTGAACGGCATGATTCTATACGTTAATGAGAAAATCCCGAGTACAATTAATACATCGTGGAATACGGCAGCTACTGCTCCCAAACTAAATTGCCATTTTCTAAATCGCAATAAGATATACAAGAATACTACAATAAGAGAGCCTAGTACTGCCCAGAAAGATGACTTCTTGATATCATCGGCAATGGTTGGACTTACTTTATAGTACTCCATTCTACCCACTGTTTTACCTTCGTCATCGGCCGTAAACGACTCGTAAGTCATATCGGCAGGAAGGTGTGACTTAAGTCCGGTGAATAACATTTTCTCAATTTCTTCATCCACTTCCGAACCACTATCATCTACCTTATACTTGGTTGTAATTTTTAACTGATTGTCACCACCATAGGTTTTTGCTTCGGCACTTCCGTACACAGCAATTAATTCATCCTGTATCTTCACGGCATCTACATCCTGTGCAAAACGAACTGTGTAAGTACGTCCTCCCACAAAATCAACACCTTGGTTAAGACCTACGGTAAATAGAGACCCTAAACTTATTAAAATCATAATTCCGGAAATCACATAAGCAATTTTACGCTTTCCAAGGAAATCGATATTTACATTTTTAAACAGGTTCTTTGTAACCGGTGTTGAACAGCTTAGTGGTTTACCGTTCTTGGTATAGGAATCGATAAACAAACGGGTGATAAAGATTGCTGTAAATAAGGAGGTAAGAATACCTATTAATAAAGTTGTTGCAAAACCTTGAATAGGACCTGTTCCGAAAACTAATAAAATTAAACCGGTAAGACCCGTTGTAATGTTAGCATCCAAAATGGAGGACAATGCATTGTTGAAACCATCTTTAATAGCATCTTTCTGGGCCTTCCCTTTGGCAAGTTCTTCACGAATACGCTCGAAGATAAGTACATTCGCATCTACAGACATACCAATGGTTAAGATAATACCCGCGATACCCGGTAATGTGAGTACGGCTCCAAGTCCTGCAAGTATTCCAAAAATAAACAAGATGTTTACTGCCAGGGCAACATCTGCGAATATACCTGCTTTTCCGTAGTAACCAATCATCCAAAGCAGTACAAACGCCAAAGCTAAAGCAAAGGAGATAATTCCGCTGTTAATAGCTTCCTGACCTAAAGTTGGTCCAACAACTTCACCTTGTATAATCTCTGCAGAAGCAGGTAATTTTCCTGCACGTAATACGTTTGCTAAATCCTGACCCTCGGTAATGCTGAAGTCTCCGGTAATAGAGCTACGACCTCCTGAAATAGGGCCACTTGTAACTCCGGGAGCAGAATATACGATGTCATCAAGTACAATTGCAATCTGACTTCCGGCAGAAAATGCTTTGCCGGTCATTTCTTCCCAGATTTTAGCACCACGCCCGTTCATTTGCATGTCTACTGCTACTCTTCCTACCTGATCGTAGGATTGTTGTGCATCTACAACTACGGCTCCTCCAAGTGGAGGCAATCCGTCACGACCAACCTTTAGGGCATATAACGAAGCTACATCCAGTGAAACAACTTCATTAAACTCAGGTTTTCCCCAAACAAATCTTGTAGTACGTTGGTCTGCCGGTAAAAGTGCTTTTACCTGTGGTAAACGCAAATATTCGTTTATTACCGAAATATCTTTTACAGCAAAAGTTCCCAGAATTGGAGATCCCTGAAACCCGGGAGATACCATTCTGGCCTGAATAGGATTATTTTTAAGTGCATCGCCTTCTGTCTCTTCAACTTCGTCACCTTTAAGTAATTCGGAAACAGTTGCGTCTTCGGTGGCAGTTGAATCCTGAACTTCTTCTTCGGGGGTTTCGGCAGCTGCCAAGTCTTTTACTTTTTGTTCGGCTTGAAGCAAGAAACCGGCCATTTCTTCACTTTTATATACTTCCCAGAATTCTAACTGAGCTGTACTCTGCAATAAGTTCTTTGTACGTTCAATGTCTTTTGCACCGGGTAATTCCACCAAAATACGGGCCGAATTCCCCAAACGCTGAATGTTGGGTTGTGTTACCCCAAATTTGTCGATACGCTTTCTCAATACTTCAAAAGCCGAAGTAATGGCTTCGTCGATCTTCTTCTCCAAAACAACCATCACCTCCTTATTGGACATGTCGGCAGTAATCTGGTCTTCCAGATTTTTATTGAAGAAAATATTTTGTGACGCTAATTTATTGTCCCCCGGAAGGGCTTCGAATGCTATTGAAAAGGACTCTAAATAGGTGTCCTGACTGTCTTTCTGAAGCACTTCTGCATCTTTCAACGCCTGGTTGAACGCAGCATCTTTAGAATTGTTTGCCAATCCCTTCAAGATGTCTTTTACAGAAATTTGAAGGATCACATTAATTCCACCTTTTAGATCCAAACCTTTGTTTAGCTCTTTTTCTTTGGCCGTTTTATAATCAATTCCTAAAAAAACAGGCTCTGTCCCTAAAGAGTCTAAATACTGAAGTTCTGCAATGTCTCTTTCTTCAGATTGCTCTGCAGGAAATTTAGTATTCGCATACGCTTTTGCATCATCTTCAACCTTGTTTGCGATATAGGTGAAGGATAGCTGGTACAAACTAACCAATCCAAATAATACCGCAAATACTGTAATAAGTCCTTTATTTTGCATTCTATTGGGTGTTTATATAGTTTTAAAAACGTGCAAATATAGGTTTTCAAAAAAGAAATGACAATAATTTTCTTTTTAATTCTTACATAAAAAAAGGCCGCATGATGCGACCTTCGTTTTAGTAGATAATGTTGATTTTACAATTCCAGCAAATCGTTGGTATTTCTAACACCTTCAGCACTTTCTTGCATATGTGTTTTTTCGGCTTCGTTTAACTCCAGTTGCACAATTTTTTCAATTCCGTTTTTACCAATAATAACCGGTACTCCAATACAGATATCGTTTAAATTGTATTCACCTTCCAACAGGGTTGAACACGGAAACATTTTTTTCTGATCACAAGCAATTGCCTGTACCATAGCCGAAACTGCCGCTCCGGGAGCATACCATGCCGAAGTTCCCAATAATTTTGTCAAGGTAGCGCCTCCTACTTTGGTGTCTTCTTTTACCTGCTCCAATCTTGCTTCTGAAATAAAAGCTGTAACAGGCACGCTGTTTCTGGTAGCCATACGCGTTAAAGGCACCATTCCGGTATCACTGTGTCCTCCAATTACCATTCCGTCAACATCGCTAATGGGTGCATCCAATGCCTCAGCCAAACGATACTTAAATCGGGCGCTATCCAGGGCTCCACCCATACCTATGATTTGGTTTTTTGCAAGTCCGGTGGTTTTATGCGCCAAATAGGTCATGGTATCCATGGGATTACTCACTATGATTAAAATTGTCTCAGGAGAGTGTTTAACCAGGTTTTCAGTTACAGTTTTTACAATTCCGGCGTTGATTCCAATTAGTTCCTCACGAGTCATGCCCGGTTTCCTTGGAATACCACTGGTCACAACACAGATATCGCTGTTGGCAGTTTTAGAATAATCGTTTGTAGATCCCGATATTTTTGTGTCAAATCCGTTTAATGAAGCAGTTTGCATCAAATCCATAGCTTTCCCTTCGGCGTAGCCTTCTTTAATGTCTAATAATACAACTTCGCTTGCAAAATTTTTAATGGCAATGTATTCGGCACAACTTGCGCCTACTGCTCCTGCTCCAACAACTGTTACTTTCATTTAGGTTATTTTTTATTGTTATCGATTGTTTTTATTGTCACTGAATTCTTTTCAGAAAAAGCCATTATTGATTCTAATGACACTGCTAATTTGGCTTTGTGATTAGCAGTTGCAAAAATACTAATATCTCTCGTAAAACGAAGCGGTTGCATAAATTAAATTCCGAAATGGATTCCTGCCGAAATGTTACTGTATTCGGCAATGTTATAATCGGCGTGTACACCAAAGAAACCTAATTGTAGCTTAGCTCCCAATGTCGCTCTCACACCCGAAATCTTATTCTCCACCGAAAAGGGGTCGGTAAATTCATTGGTAGTTTCAAAAAAAGGAATACCTCCTCGTACTCGGTACGTCCCCAAGACGTCGAAATCTGATGTTCCTGAAACGAAACCAATACCTCCATATACATTAAATACCGGAAGTTTTGTGGATGCCTGCACTTGAAACAGCCAACTGTTTTGTGTGACATCGAATTGTTGTCTTTCGCCTTCAATAATGGCGTCATCGGTGAAATCGTAATTTGCGCTTAGGTTGGTATATGCAATAAAACCCGAAATCGCTACCGGAAAAACGTCCTCTGCCGGAAGCCATTGTGTAAATTCGTGCTGCAGTCCCAAGCCAATCAAACCGGTTTTAACATCTTCCCGGTCAATCTTCGGAAAGTAACGAACTTTTATTTCGGTGGCTTTAAATATACCCAGCCGTGCCTGTAAAAAAGCCGTTGGCAACACATTTACATCTACCGAAGCCAATCCTTGTGGCAATAAGAACTCAACCTCTTCGGTAAAGACACCTGTTTCGTCTTTAACTATAGCATACACTACGATATCGGGATTGTTTTCACCAAAGGCTGTTGCAACATCTTTTGACGTACTTCCATCTCTGAAATACAGATTGTTGTAATCTGAAGTGTTCAAGGTAAAACTTTTTTTGTCGTCCTTTATCAAAGTCGCATTCGCAATTAGTGAGATTTCAAATTTCAAAGGCTTTTTGACTTCGGCAGATTGAATCCAGCTATTAGAGGTATTGTACATCATGCCTTCCGCTGCGGGTGAAATATAACCCGCGGTAAAACGCTGTGCATCTTCAATCCCCGCAGCAAGTAAATCTTCAAGGTTTTCCTGAGCTGTCAAAGGAAATACCGCCAACAACAATGTAATTACTATTATACTTTTCATAACATTTTATTTTTTATTTAAAATAAAAAAACCTGCGAGGATTGTCGCAGGTCTTTTAAAAACTTTAACGTATTTATCTAGGCATCAATATTGGCATAGACAGCGTTTTTTTCAATAAATTCTCGTCGTGGCGGTACTTCGTCGCCCATTAGCATAGAAAAGATTCTATCGGCTTCGGTCCCGTTGTCGATGGTTACTTGTCTCAGCGTTCTGAATTCGGGATTCATGGTGGTATCCCATAATTGTTCTGCGTTCATTTCTCCAAGACCTTTGTAACGTTGAATGTTTGCACTGCCGCCAAACTTCTCATTCAACATATCGCGTTCCTTATCGCTCCAGGCATACTCTTTTTTCGCACCCTTCTTCACCAAATACAAAGGAGGAGTAGCGATATATACATAACCGCCTTCCACCAATTCCTTCATATATCGGAAGAAAAAGGTTAAAATTAAAGTCGAAATGTGGCTTCCGTCTACATCGGCATCACACATAATCACTACTTTGTGATAGCGTAATTTATCTAAGTTTAATGCTTTAGTATCCTCTTCGGTTCCAATTGTGACCCCTAAAGCGGTGTATATATTTCTGATTTCTTCGTTTTCGAACACCTTGTGCTGCATGGCCTTTTCAACATTCAAAATCTTTCCACGCAAAGGTAAAATCGCCTGAAAATTACGGTCACGGCCTTGCTTGGCTGTTCCTCCCGCCGAATCTCCCTCTACGAGGAATACTTCGCATTTTGCAGGATCCTGTTCGGAACAATCGGAAAGTTTTCCTGGCAGTCCTCCCCCGCTCATCACGGTTTTTCGTTGCACCATTTCACGTGCCTTACGCGCTGCGTGACGTGCGGTAGCAGCCAAAATCACTTTTTGAACGATGGTTCGTGCGTCGTTTGGATTTTCCTCCAAATAATTTTCGAGCATTTCAGAAACCGCCTGACTCACGGCAGCGGTAACTTCACGATTACCCAATTTGGTTTTGGTTTGCCCTTCAAACTGAGGTTCGGCTACTTTTACTGAAATAATAGCTGTTAATCCTTCTCGAAAGTCATCTCCGGCTATTTCAAATTTTAATTTGTCAAGCATGCCCGAAGCATCGGCGTATTTTTTCAAAGTACGAGTCAAACCTGCACGAAAACCGCTTAAATGCGTTCCTCCTTCGTGAGTATTGATGTTATTTACGTAGCTGTGTAAATTCTCGTTGTACGATGTATTATAAACCATAGCAACCTCAACAGGAATATCATTCTTTTCGCCTTCCATGGAGATCACATCGGCAATAAGTGGCTCGCGGTTTCCGTCCAGAAAACGAATAAATTCTTTTAAACCTTCATCACTGTGAAAGGTTTCAGTTACAATTTCACCATTGTCATCGGGATGACGCTTATCGGTCAAGTGAATGGTAATTCCTTTATTTAAATAAGAAAGTTCCCGTAATCTGCTTGCCAGAGTATCGTAATTATAGTCTAAAGATTGTTGAAATATCTGGCTGTCCGGCTTAAAAGTAACTATGGTACCGCGTTCGGTGGTTTCACCTACAGGTTTTACCGGATACATTGTCTTTCCGCGTTCGTATTCCTGTTCGTAGATTTTTCCGTCGCGATATACTGTTGCTTTTAAATTTTCGGAAAGTGCATTTACTACCGAAACTCCAACTCCGTGTAATCCTCCTGAAACTTTATAAGAATCTTTGTCGAATTTACCCCCGGCACCAATCTTGGTCATAACGACCTCCAATGCCGAAACGCCTTCTTTTTTATGTATGTCGACCGGAATTCCCCGACCGTTATCTTTTACCGTAACTGAGTTGTCTTCATTGATCCACACATCGATGGTATCACAATGACCGCCCATCGCCTCATCGATGGAATTATCCACTACTTCATACACCAAATGGTGCAACCCACGCACCCCAACATCTCCAATATACATGGAAGGTCGCATACGCACATGCTCCATTCCTTCTAATGCCTGAATACTATCGGCTCCGTAACTGCCTTTTTTCTGTTCTTCGCTCATATAAAATTAGGTTGTTTTTCGCTGTTTTTTGATAACGAACAAATATAACAAAACCCCTACTAAAATATAGGGATTCGGCGATTTATAAGCGGTAAGTTATTAACAATTTTTGTGAAAAAAATCCCTTTAAAAAAGTTTCAAAAATTAAATCGGGAAACCAGCGTTAGTATTGGGTACTATGCACGACCAATTTACCGTTATTATTACATTAAAATAATAGAAAATATAACTTACAAGCCTTATATTTATCCTTCAAAAAAAAGATTTTATGAAAACTATCCTTACAAGCATTGTTTTGACAATTGCTTTTATTTTTTCTCCTGAAACAACAACTGCTCAATCCTTTCCAAAAATGGATGCCAGCCCTATGGATTTGGTAATTGCCAGAGCAGACAGAAACGCACCCCCTATAGCGCGCGTTATTTATAGCAGACCTTCCAAAAAAAATCGCGTGGTTTTTGGAGAATTGGTGCCCTACGGAGAAGTATGGCGAACCGGTGCAAACGAAGCGACAGAACTCACTATTTACGTACCCTTGAAATTAGGCACAACCAGACTTGAACCGGGAAATTATACGCTGTATACTATACCGGGAGAAAAAACCTGGACAGTTATTATAAGTAGCGACACTAACGTTTGGGGCGCGTACAGCTATAAAAAAGAAAAAGATGTAGTGAGAATTACTGTTCCTGCCAAAGATGCAGCAGCAACCACCGAATCGCTTTCTATGGTGTTTCGGCCTGATAGTACGGGACCCACTTTAATGATTGGTTGGGACAATACCTATATTGAAATTCCATTTAAAACGCTATAACTCCTTTTGAAATTAAACTAAAAAGCCTGCGAATCGCAGGCTTTTTTTTTATGGAATATTTAAATATTTATGTGTCTGTAAAGATACCTTCCATTTTGGATTTTGCATTACATAATCTACAATCAGGGGTATTACTTTTTCGCGTTTGCTCCACTCCGGCTGCAGATACAAGATGCAGTCATCATTAACCTTGGCAGCCTGTTCTTCGGCGAATCGGAAATCATCGTTATTGTAAACTATTACTTTAAGCTCGTTCGCCACCTTGTAAATTTCGGGGGTAGGTAGTTTTATTTTTTTCGGTGACAAACAAATCCAATCCCAAATTCCGGTAAGTTTATATGCTCCGGAAGTTTCTATATGAATCTGCATTCCTTTCGTCTTAAACTTCGTGGTAAGCGGTTCCATATTCCATGTTAAGGGTTCTCCACCGGTTACAACTACCGTATTAGAATATGCCGAAGCATTTTCAACAATGGCATCGGTATGTGTTGGAGGATGTAAATCTGCATTCCAGCTTTCTTTGACATCACACCAATGACAGCCAACATCGCAACCACCGATACGCACAAAATAAGCCGCTGTACCCTTGTGATACCCTTCCCCCTGAATGGTATAAAACTCCTCCATTAACGGAAGCATTTCACCTGTATTTACTAAGTCCTGAATTTCCACTTGCATAGTTTGCAAAAATACTGCTTTTTAACGTGGTGATAAAACCAATTCTTTCGGAATTCACTTTTTTAGCGATTAATATTTTAGTGACACCTTTACAATTGCTATTTTTATCGAAAATTTAGACGATGGCAGACAAGCAGGCTTTTTTTGATTATATCAATGAAGGAAATACCTTCAAAGGGGATTCCATAACACTGGGTGCAGCAATGCTCGATGGTGAAACCATTACAAATGCCCTGGTGAGAATTCCGTTAAAAACCTTAAACCGCCATGGTCTTATTGCTGGTGCAACCGGTACCGGAAAGACAAAAACGCTTCAAATATTGGCCGAGAATCTTTCCGAACAGGGAATTCCTGTACTGTTGATGGATATGAAAGGGGATTTAAGCGGAATAGCGCAACCCAGTCCCGGACATATAAAGATTGACGAACGTCATGCCAAAATCGGGATTCCGTTTGAAGCCAAAAAATTTCCCGTTGAAATTCTGTCACTTTCTGAACAAAATGGAGTACGCATGCGCGCGACCGTGAGCGAATTCGGCCCGGTGTTGCTTTCCCGCATCATGGATTTAAGCGAAGCCCAATCGGGTATTGTATCTGTGATTTTTAAGTACTGTGATGATAACAAATTACCGCTATTAGACTTGAAGGATTTCAAAAAAATGCTTCAGTATGCAACCGATGAAGGCAAGGATGAATTGGCCAAGGATTACGGCCGAATTTCGTCCGCTTCAACCGGCGCAATTCTTCGGAAAGTAGTAGAACTGGAACAACAGGGTGGCGATTTATTTTTCGGCGAAAAATCCTTCGATACAGACGATCTTTTACGAATTGATGAAAATGGGATGGGCTATATCAATATCCTGCGACTTACAGACATTCAGGATCGCCCTAAGTTGTTTTCAACCTTTATGCTATCGCTTTTGGCTGAAATTTATGCAACCTTCCCGGAACAAGGTGATAGTGGCCGGCCCGAATTGGTAATTTTTATTGACGAAGCGCATCTAATTTTTAACGAAGCCAGTAAAGCGTTACTCAACCAAATTGAAAGTATAGTAAAACTAATACGCTCTAAAGGCGTAGGCTTGTATTTTGTAACACAAAATCCAACCGATGTTCCGGACGCAGTATTGAGTCAGTTGGGACTGAAAGTGCAGCACGCATTAAGAGCGTTTACTGCCAAGGACCGAAAGGCTATTAAACTTACAGCCGAAAATTATCCTATTTCGGAATATTACAAAACCGACGAAGTACTAACTTCTTTAGGAATTGGGGAAGCTTTGGTTTCGGCCTTAAATGAAAAGGGGATTCCCACTCCCTTGGCTGCGACCATGCTTCGTGCGCCTATGAGCCGAATGGATATTTTGGAAGACAGCGAATTAAAAGATTTGACTTCTTCATCAAAATTGGTTAAAAAATATGATGAAACCATAGACCGTGAAAGTGCTTATGAACTTTTAAATAAAAAAATTGAAATAGCCGATAAGGAAGAGGCAAAAGAAAAGGCAAAACAAGAAAGAGAAGCTGCCAGCCGTTCCTCGTCGAGAACATCTTCTTCAAGAAGTTCCCGCACCCGCCAAAGTACCCTGGTAAAAACATTGACCAGTCCAACAGTAATTCGCAGTGTATTGGGAATACTTGGCAAAATGATGCGTTAAAACAAAGCATTTCAATAAAAAATTAAAATAAATAATAAAAAAATAAACAAACCTTTATGAAAAAGACCCTATTCTTTGGTGTGATTGCAGTACTTCTTTTTGTTCAATGTGGTAAAGACAACGATCCGTTTTTAATTAAGCAAGGCGCCATTGGTAACTTGACAAAGGAAATTAGAATGAAACAAATTGATTCTATCTTTGCCCAAGATTCAATTGTAAAATTAAATCCAATCGCAGATGCCCTGGGCACTCAGGGGGAGGTTGAAATTTATGAGAAAGGTGGCAACAAGTTGTTATTGCTTTCCCCCGATAACGAAAGTGATCCGGAGTCGGTTATTACCAACATTCAAATTTTTGACGATCGTTATAAAACCGAAAAGGGACTGTCTAAGAGCAGTAACTTTAAGTTTGTGAAGGACAATTACACCCTTGCAGGTGTAGAAACTACCATCAATGCTGTGGTTATATTTTTAGAAAACAGCGACATTTTTATTACCATAGATAAAAAGCAGCTTCCCGAAAATCTTCGTTACGATCCAACCATTAGCATTGAGGCCAGTCAAATACCCGATGATGCAACTTTTAAGTATTTTATGGCAGGTTGGGATAAGGACTAGAAATAATAATTTTTTCTCAAAATTTCCACAAGGTTCTGTTAATTATGGAACTGCGTTAGACATATTAGATTAACTTTAAATCTTAACTATAAAACCATCAAGCTATGATTAAGATTTTAGGATTTATTTTGACAATAGGAGGAGGAATTTCCTTGGTAATGGGTGTATTAGGCGCCTTCGGTAGTTTTGATTCAGGAATGAGTCCGTGGGCCCTTATTATTTTAGGTGTTGTATTCTTTTTTGCGGGAATCGGCCTTCTCAAGTATCGTAAAGATACCGATCAAATTGAAGCGGAAAAATAGAAACCACTTTAGTTTGTTTTAAAACTTAGCATTATGCCGGATCCGAGAATTAAAAACGAAGACCAATACGAGGCGTTACGCGACAAGGGTTACAGTAAACAAAAGGCTGCAAGAATTGCTAATACGCCTGATGCAGGTAAAAAAGGAGGGAAAGCCAAGCCATATGAGGAATGGACAAAGTCCGACCTATACCATCAAGCGAAAAGAGTAGGCATTAGCGGTCGATCAACAATGAATAAGAAAGAACTAATAAAGGCATTACGTAACAATTAGGGTATCTTAATGTGGCTATCTTTTCCTAGATATTATTTTTATATCTTTCCTATATGAAAAAAATATCCTGTGTTATCGCGTTTCTATTTATTCTTATTTCCTGTAATAATCAGACTAAAGAAAATACTTCCACCGAAGAAGGCAATATAGATTTGGTTGCGTCGAAAGACTGCACCAGAGAAACAACCTTCGGGGATTTAGATATTTGTTTTCCTAAAATTGAAGGTCAAACCGAATGTTATTTGCATGCTAACGTGAATGCTCGTGTGAATCAATTTAACGATCCTGAGAATACCATTCTTGGTTATTATCTAAACAATTCGGTTTACGAAAAAGTTGAGAATTTGGAAGGAATATCGTACGACGATTATTATCAGATATACGCTCCCAATCTTGCCAAAAATTATACCATGTCTGTTGCCGAAATGAACCAGATTATGACCATGATGACAAGTGGGTTTTTAGATAAAACGATGGAGGATGTAAATAAAAGCAACTCTTTTTCGGGGAAAAATCTTTCGATTCAACAACCGATGTTAATCGAAAAATACCCTCTAAATGCAAATTCTTCCACTATGATTGTCCTTATGCGTATCACCAATGACACTGAAGATAAGGTAATGGCATTTTCGATGAATGCTGTGTTGGTTAAAAAGCGAATTGTTTTTGTTGCCTATTACCTTAACTTCGACGGAGAACAGTCCCTTACGAAGCTAAAGAGCAATACAGCGAATTTTGTTGCTAAGTTTATGGAAGCAAACAATTAGTTTTCAAAATAAAATAAATAATGACAAGTCTTTCTCCATTCCACCTGGCCATCCCTGTAACCAATTTACAAGTGTGTAGAACCTTTTACAGAGAAACCTTGGGTTGTAGCGAAGGACGGAGTAGCGACCACTGGGTCGATTTCAATTTTTTCGGACATCAATTGGTATTGCATTATAAAGAAAAAACTTCGGAAGAAGCAATAAACCCTGTGGACGGTAAAGACGTACCCATCCCACATTTTGGAGTGGTACTGGATATGAAGACATTCGAATCCCTTTCAGAAAGACTGAACGAAAAAGGTGTCACTTTTATAATTGAACCGTATATTAGATTTAAAGGGTTGCCCGGAGAACAGGCAACCCTATTTTTTAAAGATCCTTCCGGAAATGCCTTAGAATTTAAAGCTTTTAAGAATTTAGATCAATTGTTTGCAATCTAAATAGGGATCTCAGTGAAATGTGCTTCTTCTAGCAATCGGGATTTGAAGGGTCATTGCATGGATCACACTCCCCAATCGCATCACCATGTGCCAAATGCGCAGGAATTGCATTAACACTCACGACAATGGTGTGTACATTTGCAGGATTTCCCGGAGGAATATGGCAAATTGCAACTTTATCACCTGCGGCTGTCACATTTTCACTTAAACTAAACGATAGACATACCATGAGGAATATGCCTAGAATTAAAGATAACTTTTTCATAATAAAAGGATTAAAATGGTTAATTATAATCTAAATATACTATGATTCTATGAAATATTGAAAGAGAATACCTACAATTTGATTAACAGTAAAATTCTTCGCTGAAAAACAGTATATTTAATTCGTTCAATAAATTTTAAGTCCAAATCTCGCCTATGAAACCAATAAGTTCTCAAGTAGTTCGTCAGATACTCGTTCTTCTTCTAATAGTAATCATGGGCGGACTTATTTTTAGGGAGATGCTTCCCTACCTCTCCGGAGTTCTGGGGGCAATCACCATTTACGTTTTAATGCGACGATGGATGGTGAAGCTTCTTGCAAGAGGCTGGAATCCAGGTTTGGCTGCGGGTTTTCTAATGTTTATCTCTTTTGTGGGAATTTTTCTTCCCGTTGCCGGGATTATAGTTATGCTTACCAATAAAATTGGAAATGCAGTTAATAATTCAGAAAAAGTAGTCGACGCATTTAAAGCACAAATAGGACCGTGGGAAGAAAAATTGGGATATGATTTGAGTTCACAGATAGACGTTCCTGCGGTTTCTTCATGGCTTTCAGATAATTTACAAAATGTAGCCGGCGGCACCTTTGATATGGTAATAGCAGTCGGAATCATGTATTTTATGCTTTACTATATGTTTACGAGTGAACGCATGGTTCGAAAATCTTTGTCGGAAGTGATGCCTTTCAGCAAAAAGAATTCAAAAATTATTGGCAATGAAATTCGGGCGATGGTTCGATCGAACGCACTTGGTATTCCACTAGTTGCTGTTGCACAGGGAATTATTGCTCTTATAGGATTTTTAATATTTGGGATTGAAGATCCCTTCTTTTGGTTTGTGATTGTAACTATCGGCTCCATGATTCCTTTTGTGGGTACCCTGCTAGGGATCCTGCCTGTTTTTATATTAACATTATCCTCGGGAGACTCAATTCAGGCGTGGGGAATCTTGATCTATGGGGTTGTTGTAGTAGGGTCAACCGATAATATCATCCGTCTCTTTGTCTTAAAAAAGCTGGACAATGTGCATCCTTTAATAACACTTATTGGAGTAATTGTAGGGGTCCCGTTATTCGGATTTATTGGTCTTATTTTTGGCCCTTTACTAATTAGCTTGTTTTTGGTGGTGCTGCGTATTTACCAAAATGAATACGGAACTGAAACTACTACTAAGGGTTAACCCTTGCGCTGTTCTCTAGCCAATAAAGTGTTCTTTAATAACATGGCAATGGTCATTGGTCCAACTCCACCCGGAACCGGCGTGATATAAGAAGCTTTTTTACTTACATTCTCAAAATCTACATCGCCGGTAATTATATAACCCTTAGGATTTGTATCGTCGGCGACTCTTGTAATTCCCACATCGATGATAACGACATCATCTTTTACCATTTCAGCTTTTAGAAAATTAGGAACACCCAGCGCAGAAATAATAATATCGGCCTGAGATGTAATTTGAGTAATATTTTTAGTATTGCTATGGGTTAGGGTTACCGTGCTATTGCCCGGCCATCCTTTTCTGCTCATTAAAATACTCATGGGACGTCCCACAATATGACTTCGTCCAATTACAACGGTATGCTTTCCTTTGGTATCTACCTTATAGCGTTCCAGCAATTCTAATATTCCGAAGGGTGTTGCCGGAATAAAAGTTGTCATATCCAGTGCCATCCTTCCGAAGTTTTCGGGATGAAAACCATCTACATCTTTACTGGGGTCGACTGCCATCAATACTTTCTGTGTATTAATTTGCGGAGGTAACGGCAACTGAATGATAAACCCGTCGATATCGTCGTTCTCGTTAAGTTCTTTTATTTTATGTAACAACTCTAGTTCGCTTGTAGTATGGGGCAAACGCACCATGGTAGATTCAAATCCCACACGTTCACACGATCGCACTTTGCTTCCAACGTATGTTAAGCTGGCACCATCATCTCCTACTATTACCGCAGCAAGATGAGGCACTTTTTCGCCATTGTCCTTCATCTTTTGAACCTCAGCTGCTATTTCGTTTTTAATGTCGTTGGAAACTTTTTTCCCGTCTAGAATTGTCATAAAGTGCTTGGTTATTTTAACAATGAAAATTTATTTCATTTTCCCCATCATCTGCATCATTTTACGACCTCCGCCGCCTTGCATCATCTTCATCATTTTACTCATCTGGTCAAATTGTTTCATCAATTGATTCACCTGTGTTACTGAAGTACCACTACCGTTCGCAATTCGCTTTTTCCGACTCCCGTTGATTAATGCAGGTGTGCTTCTTTCGGCCGGGGTCATAGAATGAATAATAGCTTCAATGTGCTTAAAGGCGTCGTCATCAATATCTACATCTTTAAGCGCTTTTCCTGCACCGGGAATCATTCCCACCAAATCCTTCATACTTCCCATCTTTTTTACCTGCTGAATTTGCTTGATAAAATCGTCGAAGCCGAATTGGTTTTTTGCTATTTTTTTCTGAAGCTTTCGCGCTTCTTCCTCATCAAACTGCTCTTGTGCTCTTTCAACAAGTGACACCACATCCCCCATTCCAAGAATACGGTCGGCCATACGAGCCGGATGGAACACATCGATAGCGTCCATTTTTTCACCGGTACCAATAAACTTGATAGGTTTGTCTACCACACTTTTAATGGAAATGGCTGCTCCTCCACGGGTGTCACCATCCAATTTGGTTAAAACAACTCCTTCAAAATTCAATCGATCGTTAAATGCTTTTGCCGTATTCACAGCGTCCTGCCCGGTCATGGCATCGACAACAAACAAAGTTTCCTGCGGATTGATGGCCTTGTGTACATTGGCAATTTCGGTCATCATTTGTTCGTCTACCGCAAGACGACCTGCCGTATCCACAATCACCACATTATGGCCGTTCTTTTTGGCATGCGCAATTGCATTTTGAGCAATTTCCACAGGATTCATATTCCCTTCCTCACTGTAGACCTCCACACCAACTTGATCTCCTACTACATGCAACTGATTGATCGCCGCCGGACGATACACATCACAGGCGACCAACAATGGTTTTTTAGATTTCTTGGTTTTAAGGAAATTAGCCAACTTCCCCGAAAAGGTAGTTTTACCACTTCCCTGCAGTCCGGACATTAAAATAATAGAAGGGGAAGCACTTAGATTGATACCGGCAGTTTCTCCGCCCATCAATTGGGTTAATTCATCTTTAACCAGTTTTACCATCAACTGTCCCGGTTGAAGCGTGGTAAGTACGTTTTGTCCCAATGCCTTTTCCTTTACCGTATTGGTAAATTCCTTGGCAATTTTAAAGTTAACATCGGCATCCAATAGTGCACGTCGTACTTCCTTTAAAGTTTCGGCAACGTTAACTTCGGTTATACTTCCATGCCCTTTAAGAACATGTAATGCTTTATCCAGTTTATCACTTAAATTATCGAACATAGTCTTGACTTTCTTTATTTCAGAACTCCAACCCGTTAGGAACGGATAGCGAGGGTGCAAAGATACTAATTGAAGAGGGAGTTACAAAGAGCCAACTTGGGAAAGATTCACATGCTATGTAAACTTTTTTATATAACTTAGTGTCACATTTTTCTCCCCCCGAAGCAATTATTCCCTATGGTTGCGTATAAGTAGTTACTAATTTAAAACCTTTACCATGCGTAAAACATATCGCTATAGAGATTTATCTTTTCCCGTTTCAGACGCTACTGAAGTTAATTTTACAGTCGAATTTATCTCGGATGTCAATTTGGGAAAAACCAAAATATTTCAACCTCATCTGGGAAACCCCGTTATCGAAAATTCGGGAACCAAATTTATTGGAACCGGTGCGCAACTAAGAGGTAGAATTACGGTCGTGATGACAGAGGTTGTTAATCTGGGTCCTAACGAAGATGAAATTCGCATTGCGTATAAATTAAATGACAAACTATTAGTAGAACACCACAACCCTAAATCGGAAGAGGAAAACCCCACTATTATTCTATTTATAAAATTTCCTGAAGCATGAAGCAGCTACTACTATTGTTTTTTATTGCCCTACCCTTTTTGACCGGGGCCCAGGAGAAATTGAATCCGTTAAAAGCTCCTACCTCCCCTGCATCAAGCATACTGGGACTGGAACCCAAAGTAATTTTGCAGCCTAAATCCTATCAGGCATTAGAAACGGCCTTGTACTCCAACTTCCTGAACAGCAACTACGACGCTGTAATTCCAACCGACTTCGCATTGGAATTTACACCCTATTGGACAAAAAACCACGGCCTTTCCTTGTCTGAATATCTATATCCTGAATCCTTTGCAGATCAATTAGTGCGGAATTCATCTTTTTCTATCGCATCCACCCAAAATTTTGTTTTGGAAGACAGTACGAACAGCAACGGACTTGCATTTGGATATCGCACCACTTTTTATATGCCAAACAAGAAAGACAAAGAGATCACCAAAAATAAGATTGAGGCTATTTTGCAGGATTTCGACTTGAAACTGGATATAAATCTTGCTGCTGAAGTGATGGTAAACTCAGGAGAAGTGACTTCTAAAGAAGAATTTATCGCAAAGATGAAAGATACTATCTCTGCCACTGTAAAACGCTATGGAAAATACAACACACAAGAAGAATACGATGCGATTGTGGAAGCAATTCAAGTTAAAATGACAGCATTACCCACTTTAGACATAAACGAGCCCGACTCTTTTCTGGACACTTTTAAAAATATAATTGACGAGCAGGTAAAAACCTTTGTTCCTATCGCAGCATTTAAGGAGTATTTAAAAGACCGGCAAGGGCTTACTATCGATGTGGCCTTCGCCACTTTGTTGAACTTTCCAACCAACTCTTTCGAATTTTCATATCTCCCAAAAACTTCAGTCTGGGTTACACCCTCCTATCGATTTTCGGACAAAATGGATTTTTTAAAGGTGCTCGGGGTTTTACGTTACGAATGGTATCTGGACGATTATTACAGAAGATATTTTCCGGGGACAGTTACGTTTCAGAATAATTTCGATTACGGGGCTTCGGTGGTATCGGACTTTAAACGATTTTCAATCCAATTTGAATTGGTAGGTCGTAGCAAGAATGCCACAATTCCGGCGGGATTCGATATTGAAGGAAACGAGCTTTTCAGAAAGGAAAAAGACAGCGATGTGCAATATATGGGAACGTTCACCTATAATCTTACTGAAGAAATAGTACTAAGCTACACGCTGGGAAGTAGGTTTGAAACTATTTTAAACCCTTCGGAAACATTGGTCTCCTTATTGTCGTTAAATTTCGGATTTGGAAGTCCGACGACCGCGGACCTAGATCTTACAAAGAAGTAAGCTCTTGATTAAATTTTTACAAAATTACTTGATTTACAGGTAATTATAACCGCAACAAGGACTTGCTGAATAAAATATTTTCAAAAATGGTTACCTTTAAGAATCAAGAAAACCTAACCAAAAAATAATGCTTTTCGTCCCATTACTATGAAAACTGGAATCTACATCGCCGGTCTCGGACAATCGTTCAACAAAGAAACCATCGAAAAATATGCACAAAGATTGCTCAATGAGATTCGATTTAAAACCACCGGTGTTGATTATGATCTTGCCATTGAGAAAATAAACTACACAAAAGATCGGGAAAGTACGGTTGTTACCCTTTTCGAAAAAGGGGCGGAAAATAGAATATTATACAAGCTATACGACTTTAAATACCACGAAATACTTACCGAAAAGTTCAACAACTACTCACTTATCATGCGCAATTTTTGGTTGTTGCTTTTGGTGATTCGTAAGTTCCCTTTTATTCTGAAAAGATTATTCTTCCCGAAAAATTACAGTCGCCCATTTCAAACGCTGTATCTCTTCATGATATTTCTGCTTATTGCCATCACTGTTATCCTTATGCTGCCGGCAACCTTAGGAGTTATCATGACATTTTTTGATGCCGATGTGGTTTCAAATTTTATTAGTAATGTCAAGGATTTCTTCGGAATTTCCAGTGATATTCCGGGGCTTTCCAAATCGTTTTTTAAAGGCGCATCTGCCGTTATTGTTTCGGCTACGGCAGTGTTACTTTTAATTGTTCCAAATGCCAATGTATTAATTGCCAATCTCGCCACCGAATTTGTTTGTGCCAACGATTATCTGGAACACGGTATTCAGAAGCAATTGCTGAAAGGGAATCTGGAATTACTGGTAGAATACGTTACCGAACACGAACCGGATTGTAAAATTCATTTTCACACCTATAGCTTCGGAAGTATTATTGCACTCGATTTTTTACATCCTTTTGGAGGCCGTGTTACACGAAATGTCGAACACTATTGCGAAGCCTTGATTACTATCGGTACACCCTTCAGTTTTATCAACACCTACTACCCCGATTTTTATAAAAACCGAAATATCGATTTCGGAAATAAACTGTGTTGGCTCAATGTCTATTCGGTTACGGATGCCTTGGCGACAAATTTCAGAAAAGATAACAACATTGGGGAAGCCCAATTTGGTCTCACACAAACAACAACAAAACCTGTAAATATCAACTACGAAGTTACAGCCATAAATAAAAAAGGAATCATTAATTTTATCATGTTGTACAGTATCAAAGCCCATGGAATGTATTGGGACCCAAAAGTAGAAGGGCAGAGTTGTCTGGGGCTTGTATGCGATGAGATGGAACGCAACAAACTAATTGAAATTTAATTCAATAATAAAAATAGCATCTACCCTATTGGAAATACTCCCCTTATCCGATTAAACCGAATCTCTGAACCCGGCTGTGCCACCATTTTTGTAAAATACGAAGGTGGCAATCCCACAGGAAGTATGAAAGATCGCATGGCATTATCTATGATTGAAGGTGCCGAAAAAAGAGGTGAATTGCAGTCCGGAGGAACAGTAATTGAGTATACCGGGGGAAGCACCGGAAGTTCATTGGCGATGGTTTGCGCTACCAAAGGATACAAAGTACATTTTGTCTCGTCTGATGCCTTTTCGGAAGAAAAACTGCAAACCATGAGAGCTTTTGGAGCGAAATTGGAATAAATTCCCAGTGAAAACGGTAAAATAGCGGTGGCGCTTATTAATAGTTTGGTTGTACGAGCCCGGGAGTTGAGTTCGATGCCCAATAGTTTTTGGATCAATCAATTTAATAATGTGGATAACAGAAATGCCTACCACAAAATGGCACGGGAAGTTTTAAAGACATTGGATGGCAAAGTTGATGAATTTATCATGGGCGTAGGTACAGGAGGTTGTTTTTCGGGAAATTCGGAAATCTTTAAAAAAGAAGTCCCCAACATTCGATGTATTGCTATTGAACCCTATCACGTTCGCGCGCTTTCAGGAGGAGATATTTCGGGAACGCATCGTTTGGAAGGAATAGGTTCGGGGTTCGTACCGTCAATTTGCCGCCTGGATCTGGCCGATGAAATAATCGCTGTAAAAGATGAGGATGCCTACGCAATGGCCCGAAAGGTGGCAAAGGAAGAATGTATTTTCGGTGGTACCACGTCGGGTGCCAACGTGTGGGCTGCCTTACAACGAGCCAGAATACTTGGGGAAGGAAAAAATATTGTCACCGTTGTGTGCGACTCGGGATTAAAATATCTGCAAGGAGATTTATATCGTTCTTAATAGTACCTAAATCCTTTCCTTTTCCTTAACAGTTAAGTCGATCCCTTTCAGTACTTTTAAGTACATTTTAATTGTGCCTTAGCCCTGTGAAATACATTACGCGAACAGTTTGGATTCTCTCTGTGGTGAGCCTTTTTACCGATATGGCCAGTGAAATGCTGTATCCAATCCTACCTATTTATTTGAAATCCATTGGCTTCTCGGTTGTTTTAATTGGTGTTTTGGAAGGAGTCGCCGAAGCAACTGCCGGATTGAGCAAGGGGTATTTTGGGAAACGATCCGACCTTTCGGGAAAACGGGTTCCCTTTGTACAACTGGGTTATGCCTTTAGCGCTCTATCAAAACCCATGATGGCACTTTTTATCTTTCCTATCTGGATCTTTTTCGCACGAACTTTAGACCGGATTGGAAAAGGGATTCGCACCGGAGCTCGTGACGCCTTGCTTTCGGACGAAGCAACTTCAGCGACCAAGGGTAAAATCTTTGGTTTTCATCGTTCTATGGATACCATGGGAGCTGTACTGGGCCCGGCTTTGGCTTTGTTGTATCTGTATTTTTACCCTGAAGATTACACTACCCTTTTCTTTATAGCATTCGCGCCGGGATTGTTGGCTATTTTGGCAACCTTTTTACTGAAAGACAAAAAAACTAAGGTTGTAACACAAAAGAAACCTCAACACTTCTTTTCTTTTTTGAATTACTGGAAGGAAAGTCCGAAGGCCTACCGAAAACTTGTCATTGGCTTGTTACTTTTTACCCTTTTTAACAGCTCCGATGTGTTTTTATTACTGAAGGCCAAGGAAGCTGGACTAGATGACACTATGGTGGTAGGAGTTTATATTTTCTACAATTTAATTTATGCACTATTCGCGTTTCCTGTTGGAATTCTAGCCGATAAGGTAGGACTGAAAACAATTTTTATCTTAGGATTGATTTTATTCGCAATTGTCTATTTCGGGATGTCGATGAGTACAAATTTGTATATTTTCTTCGGGTTATTTTTTCTGTATGGAGTGTATGCTGCCGCAACCGAAGGTATTTCAAAAGCCTGGATTTCGAACATTTCAGAACGAAAAGATACTGCGACTGCTATTGGAACCTATTCGGGTTTACAAAGTATTTGTACCATGATTGCCAGTACTCTTACCGGATTTATTTGGTTTCAGTTTGGTGCTACTGTTGCATTTGTTACAATTGGAGTTGTAACATTACTTGTGATTGTTTATATGTTGACTGTACCAAAGCCTAAGATTCAGGCAGTATGAGTTCGAATCTCGGTTAGTCTCCGTTTAATTATCCGGCATCTATCTGACTTAGAAAACAGTAGCATTCATTTTAATAGCCCGGGTCGTTCTGTGACCGACTTAAATTATCCTAAAAACTATTGGCCTCCTTTATAATAATAAAAAGTTTATGTATCTTTAAGAGGAAGTTTACCTTACAAATTCAGAAATTTCTTTGGCAGTATAACCTCTAAAGAAGGCACGGGTTGCTCCGGCATTGTAAATGACAGATCGTCAACCAAGTTGTATGGCGAATTAAAAGTGACTTTGGGTTTCGCATATTACATGGTTTCTGTGAAATCCACTTTATGAAACTAACATAAAATCCTTACACTATGAAATTCAAAAGCATCCCCTTCCTAATTTCCATATTACTTATAAGTCCGTTTTTTTTAATAGCACAAGCCGATGCCGATTCACAGGCCTATTGGGTCCATGAGGATCCCGTATATCCCGCCAAAGTAGCCGACTATGAAGGCTATTGTACGACTTTGGCCGACAATTGTACAAAATACAATGTAAAAGAAGCAAAATGGGTTGCCGTATCGACAGACGATTTACGATACTTTCATCTTTCACCAATCGTTAACATGGCCGATTTGGATAAAAGTCGGTTTTCACTGCTTCGCGATAAAATGGGAGAATCGGAATTTAATGAGTTATTCGACAATTTCGATAATTGTTACGATACACACTTCGACTATATTATCCATTTAGATAATAACTTATCCTATATGCCGAAGGACGTTCGATCTACGCAAGTAGGAATGGAATTCCGAAAATTGGAATTTTGGTATGTGACGCCTCAAAATTTTCCAAAAGTTTTGGCGTTGGCAAAAGAGTTCAAAGATTTATACGCCGAAAAGAACTCCAAAGAATATTATCAACTTTTCCGAAGTGGTTTTGGAGCCGTTGGACAATTTATATTAGTTTCTATCCCTGCCAGAAATCCCGAAGATTATGAGCGTGTTCGTAAAGAAAATAAGGAATTATTAGGGGAAGCCAGAACACCGGTGTACGAACAACTGCTAAAACTAATTACTCGAGTCGAAACTCTTAACGGTTATATTCGCGCCGACTTATCCTACGACCCGGAAAAACAATAAAATTATTAGCGTCTGGAACGCCTTTTAAACCCACCACTGTTTGTGTTGGGTTTTTTTGTGTTGGATTTATTGCCGCTCCTATTACTATTTTGCCTGCCACGTTGGTTTTGAGCCTTGTTTTCAGCTTTTTTATCCAACACCTCCGAGAGGGTTTCAGTAGGTTCGAAACCTGGAATGATTTCACTCTGAAGTTTTTCTCCCAACAATTTTTCAATTCCGAGTACGTATTCATTTTCGTCCACACTTACAATGGAAATTGCTTCGCCGCTTGCCCCCGCTCTTCCCGTACGTCCTATTCTATGCACATAGTCTTCAGGAATATTGGGTAATTCATAATTAATCACGTGTGGGAGAAGTGGAATGTCCAAGCCTCTGGCAGCAATGTCGGTCGCTACTAAAACACTTACTTTTCCGCTTTTAAATCCGGAAAGTGCTTTGGTGCGAGCACCCTGACTTTTATTGCCATGAATTGCAGCCGATTTGATATTTGCTTTCTCTAATTTCTGACTCAGTCTATTCGCTCCGTGCTTGGTTCGGGTAAAGATGAGTACCTGTTGCCAGTTCCCTTCCGAAATAAGTTTAATCACCAAATCGGTTTTCTTTGCCTTATCGGTTCTATACACAATCTGATCTACCTTTTCGGCTGTTGTATTTAAAGGTGATGCTTCAACCATGGAAGGATGGTTCAAAAATGTACCTGCCAATTGTTTAATTTCCTTTGAAAACGTAGCTGAGAAAAGTAAATTTTGCCTCTTTGATGGCATCAAAGCCAATATTTTTTTAATATCTCTTAAAAACCCCATGTCCAACATCCTGTCTGCCTCATCCAATACCAGAATTTCTACATTCGACAATGAAACAGCTTTTTGATTTTGTAAATCGAGAAGCCTTCCGGGTGTAGCTACCAAAATATCAACTCCCTGCCGAAGCGTACGTATTTGAGGATTGGCATTTACACCGCCAAAAATAACGGTGGAACGCAATGAGGTAAATTCACCGTATTCTACAAATTCCTCATGCACCTGAGCGGCCAATTCGCGAGTTGGGGTTAACACCAATGTTCTCACAGGACGTTGTCTTAGTGGTTGTGCACCATTTAGAATCTGTAGGATAGGAAGTGCAAAGCCTGCTGTTTTTCCGCTTCCGGTTTGTGCAGAGGCTAGAATATCTTTTCGTTCTAAAACGAGGGGAATTGCTTTTTGCTGAATAGGCGTAGGAGAAGTATATCCTTTTTTGCTGATTGCTTTCAGCAAGGCTTCAGAAAGCCCTAAAGATTTAAATGACATAGAGTGTAATTACAAATAATGATAGATTAGGGGGTATCATTTTTAATGATGTCCAAAGGTACACTTAATTATCTTCATGGAGCTTTTTCCGAAAGCCACTGTGTCTGTAAGAAAAAATTTACAGTACCCCAGATGCATATCTGTAATAATAAATATGTACCTTTAAATTGTTATTTTTCAATACTATATGATAAGTAGTGTCACATATCACTGCATATTATTACACCAAGCAAATTTTAATTTGAATACTAACCAATATAAACTAATATGAAAACAACAAGAATTTTTGGATTACTGGTGATTGCAATTGTAATATTAGCATCTTGTCAGGAGCAAAAGATGCGCTACACACAAGCATCACCCGAAATTGACACTTTTAAAGCAGCCATAGCCGATTACGAAAGTAGTAACTGGGAAGGCTATATGAGCCATTATGCCGACACAGCCAAGATTTATCACAACACCAAAGACAAGCCCCTATCGGCTAAAGAATCGGCCGACTTATTTAAAGAGCAGGAAGGTGATTTCGCTTCCCGTGGATTTATAAAGGATGAGGGAGATATGGAAATGGTAGTCACTGACGACGGTGAAACTTGGGTAAATTTTTGGGGAGAATGGCAAGGGACACTGGCCGCAAATAACAAGGTTATTGACATCCCGGTGCATTTGACAGCTCAATTTATAGATGGTAAAATTGTAAAAGAATACGGGTATTGGGATGGCTCACAAATCATGGCGTCCATGATGGAAATCGCAGCAGCTGCAAAAATGACCGACTCCACTAGTGCAGGAGAAACTATGAATCAATAAAATAGTAAAGTAGATTCTTTTAGAATCTGTTTTAAACCCCTTGTTACCTGCAACAAGGGGTTTTATGTTTTAAATTAGTAATCAAAAAGGATACTCCGGCTCGATATATTTTATGACCAATCCAGTGTAATTTTATTCATTGTATGTTGTATTTGCCACACAAAAGAATAAAGAAACTTTCCCTATCTTTAAAACCAAATTGCAATCACTTCGTGTAAAAGATGGACATCAACATAATATTTAAAAACAACGAGACCTGGGTTTCAGAAAAATTAGGTCTTGATCCCGATTATTTTAAAAAACTGGCTGAAGGACAAAAGCCCGAGGTACTTTATATTGGGTGTAGCGACAGTCGTGTAACCGCCGAAGAAATGATGGGCGCAACGCCGGGTGACGCTTTTGTACATAGAAACATAGCAAATTTGGTATCCAATCTCGACCTCAGCGCCATGTCTGTGATTAACTATGCCGTAGTCTATCTGGAGGTGAACCATATTATTGTGTGTGGTCATTATGGTTGTGGCGGTGTAAAAGCTGCAATGCAGTCTAAAGATCTTGGAATTCTAAATCCGTGGTTGCGAAATATAAGAGACGTATATAGAATTCATAGAAATGAATTAAATGCAATCCCAGATGAAGAGGTCCGTTATAAAAGACTCGTCGAACTAAATGTTCAGGAACAATGCGTGAATGTGATAAAAACTTCCGACGTGCAGCTGGCTTATCGCAAGCGAGGACTTACGGTTCACGGCTGGGTATTCGACGTTCAAACCGGGAAACTAATAGACCTCAAAATTGATTACGACACAATTTTAAAAGGAATACGGGAAATTTACCATTTGGATTAATTTTTCTGAGTGTTCTTTAAGAATAAAATTAACTAACTACGAATCTCAAAACTCACCCAAACATGCGTTTATCACTTTTTTTTGCCTTTCTTTTTATAAGTTTCACTTCGCTTTTTTCGCAAACCGATCAAGAAAAAGTTGAAGCTACCGTTAGCAAAAGTGCTATTGAAGGACATATCTATTTTTTGGCAGATGACCTTTTAAAGGGTCGGGAGACCGGAACCGCTGAAAATAAAATAGCAGCTTCTTATTTGGCAAATACCCTTCGCAGTTACGGAGTACAGCCTATTTCTAAAACAGGTAGCTTTATTCAGGAAGTACCGTTGCAAAAAACGAGTCCGCCCAATAAATTTTTATTAAAAATTGATGGAAACGAATATAAAAAGAAGGTAGTTCTGGAAGCTTCCAAAATGAAGTATTCGGGGAATGCAGTCTATTTAGGCTACGGAATGGAAGCAGATTACAAAGGAAAGGATGTTACCGAGAAGATGATTATTGTAAAAGCCGGAAGCGACAAAGCAAGAGATGCCCGTGCTGCCTTCGGTTTGCGTGAGACAAAAATGGAACTGGCAAAAAACGCCGGTGCATTGGGAATTATTGAATTTATTGATGCAGAAGATAACATCTGGGGTTTTATTGAACACAATTTTATGAGTGATCGCCTCGAATTAGCTTCAAGTACTAAAGAAAACAAAAAAGCCAAAGACTTTGTGTATCTGTGGCTCCAGGACAAAGGATTGAGCTTTGTTAGCGGTATAAGTGACAAAAAATCGGCTACAGTAACTGTGGATATAAGTGATAAAACTACTGAAAATATAACCTCTCAGAACGTAGTAGGCATGATCGAAGGCACCGACGCAACCCTTAAGAACGAATTTATAATTTACTCGGCACATTATGACCATGTGGGCATAGGAACTCCCGATGAAAATGGTGACACAATCTACAATGGAGCTCGCGACAACGCCGTGGGAACTACAACTGTGTTAAGCATGGCCGCAAACTTGGCAAAATATCCTACCAAACGTTCTGCGCTGTTTATATTGTTTACAGGAGAAGAGAAAGGTTTGTTAGGAAGTGAATACTACGTAAACAATCCCTTATTACCACTGGATAAAATGGTCTATTGTTTTAACAGTGACAACGCCGGTTATAACGATACTTCACTTGCGACAATTATTGGTCTTAACCGAACTACTGCAGCTGAGAACATAAAAAAAGCAGCTACGGCCTTCGGATTAAAAGCTACCGATGATCCCGCTCCGGAGCAAGGACTTTTTGACCGAAGTGACAATGTGCATTTTGCTGCCAAAGGAATTCCGGCACCAACTTTCAGTTTAGGATTTACAGCGTTCAACGGCACGGTTACCGAATACTATCACAGACCGGGAGATGAGGCAAATACATTGGATTATAACTATTTGCTGAAATTTTTTCAGTCTTACGTACTGGCCGGAAGATTAATCGCCAACGATCCCGTTACACCCTTTTGGACGGGTGGAGATTCGTATGAAGCGGCAGGGAAAAAATTATACAATCGATAAATTGAAGCGCATACAAGTATATTGTCTATTGCTCGTGGTGCTGTTTACGGTATCACATTGCACAACTACTATGGATAGCACATTGTACTATTACACGGACCAAAACAATAACGTTTATAAAATCTCTGTTTCTGAAGTAAAATACGACCCTATTTCCCCCGAAGAGAGTTCTTCCGGTGTTTATAGCGGTGGTGAAAAAGCCATTGTTCCTATTTCTGAAAAAACATTTAAAGAAATTGCTCTTTTGGCGGAAGCGCTACAAACGGATACGATTTCTCATATAAAACACAGAGAGATGAGAACCTCAATTTTACTCACCGAAAAAGGCGGAAAAGATACTTCCCGGGCAATTTTAAGACCTTCAGAAAAACGAACGGCGCTGGAGAATTTGTTACGTGACTTGGTAGAGTAAATTTAAGCCTTTTCAGCCTAAAACCTTTTCGAAACACACGCTGTTTTCAACTCCGGCATACTGACCGTAATTCGGAATGATGGAATACCCGTTTTTAAGGTATAACGCAATTGCTTCAGGTTGTTTTTTCCCGGTCTCTAGCACACATCTTTTATAGGATAACTCTGCAGCCCATTGTTCCAATTCTTGCAAAATTTTGGTTGCAATTCCTTGGCCACGACTTTCAGGGGCTGTATACATTCGCTTTACTTCCATGGCAGCACCCTCAAAAGGTTTGATAGCGCCGCATGCAATGGGAATTTCATTTTCATACAGCACTACGGCTTGATTTAAGTGATCGATCTTATTAAACTGATGGTAGAAGTCGTGTTCGTCACCGTCCCTTTCGGCCAAATCGGCATCCAAAAATTGCACAAGGGTGATAAAGTCTTTATTTTTTGAATTGGTTCGTATTATTTGCATCATTTCAGGATGAATAGAGAGTTACAAGATTTTCACCTTAAAAATAAAACAAAAACCGACTGAAACAATATCAGCCGGTTTTTTGGGACAAAATTAATTGAGGAGTTCACTAATTTTTCTTTTTCATTTACATTTAGTTCTTCTTAAAGGTTAAGGTATCCTCAATATTTCCACCGCTATCTCGTGTTACAAAAGTGACCGAAGTTTCAGAAAACTGCAGTACTTTATAGTCGGCATCATCTGCACCGTTTAAAGGACTGTCCATATCAAATTCGAAATTAAGACTATCTCCTACGAGGGTGACGATCCAAATTCCATAAACAGATTCAGACCCATTCGACGCCAAAACCGTTTCATTGGCATAAAACCGAAAATCAAATCCGTTATAATCGGCTGTTTCATTATCACCATTGTCTAAAAAGGTGTCTACATACCAGGTTCCGACTTGCATAATATCCCGAAGTTCCTGTGGATCGGGAGTTTCGCCGCCGCCACCGCCACAATCGTATGGATTCCTTCCGAAGCTAAGTAAATCTGTACCCCCACCACTACTTGAATCTTCCAAACGGATTATATCTAAAGTGGCTTCAATTACACTCCAGTCATCGTTTAAATCGCCTAAGGGGGATCCGCTACCTCCGTTGTCAAAATTTAAAACAAGTTCCAGTCCATTGCTGTTTTCCACAGCCCAGAATCCCGTAATAGTCGATGTCTCTGTAGTTGCTGTAGCAGTACCATTAAGGAAATAGGTAAATTCGTAGGCCACATAATCACAGGTTTCGTCTGTGCCATTATCATTGTAAAGATTTACATACCAGATTCCGGTAGTAAGGATTTCAATTAAATTGTTAACTTCTTCATTATTTCCTCCTGTACTTGGAGTACGATTGAAGCTGAGATAATCGACGCTACCATCGCCACTACTAATTTTTCGGAGTCTGATAATTTCGGAGGTGCCTTCAATAATTTCCCAGTTAAAGTCCATTTTATTAAAAGGAGTGGTAGTTCCGAAGTCAAGGTCCAAATACGGTAAAACATTGTTTGTCACATTCCATGAGCCGTCAATAATAGTTGTCCCATTGGAGGCCTGGGCCGAATTATTACCGGCAAAGGTAAATGCGTATCCGCCAAAACTGCTTGTTTCCTCATAGTTATCGAAATAGTAAGAAACATACCAATTCCCACTGGTTAAATTTTCGATAAACTGAATGTCGTAATTAGGGTCGATTTCGTAGCAATCTGCCGAACTGATAATCTCTTGTAATTCCGGATTGTTATTTGCTGTAAAGGTTTCCCCATGAATCACTGCAGAAACGGGATAATCAATACTTATAAAGTCATCAACATCAAGGTTGTTTAGGAACTGATATAATTCAATATCGTTAGACAAGCTTTCTGTTCCAGTTTGCTGCTGATTTGAATTATAGACAAAAAATCTTACAGGGTAATTAAAATCTACGCAGCTGATTCCTTCATAACCACTCGCTTCACATATTGTAATAAACGCATCTAATTCGGATTGATTATTTACCGTCTGTTGAGAATAGTCTTTTAGTTGGATGTCGATGGGAAAGACAATCTCAATAGTATCTTCATCTCCCGGAAACTGATCGAAAATAGCCTGAACAGTTGCAAAATCATCTTCATTTGAAACAACTACTTCTTGCCCGTTAACAATGACTGTAACCGGAAGTACCACTGTGCCGCAGGCGTGGTTATCTATAATATCATCGTAGTCACAGTCGTTTTGGGTACTCAACAAAATAAAATTAGTAAGCACCGAATTGGCTGTGATGGTTTCTTCGGGATTTTCATCGATTAGAATCTGTTCTTCCTTCTGACAAGAAACAAAGAGCATGCTAATTATAAGCATTGCCGTAAGAAGAATCTTAGTGTAAATTTTCATCATTCAAAATTATTTGGGGTAATCTATAGCTACAACAAGCTATTTATAAATTACCCTACCCGAAATTTACTGTTTTTAAATAAATTTTGATTTCATGATTCAATATTATAAAAATAAAGCCATTCTCCTTAGGTATTACTCATTAAAAATGCCATTCGATACATCGAATGGCATTTCAAGGGTTATAATTAATTGGGGACTTAACCTTCACCCGCACAGCTAACACTTATTTTTTAAAAAAAGGCATTCAATATAGATCTCTTCCAAAGCAATTTATCTTCGAATCCTTATCATTGAATGCCTAGGTGCTATCTCTGTTTTTAATTCTTTTCGAACGTTAAGTAATCGGTACCACCATTGCCGCCACTTACATCAATCAATTCAATTTTAGAATCACTAACAGAGATAATATCCCAATCATCGCTCAGATCCTCAAATTTAGGAGGTGCCGAAAAGAAGATATTAAAATCGTCATCGTCATCACTACTGCTTCCATCATCATCACTGGAGTTATTGCTACTATCGGTAACAGACCACGTACCGGTAACCGTAGTGCTTCCATTAACCGCAACTAAGGTTCCGTCTTCATTAAAGCTGAAACTATAGCCACTAAAGTTACCGGTTTCTACATGGTCTGAGTCATAAAAGTAGGTGATCTTCCAGGTGCCACTCTCTGCAACATTTGCAGTCTGCGCAGCGCTTGTACTATTGTTGGGCTGATTGGAATCATCGGAAGGACTACAAGCTACTACTGTAGTCACTAAGGAAATCACCACCATTAGACTTAAAATTTGCTTTTTCAAAGTTTTCATAAGTTGTTTTTAGTTTTAATTAGATTTCTTTGTTACTGAAACAAGCAAATAAAAAATTACCCTACTTTGCACTGTAATATCTTTTTAAATATCTTTGGAAAAGTCCGCTTATAGCATGAAGGAATCCACCAATGTTTGTAATGAAAGTATTTTCAACAAGGTCTACACAGACTTTGGAAAACCGGTGTGGCGTTTTATTTATTTTAAATGCGGAGACAAGGATCAGGCAGACGATTTGGTACAGGAGGCATTTATAAAATTGTGGCAAAATTGTGCCAAGGTTCCTTTAGAAAAGGCAAAATCTTTTTTATACACCGTCGCAAACAATACATTTTTAAATGAAGTGGCTCATAAAAAAGTGGTGCTAAAGCACGCCCGTCTGCAGCCTCATAAAGTAAATGATCAATCCCCTGAATTCTTACTGGAAGAAAAACAGTACCTGAAGAAATTGGAAAATGCATTGGCAAATTTAGGTGAAGCCCAACGAACCGCTTTTCTCCTAAACCGAATTGAAGGAAAAAAATATAGAGAAATTGCAGAGATTTTAGGAATTTCGGTAAAAGCAGTTGAAAAACGTATGAGTCAAGCCCTGGCATCATTGCGTCTGGAAATAGAAAACATATAATTAGAATTAGGTAGGGTAAAATACAATATACTTGTTTCAGCTATAACAATGAAGTAGCATATCATGGATTTAAACTACATATTACATAAATACTTAAACGGTGAAGCGACCAAAGATGAAATTGAAAAATTAAAGACCTCTCCGGAATATGCCTCATATATAAAGATATCTGAAGCAACTTCCGGTTTTGAGGCACCATCTTTCAATGCTGAAACCAATTTTGAAGCTATTTTGTCTAAGCAATCTGCTGTAAGACAAGTTCGGCGTTTGCATCCTGTAAAAACCGTTCTTCAAATTGCAGCTGTTCTCGCTGTAATTTGTGTTGGCTATTTGTATGTAAGCACATTGGATACTTCTGTCACAACACAAATTGCCGAAAAAGAAACTTTTTCACTCCCCGACAACTCGGAAGTAATCTTAAATTCCAATTCTGAAATTAGCTACAATAAAAAGTCCTGGGAAAAAGAGAGAACCCTTTCTCTCACCGGGGAAGCATACTTTAGAGTCACCCAAGGAAGTACTTTCAGTGTAAACACACCACAGGGTGTTGTTACCGTTATAGGAACTCAGTTTAATGTGTTTTCCAGAGATTCTGTTTTCAATATTAATTGTTACGAAGGTTTGGTAAGTGTTGCTTATAAGGATACTATCATTAAATTACCCGCAGGGCATAAACTAAAAATTGAAAAAGGAACGTTAGTATCTAATACACAAAGCGATACGCCAACTCCACAATGGATTGGTAATGAAAGTCATTTTGAAAATACCAAATTAAAAACAGTTTTAGACGAATTACAAAGACAGTATCCGGTGACGATTCTAACACAAAATGTAGATGTAAACAGACGTTTTACAGGAGGTTTTACACATAGCAATCTCGACCTAGCGTTGCAGGCGGTGTGTGATCCTTTGGGGCTAGCTTTTACAATTACAGAGGGGGAAGTGAAAATTTATGCAAAAACCACCAAGTAGTTTTTACTATGTTTTGATTCTTGTAACTTTTCTATTTTGTTATCACGAAACTCGTGCTCAAAATATGAATGAAAAAGTTGCGCTCCAAACCATTGTAGTGGCTCTAGAGACAAAATACAATGTAAGTGTTTCGTATGCAACGACCACTGTCTCGGGCATCTCTTTACTGCCACCACCGGAAGAATTCAGTTTAGACGAAATATTGGCGTACCTAACAAATAACACTCCTTTACTCTTTACCATAATTGATGAACGGTATATTACCGTAACGATTAAAACAGACAACTCTATTCGCTGCGGAAAGATTTACGATGCAGAAACCGGGAGTCTTTTGGCAGGTGCTACAATTCAATCTGAAGATGGAAAGTACGCCACTATCACCAATACTTCAGGTGAATTTTATATTCCGAATACTTCCGAAAGTAACGAACTTACAATTAGTCACATTGGATACGAAACCATCCAAATTTACCTACATGAGCTCTCCGAAAGTTGCGCTTCCATTTTATTAATCCCTGCGGTTACTCAATTGAATTTTGTGACCCTGAACACCTTGTTTACAAAGGGAATCGATAAGGAGCTGGACGGTTCGTATACGATAAATACCACTAACTTCGGCCTATTACCCGGACAGGTGGAAGACGACGTGCTTCAAATAGCACAGGCACTTCCGGGCGTGGAAAGTGTGAATGAAACCATCTCTAACATCAACATTCGTGGGGGGACACATGATGAAAATTTAATACTGTGGGACAATATTAAAATATACCAAAGCGGACATTTTTTCGGACTTATATCTGCCTTTAATCCGGATCTCACTAAAAAAGTTACTGTTCATAAAAATGGGACTCCTGCACGATACGGAGAAGGCGTATCGGGAGTGATTGCCATGTATTCAAAAAACAGTGTTACAACCGATTTTAAAGCAGGGGTTGGATTAAATCTTATCAATGCCAACGCATTTGTAGACCTTCCGGTTTCAAAAAATGCTTCGGTACAGGTTTCTACCAGACATTCTATTAATTGGTTGTTGGAATCTCCGGTTTATAAAAATTTTTCGGAACGAATTTTTCAGGATACAGAAATAACAAACCGGGAAAATCCGCAAAATGCAACTACGATTTCTGCCGATGAAAAGTTTAGCTTTTATGATATAAGCACCAAATTGTTGTGGGATATTTCAGAAAAAGACCAAATTAGACTTAACTTTTTAACCGTTCATAACAAATTAGATTTCACTGAAAACCAATTAACCACTGCAAGTTCTGAAACCAGTGAATTGGCTCAGGAGAGTATCGTAGGGGGAATTTCCTGGGAACGCAAATGGAGCAATAAATTGCAAACTAGTGCTCTTATCTATGGGTCGTATTACTTACTGGATGCCATCAACAAGACTATTTTTACCGCGCAGGAACAACAACAACAAAATGAAGTTCTGGACACCGGAGTAAAGTTAAACGGTACATATCAATTCTCCGAAAAATATGCTGTAGAAGGAGGCTATCATTTTTCAGAAAAAGGTATTGCCAATTCGCAGGACGTAAACTTACCTCGTTTTAGAAGTTATATAAAAAATGTACTACAGTCGCACGTAACATTCGGAAACCTTGCCTATACTCCTAATGGCGATGAAACCATTATAAACGGAGGTGTACGGGTAAATTATTTTGATAAATTTGCTGAGGTAATTGTGGAACCGAGATTGAGTTTACATCAAAAAATTGGCGGTGGTTTTGCCATTGAAGCCCTGGGCGAGTTTAAAAACCAGGCCGTCACCCAACGAATTGATTTTGAAAGTGATTTCCTTGGAATTGAGAAAAGACGCTGGGTTTTGGCAAACGATTCGACCATTCCCATAATAAAAAGTAAACAAGCCTCTCTGGGAATATTATATAAAAAAAGTAACTGGCTCGTAAATATCGAAGGATTTTATAAAAACGTTGCCGGAATAACAACAGCAAATCAGGCGTTTCAAAATCAATTTCAATTTACAAGAGCCAGCGGCGATTATACCGCCAGGGGAATTGAATTTACTGCAAACAAGAAGCTGAAGTCCTTCAGTGCTTGGCTTACCTATCTTTATATGAAAAATGATTACAAATTTGAAACACTTTCTCCTCCCGAATTTCCAAATAATATAGACATAAGACATTCCTTGACTGCCGCAGGGACTTATACTTACAATAAATTGAAAGTGGCAATCGGATTTAATTTTCACAGTGGAAAGCCCAATACCTTTCCGGTGGCAGGAGAAGAGATTATTGTTGAAAATGGGGAGGAAATCATTCAATTTACCAATCCGAATGAGCAACGGCTTCCTAATTATTACAGAACCGATATGTCGGCCGAATACCTTTGGGACATTTCAGATAGTGTAGACGTAAAAATTAATCTGGCCGTCCTTAATATTTTCGATTACAGAAACACACTAAATATTCACTACGCCTTAGATCTCGACGAGAATGGCAACATACGAGTAAATCAAGTAAAGGAAGTATCCTTAGGTATTACACCCAATTTTTCGTTACAAATACTCTTCTAAAAGTTACTTTTCAGTTTCCTACGGAAAACATATATTTTAACACCCTCCCGGAACTCTTTGATAACGAGATAATTAGCTTGATGTAGTTTAGCATCATATTAATTCTTAAACCTCGTATCATGAAAAATCTCTCAACAACAATTCTTGTACTTAGTTGTGCCTTAGTTTCCATTGGAGCATTAGCCTAACCCGGACAGAATCCTGACGGCCAAAAATGGATTGATGTATTAAACGTCGACTGGGGCGTCGCCAAAAAAATGAAGCCCTTCAGAAACAAAAAATTACCGATTTGCAACAAAAAAACAAATTGTTGGCACTTAGCAGCATGATTGAAGGGCAGGAAGCCGAGCGTCTACGTATTGCAAAAGACCTGCACGACAGTCTTGGCGGGTTGTTGAGCACTGTAAAAGCGCATTTTAGTACCATCCGGAAAGACGTGCCGCAATTGGAGCAACTCAGTCTATCGGAAAAGACGAACGGTTTAATTGACGAAGCTTGTTTGGAAGTTAGAAGAATTTCTCATAACATGATGCCTCATTCGCTAAGTATTTCGGGGCTAATAGGCGCTGTAGAAGATTTGGGAGAACATTTAAATGAAGAAGATTATGCAGTAACGGTCGAAATAAAAAGCATACCCGATACCTTGGAAAAGACAAGATCTGTTATGATTTATCGCCTTTTACAGGAAATCATATCAAACATTCGAAAACACGCCAATGCCAAAAACATTCTTATCCAGCTAATTGGACATAACAATACCATACACTTGCTGGTAGAAGATGACGGCAACGGCTTCGATTTTCAAGAGGCGACCAACAACGGTGGCCTTGGCCTTAAGAGCATTAACAGCAGAGTTCAATTTTTGGACGGAACCATTGCCTGGGATACCCATCCGGGAAGAGGAACCTCAATAAACTTAAATATACCTATGATATGATACGAGTATTTATAATTGACGATCATAAGATGGTAATTGGAGGGATGCAATTATTGCTGAAAGATGCACCCGACATTAGTGTGGCAGGGACAGCATTGAGTGGCGAAGAAGGCATCGAAGCCCTTTCAAGAACCGAGGCGGATGTCGTTCTTTTAGACATTAACATGCCGGGAATTAACGGAATAGACACCTGTAAGCAACTGCTGGAAACCCACCCCAACCTTAAAATAATTGCCATCTCCATGCATAAGGAAAGTAGTCTTATAAGGTTGATGTTAAGTAATGGAGCAAAGGGATATGTTCTTAAAAATGCAGGGCAAGACGAGGTGATCGACGCTATTAAAACGGTTCACAACGGGCAGATGTATTTAGACGAAACCGTTAATACTATTGTAGTAAACAGCGTTGCCAGCGGAAACCGTCAAAAAACAGAAAGCCCTTTCCCCACGCTTTCAAAAAGAGAAAAGGAAATTTTATTACTTATTCTGGACGAGCGAACCACTCAGGAAATTGCCGAAAAACTTTTTATAAGCTTTGGCACTGTGGAAACCCATAGGAGAAATATGCTTATTAAAACCGGAGCCAGAAACACTGCCGGACTCGTACGAATTTCTTTGGAATACGAATTACACAAATAAAACGATACCATCATGAAAACAGTAAGCTTTATTATTATCGCACTGCTATTCCTAAGCTGCGCTTCCGAAACCGAACAAAAAAGTATGGACACCGTAGCTGAGCTTTACGGAGCTAAAACTTCCTATTCGAAAGGAATAAGCACCGCGGTTGGGCAAGAAACTATTAAAAAATTTACCATTAAAGTTTCCGATAGTAAAATGCTGGATACTATTGCACCCGCCGCTTCATCGGGAAATATTGCCTTGATGGTGTATGAAGGACTTACCCCTAAAGAAAAAGAAACCTACTCCGGAATTGATGTGGAATTAGTACACACAACAAAGGATACAGCGGCGTTTTACTATCCCAAAGCAGTGCTTCAGAATGTAAGTAAGAAATCGGCTAATTTTAAAATCTTTTCTGAAAGTATTCTCGACAACAAATACGATCGATTAGAAACAATTAAAAACGTTAACGACATCCTTGATCCTATTCGCAATTTAGTAAAAATAGTGATTGATCAATTGGAACTAAAACTGGGCGATTTAGAGAGTTATAAGCCTTTTGGGATAGCCGAAGAAAGAGATGATATAGGCTCCATGTACCAATATCAAGGCTATTTTATTTTTGAAAAGGGCGCCATTCCGTACATCATAAACATCGATGTTTCGGAGGGGAAAGATGAAATTATTGGATATCGTATTTATAATTAATTACATCCGTTCCGGGACACGAATTCCCAATAAAGCAAAGGCTGTTTCAATTACTTCTCCGGTTGCTTTCGACAACCGAATTCTGAATATTTTTTCGGCGTCTGTATCGGCGCCAAAGATGGAAATATTCTGAAAAAATGAATTGTACAACTTTACCAGTTCATAGGTGTAGTTGGCAATAAGCGCCGGACTGTATTGCTCTGCTGCCAGCTGAATAGTTTCCGGAAACTGTTGCAATTGCTTCAATACTTCCTTTTCTTTCTGCTGAAGCGCAATGGTAGTATCCAAATTGGTTGCGAACGCGTTCAATTGTTCATCTTCCTTTGCTTTTCGCAATATAGATTGAATTCGCGCGTAAGTATACTGAATAAAAGGCCCTGTATTCCCTTGAAAGTCTACACTCTCTTCGGGGTTAAAAAGAATTCGTTTCTTAGGATCTACTTTTAGGATATAGTATTTTAAAGCCCCCAGGCCGATGGTGTGATACAATGTTTCCTTTTCGGTTTCCGAAAAATTGTCAATTTTACCTAATTCTTCACTAATCTCACCTGCGGTTCGCGTCATATCGGCAATAAGATCATCGGCATCAACCACAGTTCCTTCTCTACTCTTCATCTTTCCGGAAGGTAAATCCACCATCCCATAACTCAAATGGTACAAATGCTGTGCCCAGGAATAGCCTAGTTTTTTTAGAATTAAGAACAGTACCTTAAAATGATAATCCTGTTCGTTTCCCACCGTGTAAATCATTCCGGTCACATCGGGGTGATCCTTTACCCGCTGGATTGCCGTACCTATGTCCTGAGTCATATAAACCGCAGTACCGTCACTTCGCAAAACAATTTTTTCATCAAGCCCTTCATCGGTTAGGTCGCACCATACAGAGCCATCTTCCTTACGGGTGAATACGTTTTTCTGAAGTCCGATTTCAACAACTTCCTTTCCTAACAGATACGTATTACTTTCGTAATAATAACTGTCGAAATCAACTCCAATAGCCTCATAGGTTTTTTCGAAACCTTTGTACACCCAGCCATTCATCGTACTCCAAAGTGCAACTGTATCGGGTTCGCCCGCTTCCCATTTCCGAAGCATTTCTTGTGCCTCTACTAATAAAGGAGCTTCAGCTTTTGCAGTTTCTTCGCTTTTACCTTGAGCTATTAATTCGGCAATTTCCTTTTTGTATTCCTTATCGAATTTTACGTAGTAGTTTCCAACCAGCTTATCACCTTTCAATCCGGTAGTTTCGGGTGTTGCACCATTGCCAAATTTTTGCCATGCGAGCATGCTTTTACAAATATGTATCCCCCGGTCGTTGATAATCTGAGTTTTGTACACCTTTCTACCGGCTGCTTTTAAAATTTCGGCAACGCTGTAACCTAACAAAACATTCCGAATGTGGCCTAAATGCAAAGGTTTGTTGGTGTTTGGAGAAGCGTATTCAACCATCATGGCATTGTCGCCTTGAGGTACTTTTCCGTAGTTCGAAAAATCGGGAATACTATTAAAGAACTGCAAATAATACGCATCGCTAAGCACCAAATTTAAAAAGCCTTTTACGACATTAAACTTTGTAACAGCTTCTACATTGTCTACCAAAAAAGCGCCTATGGCTTCACCAATTTGTACAGGATTCCCCTTAATAACGCGAAGCATCGGAAAAACCACTACAGTAATGTCGCCTTCAAAATCTTTACGTGTTGCTTGAAATTCGACCGTTTCCAATGAAGCATCAAACAATTGGGCCGCTGCTTTTATAATTTCCTTTTCTAGAGTTTCCTGCAAATTCATGGTAGTAATTTATAAAAAAGAAACACCTAGTTCAAAACTTTGGTGTTCGGGCGCAAAGATACAAGAATTTTTAGGGATGTCTATTTCATTATACACGAATCACGAACAGATAGGATAACCGAAATTTAATGCTTTCATAAACTGAAAATAGTCGTTTCAATCGTTCTTTGACGCAAAAACTATGGACATTTTTTTATATGTATTTGCGGCCTTGTTTTCGGTAATTAATCCGCTGGGAACCGTGCCTGTTTTTGTGGGCTTAACCAATGATGAAACTTCCACAGAGCGCAGTAAAACCTCGCTTCTAACCAGTGTAAATGTGTTAGTGATACTGCTGATTTCTTTTTTCGCTGGCACCTATTTATTGCAATTCTTCGGGATTAGTTTGAATGCATTGCGAATTGCAGGAGGTATGATTATTGTGACGTCGGGATTCGCTTTGTTAACGGGTACATTTTCAAAACATAAAGGAATGAAAAACAAAAGAGTACGAAAGGATCTGGACAATCGTGAAAAGTTTTCACTTACACCACTCTCCATCCCTATGCTTGCGGGTCCGGGTTCCATTTCATTGCTTATAACCTTTCAGCAGCAATACGAAAATACCAAAGACATTCTTCTGGTAGTTCTGGCTGTTTTTACGGTAGCACTCACTACTTTTTTAATTCTGAAAAGCGCTCACCTTATTAGTCGGTTTTTAGGTGCTTCAGGCATCAATGCAATCTCCCGCATTGTTGGATTTATAGTAATTGCGATTGGAATAGAATACATTACTACTGCAGTAGTTTCGGTACTTGGAAATTTAAGCCTCGGGTAATTTAAACTGCATCAAATAATCAAACTGAAGATCTGTGCCCAACCAAAACTCGTGATTTGAAAAGATATGATAACCGTGTCGTTCATAAAAAGCGATGGCGCGTTCGTTCTTTTCCCACACCCCCAGCCAAATAACATCTACTTTTTTAGAAATCGCAAATTGTGTTGTAAAGTGAAGAAGATGTTCTCCAATTTTCAATCCCTGAAATCCTTCAACAACGTAAATTCGTTGAATCTCCAGCGCATTTTTAAATGGAGTTTCTGTTTGGGCCTTACCCAGATTTAATTTGAGATAACCTACTAATTTACCTTTGTATTCGGCAAAGAAAAAGAAGGATTCTGGATTTTTGTACTCTTCCTTCGTTTTGCGTAAAGTAAAAGCCTGCTCCAAATACAGCTCCATGTCGGAAGCTTTATTTAAATGTGCAAAGGCCGTAATATAAGTACTTCTGGATAAACTAAGTAAGGTGCTAATCTCATCATTACGAACTTCTCGAACGATTACATTTTCAGACAACATAATGAGTTTAGTCTTTTAGGCCTTCCTATTTTTAACAAAGACAGCTGCAAGTAATGCCAACACCCCTAAACCAATCATTCCCAAGGTTTGATTATTCAAGCCGTCCTTAGCACTTACCTCAATAGGTCCAATGTCTACAACTTCCTGTGGCACAAATGCATTGTACAATCCCAGAGCGATAAGTACAATTCCTACAACGAGTAAAATAGTTTTTAAAATTTTCATAGAGCGGTTATTTACACAATTAAAGATACTCAAATTTATTCCTTCGGAAGAAAAACTTCTGCCATCATACAACGGGCACTACCTCCCCCACAGGTTTCGATTGTTTCCAAATCGCTGTGCAAAATTTCACAATGTTTTTGAATGGCATCTATTTGTTGGGAAGTGAGGCTGTTATAAGCGGCAGTGCTCATTACCATGTATTTTGAAGCCCCTCCACCTTTTACCTGAAGCATATTTCCGGCAAAATGATGCATTTGAGCTTCGGTAATGGTAATAATTTCCTTACCGTCTTCCTGCAAATGGTGCACTACGTTCTGCTTTTCAGATTTATCATCAATGGTATCCAGACAAATTACCGCGAAATTTTCGGCAAGAGCCATCATCACATTGGTATGGTAAATGGGCATTCTCACGCCATCTACATTCTGATTAGCGGTAAAAATAACAGGGAAATAATCGAAATCTTCACAGAATTCAATCAACAGTTCTTCATCTGCGCGCGGTGATAATGCGCAATAGGCTTTCTTATGGACGCGATCCAACAACAAGCTGCCGGTTCCTTCCAGGAATATACTTTCCTCTTCGGCACTGGTATAGTCCATATAGCCTTGTATCACAAATCCTTCGCTTTCCAAGCGATCCATCACTTCTTCGCGTCGCTCTCTCCTTCGGTTTTCAGCAAACATTGGGTACAATCCTACAATGCCGCTTTCGTGAAAACTCACCCAGTTATTGGGAAAAATAGAATCGGGCGTATCCATTTTCAAATCGTCATGTTCCACTATCACTTGTACCCCAACAGCCCTTAATTTAGCCACAAACGCATCAAACTCTGCTTGCGCTTTGGTATTAATCTCACTATTTTTAAGGTCGATATTTTCCTGAAAATAGTTGTTCACCGCGGTCTCTTCATTCATACGAAAAGCAACCGGACGAATCATTAAAATGGTATTTGTTATTTGCTGCAACAAAGGGTTGGATTTTAGACTACAAATTTAAGTGTTTTTCTTTTTGACTTACTCATTAAATTGCCGGTAACTTCACAATATCTTGATAATAGATCACTGCACTTTAAGAATGTTCTGTGCTATAATCAAAATTCTGTTTTCCAAAAAAGGCTATAGATAAATAAAACCGTATTTTTAAGGTAGGGTTTCTGGCGAGTATATTGTTATAAAGTTATCCATAAGACCGTGATTATGAAAAAACTACTTATCATTTTTACTATTCTCATCGCCGGCACACTCCCAACATATGCCCAGGAATGGGTAACAGACATCACAGTTGCGAAGCAACAAGCTTCGGAAAATAATTATCCTATTGTTCTAGTGTTTCAGGGAAGTGACTGGTGCGCCCCTTGTATAAAATTAGATCGGGAAATTTGGAGTACGCCCGAATTTAAAGAGTATGCCAAAAATCATTTTGTGATGCTGCAGGCTGATTTTCCGAAGAAAAAGAAAAACGTTCTCCCTGAAGCACTTCAGCAAAAAAATAATTCCCTGGCCCAAAAATACAATCCGCAAGGCATATTCCCATTTGTGGTAGTCCTTGATAAAAACGGTAAAAAATTAGGCGAAACCGGTTATATAAAAACATCTCCCAAAGATTATATCAAGAATTTAGTATCCTTTACCAAATAAGCCATTTTGAAGCAATTAATAGTTAGTCTTCTTTTTATTTCATTTTCGGTAAGCTCTTTGGCAAAAGGAGGACCCGAAAACTATTTTCGGGTGCTTACGCTTATGGGCAGCCGATTTGAAATTACGGTGGTGGCGCAAGACTCGGTCGAAGCCAATACCTATATAGACATGGCCATAGCCGAAATAACCCGAATTGAAAAACTCATCTCCTCCTGGGACGCCAATTCAGAAACTTCAGAAATTAATAGAAATGCAGGTGTCCGGGCTGTGAAAGTAGACGAGGAATTGTATACTCTTATAGGTCGCTGTCTGGAGCTATCAAGGCTTACTGAAGGTGCTTTTGACATCAGTTTTGCCTCCATGGACAAAATATGGAGGTTCGACGGGTCGATGACTCAAATGCCTTCGGAAAACGAAATCGCAGCTTCCATTGTCAAGGTGGGTTATAAAAACATTGAGCTGGATCCCGAAAACTTTACCGTTTTTTTAAAGCTTTCGGGGATGAAAATCGGTTTTGGTGCCATTGGCAAAGGATATGCTGCCGATAAGGCCAAAAATTTATTAGAGGAAAATGGAGTTTCGGGAGGTATCATTAACGCCGCCGGAGATATGACCACCTGGGGAAAGCAATTCAACGGAAAAGATTGGCAGGTTGCAATTACTAACCCCATGGATAAAAGTAAAGCCTATGGCTTATTACCCGTTTCCGAGGGGGCGGTGGTAACATCAGGGAATTATGAAAAATATGTTACATTCAATGGAGTTCGCTATACACATATTATAGATCCCCGTACCGGTTATCCTGCTACAGGCATTATTAGCGCCACCGTTTTTGCGCCGAAAGCCGAGCTGGCCGATGCCCTGGCAACGGCAATATTTGTGATGGGCATCGACACCGGATTGGATTTTGTCAATCAGATTCCAAAAATTGAATGTATCTTAATAGATGCAACCGGGAAAATATTTACATCAAAAAACATTGTATTAGAAACTAAATCTACGTCCGAACAGAAATGACAACCATGAAAAAAATGCTCTTGCTCTGCCTAGTTTCATCATTTTTTACCTCCTGTGTGGTTATAAAGGAATATGAAAAAGTAACAATTAACGACCCGGACATGGCATTAAGCGATGAAAGTAGTAAGCGATTTGAAAACTATGCCCATGCATACCGCGAAGCAGCCTCGGGAGCCAATGGAGGCAAAACCGGAGGGGGTTGCGGCTGTAACTAACCAAAAAATATGAGAGAATTTATATCAGTTTTAATCGTACTATTCGCGGCTACAGTATTTGCACAAGACTCGACGCAAACCTATAAAAAACGTGTTCTCGAACGTCCCGAGATCGATTTTTTAACGAGTTATTATTCTCAGGAGGGAGACAATGCTGCTGTTTCAGGCGGAATTGGCTCTGAAGCATTGACCGATTTTACACCTACTATTGTTGTGGCCATTCCTTTAAACGACGATGATGTGTTGACTATCGACGCGGGTATTTCGGCATATACATCGGCTTCTTCCAGTAATGTGGATCCCTTTGACGGACCGGGAGAACCCGATCCGTTTGTGGCATCATCGGGAGCTTCAGGTACCGACATTTATTTTAATGCTTCTGCAAATTACAGTCATAGTAGTGATGACCGAAATAATATCTGGTCTGCGAAAGCCTCATTTGCCTACGAATTTGATTACACATCGGTAGGATTTGGCGGAAGCTATTCTAAATTATTTAATGAAAAGAATACCGAAATAAGTATCAACGCAAATGTGTATCTGGATAGTTGGAGTCTTATTTATCCTATAGAACTGCGACCTATTGAAGATTCAGGCTTAGAGCCATTACCCACAAAAAATAGAAATTCCTATGCTGTGGGTCTAAACATTTCTCAAATTCTTTCAAAAAAATTGCAAGGCTCCATGTCGATAGAATTGGTGCAACAAGAAGGTTTGTTGTCAACCCCGTTTCAACGTATTTATTTTAGCGATAAACCCGATTTCTTTGTGGGGAATAACTTCCAGATAGCCGATGATGTGGAAAGATTGCCCGATATGCGTTTTAAAACTGCACTGGGCGGGCGATTAAATTACTATATCAACGAAATTTTTGTGGTGCGTACTTCGTATCGTTACTATTTTGACGATTGGGGAATCAATTCTCACACGGCCAGTATCGAAGTCCCTATAAAACTTGGGGATAAATTTACGTTGTATCCCTCGTATCGTTATTACAATCAAACTGCAGCAGATTACTTTTTTAAGAATAACGAAGCGCTTTCAACAGACGAATTTTATACGTCAGATTACGATTTATCTGAATTTTCTGCAAATCAGTACGGCTTTGGAATAACCTACACCGATATATTTACGAAGTTTAAATTATGGCGACTGGGACTAAAAAGTGTTGATGTAAAATTCGATCAGTACAAAAGAGATTCGGGTTTAAAATTCTGGCTACTATCGGGTGGATTGAAGTTTGTGATGGAATAACCATTTATAGCCCTTTCTATCCCGTAATTCAATAATAGAAGCCAACTACATCGATCAATCCCTAATCAAAGGCATGGTGGTACAGCGTAATAATCCTTCCTGTTTGGAAATTTCGGCATAGGGCACTTCTTCTACGGTGAATCCTTGCGAACGAAGCCAGGTATTTAATCTGGTAAAATTCTTTTCTGAAATCACTACATCCGGAGCAATAGAGAAGATATTGCTGTTCATCTCATACATTTCATCTTTGGTAATATGAAAACAGTTCTCTTTTCCGAAGAAATTCAGCAACCATTCGTATTCTTCTTCCACCAAAAATCCCTCTTTATGAATAATTGCCTTTCCCAATCCTAAAGGTTGAAAACAACAATCCAAATGCAGGGCATTATCACGGGCTACAGTATTTGATTTACGCAAGTTGAACGATTTCACTTTTTTATGCGGAAATAGCTTCTGAAGGTGTATTACAGCCTTCACGTTGGTACGTGCCGTGATAAAATCCGGATAATCTTCACCGTAATATGTTCCAACAAAAATATAATCTCCCCAAGGCATTACATCGCCACCTTCAATATGTGCATCCTCCGGAAACTCAATAATTTTTGACGGATCCATTTGTGAAATTACATGCTCTATGGCTTCAATTTCCAGGGACCGATCTTCCAGAATATTGGCGATAATAAATTTATCTTCTATGACAAAAGCGATATCTCGGGAAAAAATCTGATTGTAATCTTTTATAGTTTTTGGACGAAATACTTTCACATCGTACTTCCTGAAAACAGCCGCAACAGCTTCCATCTCCACGACCATATCCTCATCTTTCGGGTAGGTTCCTGCTTTAATATGTTCGGCCGACTTAGGGTCGTAAGCATCCTCTAATTTTGGGACAGGGCCATTGCTGTCGGCTCTACCTAGAACGACTGCTCGCAACCTGGAAATTTCATCTTTTATATTCAACTGAATCATATAGCAAATATAAAAAAGCATCCCAATATTGTCAGGATGCTTTTAATATTGTTAAAAATAAGACTTTATCTTTTATTTACCGGCTTAAAATCACGTAGTGTTTCACCAATATAAATTTGCCTTGGTCGGCCAATGGGTTCCTTGCGTAGACGCATTTCTCTCCATTGCGCGATCCATCCGGGTAATCTTCCCAATGCAAACATAGGAGTAAACATTTCGACGGGTATACCCAGTGAACGGTATATAATTCCTGAATAAAAATCTACGTTAGGGTATAATTTTCGGTCTACAAAATAACTGTCTTCCAAAGCTTCCTTTTCGAGACCTTTGGCAATACTCAATACCTCATCTTCAATCCCTAAATCCTCCAGTACGCTATCTGCCGATTTTTTAATAATCTTGGCACGAGGATCAAAATTTTTATACACTCTGTGTCCAAAGCCCATCAAACGAAACGGATCGTTCTTGTCTTTGGCTTTAGCCATAAACTTTTTAGAATCACCACCATCTTCTTTAATAGCTTCGAGCATTTCAATTACAGCTTGGTTGGCACCTCCATGGAGTGGTCCCCAAAGAGCAGCAATTCCCGCAGAGATAGAAACAAAAAGTCCGGCATGTGAAGATCCAACCATTCGCACAGTTGATGTAGAACAGTTTTGTTCGTGATCTGCATGCAAAATTAATAACTTGTCCAATGCATCTACAACTACCTTTTTGGGATTGTAGTCACTGCTAGGCTTCTTAAACATCATTTTAAGGAAATTTTCCACATAACCTAAGGAATCATCTCCATAATCTAAAGGAAGTCCCACTCTTTTTCTGTATGCCCAGGCAGTTAGGACCGGAAACTTTGCCATAATTTTTACAATGGCATTGTACATTTCCTCTTCGCTATCTACATTCACCGAAGAAGGATTAAACGCCACCAAAGCCGAAGTCAATGAAGACAGTACACCCATTGGATGCGCCGATTTTGGAAAGCCGTCAAGTATTTTCTTCACATCCTCATCTACATGAGACTGTGCTTTTATATCTGTATGAAATTTTGTGAGTTGTTCTTTGGTGGGTAATTCCCCAAAAATAAGTAAGTAAGCTACCTCAAGGAAATCTGCCTTTTCGGCCAATTCTTCTATCGCATATCCTCTGTATCGTAAAATGCCCTCTTCCCCATTCAAAAACGTGATAGCACTTTCGCAGGAGCCGGTATTTTTATAACCCGGATCGATTGTGGTAACTCCACCTGTATCACTTCGAAGGTTCTTAATATCAATGGCTACTTCATTCTCGGTACCTTCAACTACAGGAAATTCATATTTTTTACCATCGATTTCGAGGATCGCTGTTTTTGACATATATATAATTTGGTTTTTTGTTTTTAAAAGTACCCGACAGCTATCGGGACGGAACTGCTAATTTACAAAATCTTAGACGATTTATTATCGATTGCTAACGCTTGTTAGGTTAAAAAATCCTTAAATCGGCATTATTTCAGCTCCAAACTACAAACTCTGTAATCTGAAGCTCTTATTCAGAATAGTTTTTTGTTAAATTTTAAATGCCTTTCGTTGCGGATAATAGGCAACCTCGCCTAGTTGTTCTTCAATTCGAAGCAACTGATTGTATTTTGCCATTCGGTCACTACGAGAGGCCGAACCTGTTTTTATTTGCCCACAATTTAATGCGACTGCAAGATCTGCTATGGTATTGTCTTCTGTTTCACCACTGCGATGTGACATTACAGAAGTATAGCCTGCATTGTGTGCCATGTTTACTGCTGCAATTGTTTCGGTCAAGGTACCTATCTGGTTTACCTTGATTAAAATTGAATTTGCTATTTTTTCAGAAATACCTCTTGAAAGTCGTTTTACATTCGTCACAAACAAATCGTCTCCTACAAGTTGCACCTTATCTCCAACTTTTTCGGTTAAATATTTCCAACCTTCCCAATCGTTTTCATCCATCCCATCTTCAATAGAAATAATAGGATATTTACTGCACAATTCGGCCAAATAGTCCGCCTGTTCTTTCGAAGTACGTACTTTTCCCGAATCCCCTTCAAACACTTTATAATCGTATTTTCCTTCCTTATAAAATTCGGCTGCCGCACAATCCAGAGCGATCATAACATCATCGCCCAGCTTATAACCGGCTTTCTCTGTCGCCGTTTTAATGGTATCCAAAGCATCTTCGGTACCTTTGAGGGTTGGTGCAAAACCACCTTCATCGCCCACAGCAGTGCTTAAACCACGGTCGTGTAATACCTTTTTAAGATTGTGAAAAATCTCACTCCCCATTTGCATAGCATGCGTAAAATTTTTCGCCTTTACAGGCATTACCATGAATTCCTGAAAAGCAATAGGCGCATCACTGTGAGAACCACCATTGATGATATTCATCATGGGAACCGGCAGTGTTTTTGCACTCACTCCACCCACATAGCGATATAACGGCATCCCTAACTCGTTGGCCGCTGCCTTTGCTGCAGCCAAAGAAACACCTAAAATGGCGTTAGCACCTAATTTCGATTTATTCGCAGTCCCGTCCAAATCGATCATAATCTGATCGATTAACTCCTGTTCAAATACTGAAACTCCCAGGAGTGTTCCCGCTATTTTACCATTTACTTTTTCAACGGCCTTCAAAACTCCTTTTCCCATATAGGCATCCCCTCCGTCCCGCATTTCAACGGCCTCATGTTCTCCTGTCGAAGCACCTGAAGGTACCGCTGCGCGGCCCAAAAACCCGTTTTCGGTAATAACATCGACCTCGATAGTTGGATTTCCTCTGGAATCAAAAATTTGTCGGGCGTGAATGTCTATGATAATGCTCATGCAGTTTGTAGTTTGTGTTTTTTAATGTTTGCTAAGAAGTCATCGAAAAGATACGATGCATCATGTGGTCCCGGACTTGCTTCCGGATGGTATTGTACCGAAAAGACAGGTTTGTCTTTTATTCTAATCCCTGCTGCTGTATGATCATTTAAATGCACATGTGTAATTTCGATATCGGGATGTGCTTCGGCTTCCTCTCTACTAATAGCAAATCCGTGGTTTTGAGAGGTAATTTCACCTTTTCCGGTTAGCAAATTCATGATAGGATGATTAATTCCTCTATGCCCGTGATGCATTTTATAGGTTGAAATCCCATTGGCCAAGGCAATTATCTGATGCCCTAAGCATATTCCAAACAAAGGAGTTCCGGAAGCAATAATTTTCTTTGTGGCTTCAATTGCATCGTTCAAAGGTTGTGGGTCGCCCGGTCCGTTGGACAAAAAGTAGCCATCGGGTTGAAAGGCTTCCATCTCTTCGAAACTAGCATTGTAGGGAAATACTTTTACATAACAATCTCTGTTTGCGAGGTTGCGTAGAATGTTCTTTTTAATTCCGATGTCTAAGGCTGAAATTTTGTAGGTGGCGTTTTCCTTACCGAAGAAATACGGCTCTTTGGTTGAGACCTTGCTTGCCAATTCCAGACCTTCCATATTGGGGACTTCTGCTAATTGCTTTTTTAGACCTTCGATATTATCCACTTCGGTAGTTATAACGGCATTCATAGCTCCGTTATCACGAATATAGTTTACCAGGGCACGTGTATCTACATCACTAATTGCCAATAATTTGTTGCGATTCATAAAAGATTCCAGCGCTTCGTCTGCTGCCGGTCTCGAATAATGATAGCTGAAATTTCTACAAATTAAACCGGAGATCTTAATTCCTTCCGATTCGATTTCTTCGGCATTGGCACCATAGTTACCGATGTGCGCATTGGTAGTGACCATTAATTGTCCGAAATAAGACGGATCGGTAAAAATTTCCTGATACCCGGTCATTCCGGTGTTAAAACAAACTTCTCCAAAGGCAGAGCCTTCCTTGCCTCCTACTGCTTTTCCGTAGAAAATGGTTCCGTCTGCGAGTAAAATGAGTGCTTTTTTTCTATTCTGATACTTCATACTGCTGAAATGTTTTGCAAAAATACTTTAAATGATGGAAGTGTACAATTAAGGTTTTAGAACTTTTAAACAATTCACTCATAAAAAAAGGGATAAACATTGAATGCTTATCCCTTTATCTTTATAAATGATGTTTCATCTATTCTTCTTCTTTCTTAGCTTCAGTTGCTTTTGCTTTCGCTGCCGGAGCTGCTGCTGCCGATTTTGCTGCTCCTCCACGACGACTACGACGTGTAGTTTTCGTTTTAGTAGCCTTACCTGCGTTGTACAATTCGTTATAGTCAACCAATTCGATCATCGCCATATCGGCGTTATCTCCCAATCGATTCCCCAATTTAATAATTCGGGTATATCCTCCCGGACGATCACCAACCTTTACAGCAACGTCTCTGAATAATTCGGTTACTGCTTCTTTTTGACGCAGTCTCGCCATTACGATACGACGATTGTGCGTAGTATCTTCCTTAGACTTTGTGATCATTGGCTCCACAAATTGCTTTAACGCTTTCGCTTTAGCGACAGTAGTATTGATTCTTTTATGTTCAATTAGGGAACATGCCATATTGGCCAACATCGACTTTCTATGCGCAGTTTTTCTTCCTAAGTGATTTGTCTTTTTTCCGTGTCTCATGACATTTAGTTTTCATCATCTTGCATCTAGATCCATTCTTTGGAGAGCAAACTATGATGGGTTAAAATTATTTTTAGAGTTAGGATTGCTGATGTACAATATTATAATTTTAAAATCGTACATCGTAAATCGTAAATCGTTTAGTCTTTATCTAATTTATATTTTGAAAGATCCATTCCAAAGTTCAGTCCCTTCACATTTACCAATTCTTCTAGTTCGGTAAGTGATTTTTTTCCGAAGTTTCTGAATTTCATCAGATCGTTCTTATTGTAGGATACTAAATCTCCCAAGGTATCTACTTCGGCAGCTTTTAAACAGTTTAGTGCACGAACCGAAAGATCCATATCTACCAACTTGGTTTTAAGCAACTGACGCATATGCAATGATTCCTCATCGTAAGTTTCGGTTTGAGCAATCTCATCGGCTTCCAATGTGATACGCTCATCACTAAACAACATAAAGTGGTGAATCAAGGTTTTTGCAGCTTCAGTTAAAGCATCCTTAGGATGAATAGAACCGTCTGTTACAATTTCGAAAACCAATTTTTCGTAATCGGTTTTTTGCTCTACACGAAAATTTTCAATGCTGTACTTAACATTTTTAATTGGCGTATAGATAGAATCTGTAAAGATAGTACCCAATGGTGCATTTGCCTTTTTATTCTCTTCAGCAGGAACGTAACCTCTTCCTTTTTCGATAGAAATCTCGAAGTTAAGGTTTACTTTAGATTCCATATTACAGATTACCAAATCCGGATTCAATACTTGAAATCCTGAAATGAACTTCTGAAAATCTCCAGCTGTTACCTGGTCTGCTCCATTTACCGAAATCGTTACCGTTTCGTTGTCAATTTCATCGATCTGTCTTTTGAAACGCACTTGTTTCAAATTAAGAATAATTTCTGTAACGTCTTCAACAACACCTGCGATGGTTGAAAACTCGTGGTCAACACCTTCGATACGTACCGAAGTTATTGCGAATCCTTCTAATGAAGAAAGTAATACTCGTCTTAATGCGTTACCAACCGTTAATCCATAACCAGGCTCCAAAGGACGAAATTCGAATTTCCCTTCAAAATCTGTGGAATTAATCATGATAACTTTATCAGGCTTCTGAAAACTAAATACTGCCATAGTGTGACTCGTGTGTTTTGATTATTTTGAATATAATTCGACGATGAACTGCTCGTTGATGTTTTCAGGAATCTGAAGACGTGCCGGTATAGAAACATAAGTTCCTTCCATTTTCTCACCGTTCCAGGTTATCCATTCGTAAACACTACTTGCGTTCCCTAACGAATTTTGAATAGCTTCAAGAGATTTTGACTTCTCTCTAACTGCAATAACATCACCTGCTTTTAATTGATAAGAAGGGATGTTTACTTTTTCACCATTTACGGTGATATGTCTGTGAGAGACTAATTGTCTAGCGGCCTGACGACTGGGAGCAATTCCCATACGATACACCACATTGTCCAATCTGGACTCACATAATTGTAACAATACAGCACCGGTAATCCCCGGAGCAGCAGTTGCTTTTTTAAACATGTTTCTAAACTGACGCTCTAAGATACCGTAGGTATACTTTGCCTTTTGCTTTTCAGCCAATTGGATTGCGTACTCAGATTTCTTCCCACGACGACGGTTGTTACCGTGTTGTCCCGGAGGGTAATTTCTCTTTTCGAAGGATTTGTCTTCTCCGAAGATAGCTTCGCCAAACTTACGAGCTATTTTAGTTTTTGGACCAGTATATCTTGCCATTTTAAATTGATTTTGAAGGGTAAACTAAATTAAGGTCTTACGTTAATCCTCTAGTTCACATTCATCCTTCAGATTGATATTTATTTTAAATTTTGATTATCAAAGCAAGACTCAAGATTGAAAAATCTAAAATCGTACTTCGTAAATCGTACTTCGTTATACTCTTCTTCTTTTTGGAGGTCTACATCCGTTGTGCGGCATTGGAGTTACATCGATGATTTCAGTAACTTCAATTCCTGCGTTGTGAATAGAACGGATAGCAGATTCTCTACCATTACCCGGGCCTTTCACATACACCTTTACTTTACGCAAACCTGCAGCATGTGCCACACCTGATGCATCTTCTGCAGCCAACTGAGCAGCATAAGGAGTGTTTTTCTTAGATCCTCTGAAGCCCATTTTACCGGCAGATGACCAAGAGATAACGTCTCCGTTCTTGTTGGTTAACGAAATGATGATGTTGTTAAAGGAAGCTGTTACGTGTGCTTCACCAACAGACTCAACATTAACCTTGCGTTTCTTTGTACTTTTTGAGCTAGTCTTTGCCATATCTCTAGGTATTATTTAGTTGCTTTCTTCTTGTTAGCAACTGTTTTACGTTTTCCTTTTCTAGTTCTCGAGTTATTCTTAGTGCGTTGTCCTCTTAACGGAAGACCGGCTCTGTGACGAATACCTCTGTAACAACCAATATCCATTAAACGTTTAATGCTTAATTGGATTTCACTACGTAATTCACCTTCGATTTTGAAAGACCCAACAGCCTCACGAATGGCCCCGATTTCATCATCGTTCCACTCGCTTACTTTTTTGTCTTCACTAACTCCGGCTTTGTTCAATATATCTTGCGCTCGGCTTTTACCAATTCCGAAGATATACGTTAACGCGATTACACCCCTTTTTTGCTTTGGGATATCTACACCTGCGATTCTTGCCATAATTTATCCTTGTCTTTGTTTGAACCTAGGGTTCTTTTTATTAATTACATATAATGTACCCTTTCTGCGAACAATCTTGCAGTCGGCACTTCTTTTCTTAACGGATGCTCTAATTTTCATCTCTTAGTATCTATAAGTTATTCGAGCCTTCGATAAATCGTACGGGCTCATTTCCAATTTTACTTTGTCTCCGGGTAACAATTTTATATAGTGCATACGCATCTTTCCCGAAATGTGTGCAGTCACAATATGACCATTTTCAAGTTCCACACGAAACATTGCATTAGACAATGCTTCTATAATGGTTCCATCTTGTTCTATTGCGGTTTGCTTTGCCATATTATGCTACTGCTTTTCTATTTTTACCACTCTTCATTAATCCATCGTAATGACGGTTTAACAAATACGAGTTAACTTGTTGCATTGTATCGATAGCCACACCCACCATAATTAAAAGTGAGGTACCTCCGTAGAACAATGCCCATCCTTGCTGAATTCCCATCAATTTCACAACAAATGCAGGAAATATGGCAATAAGAGCTAAGAAAATCGATCCGGGCAGCGTAATTTGAGACATAATTCTATCTAACAACTCGGCTGTATCTGTTCCCGGTTTAATCCCCGGAATAAATCCTCCGCTTCGTTTTAAATCATCTGCCATTTTATTGGTAGGCACCGTGATTGCAGTATAGAAATATGTAAATACAATAATCAATGCTGCAAAAACTACATTGTACCACAATCCAAATATATCGCTAAACGCAGCCTGTATAGACTGAGCCGTTTCACTTTCTGAAAGACTTGCTACAGCAGAAGGAACAAACATAATTGCCTGAGCAAAGATGATTGGCATTACCCCTGAAGCGTTTAACTTCAAAGGAATAAATTGTCTTGCTCCAAAGATGTTCTTTTCATATCCGCCACTTGCAGTTCTCCGTGCATATTGCACCGGTATTTTTCGTACCGCCATTACCAGCATTACAGAAGCCAGAATGATGATAAACCAGATTACTAATTCGATAAGGATCATGATTAAACCTCCATTAGATTCCAGAACTCTGGAAGCAAATTCCTGAGCAAATGACAACGGCAAGGTTGCAATAATACCTACCATAATTAAGATAGAGATACCATTTCCAATTCCTTTATCGGTAATTTTCTCACCCAACCACATTGCGAATACACAACCGGTTACCAAGATGATTGTCGATGATACAAAGAACATGGTGTCTTTTCCAAGGATAAATGCTTCGGCCGGAACCCCTAAGGCTTCTAAACCGAACAAGTAACTTGGAGCCTGTACCAAACAGATACCTATTGTTAACCAACGAGTAATTTGATTGATCTTTTTTCTTCCGCTTTCTCCTTCTTTCTGTAACTTCTGAAGATAAGGCACCGCAATTTGCATTAATTGTACTACAATAGAAGCAGAGATATAAGGCATAATACCCAACGCAAAAACAGAGGCATTTGCAAACGCCCCTCCTGTAAATGCATTTAATAATCCTCCAATTCCACCGGCATCAAAATTACCGGCAAATTCGGAAAGCTTTGAAGCATCAATACCCGGTAATACTACCTGTGCACCAAAACGATACACCAATAATAGTCCTAAGGTAACCATGATGCGATTTCGCAGCTCCTCTATTTTGAAAACGTTTTTTATAGTATCAATAAATTTCATTGGTGTTCTTGGATTACAATGTTACTACTTCACCACCGGCCGCTTCAATCGCTTTTTGAGCTGAGGCAGTAAACTTGTGTGCAGATACTTTTAATTTCGCCTTTAGCTCTCCTCTTCCTAAAATCTTCACCATCTCACTTTTCCCGGCAAGTCCCAAACCAACTAAGGTTTCGAAGTCTACAGTATCCTTTATCTTTTTGTCGTCCACTAATTGTTGAAGTACATCAAGGTTCACTCCTTGATATTCTTTACGATTAACATTAGTGAAACCAAACTTAGGTACACGACGTTGTAATGGCATTTGTCCACCTTCAAAACCAAGTTTCTTGGAATATCCTGAACGAGACTTAGCCCCTTTATGACCACGTGTTGCAGTTCCACCTTTTCCGGAACCTTGACCGCGACCTACACGCTTCCCTTTGTTACTAACCGAACCTTTTGCAGGTTTTAAGTTATTTAAATCCATTGTGTATATCTTATTTAGTTTCTACCGAAACCAAGTGTTTAACTTTAGTTATCATACCAAGAATATTTGGCGTGTTCTCATGCTCAACCGTTTGACCCATTTTACGAAGGCCAAGTGCTTCAAGCGTTCTCTTCTGGGTCTTTGTGCGATTAATTGCACTCTTTACCTTTGTTACTTTAATTTTTGCCATCTTCTTTTGTAGTTTATCCTTTATATAATTTCTCCAAAGAGATACCACGCTGTTTTGCTACAGTTTGTGCACTTCGCAATTGCAATAAGGCATCAAAGGTCGCTTTTACCACGTTATGTGGATTAGAAGACCCTTGTGACTTAGACAATACATCGTGAACTCCAACTGCTTCCAATACCGCACGTACAGCTCCTCCGGCAATTACTCCGGTACCCGGAGCGGCAGGTAAAAGGTTTACTCTTGCTCCACCATATTTTCCTTTTTGCTCGTGAGGAAGTGTTACTTTGTTTAACGGAATACGAACAAGGTTCTTCTTGGCATCTTCAATAGCTTTTGCAATTGCACTTGCTACATCTTTAGACTTTCCAAGACCGTGTCCTACAACACCATTCTCATCACCTACTACAACAATAGCTGAAAATCCGAAGGCTCTACCCCCTTTAGTTACCTTAGTAACACGTTGAACGCCTACTAAACGATCTTTTAATTCAAGACCTCCTGGTTTTACTAATTCTACGTTTTTATAATCTTGATACATACTACTTAGAATTTAAGGCCGCCTTCGCGTGCTCCTTCAGCTAATGATTTTACTCTTCCGTGATATAGGTAACCACCTCTGTCGAAAGCCACAGCTTCAACACCAGCCTTAACAGCTTTTTCGGCAATTGCTTTTCCTACTAATTTTGCAGCTTCAATTTTATTCACTTTTGAAGCGTCAATGTCTTTATCTCTTGAAGATGCAGCGGTAATTGTCTTCCCGTTTACATCGTCGATAAGCTGCGCATAAATCTCCTTATTACTTCGGAAGATTGCCAAACGCGGACGTTGTTCTGTTCCTGAAATAGTTTTACGTATTCTAAAACGTAGACGATTTCTTCTATCTTGTTTTGATAATGCCATAACTCTATTTGTTATGCAGATTTACCTGCTTTTCTTCTTAATTGTTCACCAACAAACTTGATACCTTTTCCTTTGTAAGGTTCCGGCTTACGGAATCCACGAATTTTCGCAGCTACCTGTCCAACCAATTGTTTGTCGTGAGACGTTAATTTTATTACTGGATTCTTTCCTTTTTCAGCGATAGCCTCAACTTTCACTTCAGGAGCAATTTCCAATACTATGTTGTGAGAATAACCAATGGCCAAATCTAATTTTTGTCCTTGATTTGTCGCTCTGTATCCAACTCCTACTAATTCCAGCTCTTTTGTCCATCCTGTTGACACACCTTTAATCATATTGTTGATTAGCGATCTGTACAAACCGTGTTTTGCTCTGTGATCTTTTGCATCGGAAGGACGCTCAACAAAAGCATTTCCATCTTCTACCTTTATAGCCACATCGGAATATTCCTGAGTTAATTCTCCTAATTTTCCTTTTACAGTAATCACGTTGTCTTTTATTTCAACTGTAACTCCTGTTGGAATTGCTACCGGGTTATTACCTATTCTTGACATTTCTTCTTGTCTTTATATTAGTAAACGTAACACAATACTTCACCACCTACTTTTTGCTCTCTGGCTTGCTTGCCTGTCATTACTCCATGAGAAGTAGAAACAATTGCGATACCCAATCCATTTAAGATACGAGGTAGTTCGGTTGAACTTGCATATTTACGTAAACCTGGTTTACTTATTCTTTGAATCTTCTTAATTACAGGATCTTTGGTAAGCTTGTCATATTTTAAGGCGATTTTGATAGTACCCTGAGGTCCTTTATCGTCTTCAAATTTGTAGCTTAAAACAAAACCCTGTTCAAACAAGATTTTTGTGATCTCTTTTTTAAGATTGGAAGCGGGAATCTCAACTACGCGATGTCCTGCTTTCACTGCATTTCTAATTCTAGTTAGAAAATCTGCTATTGGATCTGTTGTCATTTATTTTAGTTTGCGGTAATGGTTTTCGGCAAATGCTGAACCTGCTACCAGTTTATAATTTTACCAACTTGCTTTTCGAACACCTGGTATTAGACCTTGATTAGCCATTTCACGGAATATTACACGTGAAAGTCCAAAAGTTCTCATATATCCCTTAGGTCTTCCTGTTAGTTTGCAACGGTTGTGCATACGTATTGGTGAAGCATTTTTAGGCAGTTTTTGTAAACCTTCCCAGTCGCCAGCTTCTTTAAGTGCTTTGCGCTTTTCGGCATATTTTGCTACCGTTTTTGCTCTTTTAACCTCACGGGCTTTCATTGATTCTTTAGCCATCTTAGTTCTTTTTAAAAGGTAAACCTAGTTCAGTTAGTAATGCTTTTGCTTCTTTATCGGTTTCGGCTGAAGTAACAAACGTAATGTTCAATCCTTCAATCTTCTTTACCTTGTCGATATCAATTTCAGGGAAGATGATTTGTTCAGTAACACCCAAAGAGTAATTACCTCTACCATCAAATCCTGTTGCTTTAATTCCGTTGAAATCACGTACCCTTGGCAGCGCTGAAGTAACAAGTCTGTCTAAAAACTCGTACATACGCTCACCACGTAACGTAACCATAGCTCCAATTGGCATTCCTTTACGAAGTTTAAAGTTTGCAATATCCTTTTTAGAAATAGTTGCAATTGCTTTTTGACCTGTAATGTTCGTCAATTCGTCTACAGAGTAATCGATAAGTTTTTTGTCTGCAACGGCAGCACCTACTCCACGAGACACAACAATGCGCTCTAGTTTTGGTACCTGCATTACATTTTTGTATCCAAACTCATCTGTAAGAGCATTTATAATTCTGCTCTTGTACTCTCCCTTAAGTCTTGGTGTATATGCCATAACTATAATACTTGATTCGATTTTTTAGAAAATCGTACTTTTTTACCATCTTCCATTCTATATCCAACACGTGTTGCTTCTCCCGATTTAGGATCTACTAGTGAAAGATTAGAAATATGAATAGGAGCCTCTTTTTCGGTAATTCCGCCTTGAGGATTAGCTGCGCTAGGTTTCTCGTGCTTCTTTACTGTATTCACTCCTTCTACTATTGCTTTGTTTTTCTCAAGAATAACTCTTAGTACTTTACCTTCAGAACCTTTGTGTTCTCCTGAGGTAACTACTACAGTATCTCCCGATTTTATTTTAAGCTTTGCCATCTTTGTTTCGTATTAAAGCACCTCAGGCGCCAATGATACTATTTTCATAAATTGTTTATCACGAAGTTCTCTGGCAACCGGTCCAAAAACACGTGTACCTCTCATTTCCCCTTGTGGGTTAAGCAATACACAAGCATTGTCGTCGAAACGGATATACGATCCGTCCGGTCTTCTTACTTCTTTCACGGTACGTACCACTACTGCAGTAGAAACGGCACCTTTTTTAATGTTTCCATTGGGTGTAGCTTCCTTTACAGTAACTACAATCTTATCTCCAATAGAAGCATATCTTTTCTTTGTCCCGCCCAACACTCTAATTGTTAGCACTTCTTTGGCGCCGGTGTTGTCTGCTACTTTAAGTCTTGATTCTTGTTGTATCATGATTACTTCGCTCTTTCAATTATTTCTACTAACCTCCAACTCTTGGTCTTACTTAAAGGTCTTGTTTCCATGATCTTTACAGTATCGCCTTCGTTACAGTCGTTTTTCTCGTCGTGTGCAACGTATTTTTTCGTTTTTAACACGAACTTTCCGTACATAGGGTGCTTTACTTTTTTTACTTCGGCAACAACAATGGATTTTTCCATTTTGTTACTGGTAACTACACCTATACGTTCTTTTCTTAAGTTTCTTTTTTCTTCCATCTTTCAGCTTCGTACCGTTATTGTACTTCTCTTTTAGTTAGTTCTGTCTCAATTCTTGCGATTACTCTTCTGTGTGATCTCAATTGAATTGGATTCTCCAACGGTGATATGGTATGTGCCATTTTTAGGTCTGAATATGCTTTTTTCGATTCAGAAAGTTTTTCCTGAAGCTCCGCTGTTGATGTCTCGTTTATCTGTGATTGTTTCATCTTTAATAAAATTAAGCTTGATAATCTCTAGACATGATAAATTTTGTTTTTACCGGAAGCTTTTGAGCCGCAAGGCGCAAGGCTTCTTTGGCAGTTTCCAAAGTAACTCCGGAAACTTCAAACAACATTCTACCCGGTTTAACAACTGCTGCCCAATATTCTACTGCACCTTTACCTTTACCCATACGAACCTCGAGAGGCTTTTTAGTGATTGGTTTATCAGGAAAAATCATAATCCAGATAGAACCTTCCCTTTTCATATAACGGGTAGCGGCAATACGAGCTGCTTCTATTTGACGCGCTGTCAAGAAATTTGAATCTAAAGACTTAATACCAAAGGTTCCGTAGGCAAGTTGGTTACCGCGACCGGCATTCCCCTTCATACGGCCCTTTTGCATTTTACGGTATTTTGTTCTCTTAGGTTGTAACATTTTCTTCTATTTAAAAAATTACTTTCTACGACGGGCTTTATTATTGCCACCTCGTCCTCCGGAATTAGTATTTTTTCCACCCTTTTTGGTCATTCCAACTAGGGGAGAAAGTTCTCTTTTTCCATATACTTCACCTTTCATAATCCATACTTTAACACCCAATCTACCATAGGTAGTGTGCGCCTCAACTAAAGCATAGTCAATATCGGCTCTAAATGTCGATAAAGGAATACGTCCATCCTTATAGGATTCTGAACGTGCCATTTCAGCACCATTTAATCGACCTGAAATTTGAATTTTAATCCCTTCCGCGTTCATACGCATTGCAGCAGCGATAGCCATTTTAATTGCACGACGGTATGAAATTCTGTTTTCAATTTGTCTTGCAACACTAGCTCCTACTAAGAAAGCATCTAATTCGGGTCTTTTGATCTCATGAATGTTGATCTGAACCTCTTTACCTGTAATTTTTTTAAGCTCTTCTTTTAGCTTGTCTACTTCCTGACCTCCCTTACCGATAATGATACCGGGACGAGCTGTAGTAATAGTAACGGTTACAAGCTTAAGCGTACGCTCAATAATTACTCTGGACACACTGGCTTTACTTAAACGAGCATGAACATATTTTCTAATCTTGTCGTCTTCGGCTAATTTATCACCGTAGTCATTACCTCCGTACCAGTTGGATTCCCATCCTCTAATAATACCTAGGCGATTCCCGATTGGATTTGTCTTCTGTCCCATTTATTAATTGCTTTGTGTGTTATCGTTAGCTCCTAACACGAGTGTTACGTGATTGGAACGTTTTCTAATTCGGTGTGCGCGACCCTGTGGTGCAGGACGAAGTCTTTTCAACATCGTTCCACCATCCACACGGATTTCTTTAACAAAAAGATCTGCGTCTTCTACAGAAGCATCCTCGTTTTTAGCTTGCCAGTTTGCAATTGCAGACAAAACAAGTTTTTCCAAACGACGTGATGATTCCTTAGAACTGAACTTTAAAATATTAAGCGCTTTGTTCACTTTTTCACCTCTAATCAAATCCGCCATTAGACGCATTTTTCTGGGTGATGTTGGGCAATTGTTCAATTTGGCAAAGTACATTGTCTTCTTTGCTTCCTTGATTTGCTCTGCTCTTTCTCTTTTACGAACTCCCATGGCCTATTATTTTTTTCCTTTATTTTTTGCACCAGCGTGACCACGGAATGATCGTGTAGGTGAAAATTCTCCTAGTTTATGTCCTACCATATTTTCAGTTACATATACGGGAACGAATTGACGTCCGTTATGAACCGCGATGGTTTGTCCAACAAAATCGGGAGTAATCATAGAAGCACGTGACCAGGTTTTGATTACTGTCTTCTTATTAGACTCAACATTTTGCTGTACTTTATTCTCTAACTTGTAGTGAACGTAAGGTCCTTTTTTTAATGATCTTGCCATAGCTTATTTCTTTCTACGTTCGATAATGTATTTGTTACTCGATTTCGTTTTAGAACGAGTTCTGTATCCTTTTGCAGGAATACCGTTTCTAGAACGTGGGTGCCCTCCTGAAGATTTACCTTCACCACCACCCATTGGGTGATCAACTGGGTTCATCACTACCGGTCTTGTACGAGGTCTTCTTCCTAACCATCTGGATCTACCCGCTTTACCGGATACTAACAACTGGTGGTCACTGTTAGAAACAGCACCGATAGTTGCCATACAAGTAACTAATACCATACGAGTTTCTCCCGATGGTAATTTTACAGTAGCATATCTACCATCTCTTGCCATTAATTGAGCAAACGCACCAGCACTACGCGCTAAAACAGCACCTTGCCCGGGACGTAACTCTAAACAAGAAATAATTGTACCTAATGGAATAGCAGAAAGTAACATGGCGTTTCCAATTTCAGGAGCAACGCTCTCACCGGAAACAATATTCTGCCCAACTTGAAGTCCGTTTTGTGCAATTACATAGCGCTTTTCACCATCCTGGTAATTAAGCAACGCAATAAAAGCGGTACGGTTTGGATCGTATTCTATAGACGCAACTGTTGCAGGAATTCCCGCTTTGTCACGCTTAAAATCGATAATTCGATATTTTCTCTTATGACCACCACCTATATAGCGCATGGTCATTTTTCCTTGACTGTTTCTACCACCAGATCTTTTATTCGGAGCTAATAAACTTTTCTCCGGCTTATCAGTTGTAATGGCGTCAAATCCATTTACAACTCTAAATCGCTGACCTGGGGTGATAGGTTTTAATTTTCTTACTGACATTTTTGTCTGATTAAATCTAAGCGAGCTTAGATGTTACTGTAAAAATCTATTGTATCACCTTCCGCCACCTGTACAATTGCTTTTTTATAAGCATTTGTTTTACCAGTTTGAACCCCCGTTTTTGTAAAACGAGTCTTTCTATCGGGGCGGACATTCATTGTACGAACTCCGGTAACAGAAACTCCATAAGCAGCCTCAACCGCTTTTTTGATTTCTACCTTGTTCGCCTTTGGGTTTACTACAAAACCAAAAACATTTTTGTCTTCGGCATCTTTAGTAGCTTTTTCCGTAATTATAGGTTTTATTAAGATATTCATCTTGTTTCTATTTACTTAAGTTTGTTTCAATTCCTTCCAAAGAACCTTCAAACAGCACTAGACTGTTTGCATTCATAATTTTGTAAGTGCTTAATTCTGAGTTAGTTACAACTTCAGTGCCTTTCAAATTGCGAGACGACAAATATACATTATTATTTAACTCTCCCAACACAAACAAAGATTTTTTGTTTTCAAGCCCTAAGGTCTTTAAAACATTGGTAAAATTCTTCGTCTTTGGCCCGTCAAAATTAAGGTCTTCCAATACGACGATTGCCTTGTCATTTGCCTTGATACTCAATGCAGAACGACGCGCCAAACGCTTTAAGGTTTTATTCAATTTAAAGGAATAGCTTCTTGGTCTTGGACCAAACATTCTACCACCACCTTTAAATACACCGGACTTGATACTTCCCGCACGGGCAGTACCTGTTCCTTTTTGCTTCTTGATCTTTCTGGTTGAACCGGCAATCTCTGCACGCTCTTTGGCCTTGTGAGTTCCTTGTCTCTGATTGGCAAGGTATTGCTTCACATCTAGGTAAACAGCGTGATTGTTAGGCTCTATTCCAAACACATCCTTAGAAAGCTCAACCTTTCTACCTGTGTCTTTTCCGTTAATATCTAATACAGCTACCTTCATTATTTCTCTATCATTACATAAGCGTTTTTATGGCCGGGAACACATCCTTTAACCACAAGTAAATTCTTTTCAGGAACTACTTTTAAAACTCTTAAATTTTCAACTTTCACTCGTTCGCTTCCCATTTGGCCCGCCATCTTCATTCCTTTGAAAACTCTCGCAGGATATGAGGCTGCACCAATAGAACCCGGAGCTCTTAATCGGTTGTGCTGTCCGTGAGTCGCCTGACCCACACCGCCAAAATTGTGACGCTTTACAACACCTTGAAAACCTTTACCTTTTGAAGTACCCGCGATATCCACGTATTCTCCTTCGATAAAATGTTCTACCGTTATGGTATCTCCTAATTTGTAATCTTCTTCAAATCCTTGGAATTCAACGACTTTTCGTTTTGCAACGGTTCCTGCTTTTTTGGCATGCCCTTCGGCAGCCTTAGTAACAGTCTTCTTGTCATCGAAACCAAGTTGAAGAGCTTCGTACCCGTCAACCTCTTTGGTTCTGACTTGGGTAACAACACAAGGTCCTGCTTCAATAACGGTACAAGGAATATTCTTCCCGTTCTCGTCAAAGATGCTGGTCATCCCTATCTTCTTTCCAATTAACCCAGACATATTTATTTATTATTAGTTATTAATTATTCTCTTTTTATTGTTTCTGAAAAAATTCTTTCAGAAAAAAACAGGGTCAAAATAAATTCAACCCTGAATATTATTTTGTTCCGTTTTTCCTTTGCACGCGGCTCCGGACATGTTTACTTCCCACGCAAGTGGGAAACTCTCTTTAAGCCCCCGAAACAAGTTCGGGATGTCAATAAAAGTTTATACCTAAACTTTTATTTCCACCTCAACACCACTTGGCAACTCTAACTTCATTAGAGCATCAATGGTTTTTGAAGAAGAGCTGTAGATATCCAACAATCTCTTGTAAGAGCTTAATTGGAATTGTTCTCTACTCTTCTTGTTTACGTGTGGTGAACGTAACACTGTAAATATCTTCTTGTGTGTTGGTAACGGGATTGGTCCTGTTACTACTGCACCGGTACTCTTTACGGTCTTTACAATTTTTTCAGCAGATTTGTCCACTAAATTGTGATCGTAAGATTTTAGTTTAATTCTTATTTTTTGACTCATTGCTGAAATATTATACGTTAGCGGTTCCTCTTGCTGCTGCGATTACTTCTTCTGAAATATTAGAAGGAGTTTCAGCATAATGTGAAAATTCCATTGTTGATGTTGCACGTCCTGAAGACAATGTTCTTAATGTTGTAACATAACCGAACATTTCAGAAAGAGGCACTTCAGCCTTAACAACTTTTGCACCTGCTCTGTCACCCATATCATTAACCTGACCACGACGACGGTTTAAGTCACCTACAATATCCCCCATGTTTTCTTCGGGAGTAATTACTTCAAGTTTCATGATGGGTTCCAAAATTACAGCTCCGGCTTTTTTAGCAACGGCTTTAAAGCCCATTTTTGCTGCTAGCTCAAAAGACAATGCATCCGAATCCACAGGGTGGAAAGAACCGTCCTTCAAGGTCACCTTCATACTATCAACTTCAAATCCGGCCAAAGGCCCATTGACCATAGCTTGCTTAAATCCTTTTTCAACAGCAGGGATAAATTCTTTAGGAACGTTACCACCTTTTACTGCGTTAACAAAGTCAAGACCCACTTTTCCATCTTCTGCAGGCTCCAAGGTAAATACGATATCGGCAAACTTACCACGACCACCAGATTGCTTTTTATAGACTTCTCTGTGATCTGCAGATTTGGTTACCGCTTCTTTATATTCTACCTGTGGTTGTCCCTGGTTAACTTCAACTTTAAACTCGCGACGTAAACGGTCTACAATAATATCTAAGTGAAGTTCTCCCATTCCTGAAATGATGGTTTGTCCTGAAGCTTCATCAGTACGAACTGTAAACGTTGGATCTTCTTCTGCAAGCTTAGAAAGTGCCATTCCTAATTTATCAACATCTGCCTTAGTTTTTGGCTCCACTGCGATACCAATTACGGGATCCGGGAAGTTCATACTTTCTAAAACAATAGGATGTTTTTCATCGGACATGGTATCTCCTGTCTTGATGTCTTTAAATCCAACCGCAGCTCCAATATCTCCTGCTTCGATATAATCGATAGCATTTTGCTTGTTAGAGTGCATTTGGTAGATACGTGAAATACGTTCTTTTTTTCCTGAACGATTGTTCAAGATATAAGAACCGGCATCCAAACGACCGGAATACACACGGAAGAAAGCCAAACGACCTACAAAAGGATCGGTAGCAATCTTAAATGCCAATGCTGCAAAAGGAGCAGATACATCCGGCTTACGGATTTCTTCTTTTTCAGTATCCGGATTAACACCAATAATACCTTCCTTATCCACTGGAGAAGGCAGGTATCTACAAACGGCATCCAATAAAAACTGAACTCCTTTGTTTTTAAAAGATGATCCACATACCATTGGAATGATACTCATATCCATTACAGCAGCACGAAGCGCAGCATGCACTTCCTCTTCTGTAATAGAATCTTCATCTTCCATATATTTTTCAAGCAAATTCTCATCATAAGCCGCAACTTCTTCAATAAGTTTACCGCGCAATAATTTTGCCTCTGCCTTAAGTTCTTCAGGAATATCAACAACATCGAAAGTTGCTCCGAAAGATTCATCATGCCAAATTACAGCACGGTTCTTTACCAGATCCACAATTCCTTTAAAGTTGTCCTCATCACCGATATTCAATACGATAGGTACTGCATTAGACTTCAGCATATCTTTCACTTGCTGACAAACTTCCATAAAGTTAGCCCCTTGACGATCCATTTTGTTTACGAATCCAATACGCGGCACTTTGTAGTTGTCGGCAAGCCTCCAGTTAGTCTCAGATTGTGGTTCAACACCATCCACTGCACTAAAAAGGAATACCAATCCATCCAATACTCTCAATGAACGGTTTACCTCTACGGTAAAATCAACGTGACCGGGAGTATCGATAATATTAAAGTGAAAATCTTTTGTGTCCTCCACAGGTTCACCATTTTTCAATGGGAACTTCCATGTACAGGTAGTGGCAGCCGAAGTAATAGTAATACCTCTCTCCTGCTCCTGCTCCATCCAGTCCATAGTTGCCGCACCGTCGTGAACTTCACCAATTTTGTGACTCACCCCGGTATAGAACAAAATACGCTCTGTGGTGGTGGTTTTACCGGCATCGATATGCGCGGCAATCCCTATATTTCTAGTATATTTTAAATCTCTTTGTGCCATTTTTTAGAATCTGAAATGTGAGAATGCTTTATTCGCTTCGGCCATTTTGTGCGTATCTGTACGCTTTTTAACCGCCGCTCCTTCTTCTTTTGCAGCAGCAAGAATTTCTCCTGCCAGTTTTTGCGCCATGGACTTTTCGTTACGCTTTCTAGCGTAACCAATTAACCACTTCATTGCTGTAGCGATCTTTCTGTCCGGACGTATTTGCATAGGAATTTGGAAGGTCGCCCCACCAACTCTACGACTACGAACCTCAACGTGAGGCATTACATTGGAAAGTGCATCTTTCCAAATCTCTAAAGCCGTTTTTTCTTCGTCTGTTTTTTTCTCGTCTACGATATCAATTGCATCGTAAAACACTTTAAAAGCCACCGACTTTTTTCCGTCCCACATCATGTTGTTCACAAAACGTGTCACTAACTGATCATTAAATCTCGGATCCGGTAAAAGTGGTCTTTTTTTGGCCTGTCTTTTTCTCATGTCTTCTCTTTAAAAGTTTTTAGATTACTTTTTAGGGCGTTTTGCACCGTACTTAGATCTACGTTGTGTTCTTCCTTCAACACCTGCGGTGTCTAAAGCTCCACGAACGATATGATATCTAACTCCCGGCAAATCTTTTACCCTTCCACCTCTAACCAATACTATCGAGTGCTCTTGTAGATTATGTCCTTCACCAGGGATGTATGCGTTTACTTCCTTTCCATTGGTCAACCTTACCCTTGCTACTTTACGCATTGCAGAGTTAGGTTTCTTAGGAGTAGTAGTATATACACGCGTACACACACCTCGTCTTTGAGGACACGAATCTAAAGCAGCCGATTTACTCTTCTTGGTTATTTTGGCTCTTCCTTTTCGTACTAATTGTGAAATTGTTGGCATATAAAATATGTATTATACTTATTTAAATATAAAATCCCTCTTTTTAAGGGCTTGCAAAGGTAGAAATAAAATTGAATTAATCAAACGTTCCTAAATTAATTTTACCCACTCTTTTATTATTTTGAAATTGAGATATTAAAAACCGCATTGAAACGTTAGTTTTACAACACAAAAAACATGGCATTTGAAGTTTTTCCTTTACATCTTTTTATACCTTAATATATATATAACTAGTACGCAGCTGCTTTATGCCCAAAATCTAAGACTCACCGTTGAAGCAGAGAATCCCCTTCCCGAAGGCCTCTTAGACATCCTGAACTTTCAAAATACCTTTAACGATTATATATCCTTGAAAAAAGAAGCCGACACCTTGGCTTATAAGCTTCAAAAGATTGGATATATCGATAGCGAATTACAATCCCTTCAGAAAAAAAATGACAGCAGTTATAGGGCAAATTATTTCTTCGGAAAAAGATACCTATATATTAAGGTATTTTACAATGCAAACGATTTCAGCAAAAGCGAACTGCAGCGTGTATCCGAAGAAGTAAACGACACCTATTTTGTTCTTAATTTCTCAACCTTCGAATTGGCACTTACAAAACTAAATGCTATTAAAATTGATAAAGGCAATGCATTTGCCAGAGTACGACTAGACGAAATAGAAAAAGTAAACTCCTCAACTTTAGAAGCAAAACTTGTATTGGAAAACAGAGAATCCAGAACTATCGATTCGATTGTGGTGAAAGGATACGACAAATTTCCAAAATCCTATCTAAAATACTATGCAGGTATAAAAACAGGCAAACCGTTTCGTTTGCAAAAATTAATTGCTCAAAATGAAGTTTTAAATAATCTGGGGTTTGTAAGTACTATTAAGGCTCCCGAGGCATTGTTTCGAAAAGAATCCACAACCGTATATTTTTATCTCAAAAAACAAAACAATAATTTATTTGACGGTATTTTAGGATTTTCAACAAATGAAGAATCCAATAAACTGGAATTTAACGGCTACCTTAATCTGGAGCTCAATAACAATCTCAATTATGGGGAACAGCTGCTCATAAATTACAAATCTGATGGCAATGAACAGCAAAATTTTAGGGTAAAAGTAAACCTTCCATACCTTTTTAAATCTCCTTTTGGCGCCGGTGCTGAACTGAAAATATTTAAAAGGGATAGCTCTTTTGTCACCACCGAGCAACAAATAAGAGTGACGTATCAATTAAACCCCGCTTCCAGCGCCTACTTGGGTTACAAAGGATACGAATCGAGTAATCTATTAGACGTCGCATTTGGCGGAATTGCCATTGAGGACTATACTTCGAGATTTGCAATTTCCGGAATCAATTTCACCAAGCAGCAAAAGAGCCCCCTTTTCCCTATTAAAACTTTTCTTTCGATAGACACCGAAATTGGCACTCGAAAATTGAAAAGTACAAAGGAGGCACAACAGCGGTTTGCAACACTTACAAATCATATTTTAAATTTAAATTATAAAAATGCCATCTTTATACAAAACAGCACCAGTGTACTTTTGAGCGATACCTATATAACAAATGAATTATTCCGTTTTGGTGGTATTAACACTATGCGAGGTTTTGATGAAAACAGTATAGATGCATCGTTCTTTTCGGTTCTTAATACAGAATATCGTTATATCGCCAATCCCACAATATACATTCACAGTATAATTGATTTAGGCTACTTTGAAAATCGCATTTTTAATCAAAAAGAAAAGCTCTATAGCTTCGGAATTGGATTTGGTTTACAAACGAAAGCGGGAATTTTTAAGCTGAATTTAGCAAATGGAAATTCAGACAGTCAGAACTTTACTTTTTCTAACACAAAAATACATCTCAGCCTATCTTCCAGATTCTGAAGAGCCTAGTAAAGCCCGATAATAATACACTTATTAACGCAACTAATTTTAAGAATAAAAACTTGCTAATTTCACATTTAATTGGCACTTTTGACTATCCTTAATTTAATATTAATAATATGAAACAAAAAATACGTGGAATACTAACGATTCTTTTAGCGTTAGTAGTGCAAGTTACTTTTGCACAAGAAAAAACAGTTTCCGGTACAGTATCAGATGATACAGGTTTACCGCTTCCGGGAGCGAACATTATCATAAAAGAAACCAATACTGGAACTCAATCAGACTTTGATGGTAATTACACTATCACAGCCTCGATTGGGCAAACCTTAGTGTTTAGCTACGTTGGCTTTGACACTCAGGAGTTCAAAGTTGGTGCTGCCAACAGCATCAATGTGAATATGGTTGCAGGAAATATGCTTTCTGAAGTTGTGGTAACAGGTTACTCAACAAGAAATCAGACTGTACAGACTTCAGCTGTGGTTTCTATTTCGGCAAGTGAAATTTCCGAATTAAGTCCAACAACAAGTGTGGACAACCTTTTACAAGGTAAAGCCGCTGGGGTTCAGGTTACAGCTGCCAATGGAAAACCGGGACAAGGAGCGTTTGTACGTATCCGTGGTGTTGGTTCTTTGACAGCAGGAGCTTCCTCTCCACTTTATGTAGTTGATGGCGCGGTAATAAGAGAAGAGGATTTAGGTAACATTCCCAACGATGATATCGAGAATATTACCATCCTTAAAGACGCTGCAACTACTGCCCGATACGGGTCCAGAGGTGCAAGTGGAGTTGTGGTAATTACAACAAAAAATGGTAACAGAAATAAAGACGCTATCGTAAAGTACAGTTCGAGATATGGTTTTACATCTAGAATAAAGCCTAATTTTAATATCATGAATGCCGAGCAGAAATTGCAGTATGAAGCTGAACTATATGCATTAGGTGTTACAACCGCGGGGAGCTTGCCAGGAGTTACTACACTACCGGGAAGTCCTGAAAGACAATTTCTTTTAGACAACCAAACCGATTGGCAAGATTTAATGCTGAAGGAAGGAATCGTGCAAAACAACAATGTTTCTTTCTCGGGTGGATCTGAAAAAATGGATTACTATTTTTCTGTAGGTCATGATAGAAATACAGGTATTATAGATCAACTAGACGGTTTTGAAAGATTCAATTCTCGATTGAATTTGAATTTTGACGCCAAAGATTGGTTGTCATTGGGTGTAAATGTTGGTTACTCAAGATCTACCAGCGACGAACCACGTGATCGTAACAATGTACAAAACCCTTTTAGAGCGATGTACGATTACAATCCATATGAAACTGAATTCGTTTTAGACGAAGATGGAAACGTTGTTTTAGATGAAAACGGGAACCCTGTTTATTCTGCAACACATACTACCTTTAATGTAAGAGGCGCCTTGCTTTCTGAGCCTGCTATTCAAATTGAAAATAATTTATTAGCAAGTGTGGATGCTGAGGTTCGTTTTACCAAAGATTTCAGTTATGGAATTAACGTGGCTGCCAATAGTGTAAATCAGCGTAATGAAAGTTATTCAAAACCGGGAGGAATATTAGATGCCATTATTGGAGATCCTAATAATCCTGGTAATAAACTGGATACAGGTATTTACAGATATGACTTTACAATTAGCAACAGATTAAACTATAACCTATCTGCAAACAATCATCATTTAAATGCACTAGGGTTATTTGAGTACAATAAGAATCAGAATAGTGGTTACCGTTTAAGAAGTATTGGTTTTCCATCTGCATTGCTAACCACGCAATCAAATGCAAATGAGCCAACATTAGCTTCTACTACCAGAGATGTAATCACTTTGGTTTCTTATGGAGTATTTGCAGATTACGATTATAAGGAAAAGTACTTGGCTTCTGCTTCTGTTCGATATGACGGTTCATCAAACTTTGGGTCAGACAATCGCTTCGGAGTATTTTACAGTGGAAGTTTGGGATGGAATATCGCCAAGGAAGACTTTTTCCAGGTAGATGCTATTAACGATTTAAAATTAAGAGCAGCTTACGGAACAGTAGGAAACAGAAACGGAATTGCCCGTTATGCTTCTCAGAGTTTAGTTACATTTGGCTCTTATCCAGGTGGTTCAGGTACTCAGGTTGGTAATTTTGGTAACCCCGGTATCAAGTGGGAAACTACCACTACTACTAACGTCGGACTTGAGTTTAACTTATTTAACCGAAGAGTTCGTGGGGTAACCGATTATTTCATTAGAAGAACTGAGGATTTACTTTTCTTAATCCCTACTGCTGACGAAGCCGGTGTTATAGATACTGCAGGTCAGTTAGGTGTAGTTGGTAACTTAGGTATAATTGAGAACAGAGGTTTGGAGGTATCATTGCAAGGTGACATTTTCAAATCTGAAAACTTCAAATGGACCTTAGGAGGAAATATTGTGTTCCTTGATACTGAAATTGTGGAACTTCCCGATAACGATGGTGACGGTGAGGGTGACGATGTTTTCCCTAACACAGCATTCAACATCGCTTATAGAGAAGGTCAAATGATTAACGAGCACTATTTGATTCGTTATGCAGGAGTTGATCCGGCTACCGGAGCACCTTTGTATTACGGAGCCGACGGAAATACCTATCGTGCAGGTGATCTTCCAGATGGTGAGAATAGAGTTTTTCAAGGAAAATCTACAATTGCCGATAAAGAAGGAGGATTCTTCTCTAACATTACCTATAAAGGATTTGGCTTGAGAACAGATTTTGTTTTTAAAGCAGGTAACTGGGTTAATAACTTCGTGAAATCTAATTTAATTTCAGACGGAGCTAATATAGATGACAACCAGGCTTTAGATGCATTTAATTACTGGCAACAACCGGGAGATACAAATGTGTACCCAAGTCCATTAATTTCTCAGGAAGAATTGCAAGCTGTTAATTCAGATCGATTCTTAGAAAAAGGAGATTATGTAAGAATGCGAAATATCACGCTTTCGTACAATTTCTCTCGTTCTATGTTAGCGAACTCACCTCTAAATGCATTTAGAGTTTATGTACAAGGACAAAACTTGCTTACATTCACTAAATTCTTTGGTGATCCTGAAGTAGGACTTTCATCGGGTGAAACAATTTCGTTTGCAAATTCAGTTGCTCCCGGAGAAGCTACCCTTTATAGTTATCCAAATACAAAATCAATCCAAGTTGGAATTGATGTAAGTTTCTAAATTTAAAAAAAAGAACATGAAAAAATATATTTATAAATTAACAATTATTCTTCTTTTTGCAGGTGTTTTAGTCTCCTGTGACAAAGAACTGGACCAAGTTCCTTTTGACGGATTTGCATCAGACAATGCATTCGTGACTGCTCAGGATTTTGAAAATGGAATCCGTGGAGTATACTTAGGATTGATTCGAGGCGGATTTTACGGAAGCAGTGATGCAGGTTCGATGTTGAGTGCGCCGGATGTATTGTCTGACAATACAACTTTGGTGCCTACCAGCCGTAATACAAAACGTTTCTTACACGATTATAACTACAATGCATCCACAACAATGCTTACATTCTATCGTGATGTGTACGTAACGGTTTACCATGCAAATCAGGTGTTATTTTACGCTGAGTCATTTGAAGGAGAAAGCAAGGCAAATATCGTCGCCGAAGCCAAAGCATTAAGAGCCTTAGCGCATTTTAATTTGGTATCGGTTTATGGTAAAATTCCAACACAGTCAAGTGATGCGAATGGAAGTTTAGGTATTGCTTATGTAACTGAAGCAGACCCGAACATTCAACCGGCAAGAATGCCTGTTGGAGAAGTATACGGTATGATAGTTCAAGATCTTCTGGATGCAAGAGCAGGCATAAATCAAACAAATCCAGCAGGACGTATGGGTAAAGACGCTATAAACGTGTTATTATCGCGAGTATACTTATACATGGGTCAATGGCAGAATTCAATTGATGCAGCCAATGCTGTTACTACAGCTGTTGCACCTCGTGATGCAGTTGTAGGCGTATGGGAAGACACAAGTCAAGCCGGACTGGTATTTTACATCCCTAACGAAAGTCCAACCTTGGGTAACGCAATTGGTGTAACCTGGAGTCAGGGAGGTGTAAACAGTTTGATACCTGAATACGTGGCATCTTTACAACTAAATAACTTATATGCAAGTGATGATATTAGAGGTGAAGCCTATATTTTTGATGCATCCAGCGGAGGAATACCTTACAACGGTATCAAAAAATTATTTGCGCGTCCCGGTGGACAGCCAGGAGTTGTAGATTATAAGATCTTAAGAGCAGCCGAAGCATATTTAAACAAAGCGGAAGCCTACTTTAATATCGGTAATGAAACTGCTGCAAGACAAGCTTTGGATCAGGTTAGAACCAGAAGGTATCTTACACCGCCAAGTGGTGAAACGGGAACTGCTCTAAGAGATGCAATTCGTTTGGAAAGAAGACTTGAATTCGCTTTCGAATATCAGCGTTTCTTCGACTTGAAAAGATGGAATTTACCTGTTCAAAGAACAAATGCAGGGTATATTGCAGATGGATCAGGAACGCCATCGGATGTGTTGACATTGGCTGCAGGAAGTAACAAGTTTCAACTTCCAATAGCTCAGGAATCATTAGATGCAAACCCTAGTTTGCAACAAAACCCCGGATACTAATTCTAAAAATTAAGACAGATGAAAAAAATATATATATTATTAACTTTAGTTTTATCCGCCTTAGTGGTAACATCATGTAGTGAATCATACGATGAGTATGAAACTGATCGTGGTGCTACTATCGGATTTACGTTTGGAGAACTTGAATTACCGTTGCCTCCGGGAGCATCGGCTAATATTCCGGTTACTTACTTCGTCACGACAGTGTCTGATGTAGATAGAACCTTTCAGGTGGTTGTTGATTCAGCAAATTCAGATTTAACATCAGATAATTATTCGTTTGATGCCGATGTTGTAATTCCAGCCAATATGCGTAGAGGTACTATGTTTATTACCCTTACAAATAATTCGGCTCCTTCTGATTATGCTACAGCAGTTTTTATTTTTCAGGAAACTGCAGATGTCACTTCCGGAAAGTCGGCGGTTCTAAAATTAAAGACACCGTAATTCAATGAGATAACAATTGTTATTCAATATTTCAACAAAAAGCATCTATACTCTTATAGGTGCTTTTTTTTTGGAATAGCTCCAAGGAATTTTAATGTTCCTCACATTTCTTACATGTTGCACATAACTCTTCACAACGTTAACACATCGTTAAAAAAAAACTAAATTTTAAGTTTAAAAAGTTGTGTATTTAACTTTTTATTGTGATTTTTGGCATTGGCTAATTCAAATAAATTATAAAATGAGAACAAAGTTTAGTGGAATTTTAACGCTATTGCTAGCGTTTGTAGTGCAACTCACGTTCGCACAAGAAAAAACAATCTCTGGATCGGTGACAGATAATACTGGCCTTCCGCTACCTGGAGTGAATATTGTTGTAAAAGGCACAAGCAACGGTACACAAACAGATTTTGACGGTAACTACAGCATTCAAACAGCTATAGGTCAAACTCTTGTGTATAGTTATGTTGGCTTTACGACAATAGAGCGACCTGTTACGGCCGCGACTAATTCTATTAGTGTTCAGCTTCAAGAAGATGCTGCAGTACTGGAAGAAGTTGTTGTAACAGCATCAGGTATTAAAAAGGAAAAGAAAGCTCTTGGGTATGCGGTTTCTTCGGTAAAAGAAGAAGCTATTAAAGATAATCCCGAGACCGACTTAACTCGTATCCTTAGCGGTAAATCTGCAGGTATAGACATTACAACACAAAATGGTCTATCCGGTTCAGCAAACAAAGTTATTATTCGAGGGATGAACTCTTTCTCCGGAGATAACAACGCACTTTACGTTATTGACGGTGTACCTTATAGTAATGATACCAACGCAGCAGGAAGTTTTGTTGACGGTAACATGGGAACCAGTAGATCATTTGATATCGATCCAAGTAATATTGAAAACATTGATATTCTAAAAGGATTAGCTGCTACTACCCTATATGGTACTGAAGGTAGAAATGGTGTAATCCTTATTACTACTAAAACGGGTAGTTCAAAGAACCTTGCCTCTAAGCAAGAAGTTGAGCTTTCATCTTCTTACTTTTTTAACGAAGTGGCGTCTCTGCCCGATTATCAAAATAAATATGGTGGTGGTTTTGACCAAGCATACGGATTATTTTATAGTAACTGGGGACCTGGTTTCTATAAAGACGGCGTAGGTGGCTGGGGTGCATTTGTTGATGACACCAATACTGATGTAAACAAACCTTATAATTCTGACGGTACTTTACCTCACCCTTACTCAACTTCAGCTTATTTAGCATCAAATTTCCCTGACTTTCAAGCTCAATTTGAAGGACTAAGATATAAGTGGGAGCCACAAAACTCGGTTGAGAGATTCTTTAAGACCGGTACTGTAGCTTCATTTGCTGCAAACATTAGAGGAAGAAGTGAAGACAACAAGTACAATTACGGGATGTCTTTCGCTCACGTTAGTGACGAAGGATTTACTCCCGGAAACGAAGTGGATAGAAGCAATTTAACCGTTTCAGGTGGAGCGCAACTATCAAATAAGATAAATGTAAGAGGATCTTTAAACTACACATTAACTAATTTAAAAACCCCTCCTGTTTCTGCCAGTTTTGGTAGTAGTATTTTCGGGTCAGGATCTTCTGTATTCGGTGATTTATTGTATACTCCTAGAAGTATCGATTTCTTTAGCCTTCCTTTCGAAGCACCGGATGGTAGTAGTATCTACTATAGAGATGATAACGCAATTCAGCATCCTTTATGGACTGTAAAAAATTCGAGATTTGCCCAAAAGGTAAATCGTGTTAACGGATTTGGTGCGATAGATTTCAACATTACTGATAACTTAAACCTGTCGTATCAAGCGAGTGTGGATACTTATTCTGAAGATAACATTAACCGTCAAAATAAAGGTGGTGTAACGGGTGTAGCTTTAACCGATAGTGGTTTCTATTCTACATACAACAACGCGAATACCATTTTTGACCATAAAGTTGTTTTAAGCGGAAGTAACTATTCGATGTTAAACGACAATTTAACAATCGATTTCTTAGCCGGGGCAACCTCTAGAAGTACAGATTACAACAGAATTGGTGTTACAAGTTATGGACAACAAGTATTCGACTTCTTTGATCACGGTGGTTTCTCAAGTAGTAACCCAATCGAATTTCACCAAAAAAGAAACATATTAGGTTTATACGGTCAAGTAGGATTCGACATTAAGCGTTTCTTTTACGTGAACTTTGCAGGTCGTAATGACTGGGTGTCAAATGCTGTTAACAATAGTTTATTCTATCCTTCTGCCAGTGTATCGTTTATTCCAACTTCAGCCTTCCCTGGACTTAAGTCGGATGGAGGAATCAACTACTTAAAATTAAGAGCCGGTTACGGGACCTCTGCTAACTTTTCAACAGGATATCCTACAGTTACAAATGTAGTATTGAATGCTCAAAGCTGGTTGGATTCTAATAATAACTTTATTACATCAAATACAACCAACAGTACTATTGGAAATACAAACATTAAGCCTGAACTTTTCTCAGAATTAGAGTTTGGTGTTGAAGCCAATTTATTTCAGAGAGTTCGTTTAGACTTCTCATATTACACCAGAACAACCAACGATTTGATTATTCAAGATCAAAAAATTGCGTTGAGTACAGGTGCTTCAACTACCGATACCAATATTGGTGAAATTAAATCTGACGGTATTGAAGTTGATTTAGGAATCGACATTATAAAAAGTGATGGATTTAACTGGAACTTTAATGTAAACTTTACTAAGAGTGAAAGTGAAGTTACCGATCTTGGTCAGGACACCGAGTTAATTATTTATGAAGGATTTACAAACCTTGGTAATGGTGCCAGAGTTGGATACCCACTAGGTTCTATGTTTGGAGCGCGTATTGCGAGAGACGAAAATGGAAACTTACTTGTAGATGGAGCCGGTAACTATTTATCGGAAGATATTGACGAGGACGGCTTACTTCCTTTTATTGGTGATCCAAACCCGGATTTCATAATGAACTACTCGAATACTTTCTCTTATAAGGGACTTTCGTTAAACGTTGCTGTTGGTCATACTTCAGGAGGAGATATGTATTCAGTAACTATAGCTTCATTAATGGGTCGTGGTTTAACTACCGACACTGAAGATCGTTTATCTACTTACATTCTACCGGGTGTGAATTCAACTACAGGACTACCTAATACTGTCCAAATTAATAACTCAAATTTCTATTTTGACAATGGATTTGCGAGCCCTGCCGATGAGCTGTCAATTTATGACGCATCTGTAGTGAGACTTAGAGAAGTTTCTTTAGGATATTCATTACCATCAAAATTATTAGAAAAGACTCCTTTCGGTAAAATTGTTATCAAAGCAAGTGGATACAACTTATGGTATGACGCTTATAACACTCCAGAAGGGATTAATTTTGATCCAAACGTATCCGGTCTAGGTGCCGGTAACGGACAAGGTTTTGAGTTCTTAACAGGACCTAGTAGTAAAAGATATGGTTTCAGCGTAAATGCTACATTCTAATATAAAAAAAAAGACAATGAAAAAATTAAATAAAATCTCAATATTATTTTTTCTACTTCTTGGAATCACATTTACTTCATGTGAAACCACAGATTTAGATTTACTGGATGATCCAAACCAAATTACCCTGGACAAGGCGGATTTGGAGCGTTATATGGTTGCAATACAGCTTGATTTCAAGGATTTTGCAAGACTTATGGGTAGTAATGGTTCTCAATTAGTACGAATCGATTATATGTTTGGTAGAACCTATGCCAATAACTTCGCCCCGGAAAACACAAATACCGAGTGGGCCATTGCATATCAGGGAATGTTCTCAGATATGAAAAATGCGGAAGCAATTGCTACAGAAATTGAAGCGAATAAGCACATTGGAGTAATGAAAATAATAAAAGCATATACTCTCTTGACTTTGGTAGATTTCTATGGTGATATTCCATTATCGGAAGCAACGCAACCTGCCGAGTTTCCAAATCCACAGGCCGATGACGATGCTGCAGTTTATGCTGCCGCTTTAGCTATGTTGGACGAAGGAATTTCATTCTTAAACCAGGATGGGCTTGGAATGGACATCGACTTTTACTATAACAATGATTTCTCAAAGTGGATTAGATTTGCAAACTCAGTAAAATTAAATGCTTACACGAATACTCGTAAAGTAGATGGGGAAGCAATGAATAAATTCAACGCAATCATCAATAGTGGAAATTACATTTCCTCTACTGCAGATGATTTACAGTTTAGATACGGTACAAACTATCTAACTACTCCGGATACAAGACACCCTGCTTACAGAGCAGATTATAACGTGAGTGGTGCAGGTAATTACAGATCTAACTGGTTAATGGATGTAATGTACGAGAATGATGATCCAAGAAGAAGATACTACTTCTATAGACAACATATTTGTACTCCTAACAGTACCGGTGCAGACGGAGTGCCATGTGCTTCAGATCAACAACGTTTGTTCTGTTCAACGCAAGCCAGACCACCACACTACCCATCATCAATGGTATTCTGTAGTGTAGACGGAGGATACTGGGGTAGAGATCATGGAAATGCTGAAGGAATTCCACCAGACTCATTTAGAAGAACTGCTGTAGGTGTATACCCTGCTGCCGGAAATTTCGATGATAACAGATTTTCTACTGTTGGTCTTGAACAAGGTGGTCAAGGAGCCGGGATTGTACCGATTATGTTAGCATCATGGATAGATTTAATGCGTGCTGAAATGGCCATGGCCAATAACAACTCTTCTGGTGCAAATACTTTGATGCAAAGTGCAATGCAGAAATCGATTGCTAAAGTACAAAGTTTTGGCTCATTGGATCCAGATGCAGATTTAAGTATGGCGCCTAGTGCAGGTGATGTTTCAGCTTACATTGCAGGAGTAGGTGCAGCATTTACTGCAGCAAGTACTGAAGGAAAGTGGAATATTTTAGCGACTCAAAATTTTATCGCTCATTATGGAAACGGTATCGAGTCTTATAACTTCTACAGAAGAACAGGATATCCTACATCCTTACAATTTAACATAGAGCAAAGTCCGGGAAGTTTCGTTAGATCATTCTTTTACCCGGCCGATGAAGCGAATACGAACAGTAGTATTCAGCAAAAGCCGAATGTACAAGTTCAAGTATTTTGGGATAATAACCCTGCGTTTCCTGCATTCCCTGTGGCTAACTAATTTTAAAACTAATAATTATGAAAAATATATTTAAATCATTCTTAATTGGATTAGTACTTCTGGGATCAATGGTATCCTGTGAAGACAGCACCCTTCCAATTGACACATTATATAACGAAGTAGATACTTCTCAAGGAATTATAAGAACTTTAGTTTTTCCTGCAAATCTGGTAGCATTAACTCCTGGTCCTTCAAATAGAAAAACCTCGATTGATATGTTACTTGAGGTTCAGGAAGGTGATGGTTCATCAAATTCATTTATTGAAGTAAGAGTATTTACAGCTCTTTATCAAGATCAGGACTTATTATTACCTACTGAAGATAGTCAAGGTAACCCTATTCCTGAAGTATTGAACAGAACACTTCCTGCTTCCGAGTGGACTCCAAGTGAATTTAATATGTTACCATCGTATCTACTTGAAATGTCTACACAATCGATTGTAGATTTATTTCCTGATGCTCAATTAACCACTCCAACCTTTGTTGCAACTCGCTTGGAGTTAGTGATGGGAGACGGAACCGTTATTACGAATACAGGCGTAGGTGGATCGGTAGCCACAGGAGCTTACCATAATGCTCCATTCTTGTACAAGACTATTTTCCTTCCTAATTAATTAGGAAAAAAATACAAAAGTGCTTACAACCAAAACGGGAATTCTTAATCGAATTCCCGTTTTACTTTTTATATGTTGCAAATGAACGTGCATCTAACAAAAACCAAATAAACGTTATGAAAATGATGGACGGGAAAAACTAAATTCCTAACTTCTAATAATTTACACTAAAGCTCATCAAATGAATGAATAAAAGGTCTGCTAGGTGTAGAAAAAACAAATTTATTTTGAAACTTTACCGAGGATATTCAAAAAATATTTGTAAATTTGATTCTTATTAATATAAAAAAATTATAAATCATGAAAAAAAATTATTTTTTAGCAGCATTGTTCTCTTTCGCTATGATTGGTGCAAATGCTCAGTTTGCAATGGATGACATGGAGTCTTACGGTGGTGGTAACACACCTATTTTACAAGACCATTGGGGTTCATGGGATGGTACTGCCGGTACAGCTATGTTCTCTTCTAATGCACATGCACAAAGTGGATCTTTATCAGGATATGTTGATGGTTCAACTACTATGGATCCTCTTTTATTATTAGGAGACAAGATTTTTGGAAGCTGGGGTGTAAAGTTTTCTATGTACATTCCTTCTGGTAAAGTTGGATATTGGAACCTACAAGGTCAGGAAACTCCTGGTATCCAGTGGGTAGTCGGTAACATTTATTTTGGAAACTCTGGTATTGGTGGAGACACAGAAACAGATGGTAGAATCGACATGAGTACTGGTGACGAAACTGATGATTTCACCTTTACATTTCCTAAGGATCAGTGGTTCACTGTTATCATGAACTTTGATTTTAACGCTGGTGCAGGTGCTTCTACTTGGACATTGTGGGTTGATAATGCAGAGGTTGTTGCTCCTGGTACTCCTTTTGCTGATGGAACCGGTGTTTATGCTCAAGCTTTAGGTGCTATTAACTTATATTCTTTATCAACTGATAACGAAATGTATGTTGATGATGTAGAGTATATCAATGATTTCTATCCAGATCCAAATCTTGGAATTGGTGACTTAAATGCCAAAGGATTCGCTGCATATCCAAACCCTGTAAGTAACGTATTGAATTTGAGAGCTAACGAAGAAATTTCTTCTGTTGCTATCTTCAACGTTCTTGGTCAGCAAGTATACAACGCTAAAGTAAACGCTTTAAACTCTACAATCGATATGTCTAGCTACGCAAGTGGTGCATATTTTGTAAAAGTTAATGTAAGTGGTACTGAAGGTATCGTTAAGATTGTTAAATAAGTAAAACTTATTTAAAATAGTATTAAGAGGCAGTTTTTAACTGCCTCTTTTTTATTTACTACATTTGCCAAAATAAATCGATTCAAGAACAGGATACCTAACTAATGACTAAAAAGGAAGCAACCATTTTCGGAATTTACCCAATTCAAGAAGCCTTGAGCTCCGAAGTAATTATAGATAAACTATATGTTCAAAAGGGAATTGACAATCCAAAAATAGATGCAATTGTAAAGACATTGGAGCATAAAGAAGCTTCTATCTCCTTTGTGCCCATTGAAAAACTTAATAAACTTACCCATGGGAATCACCAGGGAATTGTAGCCGTCACTTCTCCAATAGCTTTCAGTTCTCTTGAAGAAATTGTTGAAAAAGTATTGCTTGCAAAAAAGCAACCGCTTTTTTTAATTTTAGATCAAATTAGCGATGTTCGTAATTTTGGCGCCATTCTTCGTACTGCCGAATGTACCGGCGTGGATGCCGTAATTATTCAGAAAAAAGGAGGAGCTCCTATTACCGGGGATACTGTGAAAACATCGGCAGGAGCCATCTTTAAAATTCCAATTTGTAAAGTAGATCATATTAAGGATGCTCTGTTTTATCTTCAGGGATCGGGAATTAGCATTGTTGCCGCCACCGAAAAAGCAAAAAAAAATGTCTTTGATTTAGATCTAAAGAAACCGCTTGCGTTTATATTGGGCTCTGAAGGAAAAGGTGTATCTACCTCGGTATTAAATCTCGTTGATGAAAAAGCAGCCCTTCCCCTACTTGGTGAAATAAACTCACTGAATGTATCGGTTGCATGTGGTGCTTTTTTGTATGAAGTAGTGCGTCAACAACAGCTATAAGGTATTTTCATCTTCATTTAGTCCCTCTTTCTTATAGGTATAGGTAATTCTAACTTTAGGTATTTCCTCTGTAGTTTCAGTCTCCGGAAGTTTTTCTATAAAATTGCCATCCTCATCAAAATGTTTTAAAAACGGGTCATTATCCGGTTCGTAATCCTCTTGCTCCCATATGTACTTTTTATTTTCAATGGGATTGGACCTAAAAATAAACGCAAATAACAAACCAACTACAAAACCAGATAAATGTCCTTCCCATGAAATTTTCGGATCTATTGGAAAAAGATACCACAACAGACTCCCGTATAAAAACACCACCACAAACGCCAATGCAGTCAATTGGTATTGCTTTGAAAAGATCCCTTTAAAACATAAAAAAGCGGCCAACATATACACTACTCCGCTGGCTCCTATATGCAAGGCAGGTCTGCCTATAAGCCAGGTTAATATTCCTGTAAACAAAAGCCCCAATAACAGCACCTTCCAGCGAATACTTCGGTAAAAGTAAAATAATGCTGTGGTCAATACCAGCATGGGGACCGAATTATTAAAAAGATGCTTTAAACTGGAATGAATAAAGGGCCCCAATACAATCCCCTGAAGACCTTCAATTTTCTGAGGATAAATTCCCAGAAAATTTAAATTCCATCCAAAACGAATTTCGGCCCAAAAAAAGACCCACATGAGCATCACAAACAATAAGGGATACCCAATAACCTCGGTTGAAAAATATAGTGCTTTGTTTTTTGACATACAGGTTCCTATTCAAAAAGTAGTCCCAAAGGTAAATGTATGATAAATTGTCAGTAGACCGAAAGGTTAAAAAGTGTAATTTTATGCTCTTATGAGCGCACCCTTAGCAGAACGTATTCGACCTACCACGATGGCAGACTATTTGAGTCAGCAACATCTGGTTGGGTCTAATGGTGCCTTAACATCCCAACTTACTTCCGGCAGTATTTCTTCCATGATTCTTTGGGGACCTCCGGGAACAGGGAAGACAACTTTGGCCCATATTATCGCTTTGGAGTCCGGAAGGCCTTTTTATACACTTAGCGCTGTTGACAGCGGGGTGGCTGCCGTGCGTGAGGTAATTGAGCGCGCTAAAAAAAGTGACACGCTATTTTCAACAAAAAACCCTATTCTATTTATCGATGAGATTCATAGGTTTAGCAAATCACAGCAAGATTCCTTATTGGGCGCAGTCGAAAAAGGTTGGATTACATTAATAGGTGCTACCACAGAGAATCCCAGTTTTGAGGTGATTCCTGCTTTGCTCTCCCGCTGTCAGGTATATGTTTTGAAAGCCTTTAGTAAAACCGATTTAGAAGCGCTTTTAAGCCGTGCAATTGAAAAAGACGCTGTACTTAGCCGAAAAAAGGTAAACCTCAAGGAAACGGAAGCTATTATACGCCTTTCGGGAGGGGATGCCCGAAAATTATTGAATATTTTGGAGTTGGTAGTGCTTTCTGAAGAAAAGGAGACTATTACAGTTACCAATGCACTAGTGCAGCAAAAAGTACAAAAGAATACCGTCCTGTACGACAAAACCGGAGAACAGCATTACGACATTGTTTCGGCGTTTATAAAATCGATTCGCGGGAGTGATCCTAACGCAGCTGTTTATTGGCTCGCTCGTATGATTGAAGGTGGCGAAGACGTAAAATTTATTGCGCGCAGACTGGTCATATTAGCTTCTGAAGATATTGGGAATGCCAACCCTACTGCTCTAGTATTAGCAAACAACACATTTCAGGCTGTGAATACCATTGGTTATCCTGAAGCACGTATCATTTTAAGTCAGTGTGCCATTTATCTGGCAACTTCTCCAAAAAGCAATGCTTCCTATACTGCCATCAAAGAAGCGCAGCAAATTGTCAGGCAAACGGGCGATTTATCGGTACCGCTCTCTATACGCAACGCACCTACTAAACTGATGAAGGAATTGGGCTATGGAGCAGAATATGAATATGCCCATAATTATGAAGGTAATTTTGTGCCGCACGAATTTCTTCCCGAAGAGATTAAAGGAACCACATTCTACAAACCGGGTAACAACCCCAAAGAAAGTAACCTAAAAAATTACTTGCAGAAACTTTGGAGTGATAAGTATGATTTTTAGCGAACGATAGTATATACTTCCGAGCTTTCTTGTTTCTGAATGGTCAGGTTTTGAGAGGCATCAAAAGACGCTTTATAAATATTTTCTGAAGTGTCTGTGAAAAATACTTTCGATGCATTTTGAATTTCAATTTTTCCCAGGAGTAATAACCCATCCGAAGTGGTAGTAGATTCTTCGTACAGAGAATAGCCTTCAGGAGTTTTACGAAGTAAAAATGATTTTCCTTTAAAGGAATAACTTGAAAATTTGGTTTGAGGCAAATTCGATTTTTGCAAAACTTCAGCATTGACACGACTTTCCTTTTCAACTGTTATGGGGATTTCAGCAGTTTCTATTACTTCTTTCTTTACTGGTGCTATTTTCACGCTCTCTTCTGATGTAGCTTCGGAGTTAAAATATACGATTTCCTTTTGCTGAACACCGAGTGCTTCTATACCCTTAAATGCCTTTCGCACTGCATCCTGATAGGCTTTTTTGAATTCTTTAAACTTACTGACACCTTCCGGGCTTCGGTATATTTCAAGACCGTCACAATCACGCAGCACAATACTGAATTTCGTTTTTAAAAAAGAATTACCTCTGTCTAAATCGGCATACAAACCATCACAACGCTTGGCATCGGGGACTTCACTCATAAAAAACGCATGAAAACCATGTTTATTGAATAAAAATTTTGTGATGGAATTGAGTTGATATTTATCCTTTTCATTTAAAAATTCAAACTGATCCGGCACAACCACGTAGCTGTAATCGTTCAAGCTTTTTTGAGAAAAACCTTCTGTGTATATGCTAAATAAAAGAAAAATTACGATAAATATCTTTTTCATTCTTCGTCAATTTTTATGTTAAGACCCAATTGTAAAGATACACTTTTTGCTTTTGCCAGATTTCCGTAGCGAAGCAAATTATCGGCCGCAACATAAAAATTAAATTTTCCAATATCTGCGGTAACTCCCAACCCTACATTTGAATAGGAATAAGGATCTACCGTGTAGGTGGCTTTCGCTGAAACAAATTCGGTCAAGCGTCTGTAATAAAATAATGTTCCTGCTGTTTGTGGTAATTTTGGTCTGAAAATACTGTACACCTGAAGTCCAACAGACTGGTTACGGTCTACACCCCCGCCTCCGTTTCTACAGTCGCAATCTCCTCCCCGACCTACAGCCTTACCAAATTTATAGGTGAGTCCGCCATTTACTTTTAAAGGACGCATTTGCGTATAGCCGTTGTGTAATGTATCGATTGGGATTTCTCGTTCAATTTCGTCTTCAAGATTATCGTAATACGGAAAAGTGGATTCTCCATCACTTAAGGGAGGGAAAATAAGCTCAATACCATTTAAAGTATAGGTGCCTGTGGCTTGATAGGTTTCTACGTCTTTGGAATGAAAAACAGCTCCTAGATCCAGTAAACTACCGCTTACAGTCCAATTGTTATTAATATCGTAGGTTGCTCCCAGGTCAACTCCTATTCCTAAGTTTCCTCCAAAAAACGCCCTTCCCAATATTTCGCTTGTCACCTGTGAGGCTCCATCTAATTCCCGTAAGGAAGCATAGCCCGAGGTCTCAACGGTCACATTGGCATTTTGAACAGTATGCTCATAAATATTCACTGTACCATCCCCCAATCGCGTGACAAATGTTCCGCTGTTGTTTGTGCTTCGGTAGCTAAACATACTGGAATATAATTTTGCACGAAGTCCTACGGTAAGTTTTTTGGTAATTTGCTTGTTCGCTCCAAAATGATACACTGTCATCAAATCTCCGGTGGTGTTCAATTCTCCAAGATCGAATTCGTAATCCAGATAGTCACGGTTTCCTTCCCATGCTAAGATTGCCAAATCTCTGGGGAAATAGAAAATAAAATCGAATTCCTGATACAATCCTCCCGAGAAATATATTTCATTTTTTGCCCTCCATCCAAAATTAATTAATTCCAGTTGCTGGGTAGCTGTGAAGAAATCGGTGTTCTTCATTTCAAAAATCTTATTCCGAATTCGTGTATTAATATCTACATTGGACTGACCAAAAATATCATAGGCAGAAACGCCTGAAGATCCTATGTTTAAATGCAATTGTGACAGAAAAGGGACACCGAAATGCATTTTTTGAGGGACTTTACTCCCCGGATTGAGCAATAAGGCTTGTGGAATTTCTTCTACCCCGTAAATAAGCTGCTTATTTTGAGCAATAGTTGTCGATCCCCAGAGGGCAAGTATAGTTAATAACAGATTTCGCATGGTATTAAAATTCCAGGTAGTAAGTGGTTTTAGATTGCAGATTCAGGGCTCCCTCGAGTGTTTCATTGGAGGAAGGGATGGTAACAGAAACCACTACTTTTGAGGCTTGGGTAAGCTGTAAAATTTCATCTCCTTCTACATTTTCAACAAATTCGGTGATTACCGGACTTTCAATCGTTCCTTGGTTTACAGCCGTTTGGGTAGTGTAGGTGGTGTCGTTTCCTTCGTTTAAAAACTGAAAATCGACTAAAAAATCTCTGGAAATACTATTGGTAAACTTGAAATAAAACTCGGCCCGCAACAAACTTTCCTGAATTTGTGCATCATCGAGAAAACGAATTTCAGTAGTATCCCGAACGGTGAGTCTTGGAGTATTGCTTATGGTGTCGAAAAAATCGCCTGCGACTACATTAAAGTGAATTAAATCTAATTCTACAACGGGGGTTAGAGCAATATCTTCTGCCTGATCAAAATCGGTATCTTTTATGCAGGAGAGAAACAGTAGGCTTGTAAAAACCACCACAAAGGGCATTGTTAGGTTTTTCTTCATGATTAGGGGATTGTTAGTGTAATTAACGCAGCTTATACGTTAATATTATGATTACAAATGCTTTTTAATATCAGGCAAATTATAAACAACCCTATATTTTGAAGGAACTTCGTCGTTTCGGTAGTTATAAAAAAGTGTGTGCATCCCTACCGCTTCCGCTCCCAAAATATCGGCTTCAAAGGTATCTCCAATCATTAAACTTTGCTTGGGTGTTACAGACGCCTTTTCCATTGCCTTTTTGAATATAACAGGATTAGGCTTCTTTAACCCTACCTCCTCCGAAGTAGTAATTGTCTTAAAATAGTTGGAGATGCCGCTATTCCTGAGTTTTAAATTCTGAACTTCGTGAAATCCGTTGGTAATAATGTGTAATATATATTTTTCAGATAAATATTCTAGAACCTCTATTGTGCCTTCAAAAAGATGATTGTCTATTGGCAACTCATCGATATAGGATTCGGCCAGCAAATCGATTTCATCCAAAGGGAATTCCATCTTAAAATGTGTAAAAGCTTCTATAAGTCTTCCTCTCCGCAACTCTTCCTTTGTCACTCGTTCTTCCCTAAACAATTTCCAGTATGCAAAATTAATAGGTTCGTAGGCCTTGATAAAACCGGTGAGATCCAAATTTATATTGTGCTTCAGAAAAACTCGTTGAAATGCAAGCATGGAGTTTCTGTCGAAATCCCAAAGTGTATGATCTAAATCAAAAAATATATCGGTTATTTTGGCCTTATTCATTTGGGTGTAATTTTTCGGAAAACAAGCTGCGCCAAACATCATTTGCCGGTAAGGGTGAAAAATCTCTGTTAGAAAACAACATTGAAAAAGTGCCGTTTACCTGTTCTACCGCAATCATTAACTGAGCAACGGTTTTGGAGATATCGGAAGCATAACGACTTTTAAACGCAGAAGTTGTCACAACAACCGGATGAATAATTAACGGGGTTTTTATCTCGTAATCCAGGTCGTAAAATAAAAACGGAGTACAGGTTCCGGCTCTAAAGCCCGGCGTATTCTCATAGACCATGGTAAAATCACTCTTTATCTCCAATTCTACAAGATTTCTATAGGTTTCGGGTAAATTAACCAGAAACTGAGAATTAAATGAATGTTTTACATCGCGGTTTATGATATCCTGCATACGCAGTTTTTCCTTTTTCAATGAATCGTATTCCGGTAAGGAACTGTAAGAGAAAATAAGTCCGACATCCTTATAATCGGCTACATATTTCAGCAACAATTTAAATTTTTGTCTGTTGGAATTAATACTTTCGTCGAATACCAATGCGTCTCCCAGCATAAAGAAAACAGATAGTTTATTCCGACTTTTCTTTGTCGCATTGATAATCCATTGAAAGGTATCGAAGGGGTCGGATCTGGTTCCTGAAATCACTGCGGTGCGCTCGACCATTCTTCTAAAGCGGAACTTCGAAAAATCTTTCGAATACCCTACCAAGGAGCGAAGGGCGCCACGTTGTCTAAACGCGTAAGGCTCACCTGCGTTTATCACAGAGTGGATTGTCATTTCTTTTTTTGGAAATAACAAGTGTGGAAAGCTATTGACCAATATAGTTTTAAACTTATAGGCCCAGATATCTATAACCGGCTGATGCAAAAAGTTATGCATAAATCCGAGGCTTTCACTTGCAGGAAAATGGCCGAGTGCATCTTTTACATGAGGAAGGTATTCCTCGTACCTGCTGAGTAAATAAAATCCGGCCGCAAAAATATCGAACGGCAACATACTTTTCTCGGAGGTGGCGAAAAAACATTTTGTTTCTTCCCACTCTTTCACAAGGATGGTTTCGCTTTCAAAACCCTGCTGCGTGAGGAGTCCGTTACTTTGTATAAATAATTCGTTTCCTAAGGGTTGCTTGCCATACGACAGTTTAGGGCCCTCGTATGAAATAAATTCTTCGAGGGTTAAAGTAAAAGTAACTTCTATCCCCAGGATACGCGTACAGACATGCTTAAAAATATAGGTAATCCTAGGCGTTATTTTCTGAGTGTATATTAAAAGCATAAGGAATTAAAGGAGATTTTCGTCTGCAAAGCTAAAATACGCTTTTTCGGTTATTATGAGATGGTCCAATACTTTTATATCGAGGCTTTCTCCTGCAATTTTTAATTTATAGGTAAGATCCTTATCTGCCTGGCTTGGCACCAAAGTTCCCGATGGATGGTTGTGTGCCAATACTATTGCAACGGCTCCTATTTGTAGTGCGCTTTTGAAGGCCAATCTCACATCTACAAGAGTTCCGGTAATCCCTCCCTTACTTAATTGTGTGGTTTGTAATATTTTATTCGAATTATTTAAATAAACAATCCAAAATTCTTCATGGGGAAGTTCTCCAATAATAGGCTGCATCAGCCCAAAAACACAGCTGCTGGAGCTTATTTTCTTTTTATGAGATGCGTCTTCTCCTCTGCGCCTTCTCCCCAATTCCATGGCAGCAGCAATGGTTATGGCTTTTGCTTCTCCTATTCCTTTGAAGGTCATAAAATCGTTGATGCTTTGTTTCCCTAATTCGTGAAGGTTGTTTGCGACGGAGGCCAAAATCCGTTGACTAAGAGAAACGGCACTCTCGTCACAATTTCCCGATCTAATTAGGATGGCTAAAAGTTCTGCATCGCTTAAAGCGATACGCCCTTTTTGAAGTAATTTTTCCCGGGGCCTGTCATCTTCACTCCAATTTTTAATTGAAAATGATGGTGTTGTATTTGTCATCTTTTCGAAATTTTAATGGAGGGAGTTCGACCTTACTCGATCTGAAAACCTGAGGTGTAAGGAATATCTAAAGATAAAAAACTTATTTTTTGTTTGTACCTTAACTGCAAATTAAATCGCCCAATTATGAAATCATTATTCGACGCCGAAGCTTTTTCTGAGATAAAGAATAGAATAGAAAATCTGGCAGAAGCTTCTCCAAGGCAATGGGGAAAAATGACTCATGGGCAAATGCTACATCATTGTCAGGGTCCTTTTAATATCATGCTCGAAAAGGTTGATTACGGCATGAAGCCCAACTGGCTTGCAAAGGTTTTTTTTAAGAAATCGCTCTACAGTGATAAATTGTGGCGGAAGAATTTACCAACGGCGAAATTCTTGAGAGAAAAAGAACATCGAAATTTTAATGATGAGAAGGCTCAATTGATGCGTATTCTGGACGAATTTGAATCGCAAAAAGATCGTACCGAATGGACACCTCATCCCGGTTTCGGCTATTTTACAAGGGACCAATGGGGAAGAATGCAGTACAAACATCTGGATCATCATTTACGACAATTTGGAGTTTGATGGATTGTTAGAAATTATAAATAATTTTTACAACATTTTACTTTCTTCGTTCTTCAATTTACTTTTTACTTTTTACTTTTGCATTTAAATTTTTACATTCTACATTCCCATGTATCCACCGCCCTATCACCAGACTGATGACATCCAAAAAATGATCACCGTAATTCAACATTATCCATTTGGGATGTTGGTTTCGGTATTGAATGGAAAACCATTGGTTACTCATATTCCTATTATTTATAACGAAACCAGTGGGAAGCTGGTAGCGCATATCGACAAATTCAATCCGCAGGTGGAAACTTTAAAGGATGGAGCCGAAGTGACCGTAGTTTTCAAAGGACCCGACGCTTATATTTCTCCCAGTGTTTATGCAACCGCACAACTTCCTACCTGGAATTATATTATCGTTCATATAACAGGAACCATTACACTCATCAATGACCCTGAAGCTGCCAAAGAAACTATGATAGCCATGACCGAGTTTTTAGAGCGCCCGGATCATAAATTCATTTTGGAAAAGGAAAATATAAAAATGCAACACTTTGTAAATTATATCCAGGCCTTTGATATCACCATTACCAATTGGGAGGGTAAATTTAAACTTTCACAAGATAAATACGAGCAGGATCGTAAAAACGCCAAACAACATCTCATAAAAAAATCCGGAGACGCTGCTACCGGATTTATTGAAGCCATGTATAAGGCATAGCTTATTTTATATATTTTTTCACTTCCTGAAAATCCAGTCCTCCGTAATTCCCGCTGCTCATTAATAGCAGAGAGGTATCTTTAAAATCCTGCGTAAAAAGATAAGTTTTAAAGTCGGCCGGATTTGTAAATACAACAAGGTCATCTCGTTTAAATGCTGCTTCTATTTGTTCTGTCTTTATTTCTTCCAGATTTTTTATCATAACGGCATGTGGAGAATAAAAGACTACGGCACTGTCTGCCGCGTCCAAAGCCCCCCGGTATTCTTTTAAAAATTCGGGGTTGAGACTGCTGTAAGTGTGTAATTCTAAACAAGCCACCAATTTTCTATCGGGATACTGTGCTTTAAGTGCTTCGGTAGTGGCTTTTACCTTACTGGGGGAATGTGCGTAATCCTTATATGCAATTGCTGACTCACTTTCGGCAATTTTTTCGAGGCGCTTGCTAGCTCCTTTAAACGTGGCGATGGCTTCGTAGAAATCGTCTGCATCTACACCCATCAACTGGCAAATCCATCGCGCTCCTTCAAGATTGTTGAGATTATGCTTTCCAAAAATTTCTATGGGCATATCCCCTTCCGGTGTTTCCAACAGCGTTACTCCATCTTCTACAACATACAGTGGGGTTTTATAAGGGTATTTTTTAATAAGACTGGTAGATGCTTCTACTACGCGTTTTACCTCAGGGTCTTCTTCGTTGTAAATAATTGCGCCACCGTTGGTAATTTGATTCAGGAAAATTTCGAATTGTTCCACGTATTCCTCATAGGTTGGGAATACATTGATATGATCCCAGGCAATTCCGCTAAGCAAAGCGATATTGGGTTGGTAGAGATGAAATTTGGGTCTTTTATCTATGGGAGACGACAGGTATTCATCGCCTTCCAACACGATAAAATCATTGGTATCGGTCAATTTAACCATTACGTCGAAGCCTTCCAATTGTGCTCCTACCATATAATCCACATCCTTGTTATGATAGTGCATTACGTGTAAAATCATGGACGTAATGGTCGTCTTTCCATGTGAACCTCCAATGACTACGCGGGTTTTATTTTTAGCCTCTTCATATAAAAATTCGGGGTAGCTGTAAATGGTGAGTCCCAGTTCTTTTGCTTTGAGCAATTCGGGGTTGTCTCCCTTGGCGTGCATCCCAAGAATTACAGCATCTATGTCTTTGGTGATCTTTTCGGGGAACCAGCCGTAAGCTTCGGGGAGCAAGCCTCTCGATTCCAGTCTGCTTTTTGAAGGGTTAAACACTTCGTCATCGCTTCCGGTTACTTGATCTCCTTTATCGTGCAGCGCCATGGCCAAATTGTGCATGGCACTTCCGCCGATGGCTATAAAATGTACTCGCATTTAATTTTTGAATTTCGGTGTTATAGGTTTGTTTTGTAAAGATATTATTTTATGTCGCAATAGCGATAGCGGCAAGTAGCTTTTGCGAAGGAGATTTGGACGAAGCAAAACTACAGCCAATAGCGCGACCTTCACGAGGCCATTGGCCGATGGGACGGGATTGCCCTCAACCTACAACGCTAAAATAAGCTCCTTTTCCTTTTTCGCCTCCTTAAATTCGGGGCGATCTGCCAGCGCCTTGTTGATCCATTGCAGCGCCGTTGCCTTCTGACCTTTATTTTTGTAAATCTGTGCCAGGCGATAGTAGGCCCAGTCTTTGGGCACACCGTCTTTTGCTGAATGGTTTTGAATATACGCCTGTAGGCAGTTTATCCCCAATTCGGCGTCGAGATTGTATTGAGCCGATATTTTCCCGATTTGGTAATTTAACTGATTGCGTTTGTGAATTTGCAAGGATTTTGAAGCCACTTGCATGGCTTCTTTGGGCTGATTGGTCTTTTCGTAATGTTCTGCCAGTTTTTCGTAGGTATGCGGTGATCCACCCACCTCGATAGCTTTTTTGTAGAAATTCTCGGCATCTTTGGATCGGTTGCTGTATTCGGCGATGTAGCCATTGGCTAGAAAGCCGTCGACCGGCGAAATTTTACCCAGTTCGTTGGCGTATTTTATGGCTTTGCGTTCGCTGCCGCCAATAATTCCGGGCAGCTGAATGTAAAATTCGACCAGCGCCCAGCGGGCTTCAATGTGTTTGGGGTCGAGTCTGGCAGCCTCTTCGAAGTGGAATTTGATGTCGCCAATATAGGTAACGGCTCGTATTCGACTTATTTCAAGTGCTTTCATCCCCATCACGCCGCCGTATTTAAAATGATAGTTGGCATTGTTTTTATCTTCTTCAACCAAAGGTTCATAATAGTCGATCGCGGTATCCCAATCTTTTTGATAGCCCGCAATATCTCCAAGATATTCTCTTGTTTTCCGATCGGTGGGATGTTCGTTTAAGTAGGCTTCAAAAAGCGGCTTGGCTTTACTGAATTTCTCTTGCTGAAAAAGTTTTTCTGCCTGCTGAAAATTGTTCTGAGACAACAGCAGGGTAGGGAGTAAAATTAGAATGTAAGCGATTTTGGGCATAGAAGACTTTGAAGTAATGATACAATAACGGATTTATTTTTGTTTGGGAGGATACTTTTTAAGTACTTTTTCGATAACTGAAATAAAATAGGCTTCCTTTTGCGTTGGCGTTGCCTTTTCTTTGAGTTCGCCTTCGGCGACCGCCTGCCAGACAAGCGCATCGTTTGAGGTGTCGATGAAATCTACGGTAAGCGTCTGGTTGATTACCTTACCTCCAATTGGAATCCCACCGCTTACGCCTACTCCAACGTTTCCACCACCACTGCCAAGACCAATACCGATGGTATTTCGGGAGTTGGAAAGATATTCATTGGCGAAAAAGTTGATGTATAGCTGTGGGGCTTCATTTTTTTCAAAGCCACGTTGTTGTAATAAACTATCCAGAGCATACATAATACGTTTGTCGTCCAGCTCATTCAGGCCCGATTCGATGTTTGGAAAGTAATTGTAGGATGTGTATTGTGTAAAATCGACTTCTTTGTCGTAATCGGCCACGACTACCGAAGTGCCACAGGCCGTTACTAGTAAAAGAACCAGAATTAGAATACTGTTTTTCATTGCTAATTTTTCATTTGGTCCCGAATTAAATCGGGATTACTTCAACTCATTATTTTGATTACTTTAAAATGGATCAAAATAAAGTTTCAATAAATTTACGCAAAAAGCGGGCCGTGGGTTGCGGATTTGTTATTCTTTAACAATTTTATACACCATTTCACCCTTGTTGGTCGTGATATTTACAAAATAGATTCCTTGTGAAAGGAATGAGACATCGGTCACTTTTTCTGAAGAATTTACTATTTGTTGTCCGAGAACTGAGTAGATTACCGCCTTTTCGAAGGTAATTGCATCAGAAACCGAAATAGTGAGTTTGTCTGAAACCGGATTTGGATAGACTCCTATTGCCAAGGCAAGTTCCGCTTCAGATATCCCAAGAATACAAGATTCTATAACCTCTGCCACCGAATTACATCCCGAAGCATTGTTATTAATAGACTTATTTACGGAAGGCTCATTTATAACTGCACACACAAAATTATTATTGCACACAGAAAGGGAGGTATTATTTAAGATTACCAATTCATTGATCGATACCGGCGATACTCCATTTATGGCTTCAATGGAAGTTAAAAATGGATTATCCATGATCAACATTCGCTCGGTCACCTGATTTAAATTCTCAAGCCCTTGTAACGACTCAAGATTTTCATTTTCATAGATATCTAAATTAGTCACATTGGTAATCGTGTTAAAGGCCGATAGATTGGTAAGACCGGGATTAAACCCTATACGAAGTCTTCCACTTATATTGTCCACGTTTTGCAAGCCGGCAAGGTTAGTTAAATTAGGGCATTCCACCACGTAGAGATCGATTAGTGATGTTATATTGCTGAAGGCAGACACGTCTTCAACAGAGCTATTTGACAACAACAAGGAACCCCCAATGGATTGCAAATTGGACAATTCATTAAAATTGATTACCGATTCGTCCGAAATTGCTACATCTTCAAGTACTGTTTGTAGGTTTTCCAAACCTGCAAGCGAGGAAAGCGAATTACCCCCAAGAGTTAAGGATCTCAAATTTTGAACAAAGCTAAATTGTGAAATATCGCTGAGATTCGAATTTCCAAACAAATTCAATTGTTCTATAGCTTGCAGGTTATCCATTCCATCCATACTTAGTAACCCGCTGTTTACCCAAATTTCCAGTTGGCCCACCGATTGTAATGCGTCAAGACCTGACATGTTTTGTAAACCGGGATTGCCCCAAAGTGCCAAATGTGTTACCGATTCGAGATTGTCCAAGCCAATTAGATTGGTAATTTGGGTAGTTAATATTATAATATCGACCGCATCGGTTATCGGGGCTAATCCGTTTAGATTAATGATGTCACTGTTAACACCATCCACTCTAAGATCATGCGTTAACACAGTACAATTGGGATAGGTAGTTGCGAAATTGTCAATATCGGCTTGGCTGGTTAATACTATATCGGCGCTCGGGCATTGTCCAAAACTAATTTGAACACAAACGAATAGGGTGCTGAGGAGGAGGAGTTTTTTCATGACTTATTCTTTTATTACTTTTTTGGTGATGCTGCCCAGATAGGTAGTGATACTCACAAAGTATATTCAATCAGTAAGATACGAAATATCGATGTTCTTTTCTGAAGTTTCCGACAATCCCTGTCCAAACAGCGAATAAGGTGTCTCCTTTTCGAAGAAAAAAGCATATAGGCATTGTTTAAGACCCATAAGCGACGTAAATAAAAACTAAAAAAATAAGAATTTTATCATAAGCAGGATTTAAAAAATTCATTCTTTAGTAATATAAAAAGGGCCTTAAACACAATACAAATGAGCATTTACTCAAAACAATAAAGCGAAATTATAACAGTAAGGGATATTAACCCACCTATGACCTTATAATAAGCTGATTTTAGAAGTTTAGGAATCCTGCTCTTCATTAAGCATGGCCCAGAGCTTATCTTTCAACTCGGTCAAGCCTTGTTGTGCCACGGAAGAAATAAACAAATAAGGAATTCCTTTAAATTGTTTGTCGAGTTCCTTCTTCATTTCACCTTTTAGCTCTTCGTCCAGCATATCGCTTTTCGAGATGGCCACCAAGCGTTGCTTATCCAGCAGTTCGGGGTTATAGCGACGTAGTTCATCGAGAAGAATTTCGTATTGTTCTTTAATATCCTTTGCGTCTGCCGGAATTAAGAACAACAAGGTAGAGTTTCGTTCAATGTGTCGTAAAAAGTAGTGTCCCAAACCTTTTCCTTCGGCGGCTCCTTCGATAATTCCTGGAATATCGGCCATCACAAAGGATTGAAAATCGCGGTATTTCACAATACCAAGGTTAGGCTTTAAGGTTGTAAACTCGTAATTGGCAATTTTAGGTTTTGCTGAAGTAACAACCGAAAGCAAGGTAGACTTCCCTGCATTTGGAAATCCCACCAGCCCGACATCGGCCAGCACTTTTAGTTCGAGTGTAATATCTGCCTCTTCGCCTTCCAGACCGGGTTGAGCATACCGAGGGGTTTGTCGTGTTGCACTTTTAAAATGATCGTTTCCCAATCCGCCTTTACCACCTTTGGCGATAATGCGCTCTTCTCCGTCTTCGGTTATTTCAAAAAGAATCTCTTGTGTATTGGTATCACGTACGACAGTACCCAAGGGAACTTCGATGTAGACATCGGCTCCATCGGCACCGGTACTGGTTTGCTTACTTCCCGCCGAACCTTGTTCAGCTCTAAAATGGCGTCTGAATTTTATATGGTATAGTGTCCAAAGGTTTTTGTTGGCCTTTAAAATTACATGACCTCCTCGTCCGCCGTCACCACCATCGGGTCCTCCCATGGGGATGTACTTTTCCCGTCGCATGTGCGCGCTTCCCTTACCTCCTTTTCCGGAGCTAACATGAATTTTTACGTAGTCTACAAAATTTCCTTCGGTCATAAAAATGTAAAATAATAAATGTAAAAGGTAAAAGTTTAAAGTTTATTAAGCTAAACTTTTTCAGTTTTACATTTTAAATTTTGCTGTTTATAGAGTATCTATTACAGCACTTAATCTTTGGGTAATATCTTCGATACTTCCCACACCATTCACCCCGTAATAGCGATTCTGCGCCTGATAGTATTCCTTCAGAATGTCTGTTTTACGGTAATATTCGGCGATGCGTTCTCTTATCACAGCTTCGTTGGCATCATCAGGTCGACCACTGGATTTCCCGCGTTCCAGCAAGCGTCCTACCAATATTTCGTCATCAACTTCCAAAGCCACCATGGCATTAATTTGAGAATTTTTTTGCTTCATTAGGTTAGACAATGCTTCTGCCTGTGCGGCAGTACGTGGAAAGCCGTCGAAAATAAATCCGTTGGCCCCGGGATTTTTTTCCACTTCGGCATTGAGCATATCGATGGTTACCTCGTCGGGTACCAAATGACCCTTGTCCATATAGGACTTAGCCAACCTCCCCATTTGGGTTTCATTTTTAATATTATAACGGAACACGTCTCCGGTAGAGATATGTTTAAGTTGGTATTTTTCCTTTAAAACCTCGGCTTGAGTTCCTTTTCCGGCACCCGGAGGCCCAAACAATACAATGTTTTTCATGGGTTTATTTTTCGTCTTGAATAATGATGTTAAAAATCGGCACATAAATAAAGGTGCAAAGATAACAATTGCAAAGAAGATTGTACCTTTGTGCGATGGCTAATTATTTTTCTTCAAATTTCACTTTAGGAATTCTTGGCGGGGGTCAGTTGGGCAAAATGATGCTCTACGAAACACGTAAATTCGACATCAAAACTCATGTATTGGACCCAAGTGCTGAAGCCCCGTGTCGTATAGCTTGCGACTATTTTGAGCAGGGGGATTTAATGAATTTTGACACCGTTTATGCCTTCGGAAAAAAGGTGGATGTACTTACATTCGAAATAGAAAATGTGAATGTTGATGCGCTGAAAAAGCTGGAAGCTGAAGGAAAAAAAGTATATCCTTCTTCCGAAACACTTAAAAACATTCAGAATAAAGGCACACAAAAGCAGTTTTACAAGGAGCATAAAATTCCTACTTCGCCTTTTGTGTTGTTTCAGGATAAAAATAAATTAAACGAAGCGATTGTCCGAAAAGAATTACACTTCCCTTTTGTTTGGAAAAGTTGCACCGGTGGGTACGACGGCAAAGGAGTGAGTATAATTAAAACGGCAGAAGATATTATTCCACTGCCTGCCGGAGAATGTATCGCTGAAAAACTGATTCCTTTTAAAAATGAACTGGCGGTTATTGTGGCTCGTAATGTAAAAGGAGAAGTTGCAACGTATCCGGTGGTAGAAATGGAATTCCATCCCGAAGCCAATCAGGTGGAATATGTAATTTGCCCGGCGCGTATTGATGAAACCGTTGCGAAAAAGGCACAAACCATCGCAACACAAGTCTCGGAAGCCTTTAAACATGTTGGTTTATTGGCGGTGGAACTGTTTCAAACACATGAGGATGAGATTTTGGTAAACGAAGTTGCGCCACGACCGCATAACAGTGGACATCACACTATTGAATCCAGTTATACCAATCAGTTTGAGCAGCATATTCGAGCTATTTTAGACATTCCCTTGGGAAAAACCGATAGTAAGGTAGGTGGAATTATGGTAAATTTAGTGGGTGCCGAAGGCTATACAGGTCCGGTGGTATATAAAAACATTGAAACCATTATGGCTATGGCGGGTGTGACTCCTCATATTTACGGAAAAAAAGAAACCAGACCTTTCAGGAAGATGGGGCATGTTACCATTGTAAATGAAGACATCGCAGAAGCACGAAAAATAGCCGAAGCAGTAAAGAAAACAATACAGGTGATTAGTAAATAAGCAATTATGAGCAAAGTTGGAATTATTATGGGAAGTACAAGCGACCTGCCGGTTATGCAGGAAGCGATAGACATTTTAAAGGGATTCGACATTGAAGTGGAGGTCGATATTGTTTCGGCACACCGCACCCCCGATAAATTGTTCGATTATGGTAAGAATGCACATACTCGTGGCATTTCGGTGATTATTGCCGGAGCCGGTGGAGCAGCGCATTTGCCGGGAATGATCGCCTCACTTTCTCCCTTGCCTGTAATTGGTGTTCCTGTAAAATCCAGTAATTCTATAGACGGTTGGGATTCGGTTTTGTCGATTCTTCAAATGCCGGGTGGTGTTCCCGTAGCCACTGTAGCACTTAACGGAGCCAAAAACGCCGGAATTCTCGCGGCACAAATTATTGGTTCTTCAGACAAATGTGTTCTGGATAAAATATTGGCGTACAAGGAAGGTCTAAAACTTAAAGTGGAAGAAGGTGCAAGGAAAATGAAAAAGTAATGCCGGGTCGAGCGCAGTCGAGACCTCTCCTATAATTGACCTCAGACAAAAAATGAATTCCTATTACATTTATATTTTAAAATGTGCGGATGGATTACTTTATACCGGCTTAACAAATGATATTGCACGGAGGCTTTTAGAGCATCAAAACGGATTAAATAAAACCTCTTTTACTTTTAAACGAAGACCTGTTGAGCTAATTTTTCATCAGGAATTAAATGATATCAGACAAGCTATTTATTTTGAAAAGAAAATTAAACGGTGGAGTGCGAAGAAAAAAATGTCACTGGCTGACCATGACTTTAATATGCTTCAAATTTTAGCAGAATGTAGAAATTTTACACATCATAAATACAGGCCAACAGAAGAAGAGGTCTCGACTGCGCTCGACCGGACAAATAACTAATTTCAACTTTTAACTTTTACATTCTTCATTCCCATGAACAACCCCCTATTACAACCCTTTGATACCGCTCCTTTCTCAAAACTGCTAAACGAGCATTATCTCCCGGCGATACAAAATTTAATACAAGCTACTAAGGCTGAAATTGATGCTATAACTTCAAACCCGGAAGTGCCTACTTTCCAAAATACCGTGGATGCGTTAGAACGTACAGGCTTGCAATTGGACCGGGCTACAAGTATTTTTTTTAATTTAAATAGCGCCGAAACCAACGACGAGCTACAGCAAATTGCTCAGAAGGTGTCCCCTTTGTTATCGGAGTTTGGAAACGATATCCTGCTTAATGAAATATTATTTAAAAGAGTCCGGCAGGTGTATGAAGCAAGGAAAACACTCAAGCTTAGTCCGGAGCAGCAGATGTTGTTGGAAAAACAATACAATGGTTTCGCAAGGAACGGAGCCAATTTAAGGGAAGAAGATAAAAAAACGCTTCGGAAAATCGATGCCGACCTCTCAAAACTAAAACTCACATTTGGGGAAAATGTCCTGGCTGAAACAAATGCTTTTCAAATGCATATTTCCAACGAAGCAGATCTTTCGGGACTTCCGGAGGGCGCCAAAGAGGCCGCTGCACTTGAAGCTTCAGAAAAAGGAAAAGATGGATGGCTTATTACGCTGGATTATCCTAGTTACATCCCTTTTATGATGTATGCCGACAATCGAGATCTTCGGAAAAAATTAGCGCTGGCATTCGGCTCAAAAGGATTTCATAACGACAAATTAGACAATCAGCAAAACGTATTACAAATAGTTAATTTACGGCATCAGCGCGCAAAATTACTGGGTTATGCTTCTCATGCTCATTTTGTATTGGAGGAACGTATGGCCGAAACTCCTCAAAAAGTTCAATCGTTTTTGCAGGAATTACTTGAAAAGGCAAAACCCGCAGCTCAAAAGGAATTTGATGAACTAGCAGCCTTCGCAAAAGAACGTGACGGTATTGAGAAACTTCAAAAATGGGATGGTACCTATTATGCTGAAAAACTGAAACAACAGCGCTTCGATCTGGATGACGAAAAGCTGAAACCTTACTTTGAGCTTAAAAATGTAATAAACGGTGTATTTACGGTTGCTGAAAAATTATACGGACTTCAATTCAACGAAGTTCAGGATATTGAAAAATACCACCCGGATGTAAAAACCTACCGGGTTACTGATACGGAGGATATATTGGTTGCTATTTTTTACGCCGATTTCCATCCTCGTGCGGGAAAACGAGGAGGAGCCTGGATGACATCGTATAAACCTCAGCAAATAAAGAATGGTGTAAATGAGCGACCGCATGTGTCGATAGTCTGCAATTTTACAAAACCCACTGCATCCAAACCTTCCTTACTCACATTTAATGAGGTAACAACACTGTTCCATGAGTTTGGTCATGCGCTTCACGGAATGCTGGCCAACACCACTTATAAAGGCTTATCGGGCACCAATGTCTACTGGGATTTTGTTGAATTACCAAGTCAGATATTAGAAAATTGGTGTTATGAAAAAGAGACGCTGGAATTGTTTGCCATGCATTACGAGACCGGGGAAGTCATTCCGATGGAATTGATCGAAAAAATCAAGGCCTCGGCCACCTTTCATGAAGGAATGCAAACGCTGCGTCAATTGAGCTTCGGAATGCTGGATATGTCGTGGCACGGAAGTGACCCCTCCCATATAAAAAATGTAAAAGCTTTCGAAAAGGCTTCCTTTTCGGGCACGCAATTATATCCCGACACTCCCGAAAACTGTATGAGCACTTCCTTCTCGCATATCTTTCAAGGAGGTTATTCGGCGGGGTATTACAGTTATAAATGGGCTGAAGTCTTGGATGCCGATGCGTTTGCCTATTTTAAAGAGGAGGGAATCTTCAATGAAAAAATTGCAGACAAATTTAAAAGATATGTCTTATCACAAGGCGGCACACAAGATCCTATGGAATTGTATGTGAAATTCCGTGGAAAAAAACCCAATCCCGAAGCGTTGTTAAAAAGAGCCGGATTGCTTTAAAAGGATACGCCAAAAAATCTATTAAGAGAATCTCCGGCTCAAAGGTCGTAAAATTTGCTATTTTTGATATAACCTTCGATTGCATATATATGTCATCAAACCTATTACATCCTGAAACATGGGTAGACCGGTATTCGGACTATCTTTATAACTACACCATTGTTCGTGTAAACGATCACGAGGTGGCTCAGGATTTAATTTCTGAAACTTTTTTGGCCGGGCTCAAATCACAAAAGAATTTCAAGGGTGAGGCGAGTGAACGCACCTGGCTCATTTCGATTTTAAAACGAAAGATTATTGATCACTATCGTAAGTCTAATTCCAAAAAAGGCAAGGCAGAAGTACGCATGACCTATAACGATGATGATGCCGAAGGAGATTGGCTGGAGGAACGCGTAAGTGATCCCTTCGACAAAACTGCCGAAGACACTATGGTTAACGAAGAATTAGGACTGGCCATTTTGAACTGTCTGGAGGGTCTAAATGAAAAACAAGCCATCATTTTTAAGATGAAAACCATAGAAGGTTTCGATACCGAAGCCATTTGTAATGAATTTAATATCACCCCGTCTAACCTCTGGGTTATCATTCATCGCGCGCGAAAAGCGATGGCAGAATGCCTCGAAAAAAACTGGTTTTAAATGAAAGTCCCTATTAGTTGCGAACAAGCTGCCGAAGTATGTGATAAGGCACAATATAAGGAAGCAAGCCTTTGGCAAAAGGTGTTAATGAAAATGCACCATATTGTATGTCGGATTTGCAGGATTCATTCCGAGCGAAACGGCAAACTCACAAAGTCGATCCATACGGCCAATTTACAAACGATTCCGAAGGAGCAAAAGGAAAAGATTAAGGCCAGGCTACGTGAAGAAATGAATACTTAAAAGTAACAGCCCGTACCAAAAAACCGGAACGGCTTCCACCCAAAAAGAAGCAAAGTACTTTGATTGCTTTTCTTCGGAATAGAATAATAGTACTGCAGTTAGCACACATATTGCAAAAAGACTTAAGGTATAAAATTGTAGATTGCTGTCTTTGGCATACTCCAATAAAAAACATATTCCCAGTAATACATTTCCCAACACTTTTACTCTTCTAAAACCAAAGAGCTGTGGTAACGTATGTAATTTTTCAGAATCGAAAGGCAAATCCCGTATTTCAAACGGTAGTGTTAACACGATAATGAATAGGAATCTTTGTAGGAAGGAAATTAAGTGATTGCCTTCAAATTGGGCTTCAGAGGCAACAATCGGCAATAATACGGTTACCCCTGCCCACACCATTGCGACAATAAAAATTTTCAAGCCTCCAAAAGTTCGCAAATTCTTTTGCTTCCGAAAAGGTATAGCATATAACAGCGTAATTAGACCGAGTGACAAGGATGTCAAAATGATGGCTAAGGATTGTTTAAAAGCAAAAAACAGAAAAATTCCGAAGCAAACCAGTGAAAAAATCTGAATGGATTTCAGGGAACTTGTCAGGCTGCGATGGTGCAATCCGGCAACTTCGGCATATTTTACAAAATTATAGCCGGTGATAGTACCAAAAAATACAAATCCGGATAATGCAAAAGAGTGATTAAAACCAAATTCAATTTGAGTGACAAAAATAAGTGATAGTACGGCCAATGCCACATGTATACTACTGTGAATGTAAAAATTGAAAACACCCCATAGAAGCTTCATTTCACAAAAATAGAGAAAGTGTTAGTAACCTTTACTTTTAGTTGAAAAGTTGTAAGCTACAACACGTTAAAAAGATACTTTTTATTGTGAAAATATGTAATTTTGCAGCTGCCTGCCAAAAGAGGGCAGCACTAAATTTAATAGCACATAATGAACACAGATTCTTTTGCATTAAGACATATAGGTCCCAGAAGAAGTGACCTCCCCAAAATGCTTGCGACCGTTGGCGCAGAAAGTCTAGAGCAACTAATTTTTGAAACCATCCCCGATGATATCTTGATCGACACACCCTTGAAGTTGGACGTTGCGTTGAGTGAGAATGAATATATTGAACATATCACCGAATTGGCTTCAAAAAACAAGGTATACAAGACCTATATTGGTTTAGGATACAATCAGTCAATAACACCTCCTGTGATTCAGCGAAACATTTTAGAAAATCCGGGTTGGTATACCGCATATACCCCTTATCAGGCTGAAATTGCACAGGGTAGACTGGAAGCCTTACTTAATTTTCAGACCATGGTGACCGATCTTACGGGAATGGAATTGGCCAATGCTTCTCTCTTGGACGAAGCAACCGCTGCTGCCGAAGCCATGGCATTATTATTTGCCGTAAGAGAACGTGAACAGAAAAAAAACAACGCTGTTAAGTTTTTTGTTTCTGAAGAAATTTTACCGCAAACACTTTCCTTATTACAAACACGCTCTACGCCAATTGGAGTTGAACTCGTTGTTGGCAATCATGAAGAATTCGATTTTTCTTCAGAGTATTTCGGTGCCATTTTACAATATCCCGGCAGAACCGGAAAAGTATACAACTTCAAAGAATTTATCGCCAAAGCCAAGTCTGCACAAATTAAAATTGCAGTAGCTGCCGATATACTAAGCTTGGTAAAACTTGAATCTCCGGGGCATTTTGGAGCCGATGTCGTGGTAGGAACCACGCAACGTTTTGGAATTCCGTTAGGATATGGAGGTCCGCATGCGGCTTATTTTGCTACGAAAGAAGAATACAAACGAAGCATTCCGGGACGTATTATTGGTGTCACAAAAGACACCGATGGCAACCGTGCATTGCGCATGGCGTTGCAAACTCGTGAGCAACATATTAAACGCGATAAAGCGACTTCCAACATTTGTACAGCACAGGTTTTATTAGCGGTTATGGCAGGAATGTATGGCGTATATCACGGCCCAAAAGGTCTGGAATATATTGCCACTAAAGTTCACAATACGGCTGCAACCTTAGCAAATGCCTTGGAAAAACTTGGGTTTACGCAGGCCAATGACACCTATTTTGATACCATCGCCATAAAAACCGATGCCACTAAAATCGAATATTTATCGGAAGGAAAAGAAATCAATTTCTACTATCCAGATGCTGAAACCGTTTCTATTTCAGTAAATGAAACAACTACCCTCAAGGATTTAAATAAAATCATTCAGGTTTTTGCCGAAGCATTCAATAAAGAATCCATTAAAGTAACCGAATTGCTAACAGGAAATAAAATTCCGGCTGAAGCAGCTCGTAAAACCGAATTTCTTCAGAACGAAGTATTCAACAGCTACCATAGCGAAACCGAGTTAATGCGGTATATCAAAAAACTGGAGCGCAAAGATTTATCATTGAATCATTCTATGATTTCTTTGGGAAGTTGCACTATGAAGTTAAATGCCGCTGCCGAAATGCTTCCGTTAAGCGATCCGCAATGGGGCAATATGCATCCTTTTGTTCCTGTTGAACAGGCCGAAGGTTATCAAATCATGCTTAAAAAACTGGAAAATCAACTTACCGAAATTACAGGTTTTGCAGGAACTTCACTTCAGCCCAATTCGGGAGCGCAGGGAGAATACGCAGGCTTGATGGTAATTAGAGCCTATCACGAATCCAGAGGTGAAGCCCATAGAGACATTTGTTTAATTCCGTCCTCGGCACACGGCACCAATCCGGCAAGTGCGGTAATGGCAGGCATGAAAGTAGTAGTGACCAAAGCAACAGAGGAAGGAAACATAGATGTAGACGATTTGCGAGCGAAAGCTATAGAGCACAAAGACAATTTATCCTGTCTTATGGTAACGTATCCTTCTACACACGGAGTATACGAATCGGCCATTCGGGAAATAACGAGTATAATTCACGAAAACGGCGGACAAGTTTATATGGACGGTGCCAATATGAATGCACAGGTCGCCTTGACGAATCCCGGACAAATTGGAGCAGATGTTTGTCACTTGAACCTTCATAAAACTTTTGCCATTCCACACGGAGGTGGCGGTCCCGGAGTTGGCCCTATTTGTGTTGCCAAGCAATTGGTTCCATTTTTACCGAGCAATCCCGTGATTAAAACAGGAGGAGTTAATGCAATTACGGCTATATCGGCTGCCCCGTGGGGAAGCTCATTGGCTTGTTTAATATCCTATGCCTATATCTGTATGTTGGGTGAAAATGGATTGAAAAAATCTACTCAATACGCGATCCTCAATGCAAACTACATAAAAGAACGTCTTAAAGGACATTTCGATGTGTTGTATACAGGTGAAAAAGGCCGTGCAGCTCACGAAATGATTGTGGATTGCCGTCCTTTTAAAGCCAACGGCATTGAAGTTACCGATATCGCAAAGCGTTTGATGGATTATGGATTTCATGCTCCTACGGTTTCATTTCCGGTAGCCGGAACGCTTATGATCGAACCTACCGAAAGTGAAAGTATGCAGGAATTGGATCGTTTTTGTGATGCTATGATTTCTATTCGGAAAGAAATAGAAGCAGCCGATAAGGATAACGATAACAACGTATTAAAAAATGCGCCACATACACAAGCTATGGTTACCGCCGATGTTTGGACATTTCCATACAGCAGGAAGGATGCAGCCTTTCCCTTGGATTCTATTTCAGAAAACAAATTTTGGCCTTCGGTACGCAGAGTAGATGACGCTTATGGTGACAGAAACTTAATTTGTACCTGTGATCCCATCGAGGCGTATATGGAAGCTTAAGGCATTTAAAAAAAAACGAATTGTAAAATCCTCAATATCATTGGCTGTATTTTGAGGATTTTTCAGTTTAAGTAACTTAGGTTGCGAATAATTAAAAATGTTTTGATTTACAACAAAATAAGGATGTTACCTTAGGACTTTTCAGTAATTTTGTCAAAATTTTTAAGTACAATGGGAGTTACAATCATAGGTATAGGCAGTTACATCCCCTGCGGGGTTGCAACAAATGAAGAGTTTGGGAATCATAACTTCTTCAATGAAGACGGGTCAAAGTTTGGATATGAGAACGATGTTATTATTGAAAAATTTAAAGCGATTACCGGCATTGCCGAGCGACGCTATATTAAAGATGATCTAACGACTTCAGACATTGCTTCTCTGGCAGCGCAAAAAGCCATAGATGATGCGAAAATAGACAAAGAAGAACTCGATTACATAATTGTCGCGCATAATTATGGTGATGTGAAACACGGAGCGGTGCAGAGTGATACGGTTCCCAGTATCGCTTCCAGAGTAAAACACATTCTAAAAATAAAGAATCCTTATTGTGTAGCTTACGATATGCTGTTTGGTTGCCCGGGTTGGGTCGAGTCCATGATTCAGGCAAACGCTTTTATCAAATCGGGGATTGCAAAAAAATGCCTGGTAATTGGCGCTGAAGCACTTTCACGTGTAGTAGATCAACACGATAGGGACTCGATGATTTACAGTGATGGAGCAGGGGCTGCTGTTGTTGAACACAAAGAAGGTTCCAGCGGAATACTGGCACATAAAAGTGCAACTTTTACGTATGATGAGGCGCATTTTATATATTTCGGAGAATCGAACAATCAAGAACTCACGGACGCCCGACGCTATATTAAAATGTATGGGCGAAAAATATACGAATTCGCTTTAAATAATGTTCCTTCAGCAATGAAAGACTGTCTTGATAGTAGTGGTATTGCTATTACCGAAGTGAAGAAAATTTTTATTCATCAGGCTAATGAAAAGATGGATGAAGCTATTATGAAGCGTTTCTACAAATTGTATGGGGTAGAGGCTCCCGAGGGTGTGATGCCAATGACCATAGACAAATTAGGGAATTCGAGTGTGGCGACTGTCCCAACTTTATACGATTTGGTGGTTAAAGGTAAACTCGAGAATCAGGAAGTAAATGAAGGAGATATAGTATTGTTTGCCAGCGTGGGAGCGGGTATGAACATCAACGCAATTGTTTATAGAGTGTGATTTATGTATGACGGAAAGATTCCAAAAAAAAGGTACAAACGAACCCTCCAATTTTTAAAAGAAGTTGTCCCTACATCCCAAACTATTCTAGATTTAGGCGTGGTCAATCCTTTTTCTGAAATCATGAAAGAACACGGATATTCGGTTACAAATACCCGGGGTGAAGATTTGGATTTGGATACTTCGGCAGTGCAAACGAACGAATACGACGTAATAACAGCCTTCGAGATATTTGAACACCTTATCTCTCCTTTTAATGTCCTTCAGGATTGTAAGGCGAAAAAATTGGTTGCTTCTGTTCCTCTAAAATTATGGTTTGCCTCTGCTTATCAAAGTAAGACCGATGAACGCGACAGACATTATCACGAATTTGAAGATTGGCAATTTGATTGGTTACTCGAAAAAGCCGGCTGGCATATTAAAAAACGTGAAAAGTTTACCAATCCAATTAAGAAAATTGGCATTCGACCTATCCTGAGACGATTTACGCCCAGATACTATCTGGTATACGCCGAACGTATTTAAATGAATTTTTACGTCATCATACCTGCCCATAACGAAGAAGCATTTCTTGCCCAAACCCTTCAATCGTTGGTGGAACAGACTGTGCTTCCGAAAAAGATAGTAGTAGTCAACGACAATTCTACCGATGGGACACAACAAGTCCTGGATTCATTTACTGAAAAATATGATTTTATTTCAAGTGTTTTCAAATCTTCTGCGGCAAAAAACACTCCCGGAAAAAAGGTAATCGAAGCTTTTAGCAAAGGATTTGAAAGTTTGGATGATGCATTTGATGTAGTTTGCAAATTTGATGCAGATCTTATTTTTCCGAAGCATTATCTTGAATCCATACAGCAAATTTTTGAAGCCAATCCACATTGTGGTATGGCGGGTGGTTTTTGTTATGTTGAAAAGAATGATTCCTGGAAATTGGAAAACCTAACCAATAAAGACCACATAAGAGGAGCTCTAAAAGCATATCGCAAAGAATGTTTTGTGCAAATTAATGGATTGCGCAATGCCATGGGTTGGGACACTGTAGATGAACTTTTAGCAAAATATCACGGGTGGGAAGTCAAAACAGATACTTATTTGCACGTTAAACATTTAAAACCTACGGGCGCCTCCTATTCGAAAGCTTCAAAATACAAACAGGGTGAAGCATTTTATACCATGCGTTATGGCTTTTTGCTAACCGCGATTGCTTCGGCTAAATTAGCCTTCAGAAAAAAAAGTATTTCGTTCTTTTTACATTCTCTTCAAGGGTATAGAAAAGCATTACAACAAAACAAAGAATTTATAGTTTCAGAAGAAGAAGGAAAATTTATAAGAACACTGCGTTGGAACGCCATAAAAAAGAAACTCTTTTTAAAGTCATAACATACTATTAACCTCCACAAAATACTTTCTTTTTATCTTTACCCTACAAATATTGCAACATGTATAATTGTATCCCCAAATTGTTTTTTATTGCCATCTTTTTTACACTAATGGGTTACCCCCAGAATGTATCGGCTCAACAAACTATTATTAATAACAAACCGAAAAACATTATTCTACTCATCGGAGATGGGATGGGCTTGAGTCAGATTTCGGCAGGTTTTTATTTTAATGAAAATCCGTCGAATTTTGAACGATTTTCCGTAATAGGGCTTATTAAAACATCGGCCTCAGATGATGTAGTAACCGATTCGGCCTCGAGTGCTACCGCCTATGCCAGCGGGGTTAAGACATACAACGGAGCCATTGGCGTTACTCAAGATACCCTCACCATAGAAACAATAGCTGAGTATGTTTCAAAAAAAAATGTGGCAACAGGAATTATTGCCACCTCTTCCATCACCCATGCAACGCCCGCCTGTTTCTATTCACATGTAAAATCCAGAGGTATGTATGAAGAAATTGCCGAGTTTTTACCATCGAGCGGGATCGATTTCTTTGCAGGCGGTGGCTTGCAATTTTTCAATAAACGAAAGGACAAAAAAGATCTTGTTGAAGAACTAAAAAAGCAAGGTTTTGAAGTTACCACCGGCTCCCTGCCACAATCATTGACCAAAGACAAACAGGCCATTTTATTGGCTAATAATTCCATGCCAACCATACTGGAAGGTCGGGGAGATTTTCTTCCCAACGTTACAAAAATGGCAATCGAGTCACTTTCTGAAAATCCAAATGGTTTCTTTCTAATGGTGGAAGGGTCGCAAATTGATTGGGGAGGACATGACAACGACGCTGCCTATCTCATCGCAGAACAATTGGATTTTGAAAAAACCATAGGCGTTGCTTTGGATTTTGCCAAAAAAAATGGCGAGACTTTAGTCCTGGTTACGGCAGATCACGAAACGGGAGGTTTTACTCTTGCGACCGACAATGGCGACTACAGCAAAATTAAGCCAACCTTTTCTACCACGGGACATTCCGCTACACTAATACCTCTTTTTGCTGAAGGACCCGGCCGGGAACTCTTTGGAGGAGTTTATGAAAATACTGAAGTATATCATAAAATAAAGGCACTTTTTTCGAGATAACTTCAAAACATCCGCGGAAATATTTCGGAGCACACTCGGCTAATTTTGTTACTTTAGCACAAGCAAATTATCTATGAAATATTTTAAAGATATTGGTTCTTATTTTATAATGCTCAGACGAGTATTTAGCAGCTTCACAAAAAGATCGGTGTTAAAAGAATTAATATTCAAAGAAATTGATGATCTCATCATTGGTTCTATGGGTATTGTGGCATTTATATCCTTCTTTGTGGGAGGTGTAATAGCCATACAAACGGCCCTAAATCTTGACAATCCGCTGCTCCCAAAATCTCTTATTGGTTTCGCAACAAGACAGTCAATTATTCTCGAGTTTGCTCCTACCTTTATGTCTATCATCATGGCAGGGAAAGTAGGTTCATTTATTACTTCCAGTATTGGCTCTATGCGAGTGACCGAGCAGATTGACGCACTAGAGGTCATGGGTATCAACTCACTCAATTACCTGGTATTTCCAAAAATTGTTGCCTTAATGATTTATCCTTTTGTTATTGCAGTATCTATGTTCCTCGGAATTTTAGGGGGATGGATGGCAACAGTCTATGGAGGTTTTGCAAGTTCTAACCAGTTTATATCCGGTTTACAGGAAAATTTTGATTCCTTTCATCTTACCTACGCCTTTATTAAAACTTTCATCTTTGCTTTTATCTTAGCTACAGTCCCCTCATGGCAGGGCTATTTTATGAAAGGTGGCGCACTTGAAGTCGGAAAAGCAAGCACCAACTCCTTTGTTTGGACCAGTGTACTAATTATATTGGCCAATTACATTGTAACACAACTTTTATTAAGCTAATGATTCAGGTAGAAAACATACATAAAAGTTTTGGCGAAGAAGAGATTTTAAAAGGGATCTCCACCACTTTCGAAAAGGGTAAAACGAATCTTATCATTGGGCAAAGTGGTAGTGGAAAAACAGTATTACTGAAATGTCTCATAGGCTTGTTTAAACCCGATGAAGGGCGCATTTTTTATGAAGAAAAAGCAATTCAAGATATGAATGATGACGAACAACGAAGCTTACGGGAAGAGATTGGGATGCTTTTTCAAGGTGGAGCTTTGTTCGATTCTATGACTATCGAAGAGAACGTTATGTTTCCGTTACGAATGTTCACCACTCAGAAGAAAAGTGAAATGTTGGCACGAGTAAACGAAGTGTTAGCACGTGTTAATCTCGAAAACGTCAATAAAAAATATCCCGCAGAAATCTCCGGTGGAATGCAAAAACGAGTTTCTATTGCACGAGCTATTGTAAATAAGCCAAAGTATTTATTCTGTGACGAACCCAATTCGGGTTTAGATCCAAAAACAGCTACCGTAATCGATAACCTAATTCAGGAAATTACTCATGAGTACAATATAACAACCATTGTAGTTACTCACGATATGAATTCGGTAATGGAAATTGGTGAAAATATAGTCCTGTTAAAAGACGGCATCTTAGTTTGGCAAGGCACCAATGAAGATATCTTTAAAACTAGCGACGAAGATGTCACGAACTTTGTTTATTCTTCCGATTTATTCAAAAAAATAAGAGATATACAAATTAAGGAGCAATAATTTTGCCTGCTAACCTTGTGCTAATCAAATATTTTAAGTTATTTTTAAAACTTCTAAAAACATTCATATTATGAAAAACAACTTACTTATTGGCATCGCGTTGTTGTGCGGTGCATCCCTAATTGCCCAGGTCTCCTTTATAAATACCGGCGGGTTATTAGGTAATTATCCCGATTCATCTGAAGTAGCAGTCGATATGAATGGTGATTATCTGGATGATTACGTTCGTGTAACTGACGGTGGAATTGGTATTGATTATCAACAAGCCGACGGAAGCTTCGTTTCAACCTTTATCGCCATGACGATTGAGTATCCTCCCAATTGGAGTGTTGCTGCAGCTGATATAGATAAAAACGGGTACAATGATTTAGTATTGGGTAACGGATCTCGAGTTGCATTTTTATTTGCAAATAATGACGGTACCGATTATATTTTAGATCAACAAAATGAGTACATCTTTAGTCAGCGTTCTACCTTTGCCGACATAGACAATGATGGCGATATTGATGCCTTCGTTTGTCATGATGTTGATGAAAGTCATCCGTACAGAAATGATGGCGGACAAACAATGATTTTAGATCAAAATCTAATTCAAACTTTGGACAGACCCGGAAATTATGCAGCTATTTGGGTAGATTATGATAACGATGGCGATTTGGATATGTATCTTACCAAATGTAGAGGTGGTGCACCTCCGGGAGATGAAAACCGTGATAATGCCATGTATACGAACAATGGTGACGGAACTTATACCGAAAATGCCTTAGACATTAATATGAGAGACAATGCTCAATCCTGGGCTACTGTTTTTGAAGACTTTGACAACGACGGTGATTTCGATGCCTTTATAGTAAATCATGATTTCCAAAACCGATTAATGGAAAATGATGGCACCGGAATGTTTACAGACGTTATTGCAGCTAGCGGAATTGACGCTAACGATCTGGGGGCTTGGGAAAATCAAGCCGGGGATTTTAATAACGATGGATTTGTGGATATTTTTTCTGAACTGTCCAAAGAGTTGTACATCAACAATGGCGATATGACCTTTACCGGCATCAATTTGTCTTTTGACGAAGGTGCTATTGGTGATTTTAACAACGATGGTTTCCTAGATGTTGTTAACGATGGTGATCTTTGGTTAAATCAAGGAAATTCTAACAACTGGGTAAAAGTAGGTTTGGAAGGCGTACAAAGTAACACCAATGGAATTGGTGCTCGTATCGAAATTTATGGAGACTGGGGAATGCAAATTCGTGAAATCCGTTCAGGGCAAGGCTTTAGTCATATGAATTCTCTTTTAGGACATTTTGGAATTGGAAGCAGTACTTCTATCGATCAAATGATTATTCGCTGGCCTTCCGGAATTGTGGATACTTTTAATAATCCAGATCCTAATACCACTCACATTATTGTGGAAGGAAGTGGAACTTTGGCAGTAACCGACTTTGAGAAAAACGGAATCGGCATGTATCCGAATCCTACCCGTGATATGCTAAACTTTTCATTAAAAGGATTGGAAAACACTCCAATTTCAGTTATTGACGTAAACGGAAAAGTAATTCTAAAAACAAAAATATCTGTTCAAAACAATCTGGATGTTTCTTCTCTACAGTCAGGTGTATACTTTATTCAACTTGAAGTTGAAAAACAAACAGTGTCTTATAAGTTTGTGAAGAATTAATTCGCACAAAACTACCTAATAAAAAAGGAGCCGTTCGGCTCCTTTTTTTATGGGTATTCCACGACGCTGAGCGTATCCAGTTTCATTTTAAATTTAAGCCATGCTTCCAATCGCTGCATTTGCTCCTTCTTACTTCTTGTCGATACGTTTCTATTCCATTTAACATTTATAACGGGTAGCGTGTCCGTCTTCTTGAAATTGGTGGTAATCTTGCTGGAGTAACTAAAGGTTTCAATATCCTCATAATTAATCTTCACTTCTTCACTTAAATCCTTAAAAGGAACATTATTTATCTTCAAATTGGCAATTTCGTTTTCTAAAAAAGTAATTCTGGAATCCTTATCCTGCAATAGTTGTTCGTTCTTTACATATAAATCTTCCAAAATTCCGGCCTTTACCTCGTTCGATAATTTTGCAGCCAACTCCCCGCTTTGGTCGGTACCCTGATAAACGCGTAAACGCACCTCTTCTAACTTTTCCGTTTCTTTAAGTTGCGATATCCAGCTAGTAATCTCATCGTTTGGCACCGGTCTTCCAATAAGGTAAATCGCAATCTCTTTCGTTTTGTAATCTTGCGTAAATTTAACTACTTCGGCTCCATCGTACCGAACCACATTTTTAATATAATCTTTGGTTCTGTTTTCAAAAACCTGTTCATCTAAAAGGTTGATAAATAAATAGACACTGGGTACCATTACAACCAATGCAATTAGAGACGCAAACTGAGCAATACGCTTACGGCGTTTGGAATTGGCGTAACGTACCAAGGGGAAACGCAATAGTTTTGACACAATAAATGTGGACAGGGCGATAAAAACCGCATTGATAGAGAAAAGGTAGATTGCTCCTCCGGCATAACTCAGATTTCCTATCGCCAAACCATATCCTACCGTACACAATGGCGGCATAAGAGCGGTCGCGATAGCCACACCAAATATTACACTGGCTATGGTTCCACTTTTGGTTTTAGCCACGATCAAAGCCAATCCACCAAATATGGCTACCAAAACATCTAAAATAGTTGGATAGGTACGTGCTAATAATTCGGGTGTTTCTTCGGTAAGTGGTGATAATTTAAAATATAAAAAAGCAGTTAAAACACTTAGAAAAACCATTACTCCCAAATTGATTAACGATCGTTTTAATGTTTCAACATCGTTAATTGCTACGGCCAAGCCAACGCCAACAATAGGCCCCATTAAGGGTGATATTAACATCGCACCAATAACCACGGCCGTACTACTTACGTTAAGCCCAATGGAGGCGACAAAGATTGAAAATATTAAAATCCAGGCTGTATGCCCTTTAAACGGAATATCTTTCTTTACGGCTTCAATGGTTGCATCCCGGTCTGTGTCAATTCGAATATCGAGCAATTCGGATAGAAATTTTTTAATTCCAATCCAAGTCGTTAACCTCGAATTTTCTATGGGTTGGTCTTGCTTCGTATTTTCAGTCATCTTTTGTTGCTTTTGCACTCAAATAAAATGGCAGCATTGTGTGTTTCCTTACGTATACTCGTTGCCAAATGTATCGGATATTTCCTTTGATAAATTCTTTATGTTTTGTTCCTTTTCCTTCGGATAAATAAGTAATACATTTTCTTTGTCTACAATAATATAATCACTAATTCCTTCAATCACTACAAGCTTTTCCGAAGCTGTATAGATCATATTTCCCATTGCATCTTTAAGATGAGGTGTTGCTCGCACTACAGCATTCTGTGATGCATCAGTGGTCATTTTATCATGGAGTGCTCCCCAGGTTCCCAAATCGTTCCAATCGAAGCTTGCCTGCTTTACCAAGACATTGTCCGATTTTTCCATAATAGCATAGTCTATCGATATATTTTCCGCCTTTTCGTAATGTGTTGCGACAAATTCTTTTTCATTATCCGTATTATAAAACGGAGATCCGTCTGCAAAAAGTGTATACATTGTAGGCGTCTCTTTTTGAAAAGCCGCTGTAATACTTTCTACACTCCATAAAAAAATACCTGCATTCCATAGAAAATTCCCTTCAGCTATAAATTGCCTGGCAGTTTCATAATCGGGTTTTTCCCGAAACTGTTTCACTTTTTTAATTGAATTATCACTGCTTTTATCACTTTCAATATAACCATAACCTGTATTTGGAAAAGTAGGTTGAATTCCCAAGGTCATCAATATATTGTCCTCCTCACATGCTTTAAAACAGGTTTGAACATCTTCAATAAATGCTGCCTCATCTTCTATCCAATGATCGCTGGGGGCAACTAACATAAGTGCATCGGGGTTCTCCTTTTGAATTTTTAAAGCCGACATCAGAATACAGGGTGCGGTGTTGCGCATAGCAGGCTCTAAAACAACTTGTTTTGTTGTAATTTCGGGCAACTGACTCAATGTTAAATCGAGATACCTGTCATTGGTTAGTATATAAATATTTTCGGCAGGAACAATGGCATTTAATCTTGAGAACGTCTTTTGCAACAAAGTTTGACCTGTCCCTAACATATCGTGAAATTGCTTCGGAAATTCTTGTGTGCTTACCGGCCAAAATCGAGAGCCAATTCCCCCGGCCATAATTACGGCGTAATAATTAGTATTCATTCATTTATTTTAAAAATTCCACTTCGGCATTGGGATTAAAAAGGTACAATCGACCTGTTGCAACTTCCAAACATTCATAACGTTTTACTCTCTTATTCCCTCGCTTAAAAACCTTTCCATTGTACAATTTAAACAAGCCATCGTAAGGAATTTCAAAGATATAGTTTTTATCATTGGCAGGATCGTACTGCTTTAACGCGAGCGACAAACGCGCATCGGTATCACTGGTTGCCTTCGGATTTTTAAAATGAAGTGCCAGTAATGGCAATAATTGATTCGGAAATATTTCGGGGCGAATAAAGGGCAACATTAACTGTTGAAACGTCATCTTCCACTCTCTCCCATGAGGCTTAATACTTCTGCCAAACTTTGTAAAGGCCACCAAATGCGCAATCTCATGCACCAATGTAATTAAAAAACGATACGGATTCAAATTGGCATTCACCGTTATTTGGTGTTGTCCGCTAGGCAATTTCCGATAATCTCCGTGACGTGTTACACGCTCATTCACTATTTTTAGGTGGACATTATTCATTTTAATTAGTTCGAACACGGTTTGTACCGAACCTTGAGGGATATATTTCTCTAGAATACTTGTCATGCCTACGGAGTTGAACTTGAAACCTGTAATATTTTCCCGTTATAAAAGTTGTTTCCATTAAGTGAGAAATCGTAGATATAGGCTGCCATTTCTGAAGCTGTAACCGGTGCTTTATAACCGGGAAAGGCTTCCTGCAGCATTTCAGTTTGAACAGCTCCCAAAGCCAACACATTAAAAGCAGGCCCGGTTTCCTTGTATTCTTCGGCCAACAACTCTGTAAGCGCTATTAATGCGCCTTTACTACTGCTGTACGCACTCAGTCCCGGAAATTTTAAACTCCCCTGTATACCGCCCATACTGCTTATATTCACTACGTGTCCGTCTTGTTTCATAAATGGGAGAACCACCTGAATAATAGAAACCACACCAAATACATTCACATTGTAGGATTGTTTAAAATCTTCAAGTTTTATTTCTGAAAAAGATTTATTGACCAGATACCCCGAATTATTAATCAGAATAGCAACTTCATCCCAGTTTGCTTTTATAAATTCTGAAACTTTTGCAATATCATCACTCTTAGTAAGATCACAGGAAATCGCTGTACAATTTTGAAGCTTTAAATCGGTAATTGGTTTTGCATTTCTGGAAAGTGCCAATACATTGTATCCGGCACTCGAGAACAACTTGACCAATTGGAAACCAATGCCTCTGCTGGTCCCTGTGATGATAATATTTTTCATAATCTAAAGATACATAAATCCCGCTATTTTCAGGTTTTCTGAAGATAGCGGGATTGCTTAATTTTTATTAAAATTATACGAACATGGTCACAGGGTTCTCAACATACTGACGCAGTGTCTGTAAAAATTGAGCTCCTGTGGCTCCATCGACCGTACGATGGTCGCATGCCAGTGTCACCGTCATGGTATTTCCAATTGCGATGGCACCATTCTTTACTACGGGTTTTTCTACGATGGCTCCTACAGATAGGATGGCCGAATTAGGGGTGTTAATGATGGAGGTAAACTCTTTAATTCCAAACATCCCTAAATTGGAAACCGTAAAAGTACTTCCTTCCATTTCCTGCGGTGTTATCTTTTTGGTACGTGCTTTTCCGGCCAGTTCTTTCACTTGCGCACCTATTTGCGAAAACGTCATCTGGTCCGTAAACTTCAATACCGGAACCAAAAGACCTTCATCAACTGCAACGGCTACGCCTATATGAATGTGCTTGGCAATTCGGGTTGCGTCGCCGGTCCATTGGCTGTTCACCTGCGGGTGTTTGCGCAATGCCATGGCACACGCTTTTACAATCATGTCGTTAAACGAAATTTTTACGTCCGGATCTGCATTTATCGCATTTCGTGCAGCAATGGCATGATCCATGTCCAACTCAATCGTTAGATAATAATGAGGTGCTGTGAATTTTGATTCACCCAAACGTTTCGCAATGGTTTTACGCATTTGCGAATTTTTTATTTCCTCGAAACTTTCTATTCCTACCGGGATATATGCCTGTCCGCCGGCTGCAGAAGGTTGGAAATTCTCCACATCGCTTTTTACAATACGGCCATTTTCACCACTTCCCTGCACCTGATTGAGCTGTATTCCTTTTTCTTCGGCTATTTTTTTGGCAAGTGGTGAAGCAAATATTCGTTTGCCATCATTAACCGCCTGAGGCTGCGAACTTGAAACAGTATCTTTCGATTCGGCTTTTGGTGTTTCTTTTGTTTCTTCTGAAGACTTTTCAGGTTGTTTTTCTGAAGCCTTTTCTGAAGCCTTTTCTGAAGCTTTTTCGCCACCTGATCCTTTAATTCCTGAAACATCCGTTCCTTTTGGTCCTATGATTGCCAATAACGCATCCACCTTTGCAGTTTCTCCTTCGCCAATACCAATTTTCAACAAAGTTCCCGAATAGAACGATTCGAATTCCATTGTGGCCTTATCGGTTTCAATTTCAGCCAAAATATCACCTTCTTCAACAGTGTCACCTTCCTTTTTTAACCAGCTGGCAACGGTTCCTTCTTCCATGGTATCACTCAAACGAGGCATATTAATCACCTGAACCCCTTTGGGAAGTTCTTCCGCCTTTTTCTCGGAAGCTTCTGAAGTAGCTTCTTCCTTTTCTTCGGATTTAGGAGAAGCTGGCTTTTTTTCTTCTTTTTTTTCTTCTTTCTTTTCAGAAACAGAACCGCCTCCGTTAATCAATTCACTTATATCTTCACCTTTTTTTCCTATAATGGCTAACAGGGTGTCAACCTTTGCAGTTTCACCTTCAGCAATTCCAATATGAAGTAAAGTTCCTTCGTGAAACGATTCGAACTCCATCGTGGCTTTATCGGTTTCAATTTCAGCTAAAATATCACCTTCAGCAACAGTATCACCCACTTTTTTAAGCCAGGTTGCCACAGTTCCTTCTTCCATGGTATCACTCAATCGGGGCATGTTAATTACTTCTGCCATAACTATAATTTGTGAGGTAAAAACGGATAATCTTTTTGTTCATAAACCGTGTCGTACATAACATTCTTTTCGGGATATGGCGATTCTTCAGCAAACTTTTCACATTCGGACACCAAATCTTTTACACGCTTGTCAATTTTCTTAATATCGGCTTCAGTAGCCCATTTGTTTTTATAAATATGGTGCAAAACATACGAAATAGGATCTTCCTCCTGCTTTTTGGCAACCTCTTCTTTGGTTCTGTAATGTTGTGCATCACTCATGGAATGACCCCTATATCGATAGGTACGTATCTCCAGGAAGGTAGGTCCGTCACCGCGTCTGGCTCTTTGAATGGCTTCATCCATCTCCTTCGCGACCACTTCGGGTTTCATTCCGTCTACCGCTTTGCTGGGCATTTCGTACCCTAATCCGAGTTTGTAAATATCGGTATGATTAGCAGTGCGTGCTACCGAAGTTCCCATGGCGTAACCATTGTTTTCAACACAGAAGACAACAGGTAATTTCCACAGCATCGCCAGGTTAAAGGTCTCGTGTAAAGATCCCTGTCGAGTAGCTCCGTCACCCATATAAGTTAGCGTAACCGCATCATTGCCTTTGTATTTATCCCCGAATGCCAGGCCGGCACCCAATGGAATTTGTCCTCCTACAATACCGTGCCCTCCGTAAAAACGGAATTCTTTGGAAAAAATATGCATGGATCCACCCAAACCTTGAGAAGTCCCGGTTCCTTTTCCATACAACTCGGCCATAACACGTTTGGGGTCTACCCCCATCCCAATGGGTTGTACGTGGTTACGATAGGCCGTAATCATTTTATCCTTTGTAAGGTCCATCGCATGCAAAGCACCGGCCAGTACAGCTTCTTGTCCGTTATACAAATGAAGAAATCCGCGCACCTTCTGATTGATATATACCTGTGCTAATTTATCTTCAAACTTCCTCCAAAAGAGCATGTTTTCGTACCAATCTATGTACGTTTGTTTTGTAATTTTTTTCATCTATTACTTCTAATAATTCTTGTGAGAATGGATTGCACGAATAACAAAAATACTATATTCTGAAGGACTACAAAACAGCATTCCTCTAAAATCACCTAAATAATTACAGATAAGAACTATCGAAGATGAGCGGTAATATATCTTTTACCGAATTAGCTCTTACAACCTTTCCCTTTTCGCCCATAAAATAGATTGCAATGGGGCTCTTTTGCTTCACCTCATACTCTGCCAAAGCTTGTCGACAAGCTCCACAAGGAGGTGTTGGCACAGTTACGGTATGATTTAAAGATCTTGCTGTAATTGCCATTGTGGTAATGGTCTCATTGGGAAAATTGGATCCCGCATGAAAGACTGCGACACGTTCTGCACACAAACCGGAAGGAAATGCGGCATTTTCCTGATTGTTTCCTGTGATAATTTCTCCGCCGGCTAACTGAAGCGCAGCACCAACCCTAAAATGTGAATAAGGCGCATAAGCATTTTCACGTGCTTGCTGCGCCTTATTAAGAAGTTTTTGAATTTCTTCAGGCAATTCCGACATAGAGTCGAAAATGTCTAAATGGGCTTCAATGATTATTTTTTTCACACCATTAATATTCGTCGTACTCGTCTCCAAAGTTGAACGTTAAGCCAAATCGAAGGGTTCCTTCCAACGGACTTCTAACTTTCGAAGTGGAAAATAAGTAAGAGATATCTATATTGATGGCAGTATATTTAAATCCTGCTCCAAGAGAAAGGAATTTTCTTGATCCTTTGTCATCGCTTTCATTAAAATATCCTGTACGGAATGCAAAAACATCCTGATACCAATACTCTGCACCTATCGCCCATGTGAATTCTTTCAATTCTTCACTAAACCCGTCGGGAGCATCTCCAAACGATTTAAACATCCCTGAAAAAAAGCTGATACTTTCGTATTCCTGATCGTCTAAAGCATCGATATCACCATCACCATCAAAATCCTGAGGTGTTGGAACTAACAATTTGTTTACTTCAATAGAAGTACCTATTTTATTGTATTCATCTAAAATGAAGTCGAATCCACCACCTAAAGCAAGGTTTGTAGGCAGGTTGTTCTCTTGCCCGCCGCTGTCGTATTTCAATTTTGGCCCAATATTAGAAATATTAAAACCGGCTCTCCAGCGTCCGTCGAAATCATTATAGGCTATTTCCTCACTCTGGTAATATCCTGCTACATCAACAGCAAAGGTACTTGCCGCTCGGGCATCTTCATTTGAAGCTTGTATCTTAAGATCAGATCGTATGTATCTTCCGGCTACAGCCATCGCAATACGATCGCTTAATCGTAACGAATAAGAAAGATCAAAAAGCATCTCATTTGGTTTAACTACCAAGGGTTGTTGATCTGCCGTTTCACGTAATTCGATATCTCCTGTGCTAAAGTATCTTAAACTGGCCCCAACTGCACTACGCTCGCTAATACGGTTATAATACGTTAAATTTCCAAGAAATATATCGTTTACTAAATTACTTAGATATGGGGTATAGGTAACTCCAACTCCTTGTTTTGAAATAGCAAATGCATATTTTGCAGGATTCCATTGTTGTGAAAAAGCATCGGCTGAAGTAGTAACGCCAATATCTCCCATCCCCGCTGAACGTGCGTCTCCGGCAATTAACAAAAATGGAACAGCCGTAGTTATCACTCTCTGTCCGGAAGTAGGATCTACTCCTCCTTGCGAAAAGGCTTTAACTACGCAAAAACAAATGAGAATTGGTATAAGAAATTTCTTCATGAGGTATAAATTTTGACAAATATAATTTTAATTTTTAAAGGATAACCAGTTTTTCAAATTTTTCAACTCGCTGATTGGTTAACGTAGATTTAACTGTAATCTTATATACATACACTCCTTTTCCTATTTTATCGCCGAAATCGTCCAAGCCGTTCCACACAATATCTCTGGATAAGAAACCATCTGTATTGATTATTTGATTTTTGGTCCAAACTACTTTTCCGGTGACGGTAAATACCTGTACCTGGACCTCGAGGGGCTCAAAAGGACGGTTGTGATTGAACCAGAATTCGGTATAATTTACGAAGGGATTCGGATAATTTAAAACTCTATCAATCGCCAAAGTATCATCTCCCGCAACGATAAACTGAATGTCTGCAGTAGAAGAATTATTATACACATCCCAAGCTTTAAACGTAAGTGTGTGCAGACCTACTTCGAGGTCACGAAGTCTATAGGTTGTTTTCCCTTTGGTAAAATCGTCTACTTCGGCCTGATAATATTCATTAACAACAATTGGGTTGGTTTCGTCACCATCCAAAATAGCTATCATATCATGTCCAATTCCACTTGCTGTGTTTATGCCGTTCTCATCCTCCAGTTTTGCGATTAGAATTGGAGAATCGTTTGTAATACCCCCCGAAACAAAACTTTCATCGTTCATAAAAAGTCGTATTAACGGACCTTCGTTATCTTCCGGCGCATTTTCATTGAGCCCTCCCACTTTTATATCTAAATTAACTCCGGTTTGATCTTCAAATTCATTGTCACGTTGAGCGTATAGACTAACTCTTCCGTTATCAACCGGGATTTGGGCATCTCTCGGAACTACAAATTCAAATTCGAATGTACCGTTTGTTACAGTAGCCTGTCCATTAAATAAGCCTTCACCGAGTGTTATAAAATCGAGTATAAGCAAATTTCCGTTTCCATCTCTAATTCCATCGTTACCCAACGTACTTCTTTGAACATTTTTATCGTAGACCTTGGCTTCCAGTACTCCGTTATAATTGGTTAAAACCGCGCCAAATTCATCGACAACCTCTCCTTCCATTGTAACTCTATCCAACGCCTTTATAGGTTCTGTTACTTGAGCTAATGGAACTCCATTTAACGTTGTAATGCGAATATTTTTTTTCGGGAAGGCTAAGTGTAAGGCCGGATCACCAATAAAAAAAATAACTCGACGTGCATCATCGCTTATTAAATTTTTTGAAACCCGAAGGGCTTCGGCAGGCGTCTCCGGAACATTTACTCCAAAGCCAAATAATTCGGATGCCAATGTTTGATTAAAACGCACTCCAAGATCAACGCCAATCGATCTGGTTGTAGTTACCAGGCATATTGCACCTCCTTCTTTGTTCCAAAAGGTTAATTCTCCGGCAGTGATTCGTAATGGGTTGTCAAATTTTGTAAATTCACAGGTAACCGTAACAATACAGGGATAATTGTCTTTATTTCTTAAATCGGTAGCAACTTCTTTGGTATAAATAAATTCCTTGGCCAGGCCATCTTCACCTCCATGACCGAAATAATTAACAATTAAGGCACCTACTTCTATCGCGTTTTTAATGGCCTCCTTCACTTGGGGATAGCGGTTACCACCTGCAGATGTTTCCTGCTGATAGGCATCGGTATGTATTTTTTTTACATTTATAAAGGGTTTTTGAGCAGAAATTTCATCTCCTAAGGCATCTAAATTGCCTTCAAGTTCCGTAAACTCATAAGTTTCGTCCACATCATCGGAGATTAGCACAAAATTAGTTCGCCAATTTCCATAGGATTGCTTGGATAAATAGTTCTTAATTTTATCGACCATTTGATTTGCCAACAATACATTATCGGCTAAAATCCTTCCTACTGCCACATCCAACTTATCGACGTCATTTAAATTATTACCCGTGATAGGATCCGGCACTTCTCCTCCAATTGTACCTTCGTTTATATCTAAATTCCCGTAAAAGTCATCAGACATATAAGATGATAAACTGTGCGTACTTAATAGTCTTTCAAAGACCGGGACTATATTATTGTTGTTTGCAAGTCGATTTTTATAATCGACCGAAGCATCCCCAAAGAGACAAAGGTATTTTACACGTTTATCGGGAGAAGAAGCATTTTCATATACATATCGAACGAAATTGCGAATGGCACTAATATCTTGTTTCCCCGAACTAAACTCTTCATAAATTTTATCGGTGGTGACCACCTTAACATTTAGCCCGTTTAAATCCTTATGAATATTTGCCAGCCGAAGTGCTGGTTGAATTAAAAAAGGAGGTGATATTATTATATAGTCTATATCTTTAAAATTCCCTGATTCATCATTGAAAATAGTTCCTTTTAAATCCTGATTTCCAACAACACTTTGATTACCTCTTATAGGGCTAAAAAAATCATTTGGGTTGACCGCTACGTAGTTTCGAAGCTCTCCCAATGTTGTTTTAAACTTAAAGGTATCGGCATTGGCTTCGTTTTGTTTTGCTGAAATTGATCCGATGTTTGTAACATCCCAAACTTGAGAAAACTGAGTTGCATTAGTTAATTGATACTCTCCTACTCCTGAAAGGTTTTTTGCTTCATTATATCGAAACTGCAATTGCCCGGAAACCCCGGTCAATCGTCTTAATGCTTCCACTCGTATATAGTCCAAATACCCAACACTTGAAGGATTCCCACTATTGTTATAAGTTAAATCGATTGTAACAGTTTCGCCCGAAGCCGGAATTACAACACTACTTGAAGTATTAAATCTAGCAGATGAAAAAAGTTGAGTACCCCCTATCGTGCCAAAAACAAGCGGATTCATGGTAGCACCATTTATAGAAACAGCCATTGACGTACTTGTCTCTGATGCTGAAGCAACTTTTATAACTATATCGAGAGGGGCTCCGCCAACTATATTCGGAAAATCGAACTCGTACGATTGCTCACTTTCTATATCAAAACGATTTCCATACCAGCGTCTGCCAACCTTTCCGGGGCTAATTTCGTTTACCTCGTGGAATTTATAATCATTAAATTGGTCGATAAATACAGTTGCATCTTGTGTTGGTTCATTCAAGGCTTGAACTCTAAGTCCCGGCGACCCGTCTGCAGTTACATAGTAATAAGTCTCATCGGAGTAAGGATTTTCATGAGTGTCATTTTGCGCGTCATATCCCAAAGAGCCAATTCCATAAAAAAGTATATAATCTCCATTATCGAAAGAACCGTCGGCCTCACCAACTACCTGAATGGAATTTTCCGGAAGATCTAAAAAAGTATTCAAACTGTTTAAAAGTGGTAATGACTTCCCACCATGACCATAAATTTTAAGGTTTCTGGGATTTATTCCATTGGTGTTCATGCCTAAATCTTCCAAAAAACCCTTATCTACTTTATAAATACCGGTTTTATCAATTTTAAACTTATACCAATTTCCGGTAGCCAGCACCGAACTATTGATTGCCATTCTAGGACTTGCACCGATGCTGTTATTAAATGTGTAAGAAACGCTAAAGGATAACACTTTTTGAAAACCTGCACCCGTTTTTACAATGGGTGAAATGGTAACAATTGTATATATAACCTCACGGGCTCTGGAACTACCTATGCTATAAGAAAGTGTTTGGGGCACTACACTCTTATCAATTTTGCTAAGTTCTTCAGAAGTTAAAGTACCGTACTTTATATTGGAAATGGTTAGAGAATTTGGATTTGCAAATCCATTATCTTCCCATTGATGGCGATAGCTTATAGAATTTCCGCTAAGGTTTAAATTTATACCGGCCAGATATTTATCCCGATCATTTGAAATACTTTTCTCTTTTTTTATTTGACTTTCACCCTTCTTTTGAACAGCTTCCCAATCAATTGTTATATTCTTAGTTTGCGCCAACATGCTGAATGGCAGCACAATCACACATAATAAAAGTAAAATTCTTCTCATCATAACTAGTAACGCTTCAAATATACACTTAGTATGGTGGTTTTTTTAAAGTTTTGTATAATATTGCACCTGTATAATAATTCTCGAACTAAGACGTTTAGTAGGAGGTCGGAATTATGTACCCGAACCTTACGGTGCATTAATATGTAAAATATTATTGCGCTTTTATCGTTAATTGTTATATTGCGAACCCAATTTTTTCATATTTTGAAACTATGAACTTTAGAAAAAACCTAGCATTACAGCTATTTATTGCAGTAGTTGCAACTTCCTTATTGATTAGTTGTAACAAATCTAGAGACTACAAAAGCAGCTCCAGAGCGACCGGATGGAAAATGAACGCCAAAGAAGGCGGTTTCCAGTACAATCCGAAAGCCAAAGAGCAGGAAACCGGTCCGGGTTTAGTGTTTATTGAAGGCGGAACCTATACCATGGGTAGAGTTCAGGATGACCCGATGCACGACTGGAATAATTCCCCCAATCAACAACACATTCAGTCATTCTATATGGATGAAACCGAAGTGACTAATCTTATGTATATGGAATACTTGGATTGGATAAAGAGTGTTTTTCCTCCGAGTGATGAAAATTTCAGAAGAATTTATGAAGGTGCGGTTCCCGATACATTGGTTTGGAGAAATCGTTTGGGATATAATGAAGTAATGACAAACAACTACCTGCGTCACCCTGCCTACGCCGATTATCCCGTAGTAGGAGTGAGCTGGATTCAGGCTGTAGAATTTAGCAATTGGAGAACAGATCGTGTAAACGAGTTGATTCTTGAGCAAGAAGGTATTACCTCGAGAAATGCACGATATGATGTAGAAGCCGGACAAACATTTAGTACCGAAACTTATTTAAATTCGCCAACACTTACTTATGGCGGAAATGACTCTATTACCCGTGGTGGTAAAAGATCTGAATCATTAGTTAAGAAAAGCAAAGACAGCACCAATTTATACATACAACGAAAGGACGGTTTACTAATGCCGGATTATCGCTTACCAACCGAATCAGAATGGGAATATGCTGCACTCGGACTAGTTGGACTGCGTAGTTACAATGTATACAGAGGTAGAAAGAAATATCCTTGGGATGGGCAATATACCCGTTCAGGTGAAAGAAGATCACGTGGTGATCAATTGGCCAACTTTAAGCAAGGTGATGGAGATTACGGTGGAATAGCAGGTTGGAGTGATGATGGAGCTGATATTACCGCTGAGGTTAAATCTTACGAGCCAAACGATTACGGACTGTATGATATGGCAGGAAATGTTGCCGAATGGGTTGCAGATGTATATCGCCCTATCGTAGATGATGAATTTAACGATTTCAACTACTACCGTGGTAATGTTTATACCAAAAACGCCATCGATAAGGATGGAAAAGTAAAAGTGGTTACAGCAGATTCTATCGTATACGATACATTAAGTAACGGAAAAATTGTCGCAAGAAACTTACCGGGTGAAATTTTACAAGTCCCTGTAGATGAAAAAGAAACTTATTTAAGAACAAACTTCTCAGATAGTGACAACCGTGATTACCGTGATGGAGACAAACGCTCTACACGATATTACCAAAGTTTTGGCGGTGATGACGTCGAGTCTGAAGTTGAAGATACAAAGCGAATGTACAACTCACCAAAACATGCTGTTTATGCAGATAGTCTTGGATCTTTAGATCGTCAGTACGATAAATCATCAAGCAGAACTACTCTCGTGGACAACGAAGTAAGGGTTTACAAAGGAGGTTCTTGGAGAGACAGAGATTACTGGTTGGATCCGGCACAAAGACGCTATTTCCCACAGGATATGGCTACAGATTATATCGGATTTAGATGTGCGATGTCCAGAGTAGGATCAAAATCTAAAAAAGGCAAACGCCCTAGAAATTAAAAAAACATAGTTTCAATAAAAAAGCCCCCTTTGAAGAAGTTTCAAAGGGGCTTTTTTTATTACTTTTATTTTATATGAATATAGAAACGCTGTATCCCTTTTTTACACAAAGTACAGGTATTTGTACAGATACCCGCTCCATTAAAAAAGGTTGCCTGTTCTTCTGTTTGAAAGGCGATAACTTCGACGGGAATAAATTTGCACAAGACGCATTAGATAAAGGAGCGCTGAAGGTAATTGTGGATAGTGAAGAATTTCACAAATCGACAGGAGAAACCATTCTTTGTGACGATTCACTTACCGCTCTACAAGAATTAGCTGTCTATCACCGACAAAAAATTAAAACTCCTATCGTAGCTTTAACCGGAAGCAATGGTAAAACCACTACTAAAGAGCTTATCGCAGCCGTGCTCTCTCAAAAATTCCATACGGTTGCCACCCAAGGAAATCTGAATAACCACATAGGTGTACCACTAACATTGCTCTCTATGGATCCTACTTCCGAAATTGCAGTAGTTGAAATGGGCGCTAACCATTTGAAAGAGATTGAACACCTGTGCAACATCGCCTCACCGGATTACGGCTATATCACCAATTTTGGGAAAGCGCACTTGGAAGGGTTTGGGAGTATGGAAGGCGTCGTTCAAGGAAAGACCGAACTCTACAAGTACCTTGAGAGATACAATAAAATGGTTTTTGTGAATGGTAATGATGAAACACAGCTAAAACATTCAAAGAACATCAAACGCGTTACTTTTGGTGATTCTGAGCAAGATTGCCACATTAGTTTGGAAGATGCTTCAGAAAGGCTGCGTGTACGTTACAAGAGCATTGAAATGCAAAGTAATCTTGTTGGCAAGTACAATTTCAATAATATAGCCGCTGCAATCGCAATTGGGGATTACTTTCAAGTCACTCCCGAAAAAATTAAAATCGCTATCGAAGGTTATATCCCTTCCAATAATCGGTCTCAACTCATTGAAATAGGAGCCCATAAAATTATCTTGGACGCCTACAATGCAAATCCCACCAGCATGATGGCTGCTCTGGAAAATTTTAAACAGGCCGAAGGTGACACTAAAATTCTATTTCTGGGAGACATGTTCGAATTGGGAAATGAAGCCGAAACAGAACATCAAGAAATTGCTTCATTTTTAGCCGAAAATTCGATTGGAAAAACCTTTTTAATTGGAAGCAATTTTTATAAGACGCGGGCAGAATCACCTCACATTCAGAAATTTGAAAACTTTGAGCAGCTCAAGAAATATCTTTCAAATACATCTATAGCGCCATCGCATATACTTATAAAAGCATCCCGGGGTATGGCCTTAGAGCGAATTTTGGAGTTTTTATAATTCGTGATTTATCCTAAAATTCGGATTACCTTCGGTGATCCGGAATAAACCCGCGCCTGCAAATAGAAAATACAACATGCTGCGCATGCTGTTATTTTTTAATTTCCTCTGACCGGATTACCTTCAGTGATCCAGAATAAACCCGCGCCTGCAAATAGAAAATACAACATGCTGCGCATGCTGTTATTTTTTAATTTCCTCTGAACCTCTAAAACTTCGTTTTTCGATTCCTCGAAAATTAAAAAATCCATCAGCCTTGCGCTGATGGATTTTCTGCTTGATGTGGGTCATACTGGATTCGAACCAGTGACTTCCACGTTGTCGACGTGACACTCTGAACCAACTGAGTTAATGACCCTGAAGAGGCAAATATACTATAAAAGCACATTTGGAAAAAAGTATTTTTTTTGCAATTCTACAGGTTATTCGCTCGGGATTTTCGAAATGGTTTTGGATTACTCACGTGATCCCTAACTTGAAACCACTCCTGCAAAAAAAATCCCATGCGCTAATGCGCATAGCGATTTTTGTTTTCTTTAATCCTTCGAGCTCCTCGCTCGGGATTTTCGAAATAGGTTTGGATTACTTACGTGATCCCTAACTTGAAACCACTCCTGCAAAAAAAATCCCATGCACTAATGCGCATAGCGATTTTTGTTTTCTTCAATCCTTCGAGCTCCTCGCTCGGGATTTTCGAAAACAAAAATCCCGATGAGAAATTCTCAACGGGATTGTCCTTGATGTGGGCAATGAGGGATTCGAACCCCCGACCCCCTCGGTGTAAACGAGGTGCTCTGAACCAACTGAGCTAATTGCCCTACTCGTTAGCGGTTGCAAATATAAGTTAGTTTTTAATTCTCACAAACAATTACTTCAAAAAAATGCTATAAAACTTCAGCAACAACAAAGGTGCTTCCTCCAACATAGATTAGATCGTTTATCGTTGCATTTTTCAAGGCCTCCTTATAGGCTAATACCACCGATACATAGACTTCACCATGCAGTTGAAAAAGAGCTGCTTCCTTTTGTAAAATTTCTTCAGGAAGACCTCTCGGCACATTGGGTTTACAAAAATAATAGATCGCTTCCTTTGGAAATAATGAAAGCACGCTTTCTAAGTTTTTATCGTTTACAACACCCATTACAATATGTAATTTATTATAAGATTGTTCCTTTAACTGCGCCAATACAATTTCTAATCCTTCCTTATTATGTGCTGTGTCGCAAATTACTTTAGGCATATCCTTCAATTGCTGCCAACGACCCATGAGACCGGTGTTTGCAATCACGCTCAACAATCCTCTTTTGATGTTTTCTTCAGAAATATTCCAACCCTTCTTTTGTAAAGTACGCAAGGTAGCTAACACTGTTTTCTTATTCTTTTTCTGATAAATCCCTCTAAGGTCAGACTCATACTCCAAATGCGTTTCCTTATCTGCAAATACAATTGGAGCTCCCTTTTCTTCAGCAATTTTTTTAAACACATGCAAAGTTTCAGTTTGTGTTTCACCAATAACAACAGGAATATTCTGTTTAATTATTCCTCCTTTCTCCGAAGCTATTTTAGCCAAATCGTTTCCTAAAAATTGTGTGTGGTCCAATCCAATATTGGTAATTACCGACACTTCGGGAATGATAATATTTGTACTATCCAATCTTCCGCCCATACCAACCTCGACAACTGCAATATCTACTTTTTCTTTTCTGAAATAATCGAAGGCCAGGCCGACCGTCATTTCAAAAAATGACAACTCTCTAGTTTCGAAAAATGCACTGTGTTTCTGCATAAAACCCGAAACGGTTTTCTTAGGTATAGTCTTCCCGTTGATGCGAATGCGTTCTCTAAAATCCTTCAAATGAGGGGATGTATACAATCCCACCTTGTATCCCGCCTCCTGAAGCACCGAAGCGAGCATGTGACTGGTAGATCCTTTTCCATTGGTTCCGGCAACGTGAATACTCTTAAAATGTCGCTCCGGATATTTTAGGTGTGCAGCAAGTTCCCGGGTATTTGTCAAATCGGCTTTATAAGCCTCCTTTCCAATACGCTGGTACATGGGCAACTTGGCAAACAACCATGATATGGTCTCAGAGTAGTTGATGGCTGAAAATATTTGGAATTATTTAATAAGTAACTTTTTTGTTGCTTTTTTGGCTCCTTGTGTGATCTTTAGATAATAAATACCTTCCGAAACACCTGATAATGCTAGATTTATCGTTTTATTTGGTTTTGAAAAATGCTGTGTTTTAACTATTCGACCTAAGGAATCATAAAGTAGTACTGAAGTATTTAAAGCAGCTTGAGGCAGTGTAATATTTACATATTCTGAAGCCGGATTAGGAAACAAAATAACCGACTTCTCGAACGAATTATCATTATTTCCCAGCACAACACTTGAAATATCAATCTTATAACTGGAACGTCCATAGGTTCCTGCATATAAATACTGCGTTCCCTCGTGAATATAAAGATCGGTTACTACAACCGCCGGTAAATTAGAACCCAAAACTTCCCATCCAAAACCCTGACTTCCGGACGCTAAAACGCCAATATCTGTACCTATAAATAAATTTCCGTTCACATCTTGTTCAATATCATTCACCGGGATGTCCGGTAAACTATTTGAGATATTTGTCCAGGATGCTCCGTTGTTGGTGCTACGGTAAATATGTCCGTCATCTTCTCCATAACGATACCCCGAGAAAGTTACGTACACACTATTAATATCATCACGGGAGGCAAGTACCTTTGTTACCCATCTATTGGGTAACGACCCCGAAATATTATTCCAATTAGCACCACCATCCTGAGTAATCCAAACATTCCCATCGTCTGTTCCCACATAAATGGTGTCGGTATGGATGGGTGATACACTGATACTAATAATAGTTCCAAAAGTTAAATTACCTCCAACGGAACCATTGGTTAAATCGGGACTGATTACAGACCAATTATTTGCGCCGTCGGTTGATTTGTACAATCTATTGGCTCCGTAATACATAATTTGCGGGTTAATTGGGTCGAAGGCAATTGGAGTATCCCAATTTTTACGATCTGAATTTGAAATTCCATTGGTCGCACCGAAAAATGACGCTGCATCGTTGGTGGATTTTACCAGGTTTCCGTATTGTGATAAAGCATAAATAACATTGGTATTGGTAGGATCGACCAAAGGTTGAAACCCATCTCCTCCTGTTATGATATCCCAATTATTTAACCCTCCGGTAGTAGTCCGCATCGTACTGTTGTCCTGTGCTCCTCCGTACAGTTTGTTGTCATTTTGAGCATCTACATGAAAACGATAGAATTGGGTAATTGGCAAGGTCACATCTTTTACCGAAGAAGCTCCGTTATTGGTGCTTTTGTACAATCCCCCATCATTTCCAAGGAGCACAACGCCCGGAACCATCGTATTAAATGCCATGGCATGCTGGTCTACGTGAACATCCGGGAAGGCTGTTGCCCAATTGTTTCCGCCATCGGTGGATTTTTCAACAATAAAATCTACGTTGTATAAAGTGTTCTCATCTGTTGGATCGATAAAAATCCCACCAAACCACCAATGAAAACCTATGTTTGTAAGCTGACTCGAATTTACAGTCGTCCAGGAATCACCTCCGTTTGTTGTCTTATAAACGCCCTGTATACTGCCGTTGGCATCGGCATACCTTGCATATAACACACTGGGGTTGGATTGTGAAATATCGATACTAATTCGCCCCTTTTGTGAAGGCGCAGAAGGTAATCCGTTTGTCATTTCGGTCCAGCTATCACCACCGTCCAAAGAACGATACAAGCGAGAGGTTGCTCCTCCGTATTGCCGTCGTTCGGGTCTGCGAATTCGTTCCCAACTTGCGGCGTAGACAATATCTCCATTACTAGGATGTATCGCCATATCGATTACTCCGGTAGAATCACTAACGAAGAGTTTTTGTTCCCAGGTATCTCCCCCATCTGTAGAACGATAGACTCCTCTGTTGGTATCGTTTCTAAATAAAGGACCCATTGCACCTACAAAGATGGTGTTGTCGTCATTGGGATCTAGTAGTATTTTCCCTATACTACCCACATCGGGCAATCCTTTTACCTGCCAGGTAAGTCCGCCATCGGTACTTTTGTAAATTCCATCGCCGTCATACGCCAAAGACCCTCCTCCGGCATTTACTTCGCCTGTTCCTACCCAAACCAGATCGTTATTGTTTTTAGATATTTCGATATCGCCAATAGACAATACTTCCTGCTCATCGAAAATGGGCTGCCAGGTGGCTCCGGCATCGGTTGTTTTAAAGATTCCTCCGGAAGCAGCGCCTACGTAATAGGTTTGTCCCTGAGTAGAAGGAATTTCAATATCACTAATTCTCCCGCCAATATTTTCAGGACCGGAAAATTCCCAAACCAAACCGTTGTTTCGCTGAGCTACATTTCTTTTCCATTGAATTGCATCTGCGTAGGCGTTGGTTTTAATCTCACCGGTTGGATACGCCCGTTGCATAAACATAAAATCGTGTGGGTATTTTTCTTTTTCTGAAGAATTTAAAGAGGATTCATCTCTAGATGTAGTGTTACAACTTATGATTGAAAAAAGTAGAAAAATAAATGTAAGGGTACGCATCATAGCTTCGTATTTTTTGAAGCCTAAAGATACTGAAAAATTACGGCGGAATGGAACAGGTTTACTATTCGGAAAGCTTAAAACGATAGATAATCTTCCCTATTTGTTTTGCAGGGGCTTTGTCGTCACTGTTGAAGCGTGTTGCAAGCGCAGCGCGTTTTGCAGGTTCCAAAAGACATCTCGAATTGTTGGTGGTTCCCCGTACTCCCGCTGTGGCATTGATTACTTTTCCGGAGCGATCTACCTCAATGCTTACCACTACAGTTCCTGCTTCGTTACAATCCTGAACGAACTTCTCTTTGTTAAGGGCTTTTCTTCCTCCTAACAAATAATTGCCATCGCCATCAAGACCTTTGCCCGTACCGTAATAACTGCTTGCATTAGGGTCGCCGTCGGGGCTTCCTTTGTCGCCGGGTTTGTTATCATTACCTTCTCCCCCTTTGGCCGTACCATCGCTTTTGGGTCCGTTAATTAAACTTGATAAGGCATCACTCGTAGACTTATCGGGTTTGGGATCGGGTTTTTTTGGAGGCTCTTTTTTAGGCTCTATTTTCTTGGGAGTCTCTTTTATTTCCTTCTTGGTTTCTTCCTTTTTAATCACAGGAGCGTCCTCATTATCCTGAGTTACCACATCTTCTTTAATTTCAGATTTGGGTTGGGTGACCGGTTCGGGTTCGGCTTGTTTGGGAGCCGATTTTATGGCTTCGGTGGGTTGGATGTTGCCGCTACCCTCCTCGGTGGTCCCGAAGTTAACCGCTATACCGCTTTCTAAAGGAGGATCCAGATAGGTCATCCCCACATAAAACAACAAAATAAGGATGATCACGTGTAAAATTACCGTGATGGTCATACTTTTTCGTTTATGTTCGGTATCTATTAGGCGCAAGATTATGAGGTTTTGGGTTTTAAACTTTATAATTTTTTATAAAACAAAAAGTGTTCCAATTTTAGTTCGTTGGTTGCTATAGATGCGCGTTAGGGATTGAGCCGGGTTACCCTGCCTGTGTTGGCATGTAACGGCGAAAGCCCGGCCGCCATTGGCGGTAACGCCCAATTAATTAGGCCTCACGGCTAAAACCACTTTAAAATTATTTCGGTTGGCGATATCCATTACAAATACGGCATCTTCGATAGGTACTCCTTCTTCGGCGCGTAAAATAATGGTAGGTTCCTCTTGCCCGGTAAGGGCACTCTTTAATTCACTTTCAATGTTGTATTCGGAAACTCGTTCTTTATTGATATAGTAAGCACCATCCTTGGTAATACTTACCGAGGCTTTTTGAACGTTACTGCTCTTCCCTTTTGCCTTTGGCAATATAAGATCTAACGCATCGGGAGTAATTGCAGGTGAGGTTAGCAGGAAAAAGACCAATAACAGAAACACTATGTCTGTCATCGAGCTCATGCTGAAATCTGCACTTACCTTATTTCTTCCTCTCAGATTCATTAGGCTGGTTCGTTTAACATGTCTAAGAAGTCGACCGCATTGGCCTCCATCTGATGCACTACTTTGTCTGTTCTCACCACGATATGGTTATAGCCCATGTAGGCAATGATACCTACTATTAATCCTGCAACCGTTGTTGTCATGGCTGTATAAATACCCTCAGCCAAAAGACCCATTTCGGCCTGTCCGCTGCTGGTTGCCAATTGGTGAAAAGCCAATACCATCCCAATTACGGTCCCGAGGAATCCAATCATTGGTGCGGCTCCCGCAATCGTTGCTAGAATACTTACGTTCTTCTCCAGTTTATAGACTTCGAGACGACCGGCATTTTCGATGGCGGTATTGATATCTTCCAACGGACTTCCAATTCGGGAAATTCCTTTTGCCGTAAGACGGGATACCGGACTGTTTTGCTGGGCGCATAATACTTTGGCAGCTTCAATATTGCCTCGAGCGACATTGTCTCTAATCTGATTCATAAAATTACTGTCCATTTTGGAAGCCGCTTTTATTGCAAAAAGTCGTTCAAAATAAATATAGACTGCAACAAAGAGCAATACAAAAAGTACACCTATGATGATTTGACCGCCAAGGCCACCATTCATAAGTAATTCCATTATGGAAAGTGTTTTTTCGGTTACTTCGGGCTCAAGGTCCTGCAAAGTCGATTCAACTCCATCCTGAATAAAGAAGTTTAGCATAAATTATTTTTGATTTAAATGAATAACGAGTTTCGTACTCAGAAATTGTTAGACATGGTGAAATAACACTCTCTCGATAAAAAGAAATACTGCAGCACCGGCAGCAAACCCGATAAAGGCCAGCCACGCTATTTTTTTAAGGTACCAGATAAAGTCGATTCTTTCCATTCCCATTGCGGCTACACCAGCTGCGGATCCAATGATTAACATACTTCCACCTGTTCCTGCCGAATAGGCGATAAAATGCCAAAGAACAGAATCCATTGGAGAATCGTACATACCAATAGAGGCAGCAACCAAGGGTACATTGTCTATAATTGCTGAAAGTACTCCCAGCAACATAATAACTACATCCTGATTTGGAATGGCGCCTTGTAATACCTCGGCCAGATATCGGAGTGTACCCACTTCTTCGCCGTTGACCACGCCGTAGACCAAACTTTCGAGTCCGGCTACTGCCATTAAAATTCCGAGGAAAAACAGTATACTCGAGATTTCAATACGAGATAAGGCTTTATGCGCCGAATATAAATGGCGTCTTTCTTTGCTGAAGTCTTCTTCGGGGTGAATGTATTCGGAAACCAACCAAACTACACCTAAGGCGAGCATCATTCCCATATAAGGAGGCAAATGTGTAAGGGTTTTAAAAACAGGAACTGAGACAATCATTCCCAGGCCTAAAAAGAGCATGGTTCTACTACTTAATAGCTTTTCTGCTACCTTGTCTTCTTGGGCGTCCACTTGAATATTACCTCTAAATGGCTTCATGTAACTTGCAATAAAGAAGGGCACCACAAAACATACTATAGAAGGTATCACAACAAACTCCATCAATCCTGCAGCACTTACTTTATTTGCAATCCAAAGCATGGTAGTTGTAACATCCCCAATTGGCGACCAGGCACCTCCTGCGTTAGCGGCGATAATTACCATAGCCGCATACCAAATTCTGGTGTCTCTTTCGTGAATTAACTTTCGCAATAAAGTAACAAGCACAATAGTAGCCGTTAGGTTATCGATAATTGCTGAAAGAAAGAATGCCAGAATACCGATTATCCAAAGCAGTCTGCGCTTACTTTTTGTTTTTACAGCACCTTTTAATACTTCGAAACCTCGATGCAGGTCGATAATCTCGACAATTGTCATTGCTCCAATAAGGAAGATAAGAATTTCGGCTGTTTTCCCTAGATGGTGTAACAACGTGCCGTGAAATCCTTCCTGTGCATGTTCGCCGCCTTTTAGAAAATTAAAGGCTTCCTCTTCGGTGTTGATAACATCGAACCACCCACTCTGAAATCCAATCGCCAAAACCGCCCAAATTAAGGCTGCCATGATTAAAGCGGGGACTGTTTTGTCTAATTTTAAGGGATGCTCAAGGGTAATAGAGAGGTATCCAATAACAAAAATTAATATGATGATTGATTCCATATGTTGTGAGATTATCTAGTCGAAGCTTCTAAATTAACTGTTTTAAGGCAATTTCGAAAGCGGTTTTGCTAATGTTTGTTTTTGTACTGTTGTTATCGAAGGTATTTTGAATGGCATTCCTAATGGTTATTGATGTATCGTTAAAGATTGCCTCATCTGTCATCTGAACTTTTCGTTCCATAAAATAGGCAAAGACACGTGCCATCCCACAGTTGCTAATAAAATCGGGTATTAAACTCACCCGCTCATCTGTAAACTCCATGATGGGGCCGAAGAAAATTTCTTTGTCGGCAAAGGGAACGTTCGCTCCACAGCTAATTACTTCCAGGCCTGTATCGATCATAGAAGCAATTTGGTCTTTGGTAATCAATCTGGAGGCAGCACAGGGTGCAAAAATTTCACATTTCAACGTCCAGATTTCTTTATTAATTTCTTCAAACGACATCATTTGCGATGCTTTGAGCGTATTTCCGTCCTTTTGCAGGAACAGTTGTTTTATTTCATCAAATGAAAATCCGTCTTTATTAATGATTCCACCTGCACGATCGATAATCCCAACTACTTTGGCTCCCATTTGTGCCAGATAATAAGCTGCAGCGGCTCCTACATTTCCGAAACCTTGTACTACTGCTCGCTTCCCTACTACACTTCCTCCATAGATCTCGTAATAATGACGTACCGCTTCGGCAACACCATAACCAGTAATCATATCGGCTACTGTGTACTTTCGGGTGACATCGGGAGAGTAATTGATATTTTCCAATACCTTAATCACGCCTTGTCTTAATTGCCCAATACGATTTATTTTATCGGCTTCGGTAGGCGTAAAATGACCATTGAAAACACCTTCCTGAGGATGCCAAACACCGCTTTCTTCGGTAATGGGTATCACTTCGTGAATTTCATCTACGTTTAGATCGCCACCGGTTCCGTAATATGCCTTCAGCAAAGGAGAAACTGCTTTGTACCAACGCTCCAGCACCCCTTTTTTCCTTGGATCCTGGGGGTCGAAATTAATTCCCGATTTGGCACCACCAATCGCCGGCCCTGACACGGTAAACTTCACTTCCATGGTTTTGGCAAGGGATAGAACTTCATTTTGATCCAACCCAACGCGCATTCTGGTTCCTCCTCCCGCAGCACCACCTCGTAAGGAGTTGATGACTGTCCAGCCCTCGGCTTCGGTTTCGGGATCGTTCCAATGAAAAACTATTTCGGGGTCTTTATTTTCGTACTTGGTAAGAAGTTCCTTCATTAAGTTGGTGAGTTTATATTCACTTCCCCTCAGGTTCATGTGAATAGTGGCAAATATAAAAAATTGCAAACGGGTTTGTATTATTTTAAGTATAATTTAGTGAAAGAATATTTTACCGCTCGAATGATCCATTTTGGCTCCGGTGACACTCGCCAGACAATTTATTTCTCCTCTTAATTTTAATACGCCTAGTAGTCCAAAAATAAGTGCTTCTTTGTATTCGATTAAGATGGAAGAAGGAATTACCACGTTTAGTTTTTTGTGATGCATCAATCTTGCTATTAAAAAATCGTTATACACACCTCCACCGGTTATTAGTACTGAGGATTCTTTTTTAAACTGAAGGCTCAGCTGAATGGCAACATGTTCGGTAAAAGTATTGAGTTTGTCTTCTACCGAAGCCTCTGAAGCATCCAGTAAAGGCTGAATATATTGCTGTACCCACTCCAATCCTAAGGATTTTGGTGCCGATTGCCGGTAAAATTCTAATTGGTTTAATTGTTGTAATAAATCTTCATCTAGCCTTCCTCTTTTGGCAATCTCACCTCCGGCATCGTAGGGATGGCTCAACTTTTCAGCCAAAGTATTTAATACAATATTTACCGGACAAATATCGTAGGCGATTCTGGTTCCATCAGTATCAAACGAACAGTTTGCAAATCCGCCGAGATTAAGACAATAATCATATTGCCTAAAGAGTATGCCATCCCCAATGGGAACCAACGGCGCTCCTTGTCCGCCGAAGGCAACATCCTGCACTCTGAAATCGCATACTACTTTTTCTTCTAATAAGGTTGCCAACTGCGGGAGATTTCCAATTTGGAGTGTAACTCCCTTATCGGGTTGGTGTAAAATGGTATGCCCATGACTGCAGACTGCGTCGAGATTAACAATGCTATTCCGAGTTATAAATGCCGAAATGACCTCAGCAAGGTATTTGGTATATTGAAGATTCAAACTGTCCAATTCTCCTTCAGAAAAGGAAATGGCTTGCTGTAATGTAGTTTTCCACGCTTCCGAATAAGGAATTGTTTCGGCATGCGTAATTTCAAATTGCCAGACGGTAGCTTCAGAAATAGTAAAATGAATTTCAGCAACATCCACCCCATCGAGCGAAGTTCCACTCATAACGCCAATCACATGATAGTTTGTTTGTTTCAAAATTCTGTAAAATATGAAAAATTAAAAGTACTATTCAAAATTGAAACTTTCGGAAAAGTGCACCTTAAAATAACGTCTAATTAAAAAGATCTACTTCTAATTTGAAAGCTTCTGCATTTACAAAGGTAAATTGGGAATGGATATTTGAAATTTCTTTTTTTTAAGAGTACCTTTGCTACTCTTTTTTGAACAATATGTAATTAAGACATCACTATGGATTTCAACCTTTCCGAAGAACATTTAATGATTCGCGATGCCGCGAGAGATTTCGCCAGAACCGAACTATTGCCTGGAGTAATTGAACGCGACAACCTTCAAAAGTTCCCCACCGAACAGGTTAAGAAAATGGGCGAGCTTGGATTCTTGGGAATGATGGTCGATCCAAAGTACGGCGGTGGCGGTATGGATACGGTTTCGTACGTGCTTGCCATGGAAGAATTGAGCAAGATTGACGCCTCATCGTCTGTAGTTGTTTCTGTAAACAATTCTCTTGTTTGTTATGGGCTACAAGCCTTTGGCTCTGAAGAACAAAAACAAAAATATCTTACCAAATTAGCAACCGGTCAATCAATTGGAGCTTTCTGTTTAAGTGAACCGGAAGCCGGTAGTGATGCAACTTCGCAACGAACTACGGCCATTGACATGGGCGACCACTACATCCTTAACGGCACCAAAAACTGGATCACCAATGGTGGTACAGCAGATTATTACCTAGTCATTGCTCAAACCGACAAGGAAAAAGGCCACAAAGGCATCAATGCTTTAATTGTTGAAAAAGGTTGGGCCGGATTTGAAATAGGCCCCAAAGAAGACAAATTGGGAATACGTGGGAGCGATACCCACTCACTTATCTTTAACGATGTAAAGGTACCAAAGGAAAACAGAATTGGTGATGATGGCTTCGGATTTAAATTTGCGATGAAAACGTTAAGTGGGGGTCGTATTGGTATTGCGGCACAGGCATTAGGTATTGCAGCCGGTGCTTACGATTTGGCACGTGAATATTCTAAGGTCCGTAAGTCTTTTGGTACCGAAATTTGCAACCACCAGGCCATTGCTTTTAAATTGGCCGATATGCATACCTCTATCACTGCTGCGCGTCATTTGGTAATGAAAGCTGCCTGGGATAAGGATCAGGGTAATAACTACGATATGAGTGGTGCCATGGCAAAATTATACGCTTCACAAGTTGCGATGGATGTAACCGTAGAAGCAGTACAAGTGCACGGCGGAAACGGTTACGTTAAGGAATACCACGTAGAACGTTTAATGCGGGATGCCAAGATCACTCAGATCTACGAAGGCACCAGTGAAATACAGAAAATCGTAATTTCTCGAGGGTTGTTGCGCGATTAGCTTCGGCTTCACTCAGCGACCACTGGTAGGACACTTGCATGATGTAGACACCAAATCAAGTTTGGTGTAACAAGACTAGGGCTCCTACTTACCCTTCAAAAAACACCTTCAGAAATACAATACTAAAATAAACCCATAGCGCTGTAAAAACTACATGCATGGTGGTTTCAAACTTTTTTCCCTTCCACAATTTTGAAGAATACACAAATTGCTGAAACACAAACCGCACACTCCAAAACAAACCCAATCCCAATACAATTTTTCGACCGAGTTCGGTTTCAACCAATTCTTTTGCTGAAGTGACACACAACACCCCCATTAAAAACACGGTCAAGGCAATAAAAAAGGTATGCGTAACCATCATTTGTCGGTTGATGAGCGTTAGACCCGAAAGGTTTTCCTTCCAATTAAAATAGCCCGGAAAGATTACATGAATAAGGGCTAAGACAATTAACAGCCAACCAACAATGTTAAGATGTAGTTCCATTTTTTGTAAGTATAAAGGTTGTGAGAAAAGGAGTGATTTTAAATTCTTCGCGTACTTGAAAGTTTGCTTGAGCTACTATGTTTTTCCAGCTCTTACGTGAAAAAAAGTGAAAAAAACCAATTGTATATGCGGCAAAATTGGCGCTATCCCGCAAGTGTTCCACGAGAACAATATTTCCATTAACTTTTAGGATTCGATGCAGTGCCCGCAAAAAATTCTTTCGTTCATCCCGATTCCTTATTTCGTGTGCCGACAACAGTAAAAAAATGGCGTCAACCGAGTCATTTTCCAATGGGATATGGTCGGTCTGCACAGCTTTAGTTCCCGAATACGGCGGATACGCCTTTCTGGCTCTTTTAATGGAAACTTCGGTATGCTTTTGCGGATCGTAAAAATCAAATTCCTGTAATGTACAGTCAGGATACTTTTGTTGTAACAACAAACTTGTTTCATCGAATCCGGCATGAATATTTATAATTGTAGCATTTTTTGGAAGCTTGATCCCATCCAACCAGGTGAGTTTATATAAATGCGACGCATCGTACACATAGTAAGATATCACCAAGGATATGAGCATTAAAAAAAGTGTCAGACTTAGAATTAAGCCTCCATAGAATAAATATTCAGGAAACAGCCACAAATTTACCGTTAGTGCAACAATGAGTAAACCAAATGCGATTGCGTAAAAATGCCAGTTAAAGCGAATGATATTTACTACTCCCTGAAATGGTTTTCTCACTGTTTCCATGTTTCGCGAACTCCCTTTTTCCAAAAATACGGAACGTTATTAATTACAAAAGCGTTGGCAAGTTGTATGTCCTTAAAACCCAAATTATCTAAAAATGTAAAACTGTACTCCCTTACTTCAACAGGTGCCGGATTCCAATCGCTTCGAACTCCTTGAATAATTAGCACTTCTTTTTTTTCTTCGGAATAGGTAAAGGTAAACGGCAACGGACCCGCAAAACGACGTGCTTCCTTCCAATCTTGAAAAGGAGAACCTTCAGGCAAAGAAATTGCTTCGGAAGATTCCCCGATAATTACTTTAAAGTCCGACTTTTCCGAAGCAACAGTCGTAAGTCCTTCAGTTGAAGACACAGCAATATCGGTTGTTGTATACCTGTAATGCGTGAACATATTTCCGAAGAATTCCATCTTTTTTTTGTTGGTTTCCGATTTCAGAATATAAAGTCCCCGTAATCGTTTTCCGGCATTATTTGTATAGCGCACAAAAACCCGATACCCTATTAAAAAGAAATCGTTTCCCATACTTTGGGGCATTCCTTTCGGACGAAGACTCTGTGTATCTACCATGGCGATTGCAACAAAGGCATGAGTATCGTTATGAGTATCCAGCGAAAGACACTCGGGGATTAGAGGTAGCAATTCTTCTTTCGGTATTGCAAAAGTGAGGACGATGGATTTCTTAAAAAACGCTTCAACGGCAAAGGGATGATTTTTTAAGAATGAAAGCATGGCAGTTTAGGTATTGCGCTTTTTTAGATGAAATTCATTAAAATAAATAAGCAAGGTGAACAAAATGGCAAATACTACATTCAATTTTCCCCACAGTAGTAGATCGGGAACGAAAACGAATTCAATTAGATTCATAAGCATTATCACTACAATCTGTACTATAGCGTTGAGTCTGCTTTTAATGCGACTGAGAATCCACAACGCCATTAACACTTCAGCAAAACCAATTATTTTAGTGATTAGTCCGGCATTATCACCTCCCAACAAATAACCAATTATCTCCTGGTGTCTGGGCACATAATGAAACAGTTTACAATATAGACCGTTGAACAACCAAACCCCGGCGATTAGATAGTTTAGGAGCGCATGGAGGTTGTTACTTTTCATGACAATTAAGTTAGGCTATAAGAAGAAATCCCAGACCAAACCGAATCTAATAACGGCATCACGATACGGATAACCCGGAGCCGAAAAATACTCGCTCTTAGTTGTAAACAGCGAATTAACATGTTCGAATTTGAAATAGATCCGAGTCTGACGTATTTTAGCATTTAAAAAGATATCGACTAGAGGAAAGCCTCCCAATTCCTGCGTATTCTGAACATAAAACTCAGCGAGTACCGGATCGTAGGCATTCATGTTGTATTTCGAGAAATACTTGACATTTATACCGGTTTGAAGGAAAAGTGCTCTTTTAAACAAGTGATCCTGATAATAGAGTGAGCTTCGAGCGACCAGTTGCGGGACATTAAAAACTTCTTCCCCTCCCACTACCTGTTGAAATAAGACCGTGTTCATCAATGCAAACTTATTGTAGCGCAGTTCTTTTTCAACCTTAATTTTTAGATAATCTACGCGATCCCCATATTGATGTGGAGTTGGAGTAGAATCGTTGGGTTTGATGGCGAAATAGGCATAATCATCAATCCCCAGGTAACTCACTGTCGCATCGAGTAATTTTTTCGATTTTAAATCGAATTTCAGTTCTTGCGTCTTTACATTTTCGAAAGAATTCTGCCAGTTGTAATTCACATAATCACTTTGGTAGAGCAGGAAATTAAAGTTAGGGGCTACCGAGTGTACGGTGATGGAGCCTTCGGCTTTGTTATCTGCGTCAAGCGCAAATGAAGCCGCTGCAGTAAGGTAATTGCCGTCAAAATCTCCGGCAACATTAATTGCTCCTTTTCCCGAAAGTTCAAATCCGTGGTATTGCTTTTTATAGGCAGCTCCGGCCATTATCTGATTTCCCTTTAGTCTGTTGGTAATTCTTCCTTCGTCCAAAATCAACACCGAATCGTAGCCGTAGTTGAAATCTGTATACCCTACAAAACCCGTTAGACTTCCGATAATGGAATTGTCAAACCGCGCATAGGCATTCGCCCTAAAATCTTCGAGTTTTACTTTTTTATTTAAATCACTAAACAGATACGAATCCCCAAAGCCCGAATAGGGCGTTGTTTGCTGATAGCGATAAAACTTATCTTCGTAACTCAGGCTGTTACCAATAGTGACCACCGAATAATTGAGACTATCTTTTTTGCTAATGAGTTCGTATTCGTGATCTCCGTAAAACCGAAGCCCTTCCAGTTTATTTTCGGCATCTTCAAAATTTACATCCAGCCGCCCACGATCGCTAAACTCGGGGTCGTCATTGGTGAAAAGAGCAATAGAATTTGGTGTTAACCCTCCATTTTCTTCATTTTTCACATCCTGAGCAGCTACATGTGCTCTTATCTTATAGCGCTTACTCTTTGTGTGATAATTAGATGAGAATCGAAAATTTCCGGTACTGGTCATGATATTCTGATATGATCCCAAAGACCTGACACCCTTATAGGCAATCGAAAAATTAAACTGTTCGGAAGTATTTATTGTAAAAAATGCATCCAGCTGTTGTCCCTGTTCGAAGGCTGTTTTAAAGTAAATTTCGGTTAATGGTGTAGGGACATGAAAATAACTCATGTCTTCGATGTCCAGATAATTAAAATGATGCGATTGAGCGGCAAAGAGCGGCAATAAATTGTGTTTATCGAAGGTGTAGGCAAGCGAATTATAGGTCTGACCTACATTGGCAAAGGGAAGTAATTCGAAATTGTCTTTGCGCAGATAATTGAATTTGTATTCTTTTTGAATGGAAAGCGTTGTATCTATATAGGTGGTATCTCTGCTTGCTGAAATGATTTTATACAAATCGATAGGCGGCTTCTCAACCTTTGGGGTAGGATCGTTTTGTGAAAACACTACTGCCGAAGCACTTAAAAAAAGGAGTAGCAAAAGTGTTTTTTTCATGAGTAGTTCGCTTTCTATACAAAGGTATATTTTTAAACGGAATTGACGATACGCAATGGACGATTTAGGAATTACGATTTGGGATTTGGGATTTAAAAGTTATAAGAAAAACTAAACTATTCCCTTTGCCCTTTTCCCTATTCCCTTCACCGTTCACTGTTCACTAAATAAAATTTGTACCTTTCTTGCCATGCTGAAATTAAAGATCAATACGCACCTTTTCGAATGCGGTACAGACGAAGCGGGACGAGGTTGTCTCGCCGGGCCCGTTACAGCTGCTGCGGTTGTACTACCCGATGATTTCAGTCATCCTTTTTTAACCGATTCGAAGCAGCTTTCAGAAAAAAAAAGAAGGGAACTCAAAACAATTATTGAAGCGGAGGCCATTTCATTTGCGGTGACCCATGTAATGATGGAGGAGATTGATCAGGTGAATATTTTGAACGCCTCCATTCTGGGGATGCATCGCTCGATCGACAAACTTTCAAAAAAACCTGAGTTTATTGCCATTGACGGAAATCGTTTTAAACCCTATTACAAAATCCCATACGAGTGTGTGGTAAAAGGTGATGGTAAGTTTTTGCACATCGCTGCAGCTTCTATTTTGGCCAAAACCTACCGCGATTTGTACATGGAACATTTACACGATGAATTTCCTGTTTACAACTGGAAACAAAACAAGGGATATCCCACCGCCGAACACCGTGAAGCGATTCGAAAATATGGCCCTACTCCCTTTCACCGAAAGAGTTTCAGATTGCTGCCCGAACAATTGAAATTAAAGTTTTGACACTGTTGAAAACACGTCGATAAACTATCAAACCTTCTATCTAAAACCCCATAATTCCTTAGTATTTTTGCTATATGAAGTGTCTAAAGAATATTTGTTGGGGTATAGCAGTGCTGTTTCTGTGGAGTTGTGATAATGCATCCACTTCCAGCGGAAAACTTATAGACTACGTGCCTGAAAATCCGGTGGTAGTTTTTAAAATTTCCAATGCCTCGGGTGGAAAAACAGGCTTCGAAACGCTGCAAAGAGACATCACAACCAACAGTCTGCTGTCTGCATTTAAGAGTACGAATCCCTATTCCTTCCTTTCAGAAAAAACCGCCTTTCTAAAATACATTTCAACTTCACAACCCAGTTTATTTTGTATCAATACCCCAACCGATAGTACCACGGTATTTACATTTTTAACCAAAGACGTTCCCGGCCTTTTTGTGACAGATTCCATCAAAAACAAAACCATAGAGACCCTTCATTACAATAAGCTGGCAATGCAGCGCATCACAATTGATGATCAAATTACATTTGCCGCGGTGAAGGACAGTGTATTTATTGCATCCTCCTCCCAATTTGTTTTGCAGCAAATTTTAGAGGGAAAAACCGAAAAAGATCCGCTGTTTAAAAAAATAGCAGCTATTAAAAACACAAGCGAGTTAACAGCGCTTATTTCAAATAAAAACACACCTATTTCAGACAGCGTACGGGTAAATTTTGCTTCCTGGACGGCTCTAGACTTAGAGCTCTTTCCCGATGCAGTTACAGCCACCGGCGTTGCGATTGCCCGTGATACCGTGCCCCAATTACTTTCAGTTTTTGAAGGGTTGGTGCCGCGGCAAAACGATTTGGCCCAGATAATCCCTACGGAAGCTTCGGGCGCACTGTCGTTTACGTATAACGATGCCTCCCTACTTTTTGACAACCTTCAAAAATTCAGGGGAAAGACCGCTTCAGACAGTATTTTGGATCCTTTGTTCGAATCGGTAAATGAGGTTGGACTTATTCAGCTTGCTGCAGGAAAGGCGATCGCTTTAAAAAGTATCGATCCCATCCTAACTGAAGAGAGCATATTAAAATACGTTTCAGAAAAAAGCAGTTTCCGCGAGGTAGATATTAAAACCTTCAGCGAGCCTACCCTTTTTACCACTACTTTTGCTCCGCTGATTCAAAAAACTACGCCGGCTTTTGTATTTCAGCTGGAAAATTTCTTTGTCTTTACTGAAACCGAATCTGCTGCCGAAACCATCATTACGGCCTTCAAGAACAACAGCTGCTTGTCTAAAATGAATTTCTTTGAAGAAGCCTCAACGCATTTGAGTACTTCCTCTTCCTTGCTTATTTATAAGATGAACAGTACTGTGCCTGAAGTACTTTCGGGGTTTTTTAATGCGACATCGGCATCTCAAATTGACAATATTTCTTTAAAAAATTATCCGTTCGCGGCCATACAGTTTAGTTATGACCGGGACTTTGCGCATGTTAATTTGGTGTGTAAAGAGATAACTACACGTACGCAAAGTCCCGGTGGAATTTCACAGCAATTTAATTTGTTATTGGACAGTAAATTGTTGAGTGAACCTCAGCTTTTCAGCAATCATCGTACTCGCGGACAAGATGTTGTAGTGCAGGACATCACAAATAAGTTGTATTTAATTTCTGAAAGCGGAAAAATACTGTGGACAAAGAACATTCTTAGTCCCATTGTAGGCAGCGTACATGAAATTGATTTACTTCGGAACGGAAAAAAACAGCTTGCCTTTACTACCAAGAACGCATTTCATGTAATAGATCGCAATGGAAAGCCGGTAGGTCCTTTTCCTATAAAATTTAACGATCCCGTCACGCAACCGCTTGCTGTTTTCGATTACGATAACAACCGGAAATACCGTTTTGCCATTACCCAAGGCAAGAATGTTTTGTTATACGATTCGCAAGGCAAAATAGTAAAAGGATTTACCTTTAAGAAAGCTGCTTCGGCACTTGTTTTGCCGCCTGAACATATTCGAATGGGCAATAAAGATTATGTGGTTATTGCCGAAGAGAACGGGACATTGCATATTTTAAACAGAGTGGGTTCCTCGAGGATTGCAATTTCGAAAAAGTTTCAGTTTAGCGATCTTCCCATCGCCGAAGAAGGAAGTGATTTTGTGGTAATCACCAAAGCGAACACCAAGGAAAGTATTTCGCAAAGCGGAAAAATTACCTCTCAAAAATTAAATGTTTCGAACAACTATTATTTTAAGGTAAGTGGTTCTACCAAAGTCACACTGGATGATAATATGTTACGAATAAATGGAGCATTGGCCGAATTACCCTTCGGAATGTATACCCCACCCAAAATTTTCACGGTAAACAGAAATACCTATATCTCGGTTACCGAAATTCAGGAAAACAAGGTCTATATCTATTCCAAGGCCGGAAAATTATTGCAAGGCTTTCCGGTTTACGGCGCGTCGAGTATAGATATGGGAAATACCTCCGGTAGTGGAAACAGCGCCTTTGTTGTAAAAGGAGCCGATAAAGAGGTGATTGTCTACACCCTCCAATAAATTTTCCCGCACATAATTTTAAAGGCTGTGGTTTGAATTGTTAAGTGCCGGGAGCGTATTACTACGTCCATAGCAAAAGCAACCGATAGCGTGTTGTAATCCGCTTTCTGTAAGTAATTTGAATACAACACATCTCAATCCGATTTAGGGACGACTTTTTCCTTCATTTCGGCTTCAAAAAGTTGCGAAAAATGTTTTAGTAATTTTTCTTTTACTTCTTCCATAGAAACCTCGGCCTTCCCCAGTTCCACATGTAGTGAAGTAACCGCCTTTCCTCTAATACCACAGGGAATCATATGATCGAAGTATCCTAAATTGGAATTCACATTTAAGGCGAAACCATGCATGGTGACCCATCTGCTGGCACGAACTCCCATAGCGCATATTTTTCGAGCAAAAGGCGTTCCCACATCCAGCCAGACACCTGTTTCTCCTTTTGAACGATCGGCTTTTAAACCGTATTCAGCCAGGGTGAGAATGACCATTTCTTCCAGAAAACGCAGGTATTTATGAATGTCGGTAAAATAATTTTCCAAATCGATGATAGGATAGCCCACTATCTGTCCGGGACCGTGATAGGTAATATCGCCTCCCCGGTTTATTTTATAAAAGGTCGCATCGATTTCGGCTAGTTTTGCTTCGGAAATGAGAAGATTAGAAACATCACCGCTTTTGCCAAGCGTATACACATGCGGGTGTTCCACCAGCAAAAAATAGTTGGGAGTTTCGAGAGAGGATTCTTCTCTTCGGTTTTTAATTTTAACATCCAGAATTTGCTGAAAAAGCGTTTCCTGGTATTCCCAGGTTTCTTTGTAATCTTTAAATCCTAAATCCTGTATCTCAATTTGCTTATTCACGTCTTATTTTTCAATTTCTACTTCCAGATCGAGTACATCGGGGTTTTTAAAATAGTCTATAAAACTACGTTCCACTTCGATTGTCTTTCCATCCATTGAAAGTTTGGCATCCTTTATAGATGCTTTTTTTATTTTTCGCGGGAAGGTATATTTTAAGGTGTACATCATACTGCCCATAAAGGCTTCAGACCCCTTTAAACTATCTACCTGTTGTTGGTGTTTTTCTTTGTCGATGATAAATGCGTCCCTCTTAAATTTACCTTTTTCAAATTTGTAAGACACCCCCATAATTTCTTCGGAAGATTCGTCTTTGTTAAATTTCATATCACCTCCCATATTTGGCACTATTTGGGACGTTTCGCTGAAATTATTAAAAAAATCATTGGCTTCGGTTACATTCTTAAAAGCCGTAAACATGTCGAAAAGCAACACCCCGGCATCAGAATCCATCGTAGCCCGAATTTTAAAATCCTCCATTTTTTTAAGTCGGTTTTGTTGTTTGTCCGACAACTTAGAAATACTGTCTTGTTTTTCTCTTAAAAAATCCTTCATTGCCACAATGGTATCCATTTTTGTCATCAGAGAATCCGGCATTCCCATGCCAAAGGCCATCATCTCACCCATGTCCATTTTAAGGGAAATTGTACCACTCCCATCTTCCTGTAACACAACTGTTTCGGTAAACTGACAACTAACAAGTACCGTTGCCATAAAAAATAAAATAAATACTCTTTTAGCCATTGTTATTTTTTTGGATTGTTTATAATAATTAAGGCGGCAATCACCCCCGGAACCCATCCGCAAATGGTCAAAATCAAAACAATTAAAATTGAGCCGCAGCCCTTATCGATTACTGCCAGAGGCGGAAATAAAATAGAAAGCAATACCCTCCATATACTCATAAGTACAAAATTACGATTAATAGTTAAGTTATTGGTCTTTGGTTTTTGCTTTTGTTACAACTGTTGGATGGGAGCAACAATGTCGCTATATTAGTGGCTGATTATGAAAAAATACACGCTTTATCTAACCGTCTTGTTTTGCCTTCTTTCCTTTTTTTGTAATGGGCAGTATTCTTTTTCGGGTTATGTAGATACTGAAACATCCGAAGGGGTAGTATATTTATCGGTTGTAGATGACTATCGTAAAATTTCGGGGGTGTATCCCGAACAAATCCTTGCGAAAGCAATTCCCGATTCCACCGGATTCTTTTTGTTTACCGGAAATAATCTCCCTACCGAAAACAAGATGTATCGCATTCATGTGGACACCTGCACCGAAGAGGCTCAAAACATCACACATTTCAACGGCCATTGCCCTAACAGCAGAGAAGTAATTTTTATTGCCAATAACAACGATACACTGTCCCTTCCTTTTTCCTTCGATAATGAAATATTTTGCCGAGTGGTTTCTAAAAATGAAAAGGCCAATGCCTTCCTTAAGATAGATTCCCTAAAACACGATATGCGTTTTGCCTTTGGGACCTACCGAAGCGAAGCTAATAGACAAATAAATTCGAAAAAGTGGTTTAGTATTTTTCAGCAGTATGGTGAACAATTACACGAACCTCTGGCTGAATTGTATAGCTATGCCTTTCTTTCAGATCGCACCAACAGCCTTCATTCGTATTACCTTGAAGATTTGAAAACCAATAATTATTACGACAATTTATTGGAGCGCCTTAGAGTGGCATATCCCAATTCAACCTATGTAGCTCAATATAAGGCTGAGCTCACTTCCGACAAATACCTGGTTTCGGCAGTGTCCGGAACCGAGTCAACATGGTGGTTGTATTTGCTGGGTGCGGTTTGCCTGTTGTCTATTTTCGGGAACGTTTACTTTTTCAGAAAGCTAAAAAAAGTAACCAATTCAGCAATGGAACCCGAAAGCCCGTTGTCGAGTCAGGAGAAAAAAGTATTGGATTTAATTCTGGAAGATAAGACCAATAAAGAAATAGCCAATCAGCTATTTTTAAGCGTAAGTACTGTGAAAACACATATTAACAACCTCTACAAAAAACTACATGTGAACTCCAGAGAGGAGGTTAAACTACTGTTTGCCAGCGAAATATAAAATTCAAACGGGGGACTAGCCCCCATTTCAACCCTGTAATTCTTTCCTTTTCATAGTTGTTTTTGAACCTTGGTGCTTCAATTTAAAACAACTACCATGAAATTTCAATCTCTTACAATTATTATGCTTTTGGCATCCACGCTACTAGTTTCGGCGCAACCTTTTAACGCTGAAATTACCCCGGAAGGAAAAGATCCCTACTTATTAGGGAAGATTAACAAGGACAAACTCACATCGGCACCCTATTCAGATTGGTTTGTAACAAATTACGACGATTATCAGCCCAATACTGCTGTAGTTAATAATTTTAAAGAAACCCTGAAACACTATACAATTACAGCCTTTATTGGGACCTGGTGTGGAGATAGCAAACGTGAAATTCCTCATTTTTATAAGATTTTAGACTTGGCCGAATACCCAATGGAACGTCTCACCCTTGTTGCAGTGAGCAGAGATCGCGATGCCTACAAGCAAAGTCCGGGTGGCGAAGAAGAAGGACTGACCATACACAGGGTTCCTACCTTTATTTTTTATAAAGACGGAAAGGAAATTAATCGCATTGTGGAATCCCCTGTTACTACTTTGGAAGCGGATATTGATGCCATTTTAAAGGGAGCTTACGCTTCAAATTACCAAACAGTCGCTATAGTGAGTCAGCTTTTGGAAGAAGTGCCGTTGGAAAAATTTGACAAAAAGGCAAAAAAATTACTTCCGAAGCTAAAAGAGTTAGCGACCAAAGTTTCAGAATTAAACACCTATTCTAATGTATTATTTCTTTCCGATAGGCAGGAAGAAGCTATTGCAGTGGCACAATTAAATACAAGATTGTTCCCCGAAGAATCTGTAGCATATAGCAGTCTGGCCAACAAATTTTATTTCATTAAAAAGAAGGAGGAAGCACTTCTCTATTATGAAAAAGCATTGGTATTGGATCCAAAAAACCAAGAATTAAAAGTTACAATTACCGGTTTGAAACAAAAAGAAGCACATTAGCCTTGTATTTTTTGAATGTTTTGGGAAATAAATTTAACAAATAGGCTAATTTTGCAGCTTAAATAAAAAAGCATGCAACTTTCTGAACTCGAACTCATCCGAAGAGAAAAACTGAATCAATTACGCAATTTGGGTATTAACCCTTATCCGGCGGCTTTATATCCGGTAGACAGCAATTCGAAAGCGATAAAACAGCAGTTTGAAGAAGGGAAAAAAGTGGTTATTGCCGGAAGATTGATGTCTCGTCGAATTCAGGGGAAAGCTTCCTTTGCCGAGTTGCAGGATGCCGAAGGGCGTATTCAGGTGTATTTTAACCGTGATGAAATATGTACCGGGGAAGACAAAACACACTACAACGAAGTTTATAAAAAGTTACTGGATATAGGCGATTTTATCGGAATTGAAGGCGAATTGTTTACCACCCAAGTAGGTGAAAAAACGGTTTTGGTGAAAAATTTCACCTTGCTTTCAAAAGCGTTGAAACCATTACCACAACCTCGTGTTGACGCCGAAGGAAAAGTACACGATGCTTTTACCGATGCCGAGCAACGTTATCGTCAGCGTTACGCCGATTTAGTTGTAAATCCTCATGTAAAAGAAGTGTTTGTAAAGCGAACCAAGTTGTTTAACGCGATGCGGACCTTTTTTAACGACCGTGATTATTTTGAGGTGGAAACACCTATTTTACAGCCTATTCCGGGTGGAGCTGCTGCACGTCCCTTTGTAACGCATCACAACTCATTGGACATTCCTTTGTATATGCGAATTGCAAACGAACTTTACTTAAAAAGATTGATTGTGGGTGGTTTCGATGGGGTGTACGAATTTTCCAAAAACTTCCGAAATGAAGGGATGGATCGTACCCACAACCCCGAATTTACCGCGATGGAAATATATGTAGCCTATAAAGACTACAACTGGATGATGGATTTCTGCGAAGAATTACTGGAATTTTGTGCCATGGAAGTAAATGGAACTACCAAAGCTACCTTCGGAAAACACGAAATCGATTTTAAAGCCCCCTATCCTCGAATTACAATGGCCGATGCCATTAAAAAATTTACGGGATTTGATATTACAGGAAAAACCGAAGCCGAAATTCGTACTGCCGCTAAAGAATTGGGAGTTCCCGTAGATGAGACCATGGGGATAGGAAAACTCATCGATGAGATCTTTAGTGAAAAGTGTGAAGGACAGTTTATTCAGCCTACGTTTATAACCGATTACCCTAAGGAAATGAGTCCGTTGTGTAAAGAACATCGCGACAATCCCGAATTGACTGAACGTTTTGAGTTGATGGTCTGCGGAAAAGAAATCGCCAATGCTTACAGCGAGTTGAATGATCCTATCGATCAGCGAGAGCGTTTTGAAGCCCAGTTGCAATTGGCCGAAAAAGGAGACGATGAAGCCATGTTTATCGATAACGATTTTATTCGTGCTTTGGAATACGGGATGCCACCAACAAGTGGGATGGGAATTGGAATGGATAGACTTATCATGTTCTTAACCAACAATGCCTCCATACAGGAAGTACTTTTCTTCCCGCAAATGCGCCCGGAAAAGAAAGCCGTTCATGTGGAATTGAATGAAGAAGAAAAGGCTGTTCTTGCCCTTTTAAAAGCGAATGCTCCTATGGACTTAAACGCCTTAAAAGACCAAAGCGGATTGAGCAATAAAAAGTGGGACAAGACTATCAAACATCTTACACATCATAAACTTGCCAAAGTTGTAAAAACGGAGGATGGGTTGTTTGTTGAAATATAAGTTTCGTCGTTTCGTGCTTTCCTAGGAATCTACAAGAACATAACGGAGGCACAAACATCTTTTCCCGAACTGTAAAAATGAGTCACGCCTGTGGCTCTTTTTTTTTTAACATAAATTTTATATTTTTATTTGATATATCAATTATATTTGTATCAAACATATATTATATGCGTATCCCTTTACCCTCCGAAACAGTTTTTCACGATATCGAGCGAAGCATAAAAGAATATCGCAAATTCTCGCAGAGGAATATTTCGGAAGCAATACCGGACATCACTATCGACCAGGGAATGATTCTCTTATTTCTGGATAGGTACCCCGAATTATCTCAAAAGGAAATAGCCGAATTGATATTTCGGGATAATGCATCCATGACCCGTATGATCAATATTATGGTTAAAAACAAATATCTCAATCGATCAATCAACGAACAGGACCGCAGAAGGTTTCATCTTGTTATGACACCTAAAGGTAAAGAAGTCTTAACGAAATTGCCTCCCATTATTGTAAACAATCGAGCCCAATCACTCATGGGAATTTCAGAAGAAGAGCAATTTCAATTAAAGACCATCCTTAAAAAGATTACTCAAAACTGCACTAAATTAAATGCCTTATGACCCATGTAATTACTTATTTCGTTTCAGCATTAGTATACCTATTGCTGCAATCTGCCAATCTAATAGCTCAAAATGAAAGCAAACCATTAACCCTAAAGGAGAAAACTGAAGTTGTGGATTCGGTGAGCAATAAACTCGCTTCAACTTATATCTTTCCGGAGGTCGCAACATCAATGGGAGACAAGATTAAAGGCAATATGGAAAAGGGAGTTTATGCTACACTCAACGACCCATTCGAATTTGCGAACCGGCTTACCGAAGATTTGCAAGCCGTTAGTAAGGATAAACATATTAGAGTTGGCTTTGACCCTCGTGGTATTGCCGAACAAAATCAGGTAGTCTCTGCCGAAGACAGTATTCAATTCCGGAACCGATATATAGCTAATCTGAAGCGTACGAACTTTGGTTTCAAAGAAGTAAAAATGTTGGGTGGTAATGTGGGCTATTTGGACTTACGAAGCTTTTCGGATGTCAACTACGCAGGCGAAACTGCCGTGGCAGCTATGAATTTTTTGAGTAATGCCGATGCCATTATAATTGACCTTAGATTTAATGGTGGAGGAAGCCCTGCTATGATTCAGCTTATTTCAAGCTATTTATTCCAAGAATCTGTTCATTTAAACAATTTTTATTGGCGCGCTGCCAACATCAACACGCAAACCTGGACGCTGCCTCATGTTTCAGGCAAAAAAAGCCCCGATACTCCGGTGTACATACTCACAAGCGGAAGTTCGTTCTCGGCTGCGGAAGAATTCAGTTATAACTTAAAGAATCTGAAACGCGCCACACTTGTAGGTGAGACTACAGGTGGAGGAGCACATCCCGGAGGCACTGTAGTTGCAACCGATCGTTTCACAGTCTGGATTCCTTACGGAAGGGCTATAAATCCTATTACAAATACAAACTGGGAAGGAACCGGAGTGACTCCACACATTGCTGTCCCGGCCAAAGATGCATTAACCGTCGCACATATGGACGCTCTGGAAAAGTTAATAGCCAAACATAAAGACACTGAGCAGGCACATTTTTACAAATGGCCAATTGTCGAGCTCCAAATTGAGAATAGTCCGCTCAAACTCAAAGAAACAACTTTAAAAAAATATGTTGGTGCCTACGGCCCCAGAATCATTACGTTTGAAAATGGTCAGTTATATTATCAAAGAGGAACAGGAATAAAATACACCCTCATTCCCTATGAGGAAGATGAATTTATTCTCGATGGGCTGGATTACTTCAGAATTAAATTTGTATCTAAAAATAGTAAGGTGATTGCCTTGGAAGGCCTTTATGACGATGGTAGAACCGACAAGAATTTTAAGGATAACCAATAATAGTTTGATTTTTTTGGAACAAAAACACCGCCCTCAATTCAACAAAGAATCAAGAACGGTGTGTCCACCAACCTAAAATTTTAAAATCTATTCTCCTACCTTACTCAGGTATTCTATGTCGTTTTCAACAGTAAGCAACAGTAAACTTGTCGCTGTACAAAATACCGGACTGGTGATGCAATGATGTCCGTTCCAGCTTCCATCGCTATTCTGAATTTTTAAAATACGGCCGCTCATATCGTCGTACCATTTTTTCCAGTCCTTGTCTTTGTTCACCACCAACGACTCGCCGGTTTGCAGAAAACTTAAAAATTCTTCTCCCCCATTGTTGCCAAAACCATTGAGTACGTCTTCGCGTTGTGCCGTTTCTTTGGCAGCATTATACACATTATAAGAAGCATTGTATTCAATAGCTTCTTGTTCGGAATATCCTGCCTTTTTTAAATTTTCGACTGTAACGGGAGCATCTCCCTTTAATTTTCCATCTTTTTTTGCCTTATTGACAGCTTCCTCCGCCTTTCGGGCTTCTTTTGCACTGGCACGTACACTACCACTAACGGCATAGAGCATTACGCCCGCTCCGTCTTCGGTTTTAACACCCCCGGTTTTTTCGTCGTAATTGTCTTTTTGATAATTTCTGGAACGATCCAAAACACTTTTATCTACATCGGCTCCTACAGACTGGGCTGCTTCGAGTGCGCTGTTTGCCAATCCGCTTTGCAGTACCCCTGCCCATCCGGCGCCGTTTTGTCTTCCACTGGCATCGGTTCCCTCCTGTATCTTAGACACACAAATGTCCAAACAACGGGCAACACGTTTTTTATCGACCCCGCTTAAATTGCGATCCAGTAAATTGGAGAGAAACTGTGCAGTCAACACCGCATCTATGTTTTGTCCTAACTTAGATTGAATTTGTGTATTGCGCACATCGGTGATGTAAGGGTCATTTTTAGGAGAATTTTCTACTGTCTCTAACAAGTAGTCAATTACATTCTTGAGGTTTTTTGAATAGGCCCCTTGTTTTAAAGTCGTTCCGCTTCGTAGAAAAGCCATCCCCACCATTGCAGTAGTTGCAGGGTCTGCTTGCACGGCATGAGGATCTCGTATATTTTGTGCACTGTGACTTCCGGCACCATACCCTCCGTTGGGCAGCTGGGCTTTCGACAACCATGAAAGTCCGTCGCGAACAGACATCGTATAATTTTCATTGTTCTTAAATACATTAAAATCTTCGGAAGATTGTTCACCCATAACTGTCATAAACACGCAGCCGTCTATGGGTTCGAGCACACGCTTGGTTTCAGGATACATGTTAGGTATGCTTCGGAATACCGAAAAGAACGCACCCGCAATTACAATTGGGAATGCAACTAGTAGCAATTTTGTTTTCATAATAAGAAATTTTTAATTCCTTCCGAAACTACTTCAAACAATTCCGTATAAAAAGTGACGTTTAGTAAGCAGGCATTTTGAGTGAGGGAACACACTCTTACACAGAGGATTTATATTTTAACGAATAGGATGAAAAGGTTTCTTCTATTTTTTTTACTTTAGACCAAAATTTAATCCGCAATGAAGAAATTCAATCTACTTATAGTACTTCTCATGTTAGTAATTCTGAATGCTTGTAAAAGCGATGATGGAGGAAATACTATTGATACTGAAAGTCCGTCTTCCCCATTAAATCTGGTTGTAAGCACCGTAACCAGCGATGCCGTTACCCTTTCCTGGGAAGCGTCGACAGACAATACAGGGGTTACCGGATATCGTTTATTTCAGGATGGAATCATGATTTTGGATAACATAAGTGGCACTAACACGACAGTCTCGGCATTATGCGCAGAAAAGGCATTTGCATATTATGTGATTGCATTGGATGCTGCCGAAAACGAATCGAACCCCAGCAATACCGTCCAAACCACTACTACTGCCGAAACTCCATTAACGTTCAAGACGTTACTTTCGGAAATGGGCGTTTTTCGTGGGGATTTAAAAAATTTAGATCCTGCAACCGATGTTCAGCTATACGAATTAAATAGTGCATTGTTTACAGATTACGCCGCAAAACAGCGACTTATACGCCTCCCCGACTGTGCAATGGAATTTAACAATAGTGACTTATTACCTTCGTTCCCTAACAATACCCTGATTGCAAAGACATTCTATTACAATAATAACGATCAGGATCCGGGCCAAGGCAAACAAATTATTGAAACCCGAATTCTTTTAAAGGTTTCAGGAAACTGGCAGGTAGGAAATTATATTTGGGATGCTGCACAAACCGAGGCTACCCTTCAGGAAACCGGGAGTACTATTCCTATAAGTTATATTGATAACACAGGGACAACTCAGAATATCGATTATATGATTCCGTCAAAACAAGATTGTTTTACCTGTCATAACAATTCAGGAAATACATTTCCTATTGGAATGAAGTTAAGAAGTATGAATTTCGTTCCCAGTTATACCTCCCAAAACCAATTAGATTACTTTACTGAAATTGGTTTTCTAATGGGACTTGAAAATTCGAGCAGTGTTAGCGTGTTACCGGATTGGACCAATAGCACCGATTTTGATATTTTTCAACGCGGAAGGGCTTATATAGATATTAATTGCGCACATTGCCATCAACCCGGAGGAGCAGTTACTAATTTCAATTTAGATTTTAGATTAGAAACACCTTATAGCGAATCGGGCATTTATGCAAACAGAGGGGAAATTGAGGCGCGAACTCAGAGTGTGTTACCTACTTATAGGATGCCACAACTGGGTCGCACCATAGTGCATGATGAGGCTGTAGCCATGTTATTGGAATATTTGGAAGCTATAGACTAGTTTCCATAATTTTATACGATCTGAAAAGCTGCCTCTGTGCAGCTTTTTTTTTATTTTCTTCGGAAGGAATTAAACTTTACCACTATTGCGATGTCCAAAGAATGTTGAATTTAAAAAAAGAAATTATGAAAAATTTGTTAATGATTGCCCTTCTCTTTTTTGGATATAGTGCATTTGCACAGCATCCAGAAGGAGATAAAAAAGAGATGCACACCAAAAGACAGGAGCTAACACCTCAACAGGCAGCTACCTTGCGTACCAAGCAGCTTACATTGCAACTGGATCTCACCGAAGCCCAGCAAAAGGAAATTGAAAAAGTGGAATTGGCGCGGGCTACAAAGCGAAAAGAAATGATGGCATCAAAAAAAGACCGAAAAGAACTCACAACAGACGAAAAGGTAGCTTTAAAATCGAAAATGCTGGATGATCGTATCGAAATGAAAAAGAAAATGAAGTCGATTTTAACGGAAGTTCAATTCGAAAAGTGGGAAAAAAGCGTTCAAAATAAACGCGGACGAAAAGACAGGCACAGAAATAAAGAAGGGTCTCCAAAAAATAAGTAATAAAAAACGTTTTTTGGCTTAGTTCTTGGTTAGTTCATTGTAAAATTGTTACTTTAGTAACCTTAAATCTAATTTTTAGAACAATGAAAAATCTAATAAAATTGACTGTATTTGCCTTTGTATTTTTACTTGGAGTAAATTCTGTAAACGCACAAACTTTATCGCAAGATGCAGATAGACCAGAAGTTGTTGCAAAAGCCAAGGCCGATCAACTTACTCCTGTACTAGATCTTAATGGAGACCAGCAACGGGCTTTATTTAGAGCGTATACTGCAAAAGAAGCAAATTACAAGAAGCACATAAACGGGAAGGACCCTAAAGATGCTACCGTTATAGCGAACAAGCAAAAGTTTGACGAAGCGTTAAAAGAAAGCTTGAAGAAAACACTAACGGATGCCCAATATAAAAAGTGGCTTTCGTTAAAGGATAATTAAACTAGGTACTAGAAAAAAAGCCTTCTCTAATCGAGAAGGCTTTTTTGTTATAGAGCGTTTGCAACTTTTCCAGCCGCCTCAATTGTTTTATCTAAATCTGGATAGCTAATCGCGTCGTTTAAAAACCAGCTTTCGAATGCGCTTGGAGGTAAATACACTCCTTCGGCTAACATTCCATGAAAGAATTGCTTAAAAGTTTCGTTATTTGCCAGTACCGCAGTTTCAAAATTAGTCACAGGAGTTTCCGAAAAATGCACGGAAATCATTGATCCAACACGGTTAATAGTATAAGTGACTTTTGCTTGGGTCAGAACTTTGTCCAGTCCTTGGTGTAAATAGTCGGTTTTCTCGTTTAGGGAGCTAAATATTTCGGGATGATCGTTTAATTGTGTTAGCATGGCAAGACCGGCAGCCATTGCCAACGGATTACCACTCAAGGTTCCCGCCTGATAGACAGGTCCTATCGGTGCCAGGTAATTCATAATCTCTTCCCGTGCTGCAAAAGCCCCCACAGGCAATCCGCCACCAATTACTTTTCCGAAGGTAACTATATCGGCTTTACAATTGTACAATTCCTGTGCTCCGCCTTTTGCCAAACGAAATCCGGTCATCACCTCATCGAAGACAAGCAGAATTCCATTGGCATCGCAAAGATTGCGAAGGCCTTGTAAAAATCCTTCAGCCGGAGGAATACAACCCATATTTCCCGCGACAGGTTCAATGATAATACAGGCTATTTCGTTTTTGTTTTCAGAAATAATTTCAGCTACATTTTCCAAATCGTTATAGCGAGCTAACAATGTATCTTTTGCAGTACCTTGGGTTACTCCGGGACTGTTTGGAGTACCAAACGTAACCGCTCCACTTCCTGCCTGAATTAGAAAGGAATCGCTGTGTCCGTGATAACAACCTGCAAATTTTATTATTTTTTCTCTTCCTGTAAAACCTCTGGCCAAACGCACTGCACTCATACATGCTTCGGTACCACTATTCACAAAACGTATTTTGTCAATAGTAGGAACCATGGAAATAGCCAGCGAAGCGATAGTTGTTTCAATTTCGGTAGGCATCCCGAAAGAAGTTCCTTTTTGTGCCTTTTCAATTACAGCATTCACAACCAAATCGTTTGCATGTCCCAAAATCATTGGGCCCCAGGAGGCGATATAATCGATGAGTTTATTTCCGTCAACATCGTACAAATAGGCGCCTTTGGCTTTTTCGATAAAAATGGGGGTGCCGCCAACAGCATTAAAGGCTCGTACCGGGGAGTTTACACCACCGGGAATTACACGTTGCGCTTCAGTAAATAAAGCGCTACTTCTTTTATAAATCATAAAATAGTTACTGGTTTTTTACAGGATGCAAATATAAGACTTGCCCGATAGAAATGGCGTCCGATTCCAAACCATTATACTCTTTTAAAGTATCGACCGTGATGTTAAAGCGTCGTGCTATACTGTATAAAGTATCTCCTCGCGAGACAGTATGGGTGACAATTTTTGAATTATCCGGACGCATAGGACTGGCTTTGCTTCCTAAAACCTGCTTGTCGAAAGCATCGAGATTGTATCGTTCGATAATGCCTATCAATTTTTCGGGATATTTAGGATCGGTAGCATATCCGGCCTTGCGAAGCCCTTTTGCCCATCCTTTATAATCGTCTTTTTTAAGTTTGAAGAGATCTTGATAGCGACTTCTTTGGGTTAAAAACAGAGAGTGATCTCTGAATGAATATTTGGCATCTTTATATTTTCTGAAACATTCCTGAAGTTCGTCATCGTCGTGGGTGACACTTTCGCCGGTCCATTCCTTATGACATTTAATTCCAAAATGATTGTTTGCCTTACGGGTAAGTTCACCACGTCCGGCCCCGCTCTCCAGGATGCCCTGGGCTAAGGTTATACTTGCGGGAATACCGTATTGCAACATTTCATCCTTTGCAATTTCGCTGTAATTATCGATGTAGATGGAAACGATTTCGGCGTAGGTTGCATTCTTTTTTGGTTCTTCCACCACTGTGACTGCTTTTTCCTCTCCTTTGTTAGACTCAACTGTCTCGATGGGGGTTGTCACTATAACTACTTTTTCGGTTTTTGGTCTCTTTTTAGTTGTTGTAACTCTTTTTTTAGACTTGCAACCGCTTAGTAAAACAGTGGCGATAAAGAGTAAAGTAATAATTCGGTATAGCATATCACACTATAATTTGTGGTAAGTTTTTTTGTTTCAATTTTTCATTCATTCCGGAAATGCCTTGTAAGCCCCCCGTATGAACGGCTAAAATACGGCTATTTTCTTTGAAATAATTCTTTTTTATCAAGTCTATAATGCCAAAAAGCATCTTCCCTGTATAAATTGGATCTAGCTGAATTTTCGTCTCTTTTTTGAATTCATTTATAAAACGAATTAATTTCGAATCTATTTTAGCATAACCCCCGAAACAATAAGTATCGGTAATCTCAAAATTAGTTTTGGTCGTGTACTTTTCTACTTCTGAAATTTGAAAAGTCCCTTTCAATGCCGAAAAACCAAGTACCTGCTGATGGGGTAACGATGCTTGCACCAAACCGGCCAGAGTGCCTCCGGTGCCTACCGAAGCACATATATAGTCATAACCCAACTGGGATTCCTTAAGAATTTCTGTACAACCTTTTACTGCGAGGGCATTGGTTCCACCTTCGGGAATAAGGTAAAATTCACCAAATTGTTGAGTTAGGCCGTCGATAAATTGATCGTCTAATTTTCTAGAGTACGCTGCTCTACTCACAAAATGTAATTGCATCCCGCAATCCTGTGCGTATGAAAGTGTAGGATTTAAATGTATTTTTTCTGAAAGTTCATCCCCTCTAATAATACCTATGGTTTTTAATCCGGTTTCCCATCCGGCACAAGCTACTGCTGCAATGTGATTGGAATATGCACCCCCAAAAGTAAGTAGGGTTGTGTGGTTATGAGCAACAGCTTGGAGAACATTGTATTTTAATTTTCTGAATTTATTTCCTGAAATAGTTGGATGAATACCATCTTCTCTCAATAACGATATAGTGATATCTTTAAAAAATGAACCTTCCAACCTAACTAATTGAGAATCAGATTCTATTTTTTTTGTGAAAAAATTCGTTTTTGGTGACATGTGTTTATTTATTAGGCCTTTTTTTCAGAAAAATTAAAAATACCGTAAAAAGAACTCCCATTATCAAGTTTGAAATGAAAAATAACTAACAATCAAGTAATCAGGCTATTAAATCTTCAATCAAACAACAGTTAAATTTCTAATATTCAAATGTTAATTTTAACAGAAAATTTACAAAATTGTTAAACTTTTATGTATTTCAACGATTTTCTATGTCTTTTGTCGATTTTATATTATAATATTGTAGGGTATTTCTTATTCCCCAATTATGAAAAAAACTCTACTCCCAACAATTTATACATTTATTATAAGTTTCTTTCTTTGTATAAATTTTTCGAACGCCCAGGTCGGTATAGGAACAACTACGCCACAACCTGGATCTATTCTGGACATCAGTACATCAAATAAAGGGGTATTGGTTCCAAGAGTGAACATTGCCAGCCTAAATACGATTGCTCCAATTACTGGAGGAGCAACCGAAGGGTTACTGGTTTACAACACAAACGCTACTACCGGTGCCGGCTTCCATTATTGGAATAATACAGTTTGGGTACCAATTATTAGTAAAGACTGGAAACAAGGAGGAAATACCGGGACAAATCCTGCAACCGATTTTATTGGAACTATAGACAACACCGACTTGCGTTTCAGAACAAATAACGCGAATAGGTTAGAAATAACAAGTGCAGGTCTTTTCCGCGCATTTTCACCGGGAACTGTAACTAATCCTTTATTAGCCTGGGATATCGATTCCGATACCGGGATTTATAGAGGGGCAGATGATCAGCTAAACTTAGCCGCAGGAGGATTAGAGTTTATAAGCCTTCAGGAAACTGCAAACAACACCGTGGTGATCAATGAGACCGGGGTGGATATGAATACACGAATTGAAACCAATAATAATCCTAATACCTTATTTATTGACGGTGCAAATGATAATATTGGAATAGGTACCGGTACTCCAAATAACAGTGCACAACTTGAGATTGCCGATACAGACAAAGGCTTCCTTATTAACAGGGTAGCCCTTACAGCAACCAATTCGGCTACGCCCATTACGGCTCCAGCCACTGGACTTCTGGTCTATAACACCGTAAATTCCAGTAGTGGCAGCACAGAAGTGTTGCCCGGCTTTTACTATTGGGATGGCTCCAGATGGGTGGCCATGGGTGGAACAGGTGGAAAAGACTGGTCCCTGGAAGGAAATGCGGGAACATCTCTGTTCGCAAACTTTTTAGGTACAACAGATGCAATATCCTTAAATTTTAAAACAAATAACCTCCAACGGATGCAAATAGACGTCAACGGTACCGTTGGTATTGGAAATAACCCATTTACAGATACCGCCTTGCGTGTAAACAATGCTGCTCAACCCTATGGAGTAATTGCGCAGACATCGAGTGACGGAGTTTCCTTATATGGAAGTGACACTGGTACAGGATTGGGAGTTTATGGGACATCTACTAACAACCATGGTATTTTTGGAACTACAGACTATACGGGAAGTATATATCTAATTGGTGGAATTATAGGTTGGGGAGGTGGATTTAATGGTGCTAATGGCGTTTTGGCCGTGGCAGATCAAAATGCAACCAGTAATTCCAATATGGGGATAAGAGCTGTAGCCGGAAGTACTACTTCTATTTCCTCGAGTACCGTGATGGATGTAGCAGTAAACGCAAATGCCATCGATCTTGGTCTTTATGTTATGACTGAAAAATCCACTGGTGAAAGAGAAGCAGCTCGCTTTCAAACCAATTATTCGGGCTCTCCCATTGATGCCGATTCACGAGACACAAGAGCCATGTTGGCCGGGTATACAAATAATAGTATGGTTGGGGGTAATAATATGTACTACGGGGGATTCTTTTATAGTGGTGGTGTAAGTAATGGGTCCTATGCCTATGCCGGAGCCCGCTATGGGAATACCAACTATAAGATTATTGGAAACGGAACTGTTTCAACTATCGTAGACGGTATAGACAATTCAAAAAAAGTAATGTTTGCTGCCGAAGCTCCCGAAGTCTTATTTGAAGATTACGGGACTGGAGAACTTGTTAATGGAATGGCCAACATAGCTATCGATCCTATTTTCTCAAACAACATAATTGTTGATGCTTCCCATCCCTTAAAAGTGTTTATTCAATTAGAAGGAGACAGTAATGGTGTTTATGTGACAAACAAGTCTGCTACAGGGTTTGAGGTAAGAGAACTTCAAAGCGGTACCGCGAGTGTGACATTTTCATGGCATATAGTGGCAAACAGGAAAGATGATGTTGGACCCTCCTCAACCGGAGAGTCACAATACAGTAGTTTACGATTCCCGGATGCACCTGGTGCGCTTCAGTCGGAAACAATGACCGCCAAAGTAATCCTAAAGTCGAATCCCTATATTGATGATTAAGAAAAATATATGACTCTATTAAGCAGCTAAAGATTAACCTTTTAGAACAAAAAAGATGAATTTAACGCACAAAAACACTTCTTTTTTGTGCGTATTTTCGTCTAAATGTTAATATTTAATGTATTTTGTCGAATAAAAACAACCTTTATCGGTATTCTTATGTATACTTGTAGTAACCAAATTAGTAAAATTATCGAAATGAAATCTACTTATGCCCCCAAACTAAGTATTTTTATTTGTGGTTTTCTTATATTCTATTCGGGAATTGTTTTCTCCCAAGTGGGTATTAATACTACGACCCCCAATGGAATATTAGACATTAATAGTAGCACGACAGGTTTTGTATTGCCGCGCGTGAGTCTTACTTCCACAATTATTCAAGCTCCGGTTATCAACCCCCAAACAGGGAGTATTCCCATTGGAACTGCCGTGTACAATACAAATACTACATCTACCGGCACCAATGATGTAAGTCCTGGAATGTATGTATGGGATGGTGCGAAGTGGGCTATCGAGTTCACTAGGAAACAAGCTGCCTTATATGAATCTAACCTTGGAATGAGAACAGTTTCATCCGGCTCCTTTGCTAACGTGTCCGGACTTGTAAATCAAAATTTCACCGCACAATATACCGGTTATTATAAAGTTCTGGTCAATGTGAATTTTGGTGGCGGTGGCGCAAAAGTTCCCAAAAAATCGGGAACCGGCCAATCTCAAGGCTACCTTAACATCGCAAGACAATCGGGAACATTCCGTTTAAATTTCGGCGGAACCAATTACGACATACCCGCTCATTCCTATTCTACTGCTTACGAACCTGCCGTTAGTGCAACTAATTATTTTGCAATATGGGAGGAATTTTCTACCATTTTCTATGTGTATTTAAATGCGAATCAGAGCAGATCTTTCACTTTGTCATTTGATCAAGATCCGGCACCGGAATTTATAAGCAATGGTGACAGTGGTACTGGGAGAGGTTACATTTCATACGACATACCATGTACCGTTGAAATCATCTACGTTGGAGACTAATTAAAACCGCTAGCAATGAAAAAAGTACTTATATATAACTATTTAATTGTGTCAGTTTTTCTGTTCTCTGTATCATTTATGATAGGACAGGTAGGAATTAACACAACAACCCCTAACGGCGCCTTAGATGTGAACACTACTGATAGAGGAATTGTTTTTCCGGTAGTTTCTCTTCCGGATTTAACTACACAGACTATTGTCAATCCCAATGGCGGAAGTATAGTTGCCGGTACCACTGTTTTTAACACAAATACAACGGTTAACGGAACAAATAGTGTCTATCCCGGAATCTATTTTTGGAATGGCACTATGTGGGTAGCCCAAAGAGAAAAAAAGGATAATAAGCTATTTTTACAAAACGCAAATTTACGTACAGGATCAGATGATTTTACAAATGGGGTGTTTGGTGATCAAAGCATAAGTTTTACTACAAGTACATTTACCCCAATTTATTCGGGTCTTTATCGTGTTTCAATAACGGTTCATTACGGTGGAGGAAATACCGACTTGCCATCGAGTCCACAGTTCACGAATTTTGCTAAGGAGGGTGGAGTATTTGACTTTACATTTAATGGAATAGAAACATCTTTTGCCGTGAATTCTTACTCCGGAAGCAATGACGATAATTTATTTGATGGTGGATCATTGAAGCGCTATACCAATTCTATGAACCAGACCAACTACGATATTGAAGAAACACTGGTTGCCGGCACCAATTATCCTTTTACGCTAACCTTTAATCAGGCAGATGCTCAAGGATTTGAAGGAAATGGCGATATAAGTATATCTCCCGCAGGAGACGGACGGGGTTATATTACAATTAACGGCAGTGTTAAATGTGCGGTCGAAATTAACTATATAGGAGAATAAGCATTTTTATTTTTTAAATCCCTAACCATGAAAAAAATTACACATACTAATTTAACATACATAGTCGTATTGATGCTATTCTCAATACAAATACATTATGCGCAGGTAGGAATTGGCACTGTAACACCCAGAGGTGCTTTGGATTTAGGGAGTACAACACAGGGAATAATTTACCCGCGAGTAGCTTTGACGGCAAATAATGTACAAGCTCCGGTTACAAATCCCAATGGCGGCAATATCGTGGCAGGGACCATGGTATACAACACTAGTCTTACCACCAATGCTGCGAACAATGTCTATCCTGGAATATACGCCTGGAATGGCAGCATTTGGTCGCCACAATTTATTATGGAGGAGTACAAAAAATATGAACAAACCTCGGTATGTCAGCGAACCACTATTAGGCAAAGTAATTCAAATCCTAATCCCAACGACGATGAGGATATTGCCGGCTTGACAAATCAAACCTTTACACCAAAATACGCAGGCACTTACAAGGTTGAAGTGAGAACGAATTTCGGGGCCGGACAATTAATAGATTTTACCAGTTTAGATGCAATTTCATTAGCAACTTCCGAGGGATCCTTTTTCTTTACAATGTCCGGAACAGGGGTAGATATCAACCCTGCGAGTTCATCGTACGATTATATGGAAGGTTGGTTATATACGCATTCGTACTCAACCCATAATAGTAATGACAGCCCCGCTTTACAAGACAACACTTATTTACACAATGCTTCACTAGTATATTACTTATATCTGGTGGGTGGTACTGCGTATAATTTTAATTTAAGTATTTGCATAACTACCGGACATAGCTATTTTCTAAATAATGGGGATACGGGAGAAGGTAGAGGTCATGTTGGCCATGACCGACCCTGTAGTGTAGAATTTACCTACTTAAGAGACAATTAATTATTTAACCAAATCAATCAGCCCTCGTATGCTTACTAAAAAATTACTTTTCATCAGCCTATTTTTATTGAATATCTCTATAATTATAGCCCAACCGTGTAGTGGTGGTATAATTAATAATCCCGGAACTGCCAATGATTACCCCTGCAGCGGAATTGATTTGGTAAAATATATCTCGGCTTCTACCATGGGTGCCGGGGAAGGTCAAGATTCCTGGGGATGGACCGATACCGATGGAGATGGCGATGAATATGCTATTGTAGCACTAGATAATGGAACAGCCTTTGTGCGAATTACCGATAACGGCGTTACCAATCCTGTTTATTTGGGACGAATGCCTACCTTCACAGGGACGAGCCTATGGCGAGACGTTAAAGTGTATCAAAATTACGCATATATTGTTAGCGACAGTAACGGAAGTCACGGAGTGCAAATTTTCGACCTAACAACTTTACGTACCTTAACGGGAACTCCCACGGTAACCTTCGATAAAAACGGAGCCGGCAGGTATAGCGGAGTAAGTTCGTGTCATAATATAATTATCAATGAAACAACAGGATACGCTTATCTTTTGGGATGCTCCACAACAAACTCCGGTGCGCCGAGGATTCTAAACTTAAATGTAAGTAAAACAAGCCCAACTGTTGCTGGTAATGTTAGCTCTTCATTCGGCTATTGCCATGACGCTCAAGTGATTGTTTACGACGGTCCGGATCCTGACCACCAGGGCAAAGAAATTTTAATTGGAAGCTTTAGCGGATCAGATTATGTAAAGATTCTTGATGTTTCAAACAAAAGCAATATTACCCAAATTAGTCAGGTGGGATATCCTAATAAATATTACACCCATCAGGGCTGGTTTACCGAAGACAAACGGTTTTTTATCGTTGGAGACGAAGTTGACGAAGAAAATATTGGAGGACCCACCAGAACCTTTGTTTTCGATTTACAAGATTTAGATAATCCTGTGTTGTTTTATACATACCAGGGCCAAACAAACGCAATAGATCACAACGGTTATGTAAGGGGAAATCGGTTTTATCAGGCCAACTATGCTGCTGGAATGAGAATTCTAAAAGTAGATGGGCTGTACGATTTAGACTCCTTCGGAAATCCGAATCCGAGTATGACCGAAGTAAATTATTTTGACACCTTTGTTCCTCATAATCTAGCGAGTTTTAACGGTACATGGAATGTCTATCCCTTCTTAAACAGCGGAAACCTGATTGTAACCGGTTTTGGAAATGAAAGTGTATCCGGGGATGGAGGGTTGTTTGTTGTTAAGGATCCTAATTATGACAATGTAGATCCGGTGGCTGTTTGCCAACCTCATACTGCTACTCTGGATGCTTCCACAGGATCGGTGACAATTTCGGCTACAGACCTCGACGGAGGGTCAACCGACAACAAAGGGATTACCAAAAGGACAATAACCAACGGACAAACTACTTTCACCTGTGCTGATGTTGGGAAAACATTTAATGTCACACTTACGGTGGAAGATGATTACGGTAACAAATCTTCCTGTGTTTCGGTAGTTACTGTAGCTGCCGCAACAACCATTTATTTAGGTTCCGGAATTTGGTCTGCAGGAATACCCGATATGGGTTCCAATGCCCGAATTTTTTCAGATTACAATACATCCACAGCAGGAAATGGCAATATAGACGCCTGTACTTGTGAAGTTGATACAGGTATATCGCTTACCGTCGCTGCAGGCGATTATATCAATATAACCCAAGACATTACCGTTAACGGAACTCTAGTTGTGGAACATACCGGAAGTGTGGTTCAAACTGACGCACTTGCCTCTGTTACTAATAACGGTGCTATCAATGTTGAATTAGAGACACCTGTTTTAAAGACAAGAGACTTTATGGTAATGGGTAGTCCTATGGATGCAGAAACCCGAAATGGAGTTTTTAATAGTGCTTTTTTAGTGCTCAGCCATACTCCTGCCAATTTTATACCACATCCCGGTGTACCTGCCGGTGGAACTAACTTTGCCGATAATAACGGTGATTTCTGGAGCTCCTATTCCGGAAACATAACTGTTGGAGAAGGATATATTGTTCGTCCGCAATCCGGCTATACCGATCCGGCAAACCATCCTTACTATATGACCTATACACAAGGAACTTTAAACAATGGAGATGTTTCACGACCCATAATCTTTAATGGTCTTGGAACGAATCCGGATGGAACACCTAATGTATTGGCCAACCCATATGCTTCGGCAATATCGGGATATGACCTTATAGACAATAACGCCCTTATCAACGAGGTGTATTTCTGGGAACATTTAACCCCTCCAAGTACTGCCATTCCCGGTCATAATAGCATCAACTTTAGTATGGGAGATATTTCTATGTACAATTTATCGGGTGGCGTAAAAGCAGCAAATGATCCCGGAAGCAGCACTGTTCCTAATGGTGTAATATCGACCGGTCAAGGATTTGGAATCAAAGCCTTTGGAGCAGGATCTATTCTATTTACGAACTCTATGCGATTAACATCCGGTAATACAACGCTTAGAGGTGCTAATGAAGAAGAAATAGATCGTATCAGGCTTTCTGTAAGTCAGGTTGAATACGGTATCGGAAGTAATACCATGATTGCTTTTAATCCTCTGGCAACACCAGGAATTGACCCGGGTTACGATAGTAACAGACTGGCTACTGCAATCGCATTGTATTCTCATTTAGAGGATGGTTCCAGACAATTGGGTATACAAACAAGAGAAGCATTCAATGGTGATATTAAAATATCTATGGGCTTTGCAAGTCAGGTAGATGCCGAAACATCTTTTGTGATTTCTATTGATAACCTGGAAGGAGAGCAAATATCAAATGCTATAGTGTATTTGGCAGACAATCGGGAAAACATAGTACACAACCTAAGTGCCGGTGATTATGAGTTTAAAAGTCCGATAGGAACCTTTAACCAACGTTTTACGCTACTTTTTGAAGTAGAAGAAGAGGTTATAATATTAGGTCCCGATGAAAGTAAGCTTATGGCTATTTCGGTATATCCTAATCCTTCAAAGAACACTGTGAACATCTATTCTCCCTACGCCCCTATTGAAAATGTTGAAGTATATGATATAAGAGGTAGAAGAGTTGTTGAAATTGTAAACAGAGAAGAACACAATTATCAAATAAATCTTAACTCACTTGAAACTGCTATATATTTTGTAAAAATATTTACAGATGCCGGTTCAATTACCAAAAAGGTGATTAAGGAATAGACTTTTAACCAACTAAATTTTAAAAAGCCTTCAGCATTGCTGAAGGCTTTTTTATTTTATTTAACCAAGTTTAAGTAAAATATTGCAAATTATTTTATTTTTTATCGTTTATTCCTGTATATCATCGATTTTTTAACCTTTTTATTGCATTATTTATATGTTTTTGACTCTTTCATTATATATTTGAAGGTATATTCTCCCTAACCAATAGTTATGAAACGTTCAACCTCACCCTGTTTCAGAGAGTCTTTTATTCTCTTGATTTTCACTATCTTACCTTTATTCATTTGTGCACAGGTTGGAATTGGCACAACAAGCCCAAATAGTCAATTGGATGTAAATGGGGCCTTATCTCTCAGAACCGGCCCAGACTTGATTTTGGCAAATGGAACGAACAATAATATCTCTTTAGGTACTACCCCATACTCCTTTTATAGAATTGTCGGCCCTACAGCTTCTTTTAATATTGGAAGTGTAGTTCCAAACTCCGGATCAGCCTCAGATGGACAATTGGTAACTTTTGAGAATAATACCTCTCAAACAATGAGAATTGTTAATAACGCGGGGGGGACAGCGATAAATAGAATCTTGTGTCCAGGAGGTCAGGATTTGATTTTAAATGGCTTATATGCCACTGTCACTTTAATGTACCAAACTAATCACGCCAGATGGGTTATAACCGGTAATTCTCAAAATACAGCTTCATCAGATTCGGTCTCGCTTGCTACCGACATTCAAATTTCCAGCGCAACATGGGCCAATGTCCCAAGTATGGGTACGCTCACTTTTACAGCAAGAAAACCCTCTGTGTTAATAATGTTGAGTGCATCGGGATTCGCCTACACTAATTCTATGGCTTATGTACAGCTTAGAGTTTTGAACGGAGCAACTAGCATAGGCGGGACGAATACCAAAATGCAGAGTTATGATGACGTTACAGGAACCATTACGGTTTGGAGCTGTAACTTTACAAAAACTCTTACCGGATTAACCGTAGGCACCAACTACACTTTAACCGTACAAGGACAGGTTTCGGGTATTCTTGGAACTTATAATGCTGCTATTTTTCCAATTACTAATCCGGATTCTCACCATTTAACAATATCTGCTATCCATTAAATATAACTTCATGAAATCATTAATAATTCTTTTAATATCAATCTTGAGTTTTAATTTGAATGCACAAGAACTAGCAAATAGTTCGGTAGTATCACAAAACTCAAATCCAACATCTCAAAATATTAAAAATAAGGTGCCTGTACTGAAAGCTTACGACACTATTTCTACAAATAATGCTGAAGTTGAAGTGAAGAAATCAATATTGGAGCCAAATAAGAATGAAAAAAAATTAACCGTTTCCTCAAAAAAAGAGAAAACAAAGAATGAGAGTAAAAACAGCATCAATCTTAAAACAAAAAAAGAACATAAAAAATCCAAAATAAAAATAAGCAAGAATACAAAAGACAATTAATTAACCTCACAAATCCCCATTTAGATGCCCCATTGTTAAACAGAAAGATTTTTTTTAATGTTGAATAGAAGCAATCAACCGTGATAAACATTCTTTATTTACACAAATATTTGTAGCCTTTTTCTTGATTGTGTTAATTTAATTTACCTTTAAGCCACTTTTTCTTCCTTTTATCGATACTTTGTGTATTATTGTGATGTCCAAATCGCTAATAATAATAACATGAAGAATACCTGCTCAGTACCTTCCTATTATTTTACCTGCATCCTATTCCTATTGTTCCTTGGAAAAGTGGCAACAGCACAAGTTGGAATAAACACCGTTTCACCGGATCCATCCAGTGTCTTGGATATCAATAGTTCCAATAAAGGGCTTCTAATTCCCAGAGTAAATATTGCTAATTTAAACGATTTCGCTCCTATTACCGGAGGGATTATCGAAAGTCTACTTGTTTATAATACAAACAGCTCCTTAGGAAAAGGTTTTTATTATTGGACCGGCAGCAATTGGCAATCCATAAGTAACGGATGGAAAACCTCTGGAAACACAGAAACAAATGACACATTTAATTTTATCGGAACCTTAGACAACAACAATCTTGTGTTTAAAACTAATAACTTAGAAGCAATGCGAATTAATGCTTCTAACAGACAAGTAGTAATAGGCCAGCCGGAAATTACTGGTGAAGAAGACTTGTTGAGAGTTTTTGGTGACATTGAACTAGGCGGAGGATCATCCAACTTTGATGCAATTTCAGAAAATATTCAATTAACCGCCCAAACTCAGCAATGGAACATCAATGTAAAAAATGACATCAATTCGGAAACTTCAAATTTCTACATAGGTACAGGAGAAGCCGCAACAGACGCCGGGTTAATGATTGCTCCAAATGGCAATGTAAAAATTGGAAAAAGTGGCGATGTGAGCCCCTTATCCGAATTACATATAGCTAACGATCAGGCCAACAATGCAACTACCATGCGGCTGGACAATACTGTTTCCTATACCAACAGACCGCACACATCGTATGAATTATGGGACGGGAATACATATTTAAAAGGATTTTTTAGACATAATAACTATACCAATGTGCTGGATTTAGGGCATAATCAAGGTAATGGTGTCTTAAACTTTTACTCCGGAAATGGAACAACTAGTGCTAATCCAAGCGCAATAGCAATGACACTCGACAGTCAAGGCGACTTGAACGTGGTAAATAACGTCCATATTGGAGGAAACCTTTCGGTGGACGGTACGATTTCAAAGGCGGGAGGTACGTTTAAAATTGACCATCCCTTAGACCCAACCAATAAATACCTGTATCACAGTTTTGTTGAAAGTCCGGACATGATGAACATTTACAACGGAAATGTCACAACAGATGAAAATGGAGAGGCCGTAGTTATTATGCCCGATTATTTTTCGGCATTGAATATAGACTTCAGGTATCAATTAACTACCATTGGTTCTTTTTCGAAGGTAATGATTGCTGAAGAAATTTCAGGAAACACCTTTGTTATTAAATCAGAAGAACCCAATGTGAAAATAAGTTGGCAGGTTACCGGCGTTCGTAATGATGCCTATGCTCAAAAAAACCGTGTGAAAGTGGAGGTTGAAAAAGAAGACTCACTCAAAGGAACTTATTTGTATCCTGAAGTGTTAGACAAGAAGTAACCTTCAGATAATCTACTCATTAACATGTTTGCCTACCTCGACAAGTAAATGGCTCAACGGCTAAAGGCTAATTGATAAAACTCCCCCACTTGATATAGCACAACAACCAGATTTACTGTCTTTTATCCTAATTTTCTTTGCCAAATTAAGAGTTTTCATACATCTTATATCCCTTTATTTGTCCTTCATCGAAAAAGTAGTTACACCATATTCTTTTTAACTACTATTACTCCGGAAATTAAACTCCCTAATTGCTATGAAGAAAATAACCTCACATTATTTTTCTGCTGTCATCTTAGTTATGGCGCTTTTTATTTTTTCGGTAACCAATGCTCAGGTTGGTATAAATATTACCCCCAGTACGGTCCCAGCGCTTGATGCCACAAAATCGTTGGATGTAAACGGGGATACCAGATTACGAGGAGATACAAGATTGGATGGCGCATTGTTACCCGGCAATGCAGCCGGGGGTGTAGACCAAATGCTACTATCTCAAGGCACCGGAACACCCCCTGTTTGGGGACCGGGGTTTATTAATACGACTGAATTTGATTATATCGGAAAGTTTTATGTCACCCCCTTCAACATTCCTGCTGCCGTTCATGGCTCGATTACTGTTGTAGATGCCGATATGACTCCTACTTCGGTGGTTACATGGCATTTTGTTGGACCCCTTCCTGTGCCTACACCTAATGCCGGAACCTTACAATGGGGAAATAACTTTAGAGTATTCGTTGAGCCACAAGCAGGGCAAGTAGTTTTTCACATAACGAATTTATCGAACAGAGCTATAACCGGACTACAAATCGAATATGTGGCATTTTATAACCAATAAAATTCAATTATGAAAAAAATGCTACCTGCTTTAATGATCTTATTTGGAGTTACAGTATATGCACAAGTTGAGAATGCTGTCATACTCAATACCTTTTATATAACATTAGAAAAACAAACTGTACCAACAAATATTATTGCAACATTGGGCGCTCCTAATAAGAATGATTCGAATGAAACTCCTTTGAAAAGTTTCGCTATCACCACTACTAAAAGCGCTACTCCATTTAATGTAACCACAACAATTTCTATCGAATCAGACGGCAATGAAGAAGACAGCTCTAATACGCTGGATACATTTTCACTCACTCTTGAAAAATCATCGATTCCTTTAAATACAAAGGCTGTAGATGTTGTAATTCATAAAAAACAATAATTATAAAGACCTCACAAACTTCCAAAAAGACCTCTTTTTTAAATAATCGAGGTCTATTTCATTTCCATAAGCTTCCCGCTCAAAACTGATATTTAAATAAGCCTGGTACCTATCGTGGTATTGCAACCATCGTATCAAAAATTCAACACCATACCATATAAAAAAAGGAAGCACCAATAATTCAATTTGCTGTCGCAGATGAATCCGCTCGTGATTTAAAAAAACTGCATCGTCCTTAAAACGCTTTTCCTTTAGAATTATAAACGGCCATAGCGCTATTCCCGAGAACTTTTTTCTAAGTAAATAACGACTTACTAAAACGATCATAGTTGGATTGTTGGATTATTCGATTGTTGGATTATTCGATTTTAGATTTTAGATTTTAGAAATAAGAAATGCTTTTCATTATTCACTACTCACTGCTCACTGCTCACTGCTCACTGCTCACTGCTCACTACTCACTACTCACTACTCACTACTCACTACTCACTACTCACTACTCACTACTCACTACTCACTACTCACTACTCACAACTCACAACTCACAACTCACTGCTCACCGGCTAAAATTACAATTTTCAATCTTACGTAGCACTTTTTCCCTTCTCAAGGCCTAATTTCATACTTTTGTACTATGTTGTTTCCGAAGAAAAAAATAGAACTTGAAGAAGGGGATTATTACCTCACTCCCGAAGGCTATAAATGCTTTACCGAACAATACCATTTAAAACGCGGATATTGCTGCGAGAGCAATTGCCGGCATTGCCCCTATGGTTACAATAAGAAACGGAAGACGGGTGACCAATGACCAATGACCGATGACCGAATACTGAATACTGAATACTGAATACTGAATACTGAATACTGAATACTGAATACTGAATACTAAAAAACATGACGTTCCAAGAAGAAATACAACAAGGAATTCCACATCAATTACCTACTCCAAAACCTTATGATTCTACCATAAATCACGCGCCTAAAAGAAAAGAAATTCTGTCGGCTGAAGAGAAAGAACTTGCCTTACGGAATGCACTTCGTTATATTGACCCTAAACATCATGCCACCCTCCTACTCGAATTTACTTCTGAATTAAATACTTACGGAAGAATTTATATGTATCGTTTTCGTCCGGACCACCCTATCTATGCACGTCCTCTTTCAGAATATCCCGGAAAATCGGAGCAAGCAAAGGCAATCATGCTCATGATTCAGAATAATCTGGATTATGCCGTAGCACAACATCCACATGAACTGATTACCTATGGTGGGAATGGGGCTGTTTTTCAGAATTGGGCGCAATACAGATTGGTGATGAAATACCTTTCTGAAATGACAAATGAACAAACTCTGGTGGTATATTCGGGACACCCTCTAGGTTTATTTCCGTCACATAAAGACGCCCCTAGGGTTGTTGTAACCAATGGAATGATGATCCCAAACTATTCTCAACCGGACGACTGGGAAAAATTCAATGCCTTAGGAGTTACCCAATACGGGCAGATGACAGCAGGAAGCTATATGTATATTGGTCCGCAAGGGATCGTTCACGGAACCACTATTACTGTACTGAATGGTTTCCGAAAAATAAAGAAATCTCCAAAAGGGGGTTTGTTTGTTACATCGGGCTTGGGCGGTATGAGTGGCGCGCAACCCAAGGCCGGAAATATTGCCGGCTGTATTACGGTCTGTGCCGAAGTGAATCAAAAAGCTACGCATACACGTCATTCGCAGGGTTGGGTAGACGAAGTGATTTCCGATTTGAATGAATTAAGCAATCGCGTAAAACGAGCCATTTCAGCACAAGAAACAGTTTCCATAGCCTACGACGGAAATATTGTAGATGTATGGGAACATTTCGATACTGAAAATATTCATATCGATTTAGGAAGTGATCAGACTTCTTTGCACAACCCGTGGGCTGGTGGTTATTATCCTGTAGGATTAACCTATGAAGAATCCAACAACATGATGGCCACAAATCCTGAAGGGTTTAAAAAGGAAGTACAAAAAACATTACGTCGACATACCGTTGCCATAAATAAACACACTGCAAAAGGTACTTATTTCTTCGATTATGGAAACGCCTTTCTTTTGGAGGCATCTCGAGCCGGAGCCGATATCATGGCTAAAAAAGAAGTGTCAGGTCGAGCACAGTCGAGACCTCAATCAGAGTTTCGCTATCCCAGCTATGTACAAGACATCATGGGCCCTATGTGTTTCGACTACGGGTTTGGTCCGTTTCGCTGGGTATGTACTTCGAGAGATCCGCTAGACCTTGCCAAAACCGATGCAATCGCAAGTGATGTTTTAAACGAATTGATGAAAGATGCTCCGGAGGAAATCCAACAACAAATGGCCGATAATATCCAATGGATCCGGGGCGCGCAGGAAAATAAGCTGGTTGTAGGATCACAAGCCCGTATCCTTTACGCAGATAGCGACGGACGCGTTAAGATCGCGTCAGCATTTAATAAGGCTATAGCCGAAGGCAAAATTGGACCGGTAGTATTGGGAAGAGATCACCACGATGTTTCGGGTACCGATTCGCCTTACAGAGAAACCTCAAATATTTATGACGGCAGCCGATTTACAGCCGATATGGCCATCCATAATGTGATAGGTGATAGTTTCCGGGGAGCAACGTGGGTGAGTATTCACAATGGCGGTGGTGTTGGCTGGGGAGAGGTGATAAACGGGGGATTTGGTATGGTTCTTGATGGTAGTAAAGACGCGCAACGCCGCTTAGAATCTATGCTTTTCTGGGATGTAAATAACGGAATCGCACGACGGAGTTGGGCGCGAAATGAGGAAGCTGTTTTCGCTATTAAAAGAGCGATGCATAACAATCCAAACTTGCAGGTAACACTTCCCAATTTTGTAGATGATTCACTTTTTAAAAAAAATTGATATGAAAGCTTTTAAAATTATTTCTCTTTTAGTGCTTTTTGTGCTTGCAGCATGTAGCTCGGTGAGAGTAGCCGCCGATTACGACAAGAATGCCAATTTCGACGCGTATAATTCGTATGCCTTTTACAAACCCGGTATAGACAAGGCAAAAATTTCCGATTTGGATAAGAAAAGGATTCTTCGTTCAATCGACAGCGAACTCTCGATTAAAGGCATGGCTAAATCTGAAAGTCCTACCCTATTAGTAAGTATTTTCACCAAAGAGAAGGAGCGAGTTGATGTATACCAAAGAAACTTTGGCTACGGCTGGGGATGGAATCCATGGTGGTACGGAGGCTATTACGGAAATTCGGTTTCAACAACTACCGAAGGTACATTGTATATAGATTTAATAGATGCTAAAACCAACGAATTGGTATGGCAGGGTATGGGCACTTCCACACTTGTTACTAAAAATATTGAAAAAAAAGAAGAGCGAATTCGTGAAATTGTCAAAGAAATTTTAGCCGAATATCCCCCCGGAGCAATGAAAAAATAAATCAGAAAACCCTCAAAAATTGAGGGTTTTTTTATGCCTTTTCAATAAAATTGAAAACCTATTTTTCTCAGTAATTCAATAATTCCAAAATCTTGGCTTTCACCTTTTCAGTAGAAGGAATCATGGTTTGTTCCAAAACCGAATTCAACGGAATTGCAGGCATATTTTCGGAACCAATTACCATTACAGGAGCATCCAATTGCTGAAAACACTCTTCCTGAATTCTACCTTGCAAGGCTCTTGAAAAACTGTTCTCTGAAGGTTCCTCAGTTACCACCAAACATTTACCGCATTTTTTAACCGATTTGAATACGGTTTCATAATCCAAAGGATGCAACGTTCGTAGATCTACTATTTCTATTTTATCGGTCATTTTTAACTCTCTTGAAGCATTGTATGCCCAATGTACTCCCATTCCGTATGTAATAATAGAAAGTGTCTCTTCTTCCTCTTGCGGCCAAATTTCCTGCAATACCCAGGCCTTTCCAAAGGGTAAAATATAGTCCTCCGAAGGTTCCACCGAAGTCGCACCTTTGGTTCCCGGCACCTTACTCCAATACAATCCCTTGTGTTCAAAAATAACCACCGGATTGGGGTCGTAATAGGCTGCTTTCAGCAAGCCTTTCAAATCGGCCCCATTACTCGGATACGCAATTTTTAAACCTCGTATGTTCGTCACCACACTTTCTACAGATGAGGAATGATAAGGACCCCCACTGCCATAGGCACCAATGGGAACACGAAGTATCATCGATACGGGCCATTTTCCATTGGATAGGTAACAACTTCTACTTACCTCGGTAAATAGTTGATTAAGTCCCGGCCAGATATAATCGGCAAACTGAACCTCAACAATAGGTTTTAAACCCACGGCGCTCATTCCAACCGTAGAACCTACAATAAATGCCTCTTGGATTGGTGTATTAAAAACACGGTTGTCCCCGAACTTTTGAGCAAGGGTCGCGGCTTCTCTAAAAACGCCTCCAAGCCTTCCTCCTACATCCTGACCGTACAATAGACATTCCTTGTGCTTCGCCATTAATTCTTCAATAGCAAAGAGCGCACAATCAACCATCACTACTTTTTCGGCTCCTTTTGGAGCACGAGTTCCGGTTTCTTCGGTGATTGTAGTGGGTGCAAAATCGTGTGTAAATAAATCTTCGGGGCGAGGATCTTCAGCTGCCAGTGCCTGTGTTAATGAATTTTTAATCTGGTCTAAAGCATCGGTTTCTATCGAATTTAATTCCTTCTCAGAAAAACCGCCATCCAACAATAACTTTTTCAGTTTCGGGTAAGGGTCTCTACTTTGTGCTTCTTCCAAATCGTCCCTATACCATTCCATCCGCACTCCTGAAGTATGATGATTCAACAAAGGAACCTTGGCATGCACCAAAAATGGTCTTCTTTCGGTTCTAATCTTGTGAATCACACTTTCGAGCGTTGCATAAGATTCCTCAAAATCGGTTCCATCAATGGAAACAGCCTCCAATCCATGAAATCCCGCAGCATATTCAAAAGCATTTTGAGCCCGTGTTTCGGCTTCATTGGCACTAATATCCCAACCGTTATCCTGCACCAAATACAATATGGGGAGTTGCTTTAGGGCCGCCATTTGGAAAGCTTCGGCAATTTCTCCTTCAGTGACCGATGCATCTCCCAAAGAACACACCACAAAAGGATGTTCTTCTTTAGGATTGTTTAATTTTTCAGACTCTTTATACCACATACCTAAAGCGACCCCGGTAGCCGGAATGGCCTGCATCCCCGTTGCACTACTTTGATGCGGAATCTTGGGCTTATCGTCATCGCGCAAACTGGGGTGCGAATAATAAGTTCTTCCCCCTGAAAAAGGATCATCGCGTTTTGCCAGAATTTGTAACATCAGCTCATAAGGTTTCATACCTATTGCGAGCAACATGGCATCATCGCGATAATACGGAAAGGCATAATCCTGCGGTTGCAAATGCATCCCGATTGCCGTCTGAATTACTTCATGACCCCGGGACGTTGCGTGTACGTATTTTGAAACTACCTTAAAGTTTTCTTCATATACCTCGGTCATTGCCTTAGCAGTAACCAGATTTACAAATGCTTTTTTAAGTATTTCTTTGTTTATTTTGCTCATTCTAAAATTTCCTGTTCAAATCAAACTGTTCCATTTCGTCGGCAATCCTTCGTAAAAAAGAACCTGCCAAATAACCATCCACAATTCGATGGTCGAATGAAAGGGACAGATACATCATTTGTCTTATTTCTATCGTATCGCTATCTTCTCTTTCCATAACTTCTGCTCTTTTCTTTATAATTCCTGTCGCGAGAATAGCAGCTTCCGGCTGATTGATAATGGGGGTGCCCATAAGGCTTCCAAAAGTTCCCACGTTACTAATGGTAAAAGTGCTTCCCTTGGCATCATCGCCTTTTAATTTGTTATCGCGGGCCTTTCCAACCAATTCGTTGGTGGTTGCCGCTAATTCCTTCAGATTTTTTTTATCGGCATTTTTTACTACAGGAACAATTAAGTTTCCACTTGGCAAGGCAGTTGCCATCCCAATGTTAATTTCGTCTTTTACTATAATTGTTGTTCCGTCCAGAGAAGAGTTTATCATAGGAAATGCCTTGATAGCCTTGGCAACACATTCGATGAAAAGTGGGGTAAACGTTAGTTTTTCGCTGTGTTTTTTCTGAAAAGCTACTTTGTTTTTATTGCGCCATTCCACCATATTGGTTAAATCGGCTTCCACATAGGCAGTAACATGAGGAGACGTATGTTTGCTAAAAACCATATGATCTGCAATTAGCTGACGCATACGATCCATCTCTACCATTTTCCCTTTACCCTTGTCAAATTGAAGATCGGGAACCTGAAATCCGGACCCCGGTGCCACAGCTTGTGCAAACTGAAACTGTCTGCCTTCAGCGATATAATTCAACAAATCGCTTTTACGCAATCGGTTGTCCTTTCCTGTTCCGGGAATACGCGCCAGTTCTTCATAACTCACGTGATGCTTGCGTGCGATGCTATCCACCAACGGACTTACAAACACGTTTTCATTTACCTTAAATGAGGTAGATGTAGGTTTGGATTTAGATTTTTTTGAAGTTATTACTTCTGAAGTTTCCTTTTTCTCCTTTTTTTCTGAAGGGATAGATTTTTGGTCTCCTGAAAGTTCTAAAATCGCAATCACTTGGCCCACAGGGACCACATCTTTGGGCCCAAACTTATGCTGAAGCATTTTTCCTGAAGCAGGAGCCGGCACTTCATTATCTACCTTGTCTGTCGCTACTTCACAGAGAATATCTCCTTCCTCAAAGCTATCGCCTTCGTTTACCAACCAGTTGATGATGGTTCCTTCGGTGATGCTCTCCCCCATGCGGGGCATTTTAAATTCTGTTTTAGTCATATTTTAACATTCGATGCTTCGACAACACTTCGACAGGCTCAGTGTGACACTTAATACATTATTGTTATTACTCTTTATGCTCTTTTCTTATCTCCTGAAGCGTCTTATAAAAATCTTCCTGCACAGGTCTCTCCTTCGGAATTTCCCGTAAAGGCTCTACTTCACGAAGTGTTTCATGACAATCCTTCGGTAATTGTTGGTACAACCTCGTTCCTGCTGTTTTCCAGTCGATCATTTCATCTGAAATATCTTTAATCGCCTTCGCCGGATTGCCAACGATTAACTTCCGCTTCGAAAAAACTGTTTCGGCTTTTACAAAACTCATCGCGCCAACAATACATTCATCACCAATCACCGCATCGTCCATGATTACACTATTCATTCCAATAAGGCAATTCCGTCCCAAATTGGCACCATGAATCACGGCTCCATGACCCACATGAGCTCCTTTCTTTAAAACAATCGATTTCCCCGGAAACATATGTACCGTACAGTTTTCCTGCACATTTACACCATCTTCCAAGATTATCTCGCCCCAGTCCCCGCGAATCGCAGCCCCCGGACCTATATAACAATTTTTTCCAATAATCACATTTCCGGTAACTGCTGCCAACGGATGTACAAAGCTGCTTTCATGCACTACGGGAATATGTCCTTTAAAGCTGTAAATCATAAATTTTAAATGATAAAGTAAAAAAGCATTATATGAACAGTTTTAACTTTTACATTTTGCAGTTTTACATTTTGCGGTTTTTTATTTAAATCTTTTCAACGTTTCTTTTGTAAAATCGGAAAGCACTAGTCTGCCGCTTATTGCGGCGCGTTCGGCCAAGAGATTATCCCAGTCTTCGGTGCCCGCCCACATCACTTTTTTCATCTCCTTCATGGCTTCCGGATTATAAGTACATAAATTTTCGGCAAAAGCCTGCACTGCCTCGTCCAGCGCTTCAGTAGAATCATAAACTTCAGCATACAATCCTTTTTGTCTGGCCCATTCGGCATCGTAAAAAGTATCGGCATCGATAGCAATTTGTGACATACCGGTTAGACCCAATTTGCGCTCTACGGCAGGTCCAACCACAAATGGACCAATTCCCACATTTAACTCGCTTAATTTAATTGAGGCAAATTTGGAAGCCATACAATAATCGGTTGCCGAAGCTACTCCCACACCTCCTCCAACGGTCTTTCCTTGAATGCGACCAATAATAAATTTAGGACATTTACGCATCGCATTAATAACGTTTGCAAAGCCACTGAAAAACACTTTCCCTGTCTCCGCATCGTTAATATTGATAAGTTCCTTAAAACTGGCTCCGGCGCAGAAGGTGCGTTCGCCACCGCTTTTAAGGATAATTACCTTTACCTCATCGTTGGCTCCTGCTTCATTAATGGCATCTACCAATTTCGCCAGAATATCACCCGGCAAACTATTGTGAGCGGGATGAAAGAATTCTATGGTTGAGATTCCGTTTTGTATGTCTTGTTTTACGTAGGGCTGGGTCATATTAAAATACTAAATTTTAAATCTAAAATGATAAAGTAAAAAGGTATTTTATTTTGAACTTTTACATTTTTCTGTTTTATATTTTTCTGTTTTAAATTATAACAATCCGAACTGACTAAAATGATGATTCAAATGCTTGCGTTCCATTAAATACCATTCAAATTTGTTTAATTCCCCAAACACAATGTTTTTAAGCTTTGCCTCCGGGTTTTCCTTAAAGTATTGTAAATACTCGTTTCTCGCTTCCAAAAACTTTTGCTTCGCCGTCTCCAGATCGGGGTGCTGCAACGACTCCAGCGTATCCTTTGTAAGTAACGGGAAGTTCGTATTCTTCGGAAACGGTTCATAATTATAGAGCGATTCGTATGTTTTTTCCAGATATTTTTCAGGCGTAGCCACGTCAAAATCCTGGATTTCTCCTGAAGCGATTCGATACGTAACTTCAAGATGTTCGATCATATGTTGTGGTGTCATAATACCCCATTCCGGCTTAGTATCTTCGCTAAGTTTACTTAAAAGTTCTTCTATTTTTTCTGAAGTCATTTCAGTAAAAACAGTCTGCTTTTTCTGAACCATTGTCAGAATTGTAGCAACTGCCACCAAATCCTCCTGATCGTCGGCAGGTTCGGCATCGAAAACCTCAACATACCATTTTACGATCCCACTGGGTAATTCCGCACCTCTTTGGTCGCGATCTATTTTTTGCTTGCAGGTGAGTCGGACATATACCGTATCATTGTGATAAATAGGTCGCAAGAATCTACATTCTTCCAATCCGTAATTAGCCGCCACCGGCCCTTTATTGGGATACACGAACAAACCTGCAGCCGCTGCAAGAATAAAATAACCGTGAGCGGTTCGTTTTTCAAAAATACTTCCGTCTAATGAAGTGATATCTGTATGGGCGTAAAAGTGATCCCAGGTAAGGTTGGCGAAATTTACAATGTCGCCATCGGTAAGGGTACGTTTATGTGTCTTTAATGACATTCCGGGCTCAATATCTTCCCAATGATAGGCAAACGGATGCTTTTCGGCATCTTTATAATCAGCCTTAGGCTGATAGATACCTGTAACTTCAGTAAGCGTAGTTGGCGAACCCTGAATCGCACATCGCTGCAAATAATGCTTGATCCCGCGAATTCCACCCATTTCTTCTCCCCCTCCTGCGCGACCGGGTCCGCCATGCACCAATGTTGGTAACGGAGAGCCGTGTCCTGTACTTTGTTTGGCGCTTTCACGATTCAGAATTAGGATTCTTCCGTGATGTGAAGCAGCATTTACTGTATATTCTTTGGCAATTTTATTGTCATTTGTGATAATGGAACTCACCAATGAGCCTTTTCCCATCTGTGCCAATTGAATGGCTTCGGAAAGATTTTTATAAGGCATTAATGTACTTACCGGTCCAAATGCTTCGGTATCGTGTGCCGCACAATTATCGAAAGGATGATCTGCCCGAAGCAGAATAGGACTCATAAACGCCCCTTTTTTCGAATCGGCTCCAATAACGTCAACCTTGTCTAAATTTCCGTAAACAATCTGCGCTGACTTGGCTATTTCTTTCACCCTGTCGTGCACTTCGGTCACTTGATCCATACTCACCAAGGCGCCCATGCGCACTTCCTTCAATCGTGGATCACCGATGGTAACTTTATCCAATGCTTTTCCAAGTGCAATTTGCACATCTTCCATCAGTTTTTCCGGAACAATGATGCGTCGAATGGCGGTACATTTTTGTCCGCCCTTTACGGTCATTTCATTTCGAACTTCCTTTATAAACAAATCGAATTCGGGTGTTTCCGGTACCGCGTCTTCCCCTAGAACGGAAGCATTTAATGAATCGGCTTCCATGTTAAAAGGTACTGCCTCTTCTATAATTCGCGGATGTGTTTTCAGCATTCTTCCGGTGGTGGCAGAACCCGTAAAGGTTACAACATCCTGAGACTCGACTGTATCCAGAATCGTTCTGGCCGATCCTGAAATAAGTTGTAAAGCACCTTCAGGAAGAATTTTTGAAGCTATAATTTCGCGTACTACTGCTTCTGTAAGAAAAGAGGTATTGGTCGCAGGTTTTACAACCGCCGGAACTCCCGCCATCCAATTAACGGCACATTTTTCCAACATGCCCCAAACCGGGAAGTTATAAGCGTTAATATGAATTGCAACTCCCTTTTTGGGAACCATAATATGATGCGCCATAAAACGTCCACCACGCGATAAATCGATAGGATCGCCTTCTACGTGGTATGACTGATTGGGAAACAATTTCCGAAGCGAAGCATTGGCAAATAAATTTCCAAACCCTCCTTCAATATCTATCCAACTATCAATACGTGTAGCACCGGTACGGTAACTCACTTCGTAGAATTGTTCCTTGCGCTTATTGAGATACAAAGCCAGCTTCTTTAGCATCATCCCCCTTTCCTGAAAGGTCATATTGCGAAGCACTTCGCCTTTTTCTCTTCCGTATTGCAGGATTTCACCAAAGTCAAGACCCTTGGTATCGGACAAGGCAACGATTTCACCTGTAACCGCATCGTGCATAGGCACGCCTTCTCCATTTCCTTCAAGCCATTGACCTGTAACGTAGTTTTGTAGTTTATTCATAATTTTGTTATATAAATAGGATTCTAATCCTTTTAATTATCAAATCACTAATTCACAAGTTTTTAAAGATTTACCTTCAAAAGCTTAATCCTCATCTTATGCTCTAATCCGTATGATTTCTCCATTAATTTTTCCTTCCACACTTTTCACATAGCCATCAACCACCTTTTGCATGGGAACCGGGGTATTTCCGGGGAAATAATCTTTGTATTTTTCATAGGAATCTTCCACCAAATCGGCCGAAACCACGTTCACTCTAATGCCGTTTTCCAGTTCTAAGGCTACTGCCTTTACAAAGCTTTGAATTGCTCCGTTTACCATAGCCGCACTTGTGGTCATGTCTACAGGCTCATCAGCCAAAATTCCCGTGGTCAAAGTGATAGATCCTCCCGGATTTAAAAACGCTCTTCCCAATCGTACCAAATTCACCTGTCCCATCATTTTACTGCGAATACCTATGTAAAAATCTTCTTCGGAAAGGTTATCGAACTTATCCCATTTGGCATCCCCCGCAACATTTACAATGGCATCTACCTGTCCCACTTTCTGAAACATATCAGTGATGGAAGCTGATGAAGCAATATCGACCTCAACATCACCGGAAGTTCTGCCTGCGATTAGCACATCGTGCTTATCATACAATCTTTTGGTGATGGTTTTACCAATAGTTCCGTTTCCTCCGATAATTAAGATTCTCATATTTACAGATTCACATTTTCAATAATCGCAGCATAACCCTGCCCCACACCAACACACATAGTTATTAGTGCGTACCTTTTATGCTGCTCAATCAATTCCAAAGCTGCCGAATAAGCAATTCTCGCACCTGTAACTCCCAGTGGATGTCCAATAGCTATAGAACCTCCATTGGGATTGATTCGCGGATCATCGTCCTTAAGTCCCCATGCCCTAATACAGGCCAATGCCTGTGATGCAAAAGCCTCGTTTAGTTCTATCACGTCCATATCGTTCATAGTAAGACCTGCTTTTTCCAAAGCTTTGTTGCTCGCTTCAACGGGACCAATACCCATGATACTCGGTTCCACACCTATTACAGCCGAGCTAACAATTCGTGCCAAAGGGTTTAAATTGTATTTCTTTACGGCTGCTTCGGAAGCAATGATAGTAGCAGCTGCTCCGTCGTTTAATCCGGAAGAATTCCCGGCAGTAACACTACCATCTTTCTTAAAGGCCGGGCGTAATTTTGCCAGAATCTCTTTGGAAGTGGTTGGTTTAATAAATTCATCGTCCTTGAATATTATGGGATCTTTTTTCCGCTGCGGAATTTCCACAGGCACGATTTCCTTGGCTAATCTGCCGTTTTGTTGGGCCGCCGAAGCCTTCATCTGACTGTTATAAGCAAACGCATCCTGATCTTCGCGGGTGATATTATATTTTTCAACAAGATTTTCGGCTGTATTACCCATCCCGTCTGTTCCGTACAAATCGTGCATCTTCTGGTTCACAAAGCGCCACCCGAAACTGGAGTCGTACATTTTGGCGTCGGTACCGAATCCCGTAGAAGGTTTTGCAATCACATAAGGTCCTCTGGTCATGTTTTCAACACCGCCGGAAATAAATACATCACCGTCGCCCGCTTTAATTGCGCGATTGGCGTGGATAATTGCTGACAGTCCGCTGCTGCACAGTCTATTGACTGTTTCACCGGGAACGGTGAAAGGCAGTCCTGCCAGCAGCAGCGACATACGAGCCACATTTCGGTTATCTTCACCCGCCTGATTGGCACATCCCATAATCACATCATCGAATGCTTCTTTCGGAATGTTGGGATTTCTTTTTACAATTTCAGAAATAACCAAAGCCCCCAAGTCGTCTGTTCGCACAGCACTTAAAATTCCCTGATAACTTCCAATGGGAGTCCGCACTCCGTCAATGATATATGCTTCTTTCAAAGTTAAAATTTTAAATGAAAAATTTAAAAGGCTAAAGTATTGACACTTTTTACATTTTTAATTTTTCGGTTTTACATTTTACATTTCCCTATTCTTCCCAGTCTTTTGAGGTTCTATACACAACGCCTTTAAACAGCGCCACTAATTCGGTTCCTCGCCGAACTTCAACGATATTGAATCCGATTTTAGTTTTCTGAAGATCCAATGTAGCTTCAGCTGTTAATTGATCTCCTTCTTCCAGAGCTTCAATATGATTGATGGACGTTTCAATAGAAACTGCATACTTTCCATGCGTATTAGCTGCAAATCCGAAGGCTGTATCGGCCAAACTGTAGCTAATTCCGCCATGCGCCTTTTTCATGCTGTTCAGCATTTCCTTTCGCACCGTCATTCCAACTTTGCATCGGCCTAATTCACATTCCAAGATCTCTATCCCCAGCCACTGACTAAAGGCATCCTGTGATAACATTTTGTATGGGATCTTATTTGCATCCATAGTTAAACCCTTCGACCCTGCCTGCCGGCTGGCAGGTGCGCTCAGGGGGACATCCTGTTTAATTAAAAAACTTTTTATTTTCCCTAGTCATTTTCCGCAACAAAGGCGAACAACGATATCGGTCTTCATGATATTCATTGTACAACTTGTCCATTTGCTGAACACACCAATCGATTCCTTTTTCGTCTGCCCAGGCCAATAAACCTTTCGGGTAGTTTACTCCCTTGGTCATGGCATTGTCTATATCTTCAGCCGAAGCAACATTCAGAAACAAAGCATCGGCTGCTTCGTTGATGAGCATTACAAGAATTCGGTTGAATATTTGTTGTTGTATTTCATTGTTTTGAGATTCCTTCGTTTCGCTCTGAATGACAATTGCACCATCCTTACTATAATTATAATAACCTTTTCCACTTTTTCTTCCCAGGTAACCGGCTTCAGCAAAACGCTTTTGCGTAAAAGCGGGTTTGTAGCGTGGATCGTAATAAAAGGCCTCAAAAACGGTTTCGGTAACGGTATAGTTCACGTCGTTTCCTATAAAATCCATTAATTCGAATGGTCCCATTCTAAATCCGCCACTGTTTTTCATAGCATGGTCGATCGTAGCAAAATCGGCTATCCCCTCCTCATAGATTCGCAGTGCTTCTCCATAGAACGGACGTGCTACCCGATTAACGATAAAACCCGGAGTATCTTTGGCGATCGCCACTATTTTTTTCCAGTTTTTTATGGTAGTAACCGAAGTATTTAGTGTTTTTTCTGAAGTCTGAATAGCAGGAATTACCTCAACCAATTGCATCAAGGGTGCAGGATTGAAAAAGTGAATTCCCACACAGCGTTCCGGCTGTCGTAATGAAGCCGCAATAGAAGCAATGGACAGTGAGGATGTGTTCGAAGCTATGATACAATCTTCGGCAACATAACTTTCCAATTCCTGAAAAACCTTCTTCTTAATGTCCAGATTTTCTACAATTGCCTCAATGGTCAATTCGGAATCCGACAAATCTTTTAAAGAATTTACATACCGAATATTTCCAAGGATTCTGGTTTTTTCTGAAGCATCAATGCGTGCTTTTTCAACCAGCCGAAGTAGAATTTTTTCAAGAGCTGCTTTTGCATTTTCAAGAGCCTCGGCGCTGGTATCGTAAATTTTCACAGTACAGCCTGCGGTTGCTGCAACTTGTGCAATTCCACTTCCCATGGTTCCTGAACCTATTATTCCAACTTTTTTAATCATAAATTATAAATACAAAATGAAAAAGTATTAAGTGTGACACACTTTTACATTTTAAATTTTTCGGTTTTACATTTTTTTACCTATTTTCCTTTAAAAACGGGTTTTCTTTTTGCCACAAATGCTGCAACTCCTTCGGCATAATCTTCACTTTGAGCCGCTTCAATTTGCAATTTGGATTCAATTCCCAGTTGTGATGATAAATTATTACTCATTGACTGATTCAGCAGGCGTTTTGTCATTCCCAAAGCCTTGGTGGGCATTTGTGCGAGTGTTTCGGCTAATACAGTGACTTCGGCATTTAAATCTTCAGAAGAAAAAACCTTGTAAATCATTCCCAGTTTTTCAGCTTCTTCAGCAGAAACCTTATCTCCCAACATCATTAACGCCGATGCCTTTTGAAAGCCGATTAATCTCGGTAAAAAGAAAGTTCCCCCACTATCCGGTACCAAACCAATCTTACTAAAAGCCTGAATAAAGCTTGCACCTTCTGAAGCTACTACCACATCGCAAGCCAAGGCAATGTTTGCTCCGGCACCTGCTGCTACGCCGTTTACGGCGGCAATAACCGGTTTTTCTATTGCTCTTATTCTTTGAATAATGGGATTATAATGCTCTTCCAGTATTTTTTTAAAGCCCGGATTGAGTTCAGGCGTAGTTACTTCCTTAAGATCCTGCCCGGCACAGAAAGCTCTTCCGCTTCCGGTAATCACGACGGCACGTATCTCTTCGTTCGTTTCGCATACGTCCAGCTTGTCCTGTAACAATAATGCCATTTCTCGATTAAAGCTATTGAACACATCCGGTCTGTTGAGTGTAATCCACCCTATTGTGTTTGCTATTTTAAATTGTATTGAACTCATTGTTTCTTACGCTAATTTAAAGTGAGGATTGTAAATCAATCCTATCACATTGCCCCAAGGATCTTTTACTGAAGCGACCATGAGGTCACCTCCCACATTGGTGGGTATTTCATGTTCTGAAGCGCCTAAGGAAATCATTCGGTCGTATTCTTTCTGAATTTTTTCGACACCCCAATAGGATAGTACATTATCTGCTTTTGCAATGGGCGCACTTTCTTCCGGCAACAATCCCAATTCGTAGCCTTTGATATTAAAACCCACATAAAAAGGTTCATCAAAATAGGGTGATATGCCAAATGCTTTGGTATACCAGGCTTTAGCCTTACCTAAATCACTTACTTTATATATTGTAGTTCGTAATCCCAACATCATTTTAAACATTTAAAATAATCGAACGGTTCCTGGCAATCATTACACTTAAAAAGTGCTTTACATGCTGTCGAGCCAAACTGACTCACCAATCGGGTGTTCGTACTGCCGCAATTGGTACATTTTACAATTTTCGCATTGCCCAATAAAGCATCTTTATCGGCTGTTTCTTCCAATGGTGCTGCGATACCATAAGCTTCCATTTTTCGTTTTCCCGCTTCACTTATCCAATCGGTGGACCAGGCAGGTGCAAGCACCATTTCTATTTCAACCTCCTTTTCAATTTCTGAAAAAGCGCTTCTAAGATCATCCCCAATCACATCCATTGCCGGACAGCCGGAGTAGGTGGGGGTTAATTTTATTTTTATAATTCCGTTTTCTTCAACTGCTTCGCGAATGACTCCTAGATCCAACACTGACAATACAGGAATCTCCGGATCTGAAACGGTTTCAAGAACAGGAATTAAATGTTGATCGATATGTGGTTCTAAAGTAACTGTCATTTACCACGTCATATTCGGAAAGGTTTTCTGCATATACTGTAAATCGGCTAAAAGATATCCCATATGTTCGGAATGAATTCCTTCTTTCCCTCCCTTGGTGAAATAGGTGCTTTCGGGAATTGTTAAGGTTGCTTCGGAAAGAATTCCTGACACTTCCTCATAATACGATTCCTTCATTTTTGAAACATCTACACCAATATTGGCATCAGCCATAGCAACTTCCGCTTCCGTCATTAAAAACAATTCGTTTGTGAATCTCCATAAATCGTCAATGGCCTCCTGCATTTTAGTATGACTCTCTTCGGTACCATCACCCAAACGTTTCACCCAATCTGTTGAAAATCTTAAATGGTAACTCACTTCTTTGATTCCCTTTGTCGCAATTGCCGCTAATTGGCTGTCTTTGCTATTCTGTAATTGTTCCATGAATTTAAGATGATAGACATCGAACAAAAACTGACGTGCCATCACATAACCGAAGTGTGTGTTGGGCTGTTCAACCAACAATACATTTATATATTCGCGCTCTAAACGAAGAAACGCGATATCGTCTTCGGTTTTGTCTTCTCCCGAAACTTTTGCCGCATACTGATAATAACTCCGAGCTTGTCCAATAAGATCCAGCGAAATGTTAGTGAGGGCTATATCGGTTTCCAGATTGGGACCATGACCGCATAATTCTCCAAGGCGCTGTGCCAAAATAAGAGAGTTGTCGGCTATTGTGAGTATGTAGTTATATAAATTTTTCATTTAGAATTTTTAAAATCGAAATCGAAACCCAAATCGAAATCGAAAAAATTAACTATATTTTTTGAGAAGTGAAACGACTATTCTGATAAGTTCGTCATTTTCATTTCTTATTGCTGCAATATTATTAGAATCAATGAGATTCGCTTTAATTTGAATATTAATATTCCTCAGTGACTCTCGCAATTCTTTCAATGCAATTCTTAATTTATTAGCTCTATCTTTATCCGAACCCGCACCTTCAAATTCTCCAAAATTTAATGCAGATGAACAGGCAGATCTTATGAGTTGTTTAGAAAGGTAATCTGCTGCAAAAGATTTTGGCGTCTGCATAAAACTTACAACAATTGATGCAGCAAAATCTTCAAATCGACTATCTAAATTGTAAATTTTCATTTCTCGATTTCATTTTCGATTTCGATTTCATATTACATATGTTTTACTTCGTCGGGTAGATTGTAAAAGGTAGGGTGACGATATACCTTATCCTGAGCCGGCTCGAACAATTCTCCATTATCTGCCGGGTTTGAGGCTGTGATGTGAATACTTTCAACCACCCAAATACTTACTCCTTCATTTCTGCGAGTATAGACGTCACGAGCGTTCTCCATTGCCATTTCGGCATCTGCAGCGTGTAAGCTCCCGAAATGTCTGTGTTCCAATCCGTTTTTACTTCGAACGAATACTTCCCATAAAGGCCAGTTTTTTTTCATATTCTGCGTTTTTAACTTGCTTTCGCTACTTTTTTCTTTTCCTGCTTTTCGGCGTATGCCATGGCTGCATCACGCACCCATTCTCCTTCATTCCATGCGTTTACACGGGCATTCATGCGTTCTTTATTGCAGGGGCCGTGGCCTTTTACTACCTGCCAGAATTCATCCCAGTCTATTTCACCGAAATCGTAATGCCCGGTTTTCTCATTGAATTTTAAATCGGGATCCGGAACTGTAAGACCTAACAAGTCTGCCTGCGGAACGGTTTGATCAATAAATTGCTGTCGTAGTTCGTCGTTAGTTTTTCGTTTCAGTTTCCATTTCATGGATTGTTCGGTGTGGACTGAAGCTGCATCGGTAGGTCCCAACATCATAATACTTGGCCACCACCAACGGTTTAAGGCATCTTGTGCCATCGCTTTTTGTTCGGGAGTACCCTTACAAAGGGTGAGCATAATTTCAAAACCCTGACGTTGGTGAAAACTCTCTTCCTTACACACTCGCACCATGGCTCTTGCATAAGGTCCAAAAGAGGTATTACACAATGGCACCTGGTTAATAATAGCTGCACCATCTACCAACCAGCCAATGGCACCCATATCGGCCCAGGTAACTGTGGGGTAATTAAAAATTGAAGAATATTTTGCTTTGCCCGAATGCAATTGCTCGTATAATTCGTCTCTCGAGATACCTAATGTCTCACAGGCCGAATACAAGTACAAACCGTGTCCTGCTTCATCCTGTACTTTCGCGAGTAAAGCAGCTTTACGCCTTAGCGAAGGAGCTCGGGTAATCCAGTTTCCCTCAGGTAGCATCCCAACAATTTCGGAATGTGCATGCTGAGAAATCTGACGAATATGTGTTTGCCGGTATTTTTCCGGCATCCAGTCTTTGGGTTCTATTTTTTCATCACGCGCAATTCGTGCTTCGAAAATTTCTTCCAGACTTCGGCTTCGCTCAGTCCCGGCGTTCTTAATTTCTTTTTCACTCATAGTAATATGCTTTAAGCTTTAGGCTGTTGGCCGTGAGCTGTTATACATCAAAATCTACTTTTACTTTTTCAGACGTTGGCACCGACTGGCAACTCAACACAAAATTCTGAGCCACCTCTTTATCTTCCAAGGCGTAATTTATTTTCATCTCTACGCTTCCTTCCACCACCTGACATTTACAGGTGCTGCAAACACCGCCCTTACAAGCGAAGGGCAAATCGGCTCCTGCTCCCAAAGCAGCATCGAGAATGTTGTCGTAGTCCTTAGTCATTGTAAACTGAAACTCCTTGCCTCCGTCTACGATGGTTACTTCCACACCTTCCACATTTTGTTGCGCCAAACGTTCAGCTCGTGCTTTGTCTTCTTCCGAAAGTCCGGTGACAAACAATTCGAAATGAATTAATTCTTTCGGAAGTCCGGCTTGCACCAGATAAGAACTCACATAGTTTACCATATCTTCCGGGCCGCACAAGAACACCTCGCTGGTATCGGGGATGTCAATAAAGGTTTTAGTTAGTACCTCCATTTTTTCATCGTCGAAACGTCCGTTAAAGAGTTCGATGTCCCTTCGCTCTTTTGTTAAGAAATAATAGATCTCCAAGCGACCGAAATAGGTATTCCGAAGCTGTTCCAATTCTTCCTTAAAGATAATCGATTTTGCCGTTCTATTCACATAAAACAACTTACAAGTTGCATTGGGCTCGGACGCCAAATGCGCCTTAATCATAGATAAAACGGGAGTAATTCCACTTCCTGCGGCAAAGAAAAGGTAGTTTTTACTTTTTTCAGGTTGTATATCTACTCCAAAAGTCCCGCTGGGCACCATAACTTCCATTAAATCCCCCGTTTTTAAGGTAGAATTTACAAAGGAGGAAAATTTTCCTTCCGGGATTAGTTTTACCGCTACACGCCATTCATTATCCAACGGACTCGAACACAAACTATAGGATCTGCGAATATCTTCCCCGTTAATATCGGCTTTTAAGGTAAGGTGTTGCCCCTGACGAAAGGCAAAGTCTTTCGAAAGCTCTGTGGGCACATCAAAGGTAATGACCGAACAATCGTCGGTTTCCTTATAAATGTCCTTTATTTTTATGGTATGAAACTTCGCCACTTTTTCTGATTTGAAGCACAAAACTAACGATTGTTAGTTACATGTGCAAGTTAATGTTTGTTAACGATTCCGTTGAGGAAAACCGCCACCATATCTTTCTTTAATACATTGACATCCAGCTTTCCCCGTTTTTGATACCAGAGATACAGCGTGCGCAGGGTAGAAAGAATTGAAAATAGAATTACTTCAGGGTGACGCGGTTGAATTTCACCTGCATCAATCCCTTGCTTTATAATTTGTCTGAAATTCTCTTCGTAGTCGGATCGCATTTGGACAAAATCTGCGAGATCTTTATCTTCCAGATGCATCCAATCGTTATTTAATGCCGCCAGCCCTTCGGAATAATTTACCGTAATATCGATATGCATTTCGATGATGGTTTGAATTTTTTGCAACGGCGCATTGTTTTCGGCTACTACAGCTTCCATACCTGTTGTAAATTCTTTGGCAACCTGAAGGATAAGTGTTGCTAATATCTCCTGTTTGCTGCTAATGTGATTGTAGAGCGAGGCAGCCTTCATTCCAACAGCCTGCGCAATGTCCCGCATGGAAACAGCACTATAGCCCTTTTCCTTAAAAAGCAGGGAGGCAACACTAATAATTTCTTCTTTTCGGGTGAGGGTTTTCATCTAGCTGCAAGATAATCATTCTGGGTGATTTTGCGTTAGGGATAAACCCCTCCGTCCACCTTTGGCGGACACCTCCCTTTTTTAAAGGGGAGGATTATTCCCATTTCTTCAAACTATCTGAAGAATACTTTCTATTTTTGACCCCTTATGGAAGCGCAGATTGAAACCAACGAGTTGCTGGACCGGTTACCACCGCATTTACAGCAATATATAAAACCGCAGAATTACGAGCAGTACACACCTGTAAATCAGGCGGTGTGGCGCTATGTGATGCGAAAAAATGTGGATTATCTGAGTAAGGTCGCGCATGAAAGTTACCTGGAAGGGCTGCGTAAAACGGGGATTTCTATCGACGAGATTCCGTCTATGTACGGGATGAACCGTATTCTCAAAGAAATTGGGTGGGCAGCCGTTGCAGTCGACGGATTTATTCCGCCGAATGCGTTTATGGAATTTCAGGCATATAAAGTGCTTGTCATTGCCAGTGATATTCGGCAACTGGAAAATATAGAATACACCCCGGCACCCGATATTATTCACGAAGGAGCGGGGCATGCACCCATCATCGCAAGTCCCGATTACGCTGAATATTTGCGTCGTTTTGGGGAAGTAGGTGCCAAGGCAATTTCGAGCGCCCATGATATTGAAATGTATGAGGCCGTTCGGGAATTGTCTATTCTGAAAGAGGCCGAGGGCACTTCGCAAGAGCGAGTAGATGCTGCGGAAGCGCGTGTACAAATGCTTCAGGAAAAAAAAGTACATCCTTCTGAAATATCATTGATACGAAATTTACATTGGTGGACTGTCGAATACGGTCTGGTAGGAACAGTGAAGCAACCAAAAATTTATGGCGCGGGATTACTTTCTTCCATAGGCGAAAGTGCCTGGTGTATGAAGGAGGGAGTGAAAAAAATACCCTATTCCATCGATGCTGCTTACCAGGATTTTGACATTACAAAACCACAACCTCAGCTATACGTTACCCCCGATTTTGCTTATTTACAGGAAGTTTTGGAAGAGTTTGCCAACACCATGGCAGTTCGGAAAGGCGGGTGGCGCGGATTGAAAAAACTTATTGAATCGAAGCAATTAGGCACTATCGAGTTGAGTACCGGATTGCAGGTTAGCGGTCGATTTACCCGAATGATTCAGAACGAGGACAACGAGGTGGTTTATTTTGAAACTGAAGGGGAAACTGCACTCTCCTATCGTGAAAAAGAGGTGATCGGTCATGGAGTGAGCAGACATGGCAACGGATTTCGTTCGCCATTGGGAAAGCTGAAAGGTATTAATCTGGCGATTGAAAATATGGGTCCACGTGATTTGCAAGCCTATAATTTTTATGACGGAAAACCTATTGGTTTCGAATTTGAAAGCGGAATCACGGTTGAAGGATTAAACGTAACCGGAATGCGAAATCTGGGTGGAAAACTGATGCTAATCCAGTTTACAAACTGTACGGTGACCTACAAAAATGAGGTGTTGTTTAATCCGGAGATGGGCGACTTCGACATGGCCGTAGGGAAAGAAATCGTTTCGGCCTTTGCCGGTGCTGCAGACTATTTGTCGTTCGATTTGGTAAATCATGTGAGTAGTAGTGAGACAGTTCGGGTGGTACTTTCGGAAAAGGAAGGCTCGTTGAATGAGTTGTATAAGGAGGTACGCCAAGTTAGAGAAAAAAGTCCTCTCAGTCCTCCGTTGTTGGACAGCTCCCCCAAATTAGTGGAACAGCTACACTCGCTTTTTAAGAAACTTAGAGAAAATCATCCAGAGGATTGGCTGCTGCCATTAGAGATTTATGAATTGACGCGATTTGATGAGGTTTTAAATTACCTAATTGAACTGAAGGAAAGAAAACCGAAAGTTTCGCATTTAATAAACGACGGAATAGCATTGATAGAGAAACAAACTAAAAATCAGCCACACTAATTATGGGAATATTCGATTTTTTATTCGGAAATAAGAACGATAAGATTCGGGATTTTATGTCACGCGGAGCCGTGATTGTAGATGTTCGCTCAAAAAAAGAATACGACAGCGGAGCGATTCCCGGCTCGAAACACATTCCATTGCCTGAAATATCTTCAAAAATTTCAGAAATTAAAAAGTGGGACAAACCTGTTATTTTATGCTGTGCCAGTGGCGTTCGAAGCGGAAGTGCTTCAGGAATTTTAAAGAGTAACGGGGTCGAAGCGATAAATGGTGGAGGGTGGTTTAATTTGAGTAAGAAGATATAAACTCCCCTTAGTCCTCTCTTGAATTTGGAGGGAAAATAGTTTAAAGTTTAAGTTGTTGCAAATCTGCTTCAGTGCTAATAGTTTCTTCATTGTATTGTAGGGTCCAACCCATAGAATTGGTTAGAATATAAATCTTTTGCAATTCTGAAATGAGTCGGTTTTGAGCGTTGGTAACTAATTCCGACGCTTCAATCTTTGTTCTTAAATCCTTTTCGATCTGCTTCTTTATCTTATTATAGTCTTCTGCTTCAAACTGATTCAAATAATCCTGCTGCATGTCGTAGTATTGAATATTAGGATTAATGGACAATTCAGGCTTCGGAATGTGTGTAATAGTTACTGTTTGTGCAGATTGATCCACTTCAGTTTTTATCTCACTCAAATCGTAAGAAATAGAGGCTTTGGCATTGACGACCACCAAGGCCTTCTTGCGAGCATCCAGAAACCCGAATAATTTATTCGTATCCTTATACGTAAAAACTTGTGTATAGCTTCCTTCGGTAACAATCAATTTACCAACGTTTTCGAGTTGCTCCTGTATTAAAGCTGTATTAGCATCCAGCCGTTCACGCGCCTCCTTTTGGTGTTCACAATAGCGCAAACCAAAGACAATGAAAACAGCAATTACAATCCCGAGAACAATCTTGCGCATACAGTGAAGTTTTCAGAAAGATACAAAAAACTACAGTTCGTACTTCACAATAAACATGACAATTCGCGGTAACACAAAATACTGACTGGTAGTATTAAACTGTTCATTAAAGCTGTCGTTGTTAATAAAACCGGTGTCTAAAATATTGGTCGCCTGCACCTGAAACTCCCACGGGCTCTCACCTTTTTGATAATATAAGTTGGCATTTACAAAGGAATATTTGTTTTCCACCGTTTTGGCATCGTTGTTATAATTGTAATAATCCCAGTCTGCCGTTAGCGTAAAATCCTTTAGAAATCGCATGTCCAAATTCGCATAAGGTCTGTGCGTAAAAAATGTTTGTTGTAATCCGCCGTTATCGTAGTCGTTTACACTTAGGCGATACCCCAATTCAAGATTGGGCCACTCTCTGAAATTACTTCGCACACTTCCTAGATAGCTCTGCGTAAGACTTTTACTTTCCCGAATTTCATCGTTTACTATCGTATTCGATTTGCTTAACGTGGCGTTGGCATTTAAATTGAACTGTAATTTTTTCACTCTTTTACTAAACCGCCCAAAGGCCGAAAATGTTTCATCGGGAAAATTACTGTCCATGTTAAACAGACTGCTAACCTGACTTATTTGAGCAATGTCGGTATTGTTTTTAAATCCGTTGAGACGTCTCGAATAATTTAACGAACCGCTTATATTGGTATAGTTAAACATATTAAAACTGAAATAGGTTAGATTATAAGTATGAGACAACGCATTTTCCAACAAACGGTTTCCTCTAAACAAGGCGTTGTAGTTGTTAAACACATAGGCTTCGGCATAGTTATTAACGTCGGTGTATTCTGAAGAAATAGCGTAATTAAATCGAAGGTTTTCACTTTTTTTCAATTCCAAAATTATATTCACATCGGGTAATACCATCCAGTCGTTTTGAGAGAGGGTAGTTCCCAATTGTTCGTTTTTTACATTGTAATTGTGTAGAGTAAGCCCGGGGGTGAAAATAAACTTTCCGGCCTTTGCTTTGTAATGTAGGCCCAGAAAGGCATCGGTAAAATAAAATAGCACATCGTTGTTGAACTCGTCATCGGTGAAATTGTTTTCACTACCATTATCCAAAATCTGAAAAATCCCCGATTTAAATCTCTGGTCGCTTAAAGTGCTCCCCATCGTAACATTTATGTTGCTCTTGTTATTGATTACGTAGTAATAATCTACCTTGGCATCCAGCTTGTTTGTCTTTACATTTTTATCCTGATTGATATTGTAGCGATTGGCTTGTGTTAACGGGTCGAAGACTTCATTTTGCGGATTTGCCGGGTCGAATGTTGTGAAAATACCCCGAAAAGGAATGGAATCCTGTACCGCGCGATAAAACGGGTCTTCATCCTGATATAAATGCTGCACCTGCGCAGCAAAAATATTATTGTCGTTGGCGGTATAATAAATATTTGCGTTCTGGTTTATTGAAAACGGCTGATTTTCTAGCGTTTCGGAAATGTTATTTGTATTGTTTTCGACGATCGAAATTGTAGTATCGTCTTCGGTTTGTTTCGACATTTTTCCAAGTATGTCGTAATCTAACTGAAAGTTTGAATTGGGTTTATACGTACTGCTTAATTTCAGCATTCCCAACTGACTCCTTTGATCGTTCTCGGCACTCGTATTTTCGGTGGTTCCCGAAACGATAAATTGTCGGATGGAATTGGTAATAATATTGGTTTTATTATCTGAAAGTATCGCAAATCCGCTTAGGTCCAGCTTTGAAGTCGCTGCCCAGCTGAAATTTCCTGCCAAAAACTTAGTGTCGATATCGTTGGCTCTATTGTTTTGTGCTACGGCAAATCCCAAATCGGTATCACTAATATTGAAATTAGTTCCTCCACCGCGGTTAAAGTTTCTGAATCCGCCCGTAAAATTGAAGTAATCCCTAAACGTAAAAGGTACTTCCCCAATATTGTTGAAGTCGGTAATAAGATTGATACTGTATTTTGGGTTGTAGTAGAATAATTTCGGATGCACCAAATACTTGCCGTCTTCATCGGCTATTCCTGCTCCGGCCGTAACTTCTCCAAACCAGAAGTTCTTTTTGCCTTCTTTCAGTTTGATGTTTATGGCAATGTTGTCCTGATCGTTCCCCAGACCTCGCATTTGATCCACCTCGTTGTAATTCCGAAGCACTTCCACTTTGTCTACCGCATCGGCGGGAATATTTTTAGTGGCCAATTTCGAATCGCCATCGAAGAAATCCTTGCCTTCCACCATTACCTTGCTCACAGCCTTTCCTTCAACTTCTATCTCTCCATCGTCGTTTACTTCAACGCCGGGAAGCTTTTTCATTACGTCGCCCAGTTTCCGCTCGTCACCGGTTGTAAAAGAATCGGCGTTATAAATAATGGTATCGCCCTTAACAGTTACGGGCATTTCGTAGATGAGTTCTACCCCTTCCAATTCGTCTGCAAGTGAGTTCAGGGTAAAATCCTGTTGTATATTTTCGGCATCTTCAGAAATTGTCACCACTTGTTCTTTGGTTTCATATCCTAAAAAACTAGCTTTAAGAACGTAGGTATTATTTTTCGGAAGATCCAGTTGGTATCTTCCTTCCGAATTGGTAATTCCGTAAGATTCTATGGCGCCATCTGCCTGAATTGTCGCGATCACATTCGCGAACTCTAAAGGTTCCCCAATACTGTCTTTTATAAATCCTCTCACCTTGATGCTTTGTGCAAAAAGTGTTGCTCCTGAAAGCATTAAAAGTGTAAAAAGTATTTTTTTCATATAAAATAGTTGATTAGCACATCACAATCCTTTCCCGTCTCCCCTCTCGGGAAGGGAGGAATTTTTCAGTAAATTTTAGTTGATTTTACCCTCCAAAGCGTCCTCCGCCTCGTCTGTTGCCGCCTCTGAAATTTTCACGCATCTCATCGGTCTTCTCCTTTACAATCTTGTTGAATTCTTCACGAGACACTTCCTTTCCTTTCTTTAAAGGAGCAATAGATTCGGCTTCTTTGGGGTTCATTACGATTTTTGAACACAAAATAGTGGTACGGTCAATATTAAGTTCTAAAATTAATCCGGGTAATCCGGCGTATTCTCCGGGGCCGTTGGCGACCGGAATTTGCGGTGTAAACCATGCTGTGACCAACACCTCTTTTGGCACTTCAATTTCATCGAAGGGATCGGCTGTTTTTGTGGTGTCCTTTGCTGTTTCCTGTTCTTTCTTTTCGTCACCACCTTCCCTGTTTCTGTCACGACGTCTTCTCACCATACTCATATCGTTTGGATCGATCTTTTTAATGGCAGTTGCTTTAAACGCCACATACTGTCCTATTTGTTTCGATTCTTTTTCAAGCTTCCAATCCAAATTGGAAATGGTATCATTAATTAAGAATTGTTTCCCGAAAAATTCCCGCTCTTCCAATATTTGATTGGCTTCAATGTTTTTGTATTGCGGCCCTGCCGTAAAGCTACCCATCATCATTCTAAAGCCTCCATTGTCTGCACCTGTTTCCAACTTTTCGTCTTCTTTGTAGATCGACTCATTTTTAGTGAATGTTAGAATGTAAGTTTTCTCCAACATACTTTTCATTCGCTCCGCGATTTGTTTTTTCATATCTTCACTCATCTCCCGACCTCCAAAATTGTCCATATCGACTGTGGTTTTAGATTCGTAAAAGGCCTGCCCGCTAATATTCTGAGCGAAGGTTGATATTGAAAAAAGAGAAAGAACTACTAAAAGAATTTGTTTCATAATAATGAGTTTAAAGTCGGTATGTAAGTGCCAAATTACCGCTTTTGTTACATTATTGTTGGACTATTTCCTTAAAGATTGGTTTAACCGGTGTTCTAATAATTATCCTCCAATTTTCATGATAACCGTATTTCCGCCTTTATTGCTGCGGTTGTCTCCCATATTCTCCATCATCTCTTTGTTTTTCTTCTCTCGAATTATATCGTATTCGACTTGAGTAACCGGTTTTCCTTTTGAAGGAACCAAAATCTCGATTTCCTTTTTCGGATTTAGAATTATTTTTGAACAAAGCATGGATTGCTCACCGTCGTTTACTTCCAATATGAGTCCCGGCAGGCCCCAGAAATTTTGAGGCCCGTGACTCAAGGGAATTTGGAGTGTATACCAGGCAGTTGTCGTACGGGTTTTGGTTACTTTTTCGATCTGATTAGAATCAGTACTAAATATTTGCTCAATGATTTCTTCAGAAAAAATCGCTTTAAAACAAGTGTATTCCCCTATGCTTTTCGTTTCCTTTTCCAATTTCCACTCCCGGGGTTTCAAGGTATCTTTTATTAAAAACTGCTTGTCCATAATCTCGGTCTCCTGAACATAAAAGTTATCCTTCAGGTTTCGGTACAGCACGTCGGACATCCCGCCAACTACAATTTTTATTTCTCCCGATACATTAGCGACCGATGGCTTTTCTAAAGATTCTATTTCTTTATATACAGACTCCTTCCCTTTAAAACTGAGTGTATATTCTTTTTGAAATTGCCTTTGAATCTGCCCTTGCAAGTGTTTTTGTGTGTCTGAATTTACCCGGGTACTATCCAATGATAAATTTATCTCCCTATGTGTTTTGTAATAGGCAATACCTTGAAACTCTTGTGCAATTGCTGTTGCCATTGCCAATGTATAAACCAAGGAGTAACTGATGATGAATTTCATAATGTGATTTTTTAATTGAACTGTACAAAAATGGTAATTTGTATTGCATTTTAGAGTTAACTATTGTTAACGAGTGTTAACCAATTTGCTATACTAATTGCTAAGGTTGTAATTTGCAGCTATGCAAGAGCGTCATTATAAAACCATATTGTACTTTATTATCGCGGTGATCCTAGTGACACTTGCCATGCAGGTGTATTGGAATTATAAGAATTACGAGGCAGGGAAGCAACAGCTAATTAACGAAGTGCAAATTAGTCTAGACAATGCTGTAGATGAGTATTATGCAAGTTTGGCCAAGAAAAATGTGCTGAATTTTGCTTTTAATAGAAATGCGGATTCTATTCAACGCGTTACCGGTGACAGTGAAAAGATACAATTTGAATATAGAGGTGATACACTTCCGCCTTTATTACTATCCAAGAAACGACAAAAAAACCATATTTCTATCGTTACTTGTCCAGACAGTATCGAGGAAGATTCCCTATTTAAATTACTCACTGTAGATCAAACTTTTAAAGATGAAAAAAAAGTGTGGCTAAGACGTCAGGATTCTGCAGAGAATGTCTTTAAAATTTTAACTTCCAAAGTGATGTTAGCCATTACGTCGGAAGAAATCGATTTAAAAGCTTTAGACACCCTAGTAGGACAGGAATTACGGCGCAAAAATATAAGGGTGGACTATGGAATGGTGTTTACTTCAGCCGAAGGGTTTACCGAAAGAACCAATGAAGCCTACATCGCCGATAATGCGCTAACCACGGTTTCAAAATCCGGTTTTTTACCCCATGCAAGCTCACTGCAACTTTATTTTACGAATGAAACGCTTACCATTTTACGTAAAAATCTGATGGGAATTCTGCTCTCATTTCTCTTTGCCATCGCCGTGATTGGGTGTTTGCTTTATCTGCTTCAAATTATTAGAAGACAAAAACAACTGGCTGAAATAAAAAATGATCTAATAAGTAATATCACCCACGAGTTTAAAACTCCCATCGCAACTATTGGCGCCGCGATGGAGGGAATTCAACAGTTCAATGATAAAAATGATGCTGAAAAAAATCTTCGCTATGCAAGAATTTCCACAGAACAGGTAGAAAAATTAAATTTGATGGTTGAAAAATTACTGGAAACCGCTACCCTGGACAGTGAGAACCTAGAATTAAATTTTGAGACAATCAATTTGGTCGAGGTACTTAAAAAAGCGGCCGCCAAAGAGATTTTCAGCAACGAAGACAAGGTAATGCGTTTTGAAGCTTCGGAAGAAGAAATTACATACCCTATCGATGCTTTTCATTTTGAAAATGCCATCAACAATATAATCGACAACGCCATAAAGTACGGAGGTGATGAAATTTCAGTAGGAATTCACAAATTGGCAAACGCAATAGAAATTACCATAACCGATTCGGGTGCTTCGCTTTCCGAAGAACACAGAAAACAGATTTTCGATAAATTTTATCGCGTCCCAAAAGGGAATACTCACGATGTAAAAGGTTTCGGAATTGGCTTGTATTACACCAAAAAAATAATCGAAAAGCACAAAGGAACTATTTCCCTAACCGTCAAAAAGCAAACTACTTTTAAAATAAACCTTCCCAATGACTAAGCCTGTTAAGATATTGTTGGCCGAAGATGAAATTTCACTGGGACAAATTGTAAAAGAAAGTCTCGAGACTAGAGGTTTCACTGTACTCCATTGCAAGGATGGCGCTGAGGCATTGGCGAAATACCAGGATGCGAAACCGGATTTACTCGTCCTTGATGTAATGATGCCAAAAAAAGACGGATTTACATTGGCAAAGGAAATACGCATGGAAGACAAGCAAATTCCAATTATCTTTTTAACTGCCAAATCGCAAACCAAAGATGTTGTAGAGGGTTTTGGAATTGGCGGCAACGATTATTTGAAAAAACCCTTCAGTATGGAAGAGCTAATCGTGCGAATTGAAAATCTACTCGACCGAAAAAAACTTCAGGATTCGCAGGACCTCATTGAAATAGGAGACTATACCTTTCAGTTTAAAAAACAAACCCTTCAGTATAAAAATGAAGCATCTCAGCTTTTAACCCATAGGGAGGCACATCTGCTTTTTCATTTGTATAACAATAAAAATGAAGTCTTGGAACGTTCCTTTATTTTGAAAAAATTGTGGGGCAACGACGATTTTTTCAACGCCCGAAGTATGGACGTGTTTATTTCGAAGCTCCGAAAAAAATTGAGTAGCGACGAAGCCATTAAAATTATCAATGTTCGCGGGTTTGGTTATAAACTCACTTTTTAAACATTTCACTGTCTCGGTTTTTTGTATCTTTCCTACTCTATGAAATACTTGAGTTTACTTTTTATTTTGGTCTCTCAACTTTTACCGGGGCAGACTGCTACAAAGGTAACTGCCATCCCGCTGGATGCCGATAGTTTTATAGGCACCGATTCCTATAAAAATTTATATTTCATAAAAGACAAGGTCCTCAAAAAGCAAGGAGAGGAAGGTGTTTTTAGCTTTAACGATTATCAATTGGGCAATATCACTTCAGTTGATATTATTAATCCTTTAAAGATCGTGGTCTTTTATCAGAGTGTCAATACGGTGGTGCTTTTAGACAATAAATTAAACGAAATTGAACGCATCAATTTCAACCATCAGGCAAATTTCATGAATATTAGCACTGCTACAAATGCGGGAAACAACCAGCTTTGGATCTTTAATATGGATACGCAGCAGCTGGAATTATACAACTACCGAACGCAGCGAAAACAATTAGTTTCACAACCCATAACGGGGAAATTGATAGCACAGGCGAGTAATTTCAATTATTGTTTTTTATTAAGTGAGGGGAAATTGAGAGTTTTTAATGTCTACGGAAGTTTATTAAATGAAATGGAATCGTCCGGTTTTCAAAAAATGGCGCAACACAATGAAAATTTAGTTGTGAGCAAGGGAAATGACTTGTTTTTTATTTCTGAAAATTCTATTAATCCGCTGAAAGTTCAACTCACCGAAAACATGGTAAAAGACTTGCACCTTACGCAAGATTTGCTGTATATTTATGACGGAATTAATATCCACACATATTCACTAACTCAACCCAAGCAGTAAGATTTATGCATGTTGCGATTGCAGGAAACATTGGCTCCGGAAAAACCACGTTAACGCGTTTACTGGCAAAACACTACAAATGGAAAGCCCATTTTGAAGACGTCGAAGACAACCCTTATTTGGACGATTTTTACAATCAGATGGAGCGGTGGTCCTTTAACCTTCAGATTTACTTTTTAAACAGTAGATTTCGTCAAATCCTCGACATTCGAAAAAGCGGGAAGGATATTATTCAGGATCGGACCATTTATGAGGATGCCTATATTTTTGCGCCCAACCTTCATGCCATGGGTCTTATGACCAACCGTGACTACGAAAACTATCGCTCCTTGTTCGATTTGATGGAAAGTGTTACCGAAGGTCCCGATTTGCTTATTTATTTGCGAAGTTCCATCCCTAATTTGGTGAATCAAATTCACAAACGCGGACGCGAATACGAAAATTCCATAAGCATTGACTACCTCAGCAGGCTGAACGAACGCTATGAGGCGTGGGTTCATGAATACGATAAGGGCAATCTTATAGTACTCGATGTGGATAGCCTAAACTTTGTAGACCAACCGGAGCATTTGGGAGAGGTTATCAATAAAATTGATGCCGAATTGCACGGGCTTTTCAAAACTTAACATTCTCTTGTAAAAATACCGATAAGATAATGCCGTAATTTGCGGTACATTATGGCATCACTCTACAATTCAAAATACTTTCACCGGGATTTATCATGGCTACGCTTTAATCATCGTGTGCTTCAGGAAGCCGCCGACAAGAGAAATCCGTTATACGAGCGCATAAAATTTCTGGCAATCTTTTCATCGAATCTGGATGAATTTTTCAGGGTTCGGGTGTCGGATATCCGACAAATTAAAAATGTTGAGAAACCGCTTCGGAAAAAACTCATTACCAAACCGAACAAGGTTTTAAAGGAAATTAAAAATCAGGTGGATATTCAGCAAAATGAGTTCGGCCGAATTTTCAAAGAACAAATTCTTCCCGATCTGGAAACAGAAAACATTCATCTTATTCATTGGAAACAATTTTCAGGCACCCATAAAGAAATTGCAAAGCATTACTTCAATGAATCACTGAAGGATAAATTGGTTCAGAAAAAATACACCAAAAACAGTAAAGACGCTCTTTTTCCTGAAAATGAGAGCTTATATCTGGCAGGAGAATTGGACGATAATGAAATTCAATTAATTCAAATTCCGGAAGACGAACCGCGATTCTTCGTTTTTCCGAAGGTAAATGGTAAACATTACATCACATTTATCGATGACATCCTGAAGTATTCTTTGAAACTACATCCGGTGAAAGAAGAAGCTACAAAATATTATTCCTTAAAGATATCCCGTGATGCAGAGCTATATATTGAAGATGAGTTTTCGGGTAATTTGATGGATAAAATTAAAAAATCGTTGCCAAAACGTGCCAAAGGACAGGCTACCCGGGTGCTAATTGATTTGGAAATGCCAAAGTCGCTTCAAACCAGCCTAAAAAACATTCTGGATGCAAACGACACCGACATAATTCTGGGAGGTGCCTACCATAATTTCAAAGATTTTTTCAGCTTCCCTAATCCTACTTCAAAAGATTTGTCCAACCAAGAATTGCCTCCTTTACCACATGCGGTGATGCAAAGTGATTCTATGTTTTCGGCAATTACGCAAAAAGATCAATTATTACATTATCCTTATCAGTCTTTTGAGCCGGTAATTCGCCTATTGGAAGAAGCCGCAATCGATCCCAAGGTGACCAAAATAAAAATTACCATCTATCGTGCAGCTAGTAAGTCTCGTCTAAATGATGCGATTGCGCTTGCCGCAAAAAACGGCAAAGAAGTAACCGTGTTTATTGAAGTAAAAGCCCGTTTCGATGAACAAAACAATTTAAAATGGGGTGCCATCTTCGAGAAAAACGGAGCCAAGGTCATTTACAGTTACCCCGACATTAAAGTACATTCTAAAATTTTGTTCATCGAGCGACTGGAGGAGGAAAAGACGGTAAGATATGCCTATATCGCCACCGGCAATTTCAATGAAAACACCGCCACATTGTACACAGATTTTGGCTTAATGACGGCGCACCCTAAAATCACAAAAGAAATAGACAAGGTCTTTTTGGTCTTAGATCGAACCATTATTGTTCCAAAAACCAAACGAATTTTAGTATCTCCTTTTACGGCAAGAGTAAAATTCACCGAATTGGTGAACAACGAAATTGAATACGCACGTGAAGGAAAAGAGGCCTACATTATCTTAAAAATGAACAGTCTGGAAGACAAGGACATGATTAAGCTGCTTTACCGGGCAAGTGACGCCGGGGTGAAAATAAAATTGCTTATTCGCGGAATCTGTTCGTTGGTACCCGGAATTAAGAATCAAAGTGAGAACATAACCGTAACCTCTATTGTCGATCGATTTTTGGAACATGGGCGCGTGTTTATTTTCGGGAATGCCGGCGATGAATTGGTGTATATTGGTTCGGCAGATTGGATGACACGTAACCTAAATCACCGAATCGAGGTTGTCACGCCCATTTATGATGTGGATCACAAAAAAACCATTCGTGAGCTAATTGATATTCAACTTTCAGATACGATAAAGGCCCGAATTTTGGATGCTGAACAAACTAATAATTATATAGCGGCGTCCGATAAAAAATTACAGTCTCAACCGGAAACTTATACCTATTTTAAGAATCTTACTGAATAAATCCGTGTTCTCTCGCGTGCTCAATGGCTTGTTTACTTTTTTCGACCAATAGCACCGGCACTTTATTATAATCCTGAGTGAGTCCTTCTACACGAATCATTTTCTTTTTGTGCCGCACGCTTCTTAAATAGATGGCGAGAATTCTATCTGGGAATGCCTCAGCAATTTCTATATAAATATCTGGATCGTGCTCACCACTGTCTCCAATTAAGATAAATGGCAATTTTGGGTAGGTATTTAATATATCTATTATTTCAGTTTGTTTTTGTGGTTTTTCAGCCTGAATTTTTTTTCTGAACGGACTCGAAAAATTACGCAACAAAAGAGGCCCTTTGGGGAAGTTGTTTTTCTTCAAAAAATATTCGAGGTAGCGATATAAATTCCAGGGACTATGACTTACATAGTAAACAGGATTGGCATCAATTCCACTTTTACCGCGATGCAACTGATGATAAAATTCTGCGGCACCTTCCAGCGGAGTCCTTTTTTCGGCTCTTTTTAAAAAAGTGTTTTTTAATACCTGCCATTTTAAGGCCGAAGTAAGACCGGTATGCAAAATAGTGTCGTCTATATCACTAATAACCCCAAACATGCCATTTTCTGAAGGAATTGCAACCTCTCCGGGGAATCGGTTATCATTACTTATAACCCGATTGGTTATGAGGGGGTCAAAGGAGAGTTCGACGGCAAGCCAACCTTCATCATTTGTGAGATCCCGGAGTCCCTTGTGTGTTTCTTTTAATTTAAAATAACCTTTATCGTCGGTTTCGGTATAAAATATTGAGCCATCGGACAATTTAATTTTTATCCTGGTATGAGCCAACTCATCGGTCGAAAAACGTTTCCAACTGTTGGTAAGCAAACTAAAAAAACCTTTATCTGCCAGATCAATTTGTTCATCTTCCAAAGCTCTTCCGCGAATGTATAAATGTGAATCTGTACCATAGCTTTGAAAGGCAATAATCTGCAGCGGATCTTTCTTGAAAAAACCCATACTATAATTGCCAGGATTCGGGCCAAAGCCATAACAATAAAAGTCCGGCAATCATAGACAAACCAAACGCAATTGCCGTCCATTTTACAAGTTGTTTTGTCCCTAAAATTGCACTTAAGACTACTTTAAAAGCAAAATTTGAAAGGGTCGCCACCAGGATAAGTCGCCAACCAAAAGAGCTATCCAATCCTCCCTTAACGAGTTGTGACAGCGACAAGGTTATTGCATCCTTATTAGCCAGACCGCCTATAACTGAAACTGTGTACAAGCCGCCGTCTCCTAATTCTTTTTCAGCAAAAGCAACGGTAAGTAATATTACCCCGTATAAGAGTCCGAAAAACAGCGCGCTTTTAAACTGGGCCGGATTTTTCGGTTCGGGCATTGTATCGTTGGTCTCCTCTTTATTTATAAGATAAAACAACCCAATACACACAAGCACCATAAAGATGAAAAATACGATAAGTGGTAGAATTACTTCCGAAGTTTTTCCGCGAAGTACTACCCCAATCTCTATCATTATTCTAACCAACGAAACAGTAGCGGATGCCGTAATTACAAAGGCGGATAGTTTACTTATATTTTTAGTGTCCTTGGTTTTACGCGCATAGCTCACCGTAGTTGCTGTACTACTGATAATTCCGCCTAGGATACCGTTTGAAATCACACCCGCCTTCTTGCCTAAAAACTTATATATAAAATAACCGGCTACGCTGATCCCCACAATTAAAGTAACCATTAACCAGATGTTTTGTGGATTTAAAACATCTAACGGGCCATAGGTTTTATCGGGAAGTATGGGCAATACTACCAGCGAAATTCCGGCAAAGGTCATTATGGCTGCCAAATCTTTATCCTTCAACTTGTCTATTAGGTCATGCAGATGTTCTTTCACATAAAGCAGTACAGCCATTGAGCCTCCCACTATTATGGCAATAACCTGATTGCCCAATACCAAATAACCTCCCAAGGCAAACATGAGCAGGGCGGCTACCTCTGTAGTCTGACCAATATCTGCTTCCTTCTGTTTTTTGAGTTTGATAATATTAGCGGTAATTAAAAAGCCGGCGAGTGCAATTCCCATCATGGGAAAGATGAACGGATTTTCAAAATCTCGGGTAAGAAATCCGGAGATGGTCCCTAATACAGCAATTAGGGTAAATGTGCGGACACCCGCAATTTTATTGTCGGTTTTTTCCCGTTGTAGTCCGATGAGCATTCCCAGCCCGAACGAGATCCCAAGTGTTATTAGATCCGGATAATTCATAAATTGTATTACCAAGATACTTCAAAAACACAAAAAAACCCCGTCTGAGAGACGAGGTTTATAAGATAATTAACGTTTTAAGAAACTATTGCTTTTTAGTGACTTCAATTTCTTTTACCACTTTATTGCCTTTTACATTTACATCTACATCTTTCAAGGCTTCAATTTGAGCCTCTACTTCCGCTTCGGTTCCTGAAAAAGTTTTTGTTTCAGTAGTAGTTTCACCATCTTTGGTAGTTTTTATAGTAACATTGGCTGTAGTAACATCTCCATCTACAGACATTTCAACTTTTACTTCTTTTGAAACTTCAGAAGTATTGGCGACCTGCTTTGCTTCCTTATCGGTTAAAATAGTTTTGTTTCCGTCTTCATCAATAAAAATCATTTCTTCTGAACTATTCAAGTCATCGGCAATCACATGACCTCCCAAGATAGGAGCGATCACCAATCCAATTAAACAAGTAAGCTTAATCAAGATGTTCATAGAAGGTCCTGAAGTATCCTTGAAAGGATCACCAACAGTATCACCCGTTACCGCTGCTTTGTGAGCTTCGGAACCTTTATAGGTCATTTCACCGTTGATCATTACTCCGGCTTCAAACGATTTCTTAGCGTTGTCCCAGGCACCTCCGGCATTATTCTGGAAAATAGCCCAAAGTACACCACTCACAGTCACACCTGCCATATAACCACCTAACATTTCGGCAATAGCCATATTGTCCATTCCAAAGATCATAGGAACAAAGGTGATCACCAATGGAAATCCGATGGTCAATAATCCCGGCAGCATCATTTCCTTTAAAGAAGCTTTGGTAGAAATAGCCACACATTTGTCGTATTGAGGCTTTCCTGTCCCTTCCATAATCCCGGGAATTTCTCTAAATTGTCTTCGTACTTCTTGTACCATTTCCATAGCGGCTTTTCCAACGGCATTCATGGCCAATGCTGAAAATACCACAGGAATCATTCCCCCTACAAATAACATGGCCAATACCGGCGCTTTAAAGATGTTAATACCATCAATACCCGTAAAAGTCACATAAGCTGCAAACAAAGCCAGAGAGGTAAGTGCGGCCGAAGCAATTGCAAATCCTTTTCCGGTTGCTGCTGTTGTATTTCCAACCGAATCCAGAATATCTGTACGCTCACGTACGATTGGATCCTGTTCGCTCATTTCGGCGATTCCACCTGCGTTATCACTAATAGGTCCAAAAGCATCAATTGCCAACTGCATGGCTGTAGTTGCCATCATCGCTGAAGCTGCCAAAGCAACTCCGTAGAAACCTGCGAATGCATAGGACGCCCAGATAGCACCTGCAAATAAAAGTACCGATGGAAAGGTTGAGATCATCCCTGTCGCCAAACCGGCAATGATGTTTGTACCTGCTCCTGTACTTGATTTTTCAACTATTTTTAAGATTGGTTTTTTACCCAACCCTGTGTAGTATTCTGTTACTGAAGAAATCATTCCGCCAACTATAAGACCGATGATGGTTGCTCCAAACACACGAAGTGAAGAAATTTCCACAAGACCTTCCCCAAAGAATTCCATTTGCATGGTTTCGGGAAGCATCCATTTTACTAAAACAAAACATGAGATAGCTACTAAAATAATAGATACCCAGTTTCCGATATTTAAAGCGCCCATAACCTGAGCTTCTTTTGCGTCGTTACTTTTAATTTTTACCAACATGGTTCCAATCACCGAAATAATAATTCCGGCACCGGCTATTGCCATTGGTAATAATACAGGGCCAATGCCTCCAAAGCCATCTGCCAGCGAACCTCCCATGTCCTTAATTACATAGTTTCCAAGTACCATGGCTGCCAACACAGTTGCTACATACGATCCAAACAAATCGGCTCCCATTCCGGCAACATCCCCAACATTATCACCCACGTTATCGGCGATAGTTGCAGGGTTACGTGGATCATCTTCAGGAATACCCGCTTCCACTTTTCCAACTAAATCGGCACCTACATCGGCGGCCTTTGTATAAATTCCACCCCCAACTCTCGCAAACAATGCGATAGATTCGGCCCCTAACGAGAAGCCTGCAAGGGTTTCCAGTACGATGGTCATGTCACCTGTGTTTGTCCAAACTCCTCCCATAAAGAAATGGAAGAAAAAGATAAAAAATGCTGTAAGGCCTAAAACTGCCAATCCGGCAACACCTAATCCCATAACGGTTCCTCCGCCAAATGAGACTTTTAATGCGTTGGGTAGGCTGGTTCTCGCAGCCTGTGTGGTACGCACGTTTGTTTTAGTGGCTATTTTCATCCCCATATTCCCTGCGAGAGCAGAGAAAAACGCCCCAAAAATAAAGGCAATTACAATTAGCCAGTGTGTGGTTGGTACGATGACCGATACCGCTGCCAAGGCAATACTCACAATAAGTACAAAAACGGCAAGTAATCTGTACTCTGCATTTAAAAAGGCAAGGGCGCCTTCGTAGATGTGATCTGAAATTTCTTTCATCTTACCATCACCTGCATCTTGTTTCATTACCCAAGATCTTTTGAAGGCCATATAAAGTAACCCTAACACTGCCATTGCAATTGGCATATAAATCATCATTGATTCCATATTTTTTCGATTTGTTATTTAGCTGGGCAAAAGTAGCAAAATCAACGGGAATTAAAAAACCCATTCAACTTAGATTTGAACGGGTTCTTTTTCCTATTTAAAGTTCTTTATTAAATGGTAAAACTCTTTTGTTTTTTGTGGTCACTATCTTCATACCGTTCCAAACATTTATCGACGATTTCGTAGGCTTCGGAAGCATCTCCCCAGCCGCCGACATCAACACGTTTTTTTTCTAAGTCTTTGTATACTTGGAAAAAGTGCTCAATTTCCTTTACAATATGCGGATTCATATCTGAAAGGTCATTCAAACTATTCCAAATAGGATCGGAAACGGGAACACAGATTACTTTTTCATCCGGTCCTTTTTCATCGGCCATATGGAAAACTCCAATAGGCTTTACTTCCATCACGCACATTGGGAATGTTGGCTCACCACCCAATACCAATACGTCAAGCGGATCTCCGTCCAGTGCCAATGTTTCAGGAATAAAACCGTAATCTGCAGGATACATCATCGAAGAGAATAACATTCTGTCGAAGCGAATTTTTTTTAATTTAAAATCGTATTCATATTTATTTCTACTCCCTTTTGGGATTTCAATTAATACATCGAATGTTTTTCTTTTTGCTGCTGTCATCACCTTAAATTTTGATTGTAAACTATAAATAAACCCCTTGTTTTTTGGGACTGCAAAAGTAGTGAAATAAACGTCCTTAAAATAGAAAAGGCCATCAAATATTGATGGCGCTTTTACTTTAATTTTGTCTGTTTTTAGTAATCTCTCGTGTATTGCATATATTCGGCTAATATGCTATAATCACTACCATCGCCGGTGAGGAAATTCGTTTTTAATCTTTCTTTTTGAAATGGTTTGGGTAGATATACTTCGAAGTGCAAATGAGGCCCATCAGACCATCCCACATTACCGCTGTAACCAATGGCTTGTCCTATTTTAACCATATCGCCCTTTTTAACTAAAGATCCATTGTGTTTGATATGTGAATACTCGGCGAAAGTGCCGTCATTGTGGTATATTAAAATAAAATTATTGTCTTTGGCACACGCTTCTGTCTTACAAGATTTTTCATGGCTTTGTTCAACATTTACCACCATTCCGCCTCTGGCTGCATAAATTTCGGTGCCTTCGGGCATGTCAAAATCGATTGCATAGGTATCGAGATGTGAAAACGCTCCTTCATAGCCTTGTTTCACTTTATAAGCTTCGCCCTTTTTAAAAGGCAAGTAATACTGAAATACTCCATCGTAATCTGAATCTTCAGGATTTCCAAAATTAGTATTCGCAATGTATGTAAAGCTAAAATCTTCTAAAGGGCTAACCACTAATAGGTTTGTAATTTTAAATCGGACACTTTTTGGAGGAATTACAAAATAAGCCTTGGATTTATTTTCCACCCTTAAGTTTCTGAGGGTAAAATCGAATTGAACATACACCGGACAGATTTCATGATTGTCTGCATAGAGTGCAAAACCCAAAGCTTCATACTCCTGATAATAGGTGACGTTGGGTTTCGCATAAAGCGAAATATTCATCAAGCAGAAAAACACAATACAAATCGTTTTCATCTGAAAATACTTTAATTTAAACCAAACTTTAGGTTAAGATGCTTGATGGGAGGAGTTTAAAGATACAAAAAAAACTAAAATGAGAAGCCAAAAACTCCGGTAATCCCAAATTTTCTCGCATCAGGGTTTTGAAGATAATTGCCCCGGAAATTGAAATCGAGACGGAAGATTTTAAAAATGTTCCCCACTCCTACACTGTATTCATAGTAGATATCGCCGGGAGCCTGATAAGCAACTCCTGAGGCATTCAAGGCGATATTCTCATCCGATATTGCGCCATACACCGCTCTGAAACCAATTACTTCCCGTAAATTTAATTTTCGCAATAATGGAATTCGGGAAAAGAATCGTCCGCCAAAATCGTGCTGTAGGTGCAGTGAAGTGTAGGTATCACTCACAAATTCGTAGTAATCCAACTGAGTGAACGAATTGTAAATGCTGAAATACGTTTGATTTCCGGGTATAGGATTCAGTAAACTTAATGGAACCTCACCAAAGGTTTTTCCCACCTCAACGGTAGAATACAAACGACCTAAGCCTCCTATATTCCATGGCTGTGTGTACAGTGCCTGAATTTTTTGGTATTCAAAATCGCCACTCATAATTTCCTTTAAACCATAAGTATAGCCCAAATAAAACGATGCGTAATTTCCATCGTTTATAACGGTTCGTTCCACACCATAGCCCGAGGTTTTCTTCTTGGGTGTGTAGTTAAAGGCCAGCTCGATTTCGGGTTGTGAGATTTCACTTCTCACCTCGCCGGTAAATTCACCATTTTCCTTTACATTGTAATCGATACTAAAGGTTTCGGTAGCCGATCGCAACGTACGATAGGACCCCGTAAGTCGTACCATAAAGTTTTTGGCCGGCTCCATAGAAAATCCTGCTGTGGTTAAATTTATTCGTGTGAGACGATCGTTTGCGCCTACCGAAATTAAAGACGAAGATGCCAAACTTCTTCCCAAAACGTCATTGCTGTTGGTTAAACTGGCTCCGGTTTGTTCTACGTCCTTTCTGTTACCCCCGAATATTGTGAGCCTGGTTTTTCGGTCCAGCAACCATTTTGCTGAAATACCGTATTTAAACTGCTGATCCTTGAACCCATAAGCGCCAAAACCTTCCAGTCGCCACGGATCATTCTGACTGAAGTAGGTACGTCCACCCAAACGAATTCGCATCCCTTCGGCTTCATTAAATCCGAATATCGAAAAGATAGGCCCTACATCAACATTATTGATTTCATAATAACCGCTCACCAAAGTTGCGCCCAAATTGTATAAAGCTTTAAAACGTGGAACAGTTTTTAGCGTATCCAGCATTTTATACACTCCCTTTTCATCTTTACTTAGCTGCTCCATTCGGTTTTGCTCCCAAAACTCATCCGGTCGATTGTATATTTCGTACTGATACGGGTCTACCTGTTCACTGTAGAATTTTTTATCCTTCGGAATATCGAAAGTATATTTATCATAAAGAGTAGTGCGTTTTCCATACATTCCCCTTGCCTTTTCCTTTTTCCGAAAACTGAAATCGCTTAAAAAATAATCACGGGTGATAAGAAATATTGAATCGTTTAGTACGTCGAACTCTTGCTCGATATACACTTCACGAACCCAGTTTAGGTTGGCACTTTTGGATGCCTGAAGATTAATTTCCTTAATTGCCCAGGTAGTATCATTTACCCAAAAATCACCTTTAAAGGTCAGTTCGTTCTTCCGTCTCGGATAATAAACAATGTTATAACACCATTTGTTATCGCGGTAGGCACTGTCCAGTAAAACATAGTTATATACATCTATTCCGGTGCGTGATAACGGACTGGTAAAGGCTTTGTCGAAAAATTTCAGGTAATTGTCGTAGACGTCGTATTCGCTGTACAAATCTTTCACAAAGGCGATAAGCGTTTGGTTATTATCGAATCCAGAATTTTTATTCCCTTCGAGTACTTCTCTTTCTTCCGAAATTATATTATCACCATATACTTTGGAATAGGCTTCATTTATAAAGATTGGCAGATAGGTATTTCCGGTAATATTGGAAGTGTCTATTTGATCGAAGACAAATTCCATTCCTTTAAAAATCTTACTTTTTATAAGTCCGGAATCTATGGTATTCAAATCAAATTCAAGTTTTTCGTATTTATCGTATTGGTATTGTTTGAATTTTTTCACACCATTCTCTCTCCGATTTTCCCAGATTTTCCGAAGAATATCGATGGCAGGATTATTTTTTTTGTCCTGTTTTCCACTTATAAGAACAACTTCATTTAGTGACGACGCTTCCTCTTCCATGACCACCACCATGTTATAATTAATTCGTTGCATAAGTGCTACCTCGGTATTGGCATACCCAATAAACGAAAAAACAACTTCGGTATAGGTATCATCGCTTTCCAGATAAAACCTCCCATCTTCGTTGGAAATAGTCCCCTCGTTCGAATCTTTAAAGATAACATTGGCAAATGCCACAGGTTCGCCCGTAGAGTCGCGAATAACTCCACTAATCTTGGTCTGTGCCCCCAGAATAGAAGTAAAAAGTAAAAAGAAAAGGAGACAATGCTTCATAAGCCGGATAAGCGTCTATAGATGTGGGTAAGTTTTTATTACAATATACTACATTGAGCACTATGCAATGTAAAGTACTTTTTTAACGGCTTTAATTACATCCTTACTGTTGGGAAGCCATTCTTCCAATAAAACAGGTGAATAGGGAGCAGGTGTGTCTGCAGTATTAATTTTAATAATAGGAGCATCCAGATAATCGAACGCCTGACTTTGCACCTGATACGTAATTTCGGTGGCGACATTACCAAACGGCCATGCTTCCTCTAAAATCACCAACCGATTTGTTTTTTTAACCGATTCGAGGATGGTATTGTGATCCATTGGACGAACGGTTCGCAAATCGATAATTTCACATTCGATACCTTCTTCTGCCAATACTTCAGCAGCTTTGTAAGCTTCTTTTATTATTTTTCCGAAGGAAACAATGGTCACATCCTTTCCTTTGCGTTTAATTTCAGCAACTCCCAAAGGGATAAGATATTCTCCCTCGGGAACTTCTCCCTTATCTCCATACATCTGTTCACTCTCCATAAAAATTACAGGATCATCATCTCTAATGGCACTTTTCAACAATCCTTTGGCATCGGCCGGATTACTGGGCACAACCACTTTTAAACCCGGACAATTGGCAAACCAGCTTTCGAAGGCTTGTGAATGCGTGGCAGCAAGCTGACCTGCTGAAGCTGTTGGACCTCTGAAAACAATTGGAATATTAATTTGTCCGCCACTCATTTGCCGCATTTTTGCCGCATTATTGATAATCTGATCAATCCCAACCAATGAAAAATTGAAGGTCATGTATTCTACGATGGGTCTGTTGCCATTCATGGCTGAACCGATGGCAATTCCTGAAAAACCAAGTTCGGAAATAGGGGTGTCAATTACGCGTTTGGCTCCAAATTCATCCAGCATGCCTTTACTTGCCTTATAAGCTCCGTTGTATTCGGCCACTTCTTCACCCATCAAGTATATACTCTCGTCACGGCGCATTTCTTCGCTCATGGCTTCACAAATGGCTTCACGGAATTGTAATGTCTTCATAATTTATTGAATTTATACGGCTGAAAAAATTCAGAAAGACAAAAATAAGACTATTTATCATTTTGCGGCAATTAAATAAACAATTCAAGTTAAATAGAACGTATTTTATATAAAGGTGCTTCGATGAATGATGATTCTTTTATACTATAATACTTTTAAAAAGTAAAAGCAATTTTCATAATTTTCCTATGCATGCATAGGAAAATTATGAAATATATATGTATCTTCGTAGCCCGAAAATATTTCAATTCAAAATAACAACTTACAATGAAAATATTAGTGTGTATAAGTCATGTACCGGACACTACTTCAAAAATTAATTTTACTGAAGGCGATACGAAGTTTGATACCAACGGAGTGCAATTTGTGATTAATCCGAATGACGAATTCGGACTCACCCGTGCCATGTGGTTTAAAGAAAAACAAGGTGCTATAGTGCATGTTGCCAACGTTGGAGGACTCGAAACAGAGCCAACTTTACGTAAAGCATTGGCCATTGGTGCCGATGAAGCCATTCGAGTGAATACCCCGGCCACCGATGGATATTCGGTAGCCAAACAATTAGCGCATGTGGCAAAAGAAGGTGCTTACGACCTAATTATCGGCGGCCGTGAGTCAATCGACTACAACGGAGGAATGGTTCCCGGAATGATCGCCAAATTAATTGGTGCCAATTTTGTGAATACCTGTATCAATCTGGAAGTTGATGGCAATAATGCAACGGCCATTCGCGAAATCGACGGCGGGAAAGAAACACTTTCAACCTCATTGCCGCTGGTTGTAGGTGGACAAAAAGGATTGGTTGAAGAAAGTGATCTTCGCATCCCAAACATGCGCGGTATTATGCAGGCACGTTCCAAACCCTTAACGGTAAAAGATCCCGTGGATACAAATTCCGAAACACAAACAGTTTCTTTCCAAAAGCCGGCTCCCAAAGGTGCTGTAAAACTGGTCGATACTGTGGACGAATTAATAGATCTGTTACATAACGAAGCCAAGGTTATCTAGCGATAACAAATCATAAAAACAAAATCACAAATTTCAATTCTTTTCTTTGGAATTTGGAATTTAAAAAATTTATAATTTCAAAAAAATATGTCAGTAGTAGTATATACAGAATCTGAAGAAGGAAAATTTAAAAAAGTAGCATTTGAAGCGGTATCCTACGCAAAAGGAATCGCCGATACAATGGGAACTTCGGTAACTGCCGTGACGGTTAATGGTGGAAATGCATCCGAACTTGGCACCTATGGGGCAGCAAAAGTATTGGAAGTTTCCAATGATAAATTGCAAAACTTTAACGCCGAAGCCTATGCCGACGTGATTGCTCAAGCCGCCAAAAAGGAAGGAGCTTCCGTAGTTATTTTAACTTCAAGTGTGAACAGCAAATTTATGGCGCCTCTGGTAGCGGTAAATCTGGAAGCCGGTTATGTTCCCAATGTAACCGAATTGCCCTCAAGCACTTCTCCTTTTAGAGTAAAACACAGTGTCTTTACTAATAAGGCTTTTTCTATCACTGAAATCAATACGGCTGTAAAAATAATAGGCCTGGCAAAAAACGCTTACGGATTAAAGGAAAACTCTGCTGCAGGAACTGCCGAAGCATTTGCTCCTAATTTGGATGCTCACGACTTCGATATGAAAATTGTATCTGTAGACAAAGCAACCGACAAAGTTACCATCGCCGATGCAGAAATAGTAGTTTCGGGAGGTCGCGGATTAAAAGGCCCTGAAAACTGGGCAATGATCGAAGAATTAGCCAAAACCTTAGGTGCTGCGACTGCTTGTTCGAAACCTGTAAGTGATATGGGCTGGAGACCGCATAGTGAACACGTTGGGCAAACCGGGAAGCCGGTAGCTTCCAATTTGTACATCGCTATCGGAATTTCAGGAGCGATTCAGCATTTGGCAGGAATTAATTCTTCAAAAGTAAAAGTGGTAATTAACAACGATCCCGAAGCTCCTTTCTTTAAAGCTGCCGATTACGGAATGGTTGGGGATGCCTTTGAAGTGGTTCCGCAACTCAACGAAAAATTAAAAGAGTTTAAAGCTCAAAACGCATAATTTTTTAGTATTTTGTGCCTTGAAAAAAGGGCTGTTTAAGGAAGGAAACGTCCCTATTTAAACAGCTCTTTTTAGTTTTATCCTATGAGTTTAGTACGTCTTAATATAAAGGGAATTTCATACAGTCAAACTCAAAACGGGGCCTATGCCTTAATTCTAAGTGAGGTAGATGGTGATCGAAAACTTCCTATTGTTATTGGTGCTTTTGAAGCCCAATCCATTGCCATTGCCTTGGAAAAGGAAATAAAACCTCCAAGACCCCTTACCCACGATCTATTTAAGAATTTTTCCGATCGTTTCGATATTGTGGTCAAGCAGGTGATTATTCACAAATTGGTGGATGGTGTCTTTTATTCGAGTATTATTTGTGAACGAGATAAAATTGAAGAGATCATCGATGCCCGAACCAGTGACGCCATTGCACTTGCGCTGAGATTTAAAGCACCCATTTTTACCTATAAGAACATTCTCGATAAGGCAGGTATCTTTTTGAAAACCACCCCAAAAAAGAAAAAGGAGGAAGTTTCCCAGGATGAAGAAGCTGTAATTGAAGAATTGATCATGGGCGAAGATCGGGAATCTGTTAAGATCACGGGTGAAGATTATTCAAAATTTACTTCAAAAGAACTACACCAAATGTTGGATGAGGCCGTTACAAATGAAGACTACGAAAAGGCCGCCAGGATCCGGGATGAAATTTCTAAAAGGGAAAAATAACCAATGCGAAACCTTCTACTCCTTGCAGTTTTACTATTTGTATCCATTGTAACTTTTGGACAATCTGTTGAAAAAAACTGGGAGTTTTCGGCAGTAGAAACTCAAAAAGGCGAACTGCTCTTTCCTATTAATGAGGCTACCGATTTTCTGAAATTGGAAAATGGGGCTTTCAAATTTCATCTGGAGGCAAACAACAACCTGAAAGCATCCGGAGATTATATTTTTCAAAATAATTTATTGGTTTTCTTTTACAATCAGCCTTCAGACACCATAAGACGATATCGTGTTTCACAGCTAACCGATTCTACCTTGGTTTTTTCTGAAAATAATGTTTCGTATAAATTCAGGGTTTCAGAAACAGATAGCGCCACAACACTTACCTCCTCTCCAGATGAAGAAAAGTTTGATTCACAAATAATTCCTTCTGAAGGATTCTCCTTCGGAAGTCTTTGGCGGGGTATTTTGGGCATGATCTCACTTATTGTAATTGCCTGGCTCTTCAGCTCCAACAAAAAAGCAATCAATTGGAAAACTGTTGGAATCGGACTCGCATTTCAGTTGGTGATTGCCATTGGAGTATTGAAAGTGCCTTTTGTGAAAGGTATTTTTGAAGCAATTGGAAAAGTATTTATAAGCGTCCTCGATTTTACCCGAGCCGGGAGCCAGTTTTTGTTTGAAGGACTGGTAGTAGATATGGACACTTTCGGATTTATTTTTGCCTTTCAGGTCCTACCAACCATTATCTTCTTTTCAGCGCTTACTTCAGTACTCTTTTACACCGGCATTATTCAACGTGTAGTGAAAGCCATGGGTTGGTTATTGACAAAATTATTAAAGATATCGGGTGCAGAAAGCCTAAGTGTTGCCGGAAACATATTTTTAGGACAAACTGAAGCTCCTCTTTTAATAAAGGCGTATCTCGAAAAGATGAACAAGTCTGAAATGCTTTTGGTGATGATTGGAGGAATGGCAACGGTAGCAGGAGCCGTTTTAGCAGCCTATATTGGCTTTTTGGGAGGTGATGACCCTGTGTTACGATTGGTTTTTGCAAAGCATTTACTGGCAGCATCGGTCATGGCAGCTCCGGGTGCCATCGTGATATCTAAAATTCTGTATCCGCAAACTGAAGCAATTAATACCGACGTACAGGTTTCCACCGAAAAAATCGGATCGAATATACTAGATGCCATTGCCAATGGAACTACCGAAGGATTAAAACTGGCCGTGAATGTCGGAGCCATGTTGTTGGTTTTTGTAGCCTTGATTGCAATGGTAAATGGTATTCTGGGTGGGGCAGCAAGTTTTAATGGTTTTGCCATTGAATCGATGGGAATCGATTGGCATTTTACCTCTTTAAACCAATTTATAGCTAAAAATACGGCTTACGACGGACTCTCGCTGGAATTTCTATTAGGATATCTCTTTGCACCACTTATGTGGTTAACAGGTGTCGCCAAGGACGATATGATGCTTATGGGTCAGTTGTTAGGAATTAAATTGGTAGCTAGCGAATTTGTAGGCTATATCCAATTGGCTGACTTAAAAAATGCTGCAAACGGAATTCATTTGAAATACGAAAAGTCTATTATTATGGCGACTTATATGTTATGTGGCTTTGCAAATTTCGCTTCTATAGGAATTCAAATTGGAGGAATTGGATCTTTAGCTCCCGGACAACGAAAGACCTTGTCTAAATTTGGTATGAAAGCCTTAATTGGCGGAACCATTGCTTCCTTGATCTCTGCAACTATCGCCGGAATGATTATTGGTTAATAACTTATAATAAAAGTCCGCTTTTTAAGTTTTAATCACGCGACACGTTTTTTATTTTTATCGCTCACTATTTACCTCTTATGCAACAATACCACGACCTCTTAAAACATGTACTTACACACGGAAATGCTAAGGAAGACCGTACCGGAACAGGAACCAAAAGTGTCTTTGGTTACCAGATGCGCTTCGATTTAAGCGAAGGTTTCCCAATGGTTACCACAAAAAAATTGCACTTAAAATCGATTGTGTACGAACTGTTGTGGTTTTTAAACGGAGATACCAATATAAAATACCTTCAGGACAATGGCGTTAGAATTTGGAACGAATGGGCCGATGAAAACGGAGATCTGGGGCCTGTTTACGGACATCAGTGGCGAAACTGGAACAGTGAAGAAATCGATCAGATTTCAGAAATAATTCAAACATTAAAACACAATCCCGATAGCCGAAGAATGCTGGTAAGCGCATGGAACCCCAGTGTCCTTCCCGATACCTCTAAACCTTTTTCAGAAAATGTGGCAAATGGAAAGGCCGCTCTCCCACCGTGTCATGCCTTTTTTCAGTTTTATGTGGCCAACGGAAAATTATCTTGTCAATTGTATCAGCGAAGCGCCGATATTTTTCTGGGAGTCCCTTTTAACATTGCATCCTATGCCCTATTTACTATGATGATGGCACAGGTTTGCGGTTACCAGCCGGGGGATTTTGTACATACCTTTGGTGATGCTCATATTTACAGCAATCACATGGAACAAGTTGAGTTACAATTATCACGGGAACCCCGCCCATTGCCAAAAATGTTGCTCAATCCAAATGTAAAAGATATATTTGGCTTCAAATTTGATGACTTTACATTGGAAGATTACAATCCGCATCCTCATATTAAAGGCGCGGTTGCAATTTAATTTTCCGGCAAATAACAAATCTAAGCCTACTTTATGAAAAAAACGTTTCTTATCCTCAGTATTCTATTCTCCACTGTTTTAGTTGCTCAGGAAGACTGGGGTGATGTTCAAAAAAACATAGTTACCTTAAAAGAAATTGCACCTGTTTGGCCGGGTTGTGAAACAGGTAGTGCAACAGCACGCCAAAATTGTTTCAATCAAAAATTATCACAACACATTTCAAAAAATTTTAAATATCCTGCCGAAGAATACAAAAACAATGTTCAAGGAAAAGTAATTGTTGATTTTGTGATCAATGAAAAAGGTCTTGTGGAAGTAAATAGTGTTAGCGGGGGTACAGCCGCTCTACAGGCGGAAGCCAAACGCAATATTCTAGCCATTCCCAAAATGGCAAAACCCGGAATGATGGGTGGAAAACCAAGAGCCATTAAATACACGGTTCCCTTTACTTTTAAAACGGGTAAATAACCGTTATGAAATTCCTTCCTTTTTAATGTAGAAGGACCGGTAGTAACCAAAAAAGAAAAAAAGCCCGACTCAAAAGAGAAAAAAATTCGAAGAACAACTAACAGGGTTTAACATTCTCTAAACATCTTTACATTTTAGTTTTAATATCTTTAAGGAACAGGTATAAAATCCGACTCCTTATCTATGATAGCAACTAAAAATTTGGTGACCTTTTTTCTGGAAACCCGTGAACATACCGAAAACATTTGCAAACCTCTGGAAATTGAAGACTATGTGGTGCAACCCATTGTTGATGTTTCTCCTCCTAAATGGCATTTGGGTCATACTACCTGGTTTTTTGAGGAATTTATTCTGAAACCGTACAAACCAAATTACAAACTATTTCATAATGACTTTGCCTTTGTCTTTAACAGCTATTATGAGAACGTCGGAAAAAGAGTAGTTCGTACCGATCGCGGAAATATGTCTCGTCCCGGCGTTGCGATGGTCTACGATTACCGGCACTACGTTACAAGAGAGTTAACAGATTTTCTCAACGAAACGACGATTCCTGAAGTACAGGAAATCCTGCTTATAGGGATTCATCATGAAAAACAACATCAGGAACTGTTACTTACCGATATCAAATATATTCTTGGGCACAATCCCTTGCTCCCGGTTTATCATAAATCTTTTTCTGAAAACCTTATTGAAACTCAAAGACAGGAATGGATTGCTATGTCTGAAGGAATTTATACCATAGGCCATAACGATTCCCACGCCTTTTGTTATGATAATGAGTTGGGGAAACATTCGGTTTTTATTCACGATTTTGAAATATCCAATCGCTTAATCACCAATCGAGAATACCTGGCGTTTGTGGAAGCCGGAGGCTACAAAGATCACAACCTATGGCATGCCGAAGGCTGGGACTGGAATCAAAAAGAAAATATAAAACAGCCAATGTATTGGCATCTTATTGAAGGAGAATGGTATCAATTTACTCTTGCCGGACCTCAGAAAATTGTAATGGATGCTCCTGTAGCTCATATTTCCTATTTTGAAGCTTTCGCCTTTGCGCAATGGATGGAATGCAGACTCCCAACCGAATTTGAATGGGAGGTAGCTCAGGATAATTTTACCTGGGGTAGCAGATGGGAATGGACCGAAAGTGCATATCTTCCTTATCCCGGCTATCAAAAAGTTCCGGGAGCACTGGGAGAATACAACGGCAAGTTTATGGTAAATCAAAAAGTGTTACGAGGAGCATCGGTAGCGACTCCTGATGCACATTCTAGACCTACTTACCGCAATTTTTTTCAAACCAATTTACGCTGGCAATTTACAGGAATACGTTTGGCGAAATAATTACAGGGAAAAGCATATGACACTAGCAACAGCAATACAACTCGACACCGCATTTAAAAAAGATGTCTATAAAGGATTAACAAGTAGGCCTAAATTTCTGTATTCAAAATACATTTATGACAAGGCCGGAGATAAGCTGTTTCAGGATATTATGGCGATGCCCGAATACTATCTCACCAATTGTGAATTTGAAATTTTATCTGCCCACGTAGCCCAGATAGCAACCCTTTTCGGAAAAAGTTCGGAAGGGTTTGATCTTATCGAATTGGGTGCCGGAGATGGAAAAAAGACAAAGATATTGCTGAAATATCTCTCCAATAAAGACACTCATTTTGTTTATAAACCTATTGATATTAGCGTGAATGCAATTGACGGACTGTCATTGACATTATCGAAAGAACTTCCAAACATTGATGTTGAAGGAGAAACAGGGGAGTATTTTGAAGTATTGGAGCGGCTTCAAAATTACCATTCGCGTAAAAAGGTTATTATGCTTCTCGGTTCCAACATTGGAAATTTACTTCACGAGCGTGCCATCAACTTTTTAACCAGCTTACAGGAAGTCATGAGCCGGGAGGATTTGCTCTTTGTAGGTTTCGACAAAAAGAAGAATCCGCAGACCATTTTGGACGCTTATAATGACCCCACGGGAGTTACAGCTGCTTTTAATAAGAATTTGTTAGTGCGTATCAATAAGGAGCTTGGCGGAAATTTTGACAGTTCTAAATTTAAGCATTGGGAGACTTATAATCCCGAAACCGGTACGGCAAAAAGTTATTTGGTTGCTACCGAAGCTCAAAAAGTGTTGATAAAAGATATCGATCTGGAAGTTCATTTTGAGAAATGGGAAACGATACACACCGAAATTTCTCAAAAATACGATGAGCAAACCGTTGAATGGTTAGCCAATAAAAGTGGTTTGGAAATCGTCACATCTTTTTCGGACGAAAAGGCTTATTACACCAATTATGTTTTTCAGAAAAAAAACCTGTAAATTGTCGCTCATTAAATTAGGCATATGAACTATTTGGTCATACTGATATGTGTTTTAGGGTTTATGGGATGTGAAAATCCTGTGGTGGTGAGGCAACAAATTCCTCCGCCCAATAACTGGGCTGAAAGAGCTGCCGTAACTACAATTCATGACAGTCTTTTGGAAAAAGGAAGTACCTATCTCCCTGTTTATTCCGAAATCTATCAGCGAAATCAAAATTTCACCTTCGATCTCACGGCGACCGTTAGTATTCGAAATATAAGTCTGAAGGACACAGTATATCTGTCGAAAGCAGATTACTACAATACACATGGCGAACTTATTAGATCTTATTTTGACAAACCTGTATTTGTTAAGCCCATGGAAACCATCGAAATTGTCGTGAATGAGGACGATAAAGCAGGTGGAACCGGCGCAAATTTTGTTTTCGATTGGGCTGTAAAAAAGAACAGTCTCATTCCCTTTTTTGAAGCCGTAATGATTTCTACTACGGGGCAACAGGGATTGTCATTTACTACACAGGGCATTCGAAAAAAATAGTATTTCAGGATAGTATTTTGCAAAGCGTTTCAAGATCCGCTTCTGTGTTGTAAAAGTGAAAACTCACTCGAATTCCTTTATCCCTTTCGGAACAAATAATTTTTTGTTCTTTTAATTTCTGAAACAGCGCGGAATCCCCTTTAATATTAAAAATATTTGAGTGTTTGCTTCGTTTTACAACAGCATCTTCCAAGAGTCCCAGTTCGGTAAATCGCAGTTTCGCCTTTTTTGAGAGTGTCGCAATTTTTTCCGAAACATCCTCCATCCCAATCGCCTCCAAGTTTAAAATAGCCTGTTCCAGACTTCCATAATTTAAGGTATCCTGATGCCCCGGTTCAAAATGTTTCATAAATGGAATTTCATCCCGATTACCAAAAACTGCATCAGCTGAATTAAATCCGATGGTGGACGGATGTATCTTTGACTGTGCTTCGGTTTTAATCATAAAAACTCCGTTTCCGTAGCCTGCCAACAACCATTTGTAGCAACTGGCGCCCAACACATCTATGGGGCTTTCAGAAAAATTAAAAACTTCGGTTCCTAAATATTGGGTGCCATCTGCAACAAGCAGCAAATTTGGGTGATATGCCTTCAATTGCTTCAGAAAATCGAAATCCAATTTAATTCCGTTTAAGTATTGTACGATGCTAAACGCAAACACATCGGGTTGATGTTCGGCGACAGCCTGAAGAATATTATTTTCAAGATTTTCGTCAATGTCGGTATAACATAGCTGGAATCCTCTTTGTTCGAAAGGCCAATTAATGGAAGGATAATCCTTATTTAATAATAATACCTTATTACTTTTCGGCAAGCCTTCCAACAGCGTATTCAAACCAAATGAATAGTTGGGAAGCAAGGCAATTTCATTTTCGGCAGCACCAAAAAACCTTCCGGCGGTTCGGCGAATACTTTTTATGTGTTCCTTGTGTAAATCTCTAAAAACACTTGCATCTTTATGTAATGCAATGTCATGCGATTGACGCCAGGAAACTAACGATTTGGAAATTAAACCACTGGAGGCGGTATTGAGGTAGATATACTTAGATAAAACGGGGAATTCTTTTCTTAAATCTTCCATAAGACACAAGAGTAAACAACTAAAATTAGGTATTTTTACAAGAGTGCTAAAAGTAACAAACTATGTTTTCAAAAACTAAAAAAACCGAAAGAATTGACCCAGAACAGCGAGAACAATACGAATATGCGCGTGCAAGAATCAAACAGAAAAAAAGATTGATGCAGCATTTTATTGTATTTCTGGTAGGCTCGGTATTGCTTATCATTATTAATCCTGTTTTGGGCGTAGGAAAGGAATTTTTTATTCAAAACTGGTTTGTCTGGGCCATTTTAATTTGGGTCTTTCTATTCTTGATTCATGTTTTCAATGTGTTTATCACAAACAAATTCATGGGAAAAGAATGGGAAACCAGACAATTGGAGAAGTTAAAAGCACAACAATCAGCTCGAATAACCGAATTAAAAAAGCAAGCAGTGCAAGAAGTGACTGTTGCCGAAGTGAAAGCCGCTCGTCCGGATGAATTTCCTGATACAGATTCCTTAAAAAAAAACAATCCATCAAACCCAACAGCAGAGAACGAACTATGATTACAATGATAGCGGCGGCGGGCGAAAATAACGAATTGGGCAAAGACAACGATTTGGTTTGGCATTTACCCGATGACTTTAAACGCTTTAAGCAACTTACAACGGGGCATTACATTATTATGGGGCGCAAAACCTTCGAATCCTTCCCCAAACCCTTGCCCAACCGAACACACTTAGTGATTACCCGCGATGAAAATTACAGCGCGCAAGGTGCGGTGGTAGTTCATAGTCTGGATGAAGCATTGATTAAAGCTAGTAGTGATGAAAATCCTTTTATAATTGGTGGTGGTGAAATTTATAAAATAGGGATGGACGTGGCCGATAAAATAGAACTCACTCGTGTACATGCTACTTTTACCGTGGACACCTATTTTCCTGAAATTGACCCCGACATCTGGGAGCTGGTTTCTGAAATTCCTCACGGTAAAGACGAGCGTCACAAGTTTGCATTTACCTATCAAACCTGGATTCGTAAATAGTACTTGTGAATAAGCTACTTCAAGAAATAGCATCCCAAAATCATTTACAGCTTTCAGAAACTGTTCGCCTGAGCGGCGGTGACATTAACGATGTTTTTTTACTGAAATGTCCTTCTGAAAGTTATGTAGTAAAATTAAATTGTGCCTCAAAATTTCCCGACTTGTTCGAAGCCGAAGCCAAAGGACTACAACTTCTGACTTCGACCAACAGTTTTAAAATTCCCTCAGTTATTGCTGAAGGTAGCTTCGAAAACAGCTCGTATTTGTTGATGGAATATATTCCTTCAGGAAAAGCATCGGCACATTTTTGGACCATTTTTGCCGAAAAATTAGCCGCATTGCATGGCAATACGCAACAATATTTCGGACTTGATCACAACAATTATATTGGAAACTTACCACAGACTAATAAATTGAAGGAATCGCCTTCCGAATTCTATATTACACAGCGACTGGAACCGCAATTAAGGCTGGCGGAAACCAAAGGCTATTCCTTTTCCAATATGGACGCTTTTTTCAAAAACAGCACAATATTAGTCCCTAACGAGCCTCCTTCCTTAATTCATGGAGATTTATGGAATGGAAACTATATGATAGATGAAACCGGAGCTCCGGTTTTGATAGACCCTGCTGCTGCCTTTGCACCACGAGAAATGGATTTGGCGATGATGCAACTTTTTGGCGGATTTTCGGACGAGGTTTATTTCAAATATCACGAGATTTTTCCCTTGTATGAAGGATTTAAAGAACGTACTTCACTTTGGCAGTTGTATTACCTCCTGGTTCATCTTAATTTATTTGGCAGTAGTTATTTCTCGCAAGTGAAAGCTATAATTAAAAAGTATTCCTAGAAATAATTCTATTTTTGTACAACTAAACTACACACCATGAAAGCATATATATTTCCCGGACAAGGCGCTCAATTTACAGGAATGGGTCTTGATCTTTATGAAGCATCCTCCAAGGCGAAGGATCTATTTACTCAGGCAAATGAAATACTTGGTTTTGATATTACCAAAATTATGTTCGAAGGAACTACGGACCAGCTAAAAGAAACCAAGGTAACCCAGCCTGCCATTTTTTTACACTCGACCATATTAGCCGAGGTGATGGGAGATACATTTCAGCCCGATATGGTGGCAGGGCACTCGTTGGGTGAAATTTCTGCTTTGGTGGCAAACCGTACCCTTGCTTTTAGCGACGGCTTGCAGCTGGTTTACAAGCGTGCTTTGGCAATGCAAAAGGCATGTGAGTTAACTCCGTCTACCATGGCAGCAGTCTTAGGATTGGACGATCATATTGTTGAGGCAATTTGTGCAAATATTCCGGGAATTGTAGTAGCGGCAAATTATAATTGTCCAGGACAATTGGTAATAAGTGGTGACATCGATGCCGTTAATGCGGCATGTGAAGCCTTAAAAGAAGCAGGGGCTCGCAGAGCCTTATTACTTCCGGTTGGAGGTGCGTTTCACAGTCCGTTAATGGAGCCTGCGCGCGAGGAATTGGCAGCAGCGATAGAAGCCACGCAATTTACGGCTCCGGCCTGCCCTATTTATCAGAATGTAAGCACCTTTGCGGTAACCGACCCAAAAGAAATACAAAAGAACCTCGTCTTTCAATTAACCGCGCCAGTAAAGTGGACACAAAGTGTGCAAAATATGATTAAAGATGGTGGAACACGTTTTATTGAAGTAGGTCCGGGTAATGTATTACAGGGCTTGGTAAAGAAAATTAACCCGGAAGTCGAAACCGAAAAGGCTTCGTTTTAAGCACTTAACACACACTCATCACAATCTTTCATCTTACCGTAATAGGTTTCACGATACGCATGGATTGTTTTGAATGGTATGGACAAAAAAGCTTTCTGAATGTATACAACATTTGCTGTTAGCATTCCCATTTTTTCGGTAAAGCGTTTTTCTTTTTTTGTTGTTCTCTTTATTGTTATCAACTTCATAACTCCGTTTTTCATTTGCGGCAAAAGAACAACGAATACTAGCGAGCAGCAACAATAGGCCGTTAAACCTTCGTTAAAGCGTAGTTAATTCTTATAAATGACGCCTTCTTTCATTACAAAGACAACATTTTCCATGGTTTTGATATCCTGGGTGGGATCTGCATCCACCGCAACAATATCGGCTAGAAATCCAACAGCAAGCTGTCCGAGTTCATTTTCCATGTCCAATAATTTTGCATTGGTAAGGGTTGCAGATTGTAAGGTAAACATAGGTGTCATCCCCGATTCGACCATATACCCAAATTCCTTGGCATTCTCCCCGTGAGGAAATACTCCGGCATCTGTCCCAAAAGCGATATTCACCCCTTCTTTATTGACCATAGCAAAGGTTTCCCGCAGCTTGGCGTCGATTTCCAATATCTTCGGAATGATAATATCGGGGTAATAGCCGGGTACTTTTGCCTTTGCGGCCACATACCTTCCGGCAGACATGGTAGGCACCAAATACGTTCCGTATTGTTTCATTAGTAAAGCTGTTTCCCTGTCCATCAACGAACCGTGTTCTATGGTCAAGACTCCGGCCTTGATGGCGCGTTTCATGCCTTCAATTCCATGTGCGTGGGCTGCAACACTCATCCCGTATTCTTTTGCAGTTTTTACAATTTCATTAACCTCTTCCTGTGTAAACTGAGGGTTTTGTCCATTCTTACTTACACTTAATACACCTCCTGTAGCAGTTATTTTAATCCAATCGGCGCCATTTTTATAGCGTTGTCTTACTGCCTTACGGGCATCATCCATACTATTAATTACGCCCTCCTTAGGTCCGGGATCTCCCATTAAATTAGCACGATATCCATTGGTAGGGTCGGCGTGCCCCCCGGTGGTTCCTATTGCTTTTTCGGCGGCAAAAACACGAGGTCCGGGGATTTTCCCTTTCGCAATCGCATTGCGAAGAGCCACATTTACGCCACTACCACCCATATCACGAACGGTTGTAAAACCTGCCAACAATGTTCTGTTTGCGATTTCGGCCGCATTGTAAGCCACATCGGCTTCATTTAGTGTAAAGGTTTCCAGGTATCTGGTGGGGCTTGTTTCTCCTTCAATGTGAACGTGCATATCGATGAGTCCCGGTAAAACTGTTTTGGTTTTTAAATCTATTACTTTGTCACCCTCTTTCGGTGTAGTGAATCCGTCTTCAAGTCGGATTATCTTTTTGCCTGAAACCACAATGGTCTTATTCGTAAGTATTTTGCCGTTTTTTGTATCGACTATCTTTCCGCAATGCAATAAAGTCTCTTGTGCATTGCTTCCGAAGCATACTAACAGACCTAAAATAATAAGTAGTTTTTTCATGATTCTATGTTTCTTATTTTTTTTTCCCACTTCCAGGACGAGGACAAAGCATCTTCCATCGATTTTTCGGCTTTCCAGCCTAAAACGTCATTCGCTTTTTGAGTATCTGCATATACCGAAACCACATCACCGGGACGTCTGCCCACAAATTTATAATTCAATTTTTGTTTTGTCACTTTTTCAAAAGCATGAACTACTTCCATCACCGAGCTTCCTCTGCCGGTTCCTACATTGAAAATTTCCAAATTGGATTCATTTTTGCCGGAAAGTAGGCGTTGCAAGGCGATCACGTGTGCTTTTGCCAGATCCACCACATGAATATAATCGCGAACACAGCTGCCATCGGGGGTGGGATAATCGTTGCCGAAAACCGATAGTTCTTTGCGAATTCCGGCCGCAGTCTGTGTAATAAAAGGCACTAAATTCTGTGGTACTCCAAGCGGAAGTTCTCCTATTTCGGCGGAATGATGTGCGCCTATCGGATTGAAATATCGAAGGGCGATAGCATTCATTTCGGGATGCACAGCACACAAATCGGCTATAATTTCTTCACTGATTTGTTTTGTATTTCCATAAGGAGACATTGCTGCTTTTATCGGGGCATTTTCTGTTATTGGAAGCGAATCTGGCTCTCCATATACCGTACATGAGGAGCTAAAGATAAAATTAGGAATGCTATGCGCCTTGCACTCCTGAAGGAGATAAATAAGGGTATTTACATTATTTTCGTAGTACAACAACGGGTTTTCAACACTTTCACCAACAGCCTTGCTTGCCGCAAAATGTATAATTCCCGAAATGTCCTTATTCCGAAGGAAAAAATCTTCAACTTGTGCCTTTTCTCTTAAGTCTAACCTTTCGAAAGTGGGAGGTTTTTTTGTGATATTGGTGATTCCTTCCAGGACATTAATTGTAGAATTTGAAAGATTATCTATTATAATTACTTCAAATTCCTTCTGAAGTAATTCGACCGCGGTATGCGATCCTATATATCCTAATCCTCCTGTAACCAGTATTTTTTTCATTATTTGGTAACAAAATTTATAACAGTACTTGTAATAAAATCTATTTGTTCATCATCCAGTTCGGTGTGCATGGGCAATGAAACAACCTCTTTAACCAATTGATTGGTTACCTTAAAATTCTCTTCTTTATAGCGTTCATCCAAATAGGCCTTTTGCAGATGCAATGGTATTGGATAATAGACTCCGCATGGAATCTCGTTTTCGTTTAAATGCTTCACCAAAGCATCCCGATCTGTGTTTAAAATACGAAGGGTATATTGATGAAAAACATGGCAATCACATGACGCACAGCCAAAATCTTCTGTGCTACAAAAGCAAGAAGGTGAGATGATGTTTTCAACGCCTGCAAATGCTTCGCTATACTTCTTTGCTGCTTTTCTACGAGCTGCATTATAAGTGTCTAAATGCGGTAACTTTGCTCTTAACACAGCCGCCTGAATGGAATCCAGTCTGGAATTCACTCCCACAACATCGTGATGATATCGAATGTACATTCCGTGATTTACAATTCCTCGAATAATATGCGCCAAATCATCATCATTGGTAAAAATAGCACCGCCATCACCATAACAACCCAGGTTTTTTGAAGGGAAAAAAGAAGTGGAAGCCACATGACCTATCGCTCCTGCTTTCTGTTTTGTTCCGTTTTTACTTGTATAGGTAGCACCTATGGCCTGCGCATTGTCTTCGATTACATACAAGTGATGCTCCGCGGCAATTTCCATAATAGCATCCATATTAGCCACAAGACCAAACAAGTGTACAGGGACTATCGCTCTGGTTTTTGGGGTAATTGCTCTTTTTATTGCTTCAATATCGATATTAAAATTAACCGGATCTACATCTACCAGGACCGGGGTAAGTCCTAACAAGGCGATTACCTCAACAGTTGCCGCAAAGGTGAAATCGGCCGTTATTACCTCATCTCCGGGTTTTAGGCCTAAGCCCATCATGGCAATTTGCAAAGCATCGGTGCCGTTGGCGCAAGGAATCACGTGTTTTACACCCAGATATTCCTCTAATTCTTTTTGAAACGAATGTACTTCGGGGCCATTGATAAAGGCAGTAGATTCGATTACTTCGATTACCGAAGAATTCACTCTGTCTTTAATGTGTTCATACTGACCTTTTAGGTCAACCATCTGAATTTTTTTCATATATACTACTGAAGAAAAGTTAGTACTAACTTGCCGTAAAACTACGAAAATTGAAAACGGCAAGCAATGTAATTAATCAAAGAAGCGTATTTTAGCACTTCAGAATTCATCCATGCGAATTTTATACAATTTTTTAACCCATATAACATACTTCCATCTACGGATTGCGCAACATTTCAGCAAAAAACTGAAACTTTTTGTACAGGGCAGAAAAGGCGTATTTGAAATACTTAAAAATTCGATTCAACCCAATGATAAAACAATCTGGTTTCATTGCGCCTCTTTGGGGGAATTTGAACAAGGTGTTCCCATTATTCAGGCAGTGAAGAAAGAATTTCCAGAGCATAAAATTGTAGTTACTTTTTTTTCCCCTTCAGGATATGAGATTAAGAAAAACACGCCACTGGCCCATGTGGTTGTGTATTTACCGATGGATACTAAGGCTAATTCCAGGAAGTTTGTGAAAATGGTGCACCCTTCACTGGCTCTGTTTGTAAAATATGAGTTCTGGCCCAATTATTTATTAGAATTGAAGGCTAACAACATCCCTACATTGCTTATTTCGGGTGTATTCCGAAAAGATCAACTCTTTTTTAAAGCGCATGGAGGTTTTATGCGAAAGGCACTACATACATTCAATCATATATTTGTACAGAATGCTACTTCTGAAGCTTTGCTACAAGACTTAAACATCACCAATGTCACGGTGAGTGGCGATACCAGGTTCGACCGAGTTTCTCATCAAATTGAACAGGACAATACGCTGGCTTTTGTGGCCGACTTTAAACAAGACTCAATTTGCATCGTATGCGGAAGTACCTGGCCCGAAGATGAAGTTGTCTTGTTGGAATACATAAACAATGCTCCGGAAATGGTAAAGTTTATAATTGCTCCCCACAAAATCGAGCCTTTGAAAATAGAAGCATTCAGGAAAAAAATTGACAAAAAAAGCGTTTTGTATTCAGAAAAGGAGGGTCAAAACCTATCGTCCAATAGCGTTTTGCTAATCGACACGATAGGCCTTCTTACCAAAATTTACAGTTATGCAGACATTGCTTATGTTGGCGGTGCGATGGGGAATACCGGCTTACACAATATTTTGGAACCGGCCACCTTTGGGGTTCCGATTGTAATTGGAAAACATTACGAAAATTTTCCTGAGGCTGAAAGACTACAACAACTTGCAGGATTGTTCTCCATTGAAAATGCTTCAGAATGTACTGCTATACTCATTAAACTTGTGGAAGATTCGGCGTTCCGAAGTAAAACCGGGATGATATGTGAGCATTTTGTAAATAAAAATACCGGTGCTACCCGTAAAACCATGGAATATATTCAGAAACTACATACAGGCGGACTTATTTAGGCACCGACAATAGGTATTTCATAAAAACTTTAATAAAACTTTACCATTGTCCAAATGTTAAAATAGTTAGATTTGGACAATAAATTAACACAAACCTAATAATATGAGAAAATTATTTGCCATATCAGTTCTATTATTTGCAATTTTCATAACAGTTTCTTGTAGAGAAACCAAAACCGAAACCAAGGAAGTGGTCCGTGAAGTGAAGGTAGAAGTAAAAGAAGAAGATCCCGGAATACTGGAAAGAGCAGCAAAAGAAGTAGACAAGGAGATAAACGAGGAAATTGATGAAGAAATCGATAAAATTGGTAACGACGATTAATCAAAAAAAAAAGTCCTATGAAGAAGCTAATTTTAAGTTTGTTTGTACTAGCAATATTTGCAACCACGTTTATTTCTTGTAGAGAAACCGAGAAAAAAGCAGATGATGTTGAAGATGTGATGGATGACGATGCTTCAGATCCGGTTGAAAATACTATTCAGGAAGGTGTAGATGAAGTTCAAGAAAACACCGGCCTTGGCGGAGAGGACGACGCTTAATATAAAATAATACATAACCATTAAAACTTATAACAATGAAAAAAATAGCATTAATTACCCTGACAGCATTATTTATTGGCGCTTCATTTACTTCCTGTAGAGAGCAAAAATCTGAAAAAGAAACCCTTATTGAGGAAATGCAGGAAGATGGAGCCGACATTAAAGTGAAAACAGATGGCGACGAAACCAAAATAAAGATGGAAACCGACGATAAAAGCGTGAAAATAAAAGAAGAGGACGGCGAATCCAAAATGAAAGTAAAAACTGATAATGACGATAACTAATAAATCGTAATTAGTTTAACCATAGAAAACGACTCCTAACCGAGTCGTTTTTTTATGCCTTTAAATTACTAATTTGTCCTTTTAACTCCTCCATGGATTGCTGTAGTTGTCGCAATAAACTGCTATCGTTAGGCTCGTCAATTCCAAAACTCAATTTGCTGTTAACCAACCACAATTCTTGAATATCTCTTACTTCAACATCGATTGGCAAGTATTCCTCATTAAGTGAAATAAGACGCACCTTATCCAGGCTATTTCTTACTTTTTGTAGCTTTTTTACAAGCACCGAATCTTTTAAAACTACAATATATATTTTGCTGTCATTGGCCTCAGTGATACTTGGAACTGCTTTTCCTAACACCCACTCATTGGGACGTATGTTGGGCAACATACTATCTCCTTCTACTTGAAACCCTCTATAAGTGGCATTGCGATACTGAGGTAATGGGATGTTAAATGCCGGAAGCTTTTCATACCAACTTACATCCTGAATATTTTGCGGATACCCTGCAGCAGCTTTCTGATTCACCAATAAAATGGTTTCATTCTCTTCTTTATCAACTGTAATAACTTTCGGACTAACATCACCACCGAGTAAGTTTACATGTTTGGTAAAACTTTCACCAAACAACCAAAGCGGGTTGATTTGAAACAGGCGGAGTAGATCCATTACTACTTTCCCTGTTATTTTAGTCTTTCCGCGTTCTATATCGGCTGTGGTACTGCCAATGTCCAGTAATTCGGCAAAGGATTGCTGTGTATGGTGTAACTCTTCACGAATCTTTTTAAAGCGACTGGCTTCAATTGGGATTACTTTTTCCATACTCAAATATATTCAATTTTGGAATATATCCAATTAAATATTGGACTTATTCCTATTTCAGCTTTTAGAAAATTGGAATAATCGTATTCATTTTTAAAAATTTTGACAAAAAAGTATATCTATAAAAAAAATAACTACTTTTATTGTCTATTAATCACTAATCTAAATCAACAATGAAAAAACTATTTTTATCTTTTGCAGCCTTAAGCTTAGTATTCTCTATTTATTCTTGTAGAGAAACCGAAAAAAAAGCGGACGATGTTGCCGACGACATGGAAGAAGTAATGGATGACGCAGCAGACGACGTAGAAGATGCGATGAACGATGCGGGTGACGCTATTGAAAATGCGGCAGAAGAAACAGGTGATGCTGTTAACGAAGCTGCGAATGACGTAGAAGATGCAATCAAAAATGATGACCAATAGAAGTTGGTCTCTTTGAAAAATAAAAAACCCGGCCTTGCCGGGTTTTTTATTTTATGACTCTTTAATTTGAAAGTAGTCGCCAACCTTTATTGATATATCAGTATTTTTAAGATTACTTCCAATAAACAAACCCGATGCAAAAGACAGCAAAAGTACTTCTTCAAAAATTAAAGACAATAGAACGAAATCGTGTTTATCTTTATATAGTGGTCTATTTACTATGGGGCATCCTTATGAATGCCTTTGGGCATTATACAGAAATTGCAAAATTTACCTATTGGTGGCAAATAATTCCAACCTATATACTCTATATGGTTCCAATATCAATACTTCTACGCGGATATGACTTTTTTACACAATATGCCTATGGGTTGGTCGCAATGGCCTTATTGGAATTTGGGGGATACACCATGGGAACTTCCTATATTTATCCAAATAATTTTTTAGACAAGACATTTGGACCACATGTGTTTGCACTTGCTATGGCACTCTTCTTCGCCCTTTATTTTCCTTTGGGAAATATGCTTGTAAATAAATTATACAAACTGCTATTTGCTAAAAACAAAAAATAGTACATTAGCGAAATTTCTTACTTATATCAACTGCAATCCAGCAATTATTAATAACTTGGTTAATAACTCGTTAGCCGTTTTGTAAGAAAAATCATTATAATAAGTAGTTTGGGGTTTTTAACCTTAAAAACTTATTTATTATGAAAAAACTAATGTTTATTTTAGCCATTCTTGCGCTAGCAGCAAGTTGTACGCCTGAAGCACTTTCAACCGATGAACAACAAATCGATAAAGACAAATACGAAGTTCCACCAAACGGATAGGAGCAGAAGCATTTTATTAGGGGTGTTGTTATCTCTATTCCTGATAGCAACACCTTTTTTATTTTACATTTATAAATATGCCCCGGCTGATGCAACCGAGTGGGATACTTTTTTTGGCGTTGTTAATTCCGGTGGTTTTGGAAGCGTACAAGCCTATATGCACGCACTATTTACCAAAATTACCTTTGTCTCATTAACAGGCATGTGGTTTTTAACATCAACTAATTGGTGGAAATATGCAATTTTGGTTCCCCTTACTATGTTTTTGTTTCAGCTTTCCGGAGTGATAAATTACAAAATACAGTATATAGATGAGTTCGATTTCTGGTATTCACTACCGGCAATTCTACCCATACTGTTCTTCCTTATTTATATCTCTTATCGTATAAGTAATCAAAGTACAACATCCAACGATCTTAAAAAAGATGTGGATGATGAAATTAAAAAGATTTTAAGTGACGATTTATAACGGTTAAAACGAGAGGCGAAGCTTAACTCCTTTCCCGAATCTCCATTAATATTACAAGTATCAGAATTACAGCTATTGTACCAAAAAATAATCCCCCTACTCCCATAGTTTTTGTTTTAGATTGAGAATAAATATAAACAAAAAAAATCCAATTTTCTAAATTTCCAACAGTTGGATATTTTAGTGAAAAAATCGGGAATTGCCTTCGGCGAGTCCCATTTCAACATCTTGATAGAAAAGCCCGCCCCACTTTGTGGTTCTGCTTTTTTGTTTCCCTTCATATCGAAAAAGGAATCATTTTTCCTCATTCATACGGGAATTGCCTCCGGCGAGTCCCATTTCAACATCTTGATAGAAAAGCCCGCCCCACTTTGTGGTTCTGCTTTTTTGTTTCCCTTCATTTCGAAAAAGGAATCATTTTTCCTCATTCATACGGGAATTGCCTTCGGCGAGTCCCATTTCAACATCTTGATAGAAAAGCCCGCCCCACTTTGTGGTTCTGCTTTTTTGTTTCCCTTCATTTCGAAAAAGAGTGCTTTTTCTTCATTACGGAAAACAAAAAAGCCGAATCTTTCGATTCGGCCTTTTCTCATCTGTACTGAAGACGGGACTTGAACCCGTACGGGCATTTCTGCCCACTGGATTTTAAGTCCAGCGTGTCTACCAATTCCACCACTTCAGCTTGGACTGGTACTAATTTATTCGACGGTCGCTGAGCGAAGCCGAAGCGAGCGAAAAACGGGATTCGAACCCGCGACCTCCACCTTGGCAAGGTGGCGCTCTACCAACTGAGCTATTTTCGCGATTTGTATGAACATGGCTTTATTCCTAAAGCGGACGCAAATTTAAAATATTTACAACAAAAGCAAAGCATTATTTGGTAAAAATTGAGAATACTTCACACAGCTACTTTTTAAGCTTCACCTTAGCATTGCGCACCAGCATTCGTTTTATCTCATTTAGCTTCATGAGGGCTTCCACCGGAGTGAGGGTATCTATATCAATATCAAGGATTTCTTCCCGCAATTCTTCCAAAAGCGGGTCGTCCAGTTTAAAGAAACTCAATTGCATTTCCTCCTTCGAAATAGCCTTCATCTCTTCAGTTAATTCTTCCGAAGAATGCGATTTTTCTAGACGCGCCAATATTTTATTCGCCCTATGCAATACCGCCTGTGGCATTCCGGCCATCTTGGCTACGTGAATTCCGAAACTGTGGTGTGAACCTCCCGGAACTAATTTCCGAAGAAATAACACATTGTCCTTTAGCTCCTTCACCGAAACATTGTAATTTTTTATTCTAGAAAAAGTTTCGGTCATTTCATTTAACTCGTGATAATGCGTCGCAAACAGGGTTTTTGCCTTCGACGGATGTTCGTGCAAATATTCGCTAATCGCCCATGCAATTGAGATTCCGTCATAGGTACTGGTCCCCCTTCCAATTTCGTCGAGTAAGACCAGACTGCGATCCGAAATATTATTCAAAATACTCGCCGTCTCATTCATCTCGACCATAAAGGTAGATTCGCCCATCGAAATATTATCACTCGCACCTACTCTGGTGAATATTTTATCCACGCAACCCATTCGAACCGCTTTGGCAGGAACAAAACTTCCCATCTGTGCCAATAAAACAATCAAGGCTGTTTGCCTAAGAATTGCCGACTTCCCACTCATGTTGGGCCCGGTAATCATGATTATTTGCTGATTGTCCCTGTCCAGGAAGACATCGTTGGCAATAAAAGGCGCATCGGGAGGCAGCTGTTTTTCAATCACCGGATGACGTCCTTCTTTGATATCCAGATCGAAGGTATCATCGAACAAAGGTCTCGTATAATTGGCCAGCTTTGCCTGAGTTGCAAACGAACAGAGGCAATCCAGCTGCGCAATTAAAGCCGCATTTTGCTGTACAGAGCCAATAAACTGAAGCATCCACTGTGCCAATTTTCCGTACAATTCCTGCTCCAGCGCCAAAATCTTTTCTTCTGCGCCTAAAATTTTCGACTCGTATTCTTTTAACTCTTCGGTGATATAGCGCTCGGCATTTACCAGGGTCTGTTTCCTGATCCACTCCTCTGGAACCTTGTCTTTATGCGTGTTTCGTACTTCAATATAATACCCGAAAACATTATTGGATGCTATTTTTAAGGAAGTAATTCCCGTACGTTTTGTTTCACGTTCCAACATCTGATCCAGATATTCCTTTCCGCCGGTTGAAATAGCACGCAGTTCATCCAGGGCTTCGTGAAAGCCCGGAGCAATCGTATTTCCCTTTAAAATATTGACGGGTGCATTTTCTGAAATCGTTTCCTTTATCTTTTGGCGCAACAATTCGCAATCCTGTAATTGTTCTCCTATTATTCTAACCGACTCATTTTTAGACTGAAGGGCTTCAGATTTCACCGGAATTACGGCCTCCAACGAATTTTTAAGCTGAATGACTTCCCGCGGATTCACCTTTGCGGTAGCCACCTTTGAAATAAGCCGCTCCAAATCGCCTATCCGTTTTATATGCAACTGAATTTTTTCAAGCACCGTAGCGTGTTCGAGTAAATAACTCACTACCTCATGCCGTTCTACTATTTTATCGGCATTTTTAAGCGGAAGCGCCATCCAACGTTTCAAGAGTCGCCCTCCCATGGGAGAAGTGGTTTTATCGATAACGTCTAACAATGTCACCGCATTTTGATGATGGGAATGGTATAATTCTAAATTCCGAATGGTAAATCGGTCCATCCAAACGTATTCGTCCTCGGCTATACGCGAGATTTTGGTGATATGCTGCAATTTGGTATGCTGCGTTTCGTCCAAATAATGCAAGGCCGCTCCGGCAGCTATAATACCTTCCTCCAGATGATCTATGCCAAAGCCTTTTAAGTTTTGAACATCGAAGTGTTTTTGAAGCGTGTCTACGGCATAATCTTTCTGAAATACCCAATCTTCCAAATGAAATACATGAAAAGTATCGCCAAAGGTTTCAGAAAAAAGCTTTCTTTTCTGTTTGCTGAACAAAACTTCGGAAGGATTGAAATTTTGAAGGAGTTTGTCGATATATTCGGCAGAGCCTTCCGCGGTTAAAAATTCCCCTGTGGAAACATCCAAAAAAGAAACACCTATCCTGGTAGTATCGGAGAGGTTTCCGCCTGAGCCGGAATTGAAATGAACCGCAGCCAGAAAATTATTCAATTTTGAATGTAAAATATCGTCGTTTAAAGCAACTCCGGGTGTCACCAACTCGGTTACCCCGCGTTTTACTATGGTTTTCGTCAACTTTGGGTCTTCCAACTGATCGCAGATAGCAACCCGGCAACCCGCCATCACCAGCTTGGGCAGATACGTATTCAACGAATGATGTGGAAACCCGGCCAACTCTACATCATCACCTCCGTTATTTCGTGCCGTAAGTGTAATGTGGAGGATACCCGCGGCTCGTACTGCATCCTCTCCAAAGGTTTCATAAAAATCGCCTACTCGAAACAAGAGCAAAGCATCGGGATACTTCGCCTTAATGGTGTTGTATTGCTTCATTAAGGGGGTGACTTTCTTTGACATTATCTATTTTCTAGTCTTATTGTTTATTGAACCAATAAATGTAACGAAATTGCCCTTTTTTTTGAAATGAAGTGATAGTGATTTATTCACTTTTATCAACAATGAACCTCGGCCACTAAGTTTGAGTCAAATTTTATGAGAAAAGAGTATTTTTGCGCCAATGAAACACCGAAAGTTAAAAAACAGCGAGTTGGAACGTATCAACCCTGAAGCATTTAAAGCTTCGGAAAAGACTCCGCTCATTATTATTCTCGACAATATTCGCAGTTTAAACAATATCGGATCGGTATTTCGTACCGCTGATGCTTTCCTTATTGAAAAAATTTATCTCTGTGGAATAACTGCCCAACCTCCTCATAAGGATATTCAGAAAACGGCTTTGGGTGCCACCGAAAGTGTTGCATGGGAATACGCTGAAAATACGTTGGATGTCGTTACAAAACTGAAGGAGGAAGGTGTTTTTGTGGCTTCCATCGAACAGGCGGAACAGACTGTTTCGCTATCCGATTTTAAAATTGAAAAGCAACAACGTTACGCTTTAGTCTTCGGAAATGAGGTAAAAGGCGTGCAACAACAAGTGGTTTCTGCTAGCGATGTCGTTATCGAAATTCCGCAATACGGCACCAAGCATTCTTTAAATATTTCGGTGAGTGCAGGAGTAGTGATCTGGGATTTTTTCAGTAAGCTCAACAAATAAAGCACTTTCAAAAACCGCGTCTAGCCAACAATAGCTTTTAAAATTTGAAGATAATCCTTTCGGCTTTTAATAAAATCCATTTCCGAAATATCAATAATTCGCACACTCTCGGAAGGTCTGCTCTTTACAAATTCCAGATATCCCGCATTTAGTTTTTGGAGATAGGCTGCTTCAATACTCTGCTCAAATTTTCGTCCGCGTTTTTTAATGTTTTCCAGCAGTCTGTCCGTATTTTGATATAAATAGACATACACGTCGGGTTTAGGCAATTCCTTGTGCATTAAATGAAACAGTTTTTTATACAAAACAAACTCCTCGGCCTGCAGGGTGACCTTTGCAAAAATTAGCGACTTATAGCCGTCGTAATCGGCCACCACACATTCCTTAAACAAATCGAATTGCTTGATATCTTCCAGCAACTGTTGATAGCGATCTGCCAAAAACGACATCTCCAGAGGGAACGCATAACGCCCCGGTTGCTCGTAAAATTTCGGTAAAAAGGGATTGTCTTTGAATCGCTCCAATATTAATTTTGCATTAAAATCGTTGGCAATCTGCGTCGCAAGACTTGTCTTTCCTGCGCCGATATTCCCTTCTATAGCGATATACTTGAATTTAGAAATATCATACTCTTTTCTGGGATTTACCAACCATTTCGACTGTTTTGTAATAACACTCTTATCCTTGGTTTCGGCCAGTAGCTTGATTACATTTTTACATAGAACAGGATGTTGGAGTTTTGAGTTCACCTCAGCCAACGGCTGCAACACAAACCTTCTGTTTTGAATTTCCCGATGAGGAATTGTAAGTGGTTTGGAGGCAACCACCAAATCGTCTATCAATAAAATATCGATGTCGATAGGCCGAGAACTATATCTTTTTGCATGCCTTCTTTCCCGCCCCATTTGCTTTTCAATCTCTAAAATAGCAGCGAGTATCTTTTTTGGAGAAAGTGTAGATTGGACGACGACTACACAGTTTAAAAACGCATCTCCTTCAAACCCCATAGCCGGAGTTTCGTAGACCGAAGAAATTTTGAGCACACTCCCAATTTCTTCAAAAATAGCCTGTACCGCTTGTTGCAACAGCTCGAAACGGTTTCCCATATTACTCCCCAACGATAGATAGATGTGCTGCAATGGCTTAATGGAATTGAGATTTTAACATTTAAGACGAAATTAAGGAAAAGAATACAACTGACTAGTATCTTTGTGTATAATCAAAATAAATAGTGGCAGCACTCACCCTGGCAGACCGAATGTTGGCGCAACGCATCAACTTGATTTTAGGTGCGTTATTCATCGCTTCTTTGGTGGTTTCCAATCTAATATTTCAGAAATTTTTTTCCTGGGATTTTTTTGGACTGTACACCTTCGAAATTTCGGTGGGAATTCTTCCCTATCCCGTTACGTTTTTAATTACTGACATTATAAGTGAAGTATACGGGAAGAAAAAAGCCAATCAGGTAGTTACTGCCGGTATTTTTGCGTCGTTCTTTTCGTTATTGATTGTATATGTATCAGCCGCCGTGCCTGCAACAGATTGGAGCCCTATAAGCGATGCCTTATTCGACAAAGTATTTGGCGCGACTGCCGTAGCCGTTTTTGCTTCCATGATGGCGTATTTATTAGCGCAGTACATCGATATTTCGATATTCCATTTTTGGAAACGTCTCACCAAAGGGAAACATCTTTGGCTTCGGAATAACTTTTCAACCTTTTTGTCACAGTTTGTGGATACGTTTACGGTTTTAGCCTTGTTGTGTAGCTTCGGAAAGATAGACTGGGCCTTATTTGCACCCTTGCTGCTAAGTGGCTTTCTTTTTAAAGTATTGATTGCCCTGCTGGATACACCGTTTCTATATGCCGCTGTGTTTGCTTTCAGAAAACGATTCGGCTTAAAAATGGGAGAAGAATTAGACGCTGAAGTAGTACTTCTAAAGCAAGAAAAAATATAAAAGAGAAAATACAAATGAAAAAAATACTGAAAATAATAGGAATCTTTTTAGGCATAGTCTTGGTGCTACTGGCACTGTCCCCTTTGTTTTTTGAAAGCACCATGGAAAAACTGGTCAAACGTGCGCTGGAACAAAACATAAATGCCGATGTGACCTGGAATGACTTCGATTTAAGTTTGTTCCGAAGCTTTCCCGACGCTGCATTAACCATTAAGGATTTTAGTGTAATAAACAGAGCCCCTTTTAAAGGTGATACGCTGGCGACCGGAACGCTATTAAAATTGGACATGGGAATTACACAGTTGTTTAAAAGCGGTGACGACCCCATAAAAATTGACGGATTGTTATTAGACGAATCCTATGTAAACATTTTGATAGATTCCACAGGACAAACCAATTACGACCTTGCCGTTAAGAAGGATGCCCCCATGAAAGATGACATTGAAGGGAATTCGGGGTTTACATTCGATTTGAAAAAATATGAAATCAAAAATTCACGAATCAATTATTTCGATAAGAAAACACAAACATTTGTGATACTGAAAGAGGTAAATCACACCGGAAAAGGAGATTTCTCTGTAGCGCAGTCTGAATTGGACACCGAAACCGGTGCGTTGATTTCTCTTCAAATTGAAAAAACCGAATATTTAAAAGACAATTTGTTAGCACTGGATGCGGTTTTTCAGATGGATTTTGAAAATAAAAAGTACACCTTTTTGGAAAACGAAGCCAAAATCAATGAGTTACCCCTCACTTTCAACGGCTTTGTAAAGGTGAATGAAAACAATAACGAGGTAGATCTTACATTTAAAACACCTTCATCCGATTTTAAAAATTTTCTTGCTGTAATTCCGAAGACCTATGTAAAGGAACTGGACGGAGTCACTACGACCGGTGATTTTACGGTAAACGGGATGCTTCAGGGGAGTGTGGATTCCATTCATATTCCAAAAATGGATATTAAAATTGCAAGTAATAACGCATCCTTTAAATATCCCGACCTTCCTAAAACGGTGCGCAATATTTCTATCGATGCGCACCTTAAGAACGACACCGGAATTGCAAAAGATACCTACCTGAATATTGGCGGACTCACTTTTGCGATCGATGAAGAAGTTTTTTCAGCCAATGGTAGTATTCACAACCTCACCGAAAATGCTTTAGTGAATCTGGCACTTAAAGGCACACTCAATTTGGCAAATATTGAAAAGGTGCTTCCGCTGGAAATGGAACAAGAGCTCAGCGGAATATTAAAAGCCGATGTTACGACCAACTTCGATATGCATTCGGTTGAAACCGAACAATATCAGAATATTAAAGCTGCGGGAAACGCAAGTGTTACCGGATTCGTCTATAATGACCCCGATTTTAAAAATCCGTTGAAAATTGCCAATGCCAACGTGACATTTTCTCCCGGAACTATTAAACTGACCGATTTGAATGCTACTTCGGGGCAAACCGATGTGCAGGCTTCGGGGAACATCCAGAACTTAATTCCGTGGCTTATGTCGAAACAAGACCTCAAAGGGCGATTTGCTGTGAAATCAAATACTTTTAATGTAAACGATTTTATGACTGCCGATGCACCTGCTTCAGAAAACACTAAGAATACCCCGACAACTACTTCAGATAAAAAATCGATTAAAATTCCTACCTTTTTGGATGCAACATTAGATTTTAACGCCAACAAGGTAATTTATGACAACATTACGCTTACCGATGTGAAAGGCAGCATGGCAATTCAGAATGAAACGGCAACTCTCACCAATGTCACATCCTCGGCATTTGGCGGAAATATTGCCTTATCGGGAAATGTTTCAACAAAAAATGCAACCCCGACCTTTGCTATGAATCTCGATTTAAAAAAGATTGATATCGCACAATCTTTCCAGCAGTTAGATATGCTAAAATTTTTTGCTCCCATTGCCAAAGCACTGGACGGTGATTTGAATACTACAATCAAATTGCAAGGAGACCTGAATGAAAATCTTACCCCCAAATTAACCACCTTGGCGGGAAACGCCCTGGCTCAAATTATAACGGCCGAAGTAAATTCTCAGGAAACACCATTATTGGCGAAATTAGGAGAACAAATCTCCTTTTTAAATCTGCAGCAACTCAGTCTAAGAGATGTTAGTACGGCTTTCACATTTAACAACGGCAACATTGAAATAAAACCCTTTGATTTTAACGTAAAAGGAATCAAGGTGACCGCAGGAGGAAAACACGGTTTGGATAAAAGAATAGACTACAATCTTACTTTCGATGTGCCTGCAAAATATTTGGGCGGAGATGTCACAAAATTACTGGCGAAGCTGAATCCTGAAGATGCGAACAATATGACGGTCTCGCTGCCTGTTGGTTTAACCGGGTCGTTTACGAGTCCGCAGATAGCTTTAAACACCGAAGCAGCCGTAAAAGCACTGACTCAAAAACTAATCGAAAAACAAAAGCAGGATTTAAAAGATAAAGGAACCGATATCTTAAAAGATATTATTACCGGAAATACTCCCAAGAAAGATTCGACAGAGACCACAAACACCGGCAACACTACCACACAACAAACCACCGATGTCGTTAAGGATATCCTGGGCGGGCTCTTCGGAAATAAAAAGAAGAAGGATAGTATTAATTAGGTGAAGGGATGAGGGATTAGTAATTAGTGATTGGAGATTTAAGCAAAATTAATTTCTCACATCAAACATTAAGTTTTTTCTATTCACGCTTCACGGCTCACGATTTACGATTTACGATTTACGATTTACGAATTAGGAATTAGGAATTAGGAATTAGGAATTAGGAGTAAATATATCATTCCCTTCAATTTTTACCCTTTGTTAACAACTTTCCAATCATCCAACAATCCAACAATCCAACAATCTAACAATCCATCCATTCAACCGCTCCCTGCTCACTGCTCACTGCTCACCGCTCATTGCTCACTGCTCACGATTTGGAATTTGGGATTTATTAGTTTATTACAATTCCCACAACATAGCCTTCACTTCCACGGACATTGAAAACTGTGTTGTCTTCAAATAGAAGGTATTGACCTTTGATTCCTTTTAAAATTCCTTCATAAAAGGGAGTTTTGTCCAAATTAAGACTGTTCAATTTTGTGGGATACTCTAAAACCGGGAATTCCAGATTGGTTTCAGTATTGGATTCAATAAAATAAGGTAAGGCTTCGGTTGGGATAAATTGTTTCAGTTTTGCACGCCACTGTATTAAATCTTCGTCCTTAATTTCATTTTTAAGCATGGTGCGCCAATTGGTTTTGTCGCTTACATGGTCTTTTAACGCAACTTCGGTAATTCCTGCCAGATATCGGTTAGGCACTTCTACTATTTCTATAGCTTCATGTGCACCCTGATCGATCCATCGAGTAGGTATCTGACTCTTTCGGGTCACTCCAACCTTTACATTGCTGCTATTTGCCAGGTACACAACATGTGGTTGCAATTGCACTTTTTTTTCATATTCCAGATCACGATCTTCTTTGTCTAAATGTGCAGTGCTTAATTCGGGTCGCATGATCCAATCTGCCGCCTGTGGAATTTCATAAAAACAGTCGTAACAAAAGCCCTGACGAAAAATCTTCTTTTCCAATGAGCAATTGAGGCACTGGTATCTCAAAAAGCTAATTGACACTTTTTTATCCAGTAACTGATTGACATTTAGGAAGTCGTTCTCGAAAATAAGATAGTACTGTATGGGTGAACCGTTTTCGGTCTGCATTTTTGTTAAAACACCTTCGTAGTTCATTGAAAGAAATTCGCTATTTTTATTGCATAAAGATAGGTAAAAATGCCAATACCCATAGTAAATTCGATTGCCTCATGGTTTCTGAAAAAGCGATTCCATCAAATTGAATTGTTCTTAAAATACCCTATTGATGTACAAGAAGAATTGCTCCATAATTTACTTCAGAAGGCAAAAAATACCGAAATAGGCAAAGAATACGATTTCGACAGTATTAAAAACTACCGTGAGTTTGCCGATAGAGTGCCTGTTACAAATTACGAAATTAATGAACCGAAGATAGAGCGAGCTCGTAGGGGTGAGAGTAATATTTTTTGGCCTACCCCTATTAAGTGGTTCGCAAAATCCAGCGGTACCACCAATGCAAAAAGTAAATTCATTCCCGTGAGCAGCGACTCGCTCGAAGACTGTCATTATGCGGCAAGTAAGGATTTACTGTGTATGTATTTAAACAACAATCCCGATGCTCAATTATTTCTGGGAAAAAGTTTGCGCCTTGGGGGAAGTAAGGAATTATATCAGGAAAACGGGACAATTTTTGGAGATCTTTCAGCAATTTTAATAGACAATATGCCTTTTTGGGCCGAATTTAGTAGTACCCCCAGCAGTGAAATTTCACTTTTGAGCGATTGGGAGACGAAGATGCAGGCCATTGTAGATGAAACTATAAATGAGAATGTAACGAGTTTGGCCGGTGTTCCTTCCTGGATGTTAGTTTTACTGAATAATGTAATCGAAACCACCGGAAAATCCAATCTGTTTGAAGTATGGCCCAATTTGGAAGTATATTTTCACGGAGGCGTAAGTTTCGATCCTTATATTGATCAATACAACAAATTACTGCCAAAAGACAACTTCAGATACTACGAGATTTACAACGCTTCGGAAGGGTTTTTTGCCATACAGGACCGCAACGCCAATAAAGAGCTATTGTTAATGCTCGACTACGGTATTTTCTACGAGTTTATTCCTATGGATACCTACGGTACTGCTGAAGAAAAAATAATTCCGTTAAGCGAAGTAGAAGAAGCGCAAAATTATGCAATTGTAATCACCACCAACGCTGGACTGTGGCGTTATAAGATTGGCGATACGGTTCGGTTTACATCCACAAATCCGTTTAGAATTAAAGTCACCGGCCGAACCAAACACCATATCAATGCCTTTGGTGAAGAACTGATTATTGAGAACGCAGAAGCTGCATTGCGTAAAACCACCAAACTCACCCAAACCGAAATAGTAGACTACACAGCTGCACCCATCTTTATGAAGGGAAAAGAAAAAGGAGCACACGAATGGATTATCGAATTTAAGACCCCTCCCAAGGATTTTACATTTTTCTCGGAGGTGTTAGACAAATCACTTCAGGAGGTAAATAGTGATTATGAGGCGAAGCGTTTTAACAATATGACATTAAATGCCCCAACCATCCACTGTGCCCGGGAACGTCTTTTTTACGATTGGTTAAAGCAAAACGACAAGCTGGGAGGGCAACATAAAGTACCCCGATTATCCAATTCGCGGGAATATTTGGAGGAGCTTTTATCGCTAAATTTTTAATATCATAGCGTTTTACTAGGCTAATTGAGCAGTTTAACGAATTTTATTTCCCTTCAACTAAAAGTTTTGGTAGTACTTTTCTTACGATGTATGTTTGTAGTATAAATCTTTCATAGTTGGGGCTTATGAAAACACTAAGATACTTTATCGTAGCAACTATACTACTAGTTGTATTGTTAGCAGGACTCACATCCTGCGGAACAACAAACTCTTTACATCGTACAAATACCGATACGGAAGTAGCCGGTTATACGTTGAAAAATAAGGCAGAATTGATGCAACAAAAAATTCTGAATATAAAAAAGACCACAGTGATGGTAACACCATAAATCTGGTATTCTTTTTAGAAGAAATTAAAAAGGCCGCGATTGTATCGCGGCCTTTTTAATTTATGTCTATCAGATTTAAGAAACTGCTTTCAATTTCTTAATGGTAGACTTGTTTAATTTGTCCTGAGCATATTCTAAGGTAACATTGAGTGTTTTCTCTTCGGTGCTGGGTAATTCGTACATGGCATCGGTTAAAACGGCTTCACATAAGGATCGTAATCCTCTCGCTCCCAATTTATACTCAATTGCCTGCTCCACGATAAAGTCTAAGGCTTCTTCAGTAATTACAAAATCGATTCCGTCCATTTCGAACAACTTTTTATATTGTTTGATAATGGCATTCTTAGGTTCGGTTAAAATAGCTCTAAGAGTTCCCTTGTCCAGCGGATCCATATACGTAAGTACCGGAAGACGACCAATAATTTCAGGAATTAGGCCGAAATCTTTTAAATCCTTCGGAATGATATACCGCAATAAATTATCTCGCTCCATAGTATCTTCTTTTTTGGAAGCACTAAATCCTACAGCCTGCATATTCAGGCGTTTTGAAATATGACGCTCAATTCCGTCGAAAGCTCCTCCTGCTATAAAAAGGATATTTTCGGTATCTACTTCAATAAATTTCTGATCGGGGTGCTTACGTCCTCCCTTGGGCGGTACATTTACCGTTGTACCCTCAAGCAACTTCAGCAAAGCCTGCTGTACACCTTCACCACTCACATCTCGGGTAATGGAAGGGTTATCACTTTTACGGGCTATCTTATCAATCTCATCGATAAAAACAATTCCGTTTTGCGCCTTTTCTACGTTGTAATCGGCCGCCTGTAATAACCGGGTTAAAATACTCTCTACATCTTCACCCACATAACCTGCCTCGGTTAAAACCGTTGCATCAACAATAGCCAAAGGTACATTGAGCATACGCGCAATGGTTTTGGCAACCAGCGTTTTTCCCGTTCCGGTTTGCCCTACAATAATGATATTACTCTTTTGAATATCGATATCGTCGTCACTCTTAGGCTGCAACAAACGCTTATAATGGTTATAGACTGCAACAGACATCACTTTCTTGGTGTGATCTTGCCCAATAACATAATCGTCCAAAAATTCTTTAATGGACTTAGGCTTTTTAAGCATCAGCTCTTTGCTAAGCTCACTGTTAGATGAATGCAACGCTTCTTCTACCACAATACCATGCGCCTGCTCAATGCATCGGTCACAGATATGGGCATCCAAACCTGCAATAAGCAGATTGGTTTCGGCTTTTTTACGACCACAAAACGAACATTCTAACTCTTCTTTCGACATATAGCTTTTTCTTTTTTTAGACCGAAAAGATTATCCTCTCGATAAAATCTCGTCAATCATTCCATATTCCAAAGCCTTATCGGCTTTCATCCAATAATCACGGTCACTATCGTCATGTACCTTTTCGTACGTCTGACCGCTGTGTTTGGCAATAATTTTATACAACTCTTCTTTTAGGGTAATAATTTCTTTGGCAGTAATTTCAATATCACTAGCCTGCCCTTGAGCTCCACCCATAGGCTGGTGAATCATCACCCGCGAATGTGTTAATCCGCTTCGTTTTCCCTTTTCTCCTGCACACAGCAATACAGCAGCCATAGAGGCTGCCATTCCGGTGCAAATTGTCGCCACATCGGGTTTAATAAATTGCATGGTATCGTAAATGCCCAATCCGGCATAAACACTTCCTCCCGGAGAATTGATATATATCTGAATGTCTTTAGAAGCATCTGTGCTTTCCAAAAACAACAACTGTGCTTGTACAATATTAGCCACCTGATCGTTAATACCCGTACCCAAAAATATAATTCGGTCCATCATCAATCTGGAAAAAACGTCCATCGCTACTGCGTTCATCTGGCGTTCTTCAATAATATTTGGGGTAAGGTTTATTGGATACATACTACTTACAATTTTATCGTAGTACATGCTATTGATCCCTTGATCTTTAATGGCAAAATCCTTAAATTCTTTTCCGTAGTTCATAAATAGTAATCGATTTTTTTGAATGAAAAAAAAGCGTTGAACCCTTGTATTCAACGCCTAAATATAACTATTTTATTGCTGAATTACTCGTACGCTTCTTTAATGAATTTCTCGTAGGTAATTTCCTTTGTCTTCAATTTTGCGTTTTCCTTAAAAAACTGAAGCAGTTTGTTGGTATTCAACTGCTCACTTATTCTTTTTACCTCTTCTTCATTCGAAAGAATTCTTGCCGCAATATTGTCTAACTCTTCTTCGGAAGGATTGGTTTGTCCAAATTGTGCCATTTGGCCTTTGATCATATTCTTGGAATAATCCTTCAACTCATCAAAACTAACCTGTAGCTTGTTTTCGGCTCTTATTTTGCCTTCAATCAATTGATAACGCAATCCTTTTTCGCTACGCTCATATTCTTCTTTGGCAGCGGCTTCGGTCATTGGCTTTTCTCCTGAAACCTGAATCCAACGTTGTAAAAATTCTCCCGGAAGGTCAAATTTTGTGTTTTCAATTAGTGATTCAACAACGTCGTTCAACAATTTTTGGTCACTTTGTTGTTCAAATTGTTTCTCGGCGTCCTCTTTTATTTTTTGCTTTAATTCCTTTTCTGAAGTAACTACGGCTTCCCCAAATAACTTATCGAACAATTCCTGATTCAAAGTTGCCATTTCGCGGGTGTTCACCTCTTCAATTTTTAAAGCAACCTCGATGTCCAAACCATGTGCATCGTCATGAGACACTCCAAAATACTTCTGATTGTCGTGATCATCATCAAACATTCCCTTGGTTTTTAACACCACTGTATCTCCAACCTTTGCTCCAATTAAAGCAGCTACTTGCTTTTTTCCTAAAATGGCAGAAGTTTCAATAGTTGACTTCTTTTCAATTCCCTTTTCTTCATTGGTAAAAGTTCCGGTAATTTCGTCTCCTTTGGCCACGGTATCTTTTGAAATAAGCTTCCCGTATTGCTTGCGAATAGTTTTTACCTGATTGTCCAACATTTTATCGTCAGCGATCACTTTGTACTGAGTGATTGCTTTTTTCTTTACATCCACATCGAATTTTGGGGTAAGTCCCAAATCGAATTCAAATGAAAAATTATCGGCTTTCCAATCGATTTCCAGATCGTTTTTAGGTAATGGATTTCCTAAGACATCCAGTTTTTCTTCTGTCAAATAGTTGTGCAACGCATCCTGAAGCAATTTATTCACCTCTTCTACTAAAATAGCGGTCCCGTATTGCTTTTTCACCATTCCCATGGGGATATGTCCTTTTCTGAAACCCGGTATATTTGCAGTCTTTCGGTAGTTGTTCAATACTTTTTCTACCTTCTCTGAATAATCTTCTTTGGCGATTTCAACAGTCACCACAGCATTCAAGCTATCAATTTCCTTTTTTGTAATATTCATTTTTCTGAAAAATTTTCGATATAATATTCGGGTATTTCCTTTTCCCGAACGCGGGTGCAAAAATACAATTTTTAATGAATTTCAACAAGCTTTTATAGACTGGAATTCAGTAGCTTAATTTTTATCCACCATTGAATAAAGGATGGATTGAAGAAAAGACAATAAAAGGCTAAACAAGAGCGCCCACCAAATGTTTGAAACAGCAAACCCGCCAATAAAATAATCGGCCATCAATATAATACAGGCATTGATTATAAGTAGGAACAATCCCAAGGTAATGATGGTCACCGGCAGGGTGAGTACTACTAAGATCGGTTTTACAATTAAGCGCAGCAATCCTAAAACAACCGCAACAATAATTGCCGAAACAAAGCCGTCGACAGCGACACCCGGTAATATATAGGCTAATATTACTACTGCTATTGCAGTTAACAAGACTCTTAAGATTAATTTCATGGTGTTTTTTTTATAAAGATAAAAAAAAACGTTCGCCATTGGCGAACGTTTTTTAAATTCTTAAAAGTAATATCTCTAATTGTTAGATAGTGTAACAGTTGCGTAATTCCCAATATTTACCAGTGGAATAGTCGCATCGTATTTTCTGTTGATAGCGGTAATCATTAGATTAGCTGTATATGCATATCCACGTGGTGTTGGATGTACTCCGTCTAAGGAGAAGGCACCACCGGTTACGAAAGCAGATGTTAAAACTCCTGCATCAAAAGCTACTCCCGTACTTGCAACCTGAGCAAGTGCTGCTCTCGCATCTACAAATGCCAGGTCGTTTGCATCTGCCAAGGCTTTAATTGTTGCATTGTAAGCAGTTACAGCAGCCGAAACACGACCTTGTTCAACAGCCGTCAAAACGTATTGATCGCCTAAAGGAATAGAAACTCCAATTACCCCTGTTGGATTCGTTGGATCCGGAGTTGTCCCTAGCACAGAAGAAGCCGTTAGTACCACTAAATCGTTGTCATTAGCCTGACGTAACTGCCCTAACAAACCGGCGACGGCAGCGGGTAAATTAAATGGAGGACCTTGTAAAATAGCACTCACATTTGTTAAATCATCATCACTCATAATAGGAAAGTTAACCCCGGCAGAAAAGTTTATCTGTCTTGCGGCAGCCTCCTCAGCGCTTATAATCCCTGCTCCTACCAATCCCGGCAACACCTGAGAATTGTATAAGGCAAATTGAGCATTTATCGCTCCTGCTGTTGCAGCATCCAATGGAATTGACTGTGCAGGCACTGTGGTGAAGTAAGGAATAGAGGTTACATCGGGAATGTTTACCAAAACTCCACCTGTACTGGAAGCCATTAGAGCATCTACTTGCGCACTGTAAGCACCTGCAAATACTAGAGGATCTGTAATATCATTCGAACCATAACTTGTGGGGTCGAAATTACCTGTCTGATCTACCCCAATACCTCCGGAAGTAGCATAACTTAAAATGTCGTTATTTCCAATCCATAAACTAAAGAATGTTGGATTCATAGAAGCCGCATCTCCAATTACGGAAGCACTGCTGCTAGTTTGAAAACGAGCAAACCAAGGGTTGGCTGCACCATATCCGGCTGCATTAAGATGGAAACTTTTCGCTCCGGGCACACCCATATTGTTAAAAGGACCTGTCGCGCTTGTAGTTACTTCGGTGGTTGGAGTTCCAATTAATCTAACCGGGCTTGGATTTCCACTGGCACCAACTGCCAAAACAAATCGGTTTTCAAATACCTGTGTTCCGTTCAATAACAAGCCTCCAATATTATCATTCATTAAGGGTTGTGTAAATTCTCCGCCTCCGGCTTTTGCAAATTGCTGCGCCATAATGTTGGGATAGGAGTTCTCCTGACCTGTTATATATAAAGCTCCGTCTGCATATCCTGCGGTTAATGAATTTCCAACGGCTACATAATTAGTAACATTGGCCGATCCACTTGTATAAAATCCATCGTTTGTAACCGGGTTGTCAAACTCCGGTTCACAACTTACAAACCCTATGGCAAGTAAGCCTAAGCATATTTTTATCGTGTTTTTCATTTTTTCTAATTTTTTTCAATTACATTTTATACGTTACTCCTAATCCAGGCACAAATACACTGTTTTTGTAAGTTCCCCCAAATGGAGCAGCCTGTCCATTTTCAAAATAGTAGTCGTACGAAGCGTCTACTTCTTTGAAATGCAAGTATAGGAAAGAAGCATCTACTTCGAAATGCTCTCCAACATTCACTGTAAATCCGGCAGTATAACCATTGGAGTCGTTTCGTGGTGTTTCGGGTGCGAAGTAACCGTCTTGTACCGGGGATTCATCGAAGTAATATCCTGCTCTTAACGTGAACATTTTTGTCGCATCATATTGCAGTCCGAATCGGTAGGTTGAAGCGTTCTTATAATTTCTTGCGTTTTTTGAATCCGGAATGTTTTCATTGGCAAAATCGATATCCAACGATTCGTATACATCCCAAAAAGTACGGTTTACATCGAATGCAAACAACCACTTTTCACAGAACTGGTAAGAAAGACCTACAGTGATTTCTGCAGGTAGTGGTAATGATGCATCAAAAGTAGTATCCTCAAAAGGCGTTAACGGCGAATTTGGAATATTCTCAAAAGTAGCATCACCATCCTCCACATTCATGTCGATTTTAGAACGATAATTAGCACCTACTGTAAGCTCTTTTGTTGGCGTAAACATAGCGCCAACTGTCCAACCCCACTCGTTAATACCGGTAGCATCGATAGTCACATTGGATCTATTACCTTCTAAATCGGTTAATGTTCTGTTCAGGTTACGGTTAAAATTCACAGATCCCGTAACAAAGATAGGGCCTCCTCCAAAACTCAAATATTCTCCAATTTTAAAAGAAACTGTAGGTTGCACAAAAATAGCAGCCAATTCGATATTGTTCACCAAATGTGATCCAGCCCAGTCATCCTCATACGTTACACTACTTCCATAAGGAGTATAAACGCCAAGACCAAATGCCAACCAATCTGTAGCTTTATATGATGCATACAAATATAGAGGTGTGCTTGTAGAGTTGTCGGTTTCGGCATAAGCACCTGTGGCTTCATTTTGATATGCTACATTAGCGAATACACCACTTACACCGGCAGAGATGTTTAATTTATTTTCTAAATGAACTAACCCGGCAGGGTTAAAAAACACAAGTTCGCTACTATTGATTACAGCAACACCTGTGTGTCCCATTGCTAAGGATTTTTGCCCCTGTAAACTTACACGGTATCCTCCGGCATACATCACTGCAGTTGCTAAAGCAAAAACAGCAAGTACTAGTACTTTCTTCATAATAATTAAGTTAGATTAAATGTTTGTTTTTTGTTGTAATTTTTTCAAAATGCGTACTTAATCGCTATTATTCAATTTATTATGCATACATAATAAAATTACTTTGCAATGTTATAAAAAATCTACCACAATTCGATGAAATTCGGCAGGATTTTCGGCGTGCAACCAATGTCCGGCCTTTGAAACCGTGATAATTTTGGCAGCAGGGAAGTGTTTTTTTATTAGTATTTCATCTGTTTTTTCAATATACCCCGATTTTTCTCCTCTGAGAAACAAAGTTGCTCCGTTAAAAATCGTATTCTCAGGCAATTCTTTTCCCACTTCGTCTATAGTTTCGGAAAGAACCGGCAGGTTCATTCGCAATCCCAATTGTTCTTTATTTTTCCAGTATAAATTTTTCAGTAAAAATTGACGCGTTCCCACGTCCTTAATATATTCTGAAAGTATTGCATCTGCCTCTCCTCTACTTTTTAATACTGAAAAATCCAACATAGAAAGTGCTTTCAGGATATCTTGATGATGCTGCGGATAAGCCTTTGGAGAAATATCGGCTACTATTAATTTTGAAACTAACTTCGGATTTTCTACTGCGAAATTCATTGCGGTTTTCCCACCCATTGAATGTCCCAGCAAAATGATATCCTCCAATTGATGTTCCTTACAATAGTTTTCAATGTCCTCTACCATTAATGAATAAGAAAATGCTTCGCTGTGAAAACTACGCCCGTGATTGCGCTGATCTACCAAATGTACCTCATAACCCGATTCGGCAAATTGAGTTCCCAAGGTTTTCCAGTTATCACCCATTCCCAAAAACCCATGTAAAATCATGAATGGCTTTCCTTCTCCAATTATTTGCGAATGCAATATCATCTAGGCGAGTTTATGCAGGTACGCGTTAATTACTGTTTCCAACCCCTGGTAAATGGATTCGCAAATAAGGGCGTGGCCGATAGAAACCTCCAATAAATTTGGGATGTTGTCTTTAAAAAATTTAATATTTTCCAATGACAAATCATGTCCGGCGTTAATCCCCAATCCGATGTTATTTGCCAGCTTCGCACATTCAGTATAAGGTTGAATGGCTGCCGTATTCCCAAGACTGAATTGTTTTGCAAATTTTTCGGTATACAGTTCTATTCTGTCGGTTCCGGTTTGGGCGGCACCTTCAATCATTCGGAGATTGGGGTCTACAAAAATAGAGGTGCGTATTCCGTTACGTTTGCATTCGGAAATTATTTCAGCTAAAAAACTTTTATGTGTAAGGGTATCCCAACCTGCATTTGAAGTAATGGCATCGACCGCATCGGGGACCAAGGTTACCTGTGTGGGTTTTAAATCCAGCACCATTTTCAAAAACGAATCTACAGGATTTCCTTCAATATTATATTCGGTAACCACAACAGGCTTCAGATCGTAAGCATCTTGATATTTTATATGCCTTTCGTCCGGACGCGGGTGGATTGTTACTCCGTGAGCACCAAACTGTTGTACATCTTTGGCAACCTGTACTACATTCGGTATATTTCCTCCACGTGCATTTCGTAAGGTTGCAATTTTATTAATGTTTACACTTAATTTCGTCATGCTTTCGCTTTAAATCACAAAAATACGAAGTTGAACCGCGGTTTTGCATCTTTATTTTAAGTAATTTGCGTAAAAATTAGGAAAGTGAATACGGCGAATTATATCATAAACGACATCAGTCCCTTCGACATATCTTCACCAATAAAAGACGTGCAAACAGCTTTTAACCAACTCACCTATTCACACATTCCCATTAAAAAAGAAGGTGTTTATATTGGGTGTATTAGCGAGACCGACGCACATTGTTTTGAAAGCAATAAAACCGTTGCAGATTATCAATATGCTTTAGAGACTTTTTATGTGAGAAAATCTACCAACTGGCTCGATATACTTGAAGCCTTTGCCTTAAATAACAGTAATATTATGCCTGTGCTAGGGGCTAATAATAAGTATGTTGGATACTACGAATTGAGTGACATTATGAACTTATTCAACAATACTCCTTTTTTAAACGAATCGGGAGGCATTATTGTAGTTGAAAAGGGCATACGGGATTATTCTTTCAGTGAAATTTGTCAAATCGTGGAAACAAATGATGCCAAAATACTTGGATTATTTATTTCAAACATGGAAGATGAAACTGTTCAGGTTACTATAAAAATTGGACATACCGGAATGAATTCCATTGTACAAACTTTCAGAAGGTATGACTATAATGTTGTATCCAACCATGAAGAAGATAAATTTCTGGAGGATCTTAAAAAACGTTCCAACTATCTGGATAAATATTTAAACATATAGTTTCATGAAAATTGGTATTTACGGACAGTTTTATCATGAAAATTCTGAAACTTATATTCAGTTAATTTTAGATGCGCTTCAGCATAGAGATGTAGAAATAGTGATTGAAGAGAATTTTCTCGACATCATTAACTTACACCAGGACATTACAAAAAACTTCTCGGGGGTTAAAACCTTTTCCGAATTAGACGATTCCTACAACTTATTTTTCAGTATTGGAGGAGACGGGACCATTTTAAAGTCGGTTACTTTTGTTCGTGATTTAGGGATACCCATTGTTGGTATTAATACGGGGCGGTTAGGGTTTTTAGCCACTATTCAGAAAGAAGAAATTACCAAAAGCCTTACGCAAATTCTCAACGGTGAGTACATTCTTTCGGAGCGCAGTGTACTCACTATTGAAACCCAACCACATAATTCTGGAATCGAACCGCTAAATTTTGCATTGAATGAAGTAGCCGTTAACCGAAAGAATACTACATCCATGATTAAAGTGGAAACTTTTGTAAACGACAAATACCTAACATCTTACTGGAGTGATGGTCTTATAGTTGCCACACCAACCGGTTCAACGGGCTACTCCCTTAGTTGTGGGGGACCTGTAATAGACCCCAATACCAATAGCATTGTGATTACTCCAATTGCTCCTCACAATTTAAATGCGCGTCCTTTAATTGTACCGGACAGCAGCACTATTTCTTTAAAGGTTTCCGGAAGGGAAAAATCGTATCTGGTATCACTGGATTCTCGTATCGCCACCCTTGAAAATGAAACTGTTATCATAATTAAAAAGGCGCCTTTCACTATTAATTTGGTGCAATTAAATGATGACAGCTTTATAAAAACCCTTCGGAAAAAACTTTTGTGGGGTGAAGACAAGCGCAATTAAACAATAAAATACCTTAAAATTTGTTAATCAACAGAGACTATTAGTCTTAGAATTCGTTAGAGCGAAGTTTATTATTATATTTGCAAACTTTTAAGGTATATGAAGTATTTCACAGTCCTGATTTTTATACTTACCGCTACGTTTATAGGTCGTTCACAAACCTACGAAATTGGAGGGATGCTTGGAGGTGTCAATTACATTGGTGATGTTGGCAAAACCAGTTATATTAATCCGAATTCGGTAGCTTTTGGAGGAATTTTTAAGTGGAATCGAAGTTCGAGACACTCCTTTAGAGCCTCCGTGCTTGTTGCGAATATAAAGGGTGACGATGCAGACTCTAACGAAAGTCGCAGACAAGAACGAGGCTATTCGTTTGAAAACTCAATTCAGGAACTTTCACTGGGATTGGAATATACATTCTGGGAGTTTAATATGTACAGCGGTCAACCTGTATCGACTCCTTACTTATATACGGGACTAACCTATTTTGGATACAATGCGTTGTACAAGCGCCAAAGTGATGAGATTGTAAAATATGACAAGGCAGGAGCCATTGCGATTCCAATGGTAGTTGGATTTAAAACTACTGTCGGCACAAAAATGGTTTTGGGTTTTGAAATTGGAGCGCGATATACCTTTACCGATGATTTGGACGGAAGCAATCCCGTAAACGAATTGGCCGATGAAGAGGGGTTAAAGTTCGGGAATACAAATAGCGACGATTGGTATGTCTTTACGGGAGTAACGCTTACTTTTACCTTCGGAAGGAAACCTTGTTATTGTAATTTTTAGAACCGTCTAAAATTACCTTAGCTAAAATTACCGGTATTTACTAGGTTGCGCCATATATTTCTGAAGAAAAAAAACGAACGCACATAAATGAAATGAAACTACAAGACCAAATAGATAAAAACAAGTTACCGAAGCACCTTGCCGTGATTATGGACGGCAATGGGCGTTGGGCAAAGCAAAAAGGCTTGTTTCGAACTATGGGTCATGAAAACGGCACCAAAGCGGTTAAGGAAATCGTGGAGGCCTGTGGTGAAATTGGTATCCCTTACTTAACCTTATACGCTTTTTCTACCGAAAACTGGAACCGCCCTAAGATGGAGGTTGAATTATTAATGAAGCTATTGGTTGCTTCTTTGAAAAAGGAGATGAAATCTCTTCAGGATAATGATATAAAGTTAAACGCCATTGGTAATCTTCAAGCACTTCCTAAAAGAGCGCACAAAGAATTACTCGACGTCATAAAAAAAACAGAAAACAATAGCAAAATGACGCTTACCCTTGCCTTGAGCTATGGTTCGCGAGAAGAATTGACAAAAACTATTCAAGAGATTAGTCATAAAGTTAAAAATAACCTAATTTCGCCCGAAAATATTGACGAAACGGTAATAAATAATCATCTTTACACGCAAAATTTACCAGACGTGGATTTACTAATACGAACAAGCGGTGAGCAACGTATTAGTAATTTTTTACTTTGGCAAATAGCATACGCCGAACTGTATTTTACAGAGACGCTTTGGCCGGATTATACAAAAAACCATCTTTTTGAAGCAATATTAAATTATCAAAACCGAGAAAGAAGATTTGGAAAAACCAGTGAACAACTTGAACAATAGTCTACGATTGCATACATACAAAAAGTTTTATTGTATTTTTCTTTTTACAATACTTTCGGTTTTCAATAGTGCCGCACAGCAAAAAGAACTTGATAGCGGTAGAAAATATGCCATTAACAAAATTGAGGTTACCGGGGCGCAAAGTTTTAATGAACAGACAGTTATTGCGTTTACCGGACTTAAAATCGGGGACCGACTTTATATTCCCGGAGAAAAGTTAAGTGCCGTAACCAAAAAATTATGGGAACAAAATCTTTTCAGCGATATTGCTTTTTACGTGACAAATGTAGATGGTGATTTGGTCGATTTAGAACTCTACATTGTAGAATTGCCCAAATTGAATACGGTCAAAGTAGAAGGTCTTAGAAAGGGGAAAACAAAAGAACTTATCAAGGACAACAACCTTAATCCCGGAGTAAAGCTTACCAAAAATTTAATTACCACTACCAAAAATAACATTGCCAACAAGTACCGCAAAGACGGTTATTTTAATACGCAGGTGATTATTAACACAACTCCTCACTTAGATTCTACGGGAGTTGAGGTTTCTAAAGATATGTCTATTACTATAGACAAAGGAGAAAAGATCAAGGTGTCTTCCATTGAATTTGATGGTAACAGTGCCCTTTCCGATAAAAAATTACGAGGCGCAATGAAAAATGTAAAACGCAAAAGGTTTCTGCGTTTTTACAAGCGATCGAAGTACAGTGAAGAAGGTTTTGAAGAAGACAAAGTTTCTATTATTACAAAATACAAATCGAATGGTTATCGCGATGCACGTATTTTAAATGATACACTTATCGTTAAAAATGACAGTAGAATTGCGTTAAATCTTAAAATTGAAGAAGGGAAAAAATACTACTTCGGAGATATTCGCTTTATAGGAAACAGTGTGTATACCGAAAATGTATTACGACAGGTATTAGGTATAAAAAAAGGCGAGGTTTACAACGGTGTACTCCTCCAGGAACGCATCGAAGACAAAGGTGATCCCGAAGCAAACGACCTTACCAATCTATATCAGAACAACGGATATCTTTTCTCAAGAATTAATCCGGTTGAAGTAGCTGTACGAAACGACACCATCGATTTTGAAATTCGGATTATTGAAGGGAAAATTGCTTATTTCGACCATGTGACGGTTATTGGAAATGACAAGACAAACGATCATGTAATTTACAGAGAGTTACGAACTCGTCCCGGTCAAAAATACAGCAAGCGAAACGTAGTACGTACCATCCGTGAATTAGGACAATTGGGGTATTTTGATGCCGAACAAATTTCACCGAATTTCAAAAATGTAGATGCAAACAACGGGACCTTGGATATGGAATATTCAATCGTTGAAAAAGGTGCCAGCCAAATTGAACTACAAGGTGGTTATGGTGGTGGCGGATTTGTAGGTACACTTGGGTTGTCCTTTAACAATTTCTCTCTTCGGAATATTTTTAACGGAGAAGCATACAAGCCACTGCCTATGGGCGATGGACAAAAGCTTTCCTTACGAGCTCAGGCAAGTAGTTTTTATCAAACCTACAGTCTTTCTTTGGTTGAACCATGGCTTGGCGGGAAAAAGCCCATACAGCTAAGTACATCGTTCTCGCATACCATACAGTATTTTTATGATTATGCGGCAAGAGAAGCCGATAAGAGCCGAAGCTTCCTCATAACAGGAGGATCTGTGGGAATTGCCAAACGACTTAAATGGCCGGACGATTATTTTACCCTATCGCAGGCAGTTAGTTTTCAGCACTATAATTTACGAAATTACAATACCGGTTTGTTTACATTCGGGGATGGGTATTCTAATAACCTGGCGTATACTATTGGTATTAGCCGGAATAATACCGCGACAAACCCTATTTATCCAAAATCCGGATCGGAGTTTAGTTTAACTGCAAAACTTACACCTCCTTTTTCGGCCTTTAATGGAACCAATTACAAAGACTTGGCTGACGAAAGAGAAGTTTTGGCCAGTATCGTACAAACAGACGTGGATTATACCGACGCCAGAGAACGAATTGCCGAAATTGATCAGGAACGCTTTAAGTTCTTAGAATACTATAAAATTAAGTTTAAAGGAATTTGGTATACCAAACTTATTGATGACTTGGTGCTGCGAACCAGTACTGAGTTCGGATTTTTAGGAGCCTATAATAATAACAGAGGAGTTCCACCTTTTGAGCGTTTCTTCATTGGAGGGGATGGTCTTGGATCCTTTAGTTTGGATGGAAGAGAAGTGATACAATTACGAGGATATCCCAATCAATCCTTATCAAGTAATGACGGAAATACCATTTATAATAAATTTTCGTTAGAGTTAAGGTATCCAATTACTCTAAAACAATTGGCATCCATATATGTACTGGGATTTGCAGAAGGAGGAGGATCGTATGACGGGTTTAGAAATTACAATCCGTTCAGTATTAGTAGGTCTGCTGGCGTAGGATTACGTATATTTATGCCTGCATTTGGATTATTGGGGATAGATTTTGGATACGGATTTGATCCAATTCTAGGGGGAATCAATAAAAATGGATGGGAAACCCACTTTATTATTGGACAACAATTTTAAACTTGGCACGATATTTTCTTAAACAACAACCAACAATTATGAAAACTACAAAGTTACTTTTTATCGCACTTGTCCTTTTGTGTTTCAGCTTTTCGGTAGAGGCACAAAGAGGCGTTCGTATAGGATATATTGATATGGAATATATTCTTGAAAATGTTCCTGAATATACCGAAGCTTCCACACAACTGGAAGGTAAAGTACAAAGATGGAAACAGGATATTGACAAGAAACAAAAATCAATAGACCAGATGAAGCTTAACTTAAGTAATGAACGTGTATTACTTACCAAAGAACTCATTGAAGAACGCGAAGAAGAAATTAAAATTGAAGAAGACGAAATGTTGCAATACCAGCAGGATCGCTTTGGCCCTAATGGCGATTTAATGATTCAACGCAGACAATTAATACAGCCAATTCAGGATCAGGTGTTTAATATCGTTCAGGAAATAGCTGAAAATAAAAAATACGATTTCATCTTCGACAAATCTGCAGACATTGTAATGCTTTTTGCAGCAGAGCGAAATGATATCAGCGATCAGGTATTGCGAAGCATCAACAGAGCAGCAAAACGTGAAGAAGCTACCAATAAAAAGGAAAAGCGTGAAATCGAAACACGTGACAACCTATCTTTGGAAGAAGATACAGCCGTAACCGAACGTGAAGAAGCCATTGAAGAAAAGAAAGATGAGCGTGAAAAGGCAATGGAAGATCGTAAAAAAACGAGAGATTCCATTCGTGCCGTGAAGAAAGCCGAATTTGACGCGCGTAGACAAAAACTTTTGGATGAACGCCAACAAAGAAAAGACTCCATTTTAAATGCACGTCAGAATAACGGTAGCAACCCTCCTCCCGGTGACGGTGGTGAAGATGGTGACGGCGGCGGAAATTAACATATAATCTAGTTTAACATTTAATAATTATAACACTTAATTTAATACAATTACAATGAAAAAATTCAAATTATTTGCAGTAGCAGTGTTGCTTTTTGTTGGAGCTACAAGTTTTGTAAATGCACAATCTAAGATTGCACATATAGACACTCAAGCTCTGGTAGAGGCAATGCCCGAAATGAAAGCTGCTCAGAGTCAGTTGGACAAACTGAAAACAACTTACGACACCGAAATTAAAGCAATGGCAAAAGAGCTTGATACCAAGATTAAGCAATATGAAGGTGAAGCCGAGTCTAAAACTGATGAAGAAAATGCAAAACGTGTACAAGAAGTACAGGGAATGCAAAACAACATTGGTGCTTACAGAAATCAGGCATTACAGGATCTTGACAAAAAACAGGTTGACATCTTTAAGCCGATTTTAGAAAAAGCCCGTACAGCTATTCAAAAAGTGGCAAGAGCACAAGGTTTCCAATATGTATTGGATTCTACTACAGGAGCCGGCTTACTATTGGCAGAAGGAACGGATTTATTACCCGCCGTTAAAAAGGAATTGGGACTTTAATCACTTTCCCCAAAAAGTTACGTTAAAACTGCTCCCATTTGGTGAGCAGTTTTTTATTTTTATACTATGAACAAAAGCAGTCCTATTGGTATTTTCGACTCCGGAGTAGGAGGCACTTCCATTTGGAAGGAAATCCATCAGTTACTGCCTTTTGAAAATACAATCTATCTGGCAGATAGTAAGAATGCGCCCTACGGATATAAAACTCCCGAAGAAATAACCTCTTTAAGCATTAAAAACACCGAAGCTTTGATTAATGCCGGATCTAAAATTATCGTAGTGGCTTGTAATACAGCAACTACCAATGCTATAGATACTTTACGATCCCGTTTTTCAATTCCGATAATAGGAATTGAGCCTGCTATCAAGCCCGCGGCTCTTAAAACCCATTCAAAAAGCATAGGAATTTTAGCCACCAAGGGTACATTGAGCAGTACTCTGTTCCATAAAACTTCAATGGAGTTTGCTAATGATATTTCAGTAATTGAAATTGTAGGTGAAGGTTTGGTTCCTCTTATTGAAGCCGGTAAACTTCATAGTCTCGAAATGATTGCGCTTTTAAAAAAATATACCCGGCAACTTATAGATGCCAATGTAGACTATCTGGTTTTGGGATGTAGCCATTTCCCGTATATTATTCCGGAACTGAAGAAATTACTTCCGTCACACGTAAAAATTATCGATTCGGGAGAAGCAGTGGCGCGACAGACCAAAAATTTGCTGGAGCAAATGGAAATGATAAATGATACGAACGTGATTCCTTCGCTTCAGTTTTATACCAATGCCAATACCGCTACGCTTCAATTTCTGTTGCAAAGCTATTCTGAAAAAATTTCAGTAGCGAAAAAAGATTTCTAAAGGCTATTCTTTAAACCAACTCGAATATTTCACGTAGTTGTTGGCAATTCTGTCAATTTCTCCTTCTATCAATTCGGCACTTATATCTTTCACTTTTTTGGCGGGAATTCCCGCATAAATACTGCCTGATGCTACCCGTGTATTTTTTGTCACAACTGCTCCTGCAGCAATAATACTATTGCTTTCCACCACACAATCGTCCATAATTATACTTCCCATTCCAATTAATACATTGTCGTGCACAGTACACCCGTGAACGATGGCGTTATGACCAATAGATACATTATTTCCAATCGTGGTAGGAGAAGTAAGATAGGTAGCGTGAATCACTGCTCCGTCCTGTACATTCACCTTATTCCCCATCTTTATAAAATGCACATCTCCTCTAATTACGGCATTAAACCAGACACTGCATTGGTTTCCCATGACCACAGCACCTACAATAGTAGCGTTCTCTGCGATGTAACAATCCTCCGGAATCTGCGGTGCTTTACCATTTACAGCTTTAATTATCATAGGTTTCTTTTGTAGTTTAACTGAAAAATGCCAATAATTCTTTCTTTCGGGAAGGACTCACCATGATTTGTTTCCCATTGCTCAAAACTACGCTTCCGCCCTTTCCCTTCTTGTATTCGGTAATGGCATTTACATTTACCAAATACGATTTGTGCACGCGGGCAAAACCGTTTCCGTTCAAGGTATCTTCAAAATATTTTAATGTTTTACTCACCAGTTTTTTCTTATCCTTCAGAAAAATATTGGTGTAATTATCATCGGCCTGACAATACAAAATATCTTCTATCTGAAGCACTTCAAAACCATTTTGCAACGGAATGGTAATCTTACCCGTTACTTGTGAATTCACAGGGCGCAGAATGGTATTTTGCAGGCTGTTTTCCTTTTGTTTTATTTCCGAAACATAGTCGACAGCCTCTATTAGTTTGTCGATGGAAATTGGCTTCAATAAGTAATACGAAGCATGAGCGTTTAAGGCATCAATGGCGTAATGATTATAGGCTGTGACAAAAACGGTTTCAAATTGTCTATCTCCCACCTTGTCTAAAAGATCGAAGGCGTTTCCGTAAGGCATTTCCACGTCAAGAAAAACGATGTCCAGTTCGTTATTTCTAATTAAAACCAGCGCTTCTTCCACGTTGGAAGCTTCCCCTTCTACCTGAACATTCGGACAGTATTTGGAAAGGTAATTTCGTAAAATTTCTCTGCTTTTTTCTTCGTCTTCAACAATAATAGCGCGTAAATTCATCTAGTCTTTCTTTAAAATAAGTATTACCCGGGTACCTTCTTCATTTTCAAAAATATTGGCGACCGTTACATCTACCTTGTCTTTGTACATTTTGTTTAAAATAGAGATTCGCTTTTGTATGTTGCCCATCCCTTTGGACTTTTGATTTTTCTGATGATCTGTCTTTAATTCCTTCGACTTTTTACGTCCAATACCATTATCTGATATTGTAATTTGCACCGTTTCCGAATCTGTTTGCTGAAAATGAATTTCTAACAATCCTTTTTCCTCTTTGTATCGAAGTCCGTGCCAGACTGCATTTTCAACATACGGCTGAAGCAACATTGGCGGAATTACAAATTCTGATACTTTCAGGTATTCGTCTACGGTAATAGTATAATCAAATTTGTTTTCGAAACGCGAATGTTCCAAACCTACATACAACTCCAATAATTCAATCTCTTTTGCCAACGGAATAAAATCTTCGTCACTATTTTCAAGTACCGAACGCATCAGTTGCGAAAAATCTGTCAAATACTTATTCGCGGCACGTTCGTCATGACTTGATATAAAGCTATTAACCGAATTTAAAGCATTAAAAATAAAATGAGGATTCATTTGAGTACGCAAGGTTTTTAATGCCAGTAAATTGTTGGCAAATTTCTGTTGTTTCACACTTTTGTACTGGGTGTAGGCAATGAGTAATAATAGCAAGGCTATTAGTATCAGCGAGCCGATAATCCATTTTTGAACCCGGTTGTTTTTTTCAATCAATTCCTGGTTTTCGAAGGCCAGTTGATACCTGCTCTCATTGAGTTCTCTTTCACTTTCCAGACTTATAATTCGATTTTGCTTTAATGCAATTTCTCTGCTAAAACGTGAGGCCTGTGAAATTTCCTGTTCCTTTTTTATATACAATTCATCAACCACTTCCACATAACGCTCATAGCTTTCGGCGGCCTTGCCAAATTCACCTATGTCGCGATAAATCTCAGAGAGTTTTCTGGTGGCATCCTTTTGTACGACTAAATCTTCCTTTTTATCGGCTTCACGAATACTCTTTTCCAGGTATGGAATCGCTTCTTTATATTTTTCCTGCCCCACATAGGCATTGGCAATCTTATAATTTTGTCTTTGTGCCGTTAGGGGGCTGTTTATATCTTCTTCTTGTTCGGCATCATCTAACGATTTAATTTCGTCCAAGGCTTCTTCCCTCAATTGAATTTCCTTTTCAAAATCTCTATTCTGATTGTAAAAATCGGCTACCGTGTTCTTTTCAGCTACAGCTCGTTTTTTATTCTCCTTTTTAGCCAGATTCAAGGAATTATCGAAATACTCAGCCGCTTCCTGTTTTGCTCCACTTTGAGCATACACGCCTCCTATAAATGAATTCAAATCGGTTATCTTCGGAATAATCTTGTGCTCATTGGCAATATCCAGGGCCTTCTGATAATTAAAGACACTTTTTACCAAATCATTAATAGCCTTATAGGTATTCCCTAACCCCTCATAGACCTCTATTCGTTGATAGTTGGTAAGCCTCTCTTTTAGCAAGGATTGGTATTCTGAAATACTCTCCTGATAATTCTTGTTAGTTGTAAAAGCCGTAGCCAGCTTTATGCGCGTATTTATTTTGGCACTTGAAACAATACTTCGCTTGTAATTATCGACCGCAAGGTCACTTTGTCCCCAAAATAAATTGATATCTCCCAGAGCTTCAAAAGCAATTGCATTTTGATCGCTGCTTGCATTTTTACGCACCGATTCCAGCGCCTTTGTAACATACTCGATACTTTTTTGAGCATCTTTTTTTAGAAAATACCCTGAGGAATCGATATAGGTTTTAAATAAATCCCGCGATTCGGTTTTGGTCTGTGCTTTAACAGGTGCTGCTGCTACTTCAGCTTTTTGCACTTCCACAGTAATCGACTGTCTGTCTTTTATGGTGTAATAAACAGTTTTAAAATCGTCACTCCTTATGGTAATTTCATCACCAATTTTTGCCGAAATGGCAAACTCGCCTGCATTGTTGGTGGTGGTATAACTTCCACCCAGAATTTCAATATTTACACGTGAAATAGGCGCATAGGTTTCGGCCTCTACCACCTTCCCTTTCAGCGTAAAGGGGGCCTTGGATACTCGGTCGGTCTGCGAAAATAAAGAGCCGGCAACCAATACCATAAAAGAAAAAAGAAGAAACGAAATGCTTTTCATCACAATTTATAAAGTGTAAACATACGCACTTTACAGCACTTAGTAAAATGGCCATTCAGCAAAAAAAGAGGTTTTTAAATACCAAAAGACAGCTTATCTAAATGTAACATCATTTTCCCTAATCAAAAAGCCCCGTTGCCTCATTCTTGCTTTTATAAAAGATAAGTTGCTCCTAGTTTTACAGGGTATAATTCAAAAAAATCTATACTATGAAAATGCTGACACTTTTTACATTATTTGCGACTATGACTACTGTACTTTCTTGCCGGGCCGATGTGTCTAAGCAACTTGCTGAAAATGCCATTGCTGCCGAAAATAATACACCAATTGTAAAGGAACACTTTATAAAGGTTGCCTTGTTGCTAGATACCAGCAACAGTATGGACGGACTTATAGATCAGGCAAAAGCACAACTTTGGGAAATTGTAAATGAATTGTCTTATGCGAAATGCAGAAATGAACGTCCTAATCTTCAAATTGCACTTTACGAATACGGAAATGACAATTTGAAGAACCGCGATGGCTTTATTCGAAAAATTCTCGGTTTTACCGAAGATCTTGACGATGTATCGAAAGAATTGTTCTCACTCACTACCAATGGCGGAAGTGAATATTGCGGAATGGTAATTCAGTCTTCTTTAAATGAATTGGATTGGGGAAATGACGCCGATGATTTAAAAATGATTTTCATTGCCGGCAACGAACCATTTACCCAAGGAACTGTAAACTATAAGGACGCAGCATTACAAGCCAAAGAAAAAGGTGTAGTTGTAAACACCATATTCTGTGGTGACTATAAACATGGTATTTCTTCTTATTGGAAGGATGGAGCACAATTGGCCTATGGCGACTACATGGCTATAAATCATAATGTTGAAACCGTACATATAGCTTCACCTTACGATGATATGATACTTCAACTTAACATACAATTAAATGGCACCTATGTTCCTTATGGAAGTTTAGGACACAAAAAAGTGACCACACAGTACGAGCAAGATTCGAACGCCGCAGAATACAGTAAAGCAAACGCAGTGAGCAGAACAGTTACCAAAGGATCGCATTTGTATAAAAACAGCACCTGGGATTTGGTCGATGCTGAAGAAGAGAAAGATTTCAGCTATGATAACTTAAAAAAGGAAGACCTTCCCGAAAATTTAAAAGGTAAGTCTAAGGCTGAAATTAAGGCGTATGTTTCGGCGAAACGCAAGGAAAGAGAACGCATTCAACAGGAAATTGCAAAATTGAATGAACAACGCCGAAAATATATTTCAGAAAACACAAAGGAAAATAGCAACGGACTTGAAAGTGCAATGATTAAGGCGCTTAAAAAACAAGCGTTGTCCAAGAATTATACCTGGAATTAAATAGTCTATCCATTAAAAAAGCCCTTTGAAAGGGCTTTTTTTGGTTTAATTAATCGCGGGACAATTACAATCGTAAGGTTCGGGTCTTCCTCCTAGGAAGTCGTAACCCAATGTAATTTGATGATATCCTCCGGTGAATCTTACACTTCCTGTTTGATGAGAATAGGTATAGGCAAACAAGAAGTTTTTATAATTTGCCCCAACAACAGGGGTGATATATTGTAATTTCTGGTTTGCAATTTCAGTTCCGTCTAAGAATTCGGCACCGTCGAAGCTTCTTCTATAAGACAATCCTCCCCACAGTTTGCCAAAATCCATTTCGCGATAGGCTTTAAAGTTTATATCTATGGCCTGTTCTCCGGTACGCTCCTGCCATTGAAACAAAAAGGAAGGTTCATAGGTCCAGGTCGATCCGTACTTCCCTATAGCATAGGCCGCTGATATTAGGTATTTTCGCTGATTATTGGGTTCAAATTTTTCAGAATAAATGCTTCTATTCTGAAAAATGATATTCTTGGCCGTAAAATGACCCGAGAAATTCAGAAAGTTATATGAAAGACCGGCATCTACATTAAAATAGGAACTACTTTGAATAATTCCTGCTATAATAGGATCAAAATCGTTCGGATCAAACTGAGTTTCATCCAATTTTGACTGAATCAATCCTGCACTTAATCCGAAGGACAACTGATTTAAATCTGCTTCACTTCGAGAAAACATGAGGTGATGCGCATACGTTAAATACCCTCCTGTTTGTGAATGGTATCCGTTTTGATCGTTAAAAAATATCGCTCCTACACCAGATTTATCTCCTATTCTCGCGTTGAAACTTATAGTTTGAAGATTTGGCGCTTCGTTTTGGTCGAACCATTGCTGGCGTGCCGTTAATCGAAGCTGGTTGTGCGTTGCGGCCCCTGCCATAGACGGATGAAGCAAATAATAGTTATCTGCAAAATAATCGGAATAAATTGGGATACCGTCCTGTGAGTACACAAATGGAGCTGCCAGTAATAGGAGCATCAAGTAGGTTTTTTTTATCTTCATAGTAATAATCTATCTTTTTAACGTAAAGTGTCCTTTAAATTCTTTTTGGATGTCGTCCTCGGTGTATTCTACTCTAAACCAGTAGTCACTCGAGGGTAACGGGTTCCCATTGTAGGTTCCATCCCATCCCGGACCAAGGGGACTGAGTTGTTTGAGTAACTTTCCAAACCTGTCAAATATATAAATTTTTGCCGTAGGGTCACCATTGCCAATACCAATGATATTCCACGTGTCGTGATACCCATCAAAATTAGGAGTGATAAGACGCGGGTAATCGATAATACTCACCTCTACAATCACACTACCACAACCATTTACATCCTTGATCGTTACCGTATGTACTCCGGCCGTAACGCCCGTGAATATCGGATCGTCCTGGAAAGGACCATCGTCCAACTGGAACACATAGGTGCCTAGTCCCTCGGCCATCGCCTCAATGACATGACTCGAAGCAAAAGCGCCACTTATCACCTCGGCGCCATAGACCAGCGGGGGAGAAGACTCTATCACCGTAGTGCTAAACTCCTGACTACATCCATTGGCATTCTCCGTGATGGTAACCGTATAGCCGCCACTCTGCAAGGCTACAAGCGATGGACCTACCTCTCCCAACAACACCGAACCGTTAAGAGTCCAGGCAAAGGTATATAAGGTAGGATCCAGACCCGTATCGATGGTAGGAGGTGAAGCAGAACCCTCTTCCTCCGCAATTGGATTGCCATCTGCGTCCAAACACAAACGATACGTCTCATCCAGAACAACAGTAGGCAACTGCTCTACCTTCAAGATGGCAGAGACCGTAGCATAACACTGGGTATCTGCATTGGTAACACGTGCGTAGATAATCTGTGGATTTACAATGTTGGTATACAAAGTTGGTAGCGCCGTAGCTACATCTCCCGCCTCGGCCAATTCCATAGTCTCATAAAAAGTAACATCATAGGGTTGACCTGCTAATATCTCTAAGGCCAGAACACTCAAATCAAACTCGGTAAAGCCATCATTGGGAGCCACCTCGTCACAAAGTACATAAGGACCTGCAGGAGGGAACGCCTCTGCCCCCTCCAACACCTGAAGGTGGAAGGTCAAACTGTACTCCCCACTGCCCACAGGGTCTTCCCCACTTGCAATATAACAGCCCGTTTGAGTATTTAAAATCCCTACATAGATCTCTTGCCCCGGAGGACTCACACTACCGTCACTCTCATAACTGGTGGTGGCTCCAATGGGATTAAGCCCCGCCGTAGCATCACCCGGTGTCTCATAGAAACTAACCTGATGGATCAGCGGATCCTGACCATTTAATATCTCATCTATCTTCTGGGTTAAATCAAAAATAGCAATCCCATCACTGTTAATCTCACACACGATCATGTCTTCAATACTCGCACTGATGTCTGCAAAACCATTGACAATTAACTCCAACTCCACAATCTCAAAACACTCATAGACCGTAGCCAGGTTTGTAACCCGTACATAGATAATCTGTGGATTGCTCGTATTGGGATACGCACCCACATGAATAGGGTCCGATATATCTTCAGAAATCGCATTGACATTGTCAAAGGCATCCTGATAATTCTCAAAATAGGTAATGTCTAAGGCAGGGTTTCCCGTTATCTGTCCCTCTCTCTGGGTTAAATCGAACACCTCTATCTCATCGCCCGGATTATTGTCATCACACAACTCTATAGGATCGGGGGTGTTGACAACAGGATTGTTCAACACGCGAAGCTCAAAGTTGATACTCGTGTTAACACACTGGCTGTTGGTATCAAATACTCTGGCGAAAATCGTCTGTGGATTGCTGATATTGGTATAACTGCTCGAGGGGATAATCCGGTTCTCATCGGCATCGGCGTCGGCCTGACTCACGTAATAGTACACCTCTACTCCTAACACTATACCGATGATCTCCTCATCTTTGAGCGTAAGGTCAAATTCCGTAAAACCATCGTTGGGAAGACCCACATCATCACATACGGTAAAATCTTCAGCCTGGCTAACCAGTGGACCGGCCACTACCTGCAGCTCAAACTCCCTGACCGTATAACAGCCCGTAGCCGTATCGAATACTCGTATAAAAATACTCTGTGGATTACTCACATTGGTATACATCTGGGGAGAACCAATGGCATTGGTGCCCGTATCGGCATCTCCTTGACTCAGATGATAGGTCAATACATAATTTGCAGGAGGTGGAAAGCCTCCAAAGATAACTGTCTCCTGAAGGGTTAAATCAAACTCTCCCACACCATCCCCATCGTCATCACATACCACCAAAGGCGGTAGGGTAACAGGTACCACAGGGGAAGACAACACAATCAAATCCAACTCCACAACACGGAAACAACCCGTATTGCTCGGTGGGGGATTCGATGGACTGTATTCTGCACGTGCGTAAATGGTCTGCTGATTAGCAACTATATTAAAATAAGGACTTATAAGTGCAGAAGCACCCGTCTGAGCATCCGTCGGGTTTTCATGGTAGGTAACACTCACAAAAGGTTCGCCACCGATAATCTCCGCTGTCTTTAGGGTTAAATCAAACGAGGAAAAACCATCGTTGTCATCGTCACAAACCTCCAAAGGAGTAGGACTCACAGGAGAGGGTACCGGGTTCACTACCAAATCCAGCGTATACCCCTGACTCACAATACAGCCCGTATTGCCATCGCGTACACGGATGTACACCGTCTGTGGCTGAGGCACCGTATTGACATAAGGACTCACCAAAGCATTATCCCCCGTATCGGCGTCTGCCTGAGTGGCATGGAAGGTAACTACCAAAGTGCTATTGCCTGCTGTGATCTCTCCTATCTTACTGTTTAAATTAAAGGCCTCCATCTCATCGCCCGGATTGTTCACATCACAAAGCTCCAAAGGAGTGGGAGATACAACCGCAGGAGGTAGACTCACAATAAGTTCTACCGTGGTCTGACTCTGACAGCCATTGACAATATCTTCCACAACAATATAAATGGTCTGGGGATTGGTCACATTGGGATAGACCGTGGGGTTAGCAATGGCAACAGCCAATCCCGGATCATCGTAATAGGTCGTGGTGTAATCTGAAGGATCCAAGCCGGCATAAAGCTCAGGCTCTACCAAGGTCAAATTAAAAATAGCCAAACCATCCCCATTGGTATCACAAATAACCAAAGGCGAAGGATCACTTATCTGAGGACTCTCCTCTACAATTAATTCCAAAGTCGTTAGATTGTAACAACCCGTAGCCAAATCAACCAAACGAACATATACAATCTGATTGAAAGGATCCACATTATTATAAGGACTCAACAAGGCATTCACTCCATTTTGTGAGTCGGCAAAGGTGCGGTGGTAACTCACCACCAAACTCCCCGAAGGGTTCCCTCCTACTACATCCTCATCGGCATCACTTAGGGTGAACACACCAAAACCATCATTGTCTACATCGCAGTACACCAAAGGATCGGGCATAAAGATCTCGGGAGCCTCCACAACAATTAAATCCATGGCAAAGGTGCCATAACAGCCCGTATTATTATCCTCAACGCGTACATAAATCGTCTCGGGATTGGTCACATTCGTATAGGGAATAGCCAATGGCATACTCGCCGTATCGGCGTCTCCTTGCGTGGCATAATAACTTACACTCAAATTAAAATTACCACCCGTGATCACATCGTTTTGTGAATTCAAATCAAACTGGGTTATTCCATCGGCTACCGAATCATCACACTGGAAAAACTCAGGAACCTCCGTATAGGAAGGAACCATACCCAATACCAAATTAAAACTGCCCACAGTAAAACACGCCGCACTATTCTCGGCCCGTACCCAGATCACAGCATTGCCGCTGGGATACACATCAGGGGTGCCAATAGGTGCATTGCCCGCAGTAGCATCCGCCTGAGAAATATGATAGGTCAATGTAACATTGACCAAAATATTCAAGATCTCATCCTCCTTCGAAGTTAAATCGAAAACCTCAATCCCATCCCCATCATTGTCGCAAATAAAATAATCGGTAATAGGTGCAGTAATGGCAGGAGAATCGTTCACATATAAATCTAAGGGAACAATATCGAAACATCCAAAATTAGACTCCTCCAAACGTGCAAATACTCTTTGGAAACCCTGTAAGGTATTGGTAAAGGCAGTAGGAGTGGCAATAGGGAAAATATTAGCCTGAGCCGCCGATAAACTTAAAAAGTAGGTCACAAAAGTATCGGGCTGACCATCCTGTATCTGAGCGTCGCGAAGGGTTAGATCAAACTCCCCGAAACCGTCGTTGGGTAATTCGTCGCAAATCAATAAATCATCGGGAACAACGGCGACAGGTTGTGGTGCAAATTCAATTACAATTTCGTCTATAGATGAGCAATTGCCGTTTTCGGTTACTTCAATTTGATAGGTGCCGGACTGGGTAATCATGATGGAATTCCCGGTTTCACCAGGTAACAGAATATAAGTCATTGTTACCGGATCATACTTATACCATTGATACGTAGTCTGTCCGGTAGGATCGGGATCTACCGCAATCTCTAAAGGTTGTCCTTCGCAAGGCGCATTTCCCCCGGCGATGGTCATATCGGGAGGTAAACTTACGCCTGTGTTAAATGAACCGGCTTCTAAAAATACCGCAATATCGTACAGAGAATCACCTTGATCTGCTACTACCAGCTTAATTGTGTAGGGATTCCCGGAGATTACGGTTCCCGTAGCAGTTAATTGAGCGGTTTGTCCATTAAAATAAATTGGAGAAGTAGCGGCGGGTATGGATGGCACATCCGGGTTTACCGTGGTAAAGTTGTATTGCCCAAAATACTCTTCATTTATGGCAGGACAAGTACCTAATACTTCAGGATGGATATTTGTCACTTCAATAGGTATTGACGTACCGGGTAATACTGCAAGATTTTGCACGGTGCCCGTCACCTGATCAGTGAGTATAAATGCAAAGGCATCGGAAAAGCTACATTCAAAGAATTCGTTATATTCTTCCGAAGCCATAATAAAATTAAAACTAATCTCGGTGGTAAAAGGAACAAAGTCAAACTGAATAAATGAGGCATTTTCGGTGCCTGTAGCGGTGGTATTTGCTTCAAGGTCTGCATCTCCAAGCCACATGCTCGTTCCGTCACTATTAATAACCGCAGGATTATTGGGTCCAGGCGCATTTACAACAAACCCGGAACTCAAAATTATTCCAGCCGAAAAAGGAAAAGCAGATCCATTTGCATCGAAGGCGCCTATACCATTGCCTTGTCCGTAGTCGGTTCCAGTGCTTAGGATAAAATTAGAAACTTGCGCACAGGTACTGTTAACAAGTATATCTTCAATTAATTCTTGTGTAGTGTAAGTTTCATCAATAGTAATTTGGGAAAATCCACATACCGAAAATAACAACATTAGGGGGAGTAGAATTTTCGTCATAAAGTAGGTGTTAAAGGGTCAAATATATTGAATACATTGATTTTCTTTTGGTATTTTTGCAAAAAATACCATTAAATGCCTCATTTTAACATTCATATACAACCCACGAATAACGAAAATATTGTAAAATTTGTGGCCGATTCCTTTTTAACTCAAGCTACTAGCTACGAATATAAGAACATTGATGAGGCCAAATCCAGCCCTATAGCCCAACAGCTTTTTCACCTTCCGTTCGTAAAGACCGTCTATATTTCTCAAAATTTTATCGCCATTGAAAAATACAATATTGTTAGCTGGAAAGATGTTGAAAATGAGGTAGCTACCGCCATTTCGGAGTATTTAAATGAAGGAAAGCCTGTGCTTATTGAAACAGAAACTACAAAAAAAATACCGGTGACTGTCTATGCCGAAAGTACTCCCAATCCTTCGGTTATGAAATTTGTGGCAAACAAACCTTTGGCGACAGGAACTTTTGAATTTAAGAACATAGATGAAGCTATTCACGCCCCGTTGGCAAAGGAATTATTTACTTTCCCATTTGTGAAGGAAGTGTTTATCAGCGCTAATTATGTGTCGGTGATGAAATATGAGGTTGCCGAATGGCAGGAAATTTCGATGGAAGTTCGAGAATTTATTCGAAAATACATTGAGAACGACAAGCCGATTTTGCTAGATGCTATGCTTCAGAAACAGGAAACCGCAATTAAAGGGAATTCCGAAGTAAAAAATAATGATACTGAATCCTATTCAGAAATCGACAAAGAAATTATTGCCATCCTCGATGAATATGTAAAACCTGCTGTAGCAAGTGACGGCGGACATATTGCGTTCGATTCGTTTGATGAAGAAACCAAGACAGTTCGTGTTATTCTACAGGGAGCGTGTAGCGGCTGTCCTTCCTCAACACTTACCTTAAAAAATGGCATAGAAACTATGCTCGCAGATATGCTTAACGGCCGCGTTACAACTGTAGAAGCCATAAACGGTTAAAATCCCAATACTATAGCAGGTTTTAACGTCGTTTTGAGAACTTTTATTTTTTAAAATTGTAACTTGAAATTCAAATTAAAAAATAAAACACATGTCTGTATTAAAAGTAATTGAAGTTTTGGCAAATTCTAATAAAAGCTGGGAGGATGCTACAAGAAATGCCGTAAAACACGCTGCGAAAAGTGTAAAAAATATTCGGTCTGTTTACGTAAATGAGCAAAGCGCTATGGTCAGTAATAACGACATTACAGAATTTAGAGTGAATGTGAAAATCACATTTGAAGTAAATTAATTAGATTAGTCTTTCCAATTTTACGATTTTACTACTACAAAAGCGTATTTTTACGCCTCTTAGTTTTAATGATGCGATTTTACCTATCTCTTAGCGCAGTATTCCTGCTCCTTTTTTCATGTACTACTTCTAAAAAAGAAATTTTGGAAACCCACGCCTATACCAACGAATTAATAAATGAAACTAGTCCGTATTTATTGCAACACGCGCACAATCCCGTGAATTGGCGTGCTTGGAATGAAGCAACCTTACAAAAGGCAAAGACTGAAAAAAAACTAATGATAGTGAGCATTGGTTATGCCGCGTGTCATTGGTGCCATGTGATGGAACATGAAAGTTTTGAAGATTCTACCGTGGCAGCGGTTATGAATGCAAAATTTGTTTCGGTAAAAGTCGATCGTGAAGAACGTCCGGATGTTGACCAAATCTACATAAATGCGGTCCAATTAATGACGGGTAGCGCCGGTTGGCCCTTAAATGTAATCACCTTACCCGATGGTCGTCCTGTTTGGGGTGGCACTTACTTTAAAAAGGATGAATGGATAAATGCCATTGAACGCATTCAGGAAATTTACGAAACTGAACCCGAAAAATTGGAGGAATACGCCAATAGGTTGGAAGAGGGAATTAAAAGCATGGATTTGATTAGTTTCAACACCAATGCGATGAATTTTAAAACCTATCCTACTGCCGATATTATAAGATCATGGGAAAAAACCTTCGATCATCAATTTGGAGGGTATAAGCGTGCTCCCAAATTTATGATGCCCAACAACTATCATTATTTACTGCGTTATGCGTTTCAGGAAAACGACAAAGAGCTTTTAGATTATGTACAGCTCACCCTCAATAAGATGGCGTATGGCGGAGTATATGACCAAATGGGTGGTGGATTTTCCCGGTACAGTGTCGATGAAAAATGGCATGTGCCACATTTTGAAAAAATGCTCTATGACAATGCACAAATGGTAAGCTTGTACAGCGATGCCTATTTGGCTACACAACAACCGTTGTATCAGGAAATTGTAATGGAAACATTGGACTTTATTGCACGGGAAATGACAAATGCTGAAGGTGCATTTTACTCTTCTTTGGATGCCGACAGCAAAACAGCAACCGGTAAACTGGAAGAAGGTGCTTATTATATTTATACCAAAGAGGAATTACAGCAATTGTTGGGTGAAGATTTCGAGCTTTTCAAAGACTATTATAACGTTAATAGCTTCGGAAAGTGGGAAAACAATCATTATGTGTTGATTCGCGATCAAAGTGATGCCGAATTTATTTCGGAAGCAGAAATTACGTCAGAACTGCTTCAGCAAAAAAAACAGCAATGGAAAAAAGTATTGTTAGCGTACCGAAACAAACGTGACAAACCGCGTCTTGACGATAAAACACTCACCTCGTGGAACGGACTAATGATAAAAGGGTATGTAGATGCGTACAAGGCATTTCAGCAAAAGGAATATTTGGATGCTGCATTAAAAAACGCAAAGTTTATCGCCGGTAAACAATTACAGAACAATGGCGCATTGTTTCACAATTATAAGGATGGAAAGAGCACTATCAACGGTTATTTAGAAGATTATGCCGCTGTAATTGAAGCCTATATTGCGCTTTATGAAGTGACGATGGATGAGCAGTGGATAATCAAAGCTAAAAAGATGACCGATTATACCTTCGATTACTTTTTTGATGAAGAAAAGCACATGTTCTATTTTACTTCTAAAGAGGATGCCAAATTGGTTACCCGAAACTTTGAATACCGTGACAATGTAATTCCGGCTTCCAATTCTATTATGGCTAAAAATCTCTTTAAGTTGTCGCATTTTTTCGACAATCCCCGTTATGGAGAGACAAGCAGGCAGATGCTTACCAATGTGCAGCCTGAAATGGAACAATATCCTTCGGGTTTTTCAAATTGGATGGATTTACTTTCTAATTATCAATCGAAATTTTTTGAAATCGTGGTTGTTGGAGGTAATGCTTCAGAAAAAATCAATGAAATCAATCAATACTATATTCCAAATAAATTAGTTGCGGGAAGCACCAAAGAAAGTGGTGATTATTTACTGGAAGGACGTTATGTTGAAGGAGAGACCTTTATTTATGTGTGTGTAAATAATACATGTAAACTTCCGGTGAAAGAAACGAAACAAGCAATTGAATCTATTAAAAATTTCTAATAACCATTATGGATAAATTTCAAGATATCGATATCTACATAGAAGAATACGGTCAAAAATTAATTGACTTTCTGCCCAACATCCTTGCGGCCATATTGCTGCTGGTTGTAGGAATGTGGATTATAAGAATGATAAATAAACTGGTGACACGCTTTTTTGATAAAAAGGAATTCGATGTTACCTTGGAAAAGTTTATTGCAAATCTTATAAAATGGGGGCTCAGAATTTTACTCTTCGTTTTAGTGATTACTCAATTGGGTGTAGAATCTGCTTCCCTGGTAGCGATTGTGGGTGCTGCAGGTCTTGCGATTGGTTTGGCCTTGCAAGGTTCTCTCGCTAATTTTGCCGGAGGGGTCTTAATTTTGCTCTTAAAACCCTTTAAAGTAGGGGATTTTATAAAAGCACAAGGCGTGGAAGGCAATGTAAAAGAAATAACCATTTTTCATACCCTGCTAACCACTTTTGGTAATCAGATTGCAATTCTTCCTAACGGGAAGCTTTCTAATGACAATATTATTAATTATACCAAGGAAGGAATTCGCCGTGAAGCAATTACATTGGGAATTAGTTATAATTGTGACATAAAACTCGCCAAGGAAATTTTGTTAAATTTAATTATGGAACAGGAACTAGTATTAAAATTGGATGATAAAATGCCGATGGTAGCTGTTTTGGAACTGGCGGATAGTTCGGTGAACCTTACTGTACGATATTGGACAAGAAATGAAGATTTCTGGAGTGTTAAGTTTTACACGCTGGAAGAAGGAAAGAGGCGTTTGGAAGAAGCAGGAATCGTGATTCCTTTCCCCCAAAGAGATGTTCATCATTACAATGTAATTGAAAATCAAAGAGAATAATTCCTAATAGAATTTTTGTAAATTATAGTCTCTAAAACAATTTATTATGAAAAAGACAATTTTAACGCTGGCAATTATCGCGATGAGTTTGCCAAATATCGCACAAACTGGTGGGGCTGCATATCAAATTGGTGTTCGCCAAATCGACTTGGACCAAAATAGAGAGTTTTTAAATCTTTCGGATGCCGAGTATAAAACAACTGAGGGTACTCCTTATGCCAATAAAGAATTTATTTTAGGAAATATTTTTCGCGGCGAAGAACTCGTCCAAAAAAATGTATTGCTTCGGTATAATATTTTTTCGGATGAGATTGAAATAAAAACTTCACCCGATGATGTGCAATACGGGGCTATAATTAAAAGTTCGAACATCATGGTAAAAATATTTAACGATACATACATTATGGTGCCTTTTGAAGGATCTGATGCAAAAGGAGGTTATTTTAAAGTTGTAAGCACCGGAAAGTATTTCGATTTATATAAAAAATCGACGGTAACCTATACGCCCCGAACATTCCCAAAGACAAGTTACGATCGAGAAAGACCTGCATCTTTTACACAAACAGATGCGTATTTCTTGGTTTCAAAGGATGGAAAATTTGTTGAAATGCCGGACAGTAAGTCTAAACTTCTTAAGGTAATGAAGAATAAAGAAGACGAAATTAAAGCCTTTATGAAAACCAATCGCACCAACTTTAAGACCGAAGAAGATTTAATAAAATTGGTAAAGTACTATAATAACTTACTATGAAGCGTTTGTAGGAACAAGCTACTTTTGGTAAATTTGGCTCTGTATAAAGACAACCAAATTAGTAAAACGTAAAAATAGTAAATCATGAAAAAATCTAGTTTAATTTTAGTGTTATTTAGTCTGGTTGGCGGAACTATACTTGCCCAATACAATCATACCCTGAACAGAGCGACCAGGGCGTTAGTAGAAAATGCCGAACGCTATAGCTCAGCTACTAATTATTTGCCGGACGACTATACCGGATCACCGTATACCAATGAAGCTTTTTTGCCGGGAGTAATTTATGAAAACAACGAGCCTATTGTAACAGATTATATGTTGCGCTTTAATGCTTTGGAAAATGAAATTGAAGTAAAGGAAAGTGCCGATGCAGCAGATAACGCTATAAAGGTACTTGCAAAATCTCCCGAGATTTATGTAAAAATTATGAACGATTTGTTTGTATACAATGCAAATGAATCGATCGAGGAACAATCGGGATATTTTCAGGTTTTAGTAGTTGGCAATAAATTTAACCTCTACAAAAAACACTATAAGAAATATTACCCACGCAAGGAGGCTCGAAATTCGTTCGAGAGAGATATTCTGGCTTCCTATAAAGACAGGCCCATCTATTTTATCGTTGACCAAGAAGGTTCTTTTTACGAAGTTTCAGATTCTAAAAATAAACGAGCCGAACTTTTCGACGATAAGAAAACCGAAATAAATAAGTTTATAAATCATAGTAAACTTGATCTTTCCGAAGAAAGTGATTTTATCAAGGTTTTTAAATATTTCGACTCATTTAAGGATGCCAGTCTATAAAATATAAGGCGTTACCATATCAAAAAAAGCGACTTTGTAGAGTCGCTTTTTTTGTTTCCTTAAATTAATCGTTATTGGTACGACTTTTGAAGAATTAAACCATATCCTTATACATGAGATATACTTTTATGTAATCTCGATAAACTTTTAAATTTTTACAAATGAAAAATATCACACTGCTCACATTGCTGCTTTTAACCTTTATAGGCAGTCAAGCTCAATATAACTACTACAATTATAAAACTCAGGAAAATAATGTAGGGGTTCAAATTGATAGGTATCAAGTTGGGACCGATATATTTTTACCGGATAGCACCAACGGAACTCCCTTTTACAACGACACATTTCTTCCCGGACAACTATATGAAAACAACGAAGTAGTTGCATCCAATCTTTTTTTCAGATTTAACGTGATGGAAGACGAAATTGAGGTGACACAAAAATTAACCGATGAAAATACCGCCATTCAAGTTTTAACAAAGGACCCTTCGCTTTACGTTAAAATAGACAAGCATTTAATAATTTATGATGTCGATTCTGAAGGTTACTTCCAGGTACTTGCTCCCGGAAATAATTTCAGTCTCTATAAAAAATTAAATAAAAAATACTATCCGCCAAGATTGCCCAGAAATTCTTTCGAAAAAGAGGTTTTGGCTACTTATAAGGATGATCACATTTACTATTTAGTCTCGAAAGACAATAAATTTGTAGAAATCCCTTCTACTGCCGGGAAAAGAACAAAATTCTTTGGCTCAAAAAAACCGGATATTACCAAGTTTATAAAGAGTAGCGACCTCGATATGAATGAAGAAGAGGATCTTATTAGAGTATTTAGGTATTTCGATTCCCTAAGCGGAAACTAACCTGCAATAAAATCTTTTAAATAATACGGTTCAAAATAAGCGACATTTTCAAAGTCGCTTATTTTGTATTTGTTCTCAGCAATCGCAGCAATTTCATTCGCCGAAGGCATACCATCTTCTATAAAAACTGCATTTTTATGATCACAAAGTGGAATGAACTTTTCGACGCCACTTCCAATAAAGCTAACTGTATTTTTCTCTAAAAATTCTGAAAAAGACGTTTCTAAAAGAATTTCGGCTGCTGTAGTTCTAATTTCTTTTCCCTCTGAAAACACGGCCGAATATACCTCCATCCGTCTGGCATCGATCAAAGGAATAACATAAGTTGTTTTCTCTCTTATCTGAAGCGCCAATAATTCAAGTGTCGGCACAGCTATTAGTGGCACATCTAAGGCAAAACAAAGCCCTTTTGCCGCTGAAACTCCAATACGAAGCCCGGTATAAGAACCCGGACCTTTGCTTACGGCAACAGCGTCGATAGCATCGTAAGAGACTTTTGCCTGCGAGAGTACTTTTTCAATAAAAGGATGCAATTTTTCGGCGTGAGAATAGGTAGTGGACCTATCCTCCTGTATAGCAATAACGCTTCCGTTTACCGAAAGTGCTACCGAACAATTTGTTGTTGCTGTTTCAAGGCATAATATTGTAGCCATGGTTATTCGTCGCTATCGCTTTTTTCTGTTTTAGCCGAAGCTACCTCGATCTTATCACCTGCTTTTAGTGTCTTGGTAACTGTATTATAAGGTCCGGTAATCACTACATCGTCTACAGATAAACCTGAAATGATTTCGATGTTAGCATCGTCCTGTATTCCTGTTTTTATGACCCGCAATTTTGCTTCGTCTCCGTTTTTTACAAAAACACATTCAAATTTCTCTGAAGATGCCATTGTTGTTTCCTTTGTAGTTGGCTTTTTTACGCTGCTGGTATCGGTTTTAATTACAATAGCGCTAATAGGAACTCCTATTACTTTTTCTTTCTTATTTGTGATAACATCTACTGTTGCAGTCATACCCGGACGGAAAGGTGAAAAATACTCCGGCTTTCCTTCCATTAAATCCTTGTATGAACTGGCCAGAATTCTAACCTTCACCTTAAAATTAGTTACCTGATCGACAGATAAAGCCGATTCTGCTGAATTTGCAATTTCGGTAACAACACCTTTAAATTCACGCTTCAAATAGGCATCAACTTCAACAATTGTTGAATCTCCCAAATTTACCTTCACAATATCATTTTCGTTCACATCTACCTCCACTTCCATATTATCCAGGTTGGCAACACGAACAATTTCGGTACCCGCCATTTGTGCGGTTCCAACAACACGCTCCCCCAATTCTACCGAAAGTTTCGAAATAGTTCCGTCCATAGGTGCATAAATAGAGGTGCGTTGTAGGTTATCCTGAGATTGTTTCACGTTGGCCGATGCACTCTGTACGTTGTAATAAACAGACTGCTTGTTGGCTTGCGCCATTTCATAATCGGTTACAGAACGCTCCCAATCCGATTTCGAGATTACTCCCTTTTCAAAAAGTGCCTTGTTTCGGTTATAGTTTAACTCGGCGTTGCGTAAACTTGCCTCCGCCTGTGCCAATTGAGCACGTACATTTTGCAATCCTGCTTGCGACTGACTTAAAGCCGACTGTATAAGATCCGGGTTTATTTTTACCAATAAATCTCCTTTTTTAACCTGTTGTCCTTCCTTTATAGGAAGCTCGATGATTTCTCCGGACACTTCCGAAGATAACATTACTTCCACCTCCGGCTGAATTTTTCCTGTGGCTGCAACTGTTTCAACTATGTCGATGAGTTCAATTTTAGTTATCTCAACTTCTTTATAATTACCGGTCTTTCCAAACCAACCGGCCTTTTTACCAACAAGAAGTAAAATAATAAGCAGTAAAATTAAACCACCAATAATTAAAAGTTTTTTTCTATTCATAACTAAAATTTGAGTTCGGTTGCGGGTACTCCAAAGTACAATTCTAACACCTTGAGTTTAAAAATATAGTCGTATTTCGCTCGATTCACTTCAATTTGAGTGTTGTCGTAACGCAGTTTCGACTGACTGAAATCGAAAGCATTGGTCAAACCAACATCGTAACGATCTTTTGCATACTGATAGGCCAATTCTTGAGATTCTAAGGCGGCTTGCGCTGCTTCATACGATTTGTAAGAACCTTTTACATCCACATAAGCCTGATAGACGTTCGATTCTAAATCTAACTTAGCCTGCTCTAACTGGTATTGATTTCGGAGAAGACCCACTTTACTTCGTTGCACATTGTTTCGCACACTCAGTCCGTTGAGAATTGGTACATTCAAGCTTAATCCGTAATTTATCCCGTCGTTTAAATACAATTGATCTATAAAATCCAATGGATCAGCATCGGCGTATCGTGTATCGTAGCCAAAAAAGGCCGAAAGTGTAGGATAGTACGCTCCACGAGCAAGCTGAACCTCCTTCTCGGCGAGTTCTACATTCTTTTCGGCAATTTTTACTTCAGATCGGTTTTCTTTGGCTTCGGAAATGATTTCTGAAACATTTTTTGATGAAATACCCTCGTCAATAATTGTAAATTCCTCATCGGCGATGTCGAAATTTGCGTAGTCCTGAATCAATAACAATTGTGCCAAGCCTATTTTTGAAATAATAAGGGCGTTTTCGGCAATCGCTATTTGTTGCAATTCACTCGCATTGGAAGCTTTGATTTCCAATAAATCTCCACGTGGTAAAACTCCGGCGTCAACCAATTGATTGGTTCTCTCGATTTGCTCAAGAGTTACTTTATTTTGAGCTGCAATAACTTTCAGATTTTCTTTGTTCAATAGAATTTGAAGATAGCCATTGGCAACAAACAAGGTAATATCGTCCTCCATTTTGGACATTCGATACTGACTAGCCAATTTAGAAATCTCTGCTCTTTGTACCTGTCTGAAATTATTTAAACCGTTAAAAATTGTGTAGCGAGCATTGATTCCACCCGAAACTGAAAAAAGCGTAGTTGTTTCGGCATTTCCCGTAACAGGATTAAAACTCAAACCTGTATTTTTGGAAGTACTTGCATTAGCATTCAAAGTTGGCAGGAAGTTGCCGTTGGCATCGCGCTTATCGATATCGGCCAACTCCATATCCAAAGCACTTTGTTTGATAGATATATTGTTTTCGAGTGCGTGCTGAACGCATTCTTTAAGGGTCCACTTTTTACTTTGAGCAGTGATTGTAAATCCTACAAAAAAGAGAAAAAGCAAAGCTGCTATTTTATTCATACGGTTGGTAATTGCTAATTTGTCTTGAGATTAGCCAATGTGTTACAAAGTTGCTAAAAAAATCTCGTTAAGTACAGCAGAATAGCTTTGTTTTACTTCTTAGACTTTTGCCGATTTCTATAAATTGCATATCCTATCCCGCCAATTAACAGGTATGGGAAAATCATTAAGTACATAATACCGTTATTTATACCCTTGGCTGCCTGTCCGCCTTCTTCACTTTCAAGGACGGCACGACACATGGCGCATTGGGCTTCGACCGGAAGGCAAAGCCACAACAAGGTAATAAGTATAAAAATACTCCTTAGCTTCATGACTAATTAATAATAGGGTGCAATCATTAGATATACCAGCACCCCGGTGATGGCAACATACAGCCAAAGAGGAAACGTAATTCTGGCGATCTTTTTATGTTTGTAAAAATTGCCCGAAATCGCTCTCACATAGGTAACTAACACAAATGGAATAACAACAATAGAGAGCAATATATGTGTTAATAAGATAAAATAATAAACGTATTTGATGATACCCTCCCCTCCAAATTTGGTTGCATCGGAGGTCATGTGGTAGGCGATGTACATGAGCAGAAAAAGGACCGAAAGCACAATACAGGTTTTCATTAATCGTTCGTGCAGAATTCTATTTCCCTTTTTAATCTGAATGACTGCCGCAATCAATAAAATTGCCGTAAGTGCGTTGATAGAGGCGTAAATAGGCGGTAGAAAACCAAGCCGTTCCACTCCGGGAATACGAATGGTAAACAATACCGCTACAGCAACAGGAATTACGATAGAAAGTATCCAAATCCATACAGTATACTTTTTTGTGGAAACTTCTGAATTATTTTCTGACATGATTACAGCAGTTTTTTGATGTCTTCAATAAGCATTTGAATACCTTCGGCTTCCAAACCGTCGTAATAGATTACCGGATTGTCATTCTCGTCGATACGAGATCGAATATTCCCTTCCTGATCTATTAAGGCAAAAAAACCGGAATGTTCAAAGCCACCTTCTGTCTCGGCGGCCTCGCCCACATATAAATTAAAACCTGAGTTTGCCAGCTGGAAGATTTTGTCTTTTTCACCGGTGAGCAAATTCCAATGCGGATTGGTTATCCCGTAACTTTCAGCGTAATCCTTCAACACTTTTGGGGTATCGTGTTCGGGATCGATACTAAAGGAAGCAATTCCAAGCTTAGGATTCCCGTAAAATTCGTTTTGAATTTTGACCATATTTCGGTTCATGATGGGGCAAATGGAAGGACAGGTGGTAAAGAAAAATTCGGCTATATATACCTTTCCTTCATAAGTGGCATTGGTAATTGTCTTTCCATCCTGATTTGTAAAACTGAAATCGGGTACCCTACCAATAGTCACCAGATCGGGTTCAGAAAAATGGTCTACAATTTTTGGGACAGCCCATATCCCGAATAATAGAATGATAAAAGAGATTCCGATGTACGAATAGTTTTTCATCTCCAAAAATTTAAATTTCCCTATCTGCCTTATACTTTTTGAGCTCCAATCGATATTCGGCAAGGATTACTTTAATATCGTCACTCATTTTGTTGTTAATTTCGGCTACATCCCGCGCATCAAAACCGTATAACAGCCCAACATCCTCGTCGTCATCTCGCCCGCGAAGATTTCTGTCTTTGTCTATGATAAACACAAAAGGTGTGCTAAAATCGGTTTCCAAAGCAATATCACTTTGCAACGAATTAAACACCTCCTGAATCGCTTCGGAAGTCCCGAAAACAAACTTCCATTTTGCGGTATCGGTAATATCGTCGAGTGTTTGCTTCAGTTTTACTATTTCGTCTTGTGTTCCGTCTTCCATTAAGAAAACAAACTGGAAATCGGAAAAACCGTGATTCTTTTTATAGATTTTATGTGTAAGATTGAAAGCGTTAGCGTGTTTGGATGCTACTTCATTTCCGAAGAAACCAAGCACTGTAATTTTATCATCCAACAAAACTGTGTTGCCGTTTAAGTCTTTAAACTGATTGAGATTGGAAATGGAATGTGTGAGTATTGGCAGTTTGGCAAAATTATTAACTCCCGAAGCAAAGAAGATATACACCGTAATGGGCAGTAGGAACAATATGCCAAGCACTAAGTATTTCTTCATTTTAATTGTTTTGAACTATTTTGCAAAAGTACATTCTAAAACGGGCTTGAGCAACCTTTGAAGGTTAATTTTAACGGTATAAACAATAAAAAAGCCCCGTTTTCACAGGGCTTATTTTTATAGTATTTAAGAAGTGATTAAAAATCGAATTTTACAAATCCGCTTTTATAGATATCAAAAATATAGTCTCCTTCTATGAGTAAAATCAACACCAAATAACAAATAAGGAAAATCGCCGTCCAGACCACCGATCGTCGTAAGGATTTCTTTTCGTCACGCATGTGCATGAAATCCCAGGTAATGTAATATGCTTTTACCAGTGTAAGAATAATGAATATCCAGTTTAGGTATTTCATTGCCAAAAACCTATTATCGATTAATACCTCCGGCTTTATAATACCCAGGGCTACTTCAATAATGGTAACAATAGAAAGGAATGTAAAAACTCCCCAAATTTTGGCTTCGTTCGACTTAAACTTAATAAGTCCTCTGAAAATTTCTAATTTATGATCGTGTGCCATTTTTTAATTATTATGCAACTTAAACAAGGTAAAAGAAGGTAAATACAAATACCCAAACCAAATCTACAAAGTGCCAGTACAACCCGACTTTTTCAACCATTTCGTAACTTCCTCTTCGCTCATAGGTTCCAATAATTACATTAAAGAAGATGATGATATTAAAAATTACTCCCGAGAATACGTGGAATCCGTGAAATCCTGTAATAAAGAAAAAGAAGTCGGCGAACAAAGGGGTCCCATATTCGTTATGTTTCAGATTAGCACCTTCAACCACGAGCTTTCCATCATTCACTACTTTGTCGATAGACTCGGCTCTGGAAAGCACAGTAGGTTCTCCGTGTTCATCGAGGTATTGTGTGCGCACCAACAAATCTTCGTTGGCTAAAAATCCGGCTTTTACCTCTTCGAATGTATAGGTTGTCTGAGTTTCCTCAGAAAGAAACCAAACACCGTTTCCTTCAACATGCGTTTCGTGTGTAGAGGGTAAATCGATGGCAAAGTCTGCAATGGCAACACGTTTGCCATCAGTATTTAAAAACTGAACGATCTTACCTCCTTTGGTCTCAATAGCACCATAATCTCCTTTGATAAAGGTGGCCCATTCCCAGGCTTGTGAACCCACGAATATTGCACCACCAATAATGGTAAAGAACAGGTAGATGATTACTTTGTTCTTTTGCATTTTGTGACCTGCATCTACAGCAAGTACCATGGTTACAGAAGAGAAAATAAGGATAAAAGTCATGAATGCCACATAGTACATAGGTGCATCTACACCATGTAAAAACGGAAAGTGAGTAAACACTTGATCGGCTATTGGCCAGGCATCAATAAATTTAAATCGTGAAAAGCCATATGAGGCTAAGAATCCCGAAAACGTTAAGGCATCTGAAACGATGAAAAACCACATCATCATTTTCCCGTAGCTGGCGTTTAATGGTTGGTTTCCACCACCCCAGGTTTTTCCTTCGGTACCTGTTTTAGCAACAGTAGCTTCCATACAAAGAATTTGGTTTTAATAAAGCACAAAAATAGGTATTATTTTTATCTAACGAAACATCAAAGTTTAATTTATCGAAATCAGATTAAAATATGCTTTGTTGTTGCAAGTTGTGCTCCCAAAAAAAGGAGCAATTATCTCACAAAATAGAAAAATAAAAACAGATAAATCCACAGAATATCAACGAAATGCCAAAAAGTGGCAGCAAGTTCTATTCCAAGAGTTTTACCTTTAGTATACTTTAGTTTATAATGATTATAAATTACAACTAATAGCGATAGCAACCCCACACTAATATGTGCCAAGTGCATAATTACAACCAGATATATAAAGGAAGTGGTAATAGAACTTTCGCTTCCCGTAAAATAATACCCGTTCGCAATAATTTGTGAAAATCCCAAAAATTGAAGCCATACAAAAATGCCTCCTAAAAGAAAGGTAGCAACGAGCAGTAACATCCCAGTTCGATTTTTCTCCTTTTGCACTGTAATCTTAGCAAAATGCACAGTAATACTACTTAAAACTATTACTGCTAAACTGATATAAAACGCTTGGGGAATTTCAAAATCGGTCAACCAATCGGGGCGCTCCTTACTTACCACGTAAGCACTTGTAAGTCCTGCAAAGCTCATGGACAAACTAATGATACCAAACCACAGCATCATTTTTTTAGCACGGTATATTTTTTCTTCTTCGGGTCTTTCGGTGTCCTTCATTATCTTATAAATTTATCCACTACATAAATCACTTGCAGCAATGTAATGTAACTCACGCTTGCCAACATGAGTTGCTTTGCGATTTTTTCGGTTTTTTCTTTATACAATCGAACAGCATAATAGATAAGTCCAATCCCCAAGATTGCTATTAGTACTGCTGAAACAGGGGTAATATATAGTTTTCCAGTGACTCCCATTGCAGGCATTAAAGAAGCCAAAACCGTCCAAACCGAGTATAAAACCACCTGAATGGCAGTTCCTTTATCTCGCTTTCCATTGGGAAGCATATAAAAACCTCCTTTTTTATAGTCATCGTATAAGAACCATCCAATAGCCCAAAAGTGTGGGAATTGCCAGAAAAATTGAATCATAAACAAGGTGCCTGGCTCTATGCCAAAATCGTTGGTAGCGGCTACCCACCCCAACATAAATGGAATGGCTCCGGGAAAGGCACCAACAAATACCGCAAGGGGAGTCTTTGTTTTTAACGGCGTGTATAAACTCACATACATAAAGATAGAAATTGCCCCAAACATGGCGGTCTGCGGATTTATACTATAAAGTACCGCAATCCCCACAATAGTTAAGACACTGGCAAGAATAAACGCATGAGGTACGCTCATTCTTCCGGCCGGAATAGGTCGGTTTTTGGTACGATCCATCAAGGCATCCAAATCGCGTTCAATAATTTGGTTGTATACATTAGAAGCTCCTACCATGCAATATCCTCCCACGCATAGCAGAAATAATATATAAAAGTCTATAAATTCAGCCCCTAAAAGATATCCGGCAACAGATGAAAACACAACACTTACAGACAAGCGCACTTTTGTAATCTCGGTAAAATTCCTGACAATGGAGTGCGGAATGGATTGCGATTGTGTTACAGACAAACTCTTTTCGTTTTAAGGCAACACCTTCCAAAAAATATTTGGGTGTATGCGGGTGCAAAGATACGGCTCCCTCCCTTTTTTTACAATATATATTATACAATCTTAGCTTTTTATTTCATCTTTTTTCATTATTTTCAACCCTTCTAAAAATATTTAATCATGCACTACAAAATAATAGTATCTCTTATTGCTTTTTTTAGTTTATTTTCTGTTTTAGCACAGAAGACAGACGGAGGAGATAAAGTTCAATTTAAAATGATCAACGTCAACAAAGATATTTATATGCTTCAGGGCAAGGGAGGCAATATTGGTTTAAGCTTCGGACACGATGGTGTTTTTATGATTGACGATCAATTTGCCGATTTAAGTGAGGATATTCTTAAGGAAATAGCCAAAGTGGATAAAAAACCCATTCAGTTTTTAATTAATACCCATATGCATGGAGACCATACCGGTGGAAATGCAAACATGGTAGAAGCAGGAGCAATTATTGTAGCACAGGATAATGTGAGAACCCGATTGCAAGAAACAATAATAAAAGCCGAAGACAAGGCAAGAGGAGATACCAAAATTTTGCCGACCATTACGTTTGCACAAGACATGACCTTCTATTTTAATGGCGAAAAAATCATGATTTTTCATGTTCATGATGCACACACCGATGGAGATGCCGTCGTCTATTTTACCCAAAGTAATGTGATTCACACCGGAGATGTTTTCTTTAAAGATCGTTACCCCTACATCGATTTAAATAATGGGGGAACTGTACAAGGTTACATGGCAGCTCTGGAGAAAATAGCATTACTCGCCGATGATGATACTAAAATTATTCCCGGACATGGAGATATCGGCACGAAGAAGGATTTAGAGGCAATGGCAAGCATGCTGGGTAATATTTACAGACGCGTAACGCATCATTATACCAATCACAAAACGAAAGCAGAGATAATTGCAATGCGCGACTTTACAAAACCTTTCGACGATTTAGGCTTTGGAAATGGATTTATAAGCACCGAAAAGATGTTGGAAATAATGTATGATGATGTGGAAAAAATTAAAGGTAAGATTGACAAACGGAATATGGAGGAGCGCCTTCAGGAGGAATTAATGAAGCAACAGGAGAACAAAGGCGGTAAAGGAGAATAATCCTTTTTATTAAAAATCGTAATACCAGTTAAACAAATCGGTTCTTATACCAAAGTTTACCCAGGTTGTCTGATTTTCAAAGACTGTTTCGGTGTTTAGTGTTGGTTTAAAATCTCTGAAAATTACACTTCCGTATATCTTTAAATTGGTTGCCGGATTTAACAAATATCCTGCCTGCACTTCAGCGTGAAGAAAGTCGGTGGTATTACCCTGAGCCAATTCATTTCCAAGATCTGAAGGACGATCATCTTCGGTTCCATAAATATCTCCCCCGTAAAAGAAGGAATCGGCTGTAGTGTTAAACTCCAGTCCACGCTTGGCAACAACTACTTTAACGTCTCCAAAAATTCTGCCCTGCTGGTAACGAGCAATGGCAATAAATTCTGAAAAATTTGCACCAAGGGTATGAGCCATAGACTGATTATTATGTCCGTAATTTAGCACCACACTGTTGTGCGAATAGGTAAACGGGCGCACCCTGTTGTACTCTCCATGCAGGTAAAGATTCTTTATCCCAAAGGCATCGTAGTATTTTAGCCCTAATTGATAACCTGTCTTGTTTTTGTAGCTGCCATCACCGCCAAGGATATCACTTGAAGAAAATTCGTCGATAATTAGTTGTGCATAGGCATTCACCCTATCCGTAAATTTATACTTGGCGCTTAGTCCGATTAACGCATTTCCCCCTCGTGAGCCGGTAGAAAACTCGATGGCGCGATAAAAAATAACAGGGTTTATATAGTTGAAATCAAATCCTCTGTCATTGTCATTTTCCCACAGTACCGATTCGAACAGACCAATATTTAATCGTTTGGTAACATTGTAGCTTAAATAATGATTTGCCATGTATTTTGTGCGGAAGGAACCATCCAGCGTAACATCGGAACGAACATCACGTAACGACATCCACGTATTGGTATATTTTAATTTCCAAAAGGTCGAATTCACCTTAAAAAAAGGATACGCGCTCGCATTATCACTCATCAATAACGATCGATATCCATCGCCAATAAAGTTCTTCCCATGCCCTAACTGTATGTTAAACCATTTGGAAGGTGTAAATGAAATATGCCCCGTTGCGATTGGATAATCGTACGAATCGGTTTTAAATATTTTTGCAATTCCTCTTCCCGGAATAATTGCCGGGTTTCCCCCATCGGGTTTTATGGATTCGGCATATCGGTTAAAATAGTCTGCAAATCGCCCCTGACTTTCATAAATCACTGCAAAAAAGCTGATGCTTTTTCCAACCCCACCCTGTGTATACACCAAACGCGTATTGTTATAGGTGTCAATTTCGGAATCCAGATCTTTTCCCACCTGCAGATCTACCCCGGGGTCTAAGGTAAACCAATAGCCATCCCCTTTAAAGGTAACCATATGTTCGTTCCACCATTTTCTTCCGAACCAGGAAGTTTTGTTTTTCAACAGTTTTTGGTTTTCGGCTTCAAAGTTGTAATATTTATTCACTTCACTGTAAATAAAAGGCTTTTGCGCCGTATGATTGTTTTGTCCCACTCGGTTTAAAGCGGGATCAAAAAGACTGTAGTTATGATGTGACAGCGGAATATTTATATTGCTGATGTACTCTTCGTTGGCATAGGGAAATTTCTCAATAGCATCGTATTCCTGCTTTAATGTTTCAATAGTCTCGGCTTCTGAAGGGGTAGTTTTTATGATAACTTTTTCAGAAAAAGCTGCATTTGAAATTCCCTGAAGCGGAATTTTTAAAGGCATGGTAAACTGAACGTAGGTAGGATTGCCGTTGTAAGTGGCCGGTGTAATTTTCGGTAAGGACTCAAAGACTCTTTTGGCTTCCTCTTTTAGTTCGTTGTATATTCCGTCCACATATAAAACTTTAAAGGTACCTTCCTTATCTACTTCAAAAAATACCACCACACTTCCGGAATAATTTTCAGTAGCAACAATTTCGGGGGTTTTAAAATTTGAAAGTACAAACTGTTGTAACGTATAATTAAAACAGGCTTCCAGAGCATCAACGGAAACCTTGGCACATTCGCTAAAAACAGGGTATTTTTCAAAACTAGAGGTATTGTTTTGGGAGATACTTGAGCAGAAAACAAATAAAACCAGAAGGTAGGTATATTTCTTCATTGGGCAGTGAACATATTTTGTGATGGAAAGATACGTTTTTTTTGGAATGTCGCTGTCTCAAAAAAGGTACCCGTCTCAAAATTGATTGAGACGGGCTTTTAATTTTTAATTGATAATTACCGTGATAGGTATGGAATACATCACATCAACATTTCTTCCTCCCTGTTTGCCCGGTTGCATTTGAGGTAACCTATCGACCACTCTTTTTGCCTCCTCTGCCAATGAATTGTCCCGAGCTCTTGCTCTAACATCGGTTACATTACCATGAGAGTCAATTTTAAACTGAACGTCAATTCGTTGCGGTTTCCCGGAAGCATTGTCCGAAAATTTATCGGTGTTAAAACGGTTTCCTATAAAGCTACTAATCTTTGAAGACATACATTCGATACGCTCTTTATTGGTAGCCAATTTTTCACAACCCGGAAACACAGGTACAAATTCTACTCCAAGTAACGATCTGGGCTTGTTGTCGTCCGGCAGAGTCGTAGTCGTACTAAGTGTATTGGGGTTGGTGTTCACCGGGGGATTATCATTAGGCGCCACTGGTGTTTCCTGTGTATCATTATCGGGGGTATCGACCATAGGTATAACATTAGTTATTGCGCGTTGCTTCACCTTTGGTGTTTTAGGAATTTGCTTTTCCCGTAGTACCTTAGACTTGGGTGTTTCGTCCATTATCACAATAGTGTGAATTGTGTTAGGCTCGTCGATGGTTATTCGCTTTTTGACAGCATAAGAATCTGCTGTCAGGCCAAAAGTACTTTCCATAACGAAAAATACGGTGAGCAAGCTCACAATAAGCCCCAGTTGAAAAAACAATCTGGAATTCCAGGTGATGTTAATACTCTTTTTATCCTCTCTCTTAGAAAGCAATTTTGGTTGGTTGCTTTTAAAAATGTTCACAGATGGTTTCATAACATTTGTATTTAAGGATTAGTACTACCTTTATAATACAAGACTTATGCCATAAAAAAAGCCTTGAGGTTTTCTCAAGGCTTTTGTACTTAAAAGTTTATTTTTTTTATTCTACTTGGAATCGGATAGGAAGCGAATAAAGTACTCCTACCGGCTTTCCGCGTTGTTTTCCGGGAGTCATTTTTGGAAGACGTTTTACAACTCTTACAGCTTCTTCTTCCAATTTAGGATGTGGTGCACGTGCTTGCACATCTACAACATTTCCGTTCTTGTCAATTTTAAACCGAACAAATATTCTTTGAATTCCTTCCAAGCCTAAATCTCCTGCCAAATCCCCATTGAATTCCTTTTTTACAAATTTGTCGATTTGCTCAGACATACATGCTTTCTTCGCATTGTTTCCTGAAGCACTTTCACAACCGGGATAGATTGGCACGTTTTCAATTACAGCAAAAGGTACATCTGCAATTTCTTCTTCAATAGCCTCTTCAATTTCGGCAATTTCAACAATCTCGGCCTCCTGATTGGTTTCCGTAGATTTTACAATAGTCTCTTCTACTTCCTGTTCATCTTCAACTACTTCAATCACTTCCGGAGCCGGTGGCGGTGGAGGTGGTGGAGGTGGAGGTGTTAGCTGTTGTGTAATGGGAATTTCTTCCTCTAACTCATCACTAACCGCTAAAGTATCTGTATCTAATGATCTGTCGTATGTTTTATATTCGATGGCACGCCAAGCAATAAATAGCATTAAAATCATTCCTAATTGAAAAAAAAGCATGCTTCTCCTGCTGAGATCTACTTTCGGATTTTTCTTGGGTTTCATAATAAAGAGTATTTAAGTAGTTGCTAAAATATAGAAAACTATTGTAATATAAAACGAAAATTGTTTATTAAGTTTTAAACCTCTGTTTTGTTCTCAAAAACAAGAAGATTCCAATAATTGAACCTAATACATTGGCCAAAACATCCATTATATCGGCCTGTCTTGTTACCGTATATTTGTCTTGTAACACCTCAATTATTATGCCATATAGAAGACATGCTACTACTACAATTATAATTAATGGAAATAATCCTTGATGGTTCTTTAACTTATAACCGTAGAATAACCATAGCAAAACCAGGCCCACATGGATACATATATGCACTAATTTGTCTACGGGTATAAAATCAATTCTTGGAAGTCCTCCGGCAGGCAGTAGTAAGGCAATAGTTACCACCACCGTATACAGCGTCGCGAAAATAAGGAGTGTTTTACGCTCCGATAATTTTTTTATAAGCGGCGTCATCCAGTAAATCTTCTACTTCTTCGGGGTTAGAAATTTTAATTTTTATCATCCAACCCTCCCCGTAGGGATCTGAATTTACTTTTTCCGGTTCAGATTCCAGACTTTCATTAAACTCTATAATTTCACCAGAGAGCGGTAAAAAAAGATCAGAAACTGTCTTCACGGCTTCTACTGTTCCAAAGATTGCATGTCTCTCCAGAGTTTCATCGACTGATTCAACTTCAACATATACAATATCCCCAAGTTCTCCTTGAGCAAATTCGGTAATTCCAACCGTGGCAATGTCACCGTCTATTAATACCCATTCGTGGTCTTCTGTATACTTTAAGTTTGAAGGTACACTCATAATAATTTCAATTAATAAGGTTGTTTATTTAGTTTCCAAAATTATATCGAAGTGTTAACCCACTTCTAATTGTTGTTTGCGGAAATGCAGTAGAAATTGCATATTCTGAAAATGTGTGATCGTAGTAAAATAATGCCGTTAGGTTCTTACTTAAGGCATAATCTGCCGAAAACTGAAGCCCATAAATAGTTTGCCCAGCTGTTGTCTGATTATTTTCGATATCCAGATAGCGAATAATAGTTTTGTTATCTCTTCTGGAAACGTCCAATTTAAAGTTTAGGTCACTTTTAAGGATTTGCTTCTTTCCACCAAAATTGGTTCCTATTCTCAGGTCAGCAATACGATACCCCAAACCAACAACTACCTCGTTTCCTTTAATTTCGGTAAGTAAATTATTAGCGAAACTTAAAGATAAGGCTCTGTCTTTTCGCAATTCAGCCAATATCTTTATTGAATTCTTCATTTCAAAATCCACACGAATCAAAGGTGAAAATTGTTCAGTTAGATTCACATTGGTCAGGAATATTCTGCTTTTGAAATTACCCGATTGATCGGTGGCTTCGGGTACAAGAGGATCGTAATCCAAATTGGTTTGAAACTGATTTACTGTATATCCGGCTCTATAACCATGTTGTACAGAAAATCGTTTAAATCGTTTTTTAAACCATTCCAATTTCATCAATCCGGTGTATTTCACATCCCAGTTGGGAAGCGGTACATCTCTGAATATTCCTGTTTTCTCGTTAGAAGCATCACTACCTTTATAGGCTGAAAGAAATGCCGGAAGTAACACATCCTGACTCGATTTCCCGAAACCTACGGGATAGCCATCTTCGTCTCTAGGGAAGGTGGAAGTGCCATAAAACTCTGTAGCCAATCTATCTGCAATTACCAGTCGGTTTGTTCTAAAATCGCTAAACGCTGCCGAACTATTTTCATCGCTGGTGCTAAAAGCTGTCTTAATAAGAACTGTTGAAATATTAAAGTTTCCAAAGGTAGTCGGGGTCAAGGAACGATACAATCCGTCTTCAACTATATAGTTTTCCGCATAATTTTCGGAATAAATTCTGCTTCCGTTAAGATCAATTTTCAAGTCGGGAATCAATTCAATATTTACCTGAGCATCCAATTGCTTGCTTTCAACCTCTGTGTACTGATCGTTAAATTCGGGGTAGAGTGTTAGCCACCCTTTACGAGCTGCTAAATCTCTAATTTCTGCCTGACTTCCGAAGGTAAATCCTGTACTGGGTTTTAAGGTTCCTACAAACCCAACAGACGGAGTATAACCGGGCAAGAAAATACCGTTATTCTCCAGATAATTTAACTGTATTTTCTTAATTGAAGTTAGCAACCCAATTAGGGTATTTACTGCCTTATCTCCTCCACTCAACGACCCTGAATTTGCAGCACCGGCGCCAGCATTGCTTCCTGAAGTCTCGCCAAGGCCGGTAGTGTTTTGCTCCTCTTTGCTCTTTTCTTCTTCTCCACCTTTACCACCGTCTTTTCCGCCTCTACTCCCGGGTCCGCCTTTTAATTCGACACCACCATTATTGTCGCCCGCACCACTTTGATTACCGGCCTTTATTTTTGTCAACCCTACATACTTATAGAAATTATTCATATCTAAACTTGAATTAATTCTATGAGTACTTGCATTTTGAACTGAATTTCCTAAATCGTAGGTCTGAGTAGTTCCATCGTTTAAAGTAATAGGAATACTATTAAACAAGTCACTTCCATCCTGCCATTGGAAATCTCCTGTATATGAATAGGTAGCTCTAATAAATTTCAAGAACGGAAACTTGCTAAATGGTAAATCGTAATTTATCTGCAGTGATTGGAAGTGCTGATTGGGCTCTCCTACATCAAAAAATCCGTCCCAAACGCCAATTGAGTTATCGGCAAATCCCTGCTCATCGATGTAATTAGTTACAATTCGATTGTTGGACGAATTGAAATTGAAACGCAACGATTTAGTAAGATTATGATTAATGGAATATTGCCAATCGAAAAGGAAATTACGTTGGTATAAGGTTGGCAGCCCAATATTCCCCGGAATTAAATCCAACTCTCTAAATTTCTGTTCGTTGTACTGTCTTATAATGTTCGAACTTGAAGTAATGTTAGAGGGCAACAGATTAAAATTCAAATCTTTTAAAAATTGCCAGTACTTTCCATTAAAGATGGAATCGTTCTTTTTGAAAGGTTCAAAATTTGCCGGTGCAAAAGTATAGTTATACGTTCCACCAACCCGTACATTTTGATCCAAGGCTTCGGCAATTTCAAAATCGTGATGATTTACCTGATTGTATGAATACGAAAAGGTAAAGTTTTCGACATCGTAAGGCATTGGTTTTTTAGTGCCGGTTCTATCCTTCCGAACACCAATAAAATTAATACTCTGACGTTTGGTATAATCTACAGATTGTTGTTTAATTTCATCCTTTCTTGTAGGATCTTCCGTATCATCAATACGATCATTCAACTCGATATCATCAAACTCGGGATCGTACTGAGGCGTAATCAATTCTTCTGCACGCCCGTAATTAAAAGGCAATTGGATCCCCCATTTACGCGGAAGCAATTGACCTAAATTTACATTGGTTACTACATCGTATTGTTGTACATCTTCACGACTCCGTTGGTTGGGGCCTTGTTCTATGGAACCAAAACCAACAGTGCTTCTTCCTGCTGTTCCGCTTACTGTAGCAAAATCGGCCACGTTTGCGTCCATATTAACCACTGCAGCCCATCCTCCCTGATTTTTTAAATCTGAAAGGCGCAATTCATTAAACCAAACTTCACCACATAACTCATTTGTAGTTGGATTTTTTAGACCCAACATAATGGTTCGAACGTTTCCGAAACTTGGATTTCCTTTCACACCAATACGCAAATCGTTTTCCGGCCCGGCTGCAGAGTCGGGATCCAAATCTATTTGGTTATAGAATGTAATTTGAGTAGGATCTACATTTATATCTCCTAAAGTTGCTGTTTTTGCTTTCTGAAGTAAGTTCAATGGCAGGTTTAACCTGTTTTCAATGGGCCATACCACTTCGGGGATAAGAGATTCCGCAGAAATATTTAAAGGAATTTCCACCTCGTAAAAGTTCTGATCTAAATCGGTTCCCAGTCGGATAAAGGCCACTAGTTCTCCATCTGAAGGAATGGTTTCATTGTCTAAGCCTTCGGCGTGAATAAACATTTCAAGGTTTTCGTACTGACGCATGTCTACGTTAAAATTCTTATAAACTGCACGCCCGTCCCCACTTTCAAGTCCGCAAACACGCAATACCAGAGATTGCTCATTCTGACGAATAATATTGTTGTTATTGTTGAGTTCCTCTCTAATAACTCCTGGTGGCAATACGTACGAACCACTATTTTCTTCAATGCTAACGGTTTCTACTTCAAAAAGGGTATCGTCATCATCGGGGTCATCGGTAGGCACCTGCAACGATTTGGCAAATCTTCTGTAATCACCGCGAATTAATTCCAATGTCCCAAAACGTAAAACGGTCGGTTCGCTAAATCCGGTCATATACATTCTCATAAAACGAATGGATCGGAAATCGGAAATACCTCCAATTGCTGCATCGGCCTGATCAATTGGCACCTTAAACTGCACCCAGCGAACGTCTACCGTAGAATTATTAGGAAGTGTGATACCATTTAGAATTTTTTCATCGGTAATAAACTCGTTATTCATACTATTCATATCTCTGGAGATAGGAATTCTATATTCGTAATAACTGTTCACCGTGTTCATAGTATTATCACGGTTAATATCTTCCACATCAGGCTGTGCCGTAGAACCACGATTGTCATTACCAACAACCTCCGGTGAGTTACCTTCAGTTCCGTTATAATTTCTATAGCGATCTACAATTCCGCCTTCAGCCTGTAAGAAATACTGGTAATTATCTCCTGCTGGATCGGCCAAACCTCCAAATGCAGGAAACTGTGCCGCTTCGGTAGCATCGTTAATTCCATCGTACCCAATATCCTGATTAATACGTTCCTGGCCCTGTGTATCGAAAGTATACACCAATGATTGATTGGTAGGTACTTTTCCGTAAACTGTTGGAGTAGTATTTAAGGTTCCTCCATCTTTTGGAAGACCATTTTCATATTGCTTTCTTCCGTCTTTTAAAATGTCTTCGGAAATATTTCCCAGGTTAAAGTATAACTCTCCACTATCGTTAAGTGATGGGTCATGGTAATAAGGATCCATTACCCAGAACTGAATGTATTCTACGTTGGAACGCTCAAAATCGGTGGTGGTAAGCTGCCGCATAATACCTCCAAACCTCGTTTCGGGATTCGGCAAGGTATTGCCTCCGTTGGCCAAGGGGTTAAAGTTATAAGGCCCTCTTTCACCCGGATAATAGGCTAAATCGAGTGTAAATAAGGCTTGTGTTTGGCCTTGAATAATATCTTGCTCCGGAAAAATTTCATCTCTGAAAACTCTACGCGTAAACGGATTCGAAATATCATCATCGCTAATCCCGGCCGGACGCTGACTGCTATAAAAAATAGGATCTATGGTATACCAATTTAATTTTGCACGATTGTAGTTGTAGGCGAGATTCGAATTATCGGCATCGTTATCAAATCTATCGGGTGTGCTCGAAAGAAACCATGATAACGGACTTCCAACATCTAATGCTGTTTGGGATGCCTCAAAATCGTCTACATATACGGTAGCCTTTCCGTTAAAATCGGAAACTTTTGGTGCTCCCGGCATCAGGTAAGCAAACTCACCTCGTATGGAGAGGTTCGATTCTACATCGGTATCGATGTTGGGAAGATGATTTACCAATCTGGTTAGGAAAGGTACTTCGGTAGAATAGTTGGCATTAAAACCTAATATGGTATTGTTGATTGGCTCAACATTATAGGAAGATTTCTGCGTCAACGGTCGCTCATTCAGATTTAAATAAGTGGCACCAATCTGAAATTTATTACTAAACTTATGCTCTACATTCAACCCTGTAAAACGCTTGGTTTGCTGTCCAAACAATGCGTTATTTTCGGTTGTGATACTAATTGGCGTATTCGAATTAAGCAACGCGGGATCTAAGATTTGAACCCTTCCTAACTGATAATTTACGGTATAATCCACACCTTCTACCAAGGTTCTACCATTTGCAGTAACAGTAACGGAACCCTGTGGAATATTAAACGCTCCAATAGGAATTCCATCGGCACCGGTCGATTTGTAACTACCCTTTAACTGAAAAAAGTTCTTATCGCTATCCTCCTGTTCTGCCTCCGTTTTAGTTGTAGAATACAGCGATCTGAAAACGTATTTATTTTGATTGGCATTATAGGTTGCCGGATTGTTATAATCTTCGGGGCCTCCATTGGGAGTATTGTCCAATTCCTTAAATAAATATTCTCCAAAAGGTTCGACACTTGTAAAAATAATACGCCCGTTTTGCGTATCGACGGTAACTCCCGGAAGGAAATCGAAAAAGCCATCGCCTCCTTGCTGTGGATCGTTATTAAAATTCAATCGATCCAAATTAAACACCCGTAATAAGGTTGCCTCCGCAATATCCACATCGTTGGGATTGCTAGGATCCGGATCGGGGAAAGGTGTTCCGTCTACCGGAGAAATGTAATTTAATGGCGACGGACTTGTATATAAAATATTTAATCTGAAATCTTCCTGCTCCAGTTGATATGCTCCTAAAGGATAGATGTTTTTCATCATCAAGTCCCAAATAGGTTCGTTAACACTGGTAATATTACTCTTCAATAATTTAACCACCAAGTTCTGAGCAATTCCTTGCAATGGTGGTTCACTTGGATCAGGATTTGGAATTTCACCGCCTGAAGCTTCTACTCCGTCATTGGCAAATTCTCCTACCTGGTAAACCTTTCCGTTTACGGTAAACTGAAATGCTATCGCCAAAACCTCATCATTATTCAAACGCTGATTCAAGGATATATACCCCAATTGAGAGTTTAATTGATACTCGGTTTGCGTTAGTTGTCTGGCATTTTCCAACGTAACGTAATCCAATCCTTCATTTACACCAACACCCGAAAATCCTTGGTTTACCGTTGCAATATCCCGAATGGCACTATTTAAAAGCGACTGTTGACTCCCATCAATTCCGAAGGGATTAAAGTCGTTATTTCTGTTATCGGGATACGAATTACCCGGTTGGTTTATAAAACCTCCCGGAATAACATTCAGACCAATATTTTCTGCCTTGGACTCTCCAATGTCCTGAATCGCAACAATGTTTCTCACATTTTCGGTTCTATTGGAACGATTGGTAATCCAAACTTCTGCTCTGGTAATTTGAACGTTCGAATTAATAAAAGGATATTGTTTTAAAGCTTCGTCGTAACGATCTCTAAAATAATGTGCCAGGAAGAAGTGACGATTCTCGTCGTATTCGGAAGCGTATAATTCGAAGTCGGTAATTGTGGCTCCTCCTTCAGCGGTAACCGATCTGGTTTCCGATTTTTGTTCCGAAAAAACGCCTGTAATGGTTGTCTTACCAAACTGAAGCTGTGTCTTTACTCCAAATAAGCTTTGCGCTCCTTGAATTAAGGAACTGTTGAGTGGCATACTTACGTTTCCAACCTCAATTTTCTGAATGATATCGTCCTCGGTAGGAGTGTATTCTAATTTTATCTGGTTTTGGAAATCGAAGGTAGATTGTGTGTCGTAGTTGGCTGTTACCTGAAGTCGTTCTCCAACTTTACCTAATAAACTTAAACTGATTCGTTGATCGAAATCGAAAGAAAGATTGCTTCGGTTACGAGGCGAAAAGGCCGGGTTATCCTGTTTTGTGTATAAAAGACCCAGGTCCATTTCCACACTACCCTGTGGAATAACTTCGATGGTATTTCCGCCGAAAACCGATTCGAAAAAGTTTGAGTTTACATAAAAGGTTGGGAGTAAGTTTTTCTGTGCTTCTTCAGACCCTTCCTTTCTACCATCGGCTGCATCAATTTTTTCTTTAAAATAGGCCTTCATCTGCTCCTTCATAACCAATTCCCGGTATTCATCGGGAGTAAGTATAATGGGATAGCTAATAGTGAAACCACCTATCGCCTGGGTGTAAATATATCTATCGGTAATAGGATCGTAGGTATAGACGTCCTGTATACTTGGAGGGTTTGGCAAATCCAATCTTCCCATGGAAGAACCTGTAGCGGTAGAGTCCTGTGCAACTACAGAACTGTAACTACCAAAAATGAAACCTATAACTAAGAGAAGCTTACTAAAGCTATTGATGTAATCGTAATTTTTTGCGCCCAATTTTTACAAATTTTTTAAAGCTTGTTTTATAATCATTTCCACCGTAGCATCAGGGTTTTGCTGAACAATCTTGTCGCATACCTTTTCAGCTTGTTTTCGAGCAAAGCCTAATGTCTCCAAAGCAGATAACGCTTCATTTTTATTCGTATTGCTCGAAACGGCAGAAACATCTTCCAAACCGTATACTTTTAAAATTTTATCTTTTAAGTCTAAAATAACGCGCTGCGCTGTTTTCAAACCTATCCCTTTTACAGACTGAATTGTTACTACATCTTCTGAAGCAATTGCTTCGGTTACCTGCTGAGGGGACAATGACGATAACATGGTTCTCGCGGTATTTGCCCCAACCCCCGAAACGGATAGTAACAATCTAAATATCTCACGTTCCGTAACTCCTGAAAACCCGTACAATGTATGAGCATCTTCACGAATCTGCAAATGTGTGTATAGTTTTACATTTTCACCTGCGGGGAGTTTGGAAAATGTATGTAACGAAATATGTATTAAATACCCTACCCCATTACAGTCTATAACAACATCCGTCGGATTTTTCTCTACAAGTCTGCCCTCAATGTGGGTAATCATTCGTTAATAAAAAGTTAATGGCTCAAATATAGTATAATTATTTGTAGTCGCCACGCTTGAAAATATGAAAATCACTACTACTTCTTTGTCTTTGCCAGTTCTCTTTCCCGTTTTTCTTTTTGTTGTGCATCGACAACCGAAACCGCAGCCATATTTACAATTTCTTCTACGCTCGCTCCCAACTGAAGAATATGCACAGGCTTTCTCATACCCAGCATAATAGGACCTATAGACTCCACATTATTGAGCTCTTTCAGTAGTTTATAATTACTGTTTGCCGAATCTAAATTAGGGAATATCAATGCGTTTACCTTTTTGCCCGCCAGTTTCGAAAAAGGAAACTTTTGCTTTAGCATTTCCGGATTCAATGCAAAATCGGTTTGTAATTCTCCGTCTATAATCATATCGGGATTCGATTTGTGCAACAATTCGACTGCTTCCCGCACTTTGGTAGCATGTGGATCCTTGGAAGATCCAAAATTGGCATAGGATATCATCGCAATCACAGGGTCCAAACCAAACATCTTCATGGTGTAGTTGGTCATTTGGGCAATTTTTGCAAGTTCCTTTGCGGTAGGGTCGATATTTATTGAAGTATCTGAAAGGAATAACGGACCACGCTTTGTCAACATTAAATTGGTTGTAGCCACCTTGGTTACCCCTTCAAACCTACCGATAGTTTCCAGAACAGGTCGCACTACCGAAGGATACGAACGGGAATATCCCGAAATCATCGCATCGGCATCTCCTTCATTTACCATCATTGCCGCAAAATAATTACGCTCCCTCATCAGCTTTTGCGCTGCGTATAAGGTAATTCCACTACGTCTTCGGCGTTGCCAAAAACGTTCTGCGTAACCGTTTAAGGTTTCTGTTTGCTCGTCTCCCTTAGTATCTATAATAGTAACATCCGCTTCAAAATCTATTTGTTGCATCAAATCGAGAATGACCTCTTTTCTGCCTAACAAAATAGGAAATCCAATTCCTTCCTCATGTACAATCTGAGCCGCTTTTAAAACATCCAAATGATCTGCTTCGGCAAAAACTATTCGCTTCGGATTTGTCTTTGCGCGACTTACCAACAGGCGGACAATCTTATTGTCACTACCCATACGTTCGTATAGTTCATCCTTGTATTTTTCCCAATCGGTTATGGGTTCGGTAGCCACACCACTCTCCATGGCAGCTTTCGCTACTGCCGGTGGAACCGTGGCAATCAATCTTGGATCGAATGGTTTGGGAATAATATATTCCTTGCCAAAATTCAATTTTGTTTCGCCATAAGCGATATTCACCTGTTCGGGTACAGGTTGTTTTGCCAAATCGGCCAATGCTTTTACCGCGGCCATTTTCATGGCTTCGTTAATTTTGGTAGCACGAACATCTAACGCCCCTCTGAATATAAACGGGAAACCCAGCACATTGTTCACCTGATTAGGATGATCGCTTCGCCCGGTGGCCATTATAATATCCTCACGGGTTTTCACGGCTACATCGTATTCAATTTCGGGATCGGGATTTGCCATCGCAAAGACAATTGGGTTCTTTGCCATACTTTTCAGCATTTGTGGCGTTACTATATTGGCAATGGAAAGCCCTACAAAAACGTCGGCCTTTTTCATCGCCTGTTCCAGGGTGTCAATTTTTCGGGAGGTCGCGAATTCGGTTTTTTCTACGGAAAGATTTTCACGGTCTTTCCGAATCACCCCCGTGCTGTCCAGCATCACAATATTTTCTGCCTTAGCACCAAATGCTTTATACAATCGGGTGCAGGAAACCGCAGCTGCACCCGCACCACTAATCACAATAGAGACATCTTTTATCTTCTTTTTGGTAATTTCCAGTGCGTTTAATAGGGCTGCCGCCGAAATGATAGCCGTACCATGCTGATCGTCGTGCATTACAGGAATATCCAATTCTTCTTTTAAGCGACGTTCTATTTCGAAGGCTTCAGGAGCCTTTATATCTTCTAAGTTTATCCCGCCAAAGGTGGGCGCTATGTTTTTAACAGTCGCAACAAATTCATCGATATCTTCGGTACCCACTTCAATATCGAAAACATCTATATCGGCAAATATTTTAAATAGTAATCCCTTCCCTTCCATCACAGGTTTGGAGGCTTCGGGGCCTATATTTCCCAGCCCCAATACGGCAGTTCCGTTTGAAATAACGGCAACCAGATTTCCTTTTGCCGTGTATTTGTAGACATTCTTCACGTCTTTTTCTATTTCTAGACAAGGTTCTGCTACGCCGGGTGAATATGCCAGTGAAAGATCTCGCTGGGTAGCGTATTTCTTGGTAGGCACCACCTGAATTTTTCCCGGCTTTGGTTTGGCGTGATATAGTAGGGCTTCGCGGCGTTTACTTTGTTTGCTCATAATTTTACTGAATGGTATTTACAAAGGTAAAAGGATAGCTGAAAGTAGGAAATATTAGCAGTTAATCTTTCAGGAAGTTTATGTTTCGCTGCAATCCTGAAAATTTGGTGCGTTGTACTGCACTGTTTTTGAATAATTTCTGAAACACTTCGTCAGTGATTTCTTCCCAATCCTTTTTGGTCATGGAAAGCAACTCGGGATTCGGGTTAAAGAGGGGCTCGTTATGACTTTTACTGAAGCGATTCCAGGGACAAACATCCTGACATACATCGCAGCCGAACACCCAGTCGTCAAATTGTCCGCGAACATTTGAAGGAATTTCATTTTTAAGTTCGATGGTAAAATAACTGATGCATTTGCTGCCATCCACAACATAGGGCGCAATAATGGCTTCGGTGGGACAGGCATCGATACAGGCTGTACATGCCCCGCAGTGATCTGTCACCGGCCTGTCGTACTCCAAATCGAGATCCACAATTAATTCGGCAATAAAATAAAAAGAACCCACCTGCTTGGTCAACAAATTACTGTGTTTTCCCATCCATCCCAGACCACTCTTCGCTGCCCATGCCTTGTCCAAAACCGGGGCTGAATCTACAAAGGCACGTCCATGAACATCACCAATTTCTTCAGAAATAAAGGCTAATAATTGTTTCAGTTTGTCCTTAATCACAAAGTGATAATCGGTTCCGTAGGCGTATTTCGAAATTTTATAGGATGCCTCATCTTGAGTTTCCGAAGGAAAATAATTAAGCAATAATGAAATCACACTTTTAGAATCCGGGACGAGTTTGGTAGGATCGAGTCTTTTGTCGAAATGATTTTCCATATAACTCATTTCCCCCTGCATCCCATTGCGCAACCACTTTTCAAGTCTAGGGGCTTCTTCTTCCAAAAATTCGGCCTTGCTAATACCACATGAAAGAAAACCGAGGCGTTTGGCTTCAGCTTTGATGAGAGCGGTATGTTTTGTTTTCGAGTTCACTTGCTATCTTTCGGTAAAACTAACATTCATATCGACAGGGGGTCTCACTAGTCCACCGAAGTTTGGGTAGGGTAGTCGTATTTTTTTGAATTTGACATTTTTATGTCTGGTCGCGCGCAGGCGATATCGAATTAGTAAGTTGCCAAAAAAAACCCTCGACGGCGCTCGGGGACTCTTTTTTTAAAACAAACCGCCTTGTATTCCACCTTTTACACGCCCCAAATGTTTGTAGGCAGCTTCGGTTACTTCGCGTCCACGAGGGGTTCGCATAATAAATCCTTGCTGAATTAGAAAAGGTTCGTATACCTCTTCAATGGTTTCACTACTTTCAGAAACAGCGGTTGCCAAAGTGGAAATGCCTACTGGGCCCCCTTTAAATTTATCGATAATGGTTTTTAAGATGCGATTGTCCATTTCGTCCAGGCCATGTGCATCCACGTGCAAGGCTTCTAAGCTATACTTGGCTATTTTGATGTCAATATTTCCGGTTCCTTTAATTTGTGCAAAATCACGCACTCTGCGTAAAAGGGCATTAGCAATACGCGGGGTTCCACGGCTTCGTCCTGCAATTTCGATGGCCGCTTCCATGGTAATGGGAACTTTTAGAATTCCTGCGCTGCGCTGTACAATGGTGGTTAATAATTCGGTGGTATAGTACTGTAATCGGGAAGAAATCCCGAAACGTGCCCGCATAGGTGCCGTTAGCAATCCCGAACGGGTAGTAGCTCCAACTAGTGTAAAAGGTGCTAAATTAATTTGAACCGAGCGTGCATTGGGGCCCGACTCGATCATAATATCAATTTTATAGTCTTCCATAGCCGAATAGAGGTATTCTTCCACTATAGGGCTCAAACGGTGGATTTCATCAATAAAGAGTACATCCCTTTCTTCGAGATTGGTAAGTAAGCCGGCTAAATCGCCCGGTTTATCCAGAACGGGTCCGGAAGTCACTTTTATTCCTACCTGTAATTCGTTTGCAAGGATATGCGCCAAGGTTGTTTTTCCCAATCCCGGCGGGCCGTGAAATAAGGTATGATCTAAGGCTTCATCGCGAAGATTTGCCGCCTGAACAAAAATTTGGAGATTCTCCAGTGCCTGATCCTGTCCCGTAAAATCTTCAAAGCTTAAGGGGCGTAATTTCTTCTCAATTTCAAGCTCCTGAGGGCTTAAATCTTCTCCGGCAGGATTCAGGTGTTCGTTCATATCACAAATATACAAATGAATGAGCTACCATTTGTTAGAAATGTAAAGCTCAATTTAAAAAACAAAGCCGCAAATTAAATTGCGGCCTTGATGCCGATATTCTCCCCTGAGGTACCGACATTTTAATCAATATGATTAAAATTAATAATTGACTGATGGCTATGCAATACGTACAATTACGTATTATGAAAATACGAAAAGATAATTAATCATACCTCTACCAATTTCCACTTCCCCTTTTTGAACCAGATAATCCCAATAATGGCGATAAGTATTTCGGCAGTAGTGATGGCGAGTAACACCCCCAATGCTCCCCAATCCAGCATAATTGCCGTGAGGTACGCAAAGGGTAATTGAAACAGCCAAAAACAGAAAAAATTAATGATTGTGGGCGTTTTGGTATCGCCCGCACCGTTAAAAGATTGAATTACTACCATGCCGTATGCATAAAATACATAACCGGCTGCAATGACTCGAAGGCTCAAAGCGCCAAATTCGATGACCGAGCTATCATCACTGAATATTTTTATAATTACTTCGGCAAAAATCAAATAGAACACCGAAACAATTATCATAAATACAGCGATGTATTTTCCTGTTTTCCATACCGAAGTTTCGGCTCTTTCGGGTTGCTTAGCTCCTAAATTCTGACCCACCAGAGTCGCGGCAGCATTGCTCATTCCCCATGCCGGCATCATGGTAAACATAAGAACACGAATGGCAATGGTATATCCGGCCAATGCCTCGCTTCCGAATTCGGCCATAATTCGCATTAAAAAAACCCAGCTGGAAGTTCCTATGATAAACTGACCTATTCCGCCCAAAGAGACCTTGATCAAATTGAGCATGATTTTCGCTTTAAAGACAAAGTATTTTATTCCTATTTTAATTCGGCTCCAGCCAAGGATTAAGATTAACAATTGGATTATCACGCCAATTCCTCTTCCAATAGTTGTTGCAATGGCGGCCCCTGCTACACCAAACGCAGGAACCGGACCCCACCCAAAAATAAAAAGGGGATCTAATACAATGTTGAGCAAATTGGAGACAATTAATACCTTCATAGCTACCGAAGCATCACCGGCACCTCTAAATGCAGCATTAATCAAGAAAAGTAGCATGATGGTTACGTTTCCGCCAAGTAAAATTTGCGTATATCTGTAACCGCTTTCCACCAACTCCGTACTACCACCCATGAGGCTTAAAATTTCTTTTGGGTAGACAATACCTATAGCGCCGACAATTGCGGCGACGGCAATTCCTAAAAAAATGGATTGGACAGTAGCCTGAGAAGCTGCATCAATGTTTCCCTCACCGGTTCGCCTGGCAACAATTGCCGTTACACCCATACTCAATCCAATAGCTATGGCATACACCAGTGTAAGTACAGATTCGGTTAGACCAACTGTCGCGATTGCATCCGGACCCAAACTTGAAACAAAATAAGCATCTACGAGGAAGAAGATGGATTCCATCATCATTTCGAGAATCATAGGAATTGAAAGCATAAATATTGCTTTCCGAATACTCCCTGAAGTAAAGTCTTGTTGTTTTCCGGTTACTGCCGTAGTGAAATGCTTGACTATTTTTTTTATTGTAGCTCCCATACTAAAACAAAGACTGCTAAAATAAAACAAAAACCCTTTCAGAAATGAAAGGGTTTTTGTTTTATTTTTAAAGAATTACATGTTTTAATGCTGCATTTCTTCTTCGTGTTCCTGCAAGGGAATGTGTTGTGGTACAAAATCCTGACCCGGAATTACATAATCGGTTTCGTCTTTGTTCATCTTACTATAATCGTAAGACCATCTGTGAACGTGTGGAATTGGACCATCCCAGTTTCCGTGAATGTGCTTTATTTCGGCAGTCCATTCTAAGGTAGTGGAATTCCAAGGGTTCTTAGGTCCTTTTTTTCCGTAAAACATAGAGTGGATAAAGTTGTATAAGAATACCAGCTGCGCTGCCGCAGTAATAATAGCAAAAATGGTAATTACCACATTCACATCAGCTAAATCATCGAAGTATGGGAAGTTGGTGTTGGTGTAATAACGTCTGGGTAAACCTGCCATACCAATGAAGTGCATTGGGAAGAAAATTCCGTAGGCACCTACCGCTGTTACCCAAAAATGCACGTATCCCAGGTTTTTATTCATCATCCTGCTTTCAAACATTTTAGGGAACCAATGATACACTCCGGCAAACAGCCCATATAAGGCTGAAATACCCATTACCAAGTGGAAGTGAGCTACCACAAAGTAGGTGTCGTGTACGTTAATATCCAAGGCACTATCCCCCAGAATAATTCCTGTTAATCCTCCTGAAATAAACGTAGAAACAAACCCAATAGAAAACAGCATGGCTGTGTTCATTTGGAGATTTCCCTTCCACAAGGTTGTAATCCAGTTAAATGCTTTTACAGCTGAAGGGATTGCAATTAACAAGGTTGTAAAGGTAAAGACTGATCCTAAGAAAGGATTCATCCCTGTTACAAACATATGGTGACCCCATACAATTGTAGATAGGAATGCAATCGCGAGTATGGATGCAACCATCGCCCTATAACCAAAAATAGGTTTTCGGGAGTTGGTGGCCATAATCTCGGAAACAAGACCCATCGCCGGAAGAATTACAATATATACTTCGGGATGTCCAAGGAACCAGAATAAATGTTCAAACAATACCGGAGAACCCCCTTGATTGTGTAACACCTCTCCAGCGATATATATATCGGAGAGGAAGAAGGAAGTCCCAAAACTTCTGTCCATAATCAACATTAAGGCTGCTGAAAGTAAAACAGGGAAGGAAACAACACCAATAATTGCTGTAACAAAGAACGCCCAAATAGTTAAAGGAAGGCGAGTCATAGACATACCCTTGGTACGCAAGTTCAATACGGTTACAATATAATTTAAAGCTCCTAATAAAGAGGAAGCAATAAAGATAGCCATAGAAACCAACCATAACGTCATCCCAGTTCCTGAACCGGGAATAGCTTGTGGCAATGCGCTTAACGGCGGATAGATTGTCCATCCAGCTGACGCAGGTCCTGCCTCAACAAAAAGAGATAGTACCATAAACACACTGGATAAAAAGAACAACCAGTAAGAAATCATATTTAAGAAACCGGACGCCATATCACGGGCTCCAATTTGCAAAGGAATAAGCAGGTTACTAAACGTACCACTCAAACCGGCGGTAAGAACGAAGAATACCATGATGGTTCCGTGAATGGTCACTAATGCCAAATAAACACTAGGATCCATAACTCCGCCTTCTCCCCATTTACCCAACAAAACTTCGTAAATGGTAAATTCGTGCTCGGGCCATGCCAATTGCATTCTAAATAATAGCGACATGGCAATACCAATAATTCCCATAAACAATCCTGTTACAAGGTATTGTTTAGAAATCATTTTATGATCCTGGCTAAAGATGTATTTAGTAACAAACGTCTCTTTATGATGATGCCCGTGATCGTCGTGGTGATCTTCTGCGTGGTCGTGTGCGTGTGCTGACATATCTTTTTAAGCTATTTTATTATTGTTTAAGAGCTTCGGCCAAAGTAGCCTGTTGTGCCATCCAGGCATTGTACTCTTCTTCTGTTTCAACTACAATTTTCATCTGCATATTGTAGTGGTTGGTTCCACAAATCTTATTACACAGCAGCATATAATCAAATTCGTATGGTTCTAATGCCTCTTCTCCTTTAGCGGCCAAATCAATACTTTTCTTTCTTCTTATTTCATTAATCTTTCGCACTTTGGCAACAATAACATCATTCTGCCGCATCTCTTCGGTAGTAATTGTAGGTGTAAAAGCAAATTGAGTAATCATTCCGGGAACACAGTTCATTTGTGCACGGAAGTGTGGCATATAAGCTGAATGTAATACATCCTGCGATCTGATCTTAAATATTATTTTTCTGCCTGCCGGTAAGTGCAATTCATTTACAACCACATCGTCCTGAGCATTAGGATCGGAAGCATCCACACCCAATTGATTAACGCCTTCAATTAATCGAACATTGGCCTCACCCAGCGTGTTATCTTTTCCACTATATCTTGCTCTCCAATCGAATTGATAAGCGTATAATTCGACCACCATAGGATCATCTTCGGTATCGACATTCATAATATCTGTCCAGGTAAACAATCCGTAAATAATAAGACCCGCTAAAACAATTACCGGGATAATGGTCCAGATAAACTCAAGCTTGTCGTTATCGGCAAAAAATAGTGCCTTTCTCGGTCTGTCTCCGCGATATTGAAAAGCGAAATAATGCAATAACCATTGTGTTACAATTCCAACAAAAAAGATCAGAATCATGGAAATAAGCATTAACTGATCGATTTCCAATCCGTGTTCTGAGGCTGCTTCAGGCAATAATACGTCGAACCATTTCCAAAAACATACGGCAAGGATTACATACATAAAAAGTACGAAGCCTAACATTAACCATCCATTAATGTTATTGTCCTTTTCGGAAGCTATTTCGGAAGTATCTGTTTGCTTGGATTTAGACATTTCAAATATCTTACCCATTTGCCAGATTGCAACTCCAAAAAGAATGATTACTAATACAACTAAAAATGCGGTCATCGTTATCTGTCTCTAACTAATTAATTAATAATGATAATTCTTACTTTCCTTAACAAATGGATTGTTTTTAACCAATAATGGTGCTTTTGTAAGTGCCGAAAAGACAACAAACACAAACAATCCAAAGAAAAACAGCAAAGATCCAATTTCGGGTATTCCAATATACCAAGATGTACCAACGGTTCCAGGTGTAACCATTAAATAGACATCAATATAATGTCCGGCGAGTATTACAATTCCTGTTAATATTACAAACCAATTAACACGTTTGTAATCGCTGTTCATTAATAACAACACGGGAAACACAAAGTTCATCGCCAACATCCCGAAGAATGGCAATTTAAAATCTTCTATTCGGGTTACAAAATAGGTTACCTCTTCAGGAATGTTTGCATACCAGATTAGCATGAATTGTGAGAACCATAGGTAGGTCCAGAAAATACTAAAGGCAAACATCCATTTCCCCATATCATGAATATGGCTGTTATTTACAAATTCAAGATATCCTTTCGATTTTAAATATATGGTTATCATGGCAATCACTGTAAATGCGCAAACCATCATCCCAGCAAATACATACCATCCAAACAAGGTACTAAACCAATGCGGATCGAAACTCATAAGCCAATCCCAGGACATGATCGATTCGGTATATATAAAGAATACTAAGAACCCTGCAGAAATTTTAAAGCTTTTCTTAAACCATTTGTTGTCGGTTGTTTCATCACTCTTTCTCGAAAATTTTACTGCGAAATGACGATATAACATCCATCCTCCTAAAAAGATAGCCGCTCTAATAAGTACAGCTGTTCCGTTTAACCAACCTGCTTTTCCTTGTAATAATTTATCATGTGCTACTACATCGGGGTCGGCCCATACGAACAGATGATTTATATGAAATCCGGAAAGTGCCAGTAAAACAAACATGATAATTCCGCCGGGAACCAAATAGGCAGTAATAGCTTCCATAACTCTATACAGTACCGGAGACCAGCCTGCCTGCGAAGCCCACTGAATCGCATAAAATGCGAGTGTTCCTAAGGCAATCATAAAGAAGAAAAAGGCAGCAATATATAAGGCAGACCAGGGTCTGTTTTGCATTTGGTGCAAGGTATGCTTTAAATGCTCTTCTTCACTATCTGCGGCATTTTCGTCGTGACCTCCATTATGCTCTGCATTTACAGCGTGACTTTCATCAGTGTCAACTGCAGCTACAGAATGAGTCTCACCATGACCGTCGCCATGACTTGCCATCATTTCTTTTACTTCGGCAGTAGAGCCGGGTGTGGTTAGAAAACCGGTAAGGATACCAAGGGCCCCAACCACCATAAAAATGATTGCAAACAGTTTTAATTTATTTGGTAGCGTATACATATCTTTAGCTATTCTCTTTTATTCCTTAATTAATGTTGTTCTCCTGAAGTGGTTGACATTTCAGAAGGTATAGTATCGGTAACCATTGTTGGAACCACAGCGATCGAATCGGTTTTCACAGTTAACGCGGGTTCACCCTTTAATGCAGCCTTAAGATTCATAACGTGTTGCGTTATTTGCCAACGCTCTAATTCGTTGGTTTGGGAAGCATAGGATCCCATGGTGTTTAACCCGTACATTTGCACGTGGTAAATACTTCCTTCGGTAATGTTTCTTCCTGCATCGGCATAACTTGGGATTCCAAGAAACTTTTCGCGTTCCACCAAGATTCCCTGTCCGTCTCCTTTATCTCCATGACAAACTGCACAGTAAATAGTATATAATTGTGCTCCGGCTGCAAGATTTGCTTCAGTAACCTCTAAAGAATTTTTCAATTCAGCTCTTGCCAATTCCAATCCAGCTGTTGTATTTTCGTAATCGTAGGGTTGCCATCCACGAGGAATAGAACCTGCAACCGGTAGCATTGCTTCCTGCATGCCCGGGAACACTTCATACTCACCATAGGTTTCATAACCAACAGGTTCGTACATATTAGGCATGTACTGGTAGTTAGGCTTATTATTGTTAAAACAAGAAACCATTAGTACAGATGCAACTAAGGCAATACTTATGTGTATACTGTTTTTCATATTAGTGGTCTTCTTCATTTTCAATTAAACTAATTTCCAATGCTCCTGTATCGTGTAAAAACTTTGAAAGTTTTTCAATATCGTGATTTCCTGTGTCTACAACCATCAAAAAGTGATCATCGGTTGTTCTTACATCGGGGTTTTCAGCCTTTTTGAAAGGCCAAAGCTTGCTTCGCATATAAAAGGTAATTACCATTAAATGCGCCGCAAAGAATACGGTCATTTCGAACATAATGGGCACAAAGGCCGGCATATTTTCAATATAACTGAAACTTGGTTTTCCTCCAATATCCTGAGGCCAATCCTGAATCATTATATAATTCATCATGACTGTGGCAACTGTTAATCCTACCAATCCGTATAAAAAGGACGTAATAGCAATACGTGTATCTGCCAAGCCCATGGCTTTGTCCAACCCATGCACCGGGAAGGGTGTATAGACTTCATCGATATGATAATGCTCGCTGCGCACTTGCTTAACGGCCTGCATCAAGATGTCGTCATCTGTATAAATAGCGTGAATCACTTTAGATGCCATACTACTAGTTGTTTTTAAGTTTAGCTGCCTGTCCTGCCCAATCGTCGCGTTTTGCTCTTCCGGGGAACTCGTCTATAATGCTGTCTAATAAATCGTATTCTCTATCGGTCATTCTACTCACCTGCTCAAAGGTATGAATACCCAATTGGTGTAATTTTTCCTCCATTACAGGACCAACACCACTTATAAGTTTTAAATCGTCCTGAGTTTGCGTTGCAGGGTCGAAAGCTCCAATAGCGCTAAGTAAACTCTTAATTTTTTCTGAGTTATCTCCACTATGCGTTTTTGCTTCCGATTTAACTGAAGACCTTACATCATCGTACAATTTTACATCGTCGCCATGTTGTTCGCGCATCTTTTTGTACTTACTTCCGGAGCCTTTCAGAATAGATTTAACTTCAGCCTGAGCAATTACCGGGAATGTTCTTGCATATAATAAGAACAATACAAAGAAAAATCCAATAGTTCCTATAAAGATTCCTATATCAACAAATGTCGGTGAGAACATAGTCCATGAAGACGGAAGGTAATCACGGTGTAATGAAGTTACAATAATTACGAAACGCTCAAACCACATTCCTATGTTTACCACAATCGAAATAAAGAATGAGAACATTATGCTGGTACGTAATTTCTTAAACCACATAAACTGTGGAGAGAATACGTTACATGTCATCATAGCCCAATACGCCCACCAATAAGGTCCGGTGGCACGATTTAAGAAGGCATACTGTTCGTATTCCACACCTGAATACCAGGCGATAAATAATTCGGTGATATAAGCAACTCCAACAATAGAACCTGTAATCATAATTACAATGTTCATCAATTCGATATGCTGAACGGTTATATAATCTTCCAGATTGGACACCTTACGCATAATTATAAGGAGGGTATTTACCATGGCAAAGCCCGAAAAAATTGCTCCCGCAACAAAGTAAGGCGGGAAAATGGTGGTATGCCATCCCGGTATTACCGAGGTAGCAAAGTCGAAAGATACGATGGTATGCACCGAAAGTACGAGTGGTGTTGCCAAGCCTGCCAATACCAAGGAAACTTCTTCAAATCGTTGCCAGTCTTTTGCACGACCACTCCATCCGAAAGATAAAATGCTATATACTCTTTTTGTAAAAGGTGTAATTGCACGATCACGAATCATTGCAAAATCGGGTAGTAACCCTGTCCACCAGAATACCAAGGAAACCGATAAATACGTTGAAATTGCAAATACATCCCAAAGGAGTGGAGAGTTAAAGTTAACCCATAGCGAACCAAATTGGTTTGGAATGGGTAGTACCCAATACGCTAACCATGGCCGACCCATGTGGATAATTGGAAACAAACCTGCCTGGATTACAGAGAAGATGGTCATAGCCTCTGCCGAACGGTTTACAGCCATTCTCCATTTTTGACGGAATAATAAAAGTACTGCCGAAATCAGGGTTCCTGCGTGACCAATACCTACCCACCAAACAAAGTTAGTAATATCCCAAGCCCAGTTTACGGTTGGATTTAATCCCCAAACCCCAATTCCTGTTGAAATGGTATAGATAATACATCCAATTCCCCATAAAAATGCTACAAGGGCAATGGTGAACACAATCCACCAAGATCTGTTGGCTTTACCTTCAACAGGCGCAGCCACATCCACAGTAACATCGTGGTAGGACTTATCTCCTAAAACTAAGGGTTTTCTAATAGGTGCTTCGTAATGCGACGCCATATCTTTATTTACTATTTCTTAGTTAGTTTAAACTTCTTTCGTATTTCTTACCATTGTCTGGTACACCACGTTGGGCTTTGTACCTACAGCTTCCAGTAAGTGATACATTCTCTTATCGTTTTTCAATGCAAAGATTTCGCTATCATGGTCATTTACATCACCAAATTTAATAGCTCCTTTATCGCAGGCAGAAGAACAGGCGGTATGGAATTCACCATCCTTTATCGCTCTTCCGTCGCGCTTGGCATCTAAAATAGTTTTTTGGGTTATCTGAATACACATAGAACACTTCTCCATTACTCCACGAGATCGAACCACCACATCGGGGTTCAATACCATACGGCCCAAATCGTTATTCATATTGTAATCGAACTCATCGTTTTCGGCGTATAAGAACCAGTTAAAACGACGTACTTTATACGGACAGTTGTTGGCACAGTAACGCGTTCCCACACATCGGTTATACGCCATTTGATTCTGACCCTGACGTCCGTGAGATGTTGCCGCTACAGGACATACTGTCTCACATGGTGCGTGATTACAGTGCTGACACATAAGTGGCTGGAAAGCTACCTGAGGATTTTCTGAAGCCACTTCTAACTCGGCAAATTCTGAAAGAGAACTTCCAAGACCCGAAATACCTTCTTTCTTTTCAAGATCTCCGGTAAACGATTCTTCACTCGAATAATATCTGTCAATACGCAGCCAGTGCATACTTCTACTCTTGCGAATTTCAGTTTTTCCAACAACAGGTACGTTGTTTTCTGCACTACATGCAATTACACAGGCACCGCAACCGGTACATGCGTTTAAGTCTATAGACAAGTTGAAATGATGTCCAACCGAACGATCGAACGATTCCCAAAGATCGGCATCGGGTGAGGTCACAGGAATTTCCTTGTGATCCTTAGATACCATTGGCATCGGATTCCATTCTTTGGCATTCTTAGAATTGAATATTTCAAGGGAAGTTTCACGAATAATATCCCTTCCCATCATGGTATTATGCAATTGCACACATGCAAATTCATGTAGGCCTGCTGCTTTTTCTAACGTTACATTCTGAACTGTAGAAAAATTGTTATACAAGGTATAGGCATTTACACCTGTTTGCATTTCTTTTTGAATACCTTCTGTTTTTCCATATCCAAGAGCCAATCCAACAGATCCTTTTGCCTGTCCCGGCTGAATAATAACAGGTACATTCTTAAGGACCACATCGCCCATTTTTACATTGGCGTAACTTCCGTTTAAGGCTCCGTTAGCAACATGCGTATTTTCAAATCCTTTGGCTTTCGCATCGGTCGCCGAAATGGTTAGATAATTATCCCAGGATGCTCTGGTAAGAGGATCGGGCATTTCCTGCAACCAGGGGTTGTTGGCTTGAGAACCATCACCCATTGCAGTTTTGGTATATAAGGTTAATTCAAATCCGCCTTCTTGTATGTTTGCTGAAAGCGCACCGTTGGAGGTGTTGCTTTCTTCAACGATTGATCCTTCGGCAGCAGGAGTTTCCATAATAACTTCAGCAGCACTTACCAATACACCATCGTGTAAGGCTTTATTCCATGAAGTGGAACCTAATACCGAAGCCCAGGTCTCTTTAATATAATCGTAATAATTTGTTGGGTTCCCGGTCCATTTCAGCAAACAATCCTGAAATTGTCTGGTGTTAAACAACGGACGAATAGTAGGTTGCATCAAACTGAAAGATCCTTTCTTAATTTGTGCATCTCCCCATGATTCCAGATAATGAGGTGTTGCAGCAACCATTTGGGCCATAGAAGCCGTTGCATCTTTTCTCATGGAGAACGCAAGCGACATATCTAATTTTTTATAGGCTTCAACAAAGGCTGCGTTATTTGGGAACGAATAAATAGGATCTACTCCTACTGTAATTAATCCTTTCACAGTCCCCGAAACCACACCGTTCATAACGGCGAGCACCTCGGCGCTGTTTCCCATTCGCGTCATTCTAGGCTTGGCTGTATCGATAACCACACTGCTTTCGTTGTAGTTTAAGGCCATGGTTTGAGCAGCCACATCGGGTATTCCCGTAATGACTACTCCTTTATTTCCTGCAGCAGATAGTTGACTTTTAGCATTGGCTACTGCGGTTTGAATCGCTTCAGAAAGATCTGAAACGCTTCCATTACCGGTTAAAGCTGCCAGTATTTTCTTTTGTTCGGAAGGAGTTGCCGGCACACGTTTGTCTGCTTTTGCTCCCGATAGGGTCATATTTGCTTCAAACTGAATATGACGTGACATTTTTCCGGTTGAAGTAGATGGAACACGACCTTGTGCGTATCCTGCATCATAACCTCCCCCTTGCCAGTCTCCTAAGAAATCGGCTCCCACCGAAACAATAACTTCAGCTTTCGCAAAATCGTAATCGGCTAAACCACGTGTTCCAAATTTAGTTTGAAAAGCATCCAAGGCTTCGCTTGAAGAAACTGTATCGTATACCACATGACGAACATTGGCATATTTTGCGGTAAATTCTTTAATTAATTTTGAAGTAGACGGACTGGCAAAAGTTTGTGTTAGCAAAACGATATCCTGGCCACTCATTTCATTCATTCTACGGGCCATTTCGATATCGAAGGATTCCCAGGAAACTTCTTTCCCTGCCACAAGTGGCGCCTGTAATCTGTTTTTATCGTATAGCGAAAGTACTGAGGCATGTACACGAGCATTAACACCCCCTGTTTTGGAAAGATCGTTACGCTCAATTTTAATAGGACGACCTTCGCGGGTTTTTACCAAAACGTTGGCAAAGTCGAATCCATCTGCCATGGTAGTGGCATAATAATTTGCAACACCAGGAACTATCTCGTCCGGAGCAACAACGTAAGGAATGGATTTAATCACCGGACCTTCGCAGGCAGCCAAAGAAGCAGCAGCAGTGGTAAATCCAACATATTTTAAGAAATCGCGACGTGTTGTTGAAGAAGCTTCCAATGCTTCCTTATCTCCCAAAAACTTATCGGTAGGGATTTGTTCTACAAACTCATTCTGTTGTAGCGTCTCAACAATAGAGCTGTTTTCGTTAAGCTCTTCAACACTTTTCCAGTATTTCTTGTTTGATGCCATATTGATTATTTACGATTTTAGATTTTAGATTTACGATTTTGTCAATTAGTTATTTTGTTTTCCTTCGTAAATCTATAATCGTACTTCTAAAATTATTTTATTATCAATTCTAATTCTTTTCTATCCGTTATGCACTTTTAACGACACACAACATTTTACATGCTAATAGTGACATTTACCACATTCCAATCCACCCATTTGAGCGATTGTTAGCTTGTCAACTCCGTATTTTTTTGAAAGCTCTTCGTGAATTTTTTCGTAGTATTCGTTACCGGCAAGATTTACATTGGTCTCGCGGTGGCAGTTAATACACCATCCCATAGTCAAGGGCGCAAACTGCTCCAACACTTCCATTTCTTCCACTGGCCCGTGACATTTCTGGCATTCAATTCCCGCTACAGTTACGTGCTGGGAGTGATTGAAATAAGCAAAATCGGGTAAGTTGTGAATACGCAACCATTTTACCGGTTTCTCGATACCCGTATAACTTTGTGTTGCTTCATTCCAACCAACAGCGTCGTATAATTTTTTAATTTCTTTATTGTAGTCAACCCCGTATTCGGCACCTTCCGCCTGAGTTGCCTCAGCTACTTCAGAGATATTTTTGTGACAATTCATACACACATTCAAGGATGGAATCCCGGAAGTCTTACTTGTTCTGGCCGAACTATGGCAGTATTTACAATCTATCTGATTGTCACCGGCATGTATTCTGTGAGAATAGTGAATAGGTTGTACCGGCGCATAACCCTGATCGATACCTACCTGCATAAAGTAACCGTACATAAAATAACCTGCCGATAATAAAAGAAAAATTGAAGCTACCAACACTAAAAATTGATTTTCAATAAAAGTTCTCCATATAGGAGTTCTCACTTCTTTTTCGGGATAAGCAACTCCGTTGGCCGTAGCAATTTTCTTGAGTGTTTTTGTCACCAAAAACAACATGATTACCAACATTAGAAACACCAAAATAAGCACTCCTAAGATGATATCGTTAGAAGCACCGCTGCTTTCACCACCTGTACCGGTTGGAACAACTGCAACAGTTGGCTCAGGTTTGGGTTGGCTTGTGTAGGCCAAAATATTATCTATATCGGTATTAGACAATGCCGGAAAGGCGGTCATAACCGAGTTGTTGTTTTCAGCAAATATTTTAACAGCGATAGGGTCACCTGCCTTTACTAAATCCTGACTGTTCTTTATCCATCTGTAAAGCCAGTCAGTTTCATACTTAGACGCAACACCGCGCAATAGAGGACCGGTTGCTTTTTTATCCAATTTATGACAAGCAGCACAATTAGCCTTAAACAAAGCTTCTCCGGCGGCGACGTCACCCACTCCATCGGCAGGAATCACTTCGTTAGGAGCAACTTCGGCGGAAGCAGCACTTTCATCTTGCGCATAAAAATTGGTAGAAAAAGTTAGCAATAATGCCAACAAAAGAAGTGACAATTGAGAGGGTAGATTGTGTAATTTCACCTTTTGCATACTAATGGTTGAATTATTGTCAATAGTTTGGTACGTAATTGGTTACCATTGGACTGGCTACTTACCTATAAAACGCACCATAAATAACGGCACAAAAGTACGCTTTAAAGTCGATTTTAGAAATGCAAATAAAGTGTTAATGATTAATTTATATTTATTCTAAATAATATTTTTGCACTTCCCATAGTTATTATGGTTTACATTTGCAACAAAGACTAAAATTCATGAATTTCATACACAAATATAACTTATTTATTTTCAGTATTTTACTTATTTTTTCCGTGAAAGTCGCTATTGGACAACAGGGCACCGTAACGGTGAATGAGGATAGTAAAATACCACAGTTATTAACTCTTAAAAAGTCACTTGAGAAGGAAAATAAATTGTCTGACGGATATACAATTCAGTTGTATTACGGCGAATTAAGTGAAGCAAATTATGTGATAAAAAAATACCGAGGAGCCTACGGTGCCTGGCCGGCCTCTATTGAATATGAAACCCCCAATTACAAAGTGTGGGCAGGCAGTTTCGGATCGCGAATTGAAGCAGATAGAGCCTTGATAGAAATACAGAGAAATTTTCCTTCGGCTTTTATCTTAAAGCCGGAACGTCGAAAATAAGGACGACATTTCTTCAAAATAGACCAATAAAAAAGCCGCTCAAACGAGCGGCTTTTTTTATTCTTAACAGCAGTATTATTTCAACTTTTTCTTTACGGCTACTTCCTGGAAGGCTTCAATAATATCACCTTCTTTGATGTCGTTGTAGTTTTTTACCTGAATACCACAATCGTATCCTTTGGCTACTTCTTTTACATCGTCTTTAAATCGTTTTAAGGATTCCAATTCTCCGGTAAACACCACAACTCCTTCTCTAATCAATCGAATTCCGGAGCTTCTGAAAATCTTTCCGCTCAATACCATACAACCTGCAATGGTTCCCACCTTAGAGATTTTAAAGGTCTCTCTAATTTCGGCAGTTCCGTTAATTTCTTCTTTCATTTCAGGAGATAGCATCCCTTCCATCGCATCCTTCAGATCGTTGATAGCGTCGTAGATAATAGAATACATACGGATATCGATTTCCTCCTTGTCGGCTATCTGACGTGCATTCCCCATCGGGCGTACATTAAATCCGATAATAATAGCATCGGAAGCAGATGCTAACAATACATCACTTTCGGTAATAGGCCCAACAGCCTTATGGATAATATTTACCTGAATTTCTTCTGTAGACAATTTCTGGAACGAATCGGTTAATGCTTCAACCGAACCATCCACGTCACCCTTCAGAATAATATTCAATTCTTTAAATTCACCTAGCGCAATACGACGTCCAATTTCGTCAAGTGTAATATGACGTTGTGTACGAACAGATTGTTCTCTTTGTAATTGTGTACGTTTGGTTGCCACGGCTTTGGCTTCGCGTTCGTCTTCAAAAACATTGAATTTGTCTCCTGCCTGTGGTGCGCCGTCTAACCCCAAAATAGAAACCGGAGTAGAAGGACCTGCCACTTTTACATTGTTTCCACGCTCATCGTGCATGGCTTTTACCTTCCCGCTGTTTTTACCTGCCAATACATAATCTCCAATATTCAAAGTTCCACCTTGAACCAGAATAGTTGATACATATCCACGTCCTTTGTCCAGGAATGCTTCAACCACAGTACCATAAGCACCACGGTCGGGATTGGCTTTTAATTCTAATATTTCGGCTTCCAGTAATACTTTTTCCAATAATTCGGGGACACCTTCACCTGTTTTCGCAGAAATATCGTGCGACTGGATTTTTCCACCCCAGTCTTCCACCAATAGATTCATTTGTGCCAAACCTTCTTTAATTTTTTCAGGATTTGCGGTAGGCTTGTCTATTTTGTTGATAGCAAATACAATGGGAACCCCGGCCGCTTGAGCGTGACTGATGGCTTCCTTGGTTTGCGGCATGATATCATCATCGGCAGCAACCACAATAATTGCTAAATCGGTTACCTGAGCACCTCTGGCACGCATCGCGGTAAACGCTTCGTGACCCGGTGTATCTAAGAAGGCAATCTTTTGTCCGTTTTCCAATTGTACCCCATAGGCACCAATATGTTGTGTAATTCCTCCGGATTCACCGGCAATTACATTTTCTTTTCTAATATAATCCAGCAGGGATGTTTTTCCGTGATCTACGTGACCCATAACCGTAACAATTGGAGCTCTTGGCACCAAATCTTCGGGTGCATCTTCCTCTTCCTGAACTGCCTCTTCAATGTCGGCTGTTACAAATTCCACTTCAAAGCCAAATTCATCGGCAACAATCGAGAGTGTTTCGGCGTCTAAACGCTGATTCATGGTTACCATCATCCCCAGCGACATACAGGCTGAAATAACCTGTGTTACCGGGACATCCATCATGGTGGCCACTTCACTAACCGTTACGAATTCGGTAAGTTTCAATAATTTGTTATCGGCTTCCTGTTGTGCCAGTTCAACTTCCGATTTCTGACGGTGACTATCTCGTTTTTCTCTACGGTATTTGGCTCCTTTTCCTTTGGACGACTTTCCTTGTAGTTTTTCTAAAGTCTCACGAACCTGCTTTTGTACTTCTTCTTCGCTGGGCTCTTCTTTAGGGACATTGGTACGACTGCCAATTCCTTTACGCGCCGGACCACGATTATCTCTGAAGTTACTTCCGCCACCATTTTTGGGAGCTTCTTTACTGATACGACGTCTACGACCTTTCTTTTCGGCAGCAGATTTATCGTCTTTCTTTTCAATCTTTTTCTTTTCCGGCTTTTTAAACTGTGTAAGGTCGATCTTCTTTCCGGTAAAATTGGGACCGTCTAATTTTTTGTAATTGGTTTCCACCACCTGAGATTCCTTAGGCGCTTCTTCTTCAGCTTTCGGAGCTTCCTTTTTAGCGACTACTTCTTCTTTTTTAGGGGCTTCCTTGGCAGGAGTTTCGGTTTTGGCAACAACTTCAGGCTTTTGAGCAACCTCTGGTTTAGTCTTTGGCTTGTCTTCTACAACCGGAGCCTCTTTTTTAACAGGTTTTTCTTCTTTTACAGGCTTTTCTTCAGCAACAGGTGTTTCAGCTTTTGTTTCTTTTTTAGCGTTTTTGGCCTCTAAATCAATTTTACCAACTTGTTTTGGGCCGTCTAATTTTACTTCCGCTTTTATTACACGGGCTGCATCTTTTTTCTCCTTCTCTTCAATTTCCCGCTCCCTGGCCAAACGCAGCTCTTCTTTCTCTTTACGCTTTTCTTCACCTACCTCTTTGGATTCCATCTTCTTACTCTTGTCGGTCTGGAATTCCTCAAAAAGTATTTCATATTCTTCATTCGAAATCTTCGTTGTAGGACGTGCCTCTATTTCGTGACCTTTGGAACTAAGAAATTCCACGGCACGATCCAACGAGATATTGAATTCGCGTAATACTTTGTTAAGCCTTATCGATTTTACTTCAGCCATAAAAATGCTTTCTCCTGTTATTCTTTTAATATAATGATAAAAGTAATTAAACTTCTAACTACTCTTCAAATTCTTCTCGTAATATGTTAATCACTTCCTGGATGGTTTCTTCTTCAAGATCTGTACGTTTCACCAAATCGTTGATGTCATGTTCCAGTACACTTTTTGCAGTATCCAATCCAATTTTATGGAATTCGGCGATGATCCATTCTTCGATTTCATCGGAGAATTCACGTAATTCTACATCTTCTTCGGCCCCTTCACGCAGTACATCGATTTCGTACCCAGTAAGTTGTCCTGCCAATCTAATATTGTGACCTCCACGGCCAATCGCTTTAGAAACTTCTTCAGGTTTTAAAATCACTTCGGCTCTTTTCTTCACCTCATCGATTTTAATGGAAGTAACTTTCGCAGGACTCAAGGCACGTGTGATGAACAGATTCAGGTTGTTGGTGTAATTAATAACGTCGATATTTTCATTCCCTAATTCGCGAACAATTCCGTGAATTCGAGATCCTTTCATACCTACACAAGCACCTACCGGATCGATACGATCGTCGTAAGAATCTACTGCTACTTTTGCCTTTTCTCCGGGAATACGAACTACCTTTTTTACAGTAATTAATCCGTCGAATACTTCAGGGATTTCCTGCTCGAATAATTTTTCAAGGAACAACGGACTTGCGCGCGACATTAAAATAGTTGGCTTGTTGCCTTTTAACTCAACGCTTTCAATAATTCCGCGAACATTGTCTCCCTTTCTGAAAAAATCGGAAGGTATTTGTTTGTCTTTTGGAAGGATTATTTCATTTCCATCATCATCCAGTAAAATAACCGCACGATGGCGAATATGGTGTACCTCGGCCGTATAAATTTCACCTTCAAGCTCTTTAAACTGCTTGTAAATGTTGGTATTGTCGTGTTCGTGAATTTTTGAAATTAAATTTTGACGCAACGCCAAAATGGAACGACGTCCCAAATGTATTAATTTCACTTCTTCCGATACATCTTCCCCAATTTCAAAATCGGGTTCAATTTTGCGAGCAGCAGACAACGAGATTTCGGCGTTATCGTCTTCTACCTCACCATCGGCAACAACGATACGGTTTCTCCAAATTTCCAAATCCCCCTTGTCCGGGTTAATAATAATATCGAAATTATCATCGCTTCCGTATTTTTTCTTTAAAGCGTTTCTAAAAACGTCTTCCAGTATCGCCATAAGCGTTACTCTGTCTATCAGTTTATCGTCTTTAAATTCAGAAAAAGAATCGATTAACGCTAAATTTTCCATATCATCCTCTAATTAAATGTTATCATCACTTTTGCTTCTACAATATTTGAATACGACAGTACAAGTTCTTTTTGTACTGTTACTTTTCCTTTTCCAACCGGTTTGGGTTCGCGTGCCTTCCACTGAAGTGTAATATTCTCATCGGTTACAGCAGTTAATTGAGCCTCTATTGTTTCGTCTGCCTTTGTTTTTACCTGTAACGTTCTGCCCACATTTTTCTTGTATTGTCTGGGCAAGGTTAAAGGCTCCGATACTCCGGCCGACATCACTTCGAGAGAGAAATCGTATTCCTCTCTGTCTATATTGTGTTCAATTTCTCTGCTAACTGCGATACAATCTTCAACACTAACACCGTTATCACCATCCAATATCACGCGAATATGATTCGCTTCAGAGATACTGAAATCAATTAAAAACAACGATTTATTTTTCGCTAAAGCTTGTTCTAAAAGTGGTGTTACCTGCCCCCGCATCATTTTCAGCTATAAAAAGAGGGGACTTTTTTGTCCCCTCAGCTAGTTACGTATCAAATTCGGTGCAAATATACTATAAATTTTAATATTAAAAAAGCGACGCCCTCCCGTTTTAATTTTGTACTTTAATACTGACAAATCAACCAATAATTAGTAACTATATGAAACGAATTTTAGTCCCTACGGATTTCTCTCCGCAAGCCGAAAATGCATTAAAAGTAGCCGCGCAAATGGCAGTACAGCACGACAGCGAAATTTATTTATTACACTCTCTGGAAATGCCATTACACCTTACTACATCCGGTGGCTCGGGAAGCTTGCCTGAATCTTTGTACTTTATAAAATTAGCTGAAAAAAACTTTGGAGAACTCTTTAAACTTCCCTATTTAAAAGGAATAAAAATTAGAGAGGCAATTGGTCATGCCGAAATTTATGAAGACATTGGAGAGGCTGTTGAAAAAAATAAAATCGATTTAATAATTATGGGATCTCATGGCGCAAGCGGGTTCAAGGAAATGTTTATTGGAAGCAATACCGAAAAAGTTGTGCGTACCTCCAAAATTCCTGTGTTGGTTATTAAAAATAAGCATCCTAACTTTAAAATTGACGACTTCGTGTTTGCGACCGATTTTTCGGAAGAATGTCGCAATAGCTTCCAGGAAGCTCAAAAATTTGCAGAAGCTGTAGGAGCAAGACTTCATATGCTGTACATTAATACTCCATCCGATTTCAGAACAAGTGCTGAATCTAAAGAAATGATGTCGAAATTTGTAAAAGGAGCAATTAATGAAAACCTTACGTTGAATGTTTACAATGATACCTCCGTAGAGAAAGGAGTTCTCAGTTTTGCCAAAGATATTAGTGCTCAACTTATTGGCATGAGTACTCATGGCCGTAAAGGGCTCTCACACTTTTTCAACGGAAGCATTAGTGAAGATTTGGTAAACCATGCCAATATGCCCGTGATTACTTTTAAAATTAGATGATTCGATTTGCAGTAATTGGCTTCCTATTGTGCTGTTACGGATGCGGCTCCGGAACACAAAAACCTAAGGAAAATATTATTGGTCCCAACAATGAAGAAATTATAGAGCCTATACAGGAGGTTGTTATTGCGCCGGTGATTCCTCCGGGTGCAATAACTGCAAATTTTAATGGAGATGATGATCCTTTCTATGCCTATGTAAAAGGGGTGAACATGGAAAAAGGAATCACTCGTATCGCTTTTGAAGAACTACCTAATTTTCAATTGGCAATTCCCGAAACCTACGGAGCTTCCTTACAATCTCTGCAATTCCCAGGTTTCGACAGGGATGTTTTGTTAATATCCGCCAAACTAAAAGACCCTGCGTTTACAAAGTATTTTGTGTATGTTTTCAGAAACAACCAGTGGAAACAGGTGGTAAACGGTTTTGCAATTCATAAAAGTCACCTTAGTGACACTTTGGTTCCAATAAGAGTAGATTCTACAAATAATAACAATGTGTTGCGGTATTATTCGGTTTTCGATTTAGACAATACCAATCACCAGGGTTATGTGTGGAGGCTGCTAACCGAAAGTATTCCCATCCTCAACAGGTAATGTTGAACTCCCTTTATCCTTTAATGCGATGGTCAATAATAAGTTGTGGTTTTCGGCTTAGTTTTGGAAAACGAAGAGTTTCTACTGTATTCGGATTGTGAAATTCTATCAACGGAGTGACACGTAAGTTGGCTCGAAAATGATCTTTGATGTCTTTTAAGAGTTCATCTGACGGATTTAAACTGCCTATCTTCACAAGAATCTCATCGGTGCCTAATTCATTGTTATAAATTTCAAAAACGAAATTCTCAACTTCTTTAAAATTCGAAAGTACATTGAATAGTGCCGGCGGATACAGGGTTGTTCCTTTATATTTAATCATATGTTGCTTTCGGCCAACAACCGGCCCCAAACGCATGGTGTTTCTACCACAGGAACAGGCTTCGGTATGCGACGCGACCATATCTCCTGTTTTAAAACGCAGCAATGGCATCGCTTCAACTCCCAAGGTGGTAATCACCAATTCGCCGGTATCTCCCTCCGGGACAGGATTATTAAATTCATCCAAAATCTCAACTATAATCAACTCGGGATGATGATGTCCTCCCCTTTGGAGTTTACATTCGTTGAATGCAGTACTCATTTCGGTGGAAGCGTAAGTTGCATATAATTTGATGTCCCATTGAGTCACAATGCGTTCGGCAAGGGCATTGTATGAAAAATCCTGTTCACGAATGGGTTCACCAATACAAATAGCCCCTTTTACACCCGACTTATTTAAATCGATTTTGTGCTGTTGGGCATATTCTATTAATTTCAGTAAAAATGAAGGTACCGCGATAAGGTAGGTGGGATTAAATTTTTGAATAGAATCCCATTGCAACTCGGGCACACCGGAGCCTACCCTTATTATTCCCGCTTTCAGTTCTCTGGCACCCAAAAAATAGGCAAGGCCCGCCATAAATCGGCGGTCCATAGTAGTCATCAATTGCAACACATCGTCTTTTGTAATTTCCGAACAAGCCAAACTTATCGCTTCATTATAGGCCAATCTGTCGAGATCCTTATGGGTTAAAACGAAGGTAACCGGATCTCCCATAGTACCAGAAGTAGTGACATAATCGACAATTTCACTTTTTGGCACACATATAAATTCCGTGTTAAACTGTTGTAATTGTTCTTTGGTAGTAACCGGAAGCTTTTGCAAGTCGTTCAGCCCAGAAATCGTTTCGGGCTTTATGGCATGTTGTTTAAAAATTCGCTTGTAATAGGGAGAATTAATCGCAATGTATTGAAGGAGCTCTTTCAGTTTTACTTCCTGAAACGCCTTAATTTCTTCTTGAGATGCTTTTTCTATTTCGGGTATCATTGCTTCAGTTTCCTGCGTAATTTGGCGATATATTTTTCCACTTCTTCTCGATCGGGCTTTGTGGTAATTTCCAAAGAATTGGCCTTTTCAAAAGCCTTTAGGGCGGCTGCCTCATACCCCTGTTGAAGGTAATACTTTCCGCTTAGATAATAGGCTTTCCAATAGTTGGGGTTTTTAGCTTGTAATTCGGTTATTGTTACGGGCAGTATCTTTTCCTTATTCGCTATGGCGCTTTCAACGGCCCTTTCCAAAACCCGATAGGCTTCATAGTCCTTATATGCTACTGAAGAGACAAATGGATCTTCAGCAATAGCAAGTGATGTTTGTGCCAATGATTCTGCCAAAGGGTTTCCGTTTCGGTTTGTAAAAATTGTATTGAGATCATAGGCGACAAATTCTCCTAATTGATACGGATTGGAAGAAACCCAAACTTTTAATTCGGCCGGTTTAAAGACGATGCCGTGATGCGCCAGCAGCTGATTTAAAGCCTTTTCATTTCCGAAGCCGATATCCTTATCATTCAACCCTTCTTTGTTTCTAAGAATTGCAACCGCCTTCTTGGGACTGATTTTGTCGTTTTTGTCCAATAATTCTTTCATACGCTCATAGCGGTATTGGGTATGACTTTCGGCTATCGATTGTAAATTTCTTCGATCATTACTATACACATCGCTTTGGAAATGATTTGAACAAATAAGTTCAGAGGAATTCGCCACGTCATATACCCCAAAATTGTTGGGTGCTACTTCAATTGAAACTGCTCTTTTATCCTTTGCACTTCCCACGAGAATTGCTTCAGAAACAAATACTTCCCTCTTTTTTGCGATGGCAACCGCTTCTTCGATTGTAGATGCGTATTGCAAAATTTCACGGGTTACAATAGAGATTGGTGTTTTGGCAATTAGTGGGATTTTCGACTTTGCCGCATTGATGGTAACCGTAAGACCTTGATTGTTTATCCCCGAAACCACGCCAATCATTCCTCCCCAGGTTACGCTCATAAAGGGATACCCTTCAGAAGGATTTACAAAAGCAATAATTTTTTCTTCAGCAAAAGCATCGCCTGCATAAAAATCGAAATTACGAGCTAAGAGAAGGTTTCCATCTTCCGTTTTATCATCCCAAACTGCAAAAGAGGTGCAACCTACCAATGCCAGATCCTGCAATGCGTGTCCTATGTCATGCGCACTATGCAGATACAGAGCCCGAAGGTAAGGGCTTGCCATATAATCAAACTCGCCGGAAGCGAAACGGGAGACTCCGTAAATTTCGGCTTTGTACTCTTCGGGAACGTGGAGGTACATTTTTCGATTGTACCATGAGAGAAATTTACCCAGGAAATTTTGCCATGACGTGGACGGAAGCATTTCATTTATCTTGTTGAAAAATACAGCTTCCTGCTTGTCCATTAATGCTTTTGTAAGACTTCCCGTGAGCAGACCTCTCTCCAAGGGATCGCCCTCTACATACAATTCCCAAAGACCCTGTTTGTTTTTTGTAAGGAAGCTGTTGCCTGCATGGAAGGTAGAATCGTTAATGGTAATACGCTCCGGTATGGCAGCATTGTATTTTGAAATATCGGGGCGATTGTGCAACCCTTTGTTAACACCACAGGAGGCGACAAGAAATAATAGCAAAAGACATCCAATATGTCTCAAGCGAAATTTAAACATCGGGATGTGTTTTATAATAGCGTTTATTTAATTTTTGAAGCACCCAATTTTCTTTAAAATCGGTCCACTTTTGTCCGAAGAGATACCGCATACCATTTTCAAAATTTCTCATAAAAAGAAGGTTTGACAACAGTTTCAGTAACTTCTTTGGCTTTCTTGGAAAGGCTCTTAGGGTGATAGAAAATCCGCCGTCAAGGTAGGTTATGTAATGCCAATATCCACTTGGCATGTACAAGGCGTCCCCATGCTTCATCTCTACTTTAAACCCCCTTGCTTGTTGCAAAGCCGGGTATTTTTCGAAATCTGGATGATCCATATCAATAGTTTCCAGGTTGTGGACGGTAAAAGGAACTTTATACAAATACTTAGCCTGGTCCGGAGCAAAAAGGGTCACACTCTTGGTTCCGTGAAAATGAAAATGAACCAAATCGGCCAAATCCATGTCGTAATGCGTAAGTACTTTGGATCCTTCGCCTCCAAAAAACATAACGGGTAGCTTTTCGAAAAATTTTAAACCAATATCCGGATATCTGAAATCTTTTGTAAGCTCGGGCATTTTGGTTAGCACGTTGTAAAAAAACATTCTGAGATCGGTAGGGCCCGATTTTAAAATGTCTATATAATCGTACAATTTCATTTTTTTTGCAGGCACGACCGATTTCTTCCTGCCTTTGGTAGGGACATTATTATACAAGGGAACAATTTGATCTCCGGCCAGACTTTGGATGTAGTCTAAATTCCATTTTTCAAAAGCCGGCCAGTCCTTACTTAAATCTTCAATAACCACCGGACGCTGAGGCTTGTAGAATTGTTTCAAAAATTCTTCCTTCGAAATATTCTTCACCCGAGGAATTGATTTTGTTTTAATGACTCCCATTGGTATGCTTCCCTTTTTTTGAATTCGAATAAATAAACTTAAAAAACAAAGGTTGTAACGTAAATGTGATGATCAGGGTAGAGAAAATTCCTATCATGGATACTAAAGAAATGGAATACAATGCCGGATGTTTTGCAAAAACTAAAACCCCAATTCCCATCATTGTGGTGATTACGGAAAGCAAAATAGCCGTTTTATGGGTTATCAATGCCTTCATATCTAATTCCTCTTCCTGAAGCAGACCGTTGGTAGTAAAAATACTGTAGTCTACACCTAAACCAAATATAAAAGTCGAAATTATTACATTAAAAATATTAAACTCTATGTTAAAAAGACCCATTAGGCCAATCGTGATAAACCAGGTTATAATAATTGGTAGTACCGTTATCACCGTGAGTCTAATATTTCGGTAAAACAGAAAGAGCAATAAAACCACTATCCCCAAACAATACATAATTAATTTATTGAAATCGTTTTTAAGGTTACCCAGCAGGGTCTCGTTCATTTCCTGCCTGTCAATTACTAATACATCCGGATTGTCTTTAAATGCATCTTTAACTAAGGGCGCTGAAGTTTCCGGTATTTTTACAAGTGTAGTCACGGTGTAAAAATTATCTTTTGACGCAATGAAATCGTCGATCGCCAACCCATTCCATTGTTTATAGTCTTCAAGGTTTAAGGGGACAAAATCTTTTTGTAAAAGCGCATAAAATTCCTGAAACGTATTCGATTTAAATCCAAATTGTGCCCCGCTTTCTATAAGTTGATTCTGAGTGTTATTTATGGTTTCAACCGTCCAGAATGTATCCCAATTGTTGATTTTCTGAAGCTGTGTTTTACGCGAATTAACCAATCCTCCTATCGAATTAAATCCTGTGATTTCACCCTGCACCTTTCGCTGTTGAAGCGTCTCAAATACAGTATCATTATTCTCTAGTACACTTTCTAAATCATCTCCAAAAGCAATTACATACAAAGATTTCGAAGCGCCACCTGTTAATTTTTCGAGATTATATTGCGCTTTTTTGGTGGAAGGTGACTCGTAGTTTAATTGAGAAAGATCTTTGTTAAAAATTACGCTATTGTAGGTGAATGCGCTGATGATGATAAGCAATACAATCGCCGTTATAAAAATTTTGTTCTTATGAAAAGGATAGGCTGCAAACAAATCCAAAAAGGTATGTCGCTGCGTTGTATTTCCAGCTCCTTTATACACCTGAGGTATAAAAATAAGCGCAAAGACAGAGGCGCTTAGCACACTAACTGCGGCGAAAATCCCCAAATCCTGAAGCGCTTGAGAATCTATAAACAACAGACACAAAAAAGCCATTGCCGTAGTGAGGCTGCTCATTAAAATTGGCTTCGTCACATCAATAAACAAGCGATCCATCGCCTTGTGATTCCTGATATGCGTCAAAATATGTAGGGAGTAATCTAAGGTAACTCCAAGTAAAACAGACCCTATCCCCAACGAAATTGCCGAAATTTCGGGGCGGATGCTCCACAAAATTACGAGTGCTACTAATCCTCCAAAAATGGTAGGAATTAATAGAATAACGGGAATGATTAGTTTTTTATAGAAGTAGATAAAGACAAGCAACAACAACGACAACGCAATTCCCACTGTAAGCAGAATATCGTTCTTTATCTGTTTTGCATTTTCAACAGCAATAATTGCACCTCCAAAGTATTCAACTGTAGCTCTATTAAAAAATTCGCTATTAAGCTCGCCTTTAAGCTCGTCAAGATATGCTGCCAGTTGTTCATTCTTATCGGTTTCTCCGGTATCGTATTTAGGGGTGAGGAACAGCAACAGGTTATTTTCATCTTTGCTTACCAGAAAACCTTCTTTTAAAATAAATCCGTCCTGAAGACCCAGAAGTTTTAGCTTTTGAACACCCATTAAGGAAATACCGAGCGGGTCTTTTACAATGGTTTTCTTAGCTACAATTCCTGAAGGCGAAACAAGCGTTTTATAATTGGCTTCGGTTAGTGCATCAATACTGTCTTTACTTATTTTGTCAGCCAGCACTGAATAATCATGGTCTGAGAGAAAAAGTGGTGCATTTTCGTATACAAAATCCAGCGTTTCAAATATGATTTCCTCCTCTACCTTGCCTTGAATCTCTTGTATGTAATCGTTTGCTTCAGAAATGCTATCGATAAAAGTTTCGGCAAAATTGGTAAGGTCTTCCAATGTACCCTCTGGTTCTCGCCGAATGTTCACTATTATTTTATCTGAAAAATTCGCAGTTTGCAATACTTTTTGCAAGGCTTTATTTTGAGACGTAGTAGGAATTAGTCGCGAAATGTCCTCCTCGAACCGAATCTGAGTTGCTACAGCGATTAGACTCCCAAAAACAAGTAACAAACTCAGGCCAAAGACAAAGGGTCGTTTTTTTAAGTAACTATATATTTGGTACAACCCCTTATGCATCTTGCTTTACAATTTTTTTTCGGTCGAACAGACTGAGAACAATATATCCCAAAAGACTCAAAACAAGAGCCATGGTGATAGAAAGGGTAATGCTTCCCAGCAAATACGACCCTACCTGATCTGCCACATTAAATTCTTCACTCATGGACGTGAGTGTAAAAGTGGATTCTTCTCCAAGAATAAAATTTCCGGTTTGAACACTAAAGTAAAGAACAAACGGAATAAAGGGCGGTAAACTGATATTTGAAAAAGCGAAGGCGATGACCTTGTTCAGTTTTAAAAAAATGGCCAGAAAAATGACGATGATGGTATGAAATCCCCAAAGCGGCGATAACCCTAAAAAGACTCCCAATGCTATGGACAAGGCCTTCTTTTTTGGAGAGTCCTGATTCTGAAGAAAATCTTCAACTAAGAATCGCTTTACTCCTTTTTTTTTTAACCGCCGAAAAAGATTGCGCGGAAGAATATAAAAGAGCTTCACTAGTAAAAACCAAATAATCAATACTACAATACGAGCGATATCCATAAACGGACGAAAATGAGAAACCCGTTCCTTCATATCGTACAACACATTGATGGGCACATGCATGATTTCAATTTCGGCCCAATGTGCTTTTACGATCGCTTCCACCTCAAATTCGAACTTCCTTGTGTTTTTAAAAAAGCGGATATTTTCCATTGCCTTAATAGGATATAATCGAAATCCGGACTGCGAATCCTTAAGCGTTAAACCTGTAACGGCTCTAACCCAATAACTGGAAACCCTATTGCCTTTACTGCTACTTGCCAACACATCGGCTTCGTTCATATTTCTGTCGCCAATAATTAAAATGTCCTTTGTTGTATGTTTTTCGAGCGCTTCAACAAAAACAGGAAGGTCTGTTGGATAATGCTGACCATCACTATCGAGTGTTATGGCATATTCAAAGCCCAATTGTAAGGCGTGTTTAAATCCAACTTTTAAAGCATTTCCTTTGCCTTTGTTTTTTGGTAAATGAAGCTGTTCAATTTGAGGATATTCTTTGAGAATTGTACTAGTTTCCTCCCCGGAGCCATCATTCACCAAGATAACATCCCGGGTATACACCAGAATCCCGTCCAAGACATTTCTCAGTGTTTTTGGATTGTTGTACGTAGGGATTACGACACAAATCTTGTAGTGCTTACATAGGTTTTTAACGGTGTGTACTTCCATGTACCCGGTTTTGTAAATCGGCTTATTTTTCTATAAACACAGCGCTGCATTTGAACACTGTGGTTCCATCTTCAAAAGTAGTATTATTTTTAACGTTAAAGTGCTTATTTTCCTTCTGAAAATTTAAATGAAAGGACAGGGTAGCATTTACATTCGGATCTACAAGCGTCAGAAATTTTACGTTTGAAAGCCGCTCCATATGCAAGCTAGTTTGAATATGGTCTTCTGAAATTTCTTTCAATATCTGAAGCATTCCCACCCCCGGAGTAATAGGAAGTTCAGGAAAATGCCCTTTGAATATGGAATGAAGTTTATTTAGTTTAATAACAACCCTAATCGAATTTTCATCGATTGGTTGTTTATTTAAAATGGTATAGAAATCCTGAAGCAACATATACTAAATACTTATTTCCTGCTTTTAAAAACCTTACAATTTAAACAGCGCCTCCGAGACTTCAACGTTTAGTTTTTTGTTTCTGAAAATTATAACGGTATAATCCTCATTGGGTTCTATCAATTTTATTTGAGAAACCTCGCCATTTTTTTCTGAAAAAATCAATTCAAAAGAGGCAATGAATTTATGCAATCGCTTTTCCTTCGGAATAAATGTAACCAAATAACCCTTGTCACTTGTAAAGTAGGAAATATCAAACTGATTTGTATCGAACATATCTCCTTTGATACTATTCACAATTAAGGAATTTAAGGATTTGAACATCTTATTAGAACTTAAATCGATGTCGCTCTTTTTTGTTCCGTCATCAACATAGAGCCTGTTATTCTTAAAAATTACGACATTTTTATAAGGTGTTTTATACTCCCAACGAATCTTATCGGGCGCATTAAAAACCAGTTTTCCCTTGCTGGTTATATCGTTTTCCAAAACACTTATATGTTTTGTCTGTTCGAAGTCACTTAGAATGCTTCTGGTGGTCAATGCGTTCGCTGTTACTAATTCCTGTAGTGCCTTTTGTTCGGTTAAGGATAATTTTTCCTGTCCAAAAGCCACCTGTATTCCCAGTGTGATGCTAAGAACAATTATAATATTATGAACTTTTATCATTGTGCAATTGAGTTATGGATACCGTTTTGTAACCTTTTTCGCTGAGGAATAGCAATAAATGTTCCAAAACGAACGGGATGTTCTTGTGGGTATCATGAAGCAGGATTATATCTCCGGCATTTATTTTTTTGGTAATGCGTTTTAAAAGAAAATTCGGATTCTTAATTACCGTGTCGAAGGAGCGAACACTCCAGCCAATAACCCTATGTGAACTCTTCTTTATTACATTCGATAAGGGAGGGGTTGTTACTCCGTACGGAGGCCTAAAGAGTGAAGGGCGATGACCTGTATGTTGCTCGATAATGGCATCCGTCTTATTTATTTCTGCTTCCCACGAATTTTGTCCCTTAAAATCGATAAAAGGGCTGTGGGAATAGGAATGATTTCCAATTTCGTGGCCTTTGGCAACTATCGATTTTAGTACTTCCGGATATTCTTCAACCCTATTCCCAATACAAAAGAAGGTAGCCGTTGCATTAAAATCGGAAAGCAGTTTTAAAACCACCGGAGTATACTCAGGATGTGGTCCATCGTCGAAAGTAATGGCAACTACTTTATTTGCCGGGCTCGAATTGTGTGTGTAGGCCGAAAGATGAAAATTCCAGCTCATGGAAAAGGACCCCGCAATTATTCCGAAAAACCAAATAGAGAAAATAAGAAAAACCCAAAAAACACTTATCTCAAAAAATAGAGCGCTGAGCACACATCCTGCTTCAATTACAATACAAATGAGTGTAAATTTTCTGAAATTCAGCATCCTTCCAACAAAATAAAACTATGATTAGCGCCTTTAAATTGATTGTAGAGAACAATATTCTTTAGTCGTTTCCCGTCCGAAAAATTTCTGACAACAGCCTGCGGAATTTCCTGTCGTCTAATAATTTCACAGCCCAGCCATAGCCCAAATGCGGAAGCTGTATGATATTCCCCTGACAACTGTTTGTACTGAATTTGTTTTGTTTCCGAAAAGAAAGATGTGCAAACCGCCTCGTAATATTCGTCAAAACTATCTCCGTTCACTCCCAGAATTACTGCATCCACTTGATTTGCTTCCAACGAGTTTTGCTTCAGAAATGCTTCAAATCGCTCCTTAACTTTTTCAACAGAAGCAGTCGATATACTCTCAATGTCTGTCAAACAAACTGCCTGTGGTTTTCTTTCCGAAGAGACTGCAAAAAAAGTCGCTCCTTCCCCAAAAGGCACTGTAATCCCCTTGTTCTGTTGAGATTCCAACATTTGTACATAATCGACAAATTCATTTCCCAATTCGTCCACCCCTCCTACCAGAACCGTATTCGCCTCTCCACATTCCAGTAAAAGTGAAGCATCCAATAAAGCCGATTCAAACGATAGAGCACCGTGAACATAGGTAGAATTATAGGCTTTGCATTGCAATCCCAGCGCGATTTGAGCGCCCATAGTATTATGCGTTGACTGGATAAAGGCAGTAGGGGTTAAAAATGTTTCATCGTGTTCGATAATACCGTTTAAAAATTTTTCGGTGTCTTCGATGCATCCCATTCCGGTTCCGGTTAAAATCGCATCGGGCTGTTCAATTCCTGCCGTTTGTAGTACCTTAGTTGCAGCAGCAACTCCCATTTTTACACCGGTAGCCATTCTCCTGCTCGCCACAGGGGAAATATAATCTTTATAATTAGGATGTTGTGCAGCAGTCTTAGGCGTTGCAACAGTACTAATTTTATCTAAAAATTCATCTGTATCAAATGTATTTTGAGCAGAAATGGCAGCAGCGCTATGTATATAACATTTTTTCATGCCCTTGTAAAAATTAGAGAGGAGCAATTTCCTCCAAAGCCAAATGAATTAGATAACACATGTTGCAGTTGTTTTTGCTGAAGCTCCACAGAAGGCACCATCCCGGTTTCCGGCATAGGTTCAGAGAAATTTAAATTCGGGAAGACAATTGCATGTTGCAAAGCCAAAATCGAGTATACAGCTTCTACAGCTCCGGCTGCGGCCAGGGTATGGCCCGTAAAGGGTTTTGTACTACTGAAATCGGGCGTTTTTTCTAAAAAAATGCGTTGTAGCGCAATGCTTTCTGAAAGGTCGTTATTCGCGGTAGCCGTTCCGTGAGCGTTGACATAATCAATATCATTTGGTTGAAGTCCGGCCAGTTCTAAAGCACCTTGCATCGACAAAAATGCGCCTTCCCCTGTTGGTGAAGAAGCGGTTTGATGAAACGCATCATTGGCATTCCCATATCCTGAAACATAGGCCCATACTTTTTTTTGTTGCGCCTGAACAATCGCGTCCGATTCGAGTACCAGATATGCCGCTGCCTCACCTAAATTTAGGCCTGTTCTGTTTGCATCAAAAGGTTTGCAATAGGTATCCGATAAAATCATCAAGGTTTTAAAGCCGTTGATTGTAAATTTCGCCAAACTATCTGTTCCTCCAACAATCACCCGATCCAGTTTACCCGCTTTTATCATTCGCGCACCCAGCATGATCGCGTTAGCTGAAGATGAACAAGCAGTGCTTATGGTAGTGACAAAGTCTTTTATTCCTAATTGTTCCGCTATTTTTTGTGTACTGTCCGACGCCTGATGAGCCGATATGTATTTTTGCAATTGCGGCTGTGATACAAACTGTTTTAGGTATTGTTCGGTCAAATCCATCCCTCCAACCGTTGTTGCAGATATCAATCCTGTTTTAACTGAAGTCATTTCTACAATTCCTGCATTGCGAATTGCTTCTTTGGCAGCAATGACACCCAACAAAGCAGTTCTGGAATAATTGTTCAATTCGGGAAGCCCCAGATGTGCTATCATTTGGGCATTCGTAAATGAAACCTCTCCTACTTTTATTTCAGCGGCATGTTTGGTGGCAATATGTGTTATTTCTCCAAGTCCGGAAGTAGAGGAACGTAAAGATTGTAAATTAGATTCCAGCGAATTCCCTATTGCCGAAATTATTCCCATTCCGGTAACGGCTACGCCGGGTGATATGCTGTTATTTTTTTCGATGTTCGGCAATGTATTGTGCTAAAACCTCTACGGATTGAAAAATTTCCTTGCTTTTCCCCGGATCGACTAATTTTATTCCATACTCCTTATCCATCATTACAATAAGTTCCAGGGCGTCAATGGAGTCCAACCCTAACCCATCTCCAAATAGCGGATCATCATCTGCAATATCGGCCGGTGTAAATTCCTCCAAATTAAGGCATTCTATAATATTTTCTTTGAGCTCTTGTTTTAAGGTATCCATTAATTTTTAGTATATAAATTTGTTATCATGGCTTCGGTATGAGGAATAATTCCTTTATCACCTACCCAATATAAAAATGCTTCATAAGCTGTTTCATCGAAATCTACCCATCCGCAAAGCGCGTATTTTGCTTTATTGGTACTTAACATACTCACGGCGTAGTGATGTAAATAGGTCGCGTTAAAGCGGTCAAATATAAAAAAACTATTTTCAGAAAACAGTCGGTGTTTAATACTTATCTCCCCCATCCCGATATTGGGCAGGGTATATACAAAAACCGACGGACTCGGATAATAATGCGCGGCATCGTCGATTGATTTCTGATATTTACGGTCGGTGTCTAAACTGGAGGCGCTGTTTGAAAAAATAAGGGCTATATCTCTATTTGTTTCTGAAGAAATTTTATCGTCTTTCAGCAATACATCGGCTGCCAAAAACGAAAGCTTACTGAGATTGTCCATTTTAAAAGCTTTCGGATAATTGATATTTAAATTTTTATAAGCTGCATTAAAAAATTCGGAAAAATCCAAAGATTCTTCAGCTTGAAAAAGTGCGGAGTCATTTACGAAAATCGTATTATTCTTGATGTGACAATAGTCTTTTATGTACAATTGTTTGTTCAATGGCTGCTTTTTTTACAAATAAATAAGGTGTGGTATTCCCCTAATGAAATATCTCTTTCTATATGCAATCCTGCCTCTTGTATCAGCCTTATAAAAACTTCGGAAGGATACATTTTGCTGTTTCCGTTTGCGAGCGCTGTAAAATAAAGGGAGGTGGCTTCCAGTACGAATTTTGCATTATCGAACTTTTGGCGATCGGTAAATGTTTCAGTGATTAACAACTCCGTATCGGTGTCCATTATCGCGACACAAGCTTTTAAAATATTCAGGATGTCCTTTTCAGAAAAACAATCCAAAAACTGACTCATCCAGATGGTATCGGCTCCTTTTGGAAGTTGTGGATTTGGTGCCAGCCAATCGATTTCAAATCCCGAAACCCGATTGCCAAATCCTTCCTTGTTAGCATTGGCCAAGGCTTTTGAAAGCTGTCCCGGCAAATCGATTATTTTTACATGTACATTCGCGTTGTTGTGACAACAGCGAATCGCGAACTTTCCGGTATTGCCGCCAATATCGAATATCGTTTTCGGGTTACTTTCAAAGACACGTTGCAGCCCTTCATCGAAAATATCGTCCGAATAATGATGATCAAATTCAAACCACGATTTTTGTATTTCGGGAGGTAATTGGGACAATCCGTCATAAATGGTTGGCCAGTTTCCCAGTTCGGGTAGCCCGGCAGGTGTTCCTGTTTTAATGGCTTCAAGTAAATGAAACATGCCTTTATAGCACACGTCATTTGCAAAATTGATGTTCACATTGACGGCCTTGTCGTAGTTTAAAAAGTAACCTGTTTTAGTAAGTTCGTACTTTTGAGCCTCATTGATTGCAACAATACCGGTGCTTTCGGCCAGTTCTAATAATACTCCTATACCGTACTCGCTAACATTTGTCATTTCGGCTATGTCTTCAAGCGAAGCGCCACCCTGCAATCTTCTGTCAAAAATAAAGGTCAAAACCCCTAATTCCCGCAGGGCAACAGTAGTTTGAAAGATAAAAGGAGCAAAAGCAATCCTTTGTGCTTCTTCAAGCGCATCTATGGCTCTTATATTTTTCTTTAACATTTATTCTTTATTGGTTATAAACATTTATAAATTCACTTTTTGAAAAATGACAGCCGTATTACACCCTCCAAATCCTGAAGCAGTTTTCAGAAAAGTTTTAATGGGCTTTGCAGCTACTTCTTCAATTACAGCCAGTGGTTTTGAAACTCCTAATTTGTCAAATCCCAAGGATGTAAATAAGGTATTTTCATGGGCCGAATACATGCCAATGACAGTTTCCAGCAAACCCGAGGCTCCCAACGTATGACCAAAATAGCCCTTTAAACTATTAAGAGGGATATTCGCCATATGCAATCTATTGAATGCGATGGCTTCCATCTCGTCGTTAAATAAGGTTGCGGTGCCATGCGCCGAAATATAGTCAATCATTTCCGGTTGTATCGAAGCCTCTCTTAACGCTCCTTTCACACTGCGAAACAAGCCTTCTCCTGTTCGGGAGGGTCCCGAAATATGATTTGCGTCATTGCAGGATGCTTCTCCCAGTATTGCAACAGCTTCGGGTGCGAGCCCTTCGGGATTGGAAGTGACCAAAACAGAAACTGCCGCCTCTCCCAAAGAAATACCTTTCCTGTTTTCACTGTACGGTTTACAAGGGGCGTCGCTCAAGGCCTGAAAAGAATTGAATCCCGAAACCACAAAGGCCGAAATAATATCGCCGCTAACTATAAACACATGATCGAACAAGCCCGATTGAATTTGCTTTTTCGCAATAGCCACAGCCAAAACACCCGAAACACAGGCATTGGACAAAACAATGGCTTCATTCTTAAATCCGAAATGATTTTTGATAAGCTTTCCCAATTCACTTAAATAGGCTCGCTTTTCAGCAAATCTGCTTGCTCGCTCCAGCACGTCTATGTTGCCTTTTGTGGTGGAAACTATAAGTCCAACTTTGTCATCCAAGGAAATACCGGCTTTTGATATTACCTTGTGTAAGGAAAGCAACAGCATTTTTTCTAATCGGGTGTAGTCACTTGAAAGATTTAAAGCTGCAAAGGCTTCCGATAGTTTTTCAGAAGAAATTAAAGAAGCATGGAACGATGCCGGAGAAAGTTTTGGGTTGGAGACCTCCGAAATTCCGGATTTTTCCTTTAAAACATTTTCCACCACGGTCTTACTGTCGAAACCAAGTGGGGAGATAATGTTGTTGTATGAGAGATATACCTGCTTCATGCGTTCAATTTTCTTTCCCCCTCATTACAGTGGTCATTGTTGCGGTGGCTATTTGAAGTTTGTCTATCCTTGAGGTAATTTGCACTTGCGTCATCGCCAAAGCCTCATATAAAATTTCTGCTTCGGTAGTAATTACTTCTCCAATTTCGGGACAACGGGCAATTGTCATTTCTTTTATTGCACCAATGTAGCCCTCCATGGGTTTTGATTTTTTAGTCAGAGCTTCGTATCCCGCATGTAACGCAACAGTTTGAGCCATGTGTTCTAGTAATCCGGTTTCAGACAACCACCCCTTTTCAACAAAAATACTATCCTCTAAAACTTTCAATTGTGCAACAACCCTCGCCGAATTACAGGTGAGCAAGGTGTCGACCATAATGATAGGTTCCCTATGTGGAATTAAGTCCTTTATCAATTCTGAATTGGTAATTGGTAGTCGATATGATTCTGTGTTTTCCATCATGCTATGTCATCCCAAAAATCATAAAAATTAAACCATTGTAGCGGATATTTATTTAAAACGCGTTCGACATTATTGGTGTATTTTTGAAGCAAATCCTGCGCATCTCTGTTTTTTACTTCTACATTTCTGGCATACAAATGGTAATGTTTTTTGGGTTCCCGCATCACATATACAAATAACACAGGCACCTTTAACCGAGTAGCAATTTGAAAGGGACCCAAAGGAAATTTGGCAGTTTTACCCAGTAACTCTGCTTCCAGACATTTAGAAGTGTTTAAATACCTGTCTCCGGCAATACATATAATACGGTTCTGCATTAGTGCAGCGTTTATCTCAAAGATATGAGAAAGGTCTTCCTTGATAATAATAAATTGGGTACTGTCCTTTTTTAAATACGGGTCTAACAATTCCTTTATTTCACGATGCTCCTGATCTGTGATTACAATACTAATAGAGGCATTGGTTAATCGTCGCGTAAAAAAATACTGTGCCAGTTCGAAATTACCAACGTGGGCACTTATTAAAATTCCGCCCTTCTTAAGCGCTAAGACCTCAGCAATTTTTTCCTCCCCGTCGAACTCATAGGTGTATCGTTTTCTTAATCCTGAAGAGATGGCGATTTTATCCACCAGCGTTTGCCCGAAAACATAATAGGTTTTATAAATACTAATTGAGCTTTTAAACCATGAGTAGCCCTTCCTTCTTCGAAAATAATAATAAAGGCCTCGTACATTTTTTCTGGAAAACATACAGAAATAAGGAATGGGCAGATGCATCAAGGCATACGATGCATTCACGCCAAAATTTTTGATAAAGAAAATAAATATTTTAAATCCTAAAACTGTACCTCTGGATTTTCCGTCCCATTCTGCCGCCATCCGTTTTTAGAAAGGTTTTAATGATTTTTATGAAATATATGTACCAATAACTTTTGGTAAAATTACGCGAATTTTTTAATCTGAAAAGGAAGGATGTTTTAGGAATAAATGCCCCCGTTTATATTAATGACCTCGCCGGTAATATAAGATGCTTTATTTGAAGCTAAAAACGACACCAGATGTGCAACTTCCTCGGCCTCGCCAAAACGATTTGCCGGAATTATTTTTTTGAGCTCCTTTTCGTCCAACTCACTTGTCATATCGGTGTTTATAAACCCCGGGGCGACTGCATTCACAGTGATATTTCGTCTTGCAATTTCCTGAGCCAGCGACTTTGTTGCGGCTATTACAGCTCCCTTGGCAGCCGAATAATTTGTTTGACCGGGAGTTCCTTTTAATCCCGATAAGGAAACTATATTGATGATTCTCCCGTAACGATTCACCAATAATTTTTGAATAAGGTGTCTGGTTACGTTATAGAATCCGTTTAAACTCGTGTTTATGACATTGTTCCAATCTTCGGGCTTCATCCACACAAATAAATCGTCTTTGGTGATTCCGGCATTGTTTACAATTACTTCTATAATCGCTTCCTCATGATGCTCTTGCCAGCTATCTAACGCATCCTTTACCGCTTCCGCATCGCTAACATTAAACGCCAGTAATTCGCCCTTCCCACCGGCACCTTCCACTTCCCGCAAGGTTTCTTTTGCAGCGGCTTCGTTGCTGTTATAATTTATTAAAATAGCATAATCGGTATCCTTGGCCAATTGAATGCAGACCGCTCTTCCAATTCCTCTGGAACCACCTGTTACAAGAGCATATTTTAATAGAGCCATTATTTAGTCTTCCGAATTAATAATATAATCTTTCACCTTATTTACATACGGATACATTACCACATCTTCGGTAAACACGGGTACAATTTCCCGAATTGCATCGTACAATTCCTTTGTCTTGACCGAAACTTTGTCCTGCACTTTCAGATATTCAATGGCTTGAACGATTGTTATTAACTCGATGGCAACTACTTCAAAAGCATTTTCAATTACCTTTTTTGTGATTAACGCCGCATTCGTCCCCATACTCACCACATCCTGATTGTCGTTGTTGTTAGGAATACTGTGCACATACATCGGATTAGAAAGCATCTGGTTTTCGGCTGTGGTTGAAGTAGCCGTAAACTGCACCCCCTGCATCCCGAAATTTAAGCCCAATTGCCCCAAATTTACGAAGGGAGGGAGTATGTCGTTCAGTTTTGAGTTCAGTAAATAATTAAGTTGTCGTTCGGCAAGAATACTCATTTTAGTTACCACAAGTTTTAGCTTGTCCATTTCCAGAGAAACGTAATCTCCATGAAAATTACCGCCGTGATACACTTGTTTTTTGGCAACATCCACAATGGGATTGTCATTGGCCGAATTCACCTCTTCAATTACAATTTTTTCAACATTATTAAGGGTATCTAAAACAGGACCTAAAATTTGCGGTACGCAACGAAGCGAATAGTATTCCTGGACTTTCTCTTCAAAAAAGGTTGCTTCCGAAATCCCATTGTACAAATAATGCTCTCGCTTTCGAGTGAGCGTACTATCCTTAAGATGCTCCCGCATTAATTCGGCAATTTTTCGCTGACCTGAATGTTTTTTAGTGAGATTGAGTTCCAGCGACAAATGATCGTCATAGGCTGCAACAATTTCATTAATCGCCGAGGAACAGGCTATCATATAATTCAGTAATCTGCGTGTGTAAATTGTATTCAAAATACCAATTCCCGTCATCACCGAAGTACCATTCATCAATCCGATTCCTTCACGTAATGCAACAGTGATGGGTTGCAAATTCTCGGCTTTAAAAACATCTTTAGTATTCGTTCTTTTTCCGTTGTAAAAAACTTCTCCTTCCCCTATAAGCACCAATGCCATATGTGCCAACTGCACCAAATCGCCACTGGCTCCTACGCCCCCGTGTTCATAAATAACCGGTGTAATGTTTCTATTAATTAAGGTGGTCATTAAATTGATAACCGAAATGTGTACGCCTGAATTTCCCAGACTTAAAGTATTGAGTCTGGCAAGCATCGCAGCTTTTACATAGGTAGGCGGAATTAAATTCCCGGTCCCCGAAGCATGGCTTCGTATTAAGTTATACTGAAGCTGTACTTGCTGAGCAGCTTCAATTTTGTACTGCGCCATAGGGCCGAAACCTGTATTCACCCCATAGATAATTTTATTTTCTGAAAAATTCTTCAGAAATTCAAAACTATCCTTCACCTTTTGAAGCACTTGTTTATCTAACGAGATAGACTCTTCCTTCAACACTATGCTGAAAAAATCTTCTATCTCTAATTTACCTTTAAGTGTAATCATTTACAACAGCCTCAACTTTTTAAAAAAATCCTATAATAACTGAAAGCAAAGTAGTTATTTTGGTATGCAAATGTATAATAATTATAGTTTTTATAATCTACATAGCCTATGAATGAAAGCAAAGCAGATATATTGATCATAGGAGCGGGTCCTTCCGGTTGTGTTGCAGCCGCTTACCTGCAAAATCAAGGATTAAAAATAAAGGTAGTCGAAAAAAGCAAGTTCCCGAGATTTGTTATTGGAGAAAGTCTGCTTCCCCGTTGCATGGACCATTTTGAGGAGGTTGGACTTCTGGATTCGCTAAACAAAATGGACTTCGAAATTAAGCGGGGCGCTCGCTTTTTAAAAAACGGTGTTGTTTGTAATTTCGATTTCAGCAAAAAGCATACCCCGGGTTGGGATTGGACGTGGCAGGTTCCCAGAGCCGATTTTGACAATGTTTTGGCTAACACGCTTATTGAAAAAGGAGTGGACATCACTTTTGAAGAAGAAGTAGTGGATGTTAGTTTTGATCCTGAAGGAAATTCGAAAACCACCCTTAAAGACAAGAACGGGAATCTCTCTGTTTTAAATGCTTCATTTATTATAGATTCGAGTGGTTACGGCCGTGTGCTTCCACGATTATTGGGCTTAGACAAACCTTCCGAACTTCCCAAACACGCTTCCATTTTCACACACGTAAAAGAACCCAATCGCCCTGAGGGTACCGAAGGTACACTAATTACCTTCGATGTGGTTACGGATGACGTCTGGCTCTGGGTCATTCCGTTTTCTAATGGTGTAACCAGCATCGGCTTTGTGGGACCTATAGAATTGATTGAATCCTATTCGGGTACAACTACCGAAAAACTCAAGGACATGTTAAAAATGTCGCATTACTATTACGACCGGCTAAAAGATCTTGACTTTCTGTTTCCTCCTGTAGAAATTAAAAATTACTCCAAATCGGTTACCCGTTTGTATGGAAAGGGCTATGCATTAACAGGGAACAGTGCCGAATTTCTGGATCCGGTTTTTTCATCGGGAGTCACTTTTGCAACCGAATCTGCTTTAAAGGCTGCCAAATTAATTACTCGGCAAGTGAATAATGAAGCGGTCGATTGGGAAAAGGAATATTCAGAGTATATGCGGGAAGGTGTGGATGTATTCGCGACCTATGTAAAGGAATGGTATACGGGAAATCTTCAGAAAATATTTTTCCATCGCCCTGAGAATCCTGAAATTAAAAAACAAATTTGTGCTGTACTGGCAGGCTATGTTTGGGATAAAAGTAATCCTTTTGTGAAAAATCACAACCGACTTGTAAAAACGCTGGCGAATGTAATTGATATTGAAACAACGAAGCAGCAACCCAAATCGTAGATTGTACCCATTCAAAAGTTTATAAAAACAAAAATCCCAACCTATTTCAAGATTGGGACTTCATATTTTGTTGGCCTACTAGGGCTCCCTTCGGCGTCGCTCAGGATAAACTTCTCGCCCCACAATAAATTCGATAAAAACAAAAATCCCAACCTATTTCAAGATTGGGACTTCATATTTTGTTGGCCTACTAGGGCTCGAACCTAGACTCTTCTGGACCAAAACCAGACGTGTTGCCAGTTACACCATAGGCCAATACATCGGGCTGTGCCCTTTGTCTCTCCACGCAGTTAAGCATAAGAGGGTGCAAATTTAATACAAAGTTTCTCTTGTACAAACATTTTTTGGCAAAAAAAGCATTTTTCAGCCGTCTATTACAAAATAACCTTACCCCTAACACGTTAGTGATATTTCATACCGGACACTAGCTATATTATTAGTAAATTCGTCCCAACAAAATTTAATCACTTTTATGGGTTCCTTTAACTTTACCAAATGGAATAATATTTTAGGATGGTCTGTGTTTGCCATCTCCTTACTAACGTATTGGCTTACGGTAGAGCCTACAGCTAGTTTTTGGGATGCGGGTGAGTATATCACCACAGCGAGCAATCTCGAAGTAGGTCACCCGCCCGGAGCACCGCTATACCAGTTATTGGGAGCCTTTTTTTCCATCTTCGCAATGGAAGCGTCAAGCATTGCATTGACCATTAATTTAATGTCGGTTTTTGCGAGTGCATTTACCATTCTTTTTATGTTTTGGTCACTCACCATCTTATTGCGAAATGTGATTACAAAACAAGAGGAATTAACAAAGTACAGCGCCATGGCAATTCTGGGATCTGCCGCAGTCGGCTCGCTTGCTTTTGCGTTCACCGATAGCTTCTGGTTTAACGCCGTCGAAGCCGAAGTATACGCAGCAGCCACCTGTATCATGTCGGCATTATTCTATTGCGCACTTCGCTGGGAACGGGAAATGAACACGCCCCGAGGCGATCGATGGGTGATTTTAATTGCCTTCCTTATAGGACTATCATTTGGCGTTCACTTTTTGGGGTTATTAACCATCCCCGCCATGGGATTTCTGTATTTCTTCAAAAATTACAAGACCATTACCATAAAAAATTTCATCATTGCCAACATAGTAGTGGTTGCAATTTTGCTGTTTATTTTTAAGCTACTGCTACCCATGACTATGAAGTTCTTCAGCGGTTCGGAGTTATTCTTTGTGAACAGTCTTGGACTTCCTTTCAATTCAGGGACCATCATTGCAGGCCTTGTGTTTATCGCATTATTTTACTTCGGGTTGCGCTACACCAAAAACAAAGGTTATACACAATTTAACACCTTATTGCTTTGTGTACTCTTTATTTTTATCGGTTTTTCAAGTTGGTTAATGCTTCCTATTCGGGCTAACGCAGGAACAGTGATCAATGAAAATAACCCTAATAATGCAAGAGAATTACTGGCGTACTACAACAGGGAGCAATACCCTGAAACACATCTTTTTTACGGTCCGTTATTTACCGAAACCTACGCAGGGCTGGATTCAAAAAACCCCTATAAAGACGACAAGCCTAAGTACGAAAAAGACGAAAAGGCAGGGAAATATGTGATTGTCAATAATTATAAAAATGCGAGTCAGAATACCGACGACGCCCAAAAGGCATATCTACCCAGAATGTGGAGTATTGAGCATGCCAAAAATTACATGGAATTTACCAACGGGTTGAATTTCAGTGTTAAACGAGAATACCGCGGTGAACAACGTTTAATCGACGAGGTAAATGCCTTTAAAGAAGCCAATGCGCAAGGCTTGGTGGACACTGACGATTTCAGTTCGTTTCTACAAGACTTCAGTCCTTTTTTAGATATTGAAAAGCCTTCATTCTGGCAGAATATGAGCTTTATGTTCGAATACCAATTCGGGTATATGTATTGGCGCTATTTTATGTGGAATTTTTCGGGACGCCAGGATGATGTTCAAGGTCAGTATACCGATTTACATGGCAACTGGATTAGTGGAATTAACTTTGTGGATGCTTTACGATTAGGCTCACAGGACAATCTGCCCAGTGATATGAAATACAATAAGGCAAGAAATACCTATTTCTTCCTCCCTTTACTACTGGGGATTTTAGGTTTGGTTTTTCATGCCAAAAACGATAAAAAAAGCTTTTGGGTATTACTTATCTTTTTCCTTTTTACAGGACTGGCACTAAAAGTTTACCTCAACGAAAGACCCTTCGAACCCAGAGAACGAGATTATGCTCTGGTAGGATCCTTTTATGTGTTTGCACTTTGGATTGGATTTGGGGTCTACGCTTTGTTCGAAATGGCAAAAGAATACATTAAACCCAAGTTGGCCGTTCCAATTGTAATAATAGCAACAGCATTGGCCGCTCCTGTTTTATTGGCGACTCAAAATTGGGATGATCATGATCGTTCAGGAAGATACACGGCTCAGTCTATGGGAAAAATGTACTTAGACTCCTGTGATGAAAATGCCATCCTCTTTACCATTGGTGATAACGATACGTTTGCACTGTGGTATGCACAGAATATAGAAGGATATAGACAGGATGTCCGGATTGTAAATACGAGCCTGTTTCAAACAGATTGGTACATTGATGATATGAAAAAGAAGGCGTTTACCAGTGACCCTATTCCTTCACAATTAACACACGACGATTATAAGGTTGGAACCAGAGACTTTCTATTCTTTCAGGAAACCAAACAAGACACCATAGACATTAAAACATGGATGAATTGGGTTGCCAGTAACAGTCAATCTGCCAAGGTTGAACTTCAAAGCGGTCATATGGCGAATACCTTCCCATCCAAAGTTATTCGAATTCCGGTAGACAAGGAAGCGGTGCTGCGTAATGGGATAGTTGCACAAAAAGATGCCGATAAAATTGTTCCGTATATAGACATTGTTTTAAAAGGTGAGGTGCTTTATAAAAACCGTATGATGATGCTCGATGTAGTTGCCAACAACAATTGGGAGCGCCCTATCTATTTTAGTGGTGGTGCCTTTGGAGACGACGATTATTTATGGATGAAGGATTACCTTCAATTAGACGGCGTGGTCTATAAACTAGTGCCTATAAGAACAAAGGTCGATAAGCGAAATCCGTTCGATATGGGTCGAATAGACAGCGAAAAAATGTACGCTAACGTAATGAGTTGGGACTGGGGTAACAGTGGAAGTCCGGATATTTATCACGATACCGAAACACGCCGAAACGGAATTACCTATCGAAGTAATTTGGCACGCTTGGCCGAAACACTTATCAATGAAGGTAAATGGGACAAGGCCGAAAAGATTTTGGATTTGGCAATGGAAAAAATGCCGGTAGATTATTTCGAATATTATTCTTTACTGGAACCTTTCATCTTAGGTTACTACGAAATTGAAAAACCGGAAAAAGCACGTACTGTTTATGAAGCTGTTTCCAAAAAGTATCAGGAAAATTTGCTGTATTTCAGTGGAATGAAAATTAAGAGACAGTACTCTATTGCCGATGAAATAATCAGCAATATGGAACGCTACCGAAGTTTGGTGGACATTTTAATTGTGATGGAAAACGAAGAATTCGCCAAAAAAGAAGCTACCAAATTTAATGGTTATATAAAGTTGTTCAGTCATTTCTATAATGAAAATGAAGGTGTGGATGCAGAGAAAAAAGCTCCTGTTGAAGATTCTTTGCAAAGCGTATTAGATTCGGCGTTACAAGACGCTATGGATTTGAATAGCCAATAAACACATGATTCCCTATATTGTCAAAACGCCCAAGTTTGTTCAATGGATTTTTCCGAAACGAATCTGGGCGTTTTCGAATAAAAATAACGCCATCTATCTCACTTTCGACGATGGCCCCATTCCTGAAGTAACTCCGTGGGTGCTTTCAGAATTAAAAAAACACAAAGCAAAGGCTACTTTCTTCTGTATTGGTGATAATATAAAAAAACACCCGGATATCTTTCAGAAGGTCAAATCGGAAGGGCATACTATTGCAAATCACACTTTTAATCATCTTAATGGCGCCAGGACAAAAACTTCAGATTACATAAAAAATGTACTGGAAGCTGAAGCTCAAATTGAAAGCACTCAATCTTCATTCGCACATCGCAAATCATTATTTCGTCCGCCTTATGGCCGGCTCACACCCGGGCAGGCAAAAAAGCTTAGGAAAGAGGGCTATTCCATTATTATGTGGGATGTATTAAGCGGCGATTTTGACGCGACAATTTCAGAAGAAAAATGCCTTCAGAATGTGCTGAAGAATATACGTCCGGGGAGTATTGTTATCTTTCACGACAGTATAAAAGCAAAAAAAAACCTTCAGTATACACTCCCGAAGGTTTTACAATATTGTATCCAGAAAAATTGGTTGTGTAAGGCTATATAATTCTATTTTATATTCACATTCAATGAAAACACGGTAATGGAGGTGGTTCCGGAACCAACAAGTCTCTGCCCCCAGATTTCGATGTATTCATTGGGTGCCAGCTCTACTGTTCCCGAGATCGAATTACTCGAAATATCGGAAGTATTATTAACTCTCATTAATGTGTTTGTCTCTGTAAGAGTGGTCGTTCCATTCTTCTTTATAAAAAAGGCATAATAGTCGCCGGTCCCACTATTTCCACGTATTGAAAGGGCTGCATCGATTTGAAAAGTTCGAGTTTTCTTCCCAACATAGGTGAGACGATTATTGGTATCTGAGGAAACCCTGAATAAGTTGACAGCGGTAGTTGTATTTGTAACTGTATTACCGGAAAGATTAAATTCACTGCTATTATTAACCGTTTGTACAAATCCGGTAGTAATAGTTCCGTTAAAATAAATATTTCCTGAAGCTACATCATCAGATTCTCTAGGAATACCAGGGCAATTTACAGTCCACGAATTGGTAAAATTATATCCGGGATATGATCCCGACGTATAGCGATTGATAAATTGAGTGCTGGTTCCCGAAAAAGGAGTTCCGAAAAGCACTCCGCTAGCCACTGTGGGATTTGCACTTACATCAAAACCAATATTGCTTCCGTTTACAGAACTGAATCCACTTACTTTCTCTACCAGACTAAAATTACCTGTAAGTTTTTCATAGGTTCCCGAATTACTGGAAAACCATCCCTGATTACTCAATAATAAATTTCCAATATTTGAATAGGTAATTCCGGAAGTGTTATTTACATATTGAACTATGTTCGAAAAATACAACCCCAAATTGGAGATGGTTCCCACACTCGCCATCCCATTTATTATTGTATTCTGAAGCAGCAAGGAACTACCACCGGTTATATTGAAAGCTGTTCCCCCTCCTGCGATAGTAACATTTCGTATACTCCCTCCTGAGGTTCCAACAAACAGGGTGCCGGAAGACAATAAGATATCTTCTCCGGCATCTATTCCCGCCAGATAAGCATCGTTTAAATTAATGGAGTTTGAAAGTGAAATAACCCCATTTATTTCATAATAGGTATTCTCATCAAGGGTAATTACGCCACCTGAAGGGGTGGGAAAATCGGCTTCACTCTTTACAAGTACAAAGTTATCTCTCTTGTCAAGTTCTCCGGAAATTTTCACCCATGACGTAGTAGGTGTATTGTAATAGTAAAACGCGCTAAGGTCTGTATCATACACCAGTAAACTGTTTGCCGGAGTTGTGATGGCGGTTCTTTGTGCGGTTGTCATTCGAGGGGCTAGCAGACCCTTAGTGGTAGAGGATGCATCGAGAATTGATGTAGGATCCGGACTTGTTGTTCCAATTCCAACTTGGGCGTAGGCGATTGGACTCATAAATAGTATCACGGAAAGCATAGCAAAAGCCAATCCGGATAAGCAGGTACTTTTCTTTTTCATAATTTGGGGATAAGAACTTAGCATTGAAACAAAAATAGCATCAAATGGAAAAATAGCTTAGAAATTTATGTTAAAAAGTGAAATTTCTCCGATAACCGGTACACGATAAATTTTAGTATTCTGATTTTCAGAAAATTGAAAAAAAATAAATGTGGAAGAAAAATTTAAGTTTGTGCAGTTTGTCTAAACAAATTCCTTTACCAGTCCAATCAAGGTATTGGCATCCTGTTCCCCGCTTTGGCGCCATTTCATTTCGCCGTTTTTGTAAATCATAAGCGTAGGAAGGCCTTTAACGCGAAGAGCTTCGGCCAGTTCTTTGTTTTTATCGATATCTATTTTTATAACCCGTGCCTTATCACCTAAAGCAGCAGCTACATCACGTAGCACCGGATGCATTCCTTTGCAGGCTTCGTCCCATTCGGCATAAAAGTCTAACAAAACAGGAACCCGAGTTTCAATTAATTCCCCAAATTTTGACATCTATCTAAAGTGTTACTTGAACATTGGTATTACAAATATAGCATTTCCCGTAAATTAAGCATCAATACGGCGTTTTTTAAGTGTGATTACGCTGATTTCGGGCCAAATTCCCACACGTCCGGGATATCCTAGGTAACCAAAACCGCGATTTACGTTAATATAACGTCCAAATTCTTCATAGATTCCCGCCCAGTTTTCATAACGATATTTTACAGGACTCCATTTAATCCAACCCGGGATTTCAATTCCAAATTGCATCCCATGGGTATGACCGCTTAATGTAAGTTGAATGTTGCGCTTGTCTTCCTTAACCTGTTCTTGCCAATGCGAAGGATCGTGGCTCATGAGTATTTTAAAATCTTCTACTGCAATATTCTCACAGGCTTTGTCGAGATCTCCGGCTTTTTTAAAACCGCCGGCGCCCCAGTTTTCAATACCGATGAGCTTTATAGCCTCTCCGTTCCGTTCCAACGTTCTGTTTTCATTTAACAATAAATCCCAACCCATATCGCGTTGTAGTTGCTTCAGTTGAGATAAATTTTCGGTTTTGGCGGCTTCCGATTCCCAATTCACATAATCGCCATAGTCGTGATTTCCCAGCACGGAATATACCCCATCTTTTGCCTTGAGGGTTGAGAATAAATCTTTCCAGTCCTGCATCTCTTCGGCTATATTATTCACCAAATCTCCCGTAAAAAGAATCACATCACTGCCTTGTTCATTTACCAAATCGACGGCATATTTTACCTTTTTTTCATTGTCGAAACTACCGCTGTGAATATCACTAATCTGAGTAAGTGTATAGCCGTCGAAACTTTGCGGTAAATCGTCAAATTCGAGCGTGTATTTTAAAACTTTATAGTTATATCTCCCCTTGTACATTCCGTACAACAACGATGTAAACGGAATGGCAGCGATTCCCAAGGCAACAGCACTTATAAATTTTCTGCGGGATGGAATATAAAATCCTTCATCACTTCCAGCTATTTTTGAAAAAGCACCTACAAACAATCGAATGATATCTTCGCCGAACATCACAATAATTAGCACCAATTTCGGGATTAATATGGCCAAAAAGAAGCCAAAAACATACATCCTCCCGGGTGTCATGGTACGAGTAGACGAACCTTGTGTTAGTTGATAGATAAACAGTAAAAGTATCCCTACCGAAATAATTGCATACAACCACTGGATCCAAGGATTTTTCGTTACCGTTTTTAGGGCTTGAAAGGCATACAAATCGATAAGTATATAAACGACAATAAAAATAATCCAACGCAGCATGTATGGTTTTTTGAGAGTTTTTAAAGATACTACCTTTCAAAAAGTTGAAACCTACATTCACTTTTTTTTAACGGTTTTTAGTATCTTTTCAGCTTATTAAGACTTCATGAAAAAAATCTTTTTTTTTGGCCTGGTTTTTATATTCTTCATTAGTTGCTCCAAACCGACTTCTGTTACACCGGCCAAAAAAGATGCTTCTCTAATTACCTATGTCAATCCTTTTATCGGAACCGGAGGTCATGGTCATACTTACCCCGGAGCAACCATGCCCTTTGGGATGATGCAATTGAGTCCGGATACCCGTCTGGAAGGATGGGACGGTTGCAGCGGCTATCATTACAGCGACAGCTATATCTACGGTTTTTCGCATACACATCTTAGTGGTACCGGAGTAAGCGATTATGGAGATATCTTGCTAATGCCCACAAATATAATTGTCTTTAACAATGGTGCCGATGGCCAAGCGGGTTACCGAGCCCATTTTTCGCATGACAATGAAACTGCTTCCCCCGGTTATTACAGAGTGCTTCTGGATTCAACAAATATTGAAGTGGAACTTACAGTAACGCCACGGGCGGGAATGCATAAATATGTTTACCCTTCGGCTGAAGATCAATTTGTGATTTTAGATTTGATACATCGTGATAAAGTGCTTGATGCCAACATTGAAATTGTTTCAAATACAGAAATTAAAGGTTATCGCTTTTCTGAAGCCTGGGCAAAGGACCAGCGGCTTTATTTTTATATGAGAACTTCTCATCCATTTAACGATATGTTGCAATCGCCTCCCCTTCAAGGTATGACCGGAGGAAGAAAAGCAGCGCTACTATTTATAAACCCCAATAATGAACCCGTCTACATTTCCATTGGAATTTCGGCAGTAGACGAGGAAGGGGCTAAAAAAAATCTCGAAACCGAAATCGGAAGTAAAAGCTTCGACGAAATTAAGTCTGAAGCAGAAGCCACCTGGGAACAACAACTTGAAAAAATTGTTATTGAAAGCTCCAACGAAGATTATAAAACCAACTTCTATACTGCCTTATATCACACCATGATTGCTCCAAATTTGTATCAGGATGTGGACGGTCGTTATCGCGGAATGGATCTGGAAATTCATCAAACAACCAATTTCGATTACTATACGGTTTTCTCGCTGTGGGACACTTACAGAGCGGCGCACCCTTTATACACCATTATCGAGCAGGAGCGCACCAAAGATTTTATCAATACTTTTTTAGCGAAGTACGATGAAGGCGGAATCATGCCCATTTGGGATCTTTCGGCAAATTATACGGGTTGTATGATTGGCTACCACGCTGTCCCTGTTATTGCCGATGCGTATTTAAAAGGGATTGACGGATTTGATGCCGAAAAGGCCTTCGAAGCCATGAAACACAGTTCCATGCAAGATAAATTAGGGTTGGAATCCTATAAAAAAGCGGGCTTTATTCCCGTGGAAGCCGAAAGTGAATCGGTTTCGAAAACCTTGGAATACGCCTACGACGACTGGACCATTGCCCAAATGGCCAAGAAGTTAGGAAAAACCGAGGATTATAAACTGTTTTCGCAGCGGGCTCAATACTACAAAAACGTTTTTAATCCGGAATCCAACTTTATGCAAGGACGATTTCGGAATACCTGGTTTTCTCCTTTCGACCCATTTGAAGTAAATTTTAATTACACCGAAGCCAACGCCTGGCAGTACAGTTTGTATGCTCCTCAGGACATTTCAGGACTGATGAATTTGATGGGTGGAAAGAATACATTGGAAGCACATTTAGACCAATTATTCTCGGCAAAAAGTGAAACTTCGGGACGGGAACAGGCCGATATTACAGGATTGATTGGGCAGTATGCGCATGGCAATGAGCCCAGTCATCACATGGCTTATCTGTATAATTTTGTAAACAAGCCCTACAAAACTCAGGAGATCGTGCATCAAGTACTTACCGGGCTTTACAAAAATGATCCGGATGGCATTAGCGGGAATGAGGACTGCGGACAAATGAGTGCCTGGTATGTCTTAAGTTCTCTGGGCTTCTATCCTGTTACCCCGGGAAGCAATCAGTATATTATTGGAACCCCTTTATTTGACAAGGCCACGATTCATTTAGAGAGTGGGAAACAATTTACCGTGGTTGCTGATGGAGTCTCAGAAACCAACAAATACATTGCTTCGGTTACACTGAATGGCAAGCCGCTACCCAGAAGTTATCTTTTTCATTCCGATATAATAGAAGGCGGAGAGTTGGTTTTTACCATGACGAATGCTCCTTCAGAGTGGGGAACAAATGACGCCGATATCCCTAATACTGAAATTACTGAGCATCTTATTACTCCTGCGCCTTTTATAGCTGAAGGAGATGTGGCATTTAAAAAGGAAACAACAATTCGCCTGGAGGCAGCTTCGGAAGGAAGTGAAATCTTTTACAGTATTAACAATTCCGAAGCCAAAAAATACAACGCGCCTTTTACCATTTCCGAAGAAAGCACCGTTGCCACTTACGCCCAAAAGAATGGGATAAAAAGCAGCACACAAACTACCAAATTCTATAAAATTGACCCCAACCTCAGCATTCAATTGGAAACCGAGTATGCCAATCAGTATAACGGTGGCGGGGACAATGCATTAATTGACGGCATTCGAGGGGCAAGCGATTTTAGAACCGGTGCCTGGCAGGGCTATCAGGATACAGATCTTGTCGCGATTGTCGATTTGGGAAGTGTAAGACCTATTGATTCGATAAGTGTAAATTTTTTACAGGACCAAAGCAGCTGGATTTTTTACCCTACCCAGGTGGAATGCTATGTTTCGGACAGTAAAACTTTTTATAAAAATTTACCTGCTCAAAAAATCTCCGCCGAAATACCTTCGGAAGAAACCGAATTGAAAACCATTCGATTTAGCATGAAGGGATACAGCGCCCGATATGTAAAAATTGTAGCCAAGAATTTTGGAGACCTTCCCAAGTGGCATTTGGGAGCCCCCTTTAATGGAAAGGCGTGGCTTTTTGTGGATGAAATCGAAATTAAATAAGTCATGCCGAAAAATTACTTCTGAAATGAGCAACACAACTAACCAATAATTACGAGTTATGAAACGAAGAAAATTTATTCAGCGAGCAAGCTTAACTAGTATTGGAGTTATTGCCGGTGCGTCAGCAATGAGTTGTAAGGAAGGTTCTTCGGAAATGCCTTCGGAAGCAGTAGCTGCAACGACAGCTTCAACAGCTAATTTTCCTATAGTAATTGCAACCTGGAATGTCCCCGAATCGACCGGAAAAGCATGGGAGGTCATTCAAAACGGAGGTTCGGCTTTGGACGCCATAGAGCAGGGTTGTATGGTAGAAGAAGCCAACGCCGAAGGACAATCGGTTGGAATAGGGGGTTTACCCGACAGAGACGGAAATGTAACGCTGGACGCATGTATTATGAACAAGGAAGGCGATTATGGCGCGGTGCTGTATATGCAGCATATTGTCCATCCAATTTCGGTAGCGCGAAAGGTGATGGAAAAAACTCCCCACGTGATTTTGGCAGGAACCGGAGCCGAACAATTTGCGGTTTCGGAAGGATTTAAACGTGAAAATTTATTAACCGAAGCCTCCAAAAAAGCATGGGTGGAATGGAAAAAGACATCAGAATACAAACCTATCATCAATATTGAAAACCACGATACCATAGGGATGTTGGCCATCGATAAAAATGGCGATATTTCGGGAGGATGCACCACCAGTGGCTTGGCCTATAAAATGGCAGGTCGTGTAGGAGATTCTCCAATTATTGGCTCCGGTCTTTTTATCGATAATGAAGTAGGGGGCGCTACTGCAACCGGCCTGGGAGAAGAGGTTTTAAAAACGGTAGGAAGCTTTTTAATCGTTGAATTAATGCGTCATGGAAAATCACCACAGCAGGCCTGCGAAGAAGCCATTGGACGTATCATTAAAAAAAGTCCGGATTTTAAAGATTTTCAAGTGGGTTATATTGCAGTCAACAAAAAAGGGGAAACCGGTTTTTACAGCATTCATGAAGGCTTCTCTGTTACAAAGTATCATAAGGATAAGAATGAAAACATTCTATCTAATTACCATAACAAAGGCTAAGCTACCAATATGACGACCACCAAAAACTACCGTTCGGCATTTATTATTATTACGATTCTTTTCTTCCTATGGGGGTTTATCACCGTACTTGTTGATAGTCTTATTCCTAGACTTAAGGATGTTTTCGAATTATCTTATTTCCAGGCAGGGTTGGTACAATTTGCCTTTTTTATCGCCTATTTTGTGTTTTCTGTACCTGCAGGGACCTTGTTATCCCGAATTGGGTATCAAAAAGGAATTGTAATTGGATTGGTGACCATGGCATTAGGGTGTTTGTTGTTCTATCCTGCTGCTTCAAACAGATTGTTTTGGGTGTTTTTGGTGGGGTATTTTACGCTGGCGGCGGGAATAACCATACTACAGGTTGCAGCCAATCCCTATGTTTCGGTCTTAGGAAGTGAAAATGGTGCTTCCAGCAGGTTGAATTTGTCTCAGGCGTTTAATTCGTTAGGGACGGCTATAGCTCCGGTGGTAGGCGCTATGTTTTTATTGAGCGATACTATTAAAAATTCGGAAGAAATTTCGGTTTTAACTGAAGTGGAACAAAAGGCGTATTATGTTTCTGAAGCGGGAGCCGTACAAACCCCATTTCTATGGATTGCCGGTTTTATCGCCCTATTGTCACTTTTGTTTGTTTTTATAAAACTTCCGAAAGTGCTTCAGGAAAAAAAAGTGGGGAATGCATTTTCCTTACTTAGAAATAGAATGGTTTTGACGGGAGTAATCGGGATATTCGTCTATGTGGGTGCCGAAGTGGCTATAGGCAGCTATTTGGTAAACTATTTTCTCGATATGAATCTGGCCGAAGCAATTCGGGAAAACGAAACAATGAAGTTTCTTGCCGAACGCATTTTAAACAGCGATTTAAGTCTTAACGACCCAAAAGCCATTGTGGGTGCCTTTGTAGTATTTTATTGGAGCGGTGCCATGGTAGGCCGCTTTATCGGGGCCTATTTAACCAAAATTATAAGTCCGGCAAAAGTGCTGGCTGTTTTTGCCATTTTGGCCATTACAATGCTCTTTCTCTCCATGAATACGGCAGGCCTCGTAGCGCTATGGTCTATACTGGCGGTTGGTTTGTTTAATTCTATCATGTTTCCAACCATTTTTACACTCACCATCGACGGATTGGGAGACTTAAAGCCACGAGCCTCCGGGCTCCTTTGTATGGCCATAGTGGGCGGGGCTGTAATTCCACCCTTGTACGGTTTTTTCACCGATCAAATGGGCTTTAAATTGGCATTACTCTTATTGATATCCTGCTATGGATATATTGTGTTCTTCGCTGTTAATAAGCTGAATAAAAGAGTTTTGCGCAACCAACGTGAATTTTGAACACTCTTATATTTTTCTTAAAATAGAGGTACAATCAATTATTTTTGTAGCTTTGCAGGACATAAGTAGGTTGATAACCTGGGTTATCGATCAAATTTGGGGCGAAAAGTCATCACATCTGTGATGGCTTTTCAATTTTATACCCTTTCCCAGAAACTCCTTTCTCCTTAGTCTTTATCACATAAATAAGTGCTTTTTATGAAATCATAGATTTTTTAAACTCTATGATTTCATAGAGGTTTAAAAATTCTTCCATCCTTATTTTTGAAGTCTCCAATCTACTTTATTGAGTTGAAAACCTACTTGGCTCTGGTATCACTCAAAATACACCGGCATGAAAAAAGCATTTCTATTTATCAGTTTTCTTCTAACTTCGTTCATTGGGTTGTCACAGGTTGGTATAAACAACACAGATCCAAAGGCCAGTTTAGATATTAGCGCAAACAATGTTGCTACTCCTGCAAACACAGATGGCATTTTAATTCCCCGTATCGATAATTTTCCTTTAACGCCTCCCGCAATAGATCAGGATGGTATGATGGTTTTCGCTACAGGGAATGGTACCCCTGCAAAAGGTTTTTATTATTGGGATCAAGGCACAACTTCATGGGTTTCGGTTGGAGGAGGTGTTGATACCCAAAATACACTCGACGAAGCCTATGATGAAGGAGGAGCAGGGAGTGGAAAAAACATAAATGCAACAGACGGTGCCATACGTATTAATGGTGATGACGGATTTTTAGTTACCGGCACTTTTGGAAGCGGGGACCTAATCGATACTGAGATCACAGGTACAGGAACCCGTATGTTTTTCAATCCCAGAAAAGCAGCTTTTAGAGCAGGCTATTCTGAAGATGCGAGATGGGATGATGCTAACATTGGAGATTATTCATTTGCCGTAAACCGAAGAAGTATGGCCTCGGGATTTGCATCGGTTTCACTGGGTTACGACAGTGAAGCTACCGGAGATTATTCGTTCGTAACCGGATACAATAGTGCTGCTGATGGCGATAATTCATTTGCTTTTGGATCATATTCATACACCAATAATTCAGAGTATGCGGTAGTATTTGGAAATCAAACGAATGCCCGCGATGATTATTCCTGGGCTGTTGGTTATGGAGTTAATTCTTATGGGGTGCATAGTTTTGCCAAAGGAGAAGGTGTGACCTCCTATTCGTATGGAGAAACGGTTTTTGGGTTTAATAATACCTCCTATACAGCAAATTCCGCTACCACATTTAATGCAGCAGATAGGCTTTTTGTCTTGGGAAATGGAGTTGGGGCAACACCAAGTAATGCATTAATTGTGTATAAGAATGGCAGCATGAACATTAATGATGCATATACTTTGCCGAACACCGATGACACCGCTGGACAAGTACTAACCACCGATGGTGCAGGAATTGTAACGTTTCAAGATTCAGCTGCAGGAGTAGAACGGATCAATGACCTTATTGACGGGAAAAGTGACATTGACGGTACAAACAACGGTTCCTCTGTGTTTTTAGGAATAAGCGCCGGAGCTGCAGACGATAGCACCGATAATAAAAATGTAGGAATTGGTTGGAATGCTATGCAGAACACATCTACCGGTATTGAAAATATTGCTATTGGAAACAGAGCCTTACAAACTAACACTAGCGGAGGTGGAAATATTGCAATTGGTCATCAATCGCTATTGAATAACACCAACGCCGATTCAAACGTAGCTGTTGGAGGGTATAGTCTAAGAGACAACACAACCGGAGATGAAAATACAGCTATTGGTCCGGTGCATTAATTGATAATGAAACAGGAAATGCAAATGTCGCTTTAGGATACCAAGCCAACTATGAAATGATTTCAAATAATAGTAATACCGGTATTGGCTATCAAGCATTAATGAGAACTCAAGGTAATTTTAATACCGCCTTGGGACGTGAAGCAGGAGAATATGTAGATGGCAATAACAATGTACTATTGGGCTATCAAGCTGGTTCTGCAGCTACCACAATAACTAGATCCGGAAGTGTAATGATTGGCTATCAGGCCGGGTATGGATCTACCGGCAATAACAAAATATTTATTGAAAATTCTTCAGCCGGAGCCAACAATGCCTTAATTTATGGTGAATTTGATAATAACATTTTAAGAACGAATAGTGAATTTCAAATAGGAAACCCATCGGGAACCGGTTATGCCTTTCCCACAACCGACGGTTCCAACGGGTAGGTATTAACCACCGATGGTTCAGGCAATGTAAGTTGGGGTAGTTCAAATAATGGATCGGTGGTTCGAGCTTTAATGAGTGGCACACAAAATCTTCCTGCACTATCATGGACAAAACTTGACTATGATAATGCATTAATTGACACAAATACCGAGTTTAACACAACCAATAACAGATTTGTAGCTACAAATACCGGATACTACCGGGTGCATGCGGGATATTATGAAAATGCGGCAACGACGCTTCTGAATATAGCAGTTTATGTAAATGGCACCCTATATTCCGAAAACTATGTCTATGGAATTAGTTCAAATATAATCGCCACAGCCGATTGCATTGTTAGTTTGAACGCGACAGATTTTGTGGAAATTTTTGTTTACAATCCGTACGGAAGTGTTGTCACCTTAGACCCAACAGGCATAGAACATCGCTTCTATTTTGAAATAGAACAAATTCGATAAGATCCTTTTGAGGAGGAGGAGCTTAGCCCCTGCGTTGCAGGGGTTTTTTTATCCTATAGCGAAAATTCTACTGCTCCGTTTGCTTCTTGCTCCTTGAATCTGGTCACCAAATCTAAGGCATCGGGTATTACATCGCTGCAAAGTACAATGAGCGAGTCCTTTTGGGCATGATTTACCGCAAAGGTAATCGCCTCTCTTTCGGAAGGGATGATCGTTGTCTTTTTCTTTGGGTCTTTCATCTTTATCCCGTCACTCAACATTTTTATGAGTTCATCTTCAGTTTTTCCACGCAAATGTTTGTCTTGTCTAATAATAATTTCATCGAACATTTCGGCAGCCAAACTTCCCATTTCGTTATTGTCCTCCACTCTTCTATCTCCCACCCCGGCGATGATGCCCACTTTTTTGGTGCACTCAATGGTATCGATAAATTGTTTTAGGGCTCTCATCCCGGCAGGATTATGGGCGTAGTCCAATAACACCTTAAAGTTATCAAAATGAAAAAGATTAAGCCGTCCGGGAGTCTGTGATGCCGAGGGAATAAAGGTTTCTAACGAAGCTTTTATATCCTGAATACTTATTCCACGAACATGGGCTGCCAGTACCGCCGCCAATACATTTTTAATCATAAAGGTTGCCTTCCCTCCATAGGTTAATGGAATTTGTTCAACTCTCATAATTCGCATCTTCCAAACACCTCTGCAAATAGTGACAAAACCATCTTCAAATACTGCCGTGATTCCTCCTAAACGCTGTAACGCCTGAATTCTGGGGTTGTTTTCGTCCATCGAGAACAACGCAACATTACAATTTACAGTGCGTCGCATATCGTACACCAAATCGTCATCGGCGTTTAAAATAGCATAGCCTTCGGGTAAAACCGTTTCGGGGATAACCCCTTTCACCTTGGCTAATTGCTCTACAGTATGAATTCCCTTAAGTCCGAGGTGATCTGCTTCTACATTGGTCACGATTCCAACATCACATTTATGAAAGCCTAAACCTGCTCGCAACAATCCGCCCCTAGCGCATTCCAAAACTGCAAAATTCACCGTGGGATCTTTGAGTACAAATTCAGCACTTGCAGGGCCGGTACAATCTCCCCGCATTAATAACCTGTTTTGAATATATACCCCATCACTGGTGGTATAGCCTACTCTGAAGCCGTTCATTTTTGCAATATGTGCTATCAACCTGCTGGTGGTAGTCTTTCCGTTAGTTCCTGTAATTGCGATAATAGGAATTCTACCTGTATCCCCAAGCGTTGGGAATAACTTGTCCACTACCGGTGCCGCTACATTTCTGGGAAGTCCGGAGGTTGGTGCCAAATGCATTCTAAATCCGGGACCGGCATTCACCTCTAATACAGCACCTCCTGTTTCAGAAAGTGGCTTGCTAATATCGGTGGTCATTACATCGATGCCACAAATATCAAGGTCGATAATCCTTGAAATACGCTCCGCCATTTCTACATTCTCGGGATGCATAATATCGGTTACATCTTCGGCAGTTCCTCCGGTACTAAGGTTTGCGGTATCCTTTAAAAGGAGCATTTCATCCTTCGGAATAACCGAATCTAATGTGTAACCTGCGTCTTTTACAATGCTTTTGGTTAAATCGTTTACTGTAATTTGCGTCAATACATTTTCATGTCCATATCCACGACGTGGATCGCTGTTTACTAAATCAATTAATTCCTGAACGGTTGATTTCCCGTCACCAACCACATGAGCAGGAGTGCGTAAGGCAGCAGCAACAAGTTTGTTATTGATAACCAGTAATCGATAATCTCTTCCGGTGATAAATTTTTCGACTATTATCGCACCACTTTTAGAACTTTCTTTGGCATTATGGAAGGCTACAAGGGCCTCTTCATAATTTTGAATATCGACCGTAATTCCTCTTCCGTGATTCCCGTCTACCGGCTTTATCACTAATGGAAATCCCACATATCTGCAGGCCTCTTCAAGGCTGCTTTCTCTTCTTATTATATCCCCTTTTGGCACTTCTACTTCTGCCTGCTCCAGTAGAAATTTGGTGTCTTCCTTGTCGCAAGCCAACTCTACTCCTATGGATGATGTTTCAGAAGTAACGGTAGCCTGAATTCTCTTCTGATTGGCGCCATATCCTAACTGACAGAGCGAATATTTATTTAATCGTATCCACGGAATTCCACGGCTGGCAGCTTCTTCCACTATAGATCCGGTACTGGGGCCCAAACGCTCCGCCTCCCTCAACTCGCGCATGGTCTGAATATCGTCGTCCATCGCATAGGCTTCTCCAGCAATTAGGGATTCACATATACGCACCGCTGCCTCGGCCGCAAACCGACCGACATTTTCTTCCATATACGAGAAAACTACATTATAAACTCCTTTCTCACCGTAGTCACGGGTCCTTCCGAAGCCGGTGTCCATACCTGCCAAGGTCTGAATTTCTAAAGCTATATGCTCTATGATATGCCCCATCCAGGTACCGTCATCCACCCGCTGAAAAAATCCGCCGGGTTCCCCTACCGAACATCGATGAGAAAACATGCTGGGAAACATTTCCTTAAGCCTGTCACTAAACCCCGGAACCTTATTAGATGGAATTTCCTCCATCTCTTCCAAGTCCAGCACCATAACAATTAGCTTATGACGGCGCACCGACCAGTAATTGGGGCCGCGCATTGCATTTATTTCTCTTATTTTCATAGTTGGTGGTTTAGTGTGACAATAGTGAAAGATTATAAATATATAATTTTTTTTAGAACAAAACTCCTATTTTTGCGGTCAATAAAATTAGTCCATGAGCGTAAAAGGAATCTTAATTCCCATAGGTGGAAATGAAGACAAGGGAATAGAAATAAGCGAGATTTATCATCTCGAATTTATACAGGAAGGGATCCTTTCCAGAGTGGTAAAAGAGAGTGGAGGCAAGGATGCTTCCATTGTTATTATTCCTACGGCTTCCAGTATTCCCGAGGAAGTTGGCGAGAACTATTTACATGCCTTTAGGAAATTGGGATGTACCAATTTGCACGTTATGGACATCCGGGAACGTTCTCAATCTGAAGAACCTGAAAACATAAAACGCATCAAAAAAGCAAACTGTGTCATGTTTTCGGGTGGAAATCAATCGAACATTACCCGTGAAATTGGCGGTACTACACTACACAAAATTATGATGGAGCGTTACAAAAAGGAACGTTTCGTAATTGCCGGAACCAGCGCAGGTGCCATGTGTATGTCTCAAGAAATGATCACCGGTGGCGGTATCAAAGAAGCGTTTACCAAAGGCGCCACAGGAATGGGTGAAGGCATGGGATTTATTCCCAACCTAATTATCGACTCACATTTTATTCGTCGCGGACGCTTCGGAAGATTGGCAGAGGCCGTGGCCAAATTTCCAAAATTATTGGGGATAGGGCTTGCTGAAGACACCGGATTAATCATTAAAGATTGCAATAAAGTGGAGGTGATCGGCTCCGGGATGGTAATTCTATTCGACCCCAGAAAACTGAAGCACAACAACCGTAAACGAGTTGATGATGGTTCGCCAATGTCGATAACCAATTTAAAGACACATATTCTGGCTAACGGAGATCATTTCAATATAAAAAAGAATAAGATAAAGGTGTCTCCCTACGGAATAACAGTAACAGACGCTCAGTCTTTATAGATAGCAATTTCTTTTTCCCCTTCAGAAGTTTTAAAAGCACGGTACATGCCTTCGGTATTGAATGGCATGGTAATATTGCCTTTTGCATCCACGGCAATTAAGCCTCCATCTCCCCCTATTTCGATGATTCTTTTATGTATTACTTCCGAAGCTGCCTCCTGCACAGACAACCCTTTGTACTCCATAAGACAGGATACATCGTAAGCGACCACGCCACGTATAAAAAACTCGCCACTGCCGGTACAACTCACTGCGCAGGTTTTGTTATTCGCATAATTTCCGGCACCAATCATTGGGCTGTCCCCTACGCGACCCCATTTCTTATTGGTCATTCCCCCTGTTGAAGTTGCAGCAGCAATGTTTCCATTGATATCACAAGCTACGGCACCAACTGTCCCGAATTTTCCGTCTTTCTTTACGCTGTGATCTAATTGAAAGGTAGTGCTGTCCTTAATTCCTTGCCACTGTTGGTATCGCACCTCATCATAAAAATAATCGGGTGTTAGTATTTCATAATTATTCTTTATTGCGAACTGCATCGCACCTTGGCCCGCCAAAAACACATGATCTGTTTTTTCCATGATATCACGTGCCAGAGAAATTGGGTTTTTAATTCCCGTGATTAATGAAGCTGCACCTGCATCTAAAGTTTTCCCGTCCATAATGGCGGCGTCCATTTCGTGCGTCCCCTGATTGGTAAAAACAGCTCCCTTCCCGGCATTAAATAATGGAGTATCTTCCAATAACTTCACTGAAGTTTCCACAGCATCCAAGGCACTTCCTCCTTTTTCCAAAACAGTATATCCAGCTTCTAAAGCCGTGGCTAAAGCGTCTTTGTATTGTGTTTCCAGCTCAGCGGTCATCAAACCTTTTACAAGTGTTCCGGCGCCTCCGTGGATTGCAATTGAGAAATTTTTCATTGAAAATATTTAAGTGGCGAAAATTACGAATTGCAATTCAATTAATTTCGATTGACGGGAGAAGTTTTGTAGTTTTATACTCTTCAATATATTTTAAACATGTCCAATCAAAAAAGACTCTTTCTAGTAGATGCCTACGCTCTTATTTTCCGTGGGTATTACGCTTTTATAAAAAACCCTCGAATTAACTCTAAAGGAATGGATACCTCTGCTATTTTGGGGTTTACCAATTCTCTAATCGATGTAATCAAACGTGAACGCCCCGATCATTTGGCAGTTTGTTTCGACAAAGGAGGAAGTGATGTGAGAAACGAAATGTACGCCGAATACAAAGCCAACCGCGATGAAACGCCCGAAGCCATAAAAATCGCTGTTCCTTATATCTGTAAAATTCTGGAGGCCATGCATATTCCCATCATGGTAAAAGAAGGGTTTGAAGCCGATGATGTAATTGGAACCTTGGCTAAAAAAGCTGAAAAAGTAGGCTATCAAACCTTTATGGTGACGCCCGATAAAGATTTTGCACAGCTGGTTTCTGAAAATATTTTTATGTACCGCCCGGTTTTTGGAGGCGGTTATGAAACCTGGGGTATTCCTGAAGTTAAAGCAAAATTCGAAGTGGAAGATCCACTACAAGTAATAGACTTGCTGGGTATGATGGGCGATAGCGCAGATAACATCCCCGGACTTCCGGGTGTGGGTGAAAAAACCGCCAAAAAATTTATCAAGGAATACGGAAGCATGGAAAATCTTTTGGCAAATACACACGAGCTAAAAGGAAAAATGAAGGAAAAGGTGGAAGCCTCTAAAGAACTAGGAATGCTCTCCAAGGAACTCGCTAAAATATTATTGGACGTTCCGGTCGAATTTCACGAGGAAAACTTCGAAATGTCCCATCCGGATATTGAAGAGGTAACCAAAATTTTTGAAGAATTGGAATTTAGACGGCTTACCGATAATTTTCTAAAAGCCTTTTCTTTAGAAGCTCCTTCGGAAGGAACCCAAACAGCGGGGCCTACAACTTCAGAAAATAAAACAAGCCCGGCAACTATATCAAAAAGTTCTAAATCGGCAGGAGCGGGACAATTTTCATTATTTGACGGAGATGGAGAAGCGTCCGAGGCTCCCAAGGCCTACAGTTCACGAAAAACCATCAATGACACCGAACATTTCTATCAAACGGTACAAGCAGGGATGGGAACCAAGTTATTTATTCAAAATTTAATGAAGCAAACCAATGTATGCTTCGATACTGAAACTACGGGGTTAAATCCGTTGACAGCCGAACTGGTTGGAATTGCTTTTTCATGGGAAGCCGGAAAAGGATTTTATGTCCCCATGCCCGAAGAGAGAGCAGCAGCACAAGAAATAGTTGAACAACTTCGACCTTTCTTTGAAGCTGAACACATCGAAAAAATTGGTCAAAATTTAAAATACGACATAAAAGTTCTTGCCAAATACAACATTACGGTAAAAGGGAAACTTTTCGATACCATGTTGGCACACTACCTCATTAATCCCGATATGCGTCATAACATGAACGTGCTGGCCGAGACCTATTTAAATTATACCCCTGTATCTATTGAGGAACTCATTGGCAAAAAAGGGAAAAATCAATTGTCCATGCGTGATGTTCCATTGGAAAAGCAAACCGAATACGCTGTGGAAGATGCAGACGTTACGCTTCAGTTAAAAGAGCATTTTCAAAACGAACTGGGTGAAGCCAATACCCAACAACTATTCGATGAAATAGAAGTTCCGTTATTGCGGGTTTTGGCCGATATGGAGTTGGAAGGTATTAATCTGGATGAAGATTTTCTGAAGGGCTTATCGGTTCAATTAGAAAAAGACATTACAACATTGGAAGCATCCATTTACGAATCTGCCGGAGAAGAATTCAACATTGCTTCCCCAAAACAGTTGGGTGAAATATTGTTCGATAAGTTGAAACTAATCGACAAACCTAAAAAGACAAAAACAGGGCAGTATTCCACTTCCGAAGACATCCTCTCCTATTTGGCGAAAGACCATAAAATTATTCGGAATGTTTTGGAATACCGTGGATTAGCAAAGCTGAAAAGTACGTACGTTGATGCACTTCCTGAGCAGGTGGAGCCTTCCACTAATCGGGTGCACACAGATTATATGCAGACTGTTGCAGCAACCGGACGATTGGCAAGTAACAATCCCAACCTCCAAAACATTCCCATAAGAACTGAACGAGGTCGTGAAGTGCGAAAAGCATTTATCCCCAGAGATTCAGATCATGTTTTACTTTCGGCAGATTATTCTCAAATTGAACTCCGAATTATTGCTGCTTTGAGTAAGGAGGAAACCATGATTCAGGCGTTTAAAAACGGAGAAGACATTCACGCTTCAACGGCTGCCAAGGTTTTTAATATCCCATTAAACGAAGTGACCCGCGAACAACGGGGTAATGCCAAAACGGTGAATTTTGGTATTATTTACGGCGTTTCGGCCTTTGGATTGAGCAATCAAACCGATTTATCCCGAAGCGAGGCCAAAGAATTGATTGACACCTACTACAAAACCTATCCCAAACTCCGAAAGTATATGAGCGAGTTGGTGGACTTTGCCAGAGATAACGGCTATGTGCAGACTATTTCGGGCCGACGCAGATATTTAAAGGATATTAATTCCCGAAATGCAGTGGTGCGAGGTGCCGCCGAAAGAAACGCGGTAAATGCTCCTATACAAGGAAGCGCTGCCGATATCATTAAAATTGCCATGATTCAAATTCATAAAAAAATGAATAAAGCCAACTACAAAAGCCGGATGTTGCTTCAGGTACATGATGAATTGGTATTCGACATTTACAAACCCGAGTTGGATGAAATGAAGGCACTTATTAAAACTGAAATGGAAAACGCATATATACTTGCTGTTCCTTTAGATGTTGACATGGGAACAGGTGAAAACTGGTTGGAGGCGCATTAAATAGGGTAAAGGTTAAAGGTTAAAGGTTAAAGGTTAAAGGTTAAAGGTTAAAGGTTAAAGGTTAAAGTGAAATATAAGATTCTTACAATACAAACCGATACGTAGCCTTAATCAAAAAGGTGTTTTGGGGCTGTTGCCCGAAAATTTGCTTATCTGCCAAAGCACTGAACTTATCTTCCGGATTTCCTAAACCGGTAACCCCTTGAGACCACACAAAAAAGATCTCGGAACCGGGAATATACTCCCATCGCACCACCAAATTTGATCTAAACTGCACAAAGGCAAAATCGGGTTTCCCGAAACTGTAATCTACGGCACCATCTCTGTCTTCATCTACAGAATACACACCTTCCGACAACGAAATTTGATCGTTGTCATACCAGGTAACACGATCATTCAGGTCATCTGCAATAGGGTCGTTTACATAGTTAAAGTTCGAATAATTAGCTCGGAAAATAAAGGGTTGCCCGTAATATTGAATTGTTAAATTCGGATTTATGGTATAGTTGACTCTTAGGGTGGCACTCCACGAGTCGTTGTCTATTTCTCCGGTGATATATCTGGGCATTCCGTTATATGAGGCTTGGGTGACATACTGCGTTTTGTTAGGATTTTCTTCATAATTGGTATACAGTGAAATACTCATTGCGTTAATAGGTTGGTAACGGAAACTAATTTCATAACGATCCAATGAAAAATTGTTTTGCGATGCTCTGGATTGAACCGTACCTGCAGTCATACTCAACTTTTTACGTTGATCGGTTCCTGAAAACAAAAACCAATAGTTTTCGTCGTTCCATTTCCATCTTGGGCCTCCTCTAAGAACAGTATTACTGTAGATTCTGGGTTTGTGTGCTGCCCCGAAATCGGACCACCAATTGTTTTTGTAGTTTATATATCCATTCAATTCGTACTGTATACGGTTGTAGTTTCCTTCAAAATCATAAGTAGAATATTGATTTAATCCAATATTTGCTTGTCGGTACCAGGATGTGGGTTTGTTGAAAAGCCGTCTAATATTGGAGTATTGTCGAATTAAATCTGCCTGTCTCAAAAATCCGATATCATTCAGTTCCAATTCCGGTGACCTCCAAGTTCCTCCAATGTTATATCTCCAATCTCCTCCTCCGCCTTTTCCAATTTCAAATTGTCCGCCGGTTCCTGTTAATGAGGTTTTGGTAGGGTCTACATCAACATGATCAGCATCCACCCTCTGAAATAGATGCGTAAGCGATTTTTGTGTTCCTTCAATGGCTTCAGCACTCCCACGGACGGTACTTAAAACCATATCTCCTTCTATATAGTATTTCCGTTCTTTCCAATGATGCTTAAAATCAAATCCCCCCGAATAGGCATGGCTGTGAAGAAAAGAAACATTGGGGTCCATATTTCGGTGCGTGGCAGTAAAAATACCGCCAATCCATGAATTACGTTCGTTAAAATCCTTTTGCGCCCTACCCACAAAATAGTTGGTAAGGGGCTCTACAAGCGTTTTATCTTTTTCATTGTTGGAGTCGATGGTCTTCGCAAATTCTTTGGCGGTAACGCTCTCCAACACTCCTAAGGACCAACCGTTTTTTGTCTTTCCACTAAATTTGGCCGCTCCTAAAATTGTTGAGTTTATAGGCTGATCAACAAAGACGACGTTGGGATCACTCACCCAGCCTTGTGGGCTTCTACCTATACGTCTCGAGAAAAATAGATTATCCTGATCCCCGGCGAAAGGATAATCGAATATGTTCTTGTTTTCAACAAAGAAAGGTCTTCTTTCCTGAAAGAAAATTTCAAACCCATCCAATGAAATAGCTCCGGGATCTGCATCCACCTGTCCAAAATCCGGATTAATTGTAAGGTCCAAAGTAAGGTCGTTTGTGATCCCAATCTTGGCATCAACACCACCGGTTATTGTTCCATCGCTTCCATCTCTAAAAGGATTACCATTTTCTTCGGGGTAGGTATCTAGTTTAGTAAGCATATACGGCTGAATTTCCAGCTGTTTCTGAGGTTTTAAGCCTATCAATCCTCTTAATTCACCAAATTCACTTACCCATCCCGGCGAATTGGGAAGCACAGGTTGCCACAATGAGCGTTCTTCATTTCTAAAATAACGTCGTGTTGATTGTAATCCCCAAATTTGTTCTTCTTCGTTTCCAAAGCGTAACTGACTTAAAGGTATGCGCATTTCGGCAGTCCAGCCTTCAGCATCAACCTGTGTTTTTACATACCATATTGGGTTCCAGCTCGGGTCCCAATTATTACCGTTGTTCGAAATAAATTCATCTCCTTTTACCCCGGCTGCAGTTATAGTAAATGAAAACCCTGTTCGATCGTCATTATAACTATCAATATTAAATTCTACCCAGTCTCCTTCAAAGCCATCGCGTCTGGACAGACGTCTTACGATCTTGTCGGGTTCGGCATCGAAACAACGCACGGCGATATATAAATTATGTTCATCATAGACAATCTTAAACCTGGTCTGTTCGGTAGGTGCCGTTCCATTATCAGGCTGATTTTCAACATAATCTCCGGTCCAATCGACAATTTCCCATGAGGCATCATCCAAGATCCCGTCTATTTTTGGAGCCGTTGTCTGCCCAATAGATTTTGTCGTATAGCTTTTTTTATCGGGCTTAGCTTGATTGCCGGATGTGTTTTCTTCAGTTTGAGAAAAAGAAGAGAAAGTAATGCCGCAAAACACCAAGAGAAGTAAGGAAAGTCGATGGCGCATAGTAGTTGGTTTAAACTAAAAGACTTATTAAACGGAAAAACGTGACACCTTCCACTTGTTTTTAAGATAATTTTAACATATTAAAAAAATAGGTCATCAACTAGTAAATGCGCTATCTTTAGGCTATATTAATAGAGTCAATGAGAAAATTAATTTCAAAAAAGAAACCTGCTTATAAGATTTCCAACCTATTATCTCAATATCTCACACGTCATGGCAGAAATATTAAAATTCCAATCTATTACGATGATTTGCTGCGATTTCAGGGGGCGATATCTATCTTCGATAAGTTTGGGAATGACACTCTTTGGGTTTCCACCTATTATTCTGAATCGGAACGCGATGAAATAGAGCTGAGTCTCAAAAAAATGTACACCATTTTGCATGCAGATGGAAGTGATATGGTGCTACCCTATCTGAATATTGACAGTATTGACTACTGTACCTTCGGAAACACAAAACCTTTCAGAGTGAAGGTGCGAAATATCCTCAACGATAATTACATTTTTTTATACATTAAAAAAGCCGACGCCTCCCGTATTTACGGTCTGGAACTGGAGCATTTACTTTCTCCAAATCACATCAACTTTCTGGTACATGGGAATACTTTAATTGAAGAGCATATTTCCGGTATTCCGGGCGACGATTTTATTGCAAACAATCTGGATAGCTGCTCCGAACAAGCCAAACGTGAAATTGCAAAGGAATTTGTAAAGTTTAACGAACGATGCTTTGGGCGCTTGTTGGGTGACATGAGATCGTATAATTATGTGATGGTCCTCACACATGATTTCGACCGAATTCAATACCGGATTCGTGCCATAGATTTCGACCAGCAAAGTTATGAAGGCAATGCCAAGGTGTACAAACCTCAATTTTTAAAGGAAAACAACAAACTGGTGAAAATGACCTTGGCCCTGCTTCAGGAAGAATCCATAGAGCAATACAAACGCGAAGAACGTTCCTTATTGGCCAAGCGAGCAACAAGCGAAAAAGACCGCCTTAAAGAGTTGATGGATTGTATGACGGTTGACAACATCTCTTCGGAAGCAAAAATCAAGGAACTAAAAAAGGAATTATTTAAAATGACAGGAGATATAAACTTTAAAAAAGCGACGAACATGGGGGAAATTTTAAAGAGTGCGTTGGATTTTATTGTGCGAAACTATAAAAACGAAAACCCTTATATCATTAAATAAGACTTGTTTGTGAATAAATAATTATGCTAAACTTTATTATGCATGCATACTATTTTTTATCTTTAACCAAAATTTTGTAAGTCCTTACAACCCATAATTCTAAATTCATGAAAATACAAAAAGTACTGGTGGCAAATAGAGGTGAAATTGCCATCAGAGTACTTCGCGCCTGTACCGAAATCAATCTGAAAACTGTAGCCATTTATACCTACGAAGACCGCTATTCGCAACATCGCTACAAAGCAGACGAATCGTATCAGATCGGGGAAAACAATCAGCCGCTCAAACCGTATTTGGACAGTGATGGAATCATCACATTGGCAAAACTGAAAGGAGTGGACGCCATTCACCCCGGCTACGGATTTCTCTCTGAAAACTCCGAATTTGCCAGAAAGTGTGCCGCCAGCGGTATTATTTTTATCGGTCCGGACCCCAAAGTTATGGATGCTCTAGGAGATAAGATCACCGCCAAGAAAATTGCCGTAAAATGCAATGTCCCCATAATTGAAAGCAATACTAAAAAACTAACATCTTTAAAAGTTGCCCAGTCTGAAGCGGCCGCAATAGGATATCCGTTGATGCTCAAGGCCGCTTCGGGAGGAGGCGGTAGAGGCATGCGAATTATAAGAAACCCAGAACATCTGGAACTTTATTTCGATTCGGCTCGTAACGAAGCCTTGAATGCCTTTGGTGATAACACCATGTTTTTGGAAAAATATGTGGAAGACCCGAAACATCTCGAGGTTCAAATTGTAGCCGACAATCATGGAAACATCAGACATCTGTTCGAACGCGACTGTTCGGTGCAACGTCGGCATCAAAAGGTTGTGGAAGTTGCGCCCTCTTTTAATGTTTCAGAAAAAGTGAAGCAATCTCTTTATAAATATGCGCTTGCCATTGCCGAAGAAGTACAATACAACAATGTGGGGACGGTCGAATTTTTAGTCGACGCCAAAGAAAATGTCTATTTTATTGAAGTAAATCCGCGTATTCAGGTAGAGCATACGGTGACCGAAATGGTGACGGGGATCGATCTCATTAAAACCCAGATTTTTGTTGCGGGTGGCTATAAATTGAACGACAAACAGATAAAAATTTACGATCAGGATTCGTTGGCGACCTATGGTTTTGCGTTACAATGCCGACTCACCACCGAAGATCCCGAAAACGATTTTACACCGGATTACGGGACCATTACAACCTACCGAAGTGCTTCGGGGATGGGAATACGTCTGGATGCCGGAAGTATTTATCAATCGTATAGTGTGAGTCCGTTTTTCGATTCGATGTTGGTAAAAGTTTCGGCCCACGGAAGAACTCTGGACGGAGCCGTTCGGAAAATGACACGCGCTTTAAAGGAATTCCGCATTAGAGGCGTGAAAACAAATATTCACTTTCTTCAGAATGTAATTCAACATGAAACTTTTAAAGAAGGTAAAGCTTCGGTAAATTTTATTCAGAATACTCCCGCTCTATTTAATATAAAACTTTCACAAGATCGTACTTCAAAAATTACACAGTACTTGGGCGAAGTGATTGTAAACGGAAACCCTGATGTGAAATTTATCGACACTAACAAGGTTTTCAGAAGCCCAAAAATTCCGAAGTACAATCCGTTGGAGGCCTACCCAAAAGGAACAAAAGATTTACTTACCAAATTGGGTCCCGAAAAATTCTGCTCCTGGCTTAAAGCCGAAAAAAAGATTCATTATACCGATACAACTATTCGTGATGCACATCAGTCATTGCTGGCTACGCGAATGCGCACCAAAGATATGTTGCTGGTTGCCGAGAGTTTTGCAAAAAATCATCCCAACACTTTTAGTATCGAGATGTGGGGTGGTGCCACCTTCGATGTATGTTATCGTTTCTTATACGAGAGTCCGTGGACGCGCCTACGCGAGCTGCGTGCTAAAATTCCCAATATCTTGTTTCAAATGTTGCTGCGAGGCTCGAACGGAGTGGGATACAAAGCCTATCCCGACAATTTAATTGAAAAATTTGTGGAGAAATCCTGGGAAAACGGAGTAGATATTTTCAGAATTTTCGATTCATTGAATTGGGTACGAGCCATGGAACCCAGTATCAATTATGTACGCAATAAAACCGGAGGTATTGCCGAAGCTGCCATTAGCTATACCGGTGACATTTTAGATCCGAAGGAGACAAAATACAACCTAAAATATTATACCCAACTTGCCAAAGATTTAGAAAATGCGGGAGCACACATGATAGCTATTAAGGATATGGCCGGCTTGCTAAAACCCTATGCCGCCACCGAATTGGTGGGAGCTTTAAAAGATACCGTGAAAATTCCCTTGCATTTACATACCCATGATACGTCTTCCATACAATCTGCTACCTATTTAAAAGCCATCGAGGCAGGTGTGGATGTGGTAGATGTTGCTTTGGGTGGACTTTCGGGACTTACATCCCAACCCAATTTCAATTCGGTTGTGGAAATGATGAAACAACAGGAACGTGCGCACGAATTTGACATCAATACGCTAAATCAGTTTTCTAATTACTGGGAAGATGTTCGTGAAATGTACTATCCGTTCGAATCGGGTTTAAAGGCTGGTACCGCAGAGGTTTATCAGCATGAGATTCCCGGAGGGCAGTATTCCAACTTACGCCCGCAGGCCGAAGCACTGGGATTGGGAGATCGTTTTGACGAAGTAAAGAAAATGTACGCCCGTGTGAATGCAATGTTCGGAAATCTGGTGAAAGTAACTCCGAGTTCGAAAGTGGTGGGCGATATGGCGATTTTTATGGTGACTAACGATTTGTTCCCCGAAGACGTTATGCAGCGAGGCCATGAAATTTCCTTTCCCGAATCGGTTATCAATTTCTTTAAAGGAGATTTGGGTCAGCCGTTGGGAGGTTTTCCGAAGGAGCTTCAGAAAATAATTCTGAAAAACAACGAAGCCTATACCGACAGGCCCAATGCACACCTTACGCCAATAGATTTTGATACGGAATTTAAGGCATTCCAGAAAAAATTTCAGAAAGGCTTTACCCGACCCATCGAATTTGAAGATTTTCTCTCCTATAGTTTGTATCCAAGGGTCTTTGAACAGGCACATGAAAAGTATAAACTCTACGGGAACGTTGCCATCCTGCCAACTCCCAACTTTTTCTACGGCATGAAGGTAGGCGAAGAAACACTTATTGAACTGGAGCCCGGGAAAACCATTATCGTGAAGTTGCTTTCGATGGGAAATGCCAACGAAGACGGAATTCGCATAGTGTTTTTCAAGGTAAACGGAGAAAACCGGTTTGTAGAGGTTAAAGACACTTCTTTAAACATTAAAAAAGAAGAACATGCCAAGGCCGATACGACAGATGCCAACCAAATAGGTGCTCCCTTACAAGGGTCTTTGTACAAGGTACTTGTGAAGAAAGGGCAGGAAGTTAAGGAAAACGATCACCTGTTTATTATAGAAGCCATGAAGATGGAAACTACGGTTACGGCAACCAAGGCCGGAAAGGTGAAATCGGTGACGCTAAAACCAGGAACTATGGTTTTTAAAGATGATTTGATAGTGACGTTGGAATAGTAGGAATAATCAATGTAAAATTATAAATTATAATGGCCAAAGTGGTGCTGATTTAACTTTTACATTTTAAATTTTACATTTTGCCTTTTTTTCCGGCGTTATTTCAATAAAAATTAATTCCTCCACCTTGTATTTCAAATAAATAATACTACATTTGCACCCCGATTTATCCAAAAGAAGGAATGTTTAACACTGCCTGTAGGTGAAGACAGGTGGTAAAATTAATAAAAGTGGATACACTAAGTTATAAGACAATATCAGCTAATAAAGCGACAGTAACCAAAGAATGGTTGCACGTGGATGCTGAAGGGCAAACTCTTGGACGTTTGGCTAGTGAAGTAGCAAAATTACTTCGCGGGAAGCACAAACCCAATTTTACCCCCCACGTTGATTGCGGTGACAATGTAATTATTACAAATGCCGAAAAAATCAACCTTACAGGAAACAAATGGGATGACAAGACGTACATTCGTCACACAGGTTATCCGGGTGGACAACGTAGTTTGACTGCCACTGAAATGCGCGCCAAACACCCCGAAAGAGTGCTTGAAAAAGCAATTAAAGGGATGTTGCCTAAAAACAAATTAGGAGCAGAGCTTTTCAGAAATTTAAAAGTATATGCCGGTGCATCGCACGATCAAGAGGCACAAAAACCAAGAACCATTAATTTTAATAAAACCAAGTAATGGAAGTTATTCACAAAATAGGTAGAAGAAAAACCGCTGTTGCTCGTGTATACCTTTCAGAAGGAAAAGGAAAAATTACTGTGAACAAGCGCGATATGGAAGTGTACTTCCCTACCGCAACTTTACAATATAAGGTGAAGCAACCTTTGACTATGACCGACAACGAATCAACTTATGACATTTCCGTAAATGTTTTTGGAGGTGGTATCACAGGACAAGCAGAAGCAATCCGTTTGGCTTTATCTCGTGCAATGTGTCACGTAAACGAAGAGCACAGATTGGTTTTAAAGCCGGAAGGTTTATTGACCAGAGACCCGAGAATGGTGGAACGTAAGAAATTCGGACAGAAGAAAGCCCGTAAGAAATTCCAGTTCTCTAAGAGATAGTATTTTAAATTACTTGTTGTACCGCATTTACTGCGGTACAACATTTATTACAAGTTCATATTTTTATTTAACAATCGCCTTTATCCGCCACCGGCGGAAAGTAGTTTAGCATCTAAACCATACGCAGAATGCGCAGGTTGCTATCTATTTACAGGAAAGTAAACTATTACAAAATGGCAAAAACAGAAGTAAAAGACCTGCTCGATGCAGGCGTACATTTTGGTCACCTGACCAGAAAATGGAATCCAAACATGGCTCCTTACATTTATATGGAGCGTAATGGGATTCACATCCTTAATCTTTACAAAACAGCTGCAAAACTGGAAGAAGCTAATGAAGCTCTTAAAAAGATTGCAGCCAGCGGAAGAAAAATTCTTTTCGTAGCTACCAAAAAACAAGCAAAAGACATTGTTGCCGACAAAGCAGGGAACGCAAACATGCCGTACATCACCGAAAGATGGCCCGGCGGAATGCTTACCAACTTCGTAACAATTAGAAAAGCTGTTAAGAAAATGGCGTCTATCGATCGTATGAAACAAGACGGTACGTTTAACACCCTTTCTAAGAAGGAGCGTTTGCAAGTAGATCGTCTTCGTGCGAAGCTGGAAAAGAACTTAGGTTCTATCAGCGATATGAGTCGTCTTCCTGCAGCATTATTTATTGTGGACACAACTCGTGAGCACATTGCTGTGAAGGAAGCTCAAAAGCTGAACATACCAATTTTCGCAATGGTGGACACAAACAGTGACCCACGGGAGATTGACTATGTGATTCCATCTAACGATGATGCATCAAAATCTATCGAAAAAATTATGTCTTCAGTTTCTGAAGCCATTATCGAAGGTTTGGCTGAAAGAAAATCGGGTAAAGATGATGACGATGCTCCGGCAGAAGTAAAAGCGCCTAAGGCAAAAAGAGGAAAAGCGGTTGCAGTTGCATCCAGCGAAGAAGAATAAACAAGAATTCAATTTACATATCAAAGTCGTTTGGTTCTTTTTCTCACTGAAAATAAATTAAACGACTTTTTTATAAATTATAACTTAAAAAAAAATGAGTACAATGGTAAAAGTAACCGCCGCAGAAGTTAATAAGTTAAGACAAGCTACCGGAGCCGGAATGATGGATTGTAAAAATGCATTGGTAGAAGCCGAAGGGGATTTCGACAAGGCAATTGCGATCCTTCGTAAAAAAGGACAAAAAATAGCCGATAAAAGAGCCGATCGTGATTCAAGTGAAGGGGCAGTAATCGCAAAGGTGAATGCAGATGCTACCAAAGGGGTGATCGTTTCTTTGAACTGTGAAACCGACTTCGTTGCGAAAAATGACTCATATATTGAGATGGCTCATAAAATGGCAGATATCGCCTTGAATACCTCTTCAAAAGAAGAATTTTTACAAGCAAAATTCGACAACATTACTGTTGAAGAAAAACTAATTGAACAAACCGGTGTAATTGGTGAAAAAATCGAGATTGGCGGATTTGAAATCCTTGAAGCTCCTTTTGTAGGCGCTTACATTCACGGAAACAAAATTGGTGCTTTAACTGGTTTGTCTAAAAATGTAAACAATGCCGAAGAGTTGGCCAAAGATGTGTCCATGCAAGTGGCTTCTATGGGTGCTACTACTTTGTCTTACAAAGATTTTTCTCCCGAATTCGTTGCTTCTGAAACTGAAGCGAGAATTGCAGTAATTGAAAAAGACAATATCGAATTGGGCAGATTAGGGAAAACATTGAAAAATGTACCTCAGTTTATTTCAAGATCTCAGTTAACTCCCGAAGTTTTAGCCAAAGCTGAAGCCGATGCAAAAGCCGAACTTAAAGCCGAAGGGAAGCCTGAACAAATCTGGGAAAGAATATTGCCGGGCAAGATTGAGCGCTTTATTGCCGATAATACAACGCTGGATCATGAGATGGCGCTATTGGATCAAAACTTCATTAAAGACGACAAAAAGAATGTTGGTGAGTATGTAAAAACATACGGCGATGTAGAAGTTGTTGGCTTTAAAAGAGTTTCTTTAGTATAAGCAACACATTAAAATTGTATAAAAACGCCTCCAAAATTATTTGGAGGCGTTTTTATTTTTAAAAGGTTCATCCAACATTTTTCGTTATTTTTGCCGTAGAAACTACCTCTATGCAATACAAAAGAATCCTCTTAAAATTATCCGGCGAGGCCTTGATGGGAAGCCTTCAATATGGAATTGACCCACTGCGCCTAAAGGAATATGCAGAGGAGATACACAAAATAATACAAAAAGATGTACAGGTTGCTATCGTTATAGGCGGTGGAAATATTTTTAGAGGTGTTGCCGGTGCCAGTCGTGGCATGGAACGCGTTCAGGCGGATAATATGGGTATGTTGGCCACCGTGATTAACGGACTCGCCTTACAGAGTGCGCTCGAAAATGAAGGCGTGCCTACCCGTTTGCAAAGTGCTATTAATATTAATGAAGTGGCCGAACCATTTATAAGACGTAAAGCGATAAGACATCTTGAAAAGGGCAGAGTGGTTATTTTTGGAGGAGGCACAGGAAATCCTTATTTTACAACCGATTCGGCTGCAGTATTGCGTGCCATTGAAATTGGAGCCGATGTTATTTTAAAAGGTACCCGTGTGGATGGTATTTATTCGAGTGATCCCGAAAAAAACACCGATGCTATTAAATTCGATTTTATTAGCTTTGAAGATGTGCTTCGGAAAGGTTTAAAGGTGATGGATACCACGGCTTTTACTCTTAGTCAGGAAAACGAGTTGCCCATCATTGTTTTCGACATGAATACCAAAGGGAATTTGTTTAAAGTCGTTTCCGGAGAAAAAATTGGAACAAAGGTAAATTTATAATTACTGCCACTCGTATTTTTAATACGATTGGAGTATGGCGTAATTTTTGAAAATAGTTTTTAAAAGTTTTACAATGGAAGAAGAAATTCAATTTATTCTAGACAGTACACTTGAAGCCATGACAAAGGCGCTCCTTCATCTTGAAAAAAAATTCGTGAACATTCGGGCAGGAAAGGCATCCCCTTCTATGGTAGGTGGTGTTATGGTCGATTATTACGGAAGCCCAACTCCTTTGCATCAGGTTGCCAATATTAATACTCCTGATGGAATGACAATTACCATACAGCCTTGGGAAAAAGGACTAATTCCTGAAATTGAAAAAGGAATTCATCACGCCAATCTTGGTTTTAATCCTATGAATAATGGGGAAAGCGTAATAATAAATGTACCGCCATTGACCGAAGAACGCCGTAGAGAACTTGCCAGACAAGCCAAGCATGAAGCGGAAGAGGCAAAAATAGGAGTGCGTAATGATCGTAAAAACGCAAACAACGAAATTAAAGGGCTGGACATTTCAGAAGACCTCAAAAGTAATCTGGAAATCGATATTCAGAAAATGACCGATACCCATATTTCAAAAATTGACGACGTCCTTGCGCATAAGGAAAAAGAAATCATGACGGTATAATGTCAACTACGTTAAACATTACACAATAAAAGCGACTATATGTCGCTTTCTTTATAGTTTTACGTTCCAAAGCAAAAAGCCCTTCATGCGCAAAACACTTCTCCTCCTTTTATTATTTTTGGGATTTACTGCTTTTGCCCAAGAACCTATAATACAGGTTGAAAATGACACCATAGTCACTTCAAAAGAAAAAAGGTCCAATCCGTTTAATACCGGCTTCTATCCTATCGGATTCTTCGACATAGACCTTCGTTACATAATAAAATACAATAACTACGAAGGAATTAGATTGGGGTTCGGAGGTATTACCAATGATCGTTTGTCTGAACATTTTAAGGTAGGCGGGTATATAGCACGCGGATTTAAAGATCAGGATTTTAAGTTTGGTGCAGGTGGGAGTCTTAGGCTTAGTAATGAAAAAAATACTTGGGTTAGCCTTTATTACAATGATGACATTAACGAAATAGCCAGCTTTAATTATCTCACCGATGCCAGAGTCTATTCGGTATTTGAACCTCGACTGGTGAATGTGACCCAGTTTTACAAACAAAGAACCTGGCAAACCAATATACAACATGAGTTTACGCCAAAAATCCTTTCTGAAGTTCGTTTATCCCGAAGTAGAATAGACCAGATTGAAAATTATCAATATTTCAGCGACAATCAACTGTATAAAAATTACGAAATAGCCGAAGCCACCGCTTCTGTGAGAATAAGTCCGAAACGAAATTTTTTCACCACCGAAGACGGTCTTGTTGAATACTTCGACGGCTTTCCAAAGATTAGTGCTCAAGTGACTCAAGGTATAAAAGGAATTTCAAAAAGCGATTTTACCTATACAAAATTAGGTCTGAAACTGGACTATTATATAAAAAGAACTGACCTTTCTTCGACCAATATTTTAATGGAAGGAAATATAGCCTTTGGAGATGCTCCCCTCACACATTTATTTCATGCATACCCAAATAGTCCGACCAAGGACGAGATTTTCGAACGCTTTTCGGTTGCCGGAAGACGTAGTTTTGAAACCATGTATTTTGGGGAATTCTTTTCAGACAAACTAACAACTCTTCAGGTAAAACATAGCCTGCGGCGATTTAATTTAGCCAAAAAATGGAAACCGGAACTTGTATTTATTACTAGACATGCGCTGGGGGACCTATCAAATCCCGAAGAACATTTAGGAATCGATTTCAACACCCTTGATCATTTATATTCCGAATCGGGTTTTGAGCTGAATAAGATTCTATTTGGCTTTGGTTTGAGTTTCGCTTACAGATATGGTTATTATCATCTGCCTGAATTTGAAGATAATGTTTCCTTTAAATTTACTTTTTACCTAAAAATATAAGGCTCACCAAACCCTTAAGTGCGTGGGATTTTAATACCTTTGCCCAGCCCAAAAAAGGCAATCATTGGATAAACTATTCAGCATAGGATTTTGGAGTACCGTTGCTCGTTTTATTTTACGAAACCGAACGATCATCCTCATTGTAATAGCTGTTATCACTGTGTTTTTCGCCTTGCAATGGAAGCACATGCGCTTTACTTACACCGAAGCCAACTTACTGCCCGACGATCACGAAATTAATCTTGAATACAGTAAGTTTTTAGCCCAGTTTGGTGAAGAAGGGAATCTTATCGTACTGGGGGTAAAAGATACCGCTCTATTTACTCCTAAAGTCTTTAACGCCTGGAATAAACTATCTAAAGACCTTAGTGGCAGTGACGAGGTAGAACTCACTTTATCTATTGGCGATCTTCAAAAACTGGAAAAACGAGAAGATACCGAAGGATTTCGGTTGATCCCATTTATCAATGACACCCTTCTTACCCAGAATAAATTAGACAGGTATCAATTTGAACTTTTTAACAACCTGCCTTTTTATAACGGATTAATTTACAGCCCTAACAAGCAGTCAATTCGGACCGCTATCTATTTAAAAAAGGATATTGTAAATACTGCTGCGCGAAAGGATTTTATCGACCTGTATCTAATTCCGCATATAAAAAAGTTTGAAGAAGAAACCGGTGTCGAGGTGCATACCTCGGGAATGCCATACATCCGCACCTTGAACTCACAAAACATCATCGACGAAATCGGGATGTTTATTGGAGCCGCTCTCTTAGTCACATCCTTAATTTTCTTCTTCTTTTTCAGATCCTTCAGAGCTACCCTTATCTCCATGGTTACGGTAATTATTGGGGTGATGTGGGCCTTCGGTATTTTGGGATTACTGCATTATGAAATTACTGTACTTACAGCTTTAATTCCGCCCTTAATAATTGTAATTGGAATCCCCAATTGTATCTTTTTAATCAATAAGTACCAACAGGAAATAAAGCAACACGGGAATCAGGCGAAATCATTACAGCGGGTTATTTCAAAGATTGGAAATGCTACCTTAATGACAAATGTGACGACTGCGTCGGGCTTTGCTACCTTCATTTTAACCAACAGCAAGCTTTTAAAAGAGTTCGGGATTGTGGCTTCCATCAACATCATTGCCATCTTTTTACTGAGTCTTCTTATTATTCCTATTGTTTACAGCTATATGGCTGTTCCCAAATACAAACACTTGAAGCACCTCAATAAACAATGGATTAGTAAGTTTGTGAATTGGATGGAACGTATGGTTCGCGAGCATCGAATTGCTATCTATATTTCGGCCATCCTGCTCTTATGTGCCAGTATTATTGGAATCTTTAATATTAAAATTTCGGGAAGTCTTATTGAAGACATGCCTAAAAGTGCAGATTTTTATCAGGATATAAAGTTCTTTGAAACGGAATACGAGGGCATTATGCCTTTAGAAATATTGATAGACACCAAACGCCAAAAAGGGGTGATGAAACTCGCAACCTTACAACGAATGGACGAGTTACAGGAGTATCTGGAAGAAATCCCGGAACTGTCCAAACCTATATCGATTGTAGATTTGGTGAAATATTCGAAACAGGCGTACTACAATAACAACCCCGAATATTATCAATTGCCCAATAGTCAGGAACGTACCTTTTTGCTTTCCTATGCCAAAAACAGTGCAAAAAATACAAATTTGTTATCCAGTTACGTAGACAGCACGGGGCAATACGCTCGTATCACTACCTTTATGAAGGACACCAAAACGGAGCGTTTCGACAGAATTGAAGAGGATATAAGAGCCGAGGTTATCAAAATTTTTCCGCCGGACCGTTATGAAGTTTCCATTACCGGAAAAGCATTGGTTTTTCAGAAAGGAACAAAGTATCTGGTAAACAATCTGGCAATCTCTCTTTCCTTAGCAATTTTTTTAATAGCGCTATTTATGGCCTGGATGTTTAGAAGTTTCCGTATGATATTGGTTTCATTAATTCCAAACCTCCTACCTCTATTAATTACAGCGGGTCTTATGGGCTTTTTAGGAGTACCCATAAAACCATCAACGATTTTGGTTTTTAGTATTGCTTTCGGAATTTCTGTAGACGATACCATTCACTTTTTGGCAAAGTACAGGCAGGAACTTATTGCGAATAATTGGAAGATTAAAAAATCGGTCTATGCGGCTCTTAAGGAAACCGGCGTAAGTATGTTTTATACCTCGATTGTACTGTTTTTCGGATTTTCAGTATTCACTATTTCCAGCTTTGGCGGGACAGTTGCCTTAGGTGCTTTGGTGTCTGCCACTCTTTTATTTGCTATGCTGGCCAACTTATTACTGCTCCCTTCATTATTGCTATCACTGGAAAGAAGTATTGCTAACAAGGAAACCTTGAGACAGCCTTCATTTAAAATAATCCCCGATAACGAAGAGGGGGATGAAAATTCCGATTTCGATTAAATCAATTCAAAAAGTAGCCACTTTATTTATACTAGATTCTTAATCTGAAATAGGAATTTATTTTTTTGAAATTTTATTTAAAAGTATCTTTACCCCCTGAAAAAATTGAACCATGCAGCATACAGAAATTAAGACCTTATTGCAGAGTGAGCCCAGCTTACATGAAGTAACAGTGAAAGGTTGGGTACGTTCCTTCCGAAGCAATCGATTTATTGCAATGAACGACGGATCTACAATTCATAATTTACAATGTGTTGTCGATTTTGAAAAATTTGAAGAAGACGTTCTTAAAAAAATTACGGTTGGCGCGGCCATTGAAGTAAAAGGATTGCTGGTAGAAAGCCAAGGGCAGGGTCAGAATGTTGAAGTGCAGGTTACTACCGTCGAAATTTTAGGCGAAGCAGATCCCGAAGAAGTAAAATTAACCATTTTATCTCCCAAACGTCATACGCTGGAAACCTTGCGGGAACAGGCGCATTTGCGGGTTAGAACCAATACTTTCGGTGCAGTTATGCGCCTGAGATCAAAACTGGCCTTTGGCGTACATGAATATTTTCAGAAAAACGGATTCTTTTATATGCACTCTCCCATAATTACCGGAAGTGATGCCGAAGGTGCCGGGGAGATGTTTCGAGTAAGCGCTTTAGATCCTAAAAATCCGCCAAAGGATAAAGATGGAAATATCAACTATAAGGAAGATTTCTTCGAAAAAGAAACGAACCTTACAGTAAGTGGTCAGCTGGAAGCTGAAACTTATGCGATGGGATTGGGTAAGGTATATACCTTCGGACCTACATTTAGAGCCGAAAACTCCAACACTTCACGTCACCTTGCCGAGTTCTGGATGATTGAACCCGAAATAGCTTTCTGCGATTTGGACGGAAACATGGATCTGGCGGAAGATTTTATCAAATATGTGATAAAATACGCTCTGGACAACTGTGGTGATGATATCGAATTTTTAGAAAACCGTTTGCTGGAAGAAGAAAAGAACAAACCCGAAGCAGAGCGCAGTGAGATGTCGCTACGCAACAAACTGCAGTTTGTACTGGAAAACAACTTTAAAAGAGTAAGCTATACCGAAGCTATTGAAATCTTAAAACGATCCAAACCCAATCAGAAGAAAAAGTTTAAATACATCATCGAGGAGTGGGGTGCCGATTTACAAAGTGAGCACGAACGGTTTTTAGTAGAAAAACACTTTAAATGTCCTGTTATTTTATTCGATTATCCTGCCAACATTAAGTCGTTTTACATGCGCTTAAACGACGATGGGAAGACTGTACGCGCCATGGACGTACTTTTTCCCGGTATTGGAGAAATAGTAGGAGGTTCGCAGCGGGAAGAACGGTATGATGTATTGAAGAAAAAAATGGAGGACATGGGGATTCCTCATGACGAATTGTATTGGTATTTGGATCTAAGGAAGTTTGGCACAGCAGTGCACAGTGGTTTTGGGCTAGGCTTTGAGCGGTTGGTACAATTTGTTACGGGGATGGGAAATATTCGTGATGTAATACCCTATCCTCGAACCCCCGGAAATGCTGAATTCTAAATGGCTTACTGCTGGGTAGTGTTTTGGTTGCAACACAACAAATGACTGCTTTATGTAAATTATCACAAGCTTATATTAAAACTGGCTGCTTTTTCAATAAAATAGCTGGTTTTTTTTAACTTTATAAGTACGTTTCAAAACTCTATGCTAAAGCAACAATTAAACTTTAAGTTATCTCAGAAGTTATCACCTCAACAAATCCAATTGATGAAGTTGATACAATTGCCTACGCAGGCATTTGAGCAACGTATCTCACAGGAAATGGAGGAAAATCCGGCCTTGGAAACCGGCAAGGACGAAGAGGATGCCTTTGATGACGATTTTAGCAATGAAGATTCATACGATGAAGATTATGACGAGGGTTCGGAAGTAATTGAAACCGATATTAATGTGGATGATTATCTGAGTGATGATGAAACCCCCAGTTATAAATTGTCTGCCAATAACTACAGTGCCGACGATGAAGAAAGGCAAACGCCTTATGCTTCCGGTACTTCTTTTAATCAGCATTTAATGCAGCAGTTAAGCACCTATCGTTTGGACGAAGAGGAGGAAGAAATTGCGCTTTTTTTGGTGGGAAGTGTAGATGAAAGCGGTTATATACGAAGAGAGCTTCGGGATATTGTAGACGATTTGGCCTTTACTCAAAATGTGTATACTACCGAAAAAAAGATTGAAAAAGTCTTACAAATTGTACAGGAATTGGATCCGGCCGGAGTAGGTGCGCGAAGTCTTCAGGAGTGTTTATTAATTCAACTGAAACGAAAAGAGGAAACACCTTCGGTGGTTTTGGCTACCAAAATTATTGAAGAAGTTTTTGATCAGTTTTCAAAAAAACATTACAAGAAACTCCTTCAGAAATTCGACATCACCGAAGACCAATTACGGGATGCTATTCATGAAGTCGAAAGCTTAAACCCGAAGCCGGGCGGAACGTATTCGGGAAATACACGCATGGTAGAACATGTGGTCCCGGATTTTGCCATCAAGATAATCGATGGAGAATTGGATCTTACACTAAATGGAAGAAATGCTCCCGAGCTTCATGTTTCGCGAGAATACACCGATATGTTGAAGGGGTATAAAGAATCCAAAGACAAGTCGAAGTCGCAAAAAGATGCTGTCATTTTTATAAAGCAAAAACTGGATGCTGCCAAGTGGTTTATCGATGCCATAAAGCAACGACAGCAAACACTGTTTGTCACTATGAATTCTATTATGCATCACCAGGAAGAATATTTTCTGTCGGGAGATGAGCGAAAGTTGAAACCGATGATTCTTAAGGACATTGCAGATAAAATTGGAATGGATGTATCGACAGTTTCGCGGGTAGCGAACAGTAAATATGTAGATACTCCATACGGAACCAAACTTATTAAAGAGTTTTTCAGTGAGTCGATGAAAAATGATCAGGGGGAGGATGTTTCAACCAAAGAAATAAAAAAGATCCTGGAAATTACAATTGGAGAAGAGAACAAACGAAAGCCATTAACCGACGATAAATTAGCGAAAATATTAAAAGAGAAAGGCTATCCCATTGCTCGACGAACCATCGCTAAATACAGAGAACAGTTGGATTTGCCAGTTGCCAGACTCCGAAAAGAAATTTAATGAATCACTTCCTACGTATCGCCGCCTATTTACTGCATCCTCTTTTGATGCCTCTTTTGGGCACGTTTTTATATTTTATTATTACGCCGCGCTATGTTGAGCCGGAATTGGTAAGAGCCAAGCTGGCAGCCGTTATCATTATCACGCTGCTAATCCCGTTAATTTCATTTTTTCTTCTGAAAAATTTAAACGTTGTCACCTCGATCCATCTTGAGGAGGTTAAGGAGCGTAAAGTGCCGTTAATGATTCAATGTGTGCTGTTATTGCTCATTATAAAAATGGTATTTGATCCTTACGATAGTGTTGAGATGTATTACTTCTTTGTGGGGATTCTGTTTTCGGCTATTACGGCCTTATTACTTGTTTTTTTAAATTTTAAGATTAGTTTACATCAAATGGCCATTGCAGGGGTTACCATGTTTCTAATTGCCCTTAGCGTCCATTTTAAGGTGAATATGTTATTGTGGATTGCCATCTTCTTCTTTTTTAATGGGTGGGTAGCTTCTTCGAGACTTCATACCGAATCTCACAACGGAATTGAATTGGTGGTCGGTTTTTTTGTAGGCTGTATTCCACAACTAATTTTGATAAACTTTTGGTTATAAAATATAGAACATCAATCCAATTTTAACCGTTCTGAAATCAACCGGCTCACCTTCGATAGTAACCGCATCTTTAAAGAAGGGATTGATACTGTAATAGGCATAAAAGTTAAACGTATTATATCCAAAACTTAGCGTTGCTCCAAGTCGGACACGCTCAAATTCGGGAACATTGGTTTGTGAAACATTGTTATTGGATTGTTTAAATGTAGACTTGAACCAATAAGCGTATCCTACTTTAAAACCTGCATAAACTCGCCAAAATTTATAGGCTTGGGGTGTGGAAGTCCTCCATCTGAACTCAACAGGCGCCTCAATGATGGCTGTACTAAAGCGATTGCTATTGTAATCTATCTCATCATCCAGCACAGAAAATATAGTCTGTTCCCCTTCAGTTTCACCAATAAAAAGTGTTTGCCCGTACCTATCGAAAGAAATTCCTGCTCCAATAGCGATTGCCACATTTCGCCTTTGATTAAGAGGCATGTCGCGTAAATACCCAAATTGAAATCCTCCCGAAAGTCCTCGAATACTAACATCGTCCGGGACCGATGTCAATAAATTATAGGTAGCCCCTACATAGAACTGATCTTCTCTGTACAAGGAATCGATCTTTTTTTCGGATATTTCTTGAGAGCGCATAGCACTAGTGCCCATTATCAGAAAATAGAGAAATACAAAATAAAGCCTGTGTGACATAGGTTAAAGATAAATTTATTTCTATTATTTGAAACAAAAAAACGCCTTGATTCGTATCAAGGCGTTTTAAATATTCTCTCAAAAATGAGTCTATTCTTCGGTCTCGTTCCCCGGAGTTGTGATATAAATAATTTTAAGCATATTTAATTCACGTAACTCTTGTTTTATATCTGAAACAAGTCCGGTGTTGGTTTTTTCATCTACTTTTAAAGCAACCATCACCTTATCTTGTAGTTCGGGACGTAATTTTGCACGCAATTCGGTTAATGCAAATTTAATGTTAGTAACGTCTGTATACTTATCACCAATTTGAATTTTTCCTTCTGTTCCGTACTTATCCTGGTATCTTGAACTTGGCTTTCCCGCATAAATATATACGGCACGATCTTTCTCCAGCTTTTCAACTTGATCTGCTTTTGGCAAGGTGTTTTGCACCAGCAAATTGTCTTCTCGCAATACGGTAACTACCATAAAGAAGAATAACAACATAAATACAATATCCGGTAAGGAGGCTGTATTTACGGCCGGCAACTCACTACTTTTTTTCTTTGTGAATTTTGACATATTCTATTCTATTTATTGTCCTTGCTTTTTAGGTTGTGCTTCTGAAAGTTTTAAAGGAAATAACGTCTGAATGTTCTCCATTTTCGGCGTCAAAGCTTCCGCTGCATCACCTTTCACATTACCTTCATCGATCGCTTTTTTCATTTCAGTAAATTTCCAGCCGTATAAACGTTGCGATTCACGGTCTCTTAGGAAATTATAAGCTGCAACCAATTCATTTTGTACAGCGATGTACATCTTATAGGACGTTAGTCTATCATTCTGAACCGAGATTACAGCCTTATCGGGATTGTCTGATGATGCAACATCACGTTTTCCTTTGCAATAGTCACAGTACAACGGACTTCCGGAAGGAGCACCACCATTATCTAAAAAGTCGATAGCAGCTTGCCTCAGGTTTTTAATGTCCATTAACTCTTCTTCAACAAGCAATTGATCACTCTTATTCACATTAACAATGAATAAGTTCTTCTGCTTTATTATAACGTCTTCCTGTTGCTGGTCATCAATTGGTGGCAATTGTCGCGCAATCCCCTTGTCTTTTTCAATGGTAGTTGTTACCAAGAAAAAGATAAGAAGTAGGAATGCGATGTCTGCCATAGACCCTGCATTAACTTCGGGTGTTGCTCTTCTAGCCATTATTTTGTTACTTTTTTAATTCCGCTGAAAACCATAGCCGCCACAGCGAGTACTGCCATAACAGTAAATACGTTTAAACCTGTACTCACCCATTTAGAGCCACTCTCCGAAATTGGAGCCCCGTCTACCAATGGTAAACCAGTGACATCACTTGAAGCCATCACATAAGAAACCACAACGATAGCAAGAAACAATCCAACAGATATAAGTGTTTTTTTGATATTTCCAGCAGCCAGTCCCTTAAGTACAAAGACCAATACGAATAATAGTACTAACGCAAATATGATGTATGCTACATACAGAAATCCATCCACTCCGGCTCCGGTAGCTCTAACAGCATCATCTCCTTTTGAAATAATCATAGCAAGGAAAATGATTCCCGCCACACTAAGGAGTAATGCCACAATTTTTAATATTTTATGTAAACCCATTACGTGGTGTGTTTTAAATTATCTTTTGTTTTTGTAGTCAACCAACATATCTATTAACGTAATAGAAGCATCTTCCATACTGTTAACTATGCTATCAATTTTAGCAATGATGTAGTTATAAAAAATCTGAAGGATAATAGCAACAATCAAACCAAATACTGTTGTTAATAATGCTACTTTAATACCTCCCGCTACTAACGATGGGTTCATGTCTCCGGCAGCTTCAATTTTATCGAATGCCAAAATCATACCTATTACCGTTCCCATGAAACCAAGCATTGGAGCCAAAGCGATGAACAACGATATCCAGGATACATTTTTCTCTAATTGTCCCATTTGCACACCTCCATAAGCAATTACAGCTTTTTCGGCAGCATCGATGCTCTCATCGGCTCGATCTAAACCTTGATAATATATAGAGGCAACCGGTCCTTTCGTATTTCTACAAACTTCCTTGGCTGCTTCAACACCACCGCTTTTTAATGCATCTTCAACATTTTCAGCTAATTTTTGAGTATTAGTTGTTGAAAGATTCAAATAAATAATTCTCTCAATGGCAATTGCTAATCCAAGAATTAGACACAAGAGTACGATTCCCATAAATCCGGGTCCTCCTTCAATGAAACGTTGTTTCAATACCTGATGCCACCCTTGTGGCTCCTCGGTAGAGGCTGCCTCCTCATCTTGAATAATTGTTACTGTAGCTGCAGTTACCAAAGATTGTGCATTGGTAGGCATTGTTTGAGCAGCATTTGCGTTAAAAGATCCCGCAAAAACTAGTGCGGCAATTGCCATAATAGAAAATAATTTTTTCATTGCTATCGACTTAAAGTTTGTTTTTAGTTAAAGGTTTAAAGATATAAAATAATTTAGTTAATCTCCAAGAATAAATTTAGTTGTAAGCCTGTATTTCCAACAATTAAGCGAGTTAGACAAACATTACAAGTTTAAAGGTAATTAAACAGGTTAAACTGTTGTGTTAAAAATAAAAATCATTTTCGCGCTGTATCATTACACAGGTGTCTGTGCAAAAATTTGCTGAAGCAAGCTTCGACAAACTCTACTTTTCCCGGGGAAACCGTTTTCTCACTTCGTTCAGAAATGATGATCCCTGGAGGTTATGCTGGCAATGAACTGAGATGCTCCGCATCTAAAGCTACTCACTCAAAAATTTACTGAAGCAAGCTTCGATAAATGCTGCTTTCCCGGGATTACCATTTTCTCACTTCGTTCAAAAACGATGATCCCCGGAGGCTATGCTGGCAATGAACTGAGATGCTCCGCATCTAAAGCTACTCACTCAAAAATTTACTGAAGCAAGCTTCGATAAATGCTGCTTTCCCGGGATTACCATTTTCTCACTTCGTTCAAAAACGATGATCCCCGGAGGCTATACTGGCAATGAACTGAGATGCTCCGCATCTAAAGCTACTCACTCAAAAATTTACTGAAGCAAGCTTCGATAAATGCTGCTTTCCCGGGATTACCATTTTCTCACTTCGTTCAAAAACGATGATCCCCGGAGGTTATACTGGCAATGAACTGAGATGCTCCGCATCTAAAGCTACTCACTCAAAAATTTACTGAAGCAAGCTTCGATAAATTTTTTCGTTCGTACCTTCATTCGCAGAGAGGAAGGGATTCGAACCCTCGATACGCTTTTGGCGTATACACACTTTCCAGGCGTGCGCCTTCGACCACTCGGCCACCTCTCTAAGTTAGATTTGACGACTGCGTCAAAGGATGGGCAAATAACAAAAAAAAAATTAGGTGATAAAATATTTGAAGGGTTTATTTAAAGCATTTCTCCGCGCAAAGAGGTTTCAAATATGGTTTTGAAGCTATTAGCCGAAACATTTTGTCCCAACAAGTACATTAGTTTTGCCAAAGCTGCTTCGGTAGTGCAGTCTTTCCCCGAAATTACGCCTAAACTCTTAAGTTGAATACTGGTTTCATATAATCCCATGGCGACACTTCCACCTGAGCATTGCGTAACATTAATGACCGGAACTCCTTTTTTAACAAGCCTTTTTAATGCCTCTATAAACCAGATTTCATTTGTAACATTACCACTGCCGTAGGTTTCTAATACCAATCCCTTTACTTCGGGATAAGAGAATAGGTAATTTATTGTTGTTTCATCTATCCCCGGAAACATTTTCACCAACAGTATATTAGATTCCATTTTTTTGTGCACCCGTAGCTTCTTTCTTCGGTTAGGTACATAAAGCGCCTCATTATTTACCACCAAATGCACCCCGCTTTCAACCAATGCCGGATAGTTTAACGATGCAAAAGCTTCAAAATGTTCGGCGTTGATCTTTGTAGTGCGATTGGCACGATACAACTTATATTCAAAATACAGGCACACTTCAGCAATCTTAGATTGTCCTTTTTCGCGTAAAGCAGCAATTTGTATGGAAGTAATTAAGTTTTCCTTGGCATCTGTACGCAAATCACCAATTGGGAGCTGAGACCCTGTAAATACAACGGGCTTACTTAAATTTTCCAGCATAAAACTAAGTGCCGAGGCTGTATACGACATGGTGTCGCTCCCATGCAATACCACAAAGCCGTCAAATTCTTCGTACCGCTCTTCTATAATTGAGGCAATATCAACCCAGTACGACGGGTTCATGTTCGAGCTGTCGATGGGTTTTTTAAAGCTCGTGGTCGCAATATTACAGTCCAATAATTTTAACTCTGGAATGTGTTTAAGCAGGTCCTTGAAATTAAAGTTCCGCAAAGTGCCGGTTTCAAAATCCTTTATCATTCCAATGGTTCCACCGGTGTAGACAAGAAGTATGTTTGCTTTTTTATTCATGGATGCTTGTTTAAATTCCAAAAACAGCCTTCGAGTTTTCGGTAGTGGTTTTTTCTACTTCGCCTTCCGGAATGCCATAAATTTCGGCAACCTTTTTACACACCAGTTTCAAATAACTGCTTTCATTGCGCTTACCTCTATATGGAACAGGAGAAAGATAAGGGGAATCGGTTTCTAAAACAATATGCTTTAAATCGATTTGATCCAGAAACGTATCAATCTTTCCATTCTTAAAGGTAACAACCCCTCCTATTCCCAGTTTCATGTTAAAGGAAATTGCCCTTTGAGCTTGCTCGAACGTTCCCGTAAAACAATGAAATATGCCGAATAAAGCCTCGTCCTTTTCGGTTTCCAAAACCTCAAAAATTTCATCGAAAGCATCACGACAATGTATCACAATTGGCAGCTTGTATTTTTTAGCTAACTGAATTTGCCGTTTAAAAGCTGTTTTCTGAATATCCAACGTAGTTTTATCCCAATATAAATCGATGCCAATCTCCCCTACCGCATAAAAATTTCTTTTTTGAAATTGGTTCTCAACGTATTGCAATTCAGCTTCAAAATTCTCCTTGACAGATGTAGGATGCAGCCCCATCATTAAAAAAACCTGTCCGGGATATTCTTGCTCCAAAGAATACATTGCTTCTGTATATCCACTATCGATGGCCGGTATAAAAAAACGTGTTATTCCGTTGGCAAAGGCTCGTTGCATCATTGCCTCTCTGTCTTCGGCAAAAGCCTCGCTGTATAAATGGGTATGCGTATCGGTTAACATATTTGCAAAGCTAACTATTTTGTTACCTATCTTTACAAAAAAAAGCTTGACACAATTAAGAAGTTTATTGGAAGAAAGGGGGTTTTACAGAATTCCGTTGAAAAAACTTGTTTCCGGCCATTACCGGCTCACTGCAAAAATTAATAATAGAAAAGGCATTTTTATAGTAGATACGGGTGCTTCAACCAGCTGCATTGGTTTTGAGAGTATCGATTATTTTTTTCTGAAAAATGAAAAGAGTGAAGTTACGGCTGCCGGTGCAGGGGCCGTAAATATGAAGACCGAAGTGGCCCGAAAAAATCATATCTCAATTGGCACGTGGCAATCGAAAAACATGGACTTTGTGTTATTTGATCTCTCCCATGTAAATGAAGCCCTCCAACAAGTAGCCGAAGATCCTGTCCATGGAATCATTGGAGCCGATTTCCTCAAAAGTACGCGAGCGGTGATTGACTATGGGCGAAATTGTATGTACGTACTCTAGAAAAGCTAAATATTAACAGAGCACTTAGAAAAAAATTATTACATTTAAGAGTTACCTAACAACCTAACACAAATTGAAAAATCTCCTGGCACTTTTCGTCATATTTTTTGTATTTCCCTATTATGGGTTTTCTCAGGATATTGATTATTATGCATCGGTTTTAGACACTACCAAAAGCACTCAATTAAAATTAACCTTCCTTGACTCCTTAATTTCTAAGACTTTTAGAAAAGATGACGACGCTTTTATAGAGTACAGCATTCAATATATAGACTTGGCTAAGGATGTAGACAGCATCGAAGCCGCTGCTCGAAAGGCCATGAATCTTCAGTTTATCATCACCAGCAGAAAAAATAAACCTGAAAAAGCAGTCTCTATAATTAATGGTGTTTTAGCCCATAAATATAAAATCGACGATAGCTTTTTGTTGGGTGGTCTCTACCTTAAACGAGGTCGAGCCAATTTTAGAATAGACCTTAAAAAAGCAATTGCAGACTATTCGCTGGCACTTGAGAATTTTTCCCCTAGAGATTCGGTATATCTGGCAGATACTTATTTGTTTAAAGGACAGGCCTACTCTAATTTAGGTCAGTTTGTGCCAGCAGGAGAGAATTATCAAAAGGCGTACGATTATTACGAAGCGCTCAAAGATTACACCTATATGGTGCATGCTCAACAAGGGATTACTACCATGTTTAGTATGAATAGCTTTTATGATAAAGCCAAAGAAGAGCGCGGAAAAATAATAGAAAAATTAAAAAACCTAAATCTCAACAACTTTCTAGTAGTAGAGTATTATAATCAAGCACTGGATGATAAAAAAATGGGTAATAAAAAGCTACACCTTGAAAACCTAAACGAGGCAGTTACCATTTTAAACAAGACCCCGGATGAAGATCGAGACTTTTCTCAGTCTATTATGGTGCATTCAAAACTCATAGAATATTACGCAAATGAGAACGATATTGAAAATGCCACAAAGCATATAACGCTGGTAAGTGAGTGGATTAAAAACACAGAAGATATCAATTCAAAATTGAACTACTATGGCGCTATTGCAAAGTTTCATTATGCTTTGGGGGATTATGATACGGCATTAATACATGCCAAAAAGAAATTGGAAGGCTCCAGGTCATATAGTTACACAGATGCCATTCTCGATTCTTACGATTTGCTGGCCGATATTTATGCAAAGAAGGGAGATTATAAACGGAGTCTGGAACACAAACAGGCTTATATAACTTTAAACGACTCTATTTATAATCCAAACAGCTCGAATGTCTTAGCGTATTACCAAACCTTGTATGAAACAGAAAAGAAAGAGAAGGAGTTGGTAGAAAAAAACAGTAATATTCAGCTTTTGGAAAAAGACAACGAAGCATTTAAAAAAGTTGTAGCCTTTTCAAGTGTTGCCTTGATCTTGTTTTTTGGAATGATTCTACTATTCAGAAATCAGCAAAATTTGAAAAACAATAAAATGCTTCAGGAAAAATTTAGTCAAAAATTATTGGTTTCCCAGGAAGAAGAACGCAAGCGAATTTCTAAAGACCTGCACGATGGTCTTGGCCAACAACTTTTACTCATAAAAAACAAAGTAGTTGCAAATGGGGATGAGGCTACAAAAAAAATGGTGGACACGGCAATTGAAGAGGTGAGAACAATTTCCAGGGATCTTCATCCTTTTCAACTTCAGGAGATGGGCATTACAAAGGCTATTCAGCATTCATTAACTCAAATAGACGAGAACACCACCTTATTTATTTCTTCCGAAATAGACAATATAGACAACCTTTTTTCGCCCGAACAGGAGGTCAACATTTACCGAATTGTACAGGAAAGCCTCAATAACATTTTAAAACATGCTAAAGCGGAAGCTAGCAAGGTGTCTGTCAAGAAATTTGCAAACAACATTGTGATTTCCATTAAAGACAATGGCGACGGTTTTGATTTTTCTGAAAAATACCAGGATATAAAATCATTAGGATTAAAAACTTTATTGGAGCGCACAAAATTTTTAAATGGACAAATGAAGGTACAGTCCAAAATAAATAACGGTACCACACTAGAATTTCAATTTCCTGTATAATGGCGAAAAAAGAGACCATCATTACCGCCGACGATCATCCGCTACTCCTGAAGGGACTGAATGATTTTTTACTTGAAAAGAATTTCAACATAATTGGAAGCGGAAATAACGGACGAGAGGCTTACAATCTTATCACAAAATTAAATCCTGATATCGCTATTATCGATATTCAGATGCCGTTTATGTCGGGGCTGGAAATCGCACAAAAGTGTAAAACCAACGGAATAACCACTAAGATTATTCTAATTACCTTACATAAAGAACGGGATTTGTATCAACAGGCACAGGATTTGAACATTTTTGGCTATGTTCTCAAAGAATTTGCCTTAGAAGAAATTGAAACCTGTATAAAAACGGTTTCTTCCGGGAAGCCCTTTTTTAGTCCGGAAATTAAAGATTTGCTCGGCTCCAATAATATGGAAGAAAATTCCTTGAAAAATTTAACCCCTTCCGAAAAAAAGATTTTAAAACTAATTGCAAACGACAAGACCAATAAAGAAATCGCTTCCCTCCTTTTTATTTCGTATCGAACCGTCGAAAAACATCGAAGTAATATTATATCCAAGTTAGATTTGGAACACAAAACTAATAGTCTCCTAATTTGGGCCAAAGAACATCAGGAAAAACTTATTTAACTACCTAAAAACCATATTAATTAAAAATTTACGTGTTAACACGTATTTTAAGAGTGTCAATATTTTCTCACATTTACAACATGAAAAATTCAGTGTTGTTAGAGGAAAATAAACATAGAAATAAAAGAACTAAAAAGATAATTGTAATCGTCTTAATAGTTTCAATTATTACAATTGTGCTTCTCAACGTTCTGAATTATTTTGTTTCATATAAATAAGTTTACGGTTGAAATTTCAACTAACTAGCCAAATAAAAAAACCCGACTGAAAAGTCGGGTTTTTTTTATGTAATGCGAGAAAATTATCTATAATTCTAACGCCTTTTTTATATCGTTGCCCATTAACAATTCGGTTGGGTTTTCCAGAGCTTCTTTGACAGCAACCAGAAATCCTACAGATTCTCTTCCGTCAATAATTCTGTGATCATAAGACAATGCCACAAACATTACAGGGGCAATAGCGATAGCACCATCTCTTACAATAGCTCTTTCTACAATATTGTGCATTCCTAAAATTCCCGATTGTGGTGGATTAATAATGGGGGTGGATAACATACTACCAAAAACACCTCCGTTGGAGATTGTAAACGTACCTCCCGTCATTTCATCTACTGTAATTTGACCATCCCTAGCACGCAACGCCAATCTTTTAACTTCAGCTTCAACCCCTCTGAAGGTTAGGTTTTCGGCATTTCTAATTACCGGCACCATCAATCCTTTTGGGCCTGATACTGCAATTGAAATATCCTTAAAATCGTGACGTATTTGGAAGTCTCCATCAATCATCGAATTCACATCGGGATACAAATCCAAGGCGCGTACCACTGCCAAGGTAAAGAAAGACATAAAGCCTAATCCTACGCCATGTTTTTCTTTAAACTGCTCTTTGTATTCATTTCGCAACTCAAAAATAGGGCTCATATCCACTTCATTAAAAGTGGTAAGCATGGCGGTTTGATTTTTTGCCGCCACCAAACGTTCTGCCACCTTGCGGCGCAGCATTGAAAGTTTTTTGCGTTCGGTTCCTCTACCTCCACTTCCCGGAGTGCCCATGGAAGGTGTTGCGTTATCAGCATCATTCTTGGTAATTCGTCCGTCTCTCCCCGAACCTTTTACTTCTTTGGGTGCCATTCCTTTTTCGTCTAAAATCTTCTTAGCCGCAGGAGAAGGAGTTCCGGAAGCATAACTTTCTTTTTTAGGCGCTTCTTTCGAAGTTTCTTTTTTGGTTTCTTTTACAGGAGCTTCTTTTGCTTCTTTCGCTTCCTCTTCTTTCTTAGAATCACCGGCGCCTTCAGGTTTTTTTGCATCGGTGTCGATTAGGCATACAACATCTCCAACCGCAACAGCGTCACCTTCATCAGCTTTGAGCGTAATAATACCACTGGCTTCGGCAGGAAGCTCCAAGGTTGCTTTATCACTGTCAACTTCGGCAATTGCCTGGTCTTTTTCAACCCAATCACCATCGGCTACCAACCATTGGGCTATTTCTACTTCTGTAATGGATTCTCCCGGAGAAGGGACTTTCATTTCTAATACCATAGTAATTCTGTTATCCTATATAAGGGTTGCTAAATTTATTCTGCTTCACTGTTAAAAACACTTTCAATCACCTTAGCGTGACGCAATTTTGAACGCACACTACTTCCGGAGGCCGGAGCGGCATACATTTTTCGGCTGCATACTCTAAAGTTTTTGGCTTCATCGAAGTGCAATAAGATATGCGCATAAGCTCCCATATTGCGAGGCTCTTCTTGTGCCCAAACAATATCGTCTGCATTTTTGTATTTTTTTATAATCTCTTTTAATTTATTGGTTGGCAATGGAAACAATTGTTCTACACGCACCAAGGCAACATCATTTCTTTGTAGTTCTTCCCGCTTCTCAAGTAAATCGTAGTAGAATTTACCACTAACAAACACCAACGATTTAGTCTTGGCTACTTTAGCTTCAGAATCGTCCATAACCATTTGGAAACTTCCCTTCGCCAACTCCTCTTTTGTGGAAAGTACTTTTGGGTGACGCAATAGGCTCTTAGGCGTAAATACAATCAATGGTTTTCTATAGTTCACCTTCATCTGTCTGCGTAACAAATGATACATATTGGCAGGCGTTGTAACATCGGCCACAAACATATTATCAACTGCACACATTTGAAGATAGCGTTCCATTCTTGCTGAAGAGTGCTCTGCCCCCTGACCTTCATAGCCATGAGGTAATAATAGCACCAAACCGTTTTGCATTTTCCATTTATCTTCCGCTGCCGAAATATACTGGTCAATCATAATTTGGGCTCCATTACTGAAATCCCCAAACTGTGCTTCCCATAGGGTGAGCGTGATAGGACTGGCCATTGCATAACCATAATCGAAACCAACCACCCCATATTCTGATAGCAAGGAGTTGTAAATATAAAAATCCGCCTGCTTTCCTTTTAACTCATTTAGCAGCACTATTTCTTCTTCGGTATCTTCTACTTTTATAACGGCATGACGATGCGAAAAAGTTCCTCTTTCTACATCTTGTCCGCTCATTCGTACATCGTGCCCTTCCTTTAATAGTGTGCCATAGGCAAGTAATTCGCCCATTGCCCAATCCAATTGGTTGTCTTCGAAGTACATTTTATGACGGGCTTCAATAAGTTTGGAAATCTTGCGAAGGAATTTTTTATCTTTTGGAAGTTGGGTAATTACCTCAGCTATTTCAGATAGTCCCTTTAGATCGAAAGTGGTGTCAACATCTTCCATCATTTTATCCTCTTCGGCATAGATATAACCCTGCCATTCGTCTTGCATGAAGGCGGTTATTTCGGTCTTATCCTCTTTTCGGGAATCCTGCAGGTTCTCTTCCAATTTATCCTTGTACTCTTGCTCGAGCTTTTCGGCAAATCCTTTTTCAATTAGACCTTGCTTGATGAGCTTTTCGGCATAGATATCTCTCGGATTACTATGCTTTGATATTGCTTTATATAATTTCGGCTGTGTAAAACTGGGTTCATCCCCTTCGTTATGACCGTATTTTCTGTATCCCAACAGGTCTATAAACACATCGCGACCAAATTCCATTCTAAAATCCAGAGCAAACTTCATCGCGTGCACGACAGCTTCCACATCATCTGCATTTACATGTAAAACCGGAGATAAGGTAACTTTGGCGACATCAGTACAATATGTAGACGAACGTGCGTCCAAATAATTGGTGGTAAAACCAATTTGATTGTTTACAACTATATGTATGGTTCCGCCGGTCTTATAGCCGTCCAGTTGAGCCATCTGAACAATTTCATAGACAATTCCCTGTCCGGCAATAGCCGCATCACCATGAACAATTATTGGGAGTACAGCCTTGGGGTTATCTTTATGATGATCGTCCTGCTTGGCACGAGCAATTCCTTGAACTACTGCGCCAACAGTTTCTAAGTGAGACGGATTGGGAGCAATGTTCAGGTTGATTTCCTTTCCGGAACTACTTTTCCGCTTGGAAGTCCAACCCAAATGATACTTGACATCTCCGTCAAAAATATCCTGAGCGTAATCTTTTCCGTCGAATTCACTAAAAATATCCTTGGAACTTTTCCCGAAGATATTGGTTAACGTACTCAAACGACCCCGGTGTGCCATCCCCAATACAAACTCTTCCACGCCTTGTTCGGCGGCATTTTCAATTAAGGTGTCCAGGGCAGGAATCAAACTTTCTCCTCCTTCCAGAGAAAAACGCTTCTGACCTACATATTTAGTGTGTAGAAATGTTTCGAAGGAAACAGCTTCATTCAGTTTTTTAAGGATTTGCTTCTTTTGTTCGGTCGAAAAATTAGGAAGATTGTCGTTGATATTCAACCTATCCTGTATCCATTGAATTTCTTCCGGCTTTCGGATATACATATACTCGATCCCAATAGACTGACAATAAATATTTTCAAGATGCCGTATAATTTCTTCGAGAGTAGTTTCAGGAATTCCTAAAATATCGGCTGCTTTAAACTTTCTGGAAAGATCGGCTTCGGTCAATCCAAAATTTTCTATGGCGAGCGTAGGTTCGTACTTTCTGCGTTCGCGTACCGGATTTGTTTTTGTAAAAAGATGCCCGCGAGTTCGGTAGCCATCTATTAATTTTATCACCTGGAATTCCTTCAATAAACTTTCAGGAATTTCCTGTCCGTTTTGCTCGATTCCTAAAGCTTCAAGAGACCCGTTTTCAATACCAAAATCGAAGCCCTGAAAAAAGGCTCTCCAACTGGGTTCTATACTGTCGGGATATTGTAAATATTTATCGTAGAGATCGGCAATATAAGCCGGATGCACCGCATTTAAAAAAGAAAATCTATCCATAATAGGAATAAAGAGAACTATTTTTAATAAAACGTTACAAAAATACAATAAATCCACAAACTACGGCTTTGGGATTTTATATATTTATTGAACTGAAACTCATAAATATTTCACAATGAATTCATTCAAATTCAGCCCTATTCTAAAAGTTTTTTGCCCACTGTTTATCGGTTTGATGTTTCAGACCGGTTCGTCCCAAGAACAGGCTCCCAACTTCTGGTCACATGTTCGATTTGGCGGCGGATTAGGATTGAGTTTTGGAAACGAATTTTTCAGTGCCACAGTCGCTCCCAGTGCTATTTACGAGTTCAATGAGCAATTTGCTTTGGGTGTAGGTGCGAATTTTACCTATAACCGACAAAAGAATTTTTACAAAACAACTATTGTAGGGGGAAGTGTTTTAGGACTGTATAATATTATCCCGCAGTTGCAGGTATCTGCCGAATTTGAACAATTAAATGTGACACGTACATTCGAATCGGATTTGATGATTCCCGACGATACGTATTGGTATCCTGCTTTATTTATGGGAGCAGGATTCCGCAACGGTAATTTTACTATTGGAATTAGATATGACGTTTTGTATGACGAAGAAAAAAGCATTTACGCCAATGCCTGGATGCCTTTTGCGAGGATCTATTTTTAAACCGTCCGCTCCATAAGCCAATCACCAAAATGGATTAGTTTTTCTTTCTTTTCTGAAGAGATTTGCACAGCGTCTAAATAATTGTTAGCCTTTTGGGTATAGGATGCAATTTCATTCTGAATGGCTTTTGCAGCACCTGAAGCTTCAAAAATACTTTTTACAGTACTTATTTTATCTGAAGGGTCTTTGGGTGCAATGCTGTATAAATGCTCCAGGGTTTCGGCTTCTTCGGCACTACTACCCTTCAAAGCCGTTAAATACAAAAAGGTTTTTTTATTTGTAATAATATCTCCTCCCACCTGTTTTCCGAAGGTTTCCGGGTTTCCGAAGGCATCCAAATAATCGTCCTGCAGCTGAAATGCAATCCCCAGGTTTCGGCCAAATTGATAAATATTGTTTTTACAACTTTCCGAAGCTTCAGCAACAATGGCACCCATCTTCATTGCAGCGCCTAAAAGCACCGCTGTCTTGCAATCGATCATATGAATGTATTCATCCAAAGTAACGTCGTCCCGGGTTTCGAAGTCTACATCGTATTGTTGTCCTTCACACACTTCCAGCGCAGTTTTACTAAAGAGTTTGGCTAATTCCTGGAATTTATGAGGCTCATAGTTTTCGAACAACTGATAGGCTAGAATTAACATAGCATCTCCCGAGAGGATTCCGGTGTTGATGTCCCATTTTTCATGTACCGTTTCTTCCCCCCGTCGCAATGGCGCCTTGTCCATTATATCATCGTGAATCAAAGAAAAGTTGTGAAACAGTTCGACCGCCAAGGCAGCCGGCATGGCTTTGTTGAAGTCTTCCCCAAAAAAATCACAGCTAAGTAAGGTGAGGATGGGGCGCAAACGTTTTCCTCCCAAAGTGACGATATATTGAATGGGTGCGTATAACTGTGTGGGTTCTTTTACACGAACCGTTTCATTTAAATGCCTCTGCAAAGCATCATTGTATTTCGACAATACTTCCATTCACAAAATTTTCCTGCTAAAATACGAGTTGCTCAGTAAAACGGGGTTAATTATTTAATAAAAAGAAAATAACCCGAAGTTGGAAGGATATGTTAAATAATTGTAAAACTTTGGAAACTATTTTTGTTTTAAAAGTTTCCGTGTTGTACATTTGCGCCCTATTATGAAAGAAAAAATAATTAAAAACGCGGCCGAGCTGTTTATAACCCTTGGTTTTAAGAGTGTTACCATGGACGATATTGCCAATCACATGGGCATTTCAAAAAAGACCATTTATTCACATTTCAGCAACAAAACCGAACTGGTTAAAGAAGCGACATTATGCGTATTCCACGAGATAACTTGTGGTATTAGGTGTATAAGAGAGCTAAATAAAAATCCGATTGAAGAATTGTACGAAATTAAAAAGTTTGCAATGCTTCATTTGAAAAATGAAAAAGTATCTCCCCAATACCAATTGCAAAAATACTATCCTGAGATATTTAACACGCTTAAGGAAAAACAATACGAAAACATGCACGAGTGCACACTTCAAAATCTGGAAAGAGGTGTTGCGCTTGGGTTGTATCGGGACAATCTTGATATCGAATTTGTCTCTCGAATCTATTTTATAGGTGTAAGAGGGATTAAGGATGACACTTTATTTCCCACGCAAAGATTTCCGAAAGCAGAATTAATGGAGGATTATCTGGAGTATCATTTACGGGGTATTGTTACTCCCGAAGGGCTTAAAACACTTAACAAATTCATCAAACAACAATCAAACGAATGAGGAAACAAATTGCTATTTGTAGTATCATGCTGCTATCTGTGGTTGGTAGCGCACAACAAAAAGAAGCGTATAGTTTTACCCTGGAGGAGGCAATTACTTTTGCCATCGATAGTAATTATACCGCAATCAACGCCCGCCGCGATATCGCCAAGGCCTTAAAACAAAAATGGGAGACTACTGCAACCGGGCTCCCGCAGATTAGCGCAGACATCGCCTACCAGAACAACCTAAAACAACCTGTTACACTTTTGCCGGCCGAAATTACCGGAGGGGAGCCCGGAACCTTTGTTCCTGTTACGTTTGGCACCAAGCAAAATGCTTCAGCTACAGCGACTTTAAATCAGTTGATATTCGACGGAAGTTATTTGGTTGGCCTGCAAGCTGCCAAGGCATTTTTGGATTATTCTGAAAACGCTTCCGAAAAAACCAATCTGGAAGTGCGCAAGGGAGTGATTAATGCCTACGGAAGTGTATTACTTTCCGAAGAACTCATCGCCATTTTTGAAAAGAACAAAACCAATCTCGAAAAAAATCTCTTCGAAACCCGGAAAATATATGAAAACGGACTTACAGAAGAGGAAAGTGTGGAACAGTTGGAAATTACACTTTTAGATATAGAAACCCAATTAAACAATGCCCGCAGAACTTCAGCAATTGCAAAACAAATGTTTAATGTCGCCCTTGGAATTGACGTGGACGCTCAGGTTACTTTTGAAGATAATTTAGATTCGTTGGCACAAGAAAACATTCAGCTTGAAATTTTAGACTCTTCGTTGAATATTAAGGAGAATATCGATTACAAAATCGCGTACAATCTCACCGAACAACGTAATCTGGAGTTAAAACTGGAAAAAAGTAGAGCCCTGCCAAGACTTACTGCCTTTCTTAATTATGGAGCCGCCGCGAACAGTGACGACTTTACATTTTTAAATAGTGAACAGATTTGGTATCAATCCTCGGTGTTGGGTGTAAATATGAGTATCCCCATCTTTAGCAGCGGGATGCGAAGTGCCAAGACACAACGTGCCAAGATTGCATTAGAGCAAGCCGAAACACAACTGGAAGAGACGTCTCAAAATGTGCAATTGGCTTTAAACACAGCCAAAAGTAACTACCAGTTTGCGATTGAAAACTACGAGAATTCAAAGAAAAACTTAGCATTGTCCGAACGCATTGAAGGGAAAAATCAGGTGAAATTCGGGGAAGGACTTTCAACAAGCTTTGACCTTCGGCAGGCGCAAACACAGTTATACACTGCACAACAGCAATATTTTCAGGCCATGTTGGAGGTGATTAACACCAAAGCCAATTTGGAAACAGTTTTAAATACTCCTCAGTTAAGAACAAACAACTAATCAATTAGAAAACGCTATACAAATGAAAAAAGTAATTATAATCCTAGTAACAGCTCTTACAATTGCCGCTTGTGGAGGTGATTCTCAGTCCGTTGACGCGGTGATAGAAAGCGGTAATCTGGAAGCCATGAAGGCTAAGAAAGAACAAGTTTTGGCATCTTACGATAGTATCGCAACAGTTTTAGGAAGGCTCGAACTGGCCATTTCAGAAAAAGATACCTTAAAGAAATTGCCATTGGTGACCACCTATGTGCTGAACGATACACTCTTTAACCATTATATCGATATTCAAGGAAATGTAGAAACCAACGAGAATATTCTCATTTACCCCGAATATCAAGGATTGTTGACGAAGGTTTATGTGAAAGAGGGTGATAAGGTTTCCAAAGGTCAGTTACTGGCTCGTATCGATGATGGCGGATTGTCAAGTCAGCTTTCTCAGCTCGAAACACAGTATCAATTAGCAAAAACTACTTTTGAGAGACAAGAGCGTTTGTGGAACCAGAAGATTGGTAGTGAGATTCAGTATTTACAGGCCAAGTCTAATATGGAAGCCTCTCAAAGTTCGGTAAATCAACTGCGTTCTCAATTGGGGAGAACCAGCGTTCGTGCCCCGTTTAGTGGTGAAATTGACGAAATAGTGACCGAACAAGGACAGGTGGTTGCTCCCGGAGGACAGGCTTTAATGCGGATAGTGAACCTGAGGGATATGTATGTAAAGGCTTCAATCCCCGAAAATTATATTGGAAGTATTCAAGAAGGAACCGAGGTAAAAGTTACTTTTCCTGCTCTAAATGAAACGGTAAACGGGAAGGTGAAAAATGTAGGGAATTATATCAACCCGAACAATAGAACCTTTGATATCGAAATTGACGTTCCTAACAAGGGCAAAACTATCAAGCCTAATTTGGTTGCCAAGTTGGAAATTAATAATTACAGTAAGGCCAAAGCCAAGATGATTCCTGCAAACGTGATACAGGAAAATTCCATAGGCGAAAAATTTGTCTATGTAATTTCTGAAGTTGATGGAGATGAAGCGAAAGTGACTCGTAAGAAGATTGAGACCGGAAAAAAATACGAAGGACAAATTGAAGTGCTAAGCGGATTGGAAGACGGGGAAACCATCGTAAAGGACGGCGCCCTAACTTTGAATGACGGAGCAACCGTAAAAATTAAAACTACCAACTAAAAACCTCCAAATGGAACAAAAGAAAAAATATTTCGGGCTCTCCAATTGGGCGATAGATAACCGCATGACTGTGTTTGTGCTAATTGGTATCGTATTGATTGGCGGACTTATGTCGTACATAAATCTTCCTCGGGAATCTTTTCCGGAAGTAATTGAATCTAAAATCTACATCAGTTCGGTGTTCCCCGGAAATGCTGCCGAAGACGTGGAAAAACTAATCACCAAGCCACTGGAAGAGGAAATCAATGATATTTCGGGGGTGACAAAGATTACTTCCAATTCGCTTCAGGATTATTCGATGATTACGGTCGAATTTGAAGAAACTATCACTCCCGATGAAGCCAAGGTGAAAGTAAAAGACAAACTGGATGCCGTAAAAGCACAACAGGATTGGCCTACAATGGATGGTGGTGCAAAGGTAGAGCCCAATGCTTTCGACTTAAATATTTCGGAAATAACACCAATTGCACAAATCAACCTCAAAGGGGATTACCCTTCGACACAACTAAAGGAATTTGCAGAAGAGCTACAAGACAGGATTGAAGATCTTCCGGAAATAAAGGAAGCCACTTTGCTAGGGGTTCAGGACAAGGAAGTGGAAGTTGCCGTGGACGTGTACAAAATGACCGCTGCCAACTTAAGTCTGAATGAAGTAATACAGGCGATTCAAAATGAAAACGTTACCATTTCGGGTGGAAATGTAATTGAAAACGGTCTACGTCGAAACATCCGTGTTATTGGAGAAATTGAACAACCCACCGATCTTGAAAACATAGTTGTAAAAGAAGATGGCGGGGTGGTATTGTTACGTGATGTAGCCGAAATAAATTTCAGAGAAAAAGACAAAACAACCTATGCCAGAGAATATGGCAAACCGGTTGTCATGTTGAGTATTAAGAAGAAGAGTGGCGAAAATATGATTGCGGCTATAGCCGAAATTAAGAAGCTCATTGAAGAAGCCAAAGGCGATTATTTACCTGAAAATCTGGAAATAACTATAACGAGTGATGAGTCTACTAGAACCGAAGCCCAGGTCGCTGAATTAGAGAACAGTATCATTTTCGGAGTATTACTTGTGGTAAGTGTTTTGATGTTCTTTTTAGGGTTCAGGAATGCACTATTTGTGGGTATTGCCATCCCTTTGTCTATTTTATTATCTTTTTTAATACTTCCAATTGTGGGAGATTTTATGGGCATCAATATTACGCTAAACACCATGGTATTGTTTGCAACCGTAATGGGACTGGGAATGCTGGTGGACAATGGAATTGTGGTGGTAGAGAATGTCTATAGGCTAATGGATGAAGGGGTGCCGCGTTTAGAAGCGGCCAAGCAGGGAGTCGGTGAAATTGCATGGCCTATTATTGCCTCTACGGCTACTACGCTAGCGGCCTTTTTACCCTTGGGCTTCTGGCCGGGAATTATGGGGAAATTCATGATATACTTCCCTTTAACCCTATCGACCGTACTGTTTTCATCGCTTTTTGTAGCATTGATTATTAATTCGATGCTTACTTCGGTATTTATGAAAACAGAAGAAGGAGAAATCTCGAAAAAGAATTTATTCCGAATTAGTATTGCGCTATTGATTTTTGGAGGATTGTTGATTATTTCAGGGCTTACTGAAACCCATATTATTTTCCAGATACTTGGAGCAGTAGTTTTAATTTACGCCTTGTATTTATCGTTTAGAGGATGGAAAAACAGATCGAAAACCGTCCTGTTAAAGCGAGGTTTAGGCTTACTTGCCGTAGGCTTACTCTTTACCATTCTGGGCGCTGTTGGGAGTCCGAAAACCTTGACCGGCTTCGGAAACTTATTTGTTTTTGTTGCCTTTTTATTGTGGTTCTTTAAATATGTATTGGCTCCTGGTTCACAGAAGTTTCAGAAAAAATGGCTACCGGCTTTGGAAAGAAGATATCACAAATTTCTGGAATCTGCTTTAAAAGGAAGTAATGCCTACAAGTTTGTATTCGGAACCTTTGGATTGCTGATATTATCCTTTGTGGTCTTTGGAATTGCACAACCTAACGTGTTGTTCTTTCCCGAAAATCAGCCGAACCAGGCCATCGTTTACATCGAATATCCCGAAGGAACCGATATCGAAAAAACGAACGAAATTACGCGTACTATAGAACAGCAGGTTTTCGAGGTGCTGGATCAATACAAATACAACAAGGACGGCGAATCGTACAATTTCATGGCCGAATCTATTATCTCACAAGTGGGAGAAGGTGCCGGAAATCCGCAAACCGACGGCGCTTCACAAAATGAGATGCCTCATAGGGGAAAGGTGACTGTATTGTTCAGGGAATTTAAATACCGTTACAATGAAGAAGGAGATAAGATTAGTAGTGGAGATGTATTAAGTGAGCTGCGAAATGCCGTACAGGGTTATCCTGGCGTTAGTGTGATTGTAGATAAGGATGCAAACGGTCCTCCGGCCGGATATGCCATTAACTTAGAATTGAAGGGAGAAGATTACGACAAATTGTTGGCAGAAGCGCAGAATGTTCAGGAATATATAAACGGACTCTCAATTCCCGGCATTGAAGAATTAAAGCTGGATGTAAATCAGAACAAACCGGAGATGGAGGTATTTGTGGATCGGAAAAAAGCAGGGGAGTTAGGCGTGAGTACAGCTCAGGTGGGTCGTGTATTGCGTAGTGCTATTTATGGATTCGACTCGTCTACTTATAAGGAAGGAGAAGATGATTACGATATTTTTGTTCGCTTCGGAAATGAGAACAGATACAACGAAAGTGCTTTATTTAATCAGAACATAACCTTCAGAGACAACAACGGGAATTTGAAAAACATTCCCATTTCCTCTTTGGTGACTACAAAAAATATAGCCACTTTCAGTTCTATAAAACGAAAAGACTTAAAACGTGTTATTACAGTTTATTCCAATGTTTTAGAAGGTTTTAATCCTACCGAAATTGTTCAAAAAATGGAGACCTCATTGGTAAATTATGATTTGCCCAAGGGTATTAGTTACGATTTCACCGGGGAGCAGGAAGAGCAGGACAAAAACATGGCGTTTCTGTTCAGTGCTTTGATTATGGCGTTGGCGTTAATCCTTTTAATTATTGTGGCGCAATTCAACTCGGTTTCAAAGCCCATTATTATTTTTGTGGCCATTGTTTTGAGTTTTATAGGGGTGTTATTTGGTCTGGTAATATTCCAGATGGATTTTGTGGTAATCATGACGATGATGGGAATTATATCACTTGCCGGAATTGTGGTAAACAACGCGATTGTATTAATAGATTATACTCAATTACTTATTGACCGTAAGAAGCAAGAATTAGGTATAAATAAAGATGAGCTGCTCTCTCGTGAAGACTATCGTGAGGCAATTATTGCAGCAGGTAAAAATCGTTTACGTCCGGTATTGTTAACAGCTATTACTACTATTTTGGGACTCATTCCGTTGGCAATTGGCTTTAACATCAACTTCTTTACGTTATTTACAGAATTTGACCCACAAATATATATTGGAGGAGACAATACCATTTTCTGGGGGCCCATGTCATGGACCATTATCTTCGGATTGAGCTTTGCAACCTTCCTAACTCTGGTAATTGTCCCAACCATGTTTTACTTACTCAACAGAGCTAAGATTAGATTTGCAGACGATTCGAAAGCAAAGAAAGGCTCCCGAGAAACTGCTTAATAAAAAAACCCCTTTCCATTGGAAAGGGGTTTTTATTTTTAAACAAATTGATTCTTATTGATTTTCGGTCAATGGTATTGGGAATTGTGCCCATACATCATCGGCCGGTCTATCCAATGGTAACTCTCCAAGTTTGTTATATCTTCTCATGTCGATCCAACGATGACCTTCCCCGTAAAGAGAGTATCTTCTTTGATTCAACATTTCGTTTACCAATGAAGCAGTATCTACAGCCCCAACATAAGGACCTAAGTTAGCGCTTGCTCTAATAATATTAAGTGCATTGACAGCTTCACCCGGATTTACGGTAATGTTAGCTTCTGCATACAACAATATTAGTTCTTCATTTCGAACAATAGCAATAGGATCGTTGTTAGAATTGTAAAGTAAAACTACGAAATCACCTGTTAAACCATCCAGTGTAATCGGACCGTCCAGTTGTGCAATTTTATTCAGCCTACTATCTCCTGCTTCCGCATCGGTAATAAAATCAGGCTGAACAACTCTTGCCTGAGCAGCAGAAGATCCACCTACCGTAATAAACATAGGGTTTGGAAAATCTGTTTGCTCTTCTGAGAAGGTATAATAAACTCCCTCGTCAAGATTACTGCCGTTTAAGCTAAAGAAAGACTCATTTAATGCAGAAAGTACTGCAGAAGCATTCCCTTGGTACGCAGCTACACGTGCTGCGATAGCTCGGTTAAACTGTCTAAATGAACTTGGTGTATCGAATCCAGAAAAACCGGAAGACAAAATAAATGGAAAAGCACTTCCACCACTTGATAGATCGCTTGCCCCAGAGGATAACATACTGCTAATAGCCGCTAATGCATCATTTTTGGAAACAAATGGTCCTAAATTATTCTCATCGGCCACATCCACACGAATACCATTTTCGTAGGTTAGGTTCAAATTAAGAAGTAATTCATACGCAATAAAGGTTTTTAACAATCCTTTGGTTGCAGCAATTTCAGCGGTCGTAAACTGTCCGGAAAGATCTTGTCCATCCAAGAACTCCAGAATAAGGTTTGCGTTCTTTACTGATCTGTATCGATCGGCCCATGGTCCTGTGATATAAAAGGTATTATTATCAAGAACGGAGTTGTCCCCACCTAATAGATCGGTTGTAAAACGCGGATCGGAACCGGAAAATCTCCAATATTCCCTTCCAATTACACCACAATCATCAAAGTATGTACCTAATCGCGATCGAGTACTATACAATACTCCAGCGACGAGATCTTGTAAATCTCCTCTAGTAAGGTTTTGGTCAAATGCATCTACCTCTGGACTATTCAGGTCAGAGAATTCTTCAACATTACAGGCAACAAAAGTTGACATTGCAATGGCTAAGAAAAGTATTTTATATATGTGTTTTTTCATAATAATTATTTTTAGAAATTAATACCCAGGTGAAACAAAATTCTTTTCGATGAAGGGAATGGTGTTACTTCAACACCTGTAAATATGGTTCCTCCACCAAAGTTAGATACTTCAGGGTCGTAACTGTTATAATCGAATATGTTGATTAAGTTGGTTCCGGACACACCTAGTTTAATTGCGTCTATATTCCCGCCAATAATACCGGACAATAATCTATCCGGAAGGCTGTAGTATAAGCCTAGCTCACGTAAACGTAAATAGGAAGCATCTTCAACAAAAACTTCGGCTGAAGAACCCAACTGACTCAAACGATAGTCACCATTACCCAATACTCCATCGGGATCCAAGGCAACATCATCGTAATCATGAGTTGTTCCATTTAAATCGGACAATAACGTTGTTAAATTAACATTGTCTCCACCTTTTTTCCAGTGCCATAAGAAAGTCAGCTGAAGTGATTTGTAGTTAAGACTGTTGTTAAACGACATTTGGAAATCTGCTTCAGAATCACCAAATTTTTGAAATCCGTTGTCTCCAGGATTAGGTCCAATCCCTACAATTTGTGTAGCACTTGATCCTTCCTCAATTCGGTAAGTCCCAAGGGTAGCCCCAAATGCACCCACATTAAATGGCTCTACATCTAAACGTGTAATTTCAGATCGGTTCTGGAAGAAATTAACTCCAAGATCCCATTGGAAATCATCGGTCATAACCGGTGTAGTATTAAGTGATATTTCAATCCCTTTATTTTGAAGTTCTCCGGCATTCACAAACTCAGTTGTAAATCCTGTTGAAGGCTCAAGGGAAGCACGAAGAATTAAATCATCAATTGTTTTGATGTAATAGGTCCCGGATAGACTTAATCGGTTATTAAAAAACGCGATGTCCGTTCCAAATTCTAATTCTTTCTGTCTTTCAGACTTTAATGTCTTATCTCCACGAATACCAATTAAACTGATTCCTAACAAACCGTCTGTTGTAAAGGCATTATAGGAGGTGAATAGTGCTCCAAATGGAGGGAAGTTCCCTGCTTCACCGTAAGCGGCACGAAGCTTAAACTGATTCCATTTAGATCCATCACTCCAAAATCCGAATTCGTTCAAATTAACAGCTAAAGATCCTTTTGGATAATAGTTTAATTTGTTAGCATCACCATTATTCGAGGACTTATCACCACGCACCCCGAAGGTTGCAATAAATTTGTCCTGGAAATTAATTTCTTCTTGTACAAAAAATCCGGAATCTTCTTGTCTTAAACGAGTTTGATTTACTCCGGTATTTGCTGCCTGATCCACATTTGTTTCAGAGGCAACCAAACCTGTAGCAGAAATTAATTGAGTGTTTTGATCAAAAAATTCGTTTGTCAAACCTGCCTGTGTTCTAAAGGAAATATCACTGGCAGTATTGAAGTTGTGAACTAAGAACGCCGATAAGTTGTAGTTCTTATTTTGTGTTTCACCTTGTACCGAAACTCCGTTTAAACCTCCGTTTGAAAGTTTTTGAAACTGAAGCGCCTTAGGGAATATAGCACGAGATTGTTGACCGTAAAAGTCAACTCCCCCTCTAAGGATTAATTCAAGACTGGAATTATCTGCCTTGTAAATATCCAAATTCGCAGAACCTCCCATAATAATACGGTTCACTGTTTCTCTGTTCGTTACAAGATCTCTTGTCTGTAAAGGGTTTGATGCCCCTGAAGGGTTATCAGGATAAACACCGTTTGCATCGGGGAATAACTGTAACCATGGTGTGGTTCCCGTTAAGGTAACCCCAATGGTTGTTCCCGAGTTATCGTTATTAAAGAAGCCTCTATCCGATCTTGAATAAATATAGTTAGTACTTAACGACAATTTTAAATAATCTGTCGCCTTGTGGTCAAGATTCAATCGCAATGATGTCTTTTCGTATCCGGTTCTATTTACAATACCTTGTTCGTTATTGTGGCTTACACCGGCATAAAACTTAGACTTAACATCACCACCACTCATACTAAAATTGGTGTTGCTTAAAAATCCTTTTTCACCATAGATTTCTTTTTCGTAATCTATCAATCTACCTTCATTTCTTGCAGCAACAAATTGTGCAACTGCTGCTTCCCCAAAGGTGTCACGAACTCTTTGTTCGTTATAGTCTCTGAGACCTAATAAATTAATAGCCTCAGTCCATCCGGTTGACTGATTAAATTTAAACAGAGTTTCTCCGGCCTTACCTCTTTTAGTCGTAATAATAACCACCCCTGCTGCTGCACGAGATCCGTAGATTGCTGCTGCTGAAGCTCCTTTAAGAATTTCAATATTAGCAATATCTTCAGGGTTAATATCCGCAATACGATTGGTAGGGTTATCTTGGTTAGAAGCACTTCCTCCGGCTGCTGCTGCAGACACTAAATTAAGTCCGGGTTGTATAGAAGAGTTATCTACATAAACTCCGTCAATAATATAAAGAGGTGAGGTATTTCCTTGCAGAGATGTCGCTCCACGAAGTTTAATGGAAAGTCCACCTCCGGGTGCTCCGGAGTTAGCATTTACAACAGCTCCGGCAAATTTACCGTATAAAGCACCGTCCAAAGTTGGGGGTGGTGTTGTACCTACAAGTTCCTCGGCTGAAATCGACGCAACGGCATTCGCCGAATTCGATCTCTTAATGGAAGTTGCCAAACCTGTCACTACAACCTCGCTTAAAGCTTCAGCCGATTCGGCCAAAGTTATGTTCATAGGGGATGCATTGTTTGCGGTTTGCTCGATAGTTTCATAACCTAAAGAGGAAAATACCAACGTTGCGGGTAAGCTCGCAACCGAAATCGAAAAATTTCCATCAATATCTGTTGTTGTTCCATTGGTGGTGCCTTTTTCAATTACATTGGCGAAGGGAACTGTAGTCCCGTTGGGATCACTAATTTTTCCTGTAAGTGTTGTCTGTGCAAACACAAAACATGGAAAAAGGAATAGTAAAAGCAGGAGTCTCCTACTATTAGAGTTTTTTTGTTTCATAGTTAATAGTTTTGATTGTTGACCCGAAGGTACTAAAGATTTATCAATATTTTAACCATTACATAAGATTCGCCCATAAATTTTTAACAAAAAGTTCAGTATCACATGACTAAAGTTTAATTTTTTCAATGGTAAACTCGCTAATCTTACTAAATTTGCACCTTCTTGTAGGTGATTACAGGAATTAATATTCTAAGAGAAAAATGTATAGAACGCATTCTAATGGCGAATTAAGAGCCATACATATAAACAAAACCGTGACTCTTTCAGGTTGGGTACAAAAAACAAGGAATAAAGGGTTTATGATTTGGGTCGATTTGAGGGATCGGTATGGAGTTACACAACTCATATTTGACGATGAGAGAACTTCTAAATCTGTCATGGAAATCGCTTCGAAATTAGGCCGGGAATTTGTGATTCAAGTAACAGGAACAGTGATTGAGCGAGAATCTAAAAATCCTAATATGCCTACCGGAGATATTGAGATATTAGTTTCGGAAGTTACCGTCTTAAACGAATCTCTCACCCCTCCATTTACCATCGAAAACGAAACAGACGGAGGTGAAGATTTACGCATGAAATACCGCTATCTCGATATTCGAAGAAAACCGGTTCGCGAGAACTTAATATTTCGCCATAAAGTTACCATGGCGGTTCGTAATTATTTATCTGAAAAAAGTTTCGTGGAAGTGGAAACGCCCTATCTAATTAAGTCAACTCCCGAAGGAGCCCGTGACTTTGTGGTGCCCTCTCGGATGAATGCAGGACAATTTTATGCGCTCCCTCAATCCCCGCAAACCTTTAAGCAATTGCTAATGGTAGGTGGAATGGACAAATACTTTCAAATTGTAAAATGTTTCCGGGATGAAGACTTGCGCGCCGACAGACAGCCCGAATTTACCCAAATAGACTGCGAAATGGCCTTTGTGGAACAGGAAGACATTTTAAATACTTTTGAAGGGCTTACACGCCACTTGTTGCAGGAGATAAACGGAGTTACTTTATCTGCTTTCCCGCGAATGACCTACGATGAAGCGATGAAAAAATACGGGAACGACAAACCCGATATTCGATTTGGAATGGAATTTGGAGAACTTAACGAGGTAGCACAGCACAAAGATTTCAGTGTTTTCAATCAGGCAGAATTGGTGGTTGCAATTTCAGTCCCGGGAGGTAATTCTTTTACCCGTAAGGAAATTGATTCCTTGATAGACTGGGTAAAGCGACCTCAAGTGGGAGCACTCGGTATGGTCTATTGTCGCTGTAATGAAGATGGAACCTATAAATCTTCAGTAGACAAATTCTACGATGCAAATGATTTGGCTAAATGGGCCGAAGTTACCGATGCCAAACCCGGAGACCTAATATGTGTTTTATCCGGTAATGCAAACAAAGTACGTGCACAACTTAGTGCATTGCGTATGGAGTTGGCCGAAAAACTCGGTTTGCGCAATCCCAAAGAATTTGCTCCTTTATGGGTGGTCGATTTCCCTTTGTTGGAATGGGACGAAGAAACCAACCGTTTTCACGCCATGCACCATCCATTTACGTCTCCAAAACCGGGGCAATTGGAGTTGTTGGCTACAAATCCCGGTGCTGTGAAAGCGAATGCCTACGACTTGGTGTTAAACGGTAATGAAATTGGCGGCGGATCTATTCGAATTCACGACAAAGAAACACAAGCCTTGATGTTCGACTATCTAGGATTTACACCTACTGAAGCAAAGGCGCAATTTGGCTTTTTAATGGATGCTTTTCAATATGGGGCGCCTCCGCATGGTGGAATTGCCTTTGGATTGGACAGATTGGTGGCTATTTTGGGCGGACAAGAAACCATACGCGATTTTATTGCCTTCCCCAAAAACAATTCGGGACGCGATGTAATGATCGATGCGCCGGCACCATTAGATAAAACGCAACTCGAGGAATTAAGCTTACAACTCAACTTAAAATCGTAACTTTAAAATCCTGCTTTTTGCGGGATTTTTTATACCCAGCTTAATGCCTGCACCGAAACGTACATTACTTACCAAATTTCTTATCTGGCGATTAAAGCATGTCTCGCACAAACAGTTTATTTTTATAATAAGTATTGTTGTTGGTTTTCTTTCCGGATTGGTCGCCGTTCTTATTAAAAACGGAACTCACTTTATTCAATTGCTACTGGAAGGGAAATTGATTCGGGAATATCACAATGCCTTTTATTTTATTTTCCCGCTAATTGGTTTAACCATTACCTATTTCATTTTAAAATATGTGGTTCGCAATCAGCCAACACAGGGTATTCCTGCTACCCTGTTTGCAATTTCAAAGAGAAAAGGGATAATGAGGCCCTTTCAGATGTTTGGAAGCCTAATCGCTGCGCCAATTACAGTAGGTTTTGGAGGATCTGTAGGACTTGAAGGTCCGACGGTAGCTACCGGAGCCGCCATCAGTTCGAATTTGTCGAGGATGTTGCATATGAATCAGGCAACGAGAACCCTTTTAATAGGTTGTGCGGCAGCCGGAGCCATGTCTTCTATTTTTAAGGCGCCTATTGCTGCTATTATTTTTGCGGTGGAGGTATTTAGTCTCGATCTTACCTTGATATCGCTTATTCCATTGTTATTGGCTTCGGTTTCGGCGCTAATCACTTCCTACTTCTTCTTCGGAGATGATATTTTACTGCCGTTTAGCATTGAAGATGATTTTTTACTGAAAGACATTCCGCTATACATACTTCTTGGTATAGTAGCAGGTTTTGTCTCCATCTATTTTACTGAAACCTACGAACGCTTTCAGAAATTTTTCGAAAAAATCGGCTCCCCGGTCAAACGACTGATAATTGGAGGATTGGGAATTGGAATTCTGGTCTATTTTATTCCGCCTTTATACGGTGAAGGTTTCGACGTAATTAACAACCTGGTACAAGGTAATCCCGAAAAAGCATTGGAAAATAATATCCTGCAAGTAGACCTCAACAATGTTTGGATGCTCATTGCACTTTTGGGAGGTTTGGTCTTGTTTAAAGTAATTGCCAGTGCGCTCACTTTCGGTGCCGGTGGTGTGGGTGGCATCTTTGCACCCACTTTGTTTATGGGAAGCATCATGGGATATTGTTTGGCAAAAATTATTAATAACATAGGAATACTCGCAAATCCTGTTTCGGAAAGTAATTTCACACTGGTGGGAATGACGGGACTCATGGCCGGGGTATTGCATGCACCCTTGACGGCGATCTTTTTAATTGCTGAAGTGACCGGAGGATACGAATTGTTTCTGCCGTTAATGATTACGGCGGCAATTTCATTCTCCATAACCAAATACTTTGTACCACATTCTGTTTATGCCATGGAATTGGGGCGAAAAGGCGAACTAATTACTCATAACAAGGATCATGCAGTGTTAACACTTATGGATATAAAGTCGGTAGTGGAACAAAATTTTATAGTCCTGCATCCCGAAATGACCTTAGGAGAAATAGTTCATGAAGCTGTTGTAAAATCGAATAGAAACATTTTTCCCGTTGTCAACAAAGAAACAGAAGAGCTGGAGGGGATTATTTTATTGGACGACTTGCGCCCTGTAATGTTCGATCAAAGCTTATACAAAGAAGTTATTGCTAGAGATTTAATGCAAAATCCCCTGCAATTATTATTTTAGGGGCAGGTAAAATGACCGAAGTGATGAAAAAATTTCAGGACACGGGAGCCTGGAACCTTCCTGTAACATCCGAAGGCAAATATTTCGGTTTTGTTTCGAAATCGAAGTTGCTAACCGCATACAGACGTAAACTAATTGACTTTTCAGGAAAATAAAAAATGAAATACTTTCTTACTTTATTACTAATTGCCGCCATAATAGGAAGCTGTATTGGATTCTATATTAGAACTGAAGATCCAAAAACGGGTGAGTTCTTAATTGGCATTTCCATAGCGGTAACATTTTTTATTACCATGCCTGTATTTATCTACCATCGTTGGAAAAATCGAAGTGTAAAAGATTATATGCTCACTCGCGAAAATATTGAAAAAATGAAGGACTATAGCAGAGACAAGAAGCTATAAGTCAACCTGCTTTTCAAAAAAAAGTGAACCCTGCCCGTTTTTTGAGGACAGAAATTAAGTACATTTGTTCTTTATTAATTTATTTTTAATTACAATGGAAGGAACAGTAAAGTTTTTTAACGAATCGAAAGGTTTCGGATTTATTACAAATGACGAAACCGGAAAAGACATCTTTGTACACGTAACCGGTCTTAATGGCGAAGCCCTTAACGAAGGTGACAAGGTAGAATATGTTGAAGAGGAAGGACGAAAAGGAATGGTTGCCGCTCAGGTGCGTGTGATCCACGACTAAGATATATATCTTAACTACTGACCACAAAAAACCCGCTGCAATTCGCAGCGGGTTTTTAGTTAATTCAAATTTCGCTTCTCGATAAAAAATTGTTTAATTAACTGCGATGCTTCTTCCTCCATTATACCTCCCGTCATTTTGGTTTTGGGATGTAGTTGTGTTTTCATCGCAATGCATCCCCGCTGATCATCTCTGGCTCCATAAATAATGTTTGAAATCTGACTCCAAAACAAAGCGCCGGCGCACATTTGGCAAGGCTCTAAAGTAACATACAAAGTACAATCAATTAGATATTTTCCCCCTAAATAATTTGCCGCTGCAGTAATGGCTTGCATTTCGGCGTGGGCAGTCACATCGTTTAATGTTTCGGTAAGGTTGTGTGCCCTGGCTATAATTTGATTGTTAACAACAATAACGGCGCCTATTGGCACCTCTCCTTTTTCATAGGCCGCCTCGGCCTCCTGCAAGGCACGTTTCATAAAATAAGTATCGTCGAATGGATTCAATAAACTCATAAACTCAAATATACAAAAGCAAAATGTATCTTTGCAGCGTGTCAAAAAAGATATTAGACAACATAGAATTTCCTGAAGACCTTCGCCAGTTAGAGGCTAGGGAACTTCCTTTATTGGCCAAAGAGTTGCGTGATTTTATCATCAATATTGTTGCAGTAAAAGAAGGACATCTGGGGGCTAGTTTGGGGGTGGTAGAGTTAACCCTTGCCTTGCATTATGTATTTAATACTCCCGAAGATATTGTTGTTTGGGATGTGGGTCATCAAGCCTACGGACATAAAATTCTAACCGGCAGAAAGGATCTTTTTCACACCAATCGAAGACTGGATGGCATCAGTGGTTTTCCAAAAATAACCGAAAGTAAGTACGATGCTTTTGGTACCGGCCATAGCAGTACAGCAATTTCGGCGACGCTGGGAATGGCAATTGCCGCCCAATTATCGGGCATTGATGCCAGACAACACATTGCTGTGGTTGGTGACGCATCCATTGCGAGCGGAATGGCCTTTGAAGCCCTAAATCATGCCGGAGTAACCAACACTAATATTTTGGTGATTTTAAATGACAATGCCATTGGTATTGACCCAAGCGTTGGTGCTCTCAAAGCATATTTTACAAAAGTAAACTTAGACGGAGCGCCCGACACCGACAATATCTTTGAAGCCTTGAATTTTAATTATTCGGGGCCGGTCGATGGTCATAATTTAGAGGAATTAATTTCAGAATTAAATCGTTTAAAACAACTTAATGGTCCAAAACTACTGCATGTAATTACTAAGAAGGGGAAAGGATTACGACAAGCCGAAGAGAATCAGGTAACCTATCACGCTCCGGGAAAATTTGATGCAGAGACAGGTGAGTTGTTACCAAAAAGCAATGGAATATTTCCTCCCAAATTTCAGGATGTGTTTGGAAAAACCATTGTTGAGCTGGCTTTAAAAAATGAAAAAATTGTTGGGATTACTCCCGCCATGCCTACTGGGAGTTCCTTAAAATATTTTATGGATGCCTTCCCCAACCGAGCCTTTGACGTTGGTATCGCCGAACAACACGCAGTTACCTTTGCAGCAGGACTAGCCACACAAGGGCTTTATGTATTCTGTAACATTTACTCAACCTTTTTACAACGGGCTTACGATCAGGTTATACACGATGTATGCCTTCAAAAGCTTCCGGTTATCTTTTGCTTAGATCGAGCGGGTCTTGTGGGTGAAGATGGAGCAACACATCACGGTATTTTTGACATTGCTTATTTACGGTGCATCCCGAATCTCATCATCTTTGCCCCTCGAAATGAAATAGAACTAAGAAATATATTATATACCGCTCAACTAGGACTCCCTTTACCCATTGCAATTCGTTATCCTCGAGGGAGAGGAAATATTATTGACTGGAAACAACCTTTTTCAGAAATTAAAATTGGAGAAGGAACACTTCTTAAAGAAGGCAAATCTATTGCTGTGTTAACTCTAGGTACGATGGCTACAAATACATTGGAAGCGATTGCATTACTTTCAAAAGAGGAAAAAGTGTCTTGTTACGATATGCGTTTCGTAAAGCCGCTTGATGAACGTCTATTGCATACAATTTTTAAAAAATACACAATCATAGTTACTGTTGAAGACGGAGTTGCTTCGGGCGGATTTGGAAGTAGTATTGCCGAATTTTCGGTGAGGCATAAATACACAAATCGGATTGAAATTCTGGGACTTCCCGATGTATTTCCGGAGCATGGAACGGTAAATGAATTACAAGAGTTAGCAGGAATTTCTTCCGAAAAAATAGCCCAACTTCTTCAAAATCTTATATAAAAAAAGGAGGCTTTAGTAAGCCTCCTTTTCTATTAAAATTAAAATTGCTACTGTATTATTCAATAACAATTTTGGCATTGTGAACATAATTCACACCATCAATTTGTACAATGTACATTCCTGTACTAAGGTTTGTAACATTGATTGATACAGTCCCGTTTAAGGCTGTGTTCTGTGAATATACTTTTCTACCGTTCAGATCGAAGATAGAAATTGTTACATCACCTGCATCTATGACAGACTTTATATTAAGGTTACCATTAGAAGGGTTTGGATAGATAACAAAGTTATTGTCCAGCGAATTGTCAGTAACTCCTAATAGACAACCCGGAGATGTAGGAACATCATACGCTTCTACTCCATCTGATGTACTATTGGATGAACCTTGACTTGCACTAAGACCAAGACCTCTTCTTGCAAAAGCATCCCAAATTAAACACTGGTTTGCACCTGCGTTATTGATTATATCTGCTTGAAGAATCGCATCTCTTCCATCGACAAACCCCGGGCTACAAGGCTGTAGTTTCATCCCGTCTGTTACTAATTGCAATGCAATATTGTTTCCTCCGGTTCCATTGTAGATATCAGAATCCCATCCATATACATCGATTAAATCCCAAGTCATTTCCCAAAGCATGGTTGCCCATACAAATCCGACACCATGCGGCACCGAAACGTTTCCGTTAACATCGGCGTACGTATAATCATTAACTCCGAAATCAGTACTGTAAGGAGCTTCTCTAATTCCGTTCGGATTTCCGGAAGCGTAAGAAGCCATTCCGCGAATATCTCCCTCCTGATCTCCGGGTTGCATGGTCATAACTAATCCTATATAGTCACTCCATCCTTCACCCATCTGTTCTGCATTTTGCAAACAGCCTGCAGCTCCCGGACCACCTGTAAGTCTGTTAGAAATACCATGGCCATATTCGTGCACAACTATTTCGTTATCAAGATCTCCGTCAATATTTGGTGGAACAAGTGCTCCATTAATAGTTCCGTTGACCGTATTTAGAGCTAATAATTCGGCAATAATAGCCTCCCCATCAATATTGTTTATCATGAAAACAGGAATTGTAACGGAAGCACCAACGGCACCACCTCCCATAAGGATAGTAGCACCTGCCACATTATTAACAATAATAACGGCTACGGCGCCTGCATTTTGCGCAGCAAGTGATTTAAATCCAAATTCACATTCGCCTCGGCGTATAACAACAATTTTTCCGTTTAAGGCTCCTCCGTTGGTAATATTATCACATCCGTCGTTTGGATCGGTAGAAACTCCTGCATCGTCATCTTCTATAACCACTAAATCTTCTGTTAATGGAGCGGGTAAAAATGGCCCTCCAAATCCTGCTGGATGTCCTTCGTAACTACCCGCCAAAGGCCCGTTATTAATTGTTAACAAACCTGGCACCGCCCCTGTCGATCCTGTCCAAATATACATCTGCATTCTTGGGTTCTGTCCGTCTGGTGGAGTCGCAAAGTTTGCGTTGTTTGTCCCACCGCCGTCCTGAGCGTCGGCATTTACGGAGTCACTTCCAAGACCACCGTTACCATAATTATTCTCTTGAAAATTTCCACTCAGCTCATCGAAACCATACTGATACATTACATCGTGAATGATGTTATTCCAATAAAATAAATTGGTAATAGAACCATCAAGAAATGCCTGTGGAGGTTGCGGCAAACCAAACGGAAAATCGAATACCAAAGGAACTCCTCCGTCGGGAGAATATCCAGTGCCATTATTATTGTTCTGGTCTTCTTGCGCCCAAACATTATTCCCTCTTGTTATGGTGAACTCGGCCCCGGCTGCACCATCGGTATCGTGCCATCCAAAAGGAGAAGCTATAGCATCATCAGGACTATTTTCTAAAGTGTCCGGGCCATTATCCGGATTTCTTAATGGCATCGCAAAAACGCGATACTGAGCTCCTCCGGCCGTAGCTACTTCTCCTGCTGCTTCTTCTCCAAATAAAATACTTTTGGAAGAAGTTTCATGAGAATGCACTACGTCACCAAAATCACAGCTCGACACCCAATCGTTGGTGTCCAATAAGGCTCCGGTTAAAGCATCAATTCGAACACTATAATAATGTGTAGCGTTCAATAAATAAATACTTAAATCCCATGCCAAAATTAATTGGTCGGTTTCTGTATAATGATATACCAATTTTACAGGAATGTTTTCCAGGGAGATTGTTCCATTAGAGAATACATAACTGTTATTCGAGGATTCCAATAATTCAAGATTAGAAGGACTGGATAGACCCAATGCCGTCGTCGCTTTGCTTATGGCATCTAACGCCGAAATACCCGGATTTATAGTATTTACCTTTGTTGAAATACTTGGAATGAAGCCTCGACTGGCATATACTACCTGATTATTTTTAACCGCGAAACTTGCAACCGAATTGAAAATTTCGATTCCTTGGTAGTTTTGCGATACGTATACAGTATGTGCCTGCATGCTCTTCGAAAAACTTTGAGAATTAATTGTAATGTCCTCAAAATCTTGCGGTTGTAATCCTAGCTGAGCGCGATTACTGTTTAAGTAGGAGCTAATCACTCCCGTGAAATCTTGCGCCCCGGCAATCGAAACCGCCAAAAACGCAAACAAGTAAAGAATTTTTTTCATAATTTTTTATTGTAGATTAATAATTTAAAAAGGCCTAGGAAATATGGCTTGAAAGCCGGTAAGCAATTTTAGTTCGAACGTTAAAATTACCTTAAAAAATAATAATTATCTAATTTAAAATCAATTTTTTGGTCAGAAAGTGGCTTTCTAAAGATTACCCTTAATCTTATTAAATATCTGCAATGCATTCCCATCGGTAAGTCCCGAAATAAAACTACAACATTCCATAATATAGCCATAGACTGAAATATCCTTACCGAAAGTGCTTTTGAAATTTTTTACAATTAAGGTGTCGTAGTGGGTTGCCCGGTTGTGATGCTCGTTTTCGAAGGCCGAAGTATACGCCGCTAAGAGGGTAGATAAAATTGTATATCCGGCAATTTCCTTTTCCACAACCTCATCACTGTTGTATACTTTTTCAATACTTATTTTTATGATATCCTTAATTTGAGCCTTGTACTTGCTTTTATCCAACAAGGATTCCTTAAAAGTGCCTTCTAATATTTCACTTTCATATTGAAGAAAAATTGCGGCTGCTTCCGAAATTAAGGTGTTTATTGCAAGAGACCTTAAATAAGCCAACCTGTCTGAAGCTACTTTCAAACTATTATACTTCGTCGTGTTGATGTTGTCTTTCACCAATTTAATTAAATACTCCAGTGCAAACTCTTCATCTATTAATCCCAGATTTATACCATCTTCAAAATCGATTATGGTATAGCAAATATCGTCGGCGGCTTCTACAAGAAAGGCTAAAGGGTGTCTGTGATACCGAAGCTCTTTTTTATTCCCTAGTGATAGTAAGCCTAATTCGATGGCTACTTCCTTAAAAAATGCCGTTTCAGATTGAAACACGCCATATTTTTTATCGGCTATGTGATTGGTGGGTTTTTTGGGCAAAGACTCTTTGGGATACTTCATAAACGCACCCAGCGTAGCATAGGAAAGTCGCAGGCCACCGTCTACTCCGTTTTTAGATTCAGTTAAAATCTTAAAACCGTTGGCATTTCCTTCAAAATCCACCAGATCCTGATATTCCTTCGCAGTCAACTGTTCTTTAAACCGTTTTCCGTCTCCATTTAAAAAATAATCCCCAATTGCCTTCTCTCCACTATGGCCAAAAGGAGGATTTCCAATATCATGTGCCAAACACGCTGCTGCCACAATTGCGCCAAAATCATTGAAATGATGTCCGTGTACTTTTTGTAATTGCGGATGCTTCTCTATAATGGATTTCCCAACAATACGCCCCAAAGAACGACCCACCACCGAAACTTCCAAACTATGGGTTAAACGTGTATGCACAAACGAGGTTTTAGACAAGGGAATTACCTGTGTCTTGTCTTGCAAACTTCTAAACGCCGAAGAAAAAATTACACGGTCGTAGTCTACTTCAAAACCCAAACGTGTTTCATCTTGTTCAATTCGTAATCGCTTATTGGTATCGCCTTGACGGCGTAGCGAGAGGAGCTGTTCCCACTGCATCATAGTATGTAATTTAAAATGCAAGATACTATTTTCAAAAAGTTAATCAATAGAAAACTTAAGGTTAAGAGAATAACATTTAGTTAACCTGAATTTGACAAACCCTTAAACCGAGAGTAACAGAAACTTTACAGTTGCCTCCTTTCTTTGTGCAAGAAATTAAAGTTAAAAATGAAACAGAATATTACCTTATTACTCATAGCGTTTACCACGCTCCTTTCGGCACAAGAAACCGGCTCAATTGTAGGTAAACTTACCGATAAAGACTACAATAACAATCCCCTTCCTTTTGCGAACGTCCTTATTAAAGGAACCACTATAGGCACAACATCCGATGATAACGGACTGTATGCCATCGAAAATCTTGCAGCAGGCGTTTATACTGTAACCTGTAGTTTCGTAGGATATGAAACCGTAGAAATTAACAATGTAAAAGTTGAAAGCGGAAAAGTAACCGAAGTGCATGTGCCGCTTGGTGCCAGCGCAGCTGCATTGGATGAGGTGGTTATAAAAACGACCTCCAAAAGAGAAAGTGTGATAGCCCTTCTTTTAGAGCAAAAAAATGCAGCCATTATAAAGCAAAGTATAGGCGCCGAAGAATTATCACAAAAAGGTGTAAGTGATGCTGCCGGGGCTATAACTAAGATTTCGGGAATTTCACGACAGGAAGGCGGCACAAATGTATATGTGCGTGGTTTGGGAGACCGATACCTCAACACAACCTATAACGGTCTCACGCTTCCGTCAAATAACATAGAAAAGAAGAACATAGATCTACAACTGTTTTCTTCAGATATTATTCAAAATGTTTCTGTGAGTAAGGCTTACGCAACCGAATTCTATGGGGATTTTGCCGCCGGAAATGTAAATATCCTGGCTAAGGATGCTACGTCAAAATCATTTTTAGATGTCAGTATAGGTTCCGGGACCAACTCCCGTGCCGGAGAAAAAGAGTTTGTGAAAGGAGAAGGGATTGGCTACTTCGGATTTTACAATCGGTATAACAACAACCCTTTTGCTGTAATTCTATCACACGGAGTAGATCCGGTAAGTACAGGAGAACCCTTGGCTTTCGAAGGAACTATTTCAGGAAATGCATCTTTAAAACTAAAAGACACTTCAAGATTAAGTTTGTTTTTTACGGCTTCCTTCGAAAATGATTTTGAATATCGCAACGGACAGGCGGTAGATTTTACAACAGTAGAGAAAAAGCGATTTCCTTCAGCCGAAGAATACGAGTATTCTACTACAACAAACGCCATGACAAACCTAAAATATTCCATAAACAACAATCATACATTACGAATTAATTCTTTGTTCATTAACAATGCTTCCAACGAAGTAGGATATTACGGTATTGATGGTAAAGGTTCTAACAGAGATGCCATTCTGGATACCGACAAAGGTTTTTACCAGATGAATGCACAGTTTACGCAGGATATGATTTTTGTAAATCAGTTGACCGGTTTACACAAAATAGACGACCAATTTGAAATAGATTGGGGTATAGGTCACAATTCGGTCTTTTCACGGCAACCGGACAGAAAACGCTTCAGCGTTGAACGATACGACCTTGCCTTAGACAATGATCCGGCAACGCTTCCTTCTTTCTACAACAATATTCCGTATGACAATCAGCGGTACTTTCAGAATATAAAAGACGAGGAACTTAACAGTCGATTCAATGTCGCTTATGACGCCTCTTCAAGCCTGAAATTCAATTTCGGCTACAATGGAAGAACCAAAGAACGCCAATTTAATAATATACGCTATGGGTATGATTTTATTCAGCCGAATACTCCTGTGGTAGACATTAATAACCTCAACGAGATATTTAAAGTTGAAAATCTGGGTGTAGTTTACAATACCGAGGTGTTTAACGCAATTTACCCTGAAGGCGGCATCGACAACACCAACTATCCCGGGCGTTATGAAAATACATATACCGGAAACCTGGATATTCATGCAGGTTACATAAATGCTGAAATTTCAGCAGGAGAAAAATGGTTGTTAGTTCCGGGTTTCAGAATTGAATCCTTCGATCAGGAAATCGTGTACGATGTAATAAATCTGCCATCTTCCGATGCCGGATTTAGAGCGACCAATAAAAATTTCTACTTGCCGAGTTTCAGTGTTACCTATCGTCTTACCGATTCCCAGAATTTAAGGTTTGCTGCGAGTAAAACCGTCTCCTTTCCCGAATTTAAAGAAGTAGCGCCATTTGTTTACGAAGATGTTACACAACGTGTAGGTGGAAATCCGGATTTACTAAACGACCCTTCTTTTTCGGAAATATACAATCTCGATCTTAAATACGAATGGTTCTTCGGAAAGGGAGAGATACTATCGCTGGCCGGATTTGCAAAGCAAATTAACGACCCCATCAACAAGGTAATTGCCAACGATGCAACCGGAACGCAGCGTTATTTCAGAACAGGTGAGAAAGCCGAAGTAGTTGGCGGGGAAATAGAATTGCGTAAAGCCATTCTGGTTGGACAAGACAGTGCGCCTGAATTATCCGTGGGCTTCAACGCAACCTATATGTTTACGCGTCAGGATTTAAAAGATTCCAACGGATTATTTTCGACCACTTTCAACAAAGAGGAAGAAGAATTACAAGGAGCCTCTCCCTTATTACTCAACGCAGACATTAGCTACAGGCCGATTCTTGGAACATACAAACCGATGGTGAATCTGGTATACTCCTATTTCTCGGACCGAATAGACGCCATTGGATCGGGACAGTTGGGAAATATTATTGAAAAACAAGTGTCTTCCCTGGATTTTGTATGGAAGAACAGCCTAAGTGATTCTCTGGAAATTAATGCCAGTGCAAAAAACTTATTAGACCCAAGCATCGAAAGAATACGCGAAAATACTTCTCAAGGGGATGTAATACTCTCTCAATATAAAAGAGGAATAGACCTCGCGGTACAATTGAAATATACTTTTTAAAACGAATCGAAAATTAATTAATACGAAAACAAATGAAAACTAATTACCTATTTTTTAGCCTTACAATTATAGCGATGTTATTCGCTTCTTGTCAAGCAGATGACACAGCAGATATTGTTATAAATGATAACAGTAGCAATACAACCAATAACAATTCGGGTGGAAATGACACCGGATCCAATATTGTGGAAATTGGAGGTACAAAAACAACCGATTTCACATTGGAAACCGATACCGAATACGTGTTGACCGAAGCCTTGATTATGACCGAAGGCACCATACTTACCATTCCTCCGGGAACTGTAATAAAAGCAAACGCAGGAGCCGATGTGTATGTGGCAATCGCTCAAGGGGCAACTATTATTGCTGAAGGAACCTCCAGCAATCCAATTGTTTTTACATCGAATGTTGCTACGCCAAATGCAGGCGACTGGGGTGGTCTTATTTTATTAGGAAGAGCTCCAATTAACTCTGTAGCTGGAGGAGAAGCTACTTCAACCTCTGAAATTGGCGGATTACCTTATGGTGGTAGCCATACAGATGACAACTCGGGGATTCTTCGCTATGTACGTGTTGAATTTTCCGGCGGAAGTGCGGATGCTTCTTCTGAAAATAACGGATTCTCATTCTACGGAGTTGGAAACGGAACTGTAGTTGAATACATTCAGGCATTTGAAGGTAAGGACGACGGAATTGAATTCTTTGGGGGAACAGTAAACGCTAGTTTTATTTCTGTAATTGGTGCGCAGGATGATTCAGTGGATTGGACCGAAGGTTTCTCGGGAACATTGAGTAATGTTTACATAGAACACGGCATTCAGCATGACAAAGGAATTGAAGCAGATGGATTTAATACAGACATAGGGAACAATTCTTCTCCCTTATTCTTTTCGAAACCAACCGTTAACAACGTTGTAATAATAGGAAGAGGCTCTGCCACCGAAAATGAAGCAATTCGCCTTAGAGCAGGAACACAAGGATTGTTTAACAACATTCTTATCGTTGGATTTGAAGAAGGATTCGATTTGGACGGAGATACAGGTGACAGTCCAACAGGCCAAGGAGTATTGGATGGAGATCTTACTGTGAGTGATGTCTCATTTGTTGATGTCATTGTTCCCCTAAAAAACGATACCGGATATAATTTTTCGATAGAGCAGTTCATTTCTGGTGAAGGGAACGGCACCGGAACCGACTATGCCAGCTGGAAAAACGGTTGGACACGCAACTAATTTTATTGAATTGCCAGCACATACTTTATAAATCGTTTAGTTTTTGTCAACTGGATTTAAAAGGTGAGGCTGCCCAATTGGGCAGCCTCTTTATGTATTAGTAAATAATTAATTATAATTTTTAGTCATTGAAGCCGGGTAGTTCATCTTCAAAAACGACACTTCCATTGCCAATATCGTACATGGCACCAACAATCATAATCTCATTATTTTTTTCCATTTCATTCAAAATAGGGCTCTGCTTCCTAATTTGCTCTAAAGCAAAAGCAACATTTTTGGTAGCCACTGCATCTACAAAATCTGAATTTTTTGAGTTTCTGAGACTTTCGTCTTTAGGCTCATGAACGGCATCTACCGCCGGCTCTATTTTACTCAGTAAGGTTGTAAGATTTCCCAAGCGCGCTTTATCACAAGCTCCTTTTACGGCTCCACAGCTTGTGTGTCCCAATACGACGATTAGTTTTGTTCCGGCCAATTTACATGCAAACTCCATGCTTCCCAGTATGTCTTCATTGACAAAATTTCCGGCAATTCGAATACTGAAAATATCTCCTAACCCTTGATTGAAAACCAGCTCTGCCGATACCCGGCTGTCTATACAACTCAATATTGTGGCAAAGGGAAATTGTCCGTCTTCGGTTTCATTAACCTGCTGTAATAAATTTCTATTTGCACTTAGGTTGTTTTGAAATCGGGCATTCCCTTCTTTCAAAAATTGCAACGCCTTTTGTGGGGTCATCGTTGCCTGTGTTTCTCTTGTATGTACTATCATATTTTTGTTTTTTTATCACTCCTATCGGAGCATATCATTTTATTAATATTTATTCTTTACGTTTTCATTAATCCAATTCAAACATTCCCTGAAGTTTTTAAATAATCGTTCATGAGGCACTAAGTCCGGGATAATGTCAATGCGTTCCAACATGTATTTTGGTTGTTCTAATACATTTACCATCAACACCTTTATATTTCGTCTGGACAAATCAATCAGTACATCTTCCATCGCATACAGGCCAGATTGGTCTATATACTGCATTCTACCCATTCGGATAATAACGGCCGATGCTGTTTCGGGAATTTGGGTTGCCAGTTGCTGAAAATCGCTGGTGGAGCCAAAAAACAATGGTCCTTTTATATGTTTGATGAAAACCTCTTCTTTTAAAGCCTGCGGAAAAGCATGTTCATCCTCCCAGGCCTTTTCCTTCAGCAATGATTTTACATCGGAACGTTCGGCTGTAAGGTCTCCCATTTTTTTCATAAACATTAAAGAAGCAATTACCAGTCCTACTCCAACCGCATAGACTAAATTCCAAACAGAGGATAAAACTAAAACCACCAACATTATAACAACCTCCGGTTTGGGCATATAAGGCATAGCCTTTAAGCCTTTGTAATCCATTACTCCTATCCCAACCGTAATAAGAATTCCTGCCAAAACCGCAGCCGGAATTTTAGAAGCTACCGGTCCTAAGGATAATAAAATTACCAGTAATAAAACGCCGGCGAACATTCCTGATAAGCGGGTCTTTCCTCCCGACTTTATATTCACGACTGTTCTAATAGTCGCTCCGGCTCCGGGAATACCTCCGAACATTGCACCAATACTGTTTCCAATACCCTGTCCTATCAGCTCCTTATTTGGCTTGTGTTTGGTTTTTGTCATATTATCGGCTACAACAGAGGTTAGTAACGAATCGATTGCTCCCAACAATGCCAGCGTTAGCGCCGTGAATATATAGGGTGTAATTTCCGCCAAACTAAAGCCGGTTATAATTTCAAAATTTGGAATTGGCAATCCGCTCGGGATTTCTTCAATGGGCTTGTAGTCTAAATTAAATCCGAATGCTATCCCGGACATCACCACCAATGCAACCAAAGTACTTGGAACAGCTTTTGTTATAAATTTAAACCCATAAATAAGGAGAATGGTTCCTAATGCTAAAAGGAGTTCAAGCCAGTTAATATTTTGCAGTGCTTTTGGCATGGTTTTGATTGCCCCAATAACCCCTGATGATTCGGAGGCTGCCAATGTTTGGGATTCCTTTAAAATTTCGGCTTCACTAATACTTTCGGCCCTTTGTATAGTCTCCTTGAAATCTTCAAGCACTAAAATTCCCTCTCCTGCCTCTTCACTCAAGATTGAATTGAGTAGCACCTCTTCCGCCTGTGGCTTGAATTCATTGACATATTCAAGATCTTCCTTGGGATAATACCCTAAGGCAGGAAGTATTTGTGTTATAAGAATGATAATACCGATGGCCGTCATAAAGCCTGAAACTACGGGATACGGAATGTATTTTATATACTTCCCGAAACCCAGAAATCCAATACCAATTTGGAAAATACCGGCAAGCAAAAACACGGTTAATATGATAGGTAATGCCTTATTTAAATCCCCGTCATTAACGGCTAGAATACTTGCAATCAATACCATACTCACCGCCGTCATTGGCGCGGTAGGTCCCGATATTTGTGTGTTTGTGCCTCCAAAAAGAGCTGCAAAAAAGCTTACAAAGATTGCTCCGTAAAGTCCGGCACTTGGACCTAATCCGGAGCTTACACCAAAGGCTAATGCAAGTGGTAGTGCGACAATTCCAGCGGTAATACCTCCAAAAAGATCTCCGCGAAAGTGTGTAAAATCGAATATTTTTTTCATTGAAATTAATTAAAAATGAATTGTCGGCCAATATGTGAATATTGACTGAATTGTAAATTTAAAGCTGTAAATGAGAATTATGAAATAAATTCCGGAGGCGGGAGATGAATCTTTAAAAAGGGATTTGAAAATTCTTCTTTGAAGTATAAATAAAGTTTTGTTCGCCCTTCAAATCTGCCAGGTGCTATTTCAAAAGCTAAACGATTTATAATCTTATGCTCATCTAATTGCTTTTTGGTCTCTCTTTTGTTTTCTTCTTCGGTAATCTCAACAATTGTTACCGAATTTGCATCTATATTCAATAATAGCAAAGCAGAAGGAGCCAAAGTCGCTAAAGACATGGCTAGAGATAAAAAAATAATTGAAACCCCTTTGAGCATTCAGAATTGAATTTTGACAAATATAACGTCTAAATTGAAATTGCTAAGCACTGCACTGTTAAAAAACCTTTAAAATTAAGGCTTTGACCCCTTCAAATAGTATTTCTTAATTTGTTTACCAAGAGTTAACCTTAACTTAACATAGAAGCCTGTTCTTTGCATCGACAAAAACTAAATTCAGTAATAATGAAAATAAAAATGTTGGCCCTTATAATGGTCCTTTCGGCAGTTAGTGTTGGCGCACAAGATGTAGAAGGTCCCAAATTCGGGAAAGGAATTCTCAACATTGTTGGAAAAGACAGTACATGGTCGATGAACTTTTCGGCAAGAATGCAACTACTTTCAACCACTAGTTGGGACTATAGCGACGATACCTACGGAAAAGCATCTTCAAACTTTCTGGTGCGAAGAGCGCGTTTAAAATTTTCAGGCTTTGCCTATAGCCCAAAACTTAAATACAAAATGGAATTAGGACTTTCGAATAGAGATATTTCGGGGGCTTCAGAATTTACAGGTAATTCGCCCAATTATATTCTTGATGCAGTAGTGATGTGGAATTTTTATGAAAACTTCGAATTGTGGGCAGGACAAACAAAGCTTCCCGGAAATAGGGAGCGGGTTATCTCTTCGGCGAATTTACAATTGGTAGATCGTTCACTCCTAAATAGTCGATTCAATATAGACAGAGATATGGGTCTACAACTTAGACATCACATTGATGTTTCTGAAAGCTTTGTAATTAAAGAGATGTTCGCCGTTTCACAGGGAGAAGGCAGAAATGTTACAACCGGAAATTTAGGAGGGCATCAGTACACCGGGCGAGTAGAGATACTTCCATTGGGTGAATTTGAAGGAAAAGGAGACTATAGTGGCGGAGATTTAAAACGAGAAAGTACTCCCAAGTTGGCACTTGGAGCCACGTACGACTTTAACAATAATGCTGTAAAAAATCGAAGTAACCAAGGGTCTTACATGGCCAACGACTTAGGTTTTTATGAAACCAATATTTCTACACTTTTTATCGATGCGATGTTCAATTACAAAGGGCTATCCATCATGGCAGAATACAGTAATAGAGATGCCGAAGATGCAATCGCTAAAAACTCGGATGGTACAGCAACAGGAGATACTGTACAGGTTGGAAATGGTTTTAATGTTCAAAGTGGTTACGTGTTTCCAAGCAATTGGGAAGTAACCGGGAGATATACAACTATCGATTTAGATCAAAACATAACCGGTAAAGATGTTGAGAATCAATACACGCTAGGGCTGTCAAAATACATTGTAGGGCATAAATTAAAAGTTCAAACCGATGTGAGTTATACAACTATTGGGGGTGAAAATGACGGACTCATGTACAGACTTCAGCTTGACGTACATTTTTAAAAATATACCAAGTTATATATACGAATAAGGAAGTAATCTTTAATGAAAGACTTCTTGGAATAGTCAACAAAAGAGAAGGGTAGTACCTTCTCTTTTGCATTTATAAATATGTGTCTAAACGCCTTCCTCATTGTTTAAAGTATAGCATTTTCTTCAACTTCATTTAACATTCGCATAACATTGACTCACTTTCTTTGTACTGCAAAAACTAATGATATATACATGAAAAAAATTGTTTCCATTATCGCAATTGCTCTAATCTTTGGAGCGTGTGGAGAGAAAAAAGAAAATGGAGAAAGCGCGCAAAATGATGCAGCTGCTTTGTCCGGAACCATTAAAGTAGATGGTTCGAGTACCGTATTCCCAATTACTGAGGCAGTTGCCGAAGAATTCAGAGCCGTTCAGCCGGATGTTAAGGTAACCGTAGGTGTTTCAGGTACCGGCGGAGGATTCCAAAAATTCTCACGTGGCGAAACCAATATTTCGAATGCCTCACGCCCAATTAAAGATAAGGAAATTGCAGCCTGTGCCGAAAACAATATAAAATACATTCAATTGGAAGTAGCGTACGACGGACTTGCTGTTTTAGTTAATCCTGAAAACACTTGGGTGGATAGTTTTACAGTTGAAGAATTAAAGAAAATTTGGGAACCGGCTGCACAAGGAAAAATTATGAAATGGAATCAGATTCGTCCCGAATGGCCGAATGAAGAGATTCACTTATTTGGTCCCGGAGTTGCATCGGGTACTTACGATTACTTTACCGAAGCAGTAGTAGGTAAAAGTGGATCCAGTAGAGGTGACTTTACCGCCAGCGAAGACGACCACGTACTGGTGCAAGGGATTGCAGGGGATAAATATTCTCTCGGATTTTTCGGTTTGGCATACTATTCCGAAAATCAGGATAAACTTACCCTAATTGGGGTTCACAACGGGACAGAAGTAGTTAAACCAAGTTTGGAAACAGTTAAAAACGGAAGGTATAGTCCCTTGTCCAGACCATTATTTATCTATGTAAATAGCACGTCGGTTGCTTCTTCGGAAGTAGTAGAATTTGTAAACTTCTACCTGGATAATGCAGGAGATTTAGCTACAGATGTGGGGTACATTCCGCTTCCGGCCGAATTGTACGCCAGTCAGAAAGAAAACTTCAGAACTTTTGTTGAAAGTAACAAATAAACAAAGGTTTGATTAGTGAAGAATCGGGTGTCTTTATTCTTAAGGCACCTGATTTACTTGTATAAATCCCTGCTATGCGAAAAGTAAAAGAGCTCATTATAGAAAAATCGCTGTTTTCCAGTGCGTTGATTACCATTTTGGTAACCTTCGGGATTGTCGCGGTACTTTCGGTTGAAGCAGTTCGGTTTTTTAGTGAAGTCTCCATTATCGACTTTTTTACAGATACACAATGGACCCCTCTATTTACCGAAAAACATTTTGGAATTCTACCCCTGCTATCCGGCACCTTACTCACTTCGGCGATAGCAATTGCGGTAGCACTGCCTATTGGATTGACCATTAGTATATACTTAAGTGAATACGCACCAAAGTCCTTTCGTAAAACTGTTAAACCGTTATTAGAATTGTTGGCGGCAGTACCAACCGTAGTTTACGGATTCTTTGCTTTGATAGTAGTTACACCATTTTTACAGGAAATTATTCCAAATCTTTCAGGTTTTAACTCTCTGTCGGCAGGAATTGTAATGGGAATTATGATCATCCCATACATTTCTTCCATAAGCGAAGATGCCTTACATGCAGTCCCTAATTCTTTGCGGGAAGCCGCCTTTGGCATGGGTGCCACCAAACTACAAACCGCCTTTAAAGTTATTGTACCGGCTGCCTCTTCGGGGATTATCGTTTCCATTATTCTGGCAATTTCCAGAGCCATTGGAGAAACAATGATTGTTGCTATTGCAGCAGGGCAACAGCCCAGATTAACACTAGACCCAACCGTCCCCGTTGAAACTATTACGGCCTATATTGTACAGGTGAGTCTGGGTGATGTACAACACGGTTCGTTGGAATATCGCACCATTTTTGCCGCAGGTATTACCTTGTTTGCATTTACATTTTTATTGAACACCATCAGTTATCGAATCCGGAAAAAATACCAGGAGAAGTATGAATAACGTTCAGAAAAACAGATGGAAAGACAAAGCCTTTATGGTTTGGGGAATTGCTTGTACGTTATTCGGACTGGTAATATTGACCGTGTTTATTGGTGACATTCTCATTGATGGAATTAGTAGAATCGATTGGGCATTTATTACAGACCTTCCTTCCAGAAAAGCTGAAAAATCGGGGATTTATACGGCCTTAATGGGAAGTATCTGGATTTTGCTGCTTACCACGCTTATTTCATTTCCAATTGGAGTGGCCGCCGGAATTTATTTGGAAGAATACGCAAAGAAAAACAAGCTCTCCGGACTTCTGGAAATTAATATTTCGAATCTGGCAGGTGTTCCTTCTATTATTTACGGTTTACTGGGGCTTGAAGTGTTTGTTAGAATCATGAATCTTGGCGCCAGTGTTTTGGCAGGAGCGCTTACACTCTCTTTATTAATTTTACCTATTATCATTGTCGCAACGCGAGAAGCTATTAAAGCAGTTCCGTCCTCTATAAAAGACGCCTCTTTTGCTCTGGGAGCTTCTAAGTGGCAAACCATTTGGCATCAAATTTTACCGGCCTCGGGAGGAGGAATTTTAACGGGTGTAATTCTGGCACTTTCTAGAGCTGTGGGTGAAACCGCCCCCCTAATTGTAGTAGGTGCCTTGGCGTATGTGCCATTTGCTCCTTCAAACCCAATGGACGAATTTTCGGTCCTACCCATTCAAATTTTTAACTGGATATCCAGACCACAACACGGATTTATAGAAAATGCCGCAGCTGCCATCATCATTTTATTGGGTATTACTTTTATTATGAACGGCATCGCAGTGTATTTCAGAAACAAATGGCAGAAAAAATGGAAATAATTGCAGAACAACCAAGACATAAAAAAATGATTTTAGACAGCATAGTTGATCCGTCACTTAAAAAAACACCAAAAATTGAAGTGACCGATGCAAAGGTTTGGTATGGTGATTTTTGTGCTATAAAAGGCATCGACATGACCATTAAAGCAAATACGGTGACAGCCTTTATAGGGCCATCGGGTTGCGGAAAGTCAACTTTTTTAAGACTGTTTAATCGTATGAACGATTATGTAGACGGATTTAAAATGGAAGGGAAAATCAAGGTGGATGGCAACAGTATTTACAAAAAGAAGGTAAATGTTGAAGAATTGCGTAAAGAAATAGGGATGGTGTTTCAAAAACCCAATCCGTTTCCAAAATCCATTTATGAAAATGTAGCCTACGGACTGAGAATTCAAGGAATAAAGGACAAAAAATTTATAAACGAACGAGTTGAAAAAGCCTTACGTCAAGCCGATTTGTGGGATGAAGTAAAGGACGACCTTAAGAAGTCGGGCTTGGCACTTTCCGGCGGGCAACAACAACGATTGTGTATTGCAAGAACGTTGGCAGTAGAGCCTTCCATTATTTTAATGGATGAGCCTACTTCTGCTTTGGACCCTATATCAACTGCAAAGATTGAAGAGCTTATCTTTCAGTTAAAAAAGAAATACACCATTGTAATTGTAACACACAATATGCAGCAAGCAAGTAGAATTAGTGACTATACCGCATTTTTCTATTTGGGTGAATTGATAGAATTCGATAAGACAAAGACAATATTTACAAATCCCGCAAAAACCCAGACCGAGAATTACATTACCGGTCGTTTTGGTTAATTTTATAAAAAAAGTATGGTGGTAAACGCAGAACAACAACGCGAAGTGTTAAATCAGTATGGATTGGAAATGCTTACGTTGTGCAAAAAACAGATACATAAATCCAAAGAAGCTTTTGTAATGCACGATAGCGATTTGGCGGAAGAGGTGATTCATACCGAACTACGCGTAAATGCGTTGGATTTGAAGATTGAAAAAGATTGTGAAAAATTTCTGGCACTTTACAATCCGGTGGCAATCGATTTGCGATTTATCATGGCAATTCGGAAAATAAACTTCGACTTGGAACGAATTGCTGATCATGCAGAAGGCATTTCACGATTTGTGGTTGAACAGGATAATAAAATTTCGGCACATCTTTTAGAAGCTTTAAAATTTGAAGAAATGTTCGAAACCATTACATCGATGTTCGAAAATATTACAGTCGCTTATGAAGAGAAAGATGTAAAAGAAGCCCGAAAAGTCTTCAAAAAAGACAAATTTATTGATAAGGTGAACATAAAATCTTTTAGCATTATAGAAGCTGAAATAAAAAAGGATGTCTCAATTACCGGACAGGCATTAATTCTTTTTTCAGTAATAAGAAAGATGGAGCGCGTTGGTGATCTTATTAAAAATATTGCCGAAGAAATCATTTTTTATATTGATGCTGAGGTGGTAAAACACAAAAAAAAGAAATAGTTTTTCGCTTTGATTAATCTAAGTGTTTGGGAGGTTTTTAACCTCCTTTTTTTATTTGGTAACATTTTCATAACATTACTAATTATTTTTTAGAGTAGGTTTGCAAGGTTACTTTCAACAATTGTGTTATGGATAATATTTATATTCTAATGCTTGTCGCATTAGCAGCGCTCGCAATCGCCGATTTGGTAGTTGGAGTTAGCAACGATGCCGTGAACTTTTTAAATTCTGCAATTGGTTCTAAGGCAATTTCTTTTAGAACTATCATGATTGTCGCAAGTTTGGGTATTGCCTTTGGGGCACTGTCATCAAGCGGAATGATGGAAGTAGCGCGAAAAGGAATTTTTACCCCGGGAGAATTTTACTTTAACGAAATCATGATCATTTTTATGGCGGTCATGATTACCGATATCCTCCTATTAGACTTCTTCAATACACTGGGAATGCCCACTTCTACTACGGTTTCCATTGTATTTGAATTGTTGGGTGCAGCCATTGTTATGTCGTTAATTAAAATTAGTAAATCCGATACCGAAGGTGTTTCAGATTTGCTTACCTATATCAACACGGATAAGGCCACTGAAATTATACTGGGAATCCTGCTCTCTGTGGTCATAGCCTTTACGGTTGGGGCGTTGGTTCAATATGTTTCCAGGCTATTATTGACCTTTAAATTTGAGTCGAAACCTTCCTGGGTTGCGGCATTATTTGGCGGAATAGCAGCTACTTCAATCACCTATTTTATTTTTATAAAGGGACTTAAAGGAACTGCAATTATCCCTGAAGACATTACCGAATTTATTTTTAATAATACAATGATCATCGTTGCGCTTAGTTTTGTTTTCTGGACAGGGCTATCGGCATTATTTACTTCTGTATTCAAAGTAAATGTATACAAATTCATCATTCTAATTGGAACCTTTGCCATAGCTATGGCGTTTGCGGGCAACGATTTGGTAAACTTTATTGGGGTTCCTATTGCAGCATGGCAATCGTATGAAGCGTGGGTTGTTTCGGGAGTTCCGGCAGATCAGTTTAGTATGGTGGCTATGTCGCAAAAAGTACCTACACCCACCCTATTATTATTCTTGGCAGGACTCGTAATGGTGTTAACCCTATGGTTTTCTAAAAAGGCAAAAGATGTACTTAAAACTTCTATCGACCTTTCCAGTCAGGACAATGTTAAGGAACGTTTTCAGCCTAATTTTTTATCCAGAGGGATTGTCCGTTTTGCCAAATTTACCTCAACAGCTTTCTCCACGGTACTTCCTACTTCGGCCAAAAACCGAATTGAAAAGAACTTCGAAAAAAAGGTTGTAAAGCTTGAAAAAGGAAAAGATGCTCCTGCCTTCGATATGGTTCGCGCAGCTGTAAATTTGATGGTAGCCAGTATCCTAATTTCGGTAGCTACTTCTATGAAACTTCCGTTATCAACAACCTATGTAACCTTTATGGTGGCAATGGGTACCTCTTTGGCAGATAGAGCCTGGGGTAGTGAAAGTGCGGTATACCGGGTTGCCGGAGTGTTAAAGGTTATTGGCGGATGGTTTTTTACCGCCTTTATCGCCTTAGTAGCCGCAGGAACTCTGGCCTATTTAATTTATATTGGTAAAGGACCTATGATTGCAGTACTGCTTCTCTTAGCAATCCTTTTATTGGTGCGAAATTATCTTTCACACAAAAAGAAAGGGAAAGAACAGGTAAGCTATAAAGGTCTCAAGAAAGCCGAAAGTAAAACGGTAAGAGGCATCATTGCCGAAAGTGCAGATAATATTTCGAATGTGGTGACACGTACCAAGAAAATTTATTCGGATGTATTGCGCGGACTGGAAAAAGAGGATCTTGGAAAGCTCAAGAAGAGCAAGAAAGGTGTTAATAAATTGGATGCCGAAGTGGAAGATTTACGCGATAATATCTTCTTCTTTATCAAAAATTTAGAAGACACTAGTGTTCGAGGTAGTACCTTCTATATTTCTATTTTGGCGCATTTGACCGATATCACACAATCGCTGGAGTTTATTTCGAAAAAAAGTTACAAACACATACATAACAATCACAAAAAACTTCGATTTAACCAGATTAAGGACCTGCAGGAAATTGATGCCATGTTGGGATCACTTTTAACCGAAATTGAAGATATTTTCAAATCCAGAGACTTCGATCGTATTAGTTTTGTTTTGAATAAAAAACAGGAGATTATCGACATTCTTTCTGAAAAAATCGAAGAGCAAGTAGAGCGCACCAGAACTGAAGAATCTAGTCCGAAGAATACTACTTTGTACTTTAGTCTTTTATCGGAAAGTAAAGATTTGGTTAACGCCCTTATGGACTTAATGCAGGAATACTTCAACAGTTATAAGAAAAAATAATAAAGTCTTATTTTTATAAACTACCCACTAGGAGTCACATGTCTTAGTGGGTTTTTTTATTTCCCGAATTGCTTATCTTTAATTAATAAAGTTCCTTTTTATGAAACAAATCCTTCCTTTAATAGCATTGTTGGTTGCGTTCAATAGTCTCATCGGACAGTCACTCACAGGGTCTCAACTTCTAGAAAAAGCCATTGCATACCACGATCCTAATGGCAAGTGGCCTTCATTCAAGGGCAAATTTCATGTGACCATGGAAACTCCCAACAGCCCGAACAGAGAAAGCGATATTGAAATAAATCTCCCCGACGAGAAATTTTATTTGCGAGCTGTTAAAGAAGGACAAGAAACATCTTACTCTTTAGAAAAGGGGCGTTGTGAAATTTGTGTGAACGGGCCTTCAGATACATCAAATACGTGCGAAAGAGCCAAGATGTACAAAAACTATTATACCTACCTCTACGGCTTGCCAATGAAGCTAAAAGATGCAGGTACACATATTGCCGAAAAGGTCGATCGGAAGAAATTTAAAGGCAAGGAGTATCTGGTGTTAAAAGTGACGTATGACGAAGCCGTTGGCAAAGATGTTTGGTTTTTTTATTTCAATCCGGCAACCTATGCCCTGGAAGTGTACCAATTCTACAAAGGGGATCCTTCCAAGGAGGGAAAGAATACCGGAGAATACATTCTCCTAACCGACGAAACCGTTGTTTACGGCATTAAAATGCCTAAAAATCGAGCCTGGTATTACAACAAAGACGACAAATACCTAGGCACGGATATTCTAAAGAAATAAAAAAGGAAGGCGATTGCCTTCCTTTTATAAATTAAAACACTTAAAATTTAAGACCCGCACATCAAACAATCGTCATCTTCGGGGGTAGTCTTGGATTTAGCAAGTAATTCACGTAATTCCTGAGGTGACATTGGCTTATTCGAGTCGGCCGAAGTTGCTTCCACCTTGGCGATTTCGGCAACGGCTGCAACGGGTTCTTTTTGGGCTTCGCTCTTAAGAGTGAACTTAATAGCATCCACAGCGCTCTTAGTTCGCAAATAGTACATTCCTGTTTTTAGACCACTCTTCCATGCGTAAAAATGCATAGACGTTAATTTTGCAAAATTGGCATTTTCCATAAACAGGTTCAGCGATTGCGATTGATCGATAAAGTAGCCTCTATGGCGTGACATATCGATGATGTCTTTCATACTTAACTCCCAAACGGTTTTGTACAGTTCTTTTAATTCCTGCGGAATATTATCCACATCCTGAACCGATCCGTTGGCACGCATAATTTCTTCTTTCAGATCTTCGTTCCAAAGTCCTAAGGCAACCAGATCTTCCAGCAAATGCTTGTTTACTACAATAAACTCCCCGGAAAGTACTCTTCGGGTATAGATATTAGAAGTATAAGGCTCAAAGGCTTCATTATTTCCTAAAATCTGAGAGGTGGATGCTGTTGGCATAGGCGCAACCAATAAAGAGTTACGTACCCCATGCTTTTTGATATCCTTTCTCAGTTTTCCCCAATCCCAGCGTCCGCTTAGTTCTTCGTCCTTTATTCCCCATAGGTTGTGCTGAAACAATCCTTGTGAGATAGGTGATCCTTTGTAGGTTTGATACGCTCCGTCAACTTTGGCTTCTTCCATAGATGCCGAAACTGCCGCGAAGTATAATGTTTCAAAAATTTCCTGATTTAATTTCTTGGCTTCGTCACACGTAAAAGGAAGGCGCAACATAATAAAGGTATCGGCCAGTCCCTGTACGCCAAGACCTACCGGGCGATGACGGAAGTTAGAGTTTTCGGCTTCCTTCACCGGATAGTAATTTCTATCGATAACTCTGTTCAGGTTTTTGGTCACACGTTTGGTAACTCGGAATAATTCTTTGTGATCGAACTCATTGTTCTTCACGAACATTGGTAAGGCAATGGATGCCAAATTACATACTGCCACTTCATCTTCGGAAGTGTATTCCATAATTTCGGTACAGAGGTTTGAAGAACGAATGGTTCCCAAATTCTTCTGATTGCTCTTTCGATTGGCTGCATCCTTATACAACATATAAGGTGTTCCTGTCTCAATTTGAGATTCCATGATCTTTTCCCAAAGTTCTCTTGCCTTAATTGTTTTTCGGCCTTTGTCTTCTGCTTCGTATTTCTCGTACAAGGTTTCAAACTCATCACCATGGCAATCGAACAAGCCGGGGCATTCGTTAGGACACATAAGCGTCCATTCGCCGTCCTCCTGAACTCGTTTCATAAACAAATCCGGGATCCACATGGCGTAGAACAGGTCGCGGGCGCGCATTTCTTCTTTTCCGGTGTTTTTCTTTAAATCCAGGAAGTCGAAGATATCGGCATGCCATGGTTCTACATAAATTGCAAAGGAACCTTTACGTTTTCCTCCCCCTTGATCTACATAGCGCGCGGTATCATTAAACACACGAAGCATAGGAACAATTCCATTGGATGTTCCATTGGTTCCCGAGATATAGGATCCGGTTGCTCGAATGTTATGGATAGACAATCCAATTCCACCGGCAGATTGTGAGATTTTAGCAGTCTGCTTCAGTGTGTCGTAGATACCGTCAATACTGTCATCCTTCATCGTTAATAAGAAGCATGAGGACATTTGTGGTTTAGGTGTACCACTGTTAAATAAAGTAGGTGTTGCGTGGGTAAAGAATTTTTTCGACATGAGCTCGTAGGTTTCCTTTACGGCTGCCAAATCGTCTAAATGGATTCCTACGGAAACGCGCATGAGCATGTGTTGTGGACGTTCAACAATCTGACCGTTTAGTTTTAGTAAGTAGGAACGTTCTAATGTTTTAAATCCGAAGTAATCGTACCCGAAATCACGGTTGTAAATAATTGTTGAATCCAGGTCGTCTGCATTCTCCTTGATTACCTTGTACACTTCATCGCTTAACAAAGGTGCATCTTTTCCGGTACGCGGATTCACATAGGTATAGAGATCATGCATCACCTCCGAAAAGCTCTTCTTGGTGTTTTTGTGTAAGTTAGAGACCGAAATTCTTGCAGCCAGACGCGCATAGTCGGGATGTGAGGTTGTCATAGTTGCTGCTACTTCGGCGGCGAGGTTATCGAGTTCACTGGTTGTTACCCCATCGTATAACCCTTCAATAACACGCATCGAAATTTTTACAGGATCTACTAATTCGTTTAAACCATAACACAGTTTACGTACTCGTGCGGTGATTTTGTCGAACATTATAGGTTCTTTTCGGCCGTCTCTTTTAATTACATTCATCTATACTTACTTTATGAGGTTATTATTTTTTTCAAAAAAAGGTGCTGGGTGAAGTTTTTAAACTACACGTTATCAGCGATATATAACAAAAAGCCCGCTCCTTGGGGAGAAAGCGGATGCTTTTCTAAAAATCTGCGTCGAAACTAATCTTATTAGACTCTTTGTCCATGTTGGTAACGCCGGCCTTTTGATATTCGGAAACACGTTTCTCGAAGAAATTTGTCTTTCCTTGCAAGGATATCATATCCATAAAGTCGAATGGATTCGTGGCGTTGTATTCTTTTTCGCATTGCAATTCGACCAAAAGACGATCGGTTACAAATTCGAGGTATTGTGTCATCAACTTCGAATTCATACCAATAAGACTTGCAGGAAGTGATTCGGTAATAAATTCTCTTTCAATGTTTAGGGCATCTACTAAAATTTCACGGATACGTTCTTTCGGAACTTTATTAATTAAGTGATGATTGTGTAAATGCACCGCAAAGTCACAATGCACTCCTTCATCGCGAGAAATTAATTCGTTAGAGAAGGTAAGGCCCGGCATCAATCCACGTTTCTTCAACCAGAAAATTGAGCAGAAAGCGCCGCTAAAGAAAATACCTTCAACCGCTGCAAAAGCAATTAATCGCTCTGCAAAGCTCGGACTGTCAATCCACTTTAATGCCCAATCTGCCTTCTTTTTAATAGCGGGAAAGTTTTCAATAGCATTAAAAAGTTGATCTTTTTCTTTGTCGTCCTTTACGTAGGTATCGATTAGTAAGGAATAGGTTTCACTATGAATGTTTTCCATCATAATCTGGAAACCGTAGAAAAACTTGGCCTCACTGTATTGAACTTCATTTACAAAATTCTCGGCCAGGTTTTCGTTCACAATACCATCACTGGCTGCAAAAAATGCGAGGATATGTTTTATAAAATAGCGCTCATCGTCGCTTAACTTTCCGGTCCAGTCTGTAAGATCTTGATGTAAATCAATCTCTTCGGCTGTCCAGAAACTAGCTTCCGATTTTTTATACCACTCCCAAATATCGTGATGCTGAATAGGGAATATTACAAATCTATTATCATTTGGTTGTAAAATTGGCTCCACTGCGCTCATTGTCCTTCGTTTTATATTTTTAAATAATTTGACCTTACTAGGGACTAACAAATATGAAAAAATTTAAAAGTAAATAGCCCAAAAATGAGTTTAGGTTTTCAACAAAGTTTTCAACACGTACTATTTCAAAGTGTTACTATCGTTTTGTTAAAATTTGATGTATTCATTTAATTATCAATATGTTACATGTAATCGTCAAAGTTATGAACAATTTATACCTTGGTCGTTGAAAACCCCTGATAGCTACCTTTTACAGTAGACAGTGAGCCGTTTTCTTCGCCTTTAAAGAACATCAATTTTTAACAATTTGGTTTCACTGAATTTATTTTAAATCTGTATAAAAAGAGTAGAAATTTTATTTTGGGCCTTAAAAAACAAACGAGGCTGCCATCAAAAATGACAGCAACCTCGTTTTTTACAACTTAAACTTTATTTTCTATTCTTTAACTATTTTATACGTGTTTGATTTTCCCTGACTTTCAATCTTTAACACATAAATACCTTGTGAAAGACTAGCCGTTTCCAAAGTAGCTCTTGTGTTGTTGGGTGCTATTTGGAGAACTTGTTGCCCCAAGAGGGTAAACATTGTAATTTGGTCCAGACTTTCATTTGCAGAAACATGCAATTCATTTCCTGCAGGATTTGGATAGTAGCTTAGACCATCTATTTCTTGGTCTTGAATCGCTAATACCCCTGCTTTATTGTCAAAATAGAGATCAAATCCGTATAAGCCTGAGCCGCTTGTCCCGGCAAAAGCCATACAGGGCATATTATCCGCAGTTTCTGCAGTGGCAGAAGGAAATCCGTCGAATACCTGATGGTCGACATCGGCCACACTCTCAAATGTGTCGAAGCCTGTTCCGTTAAAGGTTAGCGATCTGTTGAGGTCAAATTCACTGTCATCAATATTATCCCGCACGTATGAAGTACGAATTATTTCTGTCCCATTGACCTTTCGCACCCATTTATCGGTATGAGCAATGTTCCAGTTCGCTCCACCCGAACCAAAATTGGTAAATTCTACATAGGCTGCTCCACTGTCTCTCAAATAGCCCTTTCCGTTATAATTGTCTGTAGAACCGGCTGCTCTGTCTGATGTCCAGATTATAACTTTATCTGTAGCAAAATCATTTCGAGCGGCAGCAATAACAGGATTTAGAGTTTCCTGTATCGCCCCATCTACAATTGTTTCTCTTGCTTCCCAGGAAGCAGGGTCGTTATAACTAGGATTTGCATTTGCGTATAAGTTTCCGGAAGAGGCGCCTGTATATGTTGCATAACAAGCCCCGTTAAGGCCATAGGTAAATTCTACTTGAGATCCGCAGGTAGCTGCTATGCTTATTGGGTCTATCCAATCGAATCCATAAGATCCGGCGGTACTTCTTGCACTGAAAACTTCGGTGCAACCGGTGGTTTTTTGATAGGCAACAAAACATCTCTGGCTTGCGGTTGTTCCCGGATAATTTCTATCTACTCCAAAATCGGTCACATCGGTATCCACTGTTTGGAAATCCATGGAAGCCGTTGGAAAATCGAATCGTACCGCTTGTAAAAGCCCATTCTCAAAACGAGTAAAAGCTATTAAATACTCATCGCCTGAACCGTCCATCGAAATTAATTGTACCTTTCTAATGGGGGCAACTGTCGCTTGTTCCTTCCACAACGAAAAACTTGCTCCATTGTCTGTAGACTTGTATATATAGATAAAGTCTTCGGTACCCCCAAAATCAATCAGGTTTTCGAAGGCAGCTATATATATGTCTCCGGTTCCGGTCACATCCATATCTACCCCGTCAATAAAACCGGCTCGCACCAATAAATCGGTAGTCCACTCTCTCGTTGGCTCAGGTTCAGAGCGCTCTTTGATTACACCTGGAACATAAGGAGTCCCGTTAAATCCTACCTTATCATAGGTAGGAGCTCCAATGGGTCTATATAGGTTGGAAATTGCCGGATTTACTTCTTGCCAGGCAGCCTTGATTGCCAATCTGTTGGCATTTATTTCGGCCGCTGTTCCCGTCATTTCCAGAATTTTGCTCTGTTGATAAAGCGCTTCTAACTCCGGAGTTTTCTCTGTGTTTAAGGGGACTGTACCCAATAAAGCATCGTCTGTTTGTGCAAACCCTATGGTAAATAACAACAGGCATGCAGCTAATGTAATTTTGTTTTTCATTGTACTAATTTTTAATACCCTACTCTATTTATTTAGGCTTTTCGGGTTACGCCTGTATGTTGTTTCTATTGATTCTCAAAATTAATAGTGCTTAGTTTAAAACAGCTTCATGCTTTCACCCATAGTTTTAGAGTGATTTAACCGTTTTTAAAGGGGAAATTTCCCCTAAAGAAGGTTTTGCGGTATACCCTTCTGAAAAACTTCATCGCTGTAGGAGACCAGTATCCATAGCTGTAACTTTTTGACTATGAAACAGTTCAAAATTAAACTCATGAGTTAAAAAGGCATACCACAGATGTAACAAAGGATGCCAAAAATGTAACTTCAAAAAAAAAGACCGGAAGCAAAATTTTGCTTCCGGTCTTACATCTTAAAAGGTTCTCTTTTTTTACTCCAAATCTTTCGTATTCAGGTCGTCTATTGCATCCCATGTGTCATCGATGTTCATATTGATTCCGGTTGCTTTAATATAAAAGCGGTTGCCTTGCATAAATTCGATGGAGCTGCGGTTGTTATTTTTTTGGTATTCCTCCACGGCTTTAACTCCATTCTTTTTAACCGTTTTCCGAATTTGATTTTCGTCTTCTTCTTCAAAATCCTGAGACATTAACATTCGCATTCCCGCAGTTGCAGCGGCTCCAAACTGACCCGCACCGTCAATGACCTCAACTTTAAACTGTCGCGATTTATCTTCGTTGGCATAGGTTGCCGAGACCGAAGCAATGCTTACAAACGAGGTCTCACCTGCCTTATAGCTTGTTCTTTTCATGCCATCAATACTTTCGGGCAACCAGGCCTTTAATTCTTCATTGGTAAGAGGTTCCTGTTTTTGAAGATCTTCAATGTCGTCCTGCATTTTATTGAGTTCCTTTACAGCCTTCGTCGTGTTAGATACATTTTCTTTGGTTTCTTTAATTTTTTTCGTGACAGGATTTTCACATGAAAGGCAGGCTGCAAAGACAAATGCAGCTATTAGTACTTTTTTCATAATTATAGAATAAAATTGGTTAGGAATTAGTTTTCGTTTACTAGGCTAAGATACTAATTATCAGTAATCTAATTACCACTCCTTTGGGTAATATTTGTATGAAAACTCTTTGATGAAATTAAAACAAGTTGAGAAATTCTAGCTGCAGTAATGTAACAAATGATAGAAGATATGTAACAAAAACCTAAAAAGGTACCTGCGTTAATAATCTTGTGCAACCTTCTCCAATTGAGCATACCAATGTGCTCCAAATTTTCTGATCAAGGCTTCTTTTACAAATTTGTAGACAGGAACTTTCAATTCTTTCCCCAAAGTACATGCATCATTGCAAATGGGCCATTTGTGATAATTAACCGCAGCAAATTCACTGTATTCTTGTACCCGTACCGGGTACAAATGACATGAAATAGGTTTTCTAAAAGACACCACTCCGGCATTGAATGCATCTTCTATACCGCAACTGGCAGTGCCATTCGGTTTAAAGGTAACATAGGCGCATTCCTTCCCGTGTACCAAAGGTGTTTCCAACTCTCCAAGATCACTGGTTGTATGTGTTCCTTGCTCTTTTATCGCTTCGATACCTTCGGGGCGTAGAAAAGGGGCAACCTTCGGGTAAATTTCTTTGAGAATTTCAACCTCTTCCACAGTTACAGGTGCTCCTGCTTCTCCTTCCACACAACAGGCACCTTTGCACGCATGAAGATTGCACACAAAATCCTTTTCGATGATCTCTTCTGAAACTATTGTCTTACCAAGCTGAAACATTCGGCAAAGATAGGGTGTTTTAAGATTTGTTTCTGAAGAATTTTACACTCTAATTTTAAGGAAAGTGGTAGTACTAAGCTGAAGGATTATCCCTAATTTTGCATCCTGAATTTAAATGAACATGCAACTCAATTTTAAAGAAATAGCGACAGCCACAATGGTGCTTTTTGCGGTGATTGATATTATCGGGAATATTCCCATAATCATTTCATTACGTGAAAAATCGGGTCGCATCAATTCCGGAAAAGCCGCCATTATTGCTGCAGTACTCATGATTGTTTTCTTGTTTCTGGGAGAAAGCATTTTAAAATTAATAGGAATTAACGTGAGTGAATTTGCCGTTGCCGGTGCCCTCATCCTGTTTTTTATTGCCTTAGAAATGATTTTGGGCATTACACTTTTTAAAGATTCCGAACACACTAGCCCCGATTTGGCGTCTATCTTCCCGTTGGCTTTTCCGCTTCTGGCGGGGCCCGGAAGCTTAACCACTTTATTGTCACTTCGCGCCGAATACTCTATTCAAAATATAATTGTCGCGATTTTAGTCAATATTATCATTATCTATATTGTGTTAAAAACATCAGCGCGAATTCAGCGTTTTCTGGGAATCAACGGAATCGCCGTCATTAAAAAAATATTCGGGGTAATTTTGCTGGCGATTGCCGTAAAATTATTCACGTCGAATATTCAGGAGTTATTTAATTAAAAACTTATGAAAATATTTCAGTATATCCTTATAGCCTTAGCCGCCGGACTTATTATTTTTAACGCTACGAAGCTGGACTTTGAACACCTTTTTGAAGAAGATAGCGGTACGGCCGTGATTTGTATTCTCGCCGCTGTTTGTGTTATTCTTTTGCTATTAATATTACGTGTGTCACACCGTATAGCCGAAAAGAAAAAACAATAATTTAAGATAGCTTACTTTTTGGTTTTTTCTCTTTGTTCCAATTCGAGTACTTTCGAAAGCATAGGATCTCCTTCATTTAAAATATACTCGTAAGCGTTGTTCCCGAATAATTGTTGTGCGATATTCGCCTTGAGCGCCTTATTAAGATCATTCGCATAATTAGTCATGTCTATTTGAGCTTCACTAAATCGGGAATATTGAATAAATTCATCGGAAAGACTTTTATCTATCGAATAGTTTTCAGCAAATTTCTTAAAAGTCATCCCTTTAAAAACAGCTCTGTTTTTTTCGAGGTATTCAAATATAAAATAGCTCATAAAACCGCTTCTGGATAAATACTGAAGGGTTTCATTTTCAATGCTGGTGTCTTTAGGAACAAATATATCGGGGATAATACCTCCACCACCATAAACCACCTTCCCTTTGGGAGTCACAAAACGCAGGGAATCGGCCACTTTGATGCTGTCCTGACTAATTAATTCGCCATTTCTATAGCGTTTTTCGTAATCCTGGTAATAGGCTTCGTTTCCATTTCCGTAGGGTTTCTGAATAGATCTTCCGCTTGGTGTATAATAACGGGCTATAGTTAATCGCACTGCGCTTCCATCACCCAAGGACATTTCACGTTGCACGAGTCCCTTGCCAAAAGAACGTCTGCCAATAATGATTCCTTTGTCGTTGTCTTGTAAAGCTCCCGCTACAATTTCACTGGCTGAAGCAGAATTTTCATTGATTAACACGTAGAGTTTTCCGTCTTCGAAATCACCGCGCCGTGTAGCGTAGGTTTTATTTTCTTCCCCGCTTTTATTTCGGGTAATTAGAATTAGTTTATCGTCTTCTAAAAACTCATCGATAATTCTTTCGGCAGTAGAAATATAGCCTCCCGGATTATTCCGAAGGTCTAACACCAATTTCGAAATCCCTTGATCTGCTAATTCTTCCAGCGCTTCTTTAAATTCGTTATAGGTAGTTTCAGAAAACCGATTCACCTTAATATAGCCAATATCATCGGTAAGTTTATAAGATGCATCTACACTTACCAAAGGAACTTCCTTCCGCTTCACTCTAAAATTGAGCAGCTTCTTTTCCCCTTCTCTATATACTTTAAGATCGACTTTGGTGTTTTTTTCTCCTTTTAAAAAGGCTGTAATACTGTCTCGAAGTATATTTTCTCCGAAAAGTTTCTTTCCGTCGGCATATAAAATGCGATCTCCGCCTTTTATCCCAACTTTTGCTGCCGGTCCACCTTCGATAGCGCGAATAACCGCAATAGAGTCTTTATAGGTATAAAAGCTAATGCCAATCCCCACAAAATTCCCGCGCATGTCCTCGGCATTGTGTTCGTAATCGGCTTTTGGGATATACACCGAATGCGGATCCAGGTTTTCAAGGATTCCATTTACGGTGACATCCACAATACTGTCGGTATTTACCCGGTCAACATATTCGTAATCTATATAATCGATAAGACGGTTGAGTTTGTCTTTTTTCGAATTGGTGGCGAAGATCTTTTCGGTATTGTCGTTAAAGTTGAGCTTTGATCCAATAAAAATACCGACCGCAATTGCTGCCCCCACGAATAATGGAATGTAATTTTTATCGAATTTCATAATAACTATTCTAAAACTTCTATATGACTAATGTTAACGCCGGCTTTTTCCAAAAATTTCACTCCCGAGTTGTCTTTATATTCGTTTAAATAAACCAGGCGTGTAATTCCGGCCTGATGTATTAGCTTGCTACACTCCTTACACGGTGACAATGTAATGTACAAGGTTGCTCCCTTACACGATTGCGTAGATGAAGCTACTTTAGAGATTGCATTGGCTTCGGCATGTAATACATACCATTTGGTATACCCTGCTTCGTCTTCGCAAAAATTTTCGAAACCGGTGGGCGTTCCGTTGTATCCGTCGCTGATTATCATTTTATCTTTCACAATAAGCGCGCCAACTTGTCTGCGTTTACAATAAGAAAGCTTGCTCCACTCTTGCGCCATACGCAAATAGGCCACGTCGTACTTGTGTTGTTTCTTCGGACTCATACAATTAAATAAGTAGCGAAATTAAGGGGAAGTTACACCCCAACAAAAAATGTGGGTGTTAAATGTTTACAAAAGTTTAACAATTTTAAAAAATCCAGTTGGAGATTAGCATGGGAATGACCATTCCAATTACGATAGAAGAGATTACCAGCACCCAATCGCGTTTATTAAAACGGAACAACATTTGAAAGATAAATGCCAGAATTAAAACAAGTAAAACCACAATAATTTGGGCTGCTTCTACTCCCAAGGCAAATTCCAGTAGCGGTAGTATCTCATTCCCTCCACTTATCATTTTGTAATAGGTTGCAAATCCGAAGCCGTGTATCAATCCGAAAAAAACCGTGATAATGTAAAAAAGTCCCAGTTTTTCGTGTCGCTTTTCCTTGCCGGCGGTAAATAAATTAAATATGGCGGCTAATAAAATAGTTATGGGAATTAAAAACTCAATCCATCGAGTAGAAACACTCACCACATTGTAATTTGCCAGCAGTAGGGAAATGGTATGTCCTACCGTGAATAAGGTGACTAGTAATAACAGACGTTTCCACGAACTAAATGTATAGGCAGCGCATAGCACAATTAAAAAAAGTATGTGGTCGTAGGCTTTCCAGTCAAGAACGTGTTCTAAGCCTAGTTTAAAGTATAACCAGAAGTCGGACATTATAGTTGGCGATGTTAGGTTGCTCAAATATAGTAAAATGTGTAGGAAAAATATATATTTATACGAAATCTATGATTTACAATCCATGAAGTACCCTCTTCTAATTTTTGTCATTCTCTTAAGCCACTTGGGTACTGCTCAAAATCCCGATCTTTTTGGAACCTGGTATCTACAGGGCTATCAACTGAGCGGCGGCGGTTATTTCCCGGTACCCGAAACCAATCCTCAAATAGCTCCTTTTATTCGCTTTATAGATACTGCGAATGCCGAAAATAGTGATGGAGATGGCGGTTGCAACCTGTTTACAGCTAATTTGGTGTACGACCCTCAGGAAAGTTTGTATGAATTTGATGTTTTTACGACCTCGTCTAATTTTTGTGCAGACCCGGTTGGGACCGATTATGAAGATTCAATGTATCTATATTTCTTTCAGGAAGGAAGTATGTATCATTATGCTTTTTATACCGATAATGATGGAAATACCGTTTTGGTAATTCAAAATCAATTTCTCGATTTCGCCGAATTTAAGAATGTCCCGCTCGCAGTTTCAGAAGTTGCAACACTAAACTTTACCGCCTATCCCAATCCGGTGGCAGACAAACTATTTATATTTTCTGAAAGCAATCTTGCTGAAAAACTTTCGGTGTATACAATTTCGGGACAAAAAGTGATTGAAATTTCCCAAAACACAAATTCGATTGATGTTTCGGGGCTTTCTGAAGGCTTGTACTTTTTAGAAATCCACACTTCGGAAGGGATATCGGTTCAGAAATTTATAAAAAAATAAAAGCCGCACTCTTCTTAAAAAGCGACTGTTCTTTTAGAAGAATCATTATTCGGTAAACCTCTTCAAGATTTAGCCTTATGTATTTGTCGCGATCACACCCTAACTTTGCCATTATTCCCCCCTTTAAGTACTAATTGTACTTATTATCTTTGAAATAGGATTTATGTTTTAAAACCTATAATTAGTAGTCAATTAAAATAAAAGCGTCATGTCTAAAAACACAGTAACACTACACAGAGTGCTGGCCACTTCGCCTGAGAAAGTTTTTCGGGCTTTTTCTAACGCAGATGCTCATGCAGCCTGGATTCCCCCATACGGTTTTGTATGTAAGGTGCATCAAATGGATTTTCGTGTAGGAGGAAACTACAAAATGTCCTTTGTCAATTTCTCTACAGGCAATTCTCATTCCTTTGGAGGGGAATATCTGGATATAAAACCCAACGAACTGATAAGAAATACAGATCGGTTTGACGATCCTAACTTACCCGGAGAGATGATAACAACAGTGCGATTCAACAAAGTTTCTTGCGGTACAGAGTTACATATTTTGCAGGAAGGAATACCTGATGCAATTCCGGTTGAAATGTGCTATCTGGGATGGCAGGAATCTCTGGAAAAACTAAAGAAATTGGTTGAGCCCGAAATTCCCGATGCATAGGCAACTGTCTGACCCTATAGGAAGTAATGCAAAAAATAAGTTAAATTTTTTATACCAATCGGTATTTTTGTATATTTGCCTGAATTTAATTTTATAGAATGTCCAAGGCCGAAAAAACGAAACAATTTATTATTGAAAAGTCTTCTGTTCATTTTAACAAAAAGGGGTATTTGGGGACTTCATTGAGCGAAATTACCGATATCACCGGTCTTACCAAGGGGAGTATCTATGGAAACTTCGAAAATAAAGATGATCTAGCGCAGGCGGCATATAAATTTAATGCAAAAAAAATAGGTGCGCGACTTCTTCAAGTATCTGAACAATGTACCGGCGGAGCCGATGAAAAATTGACCGCGATACTGGATTATTACAGAAATAATTGGCGAGAACTTATGCAACATGGGGGTTGTCCCTTGTTGAACGCAGCTGTCGAAGTGGATGACACCTTCCCTAAATTAATCCCCTATGTACGTAAGTCCTTTAATGAGTTTTCAAAAATGCTTGAAAGTATTATCTTTTTGGGTATCACCGAGAAGAGGTTTCGTCCGGAAATCGAATCAGAAAAATTTGCCGCTACCATTATAATGCTTATTGAAGGAGGGATATTGCTTTCACAAACGCTAGACAATAAGGACTATTTAAATATTGCTTTAGACAGAGTGGAATTTATAATCCAAAATGAGATGTTGGTGTAATTTTTTTCAATCATTATATACCGTTTGGTATATAAATGTGATATTTTGACGTGCAATAATTCAGAAATAATTGTGTTTACCATAAATTTTAATTTTTATAAAATGAGCCATTTAAAAGTACTTAAGTCGTTAGTTGGGAAGGAGTTCTCCCAATCACCATCTCCGTTTATGCGGTGGCTAAACCCCACACTTCTTGCTGTAGAAAAGGGTAATTTGATATTTCAATATCGCGTTCGACCCGAATGGCTGAACCCGGTTGGAGGTCTCCACGGGGGTGTGACTGCCGGAATTATTGATGATGCCATTGGGGCAACCATGTATTCTCTGGACGAAACCGATTATTTTTTCACCACCATTAATAATGCGATCGATTATTTTTCATCTGCCAGATCGGGGGAAACTGTAATTGCAGAAACCTCTGTCATAAAACAAGGGAAGCAATTTATGAATGCCCAATGTAATTTATGGAATTGGGACAGAAGCAGGTTGTTGGCAAAAGGGTCCTCAAATCTTTTCAAAACTGAAATAAGAACAACTTTAGGAGCGGAAGGTTCCATCGCTAAACAGAAGCAATTAATTTTAACATAAATGAAGCTAAGCTAAAATGAGTCTATCAATATATAAAGCAGCAGAGAATAAAGGCGTGCTATTACCGGTTCCCCCAATGGCAGGGGGAAATTATAATCCTGTGCAACTCAGGGGAAATATTGGATATGTGGCCATTCAATTTCCAATACAGGAAACTATTTTTACCCATCAAGGGAAGTTGGGCCAAGAGTTCACAACCGAAGACGGATACCAAGCCATGCGTTTATGTGCACTTAATGTGCTGGCGCAGATTAACGAGTATGTCACTATGGACAGATTAGAAGGAATTAACCATATAACTGCATACTATCGAAGTGCCGAAAATTGGGATGAGGCACCAAGTATCGTTAATGGAGCTTCCGATCTATTTAAACAAATACTCGACACGAAAGGTGAGCACAGTAGATCTTTATTAGGGGTACACGCCTTGCCGAAAAATTTTTCGGTAGGATTGACCGTTACTTTTACTTTTCAGAACTAGAAACGACACAAATTAATCCTATTTTAAACATGAATTTTCTCACTAACTTTAAGCCGTTCCCTCTTTTTATAATTTCAATATTAGGGATATCTTTAGTAGGTTGTTCTACAGATGATAATTCGGAGCCCACTCCCATTCCGGAAAAAATCTACTATCAAATAGATGGCCGAAAAGTGTTTGCCGGAGATCCCGCTCCAATAGAGTTAGACCTAAACAGTGATGGTGTCGTGGACTATACAATTTTTGCCGTATTAACTGCAAACTCCAATGGTGATCAACTCTATGTTGGAATTAACCCGATTGGAGCCAATTTGATTAAAAGTGGTCCGCCTAATGACAATCATTTCTTAAATATGGGGTTTTTGGTGCGTCAGAATCCAAATAGCATCATTAACAATGAACTTTCGGGAAATCAGATATGGACATCAGATCACAGCATTTTAGTGTTGCGACAAACATTTAATGATGGTTCAACCGAATATGAGGGAGATTGGCGGGACGAATCAGAAACGATGGTCGCAATTAAGCATATAAAAAATCAACAAAGTTATTATGGTTGGCTCAACCTAAGTTTTGACAAAAAAACTGAATATATAACTCTCGTTGATTATGCCTACAATGAAGAAACAGAAAAATCAATAAAGGCCGGTCAAAAAAAATAATTTGTAACAAAATGTAAAGCATAAGTGTTCCGTTAATCAGGAATGCTACTATATAGTTTATAAATTCCGATAAAGCGTATATAATTGATTCAATACAGGCAAAAAATAGAGCTCAGCCCGGAGGATGATAAAATATTAGCGTTTTAAAACGAAAGAATAAATCTCTCCAGCTTTGAGGAAAATCTGAATAACGATTAATAAACAAAATTCGCACCAATATGAAACTAAAAACAAAAAGACCCGCGCTGATTTTAATAGATATTCAAAAAGCATTTTTAAATGAAGCGTATTGGGGAGGAAACAGAAACAACAAAGATGCAGAATTGAAATCCGGCAATATTTTAAAAGTTTGGCGAGAACAAAATCTACCTGTTTATCATGTTAGGCATCATTCCAAAAATCCGAAATCATTACTAAACAACACAAATGAGGGCTTTGAGTTTAATACAATGGTAACTCCCCTGGAAAGCGAGCCAGTTATCACAAAGCACGTAAACAGCGCCTTTATAGGCACAAATCTAAAAGAGCAACTAGATGCTGAAAATATTAAAAGCCTGGTTGTTGTTGGAATAACGACAAATCACTGTGTTTCGACTACGGTTAGAATGGCAGGAAATTTTGGGTTTGAAACCTATGTAATCTCCGATGCGACAGCAACATTCGATAGAAGCGGAATCAACGGTGAAAAATATGATGCCGAAACTATGCATCAAACTGCCCTTGCCAGCTTGAATGAAGAATTTGCCACTGTTTGGGATTTAGAAAAACTATTGAGTGAAATGGCATAATCGTTCAATCGCATTTTAAAATGTATTGATAGTACTATTGCATTTTTAATAGGGACGGAAGGTTGTAATCACGGTTGAACATTGCCTGTCAACATTATATTGATTTTCCACCATACGAACAGAGGCACTATCCATTGTGAAAATCATAAGAGACTTCTTTTTTTGGGAATTGATGCCGGGTTCCCTTTCTTAACAACCCGGAAATAGAATTTGGCTCTCGTATCCCTGTCATCATAGCGATTTCGGAAAAGTCCAGCTTCTTTTGTAAAGCCATTTCAACAATCCTTTTCATTCTAATATCTTTTATCATTTGGTAAGGTGTAATTCCATCATAAATACAATTCTTATGACTATTGAAAATTACGGAGCGATAAAACATAAAAAGCTCAAAATAAAACCCTTCCCTCAAACCAACTCGCGGGATTCAATCGCTACGCAATTGTTCCCTACCGCGTCGCTTTGAAAACCACAAAAACAAATAGTTCACTCAAACCAACTCGCGGGATTCAATCGCTACGCAATTGTTCCCTACCGCGTCGCTTTGAAAACCACAAAAACAAATAATTCACTCAAACCAACTTGCGGGATTCAATCGCTACGCAATTGTTCCCTACCGCGTCGCTTTGAAAACCACAAAAACAAATAATTCACTTTACTTCAAAAAAAAAGCGAGCTTCCTTTTTGAAGCTCGCTCATATTTAACCGTTTTTGTGGTTTATTCGTACTCGAGGCGGGAATCGAACCCGCACGTCCTAAAACACTGGATTTTGAATCCAGCGCGTCTACCAATTCCGCCACTCGAGCATTGGACGGCAAAAATAAACAAATAATTGTAAATTGTTAGTAATTCTTAATAGCATTTTTTTTGAAACACTTCCTATTCATTTACATTTGCAAACAATCAACCAGTTATCGACCACATCATGCAAATGCAAGCTCCGGAACCTAAAATTTTTGCCTGTAAACAAAGTCAAGTCCTTGCACAAGACATCGCCAATGCCTTTGGTGTCTCGTTAGGAAACGTAATCACCTCTCATTATAGCGACGGAGAATTTCAACCTTCCTTTGAAGAATCGGTAAGAGGGAGTCGGGTTTTTATTATTGGCTCAACCTTCCCTAACAGCGACCATTTAATGGAAATGTTACTCATGCTGGATGCTGCCAAACGCTCGTCGGCACGTCATATTACTGCTGTGTTACCCTATTTCGGATGGGCACGGCAGGACCGCAAAGACAAGCCACGGGTTCCCATCGCAGCAAAATTAGTGGCAAAAATGTTGGAAACAGCAGGAGCCACACGAATTATTACCATGGACCTTCATGCCGATCAAATTCAAGGGTTTTTTGAAAAGCCGGTGGATCACCTGTTTGCTTCTACAATCTTTTTACCATACTTGCGAAAACTAAATCTGGACAATCTAACCATTGCTTCCCCCGATATGGGAGGTTCCAAACGAGCCTATGCCTACTCGAAGGCAATGGAAAGCGATGTGGTAATTTGTTACAAGCAACGTGAAAAGGCGAATATCATCTCTCATATGGAACTGATTGGCGATGTGGAAGGTAAAAACGTTGTTTTAGTAGACGATATGGTCGACACCGCAGGAACACTTACCAAAGCAGCCGATTTAATGATGGAGCGCGGCGCTTTAAGCGTTCGTGCCATTTGTACACACCCTATTCTTTCGGGAAGCGCGTACGATCGGATCGAAAAATCGAAACTGGAAGAACTTATCGTCACCGATTCCATTCCGCTGCGACAAGAAAGTAAAAAAATTCGAGTGCTTACCTGTGCAAAATTATTTGCCGATGTGATGTTAAGCGTACACCACAATCAATCTATAAGCTCAAAGTTTTTAATGTAACCCCGCCGTTTTCTTCTTCGAAGATTCCACCTTCCCTGAAAAGGGAGGGAAATTTGGCTTTTTATAAACCATTTTCATTAATAAAAAAAGAATAATTCTCCCCTTCTAGGGGAGATCCGCTAACAGCGGAGAGGGGTCTTTTCAAGCGATTTATTTTCTCTCTTAAAAAACTCTCACTTTCACTTCTAACTTTCAGAAAAAAACTGCATCTTTGCACCCCTTTTAGAAGGTATTAATCTTAATAAACAATTAATTTACAATGAAATCAATTACAATCAACGGATCCAAAAGAGAAAGCGTAGGCAAGGTATCGACCAAAGCCTTACGTAATGCTGGACAGGTTCCTTGCGTAGTATACGGAGGGGAAACGCCTATTCACTTTTCAGCAGAAGAACTGGCATTTAGACACTTAGTGTACACCCCCGATGTACATACAGTTGTAATTGCCTTAGAAGATGGCACCAAAGTAAATGCCATCCTTCAAGACATTCAATTTCACCCGGTAACAGACCGTATTCTACACATGGATTTCTATCAAATTTACGACGATAAGGAAGTAATGATGGAAATTCCTGTTCGTGTTGTAGGAAATTCAAAAGGTGTTCGTAACGGAGGTGTATTGCGTATTGTAACACGTAAACTTCGAGTAAAAGCATTGCCTGCCAATCTTCCCGATTTTATCGAAGCCGATATTTCGGATATGAAAATTGGTGCAAAAATGTATGTTACCGCCGTAGCTACCGATGCGTACAAAATCTTACATTCTGAAAACACAGTAATTTGTCAGGTGAGAACTTCTAGAACCGCCATCGTCGATGAGGTTGAAGAAGAAGAGGAAGAAGAAGTTGAAGGTGAAGAAGGAGAAACTGCAACTGCCGAAGGAGAAACTGCCGAAGCACCTGCTGAAGAATAAATCTTTACTTCATAATATAAATACAAAGCATCCCGATTTTTCGGGATGTTTTTTTTTATTTTTACCGAAGCTAAAATCTATCTATGTTTGCTTTTCTAAAGAAACTATTTGCTTCAAAAGCAACAACATCAATAGCCGAAGATGACCCCATGAAAAAATTTCTCATTGCCGGATTGGGCAATATTGGTCCGAAATACGAGCATACACGCCACAATGTTGGTTTTAAAATTCTCGATTATATCGCCGAAAAAGAAGGATTAACCTGGGAAACTGCCAAACTGGGAGATATCACGCTTCATAAAAAGAAAGGTCGGAGTTTGCTGTTGCTGAAGCCAAGTACCTATATGAATTTAAGTGGTAAAGCAGTTAAATACTGGTTGGAAAAAGAAAAAATTCCGTTAGAAAACTTATTGGTAATAACCGATGACCTTAACTTAGCCTTCGGAACCTTTCGAATAAAAACCAAAGGTAGTGATGGTGGACATAACGGACTCAAAGACATACAGGCAATGCTGGAAACCGTAAATTACAACCGATTTAGATTCGGGATAAGTGATGAATTTTCCAAAGGACGTCAGGTAGATTATGTGTTGGGCGAATGGAATCCCGAAGAAGAAAAATTACTGAAGGAACGTCTGGAAAAAAGCTCTGAAATCATAAATTCTTTTGCGCTCGCCGGAATCAATATTACAATGAATACCTTTAACGGAAAATAACGTGAACGAATACCTCTCTGCAGCAAACTATAAGAACGACCGACAAAGTGTTGTCACTATTGGCACTTTCGACGGAGTACATATTGGTCATAAGGCCATTCTTCAGCGTGTGGTAAATACGGCAAAAAAAGAGAAACTGGATTCGGTGTTGCTCACCTTCTTCCCGCATCCCCGCCTGGTGCTTCAAACCGACACAAACCTTCAGCTTATCAATACCATGGATGAAAAAAAGGCGCTGCTCGACAAAACAGGACTGAATCATTTAGTGATGCATCCTTTTACGCATGCTTTTTCAAGACTGACAGCCGTAGAATATGTTCGGGATATTTTGGTGAACAAGCTGAAGGCAAAAAAAATTATTATCGGTTACGACCATCGTTTTGGTCGAAACCGCACCGCCAATATCGAAGACTTAAAAGAGTTTGGAAAAACATATCATTTTGAAGTAGAAGAAATTAGCGCCCAAGAACTCGATGAAGTTGCCGTAAGCTCCACCAAAATACGAAAGGCATTGCTGGCCGGCGACATTACAACCGCCAACAATTATTTGGGATACCACTTTATGCTTTCCGGAACCGTGGTAAAAGGAAAAAGCATCGGAAGAACCATGGATTACCCAACTGCCAATTTGCACATCGAAGAACCGTATAAATTGGTTCCGAAAAACGGTGTTTATGTGGTACACGCCACAATCAATTCGGAAAATGTCTTCGGAATTACAAGCATTGGCACCAATCCCACGGTTGGGGGAACAGACAAAACTATAGAAACCTATTTTCTGGATTTTAAGGAAGATTTGTATCAAAAAAATCTTACCATCGAGTTTCTAACTCATATCCGTGACGAAGAAACCTTTAAAGACGTGAAATCCCTAAAGGAGGCAATTACCAAAGACGAAGCCTTTGCCCGTGATTTTTTAAATCTCAATGAATAAGTGGCTTTTTACCCATATTGACAATAGCGGACTTGTTCTTTTCAGAATCGCTTTTGGTTTTCTTATTGCAGTGGAAGCGTTTGGTGCCATTGCGACCGGCTGGGTGCGACGCGCCTTTGTAGAACCCGATTTCACCTTTAATTTTATAGGGTTGGATTTTCTGCAACCACTGCCGGGAAACGGCATGTATTTCTATTTTATCCTTATGGGAATCTGTGGAGTATGTGTACTTCTGGGCTACAAATACAGGCTCAGCATGATTGGGTATGCGATTTTATGGTCGGGAGTGTATTTAATGCAAAAAACTTCCTATAACAACCACTATTATTTATTGATGTTGTTGTGCTGGATTATGGCAATACTCCCGGCACATCGTTGGTTTTCTTTGGATGCTAAAATAAATCCGAAAATAAAATCCCCTTCTATGCCGCGATGGGTATTGTTGATTCTTATTCTTCAGGTTTGGATAGTATACACCTATGCTTCCGTCGCTAAATGGTATCCCGATTGGTTGAATCTAACGGTACCGGCCTTGTTTATGAGCGGAAAAAGTGACTACTGGCTCATTGGCGGATTTTTACAGCTACATTGGGTACACTGGTGTATTGCTTATGTAGGGATTCTTTTCGATTTGCTCATCATTCCGTTGCTTCTTTGGAAGCGTACCCGTCTTCTGGGCTTTTGTATTTCAATATTTTTTCATTTGTTTAATTCGGTTGTGTTTCAAATTGGCATCTTCCCATATATGTCGATTGCGTTTGCATTATTTTTCTTTTCTCCGGAATTACTTCAGAAGCGTTTTTTACCGAAAAAGCAACTGTACACAGCCGGTGAGACAATCCTTCCGAAGTATCGCAATACCTTAATTACTGTTTTTTCAATCTATTTTGTCATTCAAATTGCACTTCCACTTAGGCATTGGTTTTTTAAAGATGATGTCCTATGGACCGAAGAAGGTCATCGTCTTAGCTGGCGTATGATGCTTCGTTCCAAACACGGCAGTTTAACGGTGTGGGTAGAAGACAAAAAAACCGGTGAGCGCTTGCGCTATGATTACACCAAGTTGGTTGGAGAAAAACAGAGTCGTTCTGTTAAAACAAAACCCGATTTGCTATGGCAAATGGCGCAACGAATTAAAGCTTCGGAAGCAGAAGTGGGTAAAGATGTGGCCGTATTTATGGACGCCAGAGTCCAGGTAAACGGCGGAGAGTACTTCCCGCTTATTGACAAAAGCGTAGATCTGGCTTCCGAAAAATGGCATCATTTTAAGCACCACGATTGGATTTTAGCTTCCCCACCCGATTATCATAAAGTGAATCCATTGCCTTAATAAATTCAATTTATGGCATTGTTCAATTCTTTTTTCGGCGATGGAAAAAAGAACAAAACTAAAACACTCGTAAAATTCTCAATTTCCGTAAATTTGCAGCCTTAAAAGCAATCCGCCATGTTACAGGTACAAGAGATACGAGACAACAAAGCACACTATATTACCGCCCTTGCCAAAAGAGGTATTGACGCTAGCGAGGTATTCGAGCAAGTGCTCCAAGCCGATGAAGACCGTAGAACTACCCAATTGCAATTGGACGAAACCCTTGCGCAATCCAATACTTTTTCAAAGGAGATTGGAAAATTGTTTCAGAGCGGAGAAACACAAAAGGCAAATTTACTAAAGGAAAAAACGGGTCAATTAAAGGAGACTTCAAAAGTACTTGGTGACCAATTAAACACCGCTTCCGAAAAATTGCAACAACTGCTGTATACCATTCCTAATATACCCAATACGCTGGTTCCTGCAGGAACCGATGAGAATGACAATGAAGAAGTATTTATAGAAGGTGAAATTCCTGTTTTAGATACCGAAGCCCTGCCTCATTGGGAACTAGCCAAGAAATACGACTTAATCGATTTCGAATTGGGAGTAAAAATTACCGGAGCCGGTTTTCCGGTTTATAAAGGAAAAGGAGCCCGCTTACAACGTGCACTAATTGCCTATTTCCTCGATAAAAACACAGCAGCCGGTTACACAGAATATCAGGTGCCGCATTTGGTAAATGAAGCTTCAGGCTTTGGAACAGGACAATTACCAGACAAAGAAGGGCAGATGTATCATGTGGGGGTTGACGATTTATATTTAATTCCAACAGCCGAAGTTCCCGTTACCAATTTATTCCGTGGAGATTTGTTGGCACATACCGAACTTCCTATTATGTGTACCGGATATACTCCTTGCTTTAGAAGAGAGGCCGGTAGTTACGGAGCACACGTTCGCGGATTGAACAGATTGCACCAATTTGACAAGGTGGAAATTGTACGTATTGAGCATCCGGACAGCAGCTATGCTGCACTTGACGGCATGGTAGAGCATGTTAAGGGGATTTTACGCGATTTAAAACTCCCGTATCGAATTTTGCGTTTGTGTGGAGGAGACTTAGGTTTTACTTCAGCATTAACTTACGATTTTGAAGTGTTTTCTACCGCACAGGATCGGTGGTTAGAGATTTCTTCGGTGTCTAATTTTGAAACATTTCAGGCAAACAGATTGAAACTTCGATTTAAAGACAAGGAAGGAAAAAACAATCTGGTACATACGTTAAACGGTAGTGCTCTTGCACTCCCGCGTGTTTTGGCAGGTATTCTGGAAAACTATCAAACTCCAACGGGAATTAAAATTCCGGAAGTGCTGGTTCCCTATTGCGGCTTCGATACGATCGATTAGCCCTTAACAGCAACAACGGCTTTATTTTTGATATAGTTTCAGAAATCAAATCGTTATATTTACCGTATGCGTAGTTTTTTATCCATAGTGGCCTTCTTTCTCTTCACCTCTATAGTTGTTGCCCAAAGCGAATTGTTGGCAAAAAATTACTTTGACCAGGGTGAATACGAAAAGGCATTGGTGATTTTCAACAAATTGTTGGATCAAAATCCCGGGCGTTCCGATTATTTTTTAATGGTGGTGCAGACGCATCAGCAAATGGAACAGTTTACTGAAGCCGAAAACCTCTTGCTCGAAAAAGTGGAAGGTCGTCGAATCAATCCGCAGTACTATGTGGAATTGGGTTATAACTATGCGCTTCAAAACAACGAAACGCAGGCCAATGTCTATTATAACAAAGCCATACAATTTGCAGAAGTCAATCCCAATTACGCCTATGCAGTTGGTGATGTCTTTATGCGTTACAGTCTCTTAGACCAGGCCGTAATTATTTTTGAAAAGGCTATGGAGACGGACTCTCAAAAGGACTTTAACCTACATCTGGCACGAATTTACGGAGAGCAGGGGAATTTGGAAAAAATGTTCGAAAAGTATATAGACTTGATGCAAAGCAATGTAGGTTACAAAGGAGCTGCGCAGCAAAATTTTAGTCTTTATATTACCGAAGACCCCACGAACGAAGCCAATAGTATATTGCGAAAGATCCTTTTACAAAAGTCGCAACAAAACCAGGATATACTTTACAACCAAATGCTAAGCTGGTTGTTTGTACAACAAAAGGAATTTAAAAAGGCGTTTACCCAGGAAAAAGCAATCTATAAACGAGCGGCAGAAAGTGATTTGGGCGGAATCATAGACGTTGGAATTATTGCCATAGCCGAAAAAGACTATGAAAATGCAAAAGAGATTCTCCAATTTGTTGTAGAAAATTCGGCCACCCCGGAAGCAAAATTACAAGGGCATCAGTTTTTAATGAAAATCGCCTTAGCGACGGCAATGCCCAAAGACTATCCAAAAATTGAACAAGAATTTGAAAGTTTATTTAATGAATTCGGCAGAGCGTCCCGCACCTATTTGCTTCAAATAGACTACAATCATTTTTTAGCATTTCAGAGCGGGAAAGTAGAAGAAGCCATTTCAAATTTAAAGGAATTAATAAAGGAAAATCTAACCCAATATCAGGAAGCAAGGGTAAAAATGGAGTTGGCCGATATTTTAGTGTTCGATGAAAAATTCAATTTGGCATTGATCTATTACTCACAGATTCAGAAAAAAATACAAAGCGATGTCTTGGCGCAGGAGGCCCGATTCAAGGTCGCGCGTACCAGTTATTTTAAAGGAGATTTTGAATGGGCACAGGTTCAATTGGATGTGCTTAAAAAATCGGCGTCCCAACTCATTGCCAACGATGCCATGCAGTTGAGTTTGATGATTCGGGACAATTCGTTGGAAGATTCCACCCAAACCGCAATTAAAAAATACGCAAAAGCCGATTTGATGGCTTTTCAGAATAAAAATAAGGAAGCCATCGCCGCTTTGGACGAAATTATTACCAATCACAAGGGCGAAAAGATTGAAGATGAAGCGCTGCTGAAGCAGGGCGAATTGTATGAAAAAACCGAACAGTTTACCAAGGCCGAAACAAATTATTTGAAACTTATTGAATTCTACAGGGAAGATATTCTGGCGGACGATGCCTACTATCGTTTGGCGAAATTATACGAGACTCAGCTTCAGAATCCCGAAAAAGCAAAGGAGTATTACGAACAGATTATTTTCAATTTTTCAGACAGCATCTACTTTGTGGAAGCCCGTAAAAAATACCGAACGCTGCGCGGAGATGCTATAAACTAATTTTTTAGGACATATAAAAGTATTCAATGTATATCTACAACGTCACCATAAACGTCGAAAATGCGATCCACGATGCCTGGCTGGAGTGGATGAAAACAGAACATATCCCGGCCATGCTCGATACCGGAAAATTCAGTAAGGCACTTATGACAAGAGTTGTGGTTGAAGAAGAGATGGGCGGAATTACCTATTCTATTCAATATCGTACCGATAGCAAAGAAACACTCCAACGCTATTACGCTGAAGATGCCCAAAAACTTCGAGCTCAAAGCAAACCGTTTGAAGGAAAGTTTGTGGCCTTTAGAACCGAATTGCAAGTGATCTGCGAACAGTAATTACAAACAAATTTTATTGCTTGTAAAACAGAAGGGTATAAAAATACTTGCCGGATGCATTCTTAACAATCCCAAAGCCGGTATGAGTATAAGCGCCTTCAAAAATGGCGCGATGTTCCGAACTGTTTATCCAGGCTTCCACCACCGCTTCAGCCGAAGTATAGCCATTCGCGACGTTCTCGCCAACCATTTCGGCTCCCTGTTCCATGAGTGCCGATGACCGTTGCTGAAAATGATCGTGATTAATTGCATCCATCTCTATCATGTACAGACTATGAGAGACTGCGTGGGCTGAAGCGAGCTCGGGATCGCTTTCAATGGGAGTCAACTCATGTGATGTTCTGTAATCATTTATCAAGTTGAGTACTTGATTCGCCATCTGCCAGTCGGTTTGTTGTGCCAGACTGAGGTCAATTGTGTTATTTGATTGTGCGGGTGAAATTTCACTGTCGGGGAAACAGGAAAAGCAAAGACAAATTAATGCCAAAGCAGAAATTCTGCTTACAAATAAGTCATTCATGTAGGGATAGATTTAGGTTTGTTTAAGCGAACTAATTTTAAAAAAGAATTTGGTTTGAGAAATTCCTTTCAATGAGTAACCCTGCAATACTTGAATTAGTATACCCAAGCCATGAAATTTACGAAACAATGCCGGGTAAAGGATCTTTGACCTGAGGTTTTTACCCTATATTTGCTATTCTTATCGAAGTTTTAGCACTTGAAAATTGTATTCCGAAACGACGCATAAAATTTTGAAATCGGACGAACCCTCAACACATATTTTGAAAGAAAAATCTTCAAATAGTAGAAAAAGCACTCCCCGAAAAGAGGATGGATCGGTGCGTGCTAAAAAGCATTTAGGTCAGCATTTTTTGAAAGATGAAGGGATTGCTCAAAAAATTAGTGATACCCTCACGCTGAGAGGCTACAAAAATGTATTGGAAATTGGTCCCGGAATGGGTGTGCTAACCAAATACCTTGTGGAAAAGGACATTAATCTGGCTGCGATGGATCTGGATAGAGAGTCCATAAAATATCTCGCAGAAAATTTTCCGCATCACAATTTAAAAATTCTGGAAGCCGACTTTTTAAAATTTGCTCTTTCAACTTTGTTTGAAGAAGATGAATTTGGCATTACAGGCAATTTTCCATACAATATTTCTACGCAGATAGTCTTTAAAACACTGGAATGGCGTGATCGAATTCCTGAGTTTACAGGGATGTTTCAGAAGGAAGTAGCACTGCGCATCTGTTCTTCGGAAGGAAGCAAGGTGTACGGAATCCTTTCGGTGCTTACACAGGCTTTTTACGATGCCGAATACCTGTTTACGGTACCTCCTTCGGTATTTGATCCCCCGCCAAAGGTAGAAAGTGGTGTGCTTCGGCTTAGAAGAAAAGAAAACAATAGTTTGGCCTGTGACGAGAAGATGTTGTTTAAGGTTGTGAAAACTGCCTTTCAGCAACGCCGTAAAACCCTTCGGAACAGTTTAAAATCCTTCAATATTTCAGATAAATTAAAAGAAGATACTATCTTTGGCCTACGCCCGGAACAACTTTCTGTAGCGCAATTTATTACTCTCACAAAAAAACTGGAGGACGATGCAATTTCAACTCACAGCTGATTTTATCTCGAATATTGAGCATCTCATTGCTCATGAGGAGAATGATGCCCTACGTGAGTTATTGCATGAATTTCACTTTGCCGATATTGCAGAAATACTCGAAGAGCTAGACAGCGACGAGGCCACCTATCTTATTAAATTACTGGAGAGTGAATTGACTTCGGAAGCGCTCATGGAGCTGGACGATGATATTCGTGAAAAAATTCTCGACCGATTATCTCCCAAAGAAATAGCCAAGGAGCTGGAAGAACTCGATACCGATGATGCTGCCGATATTATTGCCGAACTGGATGAAGATATACAGAGAAAGGTAATCGGTAAAATAAAGGATGAAGAGCACAAAGCAGATATTGTTGAGCTTTTAAAGTACGATGAAGACACTGCCGGGGGTTTAATGGCCAAGGAATTGGTGCAGGTAAAAGAGACCTGGACTGTTGCGGGTTGTGTGCGGGAAATGCGCAGGCAAGCCGAAAATGTAACTCGGGTACATTCCATTTATGTAACCGATAAGGCCGGGAAATTAAAAGGGCGGCTCTCCTTAAAAGACCTTTTAACTGCTTCCGAAAAGTCCAAAATAAGTGAGATATATATCCCGAAAGTAGATTATGTTTCTGTTCATACAGAAAATGAAGATGTCGCGCGGATCATGCAAAAATACGATCTGGAGGCCATTCCCGTGGTCGATGACGAAGGGATTCTGGTAGGACGAATTACCATCGATGACATCGTAGATTTTATAAAAGACGAAGCCGAAAAAGATTACCAATTGGCAGCGGGTATTACACAAGATGTCGAAGCCGATGATAGTGTCTGGAAACTTACCAAGGCGAGACTTCCGTGGTTAATGATCGGGATGTTGGGCGGTCTGGGAGCTGCAAGTATCATTTCGGGATTTGAAGCCATTTTTCTTACCTACCCTAATTTGTTGCTTTTTGTCCCCCTAATTCAAGCAACTGCAGGAAACGTGGGTGTACAATCCAGCGCCATTGTTGTACAAGGTCTGGCCAATGATACTTTAAAGGGGAATATTGTGCGAAGGCTCTTAAAAGAGGCTGTTTTGGCACTTATCAATGGAGTTTCTATTGCAATTGTGGTGATTTTTATCAGTCATTTTGCCTTTGGAACCACCATTACTGAATCGATTAGTATTTGCATCGCATTGATAGCGGTAATTATTTTAGCAGCGCTTATCGGCACTTTTATTCCAATTCTTCTGGACAAAAAAGGAATTGATCCTGCTGTTGCTACAGGTCCGTTTATCACCACCAGTAACGATGTTTTTGGCATTCTTACCTATTTCCTTATCGCTAAGTTAATTTTAGGATTTTGAAATCTGAAGTGTTCTCCTATCAATTTATTGTTCCGAATGAAGCCATTGACGAACGTAAACACGTAAACAACCTCACCTATCTGGAATGGTGTATACATGCTGCCGAAGCGCATTGGAAGTCAAAAGCTTCACTTGAAATGCAGAAGAATTTTGTTTGGTATGTGTTGCGCCATCATATTGAATACAAGGCGGCTGCTTTTGAAGATGAAAAGCTTCAGATTGAAACTTGGGTTACTAGCTCGGAAGGAGTGCGAAGCGAGCGGAATTTTAAAATTTTCAGAATAAAAGATCAGAAACTTCTTGTAGAGGCGAGTACCCTTTGGTGTCTACTGGACCAAAAAACAAATCGACCCACAAAAATCCCCGAAGAAATTACTACCTTGTTTCTCTAAACCAACCCGGTAGTGAAAACGATAAATCTTCAACAAAAATTTACTTCCTTCAGCAAACATTGGCATCCGCATCAAATAGCTTTAGTAGACGACATGCAGGTGCTTTTGGCTAAAATTAAGGACGAATTTGTATGGCATACCCACGAGGAGGGAGATGAATTGTTTTTTGTTCAGAAAGGAACTTTGGAGATGCATTTTAGAGATAAGATACAAGTTGTAAAAGCCGGAGAAATTATTGTCGTCCCCAAAGGTGTGGAGCATTGCCCCAAAACGCGAAACGGAGAGGAAGTTCACCTGCTTTTATTCGAAAAGCTATCAACAAAACATACCGGAAACGTTCAGGATGCAAAAACACAAACCCATTATCCTAAAATATAAGCCTTGAAGATTCTTCACCTCGATACCAATCATCCTTTGCTGCTGGAAAAGCTAAAGACCGCCGGGTTTGTAAATGTTGAAGATTACACCTCTTCCGAAGTCGAAATAAAACGAATTATTTATCAATACGAAGGAATTGTTATTAGAAGCAGATTTAAGATAGACGCTGCTTTTTTGGAAGCGGCTACCAATTTAAAGTTTATCGCCCGCGTTGGTGCCGGCTTGGAAAGCATAGACAATGACTATGCACATGCGAAGGGAATACAGCTTATTTCGGCGCCGGAAGGCAACCGAAATGCAGTGGGGGAACACGCCTTGGGCATGCTGCTTTCGTTATTCAATAAACTAAATACGGCAGATCGCGAAATTCGCCAAGGGCAATGGAATAGAGAATCCAATCGCGGTATAGAACTGGACGGCAAAACCGTTGGAATTATCGGCTATGGAAACATGGGCAAAGCCTTTGCAAAAAAACTTAGGGGATTTCAATGTAGGGTAATCTGTTATGACCTGCTTCCTTTGGTTGGTGATAGCTCGGCAACACTGGTTTCTCTCGAACAATTGCAGCAGGAAGCCGATGTTCTTAGTTTGCACACACCTTTGACAGTCCGTACCGATAAAATGGTAAATAGTACTTTTATAGAAAGATTTGCAAAACCGTTTTGGCTGTTAAATACCGCCAGAGGGAGAAGTGTAGTTACAGCCGATTTGGTTTCGGCGTTACGAAATGGAAAGATTTTGGGTGCCGGATTGGATGTTCTTGAATATGAAAAAACTTCGTTCGAATCGCTTTTCGATTCCGAAGAGCTTCCACATGCCTTAAAAGAGCTACTTACATTTGACAATGTAATTTTGAGTCCGCATATAGCCGGCTGGACAATTGAGAGCAAAGAAAAGTTGGCGCAGGTGATTGCCGACAAGATAATTTTAAACTTTAAAACATTCTCTTAAACTTTCAAGTATGAAAAAACGAGTAACAGGAATAGGCGGATTATTCTTTAAGACTAGGGATCCAAAGGCAACCAAGGATTGGTATAAAGAGCATCTGGGGTTTAATACCGATGATTGGGGATGTACCTTTTGGTGGAAGGATGAGCAGGGCAATAAATGCTCTACACAATGGAGTCCGTTTGCCAGAGACACCAAATATTATGACCCTTCTAAAAAAGATTTTATGTTTAATTACAGGGTCGAAAATTTGGAGGAATTACTAAAAGTTCTGAAAGAAGAAGGTGTAAATATTATTGGGGAAATGCAGACTTACGATTACGGAAAGTTTGGTTGGATTATGGACAATGACGGTAACAAAATTGAACTTTGGGAACCGATTGATAGCGCATTTCAGTAATGTCTTAGGTTGAAATGTCTAAATTATAGGAATTCAGGGATATGCACTTGAAATATTTTTTATACATTTAACATTCAACTAAATACCATCAAACTCATGGAAGAAAACAACAACGAAGGATACGACAGCACCAAAGACCGAAAGGATGATGCTGCAGGGACTGCTGGCGAAGAAGCGAAAAGCACCGCCAACGAATTCAAGGAAGGCTGGAATGAGGCCACTAAAAGTACCGGCGAGAACAAAAAGATGCTTGCGGGTATTCTTGGCATTGTATTAGGGGCCTTTGGGGTTCATAAATTTATATTAGGCTATAACAAAGAAGGAATTATTCTGGTAGCATTGACTGTGGTGGGAATTGCTACGTCATGTTTGTTTTTCGGAATTTTCCTCTATATGGCAGCCGGTATTGTTGGACTTATAGAAGGTATTATCTATCTAACCAAAAGCGACGAAGAGTTCTACCAAACCTATCAGGTTGGTAAGAAACCTTGGTTCTAAAAAGTGAAAAGCCTTTGAAAAAAACCTTCAAAGGCTTTTTTACTTCAATCTTTCATCGTAATATTGCAATATAATAATTATACTATGGGCGTTTCTAAAAGACATATTCATTCGGTTGGTGTAAATCAGTTGGCCGATTTGGCAAAAGTACTCTCACATCCTGCTCGGATTTCAATCCTGAATTACATTGGGGATTGTGAAGGATGCTTGTGTAAGGATATAGCAACGACTATTCGTTTGTCGCAGCCTACCACTTCACAGCATTTACAGGTAATTAAAAACTCCGGCCTGCTGAAAAGTCATTTTGAAGGGAAAAGTCAGTATTATACTATTAACAAAGACCGCTTGTCGAAATTAAAAGAGCTGTTTCACGATTTCTTTGAAACGGCCGAACAAAAATGTTGCTAAACAAACATGTTACACTCATGAAAACACAAGAATTATTGCAAGTATTAGAAACTCATAAGGATAAGGCCTTATTGTTTGAATATGCCCCCAATCAACTGGTTGGCGCAAATTATCATATCACCGAAGTGAAACACATCGCCGTGGATTCTGTGGATTGCGGTGCCCGAACCGACTCGTGGAAGGAAACCATTGTTCAACTATGGGAAAGTCCTTCAGAAAAGGACAAAACCGAATTTATGAGCACCTACAAAGCCTTGGGCATTCTTAAAAAAGTAGGGAGTATAAAGCCGTTTGACATGACTTCCGAAGTGAAATTTGAATATGGAAATTCCTTATTTCACACTGCACAACTTTTTGTTAACGATTACGAAATAAAAAACAATCAATTACTTTTTAAATTAGCTGTCGAGAAAACCGATTGCAAGGCTAAAGAAGCTTGTGGTGTTCCTGAAACTGTTGAAAAGACTGAAGAAGTAGCATGTTGCGCCCCGGGTGGCGGTTGTTGTTAAACCCACCCCTAGCCCCTCCCAAAGGGAGGGGAAATTTAACTTTATGGAGATAATTCATTTAGAGAAAAAGCATTACCCATCGGTCACCAAAATCTATTCGGAAGGACTCAAAACGGGTATTGCCTCTTTTGAAACTAAAACTCCATCTTGGCAACAATGGAATGATAAATTTTTACCGACATGCCGATATGTTGCAATTGTAGACAATGTGATCGTAGCTTGGTGTGCCTTAAGCCCGGTTTCGAAACGAGAAGTTTATAAGGGAGTTGCTGAAAATACTATCTATGTATCAAAAGCGTATCAAGGAAAAGGAATCGGTAAAAAACTCCTTGGCCATTTGATTTCGGAAAGTGAAAAGGAAGGCTTTTGGACCTTACAGGCCGGAATTTTTGCTCAGAATGAAGTGAGTATCATACTACATGAACAATATGGTTTCAGAATTGTGGGTGTTCGCGAAAAAATTGCACAACGTGACGGGATCTGGCACGATAATGTACTCATGGAAAGAAGAAGTAAAAAAGTAAATTATATGAAAAACATCCTCGTATTGTGCACCGGCAACAGCTGTAGAAGTCAGATGGCAGAAGGTTACTTAAAGCATTTCGCCAAAAACAAGGCCAACATTTACAGCGCCGGGATAGAAACGCACGGACTCAACCCGGGTGCTGTAGCGATTATGGCGGAAGACGGAATAGATATTACACAACACACTTCAAATCATGTTGAGGAATATCCCGGAATATCATGGGATTACATAATTACAGTCTGCGATCATGCACAGGAAAACTGTCCTTTTATTCCGGCTCCCAATGCGCTGAGACTACATCAAAATTTTTCGGATCCTTCTAAGATTAAGGGTACTGAAGCAGAAATTCACACTGCTTTTGAAAAAACCAGAAATGAAATAAAAAATTATTCCAAAAAATTCGTTTCAGAATATTTGTAAGTTTCTCTGCTTCTTTTAAATACGTAGTAGTACGTAGCCTTTAGTTATCTAAATTTCATATATTTAGAAATAACTAACTAACCTCTCATGATTTCATTCTTCAGGACATTAAGGCTTCGGCTATTGTCTGAATATCCGTGCGAACGCTTTCCATACGATATTCGGCCTGATAGCTATTGGGCCATGGCGAGTACTTTCAGTAAATATTTTCGATATCCTACTACTGAAAATGTTCCGGTTTTAGTCTGGATTTTTATTGCCCTGCGAAGTAACCATCTCAACGAGAACACCAAAACGGAGGACCTTTTGACTCTAAAACTAATTAAATAGTAACACAATGAAAAAACAACCCAACCATTGGTCTAAAGATGAATTAAAAATTTACGTGCTGTTACTCTGTGCAAGGGCAGATTCTCATGAAACCGAGGAAGAGCTCAATCTTATAAAATCCAAAATCGACTCAGAAACATTCAACAGACTGTACGAGGAGTTTTGTGAAGATGAGGAGGATGACTGTCTGGAAAAAATTCAGCATGCGTTGGAACAACACGAATACTCGAACATGGAACTGGGTCAACTCAAGAAAGAGGTGTGGGAGCTATTCCATGCAGACAAAGAATTGGGAAGCAAGGAGCGCAACATTGCCAGAATCCTGGATAACGTATTGTACTAATTCCATTTGTTTAATAAAATAGTGCCCTATTTCAATAACTTCTTGCTGGGCAATAAAGCCTAACTCGATAACACACAAACAGTTGCAATGAAAGCAAAATCAATTAAAGGAAAATCTACAGCAGAAGTAAAAGCTGCGTTAACGCAAAGCATGGCTGACGGTTTTAATCCAACATTAGGTATCTGCTTTATTTCAAAAGCTCAGGACAGAACGGCTATCAGCAATTTGCTTGATGAAGCCGGTATAGCCATTTTTGGCTGCACCACTAATGGAGAGTTCATTGATGAAGAAACTCAAAAAGGTTCAGCAGCAATTCTTTTACTTGACATGAATAAGGATCATTTTCAAATATATTTTGAAGAATATCCCGAAAAAAATTACAGAGAAGTGTCAAGCGGCATTGCTCAAAAAGCAAAGGCAAAATTTACAACACCTGCTTTTTTAATCGGCGCCAGTCATATGGCAGCCGATGGAGAAGAAATACTTCGCGGCATTGAGGACATTGCCGGTAAAGAAGTTAATGCTTATGGAGGGGCAGCAGGCGATGATTATGCTTTTACCTCCACCTTCGTTTTTACAAATGGTAAAGATAGCGGCAATGCTATGGTTTGCATTGCACTGGATGAAACAAAAGTGGAAATAAAAGGTATTGCCACCTGTGGATGGAAAGCGGTTGGAACAGTAAAAACGGTAACAAAAAGTGAAGGCAATCATGTGTACACAGTAGATGATATTCCTGTATTGGATATTACTGCCAAATACGGCGGACTGGAAAATATTACCCCGGAAAATACTAATCTGGCCCTTGAAATCGCAGCCAATTTCCCGCTGCAATTACAGCGGGAAAAAGGAGACCCTGTTATGAGGCCAGGCCTTAAAATAGACTGGACAGATCGTTCTTATTATAGTAGTGGTTCAGTGCCGCAGGGTTCAAAAGTGCGTTTCTCCTTACCACCCGATTTTGACGTAATGGAAAAAGTAGTAAAGGGAGTAGAAAATCTAAAAGCAACCGAAATGCCCGAAGCAGATGCACTCGTTGTTTTCAGTTGTGCAGGCAGAATTCTATCATTGGGGCCTCTAATGAGTCAGGAGCTGGAAGGTGTAAAAAATGTTTGGAATGTACCTATGGCAGGCATGTTTAGCAATGGAGAATTGGGACGGGCTACCGGGGGAAATTTAGAAATGCATAACCTCACAACCTGTTGTGTGGCATTAAAGGAAAAATAATCGTGAAGGCAAAATCAATCATAGGAAAAGCATCCGAAGAAATTAAAACTGCATTGGTAAAATGCATGGCCGATGGTTATAAACCAACCCTTGCCATTGTGTTCATTTCTAATGTAGAAGATATAGAAGCGATTACCCGTATTATGAGCACAGAAGGAATTATAGTTTTCGGTGCTAGTACGGCTCAAAAATTTACGGAAGATGGATTAGATTATGAGGGTAGTATTGTTGTTTTACTATTGGATATGAAGCCGAAACATTTTAGCATCGTATTGAAAGAGTACAAGGAGCTTCCTCCCGTTGAGGCGGCTAAATCTGTTGCCAAATCAGGTTTGGCAACATTCAAAAATCCTGGCTTCATTATTTCAACAATTGATACTATTTTATCGGGAGAAGAATTGATTGACGGGTTTGTTGAAATTGCAGGAAAAGATGTTGCTGTTATGGGAGGTGCAGCAGGTAACCCTGCCGATTTTTCAGGTGTTGTATTTACCAATGCCGTATCCAGTACTAGGGGCATTATTGCACTCATCATTGATCAGGATAAAGTAAAAATGAGTGGACTTGCCGTTTCAGGTTGGAAACCCGTAGGCACAGAGAAAAAAATTACAAAAAGCGACGGACCGTGGATTTTTACAATTGATGGTGAACCGGCGGTAGACCTGATCCAAAAATTTTTAGGTGAAGACATCCTAACTAACAGAAACCACGCAACCGGCCTGCTTCCTTCTGATCTTGGTTATCCATTGCAGTTTGAACGAGAACCGGGAAGTTTTTTAATGCGCCCCCTATTGCTTTGGAACACAACAGATAAATCAGTAATGGTTAGTGGAACTGTAAATGAGGGAGAAAAATTTCGCTTTTCCCTGCCGCCGGATTTTGATGTGATCGATAAAGTAATAGACAGCACCAAAAAGATAAAAGAGAAAGAGATGCCTGATGTAGATGCGCTCCTAACATTTTCTTGTGTAGGAAGATTAGGTTCGTTTGGCCCGATGGTTTCAACAGAAATAGAAGGACTGGCATCTACGTGGAATAAGCCCATGATAGGCTTTTTCTCTCTTGGAGAATTCGGCAAACTAGATAATGGTTCATCTGAATTTCATGGCACCACTGTGAGCTGGGTGGCTTTAAAAGAAAAGTAACTAATTAAAATATAAACTATGTTAAAACTAACAGTACTCTATGGTCACCCGGTAGATGCAACAGCCTTCGAGAAATACTATCGCGAAAAACATATGCCACTAGTCGACACTATGGAGGGTATGGCAAGAATAGAATTAACCAAGGTACTGGGTACGCCCGACGGACAAAAGGCAGCATATTATCGAATAGCCGAATTGTATTTCACATCCCTCGAACAAATGCAGGAAACAATGGCGTCTGCCGAAGGGCAAGCGACAGTAAACGATCTGTCTAATTTCGCAACCGGTGGAGTAACAGTGATGATTGGCACTGTAGAATAATAGTACTAAAATTAGCTAAAGCATATGATTGCAAGAACATTTAAGGGAAAATCAACCGAGGAAATTGCAATTGCCTTTCAGGAAAACATGAAAAGCGGTTTTAAACCTACTTTGGCTATTGTCTTCCTTTCCATTAAGCAGGATATAGATGCCATTTGCGAAATTTTCGATAAGGAAGGAATTGCCGTGTTCGGGGCGACTACATCGGGGGAATTTATTGATGGTGATGTTGAAGAAGGAAGCGTTACGGTAATGCTATTGGATATACACCAAGAATATTTCAAATTAGTTTTCTTGGAGACAGGCGACATGACCACCCTGGAAAATGCAAAACAATTGGGGATTGAAGGAAAAAAGGCCTTTTCAAGACCCGCCTTTATCATCGTATCCGGCTGGTTGAGTAATGAGGGCGAAAATATTATTGAAGGTATTACTGAAGGCTGTGGCAGCGAAGCAACAATATTTGGCGGAATGGCCGGTGACGACCTGTCTTTGGATGGTCCGGTGGCCTTTACCTACGGAAAAAGTAGCGCCAAAGGTCTATTAGGACTTATAATTGACGAAGATAAAATTGAATTAAATGGAATTGCCACCTGTGGCTGGAAAGCCATTGGCACAACGAAAACCATTACCAAAAGTGTGGGTAACGTGGTTTATACAATTGATGATAAACCTGCTTTGGATATGATTATCAAGTATCTTGGAGTGGAGTATGATTTTGATTCGGGAAAAGAAATTGTCACACAAATTGGAGCGTACTATCCGTTGCAGATGGAACGTGAAAATGTGGCGCCGGTTATGCGCACCGCAATGCTTGCAAATCGGGAAGACCGTTCGCTTATTTGCGCAGGGAACGTGCCTCAGGGTTCCAAAATTAAATTTTCACTTCCCCCCGATTTTGATGCTATTGAAATAGTAGTGAAGGAATGCCAGGATATCAAAACCGAAAAACAAGCGGAGGCAGACGCCTTGATAATGTTCTCCTGCGTGAGCAGACATTTGTCTTTTGGAATATTAATACAGGAAGAAATTGAACAGGTAAAAAAAGTTTGGGATGCGCCCATGGTCGGTTTTTTTACCTATGGCGAATTCGGAAAATCTAAAACCGGAAAGCATGAGTTTCATAACAATACCTGTTGTATCGTTGCTTTAAAAGAAAAATAAATCCCCTGTAATGAGCAAAAAAATATGAACCAACACCTTCAAAAGATATTCGATTTTATTCAGCAATCAAATTCCCTTACAGAAGTAGAGAAAACAGATTTGCTTAAGTCTGTTAAGAGCGCCGAAAACGATCTTGCGATCTCCGAATTTAAACTGGAACGCACCGAGAAAGTAAAGCGTACCACAGGAATTTTATTGGAGGAAACCATAGATGAACTGGAACAAAAGAGGAAATCCATAGAGGAAGCCAATGATGCACTTAACAAATCATTAGAAGAGCTCAAGGCGACCCAAACGCAGCTAATTCAGTCTGAAAAAATGGCTTCCTTGGGAGAACTAACTGCCGGAATTGCCCATGAAATACAGAATCCATTGAACTTTGTCAATAATTTTTCGGAAGTAAGCAAAGAGCTATTGGACGAAATGAAAGAGGAATTGGACAATGGTAATTTAGAAGATGTAAAGGAAATTGCAAACGATGTCATTCAGAATTTAGAAAAAATCACCCATCACGGTAAACGAGCCGATGGCATTGTAAAAGGAATGTTGCAGCATAGTCGTACCAGTAGTGGCAAAAAAGAAACAATCGATATCAATATTTTAGTCGATGAATATTTGAGGTTAGCGTATCACGGCTTACGTGCCAAGGACAAATCGTTTAACGCCACTGTGGAAACTAGTTTCGACGATACCTCTACAAAAATTGAAGTCGTACCCCAAGATATTGGCCGCGTGGTTCTCAATTTAATCACCAATGCCTTTTATGCTGTGAATGAAAAGGCTAATAAGAAAATTGATGGGTATAAACCCATGGTTTCTGTGAGCACCATCAAAGATGGCTCCAGTATTTATATAAAAGTAAAAGACAACGGTAATGGCATTCCGAAACAAGTTTTGGAGAAAATATTTCAACCTTTTTTTACTACCAAACCCACCGGGCAGGGAACAGGATTGGGGCTGAGTTTAAGTTATGATATTGTAAAAGCCCATGGAGGAGAATTAAAAGTGGTGACAAAGGAAGGTGAAACTACCGAATTTAAAATTATTTTACCATTATGAAAAAGTATCAGAACTCCGTTAATTCTTTTTTGTGTTTTATAATTTTATTGGCCTTAAGTGCCTGTAATACTTCTCCACGTAATGTTCCCTTTCCACTGCAGGAATCGGAATTTACCACACCAACTACAGAAAAGCTAAGCTTTAGCGAACTTCAAAAATTTGAATGGATTACTGTTGATCAGGATAGTGTTGAACCTGCTAAATCCGAAAAATTTGATCTGGATAAAATTCCTTCCAAACCAATTAATCTGGGGAATCCCATTCCTATGAGCCAACCGATGGTGGAAACCGCATTTGACCTGAAAAGTTTCCCTGATGAGGCTTTTAACCTTGAAACTATGCCTTCTCAAGAATTGAAATTTAAAATCAATGTCCTTGGTCAACCAATGCGGACAAAATCCGGCATTCCGCGCCTAAATGATGGGGCATCGGAAAGCCTGTTGAAATTTGGATTGGACCAGGGTTTATCCGGCTCCGTTTATAGCGACTTTAAACAAGATAAAAACGGCATTATTTGGATTGCAACTGATGACGGTCTAAACCGCTTTGATGGTGAGTATTGCGAAACTTATTCCCTTCCCCAAGGGCTTTTGGCTTCCTGGATTAATCAAATTATTATAGATAAACAGGAACAGCTTTGGATTAGATACAGCGGTAATAGGGGTGTGAGTGTGATCAACAGAAAAACAGGTGTTATAAAACACATTAGCTCGGCAGAAGGACTTAGCGAGGGCAATATTCGTTGGATGGAGGAGGATGAAAAAGGCAGGATATGGATATGCACCAATAACGGATTAAATATTATCGATCAAAGAGCCGGAACAATTAAAAAAATTACAGATGAACAAGGATTAGCTCACAATAATAGCGGCTTGGTATTTCAGGATGGTAAGGGCAGGATATGGCTAAGTATGCAAGGAAGTGGAGTCGACATAATAGATGAAAAGGCAGGAACCATTAAACATATAGACAGATTTCTGGGGGTGGCAGCGAATACCATCATTTCTATTTCAGAAGATAAACAGGGCCGTATATGGTTTGGAACTTGGGCTTCAGGGATTATGATGTTTGATGAAAATGCAGGTGTCATTAAACAAATAAGCAGTGAACAGGGACTTAGCAATAATCGTATCTATGACCTGGCAATTGATGAAAAGGATAGAGTATGGATAGCCACAGATGGAAGCGGGGTTTATGTTTTTGATGAAAAGTCGTTGACCATGCAACAATTTAATACAACCCGCGGCCTAAACAATGACAACGCACTTTCCATCTTTGCAGACAACCAGCATCAAATTTGGATCGGCATGAATGGCGGAGAAGCTAATATTTACAATACTTCCGGCGGGAATATTCACCATTTAACCAGCAGCAGTGGGCTGAGTAATAAAACCTCTTTTTATTATGGTTTTACTCAGGATAACCAAAGCCGTATCTGGGTGAGTTCAATCGGAGGTAGTGGCATGGATATCATTGATGAAAAAAACGGGACTTATAAAACTGTTTCAACAAAGAATGGACTATGGGGTAACAATATTTCCTATTTGTTTACCGATGACCGCAACAGAATCTGGGTAGATGCCAGATTAAAATTTGGAGGAAGATCAAAGGTAGCTATAATTGATCAAAAAGCCGGAATCATATCACATTTAGGCCCAGAACAAGGTATTTCTACATGGAATACGGGTGCTATCTTTCAAGACAGCAAGGAGCAAATGTGGATTAGCCGTAAGGGCATTTATGTAATTAATGAAAAAAATGAAAGTATAAAAAATCTACCTTTCGACAGGGGTCTTAGCGGATATGTACATTCTATTATTGAAGATAATAATGGACTAATTTGGGCAGGAACAATTAATGGAGTGGATGTAATTAATGAGAAAGAAGGAACGATAAAACATCTGCTTATAAAAGGCCTAAAAGAGTTTGAATGTTTAAATTTACAAAAGGACAGTCACGGAAATATCTGGATAGGCACAACTGGTAACGGATTATTTATGGCCAGTCCGGATGCAGGTGCTATTACCAATTTTACCGTTGCAAATGGATTGGCAAACGATCTCATTTATTCTATCAATGAAAGAAACGGAGCTATCTATGTAGCTACCGGAAAAGGCCCAACAGTAATAACACCAACCTCAAATGAAAAGGATAATGAGAGGACAACACCTACGTGGACACTTAAAAGCTATGGTAAACCACAGGGGTTTTTACGGGTGGATCATAATCCCCGTTCGATGCTGGCAAAGGATGGCAAGCTTTGGTATGGTATTGCCGATGTCCTTACGATAATGGATGAGCCACAAAACGACAGTATTGTCCCACCCACTTTTATTTCGGGCTTGGATATCATGGGCAGACCGCAGAATTTTGTAACAAATAAGCACATTCAGTCTGCATTGAATGAAACCGATACGATAAGGTCTGTAGAAAAAGACACCTTTTATTTTAAAAACAGTTTACCGGCCGACTCAGGTTTTCTTATAGAAAACGGTATTAAATGGGACGGTATAACCGGGCCTTACAATCTGCCGGTCAATCTCTTTTTACCGTATGAAATGAACCAAATTAATTTTCATTTTACCGGAATGCACTTGGATAACATGGATAAAACCAAGTATCGCTATATTTTAGAAGGAGCCGATAAATCTTGGAGCGATATTTCAGGAAGGGCATCGGCAGAATACAGGAACCTGTCTCATGGCGACTACACCTTTAAAGTAAGTAGTAGTGGATTTAATGACAAATGGAGTAAGCCTGTTGTGTTTCGTTTCACGATTCAGTCGCCATGGTGGTTGTCGACATGGGCTTACATTATTTATGGTTTGTGTTTGATTGCCTTAATTGCTGCCGTAGATACCATTCAGCGGCGTCGACTTTTGGAAAGAGAACGAGAGAAAACAAAAGAAAAAGAACTGGCACAAGCAAAAGAAATTGAAAAGGCTTATAATGAGTTGAAGACCACCCAAGCTCAGCTCATTCAATCAGAAAAAATGGCAAGTCTTGGTGAACTTACTGCAGGCATTGCCCATGAAATACAAAATCCATTAAACTTTGTCACTAATTTTTCCGAAGTGAATAAAGAATTATTGGGAGAAATGAATGAAGAAATTGCTAATGGGAATTTGGAAGAAGTGAAATCCATTGCAAAAAACATAACTGAAAACGAGGAAAAAATAAATCACCACGGTAAGCGAGCCGATGCGATTGTAAAAGGAATGTTGCAACACAGCCGAAGCAGTAGTGGAATGAAGGAGCTTATGGATATCAATGTGCTGGCAGATGAATACTTGCGATTGGCCTATCACGGTTTGCGTGCAAAAGACAAATCGTTCAATGCTACTCTTGAAACCAATTTTGATGCATCTATAGAGAAATTAGAAATTGTCCCTCAGGATATAGGAAGAGTTGTTCTGAATTTAATCACCAATGCCTTTTATGCCGTCACTGAAAAAAAGAACCTTCCCTTATCTCAAGGTGACAATTATATACCTACGGTTTCAGTTGCTACAAAAAAAATAAAAAATACCGTTGAAATTTCAATTCAGGATAACGGAAACGGTATTCCCAAAAATATAGTAGAGAAAATATTTCAGCCCTTCTTCACTACCAAACCTACCGGACAGGGAACAGGATTAGGGCTGAGTTTAAGTTATGATATTATAAAGGCACACGGCGGAGAATTGAAGGTAGAAACAAAAGAAACTGAAGGCACCACCTTTACCATACTATTACCAAGTAGTCAACTATGAAGCTAACCGAAAAAATAAAAACTGAGGTTCTTAAAGATTATGATATCTGGATTTACAGCTATCTCAATGGTGATGTCGATACCTATGATTCTTTTTTGGATGACGACTATCATTTTATAGGCTCTGCCAAAAATGAAGAGTTTTTAAACAGAAAGGATACCACACAGTTTTTTGCAGACACGGGGGATGAATTTGCAGGAAAAACCCAATTACGAAATGAAACCAAAACCCTTGAACAATTTGGAGAACTTATTTTTATGACTCACCTTTTTGATGGTTGGTTTCTCCATGAAAAGGTTTGGACCTTTTATGCAAGATTCAGATTTTCTAGTGCCCTGCGAAAAAACAAAGACGGCTGGCGATTTGTTTATCAGCATTTTTCAATTCCCGATTCAAAAACCGAAGACGGTGGAACGATTGGTTATGATAAAATAAATGAAGAAAATCAGGAACTACGAGAAGCCATTCAACGCCGAACATTTGAGCTGGAAGCTAAAAACCGTGACTTAGAAATAGAAAGTGCTTTAGAAAGAGTTCGAGCCATCGCCATGTCTATGCACACTTCAGAGGAGCTTATTGATGTTTGTAAGGTGGTATTCACAGAATTACAAAAATTAGGTTTTGACGAGCTTCGAAATACAATGATCCACACCTTTGTAGATGAAAAGCAATACTTTATCAACTACGACTATTCCGATGCTACGGGTAAAAATATAGTGCAGATCCCATACAAAGGGAATCCTGCAGTGGAAAAATTTGTGAAGGCCATTCGAAAATCCAATAATGCTTTCCATCATCTGGCTATTACAGGAAAGGAATTAAATGATTGGAAAAAATTTAGAAAAGACAACAATGAATTTGATGATCCCAGACTGGAAAAAATAGCATCCTTACATTACTATAATTATTCGGTGGGAGCAAGTGGTATTGGCATATCAACCTACAGTGCCATTTCAAAAGAGAAAAAGGAATTATTGCAACGCTTTCGGAATGTGTTCCAATTAGCATACCAACGCTTTACCGATATTTCTTTGGCCGAAGCCCAAGCCCGGGAAGCACAAATTGATTTGGCCTTGGAGCGGATTCGCTCACAAGCAACATCGATGAAGGAATCTTCAGACTTGCTGGATATTGTAGTCACCATGCGTACCGAATTTACCAAACTCGGTCACGAAGCACATTATTTCTGGCATATGATGTGGCTCGAAGATACCTATGAAAAAGCCATGACCTCCGGTGATGGAACCAAAATTGGCTTTGTGATGGAGCTGCCAAGGCATATTCACGGAGATATCCCGTTGTTGGCTAAATGGGAAAAGAGTAAAAAGCCGATTGTCGTGTATGCTATGGATGCAGATGAAGCGATAGATTATGTAGATAAAATGGTTTCGCTGGGTGATTTTAAGAATATAGATCCGCAAGCGCCTAGTAGCAATGATATTCGCCATATTGGCGGACTCACCTTTATTATGGCACGCACCACCCACGGGGAGATAGGCTATAGTTTGCCGGGAGTAGTTAAAAATCCGCCGGAAAAAGATCTTGAGATTTTAGAAAAATTTGCAGGCGCCTTCGACCTCGCCCACCGCAGATTTTTAGACCTTCAAAATGCCGAAAAGCAGGCTCGTGAAGTACGTATAGAATTGGCATTAGAAAAAGTACGTTCCCGAAGTATGGCTATGCAGAGCAGCGAGGAGTTGTTGGAGGCCGGAGCTCTATTGTATCGTGAACTTTCCAATCTGGGAGTGCCGCATCTTACAACAGGATATGTACTTTTTGACGAAAAAGCACATATAGGATATAGCTATGGTGTGAACCCTGCCGATGGGAGTATACGACATCAACCAGTGGAAATGATCCACACAGATACCAAGGTGATGAAATCCATCGTAAAAAGCTGGAAGAAACAGGAACCGCTACTGGTCATGGAACTAAGCCCTTCGGAAACAATAAAACATCAAACTTTTATAGCAGAGAGAAGCAAAAATTTTCCGCTAACTGCAGCTCAATTGTTGGCCATTTCGCCTGAAAGCCTGATAATACATTGTTTCAATTTTAAACAGGGTTACCTTTTAATAGTGGGGGGAATTCGTTTAACAGAGGAACAACAAAACATGGTAGTTCGGTTTGCCAACGTTTTTCAACAAACCTATACCCGCTTTCTTGACCTACAAAAAGCAGAAGCGCAGGCGCGGGAAGGACAAATAGAAACAGCTTTAGAAAAAGTACGTAGCCGAAGTATGGGGATGCAGAAAAGTGATGAAATTGGTGATGTGGCGAAAGTGTTGTTTGAACAGCTTATTAGACTGGGCGGCTCACTTTGGGGTACAGGTTTTGGTTTCTGTGAAAAAAAATCGGATGTAGATGATTTTTGGTTTGTAAATGAAAAGGGAGTTATGCCTCCTTTAAAAATTCCACATACCGAAGACCCGGCACATATTGCAATGTACCATGGCTGGCTTGATAAGTTAGAAATTTTATCGATCACTAAAGATGGCGCCGAATTAGAAGACCATTACAACTACATGCTTACAGTCCCTGATGTGCAACCCATATTTCGAGGAATGTTAGACAGCGGTTTAGCATTCCCAACCTGGCAAAAATGGCATGCTGCCTATTTTAAGTATGGGTATCTGCTTGTAATTACAACAAAACCTTATAAAGAGGAAGCAATTTTTAAACGTTTTGCAAAGGTATTTGAACAATCATACACTCGTTTCTTAGATCTTCAAAAATCGGAAGCACAATCTCGTGAATCTCAAATTGAACTGGCCCTGGAAAGGGTTCGGGCGAGAACCATGGCTATGCAAAAAAGTGAGGAGCTAAAAGATGTGATTCAGGTGGTGTATGATCAATTTGTTAAGCTGAAAATCCATACAGAGCATGCCGGATTTCTTTTAGACTATAAGGAAAGGGACGATATGCATATATGGTTGGCCGACAAAAACGAGATCCAGTCTGAAATATTTCTCCCATATTTCGATTGTGCGCACTGGAATAGTTTTAAAGAAGCCAAGAAAAAAGGTGAGAATTTCTTTGCCAATCAGCTTTCATTAAAAGAAAAAAACAAATTCTATAGAGATCTTTTTAAGTTCATCCCCGATGTTCCAAAGAGCGTGTTGGATACCTATTTAAGTTATCCGGCACTTGCCATTTCTACTGTATTGCTGGATAATGTTGGGCTTTACATTGAGAACTTCGACGGTATACCCTATTCTGAAGAAGAGAATGAGATATTGCTGCGCTTCGGAAAGGTTTTTCAACAAACCTATACCCGCTTCCTAGATCTGCAAAAAGCGGAAGCACAAGCACGAGAAGCGCAAATTGAAGCTTCTTTAGAAAAAGTGCGTTCTGTGGCATTGGGTTTACAGAAATCTGATGACATGCTCGATATTGCCAAAGTATTGTACGAGCAATTGCTCACTCTTGGTTTTTCCGAGATTCGTAATGCCATCATCGACATTCACAATGACGAAACCGAAACCTTTATAGACTACGATTATTCCCACGATATGTCTAGTGCCATAACCCAATTTTCCTTTTATGGTGATCCTGTTATTGAACAACAAATCAAAAAAATTGCTTCGAGTAACGATGCTTTTTTTGAAATTGAGTTAAAGGGGAAAGAACTCGATGAGCTCATTGAAACGCGATTGCGCAACGGCGAGAAAGACGATCCGCGGCTTCGGAATATTGACCATCTTACTTATAACCTCTATTCCTTCGGAAACGGAGCCATTGGAATTTCCAACTTCGGGATCTTAAGTAATGATCAAAAAATAGTTTTAAAACGTTTCCGAAATGTATTCACCTTTGCGTATAAAAGATATACCGATCTGGCCTACGCCGAAGCTCAGGCACGGGAGGCAAAAATAGAAGCGTCACTGGAAAAAGTGCGCTCTACGGCACTGGGAATGCAAAAATCTGATGACATGCTGGATATTGCTCAAGTGTTATACGAGCAATTAGTAGAACTTGGATTTACAGAGATCCGAAATGCAATAATCGACTTACACAATGACGATAATGAAACCTTTTGGGATTACGATTACTCCGACGAAATGTCCGGAACAATTACCCTAATGAGGTATGACGATGATCCCATAATTGAAAAACAACTAAAAGCCATAGTTGCCAGTACAGATGCCTTCTTTGAAATTGTGTTGGAGGGCAAGGAACTGCAGGATCTAATCGATATGCGTTTAAAAAATGGCGAAGATGAAGATCCACGGCTTGACAAAATAGACCAACTCACCTACAATCTGTATTCCTTTGGTAATGGTGCTATTGGCATTTCAAACTTCGGAATTTTAAGCGATGAAAACAAAATAATTCTGAGGCGATTCAGAAACGTATTCACATTTGCTTATAAAAGATATACCGACTTGCATAAAGCCGAATTACAAGCAAGGGAAGCACAGATTGAAGCTGCTCTGGAAAAAGTACGCTCCCGTTCTCTCGCGATGCAAAAACCGGATGAGTTACAAGAAGTGGTTGCAGTAGTTGCAGAAAAATTAAAAGAATTAGGAGTAATTTTCGATGCGGGGGGTGTAATTCTTTGTACCTATTTCCCCGACAATAAAGATGTTGTGCACTGGATTGTCACACCCGACTTTTCTTCTTCGGGAAGATATCTGGTCCCCTACTTTGATAATCAAATTTTTAGTGAAGCCTGGGATTCTAAAATTCGAGGGGATGCCTATTTTTCTAAAGAATACTCTGTAGAAACAAAGAATCACTTCTTTGAACACGCCTTTGAACATAGTGACTATAGACAGATGCCCGAAGATTATAAGAAATTTGTGCTTCAAGCTGAAAACCACAGACTTTCGGCTGCCTGGTCTAAGAATTCGGCGATTTTAATCCCGTCGCTTACGGGGGCTGTGCCTTCTGAAAGCGATGCGGAAATAATGAAACGCTTTGCTAATGTATTTGAGCAAGCCTATATCCGTTTTATGGATTTGCAGAAAGCTGAAGTACGTGCGCGAGAAACACAAATAGATATCGCTTTAGAACGTGTTCGAAGCAGAACTCTTGCTATGCAAACCAGCGAGGAACTTTCAGAAACTGCGGTAGTTGTTTTCAAGCAACTTATCGATTTGGGAATAGAGCCCAACCGATTATATATTGGAATTATCAAGGAAGATAACGGGCTTATTGAAATGTGGGCGACAGATGAAGACGGCAATAAAATAGAAAGCAAAACAATCTTTGACTCCTCTAAAAATAAATCGGTTGCCAAAATCTTCGATGCCTGGAAGAAGAAAAAAAAGTCGCTTAGTCTTGTGATGGAAGGAAAGGAACTTTCCTCCTATTTAAAGTACCTCAACGAAGAATTGCACATTTCAGTAACAAAAAGCAATTCACAGAAAAAACGATATCAATCCATTGGTTTCTTTTCCAAAGGATTTATAGGAATTGCAGCACCCGAAGAACAACCGGAAGAAACCACAAAACTATTAGAACGCTTTGCAGCCGTTTTCAATTTAACCTATACGCGTTTTAACGATTTGCTAATTGCAGAAGCCCAAACCAGGGAAGCCAGAATCGAATCGGCCCTCGAACGAGTAAGAGCCAGAGCTTTGGCGATGCAGACGCCTGAAGAATTAAAAGAAGTAGCCACAACGCTGAGAACCGAAATGGGCCTTTTAGGCGTGGAAGAACTGGAGACCTGCAGTATTTATATTCACGATGAAAATACCAAGAAGACCGAATGTTGGTATGCAATAAACGATATTAGGTCGAAAACAAAAAAGCTGGTCACCGATCATTTTAAACTCAACCTCAACGATACCTGGGTAGGCAGAGAAATGTTAAAACTCTACAACTCTAAGTCTCCATACGCCAGTATTGTGATGACCGGAGACAACCGCATTGAATGGATTCGTTATTGCGAAGTACTTTCCAAACCCTTTAAAGGACATTACGGGGAAGTGATTCCTGACCGTACCTATCATTTGTATAAATTCTCACACGGTGCTATTGGGGTAGCAACGCCTTCAGAAATTTCGGAAGAAAACTGGGGCTTATTGAAACGGGCGGCATCGGTATTTTCGCTTGCTTACTCTAGATTTAAGGATCTTACTCAGGCGCGACTGGATCTTCAGTTATTGAAAGAAGAAAAGAAAAAAGCAGAAGATGCGCTTTCCGAATTACAGCTTACTCAAACACAGCTCATTCAGTCCGAAAAAATGGCATCTTTGGGAGAATTAACAGCCGGAATCGCACATGAAATTCAGAATCCATTGAATTTCGTGAATAACTTTAGTGAAGTAAGTAACGAATTGCTGGACGAGATGCTGGAGGAGATGACTGCAGGAAATATGGAAGATGTGAAAGAACTCATGAACGACATCAAGCAGAATCTGGAAAAGATAAATCATCACGGAAAACGTGCCGATGGCATCGTAAAAGGGATGTTGCAACACAGCCGAAAAAGCACCCTCGAAAAAGAACCCACAGACATCAACAAATTGGCCGATGAATATTTACGGCTTGCCTACCATGGTTTGCGGGCAAAAGATAAATCCTTTAATGCAACTCTGGAAACCGATTTTGATGAAGCCATTGGAAAAGTGAGTGTAATTCCGCAGGATATAGGAAGAGTTATTCTGAATTTGATTACGAATGCTTTTTACGCTTGTAACGAGCGTAAAAAAATGTTTCAGGCTGAGCCTGTCGAAGCCCATAAAGATTACACTCCTACTGTTTCAGTTTCAACAAAAAAAGAGAACGGGCATGTAATCATTTCAGTAAAAGACAACGGAAACGGGATCCCCAAACACGTTATCGATAAAATATACCAACCCTTTTTTACTACAAAACCAACCGGTGAAGGAACCGGGTTGGGGCTTTCTATGAGTTACGATATTGTAACCAAAGGACACGGAGGCGAATTGAAAGTGGAAACCGAGGAAGGGGAAGGAACTTTATTCACTATCGCAATACCTAAATAAAGACACTATGAAAATATTAGTAGTAGACGACGAAAAAGATGTAAAGGATTTGTTCCTGCAACGCTTCCGAAAGGAAATTCGAAATGAAGAAATATCGTTTGTTTTTGCATTCTCAGGGGAAGAGGCATTAGAAGTACTTGATTCCATGGAGCAAGAAGCCATATTAATCCTTTCGGATATCAACATGCCCGGCATGAGCGGCCTGGAGTTGTTGGAAAAGATTAAAAAAGACTATGTAAAACCGCCGCCTGTGGTGATGATGATTACCGCGTATGGGGATGACGAAAATTTCAATACTGCCAAGCGTTTGGGGGCAGATGATTTTTTAACCAAGCCAGTGGATTTTAAAATGTTAAAAGAAAAACTAATAAATACGAAATAATGGCAAAGATACTAGTAGTAGATGATGAAGCAGATCTAGAAACGCTTATCAAACAGAAATTTCGCAAACAAATTAGGGAAAAGGAATTCGAATTCTATTTTGCGGAAAACGGGAGGCACGCGCTCGAACAAATTATCGCCGAGCCGGGGATAGATATTGTCTTGAGCGATATCAATATGCCCGAAATGGACGGGCTAACGCTACTTACAAAGTTGAGTGAAACAAGTCCGTTAATTAAATCGGTAATAGTTTCGGCCTACGGAGATATGGATAACATTCGCACTGCCATGAACAGGGGAGCCTTCGATTTTATTACGAAGCCCATCAATTTTGAAGATTTGAACATCACGGTTTTAAAAACCATAAAACACGCTCAACATATAAAATCAACCTTACAGGCCATAAAGGAAAATAATATTTTAAAAATGTATGTGGATGAAAATGTACTCAACTTTATGGGTAATAAGGAATTTGAATCTACCATCATGGCCAACGAAACCATTGAAGCGACTGTTGTTTTTATTGACATTTGCGGCTTTACCGCCATAAGTGAAACTGCTCCACCCGATACTGTAGTGTCCATGATAAATTCCTATTTTGACGAAATGGTAAAAGAAATTATGGCGCAGCAAGGCTATATCGATAAATTTATTGGTGATGCCATCATGGCTGTTTTTAAAGGCGAGTATCATTTGGACCGTGCCATAGATGCGTCTCTAGCTGTTTGCAATAAAATAAACAAGCTTCCTGCAATGGGAGACAAGCTGCAGTTTAAGCCCAAAGTGTCAATTGGTATTAAAAGCGGCGAAATGATTTCGGGGAATATAGGGTCTCAAAGTTTAAAGCGATTGGATTACACTGTGATTGGAGATACCGTAAATACCGCCGCGCGATTGCAGGATGCCGCAAAGGAAAATCAGATTATTATCTGTGAAACTTGCTATGAACAAGTGAAGGAATCGTTTAAGTGCGAAAAAGTTGGCGTTATCAATTTAAAGAATAAAGCCAATTCAATTACAATTTATGAAGTGAAAGAATAATAGTAATAAATAAATAAAATTTACAATGGAAGAGCAAGAATTACCCCCGGAATCCCCACCAGAAGCGACGCATAGGCCTTATGTAAAAAACGCACATACCGAAGAACTTGTTGATCATTATTGGGGAAGTATAAATTACATAGCCAGCCTTATAAAAGCATCCGAGCTCAAAGCCGGACTTATACTTTCTTTTTACGGTATTTTGTTGAATTTCATTTTCCAAAGCATCGGCACTGTCTTCGATGCGACTTCCAACGACCTTATCCTCTATATACTTATTGGGGCTTGGTTTTTTTGTACCGCTGCTTCCATTTTCTATTGCGTGCGGTGTTTTATTCCTAAAATAGAAGGAAACTACGACAAGAATATATTCTTTTTTGGAGATGTTACATCTAAATTCGGGAGCATCAAGGAATTTGCACAGACCTTTTACAAAGTTAGTGTTGATGAGGAGCAACTTTTTGGACAATTAGGAGAGCAAATTTTTATTATTTCAAAAATTGCAGCATGGAAATTCAGAAATGTAAAAAGAGCCATTAGGTTATTAGCGCTCGGACTTGCTGTCCTATTTATAACCGCAGCTTATTATACTATTTTGATAGTGTTCTGATTATGATAAAATTCTTTCGTCATATCCGTAAAAAACTCATCGCTGAAAACTACTTTTCAAAATCCCTGCTATACGCCATTGGCGAAATCATTCTTGTGATGATTGGTATTTTGATTGTGCTTCAGAAAAATAATAACAATCAATTAATAAAAACCAAAGCTATAACAATATGAAAACAACCATTAAATTACTATTCGTTACAGCACTGTTAATTGTGACTGCCTGTGACAATCCTAACAAACAAGTAGAAGACAATATTGCTAAGTATACCAGTGTTTGGGACGAAATTATTAATGATGGCAACCTGGAGCTTATCAATGACACAAATTTCGATCCTGAAATCACACTTATCTCGAGTCCGGATAATGTGGTGGGTATTGATGCATTTAAAGACTACTACTCAAACTTTACTACAGGCTTTACCAATGCTGACTTCTCAATTGTCGATATTTTTGGACAAGGAGATAAGCTTGTAAAACACTGGAAATTTAAAGGAACCCATAGTGGCGAATTTTTTGGAATCCCTCCCACAAGCAAAATAATAGATGTTGAGGGAACTACAATAGCTGTTATGAAAAATGGTAGAATAACTCAGGAACAGGATTTTATGGACAATCTTTCCTTTATGTCTCAATTAGGGATTGATCCTTTGCTAAATGCCGAGAACCTTTCGGCAGTTTCAGGATTATATGCCAATTTCGGTAAGGGAGATGTCCCTGCTGTTTTAGCAGCATTAGATGAAAAAGTTGTTTGGAATGAAGCCGAAGGAAATGCGCTGGCCGACAAAAACCCTTACATAGGCCCGGATGCCGTTTTAAGCGGTGTTTTTACACGTGTATTGGAGGAATTTCCTAATTTCACTTTAAACGATATTGTGCTTCATAATATGGAAAATAATCAAGTCTTGGCTACACTCCGCTATAAGGGTTCAAATTCAAGTACCGGAAAGGATCTTAATGCACAGGCAGCGCATTTATGGACATTAAAAGACGGTAAAATAATAGGCTTCCAACAGTATGCAGATACTAAACAACTTCATGATGTAGGAAGAAAATAAGATACTTATTTTGAGATAGCCTTTCTATATCCAAAAATAGGAAGGCGATTCGAAAAACTCTAAACAAGATAGCAGGTACCTTTAATAATACTAACTAACCAATTTTCAATATGAACCTTAAACAAAGCTTAATCATTGCGCTAACCTTAAGTATAATTTCTTTGGGTTCTTGGGAACTCTATTGGAGAAGCCAAGGAAAAATTCCGGATCTGGATGATGATAAAAACCTTTGGGCAGTACAACGTGCCAAAGTTGAAAATGCCACAACAAATGATGTGATATTATTGGGCTCTTCAAGAGTGCTTTTTGATATTCAGTTAGACGAATGGGAAGAGGAAACCGGCATTCGACCCATCCAATTGGCATGTGCAGGAAGTTCTCCAATCCCCACTTTTCACGATATTGTAGAAAATACCGAATTTAAAGGAACCGTAGTAGTAGGTATTACTCCCGGCCTTTTCTTTTCTACTACCTTTCCTGAAGCAAGTCCGTGGAAAAGGGCACAAACTCGAGTCGATTATTACGAAGATAGAACCTATGCGCAGCGTATGAATCATTGGCTGTCTTTACCTCTTCAAAAGAATTTTGTTTTTATATCCACGAGTGAGGAAGGGTGGTCTGACGATATTGATTTAAAATCCTTGCTGAATTCAGTAGCTCTTGAGGATAGAACAGGGAAGCCTCAATACCCTCCATTCAACAGCTTTTCATACATAGATGAAGACAGGAATAATCTGATGAGCGAAAAAACAGCAACCGATACTTCTTTTGCAAATGGCATTAAAGAAGCCTGGAAATTTCTTATTATGAACAATAAAAATGCCCCCGAAAAAGAAGCTACGACAAAATATTTCAGTGAAGATGCTGAAAAGTTTATAAAAAGAGGAGGCAATTTAATTTTACTACGATGTCCTTCCAGTGGTTGGTTAAAGGGAGGAGAAGATCAATTTTTGCCGCGCAACACTTTTTGGGACGAATTGGTTACTGCTTCCAAAGGCAAAGGTTATTATTATGAAGACTACGACAACCTTAAAGATCTGGAATGTCCGGAATTGTCACATCTATCGGCCGAAGACGCGAAATATTTTACTAAAGAAATAGTGAAAATAATGAAAAAAGATCAAGCCATTCCAACCTCTAAAACCAACTAGTCATGCTATTCAATTCCTTAAGTTTCGTAGTATTTTTAGTCATTGTTCTGGCTTTATACTATTCAAAATTGTTTAACTGGGTTAACAAAAAACGTATGTTACTTGTTGCCAGTTATGTGTTTTATGGGTTATGGAATCCTCCCTTAGTTATTTTACTTTGGATATCCACTCTTGTTGATTGGTTTGCAGGAAAGAACTTAGCAGTTGAAGAGAATAAGCGAAAACGTAAGTTATGGCTACTGTTAAGTATGGTTGTTAACTTAGGTTTTTTGGGATTCTTTAAGTATCGGGATTTTATGCTGGATAACTTTACTTCGGTCGTTAATAGCTACGGGTATGGCTATCAGGCACAACCCATGGATATTATACTTCCTATGGGAATCTCCTTTTATACTTTTCAAACGATGTCCTACACAATCGATTTGTATTTAAAGCGGACCGAGCGTGCCAAAACATTTTTGGATTTCGCTTTGTATGTCACCTTTTTCCCGCAATTGGTTGCCGGTCCTATTGTAAGAGCTAAAGACCTTATTTCACAGTTTTACGAAGAGAAAAGAGCAACAATCAATCAATTTCTTTGGGGATTGTTTCTACTTACTATTGGGTTATTTCAAAAAGTAGTGTTGGCAGACACCCTATTGTCCGATACTGCCGACACAGTGTTTGGTTCAAAATCAACACTTCACATCTGGGATGCATGGACGGGAACACTCGCTTTTTCCGGTCAGATTTTCTTTGATTTTGCCGGTTACTCTACTTGTGCTATTGGAATAGCCTTAATGATGGGTATAATCTTACCCGATAATTTCAGGTATCCTTATGCGGCCGTTGGTTTTTCAGATTTGTGGCGACGTTGGCATATTTCATTATCAACTTGGTTACGGGATTATTTATACATTCCGTTAGGTGGAAATAAACACGGAGTAGTGAGAATGTATTCAGCCTTAATGATTACGATGCTTTTGGGTGGTTTATGGCATGGAGCGGCATGGACTTTTGTAATTTGGGGGGCTTTGCATGGAATTTATTTGGTTATTGAACGATTGTTAAAAGCCAAAATTAAAATTCGAGTGAATGCCTTTACCGGAATTATTTTTGCCTTCCTCACATTTACCCTTGTAAATTTTACCTGGGTCTTTTTTAGAGCCCGTGAATTTTCGGTGGCAAAGAGCATGATACAATCCATGCTTTTTATGAACCCTGAAGGAGAAAAAATATTACAATCTTTCGATATTATTAAAGTAACCTTAGTAATAGGCGGATTATTTATTTGTCATTGGCTGATGCGAAACACATCTATGAAAGAAGTTTCACTAAAAATACCGTCATGGGTTTTGGGGGTGACATGGGCAATAATGTTCTTCTTAATTGCAATTTCGCAGGGAAGTGGAGAACAATTCATTTATTTTCAATTTTAAACCGAGCGTTGGCACCCTTTAGGGTCGGGAAGAGTGTTGGCATTAGCGAGCCAAAAAAATTACTATCTTTAAGCAACTTGCTAATTCACTTTTATTCAATTGTTTATTATGAAGTATGTATCATTTATTTTTATCATTTTACTTGCAGTAAGTTGTAAGAAACCTGCCGAAAATACCAGCTATCTGGGCGTGGTAAATATTAGTATTACAGGGAAAGAAAAAGCCCTTCCGGCCTTCGAAAAAGGGCTGCTGTTACTCCACTCCTTCGAATACGACGACGCCCGTGAGGCTTTTCTGGAAGCTCAAACCTTAGATTCCAATATGGCAATGGCCTACTGGGGAGAATCAATGACTTACAATCACAGTCTTTGGAACGAACAAGATTACGATGAGGCAGTCTCAGCTCTACATCACCTTGAAAAAATAGATCTTACAACAATCACTCAGCTGGAACAGGATTTAATTGAAGCCGCAAAAATACTATACCAACCCAAAACCGAGAAAAACGCCAGAGATGTCGCTTACTCCGATTTTATGGCAGGCTTAACTAAAAAATACCGCGATAATCACGAAGTGGCCGCCTTTTATGCCTTGTCATTATTAGGGTCGGTCCCCGATGGTAGAGACGATGTATTGTACGGCAAAGGCGCAAAAATTGCGAAAGGGATTTTAGCTGAAAATCCAAACCATCCCGGTGCGCTTCATTATCTTATTCATTCGTACGACGATCCTTCGCATGCTTCCTTGGCGCTTGAAGCCGCCAATACCTATGCAAAAGTGGCTCCCGATGCCAGCCATGCCCTGCACATGCCCTCACACATTTACGTTGCCATGGGGATGTGGGATGAAGTAATTTCTTCGAATATAAACTCATACGATGCAAGCGTTACCCGAATGCGCGAAAAAAATCTCAATAACGACGCCCGGGGATACCATGCCTATCACTGGCTGCAATACGGTTATCTTCAAAAAGGAAATAAGGAGGAAGCAAAAAAAATGGTAGACACCATCACCAAATATGTTACTCAAAGTCCTTCAAAACGAGGTAGAGTACATCAGGTGTTTTTAAAAGGCACCTATTTGGTAGAAACCAACGATTGGGAGGGCGAAGTAGCTAACATCCCAGTATCTATCAGCGATTTAAATATTGCGATTCGATCTCAATATCATTTTCTGGAAGGAATGAAAAATTACAAAAAAGGAAATCTTAAAAAACTGGATAGTATTCTAGAGGTGATGGATAAAGACCATCAGCGGGAAAGTTTCGTGGTTGCCGAAGGCAGTGCGAAACTCTGCTCAAGTGTAACTCGCGACGAAGCCACCGAAAGCGATTTAAAGGAATCTCAAATACGGCAATTACAATTACAGGCCTTGAAAGCCGATCTTCAAAAAAATGTAGTTTTAGCCGAAAAACTGTTTCAAGAATCCATCGCTCTGGATAAGACTTTAAGCTACAATTTTGGTCCGCCATCCATTCAAAAACCCACATATGAATTGTATGCAGACTGGCTTCTGCTTAAAAATAGAAAGGAAGAAGCTGCTGCTGCCTATACCGAAGCTCTTACAACAGGACCGGGCAGATTACATATTCGTACCGGGATTGAAAAAGCACAGCAATTATAACGGCAAAACACTTCCGAAACTCCATTAAAAACCATCTCATGAAAAGTCCGATTTTCTCTTTATTTACCATCATGTTTCTTCTTTTGGGTTGTTCCGAAAAGCAGCACGAACATGCTGCAACCGATTGCAATGATTCCTATTTCGATTATTCGAATAGCGAGGATCAGCTTACCGGCGGAATTAAAATGATTCCTATTACTACCGAAAAAGGCACCTTCGACGTTTGGACCAAAAGAGTGGGAAACAATCCTAAAATGAAAGTGCTGCTGCTACACGGTGGTCCGGGTGGGACACACGAGTTTTTTGAAAGCTTCGATGGTTTTATGCCCAAAGAAGGCATCGAATACATTTATTACGACCAACTGGATTCTTATTACAGCGACCAGCCCAACGATTCTACCTTATGGACTACCAAGCATTTTGTGGAAGAAGTGGAACAGGTACGCAAAGCGCTAGGTCTTGACAACAATAATTTCTACCTGCTAGGGCAATCCTGGGGCGGAATTTTAGCTATGGAATACGCGCTAAAATATCAGGATAATCTGAAGGGACTCATCGTCTCTAACATGATGGCAAGCATACCTGAATATGAAAAATACGCCTCCGAAGTACTGGGGCCACAAATGCCCGCCGAAATTTACGCCGAAATTAAAGCGATGGAAGTTAAAAACGACTTCGGGAATCCAAGATATGCCGAACTGGTAACGCAACATTATTATACCGAGCATTTCTTGCGAATGCCAACAGACAATTGGCCCGAATCGGTAAATCGGGCCATGAAACACCTCAACCCGAATATTTACATCGCCATGCAGGGATACAGTGAATTTGGAATCACCGGAGATGCATCCTTAAAAGGATGGGATGTTTCCGGCAAATTAAATACGCTCAAAGTTCCTACCTTGATGATTGGTGCTACCTACGATACGATGGATCCCAAATACATGGAATGGATGGCTTCGGAAGTGCAAAACGGACGCTTCTTATTGTGTCCTAACGGAAGTCATTTATCTCAATACGACGATCCAAAAAACTACTTTCCGGGCGTTATTCAATTTATAAAAGATGTGGATTCGGGAGCATTTTAAAGCCATGAAATCATTTGTACTATTAGTTACGACTCTCGTTTTTAGTTCTTGTGAGATTCAAGTAAAAGAACCCCTGCCAGACCCATTACAAGCAGGTTGGGAGCAGCAGGCAGTCTGTGAAATTTTACAGGAGAATTCAGAACTAAGGGTGTTACAATGCACCTTCCCTCCCGGCGTAGGTCACGAAAGACATTATCATAATGCACATTTTGGGTATACTCTGGCCGGGAGTAAATTCCGAATTAAAGACACTACAGGTACTAGGGAAGTGAATGTTCCTACCGGATACAATTATTATAACGAACGCATCGAATGGCACGAAGTCTTAAACATTGGCGACAGTACGGCTGTGTTCTTAATTTTTGAACCAAAATAAAGAAATTAGTATCTTTAAATAAAACTTTGTTATGGTAGTAGACGTAATTTTCTTAGCGCCGTATGCCCTTTTATTATTGCGTATCATTATTGCGATCATATTTTTCTCAAGCGGAAAAAGTCATATGCAAAATCCTGAGGAAAGAGGTAAAAGTATCGGGATGTCTCCCGCAGCCACGACTGTTTTGGGTGCAGTCGAATTAATTGCGGCAATTTCTATTGCCTTTGGACTTGCGGCCCAAATTGGAGCTGCAATAATTATGATGGTTATGCTGGGTGCTATGCAGAAAAAAATAATGGTTTGGAAAACCGGTTTTTATGAAGAAAAGGGGTACGGTTGGCACTATGACCTTTTGTTGTTTGCAGGAGCTTTTGTCATTCTGGTTACGGGAGGTGGATTGCTTGTGATATTTTAATTTGAGGTTATTCTAAAATTTTTCGAGCAAATTTTCTATTCTACATTTTAATTCGATTAAAACTGTATGGATTCTTATATCTTTGAGAGGAGAACCCTATTACCCTTTAACCAACGAATCAATGAAAATATCGACCATCACCTTTTTTCTCAGCGCCATTTTTTGTGTAACTCTTTCAGCTCAAAACCGAAGCATCCCAATCGATACTTTGATTGTTACACAACATAATTCAACAATTAACGGAACAAAAATTTCATATACTGCAACTGCAGGAATGCAGCCTGTTTGGGATGAACTCGGAAAGCCTGTCGCCACCCTTCAGTATACCTATTACAAGCGCACCAACGCAGGCAATAACGAAACCCGTCCTTTGCTTATTTCCTTTAACGGAGGTCCGGGATCGGCTTCGGTGTGGATGCATGTTGCCTATACCGGCCCAATGGTTTTAAATATCGATGACGAAGGTTATCCGGTGCAGCCGTATGGAGTGAGCGAGAATCCGTATTCGGTGTTGGATGTTGCCGATATTGTATTTGTGAATCCTGCGAATACCGGATATTCCCGAACTATTCCCGAAAGTGGGAAAGAAGTAGATCGCGATAAATTCTTCGGAATAAATGCCGATATAAAGTATCTGGCTACTTGGGTAAATACCTTTGTGAGTCGGCACAACCGCTGGCGTTCTCCAAAGTATATAATTGGTGAGAGTTACGGAGGCACACGCGTTGCAGGCTTGGCACTGGAGCTTCAGGAATCCCAGTGGATGTACCTCAACGGAGTAATTATGGTTTCCCCGGCCGATTATCAGGTTTTTAACAGCGATGCAGCGGTGGCGTCAGCATTAAATCTGCCTTATTTTACAGCGGCTGCATGGCATCATAAAATGTTGCCTTCGGCATTGCAGCAAAAAGATTTAACTGATGTATTACCCGAAGCCGAAGACTTTGCTATAAACTCCCTAATGCCGGCATTGGCCAAAGGCGGATTTATTGGTGAAACCGAAAAAAATAATGTAGCCGAAAAAATTGCCTACTACTCAGGGCTATCCAAAAAATCGATCCTCCAAAACAATCTCGATGTGCCAACACAGTTTTTTTGGAAAGAATTATTGCGTGACAAAACAGGAAACACTATTGGGCGTTTGGATTCCCGTTATTTAGGATTGGACCGAAGCGAAGCCGGAATTCGCCCCGATTACAGTGCCGAACTTACTTCATGGTTGCATTCCTTTACCCCGGCAATTAATTATTACTTACGGGAACACCTTCATTTTATTACCGATACCAAATACAATATGTTTGGAAATGTACATCCGTGGAATAACGAAAACAATAATGTTCGTGATGATTTGAGACAGGCAATGGCAGAAAACCCATACCTTAACGTTTTGTTTCAAAGTGGTTATTACGACGGGGCTACTACCTATTTTAATGCGAAATATACCATGTGGCAAATTGATCCCAGTGGGAAGATGAAAGATCGTCTGAGTTTTCAAGGTTATCGAAGCGGCCATATGATGTACCTTCGGCGGGAAGACCTGAAAGCAGCCAATGACCACTTACGAGCCTTTATTCAAAATACGGCTGCCAAAGGAAAAGCGGCTAAATATTGATCTAAATTGCTCATCTAAAAAATAATAACCATATGAATTATCTTTTTCAATACATCGTTACGCAGGTTATAAAGAGTAAGCCGCAAGGCAAACATCTTTCGAAAACCAAGCAACAATATGAGAAAGAGCTCAGAGCTGCTAAAGTTGAATTCTCACACTTGATCAAAGACAGTGCTTTGATAGTTTTGGGAGTTATTTCAGCAAGTATAGGGTTAAAGGGTTTTTTGCTTCCCAATGCATTTATCGATGGAGGAGTTACGGGTATATCTCTTATTTTAACCGACATTACAGGGCTTTCATTATCCTTGTTTTTAGTTGCGGTAAACCTTCCGTTTATAATTCTGGGACTTTCTACCGTCGGCAAGAATTTTGCAATTCGTAGTCTTTTAGCCATTGCTATTTTGGCTATTTCAGTGCACTTTATTGAACTTCCCACAATCACCGACGATAAACTATTAATAGCGGTATTTGGAGGGTTCTTTTTGGGAGCAGGAATAGGTCTGGCCATTCGAGGAGGTGCTGTGATAGACGGGACAGAAGTATTGGCAATATATATCAGTAAGAAAACAGCGCTTACAATTGGTGATGTAATTTTGCTCTTTAATGTTCTGATTTTTGGTGTCGCAGCTTACATTTTTTCAACCGAAACAGCGCTCTACGCAATGCTTACTTATTTGGCAGCATCCAAGACTGTCGATTTTGTCGTATCCGGTATTGAAGAATATGTAGGGGTAACGATTATTTCAGATTTTAGTGAAGATATTCGATTAGCCATCATTGAAAAAATGGGAAGGGGATGTACTATCTATAATGGAAAAAGAGGTTTTGGAAAAAGAGGTGACCGTTTAAAAGATTCAGATATAATTTATACCCTCATTACGCGTTTGGAGCTTGCCAAATTGCAGACTGAGATAGATAAAATTGACAAAGATGCCTTTATTGTAATGCATAGTATCAAGGACGCCAAGGGAGGAATGATAAAGAAAAGACCTCTAAAATAATATATTAATTAAGTCGAAGCTACCATTTTTCTATACTTAGATGGTGACATGCCTGTCTTCTGTTTAAATATCCTGTTAAAGCTTGCTTTGGATTGAAAACCACAATCGTAGGCAATCCCTAATAGTGTATATTTTGCGTTTTCGGGGTTTTGTAACCGCTCCTTCACTTCAGCGACACGGTATTCATTAATAAAATTGTAAAAATTTATGTTAAGATGCTGATTCAAAAGTTCCGATAATTTTTTATCCGTAATTTTCAACTCATTTGAAATGTCGGAGAGGCTCAACGATTCATTTAAATAAATCTTATCTCCTTCCAAAAGTGAATATAGCTTTTCCTTTAGCTGATTGATTTCTATTTCTGAAAAAGTATCCAAGTGCCGGATAGGCCGCTGTAATTTCGAGTCGGGTTTAATCTCACTTTCTTTGATATCGACAGTTGAAACATCGACAATTAGAAAATTAGGAAGTAAAATATTGGACTGGAACATCCCTTTGTAGCCCAAAAAACTATACAATCCAACAAATAAAAAGGCGATTACTGTTCCAATATTCCATGAAATTGGGGGGAAAATAAGTTCGTAGACAGAGAAAAAGCTATCTAAAATTATAATCCCCATTAATCCAATAATTAAGTATTCGGCCCATCGCAGATTGTTCTCATCTATAAAGGAATAACTCTCTTCGGATCCTCGATTAATTTGCTTTACCAATTGTAATGCCAGAAAGGCGTATACTATAAAATAGATATTCTCTCCAATATTGATATAATCCCCAACAATCATATAATTGTCATGATAGGATCTGAAAATATTTGCTCCAAGACTCAGTGCAATTGGCAACGATACTAAAAACCAAAATATATAAAACGGCGTCAAATGAAGTAAAAGCGGGCGTACAATCTTTTCCTTTGGAAAAATTAAAGACTTAATGTAAAACAGCAAGACAGGTCCTAGCAAGAATCCGGCACCATTACCGAATAAAATTGCGACGGCGCCTAAAACTTGAGATCTATGCAGATAGGAATAGTAATACAACAAGAAGAAAAAGGAACTGGCAAAAAATAGTATGAGCAGTTTTTTTGAAAAACTTGTGTGCGATTTAAGCAAAAAAATAACGAACAAGCCCAGAAGAGACATGCCCGCTATTAATATAAAATCTACAAACATGATCCACTTTTCCATACCGAAAAGTAGCACATAATTTGTAGATTTACAAAACGTATTTCCTCGTTGGAAAAACTAGTCCTTAATTATTTTAAGACTAGGGTAGTTTCCAATTTTTAAAAAGTAAAGTCCTTTTGTAATTTGATGAAAATCGATGCTTTGATTTTGACTAAGTGTTCCACTTAAAACAAGCTGTCCCATCGTATTAAAAATTCTAAATTCACTTCCCGCTAAACTCTCTTTTCCGGTGACAAAAAGTTGGTTTTGAACCGGATTGGGATAGAACCCTATCGATGCGCCTTGTGCGTCCGGATTATTTAAAATTTCGGTATCCATTTTTATTAGGTAGCTGTCTCTAAAATCGATAGCTGTAATTATTTCAGAATTTCCGGCCTCCGGATTAATATCTACAACAGTTTGAAAATGAGCCGATAGATAAACATTATTTGATCCATCGATGCCCATACAATTAGTATCTATAAGGTCAACACCTCCAAATTGGAATGCCGCGATAAAGTTGCCATCATTTGAAAGTCTTACTAAAAAGGCATCCATTGCATTGGGTGATTCTTTTGTTAACAGGTATTCATTAGTAGTTGATGGGTCGAAATCTACAGTCCCATCAAAATAGCCGGTCGAAAAGACATCTCCATTTGAAGCAACCGCAATATCAAACGCGAAGAACGCATTTTCATCACCTATTTGTCGAGCCCATATCACATCTCCAGAACCATCAATTTTCATTACAAACCCATTATAGGCAACATCGGATGTAAATATATAATCCGGATTTCCTGAGTTTGGAGCAAAGTTTACAATCCCATTAAAATAACCGGTTAAATAAATATTATTCTGCGTATCGGTAGTAATAGCCCTGCTCAGGGTTTCTCCGCCTTCTGTGAATGCGGCTTTTACAAATTCTCCTGAGGCGGTAAGATGTAGCATATATCCGGAAAAATTTCCTACACCGGTTACCAAATGTTCGTTCAAATCATCTGGATCAAAATCGGCTGTCCCTGAAAAAGACCCGGTAATAAATATATCACCCGAATTGCTTATTTGCATCCCAAGCCCTAAATCCATCTCCGGCCCTCCATATCTGTTGGCTGAAATAAAATCTCCGTTCTCATCCAAACGCAAAATAAAACTATCTGCTGCACCTAAAGATGACATCATATATTCTGCGGCTCCGGGGTCAAAATCGACCGGTTCATAAAAATACCCAAGAACAATAACATCTCCATTTGGAGCAATCCCGATAGATGTAGTTTCTTCATAATCTGAGCCTCCAATACTTCTGGCCCATAGAAAGCCTCCATCCTCGTTGAGTTTTAACACAAAAATATCCAAACCTCCTGCAGAAGTAAGCAGAGTTGTACCAATCCCCGGATCAAAATCTACGGTCCCTTCGTACACTCCGGTAACATAAATATTTCCATCGGTATCGGTGGTTATCCCCACGGCATATTCAAAGAATTCTCCTCCAATGTTCGTGGCCCATACCAGATTTCCGCCACTGTCTGTTTTTTGAACAAACACATCAAAAAAACCATTGGAAGTTAGAGGATATTCTATTGCCGGATTTATGTCAAAATCGGCTGTATCTGAAAAATACCCTGTAGTATAGGTAGTACCGTCGTTAGTTACATGCATTGCCCGTACAACATCTTCCCCGATGCCTCCAAAACCTCCACCCCAATCGTACATTTGAGCACTGCCCGATGCGGACAGTAAAAGAATCAAAAATAATTGAACGTAATTAATTAATTTCATAGCTTTTAAATTTTATTAATGAATACTTCGCCGGCGGCGAAACTGAGTACAAAACAACTAAGAAATTGAAACTAAAAAGACCTATTGGAAGCAATGAGACTTATTTTCTGAAGAAAATCACACTATCTGTAGGATCTGTTTTGAGATTAAGCCGGAAAAACTATTAAAAATAACTAGCGCTATTCCTCCTCTCCTTTTTCCCCTTTCTCGAGACGCTTTTCCAGTTCGGCTTGAAATTCTTCCATAACCGGTTTTACAGTACTTTCGGGAAGATCGGCGATTCGAATATACATCAACCCATCCACCGCATTGTTAAACAGAGGGTCTACATTAAACGCAACTACCTTTGCATTTTGTTTGATGTATTTTTTTATTAAAACCGGAAGTCGTAAGCTGCCGGGCTCCACCTCATCGATAATCTTGTCGAATTTATTGAGATCTGCCTCACTTTCATCAAAGATAAAATCCTTATCGGCATCCTTCAGTTTTACCTTAAACTCTTTCTTCGGATTGATATATTGCGCGACATACGGATCGTAATAATTGGATTTCATAAACTCAATCATCAACGATTTGGAGAATTCAGAGAATTTATTGCTAATACTCACCCCACCTATCAAAAATTTGTGTTCAGGATAGCGCAACGTAGTGTGTACAATTCCTTTCCAAAGTAAAAACAGCGGCATCGGGCGAAGCTGATATTCCTTTATAATAAAGGCGCGTCCCATTTCGATGGATTTACTCATCATGGAATACAATTCGGGCTCAAAACGGAACAGGTCCTGTAAATAAAAGCCGTCGATTCCGTATCTGGGAAATATCATGGAACCCAATCCCATTCTATAGGCACCTGCCATTTTTCGGGCGTCGTTATCCCACAAAAACATATGGTGGTAATAACTGTCAAATTTATCGAGGTCGGTTGCCTTATTGGTTCCTTCACCCACTTCCCGAAACGTAATCTCACGCAACCTTCCAATTTCCTGTAAGGTGTTAGGGATAAGGTCTGCCTGGGCCAAAAAGACTTCATAATTCTTGCTTATAAGCAGGCGTTTGTCGGCAACGCGCAATGCTTCCATTTCGGCTTCCATTTTTTCTACCGAAATTGCACCGGCAATTTTCTTGGGAGGCTTCGGTATTTTTAAATTCTTCGGAATGTTATCCAACAATGTTTTCTTCTGAAAAGGATTCGCCAGCACATAAGTTTTCTTTCTAAGAAATTCAGTAAACGCATCCAGGCTTTCGTGTTCTCTTTGGTCTTCTGCCGAAATAGGATTCCCAATACGCACTTTTATTACGCGCTCTTTCTGTGTTAACAATTCGGAAGGCAGTTTCGCAGTGCGCAACGTATCACTCAATTTTGCCAACCTGTAAAAGAATTTACTGTTTTTGGCGTGAAAATAAATTGGAACCACAGGCACTTCAGCCTTCTTTACAAGCTTCATGGCTGCAACTTCCCAGGGTTTGTCTACCACCAACTTGCCATCTCTATAGGTCGAAACTTCGCCGGCCGGGAAAATACCCAAAGGATGACCATCCCTTAAATGTGTAATCGCTGCCTTAAAACCCATCAAACTACTTTTAACGTCTTTTCTGTCTTCAAACGGATTTACCGGCATCACATAGGGTTTTAAAGGTTCGATGCGATGTAACAGGAAATTGGCGATTATCTTAAAATCGGGACGATGTTCAAGCAGTAGTTTCAGAAGTAAAATTCCGTCAATGCCGCCCAGAGGATGATTGGAAATGGTTATAAACGCTCCTGTTTTTGGAAGGCGCTTTAAATCTTCTTCGGGAATTTCAAATTTAATTTCAAATTCATCAAGTAGCGCATTGATAAACTCGAGATTACTAAGGTGCTTGTTTCTATCATAAATTTTATTCATGGTAGAAATATTTAACACCTTCATTAAAATCCATCCCATGGACGTGCCTAAAAAGCCGAATTTATCGACATTAATAGCCTTGGCTACTTCTTTGGCATTCACTAATCCCATGGAGAGTTCTTTGGTTGTTACGAAAGACAAATATAGCGAAACAATCTGTACTATTCTTTTACCACTACCTGTACTGTCTCCCTACTTTCCTGCTTTAAAAGAACTTGTTTATTTTCGGTAAGGGCCTTAATCTCTGATGGTTTTGAATGTCGAACGGTATACAAGGTCACCCCTTCGTTCCATTTTACTTTAAATCGCTCACGCAACTTTGCCAATAAAGGCTCCAAAGTATCGTATTTGTTGTCTACGCAAACCGAAAAGCTAATGGCCGAATTCTGAATTAATTCCACCTTCATTTTAAATTCATGCAGCCAGCGAAACACATCGCCAATATGATTTTCCATCATAAAGCTGAAATCCAAAGAAGACAAGGAAATAAGCACCTGATTTTTCTTTAGAATAAAACAGGAAATAAGCGGATTTAATAACACACCCTTTCCAACACAGGTTCCCGGGTTTAAGGGCTCCAAAAAGGATTTTACAAACAAGGGAATTTCCTTGCGCTGCAAGGGTTGTAGAGTTTTCGGGTGAATTACTGAAGCGCCGTAAAACGCCAATTCAATCGCTTCACGGTATGAAATATGATTCAACAAGGTGGTTTTACTGAAATACCTCGGGTCGGCATTCAACACACCGGGTACATCTTTCCAAATCGTTACACTGTCTGCATTGAGACAATACGCAAAAATCGCAGCCGTGTAATCACTACCCTCACGTCCCAGCGTAGTTGTGAAATTATTGGTGCTTTCGGACCCTAAAAATCCTTGAGTAACCGTAATCCCTTTTTTACCAACCTTCTCTTGAATGGCTTGCTGCGTCGATTCCCAGTTTACATTGGCATCGCGATAGTTGGCATCGGTATGAATACAGCTGCGAACGTCTAAAAAGATATTTTTGATTCCGTGATCCTGAAGATATTCTGAAACAATGGTTGTTGAAATAAGTTCTCCAAAAGAAACCACCTGATCGTAGATAAAGGCGTGGTTTCTGGATTTCGATCTTTTTAAAAACCCTTTTAATTCTTTAATAAGGACATTAATTTTTCCATATACCGGGTGAGATGTTGTGGCAAACAGTCCGGAAAGAATCTTCATGTGATAATCGTAAACATCGCTTACCGAAGCTTCCAAAGCGCTTTCATCTTTAAAAAAATTGGAAACCACCACTTCCAAAGCATTGGTCATTTTCCCCATGGCGGAGATGACCACTACAAGATTTTGCTCCCGGGTCGCTTCCAAAACAGCGACCACATTTTTAACGCCTTCGGCATCTTTTACAGAAGCCCCACCAAACTTAAAAACCTTCATTTATAACATTGTCTTTTAAAAACCCGATTTCTCTAAGCGTAATTACGCTTAGCTCAAAACCGAAAAACTATAACTTTTCTAAATAATTTTGCATTCCTTTTTCGTCCATATGCACCACATGCCAGTCCCGTAAAACATTAGCCCCGCTACGCTCATAAAACTTGATAGCGCCTTCATTCCATCCCAGAACCTCCCATTGCACCCGCTTCACACCTTTTTCATGACCAAATTTTAAAACCTGAGTATACAAGGCCTCTCCCACGCCTTTTCCGCGCATACGTTCCTTTACCACTAAATCTTCTAAATGCAGGGTGCGGCCCTTCCAAGTTGAAAATCGGAAATAGACCAAAGCCATACCTACAATCGTTGCTTCAAACTCGGCGACAAAGCAGGAAAACTTTGGATCTGACCCAAATCCTGCCTCTTGTAGATCTTCAACAGTAACTTCGACTGCATCGGGTTCTTTTTCAAAAACAGCGAGTTCAACAATAAGATCGCGAACACTGGACATGTCTTCTTTTGTAGCTTTTCGAATCTTTATTTCCATGACATGGGTTTTGCGTGACAAATATCGGGTTCATTTTCCTAAAAATCACGATATTTGCGCCAAATTCACATTACCTTATCCTTCACAATGGCAAAACAGAATCAGACCTTAGGCGAATTCATTATTGAAAATCAAAGTGAGTTTAAATATTCTTCCGGGGAATTATCCCGACTTATAAACTCTATTCGTCTGGCGGCAAAAGTGGTAAACCACGAGGTGAACAAAGCGGGATTGGTAGATATTTTGGGTGCGGCAGGGGATACCAACATTCAAGGAGAAGACCAACAAAAACTAGATGTCTACGCCAACGAAGCCTTTATTAAAACATTGACCAACAGAGAGATTGTCTGCGGAATTGCCAGTGAAGAAGAAGACGATTTTATTACAATACAGGGAAGAAACAAAAAGAACGACAACAAATATGTAGTGCTTATTGACCCTTTGGACGGTTCTTCAAACATCGATGTTAACGTTTCGGTGGGGACAATTTTTTCGATTTACCGAAGAATTACACCCGAAGGAATTCCCGTTACTTTAGATGATTTTCTACAACCGGGTAACCGCCAGGTAGCCGCGGGATATATAGTGTACGGAACCTCAACCATGATAGTCTATACAACGGGTCACGGGGTGAACGGTTTTACCTTAAATCCGGCAATTGGCACCTATTATTTGTCACATCCCAATATGAGATACCCCGAAAAAGGAAGTATATATTCTGTGAACGAAGGTAATTATGTTCACTTTCCGCAGGGGGTGAAAGATTATATAAAGTATTGTCAGAAGGAAGAAGAAGATCGCCCTTATACTTCACGCTATATAGGCTCTTTGGTATCCGATTTTCACAGAAATATGATAAAAGGAGGAATCTACATTTATCCCAATACTTCTAAAGACCCTGAAGGTAAATTACGCCTGCTTTATGAATGTAACCCTATGGCCTATATAGCAGAACAAGCCGGAGGGAAAGCGAGCAACGGTTTTCAACGTATTCTCGATATTCAACCTACAAAATTACACCAGCGTGTGCCCTTTTTCTGCGGAAGTAAATTGATGGTGGAAAAGGCCGAAGAATTTATGAAAAAACAATAAAAACTGTTAGACGCAATGCAAGCAGAAGCTTATTTCTTGTTCAATAAGTATCTGTAATCTTCCAAATCGAGTCCCCCACTATAAATTTGGATAGAACGTTTGATTAGTTTTTGAGCCAACTCCACAGAATATCCCAAACCAATGGCATATCTTTCAATTAGAAATCGCTCGTGATCGTCAATTTCGTGATCGGCAAAGATCATTTCAAATAAATCGTGCATCCGCTCCAAACGTTTTTCGGAGGTATTGGGTGGATTGATAGGGTATTTTGTAGGATTTTTTAATACTTGCGTATATTCAGATTCGCTAATATCCAATTTTCTCGCAAACCGTTTCAACATCTTTTCCTCTTCAGGATTTATGTCTCCGTCCACTGCTGCAATACTGGCAATGGAGGCAAAGTGTCCAAGGTTTCGGGAATGTTCTCCACTTTCAAATAAATCTGTAAATGACATAGTTCAATTTTATAGTACAAATATAAAACTAGTATTTTACTTTTTGGGAAAACACCACGTAAAAAACACCTATCCAAAACTTTTTGAAGCAAGGAAAATTTCACTTTTAAGTAGTATCTTCCCTCTATGCTAGCAAATCAGAAACATCGCTTTAATTTATCGGAAGAGGCCATCTATCTCAACGGTGCTTATATGGCGCCGCAGCTGCGTTCGGTAGAACAAATTGGCATTGAAAGTCTTCGGAAAAAAGCTTCCCCTTTTTTTATTTCTGAAAGTGATTTCTTTTCTGAAAAAATAGTGCTAAAACAACGTTTTGCGCAACTCATAGAAGCCCCGGATCCCGAATGTATCGCTATAATTCCCTCGGTATCCTACGGAATTGCAACCGTAATTAAGAATATTGAGTTCAAAAAAGGTGACGAAGTTGTAGTCCTTGAAGAACAATTTCCCAGTAATTATTACGCCTGGAAACAGTTGGAAACCGAAAAAGAAGTTGTGCTCAAAATAATAAAAGCTCCCAAACTCGAAGTGGGACGTGCCGAACGTTGGAATGAAGCTTTGCTGGAAGCAATTTCATCGAAAACCAAAGTTGTTGCCATCCCGAATATTCACTGGGCCGATGGCACACTTTTCAACCTAAAACTTATAAGAAAACGCACTGTCGAGGAAGGTGCCTATTTAATTATTGACGGAACACAAAGCGTTGGCGCCTTGCCCTTTTCTATCGCCGAAATACAACCCGATGCGCTAATATGTGGCGGATACAAATGGTTGTTGGGAGCCTATGGTTTGGGACTTGCCTATTACGGCGAAAAATTCCATCATGGGAATCCGTTGGAAAACAACTGGATGAATCACGAAGGGAGCGAAAACTTTTCGAATCTGGTAAATTACAACGAAAACTTTAAACCAAAAGCCACGCGCTTCGACGTGGGAGAATCCAGTAATTTTATTCTTACCCCCATGCTTTCGGAAGCTATTCGGCAATTGTTGGAATGGACTCCGGCTGCCATTCAGGAATATTGCAAAAACCTTACGCAAGATTTTTTAAAACAGCTTCCAAAAAACGAGTATTACGTTGAAGATCCAAAATTTAGAGCCCATCATTTATTCGGAATTTACAGCACGCAGGGAAAAACAATTGCTGCACTGAAAGAAGAGATTTCAGCTAAGAAAATAGTGGTTTCCTATCGTGGTAATGCCATTAGAGTATCTCCTAATGTCTATAATTCTCCCGAAGAAGTAGAAAAACTAATTTCTTGTTTCATATCATAAATCCCCGTACTATCTTTGCCCTTTTATGAGTAAAGCCCTTGTTTCTACGCTTTTTGCACAGTCTTCGTCCACCCGAAAACTAGGGAAAGCTATTTCCAATTCTGAAACCAATATCTCAATCTCCGGACTCGTTGGCTCGGCAACCGCTTTAGTAATTGCCGAAGTATTTAAAAAAGCTGAACTTCCCTTTCTAGTGATTTTAAACGACAAGGAAGAAGCGGCCTATACCCTCAACGATCTTGAAAATTTATTGGGCGATCAAAATGTCCTGTTTTATCCGGGAAGTTACCGCAGACCCTATCAAATTGAAGAAACAGATAATGCCAATGTGCTGTTGCGGTCTGAAGTATTAAATAGAATAAACTCCCGAAAAAAACCCGCACTAATTGTTACCTACCCTGAAGCCTTATTCGAAAAGGTGGTGACCCGAAAGGAACTGGAACGCAACACCTTAAAGATTGCAGTGAATGACAATCTTTCCATCGATTTTGTTAATGAAGTGCTCTTTGCCTACAATTTTAAACGGACTGATTTTGTTACCGAACCGGGCGAATTTTCGGTGCGTGGTGGTATTCTGGATGTATTTTCATTCAGCAACGACGAACCGTATCGTATCGAATTTTTTGGAGATGATGTGGACAGTATCCGAACCTTCGATGTAGAAACACAGCTCTCTTTGGAACAGGTGAAAAAAGTTTCCGTTATCCCGAATGTGGAGAATAAAATGATGGACGAACAACGGGAAAGTTTTCTGAAATACATCGCTTCAAAAACGGTTGTTTTTTTAAAAAATGAGGAGCTCCTAAGCAGTAACATCGACAAACTCTTCAAAAAGGCCTCCGAAGCATTTCAGCAAACAAAAGGGGAAATGAAAATGAGCGAACCCGAGGAACTATTCACCACCTCCGCTCTACTGAAAAAACAGCTTTCAGAATTTACAACGGTTACCATCAACGCGAAAACTGCCGGCGACAATGCGATTGCATTTCATACCAATCCGCAGCCTTCGTTTAACAAACAATTCAATTTATTGATAGAAAACCTGAATGCCAATGCGGCCGATGGTTATAAAAACTATATTTTCTGCAGCAGCGAGCAACAGGCAAAACGCTTTCACGATATTTTTGAAGATGCAGACCAGAAGGTGGATCAGTTCGAAACGGTGGTATTTCCGTTGTATCAGGGCTTTATAGATCTGGACAACAGAAACATTTGCTATACCGACCATCAAATTTTTGAACGCTATCACAAGTTTCAGCTTAAGAATGGATATGCCAAAAAGCAGGCGATAACACTAAAGGAACTAACCAATTTGGAAGTGGGAGATTATGTAACCCATATAGATCACGGGATTGGGAAGTTTGGCGGACTCCAAAAAATAGACGTGGAAGGCAAGATGCAGGAAGCCATAAAATTAATTTATGGTGAACGCGATATTCTCTACCTCAGCATACATTCTTTACACAAAATTTCGAAATACAACGGGAAGGACGGGACCACCCCAAAGATTTACAAACTGGGAAGTGCCGCCTGGAAAAAACTGAAGCAGAAGACCAAAACACGAGTCAAGGAAATTGCCTTTAATTTAATTGAATTGTACGCCAAACGACGACTACAAAAAGGATTTGCCTTCGATCCCGATTCGTATTTACAACTTGAGTTGGAATCCTCCTTTATTTATGAAGATACTCCCGACCAGATTACTTCCACCGAAGATGTAAAACGCGATATGGAAAATGAACGCCCTATGGACCGACTTGTTTGTGGAGACGTTGGCTTCGGAAAGACAGAGGTGGCAGTACGTGCTGCTTTTAAGGCGGTAGACAACGGCAAACAGGTTGCCATTTTAGTGCCTACCACCATTTTGGCGTTTCAGCATTACAGAACCTTTTCGGAACGTTTATCCGAAATGCCCGTAAATGTTGATTATTTAAACAGATTTAGAACCGCCAGGGAACGCCGTACTGTTCTGGACGATCTAAAAAGCGGTAAGCTCGATATCGTGATTGGGACCCACCAGTTAGTAAACAAATCGGTTGAATTTAAAGACCTCGGCTTGCTCATAATTGACGAAGAACAAAAATTTGGTGTCGCTGTAAAAGACAAGCTGAAAACAATTAAAGAGAATGTAGACACACTTACATTAACCGCAACACCTATTCCAAGAACGCTTCAGTTTAGTTTGATGGCTGCACGGGATTTGTCGGTAATTACTACCCCACCTCCTAACAGATATCCGGTAGAGACGCATGTAATTCGTTTTTCGGAAGAGACCATTAGAGATGCCATTCGATATGAAATATCGCGCGGCGGACAAGTTTTCTTCGTGCACAACCGTATTGAAAACATTAAGGAAGTAGCCGGGATGATTCAACGTCTGGTTCCCGATGCCAAAATTGGTATTGGCCACGGACAGATGGAAGGAAAAAAACTGGAAACACTCATGCTGGCTTTTATGAACAATGAGTTTGATGTGCTGGTTTCTACCACGATCATTGAAAGTGGGTTGGATGTTCCTAACTCCAATACCATTTTTATTAACAACGCCAATAATTTCGGGCTATCCGATTTACACCAGATGCGCGGACGTGTGGGCCGAAGCAATAAAAAAGCATTCTGTTATTTTATCACCCCTCCATTTTCAGCCATGACCGACGATGCCAGAAAACGTATCACGGCTTTGGAGCAATTCAGTGATTTGGGAAGCGGTTTGAATATAGCTATGAAGGATTTGGAAATACGCGGTGCCGGCGATTTGTTGGGCGGCGAGCAAAGCGGATTCATCAATGAAATAGGATTTGAAACCTATCAAAAGATTTTGGCGGAAGCCATCGATGAACTCAAGGAGAAAGAATTTAAAGACCTATATGCGGGTTCTGAACATGAGAAAAAGGATTTTGTAAAGGAAATGGTAATCGATACCGATTTCGAATTGCTCTTCCCCGATGATTATGTAAACAATATCACCGAACGTCTCAATCTGTATACAAAACTGAACGAATTAAAGACAGAAGCAGAGCTTCAGAAGTTTGAAAAGGAATTGATTGACCGATTTGGTGCCTTGCCCAAACAGGCCCGGGATTTACTAAACAGTGTACGTATAAAGTGGATTGCAATCGCCATGGGTTTAGAGCGTGTGGTAATGAAAAAGGGCAAGTTGGTAGGCTATTTTGTGAGCGACCAGCAAAGTGCTTTTTATCAGAGTACCGCGTTTACGAAAGTGCTTCAGTATGTGCAAAACAATTCAAATTCGGTAAAAATGAAGGAGAAGGAAACCCGTACGGGCTTGCGATTGTTACTTACCATCGAAGGTGTAAAAACGGTAAACAATGCCCTGCATGTGTTACGGTCTTTTCAGTAATAAAATTATCTTTTTAGATACTCTTATTTATAAATGTCGGGTAAATGTCGGGTGAAATTCCGGTAAAATACTTGCGTTGTTCCCATCCTGATTGTAGTATTGCCTAACAATTACAATATATCCATGAGACAACCTGAATTGGGGAAAAAAATTACCGAGCTGCGTAAGATAAAAGGATTGACGCAGGAGGAATTGGTAGCGCAGTGCAATATCAATGTGCGCACCATTCAGCGTATAGAAGCCGGAGAGGTTACTCCCAGAAGCTATACAGTGAGAACAATTTTTGAGGTGTTGGGATACGATTTGGAAGAACTTGAAGGGGAAACATCCAAAACCAACTCTGAATTTGACCGATTAATTCTGCCTACTTTATCGAGCACTAAAGAAAAACGATTTCTTATTTCTAATCTGAAAATAGCGTGTATTGGGGGTATTATTTACTTCCTTACAGGTTTTATTGAATTTGCCTTAGACTATGCCCGATTTTATGAAAACGAACTTATTTGGGGTGAAGCCGGTTACATTAGCCTAAAGTTTATTGTCCTGGGGAGTTTTATTTATTTTATACGTGGCTTTTTTCTCCTTGGAAAAGTATACAGAAACTACCTGCTTAAAATAGGAGCCTTTTTACTTATTACGATAAACATCCTCTTTTATGCGTACGATATGGTTTCGCTCTACCTCGATTTATTTTACATAGAATATGTGTTGGTAGTTCAAATGCTTTTTTACGGAATGGGTGGTTTCGTTTTAGGATTTGCAACCTTAAAATTGGCTCCTTTTGCCGGCACACTAGCCTCGGTTGCCGGAGGTTTAAAAATTGCGTGTTCTGTATTTTTTTTAACTGTTATTCTGGGATGGTTAGGCTATATGCTGCTTATTCCTACCGTTTTTGTTCAAATCGTGTTACTCTATAAGATTAGCGAGTTTATTAAAGATAAAACAGCGAATCCCCGGGAGGATTAAAAATGATAAAAAGCATTTTCGAAATGTTCAATTTTCTCAATGTTTTTATTTTTTAGTACTGAAATAATATCGAATCGGACTTCCATGTCTAAATCGTTTCTTACTACATATTCATTAGCGGCTTTCACCAGAAGCTTAATTTTACCCTTGGATACAAAGTCCTGCGGATCCCCAAAATAATCACTGTTGCGCGTTTTAACCTCAACAACAACCAGGAAGTCGTCTTTCTGTGCGACAATATCTATTTCGGCCTTGTCGAACACAAAATTACGTTCCAAAATAGCAAATCCGTTTCGTAACAGGTAGTCTGCTGCCAGTTGCTCTCCTATGTTTCCAAGTTCATTGTGATAAGCCATTTTTGATATACGATTGTAGATTTACGATTTACGATTTGGGATTTGGGATTTGGGATTTGAAAATTTGAGCTTTACGATCTTGGGTTCAACTTTCAAATCGACCATTCTTCCTAGAATTAACGCTCGATTATCCTGAATATGTCCGGCCGGAAGGTGAAAGCACAGCGGAAATGTATATTCCGAAACAGTTTCCGAAATAATTTCCTCGGCACTTTTTCCGAAGGGTTTAGTATTATCGCGCATATCACTCATTCCGCCTACAATTAACCCTTTGAGGTTTTCAAAATATCCGTTTCGCTTCAAATTTTGCATCATTCGATCGATATGGTACAGATATTCATCCAGGTCTTCAATAAAAAGAATTTTCCCGGCTGTGTTTATGGCTGAACTACTTCCGCAAAGCGAATACAAAAGTGATAAATTGCCTCCTACCAGCATTCCTGAAGTCGTTCCGTTTCTATTTAGTTTCCCTTCCGAAGCATACTCAATGGAAAAGTCTTTTCCGAAAAGAGCATCTCTAACCGAAGTACGTGTAGCCTCCGTTTTACTATCTATTTCCATCGCCATATTGGCGTGTACTGATTCAATATTGAAATTGTGCACATGCGAATGCAACACTGTCACATCACTATACCCGACGATCCATTTGGGATTTTTTTTAAATTCTGAAAAGTTTAGCCTATCGATGATCCGTACCGTCCCGTAGCCGCCTCTAGCACACCAGATCGCTTTTACCGAAGCATCGTCCATCATATTCTGAAAGTCTTTGGCGCGTAAGGTATCATCTCCGGCAAATTGATGGGCTTCGGCTTCTATGGAGATGCCCAACTTGGCCTGTAATCCCCAGGATTCTAACAATTGTAAAAAAGGCTGTAGTTCCTCTTTGGAAATTTTGCGGGCTGTGGATACAATTCCAACTGTATCGCCTTTTTGAAGGAATGGAGGTGTAGTCATTTATAAGAAATCTAAAAAAGTAAAGCACCCAAATTAGCACATTTATATGTAATTTTGTGCCTGCTTATCCCTAAAGGTAGGCTTTTCCGAAAAAAATGAGTCTAGATATTAAAAGATACACCATCACCGCAGCCTTACCCTATACCAACGGTCCTGTACATATAGGTCATTTAGCAGGGGTATATGTTCCGGCCGATATTTATGCGCGATTCCAGCGTATACAAGGTAAAGATGTCGCCTTTGTCTGTGGAAGTGACGAACACGGTGTGCCAATTACCATCAAAGCAAAAAAGGAAGGAATTACACCGCAAGAGGTGGTCGATAAATACCATGCAATTATTAAAAAATCGTTTGAAGACTTCGGAATTTCATTCGATAATTATTCCCGCACCTCAGCAAAAATACACCACGAAACAGCGTCTCATTTCTTTAAAAAATTATACGAAGACGGAAAGTTTAGTGAAGAAGTAACCGAACAATTATACGATGCTGAAGCCGGACAGTTTCTGGCAGATCGTTTTATAATTGGTACCTGTCCCAAATGCGGATTTGAAGAAAGTTACGGTGACCAGTGTGAAAATTGCGGTACCTCACACAATGCCACCGATCTTATTAATCCGAAAAGCGCAATTACCGGGGCAGTACCTACCTTAAAAGAAACAAAACACTGGTTTTTGCCCTTAGATCAATATGAAGATTGGTTGAAAGAGTGGATTCTGGAAGATCATAAAAAAGATTGGAAAACCAATGTGTACGGACAATGTAAGTCGTGGATTGATGACGGACTTCGACCCAGAGCAGTTACTCGTGATTTGGACTGGGGAATTCCGGTGCCAATAGACGGAGCCGACGGTAAGGTCTTGTATGTATGGTTTGATGCACCTATTGGATACATTTCGGCAACCAAGGAATGGGCTACACGGGAAGGAAAGGACTGGGAACCGTATTGGAAGGACGAAGGCTCCAAATTATTACACTTTATAGGAAAGGACAACATTGTATTTCACTGTATCATTTTCCCAAGTATGCTGAAGGCCGAAGGCAGTTATATTGTCCCGGATAATGTTCCGGCAAACGAATTCCTGAATCTGGAAGGCAATAAAATTTCTACCAGTAAGAACTGGGCAGTGTGGTTGCATGAATATTTGGAAGAGTTTCCAAATCAGCAGGACGTTTTGCGCTATGTTTTAACAGCCAATGCTCCCGAAACCAAGGACAACGATTTTACATGGAGTGACTTTCAGGCGCGCAACAATAACGAATTGGTGGCGGTATTCGGGAATTTTATAAATCGTGTTGTTGTGCTTACCAATAAGTATTACGACGGGTTGGTGCCGGCGCCTTCCGTTTTTTCAGAAATAGACACACAAACACTCGATGAATTAAAAGCCTATCCTGCTGTAATTGCCAGTTCTATAGAACGCTATCGTTTCCGCGAAGCGCAGATGGAATTGATGAATGTCGCGCGATTAGGAAACAAATATCTGGCCGACGAAGAGCCGTGGAAAACCATAAAAACAGACGAAGAGCGCACCAAAACAGTGTTGTATGTCGCCTTGCAAATTGCTTCGGCATTGGCAGTTTTAAGTGAGCCGTTTTTACCATTCACCTCTAAAAAATTAAAATCCATGCTCTGTCATGCTGAGCTTGTCGAAGCATCTACATGGAATGACGTTTCTTCAAAATCCGAACTCCTTCCTACAGGACATACTATTGGGGAAGGCGAATTACTTTTCAGCAAAATAGAAGACGAACAAATTCAGACACAATTAGAAAAATTACAAGCCAGTAAAAAGGAAAACCAAGCCATGAATGCAACTGTAACCCCACAGAAAGAAACCATACAATTTGACGATTTTACGAAACTCGACATGCGGGTGGGTACTATTTTGGAAGCTGAAAAAATGCCCAAGGCAAAAAAATTACTGGTATTGAAAGTAGATACGGGTATCGATGTACGAACCATTGTTTCGGGGATTGCCGAAAGTTTTACTCCTGAAGAGATCATTGGTAAAAAAGTAACCGTACTTGTAAATTTAGCTCCCAGAGCCTTACGCGGTGTAGACAGTGAAGGGATGATCCTTATGACTGAAACACCCGACGGAAAGCTGGTATTCGTAAATCCGGGAGAAGAGGGTGTGCAAAATGGAGCAACCATAAACTAACAAAAACTGTTATTATTTCTTTGAGTTGTAAACCAACTCAATTTTATCCTCTACATTGCTGTTAATTATTATTTTAGAAGCAGTATATTACTGAGGTTAAAGTATCCTTCGAACGATTTCGTTCAAGAAATTTTTGCTTATCCCCGCCCTATATTTTAAGTACAATACGCAACTGTGATGCTAGAGAGTGATTTGCATTCTCTATAAAAATATTGGATAAAAGAACTCAAACCAAAAATAGTATGATTTCAAAAGCACTTGCTTTTTTAACCAATTTCCTCAATCAAGAGCTACGCCTAAACTCCGGGGTGGATGAAGATTTGGTCATTGCCGGCAGTCTCATCAATCCGGATGGAAGCATTGCCGAAAACGTTGAAAACAAAATTGTGGTTTCGGTACTTAACATTGAGCATGAAACCTTTATGAAATCCCCAAGTGCCCATAAAACCGATGGAGGAAATCCCTTAGGAAAACTAACTCCCCCCATCAACTTAAATCTTTATTTAATGGTTTCGACGAACTTTAACAGCTATTTGAATGGCCTTAAAATACTTTCGTCGGTATTAACTTCCTTACAAGCAAATCCCTATTTCACAAAACAGGAGCATCCTACAATGCAACAGCCTCTAACGAAACTATCGCTTGAGATTTACAATATGCCTTTTACTGAATTAATTCATATTTGGAGCGGCATAGGTGCAAAGTATGTACCTTCAATTGTTTACAAAATGCGAATGATGACTATTCAAGAAGAAAAAATTAAGAAAGAAATTCCGGCGATTACAGGTTTGGGGAATAAGACCAATCTAAAATAACAAACTATGAGTATACACTATCACAAATGGTTGGAACTTAATGTAGCATACAATCATAATTTACATTTAACTTAAAAAAGATGCTAATTTAAATTTTAAAATCATGGCAGACGACGGCTCACAACAAGGACCCTCCTGGCCCCTACCAAAGTTTTACTTTACGGTAAGTCTAGGTTCACCGGACAATATTGTTTCGTTTCAGGAAGTATCCGGCTTGGAAACAGAAACACAACCCATTGAGTACAGGCACGGGGACAGCAAACTATTTTCAACCATTAAAATGCCGGGGATAGCCAAAACAGGAAATGTGACTCTTAAAAAGGGAATTTTTGTTAACGATAATAATTTCTGGCAATGGTACAATGCTATTGAAATGAATACCATAAAAAGGGGAACTGTAATTATAAAGTTAATGGATGAATCGGGTACACCAACCATGACCTGGACGCTGTCTAATGCTTGGCCTACCAAGATCACAGGAACCGATATGAAATCGGATGCAAACGAAGTTGCAGTCGAAACATTAGAACTCTCTCACGAAGGACTCACTATTGCAAACGGAGGTTAATGGAAGAAGCACATCCATCTGTTTCCTTTAATTTTCGGTTAAGTCTTAGTGGATTAGCGGGGCTTTCGGATGCATCGTTTACAGAAGTATCCGGTATTTCAATGGAAATGAACACTGAAGAAATAGCAGATGGCGGGAACAACAGCTTTAAGCATCGGGTTCCTACTTCTGCAAAATTTTCAAATCTTATTTTAAAAAGAGGCTTAATTTCGAAGAATTCTGAAATAGCGAACTGGTGTCTGGAGACATTTAGTGAAGGTTTATCCGGCAATATTTCTACAAAGACAGTTGTAGTTACATTGTTAAATGAAAACGGTCTGCCTCTAAAAGCTTGGAAGTTTGTAAATGCCAGGCCGATAAAGTGGTCGGCGTCTGGTCTCAATTTAATGAACAACGAGATACTTATTGAAACTTTGGAATTTGCGTACAGCTATTGTGAAGAGGTTGGCGTATAAATCAGTAATAAATTCTAAATTATGATCCTAAAAAACACATAATACTCTTAAACAAAAAAGGCGGGAAGTTCCCGCCTTTTTTAGTTTGGTTGTCAATTTACTTGCCTCCCAAAAGTAACAACTCGTTGCACACAACTTCTGTGGCATAGCGCTTTTGACCTTCCTTGTCTTCGTAAGAACGATGGGTGAGTTTCCCTTCTACGGCTACCTCTTTTCCTTTGGTAACGTAGTTCTCAATAATTTCGGCAGTTTTCCCCCAGGCCACTACATTGTGCCATTGGGTGTCGGTAACGCGTTCCCCTTGCTGATTTTTATACGATTCGTTTGTGGCGATACTAAATTTTGCCAATTTCTTTCCCGAGTCCATTGTGATAATTTCCGGGTCATTTCCTAAGTTTCCAATCAACTGTACTTTGTTTCTAAGCGTGTTCATAATACTAATTTTTAATGTTAAACAGTTAAGACAGTTGAACCACGATGATTCAACACTGCAAATATGAAACAGCTTCCAAATAATATTCGGTTGTTACCCACTTACTATCATTTATAGTTGTTTGTAAACGTTTGTTTCGCTTTACAGCGCCGAAAACATCAAAAACTATTCAATATCTACATCTTAACAGGATTAAATTATTGAATTAGAAAAAGCAAGCAGTCGATAAAAAAGAAAAAAAGAAAAAGTCGTGGTCGGGATTCAAGAAATGTGACCTTACCAAATTTTAAAGGGAAACCGCCGCAACCTTTTAGTAAAACATACATTTGTAAGTTTCGCTGTCTTTCTTTATTAGTTACCCCGAAAATAATAGATTTACCCATTATCTTTTTCTCGTTATCTTTGATTTAAATACTATGAATTTTCTCTAATTCCCTTAAACTATATGTCAAATTTCAATCCCAACGAAGACTATATTCTCGAAAATGAGCATCTCTTACTTCGTCCATTAACTATGGACGATATGGAACATTTGTCGGTTTTTTCATTGTACGAACCTCAACTTTGGACCTACTCCCTTATTCCTGCCAACGGACTCGAAAACCTGAAAAATTATATGGAATTCGCTCTAAAAGGAAGGACAGAAAAAACCAGTTATCCCTTTATTGTTTTCGACAAGCGTCATCAAAAATATGCCGGAAGCACTCGCTTTTACGATATTCAGGAAGGGCATAATACAGCCCAGTTGGGATATACCTGGTACGGAAGTGAATTTCAGGGAACCGGCTTAAACAAAAACTGCAAATACCTGTTGTTGGAATTTGCCTTCGAAAAAATAGGCTGGGATCGGGTCGAATTTCGTGCCGATGCCAATAATGCCCGGAGTATTGCCGCAATGAAAAGTATTGGCTGTGTCGAAGAGGGTATTTTGCGAAGTAATTGCAAAAGTGCAACGGGAAGGCGTGATAGTATTGTATTGAGTATCCTTCAGAAGGAATGGTACGACAGTGTGAAAAACAATCTTTTCAATAAAACACAAAGAAGTTAATTGCAACTTTTCCCCTGTGGTTCCCGTTCGGGAAGAACAAGCTTTGATTCAAAATATGGTATCTTAGTATTCATAAAATGACTTTTCTTAATAAGGCTATGAGCGATTATCATATTACTTCTTTCGACGACTATAAAAAAGTTTATACTAAATCTATTTCCAATCCCGAATCCTTTTGGGAAACTCTTGCGGAAGAAAATTTTTTGTGGCGTAAAAAATGGAACAAGGTGGTCTCCTGGGATTTTTCAAAGCCGGAAATTAAGTGGTTTGAAGGGGCACAACTCAATATCACCGAAAATTGCCTCGACAGACATTTAGAACAACGTGGCAACAAAACCGCACTAATTTTTGAGCCCAATAATCCCGATGAACCGGCTAAGCATATTTCATATCGAGAATTGCACGAGCAGGTGTGTCGTTTTGCGAATGTCCTAAAAAGTAGAGGCATAAAAAAAGGAGATCGGGTGTGTATCTATGTTCCCATGATTCCCGAATTGGCTGTTTCGGTATTGGCATGCGCCCGTATTGGAGCTGTCCATTCGGTCGTTTTTGCAGGCTTTTCGGCGAATGCGCTAGCGATGCGCATAAACGACTGCGATTGCTCAATGGTGATTACTTGCGACGGATCTTTCCGCGGAAATAAAACAATAGATCTAAAAGGAATTGTTGACGAGGCTTTACAAAATTGTCCGGGAGTGACTTCCGTTTTGGTAGCAAAGCGAATCAATTCCGACATCAAATTAAAAGAAGGTAGGGACGAATGGTTGCAACCGTTACTGGACAAAGCTGCTCCCGTCTGTCCAGCCGAAACCATGGAGGCAGAAGATCCGTTATTCATATTATACACTTCAGGATCGACGGGAAAACCAAAGGGGATGGTGCACACCACTGCAGGCTATATGGTCTATACCGCTTACACCTTTAAAAACGTATTTCAGTACAGTGAAAACGATGTGTATTGGTGCACAGCAGACATTGGCTGGATTACCGGGCACAGTTATATTGTATACGGCCCTTTGGCAAATGGCGCGACGACGGTGCTATTCGAAGGTGTCCCTTCCTATCCCGATTTCAGTCGGTTTTGGCAAATTGTTGCCAAACATAAGGTGAATCAGTTCTATACGGCGCCCACGGCAATTAGAGCCTTGGCGAAACAAGGAGTAGCCTTTGTGGAAGGGCATGATGTATCTTCTCTAAAAGTTTTGGGGACGGTGGGAGAACCCATCAATGATGAAGCCTGGCATTGGTATGATGAAACCGTTGGAAAGAAGAAATGTCCCATTGTAGATACCTGGTGGCAGACCGAAACCGGCGGAATTATGATTACATCCCTGCCGGGAATTATCCCATCAAAACCAACTTTTGCGACCTTAGCATTCCCGGGAATACAGGCTTGTTTGGTCAACGAAGAAGGAGAGGAAATAAAAGGAAATAATGTCGACGGAAGACTTTGTATAAAATTTCCATGGCCCGGAATGGCGCGCACCATTTGGGGAGATCATCAACGTTTTAAAGACACCTATTTTACTGCTTTTAATGACAAATACTTTACAGGAGACGGAGCTTTAAGGGATGCGATAGGAAATTATCGCATTACAGGAAGAGTGGACGATGTAATTATAGTTTCGGGTCACAATTTGGGAACAGCACCCATTGAAGACGCCATTAACGAGCATCTCAATGTTGCTGAAAGTGCCATTGTGGCATTTCCACACGATATAAAGGGCAATGCGTTATACGGATTTGTGACTTTGAAAGAAAGTGCTGAAATCGAAGATTTTGAAGCAATACGCGGGGAGATAAATCAGCTTATTTCTAAACAAATTGGTGCTATCGCCAAACTGGATAAAATTCAGTTTACAAGTGAGCTGCCAAAGACCCGTTCCGGAAAGATTATGAGGCGTATTTTGCGGAAAATCGCCTGTGGTGAAACCGAGAATCTGGGTGACACTTCTACTTTACTGAATCCCGAAGTTGTTGAGGAAATAATTCAGCAAAGATTATAAATGGCATTACGCCTTTTCGTAGACACCGAAGACAAAATCACTACTGTGCTCCTTCAGATAATTATCTTCAAAAGCAAAAAGTGTTTCAAGAATTTCTACCCCACGCTTATCGGGATTTACAAAATGATGTGAAATATCTTTTAAGACACTCATTAGGATGCTTCCACCATAGGGTTTTTCTTCCAGCGTTTTAAAGTGTTTATGAATAGCAGGCATAATGGCATGCGAATCTACACATTCACTGGGATCGGCCATAATCATGCGCCAAACTCCGCTTCCGTAATAATGATTTTTAACTGAATTTGTTTTATATCTTTTTCTGAAGGGAGGGTCGATAAGCTGCAGTGCCTCATTGATGGCTCGTAATTGGTTTTTGGGATACTGAAGCCGATTAGGGCCTACAAATTCATTGATTACTAACAACCCGCCCGAAGCCAAGGTCGTTTTAATAGGATTGGCCAATAATTGTTCAACATTTTCAAAATGATGCAGTGATGCATTAAATAAAACAACGTTAAAATAGTTGGCTGGAAACTCATACGCTTCCAAATCTGTACACAAAAAGTGGATGTTGGTGAGACCTTGCTTTTTTGCCTTTTCACGTGCTTCATCAAGTCTGTTTTCGGCCAAATCGATACAAAGAATTTCGTCAAATTGAGAATAAGTTGCCAATTCCAGTTCGTGTGAGCAATCGCCGGATCCTAAAGAGAGCAGTTTAATTCCGCTTCTGTCCTTAAAATAGGCCTCGATTAAATGCTCTTTGTAGTTGGTTTTTGGATTACCTGTAATTAGTGAATTCCAGCGTTCCAGAACCTTCGGAATAATCCACCAATTTGCTGCTTCTTCGGCACTTTCATTAAAGGCGCTACGCGTTCGAGCCTTTTTATTTAAGGAAAACTTTGAAAAGAAAAAATCAATTCCTCTCTGTCTTATTTTGAAATATCCATCTATAAAATCATCGAGTGTGATCCACCTCATGCGCCGTAATTACAATTTTTTAGTAGTGGCAAAGATACTCAAATACAGCGAGTCTATAGATAGGTATTCGGTGTCTTCAGCATTAAAAAGTATAGGTGGCCGCAACGATTAAATTAGTTCCGGGAGCGCTTATTCCGCTACTGTATTGTCGATACCGCTGATTGGTAATGTTTTCCAGAGTTGCGTTCAGTAGAATTGCTTCCGTCACGCTATATTGAGCTCCAAAATTTACGGTATACCATCGTGGTGAATAAGGGTTTCCGTCTCCATCCAAGGCATAGAGGTAATCGTTTGCCGCCTGACTTGGAGCAAGATCTTTAAAATCGAATTGTCCGTTGTATTCAGTAAAAGCATCTAACCTCCATTTGTTGGTTTTAAAACGAAGGTGCGTATTCCCAAACTGAGGTGCCGCATGCCGTAGTGGGTTTTTAATACCATCATCATCCTCTTCATAGCCATCGGTTATGGTATAATGTGAGGAAAGCTGTACTTCTTTACAAAAATTCACTTCCACTCCCGCTTCAAAACCATAGACTTCGGCTTTTGCCGCATTTTGAATGGCCTGTATAGTACTCAATTCACCCTGGTATTCAATTTCGGTTTGTCCGTTCAAATTAAAGTCCCGGCGAACCAAGGCATCACTTAACACTGTGTAAAAACCTGCAACCTCCAATTTTACAACCTTACCAAAATCGAACGAAGCTCCTAATTCTCCATTTGTAGCATATTCGGGTTTTAGATTGGGATTGGGTACGACCACGCTTCCGGGTTCGCTGTCGAATATTTTTCCAACATCATCCACATTGGGAGCCCTGAATGCAGTCGAAAAATTTGCCTTCAGCCCTAAAATTTCGCTTGCTTGAAGCGCCAATCCGGCACTTCCGGTAAGAGCCCCGGTGTCTATATTGGCATCCGAAAACGGAAAATCGTAAAAAGTATCATCGAAGGTGGCATTTAAAAGAATATGGTTGTAACGCAACCCTCCCTGGAAAGCGAGATTTTCGGTTAGTTTATACAACAAACTTCCATACGCAGCCATACTTTGCCATGTGGATCCATCGGGATATCGGGAAGCATCAGGTTGAGAATCGCCGGTAGTAATATCGGTTTGAGATCCCACACTGCCTACCTTGTTGTAAACATATTCAATTCCGTAGTGCAACTTTCCGCGAGTGAGGTCCTTTTCAAAATCGAACGCGCCGCTATAAGCGTCGACTGTTTCCTCTGATTCAAAAAGAGTCGTTTCCCCAAAATCACGATCGTGTCTGCTTTCCCTGTTGCGCTGATAAGATAGCGTAACAATTGCCTCATCGTAAATTCCGTCGTTATACGCTTTATTTTTCGCTTGCAAGTTTCCGGCCATCCATTCTTGTGGCCCATAATACCATTCGGCCGAGCGCAAGTTCCCGTTTCTTCTTCGTGTTAATCTGTCATAACGCGAATAATCTCCTGTTGTAGTATAAAATAGCCCTAAGTCGAAATCCCATTCCTTCGACGGCATAAAACGCACCTTTTGCATGGCGTTAATTTGATGATAACCGGTGGGGACTTGCACCATAGGGTCGGGGTTGGTGACCATTACATCTTCTCCGTTTTGAATTTCAACATAATCGGGACGCAGATAATCGTCCGGTCCGTGTTTTCCCATTTTTAAATCTGAAAAATCACTGTAGGTAACACTTGTAAGAAAGGCCCATTCTTTTGCGCCTAAATTGATATCGAAATGACCCGTTTTTTCTTCGTTTGCAGTACTATAGCGAGCTGTTGCACTTCCACCAACTTTCAATCCATCCTGAAAAGAAAACTTTGGTCTTTTGGTATAGAAATTCATGACTCCTCCAATGGCATCACTTCCGTAGATCACGCTCCCCGGACCTAAAATAACTTCAGTGGTTTCAATAGAAAAAGGGTCGATAGCAATCACATTTTGTACATTTCCACTTCTGTAAATCGCAGTATTAAAACGAACGCCGTCCAAAGTGATTAACAATCGGTTTGTGGAGAATCCGCGTATCATGGGGCTTCCTCCGCCCAACTGACTCTTTTGCACAAACACCTGGCCACTGCTTTCGAGTAGATCTGCTGATGTCTGGGGATTGGCAAACTGAATGTCTCCGGCATTAATACTAACAATTTGCTGGGGGACTTCCTTTTTTTGCTGCCCAAATTTAGCCACAGAAAGTACTACCTCATCCAAAGTACTCGCATCAATCGCCATGATTACAGTATTATTTGACGCAACAATATCCCGTTTCACAAATGAGGTCGCCACATGTGAGATATGCTGAAAATAAATCCGCTCGTTTTCTGTAAAATGAGAAATATCTACAAATCCGTCGAAATCGGTTACTCCGCTTTTCGATTTGTCATCGTTATAAATTGCAGCTCCCACGATTGGTTCTTGAGAAACATCATCTACAACCTGAATTTTTTGTGCCCATAACAAATTGCACAACAGCACACCGAATGTGAGTAGTAGTAGTTTTTTCATACTTTTAATATAGTTGATTTAGCACCAAAAGAGACTTTGGCCTTTTATAACTTTGAATGTGTAATTGATAATACCTCAGCATTAAATCCAGAGTTTCGAGTCGTACTTTTTTGGTTAATTTAATTTGCGGAAGGGCATCAAAATCTATGCCGAAGAAGCCCTTTAACGCCTCAACTTTCAGGCCTTCCTCGCAGTAAGTCCCGAACGGACTTTCCTGAAAATTACCTTCCGATAAATTAAAGTACTGAGATTCAATATTTGAAGCATCCGGATAAAATCCGAGGTAAGCGCTCAATTTCAGTAAAAACAATATATGAAAGTTAGCGATAGCATCATGTTCATCCAGCCAAAGAAGTGCGTTTTCAATATATTGAAACAACTCACGATTTTTTTCCTCTTCCTGTATGGAGTTCTTCAACATTTCAGCCAAAAACAAAACCATCCCGGATTTAGAGACGTTTGCGTGTAATGATTTAAAAGGGTGTGCGACCTTCGCCTCTTTAATTCGCTCTAACGTTCCCTTATTTTTATGAATAGCTACGAGCTCCAAAAGCATTAAGGGTTGAAAAAGCGACATTTTTAACTTACCCTTACGCGCGGTAAGAATTCTTCTAAGTAAATAGCTTTTAAGTCCGTCCGATTCGGTAAAACAATGAACAATTAGATCGGCTTCACCATATTTGATGGTTGAAAAAACTATTCCTTTCGTTGTTACTTCCATTAACGGATAATCATAATCTTAGAGACCTTTGTTTCCAAAGCATCGTCTGTGGTAATTAACACCAAATAGACACCCGACCTAACCCGATACTTTCCAAAGGCCGTAGTATCCCATAGGATGCTTCCCCCTTCACTGGTCTCTTCGAAAACCAGATTGCCTTCTATATCGGTAATCTTTACATTTGCTCTGGCCGTAAGACCGTCTATAGTTACATTGCCGTTAAATCCGGGGCGAACCGGATTAGGAAATACGTAGACTCCCTCTAGGTTATCTCTTGGTGCCGTTGCGGTTCCGTTGTATGCAACAAGCCCATTGACTGTGGCAAAATAAACTACACCAGAAGCTGCATCTATGGCAATGTCCTGTACATTGTTAGACGGAAGTGGAGAATTTTCTTTTGTAAATCGCAGTAATGTTTCCTGTCCGTTTGAAGAAAGGTAGAAAACCCCTGAGGTTGCGGTAGCAATCCACTTATTATTCGACCCATCTACTTCAATGTCTGTAATCGATTGTTCAAACAAAAGCTCCTGTGCTACATCCCCGTCTAAAATAATGATAGGTTGAGCATCTGTATTAGCCCCTTCTTCGAAGAAACCGCCAACATTAAACAAAACCCGCAATCCTGTTAAGGTTCCTATCCACAATCTGTTTTGATTGTCGAATGCCAAGGCTCTAATGTTGTTGGTAGGTAAATTTCCACTGCCAATTTCTGTACTTATTATATTAAATTGATTGCTGTTTGGGTTATAACCTACGAGACCACTTTGGGTGGCTCCAAAGAATACAAATCCTTCCCGACTCACTTTAAGGTCGCTCAATGCCAATTCATTTTCTCCATCGACTACCACCGAAATATCGACAATTTGAAATTGACCTTGCGGCGAACGTCGTATTAGGGCATCGTTAGTAAATGATTGTACCGTCCATAGATTCCCGTCGCGGTCAAAATCGGATCCATATAGTCGGATTCCAACCCCGGCTGGATCCGGGTTATTTTGAGGGATTTGTATGGGACTATTGGTTTCATTATACAAAATAGTGGGTGTAAGTTCATTTATTTTGAGCAAGCCTTTGTGAAATGAACTCATATAGGTTTCATCGGGATCATTCGGATTGATACTAATCTCTACTAAATCGGTTACTGCTGTTCCTACGGCCGCTTCAAGATCCTCATACTCAATATTGGTCCAGACACTCTCTTTTAGATTGCTAATCCCTCTGGCACTTAATGGAAAGGGATTGAAATTAACGTCCACATCTCCAAAATTTACCCATAGCTGTCCCGGAGAAGCCGCAATGGCAAACGGTTGATTTAATAAAGGTCCATCGGGCAGAATTTCCATCGCCGTATTCGATCCAAAGGGCACTATGAGCATTCCAAGCTCTGTAGTCCCCATATAAAATGTGCTATTAAACGCAAGACCGGATTGTAATTTGTATTCAAAATTAGCTGTAGAATTGGTCGAGGCCTGCAATACAAATCCTTCTGAATATGATCGAATAGCATTGGGGGTAGTAATGGTTAAAAGATCGTCGAATGCCATAAAATCAACCACTGCGGCATTAAAGCTTTGCACGGTGTTAGACGCTCCCTGGGGAGTAAACCGAACAACATTATTATTAACACTCACCGCATACAATTCGGTGTTTAGCGTTTGCACGCCATTCCATCCTCCAGTGAGTACGGTAGTCCAGTTTTGAAAGTCGATAAGGTTATCATCCTCCACCAAGGCTCTTTTAATTCCTTGAGTAGTAGATGCGGCAAAAATATAAGGCTCCTGAACCGTGGTTTGCGAAATTTCTATTTGCTCTCCAATATCTCCAATAAAATAAGTGTCTCCAAACTCTAGAGCCGCCAAATCGTACACCGAGATTCCGTATTGAGTCGATATATATAAATTGCCATTGTACTCGTTAAAATGATTAATCCGTTTCCTATCCGGTGGAATAGTTGGTTTATCTAATATATCCACAACAGTTAAAATATCCTCATCACCGTCAATTACTATATCCATCAGTCCGTTTTCATACCCTATAATCAACAGTTTGAAATTTTCGCTATAATAAATACTGGAAATTCTCTCTCCCGACAAACCATTTATGGTGGATATGGTATTAATTTCCAAAGTACTTAGGTCATATGTAAATACTGCGTTCTCGGCAGCGGTGTACACTCGGTCATTTCCTTGGGATATACTTTTGACAGAACGATATGAAAAATGTCCTGTCCATTGACTTTCAAAATTTTGAGCTTGGATAGAAATTGTAACAAATAATAAAATAATGGATCCCAGTTGCTTCATATAATGAGCTGATTTTTCATGTAGTATAACAGGCTAAAATACTATTTATTGCAGTATTGAAACGAAAAAAGGCTGCCTTTTTAGGACAACCTTTCTCTCTGTAAAATATCAATTTTTACTTTTTTCAGATTGTAAACTTCCCGAGTGTATAAAATTATATTATACCACTCCTTGTGCGAGCATTGCCTCGGCAACTTTCACAAAACCGGCAATATTGGCACCTTTTACATAATCAACATACCCATCACCATCTTTTCCGTATTTCACACATGCAGCATGAATATCGTTCATAATGTTGTGTAATTTTTCGTCAACCTCCTTGGCAGTCCAGCTTAAACGCAATGAGTTTTGCGACATCTCCAGACCTGAGGTTGCAACACCTCCGGCATTTGATGCTTTCCCCGGAGAAAATAAAATTTTTGCATTTTGGAAAACGGTAACAGCTTCAGGCGTACATGGCATATTGGCGCCTTCGCCAACACACATACAACCATTTTTTACCAATTCTTCAGCCTCCTCGGCGTCCAATTCGTTTTGGGTTGCACACGGTAACGCAATGTCACAGGCTACACCCCAGGGACGTTGTCCTTCAACATATTTGGCAGAGGGATATTTAGCTACATATTCTTTAATACGTCCTCTTTTTTCGTTTTTAAGTTCCATTACAAAGGCCAATTTCTCGGCATTGATTCCTTCTTCATCCAAAATATATCCTCCAGAATCTGAAAAAGTAAGCACCTTTCCTCCAAATTCCATTGCTTTTTCGGCTGCGTATTGAGCCACATTTCCTGATCCGGATATAACAACGGTTTTCCCTTTGAAGCTTTCTCCTTTGGTTTCAAGCATATTCTTTGCAAAATATACGTTTCCGTATCCTGTTGCTTCCGGACGAATTAACGATCCTCCGTATGAACGACCTTTCCCGGTAAATACTCCGGTAAATTCGTTTCGCAGACGTTTGTATTGTCCAAACATATAACCGATTTCTCTTCCACCTACACCAATATCACCCGCAGGCACGTCGGTATTAGGGCCAATATGTCTTGACAATTCGGTCATAAAACTCTGGCAAAAACGCATTACTTCGGCATCACTCTTCCCCTTTGGGTCGAAATCGGAACCTCCTTTTCCACCTCCCATGGGAAGTGTGGTTAAACTATTTTTAAATGTTTGTTCAAAACCTAAAAACTTTAAAATACTCAAGTTTACGGAAGGATGAAATCTCAATCCACCTTTATAGGGCCCGATAGCCGAGTTAAACTCTACACGATATCCTCTGTTTACCTCTATTTCACCCTTGTCTGTCGTCCACGGCACCCGAAATATCAAGGTGCGTTCCGGCTCTACCATACGCTCAAGCAACTTTTTGCCTTGGTATTTTTCATTTTGCTCAATAAATGGGATCACAGTTTCAGCTACTTCTGTAACCGCTTGCATAAATTCAGGCTCATTTGGGTTGGACTTTTCAACATAAGAAATGAAGTCTTTAATGCTTTGTTTCATCTTTGTATTAGTGTTATTATTTAAACAATTGGGTCAAAAATTATTGGCACTTAATTAATGGGTCGTAATCGATTTAAACTTAAGAATATACTTAATTTGGGTCGAATTCGTTATTTAGGGAACAAATATAGTTTATATGGCAAAAAAGAGCGCTATTTTTTTAGGAATACACTAAAAAACAATAGAATATTTCGCTGTTAGATATGTTTTTATATATTTGTTACGTCTCAATCTAAACCTAAAAAACAATGAATACCAGAATTTTGCTATTGGTATTTTTCTTTCTGATTTTTGTAAAACAGGAAGTTTACAGCCAATTTGGCTTCTCCCATGAGGTAGGACTTATTACCGGTCCTGTCGCCTTTTATTCAGATTTTGGAGTTCGAAACGATTTCGAAACTAACTCAGGAAACGTAGGTTTTGGGGTTGGATTGATTCATTATATCAACTTTTCGTACCGAGCCGACTGTAATTGTTATACGAGGGATACCTTTTTTAACGATCACTTTAAAATAAGAAACGAAATAGATTACCATAAAACCAATCTGGAGCATTTAGGAAAGTGGGTAGATCCTGATAAGACAAGTGTCACAGCCGATCAATTGCGAGCTATGAAAGGTTCTACAACAGTTTTTGACATTGGATCTCAGCTTGAATATTTTCCTTTGAGTATTCGGGATTTTGCGGCCGGCGGATATAAAATTGCACCGTTTATAAGTTTTGGAGTCCATTGGGTAAATTATGACCCTGAAATATATAGCGAAATAGGTCCATTAAATACTCCCTTAACAACCCCTCCAAAATACATTAACTCCTTTCAACAAGAAGGAGATTCTACCTGGTCTGTGGTTGGAAGTATAGGCGTGCGCTACAAATTAACCCCTTTAAGCGATTTAATGCTGGATAGCCGTTGGCAATACTATTTTTCAAACTGGGTGGATGGCTTAAATCCCTCGCTTGAAAATAACGGAACTGTTCCTGTTCCCGAAAACAAAGCAAACGACTGGATTTATTGGTTGAATATCGGGTACATTTACTATTTGGATTAAAACATTTATAGAGATAATAAAAAAGCCTTCAGAGTTTCTGAAGGCTTTTTTATTGCATTATAATTTGATCTTTTACCCTATAGCCTGTTTTAAATCGGCAATAAGATCGTCTGCGTCTTCAATTCCAACACTCAATCTAATAAGTGAATCTACCACGCCGGTTTTTTCACGCTCTTCCTTTGGAATACTGGCATGGGTCATACTTGCGGGATGACCCGACAAACTCTCCACACCTCCCAAACTTTCAGCCAACGTAAAAATCTTAAGATTTTCTACAATTCTAATGGCTTCTTTGTAGTTATTCCCCTTGGTTACAAATGAAATCATTCCACCAAAATCATCCATCTGTGCTTTGGCAATCTCATGATTTGGATGCGATATAAAGCCCGGCCAGTACACTTTTTCTATCTTAGGATGTTTTTCCAGATATTCGGCTACTTTTTTTCCGTTTTCACAGTGACGTTGCATTCTTACATGCAGCGTTTTTATTCCCCGAAGCATTAAAAAACTATCCTGTGGGCCACAAATAGCACCGCTTGCATTTTGTATAAAATACAATCTATCTGCAAGGTCTTTATCTTTTACCACCAATGCTCCCATCACTACATCACTATGTCCTCCAAGATATTTTGTTGCACTGTGCATCACAATATCGGCTCCTAAATCCAGAGGTCGCTGCAAATACGGGGTTGCAAAAGTATTGTCTACCGCCAATAAAACCTTATGCTTTTTAGCTATAGCGGCAGCAGCCTTTATGTCGATGATATTCATCATAGGATTGGTAGGAGTCTCTACCCAAATAAGCTTCGTTTTTGAAGTGACATAGTCCTCAATTTTTGCTGCATTTTGCATTCCTATAAAATGAAACTTCACTCCAAAATCCGCGTATATTTTTGTGAACAATCTATAGCTTCCGCCGTACAAATCGTTGGTTGAAATTACCTCATCGCCGGGTTTCAACAACTTAATCACCGCATCGATTGCTGCTAATCCGCTTCCAAATGCCAGGCCGTAATCCCCGTTTTCCAGGCTCGCAAAGGATCGCTCCAAAGCAGCTCGGGTTGGATTATGGGTGCGAGAATATTCAAAACCTTTATGCCCGCCCGGAGTGGACTGTGCATAGGTTGTTGTTTGGTAAATAGGAGGCATCACGGCGCCATACGCTTTATCGTGTTCCTGCCCGCCATGTATTGTTTTGGTGTTAAATTTCATACAGTTCGAAGTTTCAAAACAAATGTAACTGTTTCCTTCATTATAATTAAATCTGTAGTATTTTTAACGAATGATTAAAAACCTCTTTTTCGCAGTGCTTTTTGTGGTAATAAGCGTTAGTTGCAGCAAGGAAGTTCCTCTGCAGTTTGCTTCTGAAACTATTACTGAAAGTGAATTGGAAATCTGTAAAGAAGTGTCCTGTCCCGAAGTGACAGTTTCCTATGTTGAAAGCGTGGGGGATCCCGTTATTTCTGAAAAAATCAATTCAAAAATAAACGATTTCATTATTTCCTCCTTGTACATTGGAGACGAAGAAACACCCCCCAAAGCCGGTACAATTTCAGAAGCCATTGCAGCATTTATTAAAATGTACAGAACCCACAGTGCGGAGTTCCCCGATATGGCAACCGAATATTTTGCTGAGGTCACCATTACAGAAAATTATATGAGTGATGATTTAATTTCACTGGAAATGCGCAACTATCTCTTTACCGGAGGAGCTCATGGTTATGGAAGCACACATTTTATGAATATCGACCCAAAAACGGGAGAAGAAATCTCAACCGAAGCCTTGTTTAAAGACTTACAGGGATTTACCCGTTTTGCTGAAGAAAAGTTTCGGGAAGCTCATGAACTTGCTACAAATGAAACCATAAATACCTCGGGGTTTTGGTTCGATAACGATACTTTTACGCTCCCTGAAACAATAGGTTTTACCAAAGAAACTGTTATTTTATTATACAACCAATACGATATTGCAAGTTACGCATCAGGACCCATTGAATTGGAAATTTCAAGAGAAGAGGCCAAACCTTTTCTAAAAGTTAAGTAAAATGAAGAAAATATACCATCTCTCCACCTGCGACACATGCAAACGTATTCTAAAAGAGCTGAATCTTCCGGCTTCCTTCGAAAGACAGGATATAAAACATTCCGAAATAACCGTGGCGCAAATTGAAGAATTGGCAGCACTTGCCGGCAGTTATGAAGCCTTGTTCAGCAAAAGGGCCAAATTATATAAGGAAAGAGGTTTAAAGGATGAAGGTTTAAAAGAGCGTGATTTCAAAAGATTGTTGCTTGAACACTATACATTTTTACAGCGCCCTGTCATTGTAAATAACAATCAGATTTTTATTGGTAACAGCAAAAAAACCATCGCCGCTGCAAGGGAATCACTACATGTAAGCGAATGAATAAAAGACTACTCGCCTTATTAGCAGCAACAGGAGCCGCTGCTATTTACGGTGCCAATCATACCATTGCAAAAGGCTTGATGCCTAACGTTATTGAACCTTACGGATTTATTCTATTGCGTGTTTCGGGGGCAGCGGTTATTTTTTGGCTTATTAGTTTGTTTTATCCTTCCGAAAAAGTAGAGAGTCGGGACTGGCTGCGCATTTTAGCCTGCGCCTTTTTCGGGATGGTGCTCAACATGCTTATGTTTTTTAAAGGTCTTAGCCTTTCAACTCCCATTAACAGTTCGGTAGTCATTACCATTGCCCCCGTTCTTTTACTTATTCTTTCTGCCATTTTTCTGAAAGAAAAAATTACGTGGCTAAAATCTATTGGAATTGGTTTAGGGCTTTCGGGTGCTTTAGTGTTGGTCCTTTTTGGAGTAAAAACACAACTCAATGCTCCCAATATTCCTCTGGGTAACCTGCTTTTTATTGTAAATGCCGCCTCGTACTCGGTCTATCTTATTCTTGTAAAACCTATGGTGGGGAAATACAAGTCCATAACCTTAATGAAGTTTTTATTCCTTTTTGCTTTAATAATGAACCTGCCCATAGGTATCTGGGAATTCTCTGAGGTTGCCTGGACTCAATTGCCCTTTGATGCAATTTGGAAACTAACCTTTGTAGTGGTAGCAACAACAGTTCTTACTTATTTATTCAATATTTACGCCTTAAAGCAACTTAGTCCTGCTACCATTGGGGCCTTTATGTATTTACAGCCGGTATTGGCTGTATTTATTGCTGTAATGGTAGGTGCCGATACACTTACTCCTTTGCGAATAGGGGCTGCGATTCTTATATTTACAGGTGTGTTTTTATCTTCCCGAAAGAAAAAATAATCCTAACTTTCCATGGCATAACCATAGAAAAAACTATAAGATTGAAATTATAAATTCTTTGGAATCTGACCGAATTTTCGGGTATCTTCCTTGGTGAGAATTTTAAAATCTACGGTTTTATCCATACCTTCTAAATAGGCGAACAAATCGGCAGGGAGATTGGTTAATTTACGCGTTTGCAAATCGATCCAGGCACCTAACATCTCACATCGCGCGACATTTTTACCCTCCGAATCGTAGAAATTATGTAAAAATTCGAAAAACTTGCCATTTTCAGAAATTCCCTTTAATTGCAAGGATACTTTTACAGGATTCCCGGGAAAGATTTCTTTGAAATAATACATATGTTCATAAAGTGCAACCGGTCCCAGATTCATAGATGCCAGGCGTCTTTGACCAAATCCGTTTTCCATAAAAAAGCTCATCCGCGTATGACTCATAAAGTCGATATAGGCACTGTTTCTCACATGGCGGTTGGCATCTACGTCACTCCATCTTATTTCGAATTCTTTTGTGTACATCGTTAAACTTTTTGACAAATTTAAGCTACTTTCGCTATGCAAGCATAGCAACTATGTTTAGTTTCTGTTAAAATTTACAATCGTCTATGCCCATAGTCCCAAGCAGCTACAAACCTTCTTCTCTTTTCAAAAATGGTCACTTTTCAACCATTTATTCGGCAAAACTGCGTCCGTCACCCAAATTACAGCAGGAAAGGGAGCGACTACATTTGCCCGACAAGGATTTTTTAGACATCGATTGGTCATTTTCCAAAGCGCCTAGTCAAAAAGTTGCCATTTTATTGCACGGACTCGAAGGCAGTGCACAACGCACCTATATTAAGGGTCAAGGCCGAATCCTTCAGCAAAACTCCTGGGATGTCGCTGCCGTAAATTACAGAGGCTGTAGTGGCGAGGTCAACACCTCTTATGCTTCGTACAATGCCGGAAGCACAGGGGATTTGGTCGCAGTAATGCAACATATCATTGAAAAAGATCGCTATTCCCAAATCGTACTCATAGGCTTCAGTTTGGGGGGTAATGTGTTGCTGAAATATCTGGGGGAACGCGACACCCTTCCGAAGCAATTAAAAAAAGGAATCGCCATATCTTCTCCCCTAAGTTTACAGGGCTCTTTAAACGCGCTTGAAAAAAGAAATAACTGGGTATACCGAACCTCATTTTTGTACAATATGCGGCAAAAATACAAGGAAAAAATGCTTCAATTTCCGGAACAGATGAGTGCTTCCGACTTAAAAAAAATAAAGTCCATTTTCGATTTTGATACCATCTATACCGCACCCGCACACGGTTTCGACGATGCTTTCGACTATTACAATAAAAACAGCTGCCTTCAATTTCTTCCAAATATAAAAACGCCGATACTAATTTTAAACGCAAAAAACGACACCTTTTTGTCTCCCGATTGTTATCCTGAAACCCTCGCTTCGGAGCGAAAGAATATCTATCTTGAATCTCCAAAGTATGGCGGACATGTTGGATTTCACATAAACAACAGTGTTTACTACAGTGAGCAAAGATCTTTACAGTTTATAAATGAATAACGAAGAACAACTTATTGCCAGCATTTTGTATTGTACCCTGATATTTGTGATGTCAGTCATTTTTAAAAAATTTCCTCCAAAGGAAATTAATTCGCTTTACGGCTATCGCACCCGGCGTTCGATGTCAAATAAAGTAATTTGGAAATCCGCAAATGTCTATGCAACACTTTATATGCTCCATATTTCACTTTGGAGCTTTGTAATTCCGTGTTTGGTATATTTTATCTTTCCGGAACAGAATTTTATGATAACAGTTTTCGGGAATACGCTTCTTATCTTCTCGGTGATGTGGTCTACTGAAAAGTATCTCAACAAACACTTTGACAAAAACGGCAATCCCAAGTAAACTGCCCTAATTTTACTACCTTTGCCTCAATTTTAAGCAAATTATATGATCCAATCCATGACAGGTTACGGGAAGGCAGTAATACAGTTACCTTCCAAAAAAATTACGGTAGAAATTAAGTCGCTTAACAGCAAAAATCTCGACCTAAATGCCAGGGTTCCTTCTTCGTACCGCGAAAAAGAACTGGAGATGCGCAATCTGTTAGCCAAGTCGTTGGAACGCGGGAAAGTAGATTTTAATTTATTTGTTGAAATTACAGGAGAAGCCACCAATACCGAAGTGAATGAAACCGTGGTGAGACAATATATAAAACAACTCTCTCAAGTTGTGGACGGCGATCCGATAGAATTGTTGAAAATGGCGGTGCGCATGCCCGATGCTTTAAAAACCGAGCGAGACGAAATAGACGAAGAAGAATACAAGGCAATTTTAAATGCCATCGATGAGGCTTTGGTGGCCATTAATAATTATCGTAACGATGAAGGCAAGGCTTTGGAAATAGATTTTGTCCAACGTATCCAAAATATCGACGCCTTATTAATAGAGGTGATCGCCATGGACGGAGAGCGAATTGAAATTGTACGGGAACGTTTACGTAAGGCCGTGAGTGATCTACGGGAAAGTGTAGATGAAAACCGTTTTGAACAGGAACTAATCTACTATCTCGAAAAATACGATATCACCGAAGAAAAAGTAAGACTTAAAAATCACCTGGATTATTTCAAGGAAGCCATACATTCTAAAGATTCGAACGGAAAGAAACTGGGTTTTATCACTCAGGAAATAGGTAGGGAAATCAACACCATAGGTTCTAAAGCCAATTTTGCACCTATGCAGCAATTGGTGGTACAGATGAAGGACGAGCTGGAAAAAATTAAAGAACAAGCTTTAAACGTTTTGTAATGAAAGATGGAGGAAAATTAATCGTTTTTTCGGCACCTTCGGGAAGTGGGAAGACCACCATTGTACAATACCTGCTCAAACAGGAGGATCTCAATTTGGGCTTTTCTATTTCGGCTACTTCCAGAGGCCCGCGAGGTGATGAAGAGCACGGAGAAGATTACTATTTTATTTCCCTGAAAGAATTTAAACAACACATAAAAAACGAAGATTTTTTAGAGTGGGAAGAGGTGTATCGCGATAATTTCTACGGAACTTTAAAAAGTGAAGTGGAACGTATCTGGGCTTCAGGAAAAAATGTGATTTTCGATATAGACGTTGCAGGTGGTCTCCGAATTAAAAAGAAGTTTCCCGAAAAAACACTGGCTGTTTTCGTAAAACCTCCCAGTATCGACGAACTAAAAATTCGATTGAAAAAACGCAAAACCGAAAGCGACGAACGTATCAATATGCGTATTGCAAAGGCTTCGGTTGAATTGGCTACTGCACCCCAATTCGATTTTATAATTGAAAACAAGAATTTGGAGACAGCGCTCCAGGAATCCCACGATTTGGTGGCGTCCTTTATTCAGAAAAAAGAAGTTTCAGAAAAATAATAATGGCGACTCAAAAACGTATCGGACTCTATTTCGGCACCTTTAACCCAATCCATGTTGGGCATTTAATTATTGCCAATTATATGGCTGAAATGACCAACCTCGATGAAGTCTGGATGGTGGTCACTCCTCATAATCCATTAAAAAAGAAAAAAACACTACTCGACGATATTCACAGGCTTACCATGGTACGTATTGCAGTGGAAGACTACCCGAAACTGAAAGCCAGCAATGTGGAATTCGATTTGCCCCAACCCAATTATACGGTGCATACTTTGGCGTATTTGGAAGAAAAATATCCTGATTATGCCTTTTGCCTTATAATGGGAGAAGACAATCTGAAAAGTCTTCAGAAGTGGAAAAATTACCAGGTGATTTTAGATCGATATGCCATTTATATCTATCCGAGAATTTCGGAAGGTGAGACTGAAACCGAATTCGATAACCATCCCAAGATTACTAAAATTGATGCCCCGGTAATGGAATTGTCTTCAACTTTTATACGAAAGAACATCAAAAAGGGAAAAAACATCCGTCCCATGGTACCCTACGAGGTTTGGAAGTATCTGGATGAGATGAATTTTTATAAATAAAGCCGCCCCGACTAATAAGAAACTAGTGGGGCGGCCTCAACTAAATAACCAACCAAAAAATTATAAATATCTTAGAAATTGCTAATCTTTTTCATCTGTTTGGCGATAGTAGCCTTAGATTCTCGCAATTTGCCTTCTTTGTTTTTATACTGAATATATCCTCGTCCCGTAAACCGGTATAATGTGCCCGATGCATCGTGGAACAATTCTATATTGTTGTCATTAATAACGCTCAAATCGAAGTATTCATTGCCCAAATAATCATAATCTAACGTTAAATATTTCTGATATTGATTTCCCGGTACGTCATCCACATTATAGATCCCTGTATAGTCCCAATACAATTCATTTATGGGAGTCCCGTTGGCATCCTGTGAACTTCTGAAGTTTCCATCACCTCCGCCCGGTAAGAACTGTACAAAATTTTCGTTATCAAATTCGTTTAACGCTCCATACTCACTGGTGAACGTCTTTTCCCAGGTTACATATTCCTGAAGGAAATAATGAATATTGTCGTAGAACAATTTGTCGTAGTCAAAGTTGCTGCGCTGGTATCCAACCAAAATATAGGAAAGATCCTGTTGTGGAAAGTACAACTCCACTTCGTTATTGTTTCGTTGAATCACATCGAACGAATAAAATCCGTCGAGATCATGCGAAATATCCAAAATATAATCGAAGGTATCGTAATAGCCCACCGATATTCCGAAGCCATTGCCCTGATTCCCTATTCCCACCAAATTGTTATTTGCAAATAATGTTCCGCTTCTAAAAGAAACCGTAAAGGCTTTTTGAAGGAAAGGAATATAGCCGCTACCCGAAGTTCTATCTATATCTACATACCACAATTCGTATGAAGCCATTAGTTCTCCCAACGTAAGGTTAGGAACTTCTTCATGGTATGGATCTTCCACGATTGTTTCGGTATAACACGAAGTAAATAGTGTGATAATTACTGCAAATGCCAAAAATACTTTTCCCTTTTTCATAATCTTGAGTTTTCAAATTCTATAGGTGGAATTCCAAAAGCTATGCCAAAAATGTAAACTATTGATTTAGCGCGATTTATCTGTATTTTTTTATTTCTTGAAACGACTACTATATCTGAACGAAGTACGCTTTGATGTCTATGCGGGAAATTGAAATCTATTTAATTCTGAAATTTGCAATCAAATCTTTGCCCTTTTTCCCCACTTAATTCTGTATTTTTGATTTTCTGAAGAAATTTTTATGTCGAATACACCAAAATTTGCCGTTTTTGGCGGAGGAAGCTGGGCTACTGCTATTGTAAAAATGCTCTGCGAAAACCTGAAAGAAGTGGGTTGGTATATGCGCAGTACGTACGCATTGGAACACATAAAAAAGCAACAACACAATCCGAATTATTTGAGTTCGGTCGAATTTAAAGTATCACAATTAAAATTGAGCAACGACATTAATGAAATGGTTACGTATGCAGACTATCTCATTTTTGTAATCCCTTCGGCCTTTCTACATTCCGAATTAGAGAAGCTCACCGCTTCATTAGACAATAAAATTATTTTTTCAGCCATAAAGGGAATTGTTCCCGAAAGCAGTTTAATAGTTGGAGATCATTTCAACACCCATCTCGATGTCCCTTTTAATAATATAGGTGTGATTACGGGACCTTGTCACGCTGAAGAGGTAGCTTTGGAGCGATTGTCCTATCTCACTATCGCTTCTGCAGATGAAGAAAAAGCCAAAGTTGTAGCGCATTACCTTAGCAGCGATTACATAAAATGTTCTATCAGCGACGATGTAATTGGCACAGAGTATGCCGCCATGCTGAAAAACATTTATGCGATTGCCGCCGGAATTGCCCACGGATTGGGGTATGGTGATAATTTTCAAAGTGTTTTAATGAGTAATGCAATTCGAGAGATGAAGCGCTATGTAAAAAAAGTACATAAGATGAAGCGGGACATTAACGACTCGGCCTATCTGGGAGATTTACTGGTAACAGGCTATTCGGTCTTCAGTAGAAATAGAATGTTTGGGAATATGATTGGCAAGGGATACACCGTAAAGAGTGCTCAGATGGAGATGAGTATGATTGCGGAAGGATACTACGCAACTAAAAGCGCTTACAATCTCAATCTTCAAAAAGGAAAGAAAAAAGCAAAAACGCCTATTATCAATGCCGTCTATGAAATTTTGTACGAAAACAAAAATCCAAAGACAATCTTTCAGAGCCTAACCGAAAAACTCGATTAAATTCTTCTATAAAAACATACAATTGGGGTGTGATAAAATCACTTACAGTGCCAATTGTTAATATATTGGACAATATTTCTACTTTTCTTCGCTGTTTTAAGAATATTTTAACATATCTTAGATTAACTAACTAATTGTATTTCAATATTATGAAACTAACCAAACTCCTATGGTTGTTTTTCTGCCTGTTTAGTATTTCTCTTTCGGCACAGAAAACAACAAAAGGCGAAGCAAATGCTGTCGAGCCTTCAACGATTTCATTAGAAAAACTAATCCAACAAAAAAGTCCCGACTATGTGATTACCAAAGAACATGTAAGTCGGATTAGTGGCATCCGACATGTTTATCTTAGACAGGCCATTAATGGCTTGGAGGTTTATGGGACCGAGTCCAGTGTCCATTTAGATAAAACCGGAAAGTCTGTAATGTCTCACAACAAATTCCTAAACAATGTTCAGGCAACTGTAAAAGGCGCTGCACAGGGGATAAATGCAAGTCAGGCTATTACTTCTGTTGCATCACAGATGGGATACAAAATATCTAATCTTCAACAGTTACAAAAAACAAGCGGTTTAAATAAGCAAGCTGTTTTCAACAAAGCCGGAATTTCTTCGGAAGACATTCCCGTTAAATTGATGTATTACTATCGTGAAGGAAAAGGCACCCATCTGGTTTGGGAACTTTCAATAGCCGAATTAGATTCGGACGATTGGTGGAATTTCCGTGTTGATGCCTCTTCAGGAAAAATAATAGATAAGGACAATTGGACCTTGTATTGTAATATCATGGGTGATCATAGTGATCATAACCACAGTACAACCAATTTGGATACTCCTGTCTTATTTGGTCCTCTGACGGAAGCTGAAGCAATCGCAAAAACAAATGTTGTTGTCAATGCGACAGAAGCAACTGCCTTAGTAGGAAATTATCGTGTATACGCAATGCCCACAGAGTCGCCCGATCACGGCCCGAGAACTTTGGTGGCAAACCCCGATGATGCTACAGCGTCTCCGTTTGGATGGCATGATACTAATGGCGCGCCCGGAGCCGAATCAACCTTAACCACAGGGAATAATGTCGACGCACATAAAGGTGCAAGTCGTCCTGATGGGACGGCCGCATTGAATTTCGATTTCACTATTAATTTAGCTCAAGATCCCACATTAAACACCCCGCCTTATATCACTAATCTTTTTTATTGGAATAATATTATCCATGATGTCTTATACCATTATGGGTTTGATGAAGTGAGTGGGAATTTTCAGGAAAACAACTACGGTAATGGCGGTGTCGGTTCGGATGGTGTGAATGCGAATGCACAAGCTCCTGGTAACTGTAATGCCAATTTTGGAACTCCGGTTGACGGAGGTAATCCTACCATGAATATGTTTTTGTGTAATAACTCTACGCCCTCTCATGATGGTGATCTTGATAATATGGTAATTGTTCATGAATATGGACATGGTATATCCAATAGATTAACAGGTGGCGCAGGAAACTCCAGCTGTCTTAATAATCAAGAGCAAATGGGAGAAGGTTGGAGCGATTATTATGGCCTGATGCTCACAATGGAAACAGGAGATGTCAATACAGATGGCAGAGGTGTAGGCACTTATTTATTTGGCCAACCCATTACAGGTCCTGGCATACGGACTTTTCGATACAGCACTGATTTTGCAATCAATCCGCATACCTATGACGATATCAAAACAGAAGTAGCGCCTCACGGCGTAGGTTCTGTTTGGGCTATGATGTTATGGGAAATGACCTGGGAAATCATAGCTGTTGAAGGTTTTGATACAAATTTTTATTCAGGTACCGGCGGAAATAATATTGCTATAGCTTTGGTCACTGAAGGATTAAAACTTCAGCCTTGTAGCCCGGGGTTTGTAGATGGCCGTGATGCTATTTTAGCCGCAGATCAGGCCTTATATGGAGGTGCATACCAATGCCAAATTTGGGATGCCTTCGCCCGAAGAGGACTCGGCTTTAGTGCCATTCAAGGATCGTCGGGAAGTAAAACTGATGGTACCGAAGCTTTTGATCTTCCTCCTACCTTTTCAAGTTTGAATGCTGTGGATGAGGTTTGCTTGGCTGATGGTGTGCAAACAGGGCTTTCAGGAGGAAACCCAACTGGCGGAGTATATAGCGGTCCCGGTGTAACCGACAATGGAAATGGAACCACGTTTACCTTCGATCCTGCTGTCGGTGGTCCAGGCCTTGTAACAATAACCTATACCGTTAACGATTTCTGTACTGGAGTACCAACAGCATTAAATGACGATATTGACGTAACCGATGATCCGCCTGTAATAATTTGTAGAGGATCCGGAACAATTCCAATGAACGGTTCTGCATCAATTAGTCCGGGCACGACTATCGTAGATAATGCTACTGTTACAAGTGTCTTAAATGTGCCTCAAAATGTATCTATAACAGATCTTGATGTTGCATTGAATATTTCTCATACATGGGTAGGAGATTTGATAATAACGTTACAATCGCCAATGGGGACAACTGTCACTATACTTGATCCGCCAAATTCGTGTCAGGCAGACAATGTAATGACAACCTTGGATGATGAAGCGGCCACTACCTCTACCTTCTGTAACGGATCAGGAACAACACCGGCTTACCCGAATCCTAGTTATCAGCCCTTCTCTCCACTATCGGCATTTGACGGCCAGAATACAGTGGGAAATTGGACGCTATCGATAACCGATATAGCTGCAGGAGATCCCGGAATACTGAACAGCTGGACACTTAACTACTCATATGAAGTTGTTTCCGATCCGTTGGATGTCTTTTTGGACGGTACGGGAAATGCAACAATTCCTGCCGCCGATTTACTCTTTAGTTCTTCCGTTGCCTGTGGTGGTATGCTGGTAGAAGGAGGAACTCCTTTTGCTACTACGGTTTCATTTACAACTGCAGATATTGGTTTAACCAATGTCCCCATGCGGGTAACAAGTGACACCGGTCAAATTTCAACATGTACGGCTGTTGCCAATGTAATTGCCGCGGCCTGTGATCTTTCTATTTCCAATGCAACCTCAACCGATGAAACAGCTCCCGGAGCAAATGATGGAACGATAACAGTTACGGCTGCTTGTACAACTTGTACAAGTATCAGCTATTCGGTAACACCAACAGCACCTCCCGGTCCTGCCATTACACAGGTTGGGAACGGCTCATTTACAGGTTTAGCGCCAAATTCATACAACGTAACCACCGAAGATACCGGAGATCCAACCTGTACTGCAAGTTGGGCGGCTAATCCCGTTGTAGTAGCTCCTGCTGCCGTTTCTAATGATTTATGCGCCGATGCAATTGCTATTACCTATGGAAGTACCACTTCTGGAACTACCACCGGAATGACTCTGGATAATGTTGGCTTTTGCGGAACTTCGAATACAGCACCTGGTGTTTGGTATTCCTTTGTAGGTCAAGATGGTATATCAACGCTTAGCACTTGTAATCAAGCCAATTTTGACACCAAAATATCAGTTTTTACCGGGACGTGTGCCGGTCTTGTTTGTGTAACAGGTCTTGACGATACGGCTGGATGCGGAGGATTTACAACCAGTCTGGATGTATGTACAACCTCAGGAGTGAACTATCTGGTCCTTATACATGGTTTTGGCAGTGCAACAGGGAATTTCGATTTAACACTAACCAACACACCCGCCGTTCCTGTAATAACATGTCCGGCCAATGCAACAGTTGAGTGCGGTGGAGATACTTCTCCCGCAGGCACAGGAACAGCAACAGCGACAGATCCTTGTGATCCTGCTCCGGTTGTTACATTCAGTGATTCTTCCGTTGCCGGTTGTGGTTCAACAGAAGTAATCACAAGAACCTGGACAGCAACAAATGCCAACGGAGCAATGACATCTTGTGTTCAAACAATTACAGTGGTGGATACAACACCTCCTGTAATAACTTGCCCTGCCGATGCCACAGTTGAATGTGGAACCGCCGGGGGAATCGTAACCGGAACAGCCACGGCTTCCTATACCGGAGCTCCTATTTCATGGACGGATGCAACCACCGGCTTAGTGGCCGCACCCACAACTACTATTTCCGGAATTCCGGCAACCGCCACAATTACTAATGTGAATGTCACCTTAGGTATTGATCATAGCTGGGTAGGGGATTTAGACATACAACTTGTTGCCCCTAACGGTTCCTCAGTATTTATGTTAACAGATATCTGTGAAACGGTTGCTAACAATGACAATATCAACGCAACATTTGGCGCCGGAGGCGCTCCTTTGGTTTGTGGAGCAACAGCTTCTAATCCAACTTCAGAAACCTGTAATGGCAACTATACTGTGCAAGCGGCCATAAGTGGCTTCCGTGCTCCCGAACTACCATTTAGTACGCTCAATGGCGGATTGGCTTCAGGGCTATGGACCTTAAATATTACAGATGATGCCGGCGGAGATGGAGGTTGTTTCCAAGCCTTCTCAGTAACTGTTGATTGGACGGCAACTGTTCCGGCAACAGATCCATCTAGCACCGGAACGGCAACTGCGACCGATGGCTGTGGAACAACAACTGTTACGTATGCAGACACCTCGGCACCGGGTTGTGGTAATACCGAAGTGATAACAAGAGTTTGGACTGCAACCGATGAATGTGGAAACACATCGAGTTGCACACAACTCATAAATGTGGTGGATACAACTCCGCCTACAGCAAGTTGTCCCGGAAATATCACAGTAAATAACGATCCCGGAATTTGTGGAGCGGTAGTTACTTATCCTGCTGTCACCGGAAGTGATACCTGTGGTGGTGTAACTATTACACAAACCAGTGGTTTGGCTTCAGGAGATACCTATCCGGTTGGAACCACAACCAATTCATTCAACATAGTTGATGATTGTGGCAACACCTCAACTTGTTCGTTTACGGTAACAGTAGTCGACAATGAAGATCCTGTAATTGCATGTCCCGCTGACGTTTCAACAAATACCAATCCGGGACAATGCTACGCTATTGTTACCTTTCCCGATGCCATTGCATTTGATAACTGTGGTATCGCTACCATTGTACAAACAATGGGTGATCCAAGTGGAAGTCAGTTCCCTGTGGGAGTTTCTACCATTGAGTATACTGCCACCGATGTAAATGGTAATACTGCTACGTGTAGCTTTACCATCACGGTAACCGATAACGAGCCTGCCATGGCTGTGTGTATGGACATCACCATTCAGTTAGATGAATTTGGAGATGCAACAATTACTCCTGCCGATGTGGACGGTGGTTCTACCGATAATTGCGGTATTGCTTCGATGAGTATCGACGTAGATACCTTCGATTGTAGCGATGTGGGAGACAATCCTGTAGTACTTACCGTAACCGATGTTAACGGAAATGTATCCTCTTGTACTGCTATTGTAACAGTAGAAGACGTAACAGATCCTGTGGCTGTTTGTATGGATATTACTGTGCAACTAGACCCAACAGGAACAGTTACTATCTTAGGTAGTGATATAGGCGGTGCATCTACCGATGCCTGTGGTATTGCTTCTTACGATTTAGATATCGACACCTTTACCTGTGCCGATGTTGGAGACAATCCGGTTGTACTTACGGTAACCGATGTAAACGGAAATGTATCTACCTGTACCGCTATTGTTACGGTAGAAGACAACACCGCTCCGGACCTTGTGTGTATGGACATCACCCTAGAACTGGGAGCATCTGGAAATGCTACTATTGTTCCTGAAGATGTGATCGCCACCAACGACGATGCCTGTGGTGTTTTAACGACTGCTGTAGATATCTTCGAATTCGATTGTAGTGATATAGGGACTCCGGTTACCGTTCAGGTGTTTAGCCAGGACGTAAACGGAAACCTAAGTACTTGTACCGCAGTTGTAACGGTGGTAGACCTGTTAGCTCCTGTGCTTACTTGTCCGGCCGATCAGACTGTAGATCCGGGAGCAGGAAACTTGTTCTATGAAGTACCCGATTACTTCGCCATTGGTGAAGCAACGGCTACCGATAACTGTACAGATCCTGTGGTGATTACCTCACAAGATCCTGCAGCAGGAACATTACTACCTGATGGAACCTACACAGTAACTATCACTGCCGAAGATGAATATGGCAATGTAGCCACCTGTACGTTCGAGCTAACGGTAGAAACCACTTTAGGAATTGGAGATAATGTTGATATCTCAAGTATTGTATTGTATCCTAACCCGGCAACGGACTATGTGATGCTAAGCAATCCGAACAGTGTGGAGCTGAAAGATGTGGCTATCTACGACCTTACCGGTAGATTGATTAAAACAATCAACCTGGTAGGTATGGGAGCAGAAAAAGCCATCGATGTTTCCGAATTAGCCAGTGCACCTTATATGTTCATCATAAATGGAACACAAGGCAAATTGGTGAAACAGATAATTAAGGAGTAATATTAATTTGATTTGTAAAAATGAAACCTCCCTTGATTTCTCAAGGGAGGTTTTTTTATTGATAAAAATTATTTTGCCCGAATTCCTTCCGTTTCAAGAAGAGGAATTTCAATCGCATTTTCTTCAGAAATAGTATGGGCTTCGAATACAAATGAGCGTTCAAATAGTTTCCCTTCAGCAAAAAAAGTAACCAAATACTCGTTGGTAAAACCCAACACCTCATCGGTAATTAATTCTACTTTTTTGAAAGTTTTGGAAGGTAAATCCCCCAGTCCGTGACGCAGCGTAGACGTTTTTTTGTCCTCACTGTTTCCACGGGATAGTACCAGAACTGTTTCAATGGTATCTTCCCGATTGTTAATGAGATAAACATTCCAGTTTTGCGCTAAAAAGTCTTTGTCCCATTCTTTGACAGCAACAATCTGAACTTTTTCAGCAATGTGAAAGTCAATATCTTTTTTCATGAAAATTAATCGACGCTTTTAAACTGATTTAAAAAGCGAATATCGTTTTCACTAAACATTCTGATATCCGGAATTTGATGCAGAAGGAGTGCAATTCGATCAATTCCCATTCCAAATGCAAAGCCGGAATACTCTGTAGAATCAATTCCGCAGTTCTCTAATACATTGGGGTCTACCATTCCGCATCCCATGATTTCAAGCCAACCGGTTCCCTTGGTCATTTTGTAGTCGGTTTCGGTCTCTAAACCCCAATACACGTCTACTTCTGCGCTGGGCTCGGTAAACGGAAAATAGGAAGGACGCAATCTTATTTTTGACTTTCCGAACATTTCGGTAGTGAAATACTGAAGGGTTTGTTTTAAATCGGCAAAGCTTACTCCTTTATCCACATACAAACCTTCCACCTGATGGAAAAAGCAATGTGAACGTGCCGAAATGGCTTCATTTCTATACACACGTCCCGGAGAGATAGTTCTAATGGGTGGTTTGTTGTTTTCCATATAACGTACCTGTACGGAAGAGGTATGCGTACGAAGTAAAACGTCAGGGTTTGTTTGAATAAAAAAAGTATCCTGCATGTCCCGTGCCGGGTGATATTCCGGTAAGTTTAACGCTGTAAAATTATGCCAGTCGTCTTCAATTTCGGGACCCTCAGAAACGTTAAACCCGATTCTTGAAAAGGTTGAAATAATTTTATTTTTTACAATTGAAATTGGATGGCGAGAGCCGAGAGCAATTGGTTCCCCGGGACGAGTAAGATCGCCATAAGCTCCTTTGGATTCTTCGGAAGCATCCAACACTGCTTTTAATGAGTTTACTTTCTCCTGCGCAGCATTTTTAAGTGTATTCACCACCTGGCCGAATTCCTTCTTCTGTTCATTAGGAACATTTTTAAATTCGGTAAAGAAATCGTTCAGCAATCCCTTTTTTCCCAAATACTTAATTCGGAAGGATTCTATTTCCTCTTTCTTGTTGGAAGCGAATGCTTCCACTTCGGCAATGTGCTTTTTTATTTTGTCTATCATATCAAAAAAATACTTCGGCTGGCAAAACTACATATTTTCTACTCAATCACTTCCTTTTCCAGGAAATACTGTACAATCGCTTCTTTCATCAAAACGCTTTGCTCACCTGCCTTCAAAGGTGGTAATTGTTCCAAAATTTTATAATGTGGCCATCCTTGTTCGTCGAAATATTCGAACTCATAATATCCGAAAGGCTCCAACAATCTGCAAATGGCAATATGCATTAAATTAATCTTCTCGTCCTTTTTAAACTTTCGGTGTAACTGTCCCAACTCCTGAACTCCAACCAAATAGATAACTGCATCCAGGTCCAAGGCTTCCCCATCGGCAAAACGATTGCTTAACATAGAAACTACTGCTTCCCATCTTAGTTTTAATTGTTCATCTCTGGCCATAATTATTCTTATTTGGCAAAGGTAAAAGTATATTCTGTATCTGATTTCCTTTTTCTTCCGAAATTGAGATTTTCAGTTTTATAAGATTTGGTATATTTAGAACAAATAAACAATATGAACACAGTAGACATTGCTTTGGGAATTATTTTATTGATAGGATTTTACGCAGGATTCAAAAACGGGCTGTTTGTATCACTCGCCTCGCTTATAGGTTTGATAGCCGGTGCTTACGGCGCATTGTATTTTTCGAGCTATGCAGGAGGCTTTATTTCAAAATGGTTCGATTGGAGTGCTCAAACATCGCAATTAGTTGGTTTTGCCGTAACCTTTGTAATTATATTATTTCTTATTTCAATGGCGGGAAAATTACTTACCCGAATAGCAGATTTTGCCATGCTGGGCATTATCAATAAATTGCTGGGGGGTGTTTTTAATGCAATCACCTACGCGTTTATTATTAGTGTGGTTTTTATGTTCGTGAATGCGTCTTCCACTTTGAGCGGATATGTTATTTCTGAAGAAAAGAAAGCCGAATCCTACCTATATGCCCCGGTTGCTTCGTTGGCACCCATTGTACTCCCACATATTCTAAAAGAAGTCGATCGAATCGAAACTGAAAAAGACGAGGCGGAAGAAATCCCGGAATAATTTACAGTTCTTTTAATTCGGTTGCGGGAAGCCACCCATCTTTCCCGTCGGCCAGTTCTATTCGGTACCATTGATCGTCTTGCTCGAGAATCTGAACCTTAGTTCCCTCGTGCAAAACGAAGGCAACTTCACTTCCCAGCGTAGGTTCACTTTTTACTTCGGTTCTTTCAGAAAAAATTATAGCAGAGCGGTTTTTTATAAAGTCATCGTAGGTCTTAAATGCCATCACCAATGAAAATAACAATACACAAATGCTTACAATAGAACTTGTAAACAGCAGTCGCTTTTTCTGTTCCGAAGCAGAGAAATAATACAATAAAAAGAGGATAACAAAGAGAATGGAGCAAACAGTTGTGGCAATCGCCCACCCATCGTAGGTGAGCACCCCCGATATTCCTTTATACCACCGGGTAAAAATGGTTTGGGGTAAAGGCTCTATGGTATCTATTCGGGCATTTTCGGCAAAGGCCAGATTGTTTTGAATGTCGGAATCGTTGGGTGCCAATTGCAATGCCTTTTCATAATAATAAATACTGGGTCCTATCTGATTTAGCTTATAATGTGCATTTCCCAGATTAAAATACAAGGCTGCCGAGTGTTCCTTACTGTTGAGGATTTTCATCCAGCTGGCAAGTGCTTCGTTGTATTTTTCGCTTTTATATAATTCTTTTCCCTGCTCGAAAAGCGCGTCGTTTTGAGCAAACCCTGAAAGAGCACTTAGAAATGTCAATAAAAAAACAATTTTTTTCATTTTTCTTTTCTGAAAAGATTACTGAATTTGTTTGTCAATTGCCGCAATGGTCTCCACTGCTTTATTGTAATCCTGTTGAATAGTCACATTGGAAGCCGGTGTATAGCGGGCAAATTCGCAGCTTTTCAACAAATTTGTAAATTGTTGGATATTGGCTCCCGAAACTTCCCGCTCCTCTAACAGCACAGCTATTCGGTCTTTGGCCATTTCGGAGGTTTCTATGTTTAATTTGGCTTTTAAATAGTTGTGTAAAGCCCGTTCTAAAGCCTCATAAAAAGTGGCTTTGTTCGCCATGTTCTTCTTGGCTTCACTTAAATATTTCTTCGCCATTCTATCGGCTTTCCGAAGTCGGTTTCCTTCATAATCGGCCAACCGCTTATCTCGCTTTTTCCCGACTATAATAAATATTGGAATTAGCAACAACGGTCCGCCCAACAAACTCCAGAACAAAACCGATTTAAAAAAGGGCTCGTGCGATTTTGATTGCAGTTCGGCGTTTAGCTTGATATATTTAAATTGTTCTTTGGAAAGTACAACCGCTTTTTTTGAATCGGAATTATTGGAAGTTGTGCTATTTTCCGATGTAACAGGTCCATTTACAACATTGAGAATAATTTCGTTCGAAGAAATGGTATTGTATTTTTCGGTTTTGGGATCGAAGTACGAAAAAGGGATAGGTCGAATGGGATAATTCCCTTTAAACTGCGGAACAATGGTATATTTTTCGGTGATGTCACCCGCCATTCCGGTACGATTGGTTCGTACATTTTCGCTGCGTTCCGGCTCGTACATTTCCAAAGAGGAAGGCAATTTTACCGTGGGTAAATCGAAGAGTTTTATATTTCCTTCTCCCGATACCTTGATCGCCATTTCTAAGGCCTCACCCGCATCCAAAGTAGTTTTATTGGTCGTCACATTAAACTGAAATGATCCAACTGCACCGTTAAAATTATCGGGGCGACCTTCGGTAGGTAGCGGTTTTACCGTAATGGTTCGGTTTCCGGCCGAAATAGTCTTATTTACCCTAGTCATTAATCTTCGCCCAAAAATATCTCTTTTGTTTCCCTGTACGTCGATAGGCACATCCAAAGTAAGGGGTTCAATGTTTAACTCCCCCGTTTTTTGGGGATACAAGACCGTGGTGCGTAAAATTACATACCTGTAATTTTCGCCCTTAAACTCGCCTTCATAAATCTTAAAATTTCCTTGATTGTCGATATTCTGACTCCAGAAATCGGCGTATTTTGGTGTATCTATTTCTCGCCAGCTACTGGTAATACTCACATCATGCGAGACATACATTTTATAAACTACTGTTATAGCCTCGTTTAAATAAGGATTCGAATTGGATACTTCGGCAACAAGATGTACGTTTTCACTTGCAACATATTCGGCATTGTTTTCGTCCTTGGGTTGTTCAACAGCGGCAGTAATCTCTACTTCAATAGGATTGGTCTTGTACGTCTGACCTTCAATTTCAATAGTTGCCTGCCCAATGGTGAATTTTCCGCGAGATTGCGGTGACAGAAAGTAGGAATAAGTTTTAGAATAGCTTCTTCTTCCGTTGATATACGAATTGCTAATTGCCTGATTGGGCCCACCCACAACCCGGAATCCCCGAAAATCGGGCGGATTAAAATTATCCCCGTCCTGATTCATTTCAAAATCTACCCGTAAGCGTTCGTTAATGCCCAGACGCTTTTTGCTCAGTTTGGCTTCAAACTGAATCTGCGCCTGCATTGCTCCGCAGCTTGCAATAAAAAACAGGACATATATGAAATGCTTCAACTTCATTGTTACCAGTCTTTATTCGATTTTACTTTTGCGCCTTTTTGTTTTGTGGCATTCACTTTATCCTGCACTTTTTTCTCTTCGTTGTTCATAGCTTCCAGCAAATTCTGAATCTGCTGAGGAGATAATTGTCCCGGAACGGGTTGCTGCTGCTGCGGCTTTTCTTTCTCACTTTCTCCATCCTTTTTCTCTTCAGGCTTTCCTTTGTCCTCCTTATTGTCGCCTTCTTTATTCTCGTCCTTCTGGTCGCCCTTGTCTTCGTTTTCCTTATCCTTACCCTCGTCGCTCTCCTTGTCTTTCCCTTTATCGTCCTTATTTTCCTTGTCTTCCTGATCCTTATTGTCTTTGTTCTCCTCCTTATTGTCGTCGTCGCCTCCACCGTTCTTTTGCTGTTCTTCGAGCATTTTTTTGGCAAGGGCTAAATTGTAACGAGTTTCATCGTCTGCAGGATTGTTGCGCAAGGCATTCTTATACGCCTCTACCGCTTCCTGATATTGCTTGGAATTCATATAGGTGTTTCCCAAATTATGAAATGCCTTGTGTTTTTCGGGTTTGGTAGTTGCAACCGAAGCTGCCTGTTGAAAGCGACGCATCGCTTCGGCATTTAATGCCTTGTTGTAATAGGCGTTCCCCAGATTGTATTTTCCGGTCTCATCTACGGGATTTCTGTCGATGGCCTTTCTGTAATCGGCTTCGGCAATAGGGAAATTATTTTCCTGAAGATTTTCTGAAGCATCACTTAGATATTCCATCGATTCTTTCAGTAATTTCTTTTGTTCCTTGTCATTCTGAGCCACCGCTCCCACCGAAGCCAATAGTATTACAAGCAAGGCAATACGCTTCGTAACCATTTCAGAAACAAAAACTAAGCTTCTCAATACCATTTTATTCTGTGCGTTCATTAAATAAGTTTAATTTTTTCAACCAACCGGTCTTTCGTTCCAACAGGAATACATCCAGCACCAGCAAAAATAATGCCCCGGCCAAAAACCACTGAAATTGATCCTTAAAATCTGTAAACTGCTTGGCTTCAAATTCCTTTTTATCCATGCCGTTTAGAATGGCAGTCACGGTTTCCACAACCTCTTTTGTATTGCCTCCGTTTATATATTCGCCATCGGCTTCGGCAGCAATTTCCTTTAAAGTAGCTTCTCCCAAGCGCGTAATTACCTGTTCGTTATTTTCGTCTCTTTTGTAATACTGAAGAGTTCCATTTCGCTTTATGGGAATAGGGCCACCTTCAACAGTTCCCACTCCAATGGTAAAAATTTTAATGCCTTTGGAAGCGGCTTCCTCGGCAATGCCGCTAATATTTCCTTCGTGATCTTCTCCGTCGCTGATGATAAATAAAACTCTATTGGTTTGCTCTTCGTCGTTATAATAGGTCTCGGCCATTTGTATGGCTTCATTGATGGCAGTTCCCTGCGAAGACACCATATCGGTATTCATATTCGCCAAAAAGAGTTTGGCGGAAGAAAAATCGGTAGTAATGGGAACCTGCGGAAAAGCACTGCCTGCGTACCCTATGATGCCAATTCGATCTCCGGCAAGACTGTTTATAATTTGAGTGATTAACTGCTTCGATTTCTCAAGACGGTTTGGTGCAATGTCTTCAGCAAGCATACTTTTGGACACATCCAAGGCAAAAACTACATCTACTCCTTCTCGTTTTACCGTTTCCAATTTGGTGCCAATTTTAGGGTTTACCAATGCAAAACTCAGCCCCGCAATTGCCAAACAAATTACCAAAAGCTTTAAAAGAGGTTTAAAAACCGACTTGTTCGGACTTAGCTTTTTAAGCAATTCCGAATCGGCAAAACGTTTCTGTGCGGTTCGCTTCCAAAGCACCACTAAGAAGAACAGCAAGACCACCACCGGGATGGCTGCAAGTAGATAAAAATATATGGGTTCTTCTAATTGATACACTGTTACTTTTTTACATTCATTAAATAAAACTTCTGAAAAGCGTATACTTTACCAACAATTCAATTCCTAATAATACAAGTGCCAGCAGCACCAGGGGTCTGAATTTTTCGTCGTAATTACGATACTTAAACTCTTCTATATCTGTTTTTTCCAATTTGTTTATCTCTTCGTAAATTTCCACCAACTTGGAAGTGCTTGTGGCTCTAAAATATTCGCCTCCTGTTGTTTTGGCAATCTCCTTCAGCAAGGCTTCGTCTATTTCTACCTGTACACTGCCGTACTGAAAACTTCCATCCTGTCTAATCCCAATGGGTGACTGCGCCATACCGTTGGTTCCTAAGCCTATTGTGTAGACTTTAATTCCAAATTCCACAGCCAGCTCACTCGCGATCTTCGGATCTATAAATCCGCTGTTATTCACCCCGTCGGTTAGCAGAATAATAATCTTGCTCTTGGCGCGACTGTCTTTCAGTCTATTTACAGCTGTAGCGAGTCCCATTCCAATGGCGGTTCCTCCTTCAATAACGGTATTATACTGAATACTATTTAAAGACGAAAGCACTATGCTTTTGTCACTGGTTAATGGTGTTTTTGTATAACTTTCTCCGGCGTATTCAACAAGGCCAATACGGTCGTTAGGGCGGTCGTTTATAAAGCGGGCCGCAACAGTTTTTAACGCCTCTAACCTATTCGGTTTTAAATCGCGTGCCAACATACTTGCCGAAACGTCGATTGCGATAACTATGTCAATCCCTTTTGTGGTTTTAATTCGAGTAGACTCGTCTACCGTTCTGGGGCGCGCCATGGCCGTGATGATTAAAGCCAATGCCAACAATCTGAAAATAAACAACAACGGTCGTAATCCCGCCAGCCAATTCTTTTTGGTTTTAAAGCCTTTGGTACTCGAAATTTTTAATGCCGCTGTTTGCTGTTTCCGCTTCCATAAATACCATAGCACCAGCACCGGAAGTGTTAAAAACAACCAGAAGAACTGCGGATTTACAAATTCAAAATTCTCAAACATTAGCCTTTCTTACTTTCTGAAACTTCTATTTCAACCGAATTAATTACTCTTTCTTTTACCTTAGCCGCATAGGCATCGTCTTTTCTGAAATATATTCCCACCACCTGAAGCGATTGTCCCTTTTTAAACAATAATATTTCATAGTCCATTCTTTCACTATTTCCATTCTCTGAAGGCTTCGCGAAATCGAATTCTCCGTATATTTTTTCTCCCTCCACTCCTTTGTCTGTTGAAAAGGATTCCTTTTTAACAATTATATTGGTGGCGCCTTCCTGCTCTAGTGATTTTAAAATCCCTTCCGAAATCACATCAAAATCCAATTCGACTCCTTCCTGATATGTCGCAACATTTAAGAGAATGTAAAATTTGTCCAACAGACTTCCATACTGAAACAAATCGTTTGAAAGTGTTATTTGCTGCCCTTCTTCCGAGATATTCATAGGTGTACGCACCAGCACTTTTGGAGTTTCTACAATAATCGCAGGAACGCCGTACTCGCTTCGCACCCATGTGCCTTCTAAAAGATCTTTAGTAGGATGGCCAATAAGGTTGTCTTTTACATAGGACCAGCCTCGGGTTGCAGTGAAAATTCCTCCCACAAGTAAAATAACCAGCACTCCCGAAACAACTCCAAGGAGTATGCGCTTGTTACGCTTTTTAAGACGTTGTGTTCTCAGGTATTCTTCGTTCAACAACAGTTCTTCTTCCGAAGGTTCCGGAATCACTTCATGTGTTTCAGTGATAATTTCTTCAATGGTTTTTCTGTCGGCCTCCGCCTGCCCGGCGTCTTGCTGCATCTTGGCAAATTTTACCAAATCGGCGCGTTTTAGAATCTGATCTAAATGACGAATCGTTTCAGTATCGAAATCAAAATGTCCGGCGTCCTTATGTAATTGTAAGCGAGCGATGAGTTCATCACTGGTACTTTCTAAAGCAGCGTCGTCTACCTCTCTGTCTAAATATCGTTTTACAATTTCGGTTAGCTGAGAATAGTATTCTTTCGATTTGTGATGTTTCAGCAGGTCTGAACTGTCCAGCTTTTTTAAAGCAACAATCGCTTCTTCGTAAGGTGGCAGTTGTTTTTCTTCGGCTTCTTTTCTTTTTTTTCTGCGGAATAAAACATATCCCAAAATTCCCAGTAACAGTAAAATCGGCAACAACCAGTACAACAATTTCAGAAAATCGAAGGGCGGACTTTCAACCTCAATCGCCGGTTTTATATTGAACATTTTCTGTTTGGTGGTGTCTACGGCAACGTCACGCACCTCAACTTTAATAGAATCGGTTGCAAACTGTTTTTCATTAATAAAAACACGTTGTGGTGGAATGGTATACGCTCCCGAATCGAACTGCGTCAATCCATATCTTTTAATAAGACGGTACTTGGCTTGCTCGTAAGTGGTATCTATTTTATAGGATTCGATAACTTCCAGAGGCAAAAAAGTTTGTCCTTCGGGAAAGACCACAAGATCTGTGGTATCAGCCTGCACCTGAATGGTGTATTTAAGTTCTTCTCCAATTTTAATCTGCGTGGAATCTATGGAGGAACTTACTTGGGAAAGAGAGAGAAAAGAGGAAAGACAAAAGATAAAAGACAGGAGATATTTGAAAAAAGAGCGGCGCGCTATTTCCAAATAAACATCTTTATATTGTACATCATACATCCTCATTCCTACTTATCTTCGTTTAAAATAACCCAACAATTTCTTTACATAACTTTCATCAACCCTACAACTTAAGGCACCTGCTCCGCTCTTTAAAAAAGCATCTTCAAAATAGTCAACGCGCTCCCGATAGTATGCGTAATACTCGTTTCTTACTCCTTTAGAGGCTGTATTCACCAAAAGCAATTCGCCGGTTTCTTCATCCTGCATTTGCACCATCCCTAGATTTGGAATGGTCTCTTCGTGTTTGTCGTAGATACGAATCCCCGTCACATCGTGTTTCCTGGAAATAATTTTCAGGGTGTCCTTATAGTCGTCTGTAATAAAGTCGGAAAGCACAAAAACGATGGCTTTTTTCTTCATCACATTGGTTAGGTACTTTAGTGCCTGAGCGATGTCTGTTTTCTTACTTTGTGGTTTGTGTTCCAGTAATTCCCGAATAATTCGAAGTACATGCGATTTTCCTTTTTTCGGCGGAATAAAAAGCTCTATTTCATCTGAAAAAAGTATAAGTCCGATTTTATCATTGTTCTGCATTGCCGAAAATGCAAGAGTTGCGGCAATTTCGGTAACGATTTCACTTTTAAACTGTGTATCTGTTCCGAAGAATTCGGACCCGCTAATATCGGCCATGAGCATCATGGTGAGTTCGCGTTCTTCTTCAAAAACCTTAATAAACGGTTCATGGTAACGCGCCGTTACATTCCAATCGATATTACGCACGTCATCCCCAAACTGATACTGACGCACCTCGCTAAAGGTCATTCCGCGTCCCTTAAACGTACTGTGATACTCGCCACCAAACACGTGATCGCTCAAACGACGTGTTTTAATCTCGATTTTACGTACTTTTTTAAGAAGTTCTTTTGTATCCATTTAAACGGTTCAAATGTTTTAAGAAATAAGGTTCAGAATGCAAGCAACTTTGAACTTGAAACTTTGAACTATTAGGGTACTTCTATCTCGTTAACGATTTTGTTAATGATGTCTTCGGAAGTAATGTTTTCGGCTTCAGCCTCATAAGAAATCCCTATACGATGACGAAGTACATCGTGCACTACGGCGCGAACGTCTTCAGGAATTACATACCCTCTTCGTTTGATGAAGGCGTAGCATTTTGAAGCCATTGCCAGATTGATACTTCCACGAGGGGACGCACCAAAACTAATAAGTGGTTTTAGATCAGCCAAACGATAATTCTCGGGAGTACGAGTGGCGAAAACAATGTCGAGGATGTATTTTTCAATTTTTTCATCCATATACACTTCGCGAACTGCGGCCTGTGCTCTTTTTATCTGATCCAGAGTAACGACCGGATTAATTTTTTCGTAGCCTTCTTTTAAATTCTGACGAATAATAAGCTGTTCTTCTGCAATTTGAGGGTATTTAATCACCGTTTTTAGCATAAAACGGTCTACCTGTGCTTCGGGCAGCGGATAAGTTCCTTCCTGCTCAATTGGGTTTTGTGTTGCCATTACCAGAAAAGGTCTGTCCAATTGGAATGTAGTATCTCCAATGGTAACCTGTTTCTCCTGCATGGCCTCCAGAAGTGCCGATTGTACTTTGGCAGGAGCACGGTTAATTTCATCTGCAAGAACGAAATTGGCGAAAATAGGTCCTTTTTTAATGCTGAAATCGTTCAGCTTCATGTTGTAAATAAGTGTTCCCACCACATCGGCTGGAAGCAAATCGGGGGTAAATTGTATCCGACTAAAACTTCCGTGTACTGCTTTTGATAGGGAGTTAATCGCTAATGTTTTTGCTAATCCCGGGACCCCTTCCAACAAGATGTGTCCTTGTCCCAGTAAGCCTATGAGCAGGCGTTCCACCATGTGTTTCTGCCCTATAATTACTTTATTAATCTCTAAAGAGAGGATGTCAACAAACGCACTTTCCTTTTCAATTTTTTCATTTAATGCGCCAATATCCAAGGCGGTTTTTACTTCTTCCATGTTAAGATTATTTTCAAATAACGGTATTCGTATTAAGGACACGCAAATTGGAAATTTATTACTTAAAATCCTGTTAATAATTGGTTAAAAATAAAAAGGGTAAACGCTTCACGTTTACCCTTTTCAATTGCATTATTTTACTTCAATTTACAACTCCAAATCAATAGTGCCAAGTGTTGTAATCTCACCGTTTACCACTACCACATCCTCTATTACAATTGAAGGCAATCCTGCAGATGCTTCAGTTTCCACAGTTACAGTGTAAGTTCCATTTGGAACTCCACTTAATACAAAGGCACCCTGAGCATTGGTGTAACTTGAAATTTCAAGCAACCCACTTTTTGCAGTTACCAAGGACTGTAGACCAATAGGCAATACAGTACCCGAGATGGATCCACTTTCGGCAACTGTACTCGCTCTAATAACCGGTTTTAAACTATAGTTTCCATTTCCTTGAACTACAATAGACTCTTCAACATCGAAGTCGAGAATAAATTCATAAAAAATCCCGGCTTGCAATGTCTCGTTTACCTGAATTTTTAAACCTGATTGTTGTGCACTGGGCGTTGCAAGGGGATACGTTTGCCCGTCGATAACTACTGTGTTGTTATCTCCTAACACCAATCTAATCTGACTTACTGTTCCGGCAGGAATTTCATCGTCTACCAATAATACAGAAGCACCACCTGTAAGTTCAAGTAGATTGTACACTCCTGCGTTTACCTGTCCTATGGAAGTTTCGGTTTCACTGCCGTTAGTTTTAATAACAACATCTCGAACATCCACATACACGGCATCATAATCTCCCGGAGCATCGGTAAGTTTCACCGACATTCTCGCATTTCCTTCTGTAGGTTTATCATCATCGCTACAAGAAGCAAATCCTACAAACATTAACACAACTAGACTTAATTTTAATAAATTTTTCATTTTTCAAAAATTTTGGGTTTGTTTAAGGCAAACATAATCGAGCTTCGCAACAAAATTTTTCAAGTTAACATTGATTAACACCATATTTAACCCGCTATTAACTTTATAAAATGTTAAAGAAGTTATACTTTTAGAGAAAGAATTTGAATGAAAAATAAAACAGCACTTATCACAGGAGCGACATCGGGGATAGGCAAGGCAACTGCCTTCCTGTTTGCAAAAAACGGCGTCAAACTAGTACTTTGTGGACGCCGAGAGGAGCGCTTAACTGAAATAGCTTCCCAATTACAAAAATACACACAGCTGCATACCCTTAGCTTCGATGTGAGAGAAAAGGAAACCGTTTTTACAAAACTTCAGAACCTCCCTGAAAACTTTTCAGAAATAGATATTTTAATCAACAACGCCGGAAATGCACACGGCTTAGACACAATGCAGGAAGGAAGTACAGACGATTGGGATGCCATGCTGGACATTAATGTAAAAGGACTTTTATACGTTAGCAAAGCCGTCCTCCCGCAAATGTTGTCTAGAAAGTCAGGCCATATCATTAATATTGGTTCGACAGCGGGCAAGGAAGTCTATCCTAAAGGCAATGTGTATTGCGCCAGTAAACATGCAGTTGATGCCATTAATCAAGGAATGCGATTGGACCTCAACGGAACCGGTATTAAGGTAGGAGCTATCAACCCCGGAATGGTGGAAACCGAATTTAGCGAGGTGCGGTTTAAAGGAGATAGTGAGCGAGCCGGCAAAGTATATCAAGGGTTTACTCCCTTACAACCCGAGGATATTGCAGACATTATTTGGTTTGCCGTCACGCGTCCACCACACGTTAATATAGCCGATTTAACCGTAATGTCTTTGGATCAGGCTTCTTCTACGATTGTCAATAAAATTTAAATGTCTCCTCGAGCGCAGTCGAGAGGTTTTAGAAAAATAAATGTTAGGTCTCGACTGCGCTCGACCGGACAACCAGAACAATGATCAACAAACGCCTTTTAATTAAAAACCTTTTAGCTCACAACGATGAGAGTAGTTTCTATGACAAAAAGCGAAGTATCGATCTGGGAACCAAGGAAGGCAAGGCCAAGTTTTTAAAACATATCTGTGCCCTGAGCAACAGCAACCCAAAGAACAATTCGTTTATAGTAGTTGGTGTAGAAGACGAGACCAATGAGATTCGCGGCGTCGATTTTTTTGATGACAGTAAAATTCAGAATCTAATAAACGCCTATCTTACTAATGCGCCTTTAATTATTTATGAGAATGTGGCTTTTCCGCATTTGCCGGAAGACAAGGTTGTGGGGCTGGTGACCATTAGGCCCAACGGGAAGATTACCTCCTTGCGGAAAAACATTTGGAAATACTGGGGCGGTTCCATTTTTCTACGAGACGGGAGCATTTCAATGCCCAAGGATTTTGACATTGTGATCGAAGACGTTAATTCGGCTATTGTTCACGCCATAGAAAAAAATGCAAAAAATAACATTGAGCTTACGCTCGATGGGGTGATCGATTTTATCAACCATCGTCACAGCGATTTGGAATCGAATTATAAGGTGTTCAAAGAATTATTCGTGGTATGTTGGGCCGGAATTACCAAACACGTAAAAGGAGAAACCTATTATTCCAGGGTTGACATCGAACTGATTAATGAACAGGTTCGGCTCTTTTATTCGGCCTTGGACGAAATAAGTATTGCCTATAATGAAGAAGAATTTAGAATCACCGAATACGTTCATTTGGGATTGAACAACCAGTATAAATACTATCCGTTGGAAGAGGTGACCATCACTTTTGGTGATAATGGCTCACATCATATCGATTCGAAATTAATTTTCGAACCGCCTCGTTTCAATAAAAAAACATTGCATCATATTTACAACTCGAACAATGCGTTAATTGAAAAACTGAAAAAGAATATTCCCTTAATTCCTTCCGAAGAAAAAGATTTGGTGCATCTTCCTGCCACCTATCTTATCTGTTATTTGAATGATTTTACGGACGCGATGGAAAAACTATACGAAGCCAAGGGATTGCTGAAGCAAACCAATGGCAAGGTATACCAGGCGTTTAAAGAATCGGTCAGAATACTTCGGAAAGTGAAGTACAATTAACCTATTTCTTCACGATCTTTTGTGTTATTACCCCGAATTCTGTCTTTATTCTTAGAAAAAAAACACCGCTGTCCAATAGTGCAACATCGATAACTTCAAATTCATCAGTTTTTACGATAACCCTTCTCCCTTGCACATCAATTAGTTCAATTTGCTCTATTGCCAACTGATTCTTGTTAGCAATAAAAAGTTTGGTGTCCATAGGATTTGGATACAATTGAAACCCATGGTTGTGATACTCCTCGACACCAAGGAAGCAATTTTGGGGCAAACCCTCAGAATTATAACAAAAATCGTCCAAGTAATACAAATTGTCCGTGCTAATAGATTTAAAATTAATTCCCCCCAAACTGGTGGGACGATCTCCTGTAGCATTTGCAAAATCTGTTCCGGGCGGCAACACCTCTTCTTTATTGATGTACACTTGCCAAGTCGCTGCCCCCATTCCGGCATTAATATCGAAAAGCAAATGAACACTGAACCAAGTATCATGGGGAAAGCTGAAGCTATACGGGCCACCACTTACATCCTCTATACTTCCCATCCCGGGGCTGTTATTATCCCGGTTAAAGTAAAAGAAGCCCACATCGGTCGATGTCCCCACAGGCACCTCTCCTTTGATAATCCATGTGGCTTCTTGCGTTAGTGGAACATACATCGAGAACTGAATCGCCCAGGTGCCAAATATTTTATTCCCAAGATTCAAAATCGCATCAGTCGTTCCGTCATCGGGAATTACTCCAGACATAGAGCCGCTGCGTGATATGTGGGATGTAGAAATAATGGCACAACCCGCACCTCCTCCGCAATCAGCATCGGTCCAATGGTCTTGAGAAATGGGTTGCCCATCGGTATAACTTTCCATATCGTCCATAAACTGACCAAAACAACCGGCACTTACAAATACTAAGAGAGTAACTATCTTTTTCATAAGAATATTATTTGGTTAATACTTTATATAGAAATGAATTGCATATTTATAAGCTATAGCCTGTCAAATTGAGCTTTTAGTAACAAAAAAGAATAAAAACAGACTAACAGTTTTCATAAGACATTCTTTAAAAAAACCGGGGAGAAACTTAAAGATAGGAATTATAAATTACTCCTTTTTAAAAAATGAAAATTTACTACCTTTAAACTTCAACTTTTTAAAATTTACATCGCATGGGCATTTTCGATAAGATCAAAGAAAAACTAAGTCACGAATTTATAGACATTATTGAATGGCTGGATTATACAGACGATACCATCTGCCACCGTTTTGAACGCTACCAAAATGAAATTAAGAACAACGCCAAGCTCATCGTCCGGGAAGGACAAGCAGCGGTGTTCATTAATGAAGGTCAGTTAGCAGATGTCTTTAAACCGGGAACGTATACTCTAAATACTCAAAACCTGCCCATTTTAACCACTTTAAAAGGATGGAAGTACGGATTTGACAGTCCGTTTAAAGCCGAAGTGTATTTTGTAAATACCCACCTTTTCACCGATGAAAAATGGGGCACCAAAAACCCGATTACCTTAAACGATGAACGTTTCGGATTGGTTGAGATACGCGCCTTTGGAACCTATGCCTACAAAATTAATGATCCCGGAAAATTTCTCATCGATATAGTAGGAACCGATAATAATTTTACCAATTTCGAAATCAACGAGCACCTAAAAAGCCTCATTGCTACGCGTTTTACAGATACAGTAGGTGAAGCCAATCTTCCCATCGAATTGTATGCGGCAAACACCACCGAGCTTTCGCAAACCTGTAAAGAAGTGATGCAGCCCGAATTTAACAGCGTGGGAATTTCGTTGGAAAAATTCTTTATTGAAAATGTCTCTATGCCCGAAGATCTTAAAAAAGAAATCTTCGAATACAGCCGTATCGACAAACTGGATTTGGACAAATTAACCAAGTTTAAAACTGCAAAAGCCATTGAAGCTGCTGCTTCCAATGAAGGCGGAACTGCCGGCGCCGGAATGGGAATGGGTATGGGCTTTGTGCTAGCCCAGCAAATGGGCGGGATGATGGCTCCTCAAATGGGCGGTCAACAACAAGTCCCAATGCAACAACACGGTGGCGCTATGCCGCCTCCTATGCCGGTCGCGGTACAGTATTTTTATGCGGCCAACGGACAACAAGCAGGGCCTGCAACCATTGAGCAGCTAAGTGCTTTGTTTGCCAATAGAACCATTAACAAAGATACTCTTGTTTGGAAGCAAGGAATGCAAAATTGGATGGCCCTAAACGAGGTGGACGAACTAAAAGCATTTTTAGGTGGAAATACCCCACCACCGCTTCCGGGACAATAATTTTTTGTCATTCCGAAGAAGGACCGACTGAGAAATCTCTTTCAGAAAAAAGATTCCTCGCCTTGCTCGGAATGACATATCGTTCGTTTCTAAAACAATGGAGGAAACCAATCCACAAAAATCTGAGCTTAAAAAATCCTGTGTCAACTGCGGGGCCGAATTGCTCTATGCACCCGGTACCACCGAGCTCAAATGTGAATACTGCGGGCATACCCAGGAAATTGCACCTTCAGAAAATGGTTTTAAGGAATTAGAATTACAGCCCTTTCTCGACGAATTGGGAACCCAATCGCACAGTGAAAAAATCACCATGCTGGATTGTAAAAACTGTGGTGCGCATCAGCATGTGGAAGAAAATTACAAATCACTTCACTGCGTATACTGCGGGATGCCACTGATAGTAGAAGATATGTACAGGGAGGATTGGATTCTCCCCGGAGCCGTACTTCCCTTTCAGATGGACCAGAAAAAGGCACATCAACTATTTAAAAAATGGGTGGATAGCCTGTGGTTTGCTCCCAACGACTTAAAGAAAGCTGCGATCGATCCGCAAAATACCAAAGGATTGTATTCCCCATATTGGACTTTCGACGCACAACTATCGGCCACTTATACCGGGCAGCGTGGCGATTATTATTATGTAACCGTTCCCTATACCACCACAGTCAATGGGAAATCTGTTTCCCGAACCCGACAGGAACGGCGAACACGTTGGACTTATGCTTCAGGTAGTATTAGCGGCTTTGTGGATGATACTTTAATAAAAGCTTCACAGCAAAAGACAGGAACTATTCCACCAAAGGTGGCGCGTTGGGATCTGAAACAATTACAGCCCTTCGACAGTAGTTTTTTGGCAGGATTTGTCACCGAAAAATATACCATTCCGTTAAAAGAAGGTCATTTGGAATCGAACAAGGAAGCTCAAAAGATTGCCGATCGCTGGGTAAGAAGAGACATTGGGGGTGATACCCAACAGGTAAGCAGCATCAATATGAAATTGAGTGAAGAAACCTTTAAACATATTCTACTTCCGGTATATGTAAGCGCGTATCGCTTTAAAGGAAAACGCTATAACTTTTTCGTAAACGGACAAAACGGAGCGCTCTCGGGACAGCGTCCCTATTCATTCTGGAAAATTTTCTTCTTTGTAATGGCAATTCTCGCAGTGCTTGCCGTGATTGTAATCTTTATGAAATAATGAGAACACTGGTAGTTGGTGACATACACGGCGGATTAAGAGCTTTACAGCAGGTTTTGGGACGGGTAAATTACACCCGGGAAGATACCTTTATCTTCGTAGGTGATTATGTAGATGGTTGGGGTGAATCTTCGGAAACCATTTCGTTTTTGATAAATTTTTCTGAAAAATACCACTGCATCTTTCTACGTGGAAATCATGAGGAATTATTGTATCCCTTTCTGAAGGAAAAGATTAACAATCCAATGTGGCTTGCTCATGGTGGCGCAGCAACCAAGGAGAGCTATGCAACTCTTTCTGAAGCAGCAATCGAAAAACACATACAGTTTCTGGAAGGACTTGAAAATTATTATATCGATTCCGAAAACCGATTGTTTGTGCACGCCGGGTTTACCAATATGCACGGACCTCAGCACGAATACTTTCCCAATCTGGTGTATTGGGACCGGACACTTTGGGAAATGGTGTGTTCAATGGACAGCGATCTTTCATACAATGAGGAAACCTATCCACAGCGTTTAAAGCTTTTTCATGAAATAGTTATAGGGCATACTCCGGTTACCAGAATTGGAAAAACCACGCCCGCTAATTTTGCAAACGTTTGGAATGTAGATACCGGAGCTGCGTTTAAAGGACCCCTCACCATTATGGATGTGGACACCAAAGAATTTTGGCAAAGCGATCCGGTTTGGAAATTATACCCCGAAGAGCAGGGAAGAAATTAATTGGGTTGCACCGTAAAGGCCAAAACTTCAGTAATTACATGACAATCGTCTTCTGTACGTGAAACCGTAACTGTATTGCTGTTAAAAGTTTGATAGTTGCTTCCGGAAATAGTAATTATATAGTTTCCTGCACGTTCTCCGGCTCCCAAAAAAACGGTGTCGAAAAATTCTAATGTTTCCGAATAGTTTCCATCGGTTACGGTTACGGTAACTTCCCCGGCTGTCAATACAGCCGAAGTATTGGCATCCCGAACGGTTACCTGGAGTCCGTATACAAATTCTTCGGTACAAAAAATAGCACCGTCGTCATTGTTGTTTTTATTGCAGGAGCATATCACTGCCAGAATTAATAGAAAACTTAGCTGTCGCATCTTTTTTATTGATAAAACGTATTTCTGAATAAAAACGTATTTAAAAAAAAACCGCTTCGGTTGAAGCGGTTTTTATACAATTAACACTCGGGCATTTCGTCCCTGCCTAACGGTAGGCAGGCTCCGCTCAATGCCCAAAAATATTTAATGTCTACAAATCAAACTTGATTCCTTGTGCCAAAGGCAACTCGGTCGTATAGTTTATTGTATTTGTTTGTCTTCTCATATATACTTTCCAGGCATCACTTCCGCTTTCGCGTCCGCCGCCGGTTTCTTTTTCTCCTCCAAAAGCGCCTCCAATTTCGGCACCTGAAGTTCCAATATTTACGTTTGCGATTCCACAGTCGCTTCCCGCAACCGATAAGAATCGTTCGGCTTCGCGTAGATTATTCGTCATAATTGCAGAAGATAAACCTTGATTTACCCCGTTTTGAAGTTCCAAGGCGTCTTCAACCGTTCCGCTGTATTTCAGCAAATAAAGCACCGGGGCAAAGGTTTCGTGTTGTACAATTTCGAAGCTGTTTTTTGCTTCAGCAATCGCAGGTTTCACATAACATCCGCTTTCATAACCTTCACCGCTCAACACACCGCCTTCAACGACGATATTTCCGCCTTCGGCAACCACTTTTTCCAAGGCACTTTCATACATACGTACCGCATCCTTATCGATAAGCGGTCCAACGTGATTGTTTTCGTCTAAGGGATTCCCAATTCGCAACTGACCATAGGCTGAAACAACCGCTTCCTTTACCTTATCGTAAATACTTTCGTGAATAATCAATCGACGAGTTGAGGTACAACGCTGTCCGGCAGTTCCCACCGCTCCAAAAACAGCGCCAATAACGGTCATTTTTATATCGGCATCGGGAGTTACAATGATGGCATTGTTTCCACCCAATTCCAATAAGGATTTCCCCAAACGTTCTCCTACAGTTCTTCCCACAATCTTACCCATACGAGTAGATCCTGTTGCTGAAATTAAGGGAACACGCTTGTCGGTAGTCATATATTCTCCTACCTTATAATCACCGTTTACCAAACAGGAAATACCTTCGGGGAGATTGTTGTCTGCAAATACTTTGGCAGCAATTTTCTGACAAGCAACTCCGCATAATGGAGCTTTCTCAGAAGGCTTCCAAACACATACATCGCCACAAATCCAGGCCAAGGCAGTATTCCATGCCCAAACGGCTACCGGAAAATTAAACGCCGAAATAATTCCAACCACTCCTAAAGGGTGATATTGTTCATACATTCTATGGCCGGGACGCTCTGAGTGCATGGTCAAACCGTGCAATTGTCTGGAAAGACCCACTGCAAAATCACAGATATCGATCATTTCCTGAACTTCTCCCAGGCCTTCCTGGTAACTTTTTCCCATTTCGTAAGAAACCAATTTTCCAAGAGGTTCTTTTAATCTTCTTAATTCATCTCCGAATTGACGCACTACTTCCCCGCGAAGTGGGGCTGGTGTTACTCTCCAGCTCTTAAAAGCGGAAGTTGCCTTCTGCATTACTTTTTCGTAATCTTCTTTTGAAGTGGTGGTTACTTTTCCTATTAATTTTCCATCTACGGGAGAATAGGAAGCGATTTCGGGACCGTTGGAAAACCAATCGTTTCCGGTGGAAGTTCCTTGATTAAGGTCTTTGATTCCCAGTTGTTGAAGTGCTTCTTCGATCCCAAAGGATGTTGCTACAGTTGACATAAATATAGAGTGTTTTTATTCGCGAATTATTGAGCTGCGAAGGTACGTAATACTGAGAAGAATTTGAAATGAATCCGAATGTCTTTCGGAAATGTGTTTGTTATCCGGGAAAATTATGAGTCGGCCGTAAACCGCGGATCAGCTTCCATTACAGTGCCGCACTTATTGCAAGTACGATGCTCTTTGCTTCCGTAGAAAATTTTGAAATGTTTCAGGAAATCCCTTTCGATGTCTTCCAGTGGAAAATACACCTCGTACAATTTGTTGTTGCAATTGTCGCAAAACCACAGGAGACCGTCTTTGGCTCCCGAAGCAGCACGCTTCAATTCGACAACCAATCCTATTGAATTGTCCTTACGCACCGGCGAATGCGGAACTTTTGCAGGATGTAAATACATGTCGCCCGGACCCAATTTTATGGTTCGTTTTTTCCCTTCGTCTTGTACGTGAACTTCTATTTCACCTTCCAATTGGTAGAATAATTCTTCGGTTTCGTTGTAGTGATAATCCTTTCGGGCGTTAGGACCGGCCACGATCATCACAATATAATCACCTGCATCTTTATACAGATTTTTATTTCCCACCGGAGGTTTTAACAAGTCGCGATTTTGTTCTACCCACTTGTTTAAGTTGAAAGGTTCCTGAATAGCCATTGCCGTATTTTTAGGTTTATAAAAATACGGCAAAAGCTTTAAAAGAAAAAGTCTTGTGTAGTATTACTTTCTATAGAATAGTTGCGTAAAGTAATAAGTACCCTCGGGGCTTTTCATAATTCCAAAGCCTGAATGCGTATAATTACCTTCTATAATTCCTTTATGGCCATCACTATGTAACCAAGCAGTAACAACCGCTTCGGCTGTAGCATAACCAAATGCGACATTTTCGGCAACTACTTCGGCTCCTCTTTGCTTTAAAGCTTGAGAACGAATTCCAAAATTGTCATGACTTATTTTTTTAAGATCAATCATATACTGTGTGTGATCTACTGCGTATGCTGAAGCATATTGTTGATCTTTTGCGATTGCTGAAAGCCCTATTGAAGCTCTGTGCTCATTGACAAGCACCAGAATTTCATTGGCCATTTGCCAATCGGTTTCCTGAGCAAGATTAAGATCAATTGTGTAATTTGCTGTTTCCGGAGCAACTCCTTCGTCTTTTTGACAGGAGGTAACGAGGCTCATCAAGGCCATGGCCAATAGGCCGGTTCTAAGTAGGTTCATAATTACGGGGGCATCAAATTTGGGGCATGATGCAGGTTCAAATATATAAAAAATTCTTACATATTTTGCATTTCATCGAATATTTAATGCATTTAATCGATTTTAAGAATACTTTTTGCTTAAATTTCCTACAGCGATTCGTTGATAAACCTTCGGAAAATAAGGGATTTTAAGTTATCTTCGTTTGGAAGAAAAAAAATTACAAATGACTAAAATTTTAACACTTTTTGCCCTGATCTCGTTGGTTTTGGGGTGTGAAAATCCACAAAAAACCTCCGAAAAAACTTCAAAATCGGACCAATCTGAAATAAAAAATGCAGAAAATGCAGAAAATTTCGGAATTGTAATTCACGGGGGTGCCGGAACAATTCTGAAAGAAAATATGAGCGATTCGCTTGAAGCTGCTTATAAAGCCAAGCTGGAAGAAGCAATAAGAGTAGGGCACGAAATATTGAAAAATGGAGGTACTGCTATGGAAGCAGTTACAAAAACCATCAATGTGATGGAGGATTCCCCGTTGTTCAACGCAGGAAAAGGAGCGGTCTTTACACACGAAGGCACCAACGAACTGGACGCTTCGGTCATGGATGGTGCTACCTTAAATGCCGGTGCGGTTGCAGGAGTTACTCGGATTAAGAACCCAATTGATCTCGCTCTTTCTGTAATGAACGATTCACCTCATGTGATGCTAAGCGGTAAGGGCGCCGAAACATTTGCTATAGAAAAAGGTTTCCAATTGGTAGATCCCTCCTATTTCTTTACTGAAAGCAGATTTCAATCGCTACAACGCATTCTGGAAAAAGAAAAAACGGAAGCCGTAAAAGACAATAAGTCGGCTTTTGCCGATCCGTTTATAAAAGATTCAAAATTCGGAACCGTGGGATGTGCTGCCTTGGACAAGAACGGCAATCTGGCGGCCGGAACATCTACCGGTGGGATGACCAACAAACGATGGAATCGTATTGGCGACGCGCCCATTATAGGCGCCGGCACCTATGCAAACAATGCAACTTGTGCAGTATCTTCGACAGGCTGGGGAGAATTTTTCATCCGAGCCATGGTGGCGCACGATATTTCAGCATTGATGGAATACAAAGGACTTAGCTTGCAGGAGGCTGCAAAAGAAGTGATTCAGAAAAAAGTACCTGCCTTGGGTGGCGATGGCGGAATTGTTTCTATAGATAAAGATGGTAATGTCGCAATGGAATTCAATACGGCCGGAATGTACCGGGCCCATATGAACTCCGATGGCGAATTGATAATTGGGATTTATAAAGACTGAATATGAATACCCCTTATTACGCAGTAATTTTCACCTCCCTTCAAACTCCGGATACCGCCGGATATTCGGCAATGGCAGAAGCAATGGAAAAACTGGCTGAAAAGCAACCTGGTTATTTAGGACTTGAACACGCCCGAAGCGAATTGGGTATCACCATCAGTTATTGGGAAAATTTGGAGGCTATTTCAAATTGGAAGGCTAACCTAGACCACCTGGAGGCTCAAAAATTGGGAAAGACTAAATGGTACCAATGGTATAAAATAAGAATCTGCAAAGTCGAGCGGGAATATGAATTTGAGAAATTCTAGCAATTATTTTTCCCTTATATAATCACTCGTTTTGTTAAACTCTTCATAAATCTTAAAGTGCTCTATACGATGACGCCTTATATCTGCGTTCAAAAAGCCACCACCTTTCCTAATACTTTAGTAATTTTTAATAAGATTGAGCATTTTCGCATATGCGACCTTGGTCTTAACCTCTGCCGTTTTCATTATTGAAAAACGGAGTAGAAATTACGCATCCCTTTTTGTAACTTTAATTCGTTAAATCCATCGTTTATGAAAAACCTGCACCGTTTTCTCGCCATCACGCTTATCCTCCTTATTTCTTCATGTAGTGACAAAAATGAACCTTCAAAAACCGACAACTTATTTAAATTTAAAGAATATATTAGTTACAATACCTACGGAAATCAGTCGATCGCAACTCCTATTCGTATTGAACTATCCAAACCTCTGGAGCAGTTCGAAATCACTCAGGAAATTCCTTCAGAATACATAAAAATTTCGCCCAGGACCGAAGGGAAATTAACCATAGAGAATGGTCGCACCCTTATTTTTCAGCCTTCAGAATACCTGAAGCCCGACACCGAATATACCGTGACAGTAAAACTCGAAAAGCTCTACGAAGACATCGAAAAAGAATTCAAAAACTACACCTTCAGCTTTAAAACCATCACCCCGAATTTTAAGTTCGATCTGGGAAATTTGCAATCTTATAGCAAAAAATGGCAATACGTAGACGGCGTTTTGGAAACTGCCGATTTAATTCCACTGGAAAAGGCGAAACAACTTATGGAAGTGGTTCAGAATAAAAAGAAAGTAGCTGTAAAATGGACATCCGATAAAGGCTATGCAAAATTTTTCAACTTTACCATAGACAGTATTCAGCGTGCTATCGACGATTCCGAGATTGAAATTCGCTGGGATGGAAAACCCATCAAAAGCAAAACAAAAGGAACTAACAATTTTAAAATTCCGGGGCAAAATAACTTCTCGATCGTAAATTTAAAAAGCACCTTATCGCCGCAGGCATCGTTGTCCATCAACTTTTCGGACCCCCTTAAAGAAGATCAGAATTTTGCCGGATTAGTCTCCATTGAAAACACCACCGATCTTCGTTTTGAGGTCGATGGCAATGTGCTGCATGTGTATCCTCCAAACAGAGTGATTGGAAACGTTCGGGTAACCGTTTTCGACGGAATTAAAAATACCGAAGGCTTTGGATTAAAGAAGGAATTTTCGGAATTGGTCTCTTTTGAACAATTAAAACCTGCCATCCGACTTATTTCCAGCGGAACAATTTTACCTGAAGCTGCCTCGACTCCCATCTATTTTGAAGCCGTAAATCTTACTGCTGTCGATGTGCGTGTGATTAAGATTTTCGAAAATAACATACTTCAGTTTTTGCAGGATGCCGATTTTAACGATCCCAATTATTACGACATCCGAAAAGTAGGGCGTCGTATCGCAAAAAAAACAATCAATTTACAGGAAAATGCCATAGGCGATAACGGCCTGTGGAAAGCCTATGCCATTAATTTATCCGAATTTTTCAAGGCAGATTCCGGAGCTCTTTACCGAATTGAACTCAGTTTTAAACAAGAATACAGCACTTACGATTGTGCTTCGGCCGGCACTACTTCAAACAATAATGAAGAGGAGGAATACGAAGAAGATTATTATTATGAAGAAGATTACAGTAGTCAAGCCACCGGTGACGAAGACGAACGAGAAGAACGCTACTGGGACAACGAAATTTACAGATGGCGAAATTACACTTACAACTGGCGGCAACAAGACAATCCTTGCCATGAAGCCTATTACGGTGAAGATCGTGTGGTAAGCACCAACGTTTTGGGGAGTGATTTAGGACTCATTGTTAAAAAAGGAACCAATCGCACTTACCATTTTGCAGCGACAAATTTATTGACCACCAAGCCGGAAAGCGGTGTGAAAATAAAACTCTTTAACTATCAGCAACAACTTGTGGGCTCTGCCACCACCGAAATCGACGGACTAACATTTATTGACAGTGACAAAACCGCCGCCTTTGCCATTGCGCAACGGGGAAAGAATTACGCCTATGTAAAATTAGCCGATGGGAATGCTCTTTCATTGAGCAATTTCGATATTTCAGGGCAACAATTGCAAAGAGGTTTAAAAGGATTTATATATACCGAAAGAGGCGTACATCGCCCGGGAGATAGTATTCACCTTACCTTCGTCCTAGACGATGTCGACAACCCGATTCCTAAAAACCATCCCGTAAAACTGGAAGTCACAGATGCGAGAGGAAAACTTGTACAACGTACCATTCTAAATACAACCAATACCACTCCACCAAACACGCAAGGTATCGCCAAGGCAGGTGGTGGCTTCTATTATTTTCCTATCAAAACAGAAGCTTCGGCACCTACAGGGAATTGGAATGCAACTATTAGTGTAGGAGGCGCCTCCTTCAGTAAAAATTTAAAAGTGGCGACTATAAAGCCCAACCGACTTAAAATTAAGCTGGATTTTGAAGACGAGATTCTGGATGCAAGTAAGCCTGTAAAAGGGACTGCGACAGGCTCTTGGTTGCATGGAGCGCCGGCTCGCAATTTAAAGATTGAAATGACCGCAACGTTGCGCACCACCAATACGGCCTTCGATAAATTTAAAAATTACAATTTTAATGACCCTATAAGAACCTTCGATGAGGTTGAAATACCAGTGGTAAATACAACTCTTTCTGCGGAAGGAATTGCATCTTTTTCTGAAAATTTTGAAATAAGCAAGAAGGCTCCCGGAATGCTGAAAGCTACTTTTTTAACCAAGGTATTTGAAGGTGGTGGCGATTTTTCCATAGATGTATTTTCAAAAAATGTTGCGCCTTACAGTCACTTTGTGGGGTTACGCTCGCCCGAAGCACATCGATACGGTTCCTATTTCACCGATGAGAATACGGTTTTTGATGTCGCAACCGTCGATACACAAGGAAATGCCAGCGGAAATCGGGAAGTGGAAGTAAAAGTGTTTCGCATTGAGTGGCGCTGGTGGTGGAATAGAAGTTACGACAACCTTTCCCGCTATGAAAGCTCCACCGTTCATCGTCCTGTAAAGGAATTTAATCTCACCACAAACGCTTCAGGGAAAGCAAATTTCACAGTCAATATTCCTGAAGGCGATGGAGGAAGATACTTGATTCGGGTAATCGACAAACAATCCGGACATGCAACCGGGCGTATTGCCTATTTCTACAAAAACTGGTGGAAGGCTCCAATGGACGGCGATGCTGAAAGTGCTAAAATGCTGGTCTTTTCGGCTGACAAAGAAAAGTATAACGTTGGCGATGAAGCCGTCATTAGCTTCCCGTCAGGAAGTGAGGGACGTGCGCTGCTGAGTGTTGAAAACGGAACGGAAGTGCTCATGACAAAATGGTTGGAAACCAAAAAGGGAGAAACAAAAGCTACGCTGAAAATAACGAAGGAGATGACACCCAATGTGTATGTAAACATTTCATTATTGCAACCCCATGAGCAGACAAAGAACGACCTTCCTATTCGTTTGTATGGTGTAATTCCCATGCTGGTTGAAGATCCAAGTACAGTTCTACACCCCAAGTTGGAAATGCCTTCTGTCTTGAAACCGGAAGAAAAATTTACTGTAAAAGTTTCCGAAGCAAATAACAAAGTGATGACCTATACCATTGCGGTGGTCGATGAAGGGCTTTTAGATCTCACTCGTTTTGAAACCCCAAAAATTCATGAGGCATTTTATACCCGGGAAGCCCTGGGAGTAAAAACCTTCGATGTGTTTGACTATGTAATCGGAGCCTATTCGGGAAGTGTTAATAATATCTACGCTATTGGAGGAGGTGATGAAGCCGCCGGCGCTAAAAATAGAAAAGCAGATCGTTTCAAGCCTGTTGTTAAGTATTTAGGGCCATTCGAGTTAAAAGCAGGAAGTAAAGCATCGCACCAAATTACCATGCCTAATTATGTGGGGTCGGTACGTACCATGCTGATCACAGGAACTACTTCAAAAAGCGCCTATGGAAAAACCGAACAAACCACTCCGGTGCGTAAGCCCTTGATGGTATTGGCATCACTGCCTCGAAAACTATCTCCTGGCGAAAAAGTGACATTGCCGGTTACCGTTTTTGCCATGGAGAAAAAGGTGAAAAACGCTACTGTTTCGGTAAAGGTTGGAGATGGCTTGCGCCCCGTAAACGGAGTTTCAAAAAGTATTTCTTTTACCGAACCGGGAGAGCAGATCGTGAATTTCGAATTTGAAGTGCTTCCCTCATCCAGCATTCAAACCGTGGAGGTAAAAGCCTCGGGCAATGGTGAAACTGCTTCCTATAAAGTAGAAATCGACGTTGAAAATCCGAATCCGATAACCCAAAGAACGGTTCAGTATACGCTTTCAGAAAATGGCAATGAGACCATCAATTTTGAAACTTTCGGCGTAGCGGGAAGTAATGGAGCCTTATTAGAATTTTCTACGCTACCACCTATGGATTTCGGAAAACGCATGGAATATCTTATTCAGTATCCGCATGGCTGTGTTGAACAAACAACTTCGGCGGCATTTCCACAGTTATTCCTGGCGGAAGTATTCGACATTACCTTTGACAAGAAAAAAGAAATACAAACAAACGTTGAGGCTGCTATCCGAAAATTAGGGACTTTTCAAAACACTGCCGGCGGCATGAGTTATTGGCCGGGCGAAGGGGAGTCCGATCCATGGAGCACCAATTACGTGGGACATTTTATGCTGGAAGCCAAACAGAAGGGATATGCCCTCCCAATTACTTTCCTTAGCAATTGGTTACGCTACCAGCAAAATACAGCACGACAATGGCAAAACAACGATACCAGATATAATTCGAGCTTAGAACAGGCATACCGATTGTATACGCTCGCCTTAGCCGGACAGCCTGAACTGGCAGCCATGAACAGATTGCGGGAATCGAAAAACGTTAGCAATGACGCCAAATGGCGTTTAGCAGCGGCCTATGCTTTGGCAGGGAAAAAGAATGTGGCAGCGCAAATTGCACAAACTGCAAACATAGATTTTAAACCCCAACGCTATGATTATTACACCTATGGTTCTCCTTTTAGAAACAGGGCCATGGCCTTAGAAACCATGGTGCTCTTGGAAGATTCGAAACAGCGAGAAACCGCAGTTTCACTGGCAAAATCACTGTCATCACAACAATGGTACAGCACTCAGGAAACTTCATACGCCCTGCTTGCCATGGCTAAAATGATTACTAAAAATGGCGGGAAAGATATGGAGCTTTCATTTACGCAAAATGGCAAATCAACAACCGTTAAAACAGATAGAGCAGTCGCTCAACGGGATATTGCCATCGCGATGGGAGAAAATTCGGTCACAGTTTCTAATAAAAAAGGAAATGTGGTGTACGTTACACTGGTACAAAAAGGGAAATTACCACTGGGTGATGAGTTGGCGGAACAGCGAAACCTCAGCATAAAAGCTGAATATCTGGACGGTGACGGAAAGGCGATGGATGTCTCCAAACTTCGGCAAGGAACCGAAATAATTGCCAAGGTTTTGGTTACCAATACCTCGAATGATTATATAGACAATGTTGCACTCACAAAAATTTTCCCGAGCGGCTGGGAAATTGTAAACACAAGTTTTACCGAATTAGGAGGCGGAGCAGATGGCAGTGCTCGCTATACCGACATTAGAGATGACCGCGTCAATTTCTATTTCGATGTACAGGCGAAAAAATCTAAAACCTTTACGGTAAAATTGAACGCGTCCTATTTGGGAACCTATTATTTACCCGGAACTCAGGTAGAAGCCATGTACGACAATACCTATTACGCCCGAAACAAAGGAATCTGGGTGGTTGTAGAAAAATAATTAGACTGATCTGGTCACTTCGGCTACGCTCAGTGACCGAAGTGTAATTGTGTTAAGTTGTCATGCTGAGCCTGTCGAAGCATCGAATGAGTAATTAAGAAAGATCATTTTGAAATCGGAATCAAAAATCCTGCAATACCTTAAAAGGCACAAAGTCAAACTGACTTTAGTGTTCGCGGGCTTTGGCTTTTGGCTTTTTTGCCTTCCTGCTCCGCTTTTTGATGTGTCATCTGCAACGGTTGTCGAAAGTAGCGAAGGAACTATGCTGGGAGCCCGTATTGCGGATGATGGTCAATGGCGTTTTCCAAAAATGGACTCAGTTCCCTACCGATTTGAACAGAGCGTTATTTACTTTGAAGATGAATACTTTTACCAACATCCGGGGTTTAATCCGGTCTCGATGTCTAAGGCTCTCTGGAATAATCTCACGACCGATTCCCGTCGTGGGGGAAGTACCTTAACGCAACAGGTAATACGACTGTCCCGCGAAAATAAACAGCGAAGTTATGCCGAAAAATTAATTGAAATAGTCCAGTCCACACGACTGGAAGCCGGAAAATCGAAAAAGGAGATTCTAAATTTATATGCTTCCTATGCGCCTTTCGGCGGAAATGTGGTGGGTTTGGAAACTGCTTCTTGGCGTTACTTCGGAATTCCTGCCACGGAGCTTAGTTGGGGACAATCGGCTGCCTTGGCAGTGTTGCCCAATGCGCCCTCGTTGATATTTCCGGGAAAGAATGAAGCCATCTTTTTAGAAAAACGAAACCGACTGCTATTGAAATTGTTCCAGAAAGAAATCATCGACAAGACAACTTACGAATTGGCTGTTGCCGAAAATTTACCCGGAAAACCCTATCCACTGCCAGAAATTGCGCCACATTTTACCGAAAAACTCAGGCGAGAACATTCCGGAAAACGAATTCAAACAACACTATCCTATGCGCTTCAGCAAAAAATAAATACGATCACCAAAGAGCATCATTATGTTTTGGCCCAAAATCAGATTCACAATCTAGCTGTACTAATTCTAGATGTCAACACCCGTGAAGTATTGGCCTATGTGGGGAATGCGCCAACAACTCGCGAAAACAATAACTTTGTAGATATCATCGACAAATCCCGTAGTACCGGAAGCATCCTAAAACCCTTCCTCTTTGCAGCAATGCTGGATAGTGGCGAACTGCTCCCAAATACTCTTGTTGCCGATATTCCCACCACCGTAAATGGATACAGTCCCGAAAATTTCGACAAGCAATTTAACGGAGCGGTCCCGGCGAGTCTCGCCTTGTCACGTTCTCTAAACGTTCCTGCAGTTAGAATGCTTCGTGAATACGGCTTAGACCGATTTTATAAACGCTTACAGGAACTAAATTTTAAGGGAATTACGAAGCCGGCCGATTATTACGGTTTGTCTCTAATTTTAGGAGGTGCCGAAAGTTCTTTATGGGACATCACCAACGCCTATGCAGGAATGGCATCAACACTTCAATATTTTAATGGGTCTTCAAGCGAATATCGCACTCAAGAATTTTCAAATCCTGTTTATATAAAAGGTGCGCAAGCCAAATTTGGGGAAATTCAGTCGAAACCTCCGGTTTTTAATGCAGGGTCCATTTTTGAAACCTTAAACTCCCTCCAAGAAGTAAATCGCCCCGAGGGAGAAGTAAACTGGAACTTTTTCAGTAATTCCCAACCCCTTGCGTGGAAAACAGGAACGAGTTTTGGCTTTAAAGATGCCTGGGCCGTGGGTGTAACTTCAGAATATGCCATAGGGGTTTGGGTTGGAAATGCCGATGGCGAGGGGCGTCCCGGACTTACCGGCATTCAGGCTGCAGCCCCGGTGCTCTTCGATGTGTTGGATGTGCTCCCTCGAAACGATTGGTTTGCCATACCATATGATGAATTGATCGAAACTGAAATCTGTGCGAAAAGCGGACATTTAGCCGGAGTGTATTGTGATAAAACTTTGTTGGAATGGATTCCGAAGGTCGGTTCCAGAACCACTCCCTGTTCGTACCACCAAAGAGTCTTTTTAACCTCTTCTGAAATGTATCAGGTAAATTCGAGTTGTTATCCCCTAGCCCAAATGCAGCAAAAAAACTGGTTTACGCTTCCGCCTATCATGGAGTATTATTACGCATCACTACATCCCGAATACAAAGTTTTACCTCCTTATGCCGAAGGTTGTTTACAAGCAGGAGAGCGAAAAATGGATTTTATCTTTCCGAAGAAAAACGAAGCAATTCTCTTGCCCAAAAACTTCGATGAAAATGTAAACGAGGTTATTTTTAAACTAGCGCATAGAAGTCCGGAGACAATTGTCTATTGGTATTTAGACACCCAATTTATTGGTAGTACTCAAACCTTTCATGAACTAGCTTTGGCTCCAAAACCCGGCAAGTACCTGCTTTCTGCAACCGATCAGGAAGGGAATGAGGTAAGTCAGAAGATAGAAATCACAGCAGCATCCATGTAAATTTTGAAGAGGCAATAACTCCCTTCCAACTTATTCGCTATTTTAGTGGCATGAGAAAACCGGGAGTGCTGTATTTACTAATTCTTATAGGCTTAGCAGCCTGTGAGGCTCCAAAAAATGAACTGCAATCGCTTACCGGTGACTGGCAATTTTCTCAGGAAAACGATTCCATTTGGTATCCTTCAAAAGTTCCCGGAACCGTGCAAACCGATTTGCTGGCGTTGGATAAAATTCCCGATCCTTTTCTTCTAAATAACGAGGATTCAATTCAGTGGGTTTCAGAAAAAAACTGGCGCTATAAAAGGCAATTTTCAGTGAGCGAAGCAACACTACAAAAGACAAAGCATTTTTTAAAATTTGACGGCTTAGACACCTACGCTGAAGTCTATTTGAACGATATTTTAATCCTTTCAGCAAATAATGCGTTCAGAAGCTGGGAGGTGGATATAAGTGATGCTATTTTGTCGGAGAATAGGTTGGAAATACTTTTTAAAAGCCCCGATTCTATTGAAAAAGCTGAAGCATCCAAACTAGAGTATGAACTTCCCGAAACTCCCAGAGTATTTACCCGAAAGCCGCAGTTTCAATACGGATGGGATTGGGGGCCTACCATAAAAACCATGGGGATCTGGCGCGATATTTCACTTGTATCTTACGAAACTGTTCGCCTTAAAGAGGCGTTTCTTCAAACAACGTCACTTACAGATACTTTGGCCGAAATTACCGCTCATCTTAGCCTGGAAGCTCTGGAATACGAAGAAATTTCAGTGGAAATAACTAACAATAATACAGGTGAAGTATTCAAATCTTCTTTTGAAGTTTCAGCAGCGCAAACAGAATACACAGTTCCGCTATCCATTACTAATCCGAAGCTGTGGTGGACACACAATCTGGGAACTCCCTATTTATACGACTTTACAATTCAGCTTAAAAAAGGACAGACCTTTATTGAATCGATTTCAAAAAAAATCGGACTTAGAACTATCGAGCTCATTACTGAAAAAGATACACTTGGTGAAAGTTTCTATTTTAAACTGAACGGCAAACCGGTCTATATGAAGGGTGCCAATTACATCCCACAGGATATATTTCTTCCAAATGTCACTTTGGAAGCGCGCACAAAATTACTCGATGACGTAGCAAGATCGAATATGAATACGCTTCGTGTTTGGGGTGGCGGAGTCTACGAAGACAATGCTTTTTACGATCTCTGTGACGAAAAAGGGATTCTGGTTTGGCAGGATTTTATGTTTGCCTGCGCCATGTATCCGGGCGATGCGGCGTTTTTGGAGAACGTAAAACAGGAAGCTATTGACAATGTAAAGCGCCTGCGGCAACACCCCAGTATTGCTTTGTGGTGTGGTAACAACGAAAACAGTGAAGGTTGGCACCGCTGGGGATGGAAAGATGGTAAAACCGAAGCGCAACATCAGGAAATATGGAATGGATATTACGCGGTTTTCAATCATATTTTACCGCGGGTGGTAGACAGTTTACATCCTTCGGTTTCGTATTGGGAAAGTTCTCCAAAGTACGGTCGGGGCGACGAGCGCTATCAGTTTGAAGGCGATGCCCACGACTGGTGGGTTTGGCACGATGGCTATCCGTTTGAGCATTTTGAGGCGCAGATCCCAAGGTTTATGAGTGAATTCGGATTTCAATCTTTTCCAAGTCACGAGGCCATTCGGTATTTTACAGAACAGGATAGTATTGACCTGAATCATCCCGCTTTTGCGTCACATCAAAAACATGCGAGAGGTTTTCAGCTTATTCGCGAATATATGGAACGTGACTTTCCGGTCCCTGAAAACGATTCAGATTATGTATATGTGAGTCAGTTGCTGCAGGCCTTCGGAATTGAAAAGGCAATTCATGCACATCGTAGGGCAAAACCGTATAATATGGGAACGCTGTTTTGGCAATTAAACGACTGCTGGCCGGTGGTTTCCTGGTCGAGTATTGATGGTTTGGGAAACTGGAAAGCGCTTCAGTATAAAGCAAAAATGGCTTTTGAAAATGTTTTAATTTCTGCGGAACAAAAAAATGATTCGGTTGCGATTTATGTTGTGAATGATACGTTTGAAAGTCTTGCTGAAACTACAACGTTTACACTTTTAGACTTTTACGGAAATGTACTTTATGAAAATGAATTTGAAGCTGAATGTCTTCCGAATAGCAGTGCGATTATTTACACTTTGGCTTTGAAAGAGCTATCTATTGATCCAACGTTTACGGTATTAAAAATTGCGTTTGGAAAACATGTTTACCTCCACTATTTTGTGAAACCGAAAGATTTAAAATTACCCCGACAGGAATTTCATTCTAAGATCGAAAGAAATGATTCCGGATTTTTGATTACCTTCAAGGTAGCAGCATTGCGAAAGAATGTGTTTCTTTCGGTTACTGAAAAAGGCTTTTGGAGCGACAATTATTTCGATATGCTACCGGGAGAGTCAAAAACGGTTCAATTTTATACAGAAAGTGATACAATTACAAATCTCAACATAAAGAGTCTTGCCGACTTTTATACAAATTATGAAGCAATTCCGCCTATCGATTATAACCCTTGCAATATTTAGTAGCCTTCTGCTGAACGGATGTGATGCTGAAAAGATTGTTGTAACGCGGGAAGAAATTGCGATTATCCCAAAACCCCAATCATTTCAGTTAAATGACGGCAGTTTTTTATTGGATAAAAACACAACACTTTACAGTGAACCGGAGTTTGCCGTTGCTGAAGATTTTCTACGAGCCTATCTTACGTATGGCGCCGGAATTTCTTTGCCAAGTGCATCACATATAGAAGCCGATATTTTGATAAGCTTAGATACAACCTTACCTGCCGAAGGTTACACGTTGGAAATTTCGGGCGATAAAATACTTTTAAAAGCTTCGGATGCCGGCGGCGCATTTTATGGAGTGCAAATACTTCGGCAGTTGCTTCCGGTGCAATTGGAAAAGCAAACGGCAAAAATTCAACGGGCGATTCAAATTCCGCAACTGAATATTACGGATGCACCAAAATTTGCCTATCGTGGGATGCATTTTGATGTGAGTCGGCATTTTTTTCCGAAGGAATTCATCAAAAAATACATTGAAAGTCTGGCGTTATTAAAAATGAATTATTTTCATTGGCATCTCACCGACGATCAAGGGTGGCGCATCGAAATTAAAAAGTACCCGAAGTTAACTTCGCATGCAGCTTTTAGAGAAGAAACTCTTATTGGGCATTACAATGCCACACCTCAAGAATTTGACGAAAAACGCTACGGCGGATTCTACAAGCAGGAGGAAATTGCAGAAATAGTGGCTTTTGCTTCAAAATACAATGTTACCATCATCCCTGAAATTGAAATGCCGGGCCACGCTCAGGCAGCAATTAGTGCCTATCCGGAGTTGGGCTGCACAGGGGAATCTGTTCCCGTAGCAACCAAATGGGGTGTTTTCGAAGAGATATTTTGTCCGAAAGAGGAAACTTTTACTTTTTTAAAAGATGTTTTAACTGAAGTAATGGTGCTGTTTCCGGGCGAGTACATTCACATTGGAGGCGACGAAGCCCCCAAAACACGATGGGAAAATTGTGAGCATTGTCAAAAACTCATAAAGGACAACAATTTAAAGGACGAGCAGGGTTTGCAAAGTTATTTTATCAAGGAAATCGAAGCGTTTGTAAACAGCAAGGGTAAAAAGATAATTGGATGGGACGAGATTTTGGAAGGGGGCTTAGCGCCCAATGCAACGGTAATGTCCTGGCGCGGACTTGATGGAGGAATTGCGGCAGCCAAAGAAAAGCACAAGGTCATTATGACGCCCACTTCACATGCCTATTTCGATTATTATCAGGCCGATAACGCTGATGAACCGTTGGCGATTGGTGGTTTTTTACCTTTAAAAAAAGTATATGGCTTTAATCCTATTCCGAAGGAATTAAGTGAAGAAGAGGCGCAATTTATTTGGGGTGCTCAGGGAAATATTTGGACCGAATACATACAAACTGAAGAACAGGTTGATTATATGGCCTTTCCAAGAATGCTTGCTATGAGTGAAGTTGTTTGGAGTGGTACTTCCGAAAATCTGGAAAAAGCCTATCCCGAATTTTTATCCAGAGTAGAACCGTTTTTGGAACGATTGAAGGCTATGAAGGTCAATTATGCCAATCATTTGTACGAAATTGATGGAAGGGTACGAAAAGAAAAGGGTGCTATTTATTTTAATTTGTCAACCCCTACCGAGGGAAAAGAAATAAAATATTCGATAAACCATTCGGAGATACAAACCTACAACGGGGCATTCGCCATAACTATTGATAGTGAAATTACTGCCAATGTCTATAAAAATGGCGAAAAAGTAGGTCGAGATTTTAGAGAAGAAATTAAATTTCACAAGGGGCTTTCGGCAACTATTATATTGAATGTTCCGCCACATCCGGCCTATAGTTCGGGTGGGAAAGAAGCATTGTTGAACGGAATTTCCGGAAGTGATTCGCGTTATGGCGACAAGGAATGGTTGGGATTTTGGGGTGACGATCTTGAAATTACAATCGATTTTGAAAAAGAAACTGAAATCAATTCGGTTTCCTTACGATTTTACAATGCCAACGGACAATGGATTTATGCCCCTGAAAAAATAGATTTGCTGGTGATTCAGGTTGAGGGACACTTGTTGCCATCGACGGCTTTGTTTCAGAAAACTGACAATTCCAATATTGTGGATGTAATCTTCGAACTCTCTGAGAAGGAAAAAATTTTCAGCAAACAAATTAAATTAACAATCCCGAGCTTCGGCACTATTCCCGAAGGAAAGCAAGGTGCCGGGAATAAGGCCTGGACATTTATAGACGAGATAATTATTGAATAATGCTTGTAGAAATTTGTGCCAATAGTTTTGAAAGTGCCAAAGCTGCTCAGGATGGCGGAGCAGACCGTATCGAATTGTGTACAGAGCTTTCGGTGGGCGGACTTACCCCCAGTCATGGTCTTATTGAAAAAGTAATGGCCGAGTTGACCATTCCGGTGCATGTGTTAATTAGACCCCGAAGCGGGAATTTCACCTACTCCCAATCTGAAGTTGAGGTTATGCTGAAGGACATTGCCTATTGTAAAAAACTATGGTGTTCTGGGGTTGTTTGTGGTGCGCTCACTACCGATTCTACTATTGATGTAGAAATAACCCAACACCTGCTGTACGCTTCACAAGGTCTCGAATTTACTTTTCACCGCGCGTTCGACTGGTGTAAAGACCCCATGAGTGAAATAAAATCACTGGGGAGAATGGGTGTGGATCGTATTCTTAGTTCCGGTCAGCAGGCCAAAGCAATTGATGGGATTGATGTATTAAAAGACTTGAAAAATTCTACAAAAGGACTCATCGAAATCATGCCCGGCGGTGGGGTAAATTCAGAAAATGTGATGGATTTTAAAAAGGCAGGGTTCGAAAGTGTACATCTTTCTGCTACTGTCAAAAAGCAACTTTTAAAACAAACCCCAAAAGTGTCAATGCACAGTGCTGCTTTCTTTGAAGAAGGAATTGTAGCAACTTCCAATGTAGAAACCATTAAAGAGATTATTGCGCTTTTAGCGTAAAGGAAATCCTTTTGCCGCCCACCATGGGTGCATTTCAATTACCAGTCTTCCTGCTTTTACCATAGGATCCATATTCGCAAGACTATCGGCCATTTGCAAAGTGGGAACATTGTAAATAGTGATGCCGCGAATATCACCGTCATCCCCAAACGGTCCCGAAATATCTGCATACCCTTCTTCATACATCCGACCTAAATGTGCCAAATGTGCCGCTTGTAGGCTGTCTGATTCTGCCTTTGATTGTGATCTGTTGGGTCCCTTTTTCAAAAAAGCCATAAAATATTGTTGCATCAGGATGGTATCTCCTGTTTTAGTATCGACATAGTCGAAAATTTCATAGCCTTCAGTGACCAAATTTTTCTTCAACGTGGCAATAGATTCTTTCGCAGTATCTTTTTCAATATCCTCAACAAAGATGTTATGATCGTTGTCGTCGTGCAAATGATCGGGTTCATTCTTACAGGCTGAAAAACTTAGTGCAATTAGTACGAATAGTAGCGTGCTATATTTCATGATTTCCATAGTTTAAAAGGTAGGTTGCTTAACTGCGAATTGTAATATTTTGTTTGTCCGGTGACTTCCTTTCCCAGCCAATTGGGTTTGTTAAAACTCTCACTTTCGGTTGTGAGTTCAATTTCTGCCATAATTAATCCTTCATTCTCACCCAAAAATTCGTCTACTTCAAAGATATGGTTTTCACTTTTTATCTCGTAGCGCATTTTTTCAATTACCGTGGGCTCACACAAGGCTAATAGTGCTTCGGCATCCGTGAGTAAAATTTCAGTTTCCCACTCCATTCTACTAGTTCCCGCAGCATTCGATTTGCCTTTTACGGTTAAAAAGCCTTTGTCTCCTTTAATTCGCACTCGTACGGTTCGTTCGGGGTGGGTATTTAAGAATCCCTGAACGATTCGGGTCGATTGAAAAGCTTCGTCTTTAAAAGCTTCCGATTTCACTAAAAATTTACGTTCTATTTCAATCATTTTGAAGCGATTTTTTTAATAGCTGCTGAAGTAATTCTTTTTTCTGAATAGCCTCCTGCAGCCAAAACCTGCATGGCTTTTGCAATGGTTTCCGGCTGAATGATTTTGTAATTCTTCGGAAGTAGAAATCCGAATATTCCCATAAATATCTGTGCCATTCGTTCTCCTGTTCTTTTTTCCGAGCGATTGCCTCCAATCAGTGACGGTTGCAAAATAAATGTGTTCTTTATGTTTTGCTGCAGCACATCGCGCTCCATTTCACCTTTGGTCTTGTTGTAAAAAACACGACTGTCCACATCAGCCCCCAGCGCCGAAATCACGACAAAGCTTTCAATACCATTTTCTTTGGCAAGTTTTGCCGCAGTCACCGGAATTCCATAATCGATCTTACGATAGGTTTCCTTGTTTGGCGTCTTGGCCAGCGTGGTTCCGATACAGCAAATAACAACATCTGCTTTAAAGTCTTCTTCGTATTGCTCTAATTGAAACAGATCGATAAGATGTTCTTCAATTTTAGGATTTGCTATTCCTACCGAGCTACGTGAAAACAGCTTGACGGTTTTAAAAGTCGAGTCCGTTAACAGATTTTCCAGTAAAATCGTTCCGGTGAGTCCGGTTGCGCCTAGTATAATTGCCGTTTTTGGCATAGAGCAATGTTAAAGTTTTGGACTTTGACTTTGCTTAAGTGCTTTGTCAAAGCTCCGAAAATTGGTAGCTAGCCAATACAAAAATATCATTTCTAAACATTCATCCGGTTAAACTAAGTATTAACTTTGACGAAGACTTAAAACTTTGTCAAAGTCAATGGAAGGAAAGCTGCCCATCCGAAAAATCATCCATGTAGATATGGACGCCTTTTACGCCAGTGTGGAGCAATTGGACAATCCCGATTTACGTGGAAAACCCATTGCCGTTGGGGGAAGTTCCAAACGTGACGTAGTGAGTGCCGCGAGTTACGAAGCTCGTAAATTCGGAGTGCGAAGTGCCATGAGTGGAATGTTGGCCAAAAAGCTCTGTCCGCAGCTTATTTTTGTGCGCACCAACTTTGAGCGCTACCATGAGGTTTCAAAAAAAATTCGAAAGATCTTTTACGAATACACCGATCTGGTAGAACCGCTTTCTCTGGACGAAGCTTACCTGGACGTTACCGAAAACAAAAAAGGAAACCCCAGTGCCACACTGATAGCACAAGAAATTCGGCAAAAAATAAAGGAAAAAACGGGTTTGAATGCTTCGGCAGGAATTTCCATAAATAAATTTATCGCCAAGGTGGCGAGTGATATCAACAAACCCAACGGACAAAAAACCGTTCCCCCCGAAGAGGTCATTGAGTTTATTGAAAAGCTGGATGTAAAAAAATTCTACGGCGTGGGAAAGGTGACCAAGGAAAAAATGTATCGCTTGGGCATTTTTACCGGAAAGGATCTAAAAAGCAAATCGCAGGAGTTTTTGGAAGAACATTTCGGGAAAAGCGGTTCGTATTATTATAAAGTCTCACGAGGCATTCACAACAGCAAGGTAACGCCGGACCATACCCGAAAGTCATTGGCAGCCGAACGTACCTTTTATGAAAATATTTCTTCAGAATTATACATGATGGAACGCCTGGAAGAGATAGCCAAAGAAGTTGAAAAGCGGTTGCTAAAGAGCAAAGTGGCCGGAAAAACCATCACTCTTAAAATTAAATACAGTGATTTTACGTTACAAACTAGAAGCAGGACCTTGCCATTGTACGTATCCAGTAAGTCCCTGATACTGGAGACTGTTAAAGATTTGTTATTTCAGGAAAAAATGAAAGATTCGGTACGTTTGTTGGGCATCTCAATATCGAACCTCAACAACGAGGATAAAAAGGAAACTAAGCCGCCTTCAGATGAAACCATTGATGTGCAGCTTAAATTGGAGTTTTAAGAACCCTGACCCCTCTGTCAGCAAAAGCTGATATCTCCCCTAAAAGGGGAGAAAATATAAATGAAAACAATATGAGAATAACTACTTGATTGAATTATTAACTAAAACCCGATTTGTTATGAAAAAAGTAGTTTTTTCCCTTCTTGCGGTTGCCTTTGTCACCGTATTTGTTTCGTGTAAGAACGAGACCAAAGATCCTTCCACTGAAATTCCGGCCGATGATCTTGCCATTGCCGATACCACAGAACCCACCTCCGAATTTTTGTATGTAACTGCTAACAGCGGTTTGAGTTTACGCGAGTTTAATAATTTGAACAGCGAAAAACTGGCCGTGATGCCCTATGGCACCAAGGTAAAGATCGTCAAGGCCGAAGCACAACCCACTATGACGGTTGGCGGCATTAAGGGCGCCATGGATGAAGTAGAGTTCAACCACAAAAAAGGATTTGCCTTTAACGGTTATTTGTCGAAATTTTTTCCTCCCGAGCAGGATATTTCGGCGAAATCCTATGCCGAAGAATTACAAAAGACGTTTCCAAAAGTTTCTTTTTCTGAAACTACCGGCGGTACTGCCAGCAAGCCTTCAAATACCGAAATCCTGTTACTCCCTACCACCCAGTGGCACGAAGCTTTCTTTGTGGCCCAGCAGTTGTTCGATTTCCCGAAAGAGTTTGCCTTTCCGGAACCCAAGGGAAAGGATGAACAGATCATTAAGGATTCAAAACCAAAAAAAGATGTTTGGGAAAGTGAATTGCACGTAAATCGAAAGGACGATGTATTACAAAAAATTGCCTACGTCTACAAGACAAAGACTTTTAGCAACACCATTACCATCACCAAAGATGGTGAAGCAATGAAAATAGAACGGACTGAGGTGGTGGAGTAACCTATTTCACCTGCGACACTCGTAAAGTATTTACCATCCCTTTGTCTACAATGGGCATGGCAGCCAGATTAATAAGGTAATCGCCTTTGGACACAAATCCACGTTCGAAGGCGATTCTGTTTACATCGTCTACCGTTTCGTCTGTACTCACATATTTGTCGTAGAAAAAAGCCTTTACCCCCCACAACAAATTCAAGCGGGAAAGAATACGTTGGTTCGAGGTAAACACCAAAATATGCGCCGCCGGTCTCCATGCCGAGATCTGAAAGGCCGTGTAACCACTATTGGTAAGTGTACAAATAGCGTGTGCTTCTATCTCATTGGCCATATGCGCAGCGTGGTAACAAATAGATTTGGTAATATACCTGTTGGTTCTAATCGTTGGCGGTTCTTGGGGCACCCTTATTAAAGCCGAATTCTCTACACTTTTTAAAATTTTTGTCATGGTTTTAATCACGTCCACCGGATATTTCCCGATAGACGTTTCACCGCTTAACATCACCGCATCGGCGCCATCCATGACCGAATTGGCCACATCGTTTACCTCTGCTCTGGTAGGCGTAAGCGAGGTAATCATGGTTTCCATCATTTGTGTGGCAATAATCACGGGAATCCGAGCGCGTTTGGCCGTAAGAACCAATTCCTTTTGGATTAGTGGAACTTCTTCGGCAGGGACTTCGACACCCAGGTCACCACGAGCAACCATCAATCCGTCGCAATAAGCCACAATTTTATCGATATTGGCAACCGCTTCGGGTTTTTCGATCTTGGCGATAATAGGTATTTTATACTCACAGTGGGCTTCAATAAGCGCCTGTAATTCTTTTAAATCTTCAGCATTTCGCACAAAAGACAGGGCAATCCAATCCACTTCCTGAGAAATAGCAAAAATCGCATCTTTCTTATCTTTTACCGTAAGAGCAGGAAGTGAAACCTTGGTATTGGGAAGATTTACACCTTTTTTTGATTGTAATGGCCCTCCTTGAATAACTTTCGCTTTTACGGTATCCTTTTTATTTGTCTCGAGTACTTCAAAAATAAGTTTCCCATCATCCAATAAAACACGTTCTCCGGGATTCACATCTTTTGGGAAATCGTTATAATTCATATAAACTCTGGTACGCGTCCCTTCAAACTCTTTGCCGGTGCAAAACGAGATTTCATCGCCCCGCTCAACCACTACCTCTTCTTTCATTGTACCCACTCTAAGCTTCGGTCCTTGTAAATCGGCAAGAATAGCTGTTGAAGTTCCTAATTCTTTCCCAACCTTGCGAATCATGGCAATGGTCTTTTTTACATTGTCGTAATCGGCATGCGAAAAATTAACCCGAAACACATCGGCTCCTTCCAAAATCATTTGTTTAATAATTTCTTTGGAAGCGGTGGCGGGGCCCAGGGTGGCAACTATTTTGGTCTTTTTCTCTTTAGGCATCAGTCAAAAATTAGATTTCTTTTAGATTTTATCTCTTCGGGGTCTACACTATATGCCGAAATTACTTGTTTTATTTCATTTATATCGGAAATGAGCTTCCGAAGGGGGATTATTTCAAAGTCGGAATAAATTTTCAGAAAATAATCAGCTTTTTTTAATTCCGGAAGCAGATGTGTTGTTATGGTTTCTGAAGCCACGTCCTTAAACAAGCCACTCGAACTCTGAATATTGGCCGATAATGACTTGCTTTTATTGGCAACCAGATTAAAAGTTGTGTATTGCATTTCATTTTCATAGTCAAACAGCGGAAAGGTCACTTCCAATCCGTTGTTGGAGTATTCCAGATCGACCGTGCGGCGATGTAATTTCAAACCCACAAATTTATTTAATAAATAGGCCATTTTATAGGCTTCTTCGCTACAATGAATTGCCACTAAGGAATACGTATCCGTATCGTCGTCTTCCAAAAGTAATTTGTGGTGTGCCATGGCCATATTTAGCCATAAATGTAAGTTTTCCTTTTCGGAATCTAAAAAGATTATGACCTTTCGGCGTCTATTTTTTTCTGAAGCTTAAAATAGGCGCGTTTGGCAGCACGCTCTTCTGCCTTCTTTTTGGAAGTGGCCCTTGCCTTCGCAACAGTAACATCTTCCAACTGAAGCTTTACGGCAAAATGTTTGAGTGTATCGTTTCCGGTATCTTCATAGACCGCAAATTTGAAGCGTTTTTTATTTTTCTGACACCATTCAATAAACAAACTTTTATAGCTAATTACCTTCCCTTCCAGCTTTTGAATATCTACATAGGGCTTTATAACCCGTTTGTAAATAAACTTTTCGCAGTAGGGAAAACCTCGGTCCAGGTAGATGGCACCCACCAGCGCTTCAAAAACATTTCCGTGAATATTGCCTCCAAATTGTTCGGTAGGAATGGTGGTTTTTACATACTTAATGAGGTTTAGGTCTCTCCCTAATTCATTGAGATGCTCCCGGCTCACTACTTTCGAGCGCATTTTAGTAAGATAACCCTCATTGCCGCCCGGAACCTTTTTAAACAAATGGGATGCGATTACCGCGCTGAGCATTGCATCTCCCAAAAATTCGAGACGCTCGTAGTTCTGTGAATGCCCATCACTGTTCTTTTCGTTAGTGGAGCGGTGTGTAAATGCAATTTCATAAATGGAAATGTCTTTGGGTTTAAATCCCAAGATACGCTTCATTTCATAAAAAAAATTCCCGTCCTTTTCAGCACGGGAATTAAATATGTTTTTTATGGATGCCATTAAAGGGTTAAGCTTCCCATTTTTTAAACAGGACGCAAGCATTGTGACCTCCAAAACCGAATGTATTGCTCATAGCTACTTTAATCTCCCTTGGCTGAGCTTTATTCAAGGTAAGATTTAAAGCGGGATCAATAGATTCGTCCACAGTGGTGTGGTTTATTGTAGGCGGCACAAGGCTGTTTTTCATCGCCAGAATAGAGGCAATGGCTTCAATTGCTCCGGCGGCACCTAACAAATGTCCTGTCATGGACTTGGTAGAGTTGATACTGATGTCTTTGGCGTGTTCCCCGAATACTTTTCCGATGGCAATCAATTCGGCAACATCTCCCAGAGGAGTTGAAGTTCCGTGTGTATTGATGGTATCGACATCTTCGGGTTTCATACCGGCATCATTCAGACAGTTAATCATAACGCGCTCCACCCCAATTCCATCTGGATGAGGAGCCGTCATATGATAGGCATCGCTGGACATTCCGCCACCGACAACCTCTGCATAAATTTTAGCGCCACGTTTTTTTGCATGTTCGTATTCTTCCAGGATTAGAGCACCTGCTCCCTCACCTAAAACGAAACCATCTCTGGTCGCGTCGAAAGGTCTTGAAGCGGTTTCGGGACTTTCATTTCGGGTAGAAAGGGCATGCATGGCATTAAAACCACCCATTCCTGCCTTGGTTACTGCAGCTTCACTTCCACCGGTTACAATAATATCACAATGCCCCAAACGAATGTAATTTAAAGCATCGATCATAGCATTGGCGGAAGAGGCACAGGCAGAAACCGTTGTATAATTTGGCCCCATAAATCCGTGTTTGATAGAAATATTCCCGGGGGCAATATCTGCAATCATTTTTGGAATAAAGAAGGGGTTGAAACGCGGCGTTCCATCCCCTTCTGCAAAATTTATTACTTCGTCCTGAAAAGTTTCCAATCCACCTATCCCGGCTCCCCAAATTACACCCACTCTAAATTTATCAACCTTTTCGAGGTTGATACCGGCATCTATGATGGCTTCATCACTAGATACCAAGGCGTATTGGGCAAAACGATCCAGTTTTCTGGCTTCTTTCCTGTCGAAGTGTGTTAATGGGTCGAAATTTTTAATTTCACAAGCGAATTTCGTTTTGAACTTTTCAGTATCAAAATAAGTTATTGGCGCACACCCACTCTTCCCACTTTTTAAACCGTTCCAATACTCTTCAATATTGTTACCAATGGGGGTAAGGGCTCCAAGGCCTGTAACTACTACTCGCTTTAATTCCATAAAAGAAGTTTTTATTTAGCTTCTTCGATGTATGAAATTGCTTGACCTACTGTGGCAATGTTTTCAGCTTGATCGTCCGGAATCTGAATATCAAATTCTTTTTCAAATTCCATTATAAGCTCAACCGTATCTAGCGAGTCTGCTCCCAAATCGTTGGTGAAACTTGCTTCGTTGACTACTTCGTTTTCGTCAACTCCTAATTTGTCTACGATTATCGCTTTTACTCTTGATGCAATGTCTGACATAATTCTTGATTTTTAAATTTAAGTATAAGTGGCAAAAATAAAATATTTTAATTTAAAACAACATTTAAAGTGCAAAATGTGGTAGCAAATTAAACAATTTTGAGCGAAGTAAAACTCTATTGCCATACTTTTGTTATTATTATTTTAATTACTTCTGTAAACGCCCAAAGAAACCCTTTAGCTCGCTTCCGGTATTTCTATTTCCTGCGAATTTCACATTTTCACGGCTGTCTTCGATAAATTCTGAAACCGTAGACTTCTGCTATGCTTTAAAAATTTAACTTTGCCATAGCATAAAAGCCGAATCTCTCGGATACAAACAAAAAACGGAAACAAATTCAAAAATGAAGAAGCGTATCGTGATTTTTGCTTCAGGTAGTGGTACCAATACTCAAAACTTAATTCAATACTTTCAGCAAGGGGAAATTGCCGAGGTTGTTCTCGTGCTTTCAAACAAGAAGGATGCCAAAGTGTTAAGCAAAGCTAAAAATCTGAATGTAAAATCGTTACATTTTGAGAAGGCTGAACTAAACTCAGAAACAGGTGTGCTGCAGCTTTTAAAAAATACCCAACCGGACCTTATTGTACTCGCAGGATTTTTACTGAAATTTCCCGATTGTATCCTGAAAGCGTTTCCCAATAAAGTTATCAATATTCATCCGGCACTTCTGCCTAAATACGGTGGAAAGGGCATGTATGGAAGTTATGTACACGAGGCAGTTGTTGCCAATAAAGATAATGAAACCGGAATCACCATTCATTATGTGAATGAAAACTATGACGAAGGCGCGATTATTTTTCAGAAAAGTGTGAAGCTTTCAGAAAAAGACACCGCAATTGATGTTGCGAAAAAGGTGCATGAATTGGAATACAACTTTTTTCCGAAGGTGATTGAGGGGATTTTAAATAAGAATTCGAGAATGGATTCCGACATACGCGAGAAATAAATATGACTAAAAAACAAAAATTCTATGTGGTTTGGTATGGCAATCCCACCGGTATCTTCGGGAGTTGGGAAGAATGTCAACGCTCCATAAAAGGCGTAAAAGGGGCGCAGTATATGGCTTTCGAATCGTTTGCCGAAGCCAAGAAAGCATACAATAAAGAATATACAGATTATAAAGGGAAGGGTGGAAAGAAGAAAAGAACACTTTCGGCCGAAGAATTAAAGAAAATAGGAGATCCCAATTTGTATTCCATCACGGTAGACGCAGCCTCGAGTGGCAATCCCGGACTTATGGAATATCGCGGGGTTGATACGCAAACGCACAAACAGCTTTTTCACCAGGGACCGTTTCAGCAAGGAACCAATAATGTGGGAGAGTTTTTAGCGCTGGTTCACGGACTGGCATTTTTACAACAACAAAAAAGCAACCGAATTTTGTATACCGATTCCCGTATTGCCATGGGTTGGATTAAAAGGAAAAAGTGCAATACAAAATTGAAAGCTACTTCCAAAAACAAACCCTTATTCGAATTAATTTCCAGAGCCGAGACTTGGCTGAAAAACAATACCTACACTACCAAAATTGTAAAATGGGAGACCAAGGCCTGGGGTGAAATTCCTGCCGATTTTGGTAGAAAATAATCGATCGATTTACGTTACTCCAAATTTACCTTTACTATGCTAATGTCTTTTAGATACTCCAGTTTTCGCAGTTCATTTCGCTTTATATAGGCGTAAGACGGCGTGTCGCTAAAGTAAACATACACATAGGTTTTCCCATTCGCCGGATTTATATAAGAAAGGGGTTCGTGTCCTTTGTCTATTAAATTTTCAGTCCAAATTTTTTCCTCATTTGCATCCGAAAATTCTTTGGTCACCAAATAGTATCCCTTCTTTAAAGAGGGAATGGTCGCCACGTCTTTAGCGGTTGCATTATCGGTGACAATGTTTTTTGACTCTCTAAAGATAAATCCTTCCTCGGCAGGAGTTTCTTCAATCTTATTTGAAGCTTCCGCGACGGCAACATCTGCCTCTTTCACAACATCTTCTTCTACTTTTTTCGCAACCACTTCTGGCTCCTTCTTTGTTATCGTTTCAGCTTCCTTTTTTACCGGAGTTTTTACAGTTTCCACAGCTATTTCAGTAATGGGAGCTTTTTTAGCAACCTCAACTTTCGCCTCCTTCTCCACTTCAACCTTCTCTTCCTTGGCAACAACAGGTTTTTCTTTTTTGGTTTCCACAACTATCTCAGTTGCAGGAGACTTTTTAGCAACCTCAATTTTCTCATTTTTTTCCAATATAACTTTCTCTTCCTTGGCGACAACAGACTCTTCTTTTTTGGTTTTCAAAGGGTTGCTCTCTGCGGCAACCTCTGTTGTTTTTGTATTGACAACTCCCTCCGGTTTGTCCGTAATTTCCTTTTCGGAAGTTGTAATTTGGACGATATTTATCATATTATCTTCTTCCGCAATTGCATTTTTATTTGCTTCTGAAGAAGTGTTATTCTTGGAGGTTTGGACAACTGCATCGGAAACAATAGGCTCTTTTTCTTCAACCATTTCAGTGGAGATTTCCTCGGTTACTTCAGGCTCGGTCTTTTCTGTTTTTGTAATTGCAGCTTTCTCTTCTTTTATAGGTTTTTCTAGTACCTCAGCTCCTTTGGGAGTAACTTTCTTCTTTACAGGTTCACTTTTTTCAACTACAGCTACAGCCTTTTTAGTAGCTGTTGCAACCTCCTTTTTTGTTTCTGAAACAACAACTGCATCTGCTCCGGGAGTTGTATCTTCTTTAACTTGGTTTGTTGCTATAGCTCCTGTTTTATCGAAATAGAAATTAGAATTGATTTCAGTTTCAAAAGCCGTAAAAAAGACATAGAATTTATCTTTATCTGTTTGAAACCGAACCGAAGCTTTGGTGGTCTCGTTATCGATTACCTCATTATCCGTATTGGGAATAGGTATTTTTACCACATCAAATCCGAGTGTGTTGCTGCTATTTGGGGTTCTTTCAGTAAACAAATCGGGGCCGGTAGAAATGCTACTCGTAAAGAAGTTGTTGTCTTGTCGCACCGAATTCCCGATATTTTGATAGGTCCTTGTTTTTGAGGTACGAATCGCGACTTCATCGGTCTTTAATTTTGAATCTCCATCCAGGGCTCCAATTGCCAGGGCCGCATTCACAATACCTGTCTCCTTTGCTTTAAATCCGTCGAAAACCACTTCCATAGCCTGTTTGTCAACACCTACCAGCCCATTAAAGGTTGTAAAATACTTTGGGGTGTCCAGTTCGTCTTCATAAACAACATATAACAACCAGCCTCCCGAACTTCCGCCAGGAATGTATCCTTCGGCAGCCTTAATATCACCTACACTGTAAGTGCCATTACGATTTGATGACTTTCTGAGTAATGATGTAACGTTTGCGTAACAGGCATAAGGGATATTGTCTTCAAAAACACCGCTTTTAAAGCTGTCAAAAATAATTTCCCCTTGAATCATTTTATAGTCCGCTCCGGGGGTTTTGAATAAAACCAAATCTATTTTTTGATCACGGTATCCTTGCCCTTTGTATTCTCTGGCATCTCCTCCACTTTTCAACACCCCGAATTCGTACGGATAAAAGGCGCTCCAATAAAGGCCTGCATATGCAATCTTTGAGGCCCCGGCCGGAAGATTTAAAGTCGCCTGACTCGAATTATAGGTTCTTCTATCTTTATCTACGTCGACAAATTTCATAGTAACTTCTTCGTTTGAAAGATCTACGTCGTTCATGGGTTTTGTTGCGTGAGTACCCAGTATGGTATTTCCTATAAGCTTAGAATTCCCCTGAACATAAAGATTCACATTTGAAGTGAAAGACTTCCCTTCTTGAGCAACTCCGGCTTGAAATAAGAACAATGCGTAAAATGCAAGAATAATTTTTTTCATAACGATGATGGAATAAGAGTATGAATTTAACATATTTTATCGAATTAAGAATGGTTTTTTGGAAGAGTAAGCTGAATAAGTAATTCATTTATAGCCTTTTCGCTAAACATTTGTTTCTGTAAAAATGCTTTAAGAAGATAGGATTTTCAGATTCTAAGTGTAATAAAAGCAATACAATTCATCCCAATTCTAAGGTGCTTTATAATAAAATTTGCTGCTAGTATTTGTCTGTGCAATATCGTATCTTTGCACCCTCTTAAAACAAAAAGTTACCCGACTTTTCGGGCCTTAAAGATGAGTAAACTTGTAATTGTAGGAACAGTCGCATTTGACGCTATTGAAACGCCCTTTGGAAAGACCGATAAAATATTAGGTGGTGCAGCGACCTATATCGGACTCGCAGCCTCTCAGTTTAATGTAGAAGGAGCCATTGTTTCGGTTGTTGGAGGAGATTTTCCAAAAGAATACATACAAATGCTCGAATCGAAAGGGATGGATGTTTCTGAATTGGAAATTGTTGCAGACGGAAAAACATTCTTTTGGAGCGGAAAATACCACAACGATATGAATTCTCGCGACACCTTGGCAACCGAGCTGAATGTGTTGGCAGATTTTAGTCCAAAAGTACCTTCAGCCTATAAAAGTGCCGAAGTTGTAATGTTGGGGAATTTACATCCGTTAGTTCAGCTTAGTGTTATCGACCAAATGGAAAATCCGAAGCTCATTGTATTAGATACCATGAATTTTTGGATGGATAATACGCTGGATGAATTGATGCAGGTGATAGCCAAAGTGGATGTGATAACAATAAACGATGAGGAGGCGCGACAATTATCGGGAGAATATTCCCTGGTAAATGCTTCTAAAAAAATTATGAGAATGGGACCCAAGTATGTGGTCATAAAAAAAGGAGAGCATGGGGCGCTTTTATTTCACGGTGATGAAATGTTTTATGCGCCGGCTTTACCTTTGGCCGAAGTATTTGACCCAACCGGTGCTGGTGACACATTTGCCGGAGGATTTTCCGGTTTTTTGGCTAAAACGGAAGATTACAGTTTTGCAAACATGAAAAACGCAATTATATACGGTGCTGCGTTGGCTTCGTTTTGCGTAGAAAAATTTGGAACAGAGCGAATGCTTCAGCTTTCAAAAAAAGAAGTGCATCAGCGCTTACAGCAGTTTAAGAGTTTAACACAATTTGATATAGAACTAACATAAAACACGCCCTGATAATTCGGGGCGTTTTTTGTAGATTTAATAGATAATTTTTTCAGAAAAAATGAGCGACGCTTTAAAACACGAATGTGGAATCGCAGTAGTTAGATTACTGAAGCCTCTGGAGTATTACAAAGAAAAGTACGGAACGGCTTTCTACGGTGTCAATAAAATGTATTTGATGATGGAAAAGCAGCACAATCGCGGACAGGATGGTGCGGGCTTTGCCAGTATTAAGCTGGATGTAAATCCGGGAGAGCGTTATATAAGTCGGGTACGTTCTAATGCTGCTCAACCCATTCAGGATATTTTTGCCCAGATAAATGAACGCATTAACGAAGAATTTGAAGCTCACCCCGAGTACAAGGAGGATGTCAAGGCACAAAAGAAAAACATTCCCTATATAGGTGAATTGTTTTTAGGACATGTGCGCTACGGAACTTTTGGTATTAACAGTGTGGAAAATGTACATCCTTTCTTACGCCAGAATAACTGGATGCACCGAAACCTTATCATTGCCGGTAATTTTAATATGACCAATACAACCGAGTTGTTTGACAATCTTATAAAATTGGGAATGCATCCTAAGGAAAAGGCGGATACGGTAACGGTGATGGAAAAAATTGGTCATTTTCTGGATGATGCGGTGCGGAAATTATACAAAAAGGCAAAGGATAGAGGAATGACAAAAATAGAAGCCTCACCTTATATTGCCGAAAACCTGAATCTGGCAAAAATTCTTCGGAAATCTGCCAAGAACTGGGATGGAGGATATGCCATGGCGGGTCTTTTAGGTCATGGAGATGCCTTTATACTGCGAGATCCTGCAGGAATAAGACCGGCCTATTATTATAAAGATGACGAGGTTATTGTTGTCGCTTCGGAACGTCCGGCCATACAAACTGTTTTTAATGTCCCTTTTGAGGACATTTTTGAAATCGAGCCCGGGAATGCCCTAATTATTAAAAAGGATGGCAGTTTGAGTGCCAAAGAAATATTAGCGCCTTTGGAGCGTAAGTCTTGTTCTTTTGAGCGTATCTATTTTTCTCGCGGAAGTGATGCCGAAATCTATCAGGAGCGGAAAGAACTAGGACGTTTGGTAATGCCAAAAGTGTTGAAAGCTATAGATTACGATACAGAAAATTCGGTGTTCTCTTTTATTCCCAATACGGCCGAAACATCTTTCTACGGAATGCTGGATGCTGCTCAGAACGAATTAAACAAACAAAAAAACGAAGCCATTCTTAGAGAAGAAGGCAGCCTTACCAACGCAAGGCTTGAGGAAATACAAGCGCATAAAATTCGCACCGAGAAGATTGCCATCAAAGATGTAAAATTACGCACCTTTATCACCGATGACAGCAGTAGGGACGATTTGGTGGCGCACGTATATGATGTTACCTATGGGGTTGTAAAAACTACCGACAATTTGGTGATTATTGACGACAGTATTGTAAGAGGGACTACTTTACAAAAGAGTATTCTAAAAATGCTGGATCGCCTAAAACCGAAACAGATAGTTGTGGTCTCATCTGCTCCACAAATTCGTTACCCCGATTGCTATGGAATTGACATGGCGCGCTTGGAACATTTGGTTGCTTTTAACGCAGCCTTGGAATTACACAAAGATCGTGGTACCTACGATATTGTTGAAGAAATTTACCATAAGTGCAAAAAACAACTAGACCTTGTAGACAATGAAGTAATTAATCATGTAAAGGAGTTGTATGCACCATTTAGCGATGAAGAGATTTCCGACAAAATTGCCCATATTATTAGCAATAATAATATCAATGCAAAGGTGAAATTGATTTTCCAGTCGGTTGAAGATTTACACAAGGCATGTCCAAAAAATTTAGGGGATTGGTATTTTACAGGAGATTACCCAACTTCGGGGGGAAATCGCGTTGTTAATAAAGCCTACGTAAATTTCTACGAAGGCAACCCGGAACGTGCCTACTAAAAATCCGAAAAAGGAGCCAAATACTGCTTTTAATCGAATATCTATTCCCTTTATCCAAAAGTAGGAAAAATCTGTATTTGAAAGAATTTTTTGACATATATTTGACACATACCATAGCATAAGTAGGTTAAGTTAATGGTAAGATTTGGGGCAAAAAGGTAAACGCAAGTTTACCTTTTTTTTTGGCCCAAATTCTGGGGTGGCGAGCAACTAAATCTTTCAAATTATGCCCTTTTCTTAATGCGAGCCGCTTTATCACTTTAGAAACTATCAAGTTTACCTTTTTTTTTGGCCCAAATTCTGGGGTGGCGAGCAACTAAATCTTTCAAATTATGCCCTTTTCTTAATGCGAGCCGCTTTATCACTTTAGAAACTATCAAGTTTACCTTTTTTTTTGGCCCAAATTCTGGGGTGGCGAGCAACTAAATCTTTCAAATTATGCCCTTTTCTTAATGCGAGCCGCTTTATCACTTTAGAAACTATCAAGTTTACCTTTTTTTTTGGCCCAAATTCTGGGGTGGCGAGCAATTGAATCCTTCTCATCTCCACTTATCTCAATGCGAGCCGTTTTATATCTTCATGAACTTCTGTTTAGCTTTTTTACGCTTTGGAGTTCGAATTGAAGGGGGCGGGTACAATCTCATTCGTTTAAGCTGCTGAAACGTTAAACTTAAAGCCGGTCTAAGAAAAATCTGCCAACTATTATATAATAAAGAATGGAATTTATATTCTGGAAGAATAAAGGCTATTTGTTCCCGATAAGGCTACCTTTTCTTCTAATTTTGTTATTATCCTAGTGCCTTAATAGACGTTTACTACAAAATAGGTGCTTTTTAACGAGAAAAACAGTTATTGGTCTAAAAGTTTATTTTCAAAAATAAATTATAGCATATATTTGAATATACCATAGCATAAGTAGGTTAAGTTCATGGTAGATTTGGGGCAAAAAAAGGTAAACTCTTGTTTACCTTTTTTTATGCACCAAATCCAATGGGGTGGCGAGTAATTGTTTCTTCTTATATACCATAAACCACTCAACGAGCCGTTTACTACTTTCCTGCAACTTCTGTTAACCTTTTTTACACTTTGGAGTTCCAATTGAAGGGAGCTGGTACAATCTAATTCGCGTATGCCGCTTTCGCGGGTACCTTCAACAAATGTCCACAGGACATTCGATTTTGTTTTCCATTTCGTCCATGCTCAATGCCAAGCAAAATTTCTTTGCGGTAAGGTGGCGAGTAATTGTTTCTTCTTATATACCATAAACCACTCAACGAGCCGTTTACTACTTTCCTGCAACTTCTGTTAACCTTTTTTACACTTTGGAGTTCCAATTGAAGGGAGCTGGTACAATCTAATTCGCGTATGCCGCTTTCGCGGGTACCTTCAACAAATGTCCACAGGACATTCGATTTTGTTTTCCATTTCGTCCATGCTCAATGCCAAGCAAAATTTCTTTGCGGTAAGGTGGCGAGTAATTGTTTCTTCTTATATACCATAAACCACTCAACGAGCCGTTTACTACTTTCCTGCAACTTCTGTTAACCTTTTTTACACTTTGGAGTTCCAATTGAAGGGAGCTGGTACAATCTAATTCGCGTATGCCGCTTTCGCGGGTACCTTCAACAAATGTCCACAGGACATTCGATTTTGTTTTCCATTTCGTCCATGCTCAATGCCAAGCAAAATTTCTTTGCGGTAAGGTGGCGAGTAATTGTTTCTTCTTATATACCATAAACCACTCAACGAGCCGTTCACTACTTTCCTGCAACTTCTGTTTACCTTTTTTACACTTTGGAGTTCCAATTGAAGGGAGCTGGTACAATCTAATTCGCGTATGCCGCTTTCGCGGGTACCTTCAACAAATGTCCACCGGACATTCAAATCTATGCTCAGCTTAATGCGAGCTAGCCTGCGGGAAGCAGGATGTTTTCTTTTTACCCAACTAAAAATCTTTCACATAAAAAAAGACGCCCCTAGTATCTAAGAACGTCCATTAATTTATAATAGTTATATTCTATTTGTTTTGCTGGTATCTCGCCGAAACTTCTTCCCAATTAATTACATTAAAAAAAGCACTTACATAATCGGGTCTTCTATTCTGATAATTCAGGTAATAGGCGTGCTCCCAAACATCCAATCCCAAGATTGGAGTACCTCCACAGCCTACACCCGGCATCACCGGGTTGTCTTGGTTGGGTGTTGAACATACATCAACTTTTCCTCCCTTATGAACACATAACCAGGCCCATCCCGATCCAAACTGTGTTTTTGCGGCATTCGAAAATTCTTCCTTAAAGGCATCAAAACTCCCAAAGGCCGTGTTAATTGCTTCCGCCAACTCTCCTGTTGGTTTTCCACCACCATCGGGAGACATTACCTCCCAAAATAATCTGTGATTGTAAAAACCGCCGCCATTATTTCTTACGGCTTTGTTATTCATATCAAGGTTTATCAAAATATTTTCTATGGTTTTACCTTCCATATTTGTGCCCTCAATGGCCTTATTTAAATTGTCTGTATATCCTTGATGGTGCTTACCATGGTGAATTTGCATGGTTTTGGCATCAATATGTGGTTCTAATGCATCGTGTGCATAGTTTAATTTTGGTAATTCAAAAGACATGATTTTAAAGTTTTTTGTGTGAATACTTTCGTTAACTACTTCAAAAATACATATTAATGGAGTGATATAGTGTTATAGAATTTATAAGATTTCTATAGTATCATAGATTAAGTTGATAAATACTATTTTAGCCTTGTCTTTTTAATATCTTAGTAAAAAAGTCTCTTGCAACAATCAACCGCCTTTAATATTTATAACGCCTCTGCCGGGAGCGGGAAAACTTTTACCCTTGTAAAAGAATATCTCAAGCGGATATTAGTATCCAAAAATGAAGGATTCTACAAAAATTTACTAGCGATTACCTTTACCAATAAGGCCGTTGCCGAAATGAAACAGCGCATTATTACCAATCTTGTTTTATTTTCAAATCCTGAAGCACTTTCACAACCTCCCGAAATGTTGCTTCAAATATCCAAAGAAACTGCTCTCTCTATCGAATACATTCATCAGCAATCGCAAAAAATACTAAAACATTTATTGCATCATTATGCCGGTTTCAATGTTGAAACCATAGATCGTTTTAACCATCAGCTTATCCGCACCTTTGCCCGCGATTTAAAACTGCCTCAAAACTTCGAAGTGAGTCTGGACATAGGTGCTTTAATTGCCGAAGCCGTAGACCAACTTGTTAACAAGGCAGGAGAAGATCCGGAAATCACAAAGGTGCTGTTGGATTTTGCCATGGAAAAGACAGATGATGATAAATCCTGGGATATCACCAAAGATATAGCTCTGGCTGCGCAAATTCTGGCGAACGAAAACGATGCGCCTCATGTCGCAAAACTAAGAGATAGAACCCTCAAAGATTTTGTGGTCTTTAAAAAACGATTGTTGCTACAGAAAAATGAAATTGCTGCTAAAATTCAGCAAAAAGCTTCTGAAACCATACAACTGATAGAAGAAAGCGGACTGCAATTTGACGATTTCAGCAGCTCCTACCTTCCAAAACATTTTGCAAATCTAGCCTCAGGTGCCTTCTATTTGAACTTTAGTGCTAAATGGCAGGAGACTATGGGTGAAAAACCACTCTATCCGGGTAGAGTCGCTAAAGATACTCCCGAAATAATTCCGGTTATTGAAACCTTGACACCAAACTTTATTGAAAATTTTGAAATCACCAAACAATGGGTGTACGAGCTGTCTCTCATCGAAGCCGTACTAAAAAATATAACGCCCCTATCGGTTATAAATCTGGTGCAGCAGGAATTGCAAATCATTAAAGAAGAGCAGGCAATATTGCCCATTTCCGAATTTAACTCTCTAATTAACAACGAAATTAAAAATCAGCCGGCGCCCTTTATCTACGAGCGGTTGGGAGAAAAGTACCGACATTTTTTTATCGATGAGTTTCAGGACACCTCCTTTATGCAATGGCAAAATTTAATTCCGCTAATCGACAATGCATTGTCGCAACAAACCTTCGATGAGGAACAAGGTAGTCTCCTTCTGGTAGGTGACGCCAAGCAGTCCATTTATCGTTGGCGCGGTGGTCTTCCCGAACAGTTTATTGCCCTTTGTAATGAGGAAAATCCTTTTCATTCCGAAAAAACAGTCTTAAATCTGGAAACTAATTTCCGAAGTTGTAAAAACATCATTGACTTCAACAATGCCTTCTTTAGTTTAATAGCACCGTATTTTGACAATGTGATACATGCCAATTTGTATGAAATCGGGAATCGCCAATTTTCTACTCAGAAGCATGGCGGATATGTAAAATTTGAATTTGTTGATCCAGAAAACAAAGCCGAAGCCGATGTTCTTTATGGTGAATTAGTGCACAATACCCTTCAAAAAATCTGTGACAGCGAATTCACCCTGCAGGACGTTTGTATTCTAACCCGTACAAAAAAAGAAGGGATTGCCATTGGCGCCTATTTGATGGAAAAAAATATTCTTATTATTTCTTCTGAAACGCTTCTACTCCAGTCTTCCCCGGTAGTTCAATGTCTGGTAGACGCCTTGACACTGGCGCTTTATCCCGAAAATGAAGAGGTGAAAATTAATTTGTTAGGGTTTTTACACCATCATTTTCAGATTGCTGAAGCACAACACACTTTTTTCAGTCAATTTTTAAATCGTTCTATTGAAGAATTTGAAGAAAATTTGAAGTCGTATGGGATAGATTTCAAGATTTCGGCAATGCAATCGGTTTCTTTATACGAAAGCTGTGAATATTGCTGCAATCAATTTCAGCTTTATAAAAAATCGGATGGCTATTTATACGGCTTTATGGACTTTGTCTTCGATTTCCAACAGCGTCCGCTGGCAGGAAAATTGGCCTTTTTAGACCATTGGGAGTCCAAAAAAGAATCTGCCAGTATTCCCGCTGCCATCACTTCGGAAGCTGTCCGAATTATGACAATTCACAAAGCGAAAGGCCTTGAGTTTCCGGTCGTAATTTTTCCCTTCGCCGATGTTGAAATATATAATGAAAGAAGCGCAAAAACTTGGTTTCCGTGGGAAAATGATGCCGATATTTTTGATGAGGTGTATATAAACTACAAAAATGACGTGGCCAATTACGGTGCCGTCGGGGAACAAGTTTACAGGGAACGCCGAGAAACACTAGAGCTGGACAATTTGAACCTGTTATATGTGGCACTAACACGCTCTATCGAGCAATTATATGTTTTTGCTACACTTCCGAAGGAAATCAAAGCTGAAAAACCTATGAGTTTTAATCAGTTTTTTGCAGAATTTCTGAAAAAGGAAGGAAAATGGGATGAAAATTCGAGTACTGCCGAATTTGGGACTTCGAAAAGATCCTTACAGCCGGAGATCCCTGAAAGTTTCAAACAGGTGGCGCCCCTTTACATTTCATCATTACCAAAAGAGCATAATTTAAAAATAGTTTCGGCCGAAGCACTTCTTTGGGATACCGCTGTTGAAGCCTCCATTACTGCCGGAAATTTGCTACATGACACCATGGCAAAGATTAAAACTACAGAAGATATTACTTCTGTTTTTGAAGACCTAATATTACAATCTGTAGTTTCAGCCGAAGAATTATTCAAATTAAAGGATGCAGTGAGCCAAATTACAAGTCATCCCATGTTGGCGCATTTGTTTGACATTTCAGCAACTAATGTTGTGAACGAGCGCGATATCATTACCTCGAAAGGCGATTTGCTGCGCCCCGACCGATTGAATTTCCATGAAAATGCTTCGGTTACAGTAGTCGATTACAAGACCGGCAACCCTTCAGAAACACATAAAAGCCAAATTAATCGCTATGCTTCGGCGCTGGAAGAAATGGATTTCAGAATTTCAGAAAAAATATTGGTTTATGCTTCCGAAGAAAAAATTATGGTAAATAAAGTATAAATTTGAAGTCTCAAAAAAACAGGATACCATGTACGGAAAAATAAAACAACACCTACAAAACGAACTTCAGGACATAAAAGACAACGGACTTTATAAAAAAGAACGCATTATAACCTCGCCTCAGGATGCAGAAATCACCATTTCGACGGGAGAAACCGTTATCAATTTTTGTGCAAACAACTATTTAGGGCTTTCCTCAAATAAAGAAGTGATACAGGCAGCCAAGGATGCCATGGACACACATGGATTTGGAATGTCGTCGGTACGCTTTATCTGCGGAACACAGGATATTCACAAGGAATTGGAGCAAAAAATTGCCGATTACTACCGCACGGAAGATACCATATTGTACGCTGCAGCCTTCGATGCCAACGGTGGCGTTTTCGAACCTTTGTTGGGCCCGGAAGATGCTATTATTTCAGATTCATTAAATCATGCATCAATAATTGATGGGGTTCGTTTGTGTAAGGCCGCCCGTTACCGCTATGAAAACAGTAACATGGAAGATTTGGAAAAGCAGCTAATGGCAGCCAATAAGGCCGGAACCCGTTTTAAAATTATAGTAACAGACGGCGTTTTCTCAATGGATGGCTTGGTAGCTCCGTTAGATAAAATATGTGACCTGGCCGACAAATATGACGCCCTGGTTATGATAGACGAATGCCATGCAGCAGGTTTTATTGGGGAAACAGGGCGCGGAACCCTTGAAGAAAAAGGCGTCATGGGTCGAATCGACATCATAACGGGAACCTTAGGAAAGGCTTTGGGAGGTGCTATGGGAGGTTATACAACCGGGAAAAAAGAAATAATCGAGATGCTACGTCAGCGGTCCCGACCTTATTTGTTTTCAAATTCGTTGGCGCCGGCCATTGTTGGGGCATCTATTAAGGTTTTCGAGATGCTATCCAAGGACACCTCATTAAGAGATCGTTTGGAAAACAACACAAATTACTTTAAAAAAGGAATGAAAGCGGCCGGTTTCGATATAATTGATGGGGATTCGGCTATTGTTCCTGTAATGCTGTACGATGCACAGCTCTCTCAAAATATGGCCGACATGCTATTGGAAGAAGGGATTTATGTTATTGGCTTCTTTTATCCCGTGGTGCCAAAGGGCAAAGCGCGAATAAGAGTTCAATTGTCGGCAGCACATAGCAAAGAACATCTCGATAAAGCCATCAATGCATTTAAAAAAGTAGGTGCCAAACTCGAAATAATAAAGGCCTAACTTGTTTTATTTATATATTATTCTCTTTAATTTTATCAAAATTTTAATAGATTTGCTTTTGTTTATAAGTTTTAACAACTTACTTTTGCTCTAATTAACACTTAAAAATTAAACAATCGAATATGAAACATCTTAACACTTTTTTAGTTGCTACACTTTTACTTTTAGGAGTTGGAGTAGCTAACGCACAAGACGAAAACAATCCTTGGGCAATCGAGGTTGGTGTAAACGCTGTTGACACCTTCCCTGTAGGTCTAAGAGATGGCCAAACAGAGTCTGACGCTCTTAATGGAGACCTTTTTGAAGAATTTTATAATGTAAATGACCACTGGAATATTGTTCCATCTGTGTCCAAAGTATCTATTGGTAGATACATAGGAAGTGGTTTCTCGTTTGCTGCTGTTGGAACTATCAACAAGATTGAAAAAATGGGTGATGTATCAGTTGATGATTTATCATACATTGCTGCCGATGGAGAAATTAAGTACAGCTTTAGAGACCTTATTAATGGTCCAGGAGGTTGGTTTGACCCATCTATTGGTGTAGGTGGTGGTTACACTTGGGTTGATGATATTGGGTTTGGTACCGCTAACGGTCTTGCTTCAGTTCGTATTTGGATTGGTGAGAATTTAGGTGTAAACTTCCAAACTGCTTATAAGCATGCTTTTGAAGATGCTTACGGTGTAAAACACTTCCAGCATTCTGCAGGAGTTGTGTTTAAATTCGGTGGAAAAGATACCGACGGTGATGGAATCTTCGACAAAGATGACGAATGTCCTGAAACTCCTGGTTTACCAGAATTCAACGGATGTCCTGACACAGACGGTGATGGAATCGAAGACAGAAACGATGCTTGTCCTAATACTCCTGGTTTAGCTGAATTCAACGGATGTCCTGATACAGACGGTGATGGTATTCCAGATCCACAAGATGCTTGTCCTACTGTTTTTGGTCTAGCTGCACTTAACGGATGTCCTGATGCTGACGGTGATGGAATCACTGATGCTGAAGATGCTTGTCCAAACGAAGCTGGTCCTAAGGCTAACAATGGTTGTCCTTACCAAGACAGAGACGGTGACGGTGTATTAGACAAAGATGATCAGTGTCCAGATGTACCTGGTACTGTTGCAAACAAAGGTTGTCCAGAAGTAACTGTTGAGATTATCCAACAATTGAACGAGTACTCTAAAACTATCTTGTTCGACTACGACAAAGCAACTATTCGTCAAGAGTCTTACTCTGCATTGCAAAGTATCGCTAACATCATGAAGGAATATCCTAACACTACTTTCCATATTGAAGGTCATACAGACAGTAGAGGTAGTGATGCTTACAACATGAAGCTTTCTAAAGAAAGAGCTGCTTCTGTAATGAATTACCTAACCACTATTGGAATGACTTCTAACAGATTGACTTCTGAAGGTTACGGTGAAGCTCGTCCGGTTGCAACTAATAATACTGCAGCAGGAAGACAACAAAACAGACGTGTTGAAATTTCTCTACAGAAATAAGAAACACCTTAATAAATAATTGAGAAACGCCTCCTTTTACGGAGGCGTTTTTTATTTTAGCGGTATGCAAACATTCCTCGAAGAGACTTTACATACCCTTAAAAATAAACACGGGAATCTTGCCGAACTAATCCTTGTACTTCCCAGTAAAAGAGCCGGTGGTTTCTTAAAAAATTACCTTCGGAATTCTGCAGTCAAAACTGAATTTGCTCCCACAATTATTAGTATTGAAGAGTTTATCGAAACACTCTCCGATCTGCGAATTATCAGTAGTACCGAGCTTCTCTTTAAAAGTTATGACGCCTACCTCAAGACTGAAGGCATTTCAGAAAAGGAAAGCTTCGAAACATATACTTCCTGGGCAACAACCCTCCTAAATGACTTTAACGAAATTGACAGATATCTGGTAGAGCCTAAGGCATTCTTCAGTTATTTGGGCAGTATAAAAACCCTGGAGAAATGGAACGTACAGGACGAAAAAACACCTCTCATTGAAGGTTACCTGCATTTCTGGAGTCAATTGCCTCTTTTTTATGAAACATTAAAAGAACTTTTGCTTCACGAAGATTCCGGGTATCAAGGATTGGTCTATCGAAAAGCTTCCGAGGATATTGAACATTACATACATCAACACGGCGCTAAAAGGCATGTTTTCATTGGTTTTAACGCGCTAAATAATGCCGAACAGCATATTATTCAGGAATTGCTGGAAACCGGTAATACCGAAGTGTTTTGGGACACAGACACCCGCTTCTACAAAGACATTAAACACAGTGCCTCCTTATTTCTAAGACAGTATCAAAAGGAGTGGAAATCCTTCGAACATACCTCCTTTCAGCAAAACGCAAACAATTTTAAAACCGAAAAGAAATTTACCTTTGTAGAGGTTCAAAAAAATATGGGGCAGGTCAAATATTTGGCCAACCTACTATCAGGATATACTCCGGAACAATTAAACAAAACCGCTGTTGTACTAGCTGATGAGGCCTTATTACTGCCTGTAATTAATTCTTTGCCCAAAACTGTTTCCCAGGCCAATATTACTATGGGAATACCTTTAAAATCCTTCCCAACCGCTGTTTTTTTTGAAACTCTACTGCATTTTCACTTAAAAGAGGTTGAGGCAATCTATTACAAAGATGTCCTAACACTGTTAAATCATCCTGTGGCTTCCCATTTGCTGGAGTACCCTCAGGAAATAATCGCAAAGATCACCCAACAGAATACTGCTTATACTTCTTTGGAACAGCTTCAGTCGTGGGGCGGAGTAAAAAATGAAGCCATTATTGCCTTACTTTTTTCGACCTGGAATAACGAGAGTGCTAAAGCATTACAGTCTTGTATTCAGTTAATATTAACAGCCAAAAATCAATTTCAGGAACAAGCATTGGATAGAGTTGTGCTATATAAACTATTTACGGTCTTCGAAGAAATTGAAGCCTTAAACGCCAATTTTCCCCATAGCAAGACAATAAAAACGGTTCATAGTTTATTTGTAGAGTTAATCGCAACAACCTCCCTCGACTTTGAAGGAGATGCCTATGAGGGACTTCAAATAATGGGTGTTCTGGAAACAAGGGTATTGGATTTCGAAAATATCATCATGCTTTCTGTAAATGAAGGCATATTACCTTCAGGAAAATCGAATGCCTCTTTTATTACGTACGATCTAAAACAACAATTCGGACTTCCCTCCTACACCGAAAAAGATGCGATTTACACCTATCATTTTTATCGCTTGCTGCATCGAACATCCCAGGCGACATTTATGTATAATTCGCATGCCGATGGTTTAAATTCGGGTGAAAAAAGCAGGTTTCTCCTGCAACTTGAAGTCGAAAAGCAAACGAATCATATTATCGAAAAAGTTGTTGTAAATCCGCCGGTATACCTCGAACCAAAAACACCTAGGAGTATTGCAAAAACTCCTGCTGTTATGGAGCGATTACAAGAGATTGCTCAAAAAGGGTTTTCTCCCTCGGCGCTTACGAGTTACATTCGAAATCCGATTGATTTTTACTATCAAAAGATTTTGAAGATTAATGAATTTCAGGAGGTGGAAGAGACTGTAGCATACAATACGTTGGGAACCATTGTACATGATTCGCTCCAGGAATTGTATGAACCCTGGGAAAGAAGTTTTTTAAATGTTGAAATGCTTCAGAAAGCCAAGTCTCAAATAGACACAGTAGTTACAAAACAGTTCAAAAGGACCTTTAAAGAGGGCAACTTTTCGAGAGGGAAAAATCTGATCATTTTTGAAGTGGCCAAGCGCTATATTTCAAATTTTATCAATCTTGAAATTTCAGAAATTTCCGCCGGAAATACAATTAAAATCATACAGATTGAAACCGATCTAAAAGTAGAAATTCCTATTGAAGGCCTCTCCTTTCCTGTTGCTATTGGAGGAAAAGTAGACAGAGTAGACGAGTACAATGGGGTGCTTCGCATTGTCGACTACAAAACCGGCATGGTGCAACAGGGTGAGCTGGAAATTGTAGACTGGAATCTTATTGCCGAAGAGTATAAATACAGCAAGGCGTTTCAGGTTTTAGCCTATGCCCTGATGATGAACGGTTCAGTACCCATAGTTTCGGCAGAGGCCGGAATCATTTCTTTTAAAAACCTCAACAACGGATTCTTAAAATTCGGCACAAAAGAGAAGCCGGGGAGCAGGACCAAAGACCAGCTGGTGACACAAGCAACCTTAGATTCTTTTACGGAAGAGCTTAAAAAACTGTTGCTCGAAATTTGTAATCCTACCATTCCCTTTACCGAAAAAGAAATCGAATAATATGATTGTGCAACAAAATAATATCTTGCAACAAGACGGTGCAAAACCCGTTGTTTATGATTTTTATTACAATGACACCCCTGAAGCGAAACCGGTGGTGATATTTTGTCATGGCTACAAAGGCTTTAAAGATTGGGGTGCCTGGCATTTGGTTGCAAAGGCCTTTGCAGAAGCAGGTTTCTATTTTTTAAAATTCAACTTTTCTCATAACGGAGGTACGGTAGATCAGCCCATAGATTTCCCAGATTTGGAAGCCTTTGCACAGAATAATTATTCGAAAGAGATGTCCGATCTGGATAAGGTGCTGAATTTTATAGTTTCTGAAATAAAGCCACCTTCGGTTTATGTAATAGGACATAGTCGTGGTGGCGCAATTGCCTTACTGAAAGCTGCGGAAGATGCTCGCATTAATAAGGTTGTTACCTGGGCGGGAGTAAGTGATTTTAAAGTGCGGTTTCAGGAAGGATCCGAAGCTTTTAAGTTGTGGAAACAAACGGGTAGGACCTATGTAGAAAACAGTAGAACGCACCAACAGCTGCCACACGATTGGCAATTCTATGAAGATTTTATGGCGAATGAAGAACGGCTAACCATTAAGCGTGCTGCTCAAAACCTCACAAAACCATTGTTGCTCGTTCATGGCGGCGAGGATGGGACCGTGCCGGTAAAAGAAGCTGAATTGTTACACAGTTGGAATCCACATAGCAAACTGGAAATTATTGAAGGTGCAGACCACGTTTTTGGTGCATCACATCCGTGGGAAACACATGTTATGCCTCCCTTGCTTAAAAAAGCAGTTGATTCCACTGTTGATTTCCTGAAATAAAAAAAGCAATGCTTTCGCATTGCCTTCTCCTGTGGAGAATATCGGAGTAGCTGCGCTCGTCCGAAAAATAGCGCCCTGCTGCAAATAGGAAATCGATCTTGCAGAGCCGATTTTTCTTATTTCATTCGAAACTCAAAGCAAGCTTCGGTTTCTCTGAAATAAAAAAATCCGTACTTCAGTACGGATTTCCTGCTTGATGTGGAGAATATCGGAGTCGAACCGATGACCTCTACGCTGCCAGCGTAGCGCTCTAGCCAGCTGAGCTAATCCCCCTTTTGGCATTGAAGTTGCGAATATAATAAAAATTTATTCTTGTACAGGTAAAACCAACAAAGGTTTACTTGTGTGAAATTCTCTTTTCATAATCTCGTTTTTCTCCCACAGCTTTTTAAAGAATCCGCGTTTTCTTCGCACTACACATAACATATCAGGGTGAAAATGCTGAAAGTGTTCTAAAACTCCTTGAAATGTAGTTGCATTTCTGGCAATTGTATAGGAAGATTGAATCTCTTTTAAATTGTCGGTAACCTGCATCAGCTCATCTGTACTTTCCGGTGTTTCCACGTGCAATACATGTACCTCGGTCTTAAACATTCTTACAAATTTCCTTATCGGTTCCAAGATAAAGTCCTTTTCAAAATTTCCGTTCTTAAACGCCATCAACATTGTCTTGGGCTTTGTGAATTTGGCGCCTTCGGGAACGATTAGTATAGGAATATTGGTGTGTTTCAATAACTTCCCGGAAGTTTTCCCTAAAAATACTTCTTCTTTAATCGAATTACTCCGTGGTGCAAGCACCATAAGGTCTATAGGAATCTGTCTATTTACACGGTTAATTCCTTCCAGTATTTCCCCCTTTATAGGATGTGCAATTACCGAAACTCCTTTCTTGTCTACTTTTGTAACAATCTCTTCTAAAAGATGTTCGGTGTCTTCCTTTAAAATAGTATTCACCTTTGAAAGCCCGGCTACCTTCGATAATTCCTGAAATACCGAAACTACATATACATTCGCATCAATAGCCTTGGCTAGGTCGATGGCGTATTGCAGATTACTGGCCGAGTTCTCTGAAGATCCTATGGGAACCAATATATTTTTCATCGTTATTTCTATTCTTTTATATTAAATTCGTCTTGCTGTTATCCGCAATCCAGTGCAAAATTAATTCATTATATATGATTAGGCATGCGAAACCCTCAGAAATTGAGAAAATTATAACAATTACCCGCGCCTGTGCCGCTAAAATGGTTTCTGAAAATATTTTTCAATGGAACGAATTCTATCCCAACAAGGAAGCATTTCAAAAAGATATGGTCCGAAACGAATTGTATGTCCTTCTCCATGCTGAAGAAATTGTAGGCTGCATTGTAATTTCTTCTGTAAAAGATGCGGAATACGACGATATTACATGGCTCACCAAAGATAGCGCTCATTATTACATTCACAGACTGGCGGTGAATCCACAATTTCAGGGACGTGGCTGCGCCAGACTCCTGATGGATTTTGCCGAAAAACTTGGTAGAGAAAATAATAAAGCCTCTATTAGATTGGACACTTTCAGTCAAAATCTGCGCAATCAAAAATTTTATGAAGCAAGAGGCTATCAGCGTTTAGGAAATATTTTCTTTCCGAAGCAAAGTCAACATCCATTTTATTGTTACGAGTTGGTTTTGTCGCATCAATAGTTCTTACCGGAACATCACTAAAACCAATAGATTTCTTCCCAATGACCCATTCGTTTTTTCTACTTTTGTAACGCCCAATGGAAAAAACCAACATCTCCTTTAAGCGTATTCAACAACTCGCAATTCCTGCAATTTTATCGGGTATTGCCGAGCCTGTTCTTTCCAGTACCGATGCCGCAATTGTAGGAAACATCCCTGAATTTGGCACTGAGGCATTGGCCGCTGTTGGAATTGTAGGCTCTTTTCTCTCCATGCTAATCTGGATTTTGGCGCAAAGTCGCAGTGCCATTTCGGCCATTGTTTCACAAAATCTGGGTGCAGGAAAAATCAGTGAGTTGCAAAATTTCCCGGCGCAAGCCATTTATTTCAATATCCTACTTAGCTTTATCGTTCTCTTTTCCACCTACTTTTTTGTGGAAGAAATCTTCTCGTTTTTAAATGCCGACGGACTTATCCTTTCCTATAGCATAGACTATTATAACATTCGCGTATGGGGTTTTCCGTTAACCTTATTCACCTTTGCTGTTTTTGGATTATTCAGAGGGCTGCAAAACACCTTTTGGCCCATGATTATTGCAGCCTCAGGAGCCCTGGTAAACATAGGTCTTGACATTGCATTTGTCTACGGAATTGAAGATTACATTCCTGCCATGGGAATTAAAGGTGCTGCATGGGCGAGTTTAATTTCGCAGGCACTAATGGCTTTATTGGCATTAATTTTCCTCTTGAAAAAAACTCAGGTTTCTCTGCGATTACGCTTCCCAATACATCCCGAAATTCACCGCCTCGTTTCTATGAGTTTCAACCTGTTTGTCCGCTCTCTAGCCTTAAATATTGCCTTGTTATTGGCTGTAAGACAAGCCACAGGTTTAGGGAAAGAATATATTGCCGCGCACGCCATTGCGATAAACATCTGGCTGTTCACTGCCTTTTTTATAGACGGGTACGGAGCCGCCGGAAATATACTTGGCGGAAAACTTTTGGGCGCCAAAGATTACACTTCTCTTTATAAACTTACCAAACGCGTAAATCTCTATAATTTGGGAGTCGCCGGTTTGCTGGTACTTGCAGGTATTATTTTTTATAAACCTCTGGGATTGTTATTCAACAAAGACATGGAGGTACTCACTATTTTCTACGGCATGTTCTTTATGGTATTAATAAGTCAGCCCATAAACGCGCTGGCCTTTACATTCGATGCCTTGTTTAAAGGGTTGGGAGAAATGGCCTATTTGCGAAATGTACTGCTGGGCGCGACTCTCATAGGCTTTATTCCTGTCTTGTATCTCGCTCATTATATGGATTGGGGACTCATCGGGATCTGGCTTGCTATATTGGTGTGGATAAGCTATCGGGCCATTGCTTTACTTATCAAATTCAAAAGGAAATACATCCCCTTAATGGAAAAATAAATACATTTACAATAAAAATTACAATGGATATTCTACGTTTTTTAGGCGGAACAGGTCTCTTTCTGGTCTTGGGAATTCTACTTATTATTGTGGTGATCTACAAAAAAATAAAGAAACGCTAATTAGCGGGTTTTTAACCATCCCGTAATACTCAATCGCTCCGAAGCTTTTACCGGTTTCACCTCGTGCTCGATCACCTGACTTTCAAAAATAACCATTCTCCCTGGTAAGGGAAGAAGGTCTAAGGTTTCGTTGGGAAGATAAAGTGTAAGCTCTCCCCCATTCTCTTTGGGCCAGTTGGCTTCATTCAAATAACAAACGATGGACAATTTCCGCCGATCGTCGTTGGCGAAGGTGTCAAGATGTCGCTTGTAAAAAGTGCCGGTAGGATACAAGGCATAATGGAATTCCTTCTGAAAAATTCCCATAAAACAGGTTTTATTCAGGTAGGTAACGAGCGAATTTATCTTCTTGAAAAACAATTCTTCGGCCAATGTTATTTTGCTTTCATCTATCCAGGAAATAAAATCTCCCCGAATGCTTTTGTCGATTTCCTCATTTGTCCAATTCCCTACAGCCGATTTTTTAAATCCGATGGTTCGGTGGCGCTCCAGCAAAGCATTGCGCAAGGCAACAACTTCTGCTTCGTCATAAAAATGATCGATAACAGCAAACTTTTGTTCCAATAAATTGGTAATAATCGTTTCAAATAAAGGATTTTCAGCAAAATCCAGTTGTTCAAAAAGTTCCTGTTCGATTATCATACTATTTAAAAAAGTCAGCAAATATACTTCAGAAAACTATTGGTTGTTATAAAATATGATTTTTCTAAATACCGTATCTTTACCTATCAATTTAAACGTATGAGCAACATTCGTATCACAAAGCAATTCTCTTTTGAAACCGGCCATGCCCTCTATGGCTACGACGGAAAATGCCGCAACGTCCACGGTCACAGCTACAAACTCTCGGTGACAGTGGTTGGCAATCCTATTAGTGATACCTCTCATGTGAAATTTGGGATGGTCATCGATTTTGGGGACTTAAAGAAAATTGTAAAGGAAGAAATTGTCGATGTGTTTGACCATGCGACTGTTTTCAATAAAAACACCCCTCATGTTGAATTGGCGAAAGAATTATCGGATAGAGGTCATAGTGTGTTATTGGTGAACTATCAGCCTACGAGTGAGATGATGGTAATCGATTTTGCCGGAAAAATTAAAGCCCGTTTGCCCAAGAATATCCAACTGCATTCGTTAAAGCTTCAGGAAACTGCTACAAGCTATGCCGAATGGTTTGCTTCCGAAAATTAATTCGAAGTGTCATATGCATCCGTTAAAGGGTCTTTTTCTATATATTTGAAACATGCAAATCCCGCAAGGAAAAAAAGTTTACTTCTCCAGCGATAATCATCTTGGCGCACCCTCTCCCGCCGAAAGTCTGCCGCGTGAAAAGAAATTTGTCGCATGGCTCGATATCGTAAAACAGGATGCCGCCGCCATTTTTCTATTGGGAGATTTGTTCGATTTCTGGTTCGAATATAAAACCGTTGTCCCAAAAGGTTTTGTGCGCGTGCTCGGTAAGCTAGCTGAAATTAGTGACAGCGGCATTCCCATCTATTTTTTTGTGGGAAATCACGATCTGTGGATGCGGGATTATTTTGAAAAGGAACTAAACATCCCCACCTTTCGGGAACCCAAAGAATTTACCTTTAACAACAAGACATTCTTTATAGGACATGGCGACGGGAAAGGTCCCGGCGACAAGGGTTATAAGCGTATGAAAAAGGTCTTTACCAATCCGTTTTTTAAATGGTGCTTCCGATGGTTTCATCCCGAACATGGGATGCGGTTGGCGCACTATCTTTCAGTAAAAAACAAATTAATTTCGGGAGATGAGGATCGAAAATTTTTGGGAGAAGAAAACGAGTGGCTCGCACAATACGCCAAGCGAAAGCTGGAAACGCAGCATTACGATTATTTTATATTCGGGCACAGACACTTTCCCATGGAAATTCAGGTGGGCGAGAAATCGACTTACTTCAATTTAGGCGATTGGATTCATCATTATACCTATGGTGTCTTCGACGGTGAGAAATTTGAATTGAAAGAATTTACTCCTTAAGATCTTTAATTTTTAGCTGAAGGCTCACATTTCCCTGCCATTCATTCTCCTCGATGGCGTACACAACTTTAAATGGCGCCTTGTTACAAGCAATGTCTTGTTTGTTTCCCAATCCGAAGCCGATACCCACAAATTGTCCCGAATTTCCCTGCTGCATGGTCAATCGTAAATGCGACTTGTCTTCACCCACACATTTCCCCCAGCCCGTGTCTTTCACATTCTGAGACAAAAACACCGGAGCCAAATTTCCCGGCCCAAAGGGTGCAAATTGCTTCAAAATTCGGTAAAGTTTCGGCGTGATATCACTGAAATTGATTTCGGCATCGATTCTTAATTCGGGTGTTAGCAGCTTCGGATCTATGGTTTCTGAAACCACCTTTTCAAATTCGGCTTTAAATTTTTCAAAATCCTTTTCAAACAAGGTAAGTCCGGCGGCGTACTTATGCCCTCCAAACTGTTCAATATGTTCGGCACAGGCTTCCAATGCATTGTACACATCAAAATCCTTTACCGATCGTGCCGAAGCAGCCAGTTTTTCTCCGCTTTTGGTAAAAACCAAGGTAGGGCGATAATAGGTTTCAGTAAGACGGGATGCGACAATTCCGATCACACCCTTATGCCAATTTGCGTCATAAACAACCGTTGTCATACGTTGCTCTTCCCCATTTTCTATTATTTTCTGAAGGGCTTCTTCGGTAATTTGTTGATCGGCTTCTTTTCTGTCTGAGTTGTACTGCTCAATTTCTGCAGCCCAGGCAATGGCTTCATCTGCATCGGTTTCAGTAAGTAATGAAACAGCATGATTGCCATGCTTCATTCTCCCCGCAGCATTAATACGTGGCGCTATGATAAAAACCACATCGGTAATGGTGAGGGTTTCTTTTTTTACTTGTTTCAGAATCGCTTTAATTCCAATACGTGGATTCGAATTAATTACTTTGAGGCCGTAGTGTGCCAATATCCTGTTTTCGCCTGTAATAGGAACGATGTCGGCCCCAATTGCGGTCGCCACCAGATCTAAATACAATAATAAATCGTTCATCCCCAAACCTCTTTTTTCTGAAAGCGCCTGCACCAATTTAAATCCGACGCCACACCCGCACAATTCTTTATAGGGATAATTGCAATCTTCGCGTTTCGGGTCTAAAACAGCAACGGCTTTTGGTAGTTCGGGTCCCGGCCTGTGGTGATCACAAATAATAAAGTCGATCCCCTTTTCGGAAGCATAACTTACCTTATCAATAGCTTTAATTCCACAATCGAGTGCAATAATCAGTGAAAAATCGTTGTCGGCTGCAAAGTCTATTCCTTTATAAGAAATGCCGTATCCTTCATCGTATCGATCGGGAATATAGGTTGCCACATTCGGGTAATAGGATTTTAAATAAGAAGAAAGCAGCGCAACACTGGTGGTGCCGTCTACATCGTAATCGCCGTAAATTAAGATGTTTTCTTCGGAAGCGATCGCAGTTTCAATTCGGGCAACGGCTTTGTCCATGTCCTGCATCAAAAACGGACTGTGAAGATTGTCCAGACTTGGACGAAAGAATTCTTTGGCTTCTTCAAAAGTTTCGATGCCCCGCTGAAGCAACAAAGAAGCGATAATAGGTTCAACTCCAAGGGCATTCGATAACTGCTCAATTTTTTGAGGAGCCGGTTTGGGTTTTAGTATCCAACGCATGTATAATAGAAAGGATTAATTGGGGAGCTGACTATAAAAATACGATTATTTTAGAATTATTACTGCTCCATATGAGCATTCTAAAAAAGATTATTTCGTATTTTAGCTGCTACTCCCCTTTTGAAGATGCTAAAGGAATGCCCTTTAGAAGCTCTGTGTCACCTAATCTGGATGTTATGATCTATAAATTTACAGTCTTATTAATTTTGTTGGGAGTCATACCATTTCTCGGGTTTTCTCAAGATGGAACTTTGGATACTACTTATGGAGATAACGGTATTGTAGTCACTAATTTTAATGCTGAGTCCGACCTTGGATATGCTGTAGTTGAGCAGGATGATGGCAAATTGGTGGTTGTGGGAGCTTCCGCTCATCCCGTATCGGAGATAGAGCCCTTAGTGATTCGTTTCTTGTCCAACGGAGATATCGACACTACTTTTGGTGTCGATGGAATGGTTTTTACAGATTACGGTGATGGTTATAATCGTTATAGTGGAGTGGCACTTCAAAATGATGGAAAAATTATCGCCAGCGGGATAGTTGGAATTTCCCCCAACCGCAATTTTATAGTGGTTCGTTATCTTGCTTCAGGAGATCTTGACACAACCTTTGCAACAAATGGTGTGCTGTCCATAAATTATCAAGACTGGGTTGTAAATGAAATGCTAATATTGGATGACGATGCAATACTACTTGTTGGTTTGACCAATAGTGACACCTCCATAACATTTGCACGTTACCATCCCGATGGGACTTTGGACCTCTCTTTTGGCGACAATGGTTATGCAATTTCCAATAACCCTGATGGCTTTTTTTACCTTAGGGAAGTAAAGGTACTTGATAATAACGAGCTAATGGTCCTTGGGTCCAGAGATCTTGAAGATTTTACTCAAACTATATTACTAAAATTCTTAGCAACCGGTTATTTAGACACGAATTTCGGCAACAATGGCTTTGCAATTCAAAATTTTGAAATGGTAAGCGATGATGATTATATGAGTGCAGGATTTGATATAACCGCAGATGGCAAAATTGTAATTGGCGGAAGTATTGGTGCTTGTGAGGCGGGTTCAAACCCAACTTTTCAAGCGTTTTTATCGCGTTTTTCGAATAACGGTATACAGGATACTACTTTTGGAAATAACGGGACAGTTTGGCTCTCAGCCGTAAATTACACAATCAAAAAAATATTTCATCAGGAAAATGGCAGATTACTGGTTCAAGGTGTCTTCCCCGATTGTTTTGAGGGTTCTGTTTATAAGTTGCATCGCTATTTTTCAGATGGTTTTTTGGATACTTCGTTTGATGATAGTAATATTTTGGAGTTCTATGATTTAGACACCATTATTCAGGAAGATGGTAAAATTCTGGGGGTGGGTGCTACATGGTGGTATACCGGCTTCGAGGACATTTTTTTGGTTCGCTATAACAACAATGTACTGGATGTAAATGAATTTTCTTTTGAAGGCTTTAAAGTGCACCCAAATCCTTCGGAAGGGATTTTCAACCTTATGTACACATTAACCGAAGTTGATACTATTCCCTTTCAGGTAAGTGATATTTCAGGAAAAATTATTCAGCACGGAACTTTGGAAGGACAGCAGACCTTAATTGATATTTCAACTGCACAAAGCGGAATGTATTTTCTGAAAGCTTCAAACTTCATTACACGGCTCATAAAAAATTGACCTGCTTTTACCAAGCATTTACTGGTTTTTGATTTTCTGAAGTTGTATTTTCGAGAGTTCAGAATAAAATTGAATCCCTATGCCATTAGTTACTCCTTTATCAGCCGATCACGACCCCGAAACCCAACAATTAGCCGAATTTTTCAACGAAACCCTTGGCTTTTGTCCTAACAGCGTGCTCACCATGCAGCGACGCCCCGCTATTAGCAAGGCATTTATAAATTTGAACAAGGCGGTGATGGCTAATGAAGGCAGAGTGACTTCAGCCTTAAAACGAATGATTGCGTGGGTAAGTAGCAATGCCACTGGCTGCAGATACTGTCAGGCACACGCCATTCGCGCAGCCGAACGCTACGGTGCCGAACAGGAACAACTGGACAATATCTGGGAATACCGAACACACTCCGCTTTTAGTGATGCAGAACGCGCAGCCCTGGACTTTTCTCTCGCTGCTTCGATGGTTCCCAATGCTGTAGATGAAAACATCAAAACAGCATTGTATAAACATTGGAACGAAGGCGAAATTGTTGAAATGTTGGGGGTAATTTCACTCTTTGGCTACCTCAACCGCTGGAACGACTCAATGGGAACTTCTATTGAAGAAGGAGCCGAGGAGAGTGGCAATCAATATTTGGGGAAGCACGGTTGGGAGAAGGGAAAACATATTTAGATTATTGGATCGTTGGATTTTTAGATACAGAACGTTCCCATTGATAATGGTGGTTGTTTTAGAAAATTAACACCTTTTTCTGTTTTAATTTTCTAAAACTTTCCGTTAATATTTGTGCATGAGGGTGCTGTAGAAAGTGGAAACCAATATTTGGGGAAGCACGGTTGGGAGAAGGGAAAACATATTTAGACTATTAGATTCTTAGACCCGCCCGAACGTACCGTTCGGTACGGGCGGGTTGTTAGATTTTTAGAGGTATAAATACATGAAGTTCCCATTGACAATGGTGGTTGTTTTAGAAAATTAATACCTTTTTTCTGTTTTAATTTTCTAAAACTTTCCGTTTATTTTTTTCCGCCAACAACTATCACGATTTCACCTTTTGGGGGTTTGGACTCAAAACGTTGTAACACTTCGGCGACAGTTCCTCTAACGGTTTCTTCATGCAACTTGCTAATTTCTCTTGAAACAGAAATACTTCGGTCCGCTCCAAAAAATTCAACAAATTGTGCCAATGTCTTTAGCAATTTGTGAGGCGATTCATAAAAAATAATTGTTCGACTCTCTTCCGACAATAATTGAAGTCGGGTTTGTCTGCCCTTCTTTACAGGTAAAAAGCCTTCAAAAACAAATTTATCATTAGGTAAGCCGCTGTTCACCAAAGCCGGTACAAAGGCAGTTGCCCCCGGGAGGCAATCTACTTCGACTCCTGCGTCCACACAGGCTCTTGTCAACAAAAATCCCGGATCACTAATGGCTGGAGTTCCTGCATCACTTATGAGTGCAATATTCTCTCCGGAGAAAATTCTTTTTACAAGTGAATCGGTAGTTTTATGCTCATTGTGCATGTGGTGGGAATTCATTTGAGTAGTAATCCCATAATGCTTCAGCAATTTTCCGCTGGTGCGCGTGTCTTCAGCGAGAATAAGATCCACCTCTTGCAATATTTCCACCGCCCGAAAAGTCATATCTTTTAGGTTTCCAATGGGTGTTGGAACGAGATATAATTTCCCCATACGCCTAATTAAAACTTTTTTCGATCAGTGTCAAAAAACGTTCGGAATATTCTTCTTTATTCAACCAGTAATTATAGTCGGGTTTTACTTTGCCTTTAATAAAGGTTGCGGCAGCATCGTACGAATTCATGGTGCTAATTTGTGATAAAACCCGTGTGTAGTCTTCAGATTTACCATCGAACAAATGCTTTATAAAAGCCAGTCGATCGTTCAGTCCAATGTTTAGCCCTTGCGGAACTGCATCGTTCAAGGATTTAGGTTTGTCCGTTGGTGCTCCTATGTCAACTACCAGGTTATGTGTCTTTCGAGGAATTTCACCTCCTTTACTAGGCTCCTTTCGCTCGAAAGTAGGCGTTTGCTGATAGGATGCCGCAAATTCTTCCAAATCGTTTTTGATATATTTTTGCTTCGGAATTACCTCTTCCAGCAAAGCGTCAACACGCTCCGATTCTTTCGGCATTTGCGCTACAATGTCTTTTATTTTTTCAATAAGCGGTTCAATTAATTCTTCCTTGTTCTCCGGTTGTGGGACCGGTTCGGGCTCCTTGAACCAATTTTCTTCTCTAAAACTTTTCGAATCGAGGGCTTCTTCTTCCAAAATGTCTTCGGAATTGTCAAGTTGAGATTCAAGATATTCCAAGGTGATTAGTTGCTCGTACAATTCTCTCGCATTTTGCTTCATGTTTGCCGTATCGGGATTGTCTTCCGAAAGAATTTGAGTTGCCAGGGCTCTTATTTGTGAGCGGAGTTTCTTTTTCATAATTTTTGAAATTATTCGCGGTTTGCTCTATTTTGTTTTTATAAATTTACGCAACCTTTATGTAAAACGTCAATTAATTCTGTTTTCTTGTGTTATATAGCAGGATTTACTGAAACAGTGTAGCTTTTATTGAGCACGTTGTTACCTAAGGCTGAAAAATAAAGCAGCAAGTTACGTATAAATACATCCTATGTTTCTCGAAAATACCGTAAATCAAAAAGAACAATTTGGCTGGATAGAAGTTATCTGCGGTTCTATGTTTTCGGGAAAAACCGAAGAGCTTATTAGGCGTTTAAAGCGTGCCAAGTTTGCACGCCAACGCGTCGAAATCTTTAAGCCCAACGTAGATGTTCGCTACGATGAGGACAAAGTGGTTTCTCATGACAGCAACGAAATTAGATCGACCCCAGTTCCCGCAGCAGCCAATATTCCTATTCTGGCCGATAATTGTGATGTGGTGGGTATTGATGAAGCTCAGTTTTTTGACGATGAAATTGTAAAGGTGTGTAACGATCTCGCTAACCGGGGTGTTAGAGTAATTGTTGCGGGCCTCGATATGGACTTTAAAGGAAATCCTTTTGGACCCATGCCTGCTTTGATGGCCACTGCCGAATATGTAACTAAAGTTCATGCGGTTTGCACCCGAACAGGAAATCTTGCCAATTACAGCTACCGTAAGGCAAAAAGCGATGACCTTGTCCTTCTGGGTGAAACCGACGAATACGAACCTTTGAGCAGAGCAGCTTATTTTAAGGCCATGCTTCGGGAAAAGGTGAATAAAATAGAGGTAAAAGACCCCGAAGAAATTCAGCCAAAAAAGCAAGTCTGAGCATGCCAAAAGCCACAGAAACCCTTTTAGAGATAGATCTTAACGCGCTTCGGCACAACTACAACTATCTTTCTTCCAAAGTTGATAAGAATACCAAAATGCTGGCTGTCGTTAAGGCATTTGGCTATGGTAGCGAATCAGTCGCTATCGCTAATGAATTGGCAACTCTTGGTGTAGCCTATTTTGGTGTTGCCTATGCCGGTGAAGGTGAAACGTTGAGAAATGCGGGAATTGAAACCCCGATCTTAGTTCTGCATCCACTACCTGTAAATTTCGATTTGATTGTAAATCGTTGTATGGAACCCAGTGTCTATTCGCATAAAATTCTGAAAGATTTTATCAATTATGCCGAATCCCAAAAGCAACATAATTATCCCATTCATTTAAAATTTAATACCGGATTGAATCGGTTGGGCTTCAGAAAGGAGGATATTCCCAAAATAATTGAAACACTTTCAAGAACCGAAAGTGTCTCGGTGAAGTCGGTGTTTTCACATCTCGCAGCAAGTGAAGATGAGGCTGAAAGAAATTTTACGATAGCACAAATTGATGAATTCCGAAATATTTCAGAGGCGATAATTCGGCAGCTTGGTTACAAGCCCTTGTTGCATACGGTAAACACATCAGGGATATTAAACTATCCCGAAGCACAATTCGATATGGTGCGTACCGGAATAGGATTGTATGGTTTCGGGAACAACCCTTCAGAAAACATAAATCTAAAGCCGGTTGCCACGCTTAAAACGGTAATTTCGCAAATTCACACCATTAAAGAAGGCGAAAATGTGGGCTACAACATGGGTTTTAAGGCTCGCGAAACTACGAGAACAGCTACCCTGCCTATTGGACATGCAGATGGTATAAGTCGTGCCTTTGGGAAAGGGGTTGGCTGGGTACTAATTAACGGGGCCAAAGCACCCATTGTTGGAAACGTTTGTATGGATATGATCATGGTGGATATTACACATATTAGCTGTGAAGAAGGAGATGAAGCTATTGTTTTTGGCGAAACTAGTACTGCTGAAACCCTTTCAGAAGCTATAAATTCTATCCCCTACGAATTACTTACGGCGATTTCTCAACGAGTAAAGCGGGTTGTTTGTCGAAAATAATGCTATGCGCGCATTCTAATTGGACGAAAACAACTCTTTTTACTTAAATTGCTGTCAATTAACTATTAAACCCATCAAAACATGTTAAAAGAATTTAAGAATTTTATTATGACCGGCAACGTTATCGATTTAGCGGTTGCTGTTATTCTTGCCGGAGCAGTAGGTGCTGTTGTCGCAGGATTTACTAACGATATCATGATGCCGATTGTGGGTCATTTTACCGGAGGAGTTGACTTTTCCGACTTAAAAGTGGTACTTGCAGAAGCAGTTGTAGCTGCCGATGGATCTGTTGAAAAACCGGAGAACGCCATCATGTGGGGAAAATGGGTAAATGCTATCATTAATTTAGTGATTGTTGGATTTGTATTATTCATGATTGTGAAAGCTTACAATAAAACCAAAAAGCCGGTTGAAGAGGCTCCAGCAGCACCTGCCGGACCAACTACCGAAGAATTATTGGTTGAAATTCGTGACGAATTGAGAAAAAAATAAAAGCATCGTAGCGACCGCTGCACTACTTATTTTAACTAAACCCTCGCTTGTAATTACAAGTGAGGGTCTTTTTTTGCTTTTTATTCTGAAAATTTAACTTGCGAAATCCTATTTTTGTGCCCTAATTGAATTTCTAATGAAAATAGCTGTTATAGGTGCAACCGGAATGGTGGGCACTGTCATGTTAAAATTGCTGGAAGAACGGAACTTCCCTGTGTCTCAATTAATCCCTGTTGCTTCTGAAAAATCGGTTGGCAAAGAGCTTTCCTTTAAAGGCCAAGCATACAAAATTGTGAGCTTAGAAGACGCTGTTGCTGCTAGACCTGACATTGCCATTTTCTCTGCCGGAGGGGCAACTTCCCTGGAGTGGGCTCCTAAATTTGCTGAAGCCGGCACAACAGTAATAGACAATTCATCGGCCTGGCGGATGGACCCTTCCAAAAAATTAGTTGTCCCAGAAATAAACGCAGCTGCTTTAACCAAGCAGGATAAAATTATTGCCAACCCGAACTGCTCAACTATACAAATGGTAATGGCTTTGGCGCCGCTTCATAAAAAATACAAAATGAAACGTGTGGTAGTTTCAACCTATCAATCGGTATCCGGTACAGGTGTGAAAGCAGTGCAACAGCTGGAAAATGAAATAAAAGGCATTAAAGGAGAAATGGCCTATCCGTATCCTATTCATAAAAACGCATTACCCCATTGCGATGTTTTTGAAGCCAATGGCTATACCAAAGAAGAGATGAAATTAGCCAGAGAACCACAAAAAATATTGGACGATCGTACTTTTTCGGTAACTGCAACTGCGGTTCGTATTCCCACTGCCGGCGGACATAGCGAAGCTGTTAATGTTGAATTTTTGAACGATTTCGATTTAAGTGAGGTGCGTAGACTTTTACAATCGGTTCCCGGGATTACGCTACAAGACAACCCCGATACCAACACTTATCCCATGCCCATGTATGCCCATGATAAGGACGATGTCTTTGTAGGACGTATTCGCAGGGACGAAACCCAGCCCAACACTTTAAATATGTGGATAGTTAGTGATAATTTACGCAAAGGGGCGGCTACCAATGCCATTCAGATAGCCGAATACCTTGTTGCCACAGGATTGGTTTAAAAAAGTAAACTTTAAGAATCTTATACCGAAACTCAGCTGCAAACTAATGTGGCTGGGTTTTTTATTTTCATTATATTTAGTTGTTTAACACTAATCAACCTCTCTATGAATTCAACTTTTACTAAAATCCTTCGAATTATCCTCGGACTTATTCTCTTGCTTTTTGGCTTGAATAAGTTCTTCGATTTTATGCTCTTGTTTGAAATGTCTCCCGCCGGCGCCAATTTTATTGAAACCTTAAAAGCTTCAGGGTATATTTTTTATACGGTTGCCGTTTTTGAAATATGTGTAGCTCTGCTGCTTATCTTCAGAAAATGGGTGCCATTTGCACTTATTGTTTTGGCTCCACTCTCATTAAATATACTGTTGTTTCACCTTTTTTTAGATGTTTCAGATGTATGGGTGGCCATCGTGATCGCTGTGCTAAACGGTATTTTAATTTTCAAGTACTGGAAAGCATACCGTTCTCTTTTTCAGTATTGAGATATCAAATACTACTTTCTTGCCGTTCTAGTAACAGTATAACCCGTTGAGAAAGTAGATTTTACTACATTTGCGGCTCCTAATCAATTCAGAAAAATGAAAAAACTTATCATTCCATTCTTTATTGCATTCACACTTATGGCTTGTAAAGAAGAATTAAAAAAAGAACCTATTGCTGTGACCTATCCTAAAACGCAGAAAGTAGATACCGTAGACAATTATTTTGGGGTCGATGTTCAAGATCCGTACCGCTGGTTAGAAGACGATAGAAGTGCCGAAACCGAGTCGTGGGTAAAGTCTCAAAATGAAGTTACCTTTGGCTATCTTGATAAAATCCCTTTTCGGGACGAGTTAAAAGAACGCTTATCATCTCTTTGGAATTACGAAAAAGTAGGACCTCCCTTTAAGGAAGGAGATTACACTTATTTTTATAAAAACGACGGCTTGCAAAATCAATTTGCGGTATATCGCTATAAAACAGGGGAAGATCCTGCCACTGCCGAAATCTTTTTAGACCCTAATACTTTTAAGGAAGACGGAACTATCTCTATGGATGGGTTAAGTTTTTCTGAAGACGGAAAACTTGCAGCATATAGCATATCGGACGGCGGAAGCGATTGGAGAAAAGTATTGGTGATGAACACCGAAACCAAAAAAATAATTGAAGATACAATCGTCGATGTGAAATTTAGCGGACTTTCATGGAAAGCTAATGAAGGATTCTATTATTCCAGCTACGACAAGCCCAAGGGAAGCGAACTTTCTGCGAAAACCGATCAGCATAAACTGTACTATCACAAATTAGGTACAAAGCAGAAGGAAGATGCACTGATTTTTGGTGGAATTCCAGCCGAAAAACATCGCTATGTTGGGGGTTATGTTACCGATGATAACTCATATTTGGTGGTAACAGCCAGTGTTTCTACTTCCGGGAATAAATTATTTATAAAAGACCTTACCAAGCCCAACAGCAAGTTTGTCACGGTTTTAAATCATAACGACAGCGATACTAATATAATAGACAATGTTGGTTCTAAACTGTATTTGGTGACCAACCTCAATGCGCCTAACAAAAAGATTGTCACTGTGGATGCTGCAAATCCTACCCCCGAAAACTGGGTTGATCTTATTCCTGAAACTGAAAATGTTCTTAGTGCCAATAAAGCCGGTGGCAATTTCTTTACTGAATATATGGTCGATGCCGTTTCAAAAGTATTGCAATACGATTATAACGGAAAGTTGATTCGAGAGGTACAACTTCCCGGAATTGGTAGTGCGGGCGGATTTGGAGCCAAAAAAGAGGAAAAAGAATTGTACTATTCCTTTTCAAATTATGTAACTCCGGGTACAATCTATAAATACAACATTGCCTCAGGGAAATCGGAATTATTCAGAAAGTCAACTATCGATTTTAATCCGGAAGAATATGAAAGCAAGCAGGTTTTTTATAATTCTAAAGACGGAACTAAAATTCCAATGATTATCACACATAAAAAAGGACTCAAGTTGGACGGCAAAAATCCGACGATTCTATACGGTTACGGCGGATTCAACATCAGTTTAACACCGAGCTTTAGTATTACCAATGCCGTTTGGATGGAACAAGGCGGAATTTACGCAGTCCCAAATCTTCGCGGAGGAGGAGAATATGGCAAGAAATGGCATGATTCCGGTACCAAAATGCAGAAACAGAACGTATTTGACGATTTTATTGCTGCTGCCGAATATTTAATTGAAAACAAATACACCTCAAGCGATTATCTTGCAGTGCGTGGAGGTTCCAATGGAGGATTATTAGTGGGTGCCGCTATGACGCAGCGACCAGATTTAATGAAAGTTGCCTTGCCCGCTGTTGGAGTTATGGACATGTTGCGATATCACACCTTTACTGCGGGAGCAGGATGGGCCTATGATTATGGTACTGCGGAAGACAATAAGGAAATGTTCGAATATCTTAAAGGATATTCCCCCGTACACAATGTAAAAGCAGGCGTGGCTTATCCGGCAACTCTGATAACCACCGGAGATCATGACGATCGCGTAGTACCGGCACATAGTTTTAAGTACGCTGCCGAACTTCAGGAAAAACAATCGGGTCCAAATCCGGTGCTTATTCGTGTTGAAGTAGATGCAGGTCACGGCGCAGGAACTCCCGTAACCAAAAGTATCGAACAATATGCCGATATTTTCGGGTTTACTCTTTACAATATGGGGTACGAAGTACTGCCTGAAAAAATTAACAAAGGCGTCAAAGAATAACTAAAAACTAAAAATCTGCGAAAAAGGTTGTCGGGAATCAATTCAATTGAATGAAACCTGACAGCCTTCTTTGTTTTTACTATGCTTTCAGTCTCAATACAATCGTTTGCGTATTCGGAAAAGGAAATCCTAAAAGACATTTCTTTTCAACTTGAAAAAGGAGAACATTTGGCGGTCCTGGGTGAAAGTGGCTGCGGAAAATCTAGCTTACTTCATATTATTTACGGACTCTTACATTTGGAACACGGAATTCTTTCCTGGAAAGATAAGAAGCTTTTGGGTCCTACTCATAACCTCATCCCGGGTGAGTCTTTTATAAAATTGGTGGCGCAGGAATATAATGTAATGCCCTATACCACGGTTTCTGAAAACATTGGAACACATCTTTCGCGGTTCGATATGGAAAAGGATTCAGCGCGTATTTCTGAATTGCTGAAGGTGGTAGATTTACAGGAATTTGCCGAAACCAAGGTGAAAAACCTCAGCGGCGGGCAGAAACAACGTGTGGCATTGGCAAAGGCCCTGGCGAACAAGCCGGAGTTGCTGTTGCTGGATGAGCCCTTTAGTAATATCGATACTTTTCGAAAGAACAAATTGCGACGAAATTTGTACAATTATTTAAAGGAGAATGAAATTAGCTGTATAACGGCAACTCACGACAGTGATGAGGCACTTGCGTTTTCAGATTACCTTCTAATTCTGAAAGATGGAACTGTCGATGCGTTCGGTACGCCGGAGTATGTCTATAAAAATGTCTCCACTCCCTATCAGGCCGGATTTTTTGATGAAATAACCGTGTTGCCGGCTCGATTGTTAAATGTAGAATCTTCCAAAGAATTACTATTATTTCCTCATCAATTGAAAGTTTCGATTGCCAAAACAAAACTTCAGATTACCGTGAAAAATTCGTATTTTAAGGGTTCGTATTTTTTAATTGAAGGAAGGTATAATGAAACTTCAGTCTTTTTTGAACATCATGAGCATTTACTACGGGGAAGTGTAATTCAACTACAGAAAAAATGAAAAAAATAATTTTACTTGTTGCACTGTTGTGTATAATTCAATTGCCGGCACAAAACACTTCAGAAGACTATTCAGACAAGGTAGAGACCTTGGACAGCACATTAGCTACTCTTTACGATGTAATTTCGGGCGAGAAAGGGGAAGCGCGAAATTGGGAGCTTTTTAGGTATCTGTTTAAGCCTGACGCCAAGTTAATTCCCACGGGAAAGGCTGCAGATGGTTCGTATGGAGTGCGCTATATGTCTCCCGATGACTATATAAAAAGTAGTGGTACCTGGCTTATAGAAAATGGTTTTTTTGAAAAGGAAATTCACCGGAATACACATACATTCGGAAATATCACTCAAGTTTTCAGCACCTACGAAGCGTTTCACACTGAAAAGGACGCGCAACCCTTTATGCGCGGCATTAACAGCATTCAGCTTTTATACGACGGCAACCGATGGTGGGTCATCAATATTTACTGGAAACAGGAAACCAAGGAGGATCCTATTCCTTCTGTTTATCTTCCCAAACACTAGCCACAAAGGATGTCTTTTCTAAATGCAGAATGGCGAAAACTAATCTTAGTTAATTACGAAGTCAATCCTTCCGTTTTAAAGGAATATGTGCCATTCGGCACCGAACTTGACCTATGGAATGAAAAGTGTTATGTGAGCGTGGTGGGTTTTATGTTTGTGAACACAAAAATATTGGGAGTTAAAATTCCCTACCATACTACCTTTGAAGAAGTAAACCTTCGATTTTATGTAAAACGAAAAGTTGGGGATTCCTGGCGGCGTGGAGTAGTTTTCATCAAAGAAATAGTTCCCAAACCGGCGATTACTTTTATCGCCAATTTAATCTACAAAGAGAATTATCGAACGCTTCCCATGAAACATGAATGGAAGGAGCTTCCAACAGCGTTGGAAATTGCGTATAGATGGCGATTGGACGGAGGATGGCAATTTATAAGGGTTGCTACTGAAAAAGACCCTCTCGAAATTCACGAAAACACGGAGGCAGAATTTATCACAGAGCATTATTGGGGCTATGCGAAAGTTTCCGAAAATAAAACAAACGAATACGAAGTGACGCATCCGCGCTGGTTACATTACAAGGTGATGGATTTCTCTTCACATATCGACTTTACTGCCAATTATGGAATCGCGTTTGAATTTTTAAGTAAGCATCAACCTGTTTCAATTTATCTTGCAGAAGGCTCTCCAATTACAGTAGAACCCAAAAATACCTTTTAATTATGTCCAGGCGGCTCACAGGTATTTTTTAAGATTAAGATACCTGAGTTACAGTGTACTCCAAATTGTTAAATAAAAATACATCCCCTTTTTTCTTTCCCGACAATTGATTTCCTATGGGCGAGTGTAAAGCAACACACATATAAGTCGTTTTTCCTATAGCAACGGCACCTATGGATATCCCAATAAAATAGGCGCCTTGATTGGTGTATATTAAACTTCCAAGGCGTGCATAATCTGAAGTGGCTCGAATATCGATTTTCTTTACAAGAGCCTGTAAATTTTCGACCTCAAGCAATTGTCTCCCTGCATTTTCCCGATCAATTTGAAGCATCGCTCGTCCTGTTTCGTGTTTGTCTCCGGCGCTGCTTGAGGTCTCTTCAAGTAGCGATTCTTCTATATCGGAAATCGTTTGCTTTATTTTTTGATGTCGCTTCTCCACTACTTGGAAGCATTGCTCGAACAAGGCGGTTTTCAACTCTTTAACAATCATTCTGATCTCTTTTCATCCAAAGTAAATGTACCATAATTTTGCATTTGCCTCACAATCCAGTTTTTTCTGTTTTCAATATAGTTAGTACGAGGTTGTGCTCTGTATTTACGAGGACTGGGTAAAATAGCGGCCAGTGCCGCAGCATTATCTCTGGAAATATTCTTAGCCGATTTATGAAACCAATATTGCGATGCAGCTTCGGCACCAAAGACCCCATTCCCCATTTCAATACTATTGAGGTATACCTCCATAATTCGTTCTTTACTCCAGAAAGTTTCGATTAAAAATGTAAACCAGGTTTCCAATCCTTTACGAAGCCAATTTCGGTCCGGCCACAAAAAAACATTTTTAGCTACCTGTTGAGAAATAGAACTCCCTCCCTTCGTTTTTTTGCCTTTTTTGTTGTTTTCGTAAGCTTTTTCGATCGATTTTACATCAAAACCTCTGTGTTTTGTAAAATTTTGGTCTTCCGCGCAAATTACTGCCAATTGCAAATAGGGCGATATTTCTTCTATAGAAACCCAATCGTGCTTATGCTCATAGTTCTCTTCCGAAGAAAAATAACGAATCGCCATCAAGGGAGTATAGGGAACAGGAACCCATTTATAAAACAATACCCATGTCAGACTTATTATGATAAACCATAGGATACTCTTTAGAGTAAATTTGAAAAATCGTTTCATTCTGTTGCAAATTTTGCCAATTGCTGCCCAACCGAACTTCCTATCGCCACTCCCATTCCTCCAAGACGTACACCACAATACACATTGGGAGCAACTTTCTTGACAATGGGCTTCTTTTGTCTGCCAACACCCATTATACCGGACCATCGCGTTTCTATTTCGAAAGGTTGATTCGGTAAGATTGTAGTGGCAAGTATAGCTTCCAATCTATTTTGAACTAGTTCAGTAAGGCCTAATTGTGTAGTTTCTTCCGTTTTAAAATCGAGGTTTCTCCCACCGCCAAATAGGACCCTGTCGCCAATATTTCTGAAATAATAATAGCCTTTGTCCAAATGGAATGTTCCTTTTAAATGTAATCCTTTTATGGGCTTTGTTACTAAAACCTGAGCTCTTGCGGGAGTTACATCTTCGTCTTTCATAAACTGTTTAGCGAAGCCATTGGTAGCAATAAAAACCTTTTTTGCTGAAAATTCTTCGGAATTATTCATTTTTAACCAAATTTGCTCATTTTCGGGCCTAAATGAAGTGATTTCAGCACTATTTAGCACTAAAATGTCTTCTTTTGATGCTTTTTTAATAAGCCCTAACATCATCTGACCCGTATCAAGCTGCCCCTCAAACCGATTAAAAATGAGCTGTTTTTGAACATTTTTGAAGCCAAATGAATCATTTTTGATCGAAAACACGTCTTTTTTGTCTAAAAACACCGGTTTTAACAAATTATTGATGTACGAAATATTTTCGATGCAATTCTCATATAAATGGGCATCACTTTGCGAAAATAGCTCATAGCCGCCATGTTGAAAATAATGCAGTTGTTGCTCTCCAAGTGTTTTCTTTAGCAGTTCTAATCCTGCCACTCGTTTTTTTACCAATTCAACTACTTCCGCTTCGGAATGACTTTTAAGATCCTCCAAAATTTCTGAAACACTTCCAAAACAAGCAAAACCTGCATTTTTTGTACTGGCTCCGCTGGGAAGCATTCCCTTTTCAAAAACCACAATTTTACTTTTCGGAAACTCCTTCCGAAGTGACAAAGCACAGCTTAGCCCCACTATTCCACTTCCAATCACGGCATAGTCAATATTGTGAAGCCAGGTGTTATGTTCCCAATAGGAAAGGTTCATGATTAGGTGTTAGGTGTTACGTAAAAGTCACAAAAAAACACCGAACTTCAAAAATATCTTGATGATGTCTGGTGTTTATTTGGTATTTCCAAGAAAAACTATTCGTCTTCCGGGGGGGTCATTTTAAAAGTATTCATAAACGCCGTGGTATAATTCCCGGCGACATAGTCCGGATGATCCATCAACTGGCGGTGGAATGGAATGGTAGTCTTTACGCCTTCAATAACGAATTCATCCAAAGCCCTCTTCATTTTATTGATCGCTTCGTCACGCGTTTGGGCCGTTGTAATGAGCTTTGCGATCATCGAGTCGTAATACGGCGGAATTACATATCCGGCGTACACATGGGTGTCTAAGCGCACACCATGACCTCCGGGAGCGTGTAAAACAGTGATTTTTCCCGGACAAGGCCTGAAGTCGTTATAAGGGTCTTCGGCATTGATTCTACATTCTATGGAGTGAAGGTTAGGTGTGTAGTGCTTTCCCGAAATAGGTACTCCCGCTGCCACCAATATTTGCTCACGAATTAAGTCGAAATCGATCACCTGCTCGGTAATAGGGTGCTCCACCTGGATACGCGTATTCATTTCCATAAAAAAGAAGTTACGGTGCTTGTCCACGAGAAATTCTACCGTCCCTGCGCCTTCGTATTTTATATATTCAGCTGCTTTTACAGCCGCCATTCCCATGTCGTTTCTGAGTTTTTTCGTCATAAACGGACTAGGGGTTTCCTCGGTAAGTTTTTGGTGACGTCGTTGAATAGAACAATCCCGTTCACTTAAATGACAAGCTTTTCCGGTGCTGTCTCCAACTACCTGAATTTCGATATGTCGTGGTTCCTCGATGAGTTTTTCCATGTACATATCGTCATTTCCAAATGCAGCCTTACTTTCCTGACGGGCAGATTCCCATGCGTCCTGCAATTTTTCCTCTTTCCAAACGGCACGCATTCCCTTTCCTCCACCTCCAGCGCTTGCTTTAAGCATAACAGGGTAGCCGGTTTCTTTGGCGAGTTTTTTACAGGTTTCAAAATCGGGAATAATCCCTTCACTTCCGGGCACACATGGAACTCCCGCTGCGATCATGGTCGATTTGGCCGAGGCCTTATCCCCCATTCTATCAATCATTTCGGGAGATGCGCCAATAAATTTAATATTGTGTTCCTCACATATTTTTGAAAACTTGGCATTTTCAGCCAAAAAACCATATCCGGGATGTATCGCATCTGCGTTGGTAATTTCGGCAGCTGCAATAATATTTGAAATTTTTAAATAGCTTTCACTACTGGGCGGAGGACCTATACACACCGCTTCATCTGCGAAACGAACATGAAGACTTTCTTCGTCTGCTTTCGAATAAACAGCAACGGTCTTTATACCCATTTCTTTGCACGTTCGGATAATTCGAAGTGCAATTTCTCCCCTATTGGCTATTAGTATCTTTTTAAACATATTTTTCTGAAATATCAATCGTTAAACACCAAATTCCAATAAGTTGGAATTTGAGCTTTGGGATTTGTTATTTTAATTAAGATGGGTCTACCAAAAATAATGGTTGGTCAAATTCAACGGGTGAAGCGTCATCAACCAGAATTTTTACAATTTTTCCGGAAATTTCACTTTCAATTTCGTTGAAGAGTTTCATCGCTTCGATAACACAAAGGACATCCCCCACATTGACATTACTTCCAACCTCAACAAACATTGGTTTGTCCGGAGCCGGTTTTCTATAAAATGTTCCAATAATGGGTGATTTTATGGTAATGTATTTCGAATCGGCTGAAGGAGCAGGCGCGGCCGCTTCCTGCGATGCAGGTGCGCTTTGTTGTTGCTGTGGCATTCCATGCTGCTGTGGGTTCGCCATAGTAGGGATTTGCTGAATATAGGTGGTCTCACTTCGCTCATCACCTCCGGTTCTAATCGTAATTTTTACGTCTTCGGTTTCCAGTTTTACTTCACTGGCTCCGGATTTCGCCACAAATTTTATTAAATTCTGAATATCTTTTAAATCCATAATTTTGATTTTTTGTTTTCGATTTGTTAGTTATTTATGAATTGTAAGCCCATTTTAAATAAACGGCGCCCCAGGTAAAGCCTCCTCCAAATGAGGCAAATACTAAATTATCTCCTTTTTTAAGCTGTTTTTCGTAATCCTGAAGGCAAAGCGGAAGTGTTGCAGATGTTGTATTTCCATATTTATGAATATTCATCATCACTTTTTCTTCTGGTAAATTCATTCTTTTTGCTGTAGCGTCTATAATTCTTTTATTCGCCTGGTGCGGAACCAGCCATTGTACATCCTCTCCTGAAAGACCGTTGCGATTCATTATTTTTTCGCTCACATCGGCCATGTTGGATACGGCAAATTTAAAAACTGTTTTTCCGTCCTGAAAAACATAGTGCTGTTTATTGGCTACAGTTTCGGCTGAAGCTGGAAGTATGGAACCTCCTGCATCTATTTTCAGGTGAGGTCTTCCTATTCCGTCGGTACGCAAGATTTCATCCTTAACACCAAGACCTTCCGTGTTGGGTTCAAAAAGTACGGCACCTGCTCCATCACCAAAGATGATACAAGTAGCCCGATCTTCATAATCGATAATGGAAGACATTTTATCGGCGCCAATTAGAAGTACTTTCTTATATCTACCCGATTCTATATATTTTGCTGCTGTTGACATTCCAAAAAGAAAACTGGAACAGGCCGCAACAAGGTCATATGAAAACGCATTTACAGCACCTATTTCGGTAGCGACATAAACACCTGTTACGGCAACGGGCATATCGGGCGTGGCTGTCGCCATAATCACCATATCGATATCTTCGGGATTTGTATTGCTTTTATTAAGAAGGTCTTTGGCTGCCTGAATGGCAAGGTAAGAAGTGCCTTTGTTTTTATCTTTTAATATCCTGCGTTCCTTAATTCCGGTACGCGTTGTTATCCATTCGTCATTAGTGTCCACCATTGTCTCCAATATTTGGTTGGTGAGAACGTAGTCCGGTACATAGCCCCCTACAGCGGTAATTGCTGCTGTGATTGTACTCATATAGTTGAATTAGATTCGATAAAGGTAAAATTCCTTTAAAAGGAGTGAAAATTACTAAATTTTAATCAAAAATTGCTCTAAAATTGCTTGTTTTTGCTATTTCAGCTATAAAAAACAAAAAAACTCTCACATTGATGTGAGAGTCTTAATTTTTTTATAAGAACCTATATTATGCTTCTACCTCTTCGGTTGCATCAATTACAATTTGACCTCTATAGTACAATTTACCTTCGTGCCAATGAGCTCTATGGTATAAATGCGCCTCTCCGGTAGTTGGATCGGTTGCAATTTGAGGAGCAGTTGCTTTGTAATGTGTTCTTCTTTTATCTCTTCTGGTTTTTGAGATTTTTCTTTTAGGATGTGCCATTACTCTATATTATTTATCCGTTAATAGTTTTTTTAATGAGTCCCAACGTGGGTCTGTTGTATCACCTTTCTCCGGTGAAATATCTTCTTCTTCCTTAAGGCTTAATTCTTCAAGTTTTGTAAGTATGTCGCTTTTTAATGTCCCGTCTATTACTCCCGGATGAATTCGCTTGGCGGGTATTGCCAGCACAATCGACTCGTACACATATTGCTGAATATTCACCTCATAACTTCCGTGTGGAAGTATTAAAAGTTCTTCGTTTTCGTCGTTGAATTCATCTCCAAATTGAACCACAAAGTAAAAATTTCCCGAAATCTCCTGATTATAGGGTTCGTTGGTGATATCACAATTTACATTTACGGACCCTTCAAAAGAAAGTGTAAATTCAAGTAAGGTTGTTTTTTTCAACAGCAATACATCGAGTTTAATGTTTGCATCATTAAATTCGTCATACTCAAAATGCTCAAAGAACGTTTTCCCAATGGTAAAATCAAATCGATGTTCTCCTAATTTCAATCCAACGAACGGAATGGTAAATTCTTTCAGTTCCTTCATAATCACATCAATTTTAAGCGTCCACCTTTAGGAATAAGGCGGGTGCAAAGATAAAAAATTATTTTAATAGCAAATTATATTATTGCTTCTTTTTTGAAAGCACTTTTCGGCGGGTTGTTGAGAGCGGATTTTTTGAAATCTCCAAGTATTCTTTTCGGGTTTTAAATATTTCAATTGCACTGAAGACCGCTTCTTTAAACGAATCGGCGTTGGCAACATTTTTTCCTGCAACATCGAAAGCTGTTCCATGATCGGGAGATGTTCTAATTTTATTAAGGCCGGCGGTGTAATTAACACCTGTGCCAAAGGCAATTGTTTTAAAAGGAACCAGACCTTGATCGTGATATGCGGCAATAATTGCATCGAAATTTTTATAATTCCCAGAACCAAAAAAACTATCGGCTGCATAAGGCCCGTAGACAATTTTGCCGTTCTTTCGCAAGTTGTCCAACGTGGGAATTAAAACTGTATCGTCTTCATCGCCAATAACACCGTTATCTCCAACATGCGGATTAATACTGAGTACTGCAATTTTAGGTCTTTCAATTCCGAAATCCTGAATTAGCGTCTTATGAATAGTAATTATTTTTTTTTCAATAAGCTCTCTGGTAATTGTTTTTGAAACGTCTTTAACCGGCACGTGATCTGTAAGTAATCCCACCCGAAGCTTTTCAGAGATCATTAACATCATACTTTCTCCTTCCAACTCCCGGGCCAGATAATCTGTGTGTCCCGGAAACTTAAAAGTTTCAGATTGTATGTTCGCCTTATGTATGGGTGCCGTTACAAGTACATCTATCTTGTTTGACTTTAATGCGCTAACAGCCGCTTGTAGTGATTTGATGGCATAGGCTCCACTTGCCTTATCCTCTTTTCCAAAATTAATTTCAACAGGCTCCTTCCAAACATTCAAGACATTCACCTTCTTGGGAAGCACATCATTAATATTTTCTATTCCGTGGAAATTTATATCGGTCTCATATGTTTTTTTGTAGAAGGACATCAATTTAACGGAAGCAAAAATAACGGGAGTACAAAAATCCAGGATGCGATTGTCCTCAAATGTTTTTAAAATGATTTCACTGCCAATCCCGTTTAAGTCGCCAATCGAAATTCCCAAAACTATTTTATCTTGTTGATTCATTCTATCAGTTAAGCCCTAATTATTGTTACTTTTGTGCTACAAATGTAACCAAATGTAACCATGTTTACAGGAATTATTGAAGCAATTGGAGAAATAACTTCCCTTCATAAAGAAGGCGAAAACCTTTCCATTCAAATTAAAAGTGAGTTAAGCGCTGAGCTCAAAATTGACCAAAGTGTTTCACACGATGGAGTGTGTTTAACAGTTGTAGATATAACTCCCGGGCATTATACAGTTACGGCAATTAGAGAAACACTGGAGAAAACAAACCTTGGAGCTTTACATGCTGGAAGTCGTATAAATTTAGAGCGTGCAATGAAACTGGGAGATCGTCTCGACGGGCATTTGGTACAAGGACATATTGACCAAACCGGTATTTGTAAAGAGATTGTTGAAGCCGATGGCAGCTGGTATTTTGTGTTTAACTACGACGCTTCGAAGGGAAATATTACCATTGAGAAAGGTTCAATAACTGTTAACGGAGTAAGTCTTACGGTAGTGGATTCAAAAAAAGACTCGTTTAGGGTTGCAATTATTCCCTATACATATTGGAATACGACCTTTCAAAATATAAAAGTTGAATCTAAAGTAAATCTTGAATTTGATGTTGTAGGAAAGTACCTAAAAAGGCTTATCCCGGCTTTTTGATGTTGCGCAATTTTTTATTTGCTACATAACATCCATACACAAAACCGATAAAAAGTAAAATTAAAATACCACTATCTAGTGGTAATTCAGGTGGTGGCGTTGTAGGCGGGGGTGGGCTTGAGCCACCGCCGGGAGACTGTGCAAGCATAGATGTACTCGTAAATATACAAAGTACCGAGGCTAATATTCTTACGATTTGGGGTCGCATATACAGGGGCTAATGTAATAATTTTTTTTAAACAACGAATAAAAAATTAATTTATCCAAAACTTATAAACTCAATTTTTTATATTTAATTGTGCCTTACACAATAAAAAAATGATCCTAATAGGCTCATTAATAAAGTGCAAGATTGTCCTTTTATACCAAATAATCTAGGAGACACACCAATTTTATAATTCCAAATAAAGTTTCAAACTAAAAAGTGGTCCCACATGGGCTCACATCGACGGTGCTCAGTATAAACCCCGCCTGAACAGTCGGGCAGGTTTTCGCCCAAAATTATTCCGGTGAAAAGCAAATTTTATAATTCCAAATAAAGTTTCAAACTAAAAAAGTGGTCCCACATGGGCTCGAACCATGGACCCCCTGATTATGAGTCAGGTGCTCTAACCAGCTGAGCTATGGGACCAAAAACCGGTTGCAAATGTAAAACACTTTATAGTGACTGCAAAACTATTTAGGGTTAATATTGGGTTATCAATGATCTTCTGTAATTTCCTGGCACAATTCTATAAGCACTCCGTGAGCCGATTTCGGGTGTAAAAAAGCAACCCATTTATTATCAGCTCCTCTTTTTGGCTTTTCACTTAGAACTGTAAATCCTTCGTTTTTTAATCGTGCCATTTCAGCGACTATATCATCTACGTAAAAAGCAATATGATGGATCCCTTCTCCTCGTTTCTCAATAAATTTGGCCACCGGGCTTTCGGGGCTTGTAGCCTCCAAAAGTTCAATTTTACTTTCTCCACAAGTAAAAAAAGAGGTCATAACTCCATCACTTTCAACCGCTTCTGTCTTATAATGCTCAAAACCCAACAGACTTTTATAAGTCTTATTTGCTTCTTCGAGATTTCGAACAGCTATGCCTATATGCTCAATTTTTTTCATAAATGTAAATGTATTGTTATTTAAAAAAATAACAAATCTTTAAATGTGCTACTTTTGCAGTATGATAGAAAGTAACAGACAAAAGAAAATTGCAGGAGTTTTACAAGCCGATTTGGCAAATGTACTGCAAGGAATGCTCCGCGAAGCCGGGCAACTAGGGATAATTATTTCCGTTTCAAAAGTAAAAGTAACGACCGATCTTTCCATTGCAAAGGTATACGCCAGTGTATTTCCTGCAGAAAAAGCTAATACCGTTACGGCCGAATTAAACGAACTGAAATCTAAAATCAAGCATCAAATCGCCCAGCTCACAAAACATCAGCTTCGTAAAATGCCCGATTTACACTTTTACAACGACGATTCTCTCGAGTATATAGAAAACATCGAAAAGGCTGTAAAAGGACAAGAAAATCCCATACAAAACCCGGATATTCTACCCAAGCGTAAAAAAACATAAGTTGAGATTCCCTTTGTACATTGCCAAAAGGTATCTGTTTTCCAAAAGCAGTAATAATGCTATAAACGTTATTACAGGAATAGCGGCAGTTGGTGTTGTCGTGGGAGCCATGTCTTTATTTATAGTGCTTTCGGGGTTCTCGGGATTAAAAGATTTTAGTCTCCAATTCACCAATGTCTTCGATAGCGATTTAAAAATATATCCCGAAAGCGGAAAAACAATTTCCTTTACTGAAACGCAGGCGCTACAATTGCAAAATGTTGAAGGCGTGAAGGCCTTTTCAAAAATTATTGAGGAGCGTATCTTTCTTCAGTATAAAGGGAAAAATCATATCGCTTATATTAAGGGAATTGACGAAAACTATAAGCGGGTAAATCAGTTAGACAGTATACTGTATTTTGGCAGCTGGCTCGTGCCTGATGAAAGTGAGGTAGTAATTGGATTGGGCACCGCCGCAAAACTATCTGTTGGGGTACAGGACTATATGGATTTGCTGGAAATTTATGTTCCCAAACCGGGAACCGGACAAATAAACCCGCTGGATCCTTCACAGGCATTTACAAAAGAAAATGCCGTTGCCTCAGGGGTTTATCAGGTTAATGAAGATCTGGACAGTAAATATGTATTTTCAGACATCGATTTTGCACGTTCTCTATTACAAATGGATAGCTCGAAGGTTTCTTCGGTCGAAATAAAATTGTTTCCAGGTTACGACGAGGCGAATGTTCGCTCTAAAATTATTCCAATTTTTTCCGAAGGAATTATTCTAAAAAACAGAATTCAGCAAAACGATGCGCTCTATAAGATGCTGAACACCGAAAACATTGCGGTCTACCTCATCTTTACGTTGGTTCTCATTATTGCGCTTTTCAACGTAATCGGTTCTATTATAATGATGATTCTCGACAAGCGAAAAAATATCAAAACACTCTATAATATGGGGGCTACGCTGAAAGATATCCGAAAGATTTTCTTTTTTCAAGGTACTTTGCTAACCACACTAGGTGGAATTGTAGGGATATTATTAGGAGTGTTGGCGGTTGCGGCTCAGTTAAAGTTTGAATTTATCAATATCACGGCATCACTCCCTTATCCGGTTAAGTTGAAGCCCATAAATATTCTGATTGTTTTTGCAACTATTTCAATTTTAGGCTTGCTGGCCTCAAAAATTGCATCGGGAAGAGTGCGGGAAAAACTATTGTCTTAAGCAAATTGGTAGTCTCCAAATAGCTCCAAAACCTCATCAAAAGCTTCAAATACCGAAGCCGAATCGTCACTGGTGACCATTTTCATTCTATATTCCTTAAAATCGGGAATTCCTTTAAAATAATTCGTGTAATGGCGTCTGGTTTCAAAAACTCCTAGTTTTTCACCTTTCCAATCGATTGCCATCTGTAAGTGACGCTTCGCAGCATCCACTCGTTCCGTCATCGTAGGTGGGGGACAGTGTTCTCCGGTTTTAAAATAATGCTTTACTTCTTTAAAAAACCAGGGATAACCAATACTTGCCCGACCAATCATCGCGCCGTCAAGTCCAAACTTGTCGCGCATTTCCATCGCTTTTTCGGGAGTGTCTACATCTCCGTTTCCGAAAATGGGAATATGCATCCGCTGATTGTTTTTCACTTCTGAAATAGGTCTCCAATCTGCTTCCCCTTTGTACATTTGAGCCCGTGTACGGCCGTGAATTGAAATAGCCTGACAACCCACATCCTGAAGACGTTCTGCAACTTCAACAATTTTAATGGAATCATGATCCCAGCCCAATCTGGTTTTAACGGTAATAGGAAGTTTGGTGTGTTTTACCATGGCTTCGGTCAAGGAAACCATCAAGTCGATATCTTTTAAGATTCCTGCTCCGGCGCCTTTACAAACCACTTTCTTTACCGGACAGCCAAAGTTAATATCAATAATATCGGGGCCGCTGGCTTCCACAATTTCAACACTCTGCAACATAGAATCCAATACTGCTCCAAAAATCTGAATCCCTACCGGTCGCTCCTTTTCATAAATATCCAGCTTCATAACACTCTTGGCGGCATCACGAATTAATCCTTCCGAAGAAATAAACTCGGTGTACACCACATCGGCGCCTTGTTCTTTACAAAGTGCTCTAAAAGGTGGATCACTCACATCCTCCATAGGAGCGAGGAGTAACGGGAATTCTCCCACATTTATGTTGCCTATCATTGCCATTCAGGCTGCAAAAATAATGAAATTAGTATGTATTTACTACTATTAGCTTGAAACTAGGGGTCTTTCTTCTCCAAACGTTCGGTTTCAACCGGCTTATTATCGCGATTATTGTCGCGTAGGCTGGCGTTTCCGAAGGTATATTTAAAGCTTACCCGGTAGAGTCTGGATTCGGGTTGGGCGAAATAACTGTTATTCTGATTGTAGTATTTTGAAACCACAGGGACGTTATAAGTATCCAGTACATCATTTATCCCCGCAGTAATACTGGCGGTGTTATTCCAAAATGATTTCCGAATAGAAAAAGACAGCGAAAACTGATTGCCGTAATCGTGAGAAGCATAGATAAAATCGGAAAGATACGTTGCGGTAATGTCTCCGGACCAACTTCTGTCTTTGGTTATTGTAAGTCCGTTATAAATCTGCCCATACACCCCATACGTACTGTTAACATAGGTTTCTTCAACGCTTTCCATGGCGTAGAATTCGTTTTCAAAATAAAATCCGGAGGTATACAAACTCATATACCACCAGGAAGTTAGGGAGGAGACGTGTACTATATCCAGACTGTATTGAAATTCCTTAATTAAATTGGCGTCTTCGGTACGTAGTATTTGCGCCTCATTATCCTGAAAGCGCAACAAGCTTAATGCGTCCTTTGTTTGCTGATAATACAGATCGAAAAACCATTTGCTTTTATGACTGTAGCTTAATGTAATCTTTTCGTCGATGGCCGGCACCAGATTCGGATTCCCTCCATTGAAATTGTTTTCATTTAAAAAATACTTAAACGGATTTAAACTCTGGTATCTCGGGCGCTGAATATGTCTCGCATAACTCAATCCTATGGAATTAAAGTCGTTGATATGATATTGCAGTGAACCCGCCGGAAACCAATCGAGATATTCCTGGGTGTTTACAATCCCTAGAGATTGTGAGTCTCCATTTACCTTGGTAAATTCTGTTCGTAGTCCCAATGTGAATTGCCACTTAGTCCATTCTTTCGAAAAGTTGAAATAGGCAGCATAAATCGATTCTTCATAGTCAAAAGAATCGGATAAAGCGGGATTGAATTGCATGCTGTTATTCACCGTGTTAAAATAATCGAGCCCGCTTTGGGTGTCGATATTCGAATATTTAACCCCTGCGTCAATAGTTGAAGATTCTAAGGGTATGTTTAAATCCAATCCTGTGGTAAGTATGTTGCTTTGCTGCAAGGATTTTGTAAAAAAGCTGCTTTCTCTAATAAAATCTCCGTTGGGTAAAAAATAGTTGGTAATTACATCTTGATTTTGGTCTTCGTCGTACAAAATGTAATTGGCAGTTGCGGCTAGACTGGAACCTTTTTCATCGAGAATGGTTTTATACTCTCCTGTAAAAGCGAGGTTGTACTGATTGTTTTTCAAATCGCTGTTGGTCAAGAACGTGGAATCCAATTGTTGTTGTGCATTGGCAATTTCGGCAGCAACCGTATTTGTAAATTGTTTGTTAGGCGAGACAAATATGTTTGATGAGAAGCTTAACGTATTCTTTTCATTAATTGAAAAGTCGGCTATAAGATTTCCCTGATGCACATACGATTTTGTAGTTCTGGTAAAATCGGTATTCCAAATAGATTTTATATCTCCGCTTGGCTCATAAAAGACGATTTCATCGAATTGGTCTTTGTATTCTTTCTTCGGATTAAAACTATACCCTGTATAAAAGTTAACCCAATCATTCTTGTAGAAATGCGATGTCCCAATGGAATATTTTGGATAGACTGCCTGTTCGTAACGTCCGTTGATAACTCCTTTATACCCAACCGAAATGGCTCTTGAAGTAATAATATTAAGAACAGCACCTGCTTCGGCGTCGTAATTTGCTGAAGGATTGCTTATTACTTCAACCGATTTAATAATTGAAGCATCCACATTTTTTAAAAGTGAAGCCGCTTCGGTAGCCGACAGATAGACTCTTTTTCCGTTAATAAATATAAGTGTGGGTTTGCTTTTAATGGTCACCTGATCCTGAATTACAATAACACCGGGTGTTTTTGTGAGTAAGTCGAAGGTGTTTCCGGTAGATAAAGAGGTGTTTTCAACATTAAAAATTAGTTTTCCCGGCTCTTTCTGAATAGTTGGTCTTCTAACTTCCACGACCGTTTCGCCCAATGCCTCGGGTGCTTCAGCAAGTGTGATGATGCCCAGGTCAAGTGTTTCAGAAATAAGGACACTATTGGTAATAGATTGATAACCAATATAGCTGAACTCAAGAGTATAGTTTCCGGCAACCAGATTATTCAGTAAAAATAATCCGTCATCATCTGTGGAAGTTCCTGCTGAAGGCTGTCCGGACCCTTCTGTATAAAGTAAGACTGTCACAAGTGGCAGAGGATTGTTTTTATCGTCTACAACCTTCCCCTTAACCGAAGCGGTTTGAGCCAAGATGGGTGTTGCGCAAAACAACAGCAGTATCAGGGTTAGAAAGGTTTTCATCTCAGACAGCAGCTTTGTTTAAGGTTTGTTAGTTTTCAATTAGTGCTCTTCCCGGGGAGCTAAAAGAAGAGTTATCAGTAAGCTGCCTATACAAAGATGTCAATTATTTTTTTAATAGGAATTGTCCTATATTCATTTTTTTAGTGTCTCAGGTGCAGTTAATTAAATAATGCTGGCTTTTTAAGCTATATTTGCAGCCTTAAATGCATCGAGGACGCTGTTATGAAGAATATTAGAAATTTTTGCATCATTGCACACATAGATCACGGGAAGAGTACCTTAGCCGATCGTTTGTTGGATGCCACCGGATCAGTAACTAGTCGGGAGAAACAAGATCAGTTGCTGGACAATATGGATTTGGAGCGTGAACGCGGTATTACCATTAAAAGTCATGCCATTCAGATGGATTATGTTTATGAAGGAGAGCACTATATACTAAACCTAATTGATACTCCCGGACACGTAGATTTTTCATACGAAGTTTCCAGGTCGATTGCCGCCTGTGAAGGGGCATTATTGGTTGTCGATGCTGCTCAGAGTATTCAGGCGCAAACTATTTCGAATTTATACTTGGCCCTGGAAAATGATTTGGAAATCATTCCTGTACTTAATAAAGTAGATCTTCCTTCGGCAAGCCCGGAAGAGGTAACCGATGACATTGTAGATTTATTGGGTTGTAAGCATGAAGATGTAATCCCTGCGAGTGCCAAAACGGGAATTGGGATTGAAGAAATATTAAAAGCAATTATCGAACGAGTTCCTCCACCTAAAGGAAATCCCGAGGAATCTTTGCAAGCCTTGATTTTCGATTCGGTTTACAATCCGTTTCGAGGTGTTGAAACCTATTTTAGGGTTCTCAATGGAGAAATTAGAAAAGGACAACACATAAAATTTATGGCAACCGGCAAATCCTATTTTGCCGATGAAGTAGGCACGCTCAAACTCAAGCAACAGCCCAAAGATGTTATAAGAACCGGAGACGTGGGTTACCTCATCACCGGAATTAAAGAAGCGAAAGAAGTAAAGGTAGGAGACACTATTACCGATTCAAAACGTCCTACCACCAATATGATTGAAGGTTTTGAGGATGTAAAGCCTATGGTTTTTGCAGGAATCTATCCCGTAGATACCGAAGATTACGAAGAACTTCGTTCCTCCATGGAAAAATTGCAACTTAACGATGCTTCGTTGGTTTTTATTCCCGAAAGTTCCATGGCGCTAGGGTTTGGTTTCCGATGTGGTTTCTTAGGAATGTTGCATCTGGAAATTATTCAGGAGCGATTGGAGAGGGAATTCGATATGACGGTAATTACCACCGTTCCCAACGTATCGTATCATGCATATACCAACCGGGAACCAAATACTATAGTTTTAGTCAATAATCCATCCGATTTGCCCGAGCCTTCTTCGTTAAATCGAGTGGAAGAGCCTTATATAAAAGCTACCATCATTACGAAATCCGATTTTGTAGGTTCAGTGATGTCCCTTTGTATTGAAAAAAGAGGAGAAATTACAAATCAGACATACTTAACGACAGAACGTGTTGAGCTTTCATTTGATATGCCATTGGCTGAAATTGTGTTCGATTTCTATGACCGATTAAAAACGGTTTCGAAAGGCTATGCTTCTTTTGATTATTCGCCTATTGGAATGCGCACATCACAACTTGTAAAAGTTGATGTGTTGTTAAACGGAAATATTGTCGATGCGCTTTCTGCCTTATTGCACAAGGACAATGCCTATGATATAGGAAAGAAAATGTGCGAAAAGCTTCGGCAGCTTATTCCGAGGCAACAGTTCGATATTCCAATACAAGCAGCTATTGGCGCAAAAATTATTTCGAGAGAAACCGTAAAGGCACTTCGAAAGGATGTAACTGCAAAATGTTACGGTGGTGATATTTCACGAAAACGAAAGCTATTGGAAAAGCAGAAAAAAGGAAAGAAGAGAATGAGACAGGTTGGTAACGTTGAAATTCCACAGGAAGCTTTTATGGCAGTACTTAAGTTGAACGACTAATTACCCTTATTCAAACTAATTATATAAATCCGAAGCACAAGAGCTTCGGATTTTTTTGTATCTTTTTCTAAATGAAATCGTGCATTTTTTCCATCGCTTTAACGCTCACATCCACTTGCTTTTCTCAAAACACTTCTTCCGTTGAGATAGACTCCTTGCTTTTCAGGGCACAACAGTTTTACAAAACCCATCAGGACAGTGCTTTATATTATTCCAACATTGCTTTTGTAAAAGCTAAAGAGCTTAACAACGTAAAACTCATTGGGAAAACCGTGGCGCAAAAGACCACTTATCTCATCAGTAAAAAAAAGTATACAGAAGCCGAAAGATTATTAAATATTAACATCGAAAATGCTTCAAAAATATCACCGTTCGACCTCGGTGTTACCTACGCAAATATGGGGGCCATAAATTCGCTTAAAGAACACAGAGATACGGCACTCGAGAATTATTTAAGCGCAATTAATATTTTTGAAGAAATAAGTGAATATCCCTATCTCGCCAGAACCTATTTAAACATTGGAGTAATTTATGAAAACGAAGGTGAGATAGCGCAGGCAGACTTTTTTTATGACAAATCACTATACTATTCCGGTCTCGATAAGAACAATGGTATGTCTGTAACGCATGACAACATTAAAAGAGGAGGAGAAGATGACTTTGAAACTAAACTGAAAATAAGCAACGACGCATTAAAAAGCATCGAAAATCCTTCGCAATCAAGATTAGCGGCTGTTATTTATCACGATTTAAGCAAAAATTATATCGACCATTCAAAGTATGAGGAAGCAATTGAAAGTGCCAAAAAAGCGATTGAAATAAAAAACAATATTGGGTATCTGGAAAATATAGACTTCTCTTATTTCATCTTAGGGAAATCACAGGTTCGGCTCAATAGAAATGAAGAAGGCATCAGGAATCTTGAAAGGGCCATTGCTCTTACTGAAAAAAGGTCACTTACCGCTTTAATGTATGAGATGATTGTTATTGGATACAGGAACAAATCCGATTTTAAAAATGCGTTCAATTATTCCGAACAACTTTCAAAAATAAAAGATTCCATTGCTTCCTTTCAGGAAAACGAACGTATTGCCGAAATAACCGGAAAGTACAATGTCGAAAAACAGACCAATGAAATTCTAAGGCTGGAAAAGGCCAATCAGGAAAACGAACTTTTGCTGTCCCGACAGAGAAGCAATAGGTGGCAGTGGGCAACACTCTCCATTTTATTTCTAATTAGTTCTCTCTTTCTTGGCAGAAAACTCAGTACATATATAAAAAGAGTAAAAACAATAGAGATTGAAAAAGCTGCCATTGTGAAAAAGGTCGAGGCAAAATATATTGCCTTAAATAATAAGGTGAAAGTGTATGTAAAAGAATTGGACTATATAAAATCTGACGGGAATTATCTCGAGTTCTATTCGGGAAACAAAAAAGTGATTGACAGAAATAAACTGAAAGAAATTGCCGATCACTTACCTCCTAATTTTGTTCAAATACATCGCTCATTTATCATTAATAAAAATTCCGTTCAGTCCTTAAGTGCTACCTCCGTGAAACTTAAAACAGGTGTTGAAATACCTGTTTCAAGAACATTCAAACACAATCTTTCTTAATGGTTCTGTAGTTTATGTTGTTTTTCCTGTCATTCATCACATTCTCATTAGAGGAGTACTATTCGCTGTTACATTTGGAGAAAATCATAAAAATTTAAAACTATGAAAATCTCAAAATTTATCTTGTTCCTATGCTCTTTAATAGTAACAATATCATGCAGCAAAGAAGACACACCAGAAGGAACGACGAATCCTTCTTCTTTTAATTTATTGTTGGTTTCTAATAACGCAACCGAAGTGAGTTTTACACCTACGTTTACATGGCAAGAGAGTTCAGGTCCTAATGGGGAAACTATCACTTACGATCTCTATATTCAAAAAGCCAACGAAGTTCCGGACGGCTCTTTACCAACGCAATTGTATAGTGGAAATTTAACAACCAACACGCACACTTTAACAACTCCTCTTTTGGCGAGTACTGCCTACAAGTGGTACGTGAAATCTAAAAACAGTTCAGGGGGGAGTACAAACAGCAGCAGCGTTTTCTCATTTGTTACCGCAGAAGTTGACAATTTACCTCCCGAAGAGTTTTTCCTCCTACTGCCATTGGACAACGAAATTGATATTCCTTCCAGTACTGTATTAACTTGGGAGGCATCCTCAGATCCCGAAGGTAGACCTATTAGTTACCGTGTGTTTTTGGGTATTAACATTCCAGATACACAAATTGGTAATAATTTACCGGATACCTCATTGCCTGTAGGATCTTTACTCCCAAATACGGTATATGCCTGGTATGTACAGGCGCTTGACGACGCCGGTAACATTCGAAATTCGAGCATTTTCCAATTTACAACAGCAGATTCTTCCTCGTCTGGAAATTACATTCTTGTTTCTTCGAATTCTATCCCCGGACAGCAGGGTCGATTTGGTCACCAAATGGTCGATTACAACGGAAAGCTTTATATTATTGGAGGAAGTGTATTAAATGACGACAACACCGGAGGAGAATACAACGATGTTTGGAGTAGCGATGACGAGGGTGACACATGGACATTGGTAAAAGGCAATACCCCTGAAATTGGTTTTGTGAGAAGTGATGAACATCAAGCCGTCGTCTTCAACAACGAAATTTGGGTGCTAAATGGCAATAGAAATACAGCACACAAAAGTTCCGACGGTGTTACCTGGGAAAATATGCAGTTTACAGGGAATGTGAGTATGGGGACTCATTATGACCCTCGCCACCAACACCAAGCTGTGGTTTTTAACGGCAGATTGTATATCATTGGAGGGAGTGCCGGAGGAATCCTGCGAAATGACGTGTGGAGTACCGATGGTGTCCCTGATAATGACGGCAAAATTACTTGGATTAAAGAAACCGATGATGCAGGTTTTGAGCCTAGAGTTGGACATCAGGTCGTGATTTTTAATAACAAATTTTATCTAACAGGCGGATACATTCAAGGAGGGCAAAGAATGAATGACGTATGGTCATCTACAGACGGGATAAACTGGACTTTGGTAACAGCAGCGGCTCCTTATACCGAAAGAACCGAACATGTTCTGGTGGTCCAAAAGGACGGACAAGCAATGTGGTTAATTGGAGGAGATGGAATCGATCCTAATACGGGAACTACGGTAGATTCATTAAACGATTCATGGAAAACCACAAACGGCACCGATTGGGTAGAGGAGAGTCATCATGTTACAGACGATACTCCGTCAAATGTCTTTAAGGGTAGAAAAGAATTTGATGCTGTTGGCGGCAATGGCCACATTATTATTACTATGGGTAAAAATGGGACTCAGTTGTTAAACGATACATGGAAACGGCCTAACTAACCAATTTTTAGCCAGAAAGACGCCCGGTCTTATTTATAGAAATAAGGCTGGGCTTCTTATTTATAATATTTTACGTTTAACCTCCTCCGCAGTTAGCGCCGGCTGCTTCCAATCCCGCCACATACACCTCGAAGGATGTTCCGGTATTCTCACCGTTAACGGTAGCGTTACCGTTACCGTCGTCACAAACTTCAAAGGTTGCTGTTTGGGGTGAGCTGCACGAAATACAGGTTTGAGTGTCGTCCTTTTTACAGGAAAAACACACTATATAAAGAATAAGAAAGGTAAGAATTCGTTCCTGCTGCCGCATTAGATTGATTTGTGAAGTTATAACGAGATCGCGTCTTAATTATTTTTCGTGATGGGCTTATTTCCCTCACGGGTTGCATTTACCACATCTTCAAAATCCATTGGCTTGCCCAGATACACCAAATGACAGTCTTTAGTAACCTCAATCTCATTGGGATTACCAATTATATCTAAAAATCCATCCGGTCGTTTCAAAAATAACGCAGCGGCATTGTCATCGCCTTCAATTATATTTATAAGCTTTAAAAATTGCTTCTGAGAATCTACCGGAAATTCCTGAATCGATGGAAAATTATTCGCCACCTGTGTAAGTTGCAAATAATTATGTGTTGTTAAAAACAGCTCTTTCGAATCTAAATTTGTCTGATTGATAGCTTCTTCCGAATTCATCAATCTAAAAATTCCCGTTTCCCCAAACTCTTTTCCGAAGCGATTAATTGCGTGTTTGTTAATTTCATCGTTCCCGGTCATTGCCAGTAAATAACCCACGTCGCTCAGCTCAATATTATCGGCTAATTCACTGGAATAAATATTTGCATTTATGGCTTCCAGCCCCAGTTCTTTGGCCATACTAATGCTTTGACGGTTGGAATCAACCAGCACTACATGCCGGTTGTTTTTCTGAAGATACGTTGCTATAAGTCGCGACGCCTTTGAGGCGCCCACAATAAGAATTCCTTCCGAAGTCTTTAAAAATACTCCAACAACTTTTGCAAAAAATCGAGCTGTAGTTGCGTTTAGCAACACTGTTGTTAACACCACCGCAAAAACCAAAGGGGTAATATATTCTGCTCCGGGCTCGCCGCTTATTACTAGTTTGGTTCCAAATAAGGAAGCAATCCCAGCCGCTACGATACCTCTGGGACCGACCCAGCTAATAAAGACTTTCTCGTTCGTTTTTAAGGTCGAGCCATGTGTGCTCACAAAGACACTCAACGGCCTGAGCACAAATATTACAATGGCCAACAAAATCGCTGTTTTCCAGTTATACACCAGCAACAAATCATCCAGACTTATATTGGCCGCTAACAGAATAAACAATATAGAAATTAACAATACGCTTAAAGATTCCTTGAAATAAAGTAATTCCTTTAAGCTAGGAAGATCACTGTTGCCAAGGTACATTCCCATAACCACAACGGCAAGCAAGCCCGACTCATGGGCAAACAAATCGCTCAAGACAAAGACCATTAAGACAATAGACAGCGACACTACATTTAAAAGGTAATGGGGAATGATTTTACGTTTTACGGCTTGATATAAAGCAAATCCTCCTGTAATTCCAAAGGAAAATCCAATTAGCAATATCTTTCCGAATTCCAGCAATGCCTGTTTGGAATATCCTACATTTCCACCAATAGTTATAAATTCGAAAATTAAAACCGCTACCAAGGCACCAATAGGATCGATTAAAATTCCTTCCCATTTTAATACTGCCGAAACATCCTTTTTTAAAGGAATATTTCGAAGAATAGGGGTAATAACGGTTGGCCCTGTTACTATAATTAATGCCGCAAACAAAAAGGATATCCTCCAGTTGAGTCCGAAAACAAAATGAGCGGCTAATCCGGCACCGATAAAGGTTATGGTGGCGCCTAAACTGATTAGTTTTCCAATTACCGGGCCCACCTTCGATATTTCTCCGCGCTTCAGTGTAAGGCTTCCTTCAAATAGTATAATCCCAATAGCCAAAGACACAAAATAAAATAAATTCTCTCCCGGAAATAATCCACTTTCATTATTCCAAATAGGCCGAATCCATTGTGAGCCGTCCTCGGTTATCAAAGTTGAAATAGGACCCACCAAAAGACCTATAAGAATTAAGGGGAGAATTGCCGGAATTTTAAACTTCCAGGCAACCCATTGTGCCAAAATTCCTAAAATTATTATTCCTGCGAGTTCGAGCATATGTGTTAGTTCCTCTAAATATTAGCCTGCAATTTAGGATAAAAGTCAGGTTTTTGTTAAAAATAGTATAATTAATTAACTCCAACTTTACCAGAGTGTAACGCTTTTAGTATTTTGCATCACTTTTGTATTTCTATGAGGTTATACCCTATTGAGGCCGGAAATTTTAAATTGGATGGTGGTGCCATGTTTGGTGTTGTTCCTAAATCGTTGTGGTCTAGAACCAATCCTGCCGATAGCAATAATATGATTGATATAGCGGCACGCTGTTTGCTTATTGAAAACGGCGACCGATTAACACTTGTCGACACGGGAATGGGGAATAAACAGAGTGATAAATTTTACGGCTACTACTATCCCTGGGGAGATTTTACCTTAGATAATTCTTTGAAAAAACTAGGATTTCACCGGGATGATATCACCGACGTTTTTATGACTCATTTGCATTTTGACCATTGCGGCGGAAGTGTTCAATGGAACAAAGATAAAACCGGATATGAACCTGCCTTTAAAAACGCAACGTTCTGGAGCAATGAACGCCATTGGAAATGGGCCACACAGCCTAACCGTCGCGAAAAAGCTTCGTTTTTGGAAGAAAATATTCTTCCCATGCAAGATAGCGGCCAACTTAAGTTTGTCGCGAACCCGATTACAGATTTTAGTGAGGCAAAGGAGTTGGATTTCGGGATATTTTTTGCCGATGGACATACCGAAAAGCAAATGATTCCCCATATCGAATACGAAGGAAAAACAATTGTCTTTATGGCCGATTTGCTGCCTACTGCAGGTCATTTGCCCATTCCTTTTGTAATGGGTTACGACACCCGACCTTTGCTCACACTTCCTGAAAAAGAAAAATTTTTAACTGCGGCGGCAGACCATAACTATTACCTATTTTTAGAGCACGATGCTCACAACCAGATTATAACCGTAAAACATACCGAGAAAGGCATTCGTCTAGATTCGGTTTTTACTTTTAATGAACTTTTTAATTAATTATACTTCGATGAAAATTTTAAAAACGACCCTCCTTGCTGCTGTATCGGCCGCAATGCTCACCGGCTGCGGGAGCAGCGTGGCACCAATGGTTTCTACCCCAATTGAAAATGTGGATACCCTTCCGCTCAAAACGACCGATCTTACCGAAGTTCAATATAAAGAATGGAGCGCCTTAGACTTGTTGACGGATACAATTCCCGGGATGAGTGTAAATAAGGCCTATTCACAAATTGTCGCCAACAGAAAAGGTCAAAAAGTAATTGTGGGTGTGATTGATAGCGGTATCGATATTGAACATGAGGACTTGAAAAATGTAATATGGGTAAATAAGGGAGAGATTGCCGGTAACGGGAAAGATGATGATAATAACGGCTATGTGGACGATGTACACGGATGGAATTTTCTGGGAGATATTGTTGCTGAAAACATGGAATACGTTCGCTATTTGAAAAAATTGGCTCCTAAATTTGAAGGAAAGAATGATGCTTCAGTAAGCGCAGCAGACCGTGCCGAATTTGCTTTGTACCAAAAAGCAAAGGCCGAATATGAAAAAGAGTATCAAGAAGCTTTGGGCTCTAAAGCACAGTATGAGCAAATATTGTCTCAGGTAAAACCGGCTCACGCTTCAATTTCAAAAAAATTAGGAAAAGAAAAATATACCAAGCAAGAACTTGCAGCGATTCAAAATCCTACTTCCGAAGAACAACAACACATTGGAATGCTCACCCAAATGCTCAATTTTGGCGACACTGTTCCTGAAGTAATAAAACAACTTACGGAAGGCATCGAATATTTCGGTGGAAGACTGGATACGCATTTTAACCTTCAGAAAGATTTCAGAACGGTCTTGGGTGATAATCCCGACGATATCAACGATAAATTCTATGGCAACGGAGATGTTGACGGTCCGGACCCTAAAAAAGCAGATGCTCGACACGGTACTCACGTGGCGGGAATTATCGCTGCAGAACGTAACAATGGAATAGGAATGAACGGTGTTGCAAACAATGTAGAAATTATGGTGGTTCGTGCTGTCCCTGATGGTGACGAATACGACAAAGATATCGCCTTGGCCATTCGCTATGCGGTTGACAACGGTGCAAAAGTGATCAACACTAGCTTCGGAAAGTACTATTCTCCGCATCCGCAGTGGGTATGGGATGCTATTAAGTACGCTTCAGAGAAGGACGTTTTAATTGTAAATGCAGCCGGAAATGAAGGTTTCAATCTGGACACCATTCAGGTTTATCCAAACGACCAAGAAGGCGTTGAGGCCGAAATGGGAGACACCTTTATTACCATTGGAGCGCTTAACTACAAATACGGCGGGGAGATGGTTGCAGATTTTTCAAATTACGGAAAATCGAACGTGGATGTTTTCGGACCCGGTGTAAAAATCTGGTCGACTACCCCTTTAAATACCTACGAATACCTTCAGGGGACTTCGATGGCTGCTCCTGCGGTGGCCGGTGTGGCTGCGATGATTAGATCGTATTACCCTTCTCTTTCAGCAAAACAAGTAAAACAAATTTTAATGGATAGCGGGTTATCTTCAAAAACACCTGTAGTCTTAGGAGGAGATCCTTCGAACACCGATAATTTTACTGCAGTTTCAAAAAGCGGAAAAATGGTGAATTTATATAACGCCTTGATTATGGCCGATAAAATTTCCAAATAATGAATAGAGTTCTAGCAAGCATATTCACACTACTACTGGTTGCCACTGCAGTGGGACAAAATACAACCGGTTACTGGCAACAAAAGGTCGATTACAAAATGGAAATCGACATGGATGTTAAAACCTATCAATATAAAGGAAAACAGGATTTGGTGTATACCAATAATTCTCCCGATACCTTAAACAGGGTATTTTATCATCTGCATTTTAATGCCTTTCAGCCCGGAAGTGAAATGGATGTGCGATCACAGACTATTTCTGATGCCGACGATAGAGTGGCAGACAAAATTTCAAAGTTAACACCGTCAGAAATAGGCTATATAAAACCCACCTTGTTAACTCAGGATGGGAAGCCCGTAAAATATGAAGTGGTTGGAACCATCCTTGAAGTTACCTTGAATACATCAATCTTGCCCGGAAAAAGCACCTCGTTTCATATGGATTGGGACGCACAGGTTCCTTTACAAGTTAGAAGAAGCGGGCGCAATAACGAAGAGGGCATCGCTCTTTCAATGACGCAATGGTACCCGAAACTGGCAGAATATGATTTTGAAGGATGGCATGCCGATCCGTATATCGCGAGAGAATTTCACGGAGTTTGGGGAGATTACGATGTAAGAATTACAATTAATTCGGATTATACAATTGGTGGTTCCGGCTACCTTCAAAATCCGGCAGAAATTGGTCACGGGTATCAGGAACCCGGTCAAAAAACCATGAAGCCTGTAAAAGGAAAATACACATGGCACTTTGTAGCGCCCAATGTACACGATTTTACCTGGGCTGCAGACAACAACTATATTCACGATGTTTACAAAGGACCAAACGGAGTAGACTTACACTTTTTCTATAAAAACAAGCCTGAAATTATTGAAAACTGGAAGAATTTACAGCCAAAAACGGCCGAGTTGATGGAATATTTCAACAAGCATCTTGGGCCTTACCCTTACAAACAATATTCGGTGATTCAAGGGGGTGACGGCGGTATGGAATATGCAATGTGTACCCTTATTACAGGAGAGCGTAAGTTCGAAAGTCTGGTAGGAGTTACCGCACACGAATTGGCACATACCTGGTTTCAGTTTTTGTTGGCGACCAATGAGAGCAAACACGAATGGATGGATGAAGGGTTTACCTCTTATATTTCAGGAGAAGCCATGAATGTGGTGATGAAAGAAAACGATCCCAATCCGCATGCCGGTTCTTATCGGGGTTATACATTTTTAGCTAAAAGCGGCAAAGAGCAGCCGCAAAGCACGCACGCCGACCGATACGACAGCAATCGTGGCTATGGTATCTCTGCTTATAGCAAAGGAGCCGTTTTTCTGGCGCAGTTGGGTTATGTAATTGGGGAAGAAAATTTACAGAAAACATTGAAGCGTTACTTTAGCGAGTGGAAATTTAAACATCCTACTCCCAACGATTTTATTCGGGTAGCCGAAAAAGTTTCGGGCTTCGAGCTCGATTGGTATCTAACAGATTGGACGCTAACAACTAATACGATCGATTACGGAATTAAAAGTGTGTCTGACACAGATGGAAAAACAACCGTTACACTGGAGCGAGTTGGTTTGATGCCTATGCCTATCGATTTGTATGTACAATACGAAGACGGAACTCAGGAGTCGTTTTACATTCCGTTGCAAATGGCACGTGCCGAAAAACCAAATCCTTTTCCGGACTGGAAGCGCACTGTCTTGAAAGATTGGGCCTGGGCATATCCCACCTATTCTTTTGAAATTCCTTCAGGAAAAAAGGTAAAAACCATGATGATAGACGCGACAATGCGTATGGCGGATATCAATCCGGAGAATAACGGCTACGGATTAAACTAATTGCATTTCTAATGCTGAAGAACCCGCTGCTACCAGGCGGGTTTTTTTATGAAGTATTATTGTACTTTTATACTATGAATTTCCGGTTACCGAAACACGAAAAATTAAAAAGCCGCAAAACAATCGAAGCCTTGTTTTTGGAGGGTAAATCGTTGACCAAATTTCCAGTAAAAGTGTTTTATCTTCCGCTTGAAAATCTGGAAACTTTCCAGGCTGCTTTTGCAGTTCCAAAGCGAAATTTTAAAAGTGCCGTGACTAGAAATCGTATAAAAAGGCAGCTTCGGGAAACGTATCGCCTTCAAAAAGAGGTGTTGCGCGCTAATAACGGCCCAAAATTTGCGTTGTTATTTTTATATATTAGTAAGGACAAACCGCAGTACGTCACTTTGGAGGCTTCCATGCGATTTCTGCTTAAACTTTTAGCAAATGAAACTATTTAGCAGTATACTTTTTTTGTTTTTTTTAGCCTGTGGCGGACCTGCATCCGATAATGGAGTAATGGTGGCCGATGAAGAAATGGCCGGTTATAAGTTGGAGCCTGAAATGGCTAGTATGGATGGGGTTTTACAATCGATAGATGGCTCGGAAAGCACTGAAATTCAGGAGCAAAAAATCATTAAGACAGCTAATTTGGTTTTTGAAACACAAAAGCCCGAAGAAACACACCAAAAAATTCTTCAACTGGCGCAGCAATACAAAGGGACTGTACAAAACGACAACAGCGGAAAGGGCTATAACCGCTTATTCCGAAATCTTACAGTGCGAGTTCCTACCGAAAGCTTTCATAATTTTATTGCCGGCGTTTCCGAAGGAGTTGATTACTTCGATCAGCGTGAAATCTCACAACAAGACGTCTCCGAAGAGTTTGTAGACCTGGAAGCCCGGCTCAAAGCCAAACGAGAACTTGAAAAACGCTATCTCGAGCTGTTAAGTCAGGCGAAAAGCGTGAAAGACATGCTCGAAATTGAGCGGGAATTGTCAAATATTCGGGAAGAAATTGAAGCTAAGCAAGGTAGGCTTCAGTTTTTACAGAATCGCGTCTCGATGAGCACCGTGACCATCGAATTTTATAAAATTACTTCAGAAACAGGTATTACACAGTCCTACGGACAAAAAATGAAAAATGCTTTCCAAGGCGGTTGGGATGGAATTTCGGTATTTTTCCTTGGCTTATTATATCTGTGGCCGTTGTTTTTACTTATAGGAATCGCCATTTTAGTAATACGTTGGATTATAAGAAGACGTAAAAAGAAATAGATTATGAAAAAGAAAATTATCGTTCCCTTAATCGCACTCGGAATTTTATTCTCCGCGGCGAGTTTTAAAAGTGATTTCTTTGAAATTGCCAAGCAAATAGAAATATTTACAACGCTCTTCAAGGAGCTGAACATGAATTATGTAGATGAAGTGACTCCGGCAATTTTAATGGACAAGGCCATCAAGGGAATGCTTGAAGATCTGGATCCCTATACCGTGTATTGGAACGAACAGGCAGTAGAAGATGCGTATATCAATAATTCGGGAGCATATACCGGAATTGGCGCTACGGCTCGATCTGAAAAAGATAAAATAATCATTGTTGAACCTTATAAAGATTATCCCGCAGACAAGGCCGGACTCAAGGCAGGGGATGAGATTATTAAAATTGGAACGGTCAATATTTCCGATGTTGAAGACGATGCAGGAGAATTGTTAAAAGGCGCTCCCAACTCACAAGTTGAAGTTACTTATTTGCGTCAGGGGAAATCGAATACCACAACCATCACGCGTTCTGCGGTCGATGTTAAGGCGGTGCCCTATTTCAAATTACTAAATAACGACATTGGCTACATTGTGCTTTCTTCCTTTAACAGAAAAACAACTATGGAAACCAAAGGGGCGTTAGAAGATTTAAAATCACAAGGGGCTAAGAAAATCATCCTCGATTTACGAGGAAATCCCGGCGGATTGCTGACTGAAGCGATTAATATTGTTAATCTTTTTGTTCCGAAAGGAGAGGTGATTACCACCACCAAATCGGTGATTGAGAAGTACAACAAAACCTATAAAACCACCAAAGATCCGGTTGATACGGAAATTCCGTTGGTGGTATTGGTAAACGGCCGAAGCGCCTCAGCAAGTGAAATTGTTTCGGGTGGATTACAAGATCTGGATCGTGCCGTAATTGTTGGCGCGCGAAGTTTCGGGAAGGGGTTGGTGCAACGTCCTAAAAAGTTAACTTATGGAACTCAGTTAAAAGTTACTATTTCCCGTTATTATACTCCCAGCGGACGATGTATACAGGCGTTGGATTACTGGAATAGAGACGAAAACGGTGATCCAATTCGTGTAGATGCAAAAAAATACAATCAGTTTAAAACCAAAGGTGGCCGAACAGTTTATGACGGAGGAGGAATTTTACCCGATATTGAAGTGGAAACAGCTGTCTTTAGCCCAATTACAACGGCCTTATTAAAAGACAACGTGATATTTAACTATGCCACGCAGTATTATTACAGCCATCAAATGACCGATTCGAAGAATTTTAGCTTTTCTGAAACCGATTTTCAGGACTTTTTACGCTTTCTGAAGCAGAATAACTTCAACTACGAAACAGAAACAGAAAAGGAATTTGCCAAAGCTTTGCGCCGTGCCGAAGATGATGATCTTCAGACTGAAATTGGTTCGAGTTACAACCAATTAATGGCAGCCATAGACGTGGCAAAAGACAAGGCGGTTGTGGCAAAAAAGGCCGAAATTAAATCGTTATTGAGTGACGAAATTTTGAAGCGCTACTTCTACCGAGAAGGTTTATACGACTATCAGGTAACTCACAATCCTGAAATTTTAGAAGCCGTCTCATTGTTAAACGATACCAACAAATACAACCGAATTCTTAGGTAGTCTTGGATTCTATTTTTAAACTACCTTGATTGGAAATCCAATATGGCTTAGACATTTGCGATCCTATTAATGACGAAAATATTACGTCACAATTACGAATTCCTTTCAATAAAAGCGTACGCTCTACACAGACTTAACGCCTCATTAACACATATTTGCATTTAAATTTCGTATTTTACCGGTTATGGTACAAGTAGATAAAGCAGAAAGTACAGAAGCGATTAAAGATTCTGTCACGTATTTAGAGCACAAGGGATTTGAAAACATCAAAGCCGATATTGAGGGGTATGAAACCCCTAAGTCGTATCGAAAAAAAGGCACCGATATTTTGATAACTCCTGATATTGTAGCCGAACGGGCCGGTGTCAAACATTATTTTGAAATCAGTCTCAAGTCGCAAACTCCCACTTTGCTGAAATCGAAATGGCGCTTTTTAGACGTCCTGTCCCGTATGCGAAATGAGCGTTTTAGAATTATTACGCGCCGTGGGCATTATAAATTTACCAATGAAATGTTGGCCGATTTAAACCTTCAGAAAAACCTGATTAAGTTGTAATCATTGCAATATGCGGAATACCATCTTCAAGGTATTCTTCGCCAATGATTGAAAATCCGTGTGATTCGTAAAAACGTTTCAAATAAGTTTGCGCCGAAAGTTTTATGCTATTGGTTCCGAAATGATTTTCTATAGCTTCTATCGAAGCCTTCATAATGTCGTGACCAAAACCGTATTTTCTGTGGTTCACCTCTACAACTACACGTCCTATTGAAGCAGCTTCAAAATATACTCCGGGCGGAAAACAGCGTGTATAAGCCACAATTTTTCCGTCGTGCCATCCTAAAACATGTAATGCTTTTGCATCCTTTCCATCCAAATCCTGATACACACAATCCTGTTCTACCACAAAGATTTCACTGCGTAATTGCAATATATCGTACAATTCGTAGATGGTAAGTGCATCAAATTTTTTTACTGCTATTTCCATATTAGTCCTGGATAATGATGTCTTTAGGATCGTCCTTTTGATATTCGGGTTGTAAATTCACGTGATTGATACCAAAGTCGTGATGTAATAATTCCTCTATTTTTTCTGAAATGTCATCGAACTGCGACAACGAAATATCTTCATGGAACTCGATATGTGCTTCCAAATGTATTTCTTTTTCATTGAGTTGCCAGGCGTGCATATGATGTATGTTTTTTACTTCCGAAAAGTTAGAGATTGCTTTGCTTATCTTTTCAAGTTTAATATCGTCAGGGGTGAAAAGCATCAATACTTTAAAAGAGCTTTTCAGTAAATCATAGCCCATAAAAATTAAATATACTGCAATTAATACAGTAAGTACGCTGTCTACCCAAAACCATCCGTAGTATTTCATTAACAGACCTCCGACCAACACTGCCACCGAAGCAGACATATCGGTAAAAAGATGCAAATAGGCCGATCGCATATTCATGTTTTCCTTAGAATCTTTCCGAAGCAATAAAACACTGGCGCCATTTGCGACAATCCCTAAAAGTGCCAACCAGATTACAATGCCGCTTTCTATGGTTGTAGGATTTAAAAACCGAAGGATTGCCTCATAAATAAGATAAGCCGCTACAATTAAAAGCGACAATGCGTTGACAAAGGCTGCAATGATTTCGGCGCGTTTATATCCGAAGGTCTTATCGACAGAAGCAGCCTTTTTAGAAAATTTGTCGGCTATATAGCTTACGACCAAAGAAATTACATCGCTAAAATTATGCAGCGCATCACTTAAAAGTGACAAGCTACCTGAAATTAAACCTCCTATAACTTGAGCAACAGTTATAAGAATATTTAGAACGATGGAAATAAGCAGATTCCTCCCCTTTACATCGTTGTGAGTGTGATGGTGAGAGTGATTGTGTGCCATTTTAAGGGGTTATGAACAAGCTATTTTCTCTACCCTTTTCTGATGGCGGCCGCCTTCAAATTCGGTTTTCAAAAATGTTTTAACCATTTCCACAGCTTGTGGCTCGCTTGTAAATCTGGCAGGAATACTCAAAATATTAGCATCGTTGTGCTGTCTTGCCAGTTCTGTTATTTCTTTGGTCCAGCAGAGTGCAGAACGCACTTTCTGGTGTTTATTTGCGGTCATATTAGCACCGTTTCCACTTCCGCAGATTATAATGCCGAAATCGGCTTTGTTGTTTTCAACAGCATCTGCTACGGGATGTACAAAATCCGGGTAATCTACACTTTCGTTGGTATCGGTTCCGTAATTTGTGACTTGATAGCCTTCCTTTTTTAAGTAGGTTACAACAGCATTTTTATAATCGGTTCCGGCGTGATCGTTTCCTATTGCTATTTTCATGATTCAGTATTTTTACAAAGATATTGCAAATGTGTGAGTTTACTATTTATTAATGTTTAGGTAATTATAAAGTTAACAACACTGTTGATATTTGTTGATAGAAATTCTATAAAAAAAGTTGTGTTATCCAATTGATTTTACAATACAATCTTAAATGTATACAAGACGATTTTATTTCTGTTTACTTGTTGCAATCTTATGAGGCGAAAAGTGAATTTTTCGAACATAAAATTCCATAAAACTTATAAAAAGATTAGGGTTAGTTTCACTTGTTGACAACTGTTAATGAAAAGTAATATTTCGTTGTATTTCAGAACAAAAAACTACTTATAACATGTTGATAAGCTATCAAAAAATAGCGATAACTTGAATTCAAAAGAAAATGTTAAAAAGTTATGCTACCTATTAACACCCTATAATAAGCATCATTTAATTTTTAAATTTTAAAAGAAAAAATGATTTATATGAAATAGATGTTGATAACAAGATTAAACGATTCTCATATTGGAAGTTCCATCCAGTTCCTGAATAATTTTTTTAGCTGCCTCAATATCGTTTTGATGTACCTGAAGTCTAATTCCTCCAAACGCATTGGAGTGAAAAGGTAATACACTAAGCATTGTCTCATTTAAAAAAACATGTCGAATTTCCGCCTGTTCTAATAAAAGCCGTAGTACTGCGTATTCGCTCTGATAGGTAAAAATGGCTATGGTTTTAAAATTTTCCATGAGTTGCCTTCTGAAGTCTTACCAAGGTACTAAATCTTTATTAATAAGAGAAGGCTATTGACTTAGAAACCGTACTTTTACATTCATTAAAAAATAAATATGCCTCAGAATAAAAAGAAAAGAAGAAAGCAAAAAATTGAAGGACTTACCGAAAGTATTTTAGGCATTCTAAGAAAAGATCATTCCAATCCTATTAATTACAAACAAATTGCCGCCAAGCTTGGTGTTGACGATGCTAGCAGCAGGAATCAAATTATTAAAAAACTAAAAGATTTACAGGGTAACGGAACGATTCAGGAAGTAGAAAGAGGTAAATATATTATTACTCCTTCACAAAACTATTATACAGGAAGAGTAGATATTGCCGGAAGAGGGCAGGGCTATATTATTGTAGAAGATATGGAAGATGATATCCTGGTAAAAAACAAGAACCTTAATAAAGCTTTACAGGGTGACATCGTTGAAGTTTATGTTTTTAAGCGCAAACGCGGCGGAAAGATCGAAGGAGAGATCACCAAAATTATACAACGTAAACGAACGGAATTTGTAGGGACTATCCAGGTATTGGAAAACTTCGCCTTTGTGGAAGTAACCGATTATAAAATGTACACCGATATTTTTGTGCCGAAGGCAAATATTGGAAATGCTAAAAACGGTGAGAAAGTATTGGTCGCTATGGAAGATTGGCCGGAAAAAGCCGATTCTCCCTACGGAAGAGTGCTGAAAGTGCTGGGAATGCCCGGGGAACACAACACCGAAATTCATTCCATTTTAGCTCAGTACGGATTGCCATACGAATTTCCACCTGAAGTTGAAGCTTTTGCCAATCAGTTGGATACAAAAATTCACCCTGAAGAAATTAAAAAGCGCCGCGATATGCGGAAGGATCTCACTTTTACTATCGATCCTAAAGATGCTAAGGATTTTGATGACGCCTTGTCTTTTACAAAATTGGAAAACGGAAATTACGAAATAGGGATTCATATTGCCGATGTATCACATTATTTACAAACAGGAACTGTCCTGGACGACGAAGCTTACGAACGTGCAACTTCTGTGTATTTGGTAGATAGAGTAGTGCCAATGCTTCCTGAAATTCTTTCAAACGGAGCGTGTTCCTTACGCCCCAATGAAGAAAAATATACCTTTTCTGCAGTTTTTGAAATGAATTCGAAAGCTGAAGTGCTTAAAAAATGGTTTGGGAGAACGGTAACCTATAGCGATGCTCGTTTTGCTTATGAAGAAGCACAACATGTGATTGAAAATCCTAAAGACGCAACGCATCAAATTCCTTCAGAAATTTCTATAACAGGAAAAAGCTATTCAGTAAAAAAAGAAATAGCAGATGCTATTTTGGAAATGGACCGTCTCGCGAAAATTCTTCGGACAAACAGAATGCGACAAGGGGCTATTTCTTTCGATAAGGTAGAAGTGAAATTTATACTGGACGAGAAGAACAATCCTGAAGGCGTCTATTTCAAAGAAAGCAAGGATGCGAATAAACTTATTGAAGAGTTTATGCTTCTGGCAAACAGAAGTGTGGCCGAATTTATAGGAAAGCAAAATCCGAAGAAAACCTTTGTCTACAGAGTACACGACGAACCGGATGATGAAAAAATTGCAGCACTCGAAAACATCATTAAACGTTTCGGTTATAAACTAAACACCAAAGACAAGAACTCTACAGCTGCTTCTTTGAACAAATTGTTGAGTGATGTTCAGGGAAAGAAAGAGCAAAATTTAGTAGACACACTAGCCATTCGCTCCATGAGTAAGGCAGTATATACCACCAATAATATTGGTCACTACGGTTTGGCTTTCGACTATTATACGCACTTTACTTCACCTATTAGACGATATCCCGATGTAATGGTTCACAGACTGTTGCAACGCTATTTGGACGGAAAGGATTCGGCTAAAGCAGAAAAATACGAAGAGAATTGCAGTCATTCCAGTGATATGGAAAACCTTGCCGCCAATGCCGAGCGCGACAGCATCAAGTATATGCAGGTAAAGTACATGCAGGACCATCAGGATCAGGAGTTTCTTGGAGTAATTTCAGGAGTAACCGATTGGGGTGTGTATGTTGAAATAATTTCCAACAAATGTGAAGGAATGGTACGTCTCCAAGATTTAAGAGATGATCATTATATCTTCGACAAGGAGGAATATGCAGCTGTGGGGCAGCGCACAAAGAATGCCTATCAGCTTGGCGACGAAGTATATGTGAAAGTAAAAAACGCCGATTTAGTAAAGAAGCATTTAGATTTTACCATGCTGGGGCATGGAAATGAATACCAACCGAAGCGCAAAGGCTAAAATTATTTGTACTTTTACCTCACTATGTTTGACGGTTTATGGTACGCTGCATTTTATGGGTTTCTGCTGGCATTTGCGGTAGGACCTGTTTTTTTTACACTTATTGAAACCAGTATTACCAAAGGATTAAAGGCGGCCATCTTCTTCGATTTAGGCGCTATTTTTGCAGATATTCTCTTTATTCTATTAGCATTTTTCAGTACCAGTAAAATTTTGGAAAAAGTAAAAGACGACCCCGGACTTCTTATTTTCGGAGGAGCGGTTTTAATCGCCTACGGAATAATTTCCTATATACGAACCGCAAAATCTTTTATTAAAATTGCCCGAGAACACTATGCTGTTAAGGTGAAAAAGAATTTAAGCGGGCTGTTTTTAAAAGGGTTTCTCCTCAATTTTGTCAATTTTGGAGTACTGGCAGGGTGGATTGGCACCATTATCATGGCGAACGCCTTGACAACTTCAGACAATGGTGTTTTTCTTTTTCTGAGTACGGTGTTAATCACCTTCTTTTTAACCGATCTACTTAAAATTTCATTGGCTAAAAAACTGAAGAGCAAGATGACTCCTCGTTTTATTTTTAAAACAAAAAAATGGGTTAGTATTTTAATTATTGGCTTCGGTGTGTTGTTACTGTTACAGGGGGTTTTCCCCAGTGAGGTGCAAGCAGGTCTGGAGCGAATACCGGGTCAGGGAAGTACTATTGAAGATGTGATTCCTCCTCCATACTAAATAAAAAAATCCTCCAATTTTCACTGAAGGATTTTTGAGGCATCAAGCGGATTCGAACCGCTGTAGAAGGTTTTGCAGACCTCTGCCTAGCCACTCGGCCATGATGCCTTAATTACGAGGGCAAATGTAAATAAATTTAAATAAAAACTCGTATAAAATTATTATTCACGAGAGGATTTCATCGTCACACTCACTTCGGCTACATCGCCACCAATAGGCGGATTTACTTTAGCCACGGTTACTTTTGCTTTATTTACCAATGCAATTTGCTCAAAAATAGTGTCGATTATTCGCTGGCCAACATGCTCCAGTAATTTGGAGCGTACTGCCATTTCCTGCTTTACAATTTTTTGAAGATGTACATAATCAACGGTATCACTCAGATGATCGGAGGAAGCAGCTTTAGAAAGATCGGCATGCACGGTAAGATTTACAAGATATTCCGAACCAATTTTTCCTTCCTCTACCAAACAACCGTGGAAGGCGTATATTTTAATATTTTTTAACCGTATTGTACTCATTTCAACTATTTTTGCAAAGATACTTTTAATCCCGCATACAGTGCGGGATCTTAGAAATTTAGTTTTAATTGCTTCAGAATAAAAAGATGTCAGAAGAAAAGGAATCCCTCAATTTTATTGAGCATATTATAGAAGACGATTTAAAAAACGGCATGAATCCGGATGCATTACGCTTTCGTTTTCCTCCCGAACCCAATGGCTATCTTCATATAGGACACACCAAGGCAATAGGCATTAGTTTCGGTCTGGGTGAAAAATACAATGCCCCGGTTAATTTGCGCTTCGATGATACCAATCCCGCAAAAGAAGAGCAGGAATATGTAGATGCCATAAAAGAAGATATTACCTGGCTTGGCTACCAATGGGAGAACGAATTGTATTCTTCAGATTACTTTCAGCAATTATACGACTGGGCTGTTGCACTTATTAAAGAAGGGAAAGCCTATGTAGATTCACAATCCAGTGAAGCAATGGCGCAACAAAAAGGAACACCCACACAACCCGGCATTGATGGACCTTACAGAAACAGAAGTGTTGAAGAAAATTTAGACTTGTTCAAACGCATGAAAGATGGTGAGTTTGAGGAAGGCAGTCATGTGCTTCGTGCCAAGATAGACATGAAGCATCCCAATATGTTGATGCGCGATCCTTTGATGTATCGCATTCTTAAAAAATCTCACCACCGAACCTCCAATGATTGGTGTATTTACCCAATGTACGACTGGACACATGGTGAAAGTGATTATATAGAGCAGGTTTCTCATTCGTTGTGCTCGCTCGAATTTAAGCCCCACAGAGAGCTGTACGATTGGTTTTTGGATCAAGTGATAGACACAAAGAAGTTACGACCTAAGCAACGCGAATTTGCGCGCTTGAACCTTAGCTATACCATTATGAGTAAACGCAAGTTGCTAAAATTGGTGGAAGAAGGTGTTGTAACTGGGTGGGACGATCCGCGTATGCCAACTATTTCGGGTTTACGGCGAAGAGGATACACTCCAAACGCCATTAAAAAGTTTGTTGAAACTGTTGGAGTGGCCAAACGGGACAATGTAATTGATGTAGCGCTATTAGAGTTTTGTATTCGTGAAGATCTAAATCAAATCGCACCTCGTGTGATGACAGTTCTGGATCCTGTAAAATTGGTGATCACTAATTATCCCGAAGGAGAAACCGAATGGCTCGAAGCCGAAAACAATCAGGAGGACGAAAGTGCAGGCAGCAGAAAGGTCCCTTTTTCACGCGAATTGTATATTGAAAGAGAGGATTTTCAGGAAGAAGCAAACAGGAAGTTTTTCAGACTAACATTAGACAAGGAAGTTCGGCTAAAGAACGCTTATATTATTAAAGGAGAAAGTGTTGTAAAGGATGCTGCCGGAAATATCACTGAAATACATTGTACTTACGATCCCGATAGCCGAAGCGGAAGTGGTTCTGAAGCTTCTCTTCGGAAAGTGAAAGGGACGCTACATTGGGTTTCTGTTCCACACGCTATTCCTGTTGAAGTGCGTTTGTACGACAGATTGTTTACCGATCCTGAGCCCGACGCTCATAAAGACAAGGATTTTATGGAGTTCTTAAATCCAACTTCTTTGGATGTGATTACCGCCTATGCCGAACCGAGTCTGAAGGATACAAATCCCGGTGATAGATTTCAATTCCAGCGTCTGGGCTATTTTGTAACAGACCGAGACAGCAGCGCAGATAAAATTGTGTTTAATCGCACGGTTCCGCTTCGTGATTCCTGGGCGAAATTGAATTGACAACCGTAATTGATAAAAGTTTAAAGGGAGCCCGATGCGGCTCCTTTTTTTGTTTTGTACACATGGTTTTATGATATTTTAATACAATTTAACTCGTTTTAAGAGAATATTATGCTTTGGAAATCAACTATTAACCGCTTATTAACAACGATTGATAGCGATTAAACATACATTTGTTAGAGAACATTTTAATAACTAATAAATACAACAATCATGGCATCTAATACAGGACAAACCCTAATCGCATTATTAACAGGAGCAGCTATTGGAGCTGGAATAGGAATTTTATATGCACCCGATAAAGGCTCAAAGACTAGAGAAAAGATTGGGAAAGAAGCTAAAAAGACTCAAAAGAGACTTCAGAAACAAATAAAAGAAACCGGAAGTCAATTGAGCGCCAAGGCACAACAAGCTCGCTTATCTTTTAACGAAAAGCTGGAAGACACCTTGTCTTCAGCTAGCTACAAGGCCGATGATATATTGTTGGCAATGGAAGATAAGTTAGAAGCTCTAAGAAAACAAAACGCAAAATTGCAACGAGACAACACCTTGAATAAGGCTAAAACGATAGCCAAAAAAGCTACAGTCTAAAATGGCTTTCAAGGCGCTTTCCGAAAACCTTGAAAAATCGGGGGTTAAGGCACAAGAATATTTAAAGAACACTACAGAGTATTACAAGCTCCGTATATTTAAAACAGTTACCAAAGGAGCAATTTCTTTGGTTAACTTTTTAATTATAGGAATTGTATTATTACTTGTGCTCTTGTTTTTTTCTATGGGAGCCGCGCTCTGGATTGGGGATGTATTGGAAAGTAAATATGCGGGCTACTTCATTGTGGGAGGTTTTTATATTCTGATTATCATTGGATTTATAATTTTTGCAAAAAAACCACTTCAGAAGATTTTATTACTGAAGTTTTCCGATATGTTTTTCGATAACGACGATGATCCCGAACCGGATGTTTCCACTCGAATTGCGAACAGAGAATTACCTAAAACCGAAGAAGAATGAGAAGATACGATACTTTTGAAGCGGTAAATCACGATTTGAAACTGCTTAAAATTCAATCTCAGATAGACACGGAAGAGTTAAAACTATGCCTTAATGAGACGAAGGAGAGTCTATCTCCCGGAAATCTGGTAACCGGTTTATTAGGAGGGTTCGCCACAAGTGCAGTAATATTTAAATTACTCAATCCTTTAATTGGATTTGGAATTTCCCGACTGATAAAGAAATTCACCAAATAAAACAAAAAGCCCCGCAATTTTGCGGGGCTTTTTTCATTTAATAATTCAGGTCTTCACCCTCTTTGGCTCTTGGCGGTGGAGGGGTTCTTTTTTGTTTTGTAATCCCTTTGGCTATATTTTCCTTTTTCATCTGCTCTCCAATTTGGTTACTTGCAACAAAAGAAGCAATCATATCATTTAACATATTACTACCCGCCTGAGGCGAATTTGGTAAGAGGATAAGATTGGTGTTGGTTGCCTCTCCAATAGACTGAAGTGTATCGTAATGTTGTGTAACAACAATCAAAGCCGAAGCCTCCTGAGAGTTGATACCCACATTGTTTAATACATCTACACTTTCTTCCAATCCTCGTGCAATCTCGCGACGCTGATCGGCAATACCCTGTCCTTGTAATCGCTTGCTTTCGGCTTCGGCACGTGCTTTTGCAACAATCTTAATTCGTTCTGCTTCTGCTTCGTATTCGGCAGCTACTTTTTCACGCTCTGCGGCGTTAATTCGGTTCATGGCGGCCTTTACCTGTACATCGGGATCGATGTCGGTTACCAAGGTTTTAATGATGTCATAGCCGTAGTTGATCATTGCTTCGTTTAATTCAGTTTTCACCGCAATGGCAATATCATCTTTACGCTCAAACACATCATCAAGTTTCATTTTTGGAACTTCGGCTCTTACCACATCAAATACATAAGAAGTGATTTGATCGTGCGGACTCTCCAACTTATAAAAGGCATCGTACACCTTTTCTTTGATCACTTGAAATTGTACCGAAATTTTTAGACGTACAAATACATCGTCTTTGGTTTTGGTCTCTACCAAAACATCCAGCTGTTGTATTTTTAGATTTACACGACCTGCAATCCGTTGTATCACCGGAATTTTAAACTGCAGCCCGGAGTTTCGGATGCTGTTGAATTTACCAAAATTCTCCACCAAAGCAGCGGTTTGCTGTTTGACAGTAAAGAAGGAAGACAACAAGAGAAAAAATAAAATGATACCTACCGGAATCAAAAGAACTATAAAACCACCCATACAAATTGAAATATTAAGTTAATATCTACGTTGAAGATACAAAAATAAAGCTATTTTTACCCGCCTTACTTTTAACAATCCAAGCACTTTATGAGTCTAAGAAACATTCTCTTCGTTACTATTTCTATTGTTTTTATTCAACAAACTTTTTCGCAACGTAATTATGAATCTTACAACCGACTGGGAATCAATGCCGGATTAACACTTTTCGATATTACCACATCACATTTCAACACAAAACAAAGTGAAGGCTTTATGGCCGGGTTTACAACTAGAGGCTCTTTTAGAAACAATTTCGATTTAATTTATGGGATAAATTATTCCGGTTCCGAGGTCGGTATTTTTGCAAGAGATCTGGGAGGTATTTCAGGAGTTTTCGATGAGCAATATGTGCCTTATTCAATTCAAGCAGCACAAATTAACTTCCTGGCCAGTTACAATATCGTCAAGCATCATTTAAGTTTGGAATTTGGACCCATTCTCAATGTAAATGGCAAAATGAAGCTGAAGAATGACAAATACGAAAACTACATTGTAGACGGGTATACTACGCTTCGATCGGGAGATATTCAGGATATATCAAAGATCAACTTTCACGTAATGGGCGGCCTTACCGCCGGATTAGAGAACTTTCGTCTTAGCGCGCAATATCAGTATGGTGTTACCAATATGCTGAAAAACCTGAATGATAAAAACCTGGAGAAAGACGATTTTGACGGTCATAGTTCGACCATCGTTATTGCCGCGGTTATTTACTTTTAGGATAGGGAATCAATAGCCTTTTGAACGCGTTTAACTGTTTCTTCCTTCCCTAATAAGGAAGCGATCTCAAATACATCGGGACCTTTCATTTCACCCACCAATGCCAATCGCAACGGCATCATTACCTTTCCGAAGCCTATATCTTTAGACGTAATCCAACCTTTAATTTTTTCTGAAAGGGTTGCTTCTGAAAAATCTGCCGTCTCATCAAGCAATGTGAGCACGCCCTGTAATAATTCCGCAGTATCGGACTTAAATGCCTTGGCTGAAGCTTTTTCGTCGTAAGAAGTTGGAGTTTCAAAAAAGAAACTTCCCTGCTCCCAAATATCCTGTACAAATGTGGCTCTTTCCTTGAGTAAGGAAACAATTTTTGAAAGATCCAATGTTGTGGCGATATTCTTTTCCTTGAGTAATGTTGAAAATTGAGTCGTTAATACAGTTTCGTCCATTTCCTGAAGGTAATGATGCTGAAACCATTTAGTTTTTTCGGGATCGAATTTGGCTCCTGCCTTGTGCACCCGTTCCAGTTCGAACGCAGTACATAATTCTTCGAGATTGAATATTTCCTGTTCCGTTCCGGGATTCCAACCCAAAAATGCGAGCATATTTACAACTGCTTCAGGAAGATAGTCATCTTCTCTATATCCTGAAAATACATCTCCTTCGCCCGTTTTCCATTCCAGGGGAAATACCGGGAAGCCCATTTTATCACCATCCCGTTTACTGAGCTTGCCCTTTCCTTCAGGTTTCATAATTAATGGTAAATGCGCAAACTGAGGCGCATTCCATCCAAAAGCACGGTATAAAAGAACGTGTAAAGCCAAAGAGGGTAACCATTCTTCTCCCCGAATCACATGGGTTATCTCCATTAAATGGTCATCTACAATGTTTGCCAAATGGTAAGTAGGCATGCCATCACTTTTAAATAAGACCTTGTCGTCCAATACATTGGTATCAATTACCACTTCTCCGCGGATTATATCGAATAACTTTAATTCTTCGTTTTCGGGCGATTTAAATCTTATAACATATTCTTCACCGGCAGCTAATTTTTTTTGAACTTCTTCCGAAGAAAGCGCCAGTGAGTTTTTCAGTTTTAATCGGTTATGCCAGTTGTAGATAAAAGTTTTTCCCTTGGCTTCGTGGTCTTTTCGATGAAAATCCAATTCTTCCGAAGTATCAAAGGCATAGTACGCATTGCCTTCATCAATAAGTCTGTCGGCATATTGTTTGTACAAATTTTTACGTTCACTTTGTCGGTATGGTCCGCAAGCTTTTTCTTTTCCGGGACCTTCATCAAAGGGGATGTTTAGCCAGTTAAGGGCTTCAATGATGTATTCTTCAGCACCTTCAACATATCGATTCTGATCTGTATCTTCAATACGAAGCACAAAGTCGCCTCCGTGTTTTTTGGCAAACAAATAGTTGAATAGCGCGGTTCTAACTCCGCCAATATGTAGAGGCCCGGTTGGGCTGGGCGCAAAACGCACACGAACTTTTTGAGACATATTTATTTCCCGCCTTGGCGGGAATCTTATTAAATGATTGAACTAAACTATTTAAAAGGGCAAAGATACAATCCTAGGGCCGCATTGCAATAGGAATTCGATTATTCATCATTGAAAACCACCCCGGCGACAACAGAATAATGACAAAAATGGGAGTAATAAACACCCGACACCCTCTTAATAACAAACCAATTAAAGCGCCTACGGGAATTGAAAACGCAGCCAGGTATTTTATATCCTTCATTGTAAGCGGTTTTGGAGTAGTTTTTGATACGAAATATTATTGTAATTTAGGAGTTCTGTTTTTAAGTAAGATCGTTACATGAGCACATTTAGTATCATTCAGCAAAAGCTGGAACAATTTATCAAAAAATACTACACCAATGAGTTGATCAAGGGGGTGATTCTCTTTTTTGCCATTGGGCTACTGTATTTTTTGGTCACGTTGCTCGTAGAATATTTTTTATGGTTGAATCCTACCGGACGCGCTTTTTTGTTTTGGACATTTGTTGCGGTGGAAGCGGGGTTATTTATACGGTTTATTGCCATTCCGCTAGCCAGGTTGTTTAAGCTTCAGTCCGGAATCACACACGAAGAAGCTTCAAAGATTATTGGAAATCATTTTCCGCAGGTGAGTGATAAACTACTGAATGTAATTCAGCTAAATCAGAATCAACGAGAAAGCGAATTACTGGCAGCAAGCATCGATCAGAAAGCAGGCGAATTACAACCCATTCAGTTTAAAAGCGCTGTAAACTTTAAAAAGAACGCCAAATACCTTAAATATGCTGCAATTCCGGTGGTAATTTTTGTTTTGTTCAGTGTTTTAGGCGATAAGGACATATTTTCAAGCAGCTATACCCGTGTTGTAAACTACGATACGGCCTATGAACCTCCTGCTCCGTTTTCTTTTCATGTGTTGAATGAGAATCTAAATGCCATCGAGAACAAAAACTTTACTTTAAAGGTGCGCACGGAAGGAGAAGTGGTTCCCGAAAATGCGAGTATTAGTTACAACAACGAAACCTACTATTTACAACAAACTGCTCCGGGACTTTTTGAGTATACCTTTTTACAACCTGTAGATAAAATTGAGTTTCAATTAAAGGGGAATAAGGTTACTTCGAAAGCTTATACCATAGATGTGGTGAAAACACCGTCCCTGGTGACTTTCGAAATGTTGCTTAACTATCCAAACCACACCGGCAAGCGGGATGAAATTTTAAAAAGCACAGGTAATGCGACAATTCCCGAAGGGACACGGGTTTCCTGGAGAGTGAATACCAAAAACACCGAAGCCGTTCATTTAAAAACAAAGGATACTGCCTATGCTTTCGCCTCGAAGGCGCAGCAATTTTCTTTGGATAAAAGCGTGTACTCCAAACTGGATTATGCCATTACTACTTCAAATAAAAATTTGCAGGAATACGAAAACCTTTCGTTTACATTAGGCGTAGTGAAAGACGAATATCCCGAGATCGATGTACAATCAAAACAAGATAGCACAGACAGTCAGCGGGTGTTCTTTTTAGGACGCGTGAGTGATGATTATGGCCTGACAAAACTGCGCTTGGTGTATTATCCTGAAGGGGAGGACGCCCAAAAGCAGACAGAGACCTTACCACTTACCAAAACCAACTTCGACCAGTTTGTATATACCTTTCCGGGGAGGCTTCAGCTAACCGATGGAGTAGCCTACGAGTACTATTTTGAAGTATTTGACAACGATGCGATCCATAAATTTAAATCCAGCAAATCGGGGATGTATTCCTTCAGAAAATTAACTCAGGATGAAAAGGAAAACGAACAGTTAAAGAATCAGGAGAATTCTATCAAAGGCTTAGACAAGTCGTTGGAGAATTTGAAGGATCAGGAGAAAACGCTGGAAGAGCTTTCAAAGACACAAAAGGAAAAGAACGAGCTGAACTGGAATGATAAAAAGAAGCTGGAGAATTTTATACAAAGACAAAAGCAGCAGGAAGAGATGATGAAGAATTTTTCAAAGGAGCTGAAGGAGAATTTGGAAAATTTTCAGCCAGAAAATGAAGAGAATGATACGTTCAAAGAACAACTTAAAGATCGTTTAGAAGAAAATGAAGAGCGATTGAAAGAAAATGAAAAGCTGTTGGATGAACTCGAAAAACTACAGGAAAAGATTAAGAAGGAAGATCTTACCGAAAAGCTAGAGAATCTTGCCAAACAGAATAAGAATCAGGAGAAGAACTTGGAGCAACTGCTTGAGTTAACAAAGAGGTACTATGTTGCCAAAAAAGCTGAAAAACTGGCCGAGGAAATATTTAAACTTGGTGATGAGCAGGAAAAATTGGCAGACGCTCCCGAAGATCAAAATACCAAAGAAAAACAGGAGGAATTAAACGAGAAGTTTGAGGAATACCAAAAGGAACTTGAGGAACTTAAAAAGGAAAATGACGGCTTGAAAGAACCAATGGATATCCCACAGGACAAGTCGGGCGAGAAGGAAGTGGAAGAGGAGCAGCAAAAGGCAACGGACAAGTTGGAGCAGAAAAATACCCCGGGGGCCTCTCAAAACCAGAAAAAGGCAGGAAAAAAGATGAAGCAAATGGGGCAGCAGATGCAGATGCAAATGCAGGCCGGGCAAATGGATAGTATTGAAGAAGATGTCGAAATGCTGCGGCAGATCTTGGATAATTTGGTGGTTTTTTCTTTTGAACAGGAAAATTTAATGGAAGAATTTAAAAAGACCGAATATGGCAATCCTGTTTTTGGAAAGAAGCTCAACATTCAAAACGATTTAAAACAAAATTTTCAGCATATAGACGATAGTTTGTTTGCTTTGTCGCTCCGACAACCTATGATAAGCACGCCTATAAACGAATCACTTACCGAAGTGCAATACAACATAGACAAGTCTCTGGAACGCCTTGCCGAAAATCAGATGCGACAAGGAATTTCCAATCAGCAATACACAGTTACCGGCGCTAACGAACTGGCAATTTTATTGAGTGATTTACTTCAAAACATGCAAAATGCCATGCAATTGTCCGGTGCAGGGTCGGGATCCGGGAAAGGTAAGGGTCAGGGTGAAGGACAAGGGCAAGGAAAGGGTTTTCAGCTTCCCGACATCATAAAAAAGCAAGAAAGTCTGGGAGAGAAAATGAAGAAGGGAATGGAAAAGGGGAAGCAAGGCCAGGGGGAGGGCGAAGGAGAAGGTGAAGGAGACGGCGAGGGCCAGGGTGAAGGAAAAGGACAGGGCGAAGGCAGTGGTGAAGGAAAGGGTGATGGCAAAGACGGAAAAGACGGAAATAACGGCAATAAGGATGATGAAAATGGAGAGGGCGACAATGAGAATATGAATGGTGAGTTGTATGAAATTTACAAACAACAGCAAATGCTCAGACAGCAACTTCAGGACAGATTAAGCAAAGAAGGACTTCAGGGAAAAGGCGGGGATTTGCTTCGAAAAATGGAGGATATTGAACAACAGTTGCTGGACAAAGGATTTAATCAGCGTACACTGCAAAAGATGCTTAATTTAAAGTATGAATTGTTGAAACTGGACAAGGCAGATTTCGAGCAAGGACAGGAAACCAGAAGAGAATCTCGCACCAACCGAATGAATTATGAAAACACCCTTCGGTTGTCCCCCGATGAGGTAAAAAAGTATTTTAATACTACCGAAATTTTGAACAGAGAAGCTTTGCCTTTACGGCAGGAATACAAGGAAAAAGTACAGACTTATTTTAAAAAGAAGGATGATTGATTTTTTTTCTGAAACAGATTTTGATCTGAAAAACACCTCTGAAATTTCCAAATGGATTTCCGGAGTTATTACGGCTGAAGATTTTGAGGAAGGGGATATATCAGTTGTGTTTTGTGATGATGCATTTTTACACAAGCTGAATGTTGAATATCTAAAGCACGATACACTTACCGACATTATTAGTTTCGATTACAGTTTGGGAAAACAGATTCACGGTGAAATATACATCTCTGTTGAAAGAGTTCGCGAGAATGCTTTAACATATTCGGTTTCTTTTGAAGAAGAGTTACATCGCGTAATTATTCACGGAATCCTGCATTATTGCGGGTATAAGGATAAATCTGACAATGATTCTTCTCTAATGAGAACTAAGGAAAACGAAGCGCTCGCTAAGCTTTCTACCGCTTAGTTAATTGATAATCAGATTATTATACTTTTAACTAACTGATTTTAAGGAATTTACTGTATCTTTGCGGCCCTAATAAAATAGTCAATGTTCCACGTGGAACAATTTAAGATATGTTTCAAAAAGAATACGATGTAATAGTAGTTGGCGCGGGCCATGCGGGGTCTGAAGCTGCGGCTGCAGCTGCGAATATGGGATCAAAAACCCTGCTCATTACCATGAACCTTCAGAATATTGGTCAGATGTCCTGCAACCCTGCTATGGGTGGTATTGCCAAGGGGCAGATTGTACGTGAGATTGATGCTATTGGTGGATATAGTGGGATTATTTCAGATAAAACAGCAATACAATTTAAAATGCTTAATAAATCTAAAGGACCCGCAATGTGGAGTCCTAGGGTGCAAAGCGATCGTATGCGTTTTTCTGAAACCTGGCGCTTGATGTTGGAACAAACAAAAAATCTCGATTTTTATCAGGAGATGGTTGCCGGAATTCTCGTTGAAGGAGATCGTATTGTAGGAGTTAGAACTTCATTGGGATTAGAAGTTCGTGCAAAAAGTGTTGTTTTAACCAATGGGACTTTCTTAAACGGACTCATTCATATAGGAGAAAAGCAGTTCGGCGGAGGACGCGCGGGAGAACAAGCTGCTACAGGAATTACCAAAGATTTGGTCAATTTGGGATTCGATTCCGGAAGAATGAAAACGGGAACACCTCCAAGAGTTGATGGAAGATCTTTGGATTTTTCAAAAATGGTAATTCAACCGGGAGATGAAAATCCCGAAAAGTTTTCTTATTTGGACAGCACCCAGCCCTTGAAAGAACAAAGAGCTTGTCATATGACGTATACGAGCCCAACAGTTCATAATTTGTTGAAAGAAGGTTTTGATCGATCTCCTATGTTCAATGGTGCGATAAAAAGTATTGGCCCCAGGTATTGCCCATCTATTGAAGATAAAATTAACCGTTTTGCCGACAAGGACAGACATCAATTGTTTGTAGAGCCTGAAGGATGGGACACCGTAGAATACTACGTAAACGGATTTTCAACTTCGTTGCCGGAAGATGTTCAGGCGAAAGCGTTACGACAGGTTGAAGGATTTGAAAACGTAAAATTCTTTCGTCCTGGATATGCAATTGAATACGATTACTTTCCGCCCACGCAATTAAAGCATACTTTGGAAACCAAATTGGTTTCCGGATTGTACTTTGCGGGACAGATTAATGGCACAACCGGGTATGAAGAAGCGGCCTCTCAAGGATTGATGGCAGGGATCAACGCCCACTTAAAAGTACACGAAAAAGATCCGTTTACCTTAACACGTAGTGAGGCATATATAGGGGTGCTAATAGACGATCTTATTACAAAAGGAACCGAGGAGCCTTATAGAATGTTTACATCACGCGCCGAATACCGCACCTTATTGCGACAGGATAACGCAGATTTTCGATTAACTCCAAAATCGTTCAAAATTGGCTTGGCAGGAGAGGAGCGCATGCGAAAAATGGAAGAAAAGAAAACTAAATCTAAGGCGTTTATTAAGTTTTTTAAAGAAACCAGCGTTTCTCCGGAACTTATAAATCCCATATTAGAATCTAGAGAATCGGCTACAATTAAACAAAGCGATAAAATGTTTAAGTTGTTTTCGCGGCCTAATATTGTTATGGACGATATGCGAAAAATTGAGGTAGTTGAGAATTTCGTAACTGAAAACAAGCTCGATGCCGAAGTCCTTCAGCAAACCGAAATTCAGGTAAAATATGCGGGGTATATTGAAAAGGAAAAGAACAATGCCGATAAATTGAATCGTTTGGAGGGAATCAAAATTCCTGCAAATTTTGACTATTCAAAACTTAAATCACTTTCCTTTGAGGCAAGAGAAAAATTAAATAATATTAAACCTGCTACGGTTTCACAGGCGTCACGAATTAGTGGTGTTTCACCAAATGATATTTCGGTGATGCTAGTGTATATGGGGCGTTAGTCACATTGTTTCACGTGGAACATTCCAATTTCTATTTTGACGAACAATAATAAAAGCCATTATTTGAAAACTAAAGATTTCCTTGTTTCAGGGGAATCTTTCGATTTGGTGTTCGATGCTGAGCAAGAAATGCTTGTAACTTTTCCTACTCCCAAAAGCGAAGATCTTTCCAAGTATTACGAAAGTGACGCCTATATTTCACATACAGATTCAGATAGTGGAATGCTGGCTAGCATATATCAATGGGTAAAGAAATATTCGCTTTCAAAAAAACTGAAACTCATTACTTCTTTGCAAAAAGGCGCCGGCAGTTTGTTGGATATTGGTGCCGGTACCGGAGACTTTTTGAAATTGGCCAAAGTGCATAATTGGGAAGTTAGTGGAGTAGAGCCCAATCCTGGAGCACGTGCTTTGGCAAAGGAAAAAAGGATTGAATTGGAATGGTCCATTGATGATTGTTCCGGAAAACAATTTGATGTGGTTACGCTTTGGCATGTGTTGGAGCATATGCCAGATTTGGAAACCACTTTAAAAAAAATTGAAGCACTTGTAAAACCCGGGGGACATTTAATAATTGCAGTTCCAAATTACAATTCGTTCGATGCAAAATATTATAAGGAGTTTTGGGCTGCTTTTGATGTGCCCAGACATTTATGGCATTTTTCAAGAAACTCGATGAAACAATTATTTTCGGAACAATTTCATCTTAGAAAAACAAAGCCTATGATTTTCGATTCGTTTTATGTGAGTCTGCTTTCAGAAAAATATAAAACAAGATCCACGTTTTCAATTAGAGCTTTTTTTATCGGTTTGTGGTCCAACATCAAAGCAATGGGTACAAAAGAGTATTCTTCACTAATTTACTGCTTCAAAAAGGAGATTTAGGCATATTCAGGGCTTTTTGCAGCCCTTCTTTAAAGAATCGGCGCAAAGGGTTGCGGGAATGATAAAACGCTCTCAGAGCGGCCTATTTTGCGTTCAATTTTAATAAAGAGAGTTTATTACTAAATATTTAATAATAAATATAATCTATACCAGTTCCGCCTTGTGAATCAGTCGCGTTAATTGGATAGACAAATCGGTGAAGATAATTTTTGCATTCCCGTTTCGCTCAATATGATAAGTGGCATCCTCTAGAGCTTCGGTAATTTCATAAATATTATTCTGATGCACAAATGGGGCAAATTTTTCAATTGAGAATCCGCTGTCCTCCGCTTCAAAAAACAAAAGACTGTCTGCCTTATAATTTTTCAGAAGCGCTTGGCGAAACAATTCAATACAGAACAGCAGGAACTTTTTTTGAGTTTCCCGCCCTTCTCCGGCAAGATTATCACTCCATTCCAACAAACTGTTGATGGCTTTTTTGTTTCCCTTTGCCTTAAATGCGGTGCGCACCCATGTTACAAACCATTTTTCGAAAATAATATCATCACCATCGTTTCGCATTAAATGCAGCGCCTTATTGTAGTCTCCGTTCGCCTGTCTGCTAATCTTTTTAGCAAGATTTTCGGAAAGATTGTGTTTTGAAGACAATGTTGCCGCGATTTCCTCCTCAGGCAACAAGGGAAAGCTCAATTTTTGACAACGCGAATAGATTGTGGTTAAAATTTGCTCTTCATTTTCGGTTAGTAGCAGTAGCACTGTTTTTTCGGGTGGTTCTTCAACTATTTTCAGGATTTTATTGGCACATTCGGTGTTCATCTTGTCGGCCATCCAGATAATCATAATCTTATAACCCCCTTCGTATGCCTTTAACGACAAGCGTTTCGCAATTTCTTCAGCTTCTTTTACATTGATATTTCCCTGTTTATTTTCAATACCCAGGTGTTGAAACCAGTCGAAGAGTGAGGCATACGAATTTTCTAAAGTAAACGCTCTCCACTCTTCAGAAAAAAGAGAAGAAACGGGATTCTTTTTTATGTCATCATTTGTATTGACCGGGTAGACAAAATGAAGATCGGGATGTGTGAGTTTTGCAACTTTTTTTGCGCAAATTTCAAATTCCGGACTGTTTTTTTCATAACGGTCACACAATAAATGACCCGCATAAGCAATGGCCATAGGTAAAAGGCCGCTTCCGCTTGGACCTACAAACAACTGAGCGTGCGGTATACGTCCGTTTTCAATAGTTTTAAGCAAATGTGCTTTTAAGTGTTTTTGGCCAATTATTTCTGAAAAATCCATACACAAAACTACACATTTTTTACGTCGAAAAAGAAGTGTAATCGTGTATCTTTGCCTCTCAATAAAAAGTATATGAAAACGGTAAATGACTTTAATTTTAAGGATAAAAAAGCGCTCATTCGGGTTGATTTTAACGTCCCGTTGAACGAAGACTATGAAGTAACGGACGCGACACGTATTGAAGCAGCGAAACCAACGATTATAAAAATATTGGAGGACGGTGGTAGCTGTGTTTTGATGTCGCACTTGGGTAGACCAAAGAATAAAGAAGTCGAATTCTCTCTGAAACACATTGTTAACAACGCAAGTGAGGTTTTTGGAGTCACTGTGAAATTTGTGAATGATTGTATTGGCGCTGTCACCCAGGATGCGGTTTCAACACTAAAACCGGGTGAGATTTTATTGTTGGAAAACCTGCGATATTATGAGGAAGAAACAAAAGGCGATCGCAAGTTTGCCGAGAAACTGTCCAAACTGGGAGATATCTATGTAAATGATGCCTTTGGCGCGGCGCACAGAGCCCATGCTTCCACGGCTATTATTGCTAAATTTTTTCCTAAGAATAAATGCTTCGGATTGCTACTCGCTTCCGAAATTGAAAATGTAAATAAGGTTCTTGCAAATAGTCAAAAGCCCGTAACCGCAATAATTGGAGGAGCCAAGGTATCATCAAAAATTACAATTATTGAGAATATTTTAGACAAAATAAATCATTTAATAATAGGTGGCGGAATGGCGTTTACCTTTGTAAAAGCCAAAGGAGGCGCGATAGGAAGCTCGTTAGTTGAGGAAGACAAGCAAGAAATGGCACTGGATATCTTGAAAATGGCTAAGAAAAAAGGAGTGCAGGTTCACCTTCCGTCCGATGCCGTGGTGGCAGATAGTTTTTCGGAATTCGCCAATACTGAAATTGACGGAGTAGACTCTATTCCGGACGGCTGGATGGGATTGGATACAGGACCTAATACCAACATACAATTTGCAGAAGTAATTGCAAATTCAAAGACAATTCTTTGGAATGGACCGGTAGGAGTTTTTGAAATGGAGCCTTTCGCAGAAGGAACAATTTCTTTAGGAAATGCCATCGCTGAAGCTACCAAGAACGGAGCATTTTCATTAGTTGGCGGAGGAGATTCGGTGGCGGCGGTTAAAAAGTTTAATTTCACCGAAAAGGTGAGTTACGTGTCTACAGGAGGCGGTGCCATGCTGGAGATGCTTGAAGGTAAAACTTTGCCCGGAATTCAGGCAATTTTAGACTAGTAAAAGGCGTTATAACTGGCGGCAAATGTGTTAAAAGTTTGTCTATTCGCGTCATTTAATTAATTTTAGCAAAATTTAGCTCCCCTAACCTACGTTTAGTTAAGTATGAAAAAAACACTCTTTTCGTTACTATTGCTTTTTAGCTGCATGTTGTTACATGCACAAAAAACCAAACCGGCACCGGATTCGCTTAAGACGAAACACGTAAAAATTGTTGATTCCATCACAATTAGACAGGTTTCCGGCGATTTACCAAAGACGGTGGTTGCTACAAAGCTCAAAGACACGGTAATTTTCGATTTGGAAGACATGGCCATGGCAAGAAAAAAAGATAGCCTGTGGTTGCAACAATTGTATAAATCTGAAATGTTTGAAGAAGTTTACGGAACTATAAGCAGTCAGGAATACGAACCGGTTGATTACGAAGAATTACCCACCGAACTACTCAAACAACGCCTTGCCGAATTAAACGCAAGGACGCCTTTTAATGTAGAATACAACCCTTCGTTGGAGAGCGTAATTAAGCATTACCTTAAAAACAGAAGAAGAACCATGGGAAGGCTTATGGCGTTAAGCGATTATTATTTCCCAATGTTTGAAGAGGCGCTGGACAAGCACAACATCCCGCTAGAATTAAAATATTTGGCCATTGTAGAATCAGCGCTTAATCCGCGTGCAAAATCCAGAGTCGGTGCCACCGGATTGTGGCAATTTATGTTCAATACCGGAAAGATGTACGGTCTCGATGTAACTTCTTATGTAGATGAGCGCTCGGACCCTCTTTTGGCAACAGAAGCAGCCTGTGAATACTTAAAAAGCCTCTACAAAAGTTTAGGAGATTGGGATTTAGCACTTGCGGCATATAATTCGGGTCCCGGAAATGTATCGAAAGCTCTGCGTCGCGCAGGAGGTTATACCAATTACTGGAACATTCGTCACCACCTTCCACGTGAAACAGCAGGATATTTGCCCGCTTTTTTGGCAACCATGTATATTTTTGAATTTGCTGAAGAACACGGATTTGTGAGTGACGGACCAACAATTCCTTATGTTGCAACAGACACCATACATGTAAAAAGAATGATTACACTGGAGCAGGTAGCGAAGGTGACCAATGTAGATATGGAGGAACTTCAATTTTTAAACCCTTCATACAAACTGGATATTATTCCGAATATTAAGGATGAAAAATATGTCTTGCGATTGCCGATACGTGCTGTAGGAAAATTTGTTGCCAACGAAGAAGCTGTATATGCCTTTGCCGAAAAAGAATTTAATGACAGGGAAAAGCCCTTACCACAGATGTTTGAGGAGGCCGGAAAGATACGGTATAAGGTGCGAAGCGGTGACTATTTGGGTAAGATAGCCGATAAATATGGCGTGTCGGTAAGTCAGATAAAACGCTGGAACGGCTTGCGCAGTAACACCCTTAAGGTAGGACAGCGACTTACAATTCACCCCGGGAATTCGGCAGCAAGCACCAAAGCGGCTGTTTCGGAAAGCGGGAATGCAAAAATCTATACCGTTAAAAACGGAGACTCTCTGTGGAGTATTTCTCAGAAATTTCCAGGCGTTACCGTTCAGAATATAAAAAAATGGAACGATATTAGTGGTACCAATTTAAAACCGGGAATGAAGCTTAAGATTTCGAAAGGATAGTTCCCAATAAATTCCATTTTCATGAAATCAATTTCTCTAGTCCTTCTCACCTTTATTTTGTTTACTTCTTGTTCAGAATCGGGTAAAAAGGACAGGTCGTATTTGCCAACATCCAATGGAAATATAAACGCACTTCAGGTAATTATTGACAATGACATATGGAATGGAGCTGTTGGAGAAACTATCCGGGAATACTTAGCCGCTCCGGCCGACGGACTTCCACAGGAAGAGCCGCTTTATTCTATCAATCAGATGCCGCCCTCTACCTATACGGGCTTTGCAAGAAAATATCGCCTTTTTTTACATGTAACTATAGCTGAAAAGGAAGGATTTGTTATCGATGAAGATCCTTATGCTAAACCTCAAACAGGTGTTTTTGTATCGGCGCCTTCTGAAGCTCGCCTGGTCGAATTGATATCTGAAAATCATCAGAAAATTTTAGAGGCATTTAAGGCATCGGAAATTATTGAAAAGCAAAGGCGAATAAAAATTTCACTAAAAGAATTAGACTCTTTGAAAGAACGTTTGGGGGTAACTTTAAATGTTCCTTCGGCCTATAGAATATCACTGGCTACCGAAAACTTTTACTGGCTGCGAAAGGATTTAAAATCCGGCAGCACTAATATCATCATTTATGAAGTCCCCATGAGCATGATTGGAAAAGATTCGGCTATTGTGGGAGACATTATTAAAATACGGGACTCTATTGGTGCGGGTTATATGCCCGTTGAGGACGAAGGGGAGTTTATTACAGAGGAAGCCTATGCACCGTATTTGTTTTCTAGTGAGATAGACGGGAAATTTGCCTATGAAACCAAGGGAACTTGGGAAGTAAAAGATAAATATATGGCCGGACCCTTTTTAAACTATGCGGTGAAGGACGAGGCTAACAACAGGTATATAATTTTAGAGGGCTTCACCTATGCCCCTTCGGTAGCGAAGCGGGACTTACAATTTGAACTGGAAGCAATCTTGAAATCGGCCAAAATAGACTGATATCCTAGCTATCTATATAAAAAGCCTGTTACGAGTTTCGCAGCAGGCTTTTTTATGTACATTGAAAAGAACTAATTATTTCTTTTCGTCAATTTTTTTATCGTTCGGATCTTCTTTCGAAGCATCCTTAAATTCTTTAATACCGGAGCCTAAACCTCGCATTAATTCCGGAATTTTTCTTCCTCCAAATAACAATAAAACAATCACTACGATTAATGCAATTTGCCAAGGACCAATAGCTAGGGGTATAAGTAATGCATTCATTTTTCAATAATTTATCAAACAAAGGTAACAAGAAATACTTAGATAGAACGTTTTCCAATTAACTTTAGCGTGTAACCGGTTGAGTTTATTTTATATTTGTACCACTAAGTATTCGCAATGGCAGAAAAAGAGAAACGATCCCGAAAGATAAGAAAGAAGTTATTGCACAAATATCGTTTGGTCGTACTGAACGAAGACACCTTTGAAGAGCGGTTTTCATTTAAGCTGAATAGGCTTAACGTGTTTGTTTTCAGTATGGTTTTTGCGATGTTTTTAGTTACCATTACTACCGTCATTATTGCTTTTACACCCCTTCGGGAATACATCCCCGGATATTCATCAGCCTCTTTAAAACAAAAAGCCACCGACCTCACCTTCAAAACAGACTCACTACAGCAGGTTATTAATGTAAATGAGCAATACCTTGCTTCAATACGAAAAGTGCTCACAGGAGACGTTAAAACGGTTAATTTTAATAAGGATTCTATTATTGAAGCAGCCAAAATAGACATGTCTCAAATTAACCTGAATGCCTCCAGGCAAGATTCTCTGCTTCGAGAAAAAGTCTTTCAGGAAGATAAATACAACCCGTTAAAAGGAGCTTCCGAAGTGAGTTTTGTACTATTTGCGCCTGTAAAAGGAACAATTTCAGATGGATATAACCCCAAGGAAAAGCATTTTGCAGTCGATATAGTCACGGCAAAAGATGCGCCTGTAAAGGCAACAGCAGACGGAACTGTTATTTTTGCAGAATGGACCGCAGATACCGGCTATGTGATCATTATTGAACACGCCAATAATCTGTTATCTGCCTATAAACACAATGCTTCACTGAACAAAGTGCAAGGAGAATTTGTAAAGGCAGGGGAGGTAATAGCTATTTCAGGGAATACAGGGGATCTTTCTACGGGACCACATCTTCACTTTGAGTTGTGGAGCGATGGATATCCCATCAATCCTACTAACTTTATTAAATTTGATTAGACCGGCATGCCTATAAAGTCCATAGCTGCTAAAATCCTTGCAAGAAGAGAGGTTCGCCGTATCCATAAGTGGTCGGAAGCGCCCGAAAAAACACAAGAACGGGTATTTAAACAGTTGATTAAAAATGCAAAGGATACAGTTTTCGGAAAAGATCACTATTTTCATACAATCACCTCGCCAAAACAATTTGCCGCTCAGGTGCCAATTAGAGATTACGAGGCATTAAAATCGTATGTCGATAGAGTGGTACAGGGAGAAGAAAATGTCCTATGGCCCGGGAAACCACTTTATTTCGCCAAAACCTCGGGCACAACCAGTGGTGCCAAATACATCCCTCTTACTAAGGCTTCCTTGCCCTTCCATTTGAAAGCAGCACGGAATGCAATTCTTTGTTATATAGAAGAAACAGGAAAATCGGATTTTGTAAATGGGAAAATGATTTTTTTACAGGGGAGCCCGCGTTTGGAGAAAAAAAACGGAGTTAAATTTGGCAGGCTGTCGGGCATAGTCGCTCATTATGTCCCGAAGTATCTTCAAATGAACCGATTGCCCAGTATGAAAACCAATTGTATAGAAGACTGGGAAACCAAGGTGGATGCTATCGTCGCCGAGACTATTAATGAGAATATGACCGTAATTAGCGGCATTCCTTCTTGGGTACAGATGTATTTTGAACGCCTCCAAGCTAAGTCGGGCAAGAAAATAGGCGACCTTTTTAAAAACTTTGAACTGTTTATCTATGGAGGGGTAAATTATGAGCCGTACCGCGCAAAATTTGAAGCGTTAATTGGCAGAAAAGTGCCGAGTATCGAATTATTTCCCGCCAGCGAAGGATTTTTTGCTTATCAGGACAGTCAGAAAAAAGATGGCATGCTGCTGCTTTTGAATTCCGGAATTTTTTACGAATTCGTTGAAGAAAAGCGATTTTTTGAAGATAATGCTCCAAGACTTACCATTGGGGAAGTGAAAACGGGCGTAAATTATGTAATGATAATTTCTACCAATGCCGGGCTGTGGGCTTATAATTTAGGAGATACTATTCAGTTTATTGCTACAAAACCTTATCGCATTATGGTATCCGGCCGCATAGCGCATTATATTTCGGCCTTTGGGGAACATGTGATTGGGAAGGAAGTGGAGCAAGCAATGAAAGAGGCTATTGAAGATTTTCAGTTTTCAATTTCTGAGTTTACGGTTGCACCCCAAACCGCACCCAATAAGGGAGATCTGCCGTATCATGAATGGTTGATAGAGTTTGAAAAAGTTCCGATGAACCTTCAGCAGGTAGCGGAAGCATTGGACGCTTCGATGCAGCGGCAAAATTCGTACTATTTCGATTTAATAAAAGGAAAGGTTCTTCAGCCGTTAAAAATAAGGGTTTTAGGAAAAGACAGTTTTAATAGTTATATGAAGTCTCAAGGAAAATTAGGGGGACAAAACAAAACACCGCGTTTGGCAAACGACCGCGAGATTGCCGACGAACTGATTAACTTGCAAGCCTTAAATTAGTTTATCTTTGCACAGGAATGAATAAAATGAAATCACATATTCGAACTCGCGCGCAGGAGAGTTCCGGCGCCATAGAACGAATTTACATCACCATGAGGCACCTCTTTAACAGAGGTTTTTACAAACCCATGGGGGTTTCAGGGGAGACGTTGCGTGAGGCTCTTTTTATTTTACGTCCCGAAATTTACGGCTCGATCGCCGAGGAAAAGATCGAATTACAGGGTCTTTTGTACGTAATTGACCGACTCCCTTACGGAATTGAGGAATGCAGATTTGTAAACCTCACCAGTGATGAAGGCTATAAAAATTCACACTTTAAGGTCATTATTCCCGAAAAACGCCGCCGAAATTGCTATCGCATTGATGCAGAGCAGATGAATATTGAAATTACCAGAGGACGCTCCGAAATTTACGACATCCTTACCCACCTTACCTTTCTGTATATTGAATCTCATAAGATCATGAAGCAGGTTTTAATTGATGAAAAGGGAACAGTAATTCGAGATTGGCAAAAACTGGAGGCGGCAGTTTTAAAAAAGGGCGAATTAACGCAAAACGACAAGGAAACAGCGCTTACACATACCGCCAATTTTTTAGGCCGCACTTTTGAAGAGGTAAATGAAATCTACAGTCAGTTTGCCAGCCCAGAAGATGAAAACCGATTTTTAAGTCTTATCTATTTCTTAGGGAAGTATGCCATGGAAGAAGTCCTTGACGACAATAAGCGAATTATTACGTTTAGCCCGGTATTACGTGAACGATTAGGGCATCATATTTACGGAGAGCGATGGGCACTGAAGATTAAGCAGACACTGGAAGAAAAAGGCTTTTTAGAGCGACCGCTGCATATTATTAGTGCCAATATGCACAGTGTTATGAATAGTTTGTATGCCCCCGCTGCTTTAGCTTCCGAATTCAAACAAAAGAAGCCGTTAGAAGTATTTGAAGCTTTAAGTAAGCATGTCAATGTGAAATTACGGGATAAGATTCAAAAATTTGCCGGAGACAATGGCATGACCTACGTTGAAGACACAAGCGGGACTAATACCAATGTCCAGATATTTGACACATCAAAACTTCCTGGACGCTTGGAAACGGGGGACAAAAGCCCGGTGATTATCGTTATGGACTATGCCTTTGGTGAGCAAGCTTATGAAAGCATGGACGAATTGTTAAAGCCCTATGAGACTAAAGAAAAGCGGCATTTTTTAAATGTTATATCTATCTCAATTATGGGAAAGGCCGGTATTTTGGAAGGGGGAAAGGGGGATATTATGATTCCGTCTGCGCACGTATTTGAAGGAACAGCCGATAATTATCCGTTTAAAAACAAATTAAAGAAATCACATTTCGCGGAGGACGACGTTAAGGTATGCACCGGCGCGATGATAACCGTATTGGGAACATCATTACAAAACCGGGATATTTTAAAGTTTTTTCACAATTCCACCTGGAATGTAATTGGTCTAGAAATGGAAGGAGCCCACTATCAGAAGGCGATTCAGGCGGCATCGAAGATTCGCGGAAGCATCAGCGGCAAGGTGGAGGTGCGGTATGCATATTATGCTTCAGACAACCCGCTGGAAACAGGAAGTACCCTCGCTTCGGGAGGACTTGGCACAACAGGCGTAAAGCCCACTTATTTGATTACCGAAAAGATATTAAAACAGATTTTAAACTAACAATTATGAATACGACGAATAACAATGAAGACATCGATTTAATCTTCCTTTTTAAGAAACTCAATGATTCTTTTAAGAGGATTTTAATTGCAGCCTATAAGTTTATTTTATTTCTAATTAGGAATTGGATAATTGTACTATCCTTAGTGCTCATTGGAATTTTATGGGGGTATTTATCACAAAAGGATGTTAAAAATTCTAAATCCACTAATGCTGTTGTTCGAATTAACTTTGGACTAGGAAGTTATGTTTACAATTCGATTGACATTTTAAACACCAAGATTAATAATCGAGATTCAGTTTTTCTATCAAATCATAATTTATGGAATGGACAACCATTGATAAAAAACGTTGAAATTAAGCCAATTATTAGTTTTAACGAATTATTGGAGAATTATGGAAATAACAACAAAACCTTCGAAATTCTTTTAGATAAATATGAATACGACGGGGATGATTCTGCAAGTAAGGTTTTTACTTTTGAGTATAAATTTCATAAACTAAAGGTGAAATTATCAAATAACGCAACGTCAAAAACACTAGACAACTTAATAAATTATTTTAATGGTAATGAGTTACTTGCTAGCTACAAGGAGGAAGCCATAAAAACAGACATGGAACTTCTTTTATCCAACAAAAAAACTATCGAATTAATCGACAAGGTATTTCAGAACTATGTAGAAGAACAAGAGCCGGATTTTTCAACCTACCAAATAGTATTAGATAAGGATTTGACAGGGTTGGTTGAAAAAAAGAATCATTTGCTCGACCTAAATAAAGACTTACAAAGAGATATAGAATTGTCTAAAGATATAACGGTATTGCTTAATAAATCTGATTTAGTTGAACAACAACCTGGTATTTTAGGTAATAAAATTATAGTTTATCCATTTTTCCTTTTGTTTATGTTTTTTGTTTTTGCCCTATTTAGGAAGGGATATTCTGTTGCAAAGGAGATGACGCTTGAAGAAAGAAAAAATGCATAAAAAAAATTAGCCAAGACTAAAATATTATTTTGAAGAACAATAAAGTCTTAATTACAGGGGGCGCAGGATTTATAGGATCCAATTTTGTTGCGTATTATATGGAGCAATCAAAAGATGAGATTATAGTCCTGGACAAGCTTACTTATGCCGGAAACCTGACTAATTTAGAAGCAGTTTCAGCACGAAAGAACTATACTTTTATTGAAGGAGATATTTGCGATGCCTCTCTGGTTGAAAATCTGTTCGAAACACATAAATTTTCAAAAATTGTACATTTTGCCGCCGAATCGCATGTAGATAATTCAATTACCGGGCCTGCTGAGTTTATCCAAACCAATATAGTTGGGACATTTAATTTGTTGCAAAGCGCCTATAAAAATTGGATGGACGGACCTAACCGGTTTAAGGAGGGATTTAGGACAGCTCGCTTCTTACATGTTTCCACCGATGAGGTTTACGGAACCCTTGGGGAAACGGGACTTTTTACCGAAACGACGCCATATGCTCCTAACAGTCCCTACAGTGCGTCCAAGGCTTCATCTGATTTTATAGTAAGAAGTTATTTTCATACCTACGGATTGCCGGTAGTTACCACCAACTGTTCCAACAACTACGGTCCGAATCAGCATAAAGAAAAATTAATACCCACCATTATTCGGAAGGCTCTTTCCGGGCAACCTATTCCTATTTACGGAGATGGAAAAAACGTACGAGATTGGTTGTATGTAAAGGACCATTGCACCGGAATACAACTTGCAATAGATAAAGGAAAAACCGGTGAAACCTACAATATTGGAGGCAATAACGAGCGAAATAATCTTTACATTGCGCATACTATTTGTGAACTATTGGACGAATTACAACCTAAAAGCAGTTCTTATAAAGAGCTAATCTCCTTTGTAGCAGACAGACCGGGGCATGATTTCAGATATGCAATTGATGCCTCTAAAATTGAAAATGAGTTAGGTTGGAAGGCTGAAGAAAATTTTGAGACAGGAATTAAGAAAACGGTAACTTGGTACCTTAACAACAGAGACAGATTATGAAGGGAATTATTTTAGCCGGGGGCTCGGGAACGAGATTACACCCAATAACCCTTGCGATAAGCAAACAACTGATGCCGGTGTATGATAAACCCATGATTTATTATCCGCTTTCAACCCTTATGTATGCAGGGATACGAGAAATATTAATAATTTCAACTCCCCAGGATTTACCATTGTTTAAAGAACTTTTGGGAGATGGAAAAAAGCTGGGCTGCGAATTTAGCTATGCAGAACAGGAGCATCCAAACGGCCTGGCGGAAGCATTTATAATTGGTAAGGAGTTTATTGGTAAAGAAAAAGTAGCCCTCATATTAGGCGACAATATCTTTTACGGTTCCGGTTTAAAGGAATTATTGCAGTCCAACAACAATCCTGATGGGGGTATTATTTATGCCTATCACGTTTTGGATCCTGAACGCTATGGAGTAGTCCAGTTTGATTCTAATGGAAAAGCGTTGTCGATTGAAGAAAAACCAAAGCATCCTAAATCCAATTATGCGGTCCCGGGGATCTATTTTTACGATAACAGTGTTGTAGAAGTTGCTGCGTCCATAGCCCCCAGTGCCCGTGGCGAACTAGAGATTACTGATGTAAATAACATGTATTTGCAACAGGGAAAGCTGCGCGTAAGTATTCTCGATAAAGGAACAGCCTGGCTGGACACAGGAACGTTTGCTTCTCTTATGCAGGCTGCGCAGTTTGTTGAGGTTATTGAAGAGCGTCAAGGATTAAAGATAGGATCTATTGAAGAAGCGGCGTACGATATGGGATATATTACCAAGGATCAACTTATCGCATTGGCCCAACCCTTGTTAAAAAGCGGCTACGGTAAACATTTATTACAATTAGACTAAGTATTGGAGCTACAAAAAACACCCTTACAGGATTGCATTATTTTAAAACCCGGCGTATTTAAGGACGCACGAGGATTATTTAGTGAAACCTATAACAAAAAATCCTTTGTCGAGATTACCGGAATGGAAATCGAATTTGTACAAGACAATCAGTCTATTTCCGGGTACGGAGTGCTTAGGGGGCTGCATTTTCAGAAAGGAGCAATGGCACAGGCCAAACTGGTGAGGGTAATTAAAGGGCGGGTGTTGGATATTGTGGTGGATCTCCGTAAAAACTCTGCAACTTTCGGGAAGCACTTTTCCTATATCCTGGATGAAAAGGAGGGAGAGCAGCTTTTTGTGCCAAGAGGTTTTGCACATGGTTTTGTATCCCTTTCGGAAGAATCTATTTTTGTCTATAAATGTGATAATTATTACGATAAAGCTTCAGAAGGCGGAATTATCTATAATGACGCAACCTTAGCGCTGGATTGGCATCTTCCGAAGGAAGATTTAATCATTTCAGAAAAAGATTTACAGCTTCCAACTTTTCGGGAGGTAATTTCATGAAAAAAGTACTGGTTACAGGAGCAAATGGGCAATTAGGAAGATGCATTAAAGATAATGCTTCAGAATTTCCCGACCTCTCTTTTGTCTTTACTTCAAAAAGGGAATTGGATATTGAAAATCACGCTCAAGTGAGAGATTTTTTTCAGAATAATAAAATCGATTATTGCATAAATACTGCGGCTTATACCAATGTGGAAAAGGCTGAAAGCGAGCAGGGAAAAGCATTCAGCCTTAATACGGAAGCAGTAAAAAATCTGGCACTATGTTGCAAACAACACAATGTGATCTTGCTACATATTTCGACCGATTATGTGTTTGACGGCAAAAAGAGAACGCCCTACACCGAAGAAGATGTTCCAAATCCGATAAATGTTTACGGAGCATCAAAACTTAAAGGTGAACAATACATTCAGGAGATTTGCGAAATGCATTATATTGTTAGATCATCATGGTTGTATTCTCAATACGGGCATAACTTTTTCAAAACCATATTAAAATATGCTGAAGAAGGTAAATCGCTATCGATTACAACCGAGCAAACAGGAACACCAACTAATGCGAATGATTTGGCGCAGTTCTTATTGGGAATTATTGATGCTGAAGAAAAAGCGTATGGTTTATATCACTTTAGTAATGAGGGTGAGACGACGTGGCACGGTTTTGCGGAAGCTGTTTTTAAGTGTAACCCGCAATTTGATGCCTCAAAGCTTGTTAAAACAGGACATTATCCTACTTTTGCACAACGTCCAAAATATAGTGTGCTTAACTGTTATAAAGCGCAAAAAATTATTTCTTTTAAAACTAGAAACTGGAAGGACAGCTTTATTGCGCTTTTGAAAATAACATGAAGAAGATTACATGAAAAAAATAAATTTAATAGTTTTTGGCACACGACCGGAGGCTATCAAAATGGCACCTTTAGTTAGAGGATTCCTTCAGAATAAGAACTTTATAACCAAAGTTTGTGTTACAGCCCAGCATAGAGAAATGCTGGATCAAGTTTTGGACTTTTTTGAGATTGTACCAGATTATGATCTCGACCTCATGAAGCCCAACCAGAATTTGCACAGCCTTACAGCCACTATTATTGAGAGCATGAAACCTGTGTTGGAAGAGGTAAAACCCGATTTTGTCTATGTTCACGGAGATACAACCACTTCAATGGCGGTTGGAATTGCAGCCTTTTATAATGGAGCGAAGGTGTGCCATGTGGAAGCCGGATTGCGAACATTTAATCGAAAATATCCTTTTCCTGAAGAATTTAATCGGCAGCTTACAGGGAAAATAGCCGATTATCATTTTGCTCCCACTAAGCTTTCACTTGCTAATCTTTTATCCGAAAACACGAAGGAAGAGAACATCTTGGTTACAGGAAATACTGTTATTGACGCCCTAGTATATGGCATTGATAGAGTAAATTCTTACAACTTTAGGGATTCTGAAATAGAGTCGCTCAAACAAATCTTAGATTTTAAAAATAAGATCATTCTTGTAACAGGGCATAGACGAGAAAATCATGGTGAAGGACTTCTCAATATATGTACTGCCTTGAAGGCGATAGCCCAAAATAATAAGGATGTTCAAATTATTTATCCGGTACATTTAAATCCTAATGTTGAAAAGCCTGTCTACAATCTCCTTTCGGGAGTATCGAATATTATTCTAGTTAAGCCATTGGCCTATGCAGCATTTATATGGTTGATGGAAAAAGCTTATTTAATTATAACCGATAGTGGTGGAATTCAAGAGGAAGCTCCCAGCCTAGGAAAGCCAGTTTTGGTAACACGTAACACTACCGAACGCCCTGAGGCAGTAGAGGAAGGGACGGTAGTATTAGTTGGAACGAATATTGAAAAAATCATAGAAGAAACTCAGAATCTAATAAAGGATTCTAAATATTATAATTCCATGAGCTCGCTCCATAATCCTTACGGAGATGGCAATGCGACAGGTAGAATAATAAATTTTATTAAGAATTTAAAAGATGAATAATAAACCAACTGTAGTAATGATGGGCCTTGGCTATATTGGGCTTCCAACAGCAGCATTAATAGCAAGCAGAGGATTAATTGTAACGGGAGTTGATATTCGCGAGCAAGTAGTTGAGACCATTAATAAAGGAAAAATACATATAGTCGAACCCGATTTGGATGGATTGGTGCATCATGTAGTTAAAGAGAAATTTTTGAAAGCAACTACATCCCCAATTGAAGCAGACGTATATTTAATTGCTGTACCTACTCCCTTTAAAGGAGATCATATTCCTGACCTGTCCTATGTTGGAGCAGCAGTTAGAAGCATAATACCTACACTTAAAAAAGGAGCATTGGTAATTCTTGAGTCTACAAGCCCTGTAGGGACGACACAGAAAATGCAGAAACTTATTTTTGAAGAACGGCCTGATCTTGTAGGGCATATCTATATTGCATATTGCCCCGAGAGAGTATTACCGGGCAACATTTTACATGAACTAAAACACAATGATAGAGCAATTGGCGGAATTGATGATACTTCAACTAAAAAAGCAATAGATTTTTACAAGTATTTTGTGGTGGGAGAACTACATGCTACCAATGCAAAAACGGCCGAAATGGTAAAGTTGGTTGAAAACGCCTCAAGAGATAATCAAATAGCGTTTGCAAACGAACTTTCAATTATTTGTGATAAAGCGAATATCAATGTTTGGGAAATGATTGCACTCGCAAATAAGCATCCACGAGTAAACATTTTAAGCCCTGGGACAGGTGTTGGAGGACATTGCATTGCGGTGGATCCATGGTTTATTGTGTCTGAGTTTCCTAAAGAGAGTCAGCTTATAAAAAAATCAAGAGAAGCGAATAATTATAAAACAGAATGGGTTCTAGAAAAAATAAAAAGTAGAGCATTAGGTTTTCAAAATGAACTTCATAAAGAACCTACAATTGCATGTATGGGATTGGCATTTAAACCGGATATAGATGACTTACGAGAATCTCCTGCTCTCTATGTAGCAGACACGTTAAATAAAGAAGGGTATCATACATTAAATGTAGAGCCAAATCTCAAGGAAGATGGAGAAATTAGCTTAACTCCAACAGATAAGGCCATTAGAGCGTCGGATATTATAGTATTTTTAGTAGCTCATTCCGTATTTAAAGATTTGACCTTGCCTAAAGATAAAATCGTTTTAGATTTTTGCGGGGTTACTTCTTAGCGCTTAATAATTTCATATTATGAATAGAAATTCCATTGTTCTTCATTTGTATGTTTAGAAAAGCAGAAAATTATATTAGATCTAACTTCTCACTATTGTTAATAGTGTTAGGCGCCGGAAGCAATTTCTTACTAATTCTGTTTTTTAAAAAATACATCCCGGATGGGTTTAATACGTTTTCACTTTATTTAACTTATCTAGGAATAGTGGGCTCATTTGGCTTGATTGGATTTGACCAAATTTTTCTACGTTTATCCATTATTACAGAAGACAAAATATTAATTGGCAGGGATGTATATATCTTTTTACTACTGTCTTTATTTATTTCTCCAACAGGATTTTCTCTATATTTTAGTGCGAGATACCTGGATTTATATTTTTTACCCTTATTGATTTCGGGAATAAGTATAAATGGAATCATTGTTGCTTACAATTTGTTCCGGTTACAAAAAAGCTTTGTTATTTCACAATTGTATAAAAGCGGTCACAAAGTAGTTTTTTTTGTGTTTATAGTTTTTTTTAGTTTTATATATACAAAACTTGAAATTTCGGATATTATTAACGCAACTACAGGGATTTTAAGTTTGTTTGGAAGCTTTGCAGTTTTTTATTTTTTAAAAAAAATTAACACTAGAAGGACTCGTACCCCTTCATTATTTAATTTTTTCTTATCCTTTTCTATAAATCTTGCAGTTATCACGTCAATCGGATTCGGAGAACGTATTTTAATCGCAAATGAATTAGGAGAAGATATTTTTGGAAAATACTTTTACTACTCAACGGTATTTTTATTTCCACTCACCTTGGTACAACAATACATTGGGTTTAAGGAGTTAATATATTTTAAAGAAAGAATCGATAAAAGAAAAATTATTCAAAAATTGAAGCGAATTACTCTTATCGGGTTTCTAATAATCCTTTTCATTTTTATGTTTGTAATTCTTGACAATGGGTTTTTATTAGAAATTGACATTGAATCTGATATAGCTCTAATTGGCTTACTTTCGATTTTAGGGCTTGTTAAAATTATTTATGGTTTATTTTCTGCCATTTTAGGAGCAAAAGGTAAATTTAAAGACATTTACATTATAAACATTTGCTCAGTTGCGCTGATAACGATTTTACTTTTTAGTTTAAATTATCTCCATTATTCTCTAAATTACATCGTGTCTGGCCTAATAATAGTTTTTTTATTTAGAACCTTTTTCATTTATTATAGATATGCTAAATAAAAAGGGACATTTTGAAAAGAATAATTAATTTAACTGAAAATGTTACTTAAAACGATAAAAGATTTTGTGTCGAAGAATAATTATCTTCCTCTACTTGTCATATTGTTTTATTTGTCAGAGGCTTGTACTAAGGTGTTAAAAAAACTCCATTTCCCTTTTTATAATGTAAGCGGAGCTATAAAGGCAAGTTTTATTGTTCTTGCAATCATTTTCTGTCTATATGCCTTTTCAGCATATCGGAAAAGTATTTTAAAATTCCTTATCATTCTTGGATTGATTTTTATAGTTGGGCAATTGTCATTTAATCAATGGAATTTTGACGCTTCATATCTTTTTTCCAATTCCATTTTTTTTGGGAGATATATCTTGATTTTTGTTATAGCAGCTTATATAGGAGGTATTTATGAAATAAATTATAACCACAATAATTATAGGGTATTTGAGGCTGTAATTGTGGTTAACTCTTTGGCAGTTTTCTTTGGGTTTATTTTTCAAATTTCTCTTTTCAAAACGTACTCCAGTGCCCGCTTTGGTTATAGCGGACTATTTATTGTATCAAGTATAGCCACCTATTTTTATGCACTTTCCATTTCGTATTACTTAGTCAAAATTATAAGAGAGCATAAAGGATATATTGCGTTTTCACTTGTTATTATTGCTTCGGTATTGGTAGGTACGAAAGCCTTATTATTATTTATTGGGTTTAGCGTTATTAATCTTATCTGGCATTTCAAGTTATACCAAAAGAAATTTTTTTTATTAATCTTAGCCGGTGGAGTTATGATTATTTATCTTATCAAAGATTGGTTAGTTTCATTTTTAAAATTGAACACCGTTCTGTCGAATGTTTATGAAGAGCACGGACTTTTAACCATGCTTACGTCCTATAGGGATATTAATTTTATCTCAGTTGTCAATGAAGTGATTTTGCAGCAATGGGGAATTTTGAATTTTTTGATAGGAGGCACTAATTTTACTGAATACAGAATTGAGTTTGACTTTTTAGATATTGTACTCTTTTTTGGAATCTGCGGATCTTTAATATATTTATATACATATTTTAGAAAAATTATTCGTTTCACTTTTTTTCAGGGATTTCAAAGGAATCAAATAATTTTTTTGCTAATTATAGGTTTCTTATCTGGCACTTTTTTTAATAGTGGCCCTTTGGCCCTATATCTTATTTTAGTTTTAAACCGTCTTAAATCTTAAAAATTGGAATCATTAGTCTATATTACTCTTGCTTCGTTTTATTTTTTTATAGGCGTTCTGGTTTTTTTTAAAAATTTACGACTATTACTTCTAAAAGTATTTATTATTGTCTGTATCACATTACCTATTGTAAATTTTACGCAGCCCTATCATTTTAAGTATCAGATTTCAGTTTATAATTTTTTTTTCATAGGGATATATGCGTACTATTTTTTGAAAATCCTGATCTCATTTAGATTGAGCAGAAGAATAATTGCAGGAGTAATTTTAACATTATCGTTGTTATTCATTTATATACTTCATTATATATTCTTAGTTAATGAGAGTAGAGAATTAACTGATATTCTGAAAGATATTAAACCATTTATTACCATTGCAACAGCATACCTTTTTGCAGATTTTTTTAAAAGAGAGTTACGGCTCATATTCAGCGAGAGACTCATTTCTGGACTCTTATTAATTAACTTTATAAGTAGTTCTTTTCTATACTATTTTATGTTTAAATACGATTTAAACATTTCACTATCAGGAGACGCCTATTATAAATATAATGAATTAAGATATTTATCTCTCGGGACTTACTTTTGCATTTTTTATCTTATTTCAAGAATTATATCAGGAAATTTCCCTTCTATTAAAAATCTTCTTTTGTCTATAATTCCCTTGTTATACACAGGAAACAGAACTCTCATTGTCACTTTATTTGTAACAGTATCGATTTACTATTTATTAAGACTTTCTTTAAAGCGAATAATTATTTTTTTTTCCGGAATACTTGTAATTGGTTTAGGGTTTATAGAAATGGTAAAGCGGGCTGAAGAAAATTCGGCATTATTTCGTTTTAAAGAGCTGACAGACATAGGATATGTGATGGATGCTTTGTCCAATAGAATTTCGCCTTTTACAAACGAGTTACACACTATTTCTTTTACTGAAGGTATATTTGGGAAGGGACTTGGATTTTCTTTCTACATCCCATGGTTTGAATATAGGGTTAACATTGAAAATTACAATATTTACTTAGACAACCTATACCTTACTTTGTTAGCAAAATTTGGAATTTTCTCTATCCTTTTATTTGTTATCATAAATGATTATATTCGGAATTATTGTAGTGGAAATCAGAAAATATTTTACATTCTTTTTTTCTTACTTTTATCATTTACGAATGCCGTTTTCTATCAATTCTACTTTCTTTGGTTTTTGATTATGCTCGTATTTCCTTTCCTTTCTACTTCCAAAGAAGGTGAATTAAATGAAGCATAATTTGCTGCTAAACACAAGAAAAAAACAACCAATACAATACCGTTGTGTCTAACAAGATAAGATTCTGTCAAGAAAAGAAGAGAAATAAGCAAAACGAATGTAAAACCTGCATGAAATCGGCGTCTTTTAAATAGAATTAAATAGTAACCCAAAATAAACAATAAAAGAGACTCGCCCACAATCCCCATTTCAACAAAGGTTTGTAAGTATTGATTGTGTGCGTTATATTTTTTGTTAGCAAATGAATCCAGACCATGAGCCCGATAGGAGGAAAAAATATCTTGATTTGCATTGGTAATCCCGTTACCGACAAAGAAATTGCTATTGGCGTCATAAACCGCTTCAAATTGTTTTATTTTGTTTAGTCCATCTTCATGATGAACTCCGTTGCTAAATGTGAACCCAAATATTTGTTGAAATCTATAACGCGTTGCGCGGACATTATATAATAAAAATGAAATTATCAACATGGAAAGTAAAAGGTATGAAATAGCCGAAATAATGTTTCTTTTTTTTATAAAATAATAGAAGATGTAGCCTAAGATAAGTAAAACGAGTGCCAAAATATTTAATCGAGACGATAGGTGAACTATAAAAAAGGAAAAATAAAATGTTATGATAATATATAAATAGGTGTGCTTTCTCGGTTGTGAAAATAAAATTTTATTCAGTAAAATAATTATACAGAAAAGTAAGAAGAATGAATAGTAAGTAGGATGCAAACCAATAGTATTGCTTAACTCAATATATGAATAATCTTTTCTGAATAAAACATTTAAATTGTCGCCATTTTCAAAAAGACGATTTAACATTACACTATGCGAATAAAATGTGCACAAGACCATCCAAAAGATAAAAACTAATGTTGCTTTATTATATGTTTTTGTTGAAATAATAATAAATGAAAAACAAAAAGGAAATACTAAAAAAGGCAAGCTTCTCAAAAGAACCTTTTGAACATTGTCTATTTCTCTGGTGAGAAAAAGACTCAAGCAGATACATCCAAAGTAAAGCAGAAAAGAGACGTAAGTATTGAGTTTTAACCTTCCATTATGGCGATGAAAAAAGCAAACAATTGTGAAAATAATAATCGCGATGCTATTAATACTTTCCTTTACAGTAAGAGAAATTAAAACAAAAGAAATAGCTATTGCTAGTGCATTTTTTTTTAATATGTTTAAAGTTCTAATAAACGGCATATTAACTTAATTAAGTTTTCAATTATAAAAGTATATATATGAAATATTTTTTGATGCTTTTTTGCATAATATTATTAATTGGATGTGAAAAAGCAATTGATCATAATTTGTTAAACAAAAGAGTATTGTTTGATCGGGAAACAGCTCTGACAAAGGCCGATCTTATTATGAATAATAAAATTTATGTATGGGATTTATGGGAACCAATAGATTACAAAGATAGAATACAATGGAATATAAACCCTTACAATAGTGATTCATGGGTACTTTACTTTCATAGTCTTAGAATGGTTGGAATTCTTGCCCGAGCTTATGAATATAATCAGGAAGACAAATATATAGAAAAGGCAATGGTAATTTTGCGATCTTGGGTAGAGTATAACAAGACCAATCTTGACAATATTTACCAAGATCATATGGTCGCAAATAGGGTTCTTAATATTTCGCATTTGTACTTTGTAGCTCCAAATATTTTAAAAACTGACGACAAAAAATTAATTGAAAGTATAATTTTAGAACATGGAGAATGGTTATACAATGATCAAAATTATACAAAGGGGAATCATGCCATCATGCAGGATCGAGCCTTGATGCAGGCATCCCTTACTTTTTCAACATTTAAAGATGATGAATGGTATAATAAATCTCTAGAAAGAGTGACGAAAACATTTGATGCGGAAATAACCAGTGAAGGGGTATGTGTAGAAAATTCCCCTGGATATCACCCATATGTTATGGATTTATTGCAAAACTTTATTGTTATGGGGGAAAATTTTAATAGACCCTTCCCAGAAAAATATAAGATGGAATATGAGAAAATGGTGGGGTTCTTGACCTATATTATTAAGCCCAATAATAAATTTCCAACATTTGGGGATACCTATTTTACAAATAGCACATTACATTTTTCAAATTTATACAAATCTCAAGAACTCCTTTTTGTAGACACTAAGGGATTAAAAGGGATAAAACCTGCATTCACAGACAAAGTATATCAAGAATCCGGATACGCTATTTTTAGAGAAGGCTGGAAAAAGGGAGAGGAATTTAGTAAACAAACACAGCTTAGCTTCATCAACACCAATCAGTCATTTGTTCATAAACATTCAGATTATTTGTCGTTTGAGCTGTATTCCAATAACGAGGATTTGATCGTAGATGCGGGACATATAGGTTACAATAAAGATTCAATTACAGCGTATTTAAAATCTACAATTGCCCACAATACAATTACTATTGACAATAGGAATATTAATTACTATAAGGTACCTCTTTATGAGGGAGCTAGAATAACCAACTTTAATAGTAACGATACGAGCGCCCATCTAAAAGCTTTTGTAAAACCTGATACGAATACAACTTTTAAGAGAGATATTATCTATGTGAAACCAAACGCCTTCATTCTTATAGATAGGTATGAATTGACTAAAATTCAGGATGAAAAAATGTTTCAACAGGCATTTAACTTGGGGGGGAAGCTACTCGATATTGAAAAAAACGGAAGTGATCGACTTATCGCAAAATATCCCAATAACAACCTTCATTTTATTCAGAAAACAAAGACGGAAAAGGTCAATATCTTTAAAGCAGAGAAAAATTTAAGAGGAACTGTGGCCGACGGGCCTTTAAAATTCAGAAAAGGAACGCAAATTGTTTTCGAAAAGGATATTCGCAGGAAGAATGAGCCTTTCATTACATTATTATTAATTGAAAATGATAAAAATGGGAATATCCCAGCCGAAGACATAGATATTTACTTTGATAACCCTTTACTAATTGTGAGTTGGAATAATGGAAGTCAAAAACTAGTAATAAACATAAATGACTAAAACATAGAAGTGAAAGTACTTCATATTCTTTATCAATCTTTGCCTCAAATTTCAGGATCTAGTATTCGTAGTAGAGATATTCTAATGTCTCAAAAAGAAATAGGGATTGAGGTAGTAGCTATCACTTCTCCATTTCAAGCAAGACTTTCAAATAATGGAGAAGATTGGATCGATGGAATTCGATATTTACGTACTTCAAAGAGACAAGAAAACGCCATATCCGACTTAAAAAGTAGATTTTTTGCAAGATTGTGGAAATTTTTTTCTATCATCACGTTTACACAGAAATTATATATCACAGTTAAAAAAGAAAACCCGGATATTTTGCATGCGCATGCGATGTTCTTTTGTGGACTTCCTGCTATTTTTGTTGGCAAAATCACTAAAACACCGGTGGTGTATGAGTTTAGATCCCTATGGATGTTTCAAAAAGCAAATAAAAGAAAAAGAAGAATTGACAAAATAATTGAAAATTTGCTTCTCAAAATTGAGCTCATAACCTTGCAAAATGCAAATCACGCCGTTTTGCTCAACGAAAATTTAAAGGAATTTTTGGCAGATAAGACTAAAACCTCAGTTAAAAGTACAGTTATTAATAATGCAATAAACACTACTTTAATCGACAAATTAAAGCGGAATCAGCAATCTTACAGACAAAAGTTGGTTTTTGGATATATAGGCACCATTACTTCTTATGAAGGAATTGAGTTTCTAGTTGAGACATTTCAAGAATTACATGATGAAGGATTTTCGAACGAATTGTTGTTATTTGGTAAAGGAGTTAATGTAGAGAGTGTGAAAAGCAAGATACTGCAAAGGTCAAATATTAACACGATTCACTTTTTAGGACCAGTGGCTCCTGAAGACATCAATTCTGCTTTTGACCAAGTAGATGTTATTATCAATCCTAGATTAAGCACGCCACTTACCAATTCGGTGACTCCTTTAAAACCACTTGAGGCTATGGCGTTTGAAAAACTTTTTATAGGAAGTGATGTAGGCGGCATAAAAGAATTAATAACACATAATAATGGATTCTTATTTAAGTCAGAAGATAAAGAAGACCTCAAAAAAGTTATAAAAATGACAATTGGTTTGTCCTTAAAAGAGCGAAGGCAACATATTGAAAGCGCCTTCATCTTCGTTAAAGCAAATAAGAGTTGGTTGGTAAACGCCGAAAACTATAGTCAGATTTATAAGAGTTTGATTAAGGAATCTTGAGCCTTCAATTATTATAGTCACTTCTCCGAAGCTTTTTATAAATATAGTTTCTCGGTAAAAAATACCGTCTAGATTCTTCGTTCTCTTGACAATTCTACACGTTCAGAGTTATATCATAAATAGGCCTATAAAGATATTTTTGTGCAATACGAAATTCATTTTTTGAAAATAAAATTGGAAACTAATTAAGATGTTGATTAGTTGTATCTTTGCCACAATTTTTTATAAAAAAACATTGGCCACACAACGAATATCCATACTTAATACAACTATAGACAATCTTTCCATGCGAGAAACTGTAGAGTTAATCCGAAAGAAGATTGAGGCGCGTGAACAAATCCATCATGTTGCAGTAAATGCAGGTAAGATTGTGCAAATGCAGAAGAATTTGCAATTGCGACAAAGCGTGAATAGTTGCGATATAATCAATGCAGACGGACAAGCTGTAATATGGGCATCCAAGGTTTTAAACAAACCCCTTGAGGAGCGAGTTGCAGGAATTGATTTGATGGAAAATCTCGCCGAATTGGCACATCAAAATAATTATAAAATATTTCTTTTTGGGGCAAAAGAAGAGGTCGTAGCAGATGTAAAAAACATTTATTCCAATAAATACAACAATGGAATTATTGCGGGGTATAGAAATGGGTATTTTTCTAAAAAAGATGAAGCGCAAATAGCGCAACAAATATCAGACAGTGGAGCTCATATTCTTTTTGTTGCAATTACCTCTCCTATCAAAGAAAACTTTTTATACACCTATCGTGAGCAATTAAAAAATGTAAATCTTATTATGGGTGTTGGAGGTAGTTTTGACGTTGTTGCTGGTAAAACAAAACGCGCTCCAAATTGGATGCAAAAAATAGGAATGGAGTGGTTTTATCGATTTTTACAAGAACCCAAACGAATGTGGAAAAGATATCTGGTGGGCAATACAAAATTCATAGCTTTGGTTCTTAGGGAAAAACTAAGAGGTGGCGCATAAATGTTATTGGTAATTAAAGAAAGATAACGACTCCTTTACATCGCGTTAAATTTACACTCTCGCTTAAAGGATATTTCCCGATAGTTTTTTTACCTTTCCGTATTCAAATTTGTAATTAAAGTAGATGAAAATTATACTCGCATCAGTATATCCATATGCCTTCATGCTGCTCTATCTTATTATTCCGTTCGATGATTATATGAGGGTTTTACCCAATATTTTATTAGGAATTTTAGCGGTTACTTTCCCTTTTATTGTTACAAAACAAGATTTTAAAAAGTTAAGCCGAATACCATTTCTTCTTTTTGCTTTCTTGTTTGTATACTTACTCATAAATACACTGTTTACAGACAGATGGGACGAAGATTTTAAAATAATTAAGAAAGTATTTGTGGTGATTAGCCTTGTGCTGCTTTATATTCCCATTCAGGATTTTCAGAAGATTCATAAAGCAATTATCTTTTCTTCTCTTGCGGCCATCCTCTTTTCCCTTACAAACCTTATTATTTTATCCATAACGTCCGGAAATTTTGAATTGGGAAATTCCCCCATGGTGATTGAGGCTTTGCTAGTTGACCGTTTGTATTTAGGTTTGTTGGCTGTTGCGAGTATTCTTGTTTCCGGGCAGTCTATTCCAAGGAAATATCACCCGCATAATAATTACAATCTGGCCAATATCATTGTAAACATTCTATTTATACTAATTATTGGTTCAAAATTAGCCATTGCACTGCTTATCTTACTTGCTATTGTCAGGCAGTTTTACGGGAAAAGAAGAGTTGTTAAAGTGATAGCTGCGATGTCGCTGTCAATACTAGTCGCATTGTTTGTTTTTTCATTAGAAAAAAAGCACGAGGGTTCGAATATACAGAATTTTTCGGCCCTGCATAAATTTGTTAACAGCACCATGACCTGGGAATTGCGTTCTGAGGCATGGCACTGTAGCCATCAAATTATTGAAGCCGAGGGTTTAATTACTACAGGATTTGGATTCGAAAATACCAAAGAAAAACTAATAGACTGTTATAATGAAAGTATAAAAGATGCTGTAAAAAGAGAGGAGTTTATTTCTGAAAGATATAACACCCATAATCAGTTTTTCGACCTGTATATCGGTTACGGAATTGTCTCTGTGCTGCTTTTTTTAGGTTTTCTTTTACTTGTTTTCTGGAAGAGCCGAAAGGATTATTATTCAGTGGCTTTTTTACTTTCATTGATATTTTATTGTTTGGTCGAAAACCTTTTCCATCGTCAAATAGGAGTTTATTATATGGGACTCTTTTTGATATTACTTTTAATTAAAAACACTGAGATTCAAAACAACAACCCAAAAACAGAGTTAAAATGACAGCAAATTGTATTTTTGCACTTTCAAAAATGAATCCACTGTAAATTATGAAAATAACGGTAGTAGGAACAGGATATGTGGGGTTGGTGACAGGAACCTGTTTGGCCGAAACTGGCAATGAAGTAATCTGTGTAGACATTGATGCCGATAAGGTGGCTAAAATGCGCAATGGCATCGTGCCAATATATGAACCTCATTTGGATGTTCTCTTTGAAAGAAATATCAAGGCAAACCGCCTTAGATTTACAACTTCTTTGGCAGAAGGGTTAGCTCATGGGGATATTATCTTTTTAGCACTTCCTACGCCGGAGGACGAAGACGGATCGGCCGATTTAAGATATGTACTGGATGTTTCGGAAGAAATAGGGAAAATGATAAAAGAATACAAGGTTATCGTCGATAAGAGCACTGTTCCTGTAGGCACGGCCGATAAAGTAGTGGAGGTAATCTCAAGGCACGCCATCTGCGATTTCGATGTTGTTTCCAATCCCGAATTTTTAAGAGAAGGGTTTGCGGTAGATGACTTTTTAAAACCGGAAAGAATTATTGTAGGATCTTCAAGTGAGCGAGCAACCTCATTGATGAAAAAATTGTATGCACCCTTTGTACGATCTGGCAATCCGGTGATTATTATGGATGAACGCTCAGCCGAACTAACAAAATATGCGGCAAATGCTTTTTTGGCTACCAAGATCACCTTTATGAACGAAATTGCGAATTATTGTGAAAAAGTAGGGGCAGATGTTGATCAGGTTCGCGTTGGTCTGGGAACCGATTCAAGGATTGGAAAGCGATTCTTATTTCCGGGAATCGGTTATGGGGGCTCTTGCTTTCCAAAAGATGTTAAAGCGCTTAAAAAAGCGGGGGCCGACTTACAATACGATTTTAAAATATTGGATTCCGTACTAAAAATTAATAGTACTCAAAAAACCATATTGATTCCTAAGATAGAAGCCTACTTCAACAGTGATCTCGCAAACAAGAAAATCGCAATTTGGGGATTAGCGTTTAAACCCGAAACCGACGATATACGGGAAGCTCCTTCTATTGATATTATCAATGCATTACTGAAACGGGGTGCTAATCTCACTGTTTTTGATCCCGAAGCCATGCCCAACATACAAAAATTGTTTGGAGATAAATTAACCTATGCAAACTCATTGTACGAAACTACGGAAGATGCCGATGCTTTGGTAATTTGCACAGAGTGGAGCATCTTTAGAACTCCTAACTACCAAAAGCTGAAACAACTGTTAAAGAACCGAGTTATCTTTGACGGAAGAAACCTTTACAACTTGGAAGATATGGAGTCTGAAGGATTCACCTATTTTTCTATTGGAAGAAAACAAATAAACTAATGCGTAAAAGAGTTTTAATTACAGGGGCTTCAGGGTTTTTAGGATCTCATCTGTGCGATAGATTTATTAAAGAAGGATATGAGGTTATTGGAATGGACAACCTCATAACAGGAGATTTAAAAAATATTGAACACCTTTTTAAGCTGGAAAATTTCGAGTTTTATCATCACGATGTTACAAAATTTGTCCACGTCCCCGGAAACATAGACTATATTTTACATTTTGCCTCTCCGGCAAGTCCTATAGACTATTTAAAAATACCCATTCAAACCTTGAAGGTAGGCTCTTTGGGAACCCATAATTTATTAGGTCTCGCGAAAGAAAAAAAGGCACGCATTCTAATAGCATCCACTTCCGAGGTATATGGAGATCCTTTGGTGCATCCGCAAAGTGAAGAGTATTATGGAAATGTTAATACAATTGGTCCCAGAGGCGTGTATGATGAGGCAAAACGCTTCCAGGAGTCCATTACAATGGCATATCACCGTTTTCATGGATTGGAAACTCGCATTGCACGAATTTTTAATACCTATGGCCCTAGAATGCGATTAAACGACGGACGGGTAATTCCGGCGTTTATTGGTCAGGCGCTTAGAGGGGAGGACCTTACCGTTTTTGGTGATGGCTCTCAAACAAGATCCTTTTGTTATGTAGATGATCAGATTCAAGGGTTGTATAATCTTCTTTTAAGTGATTACTCATTGCCCGTAAATATTGGAAATCCACATGAGATCACTATTTTGGAATTTGCTCAGGAGATTATAAAATTAACTGGAACAAAACAAAAAATTATCTTCAAGCCATTACCTCAGGACGATCCAATGCAAAGACAGCCGGATATTTCGAAAGCAAGGCAAATTTTAAATTGGGAGCCTAAAGTATCCAGAGAAGAGGGCATGAAAAAAACATTCGACTATTTTAAAAACCTTTCAAAAGAAGAGTTATTTAAAAGCGAGCACAAGGATTTTTCAAAACACAATAGGAATTAATAAAAATGTTTAAACGCGGAAGATATTCGGGATTGTTGAGGCCTATTTCATATGTTATTGATCTATCAATAATACATGTTTTAGCTTATCAGTTCTTTACTTCCGAACTACATTTTATACACTACATTATTTTTGTTTCCATTGCCTGGATAATACTTTCTCTAAAATCAAATTTTTACGAAATATATCGTTTTACACATGTTGCGAAGATCATTTCTTTGGTAGCTAAGCAAGGGGTTCTATACTTTTTAATTGTGTTTGCCTTTTTTGGATTTTATAACGGATTGAGAATAGATCCAATAGCAATTATTAAATATGTCATACTTGTGATGCTATTGATTAGCATCATTAAGCTTACCATTTATTTTTTACTGAAAAAGTACAGACAACTTTTAGGCGGAAATAATAGAAAAGTAGTCATTATTGGTTTGAATCAGAAAACAGATCAATTGCGAAAATTTTTTCTGGACCGCCCCGAATTTGGTTACAAATTAAACAAGACTTTTGACCTTAGAGGGCCCGATAAATTTAAAATAGAAGACTGCTTCGAATATATTTCCAAAAACGACGTAGACGAAATTTATTCATCGGTGGCCGAACTCAACAACGAGAATTTAATTAAGTTAATCGACTTTGCAGATAATAACCTGAAAATTCTGAAGTTTTTACCTGATAATAAAGAAATCTATTCAAAGAAATTAGATTTTGCTTACTATGGTGTCCTTCCTATTTTATCACTTCGTAAAATTCCTATGGATGAACCTTTTAATAAGTTCATTAAGAGGAGTTTCGATGTGATCTTGGCACTTTCAATAATAGTTGGAATTTTATCCTGGCTTACACCCTTGTTAGGGATTATCATAAAATTAGAATCAAAAGGCCCGGTCTTTTTCAAACAAAAACGAAACGGACTGGATTATAAAGAATTTTACTGTTATAAATTTAGATCCATGACACCAAATCCCATAGCAGATCTTTATCAGGTAACAAAAGGCGATGAAAGAATTACTAAGGTTGGAAGGATAATTAGAAAAACAAGTATCGACGAACTACCACAATTTATCAATGTATTAAAAGGAGAAATGTCTGTAGTAGGTCCTCGACCACATATGGTAAGTCATACACATATGTATGCCGAGCGTATCGATAAGTTTATGGTACGCCACTTTATAAAACCCGGAATAACCGGTTTGGCACAGGTAAGTGGCTATAGAGGAGAAGTAGAAAATGAGAACGACATTATCAACCGAGTGAAATACGATATTTTCTATTTGGAAAATTGGTCACTTTTTTTAGATATTAAAATTGTGTTTCAAACAGTGTTTAATGCGCTTAGGGGAGAAGAAAAGGCCTATTAAAGCGATTCAATTTTGGTGTTAAACATCTTAAACTGTTTGTGAAAGTCGAAAAGCAAATCGGCTTTTTTCTTAACCATATCCTTAGGAAATTCATTCAACTTCTCTTTTGAAAGCTCGTCTATAAACTGTTGTAAAAAGTTAATATTATTCACCGGGATAGACCATCCTAATTTATAATCGGTAACAAGACCTTCTCCTTCTCCACCCGCATAATACAAAATAGGAAGTCCAAGTTTTGTGTATTCAAATATTTTTGAAGGAACCGAACCATAAATCCTGTTGACCAGTGGAATAAAACCAATATCATATTTTGTAATTTCTTGATGTAATTTTGCCCTATCAATTTCACCATGAAAAACAATTTCTGGATTTTTGAGTTTTCCAATCGCTTCTGCTTCAGGGCCGGCGCCATAAATGTGCAAAGTGACGCCTTTCGGGAATTTTATTTGAGTGCAAATGGCATAAATTCCTTGTGCTACCCCAACAGGCCTGCATAAACTATAGTAATGGAGCGAGACGCATCCTCATAAGTTAAACTGGATGAATTAAAATTTGGAAAGTTTCTATATAAAAAGGTGTCTTTCGCAGGATATAATTTGCCAATATGAGTAAGTATTTCTTCGGACTGTCCCAAGATTAAATTTGATTTTCGATAACAGAAATATTCCATTTTTTCAAGGACCGAATAATAAAAACCTCTTTTTAATAGCCCCATTTCCAAACCTGCTTTTGGCCATAAATCTGATACATTTAGAACAATTCGCTTATTTAAAATACGAGCCCAGAATACAGCCGTAACCCCAATAAAAATTGGGGAATATTGCACAACAACCACTTTTGGGATTTTTTTAAAAAGAAAATAGAAATGTAAACTTATTGAAAACGAAAACATCGACAGTAATCGCAAGAATGTGTTTTTTGAATTACTGGGCCAGATCCAAAGGCGAGAGATACTCATTCCATGTTCAACAGACTTGCTATAAAAAGACCCTTTGTATGCAGTTTGAATTTTACCATTAGGATAATTTGGCAATGGACAAACAATTGTTACCGAATAGTTATTGTTAGAGAGCGCAGCAGCCAATGAATGCATTCTATTGGCCGCTGCACCTTTTTCAGGAGGAAAATAATTAGTAATTAAGAGAATGTCTTTTTTGCGCATTCAATTGTAAATTAAAAGGTTGAGATAAACTGTTTCAATTTTCCACGGCTGCTTCGGTCAAGCATGGCAACACGATTAAAAAGCAGGTTGAGGTCGTTTTCCAGATAGTCGAATAACGCTCTTTTAATCACATCAATTTCAACCAAAGTAAGCTCCCTTTCAGAAACATAACGAATTAAAAAGGTATCCAAAGCGGTCTGTTCAATTATAAATTCCTTTACATTCCCATCGTCCTCGATCACACTTTTGGTGACATAATAAAAGGTAAGTCCGGGCACCGTTTTTCCACTGGGTAAACGGGCGATGTCGTTGGTACGACCAATTAATTGCTGTAAAATGGGCTTTTTTAGGGTGCTTTCGGGTGCTAAAATTCCCAAATCTCCAATGTCGTAGCGTATCATAGGATGTGCCCTATTGTACAAAGAGGTGATGATAATTCTTCCCGGAAATCCGTTGGCAACAGGCTTATTATGTTCATCCAATATTTCAACAAAGAGCGTTTCACTATTTACTATAAAATCGTTGTCGGCATTTGTAAAAGCTATCAAATCCAGCTCGCTGGCGCCGTATTCGTTAATTACCGGCACACCAAAGGTAGTTTCCAATAATTTTTTATCGTTTTCGAACAACATTTCGCTGGTAACAATACAATATCTCAAGGAAGGACAAATGTCTTTTAAATGAAGATCCCGGGAATGCAGATATTTAGCAAATAGCACCACAGAACTTGTGTAACCATTGATGTAATCGAATTTTCTCTTTCGGAAAACCTGTAGAAAATCTTCCATTTTGGCATCTGAAAGATCAAAAATTGGAAATCGGTAGCGGTTACTCAATTTGTCTTTTAGCCGTTCTTTACGATACCCTTTTGCGTCTAAGGGAATTCCGTAAAATCGCGCCTCCAGCGAGGTGGAAAAATCGAGATCATGCCAACCATAACGATTCAAAATGGTAGCCCAGGTTAGTGCATGTGTAAATTTGTCCTTTGCAAAAATAAAGGGGTGCCCGCTCGATCCCGATGTTTTATTTACATAACTGTTTTTTTCTGAAAATCCATTGGACAGGCGTTCTGCCAGCGGACGTTGCAGATCGCTTTTTTGTAGGACAGGAATAGCTTCCCATGTTTCGAAGGCTGACGTGCCGGCAAAGGTCTTGTACGAAGGATTTTCCCGAAGATGATACCTAAAAATATCCTCCCGAAGTTTATAAACATACGTTTCGTACTCTTTTTCAGGAATTGCTTGAATTTCCTGCAGCCGTTTTTTGGCTTCAGCAATTGGAAAACCTTTGAGACGTAATGTGAGTTCGAATAAATTCAATAGAGAATATTAATAGGTGAATTTAGTGAAACTGCGATTCGAAAAAAAGCCTTTGATTCATTTTTCAAAAGAGATCGTAAAGTAATCCTTCGTAAAACCAATTTTGGTGATGGTCAAAGCATAAAATTCCTTTATTTTTGCAACCAATTAAAATTCTTCCAAACATGAACATTTTAATATTGGGTTCCGGTGGTCGCGAACATACATTTGCATATAAACTTGCAGAGAGTGCTAACTGTGATAAACTTTTTGTTGCTCCCGGAAATGCAGGAACAGCAGCGATTGCTACTAACGTCGCCTTGTCTGTAACCGATTTTGAAGCTGTAAAGAACTGTGTACTGGAAAATAAAATTAAAATGGTAGTTGTGGGTCCGGAAGATCCTCTGGTACATGGAATAGCCGATTATTTTGCTGAAAACAAAGAATTGCAAGGCGTGATGCTGATTGGACCCTCTAAACGAGGAGCGCTGTTGGAAGGAAGCAAGGAACGCGCCAAAGAATTTATGATGCAGCATAACATTCCAACGGCCGCCTATGCCAGTTTCACCAAAAAATCACTGGATGCAGGGAAACAGTTTCTGGAAACACTCAAAGCGCCCTATGTGTTAAAAGCGGATGGTCTTGCAGCAGGAAAAGGAGTTTTAATTCTGAAAGATCTCCAGGAAGCCAAGCAGGAATTGGAAAACATGCTATCGCATTCTAAGTTTGGTGCCGCTAGCGAAACGGTGGTTATCGAAGAATTTTTAGACGGTATCGAACTGAGTGTGTTTGTTCTTACCGATGGCAAAAATTATAAAATATTGCCTACGGCGAAAGACTACAAACGAATTGGTGAAGGAGACACAGGCTTGAATACAGGGGGAATGGGTGCGATCTCACCGGTTCCGTTTGCAAACGATGTGTTGATGCAAAAAATTGAGGAGCGTATTGTAAAACCTTCAGTTTTAGGACTGCAAAAAGAAAAGATCGATTACAAAGGATTTCTCTTTATAGGGTTGATAAAAGTAGGAGATGAGCCTTATGTTATCGAATATAACGTACGGATGGGAGACCCCGAAACCGAAGTGGTGTTACCCCGAATTAAAACCGATTTGGTCAATTTGTTGGAAGCAACCTATCATCAAACTTTAAACAAAATCGATGTAAGTATCGACGATCGGGCTGCGACTACAGTAATGTTGGTCTCTGGAGGATATCCTGAAGCTTATGAGAAAGGAAAAGAGATTTCGGGAATTTCAGAAATAAGCGATTCGATTGTTTTTCATGCGGGAACTACTCAAAAAGAAGGAAAGGTAGTGACCAATGGCGGACGTGTACTTGCGGTTACTTCCCTGGATACAGATTACAAACTGGCACTAAAAAAATCCTACCAAAACATAGCTAAACTATCTTTTGACAGGATGTATTATCGCAGCGATATTGGATTCGATTTATTCTAAAAACGAATGAGAAGTACTGGTTTTGTCTTCTTCTCCATTATCGTTATACTTTTTTAACTCGCCCATCCAGTAAATAAAGGCTACTAATCCAATGATGGTCAATACCCAACTCATAATGTTAGACATCCACCAACTGTCAACTCCCAAACGCAACGCATCGTATGGCGCGAATAATACAGTTTCAGATATTGATTGTATTCCTTCAAAAAAACCTTTCCAAGTCATATCTTTATATTTATAACGCAAAAGTATAAATTAGCGCGCATGCTTACAAGCTTTTTTGGCAAATCTAATCCTGTTAATTATTTAATCTTAGGTATTTTCATTGGTTTGGGATACATAATTGCAATTTTTACTGGTCCGCCAATTGAATTTTCCTTACAAAATATAGTAGCGTATATCTTCGGACTTGGACTTTGTGTTTTTACAATGTTGTTGGTCGATTTTATTATTCGGAAGAATGATTTGACCAAGCCCAATACCTTCGGAATCCTATTCTTCAGCTGCTTTCTAATCATGCTTCCCATTATTTTTTTCGACCGAAACATATTACTTTCCAATGCTTTTCTATTGCTTGCATTACGAAGAATCCTCAGTTTGAAGTCTGAAAAAAACCCTGAAAAGAAAGTACTGGATGCTTCCCTTTGGATTTCGATCGCAGCATTTTTCTATGTCTACAGTTTATTGTTTTTTGCGGTATTGTTTTTGGCAATTCTTCGGAAAAAACACACAACCTACAAACACCTACTTATTCCTTTTGTTGGATTTTTTGGTGTTTTTGCCATTGCTACTGCCTATAACTATGTAGTGTTTGGCAGTTTTAATTGGTTTTTTGAATTTGATGCACTTATCAATTTCGACTTTAGCGCTTACAATTCGGTTGCGCTGCTTATCCCCCTAACTATTTTAGTAACCCTTATTATCTGGACCAGCATCCATCGTCTTTATAAGTTAGCTTCGGTTGCCAAAAAGGACAGGCCCAACTATCTTTTAATGTTGATAATAACTGCAGCGGCTGTTTTAATGGTCTTGGCGAGCCCGCAAAGAACAGGGGCAGAACTTTTGTTTTTAGTATCTCCTTTGGCAATTATAGCTGCAAATTATGTGGAGAGCATAAGTGAGTTTTGGTTTAAGGAAGTTTTGCTTTGGCTAGTGGTGTTACTTCCCGGTATATTGTTTTTTTTAAGATGAGTCATTGAAATAATTACAATTCCTCAATTGCCGCGATTTTGTTGCGAAACTGGAAATTAAGTCAAATTGTGATACCTTTGTACACTAAGCTTTAAAGCTGAAAAGAATTCGATTTTCAATCTAAATATTATTAAAAAATACGCGTATGTTTTCCAAGAAGGCCAATACAATCTTTGCTGATGTAATAGACACTTATCACCTAATTAATACTGTCGATCAGCCTTTTCAAAATCCCTACGATAAGAATACCGATCTTCTGGAACATTTGTTATATAGTAAATGTTGGATAGACACCGTGCAATGGCATTATGAAGATATTATTCGCGATCCCAATATTGATCCTGTTACCGCGCTGAAACTGAAACGACAAATTGACGCTTCCAATCAGGATCGCACCGATATGGTGGAATATATAGACAGCTACTTTTTAGCAAAATATAAGGATGTAACTCCTAATTCCGATGCCACTATTAATACCGAAAGTCCGGCCTGGGGGGTCGACCGACTCTCAATTCTGGCGCTGAAAGTATATCACATGAATGAAGAGGCAACGCGAAGCGATGCATCCGAATCGCATCGAATTGCCTGTCAGACAAAACTGAACGTCTTGTTGGAACAAAGAGTAGATTTAAGTACTGCAATAGACCAGTTATTAGACGATGTTGCCGCCGGCAGAAAGTATATGAAAGTCTACAAGCAAATGAAAATGTACAACGACGATGAATTGAATCCTGTACTGCGCGGCGGTAAATAAGTTGTCTTGGCACTCCCAAAACACATATTGGTAATCAGGTTATCGGCCATGGGTGATGTTGCCATGACCATTCCCGTGCTTCGTATTTTTACACAAACATATCCCAATGTCAAGATAACCGTGCTTTCAAGAGTTTTTTTTAAACCCTTGTTCGATGACATACCCAATGTCAACTTTTTGGAGGCAGATGTTTATGGAGAACACAAAGGTTTCGGCCTGCTAAAATTGGCAAATGAGGCCAAGGAATTGGGGATCGATGCAGTTGCCGATCTACACAATGTAATTCGTTCCAAAGCCATTACCGCCTACTTAAAGATGACAGGCTTACAAACCGCAACTATTGACAAAGGCAGAGCCGAAAAAAAAGAGATTACCCAAGCCAAAGGAGCTGCTATTAGTCCGTTGAAAACCACTCACCAACGATACGCCGATGTTTTTAATGGCCTGGGTTTCCCTTTGGAATTAAAAAACCCCTCGTCGCAGGTGCGCAAACAATTAACACCGCGATTGCTTAGTCTGATTGGAAAACACTCTCAAAAAGCTATTGGAATCGCTCCTTTTGCTGCCTTCGAGGGGAAAATGTATCCCATAGATTTAATGCAAGAAGTAATTGCACAATTAGATGCCTTGGGGAAGTATCGCGTTTTTTTGTTTGGAGGAGGTAAAGAGGAAATTCAACAACTTTCGGAAATGGCGTTACAGTACACTTCGGTTGCCAATGTTGCTGGACAGCTCACTTTCGACGACGAACTGGCGCTAATTTCAAATCTCGATGTGATGCTTTCCATGGATAGCGGCAACGGTCATTTGGCTGCGATGTGCGGAATTCCGGTAGTGACTTTATGGGGTGTAACACATCCCTTTGCAGGATTTACGCCTTTTAATCAGCCTTCCGAAAACCAATTAACTGCAGATAGAGCGCAGTACCCTCTAATTCCAACTTCTGTTTACGGAAATAAATTTCCCGAGGGATACGAAAAAGCAATGACCACGATTACACCCAAGAAGGTGGTTGAAAAATTGCTGGAAATTGTATAAACAATAATTCCGAGCTTTTACACATCGTCATAATCGATCACCAAAGTTGCGCTGGTAGGGTGTGCCTGACAAGTTAATACAAGGCCTTCGGCGATTTCATCATCTGTAAGAATTTGGTTTTTCCGCATTTCGGCCTTCCCTTCAACAATACGGGCGATGCAGGTACTGCAAATTCCACCCTGACAGGAATAAGGAGCATCTATCTTTTGTTCCAAAACCGCTTCTAAAACCGATTTGTTTTGAGGCATGGTAAAGGTTGCTGTTTCATCGTCGACCGTCACCGTAATTTGGGTTGTTCCATCGTGCGGTTCCACCAACATTCCTTTTTCGGCAGTAGTAAATAGTTCGAAATGAATCTGCTTTTGATTAAATCCGTGTTCCTTCAGCACCGATGCAACTTCATCGATCATAGGCTCGGGACCGCAAAGGTAGAATTCATGAAAATTGAGTTCCTTGTACTTATTTTTCAGAATATAATTTACGGTAGAGCGTTCAATACGGCCAAACATCGCACCTTCTTCCTGCTTTCGGCTGAAAAGCCATTCAATTTGAAATCGGTTTGGATACCTTTCCTTTAACTTAAGTAATTCGGAATAAAACATCGCTTCCTCTAGCGTCTGATTTCCGTAGACTAATACAAAAGAACTCAAAGGTTCTTCTTCCATGACAGCCTGAATGATAGACAAAACAGGTGTAATTCCGCTTCCGGCAACAAAGGCTGCATAATTTTTTGAGGTGGATGCTTCGGGATTTAGTATAAATTTACCTTCAGGCAACATTACATCCAGCGCATCACCTTCCTTTAAAGTTGTATTGGCAAATTCTGAAAAAGCACCATCGCTCACTTTTTTTACTCCTACTTGCAGCAAGCCGCTTGAGGGAGCACTGCATATAGAATAAGCTCTTCGAATTTCCTTTCCGTCAACCAAATATTTTATGGTGATATATTGACCGGCTTTATAACGATATTTTTCGCGTAATGCGTCCGGAATTTCAAAAGTGATGCAAACCGAATTAGGGGTTTCTTTATTAAGCTGCGATACCGCAAGTAGGTGGGATTCGCTCATAGACTAATTTTTTTTTTGCAAAAGTAGTAAAACGTGTAAGAAATGAAGGTTAAAAGTAGGGATAGTTCAATGTGCCCTTTTTTTGTTTATCCCGTGAAACACTCTTGTGAATGGAGCTTAAGGCACCATTTTTTTAATCGATTAGCAGGGGAGATATTAAAAAGAAACGTATTTTTACCGTTCCGTTACATTTTTACATACTAAAAGCAAGGCTTTTAAGTTACAATATCATATAAACTGTAAGTATTTTGAAAGGCATATATAAAATTACCATTTTTTTATTCGCTGTTGCAATCCTGGCAGCTTGTTCCAGAAAGAAAAACACATTTTTAAGTCGTAATGTTCATGCAGTCACAGCAGAATATAACACCCTATACAACGGAGGATTGGCTTTTGAAAAAGGAAAGGAACAATTGGCCCTTACTTATCGTGATAATTTCTGGGAGATTCTTCCCGTAGAACGTATTGAACTTACGGAGGACGATATTTCTTTGCCTGAAGCATCCAAAAACCCGGATTTTAACCGAGCCGAGGAAAAATCGGCCAAAGCCATTCAGAAACATTCCATTTATATAGACGGTAAAGAATACAATCCGCAGATTGACGAAGCCTATATGTTGCTTGGGAAATCTCGTTATTACGACATGCGATTTGTACCGGCATTGGATGCTTTCAACTTTATTTTAAACAGATATCCCACCAGTAACAATATAAATCGGGCCAAAGTATGGAAGGCCAAAACAAACATCCGTCTTAAGAATGAAGATGTTGCCATAGAAAACCTTCTGGAAATGTTTGAAAAAGCAACATTAGACGATGAAGAATTAGCCGAAGGAGCTGCTATCTTGGCACAGGCGTATATTAATCTGGATTCTATTCCCGAAGCCCTACCGTATATTAAAATGGCTTCAGAATATGTAAAGGACAACGAATTAAAAGGACGTTACGCCTATATAAAAGGACAAATCTATAATCGTTTAGAGCTTAGAGACAGTGCTAATATGGCCTTCGATGAGGTGATTGAACTCAACCGAAAGTCGCCACGCACCTATATGATTAACGCCTATATTGCCAAGGCGAAAAACTTTAATTACGACAAGGAAGACAAAGTGGCCCTGTTGGAATTGCTTCAGGATTTAGAAGAAAATCGTGAAAATCGTCCGTTTTTGGATCGCATTTACAACCAGATGGGAGAATATTACCGCAATACTAAAAACATAGATACGGCGGTGCTATTCTACAATAAATCAATTAAAAAATTTACGGACGATAAAATATTACAAGCTGTAAATTATCAAACCCTAGCCGAAATTAATTTCGACCATGCCGAATACAAAATCGCCGGGGCTTATTACGACAGTACCATCACATTCCTGGAAGTTAATACGCGTCTAATGCGTCGAATTAAAAAGAAACGCGAGAACCTGGATGACGTTATCAAATATGAAGACATTGCAACCCGAAACGACAGTATTCTTCGGTTGGCCGGAATGAGTGAAGGGGAGCAACTCGCTTACTTTACTGAATATACCACCAAATTAAGGGAAAAGGCAATTGCAGATTCGCTTGCAACGATACAACTGGAAAAGAGCATTGCTAATAAGGAATTCTACAATAAGCAAGGAGGATCTGCAGACAAAAAAGCCAATGGTGGTCCAAGTTCTTTTTATTTTTACAATCCCACAACCGTGGCGTATGGAAAGCAGCAATTTAAAGATGTATGGGGAGATAGACGCCTAGAAGATAACTGGCGTCGTTCTACCAAACAAAGCACCGGCATAAACAACGAGGAGAAAGTAGTAGCCGATGCAGCTCCTATTGCTGAAAGTGAATTGTACAAGCCGGAGACCTATATTTCGAAGATTCCTACCGATCAAAAAGTGATTGATAGCCTCGCCAAGGACCGAAACTTTGCGTATTATCAATTAGGACTTATTTACAAGGAGAAATTTAAGGAAAATGGCCTGGCCGCAAACCGATTGGAGAAGCTATTAACTTTGAATCCGGAGGAACGATTGATTCTGCCTGCAAAATACAATCTTTATAAAATCTACAATGAGCTGGGGAACACAGCATTGGCAGAAAATTATAAAAGCGACATTATTAATAACCACCCCCAATCTCGTTATGCCGAGATACTGTTAAATCCGAATACCCAATTAGCAACAGACGAATCGAGCCCCGAGTTTAAATACAAAGCCCTGTACAAAGAATTTGAAGCCGGAAAGTACAATTATGTAATCGACACCGCCGACGAGTACATCACGCTCTATAATGGGAATGATATAGTGCCGAAACTGGAAATGCTGAAAGCAACTGCTTTGGGACGTCAGGACGGATTTGAAGCCTATAAAAAAGCACTTAATTTTGTGTCTCTTAATTATCCGAATTCGGATGAAGGAAAACAGGCTCAGGAGATTTACGGCACCGTGCTTCCAAAAATAGCTGCCAAAGAATTTATTGGTGATGAAGACAGCAATAGTTGGAAGGTAATCTATACTTTCAATACGACCGAAATTGCTTCAGCAACGGCTCTGAAAGAAAAGTTGGATGCTGCAATCGAAGAATTTAGATATTCCAATATGAGTGCATCCATAGATTATTACAATCCAACGACAACCTTTGTGATAATTCACGGATTAAAGACAAGAATGGGAGGTAGAGGCATTGGAGAAGTGCTAAAAGAGAACAAGAAATATAAAATTAAACAACTTTTTTTCGAAATTTCAACACCTAATTATACGACCATTCAGATTCATAAAAATCTTGAAGACTATTTGAACAGAGGTTCGGTAGAAGAAGAAAAGAATAGTAATCCCCAAAAGTAATTGACTATGTTTTCAGACAAAAAAGAGAAGAATATGACAGAACCAACAACAGGACAAAATCGTATTAATGAAGGAACCACCTTGAATGGCGACATTCAATCTGAAGGCTTTTTCAGAATTGACGGTACCATCAAAGGAAATGTAAGTACTCCGTCAAAGGTGGTGTTAGGAAAATCGGGTTATATAAACGGAACATTAACCTGTGAAAATGCAGATATTGAAGGGAAATTTGAAGGAGATTTAAATGTCTCGGGAACGCTCACGCTTAGAGCTACAGCCCATATTGAAGGCGAAGTAGTAGTTGGAAAACTTGCTGTAGAGCCCGGAGCAACCTTTAATGCGTCTTGTAAGATGAAAGGTTCAGAAAAAGATAGAAAGGCAACGGTTTCTGAAACTGAAATAAAAGATGCCGAAAGCTTAAAAACGCAAAACCACCCTTTTGACAGATCCCAAAGAATCCAAAAAGCCAAGACCGAGCAGCAGAATTAACAACTATGCTCGCTTCACGGGAATCGGATTTCAAATGGTTGCCATTATTGGAATAGGAGCTTACGGAGGCGTAAAACTGGACGAACGGTATCCCAATGAATATTCCCTCTGGACAATTATTTGCAGTCTCGCCGCGATAGGCATTGCTATGTATTTTGTGATAAAACAAGTGACCAATTTTTCAAACAGAAACAATGACTAAAGATTTGCTCAATTTCTTTCTAAAATTAGCAGCCTTTACAGGATTGTTGTTGGCAATTCACTATTACATTTTTTTTAATTTCTTTTCTGAGATTATACTTTATTTTCCGCTTTGGATTATTTACACCTTTAATGCGGTTTTAGTTTTTGCCGTTTTTGCCTTTGTAAATTACAAATCTTTGCAAGGAAGTGAGAAAATATACAATATTTTTTTAGGGCTAACTCTTGTTAAAATGGTCTTGGCCATTATTTTCTTATTACCTGTTTTTGCTGGTAAAGTCGAGTCTCCCCGTGTGGAAGTCATCAACTTTTTCATTCCGTATTTTGTGTTTCTTGCCTTCGAAATATTTTCACTGAATAAAATTTTCAGAAACCAACAAACAAAGTAATTTTTGGTTTGTCAATTCATTTACTATTAGTACATTTGCACCAAATTTCAGGAACGCAAAAGAACTACATTGAAAACAACCAATTTTAACGCGATTAAAAGCCTCATTTTAGGGGTGTTTTTTATTTTAGCAGCTAACCCTACTTTTGCCACCGCAAGTCCTTCTGCCAGCGATGGAGGTGAAACAGAAAAAGAATTTGACGTAACCAGTATGATCATGCATCACATTAAAGATGCGCACGATTTCCATATTATGGACTGGGACGGTCATGCAGTTTCTATTCCGTTACCGGTAATTCTTTGGACCGAAAACGGGCTGGTAACCTTTATGTCCAGTGAGTTTCATCACGACGATACAGGAACTGTGGTTGTTGAAAAAGGCGGACAGAAATTTGTAAAATACCACGAAGAAATTTATTATGCTTCCGAAGCGCCTCACGGGGCTTCAACAATGACCCCAACCGAAGGAAATCACCCTGAGGGTCATAAACCATTGGACTTTTCCATTACTAAGTTAGTGTTCTCAATGTTCCTTTCAATAGTATTGTTGTTGGTAATCTTCGGACTTTCGGCAAGAAAATACAGCAAGAGCGGTGTGCCAAAAGGCATCGCTAAGTTTACAGAGCCTTTAGTACTATTTATAAGAGATGAGGTAGCAAGACCTAATATAGGTGAAAAGCACTATAAGCGATTTATGCCTTTCTTATTAACCCTCTTCTTCTTTATCTGGATAAACAACGTGATGGGTCTTATTCCATTCTTCCCCTTTAGTGCTAACCTAAGTGGAAACATTGCTTTTACCTTGGTATTGGCAGTAATTACCTTTGTAATTACTACAGTTGTTGCAAAAAAGGATTATTGGAAACACATCTTCTGGATGCCGGGAGTACCCGTTCCTATGAAAATATTTTTGGCCCCTATTGAATTCCTCGGAATTTTTATAAAGCCTATCTCGCTAATGATTCGGTTGTTTGCAAACATCACGGCGGGACATATTATTGTATTAAGTCTAATCTCTTTAATATTTATTGCGAAAAGCATCTGGATCTCACCGGCTTCGGTATTCTTTTCGGTATTTATAAGTCTTATTGAGGTATTAGTTGTTGCCATTCAGGCATATATTTTCACCATGTTGTCGGCTCTTTATATTGGATCGGCCATGGAAGAACACGAGCACGAACATTAATTAATCTTTAATATTTAAACACTATGAGTAGTTTAGCATTAGTTCAAGACGTAGTAAGTTACGTTCCTTTTGCAGCAATTGGAGCTGGTCTTGCAGCTATCGGTGCCGGTATCGGTATTGGTAGAATTGGAGGATCTGCAATGGACGCGATTGCGCGCCAGCCGGAGATGCAAGGAAAAATACAAGGATCTGCAATCGTACTTATCGCTTTCGTTGAAGCGGTAGCACTTTTTGCGGTGGTTGTATCACTTATTGCAAAGTAAAAAAGATCGGCGCAACGGTTGGTTGCGCCGCCTTTTTAGTTTTAAATAGTATAGATTATATAAAATAGAAAGAAATGGATTTAGTTACTCCGGACGTAGGATTATTATTTTGGACCTTTATCTCGTTTATTGTTTTGTTTTTTCTTCTGAAAAAATTTGCATGGAAACCTATCGTAGGGACCGTAAACGACAGAGAGCAGTCTATTAAAGAAGCATTGGCCTCGGCCGAAGCTGCCAGAAAGGAAATGCAAAACCTTACTGCAGATAACGAACGTATTTTGCAGGAAGCCCGTGCCGAAAGAGAGTTGATGATGAAAGAAGCTCGTGAGTTAAAGGCGAAAATGATTTCCGACGCAAAGGAAGAAGCCAAAACAGCCGCCGATAAAATGATTATCAGCGCACAGGCTGCCATCGAAAACGAAAAGAAAGCCGCAGTTGCCGAACTGAAAAGTCAGGTAGCTTCTTTATCTGTTGAAATTGCAGAAAAAGTAGTAAAAGCAGAACTTTCAGACAAAGGCAAACAATTGAAATTAGTAGAGGAAATGTTGGGTGACGCCACCTTAAACTAACAAGAATTAAAAGATACCCGCCTTCGCGGGCAATACTATGAGCGGAAGCAAAGCAGGAATACGATACGCAAAAGCCGTTTTACAACAGGCCAACAGCGCCAATAATGCAACCGAAGTGTTTAACGACATGCAGGCTGTGGCTGCTACCCTTTCAGGAAGTAAAGAGTTGCGAAATGTGCTTCAAAGCCCGGTAATAAAGTTGAAAGACAAAAAAGAAGCGCTTCTTACCATATTTGATAAGGAAGGTGAACTCACAAAATCCCTTATCAATGTTTTGGCAGACAATAAACGTATTGCCAAACTGGGCGAAGTGGCCGATAGCTACATCAACATTTACAATGAAGCCAAGGGAATAAAAGTAGCCAAGGTAACTACCGCGGTAGCACTTTCAGAAGCCTTAGAACAGCAAGTGCTGGCTAAGGTTAAAGAAATGACAGGTAGCACCAATGTTACGTTGGAAAATGAAATTGACCCCGATATAATTGGAGGATTTGTGTTGCGAGTAGGTGATTTACAGTACAACGCCAGTATCGCAAACCAACTGAGTAATTTAAAGAGAGAATTTAGTAAAAGTTTATAGTCCTTCGCATAGTGCTTAAGACTACAAGTATATTTAAATAAACTATTATAATTAGGAGAAGTATTGGTTTTAGTCTAACGTCTAAAATCTAATTTCTAAAATCTAGAATAAAATGGCAGAAGTTAAACCAGCTGAAGTATCAGCAATCTTAAAGCAACAACTTTCAGGTTTTGAAGCAACCGCTTCATTAGACGAAGTAGGAACTGTATTAACCGTAGGGGATGGTATTGCCCGTGTATATGGACTTGCAAACGTACAGTACGGGGAATTGGTAGAATTCGAAGGCGGTTTGGAAGGAATCGTACTTAACCTTGAAGAAGATAACGTTGGGGTAGTATTACTTGGACCTTCCAGAGGAATTAAAGAAGGGACTATTGCAAAGCGTACAAAGCGTATTGCATCTCTTCAAGTAGGTGAAGGTATTGTAGGACGAGTGGTAAACACACTAGGTCAGCCAATCGATGGAAAGGGACCTATTGTAGGGAAAACTATCGAAATGCCATTAGAGCGTAAGGCGCCGGGAGTAATTTACCGTCAACCGGTAACCGAGCCGTTACAAACAGGAATTAAATCCATCGATGCCATGATTCCGGTTGGAAGAGGGCAACGTGAGTTGGTTATTGGTGACCGTCAGACCGGAAAAACAACGGTTTGTATCGATACTATTTTGAATCAGAAAGAATTTTTCGATGCTGGAGAGCCTGTATTTTGTATTTATGTAGCTATTGGACAAAAAGCTTCGACTGTAGCAAACATTGCGAAAGTTCTGGAAGAGAAAGGTGCTTTAGCCTATACAACTATTGTTGCTGCAAATGCATCAGATCCAGCTCCTATGCAGGTATATGCTCCTTTTGCAGGTGCAGCTATTGGTGAGTACTTCCGTGATACCGGGCGTCCTGCCTTGATTATCTATGACGATTTATCTAAACAAGCGGTAGCATACCGTGAGGTATCTTTGTTATTACGTCGCCCACCGGGACGTGAGGCATATCCCGGGGATGTATTTTACCTTCACTCCAGATTATTGGAGCGTTCGGCAAAAATTATAGCCGATGATGATATCGCAAAAAACATGAACGATTTACCGGATAGTTTAAAACCGATGGTAAAAGGAGGAGGATCATTAACCGCTCTTCCAATTATTGAGACACAGGCGGGTGACGTTTCTGCCTATATCCCAACCAACGTAATTTCGATTACCGACGGACAGATTTTCTTGGAATCGGATTTATTTAACGCAGGGGTTCGTCCGGCGATTAACGTAGGTATTTCGGTATCTCGTGTTGGAGGTAACGCTCAAATTAAATCGATGAAGAAGGTAGCAGGTACCTTGAAACTGGATCAGGCGCAATTCCGTGAATTGGAAGCGTTTGCAAAGTTTGGTTCCGATTTGGATGCTGCGACAATGAATGTAATTTCAAAAGGACAACGTAACGTTGAAATCTTAAAGCAGGCTCAAAACGATCCATTTACGGTTGAAGATCAGGTGGCAATTATCTATGCAGGTTCTAAGAACTTATTGCGAAATGTTCCCGTGGTAAAGGTGAAAGAGTTCGAAAGAGATTTCTTGGAAATGATGAACGCAAAACACAGAGATACACTGGATAGTTTGAAAGCCGGAAAGTTAACCGATGAAGCGATCGATGTGATTACCACAGTGGCGGCAGATCTTTCAGCGAAATATAAAAAGTAATTGTCATTCCCGCGAAAGCGGGAATATCATATTTTGAAGCTCAATTTTAATAGATTCTGTAGTAAATACAGAATGACAAAAAAGTGAAATGGCAAACTTAAAAGAAATACGTAACAGAATTGCTTCGGTAGGATCCACGATGCAGATTACCAGTGCCATGAAAATGGTATCTGCTGCGAAGCTAAAAAAGGCACAGGATGCGATTACCGCTATGCGCCCATATTCAGAAAAACTATCTGAACTGCTTCAAAGCTTAAGTGCTTCTTTAGATGGAGATTCAGGAAGTAAATACTCAGACCAGCGCGCAGTGAATAAAGTGTTGGTGGTTGCAATTACCTCGAACCGTGGTTTGGCAGGAGCCTTTAATAGTAATATTATCAAGGAAGCAAGAACATTGGCCGCCGAAACATATTCCGGCAAGCAAGTAGATTTTATAACCCTTGGAAAAAAAGGGAATGACATCCTAAAGAAGTCGGGGACTATTATTGAAAATAACAATGCTATTTTCGATGAACTGAGTTTTGATACTACCTCCGGAATTGCTGAAAAACTGATGGATTTATACGCGAAAGGCGCGTATGATAAAATCTTTTTGGTCTATAACCACTTTAAAAATGCGGCTACTCAGTTAGTAATCACTGAACAGTTTTTGCCAATTCTTCCGCCAGAAGCTACAGAAGTTACAACTACAACCGATTATATTTTTGAACCTTCTAAACTTGAAATTGTTGAAGGCTTAATTCCGAAGAGTTTAAAAACACAATTGTTTAAAGCACTTCGTGATAGCGTTGCAAGTGAGCACGGTGCTCGAATGACAGCCATGCACAAGGCAACCGATAATGCAACCGAATTAAGAGATGAATTAAAATTACAATACAACAAAGCCCGTCAGGCTTCCATCACAAACGAAATCTTAGAGATTGTGGGTGGAGCCGAAGCCTTGGCAGGATAAACATAAGTAACCTACTTAGTACGAAAAAGCCTTCTGAAATCACAGAAGGCTTTTTTGTATCTTTATAGCAAGACTTTTGAAATAGATGTTTAAACAACGGCAAATGAATCAGCTAAAAACTATCCTTGGGCTATTGGGAGTATCAATTCTCCTTTTCAGTTTTTTTAACTGTGGCAACACCAAAATGACCGAATCGGGATACGCATTAACCGAAAATCCTCCTTTTACATTGGGAGAAGTTTATTTTCAGGAATGGATTGCCGGAACACCTCAAGGCGGTTCGGGGACCAATGTGCACATTACCTTCGAAAACTTTACCGAAGACATAGTGGTGCAGGATATCTATTTCAATAAAAAAGTGATAAAAGCTCAAAATTCTCCTCAATACCGCAAACAGTATGTGGGTTATTTTAAGAATGAAATGGCACAGGATTTAGTGATGGACAGTAATCCGGTTAAAGAAGCTCAAAACACACCTCCAAAAACATTTCCCTTTGCGTTAAAAGTTGATGAAGCGGTAGTTAGTTATTTGCATAAAGGTAAAACAGCCTATTATAAGATTTCAAATATGGAGCGAAAACCCTTGCTTGCTTATCCTGCCTCCAATCCGAATAAGGAGAATTAAATAAGTAACGCAAACCAATTGTAATTTCAATACTTTTGTTAGCAAAGCCAAAAGACATTGAGCGTCTTCAAAAAACTATTTAAACAAACTTTTATTTATGGTCTGGCCACGGTACTTCCGCGCGCACTGGCCATTTTTTTAGTTCCGTTATATGTTACCGTACTTGGAAAGGAACAATACGGAATTTACGCCTCCCTAATGGCTTTCCTCATTTTAGGAAATGTTGTGCTTTCGTATGGTATGGAGACAGCTTTTTTCCGCTTTATCAATAAAGACAAAAGTAAAAAGGCAATCGTGCAATCCACTGCACTTACGTCCTTAACAATTTCCACCTTACTTTTCTTGGGATTGTGCCTGCTGGTGAGAGAACCCATGGCAACTTTTCTCGAATTTAAGACCGAATATGTCACTTATGGCCTGCTTATTTTAGCCTTAGACGCTCTGGTTGTGTTGCCCTTTGTATGGTTTCGGGCAAACGAAAGACCCATGCGCTACGCCATTGTCAAGATATTTAATGTATTGGTGAATTTGGGATTTAATCTATTCTTTTTTCTGGTCTTACCGGGACTGGCAACCGGCAGTCCCGATTCGTTTTGGAGCACAATTTATTCCGAAGAAAACAATGTAGCCTATGTATTTATAGCGAATCTAATAGCAAGTGGAATTACATTATTGATTCTGTCACCACTTTATGTTAAAATCGGCTTCAAATTTAATACAGATGTTTGGAAACAAATGCTGAAATATGCCCTTCCCGTACTCATTGCAGGGATTGCCTTTTCAATTAATGAAGCATTCGATAAAATTTTGCTGAAATACCTGTTACCTTCAGATATCGCTGAAGCCGAAGTGGGAATTTACGCAGCCTGCTATAAATTGGGAGTGTTTATGACGCTTTTTGCAACGGCTTTCCGTTTGGGAATAGAGCCCTTCTTTTTTAATCATGCTCATAACGAGAATGCCAAACAAACCTATGCAACTATTACAAAATACTTCACTGTTTTCGGGTGCGTAATTTTACTATTTGTAATCGTATATATCGACGTTTTTAAACGTATCCTTATCCCGGAAAGTGACTTTTGGGAGGCCTTGGTGATTGTCCCCATAATTTTATTGGCCAATCTTTGCCTGGGTATTTATCATAATTTGTCGGTGTGGTATAAGGTTACCGATCGCACCAAATTTGGGGCTTACATTTCGGTAGTTGGGGCAATTATCACGTTGGCACTCAATTTTGCCTTAATACCTATTATAAGCTATAAAGGATCAGCCATCGCCACTTTAGCCGCCTATGGCACTATGATGGTACTTTCGTATTTCATTGGGCAAAAACACTATCCTGTGCCCTACAATCTAAAAAAAATAGGAGGCTTTTTAGTAGTCTCAATAAGTTTTTCGGCACTCTCTTTTTATGTTTTTGAAGGGAATTTAATGATAGGGACTACTTTATTATTGGTATTTTTGTTGCTCATTTATGTTGCTGAAAGGAAAGAGTTCTATAGAATACTTAGAAAATGAAAATTAAAATAATCAACAAGTCGGGACACGCATTACCTTCTTATGAAACAATCTATTCGGCAGGAATGGATTTACGCGCAAACGTTCCCGAGCCTTCTACCTTACAACCTTTGGAGCGCGCTATTGTAAAAACAGGTCTTTTTATTGAATTGCCAATAGGCTTTGAAGCGCAGGTAAGACCCAGAAGCGGCTTGGCAGCTAAAAAGGGAATTACGGTACTCAACGCTCCGGGAACCATCGATTCAGATTACCGTGGAGAAATTGGAGTAATCTTGGTCAACCTGTCAAACGAGCCGTTTACTATTGAAAATGGGGAGCGCATTGCCCAGTTGGTAATTGCAAAGCACGAACGGGCCGTCTGGGAAGAAGTAAACGAATTAGCAGAAACAACTCGTGGCGCCGGAGGTTTTGGCAGTACGGGAACAAAATAGAATGATAATTCAAAGAACAGCATGAAAATAATTGTCCCAATGGCAGGTCGCGGATCGCGTCTGCGCCCACATACCTTAACCGTTCCCAAACCGCTAATACCCGTAGCGGGAAAACCAATCGTGCATCGTTTGGTGGAAGATATTGCCGGAGTACTCAATGAACCAATCGACGAAATAGCCTTTATTTTAGGCGACCCTGCATTTTTTGGAGACGAGGTTGTGGAAAGTTTAAAAGCGCTTGCAATTGATTTAGGCGCAAAACCAACAATTTACTGGCAATTGGATCCAAAAGGAACAGGACACGCTATTATGTGCGCCGCACCTTCACTTTCGGGGCCGGCTGTAATTGCCTATGCCGATACTTTAATCCGTGCCGATTTCAATCTCGACAAGGATGCAGACAGTGTAATTTGGACCAAAGTTGTGGATAACCCCGAAGCCTACGGAGTTGTTAATCTCAATGAAAAGAACGAAATCACACAATTGGTTGAAAAACCTACCGAATTTGTGAGCAATCAGGCGGTGATAGGAATCTATTACTTCAAAGACGTCGCGGAATTAAAAAAAGAGCTTCAGTACGTGTTGGATAACAACATCATCAATGGCGGGGAATACCAGATTAACGACGGAATAAAACGAATGATGGCCGCAGGAAAGATCTTTAAAACCGGAACGGTAACCGAATGGATGGATTGCGGAAACAAAGAGGTCACAGTCGAAACTAATCGAAGAATGTTAGGTTTTTTAGCTGAAGCCAATGCACCTTTGATAGCTGCTTCGGTAAGTAACAGTAATTCGAAAATCATCCCTCCCTGCTTTATTGGAGAAGGTGTTGTTTTAAAAAATAGTACGGTGGGTCCGTATGTGTCTATCGGACAGGGCACAATTATTGAGGAAAGCAACGTTAAAAATAGTATAATCCAAACGAACTCGGTGGTGAAAAATGCTACCTTAGACAACGCAATGATTGGCAATAACGCTATTTTTGATGGGAATTTTACCAATGTGAGCATTGGGGATTATTCCGAATTGAAATAACCAAAAGTTCCCCCGAGCGCAGTCGAGGGGTCATAAAGCAAAGATAACTCTTAAATAGGTCTCGACTGCGCTCGACCGGACAAAGTACTTGAATTTCAGATGTATACATATCATACTGTTACTCTTCGGAATAATGCTCCTTCCGGAGCCTGTCTATGCGCAAGAAATTAAACCGGATGGGGTAGAAGAGCCCACAGACGATTTGGGAAATGTTAGTGATGCCTTTCAGGAAAACTTTTTTGAAGCTTTAAAGCAAAAAGGAATTGAAAATTACGAATTGGCCGTCGATGCCCTAAAGAAAGCCGAAAAAGCAGCTAAGGGTGATTCAAAACAGGAGGCAGTAATCTATTTTGAAATGGGTAAAAACCTTACCTATTTAAAAAAATACGACGAGGCCGAAGAAAGCTTTCTGAAAGTCCTTCAAACCGAAGTAGATCGGTTGGATGTATTGGAGGCCTTGTACGATCTCTATTATCAAAAAAGAGATTACGAAGCTGCAATCCCATTGCTCGAAAAATTGATAAAAATTGACGACGACTATAAAGAGGATTTGGCCAATGTGTATTTACGCACAAAACAATACGACAAGGCAATTCAGATGTTAGATGAGCTCGATGAAACCTGGGGCGAAAGTGATTATAGGGATGCTTTGCGTACCCAAATTTATAAGGAAACAGGGAATGCTTCAGGACAAATAGAAAAACTGGAAGACAAAATCGATTCAAAATCTAAAAACGAGAAGGATTATTTAAATCTTATCTTTTTATATAGTGATCAAGGGGATTCACAAAAGGCGTATGAAACAGCACAAGAATTACTAACTAGTTTCCCGAAATCTGAATTGGTCCATTTGGCACTCTACAAATACTATCTGGAAGACTCAAAATTACAGGAGGCTATCAATTCAATGAAAAAAGTGTTTGCTTCAACCCAAGTAGACAGTGACAGTAAATACAGAGTTCTGGGTGACTTTATGCAATTTGTAAAATCAAACCCCGAATTTGAAAAAGATCTGGATGAGGTAGTGGCCATATTTTCAACAGAAAATAACGGAAAAGTATACGAGCAGTTGGGGGACTTCTATATTTCAAAAGGCATGAAAGAGGAAGCCTTAAAATTTTATGAGAAAGGGATAGTGAAAGATGGGGACAATTTCAGTCTGCTGAAAAACACCCTTTTACTGCAAATAGACTTTAAAAAATATACCGAAGCTGTCCAGTTAAGTTCTAATGGAATTGAAATCTTTCCGTCTCAACCCATGCTGTATTTAATCAATGGGGTTGCCAATATCGGACTTCAAAAGTGGGATGATGCCATTGAAAGTATGGAGACCGGAGTGGATTATTTATTCGAAGCCCCGGTTATGGAAAAGGATTTTTACGAACAATTGGGGATTGCCTACACCCAAAAAGGAGACACGAAAAGAGCAAACGATTATATTAAAAAAGCTTCAGAAATTAAACCCCCCAATCACCCCTAAGATGCACAAACTTCTTTATTTATTATTTTTAGTAGTTGTCCTGTCATCTTGTGGAGGGACTAAAGGAATTACCGGTTCCAATAAGGCCGACAAATCGTTTTCGGCAAAAAAAATTACAGAAAGTCACGCAGCGGCCTCTCCCAACTTTTCGACCTTGGCGGGGCGGTTACAAGTAGTGTACGAGGACAACAACAAACTGCAAAGCATCACCGTAAGCCTTCGAATGGAGAAGGATAAAATTATTTGGGTGAAAGCTTCTCTGTTGGGAATTACCATTGCCAAAGTGTTAATTACCCCGGACAGAGTGAGTTATTACGAAACCATTGGAAGCACCTATTTCGATGGGGATTTTTCACTGTTAAGTGAATGGCTGGGAACCGATATAGACTTCGAAAAAGCACAAGCCATTCTACTGGGACAGTCTATGTTCAATTTAAATACAATGGACTATACGGTGAAAGTTGCTCAAAATCAATACCAGCTTTCTCCAAAGCAACAGCCGCAGAATTTTATTCACTACCTGTTCTTGAATCCGGAGAATTTTAAAGTAGTTTCAGGCTCGTTATCACAACCCAATGACAGCCGTCTTTTATCGATTCGATACCGTGATTACCAAAAAATTGACGGGGGTTTTTATCCTTCAGACATTTTAATAAATGCCTCGGAAAAGGAGTCTACCACGAAGATCGAATTAAATTATAAAAAGATTGAACTCAATGTTTCGGTAAGTTTTCCGTTTACTATTCCTGAAGGATATGAAGAAATTCAATTATAACCTATGAAAATGTTTCGTCTTTTTTGTTTTCTGGTTTTCAGTTTCATCACAGTAAATTCGGTACTGGCGCAACCTAACAAGCAGCGTGAGCTGGAAGACAAGCGCCAATCCATCCTTTCAGAAATAAAACAAATTAACTCACTTCTTTTTAAAACACAGGGGCGTAAAAAATCTATTCTTACCGATGTCGAAGATTTAAACTACCGTATTTCAGCAAGAGAGAATCTAATTAAAATTACCAATCAGCAGGCAAATTTGTTAACTCGTGAGATGAATGACAATCGCAAGAAAATAGACGAACTAAAAGCCGAGCTAAAGACGTTGAAGGAAGATTATGCGGCCATGATTAACAAGTCGTATAAAAGTAAATCGCAACAAAGCAGGGTAATGTTTTTATTGTCTGCCGAAAATTTTCTGCAGGCCTACAAGCGTTTGCAGTATATGAAACAATACGCAAAACACCGGAAGGAACAAGGGGAAAGCATCAAATCGAAAACAAATTTACTGGAAGTACTCAATAAGGATCTGGCTGTTCAAAAAAGTAAAAAACAGGAACTTATTGAGGAAAATAGAATAGCAAAGATAAAATTAACCGATGAGAAGAAAGACCAGCAGGAACTTGTTGCTTCTTTAAAGAAGGAGGAAGGGAAGTTCTCGGCTCAGATACGGGACAAGCAAAAAGAAGCCGATGCTATTGACCGTCAAATTGATGCGTTGATTAAAGAAGCCATTGCAAAATCGAATGCTACAACCAATGAGACGAAGGCTGTAAAAACTTCTTCCGAAGCTTTCGCACTTACTACCGAGGCCAAGGCCCTGGCTGCAAGTTTTACCAACAATAAGGGGAAATTACCCTGGCCGGTAGAAAAAGGAGTGGTGATAAAACACTATGGGAAACAACAACATCCGCAATTGTCGAACGTGACCACATTTAATAGCGGTGTTGAAATCGCCACCGAAGCCAACGCCAGAGCCCGCGCTGTGTTTAATGGAGAAGTACTGGAAATTCAGCAATTAAAGGGCGCCAACAAAGCTGTTTATATTCAGCATGGTAGCTATATCACGGTGTATAACAATTTGGTGAATATCACGGTTAAAAAAGGCGACAAGGTATCGACCAAACAGGAAATTGGCACCATTTATTCCAATCCAACTACGGGAAAGACAATTTTAAAATTCCTTCTTTACCAAAACACGAATAGAATGAATCCGGCCGACTGGATTTTTAGCATGTAAAAATTACCGAAACTTTTTATTGAAGTACTTATTCGAAAAGTGCCTTAAGTTCGGTTGCATCTTTGGCCTGCATTTTTCCTGCAAGCACCAAACTCAGTTGTTTTCTTCGTAAAGCGGCTTCAAAACGGGCCTTTTCCTGAGGAGTTTCAGGAATTAATTCGGGTACAGGAACAGGATTGCCCATTTCGTTAACCGCGACAAAGGTGTAAATCGCTTCGTTGGCTTTGCTGCGCAGCCCACTTTCACGATCTTCAATCCAAACATCCATATACACCTCCATAGAGCTTTTAAAGGCTCTGGAGACATGTGCTTCGACGGTAACAACACTTCCCAAGGGAATCATCTTATTAAACGCAACGTGATTCACCGAAGCGGTTACCACTATTCTACGACTATGACGTCTCGCCGCGATACTTGCTGCACGATCCATACGGGCTAATAATTCGCCTCCAAACATATTACCAATAGGATTGGTTTCGCTGGGAAGCACTAAATCGGTGATGACTGTTCTGGACTCTGCTGGAGTTCTGGATATCATTGCAACTATTTTTTGCAAAGGTACGCAGTATTCTATGGAAAGTTGAAATGTTTTTTCTGAAATACAGGGGAATCTTAGTCGTTCATATCCTGAACTAACAACCATGCATCCACATTTTCGGTACGCTTAATGGTGTGAAGAGTTTGCAAAGCTTCCAGACGGTTTTCATGACTGCTGTAGATAACCTGATGCAAGCCGTATCTGTTTATCCCAATAAGTCTGGGAGAGTATCCTTTTTCAATAAGCTGTGCGACTTTTGTTTGTGCGTTTTCCTCCACTCTAAAGGCTCCGGCGATAATATGGTACTTTCCGGTTCGTTTGGGTAGGGTAATATTTAAGGAAGGCAACGGATTCTCAAGTACAAATGTCGCTTCCTGAATTTGATTTTCAACCAGCGTATTTGCCTTTTGTTTTTCTACAAAATTGTGCTTCTGCACATTCCCTTCGTATAGTTTCATGCCTACAAATCCGCTTAACGCGATGGCAATAAGTCCGATGGCAGCATATTTTAAATAAGGTAGTGCAGTGCGTCTTTCAGGCGTAAACAATAATGGGGCTTTCTCTTCAAGAGCGGCTACGGTTTCTTTGTATACTTCACGGTTAATTGAGCGAGAAACATACGAACTCAATCCAAAGGATGCTGTACTGAAGTTGGCCGAAGGCGCAGGAACAAATTGTACAGACTGCTCTTTATTCAGAAAGAATTCGCCAATACGCAGCAAAGTTACTGTCTCTCCTTCCGAAAGCTGCAAAGATAGCGTCCCCGTAAAGTTTCTTATTTGCTGAAGCGCAATCTCATAACTGGAATTTTCTACCGAAGCCACATAATTGGCCAACAATCCGTCGTTGGTTTGTAATTGTCTGTTAAAGGAAAGTGTTTTTCCCGGCGGATAAAAAGTATGTGTTTCCGGATCGATTTTTGCCGACTGATATTGTGTTAAAAACGCGCCGAAACCCGGAATAATAACACACTCGTAGCGGTATAATAAATCGTTTATGTAGGTAGCCAATTGCATTAAAACAAACTTATAAGTTTTTTAAGTTTCATTCAATTTTAAAGATACGAACTTATTAACAACCTAAAAAATTTGTATTTTTAACCACTCCCCGGTTTCATTGAAACCACTATGCTTTCCAAAAACGAATTACGATATACCCTTGCCCTACAGCGCGTTCCTAATCTTGGAGATACTTCAGCCAAGAAATTATTGCAACATATTGGTTCTGCCGAAGGGATTTTTAAAGAGAAAAGGAAAAATCTACTAAAAATAGACGGGATTGGAGCGTTTAAACTGAAAGACCTTTCAGAAAAAAGATTGCTCGATGAAGCCGAAGAGGAACTCTCTTTTATTGAAGCCAATAATCTCTCAGTGAGTTATTTTCTGGATAAAAGCTATCCCGAAAGATTGAAACATTGTCTCGACGGACCTATTCTTTTTTTTCATTCAGGAAATATCGATTTACAGAAAAAACATATGCTAAGCATTGTAGGAACACGCAACGTGACCTCCTATGGCAAAATGGTTTGTGAAAAATTAATTGAAGAATTAGCCCCTTTGCAACCCGTAATTGTTTCGGGATTTGCATATGGAGTGGATATTGTAGCACATAAAGCCGCCATGAAAAATAATCTACAGACCATTGGATGTTTGGCACACGGATTCAATCAAATATATCCGAAAACGCATGCTAAATATGTAGCGGGAATGAAGGATAACGGCGGATTTATATCTGAATTCTGGAGTAGCGATGCTTTTGATAGAAATAATTTTTTAAAGCGCAACCGCATTATTGCCGGTCTAAGCGAGGCTACGATTGTAATTGAATCTGCCGAAAAAGGGGGGAGTCTGGTCACTGCTGATATTGCCAATTCGTACCATCGAGATGTTTTTGCAATTCCCGGCAAGACGACCGATACCCAGAGTGAAGGATGTAATAATTTAATAAAGGCGCAAAAGGCACACCTGCTAACTCGGGCAGCGGATGTACCCTATATTTTAGGATGGGAACTGGAAGAAAGGATGCAGAAGCCTCAGCAAATACAGCTTTTTGTTGAACTAACCGAGGAAGAAAAAATAGTTTTCGATTTTTTAAAAACCACTGAGAAAGAATTATTAGACACTATTGCATTGCAATGCAAGTTTCCTACCCACAAAACGGCTTCAATTTTACTGAACATGGAACTGAAAGGCGTGGTACGACCATTACCGGGAAAACTGTTTCAACTTATTTAATACCCTAACTTCGTTCTCACTCTTTGCAGCACAGCATCGGCTACTTTTGCGGCTTTTGCAGCACCAATTTCCAAAGCGCTGTCGATTTCCGATAGGTTTGCCATATAATGGTTATACCGTTTGCGTTCTTCAGCAAAGCGGGTAGTAATCAATTCGAACAAAGCCTGCTTGGCATGCCCAAAACCATAACCTCCACCTTCGTAGTTCTTCCTCATTTCCGAAATTTCTTCAGAAGATGCCAATAACGAATACAATGCGAACACATTGCAGGTGTCGGGATTTTTAGGTTCTTCCAGAGGTGTACTATCTGTTTCGATAGTAAGTACTTGCTTCCGAAGTTGTTTGTCGGGCAAAAAGATATTGATGATGTTATTTTTCGACTTACTCATTTTCGCGCCATCCGTTCCGGGGATAAGCATTGTATTTTCCTGCACTTTGCCTTCGGGCATTACAAACACTTCTCCCATCTGGGCGTGAAACCTCGAAGCAACATCACGCGTCATTTCTATATGCTGCAATTGATCTTTACCTACCGGAACAATTTCGGCATCGTACAACAAAATATCTGCAGCCATTAACATTGGATAACTAAACAATCCCGAATTCACATCTTCCAAACGATCTGCCTTATCCTTAAAAGAATGTGCCAAGGTTAAGCGTTGGTAAGGAAAGAAACAACTAAGATACCAGGTTAGTTCGGTCGTTTGAGGCACATCACTTTGGCGATAAAATACCGTTTTATTTATGTCGAGCCCAAAAGCAAGCCATGCAGCGGCCGTGCTATAGGTATTGGCACGAAGCGTGGCCGAATCTTTAATTTGGGTTAATGAATGCATGTTGGCAATAAACAAAAACGATTCATTTTTTGGGTTATTGGCCATTTCGATGGCAGGAATAATGGCGCCTAGTAAATTGCCTAGGTGTGGTGTGCCAGTACTTTGTATACCTGTAAGAATTCTCGACATAATCTGTAAAATTGTGCAATTAGAAGTTGAGAATCTTCAGTTAGTTTACTAATCTGAAATGCTGAAGTGTCAACTTTAAATTATTGGCAAAGTTACTTTTTTTACTGTATTCCTAGAGTTCAAATCACTATTTTTGACCCTTGATGAATATACTGCGTTACATTCTTAGTTTCCTCTACCGTATTTGGTTTTATATTTTATTGACAGTCCCTATCATTGTGTTATTTCCCATCCTTTTTATTAGCATCCTTCGGGAAGAATGGTATCCGCTATTTTTTAGGTTGGCACGCCTCTGGGCGACTATTATTTTATTCGGAATGGGTTTTGTTCCGGTGATATACAGGGAAGTAACCTACAACAAGAACGAAAGCTACCTGTTTGTTTCCAATCATACATCCATGACCGATATAATGCTCATGCTGTATCTTACCCGAAACCCTTTTGTTTTTGTGGGGAAGAAGGAATTGGAAAGGATACCCTTGTTCGGGTTTTTTTACAAGCGTACCTGTATCATGGTGGATCGTGGCAGCCCCAAAAGCAGGATGGAAGTTTTCAGGCAAGCGCAAAGGAAGTTGAGTCAGGGACTAAGTGTTTGTATTTTTCCGGAAGGTGGTGTTCCCGAGGATGAAGATGTTATATTGGATTTGTTTAAAGACGGGGCATTTCGGCTTGCCATAGAACATGCTATTCCCATAGCACCCATGACCTTTTTCGATAATAAAAAGAGACTTCCTTATAATTTTGCTTCGGTAAGTGCAGGACCAGGAAGGTTGCGGGTACGCTTGCATCCTCTAATTTCAACCAAAACTTTACAGCCGGAAGACAGGAAGGCGTTAAAAATGGAAACCCGGGAAATAATTTTGGAAGCGTTACAGCATCCTGTAAAATAAAAAAACCGTTCTATGGCGAAGAACGGTTTTTTCTGTCATCATTGTTTGGTATTTCCAAACCTAACCAACTAAAAAACTAACCTAAAACTTAAAACTCAAACCGCTATAAATCCCCACATAGTAGGGTTTAAAGTTTACAGACGAATCTGTATACGGATTAAGCTGGTATTTAAACATAGGTTCAATATTAAACTTCAGTTTTTTACTAATTTTATAATCGAAGCCAAGACCAACATTTGTTGTAAAACTCACAGATGATAAATTGTTGGCTTCCCCCAACGTATCATTAAAGTCACCTGCCGTTACCGAAACTTCATTATTTCCTAAAAACAAGGTGCTGAATCCTCCAATTAGATTAATGCCAAATTTATTGGTAAGCACGGCATATTTTAATTCTAATGGGATTTCGTAATAACTTATATTTTGTATTAACTCCACTTCTCCACTGGTCGATTTTGGAGTGATAGAACTAAAAGGATCGTTAGGATTTTGCATAGAGCTAAGTGTGCCTTTGTCAACAGCGGTTATAACAGTCTCTTTGCTTCCATAATCAACAGACTTCAACGCGACATTGACAGGAGCTGTTCCCAATTCCAATCCACCGGTAGCATAACTAAGATCTACGTTACTCACACCACTTCTAATACTAAGACGATCATTCACATTGTAACTTATTTGAACCCCGTAACTAAAGTTCACATCTCCACTCTTGGTATTGTCCGAAAAAGAAGGATCTATAGATGAGCCTTGCCCAAGACTGTTGTAATAAACAGGGGCAAAATTAGGAGCCACATCCCATCGATTTTCAGGTTTGTTGTTCGCTGTAGCAACTACAGCCTCTTCATTCTTCTCGTTGATAGCGTCTAAAAGGGAGCGCTTTTTCGCCTCCTCTTCCTTGGTAAGTAAAGTGTTTTCGGTATTTTGTGTATCCGAATTAATTTCTTTTTTAGTTTCGGTTTCCGTGGCCACCACTACTTTGGTGGTTTCCTCGATTCCCACTTCTTTTTTAATAAGATCGTTGTTCTTTTTTAAAGCGTCCTTTTCAAGTTTTGCAGCCTCTTTTACTGAATTTGTTTCAGAATTAGTAGTGGCAGCAACTGCATCTTTTTGGGTGTTAACACCTGCCGAAGTTTTGTTGTCGACATTGGTTGCCTTGTCATTTTTAATTTTTGAAGCTTTTTCTGAAGTGTTTTCAACCGCGATTGCATTCTTTGATGCTTTCGCCTTTTTAAGAACAACATCTTTTGCGTTTTGAGTGTTTACATTGTTGATTTCTGAAGCCGCTTCTGAAGTGTCGTCCGTGGTGGTAGGATTTTCAATTTCTTCAGAAGCAACGTCAGACTTATTAATATAATCATGAATAAGCGGGTCCTTTTGTGTGTTAGTATCCACCGGAAGGGTTGTGTCATTTTCTTCCGTAGTAATAGCATCGGTAGTCGTAAAAGGGTTAAAAAAAGTAGAACCGATTGTGAAAAGTAATGCTATAAGCGCAGCAACACCACCCAATTTCCACCAAAGTGGAATCACCTTTCGGTCTTCCTTCTCTTCCTGTAATTTTGCCTGAATTTGATTCCAGACATGTGGAGATGGGGAAGCCTCAAAGTTTTTGAAGCGGTCTTTAAAAAGCTCGTCTATGTGCTTTTTGTCTTTCATTGTGCGTCTTACTAAGACAGGTATTTACGTTATCTATTTTTAAGCTTGCTGTTGTACACTGTAATCTTTTGTTGCAATATTCCTCGTGCTCTTGCCAGATTCGATTTAGACGTTCCATCAGAAATTCCTAACATTTCGGCTATTTCTTTATGTGAATAATCGTCCAAAACATACATTGAAAATACCAATCGATACCGGTCCGGGAGTTCCTGAATTATCTTCAGTAAAAAATCCAACGGAACACCATGGTCTTCAATGTCTTCCTCTGCATCTTCAATCTGCTCTTCGTTTGTGATGTCAAATACACGTTGTTTTCGGTATTTTTGAAGCACCGTATTAACGGTAATTCGTTTCATCCAGCCTTCAAAAGAACCCTTGTCTTTAAACTGCTCAATTTTTTTAAAAATTGTAAGAAAGGAATCCTGTAGATTATCTTCGGCTTCTGCATGATTCGGTGAATATCTAAGGCAAATAGAAAATAAAGTACCCGAATAACGTGTGTACAATTCTCCTTGTGCCTTAGCATTCTGCTTCTTACATTGTAATATGAGCTCGTCTAAAGTCAAATGCAGTCCCAAAATTATTATTAATTACACTGTTTGAGCGGGCAACCATAACAATTTAGGGGTCTACGTTAAGTAGATACCTGAGTAGTAAAAGGGTTGCGTGGGTATCTGAAAATTATTGGTTTAGGGCTGTAATGGCTTCCTTGATTTTTTGTTCGAGTTCGTCCATCAATTCGGGATTATCCAGTAAAAGTGTTTTTACGGCATCACGCCCTTGTCCAAGTTTAGTATCGTCGTAACTAAACCAGGAACCACTCTTTTTAATGATTTCAAAATCTACTCCAAGATCTATAATCTCGCCTACCTTGGAAATTCCCTCTCCATACATAATATCAAATTCGGCTGTTTTAAAAGGAGGAGCTACTTTGTTTTTTACCACCTTCACCCGGGTTTTATTGCCCTTTACATTGCTATCTGTATCTTTAATTTGCGTAGAACGACGAATGTCTAATCGCACCGAAGCATAAAATTTTAAGGCGTTTCCACCTGTGGTAGTTTCAGGATTTCCAAACATCACACCAATTTTTTCACGTAATTGGTTGATAAATATCACGGTACAATTCGTCTTGCTGATAGATCCGGTTAATTTTCGAAGTGCCTGTGACATAAGTCTGGCATGCAACCCCATCTTACTATCTCCCATTTCACCTTCTATCTCACTTTTAGGAGTCAATGCCGCAACCGAATCGATTACAATTATATCTATGGCGCCACTTCGAATCAAGTTATCGGTAATTTCGAGCGCTTGCTCCCCGTTATCGGGTTGTGAGATGATGAGGTTTTCTATGTCTACTCCCAGTTTTTCAGCATAATATCTGTCAAAGGCGTGTTCTGCATCTATAAACGCTGCAATGCCACCCTTTTTTTGCGCTTCTGCAATGGCGTGCAAGGTTAAAGTAGTCTTCCCTGAAGATTCCGGACCGTAAATTTCAACAACTCTTCCTCTGGGATATCCTCCAACTCCTAAGGCCACATCCAACCCTAATGATCCTGTTGGGATTATTTCCACTTCCTGCACGGCCTTGTCGCCCATTTTCATCACGGCACCTTTTCCGTAAGTTTTATCCAATTTATCTAAAGTGAGCTTTAAAGCCTTTAGTTTTGCGTCTTTTTCGTTACTCATGAATTCAAAAATTATGTTGAAAAATGTATCTGGCTAAGGTACTATTTCTTTGTGTTTACCCCAAAGGGAAAAACCCCGGGAAATAGTTTTTTGTTAACAGTGTAGCTAAGAAAGGCCTTCTTCATTTTTTGAATTTCAGATGTAATGCTCCATCTGGAAAGAGTTGAGCCACATAAGAGCTTCGAAGTACATTTTAAAAGCAACAAATTCATTTTACTGTCGCGATTCTAGAATTTCGTTTAATGTTTCTAGTAGGACACTGTGATAATTCGTTATTCCCAGCCCTTCTTTTTTGTCAACATGCCTAAAAATGGTACTTTTGCAACTCGAATTTATAGTAACATCTTTTTCACTCAAAAAAAGTATAGCATGCAACTGTACAACACTTTAAGTGCAAAAGAGAGGGAAGCTTTATTGGAAGCTGCCGGTGAGGACCGACTTACCCTTTCTTTTTATCAATACGCCAAAATTGGCAATCCCGAACTTTTTAGAAATCATTTGTTTGTCGCTTGGAACGAGATGGAAGTGCTCGGCCGAATTTACGTGGCGCACGAAGGCATTAACGCACAACTTTCTGTTCCTGCAAAAAAGTTTGGTGTTTTTAAGGCATTTTTGGACGGAGTTTATTTTTTGGAGAATGTCCGACTAAATATCGCGATCGAACACGATTTAAAATCGTTTTTAAAGCTGAAAGTAAAAGTACGCAACAAAATTGTCGCCGATGGTTTGAACGATGAAACATTCGATGTGCGAAACAAAGGTATACATGTAGACGCCGAAACTTTTAATAACCTTATTGAAGACCCCGATACGGTTTTGGTCGATATGCGCAATCATTACGAAAGCGAAATTGGCCATTTTAAAGGCGCCATTACTCCCGATGTGGATACATTTCGGGATTCGTTGGACATCATTGAAGCAGATCTTAAGGACCACAAAGCAGATAAAAAACTGGTGATGTATTGTACCGGAGGAATCCGTTGCGAAAAGGCCAGTGCTTACTATAAGCACAAAGGCTTTCAGCAGGTGTACCAGCTGGAAGGCGGCATCATAGAATATGCCAGACAGGTGACTTCCAAAGGCCTGGAGAACAAGTTTATCGGTAAAAATTTTGTGTTCGATCATCGCAGAGGTGAACGAATTACCGATGCCGTAATAGCAAGTTGTCACCAATGTGGAGCCCCTTGCGACACTCATGTTAATTGTGCTAACGAAGCCTGTCACCTATTGTTTATTCAATGTGAAGCCTGTGCGGCAAAAATGGAGAGTTGTTGTTCTTCAGACTGTCAGGAAATTATTCAATTGCCGTATGAGGAACAAAAAAAACTACGACAGGGCATTCCAAACAGTAATAAAATATTTAAAAAAGGGCGTTCCGAAAAACTAAAGTTCAAAAAATAGGCGATAGTTTCAGAGGGATCGTGAAAATTCAGAATTCAGAATTCAGAATTCAGAATTAATATAGGTATCTTTACCTCTTAAGACAAGGTTTAATCTACGTCTCTTTTTCAATGGAAAAAGAGCTTTATATACAATAATATGGGCTGTACAAGCTGTGCCACAGGTACCAACGGTCAGCCAAAGGGATGCAAGAACAATGGGACTTGCGGAACGGACGGCTGTAACAAATTAACGGTATTCGATTGGCTATCCAATATGTCACTTCCCGGAAATCAGGAGCCTTTCAATGCGGTTGAGGTGCGTTTTAAGAACGGAAGAAAACACTTTTATCAGAATCCTGAAAAAATCTCCTTGAGTATTGGAGACATAGTTGCCACCGAAGCCGAAAGCGGTCACGATATAGGAATAATTACTTTAACCGGAGAGCTGGTGCGGGTTCAAATGAAGAAGAAAAAGGAACCCCTGGCCGTAGAGGCACTTCCAAAGATTTACAGAAAAGCTTCTCAACGAGATATCGATGTTTGGCAGAAAGTGCGGGACCGAGAAGCCGACGTTCAAAAACAATCCCGTGAAATCGCAATCCGACTTGGACTACAAATGAAAATTTCGGATGTAGAGTTTCAAGGAGACGCTTCAAAGGTGATTTTTTATTACACAGCCGAAGAGCGCGTAGATTTCAGACAATTAATAAAAGATTTTGCCCGTGCTTTCAATACGCGAATTGAAATGAAACAGGTTGGATTTCGTCAGGAAGCAGCCCGATTGGGTGGTATTGGCTCTTGTGGCCGCGAATTGTGTTGTTCTACCTGGTTGACCGATTTCAGGTCGGTGAATACTTCGGCCGCACGATTTCAGCAGCTGTCTTTGAATCCGCAAAAATTAGCGGGACAATGCGGAAAATTAAAATGCTGCCTTAATTATGAATTAGACACCTATTTGGAGGCATTGGATGAATTTCCGAAAAGCGATGTAAAGCTATTTACCGAAAAAGGAGCCGCTGTTTGTCAGAAATCGGATATTTTTAAAAGAATGCTTTGGTATGCCTACGAAAAAGAAGGAATGCACTGGCATCCTATGGATTTAGAAAAGGTAAACGAAATTATAGCGCTTAACAAAAAAGGCAAGAAAGTAGCAAGTTTGGAAGAATTTGTTGTTGAGATAGAGCAAAAAGAAGAGGAAATTTTCAGCAATGTGGTGGGTCAGGACAGTTTAACGCGTTTCGATAAACCAAAAGGCAGCCGCAACACAAACAGAAACAAAAAAAGAAATAAAAAACGCACCCCTAAAAAGAATGCATAAAATTGTTTTCTTAGTCTTAATTTTCCTCGTGGTTTCGTGCACATCCGATACGATTGTGAGTGAAACACAGCCGTTACCGGGGTATTGGGAAAAGGACAAAACTGTCGAATTCTCCATTCCGCAGCTGGATTCACTAAAAAAGTACAATGTTTTTTTACACCTGCGAAATACCAATGAGTATCCGTATAACAATCTTTTTTTAATTGTTTCCATGCAATTCCCTCAGGGAAAAACGCTGGTTGATACTTTGGAATACCGAATGGCAACTCCGGACGGCACATGGCTGGGCGAAGGAATAGGCAGTGTAAAGGAGAACAAACTTTGGTATAAGGAAAAGGTGTCTTTTTTTGAAGAAGGAAATTATAACATAACTATAACACATGCGGTTCGCAATAACGGTGATGTTGAAGGCGTTACCCAATTAGACGGGATAACAGACGTAGGATACAGTATAGAAGAAGCACTGCAACAGTAAGGTATTATGGCAAAAAAACAAGTACGAAAAACAAAAGCCCCTCAAAATGATGAGCGTCGAAATGTTCGATTGTTTTGGAAGATATTGGGAGGCATTGTAGGCTTTATCTTTTTGATATTTATATTGGCATCCTGGGGAGTCTTTGGAAGCCTTCCCGATGAAACCAGTCTGGAAAATCCTGAAAAAAATCTTGCTACCGAAATCATTGCTTCCGATGGAAAAGTGATAGGTAAATTTTATCAGGAAAACAGAACCCCGGTACAGTACGAAGAATTACCGGATCATTTAATAAAAGCATTAATTGCCACCGAGGATGTTCGGTTTTATGATCATTCGGGAATAGATGCCAAAGGTACCGTGAGAGCCTTCGTTTTTTTAGGAGCTAAAGGTGGGGCCAGCACCATTTCACAACAGTTGGCAAAACTGTTTTTTACCGAACAAGTTTCTCGAAATAAACTGTCCAGAGCCACTCAGAAAATAAAAGAATGGATTATCGCGACTCGTTTGGAACGGCGCTATACCAAGGAAGAAATCATTACCATGTATTTTAACGAATACGATTTCTTAAATCAGGCGGTTGGAATTGAGTCGGCAGCCAATATCTATTTCGACAAGGCTCCTTCCGAATTAACCACGGTTGAATCTGCCGTTTTGGTAGGAATGTTTAAAAACTCATCACTTTATAATCCGCGTCGTAATCCTGAAGGAGTGCGCAACCGAAGAAATGTAGTCCTGGCACAAATGGCCAAATACGATTTTATTTCCGAGACGGTGAAGGATTCATTACAAGCCCTTCCACTCAATATAAAATATACGCCGCAAGGACATGATGAAGGTTTGGCGACCTATTTCAGGGAATATGCAAGAGCCTTTATGGCCGATTGGATAAAGGCAAATCCGAAGACCGACGGATCTAAATACGATATCTACAGCGACGGATTGAAAGTCTACACCACAATCGATTCAAAAATGCAGGAATACGCCGAACAAGCTGTAGACATGCATATTTCACATCTTCAGAAAGAATTCAACAAACAAAACGAAAAGAATAAAACAGCACCTTTTCGTGACATAACAGAACAAGAAACAGACGATATCCTAAAAAATTCCATGCGCCGTAGTGACCGCTGGAAAGAGTTGGAAAAGCAAGGGAAAAGCGAGGCAGAAATTGTAAAAAGTTTCAGCAAAAAAACAGCCATGACCATTTTTGCATGGGGCGGAGATAAGGATACCATCATGACTCCCTTGGATTCTATTCGCTATTACAAATCCTTTTTACAGGCTTCTTTAATGTCTATGACTCCGCAAACCGGAGAAGTAAAGGCCTGGGTGGGAGGAATTAATTACAAGCACTTTAAATACGACATGGTGAAAAAGGGCAAGCGCCAAATTGGCTCTACCTTCAAGCCTTTTGTTTATGCCACGGTGATAGATCAGATGCATATGTCGCCATGCGACACACTGCCTAACACACAATGGACTATTCCGGCCGGAAAATACGGTTTAATTAAACCGTGGACTCCCAAAAATGCCGGAGGAGGTTATGGCGGTATGGTCACTTTAAAAAATGCGCTGGCGAATTCCATCAACACAGTAACGGCGAGACTTATAGATCGAGTAGGCCCCAGGCCGGTAATCGATTTGGTCAAAAAGATGGGGGTAGACACCAAAGAAATGCCCGAAGCACCTTCGATAGCCTTGGGAACTCCCGATGTATCTTTATATGAAATGGTGGGAGCCTACAGTACTTTCGCCAATGAAGGAGTTTTTGTAAAGCCCACTTTGATTACGCGAATTGAGGATAAAAACGGAACGGTATTGTTTCAGAACGTACCCGAAACCAAAGATGTAATCAGTAACGAAACGGCATATGTTACGGTAAGTTTAATGGAGGGTGTTACCCAGAGTGGATCGGGACAACGACTTCGTCATACATGGGCAGTTGGAAATGCTGCTTACAAGAATGCCGTAACCGGATATCCATACGCTTTCGAAAATCCAATTGCCGGAAAGACCGGTACCACCCAAAACAATAGTGACGGATGGTTTATGGGAATGGTTCCCAATTTGGTGACCGGAGTATGGGTAGGAGGAGAAGACAGAGCGGTTCATTTTAATTCTACTACCTACGGACAAGGAGCCACTATGGCATTGCCAATTTGGGCTATTTATATGCGAAAATGCTACGAAAACGAAGAATTAGGCATTTCGAAAGGAAGCTTTAAACGCCCGGCGAATTTATCAATTGTCACCAATTGTGCCGAATATAGAGAAGGGAATTCAGATGTGGAAGGCATTCCGGATGAGTTCGATTTTTAAAATAACAATATAAATTAGACCCGAAGTTTCCTTCGGGTTTTTTATAAAAGGAAGTGTGCTTCGGAAGTATTTCTAACGCAATTTCAGTATTTTTATAACTTCAAATAAAAAACATAACACAACACTTCATTCTTTTACCTTGAGGTGATTTCAGAAATAAAAAATATGATTAATAAAACTGTTTTAAATGTTTCCGAAGCCTGCAAAGGTGTAAAAGACGGGATGACATTTATGTTAGGCGGCTTCGGTTTAAGCGGGATACCCGAAAACTCTATTGCCGAACTGGTCCGACTCAATGTAAAAGGAGTTACCTGTATTTCCAATAATGCGGGTGTGGATAATTTTGGATTGGGACAATTGCTTCAGAAGCATCAAATAAAGAAAATGATCTCTTCCTATGTAGGTGAAAACGCCGAATTTGAGCGTCAGATGCTAAGTGGCGAGTTGGAAGTTGAATTGATTCCGCAAGGAACGTTGGCACAACGATGTCTGGCCGCCCAAAGTGGAATTCCTGCTTTTTACACTCCTGCCGGATATGGTACCGAAGTGGCCGAAGGCAAGGAATCCCGTGAGTTTAACGGAAAGATGCATATAATGGAAAAGGCGTTTAAAGCCGATTTTGCCTTTGTAAAAGCATGGAAGGGTGATGCGGCCGGGAATCTGATATTTAAAGGAACTGCCCGGAATTTTAACCCCAATATGTGCGGTGCAGCAGCTATCACCGTTGCCGAAGTAGAAGAATTGGTTCCGGTGGGTTCTTTAGATCCCAATCAGATTCATATCCCGGGGATTTTTGTACAACGCATTTTTAAAGGGGAAGCCTACGAAAAAAGAATCGAGCAATTAACCGTAAGAAAGAGAAACTGATGAGTTTGACAAAAGAACAAATAGCGAAACGCATCGCAAAGGAAGTAAAGGACGGATATTATGTGAATCTCGGAATTGGAATACCAACGCTGGTCGCCAATTTTGTACGCAGTGATATTGAAGTGGAGTTTCAAAGTGAGAATGGAATACTAGGGATGGGACCCTTTCCTTTTGAAGGTGAAGAAGACCCCGATTTGATCAATGCCGGGAAGCAAACCATTACTGCACTTCCGGGAGCTTCTTTCTTCGATTCGGCCACCAGCTTTTCAATGATACGCGGGCAACATGTGGATCTTACCATTTTAGGCGCCATGGAAGTATCGCAAAACGGCGATATCGCTAACTGGAAGATTCCGGGGAAAATGGTAAAGGGCATGGGAGGCGCCATGGATCTTGTAGCTTCGGCTGAAAATATTATTGTCGCCATGATGCACACCAACAGGGAAGGTGAATCTAAAGTGCTTAAAAATTGCAGTTTGCCCCTTACCGGAGTGAATTGTGTAAAGAAGGTGGTTACCAATTTGGCTGTATTGGAAGTGGTAAACGGAAGCTTTAAATTACTGGAAAGAGCTCCTGGAATATCTGTGGAACAAATTCAAAACGCGACAGAAGGAAACCTGATAGTTGAAGGTGAAATTCCCGAAATGGCATTATAAAACAAAACATTTTATATAGGAACCAATGTTTTCACATTGGTTTTTTTATGCAAAAAAAGTAGGAAAATACAGCATAGTATATTTGAAATGTTAAAAAATCACGCATTACATCGAAATAAAATGCTTTTTAACGTGATTATCAAGATAAGTTCACATATTAGCAGTCCCAAATGTAACCAACTTAACCTACTATGCAAACGGTATTAAAATCTATAAAAAGTACAATGCGTCTTTTGAAGAATGTATTGTACGTTGCGAAGAAAGTCTTTTTATTGATGTAATTTAAGAGAGTACATTACCCCCCGAATCTTTCATGATTCAAATAGTAAGTCCCGTTCTTTGTGAGGTTAGAACGGGGCTTTTTTTATAACCCTTTCGGAATGGCATCAATAAGGCGCCGTGTATACGGTTTTATCGGATTTGCATAAATCTCATCGGCATCTCCCAATTCTTCAATTTTACCTTCATTCATTACCATAAGCTGATCTGCCATATATTTTACCACAGCTAAATCGTGGGATATAAATATATAGGTGAAGCCAAAATCTTCTTTTAATTCATTTAATAAGTTCAATACCTGCGCCTGCACCGAAATATCCAATGCCGAAACCGATTCGTCACAAATTACCAACTTCGGTTCCATTACAACAGTACGCGCAATTCCTACCCGTTGTCGTTGACCGCCCGAAAGTTCATGAGGATATCGATAATAATAACTTGGATCCAAGCCCACCCGCTCCAGTACCTCAAGCACTTTTTCTTTTCGCACCTTTTGCGATTTTAAAATATTGTGTACCGTCATGGGTTCCAACAATGCTTCTCCAATTAATAACCTCGGATTCAATGAAGAATAAGGGTCCTGGAAAATAAGCTGAATCTCTTTCCGCAATTTTCTAATTTCTGAAGGTTTTAAGTTTAATAATTCTTTGCCGCGGTATTTAATACTTCCTGCTGTCGCCCTGTCCAATTGAAGGATTGCTTTTCCAAGTGTGGATTTCCCGCAACCTGATTCACCTACCAGGCCCAATGTTTCACCTTCAAAAACCTTAAAACTAACATCATTCACCGCCTTAAAACCTCTTTTAGGCTTAAAAAGCCCGGCGTTGCTATAATACTCTTTTTCTAAATTACGAACCTCTAAAAGCGGAGCGTTCATATACATTTTTTTATGTTTCAAGGCGCGTTGCTGAGGTGTAACCTCTTTCGCTTTAAAACTCCCATCAGTCAAGGAAGCAATCGTAGGAAGTTTGGACAGACGAACATCTAATGTGGGTCGTGAAGCCAACAAAGCTTTAGTATAGGTGTCTTTTGGAGTTTTAAATATTTGGAAAACACTGCCCGATTCCACAATATCACCTTTGTACATGACGAGCAGACTGTCTGCAATTTCTGAAACCAAACCAAGATCATGTGAGATAAACAACATGCTCATTTTAGTCTCTTTCTGAATTTCTTTAAGCAACGACAGAATTTCTTTTTGAACGGTAACATCCAGAGCGGTAGTAGGTTCATCGGCGATTAACAATTTTGGTTTACAGGCAATCGCCATGGCAATCATCACCCGCTGCATTTGTCCGCCACTAATTTGGTGCGGATAACTACTGAAAATTTCCCGTGGACGCGGGAGTTTTACTTTTTCGAAAAGTGAAATGGTTTCTTTTTTTGCTTCGGAAGGCTTCATTGCCAAGTGATGTTGAAGAATTTCAGCAACCTGAAATCCGCAAGTAAGCGACGGATTTAAAGCACTCATAGGTTCCTGAAATATCATCGCAATTTCTTTTCCCATGATCTTTCGAAGTGCTTTTGGGGCTTTAGTCAACAATTCTTCGCCTTCAAAAATAATCTGTCCTTTAACCCGAGAATTTTTAGAAGGAAGCAATCCCATAATCGCCATAGAAGTAACCGATTTTCCCGATCCCGATTCACCCACGATGCCTACTACCTCATTTTCAGCTATTGAAAAGGAAATACTATGCAAAACTTCAGTCCGGGATTTTTTGAATCCAAAGGAAACTGATAGATCGATGACATCTAAAATGGAGGTTTTTGACATTTCTCAAAGATAAATATTTTTAATCGCAAATTGTAATAATTGTTTTTAACCCACTAAAAGAGTAGGCTTTACAGTTGTAGGAAAAATATTGTTAATAAATTCTTAATGTCGTTCATCGAAAAATATTTTATTATTCGCAAAAAAAATGTTCTTTTAATGCCAATTATTAAAAATTAACACACATTATTAACCTTAACACTAATTCATTATGAAAAATTTTAGTAAGTTGACATTACTCTTTTTCTTAGCTGCCTTGGTTTTTACGGCAGGAACAACGAAAGTTGTCTCGCAAAACAAGACAGACGAAAAAAGAAATGTGAAAAAACCACCCAGCCTTTTGGTGCTGAATGAAGCTCAGAATTATTCGCTCCAAAATTCCTCACAATTATTCAAAGAAGTCCTAGACCCCTCCCCTCAAACTTCTTTTTCTACCATCAGACAAGAACAAGACAATTTAGGTTTCACACACCAACGATTACAACAGTATTACAACGGTGTAAAAGTAGAATTTGGAACCGTCATCTTGCACAGTAAAGGCAGTAGTATTAAGTCTTTAAGCTCAGAGTATTATCCTATAGAAGAGTTCAACGTAACTCCCGGGATGAGCAATTCACAGGCTTTCAATAAAGCCTTACAGCATATTGGTGCGCAGCATTATATGTGGGAATATCCCGAAGCCGCCAAAGAAATGGACAATTATAAAAAACCGGCAGGCGAACTGGTAATCCTTCCGGATTTTAACAGCGGAAGAGATGTAGAAGATATCAATACGTTCAAATTGGCGTATAAATTTGATATGTTCGCCACCAGTCCTTTGAGTCGTGGTATTTTGTATATAGATGCCAATAACGGACAAGCCTTATTCTACAACGCAATTATTAAACACGCCGGAGATTTTGGTCATGTAGGCACAACTCCTTTTTCTGTTGAAACGGAAGCCGAATTTTGTGAGCGTATAGCAAACGAAGATTTCACCACCCTTGTGAGTGGAACCGGCGCGACACGATACAGTGGTTCTCGTACAATTGAAACTGCAGTAAGCGGAAGCAATTATATTTTATCGGATGCCGGCAGAAAAGTATACACTCGTGATGCCTTAAATCAAGCACCCGGTTTTAACTATCCTTACGTAACGAATTATGCCCAATTCACCGATAATGATAATAACTGGACCGCCGCAGAACATAATAATGCCGATAAGGACAATGCTGCCTTAGATGCACATTGGGGAGCTATGATGACCTTCGATTACTGGCAACAAAAGCACAGCAGAAATAGCTATGACAATGCAGGAGCGCAAATTAGAAGCTATGTCCATGTGGATAACAATTACAACAACGCTTTCTGGAATGGATCTGTAATGTCTTACGGAGATGGTTCTTGTGTTAATGAAGGTTGCAACGGTTTTGATGCACTAACATCAATCGATGTGGCTGCTCACGAAATTGGTCACGCTGTAACCGAATTCACCGCAAACCTGGCGTACCAAAGAGAATCGGGCGCCTTAAACGAAGGATTTTCAGATATTTGGGGAGCTGCTGTTGAGCATTTCGCCAAAGGAAACGGAAGTGAAACGAATCCATCTGCAGCCGTATGGTTAATTGGAGATGAAATAGACAGGCGTAGTGGTTCTGCCGCGTTGCGTTCTATGAGCAATCCAACTTCATTAGGTCAGCCGGATACATATGGAGGAACATACTGGCAAAATCCGAATTGCGGTACACCTACCCAAAGCAACGATTACTGTGGAGTACATACCAACTCAGGCGTACTTAACTATTGGTTCTATCTTGCGGTAGTAGGTGGTTCAGGCACCAACGACATTGGGAGTTCGTTCAATGTTGCAGGAATTGGAATGACTAAAGCGGCTGCAATTTCTTATAGAACACTAAATAATTATCTTTCTTCTAACTCTACCTTTGCAAATGCAAGAACAGGCGCCATTCAGGCTGCTATCGATTTGTATGGAGCGGGTGGAGCCGAAGAACAAGCCGTTACTAATGCATGGCACGCCGTAGGTGTTGGCGCTGCTTATGGTGGTGGTGGTAGCGGAAGCTACTGTGCTTCTGCAAGTACCAATGTAAACGACGAATATATTAGTAGAGTACAGCTAAATACAATCAACAACGCCTCAGGCGCTCAGTTCTATTCAGATTTTACCGGTATTTCTACTACCTTAACTGAAGGCCAAGCCTATACTGTTACCGTAACTCCAACATGGACAGGTACTGTATATGCTGAAGGCTATGCGGTTTGGATTGATTATAACGCCGATAACGACTTCTCGGATGCAGGAGAATTGGTATGGTCTAAAGCTGCTTCAACAAACACCCCTAACAGCGGAACTTTTACAGTGCCAACGGGAACAGCGGGAACTGCAACCAGAATGCGTGTTTCAATGAAATACAACGGCATTCCAACTGCCTGTGAGTCGTTTACGTACGGTGAAGTAGAAGACTATACGGTTAATTTAAGCGGTTCTGCACCCGATACCCAAGCGCCTTCGACACCAACAGCTCTTGCAGCTTCAAACGTTACACAAACTACTGTAGATCTTTCCTGGAATGCTTCCACAGACAACGTGGGTGTTACCGGGTACGATGTATATCAGGGAGCTACCAATATTGGAACTGTAACAGGAACCTCAACGCAAATAACCGGGTTGACAGCGTCAACAGCCTATTCATTTAGAGTACGCGCCAGAGATGCTGCCGGAAACCTTTCGGGATACAGTAATACAGTAAATGTAACTACTGCAGCTGCGCCAGATACTCAGGCACCATCGGTACCTGCAAATCTTGCAGCTTCAAATATTACAAATACTACCGTAGATCTTTCCTGGAGTGCTTCCACAGACAACGTAGGAGTTACCGGGTACGATGTGTATCAAGGAACTACCAATCTTGGAACCGTTACCGGAACTTCGACTCAGGTTACAGGACTAACAGCTGCAACAGCCTACTCTTTTAGAGTTCGTGCACGTGATGCAGCCGGAAATCTTTCTGGATATAGTAATACTGTAAACATCACTACTACCGGGGGTGGTGGTGGAGGCTGTACAGGTGGGATTTCATCCTTCCCGTACACCGAAAGTTTCGAAAGTTCATTAGGTGCCTGGACTCAGTCCACTACCGATGATATCGACTGGACCCGTGATTCTGGAGGTACGCCTTCAAGTAACACAGGACCGTCTACCGGAGCTGCGGGGGCTTGGTATATGTATGTTGAGGCTTCATCGCCTAACTATCCGAGTAAGAGAGCTATTTTAAATTCTCCTTGTTTGAATTTAACAGCTGCAACTTCGGCAACCTTTAACTTCAGCTATCATATGTATGGTGCTGCAGATATGGGAAGTATTGCTTTGGAAGCCAGCGCAAATAACGGAGCTTCCTGGACGAGCTTATGGAGCCAGACAGGAAACAAAGGAAATGCCTGGTTAAGTGCCAGTATCGATCTTTCTGCGTATGCAGGAGGTAGTGTACAACTGCGATTTAACCGACTTACAGGATCAACCTGGCAAGCCGATATTGCCATCGATAATATCAACATGACTACCGGCGGCGGTGGCGGAACTCCTCCAACAGGATATTGCGCATCCAATGGTAATAATACTTCCGATGAATACATTCAAAGAGTACAAATAGGAAGTATAAACAATGCAACCGGAGCTTCGGCAGGTGGATATGGTAATTATACATCGCTTTCCACTACTTTAAGCTCGGGAAGTAATACTATTACCATAACTCCGGCCTGGACAGGCACGGTTTATTCTGAAGGATATGCTGTATGGATTGATTATAACCGTGATGGAGACTTTGCAGATAGCGGAGAATTGGTTTATTCTCGTGCTGCCACGACTGCAACACCGGTCTCGGGAAGTTTCACACCTCCGGGAAGTGCTTCTTCAGGACCAACCAGAATGCGTGTTTCTATGAAATACAACGGCATTCCTACCGCTTGTGAGTCGTTTACCTATGGCGAAGTGGAAGATTACATTGTAGTAATTCCGGGAACCAATCCAATTCAAGGGATTATGGGTGGCGAAACCACTGCAGCTAGTAATGCAGTAATGAGCATTCATCCAAATCCGGTGCAAGGAAATGTACTGAATGTAGATGTCTTGGAAGCTACTCCAACAGATTATGTGATCTATAATTTAATTGGACAGGTGGTGAGTAAAGGAGCATTTAACAACCGAGTAGATGTAAGTACACTGGAAAGTGGAATGTACATTATTCAAGTAAATGCAGGCGCAGAAAAATTCATCGAACGCTTTGTAAAAGAATAGTTTAATATTTAATTAGGATGAAAAAAGCCTCGCGATTTTATATCGCGAGGCTTTTTGCTTTTTCTAAAAGGTAGTAGATTATAATGGATCTCCAACATTTATGTCGCAACGATGTCCCGGTTGTCCGTGAGGTGGATTCAAATTCCCGGTAGTACCTGTCGCTTTGATCACAGGCGAGCCGCTATTTGTATTAGTTGGCGTTGCTTCCGAATTTAAAGGTGCACCTACCGGTAAATCACAACGATGCCCGGGCTGTCCGTGTGCAGGATTTATAGTTATAGCTTCACCCGATGCAGGAGTTGCTGCTTTTTCCTGGGTGGTATTTTTTACGGGAGTAACCTCGGTAGTTGTTTCTTTAGTTTTTGCGTCGTCTTTGCAAGAAATTAGCATAGGCACAGTAATCAAACATAGGATTACAGCTATTTTTTTAAAGGAAATGGCAATCGTTTTCATAGTCTTAAATTTTTATTATATGTTGTAAAACTACATCTTTTTACTGATATACAACCTTCGGCACTATTCTGAAAAGATTTATATGCTTCGGAAATTACACCGACAAAACCTCAGATTCTTCTAAAATAGGCTCATTCCGAAGCCTTAAAAATAATTGCGCAACCGTGGTGGTATCTTTTTCGCAGTAAGTAATTATTCGATCAATGTCTTTTTCATTATAGTATACATTGCGAACTTCGCTACCGTCAATATCATCTTTTGGAGAAGGTATTCCCAAAACATGAGCCATTAATTTTAAGGAGGTAAATGTTTTGTAATCGCCGAATTTCCAAAGCTCCATGGTGTCCAAATGCGGAATTTCCCATGGTTTTTTTCCGAAGAGATTTAATTTAAACGGAATGTCAATACAGTTAATAATCATTCTGCGGGCGATGTAAGGAAAGTCGAACTCCTTCCCGTTATGAGCACACAACACATGGTGGGGTCTGCTGAAATGAGTCTCCAAAAGCACTTTAAATTCTTTTAGAATAGTTACTTCTTCTCCGTGGAAACTCGTCACTCTAAAATTCCTGGTTTCGCCGGCAATCTTAAAATATCCCACCGAAATACAGATAATCTTACCAAATTCGGCCCAAATTCCGGCCCGGTCGTAGAATTCTTCTGCAGTAAAATCCTCTTTGCGTTGATACTGCGTTTTGTGTTCCCATAACGATTGTGCAACGGGTTCCAGATCGTTAAAATCTTCGTGCTGCGGAACCGTTTCAATATCCAGAAAGAGGATATGTTCCAAGTTAATTTTTGTAAGCATAGTGTGAAAAATAATCGGGGAGCGCCCTTAAAACTACAAAATATTTACGAATTTTTTTCCAGCATCTTATAGGCTTCTTCAACAAAAATGTAGAAATCGTCACTAAAAGGTTTTTCGGATCTCACTCCGCGATTGTGTCCAAGTCTAACAATAATTATATTGTCTTCGGGAATGGTTATTACATATTGTCCTAAAATGCCGCGCATCACAAATATTTTTTTATCCAAATGATTGCTCAACCAAAACCCGTATCCGTATTCTGGGCTTTCTTCAAAGCGAGGGGTAATCGACTTTGCCGCAAAGACAGAATCTATAAGTTGTTGTCCGTTCCACTTACCGAAATCTTTGTACAATTTCCCGAAACGAGCAAAATCCCGTGCGTTCCCGGCAATACAACAATAGGCTTTTACCAAGCGATGTTTGGCGTCGTCTACCTGCCAGAGTGCCGGTTGCTCAAATCCCATGGGCTTCCAAAAGCTTTCAGATAAATACGCCGCTAGTCTCTTTTGAGTTGCTGTTTCCAGAACCATTCCCAGTAGTTGTGTATTTCCGCTTAAATAGGTGTATTGCCGGCCCGGGGACTCAGTAACTTTTAAATTGAGAATGGTTTTGGCTAGATTATCGGCGTAATAGGAACGAGCCGTAACGCTAAACGGACTCTTATACGATTCGTCCCAATTTAGGCCCGAAGCCATCGATGACAAATCGCCAACGGTCATCCCACTTTCTTTAAATTGAGGGTAAAAATCACTAACCGGTTGTTCCAGACTTTTTATATAACGCTCTTGAATTGCCTTTCCCAACAAGGCCGAAGTAATACTCTTGGCCATGGAAAACGAATTGGTTTGTGAAGCGGCTCCATAGTTGTTTGCGTATTCTTCAAACCAGATACTATCGTTTTTAATAATAAGGAACGCAACAGTACCAAGCGCTTCGTTCGTTTCAACTAGTTTTTCAGTTGCTTTTTCTAAATTGTAATTTGCATGTAAAGGCCAGGGTTGAGGTTGGACACTGGCCGCAATTGTATCATTTTCAAAGTAGCTATGGTCGTCGATAAACGCGGTAGAATGTCCTGTAAGATAAACTATCCGCATCCCTTTTAGAATATACTCATAATCGGTGATGTACAAGAGCGCAACAATAGCGATGAGGAAACCCGCGAACCATTTTAAAAAACGTTTCATACTAAAATAGAGATTGCTGTTTTACCGGATTTTCGTGCTCCAGCAACCATTTTTTACGATGCAACCCTCCGGCATATCCTGTCAAAGAGCCGTCACTGCCTATAACCCGATGACAGGGAATAATAATCGCAATAGGATTTTTGCCATTTGCCGAAGCTGCGGCACGAATGACCTTGGGATCTCCTAATTTATTGGCTATTTCCTGATAGGAGCTTGTTTTCCCGAAGGGAATTGTGGTTAAAAGATGCCATACTTTTTTCTGAAATTCGGTTCCTTCAGGAGAGAGCTGAAGATCGAATTGGGAGCGTTTTCCTTCAAAGTATTCGGTGAGTTGTGTGGTTGCTTCGAATAATTCCGAAGGAATTTCAGCAGCAATTATTTCGGAAGCATCCGTAAATTCAACCGATCTTATACCACTGCTATCACCGGTGATTTTTATGATACCGATAGGGCTTTGTAAAAAGGAGGTTTCCATTTATTCGTTCTCGTCTTCTGTATAATCTTGTACTGCTATTCCCATACGTTTTGCTCGCCGTTCCCAGTTTTTTCTTGCCTGAGCCTGCATATCTTCAATATCATCACTTTCGTCCATAATTTCCAGCCCCAGAAGAGTTTCAATGATATCTTCCATGGTTACAATGCCTGTGGTATTGCCAAAATCGTCTACCACCAAGGCTATGTGAGCTCGCTGTTTGATAAAGGTATCGAACAATGAAGGGATAGGAGTTTCTTCCTGAACAACCGTTATTTCACGCCTTATATCACGTAACAGTTTATCCCCGTGTTCTTCCACAATTTCTTCAAGCAGATCGTCCCGGAGGATAAAGCCGGTAATATTGTGGCTTTTACCTTCGTAAACGGGAATACGCGAGAACCTCAGATTTTTGTGGGCTTCATGAAACTCACTCAGGGAAATAGTCTCTTCTTCGCTCGTTACAACCGGAAAAGGAGTCATCACGTTCTTTGCTTCAACCGATTTGAAAATGAGCAGGTTTTTAATCACGGCACTCTCATTTTCTTCAAAAACCCCTTCCTGTTCGGCAGCATCGGTAATGGCAATAAATTCCTCCCGACTCATCGTACTAACATGAGCCGATTTGCCTATCAATTTTGTGGTAAGTAAAAGTAACCACAGAATGCCTGTATACTTTAGAGGAAAGATAATTACATTCAGAAATATAGCCGTGAAGGAACCTAATTTCTTCCAGTAGGTAGCCCCTATCGTCTTTGGGATTATTTCAGAAACAATCAAAATGAGAAGCGTCATTACCGCCGAAACAATTCCCACCAAATTTATGCCCATGACCTCAACTTTATAGGGAAGTTTTTCTGCCTGTACTCCTACAAGAATGGCACCTACGGTGTGGGCGACGGTATTTATGGTTAATATTGCTATAAGCGGTCGGTCAATATCCTTTTTAAAATCTGCCAGCGTCTTCGCATAAGCCTTTCCTTCTTTGCGCTTCAATTTTATAAAAGTAGGTGTAAAGCTGAGCAGTGCAGCTTCTAATATGGAACACAAAAATGAAAAGAATATGGATAGAACAGCGTAAACTATAAGTAATGTCATTCTTTGGCTTTAAGAATTTACTAAATTAAAGATTTTGTTGATTACTATCTATACTTTAATGTTAATACATAAAAAGGGCGGTAAAAAACCGCCCTCAGTCTAATTTATGAAGCCTTCAACAAGGGTTTGATTATTTTTTCCCACTTTAAGGCCTGTTGGATACAAATTTGCGAATCGGTTGAAGGGTTGTCTTCATCGTCTTCGGCATAGAATGCAACTTCCTTATTGTAATCCGTTCCAACCAGTTCGAGTCCTACCCAGTCTGTGGTTTTTGACGTTAATTTAACTGTTTTAACTCGACAATCTTTTAAAGTTGGGAGATCGATGATTTGAAAATCGTTTTCAAGCTGTTTTCTGTTGGAAACCACTAATTTTTTGGAAACTGAATCCAGTCCTAATACTACATTTCCCGTGATATCGAACACAGAGAGGTTGACTCCGCTGGCCCGACATAATTTAATCACTTTTTTCTTTACTCTTTTCTCACCTTGAGTGGTGTATATTACTAAAAATGCTAATGGAATTGCGATTACCAAGAACATGATACTATTTATAATTATTGAACTTTTTTCCATGATAAATATTTTATGTGTGAATGATTGAATTAAATGCAAGGCAATGCTGAAGCTATACAGCTACGCCTTGCGGTTACCGTTAAACACAAAAATAATTACCAGAAAAAGTGAAAGGGGAAGAGAACCTGCTCCAACAGCCTTCGATGATCCCGAAACGGACTCGATGCATATTCCTTACATTCGGAAACGGGAGTATAGAACAATTCTCCCGATTGTGAAAAATACAAGCCAAGCAATCCCGGTTCATTTTCAGAAAGGGACTGATTGATCTTTGAAGCCGAAACTTCTTCAAAAATGAGTGCTTTTGAATTGCTTGTTGCCTTAAGCACATCTTGCTCATGCGTAGTTTGCGGGGCAAGCGTTTCAGTAAAAGCAAAGGCAGCATTGCCCGACCCCAGCAAAAAAGAGAGAAGCAAGAAAAAGGCGGCAATTGATTTTAAATTTTTCACAGCACAAATGTATGTGAAAAGTAATTTCGTTGTGCTAAAATTTTATTAATTCTTTACGGGATCAATATTACCACCCTACATACTTGGGGGGCTCTATATTGTTGAGGTTGAGGTATACGATTAACTGCCCGCGATGGTGAGATACATGGTCTTGCAGCAAATTAAGTATCTGTAGTTTGCTTTTCAGACCGCTGAAAAAATCTACAGTTTCGGATAAATCGCTTTCTGACGTATTTTTGATAATATTCAAAGTAGCATCAAATGCTTCAGATAATAAAGCAATGGTTTCCGCCTTTGTTGCAGGAAGCTTGGCCTTTTCTCTTTTGTATTCCGAAGCGGTAAAATAGGTATTGCTCAACCAGTCCATATTGTCTTTTATATGAACGAGTTGTTCTTTAAAGCTCATTTGTCGCTCGGTAGGTTTAAAATCGAAATGATTTTCGGGCATGGCTTCGGCAAGGGCAACGAGATAGTTTTTTGAGTTCTCCCACTTTTCCAGAAACGCCTCTTTGGGAGTGCTTTGTTGCGCTAGTAAAGGCGTCACACAAAAGAGAACAAGACAAAACAGGTAATTTTTCATAGCAACAATTTACGAAATTAATCTTACCACATCTTTGGCAAAATAACTGGCAATAATATGTGCGCCGGCCCTTTTAATAGCAGTAATCTGCTCCATCATCACCGCGTCGTGGTCTACCCAGCCTTTTTCGGCAGCAGCCTTTAGCATGGCATATTCTCCGCTTACCTGATAAACGGCAACGGGTACATCTACGGCGTTACGAACTTCACGTACAATGTCCAAATAACACAATCCGGGTTTCACCATCACAATATCGGCGCCTTCCTCAACATCCATAAGGGTTTCTTTGATGGCTTCTTCGCGATTGGCGGGATCCATCTGATAGGTTTTTTTGTCTCCAAATCCGGGCGCAGAGTCCAACGCATCCCGAAACGGGCCATAAAACGCCGATGCGTATTTGGCGCTGTAACTCATAATTCCGGTGTCGTGAAAACCTTCCTCTTCCAACAGTGTTCTAATTTCAAATATTCTACCGTCCATCATGTCGCTGGGCGCCACAAAATCGGCTCCTGCCTTGGCGTGCGACAGGGACATTTCTGCCAAAATGATGTTGGTATCGTCGTTGCTAATTTTACCATCTTTTACAATTCCATCGTGACCATAACTGGAATAGGGGTCTAACGCCACATCGGTCATTACGAGCATTTCGGGGACTGCATTTTTTACCGTCTGAATGGCTCGCTGCATGAGTCCTTTGGAGTTCAGAGCTTCTTTACCGGTATTATCTTTCAGATTTTCGGGCACTTTTACGAATAACAAAACCGATTTTAAGCCCATCGCCCACAATTCTTTTACTTCCGAAGCCAACAAATCAAGACTATAGCGATAGTAATTTGGCATAGAAGGAATTTCTTCTTTGATTCCCTTTCCTTCCACAATAAACAGAGGAACGAGGAAATCGTTAGGGGAGATAATCGTTTCGCGAACGAGACTCCGTATGGTTTCGGAAGAGCGTAATCTTCTGTTTCTTCTTAGTGGGTACATAGTTTTTATTTTAAAGCTATTAGCTTAAAGCCGTAAGCTAATTGTGATGTTATTTATAAAGTCTAAATCCAATCTTTCGGGTTTTTCAATACTTCAATTAATTTCTCCTCTTCACTTCCCTCTTCGGGATGATGGTCGTATTTCCATTGTACAACGGGAGGTAAACTCATTAAAATACTTTCAATACGGCCGTTGGTTTTGAGTCCGAAGAGCGTTCCTTTATCGTGCACCAAATTAAACTCAACATAGCGTCCGCGGCGAATTTCCTGCCAATTACGATGCTCTTTTGTAAAAGGAGTGCCTTTCCGTTTTTCAACTATGGGAAGATAACTTTCCAGAAAACTATTGCCCACTTCGGTGACAAAATTGTAGCGGTTTTGCATTGAAAAGTCATCATTTTCCTTTAAATAATCGAAAAACAAACCTCCAATCCCTCTGGCTTCGTTGCGATGTGAATTATAAAAATAGTCGTCGCAGCGTTTTTTAAAATCGGGATAAAATTTTGGGTGATGTAAGTCGCAGGCTTTTTTGCATACTGTGTGGAAGTGTTTGGCATCTTCTTCAAACAAATAGTAAGGCGTAAGATCCTGACCCCCGCCAAACCAACTATCGACGACCTCTCCTGAAGCATTGTACAGTTCGAAATAGCGCCAATTTGCATGAACGGTAGGAACAAACGGATTTTTTGGGTGCAATACCAAGCTCAGACCGCAAGCAAAGAAATCGGCGTTATCAACTTCCAGATACTGTTGCATGGAAAGCGGAAGCTTCCCGTACACTTCGCTGATATTTACACCTCCTTTTTCGAAAACCGCTCCGTTTTCCAAGATGCGACTTTTACCACCACCTCCTTCCGGTCGCTCCCAAAGGTCTTCAACAAATGTTGCCTTCCCATCTACTTCTTCTAAAGCCGAAGTAATGATTTGCTGTAATTCTATTATATATGCTACAAATTGCTCCTTCATACTTGTAATTCGAATAATTCCATATCTAAAGCCTCGCCGGTTGGAGAAGTAAATTCATCGATCAAGGTTTTTTTCCACACAAAACCATTCGATTTGGCAACTTTGCAACTGGCTATATTGGTTTTATGTGCTATAATTTGCAGTTTTTTCAGCCCTAATTCTTCCGAAGCAAAACGAGACATCTCCTGTACTGCTTTGGTAGCCCAGCCATTTCCGGTAAATTTTTCGCCAATACAGTAGGCAAATTCTCCCTGTGATTTAGTTTTATCGATATTCTTTAAAATAATTAGACCCGCCACTTTACGCGTCTCTTTTACCTTGACAGCATGTGTAATTGTGCTTTTCGTTTGGTTTTCGGAAATTTTATTTTGAATATATTCTCTGGATGCTTCTGGTGTTTGGTTTTGAGCCAGGGTTTTGGGCAAGAAGTTTTTAAATTGAGATGCATTTGAAGTCATTAAATTATAAAGACTATCTGCGTCATCAAGGCGAAGTGGAGCGATATAACAAGCTTTTATACTATCCATTCGCATTAATTTTTTGTTGTTTCGAAGCTTCCAACAACCGGACCGTTTCTGTAGTGGCGGCCGTTACTGAAAGCGGGAGTACTAAAATAATTCCTATAATCGGGATGAATAACATTCCCATAAATACCAACCCATTTCCAATCGCTATTCCGCGGTTTTGCCTTACAAAGCGCACACTGTCTCTAACTTCAAAATGACGTTCCAAGGTATAATCCATATTTCCGAAGCCTGCATAATACGATTGCACCAGAAACAGCAAAATGGAAGAGAAAAACCCAATTACCGGGATAAAACTTATAAGCAAAATTGGCACTGTAAAGAGTAGTTCCATGATCAAATTCCTACTGTTTATTCGAATTCCCCTCCACAATTGGGCGGCATTCCCGGTGTTTCTATGCGAATGTGAGTTTCCGGTGAGATGAGTTTCTATTTTCTCTGAGACAGGGCTCATAAAAGGAGCGCTTAGAGCCATAACAATGTGTTTGTACAAAATAAGTCCCACCACAATAATAATAAAGGCACCTAGAATTGTGCCTATGGTTTTAAATGTTTCGGCACCCCATTCCCAGAACCAAATTTTGGCAATAACACTTCCTATGTTGTCACTTAAGCCCCAGGCCGAAACTCCAATGAGGACAGCCGTTAGAAAACTAATAAGCATAGGAATGCCAAAATATTTCCACAACCCTAGTTGTGAAATAAGCCTGAAAGTGCCTCCGTAGGCTTTTACTCCTCTTAGTATATTTTTAAACATTATTCAGAAATATAGACAAGTTGCTTGGTATACATATTGGTTTCTTCAATTTTGATGATTTTAACTGCTTTTTTCATCATTTCAGTTAAAAAAGACAAAAAATCATCAATTTTCGATGTTTTTTCGTTTAAAAACAACATTCTTCCAATTTCATTATTGTGCAAATCCATCGCCTGTGCTAAAACATCGTTTTTTGTCACTTTTTCATATAATTTGGTGACTTTTTCGGCCCAAATGAGGGCTTTTTCGTCCGTTTTTACAAATTTCAGGGTTTTTTCACAAATTGTATAGTTCCAAAGTGCATGTCTAAATGCATTCGCCCTATTATTTTTATGATGTGCCATTCCGAAGCGCTCATCACATATTTTCATGGTCTCCTTAGTGGCGCGAAGGGTTGGCAAAATTAAAAGCGGTCTGCTCATAAATAATAACGACAACTTAAAGAGTTGCCTAACACTTAGTTGTTTTATGCGCGCCCAGAGATTCAATTTTCTGCCTTATATTCTTTTACGGCATCAATAAATGCCTTTGCATTTTCTAATGGAATATTTGGGAGAATCCCGTGTCCTAAATTTACAATATATCTGTCTTTTCCAAATTCATTAATCATTTGCGTTACCCTCTTTTTAATTTCCGCCGGCGGACTAAACAATCTTGTAGGATCAAAATTTCCTTGCAAGGTTATCTTTCCTCCTGTGAGGTAACGAGCATTTTTTGCAGAGCAGGTCCAATCCACACCCAAAGCCGAAGCACCACTTTTTGCCATTTTATCGAGTGCAAACCAACATCCTTTTCCAAAAGCAATTACATGCGTTTCATCTTTAAGAGCGTCAATTATCTGTTGCATATACTGCCAGCTGAACTCCTGATAATCTTCGGGAGACAACATCCCGCCCCAGCTGTCAAAGATTTGAACGGCATTTACTCCTGCTTTTACCTTCTCTTTTAAATATAAGATGGTGGTATCTGTTATTTTCTGAAGCAATTCGTGCGCAGCTAACGGTTGCGTAAAACAAAATTCTTTGGCAATGTCGAAGTTTTTACTTCCCTGCCCCTGTACACAATAGCAAAGTATCGTCCACGGACTCCCGGCAAAACCAATTAACGGAATGTCATCGTTTAGTTTTTCCTTTGTCATTTTAATAGCCTCCATAACATAACCCAGAGATTCATGAATATCGGGTACAATTACGCGCTCCAGATCTTTTTGCGACCGAATGGGATTGGGAAGCCAGGGACCCAGACCGGGTTTCATCTCGACATGAATGTTCATGGCTTGTGGAATAACCAGAATATCACTAAACAGGATAGCCGCATCCATCCCGTATCTTCTAATGGGTTGGATGGTAATTTCACTGGCAAGTTCGGGTGTCTGACACCGGGTAAAGAAGTCGTATTTTTCCTTTATCTCCATAAACTCGGGTAAATAGCGCCCGGCTTGTCGCATCATCCACACAGGAGGACGATCTACGGTTTCCCCATTCAAGGCTCGAAGAAATAAGTCGTTTTTAATTTTTGTCATTTTTCAATGTATTTACAGCCAGCTCAATTGTACTATTAATTGATGCAGTTGTAGCAAGCTGTACATTTTTAGTATATTTTTTTGCTTTTGAAGCGGTCGTTGCACCTATGCAAAAAGCAGTACTCTGTGCTATTTTATTTTCAGCAACAAAACTTTCCACTCCACTAGGGCTAAAAAACAGGATTCCGTCGAATATTTCATCAAAATAACGTGGTTTTAGCTCAGTTTGGTACGTTTTTACTTCAAAATGCTCAATTTTTGCCTTTTTCAATGCAGCAGGAATATCATCTCTTCTTCTACTTCCGCAGAAAAAGTAAAATGCATCATTTTTATGGTTTTTTATTATAAATTCGGCTAATTCTGAAGCATTTTGAGTTGTTTTTGTCACTTTTTGCCCATTTTCAGTTAAAAACTGCGTTGTGGTTTTACCCACACTGAAACAATTTTCAATATTTCCTGAAAAGAGGTCAGAATTGTACTTTTTAATCGATTTTACCGCATTTTTGCTCGAAAAAATCGCATTTTTGACCTTTTTTGGCGTAAAAGTAGGTTTCAGAGTCACGTTAATGGCGTTGTAATCAATTAAGGCAATCCCGTTTGAAATTATGGATGCTTTTTGAGATTCGGTAAGAACCTTTGTAGAAAGTAGTATGGGAGATTTACCTAAGCTCATTTTTGATGTTTTTCATCAATTCTTTGCCGCTGTTTGCGAGTAATTCTAAAGCACACTCCCTGCCGAAGTTTTTATAACTCTCTACCTTGGTTTCTTTTTCAATTTCAAGTTTTGTTTTTCCGTCTAAGGAAAACAACACCCCTTTAAACTGAACAATATCTTCATTAACCAATGCTAACGCTCCAATTGGTGCTGTACATCCTCCTTCCAGAACATTCAGAAATTCACGTTCTATATGCGTGCAAAGGTATGAGTTAAGATGATTTAATTTGGAAGTAGCCTCAATACAAAAGGTGTCATGCTCTAAGGCTACCACTACCATAGCGCCCTGTGCCGGTGCCGGAATCATCCAGTCCAGAACAGTATGGTTTTTTGGAAGTAGATTGATTCGCTCCAAACCTGCCTTGGCAAAAATGGCTCCCTGCCAATTGTTGTCTGTAAGTTTTTGCAGTCGGGTATTTACATTGCCTCGTAATTCCACAACTTCATGATGCGAATACCGGTGTAGCCATTGTGCTTTCCTCCTAAGACTTCCTGTTGCAATGGTACACGCCTTGGTTGCGTCAAAAGAGCCGCTTGTAACCAAAATATCTTCAAAAGCCGCTCGTTCCAAAACGGCCGTTTGAACAATGCCTTCCGGCAAAAGGGTAGGCACGTCCTTCATGCTATGCACTGCAATGTCGATACTCCCGTTTAGCATGGCAACATCGAGGGTTTTGGTAAAGATTCCCGTGATTCCCATGGCATAAAGAGGCTTGTCCAGGACCAAATCTCCTGTAGATTTTACCGGAACTAAGGTAGTTTCATAACCCAGTTGCTTCAGTTGCTCCTGAACAGTTTTCGCCTGCCAAAGCGCCAATTCACTGTCCCGGGTGCCAATTCGAATTACTTTTTTCACGATTCTGAACTTGAAAGTTGGAAGACTTGTTTAATAAGTTCGATACTGGCAGGAGTTGAAACAGCATCGTCCTTTAAATGATTGGCAAAATGGGTTGTGATTTTTTGAATTATACGATTGCTGATAATTTCGGCCTGTGATTCGTTAAAATCGGCTATTTTTTTACGCTGAAAATCAATTTCACCCGATTTAATTTCGGCGAGTTTGGCTTTTAAAGCTTTGATAGTAGGTGCAAATTTGCGATTTTCGGCCCAGAGATTGAATTCTGTTTCGATTTCACGGATGATAACTTCTGCCCGGGGAATTTGAGAAGCCCTGTGTTCAAGTGTTTTATCGGTTACTGAAGCAAGATTGTCTAAATGAACCAGAGTGACCAATTCATTTTTAGTGACATCTTCTGAGACGTTCTTCGGAATGGACAAGTCGAGAATAAGTAAGGGTTTTTTTAGAAACAACAATTCTTTCGAAATAGTAGGTTGCTGTGCCCCTGTGGCCACGACCAACACATCGCTATGTGCAATTTCACTCTGGATATCGGCGTAATCTTTGACAATAAGATTAAACTTTCCGGCAATTTTTTCGGCCTTAATTTTAGTCCGATTTATAACCGTAATATGTTCGTTTTTGGTGTGTTTTATTAGATTTTCGCAGGTGTTCCGTCCAATTTTACCGGTTCCGAAGAGCAGGATATTTTTTTCTGAAACATAGGGAACACGCGCCATGATATACTGTACCGCGGCAAAACTCACTGAAGTGGCGCCTGTTGAAATTTCGGTTTCGTTTTTAATGCGTTTGCTCGCCTGAATGACCGCATTTGCCAATCGTTCCAGAAAAGGATCCATCAAACCTAATTTTTTCGACTGCCGGAAGCCGTTTCGCAACTGACATATAATCTCAAAATCGCCTAGAATCTGACTGTCAAGTCCGGTGCCTACTTTAAAGAGGTGGGAAACTGCAGCCTTACTTTTATGGACATAGGCAACCTTTTCGAATTCCTCGACGGTGCCCTGGGTGTGTTCGCAGAGTAATTTTATAAGCTGAAAAGGATGTTGTGCAACGCCGTATAATTCGGTACGGTTGCAGGTTGAAATAACGCTAAGCGATGAAATTCCTTCTTCCTTCGCCTGAAGCAGAATGTTCTTTTTTGCAGTTTCGGAAATACTGAAATGCCCTCTGGTTTCTGCATCCGCCTTTTTGTAATTAAGGCCTATAGCGTAAAAATTTCCTTCAGTCATTACAGAATTAAGTTGCGTACCGTTATTTTTCATGGCTAACGGTGCAAAAGTAAATGCATTCCAAATCAAAAAATAACGCCAGCGGTATCATTTATGTCGTTAGGCGTTAAATTTCATATAAATCGCCTTCGATTGTATAAAAAACCAGTAATTTAGCACCTTGAAAGAAAGCTTAGTAAAAAATTATTTAGAAACATTCTAAATAAAAATTGAATTATTCCATCATGGAAATTGAAAAAAGTATCGCTCAAAGATTTTACGAAGAAGAGGTTGTCGAAGAGGGTTTTTTTATACTAAAATTTAATAATGAAACCCATGATACCCAGTTATTTAAACGAGAAGTAAGTTCGCATTTTATACAGTTTCACTTTTGTATCAAAGGGTCGGCAAGTTTTAGCTTTAACGATGGGAATTACAGACTTCCGCTTAGGGAAGACAATTCACTTCTTTTGTACAATCCACAGCGAGACCTTCCTTTGCATTTAACGATAAGTGCCAATTCCTGGGTGCTGTCACTATTACTTCCTATTAAAAAATTTCACGGCTTATTTTCGCGTGAAGCCAACTATATCACCTTTTTAAGTGATGAAAATAAAGACCGAAAATACTATAGAGACGGAGCTATTTCACCGTCTATGTCTATTGTCCTCAATCAATTGCTGAATTACAACCTCCATCCATCCATTAAACCTCTGTACTTTAAGGCTAAGGCATACGAGTTATTAAGTCTTTATTTTAATCGGCCTGCCGATGGCGATATTGAACAATGTCCGTTCTTGGCAGATGAGGTGAATGTGACTAAAATTAAAAAAGCCAAAGAGATTATAATTGCCAGAATGTCCGAGCCGCCCACGCTACAGCAGTTGGCAGATGAAATCAACATTCCCATTAACAAACTGAAAGAAGGTTTTAAGCAAATTTACGGGGATTCGGTTTTTAGTTTTTTGTTCGACTATAAGATGGAAGTAGCGCGACAATTATTGGCTACAGGCACACACAATGTGAATGAAGTGGGACTGAAAGTGGGTTATAGCACCGCAAGTCACTTTATTTCGTCCTTTAAAAAGAAATTCGGAACGACTCCCAAAAAATATTTGATGAGTCTTTCGGCATAACAATTACCTATAGGCAAATAGTTTTTACCACCTATGGTTTTTGAATTATGCCTAATTAAAAATTACTTTTGTACTCTAAAAATTACTTTTAATGAAAGGAGTTCTCCTTGTCAATTTGGGGTCACCGGACAGTACCCAACCCAAAGACGTAAAAAAATACCTCGATGAATTTTTAATGGATCCTCGTGTTATTGATGTACCGCGTTGGGCGAGAATTTTATTGGTACGTGGAATTATTCTGAATACCCGCCCCAAGCAGTCGGCTGCAGCCTATAAACGAATCTGGTGGGAAGAAGGCTCCCCATTGATTGTTATTTCACAACGACTTCAGAAAAAAATTCAGCAGAGAACCACTATTCCGGTTGCCTTAGCCATGCGTTACGGCAGTATGACACTGCAGAAAGGGCTTCAGGAATTGGCAGATAAAGGAGTAACCGAAGTATTGGTAATTCCGTTATATCCTCAATTTGCGATGGCAACCACCGAAACTATTGAGGTGGCGATCGAAAAGCTTCAGAAAATGTACTTTCCACAGATGGAAATCACTTCAGTGCCCGCATTTTATAAAAAGCCCGATTATATCGACGTGCTTTCCGGAAGCATTTCAGAAACCCTGAAAAGCTTCGATTATGAGCATATTCTTTTTAGTTATCACGGAGTGCCCGAACGACACATCCGTAAAAGCGATATCACGCAATCCCATTGTAAGATTAACGCAGCCTGCTGCGCAACCCCTTCTCCTGCGCACCAGTTTTGTTATCGCCACCAATGTTTGAAGACAACTTCTCTAGTCGCAGAAAAACTGGGGCTGAAAGAAGGAACTTATTCGACATCGTTCCAATCACGGCTGGGCTTCGACCCATGGTTATTACCCTATACTGACAGAACCATTGAGCGGCTTGGCAAGGCAGGAATAAAAAAATTGGTCGTTGTAACGCCTGCATTTGTTAGCGACTGCCTGGAAACACTGGAAGAAATTGCCATGGAAGGAGAAGAAATTTTCCACGAAGTGGGAGGAAAGGAATTTACCACCGTTCCTTGTTTAAACGATCGTGACGACTGGGCCGATGTACTTACCGGCTGGATCGATCACTGGAGAATCGTAGATACAAAAAGTGCGATAGCCTAATGGCCAAAACAAGAAAATCCAATACCCTCGGAACCGACCCCATTAGTAAATTACTGGTACGTCAAGCGGTTCCGGCTTCCATCGGAATTTTGGTGATGTCACTCAACATGATTGTGGACACCATCTTTGTAGGGAGATGGATTGGGCCTTTGGCGATTTCTGCAATTACCGTAGTAATTCCCGTAACCTTTTTTATTGGAGCCATTGGTTTGTCTATTGGAATTGGGGGAAGTTCGGTGCTGTCGCGAGCCCTTGGATCCGGTAATGAAACCAAGGCATTACGCGTATTTGGGAATCAAATAACGCTTACCTTTTTAAGTTCCGGTTTACTGGCAGTACTCGGACTCGTATTTCAGGATTATTTAATTGAATTTTTTGGAGCCGACGAGTCGTTTAAAGATTTGGCACTCACCTATTACCGCATAGTGATGTACGGAATTGTGATGCTTTCCATGTGTATGATGGGAAATAACGTGATTCGTGCCGAAGGCAAACCCAAATTTGCCATGTATGCCATGATGCTTCCGGCCATTGCCAATATTTTTATGGATTACATTTTAATAAATGTGTTCGATTTTGGGATGGAAGGAGCCGCCTGGGCAACGTTTATTAGTTACTTTATATGTTTTGCCTTTATACTTTGGTTTTTTATTTATGAAAGTGAGTTACGATTGCGTTGGGAATCTTTTAAACTTCAGAAAAAATTAGTTTCAGAAATAAGCAGTCTTAGCTTTGTAACCCTTGCCAGACAAGGAACCATTGCGGTATTGACAATTTTACTGAACAACGTCTTAATTACCCATGGCGATGCGCTCGATGTGGCTTCCTACGGAATTATTAGTAGACTCCTCATGTTTGCTCTCTTCCCGGTTATTGGTGTAAATCAGGGATTCTTGCCTATAGCCGGCTATAATTACGGCGCCGAAAAATACGAACGCGTACGGGAATCCATCAACACCTCCATTAAGTATTCGGGTGCTTTGGCATTGTTTATTTTTGCGATTATTATGATTTTCCCAACGCATTTAGTTTCGGTTTTTATCAGTAATAACAATGCACTGGATACTGAAACGATAGCCTATAATGCCGAAATCTTACACAGAACTCCGGATGCATTGCGTTGGGTCTTTGCCGCAACCCCTGTTATTGTTATTCAGTTGATTGGAGCCTCCTATTTTCAAGCCATTGGAAGGGCAGTTCCCGCCTTATTATTGAGTCTTACTAAGCAAGGTTTTTTCTTAATTCCACTGGTATTAATTCTTCCGCAGTTTTTTGGCGTTTGGGGCGTTTGGCTTTCCTTTCCCATTGCCGATGTACTTTCCACCATCCTCACCGGCTACTTTTTAAACAAAGAGGTTCGAAAAATGGTGCGTTAAGTTTCCTGAAACAAAAGGAAATTTTATCTTTAAACAAATTTCAATTTCAGACAATGAACGCTATCCAACGAACCCTTCCGGTACTACTATCTATTTTATGCTTCGGAATATTTTCAGAAACAATTACCGCTCAAACCTATGACAAAGCACTATACGAAGCCGTGGAATACCGCCTTATCGGACCGTTCCGTGGTGGCCGAAGCGCAGCCGTAACCGGTGTCCCCGGCAAACCCAATCTTTTTTATTTTGGTGCTACCGGTGGCGGAATTTGGGAAACCAAGGACGGAGGAAGACACTGGAAGAATATTTCGGATGGTTTTTTTGGAGGTTCCATTGGTGCCATCGAAGTGGCCGAAGACGATCATAATGTAATTTATGTGGGTGGTGGTGAAAAAACCGTGAGAGGGAATGTTTCTTCCGGTTATGGTATCTGGAAAACTGAAAATGCCGGAAAGACCTGGAAACAAATGGGCCTTGAAAACGGCCGTCATATTCCAAGAATATCGGTGCATCCAAAGGACCATAATATTGTATACGCAGCCGTTTTGGGAAATATCTACAAACCCACCCAGGATCGCGGAGTATACAAAAGCACCGATGGCGGAAAAACCTGGAAAAAAACACTGTTTGTAAATGAAAATGCCGGTGCAGTCGATCTACAAATGGATCCTAACAACCCGCGAATCTTATATGCGGCTACCTGGAATGTACGTCGGACGCCCTATAGTCTAAGCAGTGGAGGTGAAGGCTCAGCACTTTGGAAAAGTACCGACAGTGGTGAAAATTGGAAAGAAATTTCAAAAAATAAGGGCTTTCCAACCGATACCTTAGGAATTATTGGAGTTACCGTTTCACCTGCAAACAGTGACCGCGTATGGGCCATTGTTGAAAACAAGGAAAAAGGAGGTGTATATCGCAGTGATGACGGAGGGGATACCTGGGCGAACACGAATGATGAACGTAAATTACGCCAAAGAGCCTGGTATTATACCCGAATCTATGCCGATTCTAAGGACGAAAACGTGGTGTATGTCTTAAATGTGAATTATCATAAAAGTACCGATGGCGGAAAAACCTTCGACAGCTACGATACACCCCACGGAGATCATCACGATTTATGGGTAGCTCCCGAAAACCCCGATAGAATTATAGTCGGGGACGATGGCGGGGCGCAAATTACGTATGATGGGGGAAAAACATGGAGTACTTATTACAATCAGCCTACCTCACAGTTTTATCGTGTTACGACGGACAACTCTTTCCCCTATCGAATTTATGCTGCGCAACAGGACAATTCGACCATCCGAATTCGACATAGAAACGAAGGCTGGAGTATAGACGAAGACGACTGGGAAGAGACAGCCGGAGGAGAAAGTGCACATATCGCTGTAGATCCTGAAGATAACGATATTGTCTACGGAGGGAGCTACGACGGATTTTTAACCCGTTACAATCACGATAAAGGAACGGTTCGCAGTGTAAGCGTTTGGCCCGACAATCCGATGGGACATGGGGCAGAGGATATGAAATACCGTTTTCAATGGAATTTCCCTATTTTCTTCTCACCGCACAATCCGAATAAATTGTACACAGCGTCGAATCATTTGCACGCCACCACCAATGAAGGAGAGAGCTGGGATGTAATTAGCCCCGATCTCACCCGAAATGATCCCACAAAGCTAAAATCTTCGGGAGGACCCATTACACAAGATAACACATCGGTGGAGTACTACTGTACTATTTTCGCAGCAGCCGAATCACCCGTCACTGCCGGAGTTATCTGGACCGGAAGTGATGATGGTCTGGTGCATGTTACTCGTAACGGCGGACAAAGCTGGGAGAATGTTTCGCCAAAAGGCATGCCCGAATGGATGATGATTAACAGTGTAGAGCCTTCGGTTTTTGATGCAGGAACCTGTTATATAGCCGGAACCCGTTATAAATTGGGCGATTTTGCTCCCTATTTATATAAAACAACCGATTTTGGGAAAACATGGAAAAAAATCACCAATGGTATCAATGAGGAGCATTTTACACGTGTTCTTCGGGAAGACCCAAAACGAAAAGGATTGCTCTATGCAGGTACCGAAACCGGAATGTATATTTCATTCGATGATGGCGCCAACTGGCAATCGTTTCAGCTAAACCTTCCCATTGTTCCTATTACCGATCTCGCCGTTAAAGAAAACAACCTTATTGTTGCTACTCAGGGAAGAAGTCTTTGGATAATTGATGATTTGACTGTATTTCATCAATTGGCTTCAGCAAAAGGAAAGGATAACTACCTTTTTAAACCCAAGGATACCTACAGAATGAGTGGGAATTCCCGAAAGGGATCTCTTACCAGAGGAACAAATCATCCGGAAGGGGTGATGACCTATTTCTTTCTGAAAGATTCGACAGACCAGGAAGTAAAATTAAGCTATCTCACCGTTGCCAACGATACCCTTAAAACTTTTAGCACAAAAGGAAAAGAAGGAGAAAAACTGGAGGTAAAAAAAGGGGCAAATTATCATAGTTGGGATTTGCGAGGCAAAGGAGCCGAACGATTAAAGGGAATGATCTTATGGTGGGCCAGTACCGAAGCGCCTCAGGTAGTTCCCGGGCAGTACAAGGTAGTTCTAACAGTTGGAGAACAGTCGTATTCACAATCCCTTAGCATTTTACCCGATGGCAATGCCGAAACAGATATCGCCGGAATGCAGCGTCAATTCGACTTTATTACCGACGTAAATACTACAGTGGATAAGGCGCATAAGTCCATCAAAAAGATTCGGAATATAAACGCACAGTTGGAAGCCTTTCAGAAACAGTACAAAGACAACGAAGCTGTAAAAGATCTGGTAGAAAAGGCGAAAAACCTGAGCGAAAAATTTGGCGACATCGAAAAAGCGCTGTACCAAACTAAAAACAAGAGCGGCCAAGATCCGTTGAATTTCCCCATAAAACTTACCAATAAATTGGGGCATTTAAACAGTCTGGTTGGCATGGACGATTTTCCGCCAACACAACAAGATATAGAGGTAAAGAATGAATTAACCCAGCAAATTAATGTTGAACTTGAGAAATTTGACACCTTGGTTTCGGAAGAAATTGAAAGTTTTAACACCTCTTTCAATAGCATGAATTTAAATTATTTATTTATTGAAGAGGAAAAGGAATAATGGAATACAATTATATAAAATCACTTCACCTCATTTTTGTTATCACCTGGTTTGCGGGCTTATTTTATATTGTCCGCCTTTTTGTGTATCAGATAGAGGCGTATTACAAACCCTCTCCGGATAAGGAAATCTTGGGCGCACAGTTTAAAATTATGTCCAAGCGACTGTGGTACATTATCACCTGGCCGTCCATGATTTTGGCAACAGGATTTGCCATCTGGCTAGTAGTCTTACGGCCGTTTTATCTTACGGATGGGTGGATGCAGGTTAAATTAGGTTTTGTAGTATTGCTTATTATTTATCATCTAAAATGTCATAGTATTTTTAAGCAACTACAGAATGATGTTGTAAAGCACTCTTCCAATTTTATGCGAATTTTTAATGAAGGGGCTACTATTATTTTATTTGCTATCGTGTTCTTGGTCATTCTGAAAAATTCCATTAACTGGATCTACGGGGTGCTGGGAATTGTATTGTTTTCGGTATTGATAATGCTGGGATACCGTTTTTACAAACGAATTAGAGAAAGTAAATAACTCATATCTGAAAACAAGAATATTCCTCCCCTTAAAGGGGAGGTGGACGACTTAGTAGGACGGAGGGGTAATTTGCTCTCGGTAAATTTCACTAAAATGTAGATTCCTACTTTGGTGCAATTATTGTTATCTTTCCTCCACAAATCGGGATTCATGAATTTCACTAAGTCACTGCGTTTTCGAATATTTTTATCGATGCTCTTATTGGTAATAGGAGCCTCTATTTTAATTGCCGCGGTGACCGTGTATCAGTACCGTGAAGAAGCTGAAGACTATCATCGAGAGCGTTTGCTGCGGAAAGAATCTGCCATTCGGGAAAATATAAATTATGCTTTAAAAACGACCACTTATCCTGTAGATACTGAAAATATCCCGCTAATTTTTAAGGATAAGATTTATGAAATAAAAAACATCCACAACCTCGAATTGTACCTATATGATTTGGACGGGGTTTTACTAAAATCTTCCAAAGCAACCTTTTTTAAAGACACCACTCATACTAAATTGTCGAAGGAGATAATGTTGGCTCTTGAAAGCGCTCCCAACCATCATTACGTCGAAGAATTTAAAGAAGACGAACAAAATTATCAATCGTCCTATTCTTATATTACCGATAGCTATTTTAAACCCCTGGCAATTTTAAACCTACCCTATATTGAAGATGATGGGTTCTTAAACAAGGAATTAAAGGAAAACCTTACCCGTTTGGGGTATGCCTATATTCTCATGTTGCTTATTGCAATTGCACTCGCCTATTTTCTGTCGAAATATATTACCCGTTCCTTAAATGCCATTAGTTTAAAAATTACTGAAACCCGATTAGACAAGCGGAACAAGCGAATTCTTGTAGAAGACAATACTCGGGAAATATCTACGCTGGTAAACGCCTACAACAGCATGATTGATGAACTGGAAATAAGTGCGGCACAACTGGCAGCTAACGAGCGGGAAGCCGCCTGGAGAGAGATGGCGAAGCAGGTAGCTCACGAGATAAAGAATCCGTTGACACCCATGCGATTGACGGTGCAAAGTTTTCAGCGAAAATTCGATGTGAACGACCCGGATGTAAATAAGAAGCTGGATGAATACACAAAAACGCTTATCCAACAAATAGACACCATGAGTTCGATTGCTTCGGCATTTTCTACCTATGCCCAAATGCCGGCACAACAAGATGAGACTTTAAATGTTCTAAAGATCACGAAGCTGGCACTCGATATTTTTAATGAAGAGTATATTTATTTCTTTTCTGAAGAAGAGAAAATCATAGCCAGATTTGACCGTACCCAACTCATTCGGGTAATTACCAATTTAATAAAAAACAGTATTTATTCCATAGAACAGAAAAATCCTGAAGAACCTCGCATTGAAGTGAACGTTTTTTCGGAAGGGAATAATGCAGTAATTACCGTTAAAGACAATGGTCTAGGCATAGCTGAAGAGAATATGGAAAAGGTTTTTGAACCCAAATTCACTACCAAAACAAGCGGGATGGGACTTGGACTGGCTATGGTCAAAAAAATAGTTGAAACCTACAACGGAGAAATTACCCTTACCTCGATTCCCGGAGAACAAACCACATTTAAAGTCGCTTTTCCAAAACAATTATAGCGAGTTTCGTATTTTTACAATACAAACCAACTTTTATTTCCAAACTGCAATCACTATGAGCTATAAGAATCTTTTATCCGAAACCCAAAACGGAATTACAACCATTACCATCAACCGCCCCGCAAAATTAAACGCCTTAAACAGGGAAACTATAAAAGAGCTGCACGAAGCTTTTAAGAAGGCGGATGCAGATAAGAAGATAAAGGTGATAATTGTAACCGGAAGCGGAGAGAAAGCATTTGTTGCAGGAGCAGATATTAGCGAATTTTCCGATTTTTCTGTAGCACAGGGAGAACAGTTAGCCGCCGAAGGACAGGCTAAATTATTCGATTTTGTAGCACATTTATCTACCCCTGTCATTGCTGCTGTAAACGGTTTTGCGTTAGGTGGCGGACTCGAATTGGCCATGGCAGCACATTTTCGCACGGCAAGTGAAAATGCCAAGATGGGCTTGCCCGAAGTATCTCTTGGGGTAATTCCGGGTTATGGAGGGACACAACGCTTACCTCACTTAGTAGGAAAGGGCAGAGCCATGGAACTTATCATGACTGCCGGAATGATTGATGCACATCAGGCATTGCAATACGGCCTCGTTAACCATGTCACTTCCCGGGAAGAATTAATGGACTTAACCATTGCGATTGCCGAAAAAATTAAAAGAAATTCATCGGTGGCTATTGCATCGGCAATTGCTGCTATCAATGCCGGATACGAAGACGGGGAGAATGGTTTTGATGAAGAAATCACTCAGTTTGGAAAGTGTTTCGGCACAGCCGATTTCCATGAGGGCACACAGGCATTTTTGGAAAAACGTAAGGCGAATTTTCCCGGAAAATAGATTGGGAATAAATCCAATTTAAATAGGAAATATTCCAATATTTAAATAACTTTGAGGAACATCTTCAAAGTTATTTTTATGTCCGAACAATTTTTAAAAGGGCGTGGTGCTCAGAAAAATGTGGCCAATCGCTTCTTCGAACTGCGCCATGAAATTCGGGACGATTTCCTTAATTTTTGCGATGCCGAAGGGGAAGAAGCAGAAAGTAACAAGACAAATTACATCGACGTCTTTCCAAAAACATTTGTAAACAAGGTAGACAGCCCCGATGTTGGGATGGGATTTTCTGCAAATCCGTATCAGGGTTGTGAGCACGGTTGTGTGTATTGCTACGCACGTAACAGCCATGAATACTGGGGATACGGCGCAGGTTTGGATTTTGAGCGTAATATCCTGATAAAAACGAATGCCCCGCAGTTGTTGGAAGAAAAGCTGAAGAGCAAATCCTGGCAACCACATCCTATTGTTTTTTCGGGGAACACAGACTGCTACCAACCTATCGAAAGAAAGCTGGAGATCACGCGAAAATGTTTGGAAGTAATGCTGAGGTGGAAGCATCCTACCGGGATAATTACCAAAAACTCATTGCTGCTTCGTGATCTGGATATTTTAAAGGAATTGGCAAAATTGAATTGTATCGTGGTAAATATTTCCGTTACCTCACTTTCCGAAGAAACCAGACGCCTGCTGGAACCTCGAACGGCAAGTATCAAACAACGTCTAAAAACCGTGGAAGTGCTTTCAGAAAATAATATTCCTGTTCGGGTTATGATGGCGCCCATTATACCGTCCTTAAACAGCCATGAAATCCTGCCATTGGTTAAGAAAGTAGCCGAATTGGGAGCGCTGGATGTAGGGCACACCATTGTTAGACTGAATGGGCAAATTGCCGAGCTCTTTACCGATTGGGCACATAAAACCATTCCCGATCGTGCAGAACGGATTCTCCATCAAATTGCCGAATGCCACGGCGGAAAACTAAACGATAGCCGCTTCGGAATGAGGATGAGAGGTGAAGGAACCATTGCTACACAAATAAATGATACCATAAAATTGGCGCGAAAGAAATACTTGAAAGACCGAAAAATTCCTCCATTAGACGGTTCCCATTATTTGCAGCTTAAGAATCCGCAAACAAGCTTGTTTTAATTAATAACAGCGTCTTTTATCTGTTTTTCGACCTTGTCGATAAGTGCTTCTGAAGTGTATTCGGAAACTTTTATAGCAGGATGCACCAAAAAATGCAATCGAACTCCAAGAGGAATGGGAAACAATCCATTTTGCTGTAATTTCCATGAATTATTGACCGTAACCGGAAGGACATAGGCTTCGGGTGCATTTTTAAATAATATAGTGAGACCCTTACGGTGAAACGTTTTTGGAACTCCGTTCCTACTTCGGGTACCTTCAGGAAAAATAACAACACTGCGGTTGTGTCGAGAGATGTACTTGGCAATTTTCGCGATTTGTTCGGTAGCTTGCTGCGGATTTTTCCGATCAATTAGGACGCTTCCGCCGTATTTCAGATTGAATGAAACCGAAGGAATTCCTTTTCCCAATTCAATTTTCGAAATAAATTTAGGATGACATTTCCGAAGAAACCAGATAAGGGGAGAAATATCCCACATACTTTGATGGTTAGAGGCAATAATAATTGGAATGTTTCTGGGTATACTTTCTAAAATTTTTACCGAATACGTTGTACCCACTATATGTAACAATCGAATGATTACCCAATTAAAATAATCGACACTTTTTTTATGTGCCTGATATCCGAAAATATTGAGACAAATCCACTGAATTGGGTGAAAAAACAGCAGATTTAACCCAAAAAGGATAAAAAACAGCGCCGAAAACGGATAACTTACAATTTTGTAAAGTTGTTTCATTACTTCAAAAGTATAAAAAAACCGCCTGGGATTACCCGGCGGTTTTTGAAAAGTTTGATAGCTTTTTTAGCAATGTTCGTTATAAGCGCCCATTAAATTTTCGGCAATCATTGTAGCGGGTCGTCCTTCAATATGATGACGCTCCAGCATATGAACCAATTCTCCGTTTTTAAATAGGGCCATAGAAGGCGAGCTTGGGGGAAAAGGAATCATATGCGCCCTTGCAGCATCTACTGCTTCGCGGTCTACACCGGCAAATACAGTAACTATATTATCGGGTTTTTTTGTGTTTTGTAAGGACATGGTGGCTCCGGGACGTGCGTTTGCCGCTGCACAGCCACAAACCGAATTCACTACCACAAGGGTAGTTCCTTCTTTGGCAATGGCATTGTTCACTTCGTCTGCGGTATATAATTCGGTAAAACCTACCTTGGTTAGGTCTTCGCGCATAGGTTGTACTAATTCTGCTGGATACATAATAAATGTGATTAAATGTGTAACAAATTTGATGCAAAGGTAACCAATTTTAAGGTTATCAAAGCGTTAAAGAGTTCCAAAACTCTTACTGTAATTAGTTATCTTTGGTCGCTTTTTAGTCACAGAAATTACATTTGCATGATTCGTTGGTTTGCCGCTATTTTAGGCTATACATTTTTTAGATTCCCCGGTGCTATCTTAGGATTTTTAATTGGAAGTTTACTCGACAACCTTATCGGTAAAAAAGGGTCTTCATTTCAACAGGTTTTTCAACCGCAACAAGGGGATAGAGTCACTCCTGCCGATTTTGAATTAAATCTGCTCTCCCTCGCCTCCCTGGTTATTAAAGCCGACGGAACCGTAAATAAGAGTGAACTGGATTACGTACGTCAATATTTCGTTCAGGCCTACGGAGCTGAACGTGCCAACGCAACCTTTCGCGTTTTCAATGAGGTAATAAAGAAACGCCAGGTTTCGGCAGTGCATATTTGTCAGTTGCTACGTTCAAGAACTAGGTATGAATCCCGACTCCAGATTCTTCACTTTTTATTCAGTATTGCGAATGCCGACGGACATGTATCCAATCCTGAAGTAGCCGAAATACATAAAATTTCAGGATATCTGGGAGTCCAGTTTCGGGACTTTGAAAGTATCAAGGCCATGTTCTTCAAAAATCCGGATAGCGCCTATAAGATTCTTGAAATTGAGCGCACCGCCACCGATTTGGAAGTGAAGGCGGCCTATAGAAACATGGCGAAAAAATACCATCCGGACAAACTGCAACACATGGATGCCGCCTATCAAAAAGGGGCTGAAGAAAAATTCAGAAAAGTTAGGGAAGCCTACGAACAACTTCAGAAAGAGAGAGGTTTTTGATACATTCTGTGATTAAAAGATTCTGACTTGCGTCAGAATGACAAAGGAATAGTAGAATGATAAAAATTCTTCAGAATAACAACACCATCTTATTTTGCACGCCGCATTTACCTGCCGAAGGTTGGCTTGATACGGCGCCCACAAGTTGTACTTAGAGAATAGGTTTTCTGCAATGCTTTCTATTCATATTTAGACAAGGCTAAAAATAAAATGCATATAAATAGAAAAATATCTTTACCTTTGCCCTATGTTTTCATTAGCAGAAGAGAATTATTTAAAAGCCATCTATCATTTGGAGCAACAAATGCAAGGGGAGGTGAGTACCAATGCTATCGCCGAGCGCATGGACACCAAACCCTCATCTGTAACGGATATGGTACAGAAACTGGCCGAAAAAGAAGTGCTTTCCTATAAAAAGTACAAAGGAACTTTATTAACTCCCAACGGAAGAAAGATCGCAGCGAGTGTGATTAGAAAACACCGCCTTTGGGAAGTGTTTTTGGTTGAAAAACTCAATTTCCATTGGGATGAGGTGCATGAAATTGCCGAACAATTAGAACATATCCAGTCCGATGAACTTGTGACCCGATTGGATAAATTTTTAGGAAACCCCGATTTCGATCCGCATGGCGACCCTATCCCCGATAAACACGGAAATGTAAAACGCACCGAAAAGAAACTGCTTTCAGAGTGCAATAAAAATCAGCGGGGAGTATGTGTAGGCGTTAAAGAGACCAGCCCCGAATTTTTGCAATATCTGGACAAAAGAAAAATTAGCATCGGCACAAAAGTAAAGGTGCTTGGAAAGGAGTTTTTTGACGGTTCCATGATTATCCAGGTAGGGAGTGACCAATTCTTTATTTCCCAAAAAATAGCCGAAAACCTCTATGTACAAACCAATTAGTATGAATTATCTTAAACATTTTTTCCTCGTTTCGTTTATTGGCGCTGCCTTTGGAATTCAAGCACAGGAAAAAGAAGAAACTGCCGACTTAATTACCGACAGGCCCGATGCCACCGAATCTCCAAATACAGTTCCGAAAGGATCAATTCAACTGGAAACCGGCGCTTTTTATGAATCTTATAAAAATGAGGGTATCCAAGATGAGATCTTGGGATACAATACCACATTGGTGCGATACGGCTTGCTGAATAACTTCGAATTGCGAGTGGGCTGGAATTTTGAAGAAGGCAGAACTTCGCTGGATGGAACCCGAATTTCGGATGTTTCTAGTGGATTTTCACCCTTGCTTCTGGGGATGAAAGTTGAAATTACTGAAGAGAAAGGATTATTGCCCGATATTGGATTGTTAGGACATCTAATGCTTCCGTTTTTGGCCGCAACAGACTATAGGCCCGAAACAACGGGAGTCGATTTCCGTTTTTCGTTTGCACATACCATAAATGAAAAATCGGGTATTGCCTATAATTTGGGAGCCCAGTGGGGAGACGATTCTTCGGAAGTCGCCTATGTCTACACCCTGGTATATGGTTTCAGTATTTCAGAAAAAATAGGCATCTACGCCGAAGTCTATGGAGATTTTCCTGAAGATAGTAAGGCAAATCATTATTGGGATACCGGGTTGACGTATGCCCTTCAAAAAAACATACAACTGGATGCAACATTCGGTCGAAGCTTCACCGAAGGACAAGATATACTAGTGAGCGCAGGACTAAGCCTGCGATTACCTAATTAATTACGATGAAAAAGATACTACTACTTATTGCCATAATTTCAATGTTCACAGGGTGCAAAAGCCCTGCTGAAGATAATGGAAAATTAAAAATTGTTACCACTACTACCATGATAACCGATTTGGTTAAAAACATTGGTGGAGATTTTATCGAAGTCAACGGACTCATGGGCGCCGGGGTGGATCCTCATTTGTATAAGGCAAGTGAAGGCGATGTGTCGAAACTTTTCACCGCCGATATTATTTTTTACAACGGGCTGCATCTGGAAGGGAAGTTGGTAGATGTATTTGAAAAAATGGAAAGCACCAATAAAAAGCAAATTGCACTTGCTGAAGTATTAGACAAGAATACGTTAATTGGCTCCGAATATTTTGCGTCCAATTACGATCCGCATGTATGGTTCGATATTCAGTATTTTATACAGTTTGCCGAAAAAGTAACTGATGAACTGGCAAAAGCCAATCCTGAAAACGCAGAAGCTTTTCAGCAAAACAAGCTGGTGTATATTGAAAAGTTAAAAACACTTGAAGCCGAAGTAAAAGCAATCATTGCAACACTTCCGAAGGAAAAAAGAATACTTGTAACGGCACATGACGCCTTTAATTATTTTGGAAAGGCATACGATTTTGAGGTTGTGGGACTGCAGGGAATTTCTACTGCCACCGAAGCAGGAGTGCAGGATGTACAGCGCCTATCAGATTTTATAATTGAAAAGCAAGTAAAAGCCATCTTTGTGGAAAGTTCGGTGCCACGAAGAACCATCGAAGCACTTCAGGAATCCGTACTTTCAAAAGGCGCCGAAGTCTCAATTGGCGGATCTCTTTACAGTGATGCCTTAGGAAACACGGGAACTGAAGAAGGAACCTATATAGGGATGTTTCGATACAATGTAACCACAATAGTTAATTCCTTAAAATAATGGAAACCAAATACGCTGTTCAAGTAGATGATCTTACGGTAGCCTATAACTACAAACCGGTTTTGTGGGATATAGATTTAGCTGTCCCTGAAGGCGTACTTATGGCAATTGTGGGTCCCAATGGAGCCGGAAAATCCACTTTGATAAAGGCTATTCTAGGAATTATAAAACCCATTGCGGGAAGTATTTCTATTTACGATAAACCTTACGAAAAACAGCGAAAGTTAGTCGCTTATGTTCCCCAAAAGGGAAGTGTAGACTGGGATTTTCCAACCACGGCCATCGATGTAGTAATGATGGGTACCTACGGAAGCTTAGGATGGATAAAACGCCCCGGACAGAAGGAGAAAAAAGCCGCTCTGGAAGCTTTGGAAAAAGTGGGAATGCTGTCCTTTAAAAACCGACAAATTAGTCAGTTGAGCGGCGGTCAGCAACAACGGGTCTTTCTGGCTCGAGCCTTGGTGCAGAATGCGGCCATCTATTTTATGGATGAACCCTTTCAAGGTGTTGATGCCACCACCGAGATAGCGATAATCAATATTTTAAAAGAACTACGAAAGGACGGGAAAACCTTAATTGTGGTACATCACGACTTACAAACCGTGCCCGAATATTTCGATTGGGTCACATTTTTAAATGTGAAAAAGATCGCAACCGGGCCCGTAAAAGAAATTTTTAATGACGATAACCTTACAAAAACGTATGGCATCAATTATAAAGTAGCTATCAATAAATAGATTTTTAAGAGAAAAGAAAATAGATAAAAGAGCCTAGACGCATGACCCTTTCTGAATATTTCGAATTGCTCTGGAGTGATTACACCCTCCGAACCATAACAATGGGGACGGCGGTATTGGGAGCTATTTGCGGAATGTTGGGAAGTTTTGCGGTCTTGAGAAAACAAAGTTTGTTAGGAGATGCTATTTCTCATGCAGCCTTACCGGGGATTGCGCTTGCCTTTTTAATTACAGGAGCCAAAGACACCAATATCCTTTTGTTAGGCGCTTTGATTAGCGGATTAATCGGGACATTTTGGATTCGAGGAATGACATCGAAAACACATCTTAAAAGCGATACTGCTTTGGGATTGGTGCTGTCGCTTTTTTTTGGTTTCGGAATGCTTTTGTTAACTTTTATTCAGAAACAACCCAATGCCAATCAAGCCGGATTGGATAAATATTTATTCGGACAGGCAGCAACACTGGTAGAGGACGATGTGCGCTTAATGCTAATCGTTACGGGAATAAGCCTGGTAATTTTATTGCTTTTCTGGAAAGAATTTAAAATTCTGCTTTTCGACGCAGATTACACCAAAACGCTGGGTTTCAATACAAAATTTATTGATGTGCTTATTACATTTTTTATTGTTCTGGCCATTGTGTTGGGACTGCAAACCGTAGGAGTTGTCCTTATGAGCGCTATGTTGCTGGCACCGGCAGCCGCGGCACGTCAATGGACCAACAGCTTAGGGGTTATGATTGTTTTGGCAGCAATTTTTGGAGCATTTTCGGGCGTTTTTGGTACAGCCATTAGTGCGAGTCAGAATAATTTATCTACAGGTCCGGTAATTGTTTTGGTAGCAGCGGTTTTTGTTTTGGTTTCATTTGTGTTTTCTCCCGGAAGAGGTTTGTTGTTTCGTGAAATACGTTTCAGAAATAACCGGAGAGACTTAAAACTAAAGAAAACCCTGCAAGTTATGTACGGGATAGCAAGAGATCACGAAAATATTTCGCATCCGCATGCCATTCGTATTCTAAATAACTTCCAGGGATTTACGAGAAAATCACTCAAACAAATGGAAGATAAGGAATGGATTACGCTTGAGGGACAGCAGTGGGCCATGACCGAAAACGGCTTTGAAGCTGCAAAAAATTTATATAGCCAACAACTTAAAGATGACTAGTCCGCAAATAGAAATACAATTAATCGCTGTAGTGGTGGCGATTGCCTGCGCCATTCCCGGGGTGTTTTTGGTGTTGCGGAAAATGGCCTTAATAAGCGATGCGATAAGTCATTCCATATTACCCGGAATTGTAATCGGGTTTTTTATCACTCAGGATTTAAATTCTCCTCTGCTTATTTTATTGGCAGCGTTAACGGGTGTCATTACGGTAGTCTTGGTGGAAGCCATTCAGAAAACAGGTCTGGTAAAAGAAGACACTGCCATTGGGCTGGTATTCCCGGCCTTATTTAGTATTGGAGTGATACTTATTGCCAAGAATGCAAACGATGTGCATTTGGATGTCGATGCCGTTCTTTTAGGCGAATTGGCCTTTGCTCCTTTTGACAGGCTTCTGATATCGGGCATGGATTTGGGACCGAAATCGTTGTGGCTCATGGGAACCATTTTATTGATAACCATCGCATTATTGATACTCTTTTTCAAAGAACTGAAAGTGAGTACTTTCGACGCCGGACTTTCTTCGGCTTTAGGGATTTCTCCAATAATTATGCATTACGGACTCATGTCGGTTTCTTCGGTAACGGTGGTGGGGGCTTTCGATGCAGTAGGTGCCATTTTAGTGGTTGCATTAATGATTGCTCCGGCGGCGACCGCCTATTTGCTCACGAGCGATTTAAAGAAAATGATAGCTTTGTCCATTGTCTTTGGAATTGTTTCGGCACTTGGTGGCTACTGGCTTGCACACGGCTTGGATGCTTCAATTTCGGGATCCATAACCACAGTGCTAGGAGTTTTGTTCCTGTTTGTGTATTTATTCGCACCTCGAAAAGGATTGCTTTCGGTTTTGTACAGACAGAAGCAACAACGTACAGAGGTTTCTTTAATTACCTTTTTATTGCATTTGAACAACCATTCCGAAGAAAATGAACGCCATATCAATCACCTAAACGAGCATATAAATTGGCAGAAGGTACGGGCTAAAACGGTACTTGATTTGGCCCAGAAGAACAATATGATATCGATCCAAAAAGGGGTGGTCTCGTTAACCGAAAAAGGGAAAGATTTTACTCAGCGTGCTCTGGAATACATTATGACTAACAAAGATGACAGGATTGAGCATATGAAGGATGATTTCTTTTTATTTAGAGGTTAGCGTTTTTTGGCACAATATTTTCCTTTATCTTTAAAAATAAAATCGTTTTGGAATGAAAAAATCACTTTTATTGGTTGTTGTATTGTTTTCAGCCATCGTTTATAGTCAAAGTCAGAATCCGGTGGAGATTCCTAAAATTGTTATCAAGGTTGCTTTGGGAGAATCGGCTCAAATTGGACCTGTTATTATCAAGTTTCTCGATGTAGTGGAAGATTCCCGATGTCCCGAATACGTAACTTGTGTCTGGGCGGGACGTGTTGTTGTGAATGTTGAAGTAAAAGCGAAAGGGAAACCTACCGAAATTAAGAAACTAATTTTTGGTCAGACAAAACCGGGAGAATCAATAGATAACATCTTATATTCTGTTTCGGGATATAGTTTGGAGGCCACCATGGTAACTCCTTACCCGAAGGAAAGCACAAACGAAATAAAGGATTATGCTTTGCTTATTTCAGAAAACAAGGGATAAATTTAGTGACAGCCGCAATCTTTCTTGCCGCATTTAGTTTTACCTCCGTCTAAGGTTTTAGACGTTTTTTGTCTGCCTTCAAAAATAGGATTCCACACAAATTTTCTTAGCAGATAACCTGTGGCAAGACAGAAGGTAATAAGGACTAATATAGTTTGCATATTACAAAGATATTATTTTAAAATTTGATACGCTGCCAAGGCAACGATATAAGCGATAGCGCTCATGGCAAATAGTTGCCACATTGGCCATTTCCAACTGTTTGTTTCTTTTTTTACGATTGCCAGTGTACTCATACACTGCATGGCAAAGGCATAGAATAAAAGTAAGGAAACCCCACTAGCAAAATTAAACAAGGGCGTGCCTAATACCGGATTTACTTCGGCGGCCATACGGTTTTTAATGGTTTCTTCTTCTTCACTTCCCACGCTGTATATAGTCGCTAAAGTACCCACAAATACTTCTCTTGCTGCAAAAGAGCTCACAATGGCAATACCAATTTTCCAGTCGTACCCCAGGGGTCGTACAGCGGGTTCGATTCCTTTTCCAAGGATTCCTATATAGGAATTCTCCAACTTGAAAGCTGCTATTTTGGTTTCAAGTTCAGGTTCTGAAAGTGATGCTGCTGAATTTTCCTGTGTCACTATGGCTTCGGCATTATTGAAATCTCCCGGGCCGTAGGAAGCAAGTACCCAAAGAATTACTGAAATCGCCAGGATAATTTTACCGGCACCCAAGACAAATGATTTTGTCTTTTCAACTACGGTAATTACCACATTTTTAAACATGGGAAGTTTGTAGTTAGGCATTTCAACCACAAAAAAGGTTTTGGATCTAATTTTGAGAATTTTATCTAAAATATATGCCGAAAAGATTGCGGTAGCGAATCCCAACATATACAATAACATCAAGGTAATACCTTGTAAACTGAAAATACCCAAAATACGTTGTTCGGGAATTACCAGCGCGATAATAATTAAATACACCGGAAGCCTTGCCGAACAAGTAGTAAAGGGTGTTACCAATATGGTAATAAGGCGTTCTTTCCAGTTTTCAATATTTCGTGTTGCCATAATCGCCGGTATGGCGCAGGCTGTTCCCGAAACCAAGGGGACAACACTTTTTCCGCTTAAACCGAAACGACGCATAATGCGATCCATTAAAAATACTACCCGACTCATATAGCCGGTTTCTTCAAGAATGGAAATAAATAGGAAGAGAAAGGCGATTTGTGGAATAAAAATCACAATTCCGCCTAATCCGGGGATGATCCCTTCGGCAATAAGACTGGTAAAATCTCCCGGAGGCAAGGTGTTTTTTATCCATTCACTCAAAGCGGCAAAGGAACTGTCGATAAATTCCATTGGGTAGCTGCTCCAATCGAAAATTGCTTGAAAAATTAGCAGGAGGATTCCGAAGAAAATAACATATCCCCAAACTTTATGCGTCAACACTCGATCCAATCTGCTTCGTAAATCCTTGGCATTAGCGGTATCGATGGTGAGCGTATTTTTTAATGCATCGTTGATAAACTGATAGCGGGCAATGGTTTCCTTTTGCTGAAGACGTTTTAAATTACTTACCGATTCGGTTTGAAAGGTAGCCATGCCTTTCATTTCTTTTCGATCTAGTTTTCCGAAATTCACATCCTGGGTGATCACCAACCAGAGTTTGTACAAATCTTGAGTAGGAAAGGCTTTCCGAAGTCGGTCAAAATATTCGGGCGCAATAGACGAAGCATTTACACAAGGTTTTGTGGAAAGCTGGCCGTAATTTGAAATGTATTCTTTTAAAGGCTCGAATCCTTCATTTTTGCGCGAACTAATCATGCAAATTTTGGTTTCCAACCGCTGTTCAAGCTCTTCAACATCCAGAGAAATCGCCTTCCGCTTCATTCTGTCGGCCATATTAATGGCGAGGATGGTTGGAATTCCAAGGTCTTTAATTTGGGTAAAGAGCAATAAATTTCGCTTCAGATTTTCAATTTCAGAAACAACGACGGCTACGTCTGGAAAATCTTTGTCGTTTTTATTGAGAAGCAATTCGATTACAACGTTTTCGTCGAGAGAAGAAGCATTCAGACTATAGGTTCCCGGCAAATCGAGAATATGTGCTTTTACACCGCGGGGCAATTTACATACCCCCTGCTTTTTCTCGACGGTAATCCCGGGGTAGTTTCCTACCTTTTGATTTAAACCTGTGAGCCTGTTAAACACCGAAGTTTTACCGGTATTAGGGTTTCCAATAAGTGCAACGTTAATTTGTTTTGCCATTACCAGTCTATATCAATTCTATTTCAATTTGAGCAGCAGTTTCTCTTCTAATGGCAAGATGACTTCCGTTAATATTTAGATATAAGGGATCTTTAAATGGAGCTGTTTGAACCAGAGACACTTCGTTGCCGGGGAGACACCCCATTTCCAATAATTTTAACGGCACAACTTCTACCGAAAATTCCTTGATTATGGCAAGCTGACCTTTTTTTAATGAAGCAATCGTGAGCATTATGTTTATTTAGATTGATTTTAAACAAGGCAAAAGTAATCGAAAAAAGGGAGGTGTAAAAACATTTCAGTTTAAAAAAGACTATTGCTCTTTTTTTAAGATTTGAATGTCTTCTAAAAGTTGTTCGATGGCCTTAGGATCGGTGCCGTCGTAATATCCCCGTACACGTTTTTTGGTGTCTACCAACACAAAATTTTCGGTATGGATAAGGTCATATGGGGAATACGGATTGTCTTTTGCGGCCAGGTAGGATTTTCGTGCAAGGTCATAGATTTGTTTTTTATCGCCCGTCACCAAATTCCACTTTTGGTCGTCCACCCCTTTTTCGGCAGCATATTTTTTAAGTAGAGGCACCGAATCGGTTTCGGGCATTACGGTATGAGATAGTAATAATACGGAGGCGTCATTTTTCAGTTTTTCCTGAATTTCCACCATATGATCTGTCATAATGGGGCAGATAGTCTGGCAGGTGGTAAAAAAGAAATCGGCCACATAGATTTTATTTTCGTAGTCGCTTTGTGTGATTTCTTTTCCGTTTTGATTGGTGAGTGAGAAGTTGTCAATTGTGTGGTATTTTTTTACGTGCTGAAGGGTACTGTCTACCAATTGAGCTGTGACATCGGCAGGCTGATAGACAGGAAGTACTCTTTTAGGATTCAGAATGCTGTAAATAATGCTGATTATTATAACCGAAAGCACTAAAAGCACTATTCCCAGCAACTTGTATTTTGAAAAAAACCGAAGCATATTTTAATATATCTGATGCAAAATTACCACCTATAAAAATATTTTCGGGTTTGTAACGTATTAAAGTTTGTGCGGACTAATGACAAGTTTGCAATAATTTTTTTAACAAGGCAGAATAGATTACTTTTGTGCCCTAATTTTAATGACTATGACTCCATTTGCTGTAAAAGCAGTTCAGCTTCTTTTAAGCTTATCTATATTAATTGTTCTGCATGAGTTGGGACATTTTATTCCTGCAAAAATATTTAAAACTCGGGTAGAAAAATTCTTCCTCTTTTTTGATGTCAAATTTGCCCTGTTCAAAAAGAAAATTGGTGATACCGTCTACGGAATTGGCTGGCTTCCATTGGGAGGTTATGTGAAGATTTCCGGAATGATCGATGAGAGCATGGACAAGGAACAGATGGCTCAACCGCCTCAACCCTGGGAATTTAGAAGTAAACCGGCCTGGCAACGATTGATTATAATGCTGGGAGGAGTTACCGTAAATATTATAGTGGGATTTGTAATTTATGCGAGTATTTTATATTTCTACGGACGAGATATTACTACCGTTTCAGATTTACCACAAGGATTTGCAGTAGCGCAGGAATTTAAAGAGCTTGGTTTTGAAGACGGAGACAATATACTGAAGGTAAATGGGAAAGAATTTGAAGATGTAAGGGCTATTAATAAATACCTTTTCTTAAGAGATGTAAACAGTGTTACCGTCCTTAGACAGAATGGCGCTACCGAAACTATTTTGGTGCCTGAAGATATTGGAGAGCAGATGTTTAAGAAGGGTGTAATGTTGCCTTTTCAGGCGATACGAAGTTCTGTGATTGATACGGTAAATACAGAGTACCCTGCTGCCGCTGCCGGATTTAAAAAGGATGATAAAATTGTGGCGGTTAACGGCAATAATGTTGCGTATTGGCATGAGTTTCAGAATTCATTGGATAAAAAAGGTGAAAACTCCATTGTTGTTTCCCGAAACGGGAGCTTAGACACCTTAAAAGTTACTCCCAATGATGAAGGCGTTATTGGAATCAACAATTTTGGAAATGATTTATCCACCGGAGCGACAAAACTAACGTACGGATTGGGGGCGAGTATCACCGAAGGTGCTGCTTATGGCTATAATATCCTGAAAGATTATGTGAAACAATTTAAGTATGTCTTTACTGCAAAAGGGATTACCCAGGTTGGTGGTTTTGGAGCGATTGGGAATTTATTCCCGGGAGAATGGAGCTGGCTTGCTTTTTGGCATACTACGGCACTAATTTCCATTATTTTGGCGTTTATGAATGTACTGCCTATTCCTGCATTGGATGGAGGACATGTAATGTTCTTATTGTATGAAATGGTTAGTGGGCGAAAGCCAAACGACAAGTTTATGGAATATGCACAAATGGTTGGATTCTTTTTATTGATTGCCTTGGTTTTGTTTGCCAATGGAAACGATATTTACAGGGCAATTGTCGGAAAGTAAAAAAAACAGATTCTTTTTTGTCGCACTTAGAAAATAAATTATATTTGCAACCGCTAAAAGGGTAACACCTTTTATATTTCTATATGAAATTCCTCTTTAGCTCAGTTGGTTAGAGCATCTGACTGTTAATCAGAGGGTCCTTGGTTCGAGCCCAAGAAGAGGAGCGAAAGAAGCCTGTATGTCATTGATATACAGGCTTTATTGTTTTTATTGTAGCGTGTTTATCCCGCACATGTTGCGGGAAGCCAGAACTTTTAATACGAAAGCGACGAGAAGCCATCTACGAAGGTAGGTGGCTTTTTTCGTAAGAAAAACTTGGGCGAGAAGTTTATCCCGCACATGTTGCGGGAAGCCCGAACTTTTAATACGAAAGCGACGAGAAGCCATCTACGAAGGTAGGTGGCTTTTTTCGTAAGAAAAACTTGGGCGAGTATAACATCACGGAAGCGCTTTCAAGGCTCTCGTTACGACCCAAAATCACTTTTTAGCAAAGCGGATAGATTCAATCAGAAGTTGTTTTTCCCATGTTGCATTGCATTAATACATCCTATTGTGTAATTTAATTTTTTATCTTTAAGCATGTTCACTACTTATTTACCTGATAAGGTTCTCGAGCCCTATGTGGCGACTCTATATACTATCGAGTGGGAGGGTGAAAGGGATAGCGACATATTTAATGAACTATGCCTGCCTACCGGCTATTGCATTTTGGCGTATTTGTTTGATGGAGGATTTACGGTCTACGTTGAGGGAGCAAAAATCCCTTTGCCCAATTTTTATGTGACAGGTCAACAAGCATGCAAGTATATCTTTAAGTCGAATGCAAATAGTATTAAAATAGTTGGGGCAGCCCTGAAACCAACCGGATTATGGCATTTATTCGGATTAAATATGCCTTCATTAGTCAACAAGGCTGAACCTGCATTAAATTTACTTGATATTCCTTCGGATTTGTTACAGGAATCTTTGAGTACTATAAAAGCTCCCAAGGAAGGAGTTTCTATTTTAGAAAAGATTCTTATCCAAAGGGTACAAAGCAGCGTCCAATCTCCAAATGCTGTCGATATAGCCATTGGTATGATTCATGAGAAAAGAGGATGTGTTTCGGTAACGCAGCTAATTCAAAAATTGAATATCAGCGAACGGTATTTTCAGAAACTGTTTAAGAAAATGGTAGGATTAACTCCTTCTTTATACACTCGTATTGTCCGATTCAATTTTATGTTTTCTGAAATGAATCCCAAAGCCGAACAGGATTTCAAAACGATTAGCGCCTTGTATAATTATTACGATTTTTCACACTTTTCACGGGATTTCAAAAAATACTGCGGAGAGGCCCCTACCAAATTTCACATTGACAGGTTTCATTTTCTGAAGGAAACCATGATCGAAGCACCGGTCATCCTAAAACACAAGTAATACTTCCTATAACATGCTAAGTCCTCGCATTTATGGACGGATTTATACATCACTTGCGTGGTATTTTCTCATAAATTCACAATAGAAGGAGTAACATTCCATTTGTGAAGCTCATTCGCAAGCACACGATGTAGTTATTTCCTCTAACGTAAATTGCTAAAACCGAGTAATGTAATCAAATTGAAAGCAATGAAATTCACATACTTAATTATTATACTTATCACCATCCAGAGTTGCAACAACGCTCAAAAAAGCGATGTAGAAACCTTAGAAAGCACAACTCAGCTTGAAGAGGAAGCATCTTCGACCAAAGAAGTCAATAAAATTGAGTTGCAACAAAAGGGCGACTATTCAAGACTATTTGCGAAAGATTCGAACTGTAAACTGAGTTTAGATGAAGTCGCCACGATATTTGCACTATCGTCTGGTCAAATCAAAACCAATATTGAAGAAATGTCTCCCTGTCGATTCAATATTACTTATCGGGATGGCGGAGAAGGATATTTCGCTATTACAGTTTCAGCGTTACCCAATAAAAGCGTTCAGAAAGAAATAGAGAATAAGCTTTCCAATTCCTATCAAAAGGACTTTATAAAGAAAAGTGATACAGGGGACCACTATATATTTAAGCATCCAAATCAGGGGTATTTGCTTCTTTTAAATCCAAATTACGACAATGTTGTTAAGATTCAGTACAGAACTATGCTGGTATCGGATCTCACGCAAACTCAATTAGAAATACTGGAACAAAGAGGATATCACACGGCAAACTACCTAATCGCAAAATACCAAGACTAAGATGAAAACGATAAAAGTTCTGCTTACTGCATTTGTTATTTCGATGGGTCTTGTCTTCTGTGGTACTCAGAAGCAACAAGTAAATACGAATCGAAGTATCATAGGTTCCTGGCAAGGATGCGATGGCCGAGTGGTGACTTTTACTCGAAAAGGAGATTCTATTCTAGGTCATTATACAGAGTTAAATGGTTTGGAGCGATTTGGGTTTACTAGAAATGAAATTGGACACAAACTTATTAAAGAGAGTGCCGGTTCCTATTCGGGTCTGGTAAAGTGGCGCGCCGTGAATATTAAAGAGCCAACTTGGAGGACTGTGAATGTTTTTATAAATGGAAATGTATACAAAGACCAGGGTTCAGATCGCTGTGGCAGAGACATGACACGCATCACTAAATAGTAAAAAAAAGACGAACATTATGAATAGAATTCTCTGCTTACTTTTTGGACTTATGCTGCTCGTACAGCCATTGCTTCACGCACAGCCCTATTCGCTGAAAAAGGATTTCAAACCCGTCAAATTGGAACTGTTGAAGGATACCCGTAAAGGCCATGAGGGTGAAAAGAGTATTACCTATGTTGGTAAGGTTGCCGACTCGGCCAGTTTTCATTACATAAAGGGATATGATATGTATCAAAAGGTGGATATCTTGGTTGCCAATTATGAGAGCGATGAATCGCTAACGGTTTCATTAATTACTGATACCTGGGACGAAGTTGTAGCTACACAAAATACAGGTTCATCGAAAGACGGAATTGTGAATTTTAAACTACAGGATCATGGTGCTATCGGAATTAAAATAGACCCACCTTCAAGTGGTGCTGCGAAATATGTAATTGTGGTCCTGGCGAGTCCGCCAAAACAAGAACATTTGGGAAGTCCCTTTGTGCCTATTGAAAAAAGCCAGATGAAAGTTAGCGGTTCTGAATCCGGTGATGACGGTGGAGGAAGTAATCTTATTCTGTATCTAATAATAGGAATCGCCTTATTAGTGATTGCTTTTTTGGGCGGAAAATTACTCGGAAAGAAGAAAGCAGCAAACTTTTTTATCCTAATGCTTTTCACTTCTATTTCGGTTTCGGCTCAAATGGGAACCACCGGGATTCCGGAGGGATCACTGGATATAATGGAATCACAACAACAGCAAGATTCTAATGATAATCAGGCACGCAGAGATTTCAGATCCAATACAACTCAGAATATAGTGACTCGTTTAATTGAAATTCGGTCTACATGGAATGAAATCCGCAGCTTCGACAGAAGTTATACCACATATCGTAATTGTGTGCCAACGGGAATTGCGCCGGACGACCCAAGAATTCCGTCCTTTTGTACCGAATCTTCAACCGAAACAGGAACTTACGATTCGAGTAATTGTGCGGGTTGCTTTGGAAACTCACGGCGTGATTTTAACGAGGCAAGATATAAGTTAGAAATGCTGGCGGGGATTTATAAATGTGCCAAAACATATTCAAATGCTGCAATTGCACTTGGGGACAATACTTCGGGAATACATGCTGTAACAGGAATTGTATGGCAGCAGGAACGTGCTAAAATTATGAAAGATGTACAAAAAATGGAGGAGGAGTACGACAAAACCTATTCGTATTTGATGCAAGAACTTCGTGATTCGATGATGGAATTAAATTTATGTGAAGAACAATATGGTGTAGAAGATTGGTTTGATCGATTTGGTTTTATGTATTTTGAATTTATGCAGGAAAAATACAGACGGGTGAATTAATGAATAATTGCCTTAAGAAGAGATTCATAAACAACAAAAAGCCATTCACTTTTGTGAATGGCTTTTAAATTAAATAGTCATAATGAATATTTACATTGCTGGAGGCAGCGGTGCCGGCACCACATTCTCTACAGGTTTTACTGTTTTTAAGTAAGCGAAAATGGCCTTCAAATCTTCATCCGGGAAGTTTTTATAAAATTCCCACGGCATTGGAGGCAACAAACTTCTGCCGTCTTTTTGGCCCTTGAATTTTCCTTCTTTAATAGCTACTAAGAACTGTTCTTCGGTCCAAGTGCCAATTCCTGTATCATCGGAGGTTAGGTTGGCCGCAAATGAGGTTCCCCAAGGCCCGATAGCAGCGGTTAACCCCATAGAAAATAGCGCATAATTTTTTGCAGTTTCTTTGTCGTATGGAAGCAAGACTTCACTGGCAGGATGGCCCGATAGCAGTCTATCAGGGTCTATCGTCGGGCCATGGTCCGTCATTTTCTTTGGAGTATGACAGTCGTGGCAACCTATGGAATTCACCAAAAGCTTGCCTCGTTCAACGGGATCAGCAACGGTTGTAGCGGGTTCGTAAAGTTTTACATCTTCTTTTTCTTTCTTTGAAGGTGCATCACAAGCAATTGCAAGTAGTAGACAAGCAAATGCTAACAAATTAATTGTCTTCATGGGTTGTATTCGTTTGATTGTTAGTACAGTATTAAAAATACAAAATTATTGAATAAAAAAATATAATAGATAAAATAATCTGTAGAACTAGTGACGAGTAGGCCTAAAAAATGTGACATTCGGAACATCATAAATTTAACTACGCACTATAAAAACAATCAAATGTCTGGAAATAATAAGGTTGTCGTAAAAAATTATTTTTTGGAGATGTTTTCAAGCATTTCCCGGGTCATCTCTTCCAAAGAATAGTTGTGTTGCCAACCCCAATCTTTTCTTGCTTCACTGTCATCAATTGTTTGCGGCCAGGAATCGGCAATGGCCTGCCGGAAATCTGGTTCGTACGAAATACTAAACTCGGGAATATGTTTTTTTATACTTGCAGTAATTTCCTCGGGATTAAAGCTAAAAGCTGCCAGATTATAAGCGTTCCGTATTTTTACTGAATCGGCCGGGGCTTCCATAATACGCACTGTAGCTTCAATGGCATCGGGCATGAACATCATTGGTAAAGTTGTTTCAGCATTTAAAAAACACACATATTTTTTATGCTTTAAAGCTTTGTAATAAATATCTACTGCATAATCTGTTGTCCCGCCTCCCGGCATGGTTGTATAACTAATAAGGCCGGGATAACGTATACTTCGAACATCTACACCGTAGCGATTGTGATAATATTCGCACCATCGCTCTCCCGTTTGTTTGCTAATACCATAAACTGTCGAAGGTTCCATAGTGGTGCGTTGAGGTGTTTCCTTTTTTGGAGTAGTAGGACCAAAAACAGCGATACTTGATGGCCAGAAAATCTTTTCAATTTTTTTGTCTCGCGCCAAATTCAAAACATTGAATAGAGAATTCATATTAAGATTCCAGGCTTTCATAGGGAATTTTTCGGCGGTTGCCGATAACATCGCGGCCATTAAATAAACATCGGTAATTTCATAACGCATCACAACATCTTCCACTGCATCATAATCCATGGCATCCAAAATCTCAAAGGGACCTTCCTTCATCATTGTAGCATCGCCTTCAACTATATCGCTGGCGATTACCTTATGACTTCCGTATTTTTTTCTTAAATAGGTAGTGAGTTCGGTTCCAATTTGTCCGGAAGCACCGATAATGAGGATTCTTTTTTTCATTTTAATTTTTTTCGAATTGGCCGATAAAGATAGCGATAATCCTAACGTTCTTTTTAAAAATTATCTTTTGGTTGGTGAAAGAACCGCTATATTTGTGACTTCTAATTGAGTATATGAAACTTGCAGTGTACCTATTTGTTTTTTCCCTGGCAGTAGCGTTTACGATTGTTTCCTGCGGAAATCCTTCGGAAGAGAATACACAGGATCAGGATGTTTTGCAAAATACAAAAGGAATCTTCGGGTTGAAGCCGTACACAATTCCCCAACTTTCCGAAGCCGTAAAGACACATATTACACAATGGTCGGTTTTTGAAGAATTTGAAGGCGATGTGAGGTCAATTCACGGAAGTAATTTGGAGAAACTGAGAAGCACTTCAGACAGACTGGTACAGTACTCCGATTCGCTTTCAAAAAAAATCCCCGACACCCTCAACAGTAAGGCAATTATTTCACGACTCACTGTGGTGAACACACGGGCAAACATACTTTCACAAGAGGTACATAGATCGAGGATTGATTCGTTACAATTAGAAAACGCTATTGCCGAATTGGACAAGGCAATGACCAATTTTATTGTGCAGCTAAACGAAAAGTTTCAAAAAGATGCCATCGATTTCCAGCGAAGGGATAATGAGGAAAACGAACTTAAAAAACAGAAAAAATTTCTCGATTCGGTGTATAAAGCTGAACTACGAGACAAAAACAACTAAAAAATGTAACTTTTCCCACACTTTTTAGTCTTATAAATCGTTATAACAATCTCTGAAATTTCAGAAAATTTAATACCCTACCAAATAATGAAAACAAACATTTTAACAGCTGCTTTCGCGACAGCAGTGCTAACAGTTGCCGTAACATCTTGCGGGGATAAAGACAAAACAGCAAAAGCAAATGCTGAGCCAAGGGGAATTATCCTGGCAAACATGGATACTACAGTAAGCCCAAAAAACGATTTCTACAATTACGTAAACGGAAATTGGATGAAAACCACCGAAATTCCTGATGATCAGGTACGATGGGGAGGCTTTAATGTGCTGCGTAAAAAGACAGATTTTGATGTGCTGGCTATTTTGGATCGAGCTAAAAAGAGTGATAAATATGCGGCCAACACCGATCAGGCAAAAGCGTTGATGATTTTCGATACCGAGTTGGATTCTGTTGCTCGTGATGCCGCCGGGGTAACTCCGTTACAACCTGCGCTAGATAAGATTGCGGCTATTAAAACAGTAGCCGACTTTCAAAAAGCTATGACTGTTAATGCCACCGAAATCTCACAACCCTTCCTGGGAATTGCTGCTTTTTCAAACCCCAACAACAGCGCTATGAACTCTGCATACATCACTCCCGGCGGATTGGGATTGCCTGAAAGAGACTATTACACCAACACCGATGCAAAATCGGTTGAAATTAGAGGTCAGTATGTAGATCACATCACCAGAATGCTTCAGTTTTTAGGAGATAGTGAGGCTGATGCGCGAAAACAAGCCGAGGCTATTTTGGCGTTTGAAACTAAATTGGCTATCCCAAGACTGGATAAAGTAGCCAGTAGAGATTTCAGAAATTTTAACAACCCGAGATCTATGGAGGAGGTTCAAAAATTAGTACCCGCCATAAAATGGAATGAAGCTCTTACCGATTTGGGAGTTTCGAAAAAGGTAGATACACTTATTGTAATGCAGCCTGCCTATATGAAGGTTGTACAAAAAACATTGGCTGAAGGAGATGTAGAAACATGGAAAACAGTAATGCGCTGGCAAACACTCAACGACGCTGCCGGTAATTTAACTACCGAAATTGACAAAGCAAATTGGGACTTTTACAGTAAAACCTTAAGCGGTGCGAAAAAACAAAAGCCAGCTAACGAGCGAGCTTTAGCAACAGTAAACAACACTGTTGGAGAAGCGCTTGGAAAACTATATGTAGACGAGATGTTTCCTCCGGAAGCGAAGGCAAAAGCCGAGACTATGATCGCTAATATTATTGATGCTTTTAAAGACCGTATCAAGACTTTAGACTGGATGAGTGATAGTACCAAGGTGAAGGCAGTGGAAAAATTAGATAAGTTCACCGTGAAAATTGGATACCCCGATAAATGGAAAGATTACTCTTCTATGGCAGTAAAACCCGGAAATAGCTACTACCAAAATATGGTGGCCGTTAATGCCTGGAACTTAAAAGACAACTTAGACCGAATAAATGAGCCGGTAGATCGCACCGAATGGGGTATGTCTCCACAAACAGTAAACGCCTATTTCAACCCGTTTAATAACGAGATTGTATTCCCTGCCGCTATTTTACAACCCCCTTTCTACGATTATTTGGCAGACGACGCTGTAAATTACGGCGGAATTGGAGCCGTAATTGGTCATGAGATTTCTCATGCCTTCGACGATAGTGGTTCGCGTTTCGATGCAGATGGAAACCTTGTAAACTGGTGGACAGATGCCGATTTGGAAAATTTTACCGGAAGAGTAGGAAAATTGGCTGAACAATACGACCGAATTGAGGTTTTGGACAGCGTATTCATCAACGGTAAATTTACCTCCGGAGAAAATATTGGCGATTTGGGAGGTCTTTTGGGAGCCTATGACGGATTGCAAAAATTCTATAAACAAAACGGAAGACCCGAAAATATTGACGGATTTACTCCGGAACAACGTTTCTTTATGAGCTGGGCGACCGTTTGGCGTACCAAGCAGCGTGATGAAGCATTGCAAACACAAATAAAAACCGATCCGCATTCTCCCGGAATGTATCGCGCAACACAACCACTTAAAAATATTGATGCCTTTTACGAGGCTTTCGATATCAAAGAAGGGGATGCCATGTATGTGAAACCGGAAGACAGAGTACGTATCTGGTAAAAAAATAAAAGTCTTTGAAAAGGGGCTGTGTAAAATTTTACACAGCCCCTTTTTTTATAATGAATGGGTAAACCTATACCCAAGAATTCCTTTTAAATTCTCTGAAACAACTTCTTTGTATACAGCTTCGGCGTCTTCTGCTAGAAAATGAGGAGGAATCAAATTCAATTCTTTGCATTTTTGAGTATAATACTCCTTTTTTGACGGATGTTGTGGTGTAACTCCATTGAATATATGTCCAAAGGCGTTCTGCTTAATAATATTGGTAAGAATACCAATACAGTCTTCCCGATGAATTAGGTTTACCGGGGCATTGGAATCGTTCAAATTCTCCCTTCCGGCCAAATAACGTGCAGGTTGTCTGCTTCCGCCAAAGAGTCCGCCGAAACGAACCACAGTTGTCTTTAGAAAAGGTGCATAAAAGAAGAGTTGTTCTACTTGTAGCAATTGCTTTCCTGCTCTGGAAGTAGGCTTCGGAAGGTTTTTTTCTGAAACACGACCTTGTGCATCATCATACACTCCGGTACTACTTATAAAGATTACATTTTCTACGGAAGCTTTTTCAACTTCTGTTAAAAAATGAGACATTTTTAGTACATAATCGGCTCCGGTATGCCTTCGTAATCCGGGGGGAATCATGACAATTAAAATATCAATTTCTTTAAGGAAAGCCTGTACTTCGCCGGTGACACCGGTTTCAGAAATTTCCATTGGGAAGACATTAAACCCCTTTTTCTGAAGCGTCGTAGCCTTTTCTCTGTTCGTAACCGAACCTTTTACAACAAAACCCAATGTGGTAAGATGCTGGGCAAATGGAAGTCCCAACCAACCCATTCCGGCGATGGCAATTTTTTTATTCATTCAAGAGTCGTTCTTCAGAAATTATGGAATCATTTTTGGTCTGAGGCAAAGAATCTACCGTAAATTTTCGCAGCACAACAATGGCATCGGTGATTACAAATGGTTTGGGCATCATCGCTTTAGTTCTCTTGTTAATGGTAAACTGTGGATGTTCCAGTAAATCGAAGGAATACTCCAGAGCAGTAAATTCAACCGGCTCATTTTCTTCGGTAACATAGGTGACTTCCAAAGGTTCATTGTTAGCGATATAATAACGAATCAAGCCGTTATTTGTGCGAGAGGAAAAAACATTCCCTAAACTGTCTTTCGACACTTCTTTTCCATTGAAAACCAATTTCTTAAAAACACGGGTCGTGTCTACATACAACAAAATCTGATGCACTTTTCGTTTGGGAAGAAGCGTAAAACTAACCGTTCTTTCGGTACCGCCTAGAGTGTCTTTTTTTACTAAAATTTCGAAGGAAGCAATTTCCTTATGAGGCGCTGTAGCGGCATAAGTATAACTGGTATTGTACTTGCTTCCTGCCGCATTTCCGATGTATTTTGAGGCTTCTTCAGGGGTATCTCCCAGATAGCCTTTTGTCCAGTCGTCTAAAACTGTATCGTAAGTTACCCAATACGATTTTCCGTCTTCTTCATTTTGATAATAGACCAGACTATTCGGTTTTTGACGGGTTTCTGAAAAATCACTGTTAAGATGAGCGCCTATAAAAAATCCGACAGAAATGAATGCACAAAGAATTGAAAGTGTACGTTTCTGAGTGTATAAACTGAAGACCGGGACTAATAATCCAAAGGTTAGCACCGTAAAAACACAACTTATCACAAGCATTTCCAGTCCTAATCCTACCGGAAAAAACTGAATCAAGGGTGCAAAAAAGAAAAGAGCAGGAGCCGATAATAAAGTGAGTAACAAAAGACTCGGTGTTTGCTGTTTCAATAGCAACCAGAAGGATACAAGGCCAAAAAATACCGGAATTATAAAATAAGCTGCACCTTGTAAGTAAAGGCATACCAACACATTTACAAGCAACCATAGCAACAAAGGAGCAACGTAGAGTCCTGCACTGCGTTGTTTTCTTCCAAATCTGCCATAAAGAAAAAACAATATTGCCAGGGACAAAAAGACAAAAAAGGCAATATACATATGGCCGTTGTAGGTAAAGCCGTGTTGGATTTCTAGATAATGCGGATAAAATGCCAGAATGAGTTCCCACCCAAAATATCCTAAAACGCCACAGACAAATAGTGATAGGAATAAGGCTATAAACCCTTTACCAACCGACGCTCCTGTAACTTTTCCGTTAGAAATCCCATAGATTAGCAACACAATAAAAACAACTATGGCAAGAAGCAGCATCCACACAATCCAGGAAAAGGGGTAGCTTATCATTTTTACAACCGGGAAATTTACATACACATAATCTTCTTCAGCTTTGAGTTTAGAAAGATCGGCATCTGCAAAATAATGTAGCAAGGGAAGCAAATAACTTCCTTGATGCTGCAGGGTATTTCGGTCTAAATTCTCAAAATTATCATTTGCAGTATGGTAGTCGAAATGATCGTCTATAAAGGCAAAAAAGAAACTGTCAATGTCTCCGTCTTCTCTAAAAACTGTTGAATCGGTATCGTTGGGGAGCATTTTATAGATACTGTACATGAGTGAAGAAGCCACGGGATATCTGGGATTTGCTTCAGAAAAAGCTTTTACAAGGTTTGCGTTTCCTTGATTGGTTTCTAAAATCATGTTGCTGGGACCACCGCTTCCACGGGCTTCAAAATTTAGAGCTAATCCAACATTTTTTGCCCATGGATGCTCATTCACAAAGAGTTTGGCACCGTCCAGACCCAGTTCTTCCCCGTCTGTGAACAGTATAATAATATCGTTTTTAGGAGTTTTTTCACTTGCCAAATAGGCACGAAAACTTTCCAAAATAGTTACAATTCCACTTCCCGCATCGCTGGCTCCCGGAGATGGTACTTTTGCGCTGTCATAATGTGAAAGCAGAAGTAGCGCCTTCCCGGTTTCTGTTCCTTTTATTTTTGCTATTATATTTTTAGGTCGATCCAGATTTTGCCAATCTTCTTGCAAAACATAGGCTTCTTGTGTTTGCACTTCTAATCCCAAACTTTCTAATTGGGCCACTAAATATTGACGTACTCTTTCGTGTTCTTCTGAGCCCAGATAATGAGGGGCTTTGCTAATTTCCTTCAATGGAACCAAGGCTCTTTCGGTTGAAAACTCGGTTGCAGGAATTGTCGCGGGAGTCCCGGATGAAGGCATTAAGCTGTAAAAGCTATAATAAATGAGACCTACAATTAGTAGTAAGGAGATAATTGCACTAAATTTTTTCATGGATGGGTTGTTTCTATTTCTAAAAGTACAATTTTACGCGCTGTTTTAATGCCTTCAGAATAATTTGAAAGGAACTTGTTTCAAAATTACCTATCTTAGAACGACTTAAAAATCAAAAATATGGGAATTAAAAGCTTTATGGGTAAGCGCGTTAAGCCAAGCAAAGGTAGTAATGAGAATATCAAAGTTTCAGATTATATGAGTAGAAATTTAACCACGTTTCGCTCAGACCAGTCTGTACTGGAAGTCATGGAAACACTTATAAAAAAGAAGATATCAGGGGCTCCCGTTGTAAATGATCAATATGAATTGGTTGGAATTATTTCGGAAGGGGATTGTATGAAACAAATTAGCGAAAGCCGTTATTACAACCATCCAATGGAAGATGTAAAAGTGGAACAGCACATGGCAAAAAATGTAGAAACCATCGATGGCAATATGAATGTGTTCGACGCTGCCAATAAATTTTTAGAATCTAAACACCGCCGGTTTCCAATCGTTGAAAATGGAAAACTAGTAGGGCTTATTAGTCAGAAGGACGTATTAAAAGCAGCTTTAAAATTGAAGGGACAAACCTGGAAATAGGAATTATTTCCTTTCCTTTTTCACAATTAAATATTCATCGAAGTCGTTCTCAAGATCCAAATACCCTTGATCGTATAAATAGTAATAGACCTTTCCTGCTTTAGTGGTATAAATACTTGTAAAGTACTCGAAGTTAAATCCCGCACGCAATAATTTCTCCTTGGTCACCTTGGTTTTGTCTTTGGTATTGAGTGCTTCAAGGATGCGATAGTTTTTGCGCAGGCGATTATTGACATTTCGCAGGAGGTTCTTGTTGTCTTTATTTAAGGAATTGTTATAGGTATTACGGCAAGCGTCGCTACAGAATTTCTTATCGGCCCGACCAATTAATTTATCTCCGCATTCCGGACAAACTCTTTCCATATTTTATTCGTATTCTATATGGCCCCAATTTTCGCCCGACTTGATGCGATAGAGCTGCATTTCGGAAATACCGAATTGTTTTGCGATTAATCGCATGCGGGTTTTTCTATTGGGATCGAAAATTTTACGTTTTATCATTCGTACTTTTCCGGCAGATAATTTTGAATAATTCGGATTTAACCGCGCCTTCTTTCTTGCCTTAATCACTTCCGGGTTTGTTTTATTATGCGCTACCAATTCCTCTTTGGTAGCATAGTCTAAATTCGAAAAATGGTTGTTTATTTTATCAAAATCAGTATGAATCACATACGGTTTGTCCAGCGGATTCTCAAGAAAGAGATGAGCAACGGCTCTATGAATATAAATCAAATCTGTTTTGCCGGTTTTTTTCGTTACCGAAAAGACTTCATAGCCACCTAATACGTATGGTTTAATCATTTCGCCCTCAGGATCGAATTTGTATTTCAATACTCTTCCGTAATTTGATACTTTGTAAATTTCATTATCGCGCCACGACGTTTTTTTGAAATCTTTCCAGATCTCGTTTTTTAAATTAATTAACATGAACAGGGGAGTTTATCCAAAGATAAGAAAATGAAATCACTTTAAAAATTGTGGCCAGTTGGCTAGTGTTCAGCTTGCTTTGCTGAACCGGAAGCAATATGAAACCGATAGATGGCTTCAAATTTTACAAAGACGCCTCCGTTAAGATCGGGATTCAATTGGGTGCGACTATCACCGAAACTAAATGCTGAAAGTCCTAAATCTATAGTATCGCCATCAGCATACACTTCATAGTTATTACTGGCATACCCCACCTTGGCCCGAAGCAGTACACTTTTTTGAAGCGCATTAAATTGAATATAGGTAGCAAATTCCAAAGAACTTAAATCGACGTAAACAGGAGATTCTGAGGCGTCACCATATAAACGAAAACTGCGCCCAATACCGTAATAGTCTATTCCGAGTGTGGTAGCGCCCAAACAATAATTTACATCGGCGGCAATTGGAAGCGACATATCCATTTCGAATCTGGAATTGGGACTTAGATAATACCACCCAATAATTGGAGTGGTGAAAAGTCCGAAAGCTTCGGAAGTAGCATAGAGTCCGAAGCGATATTTTAAATGTTCGGTTTTTTGGTATTTCAAAAGGGCTAATCCGCCAAAATAAAAATCTCTACCCGTAATATGCTTATAGTCTGAAGCGATTTTTGGCAATAAAACAATTGTACTGCTCCATTTTTCAGTATATGTAGAGGCCAGACCTAATTTAAGTGTAGTGCTGTGTAAACTTGTAAAGTTTGCTTCAGGGAAAAGTTCTAAGTTATTTCTACTATAAGCCGCGCCCGTAATAATTGCGTGATTATCGTTGACTACAACAGGAAAAGTAAGATCTGCCTCAACAGATTTTACAAAGGTACTTCCTTCTACATCGACATACCCATTATTAAAAGTCTGGCCGTAGCCAATCTTTATAAGATCCACATATTCTTGTGCAAAACTCGATACAGGTATCAGAAAAAATACAAATGCTATTTTTTTAACCATGTTGCAATTTTACTTTAAATATAGAATTTAATTGAGAATACGGCTGCTTCAGCAAAACAATTCTGAAGTCTGAGAATTTATCATAGGATCATTCGTTCAAGAAAAGATATAATAATTCATCGGTACAGTTTATTTTTGCAATAGCTGTATACCGAATTTTTTACGTTGTATTTATGTTTTCAATTAAATATTTAGGAATTTTTCTTTTAATCTTTCTTCAAACTTCGGAAGGAATACAACGCTGTGATTCTCTTATACTTAGCGGGGTTGATGCTATGTTGGCAAAGGACCATGCCCGATCGCTCGAATTGCTTACAGAGGCTCGCACTATGGCTGTCAATAACAATTGGAATTCGCAATTGTTTCTTGCAACCAACAACATAGGAGCCAATTATTATTCTATGCTGGATTATGGTGAGGCGTTGGACTACTATTTGGAGGCCTATACCATTGCCTTGAAGGAATTGGACGTTAGTCATGAAATGACGGTACTCAACAACATTGCGATTTTATATTCCAAGGAGCGAAATTTCGAAAAGGCCGAAGAATATTTTCTGAAAGCCTACGATTTGGCAAAGGAAAATTCACTCACCGATAAGAAGGCAATCTATGCTGTTAATTTAGGACTTGTCTTTAACGAGAAAGGGGATTATTTAAAGGCGAATTCGTATTTAAATGAAGCTCTTTCCCTTTCCGGCGAACTGCCTCAGGTTATTATGCAGGCAAAGGTTGCGTTGGCCGACAATTATGAAAAACGCGGAATGCATGCGGAAGCAAAGAGTTTGGCCGAGAGTTTACTTACGCAAATAGACGATTCGAAGTATCTCGAGGAACGCCTGTCCTTGCTTCTTAACTTGTCGGCTATTTATAGAAAGCAGGGCGATTTCGAAGCTGCTATATCGTATGCTCAAAGTGCGCTCTCTGCGGAGTTGAGCTGGGAACAGAAGATTGTACTTTACGAACGATTAGCCAATTTATTTGAGACCACTAAGGATTATGAAAATGCGATAAAGGCAAAGGATTCTGTGATATATGCAAAAGAGCAATTTTACGAGCTTAAAAACGGGAGGTTGTTTGAAAGCAACAAGGTGAAGTTCGAAGTACAGAATTATCAGAATCAACTTCGTCAAAACCAAATGGAGCTTGAGGAGGAACGAAAAAAGGTATATACAATCTCAGGAATTGCCCTGTTAATCATCGTTTTAATTGCCTGGTCGCTTCGAAATTTATATATCAAAAATAAACAGCGAAAAATTCTTCACAGGCGCAGCGAAGAAATTATGGCACTGGAGCTTGAAAAGGAAAAGCACGAAAATCTTATTCTGGATAAACAGCTCAAAGAAAATGAGGCCTTGGCTTTGCTGGAGAAGGAGCGTTTTAAAAATGAAATTGAGCAAAGAAACAGAAAGTTAACATCCAAAGCTCTCTATCTGGCCGAGCGAAATGAATTGATTAAAATAATATTAGATGATTTGGTTAAGTTTCAAAACAACCAAACCGCACAGTCTTTGTCGGTTCCTATCAAGAAATTAAAAGAACTTTTAAAAACAGATGTGGAATGGGAAAAATTCATTGCTCATTTTGAAGAAGTAAATCAGGGTGTACTCAGCGCTCTCAAGGAGAGGCATCCCGATTTAAATGCAAACGATATACGTTTTATTTCCTATGTCTTTATGAATCTTACGAACAAGGAAATTGCTTCCATGTTAAACATAACTTTGGAAGCCTGTAGAAAGCGCAAGGAACGCATTGCAAAGAAAATGGATCTGGAGGATAGTGCTTCGTTATATCATTATCTTTTTACGGCATAGGGCATTAAATCACACTTTTACGAATAAATGTCACGTTTTTTCTGCTTCAATTTTTGATAATTATTCATGTTTTTTGAAACATTTGGACAGAAATCAAATAAAGTAAATTCATCATGAAAAAATTATCCCTATTACTCTTTTTAATTGTTGCCTCGTTGGGAACAAGTATTTCCTGCGTTGCTCAAATATCCTTTGAAGGTGTTCAGGATTTTGGACGCATTTACGATATTACCTATCATCCCACCATTCAGAATAAAGTGTATGCACTCTCACAAGGAAGTCATATTCTGGAGTCAAATGACAATGGTCAAACATGGACTATTTTATATAGTTATCCTCAAAGCGGTATTGCCCTTCAGCGATTAGAGTTTTTGAACGGGAATAGTTTGAGCTATAATGCTGCATTTTCCTACGATTCTTCTGCAAATACTGTTTATATATTCGATTTGGATACTAATTCCATTAGTAAACAATACAATCCACCAACTTCGGGAGGGGATAAAGAGTGGGTTGCATCCTTCGATATTTATGCGGCCAACACAGATATTGCCATAATACATCAAGGCTATAAAATTGGCGCTTCAAATTATGCAAAAGTATATTACACCGCTGATGGAGGCCAAAGTTGGACTGAAATTTATTACAATGAAAATTACGATTCTGTTTTTCCAAACAATGTGGCAATAAGCCCTGGAGATCCTACAAAACTATTCATTGCAAGAGGTGAAGGTCCTACAGCAATAGACGGAGGTTTGTTCTATTCGGAAGATACAGGTGCAACATGGACCGAAAAATTGGCAGGGAATGCGTTTGGCCCTATTCGATTTCATCCTGTCAATCCCGATATTATATTGTTGGGAACTTTTATTGGAAATGAGACTTCTCATACTCAAAACCTATTCCAATCTGTCGATGGGGGTGCTACATGGAATGCTTTCCCTATTGTTTGGAGCGATTATATTTTAGATAATATTGTGGACATTCGTTTCGATCTTCAAAATCCCGATAATATCATTGTACTCGAAGAGAATGAAGTTGTTTTAACAACCGACGGCGGCGCCAATTGGCAAAATTTTGTCTATCCGGATGACAACCCATACGATTACTATTACGGGCTAAAGGCATCTTTTAATCCGTTTCAGTCGCAGGAAATAATGATCAGCGCCAATTATTACCCTATGTTTTCTACGGACGGAGGACAATCAATGTCGCAATTACTCAATCCTTTCTATCCGGTAACATTTGTTCAAGTTGTTCCCGGCTCAGAACCAATGCTTTACTACAGTGTGCAAAGCGGTATTACAAATAGAAATCTTGTTACCAATGCCGCCGAATCTTATGATATTTTCCCTATTAATTATATTTCGGTAAACGATGAACCGGCTTATTTTGTGGATAAATATATCGATGGACGCGTATATTCGTTTTCGGGTGGGTTTATGGGTGTAAACTTATTTGTAAGCGATGATAACGGGCAGAACAAAACGCCTGTCTATACCGACTTCTTTGTAAAAGCAAGTGCTTTGGCCACGGTACCAAACAATCTAAATACTGTTTGGTTGGGGCTATATGATGCAGGTGTTCGCGTCATCGATTTCAATGACCTCAACAATGTAATAGTAACTACTCCCAATCTGCCAGTGTCGGGAATTGTTACCTCAATTCATATTGATGAAGTAGATACAAACTTGATTCATATAGCTATTGGTGCCAAAATCTATCAATCTGTCGATGGGGGAGCAAATTGGGAGTTGAAGAACAACGGAATTAATCTGGATCCAAATAATGATTTAATTTTCGATTTTCAGCAAAGTCCGTTTCATCCAAATGAGTATACCATTGCTACAAGTCAGGGGGTTTATAGATCAACCGATAGCTCTGAATCATGGAGTCAAATTTACGTTGGTCAGAATGTAAGAAAGATTGAATACTCTGAAATTGCTCAAAATCATATTGTAGCTTCAATTTATACAAGTCAATTTACTGATGCACAAATAGTGTATTCAGACACCAGCGGAGAAACCTGGACGGAAGTCCCCTTTGAAGCAATAGAATATGTAGGGTCTAACGCGATGGATTATTTGTTTCACGAAGATAGTGTTGATGTATATATTGGCACTTACGACCTGGGGGTTGTTAAATATACTATAGCGCTCGAAACTTTAGGAAATCCTGAGCCCACAAACCCTAATTTGAATGTGATAGTTACCCCAAATCCGGCGCAAGATGTGTTATTTGTTAATTTAAAGCAGGGGTCTGTTCAAAAATTGACCATCATTTCATTGACCGGACAACTTCAGGAAGTGGAATACAATGAGTCGGGAATAGACGTTTCACATTTACCAACGGGTATTTATTTTATCCGGGTTACAGGTACTTCGGGAGATAATTTTCTTCAAAAGTTTATTAAAATGTAATTTTTTTTATTAGTTTGATAGAAGGAAGAGGTCATACAGTCGTGTGGCCTTTTTTGTTTGTAATAACAACTAGCATATCTACTAGCCTATTTCTCTAATTTTTACTAATTTCGCAGCCTTATATCCATTGGTGTTTATACTCAGGGGATTTCAATTAACTATTAATATTCAACTACCCATTTAGCGGTTGTTGAGCGCAGTCGAAACATGAGCAAAAATTTTAAGGAATACAAGGGTTTAGACCTCCCCAAGTTAGGCGAAGAAGTACTCGATTTTTGGAAAAGTGACAGCATTTTCGAAAAGAGTATTGCCATTCGTGATGGGGCACAACCTTTTGTGTTTTTTGAAGGCCCACCATCGGCAAATGGATTGCCGGGGATTCATCACGTGATGGCACGCGCAATTAAGGATATTTTTTGTCGCTATAAAACTCAAAAAGGTTTTAAAGTAGACCGTAAAGCAGGGTGGGACACTCACGGACTGCCTATTGAATTAGGTGTTGAAAAAGAACTGGGAATTACCAAAGAAGATATTGGCAAAAAAATATCGGTAGAAGCCTATAATGAAGCTTGTCGTAAAGCGGTTATGCGCTATACCGATGTATGGAACAAGGTAACCGAAAGTTACGGCTATTGGGTAGATATGGACGATCCGTATATTACTTACAAGCCAAAGTATATGGAAACTGTGTGGTGGATTCTTAAACAAATCTACGACAAGGGTCTTTTGTATAAAGGATATACAATTCAGCCGTATTCTCCAAAAGCAGGAACCGGACTTAGTTCTCATGAGTTGAATCAGCCGGGAACCTATCAGGATGTGACCGATACTACAGTGGTCGCTCAGTTTAAAGCCGCTGCTGAAACCCTGCCCAATGTTCTTGCCAATGTTTCCAACAATATCTGGTTTTTGGCATGGACAACGACACCCTGGACGCTGCCTAGTAATACAGCTCTGACCGTTGGGTCTAAAATAGATTACGTACTAATAAGAACTTTTAATCAGTATACCTTTCAGCCTATCAATGTGGTTTTGGCCAAAAACTTGGTAGCCAAGCAATTTGGAGATCGCTATGAAGAAAAACCCAACGAAGAGATTCTGGAGAGCTACAAACAGGGAGATAAAATCATTCCTTACTTTATCGCAGCCGAATTCAAAGGAAAAAAATTAGAAGGAATTCGCTATGAGCAATTGTTGCCTTATGCGCTTCCTTATGAAACTCCCGAAAATGCCTTCCGGGTAATTACAGGAGATTTTGTTACCACCGAAGACGGTACGGGAATTGTCCATACCGCTCCAACCTTTGGCGCCGATGATGCCAAAGTTGCCAAAGAAGCCACCCCTGAAGTTCCGCCGTTATTGGTAAAAGATGAAAGCGGAGCACTGGTTCCTTTGGTCGATTTACAAGGTAAATTCAGACCCGAAATGGGTGAATTTGCCGGGAAATACGTCAAAAACGAATACTACGAGGACGGTGAGGCACCCGAAAAGAGCGTAGATGTGGAACTTGCCATAAAGCTGAAAACTGAGAATAAGGCTTTTCATGTTGAAAAATACACCCACAGTTACCCCAACTGCTGGCGTACCGACAAGCCTATTTTGTATTATCCACTGGATTCGTGGTTTATAAAAGTTACCGATTTCAGAGATCGTATGTTCGATCTTAACAATACCATCAACTGGAAGCCAAAAGCGACCGGAGAAGGCCGATTTGGAAACTGGTTGGCAAATGCCAACGATTGGAATCTTTCTCGCTCCAGATATTGGGGAATTCCTCTACCGCTTTGGCGTACCGAAGACGGGAAGGAAGAAAAAATAATAGGCAGTATTGAAGAGCTAAAGGCAGAAATGCAAAAAGCAGTTACCGCCGGACTTCTTGAAAAAGATATTTTTGAAGAGTTTGTTGCAGGAGATTTTTCAGAAGAAAATTACGCCAAAGTCGATCTTCATAAAAATATTGTCGATGCCATTATATTGGTTTCAAACACAGGGAAACCCATGAAACGGGAAGCCGATTTGATCGATGTGTGGTTCGATAGTGGTAGTATGCCCTACGCACAGTGGCATTATCCGTTTGAGAATAAAGAAAAAGTGGATGAAATTTGGCGTAAAGCCGATTTTATTGCGGAAGGCGTGGATCAAACACGAGGGTGGTTTTATACCCTTCATGCCATCGCTACAATGCTTTTTGACGATGTGGCCTACAAAAATGTGGTATCAAACGGCCTGGTTTTAGACAAGAACGGACAGAAAATGTCCAAACGTTTAGGAAATGCTGTTGATCCTTTCGAAACTTTGAACACCTTCGGACCGGACGCAACACGCTGGTATATGATAAGCAATGCCAATCCGTGGGATAACTTGAAATTTGACAGTGACGGAATTGCTGAGGTACGCAATAAATTCTTCGGAACGCTATACAATACCTACAGTTTCTTCAGTTTATATGCCAATTTGGACAATTTTCAATACGCCGAGGCGGATGTTCCCTTGGAAAAACGTCCCGAGATCGATCGTTGGATTCTTTCAGAATTAAATACATTAATCCAAAAAGTAGACGATGCCTATGCCGACTATGAGCCAACGCGAGCTACAAGAGTCATCTCAGAATTTGTTCAGGAGAACCTCAGCAACTGGTTTGTTCGCTTAAGCAGAAGACGTTTTTGGAAGGGTAGTTACGGCGAAGATAAAATTTCGGCCTATCAGACGCTATATACCTGTTTGGAGACCGTGGCACGACTGGGAGCTCCGGTAGCACCTTTCTTTATGGATCGTTTGTATAAAGACCTAACCGAGGGAATTGTGAAAAAAGGAGAAGAATCGGTTCACCTAAGTAACTTTCCAACGAGTAATGCGTCTTACATAAACACTGCTCTAGAGCATAAAATGCAACAGGCACAGACAATATCGTCACTGGTATTGTCGTTACGTCAACGAGAGAAGATTAAGGTACGACAACCGCTTCAGAAAATTATGATTCCGGTTTTGGACAATGCTTCAAGAAAGGAAATTGAAGCTGTAGCCGATTTAATCAAGTCGGAAGTAAATGTGAAGGAAATCGAATTGATTGACGAAGGCTCCGGAATTCTGGTAAAACAAATAAAACCGGACTTTAAAAAGCTGGGACCTCGCTTCGGGAAAGACATGAAAGCAGTTGCACAGGCAATTACAGGATTTGGGCAGGAGCAAATTTCAGAATTGGAAAAAGAAGGGGAAATAAGTGTTTTTATTAACGAAAAAAATACTACATTGAACCTTGATGACGTAGTAATAAGTTCTCAGGATATTGAAGGATGGTTGGTCGCAAACGCCAATGGAATCACCGTTGCATTGGATATTAGCATCACTCCGGCCTTAAAAAATGAAGGTATTGCCAGAGAGTTGGTGAACCGAATTCAGAATGTAAGAAAAGATTCGGGATTTGAAGTAACAGATCGAATTGAAGTTACGCTGCAATCTGAAGAACAATTACATACCGCCGTACAACAAAATTTAGATTATATTAAACAAGAAACGCTAACGGAGGTGCTGCAGTTTGAAGATGAACTAAGCAATGGAACAGAAATTGCTTTTGACGATATTGCAACACGCTTACGTATTAAAAAACATTAAAATTATGTCACAAGAAGAAAAAAACCGCTACAACGATAAGGAATTAGAAGTCTTTAAAAAACTAATTCAGGAAAAAATTGTAAAAGCGAAGGAACAGTTGGAATTGATCCAAAGTTCTTATAAGAACGATAGCAATAACGGAACAGACGATACATCGCCTACATTCAAAGCCTTTGATGAAGGAAGCGAGGTAATGAGTAAAGAGGCAAATTCACAATTGGCCATTCGTCAGGAGAAATTTATTCGTGACTTAAAAAATGCTTTGGTACGTATTGAAAATAAAACTTACGGTATTTGCCGTGTTACCGGGAAACTAATCAATCCCGAACGTTTAAAATTAGTCCCTCATGCTACTTTGAGTATTGAGGCGAAGAACCTGCAGAAGTAATTGGTTGCAACATAATAAAATGAGAGCCCTATTTACGATAGGGCTTTTTTATGCCTAAAAAAATACTCTACATATTGATTTTCACGGCTTTTATTGCTGAAGGCCATGCTCAAAAAATTATTGAGAAGCAATGGGATGCTTCTGGAATAAGCAAATTGGTAATTGAGAGCGATGTGGTTTTTGAAATTGAAATTGTTTCAGAAAAAATCGAAGCGATTAGCGTGTCGACCCATATTCATGGAGAAACTTCCGAGAATGTAGTCTTAGACGTTCATGAAAGCAATGGAATATTGACAATTAATACTGGCTTTACTCCTTTTTTTGAAGCTCAAAACGATAAACTTGCTGCGCATAAAGTCCTGGCAATAGAAATGTATATCAAGATTCCTGAATCTATGGAAGTCGAAATCGACGCTAAAATAGCTTCGGTTGAAGGAAACGGTAGTTTTAAATCGTTTGTCGTCGGACTCGAAAACGGAAGCTGTAGATTGTATAATTTTACAGGCAATGCCAGACTTCTCACAAAAGCAGGTGAGATTACAGTGTATACAACTAAAAATGCGAAAGGGCAAGCTTTGACAAGAGAAGGCACAATTTACAATGAGCTACCCACAACAGGAAAATTCACAATTTATGCTGAAAGTAGCACCGGTGCCATTTCGTTATTTCAAACCAAATAATATTGCTATTTTTGCCGTCGAATGTATGAGTTGGCCAAAATGAGCTCCATTCAATTAATTATCACCTCAATGTCTTTAAAAAAAGCTGCAATTATTATTTTCTTGATCTTACTTATAGATCAGATTTCAAAAGTTTATATAAAAACCCATTTTATTTTAGGGGAAGAGATACGAGTTTTTGAATGGTTCCGAATTTTATTTGTAGAAAATGAAGGAATGGCATGGGGTGCGAAAATACCGGGTACCTACGGGAAGCTGTTTCTAACCTTGTTTCGCCTTGTCGCCATTGTAGGAATTGGGTATTGGCTTTGGGATGCCGTACGTAAAAAGTCATCCAGAATCCTGATAGTTTCAATTGCTTTAATATTTGCCGGCGCCTTCGGAAATATCATCGATTCGGTTTTTTACGGGATTATTTTTGAAGACAGTCACCATCAGGTTGCTTCTTTTCTCGCCGATGGAGGAGGATACGGAACGTTGTTTCACGGAAAGGTTGTAGATATGTTGTATTTCCCGCTATGGAAAGGCTATTTGCCCGAATGGATTCCGTTTTGGGGAGGAGATTATTTTACTTTTTTTGAACCCGTATTTAATATAGCGGATACGTCAATAAGTTTTGGTGTTGGATTGTTAATAGCATTCAATAAAAGAGCATTTCCGAAGAAGGAAAAAGCAGACTAAAAGGTAATTCTAAAAGTGGTTCCAACATTTACCATACTCTCAACTTCAATAGAGCCTTGTAGCGCTTCCACCTGATTTTTAGTAACAAACAATCCTACACCATTTGAGTTAATATGTGGATGAAATGTTTGGTACATATTAAATATCTTGGTGCCGTGCTTTTCAAGGTCGATTCCCAGTCCGTTATCCTTTATCATTAAGCAAGTTTTATCTTCATCTTGATAAGTGCAGATGTCGATTATGGGTCTTCGGCTTGGGTGCTTAAATTTTATTGAATTGGTGATTAGATTTAAAAAGATACTCTCCAGATAGGCAGGGATATATTCAATGCTGGGTACTTCCGTAAAATCTGAATAAACTTCAGCATCGGTGCTGAAAATAGAATCTTGTAGCGAATGCGTCACTGTAAGGAGTATATCCCGAAACGAAATTGATTTTTTATCATTTCCTGCTTTTGCTTGAATCGCAACAATTTCATTTAAATGATTAATGGTGGTATTTATGTTCTCCGAAATTTCATTCAGCCCTTTTTTAAGTTCCCGCTCCTCCTCCTTGGATTCGGCCGAATTTAATAATTCGGCTGTCAACTGCAAATTACTCGCATGAGAACGCAAATTGTGAGATACGATATTCGCAAAATTGAAGAGTCTTGTATTTTGAGACTCTATTTTTTTCAAAGTATTTTCTAAATGAAGTTCTTTTTCCTTGGCTACAGAAATATCCTGAAATACCCCTTGAATTCCAACAACCTGATTCACTTCATTGTAAACAGGTTTTCCTATGGCACGGGCCCAAAATTCCTTCTTATTGTAAGTTAGCATTTTTACGGTTCCTTTGTAGGGCTTACCCATACTTCCTTCCATAAATGCTTCTTGAATAATCTCTCGGTATTCGGGAGCATAAAACTGTAAGGCGGTAGACAAGGACGGAATATATCCCAAAGGCGTATTTAAAATTCTTCTGGCTTCCTGATCTAAATGGGAGGTCTTAGTTATAAAATCAACGCTCCACCCTCCTGCTGCTGTAAGTTGAGCAATTTCCTTATAGTAGAAATCATTTGTTTGCTCACTAACTTTTGATGCGGGGGGCATGCTATTTTTATTATCTAAGAGAATTTTACTTCTCTTCTGTGCTAAAAAATTCATCAATCAATTTGGGTTAGGAAGGGGAAAGATATAAAAATTTTTGAATTGTAGGATAATTCTTGCAATAATTAATAAAATCTATTGGCTTATTTAGCAAATGGATAGAAGGAAAGATTGCGTATAAACCAATATATAATGGCAATGCCAAAATATATATAAATGAATACGTTACTATAGAATAATTGTACTCTCAGCTCTGTTTTAAAGATATAATTCCATAGTCTCAACCCCAAACTATACAAAATCAATGGAAGGGACAGTATCAATAATGGGTTTAACCCAAAGGCTGTAAATACATCTCCGTGTAGCAAATGATGAATGGCACGCTGTGAACCGCATCCCGGACAATTAAAACCGGTGAGGTATTTAAAGGGACAAGGAAGAAAAAAGGAATGCTGAGAAGGGTTAAATAAATAAAAAAATACAAAACCACCCCCAAGCAACAGTAGCAGGAGGGTGATTTTACTAATTTTAATAGCCGTTGGCGAAAAGGGCACCTGCGTAAATTATAAAGAAAATAACGTAAAAAATAATCACGGCAAGAGGTCCGATAATCGCACCCCAAATCGCCCATTTTTTGGCATCACTGGCTGCCTTACGTGCACCCTCATGATCTCCTTGAGCCCATAATGTATTTACTTTGTTCGCTTTTAAAATTGACACTATCCCGAAAGGTAAACAGCACAATACGGTACATAAAATTGCCCATACCAGGTTGTTATCTGGAGGGGTGCCTAATGAATTTTGGGTTGGTTCCATATTTAATTTGGTTTTAGAATTTTAAATATACTATGTTTTCTTAAAAGAATATATTTTTTTGGGAGTAACACAAAAGTGCAATGGAATATCTGTGTTTTCAACGCTTATACTTATTTCAGGCTCGAAGAAAGAAAGGCCCACCACTAAAGTTTCCGGACGGCATTGTTCTAAAAAACGGTCGTAAAAGCCTTTTCCATAACCAATTCGGTTGCCATGAGTATCGAATGCCAAAAGAGGAACAAAAACTACGTCCAATTGTTGAGGTGCTATTTCTATTCCCGTTACAGGTTCAGGAATGCCAAATTCTGAAATATGTATGGCGGTATTTTCCTGGAGCAGAATATGCCGTAATTCCCCCGTTTTGAAATCGGATTTAGACAGCACGACACTTTTGTCTTTTCCCTGAAGGATATGAAGCAAATATTCTGTATTCACTTCTTTTTTTCCAATAATAGACAGGAAAATGTGATAGTTCGTAGCATCCCATATAGGAAGTTCTAAGGATTTGTTGGCAATTTGCAAACTTAATTCTTCAACTTCATCCGGGGACAATTGCGCTCTTAGCTCTTTGTATTTTTTCCGAAAGGCAACTTTATCCATCGGTTAATCTTCCATTTCGTCTTCTTCAGAAGGCATGGCAGCAGCATCTGCTGTTGAAATATGAAAAATAGCATCCCCTTGATGCACAATGGGAGCATGATTCACATTGATGATATAGCCTTCGTTGGGAGATTTTACTTTAAAACGCATTGTGCCGTAGGGATCGGTAATAGTAGCTAGAAATTCGTCCTTCATAACGTGCTTGTTACATTCAATCTTCACGTGTAACAAACCGCTCTTTTGAGCTCTAATCCATTTGCTTTTTTCAATTATGATAGCCGGAGAAACAATTTCAGGAACTAGGTGTTTTTCTGAAAGCATATTAAAATGCCGCAACATTCGCAGTACCCCATCCACACCATGTTTCACAATATGTTTATTACTTTCTAACGATTTGCCGCCTTCAAAAAGAATGATAGGGATATTCATCTTTGCGCACGTACTACGAAACGATTTTTCAATATTTGAAGAAAACACTATAAATGGCGGATTAAATATTTTGGCTAGTTCCAGAAGTTCTTCGTCATTGGGGCGAAGACGCACCTGTGCCGCATTGAATCTGCTCGCTCCCCCGGTATGAAAGTCCATACAATAATCAATATGCGGCAGAATTTTCTTGGTGAGATGATAGGCCACTCTACTGGCAAGAGACCCTGTTTTGGTGCCGGGAAATACTCTGTTAAGATCTCTTCCATCAGGGAAAACCCTATCTGCATTTAGAAAGCCAAAAATGTTTAAAATAGGAATACAAATCACAGTACCTATAATGGGTTTGTTTATCTTTTTGGCAATTACCTGACGCACTATTTCTACTCCATTAATTTCATCACCATGAATACCGGCTGTTAGTAAAACTGTTGGGCCGGGAACAGCAGCTCTTTCTATTATAATTGGAATTTCAACTTTGGTCGAAGTATATAATTTGGCAATACTAAAATCGATGGTTTTGCTTTCACCCAATTTAATGGTATGCCCTAATATAATGAGATCGTTATTTTGAGCCTTTGCCATTATTATACGTGTCGTTCTATATATTTAATAATGGATGTAGCAATATCTATTCCGGTGGCCTTTTCAATACCTTCCAGCCCCGGAGAGGAATTTACCTCAAGAATTAAAGGCCCGCGGGAACTTTGTAACATATCAACTCCTGCAATTCCTAATCCCATGGCTTTTGCAGCCTTAAGGGCAGCCACCTCTTCTTCGTCGCTCAATTCTATGATACTCGCATGTCCGCCACGGTGTAAATTGGAACGAAATTCGCCTTCTTTTCCTTGTCTCTTCATCGCACCTACCACCTGTCCGTCTACAATAAATGCACGCACATCGGCTCCTCCGGCTTCTTTAATAAATTCCTGAACAATGACTCTGGCCTGTAAATTGTTAAATGCTTCGATAACCGATTCGGCTGCCTTTTTTGTTTCAGCCAAAATAACTCCGATTCCTTGTGTTCCTTCCAATAATTTGATAATTACGGGAGCTCCACCGGCTTGTTCCACAATTTCTTTTACGTTTTTTGAATAATTGGTAAAAATAGTTTTTGGTAATCCTAATCCTGCGCGCGATAGTACTTGTAAACTTCGCAATTTGTCCCGGGAACGAACCAGGGCTTGTGATTCGGTGGTGGTAAATACCCGCATCATCTCGAACTGTCGTACTACAGCAGTCCCATAAAAAGTAACAGAGGCGCCAATTCTCGGGATTACAGCATCGGTATGTTCAATTTTCCTTCCTTTATAAAAGATACAGGGGTTTTTCTTTTCAATAACAATATCACATTTGGTATGATCGATTATTTCTATTTCATGTTTTCTTTTTTTAGCAGCTTCAACAAGACGCTGTGTAGAATACAAAGAAGGATTTGCGGATAATATTTTAATGTTCATTTTTAAGTTTTAGCTTATAGGAAAGGTCTGTGTTATTAATATCAACCACAAATCTTTTGGTTAAAAATTTTCTTCCCAATAAAACAGGGTAGCGCATTTCTTCCCGGTCGCTCAAGGTTAAAAATATTGGATAGGTTTTACCAAATAATACAATTTCAGTGAGAACGCGATATCGGGCCTGAGCAATTCCATTGCTGCTTTTAACAACCTTTACGTCGTACCTGTCAAATTTAAACTCTTTTTCATGATACGCGGGATGTTCTTCGTCCAAAAACACACATTTGAGGTAATTATCTTCTACGACAACATTTTTACAATGGATGGACGAAGTGTAAGCACCCGTATCAATTTTTACTTCAATATCAAATAGATTGAGCAACGGAAAATCGGCATGATCTATTCTTCCTATTTTTCTTTTCAAATTTTAAGTTTTAACACAATTGCAAGATACTAAAATGCATTCCTAATATAAAACTTAGCGACAAATGTTCTAGCGAAGGAAAACAGTACAGCTATCGCTTGTTCCGTTCAATATATCCAATGATGCTTTTCGAAATGTTTTTGCCTGTGGCGGTTTCGATACCTTCCAGCCCGGGGGTAGAATTTATCTCCAGTACCAAAGGACCGCGCTCCGATTGCAAAATATCCACCCCACACACGCCCAGACGAAGTGACTTTGCGGTTTTAAGAGCTATAGTCTGCTCATCACTACTTAGTGTAATTTCTTGAGAGGAGCCTCCCCGATGTAAATTAGACCTAAAATCCCCAGCTTTACACTGTCGTTTCATAGCTGCAACTACCACACCATCGACCACAATTGCTCGAATATCGGCGCCCATAGATTCGGCTATGTACTCTTGAAGCAAGAACTTCACCCCCGCCGCATGTAATGTTTCAATCGTGGCGAGTGCGTTCTGATAAGTTTCGGCTAAAATAACACCCTGCCCATGCGTGCCCTCCAATAGTTTTATTATTATTGGTTTTCCTTCAAAACTCTTTAACTGATCTTCAAAATTAATGGGATGTACCAACACTGTTTTTGGAGTGGGAATACCAGCCTGCGACAATATCTGAAAGCTAGTCCATTTATCACGGGATTGTACAATGGCATCGGCGGTGACCACTGTAAATACTTTCATAGCCTCAAAATGACGCACCAAAGCAGATCCGAAGTAAGTATTGGAAGCGCCAATTCGTGGAATCACTGCATGTAAATCGTCTACAAGCTCGCCTTGAAATTTTAACACCGGCTTTCCTTCTTCCACCGATAATTCACAATGATCGGGGTCCAGGACTTCCATTACATGATTTCTGGCTTCTCCCGCCTTTAAGAGACTTTGGGTAGAGTATAGCTTTTCTCCGCGGGATAAAATGGCTATGTTCATTCGTTGTAATTAGCTAATGCAATGTAGTAAAAAAATAAACCGAGAATGTTAGGATAAATATAACGTATTGGGTTTAACCCTTCTTTAACAATAATTGAAACAAGGAAGCGCTTTTTAAAAGCAAAAATGCAACTATCTTTGAGGTATGGCAGAAGCGTCTATTCCCTTACAAATTTCTACGCTGCCCCAATCGCCGGGGGTCTATCAGTATTACGATAAGGATGAAAAATTGCTCTATGTAGGAAAGGCCAAAAATTTAAAGAAACGGGTCAATTCCTATTTTACAAAACAACACGATAATGCCCGTACACGCTTACTGGTAAAGAAAATACATAACATAAAACACATTGTAGTTGCCACCGAAACAGACGCGCTTTTACTTGAAAATAACCTGATTAAAAAATACCAGCCCAGGTATAATGTCATGCTCAAGGATGATAAAACTTATCCTTGGATTTGTATAAAAAACGAACGTTTTCCAAGAGTTTTTTCCACACGCAGACTTATAAAGGACGGCTCCGAATACTTTGGTCCTTACACCAGTATGAAAACCGTCCATACGTTATTAGATCTTATTAAAGGATTGTATCCACTTCGTACTTGTAATTACGATCTGGCTGAAGAAAAAATACAGACCGGAAAGTATAAGGTGTGTTTGGAATACCATCTGGGTAATTGCCTGGGACCCTGTGAAGGGTTGTATTCTGAGGCGCAATACAACGAAACCATCGAGTCCATCCGAAACATTGTAAAAGGGAATTTTAAAGATTCGCTGGTGCGGTTTAGAAAGCAAATGAAAACCTATGCCGATAACCTCAACTTTGAAGACGCTCAGCGAATTAAGGAAAAGATAGATATTCTTGAAAACTATCAGGCAAAATCTACGGTTGTAAATCCGAAGATCACCAATGTAGACGTCTTTTCCATCGTTTCGGACGAAAGTTATGCCTATGTCAATTTTCTTCAGCTGTCCTTTGGCGCGATCATTCGATCGCACACCCTCGAAATAAAAAAGAAACTGGATGAAACCGATACCGACTTATTACAATTGTCCGTAATCGAATTGCGGCAACGCTTTCATTCACAATCCAAAGAAATCTATGTTCCTCTGAAAATTGTAGTGGAAGATGGAGTAAAAGTGCATATCCCGAAGGCCGGAGACAAAAAACACATTTTGGATTTATCGACCCGAAACGCCAAGTATTACCGAATGGAGCGCTTTAAGCAGGCTAAAATTGTAGATCCCGATCGTCATGAAAAACGCATCATGGCGCAGATGAAAAAGGATCTTCGATTATCCGAAGAGCCTCGTCATATAGAGTGTTTTGACAATAGCAACATACAGGGATCACATCCTGTAGCTGCCTGCGTGGTTTTCAAAAACGGAAAACCAAGCAAGAAGGACTATCGAAAGTTTAACATAAAAACAGTAGAAGGCCCCGATGATTTTGCTTCTATGGAAGAAGTAGTTTTCCGCAGATATAAAAGAATGCTCGAAGAGGAGCAACCCTTACCACAATTAATCATCATAGATGGAGGGAAGGGACAATTGTCCTCGGCGTTAAAGAGTTTGGATAAATTGGAATTGCGAGGGAAAATTGCTATAATAGGAATTGCCAAGCGTTTGGAAGAACTATTCTATCCCGATGACCCCATTCCGTTGTATTTGGATAAAAAATCGGAAACCTTAAAAATAATTCAGCAACTTCGAAACGAAGCCCATAGATTCGGAATTACGTTTCACAGAGACAAGCGAAGTAAAGATGCTTTAAATACAGCATTGGAGACCATTCCCGGGATTGGCGAAAAAACAGTAATCGAATTAATACAACAGTTTAAAAGTCCCAAACGTATTGCCAAGGCTAGTTTCGAAGAACTTGCCCAGGTAGTTGGAGCGAACAGAGCTCAAAAAATTATAACCCATTTTCAATCCGCCGAATGAAGAGAATAACTTTTATACTCCTTGTATTACTTTCAGGATTAGTCCTTGCGCAAGAGCAAGAGACCAAAGACCTAAAAGTAGGTTTGGTATTGAGTGGTGGGGGCGCAAAAGGACTGGCACACATCGGGGCATTAAAAGTGATTGAAGATTCGGGGATACGAATCGATTATATTGGAGGAACCAGTATGGGCGCGATTATAGGGGCGCTATACGCTTCGGGATATAGTGCAAGGCAATTAGACTCCATTTTTAATCAAATTAACTTCGACGAGTTAATTCAGGATCAAATTCCGCGTAGCGCCAAAACCTTTTACGAAAAAGAAGAATCTGAAAAATATGCGCTTACACTTCCTTTCGACAAGTTTCAGGTTGCGTTTCCATCGGCCTTGTCTAAAGGGCAGAATGTCTATAATTTTCTATCAAAACTCACTGCCCATGTTAACAATGTGGAAGATTTTAATAAACTCCCCATCCCTTTTTTCTGTGTTGCAACTAATGTCGAGACAGGAAAAGAAGTAATTCTCAACAAAGGCTACCTCCCCAGAGCGATTACCGCCAGCGGTGCATTGCCCTCGCTTTTTAGTCCGGTAATTATTAATGAAACCTTAATGATTGACGGGGGGGTGGTAAATAATTATCCGGTAGATGAAGTACGAGCCATGGGAGCCGATATAGTAATTGGAGTAGATGTGCAAGACACACTTCGTACGCGGGATAAATTAAAAACCGCTTTCGACGTATTGGTTCAAATTAACAATTACCGCACCATTAACGACATGATAAAAAAGCGGGTCAAAACAGATATTTATATTCACCCCAATATCGATGATTTCACGGTTGTTTCCTTCGATCAGGGAGAAAATATTATAAAGGCAGGTGAGGATGAAGCCAATACTTTTAAAGATGAATTACTGCAGCTGGCAGCGCAACAAAAAGCAAAACCAAAAGTGAAAATCGATTTTGTAAAAAGCGACTCACTGTTTATTAAAGAAGTTCGTATTGATGGAATTGAGAAGTATACCCGGTCGTATGTGCTGGGTAAATTAAAACTTCTTACTCCCGCAAAAACTTCATACAAGCGTTTTAACGAGGGAATAAATAACCTGTCTGCCACAGGAAATTTTCAGGATATAAATTACAGGTTTATTGAAGACAGGAATGGAGAAACAACGGTATTGCTGCATGTGCGTGAAAGTCGCACTAATACATTGTTGCGATTGGGAGCACATTATGACGACCTCTTTCGAACAGCAGCCTTGATAAATGTGACCCAAAAGCGCATCTTTACGAACAACGATATAGCCTCTTTCGATTTTATAGTAGGAGACAATGTGCGCTACAATTTCGATTACTATATCGACAAAGGTTATTATTGGAGCATCGGTCTTAATTCTAGGTACAATACTTTCGAAAAAGGTGTTCCCATAGATTTTGTTGACAGTGAAGTTTTTGCTGCAGTAAATACACAACTCAATCGAATTTCCCTTAAATACCACGATGTAACCAATCAGATATACGCTGAAACGCTTTTTAGACGCTCCTTTTTATTGGGATTGGGGGTCGAGCACAAATGGCTTCGCTATTTGTCTGAATCTATAGGCATAGACGAAGATAACAACCCAAGAACCATCTTTGAAAGCACCAATTATTTCAGCAGCTACGGGTATTTAAAGTACGATACATACGACAATAGTTTTTTCCCAAATAAAGGCTTGTATTTTAAAGGAGACTTTCACCTCTATCTGTTTGCCGAAGGCCTGAACAAAAACTTCGACCAATTTTCAATCTCAAAAGCCAAAGCAGGTTATGCATTTTCCTTTTTAGATAAGTTTTCGGCAGTGCTATCCACCGAAGGCGGCTTTAAAATTGGAGGAAAGAATACCAAGTCGCTCGATTTCTTTGTTGGGGGTTATGGTTTTAAAGATATCAATAACTTGGTATCGCTTTACGGGTACGAAGCGCTAAGCCTCAGAGGAGATACCTATTTAAAGTCTACAATAACTTTGGACTATGAAATCTTCCGAAAAAACCACATCAATATTTCAGGAAATATTGCAAATGTAGGAGACAATCTGTTTGGGAACGGACAATGGATTGACGGAGTGGATTACAGTGCGATTGCGTTGGGATACGGACTCGAAACCTTCTTAGGGCCTGTGGAGGCAAAATATTCGTTTTCTCCCGAGCGTAACGAAGGCGAGTGGCATGTAACGGTGGGGTTTAGGTTTTAATAAAACCTTAGACAAAAACCATCATATTTTTTCCGATATTTGTATAGCAAACACCCATATTATGCCTTTTTATCACAAATTGGGAAAGATACCTCCCAAACGACATACACAATTTCGCAAACCCGATGGCACGCTTTATTCCGAACAACTTTTTGGAACCATTGGTTTCGACGGGATGTATAGTAATTTATACCACGAACAACGGCCTACTCAGGTTAAAAAAATTGAAAAGCAATACAGCGTTGCGCCTAAAATAGCCAAGGCAAACAATATGCAGTCGTATCGCTTTCGCGGCTTTCAGGTGGCTCCCGAAAATGATTACCTGGACAGTCGGAAAATCGTACTTACCAACAACGATTGCAACATCATACTCGCAGCGCCCAAAGAGTCTCAAAAAGAGTATTTCTATAAAAATACCGATGCAGACGAGTTAATCTTTATTCATAAAGGAAGCGGAAAGTTACGCACCCACATGGGGAATCTGGATTTTAAATACGGAGATTATTTGCTGGTACCTCGCGGTATTATCTATCAAATTAATTTCGACAGCGAAGACAATCGCTTGTTTATTGTAGAATCCTATCGTCCAATTTATACACCCAAACGATACCGAAACTGGTTTGGCCAACTCCTGGAACACTCCCCCTATTGCGAAAGGGACATCCGCAAACCCATGGAACTGGAATCTTATGATGAAAAAGGGGACTTCCTGATTAAAATTAAAAAGCAAAACGAAATTTTCGAAATGGTTTACGCCTCACATCCTTTCGATGTGGTGGGATACGACGGGTTTAACTACCCCTATGCCTTTTCCATTCACGATTTCGAACCAATAACGGGCCGAATCCATCAGCCGCCACCGGTGCATCAAACCTTCGAGACCGATGCCTTTGTGGTGTGTAGTTTTGTGCCGCGAATATACGATTATCACCCCTTGAGTATTCCCGCACCTTACAACCATAGCAATATAGACAGCGATGAGGTGTTATATTATGTAGACGGCGATTTTATGAGTAGAAACGATGTAGATGCAGGCCATATTTCGTTGCATCCGGCCGGAATTCCACATGGACCGCATCCCGGAGCTACCGAGCGAAGTATCGGAAAGGTAAAAACAGACGAGCTGGCAGTGATGGTCGATACATTCAAACCCTTAAAAGTAACCGAAGAAGCCCTAAAAATAGCCGACGAAACCTATTATCAGTCATGGCTCGAATAAAAATAATGCAGGAGCTTTTTCCCGCTTTCCGCTGTATCTCCCAATCAAGTTGGGAGGATGCCGCTGCAATCGGGGCTATTTCTGGAAATTAGAAAATAGATGTTAGATATTAGAGAAAAGTAAGGAGAGAATAGAAGTTAGATAGTAGAGAAAAGACAAGAGCGGTAAGAAAAATAACACTTTAAAAATTTTAAATAAAATAAATAGCACTTCCAAAATAGGCTAATTCGCCAATTGGCTTATTATCAAATTATCAAATTATGAGTAAAGAAATTAAATCAGTAGACTACGGCTTAGAAAAAATATTTGAAGGCGCCGAAGACTTTCTGCCCTTGTTAGGAACAGATTATGTCGAATTTTATGTAGGTAATGCCAAGCAATCGGCACATTTTTACAAAACCGCCTTCGGTTTTCAATCACACGCCTATAAAGGTCTGGAGACGGGTTCAAGGGATTCGGTAAGTTATGTGTTGAAGCAGGATAAGATTCGTATTGTACTCACCACACCTTTAACAAGTAAATCTCCTATTAACGACCACATTGTAAAACACGGTGACGGAGTAAAAATAATTGCCCTTTGGGTAGACGATGCACGTTCTGCCTACGAGGAAACCACTAAACGCGGCGCAAAGTCGTATATGGAGCCTACGGTCGAAAAGGACGAAGATGGAGAAGTAGTTCGCGCCGGAATTTACACATACGGTGAAACTGTACACATGTTTGTGGAACGCAAAAATTATAAGGGTGTTTTTCTTCCCGGATTCAGACCTTGGAAGTCGGATTATAACCCGGAGCCAACAGGTCTTAAATACATAGACCATATGGTGGGCAATGTAGGTTGGGGACAAATGAATACCTGGGTAAAATGGTACGAAGATGTGATGGGATTTGTAAATTTCCTTTCCTTCGACGACAAGCAAATTCACACCGAATATTCGGCATTAATGAGTAAGGTGATGAGTAACGGGAACGGCCGTATCAAATTTCCTATCAACGAACCTGCCAAAGGAATTAAAAAATCACAAATTGAAGAGTATTTAGACTTTTATGAAGATTCCGGGGTACAACATCTTGCATTGGCGACAGACGATGTAATTAAGACCGTAGCACAATTAAAAGCGCGTGGCGTAGAATTTTTGCCGCCTCCGCCACAAGAGTACTACGACGATATCCCGAGACGTTTGGGAACTCATATGGACGTGATGAAGGAAGATATAAAGGAATTACAAAGGCTTTCTATTTTGGTGGATGCCGATGAAGAAGGTTATTTGTTGCAAATATTTACAAAACCTTTGGAAGACAGACCTACGCTCTTTTTTGAGATTATTCAACGTATGGGTGCCAAAGGCTTTGGAGCCGGAAATTTTAAAGCTTTGTTCGAGTCTATTGAACGCGAACAGGCTGCGCGAGGAACGCTCTAAGGCAGTTGTAACATTACCTAAACTCCATCGACTATTCTGATGGAGTTTTTAGTTTGGAATGGAAGTTGCATTTCAGCTTTCATAAACAATAACCCAAACCTATGAAAAGACTAATTATAGTATGTTTACTCGGGGTGGTTACTTCGGTAGCGGCACAACAGAAATCCTATGGCGACGGCGAGTGGTTTAAATTTAGAGTGCATTATGGTTTTGTAACTGCCGGATATGCTACTTTGGAAGTAAATAACGCAAAACTCAATGGTAAAGAGGTATATCACATAAAAGGAGAAGGAAAAACAATTGGCGTTTCACGATGGTTCTTTAATGTTGAAGATTACTACCAGTCGTATGTAGATAAGCAGAAGGATATTCCATATCGGTTTATTCGGAAGATTGACGAAGGAGGACATACCAAAGATATTCAGATAGATTTTAATCACAATACCAATAAGGCTACCATATTAAATAAAAAACACAACGAAACCGAAATTGTTTCCTTTCCAAAGGATGCCCAGGATATGGTCTCTTCCTTTTACTATTTGAGAAACAATCTGGACGTAAAAAATCTCGAAGTGGGTGATACGATGGATATGGATATGTTTTTCGACAAGGAAAATTATAAATTCAGGCTTAAATTTTTGGGTAGGGAAACCCTAAATACTAATTTTGGCAAAGTTAGGTGTTTAATTTTTCGACCTTACGTACAAGCGGGAAGAGTTTTTAAGGAAAAGGAGAGCCTTACAGTTTGGGTAAGTGATGACGAAAATAAAATGCCGTTGCTTATAAAAGCAGATTTGGCAGTAGGTTCCTTAAAGGCAACGCTAACACAATTCAAAGGACTTAAACACTCTTTTAAAATTATTGCAGACTAAATCATGGAGATAACCCCTGAAATGAAGAGCCTTTTAGAACAGCTGGAAAAAAAATATGACACCATTGGTCAGGATTTGAATACGCATTTGGAAGGCTTATTGTACAGCGAGCCCATAACCTATTGGGATTATATTCAAACCGATGCCCTGCTTAATCTCCAAACGCAAAGAACAACCTTACCCGATGAGATGGTCTTTATCATGTACCATCAAATTAACGAGTTATTGTTTAAAATGATACTTTGGGAAATAGATCAGGTAGCACACAACAAAAACATCACAGCTCAGTTTTTTTCAACCAAATTAATGCGAATTAGCCGCTATTTCGATATGCTTACCTCTTCATTTACAATTATGGGTGATGGAATGGAAGTTGAGCAGTATATGAAATTCAGAACGACCCTAACTCCGGCCAGCGGATTCCAAAGTGCGCAGTATCGAAAAATTGAATTTGCTTCCACAGACCTCATCAATTTAATAGATGCAAGGTTTAGAGATACGATAGACAGAGATACACCTTTCGAACACGCCTTGGAACATTTGTATTGGCAGGCTGCAGGGAAGGATTATAAAACGGGTAAAAAATCCCGCTTACTCACCGCTTTTGAGGAACGATATAAAAATGAATTTATCGCCTTTACAAAAGAATATAATACTATAAATTTGTATGCAAAATTTAAAGAACTTCCTAAAGAGGTGAAGGAAGACCCTAAATTAAGAGACGCCATGCGTCATTATGATTATACTGTGAACGTTACCTGGGTGATGTCCCATTATAATACGGCTAACAAATACCTCAATATAAATAATAAGACGGTCGAAGCAACGGGTGGAAGTGAATGGACCAAATACATGCACCCAAAATACCAAAGAAGAATATTCTTCCCGGAAGTATGGACCGAACAAGAATTAAGAGATTGGGGAACCAATGTCTAGCAAAATGTAAAACATAAATTGAAGAAACTAACCTATTTACTCCCCCTGATTTTAGCTTTTATAGCCTGTGACACGACCAAAGATGATGTGGTTGAAGAAGAAATAATTGACGAGATTCCCATCATCGAAGAATACGGCTACACCCTAAACGACTTTAACGTAATACGTGACACCATTAGACCCGGAGATACATTTGGGGTTATTCTGGATGCAAATGGTGTTCCCCAGCATAAAATATTTGAAGTAGCCAATAAGTTTAAAGACAGTTTCGACGTTCGGAAAATCGTAGTTGGAAAACCTTATGTATTACTAAATTCCAAAGATTCCTTAAATACTACTCAGGTTTTTATTTACGAAACGAACAAAATTGACTTTGCAGTAGTAGATTTTCGCGATACAGTGAATTGCTATACCGATAGAAAACCAATTCGTTTTCAGGAAAGAGAGGCTTCGGGAGTTATTACCAATTCCCTCTCTCAAACAATGGAGGAACAGAATTTAAGTCCGTATATGACAGATCGTTTGGCGAATATATATGCATGGACAGTTAATTTCTTTCATTTACAACCGGGGGATAGATTTAAAGTTATCTACACCGAAAAGTTTATCAATGATACTATTTCTGCCGGCTTGGAAGATATAAAGGCGGCTTATTTCGAGCATAAAGGCAAACCTTTATATGCGTTTAACTTCGAAACCGATTCGGTAAAGCACGTAGCAGATTATTACGATGAAAAGGCCGATAATCTAAGAAGGGCTTTTTTAAAGTCGCCCATTAAATTTAATTTCAGAATATCCTCGCGCTATAATTTAAGCAGACGTATTAAATACTACGGGTACAAATTGAGACCGCATCGGGGTACCGATTTTGCCGCTCCCATGGGGACACCTATTCTCGCCACAGCAGACGGTACCGTCACTAAATCTGAACGCAGAGGAGGCAATGGAAATTATGTAAAAATAAAACACAACAGTACCTTCGAGACACAATACCTACACATGAAAAGTCGCAATGCAAGAGTAGGGCAATACGTTCGGCAGGGCGATGTAATTGGCTGGATAGGAATGACCGGAAATACCGGAGGTCCGCATGTGTGTTATCGATTTTGGAAGAACGGAAAAGAGGTAGACCCGTTTAAAGAGGATCTTCCTTTTTCAAAACCCCTACCCGTCGAATTTCATGAGGATTATTTCGCTTTTATCTCTCCTTTAAGGGAACAAATAGATTGTATTCCTTTTTAAATGAACTCTTTTTCATTTGTTGATAAGATTGTTATTAATTAAAAGCCTGTGAATTAATAGCTTATATAATTCATAGTAATTTTAATGTTAAGAAATATTGTTAATTTCTTAACATTTATTGCCGTGTAAAAGTTTTATTTAAAATACTTTTGCAGGTAAATTTATTTAACTAAAACTAACACTTATGAAAAAACTACTACTCTTTATTTTACTATTAGGCAGCTTTGCTGCTTTTTCACAAGGAACCGTTACGGGGACCTTACTAGACGGGGAAACCGGGGAAACGCTTCCGAGTGCGAACGTGGTTGAAACCGGAACCTCCAACGGTACAGTGGCCGATATGGACGGAAACTTTACATTGAATGTTTCCAAAAATCAAGGAGCTGTAACCGTTTCTTTTGTGGGATATTCTTCCAAAAAGATTAATTACACTCTGGTAAACGGATCAGCCAACTTAGGTTCTGTCAGTCTGGATTTAGATGCCGACGCTTTAGGGGAGGTAGTGATTGTTGGTAAAGGAGTAATCGATCTTGCCGGTGGAAGAGAAACACCTGTGGCTGTTACTACTATTCTTGCTGAAGAAATTCAAAGAAAAGCAATAGGGAATGTCGAAATTACCGAAGCGGTTAAAAGCGCTCCTTCTACACACGTATCAGGTGAAAGCGGATTTGGAGATTCTCAATTGTATTTAAGAGGATTCGACCAAAGCAACATTGCCATCTTACTAAACGGACAACCGGTAAATGGGATGGAAGATGGATTGGTATATTGGTCAAACTGGGCCGGTGTTGCCGATATTGCCACCGCAATTCAAGTACAAAGAGGTCTTGGTGCTTCAAAATTGGCTATCTCTTCGGTGGGTGGAACTACCAACATTGTAATGAAAGCAGCCGACAGAAAAGCCGGTGGTTTTGCTCGCTTTTTAGGAGGTAACGATAGTTATGCCAAAGGTACAGTTGCTTACAACACGGGAATAAACGATAATGGATGGGCTTTTTCTGCCCTGGTAGATTACTGGCAGGCACATAGAAAATGGTCAAAAGGAACTTATGGACAGGGACAAAATTATTTCTTTGCTGTTGGGTATAAGCCAAACGAAACACATGCATTTAATTTCTTGATCACAGGTGCACCACAATTACACGGTCAAAAATGGTCACAGTCTAAAGAACGTATCGCAGCAGATCCAAAGTTCAACGAACACTGGGGCTATACTTCTGACGGAATTGAGTCTGAAAGACAAAACTACTATCACAAACCGGTTATTAACTTGAACTGGGACTGGGATATAAGTGATGTAACCGATCTTTCGACAGTGGCGTATGCCTCATGGGGTCGTGGTGGAGGAACCGGAAATTTGGGTTCAAGTTCGGCAAGAAAGAGAACCGAAGATCCCGATGGGGATGGCCCTCTTATTGGTCAAATAGACTATGACGCTATTGCGGCTAACAATGCCATAGTTGGAGTTGGTGGTGATTATGGTGGTGAATTTGGATCAGGTTATATTAGAAGAGCCTCTGTGAACAATCACCAGTGGTTTGGAATGGTTTCAAATTTAAACCACGAATTTTCTAAAAGCTTCAACGTGAATGTGGGAGCCGACCTTCGATTCTATAGAGGAGATCACTTTAGACAAGTAACAGATTTATACGGATTATCGGGATGGGATGATAATGGTACCGATAACCCAGGATTATTAATCACGGCTACTTTTGACCCAACTCCATGGGCAGCATTATCTAATTTTGCAGATGAAGGAGATAGAATTGGGTATGATTATTCCGAAAACATTAACTACCAAGGAATTTTTGGACAAATGGAATACGCAACCGATGTATTTTCTATGTTTGTTCAGGGAGCATTTTCTAATCAATCCTACCAAAGAGATGGTCGTTTTATAGAGGACGAAGACGGATTAGGAAAGTCGGACAAAGTAAGCAAAACAGGTTATAATGTTAAAGGAGGTCTTTCTTATACGATTGCCGGAGATCACAAAATATATGCAAATGCCGGTTACTATTCAAGACAACCTTATTTGGATAATATTTTTGTAGATATTAGAAGTTCGAACGAATTAATAAAGAATCCTGAAGTTGACAATCAAACTATCACTTCTTTCGAAGGGGGATATCATTTCAAATCGAATAGAATTAAGGCAAATTTCAATGCCTATGTAACCGATTGGGACAACAGAACTTTAACCGATGACGGTATCGATGACAATGGTACTCCAAAAGATGAAACGGATGATTTTGAAATAAATATTATCCAAAGAGGGATCAGACAATTCCATACAGGAGCCGAGTTCGACATTAGTTTCAAGGCTTCAGACTGGCTAACGTTGCAAGGATTTTTGTCCGGAGGACGTTGGATTTACAAAGGAGAGTCCAGTGTTTTTATTTATAATGATGCAACAGGAGCACTTATTTCAGAAAGTGACGGTGTGAATCGCGATGGTGTGAAGGTGTCCAATGCCCCTCAACTTACCATGGGTCTTGGCGGACTTGTAAAAATAGTAAAAGGTCTTAGTGTGGATGCAAGTATCAAACACCAGGAGCGTCACTACGAATATACCGATGTTAATACCTCAGCGACTGATTATATGCCATCTAGACTAAGTCCGTATGCTATCACCGATGCAGGTCTTACATACGATTTCGACTTGGGAAGTAATGAGCTTACTTTTAGAGCAAATGTGTATAATGTGTTTGACTATATAAGACTGTCTAATAGCGATGCATTTGGGTACTATACAACCAATGGTAGAACCTATAACGGATCTATTAAGTACTCTTTTTAATCCTTCCTAAGGATTACTAAATCTTAAAAATGAAAGAGGCTGCTATTATTTAGTAGCCTCTTTTTTATGGTAATTATTCCTACCTTTATATAAATTAACTAAAACCAAAACTATGTACTCAACATTACAATTCATTCATTCATGGTGGGCCTATCTGGTCGTGTTTGTGGTAGTGATTGCCACTATTAATGCCCTTGCAGGCTTTGTTACTAATAAAGAATACGGTCCCAAAGACTTCAGACTTGCCCTCTTCGCCCTTATAGTAACACATATTCAATTTTTAATAGGCCTGATTCTGTTTTTTGTGTCTCCTTTGGGTCTTCAGAATATATCAAACCTGGGGATGGGAGAAATCATGAAAAATTCCGAATTCAGATTGTATGCCATCGAACACCCAATTGTAATGCTTTTAACGGTTATTTTAATAACAGTGGGCTATTCAAAACACAAAAAGAAACTGGTTTCCAAACCCAAATTTAAGGTGCTTACCATTTTTTATACCATAGCCTTGGTTTTTCTTTTAAGTAGAATTCCATGGCAACAGTGGTTTAATTAAACTGAATTTATAAATGAGCCTGTCTGTAAAGTATTAAAACTTGTCATTCTGAACCAGCCTACCTACCGGCAGGCTTAATTCAGAATCTTAGAATATTTATTTACAATGAAGATTGAGGTTTTTAATAAGCTAAACAAATTCGATAAATTTGATTTCTTATGTGATTATGGTATTTTTTTGTGCGCAAAAAAGGAATTGAACAAGAAATTTCTCCTCTATTCAGTCGATAATTATTTTGTTGAAGAAGAGTGGGATTATCCAAATAAGAGAATAGTTGCTTATAGAAGTTTTGTCGATGACAGTTTATTAGATGAATATTATCAAATTTTAAGAACGACAATGACATCCTAGTGCAACCCCAACCATTGCAATAATACACTGGGATTTTTACTTTTTTATTAGGGGCAATATTATGTATTGCTTCTAAGGGCTAAGAACTAAAGAAGACTATTATTATTCTGAGGAAGTTTTTGGGGTAAGACGAATAAAATAGATTATATAATACGTTGGCGTTAATTTAAAAAAAATGAGAATACGAAAAATAGAATTTGAAAATCATCCAATTTTAGGAAATACAAAACTTGATTTTACGGATAATACAGGAAAAACTATTAATACCATAATATTAGCCGGAGAAAATGGAACCGGTAAATCAGTAACTCTAAATACTATTTTTAATTTTTCAAATTATAGCCTTGAAGTTAAAAAAAGAGACGAAAAAAGAACTTTTGAAATTGAATTAAGTGATGATGAAATTAAGACGCTTAAAGAAAGTGAAAACTCAAAAGACTTTTTTAAGCAGCCTTTAAAAAATAATATTTTTAAAATTGGTTTTGACTATTCAATCACAAATAGTTGGAATCAAATTAGCATTACAGCCGAAAATATAGATAATACTATTTTATCTCTACAAGGAACTTTGTTCATTCAGAATGATACAAGACCAATATTAAAAACTATCTTTTCTGATGTTGAAATAAATTTTACATCAAAAGGAATAAAGTCAGTTACAGCAAAAAATATTGATAGCGAAGAGATTCATAGTGAACGTTCAAATTCCGATTTGTCTACTGAAATTGCTCAGCTACTAATCGACATACAAAATCAAGATGCTTTAGAACTTACAGAATGGGCAAGGAATAACACAGGTCAGCCTGTTGAAGAATCAAAAGTAGATGTTAGAACCAAAAGGTTTTCGAAAGCGTTTGAATCAATATTTCCAACAAAAAAATTCAATCGAATTGAAAATCGAAATAATCAAAAGGAAATTGTTTTCGCACAAGGAGAAAATGAAATGACCATTAACGAATTGAGTTCTGGCGAGAAGCAAATTGTTTTTAGAGGAAGTTTTTTATTAAAAAATAAGGAAAGTTCAAAAGGAGCCTTGATTTTAATTGACGAGCCAGAAATAAGCCTTCATCCTACTTGGCAATTAAAAATTCTTACTTATTTCAAGAACTTATTTAGTAGCGAAAATGAACAAACATCTCAAATAATTATTGCAACACACTCACCATTTATAATTCATAATTCAAACAGGGTAGATGACAAAGTAATAGTTTTAAAGAGAAATGACGCAGGACAAATTATAACATCTAATAATCCTGAATTTTATAATTGGACACCTGAAGAAAAAATAAAAAGTGCTTTTAACGTAACTCATATTCTAAAGCCCAATATAATTAATGTTCTTTTAGAAGGAGAAACCGATGAGAAATATTACAATAAGGCAGTTGAGATTTTCGGAATAGATGAAAATTCTATTGACTTTAAATGGATTGGTAGAATTAATGAAAATGGGAATGCTGAAAACACTGGAAATTCTGCTCTAAACCAAGCAAAAACATTTTTTAGAGCTAATCCAAATATGCTAACAGGTAAAGTCATTCTGCTTTATGATAGTGACACAGATAAACCTGAAGAAACATTTAATAATTTAGAAATCAGAATAATGCCTAAAAATGAACATAACAATTTATATTTAATAGGTATTGAGAATTTGCTTGTTTTGCCAGACGACTTTGACAAAGAACTATTTTACAAAGTAAAAACAAGAACAGATAAGTATGGAGCTGAAAGTTTAATAAGAGAATTAGATAAATCAAAATTATGTAATTATATCTGCGATGATTTGGATATAGAAAAACAAAAAGAAATTTTAATTAAACTTAATGTAGAAATTGAGAAACTGAAATAAAAACTAACGCCAACACCGTGTATAATTAATGGCTGGTTCTCGCCTACTTACGAAAATCCTCGCGGATTTTCTATTTGGTTTTTATTTACCAAATTCCGTGCTTAAACACGCCACTAATCATACACAAACACGTTAGGTGTAATTAAAGCTCACTCAAAACTATGATGAAAGAATTATATAGTGGATATTCAAAAAAGACTGAGAAAGAGTTAAAAGAACTTTGGAAAAACAGTCTCATTACATTTGATACAAATGTTATTCTTAATCTTTACAGATATTCTGATTCTACAAGAGTTGCAATTTTAGAATTGATTAAAAAATTTGAAAAACAAATATTCTTGGCGTATCAAGTTGGATTAGAATACAATCGAAATAGATATGAAATAATATCAGACCAAGAAAACTCTCATAACGATTTTTTAAAAAAATTAAAAATTATTGAAGACGACCTTAATTCTAAAGACAGCCCACCTTTTTTATCAGACAGTTTGCACAATTCATTAAGTAAAGTATTCAATAATGTAGAAAAGGAAGTGAAAGAACATATTGAATCTTTTCTAAAAATGCCAGAGAATGATGAAATATTCAACAAAATAGACAAGCTCTTCAATGGTAAAATAACCGAAAAATTTGATGAGGAAAGAATAAAGCAAATATATCAAGAAGGAAAATTAAGGTTTGACAAAAAAATACCACCAGGTTATGAAGACCATAAAAAACCTGAGGAGACAAGATACGGAGACCTCATTTTTTGGTTGCAAATTTTAGAAAAATCTAAAGCCGAAAAAAAATCAATAATCTTGATTTCAGATGAAAGAAAAGAAGACTGGATTTGGAAGCTAAAAAATGGTAAAACAATTGGGCCTAGACAAGAATTACTTGAAGAAATGAAAACATTCTCAGGTAAAGATTTCCATATTTATTCAACAGAAAGATTTCTAAACTTTGGGCAAATGTATTTACAGGAAAATGTTAATGATAAAGCGATTAAAGAAATTGAAAACATCAAAAAGTCTGACTTAGATGCTCAAATACGTGAATTACAAAAATTAAGTGAAAGTGCGATTTTGAAATCGCAAGAACGTCAAAAAACATACTACCAAAGAATTGAAAAATATTTAGAACAACTTACGCCAAGAGAAGCAGATGTTTTTCGATTGAATGCAGGAATTGGCTCACAAGACGCAATGTCACTAAGGGAAATAGCAGAATTGTTTGACTTAAGTCCGTCTATGGTTAGTAAAATTAAAAATAATGCAGTAGAAAAATTAAGAAAGATTTCAGATAATGATAAGCTGATAGATTAATTAAAATAACTACACCTAACACCATAAAATTAATTGCTAGTTCTAGCCTACTTACGAAAATCCTCGCGGATTTTCTGTTTGGTTTGTATTTGCTAAATTAGGTGCTTAAACACACAACTAATATTATACACAAACGTTAGCCTGCATTTAATTTGACCCGTAAATTTACATTTAATAAAATCTATGTTATTGAGTCTCTAAATGAAAATGAGGATCAATTAACTGGCTCTTTATTATATAATGATTTGCTCCGATGGAAATCATTTAAACGGATGGATCTCAGTTCGGAATTGGTCAAAGTGCATAACAAAAATGATTTTTTTCAATTATTCGAACGTATTTTTATAGAATGTACTGTAGAGAAGATATTCCCAATGTTACATTTTGAAATTCACGGAGACAAATTAAAAAAAGGATTAATATTAACTTCAGGTGAAATCATAGAATGGAATAACTTGTACGAACAACTTGTTAAAATTAATAATGCAATCGGAAATCATCTTTTTATAACTTTAGCTGTTTGTTACGGTGCATATCTAATGCAACTAATACAAATTTATAAGCCATCTCCATTTTGGGGAATTATAGGATCATTCGAAGAAATTCAACAAAGTGATATTTTAATAAGATACAACGAGTTTTATAATGAATTTTTAGATTCCTTAAACCTAAATAGTGCTTTAGAAAAGCTTCATAAAGCAAATCCGACCTTGCCTTCAAACTATCGATTTATAAATTCAGAAGAAACTTTTCAGAAAATATATAAAAAATATATATCAGAAAGATTTACCCATGACGCATTAAATCAACGAACATTACAAATTATTACTAACAGTGAAGTTCCAATTCAAAATCGTAGTCATAAAAGGAAGTTTTCTAAAGATTTTAAGAAAAAATTAATGTCTACTCGTAAATATTACTTTAAAAAACATAAATCCATTTTCTTTATGACAAAAGAATTTCCTGAGAATAAAACTAGATTCAAAATAAAATTAACGCAAGCTAACACAGGCTAAATATTCAGCGGTTAGATAGTCAATAATTTAGAAATTACTACATTTAATAAACTAAAGAGGTTCCGACAAATTCACGTACCTACTTTTGCTCGTCCTTCCGAGTCGTTCGCAGCTCCGTGAGCCGCTTCTGAAGCACACTCACAAAAGTAGCAGTCCGCCGAAATGTTAGCCCTACACGTTACAAGAATAGGCTACATAGCCTGGAAATACACAGGCAGCGGCAATCCCGAAAATGACGGTACGTACGAGTTAGATGATATTGAAATCAGTTATTAACGTTCTATGATCAAAAACTCAGACCTTCTGTTCTTCTGATGTTGTTCTTCGGAACAATTATCTCCACAGGAAACAGCCGGTTTAGACTCGCCAAATCCTTTTCCGCTAATGCGATTTTTATCGATTCCTTGTGCGATTACATACTGTACGGTCGATTGTGCACGTCTTTCCGATAAATCCATGTTGTATTCATCACTCGCACGGCTGTCTGTATGACTTTCCACCGCAATTTTTAAGTTGGGATATTTCTTCATGAGACTCACCAATTTGTCCAGTTCGAAGGCAGCCTTCGGCTTAATATTGTGTTTGTCCAAATCGAAAAGAATAGGGTTGAGTTGAATCTTATCATCCACAATAATCGCTTCAATAGGTCTTAGTTCCAGTACATTTGAAATACGGGTATCGTTAGCGGCCTCAACGGTCAAGGCATTGCTCTCATATCCGGGAGCTACCGCCTGTACCACGTGCGATTTATCGCAGGCAGCTGTTAGCACAGATTTCCCCTCAGCGTTGGTGGTCTTACTTCCCAGGATGTTTTCAAGAGTATCGTACAGGTCTAATCGAGCCCCTTCTATGGGTTGACGCGTATATTCATTGATGACCAACATATCCAACATCACTTCACAAAATTCTAATTTTTTGATCGCAAAGATATCGTCACTTCCTTTTCCGCCCGATCTGTTTGATGAAACATATCCTGTCTTGGTATCGGGGTTGTATTTAAAAGCGAAATCGTCTTCAGAGCTGTTCACACCTTTTCCCATGTTTATGGGTTCGGCAAAGCCGCTTTTGGTAATATCTGCCACAAAAACATCTAGTCCGCCAATGCCCAAATGTCCATCACTCGAAAAGTACAGATTTCCACTGTTGTCTACATATGGAAAGACCTCTTTTCCTTCGGTGTTAATGGCATCGCTCAAGCGTACCGGGCTTCCCAAACTTCCGTCGGTTGCAATGGAAACACTATAAATATCGCTCATGCCTTTTCCTCCGGGCATATCGCTCACAAAATATAAGGTCTTTTCATCGGGACTTAGGGCCGGATGTCCCGTGGAATATTCATCGCTGTTAAAGGCAACCGATTGCACGTCTTTCCAAACACCGTCTATATTTTCGGCGTAGTATAAATTTATCTGATTGATCCCTTCGGCACTTTTATCGTAATCGCCTTTGTGATAATCGTTTCGGTCAAAATACATGCGCTTTCCATCTGAAGTAATGGCCACATTCCCTTCGTGAAATTTTGTATTGACATCTCCCTTAATTAATTCGGCATTTTTAATGGTACCGCCCACGTCGGTGGCTTTATACACGTCCAAAAAGGGTTCTTCATTCATGCCGTGTTTTTTACGGGTTGTATTTCTTGCTGAAGAAAAATAGAATTCCTTCCCTAACATAGTTCCTCCAAACTCGGAGTAAGTAGAATTTATTTCTTCCATGTTCTTGGCTTCGTATTGAGGCCTTTCTTCCATAATGGTAGGGAGATAATCGGGGTTTTTCATGAATTCAATTGCTCTGGAATCACTTGGTTTCATTTCGGCGAATTGCTTCATATAGGTATTGTAGTCACTAAATTTTCCATTGGCTTTTAGTGATTGAGCGTAGTTGTACACGGTTTCGGCTTCAACTTTTTTCCCTTTTACAACTCTGCCGTAAAAGGTTTCGGCTTTTTTCGTATCGTTAATATAATAATAGCTATTTGCCAGGCGTTCAAAAACATAACGACTTCCTTTACCGTTTTTCAGCAATTTTTGATAAGCTTCGGCTGCATCGGTATACAACAATCTGTCGTATAATTGATCGGCCTTCTTCGTGTCATTATTTTGAGCTTCGACCTGAAAAGCGCCGAATGTAAAAAGTAATAGTATGAGGTATATATTTTTCATCTTCAATGAAATTAGATTTGTTGTTAAAAGTATCTTGGAGAGCGTAGTGCACGTTTGGAGAAACCAATGTCAAAGGTCAGAATGATTTCGTGAGAAGCATCACTCACCACATTGATATCGGATACCACATGATCGTATGCATATCCAATTCGAATATTATCTGTGGCTTGAAAGCCTACCAGTCCGCTAAACGAATCGTCCAGTCTGTAAGAAGCTCCAATTTCAAATTTCTCGTAGAATAAGGCATTGAGATTCACATCGTATGAAAGAGGCGCATCGAATGCCGATTTCACCATTACAGAGGGTTTTAACTTTGTGTTTTCACTTAGCTGAAACACATATCCGGCGGTTCCGAAATAGTGATTGGTCTCGCTTCCGTATTTAAGTCCGTTCTCATCCAAATGCACCGAATTCAAGAAATTGGGAACCGATACACCTATATAGAATTTATCGCCATAGAAAAATGCGCCGGCACCAACATTGGGATAGGTGTTATTGATGTTTTGAGAAAAAAACGGATCGTTTGGATCTTGCAATTCTAAATCTAAAAGGCCTACATCGTGAAAGGTAACGCCGGCTTTTAGACCCAGTGCTAGTTTTAAATTTTCACCCACTTGAAGGGTATAAGAGAAATCTGCATATACATTGGTCTCCTTTACGGGGCCCAATTCGTCCTTTATAGCTGAAAGTCCCAGACCCACCTTGTCGCTTATGGGAGAATGAGCCGAAAAGGTAATAGTTTCGGGGGCACCGTCAAATCCCGACCACTGTTTTCTATACAAGGCTGTGACAGACAGCAATTCTTTGGCTCCCGCATACGCCGGGTTCACCACATTCATATTGTACATATATTGAGTGTACTGAGGATCTTGTTGCGCCGAAGTAAGGGAAGGGCACAATAAGCAAACCAAAAGTACTAGTATGATAACGTTTTTCATTATGAGGTTGTTTAGGTTAGTTAAATAAAAATAAATCCTATCGACATGTATCATAGCTTAATTTGATTCTCTGTTCAGATAAATCCATCCCGTCTTTAGATCTCCAAATTCAACATCAGGATTCGAGAATTTAATCACATAGAAATACGTTCCTGTAGGCAGGTCGGCGGCGTCTTTGTCTTGTCCGCACCATTGGTTCAGATAGTCACTTTGATTAAACACCGAGGCGCCATATCGGTTAAAGACCTCAAGAGAGAAAGATCCACTCCTATCGGATATAAATTCTAGGTCGAGACAATCGTTCATTCCGTCACCATTAGGGGAAAGGCCTTCCGAAATTAGACATTGCCCGATGTTGTATAATGAAATGTCAACTGAATCTTCTCCGGTACAATTTCCGGAAGAGATGATTACGGTAACAGTTTGAGATCCTGTCGTATTCGAAGCGAAAGAAATATCTATACTACTTCCTGTTTCATCAGGGAGTGTATCTCCATTTACTAACCATTGATAGGTCACATCTGTTTCTTCGGTTGCGGCGGAAATGGTACGAACTTCATTCGCGCAGGTTTTAAAATCCTCCCCCAGAGAAACCACTAAGTCTTCTCGAGGCGAAACAACAACCGAATCTTCGGCGGTGCAAATTCCTATTGAAACTACTACGCTATAAACACCTTCTTCTAAAACCTCCAATGTTGGAGATGTTTCTGATGGGAGGATAGTTCCATTCATGCTCCACTCATAGGTTGCCAAGGCAGGGTCGTAGTTGGACGGACTGGCGTCCAAGATAAGGGCTTCATCAAAACAAGTTTCAATATCTTCACCCAAAGACATTTCAATTTCGTTTGGCACTACACTAACTGTGTCCACACTATTACAAAAACCAAACGTAACAACTACACTGTAGTCTCCGAAGTCTGATACCAATAAGGTAGGGCTTGTTTCAGCAGGCAATACATTTCCGTTTAAACTCCATTGGTAAGTAGCTAATGCCGGATCGAAATTAGAAGGAGAAGCGTCTAATAAAGCAACTTCTTCGAAACAGGTAGTTATGGTATCACCAAGTTCAATTAACGGATCTTCTCCGAATTCAATAGTTACATCCCGGTTTACAATACAGTCATCAATTTCAACTTCCACACTGTAGGTGTTGGATTGCGAAACAGTGATTGATTGAGTAGTTTCTCCGGTGCTCCATAAAAAGGTAGCATCTGCAGGATCGGCACCACCAATAGCTGCTGTAATTTCATAGTCGGCTTGATCGCATAATTGCTGATCGGCACCTAAATCGACAGAGTAGCTAGCCACCGAAGTCACCGTAACATCATCTTGTAATACTACGGTATCCCCGTTACACTCATTGGTATAAGTTACTCTGGCCGTGTATACCTCGCTTCCGTCTGGACACACGTTTATTGTTGCCGTGGTTCCAATTACAGTTCCACCGGCATCAACCCATTCGAAACTAAATGTTTCAGCCCCAGCCGGAGTAAAACGCCATGCTTCGTTTGTGGTTGTCCATGGAGAATCGGAAGTGTTTCTTCCCGGAGGGACATAGGCAATGTTCCCGTCGTTATTTTGTATTCCCAAAGCGGCATTTCCGTCATTCCATGACGGACAGGAAGGTTTGTCCTGAATATAAATCTCAATCACATTGGAAAATTCGTAAAACACAACCATTTGAGTCGCCAATAGGCTATTACAAGTGCCTGAGAACATTGGAACTTCGAAATAGGATACTACCAAAACCCGATTGGGATAAGTTCCTAAGACTTCGTAGCCAATTTCCTCGGTATTCGATACAGATGGGTCTATATCATGCCCGGGAGTAAATACATTTGCTTCCCCCAAAGTTGGATTCGAGTTATTAGGAAGATCCTCGGTAAAAGACCATCCATTGGAAGTATCGTTTGGATCGACGTCAAAACGAATTACACCATTCGAGCCTACCTGAAATTGCTGTTCTAAATTTCCGAAATAACAAAAATCAAATGGTAGCGTATCCACATCGGACCAAGCATCGTCGATATTCGGGTTTAGAGGATTGGCCAAACCATTAAAAGCAAACGGTGGATTATACGGAATAGATTCTACCGTATAAACTGAGCTACTGGTTTCATAGGTTGAAAGAAAGCTGGCCGTAATATCGGCGCAACCGTTCGTGCCATCACAATCTATTGTCACATCCGGGCCGGCATCAACAAACAAAGAGCCGGGTCCCTGCGCCATAGTGGGCAAAGTTAAAAAGATCAGAAAGACAGTGGGGATCAATAATTTTTTAGTACTGCCTAAAAGTGAGGTTTTTCCAACCCATAAGGCTGAAAATTTTGAGGAGTAAAAATGATTCATAAAAATAAAATTGGTTGATAGGGTAGCTAATGTATACAAATAAATTTCTTCTGTCAAAATTTGTAAGAAAAAAACTCACACCCTTAAAAAAAACACCTTATTAAATTGTTATTTTTTGGCGCTTCTTATCCGCTGGAAATGTGTTGTATACGGGAAAATAATCATTAATTCCTCCAAAATATTTATGTCATGCGAAAGTTCTAAAAGGATTACCTTGAATCTTACCGTCATAGTGTGTTAGATATTTTGGAGTGAAAAAAACTGTTTGGGTTGAATTTTTAATTCTTTTTCTGCGAGCATCGTCACCCAATGTCGATGCGGGCTTGAATGTGTCGAATAGATTTTCCGGATGTTAAAGAGCAATAGTATAACGGTTGCTTTGTTCTGAAGCATCCTGCATGCATTGTCTGTTAATTGCTTCTAAAATACAAAAAACCCTTGCAATGTGTTTTGTACATTTGTGAAAGATATTTAGTATATGCTCGAGAAAAACGAAATAGATTACGAAAAGGTCATACTTATTGGTCTTATTACACAACAACAGGATGAAGTCAAGTCTCAGGAATATTTAGATGAACTGGAATTTTTGGCGTATACAGCCGGAGGAGAAGTCTTGAAGCGTTTTGTTCAGAAAATGGAAATGCCCAATCCCAAAACTTTTATTGGAACCGGGAAGTTGGAAGAAGTACGCGTTTTTGTGGAAGAAAACGATATTGGCGTTGCTATTTTCGATGACGAGCTTTCTCCTGCACAACAAAAAAATATTGAAAAGATATTGCTTTGTAAAATAATAGACCGCACCAATTTAATCCTCGACATATTTGCCCAACGTGCTCAAACAAGTTATGCACGAACACAGGTAGAATTGGCACAATATGAATATTTACTACCACGTCTGGCAGGAATGTGGACTCACCTTGAAAGACAACGTGGAGGAATAGGAATGCGGGGTCCGGGGGAGACAGAAATTGAAACCGACCGGCGTATTGTTAGAGATCGTATTGCATTATTGAAAAAGAAAATTAAATCCATAGACAAACAAATGTCTGTACAACGAGGCAATAGAGGGTCCCTTGTTAGAGTTGCGCTGGTAGGATATACCAACGTTGGAAAGTCAACCCTCATGAATGTGATAAGCAAAAGTGAGGTATTTGCCGAGAATAAGCTCTTTGCCACCTTGGATACTACTGTGAGAAAGGTTGTGATTGGCAACCTGCCTTTCTTGCTTACCGATACCGTAGGGTTTATCAGGAAATTACCCACCCAATTGGTTGAAAGTTTTAAAGGAACCTTAGATGAGGTTCGGGAAGCCGATTTATTACTGCATATAGTAGATATTTCGCATCCTTCTTTTGAAGATCATATTGCTTCAGTAAATAAAATTTTGGACGAAATTGATAGTGCAGATAAGCCAACTGTGATGGTTTTTAATAAAATTGATGCCTTTGAAGCTGAAACCATAGATGAAGATGATTTGGTGACCGAAAAAACGAAAGCACATTATAGCCTAGAAGACTGGAAGCGCACCTGGATGAATTCCATGGGGAGCGATGCCATTTTTATTTCAGCCTTAGAAAAAGAGAATTTTGAAGAATTCAGGAAGTTAGTCTACGAGAAAGTGAAGGAAATTCATAGTAGCAGATTTCCATATAATCACTTTTTGTATGATGAATTTACCGAATAAAAAAGCCGTCAATTAAGACGGCTTTTCGCAGTAGCTTGAACCTTTCGAAACTAACTAACCAAAGATATAAAAACATCGATCGGTCCAATTTAGCGCTACTACTTAATCAATCAATTCGGGTATTAAAATCCATATGTCACTCCAATACCCAAAGCTTCTCTAATTTGGAAACCTTGTACGGCATTGTCGTCATAAATAGCTTGTAAAGTTGCATTCGCTGTTATGTATTTGTTTACAGACAGCATCAAATTAAGGGTGTAATCTATATCCACGTTTTGAGGATCTTCCAGGTAATTTGAGTAGAGATTTAAAACGTTTTCCATTGTAACGTTTTTCATTAAATCTGTCTTCGCATATGCCGAAACCGAGGCTCCAAACTCAAAACGAGTTGTTTCATTCGCTTCCACCCCAAAGTATCCACCTGCTTCATTAAAGGCGTCAATAAGCGCTTGATCTGGTCCAACATCGGTAAAATCACTACTTACAATAATGAGTTTCGCAGTTGCAGGGGAGATATTAACTTTTAAATTATCACTTTTTTTCCAGAGCATTCCGGGTCCCGTTTGAATATAGCCCGGTGATAAAAACTTGGTTACTTCGGTTCGAGTTTCATTACCGGCATCGACTTCACCATACACATATCCGGAAGTAATTTGAGTTTTGAAGTTAAGGAAATAAGAGTAATACCAGTTGCTTTCATTTATTTGTTTCCCAACAAGCGAGTTTAATTCTAAACGATCGTTTGTCTTTCGGGAAAATTCCTGATCTTTTAATTTGGTAATACCGTAATCGGCAACGATACGGTTGTCCCAAACTAACTTCCCTTGACGGTAGTTGAAATCGTATGTAAGATTCAAATTCGCCGAATAGTTGGAAGTTCCGCCTCCTGTCCATTCTTCGTTAAATGCTGCCTGACTAAATAATAAGGACACATTTCCTGTCTTTACCCAACCGTCCTTTGGCGGTTCTTTCTCATCGCTGTCCTGCGCAAAAAGAAGAGTAGGGAAAATAAAAAATACAAGTAGATAGGTCAGTTTTTTCATTCGTTAGAGTTTTATACGGGACAAATTTAAGGCTTACTTTCTTCTTTCTGAAAAAATAGCACACCGGGATAACTGTGCTTTCGATATGCAACACTACATTTTCGATAAACAACTTACTTTTTTTTGTACAATGGAACTGAAGAACAGGCTTCCCCGTACATAATACTTTGTGCCACCGCCTGAAGTTTTTGCGCTAACAGCACATAGGCGGAAGCAGGAATAGGTTTATGCGAACATCCTTTAATGATCACAGACTTACTGGTATAAGAATCGACCGGCATATTTTCAATTATTTCGGAAAATAAAACAGTTTCGAGTTCTTCCAGCGTTCCCACTGTAGTTTTTTCAGCAAAAGGAGCTAATTTAAGAGATAAAAACATATATGCCCAGCCCGGAATAATAGCCTCGGTACTGCAGTAAAGCGCTACAAAACAACCTGAATATTGCGACCAATCATGTGTGTTTGCAGCCTCCCGAAAGTCTTTTTCCTTCAACACAATCCCTTCGAACAACCATTGGGAGATATCAATACTAATGCGTTCTCCCTTCGGATAAAAATCTTCCAAGTCGAGCGTAACGAGTTTACTGTTGGCGACTCTATTTATAATCTCCTCTTTCATTACAGCATGCCTAATTCCAATTTGGCTTCTTCGCTCATTAAATCCTGAGTCCACGGCGGATCAAAGGTAATTTCAACTTCTGCGTCCTTCACCAATTTAATAGATTTTACTTTGTCTTCTACTTCTACAGGTAGTGTTTCGGCGACCGGACAATTTGGAGTGGTGAGCGTCATTAGAATTTTTACTTCCAAATCTTCGTTTACGAAAACATCATAAATCAATCCTAATTCATAAATATCGACAGGTATTTCCGGGTCGTAAATGGTTTTAAGGACCTTTACAATTTTTTCTCCCAGTTCGGTGGTGTCTACAGGGGTTGTTGTTGCCATTTTTTTAGTTTTTAAGTTGTGCCTGATAGGCTACAGCGTACAATTTCATTTGCTTAATCATCGACGCCAATCCATTTGCGCGGGTAGGTGATAAATGTTCTGTCAGGCCTATTTCGTTTATAAAGTCAGTATTGGCGGCTACGATAGCTTCCGGTTTTTGATTGGAGAACACACGTATTAAAATAGCCACAATCCCTTTGGTAATTATGGCATCACTATCGGCGGTAAATACGATTTTGTCACCATTTAATTCGGAATGCAGCCAGACTTTAGATTGACATCCTTTTATTAATTTATCATCAGTTTTAAGGGAAGCGTCAATAAGAGGGAGTGTTTTTCCCAGGTCTATCATATATTCATACTTTTCCATCCAATCATCGAAAAGTGCGAATTCATTAATTAATTCCTCTTGTATGGCCTCAATAGTCATCTTAATTTGTTTCTTTTTTAGCGGTAAGCAAAACGCTTCGGTCTGTTTTTGAGTAGAGCGTAAGCACATTTTCCTGGATTCCATAGGATCCTGTGTTGTTAAGCGCTTGCATAAAATTTCTTTCAGTAGTCATTACCGGCTCCTCACAATACATTTTGGTCGAACCAACTCCACTAAATGACAACGCATATAGATCGAGGGTGTAGCTGCCAAAAAAGTCGTTACAACCTGTATTTCCCCGAATAGTCTTGTCGAGAGCGGCAAAGGTTATAAATGCTTTCTTATCGGCCAATGTGGCCACATTTTTTCCCTCAATAGAAGTAACATTGTAAGTTCCGGAAAGCTGAACGCTACCGGCCACATCAATTACCTTTTTAGTTTCGTCACAACTCATAAGAGCAATGGAAATAGTAAACAATAGAATCAATTTTTTCATAACATTTTTTTTAAGTGAGCATTTTTTTAGCCTTTGTCACGGCTTCAACCAGTTTGTCCACTTCCTCCATAGTATTGTAAAATGCAAAGGAAGCACGGACAGTTCCCGGAATTTTGTAAAAATCCATTATAGGTTGCGCACAATGATGTCCGGTGCGTACCGCTATTCCCAGTTTGTCAACAATTGTACCGATGTCATAAGGATGAATTCCTTCTATATTAAAAGAAATCACCGATGTTTTGGCAGAACCGGTTCCGTAAATTTTTAATCCCTCAATCGCAAGCAATTGTTGGGTTGCATAGTTTAATAACTCTTTTTCATAAGCTTCGATGGCATCAAAACCAATAGTGTTAAGATAATCAATTGCAGCTCCAAAAGCAATTCCCCCACAAATATTTGGTGTGCCTGCTTCAAATTTATGCGGTAATTCTGCATAAGTGGTTTTTTCAAAAGTAACCTCCTTAATCATTTCTCCACCTCCTTGATATGGCGGAAGTTTATTCAACCAAACTTCTTTTCCGTATAAAATACCTACTCCGGTCGGGCCACACATTTTATGAGCAGATGTAACATAAAAATCTACGTCCAATTCTTGTAAATCGGGTTTTATATGAGAACAGGATTGAGCTCCATCTATTAAAACCGCCGCACCAAACGCATGTGCTTTCTCAATAATAGTTTTAATGGGATTAATTGTTCCCAGTGCATTGGAAATATGATTTACAAAGACCAGCTTCGTTTTTTGTGAGAGTAGTTTGTCGTATGCTGAAAGAATCAAAGTGCCTTCCTCGTTCATGGGAATCACTTTTAAAACAGCGCCTGTGTGTTCACATAGCATTTGCCAAGGCACAATGTTGGAATGGTGTTCCATAGCCGAGACAATAATTTCATCCCCCGATTTGAGTAGCGAAGAAAATCCATTAGCCACCAAATTTATTCCATGTGTTGTTCCCGAAGTGAATAGTATTTCGTGGTTGTGTTTACTGTTAAAATGAAGTTGAATCTTTTTGCGGGCTGCCTCGTACGCATTGGTAGCTTCCTGAGACAATGAGTGCACACCACGGTGAATATTTGCATTGTAATTAGAGTAATAATCTACAATACTATCTATAACCTGTTGCGGTTTTTGCGAAGTGGCGGCGTTATCCAAATACACCAAAGGATGTCCGTTTACCTCGCGATGCAGGATAGGAAAATCGGTTCGTATTTTGTGAACATCGAATGCCATGAGAAAGCTAAAAATGATTAAAATTAGACTTCGAAGCCTAAACTGACTCCAATTTTATTGGCAATCAACTTGTTAATTCGCCTCTTAAGTTCAGGAATCTTAACGCTTTCCAAAACATTGTTTGCGAAGGCATACATAAGCAAGGCGCGGGCTTCTTTTTTGGCAATTCCACGGGACCGCATATAGAACAAGGCGTCTTCATCCAGCTGACCAATAGTACAACCGTGTGAACATTTTACATCGTCTGCAAATATCTCCAATTGAGGTTTTGCATTGATGGTCGCTTTATCGTCCACCAGTATATTGTTATTTTGCTGAAAGGCATCCGTTTTTTGAGCGTCTTTTTCGACCACAATCTTTCCATTGAAAACCCCTGTTGAAGCTTGGGCAAAGATTCCTTTGTAGTCCTGATGACTTTCACAATTAGGTGCAATATGATGTACCAAAGTGTTATGGTCTACATGCTGCTTGTCTTCCAGAATGGTAACCCCTTTTAAAGTTGAATTGCAATGCTCTCCTCTTTGAAAAAAGTTAAGGTTGTTTCGGGTGAGGTTTCCGCCAAATGAAAAGGTGTGAACGTTACAATTACTTTCGCGTTCCTGCGAAATATAAGTGTTATCGATTAACGAAGCCGTAGCGACATTATTCTGAATTTTATAATAGTCGACATAGGCTCTTTTTTCAGCAAAAATCTCGGTAACTACATTTGTTAGTACGTTATTCTCTGAAAGGCTTTGATGTCTTTCAATAATTTGAACATGCGCATTTTCTCCAACCACAATTAAATTTCGGGGTTGCAAAAACATAGCCGCTTCATTTCCTGTTGAAAAGTAAATAATCTCAATAGGCTTTTCAACTTCTTTATGCTTCGGAATATGAATGTAAGCTCCTTCTTTGGCAAATGCCGTATTTAGAGAAGTAAGACTATCGTCCATTACTGCTTTGTTAAAATAAGCCTCAATAACGGGCTTGTATTTTGGCTTGTTTAGTGCCGAAGACATTAAACAAACATCCAACTTATCGTGAGTGGTTTCAGAATGAAAAGAACTATACACTCCGTCAATAAACACAATTTTATAGGTGTCTATATCGTGCAGGAAGTACTTTTTAACGTCCTTAAATTCTATAGTTTTGTCCAGTTGCTTCGGAAAAACGTCGTAGTCATTTTTTAGGATGGCGTTTAAAGACGTATACTTCCAGGCTTCTTCTTTTTTTGTTGGAAATCCTTTCTCTTCAAAATTTTTAATAGCGTCATTCCGAAGATCGTGAATAGGCGAATCGTCTTCCAAATTGTCTTCGAAAGCAATGTAAGAGGAAAGTATTTTTTCTTTTAAACTCATGTTTTCAATTTTCGAAATGCTTGTTAGGCGTTTACTTCTTCTTTAATCCAGTCGTAGCCTTTTTCTTCCAGTTCGTGCGCCAACTCTTTTCCTCCCGATTTTACAATTCGACCGTCCAAAAGCACGTGTACAAAGTCGGGAACTATATAATCCAGCAAACGCTGATAGTGGGTAATAACCACCACAGCATTGTCTTTGTTTCTCAATTTATTAACTCCGTTGGCGACAATTTTCAAGGCATCGATATCCAATCCCGAATCTGTTTCGTCCAAAATAGCCAACTTCGGCTCCAGCATCGCCATTTGGAATATCTCGTTTCGCTTTTTCTCTCCTCCTGAAAACCCTTCATTTAAGGATCTGGATAAAAATTTACGATCGATGTCCAACATATCCGCTTTCTCCTTGATTAATTTCAGCATTTCGCCGGCAGGCATGTCTTCCAAGCCTTTTGCCTTACGCGTTTCGTTGATTGCGGTTTTAATGAAGTTGGTGACACTTACTCCGGGAATTTCGACGGGATACTGAAACGATAAAAAGACGCCCTTATGAGCTCTTTCCTCGGGATCCAGTTCGGTGATATCCTGATTGAAAAGCGTGAGTTCTCCCTTGCTTATTTCAAATTCTTCTTTTCCTGCAATAACAGAGGCCAAGGTGCTTTTTCCGGAGCCGTTAGGTCCCATAATAGCGTGTACCTCTCCGGCTTTAACATCCAGATTAATACCCTTAAGTATTTCTTTTTCCTCGACACCTGCGTGCAAATTTTTAATGTGTAGCATGCTTAGCTTTTCTTTTCTTCGATTTTTACATCGGCTTGTGCCGGTGTATTGCTTACTTTGATTATTTCTGTGATGGTTAGAATATGATCCCAGCCTTCTTGGCCCTGTGGTTTAGGTGATAGAGCGCCTTTTACCGTTACTTCTACCATATCAAATTCTTCCTTTTTTACGGGTTTAACCTGTTCTCCAAGTTTCGCTGCCATGTCGTCCATTTTTACACCGTAGATAAAATCGGATCCCTTTAATACAGCCGCATCGGCCATATAAATAAATTCACCACGATACACCTGAACCGGGCCTAAAACTTCCGAAGCAGTGTCTTCCGAATTTTTTTCTTCCGAATTTTTACAAGAAAAAAGAACTAATGAAAGTGCAAATAGTAAAAAGATTTTTTTCATAACAATACGCTGTTTTTTTTATCCAACTGAGCCTTCGAGGCTTATTTCCAGTAGTTTTTGTGCCTCTACGGCAAATTCCATAGGAAGCTTGTTCAACACTTCTTTGCTAAAACCATTTACAATTAAAGCGATGGCTTTTTCGGTATTAATACCTCGCTGATTACAATAAAAAATTTGGTCTTCCCCAATTTTACTCGTGGTAGCTTCGTGCTCTATCTGAGCCGATTTGTTTTTTACTTCAATATAGGGGAAGGTATGAGCCCCACAATTGTTACCCATCAACAACGAATCGCATTGCGAAAAATTACGAGCATTGTCTGCGTTCGGACTAATTTTTACCAAGCCTCGGTAGCTGTTTTGAGATTTTCCGGCCGAAATTCCTTTAGAAATAATGGTGCTTCTCGTGTTTTTTCCCAAGTGAATCATCTTGGTTCCTGTATCGGCCTGCTGGTAATTATTGGTTACCGCAATCGAGTAAAACTCACCTATGGAGTTATCACCTTTAAGGATACAGCTAGGGTATTTCCAGGTGATAGCACTTCCGGTTTCTACCTGTGTCCATGAAATTTTAGCTCCGGTTTCGCAAAGACCTCGTTTCGTTACGAAGTTGTAAACCCCTCCTTTACCGTCTTTTCCTCCCGGATACCAGTTTTGTACGGTCGAATATTTTATTTCGGCATTGTCTAAAGCCACTAATTCGACGACTGCGGCGTGCAACTGATTTTCATCGCGACTTGGCGCAGTACATCCTTCCAAATAGCTAACGTAACTTCCTTCGTCTGCAATTACCAGCGTTCTTTCAAACTGACCGGTTCCGGCCTGATTGATTCTGAAATAGGTAGACAATTCCATAGGGCAACGAACGCCTTTCGGGATATAACAGAAGGAGCCATCACTAAAAACAGCACTGTTTAAGGCCGCATAAAAGTTGTCGCGCTGAGGAACCACACTGCCAATATATTTCTTAACTAATTCGGGATGTTTTTTAATTGCTTCGGAAATGGAACAAAAGATGATTCCTTTTTTAGCCAAAGTATCTTTAAAAGTGGTGGCAACCGAAACAGAATCCATCACGATATCGACCGCAACTCCCGCCAGTTTTTTCTGCTCATCCAACGAAATACCCAGTTTTTTGAAAGTTTCCAATAATTCTGGATCTACTTCATCTATGCTGTCGTATTTAGGTTTTTTGGAAGGCGCCGAATAGTAGGAAATATTCTGAAAATTCGGCTTTTGATATGTTACGTTTGCCCACTCGGGTTCAGTCATTTCTTGCCAATATCGAAATGCTTCAAGGCGCCATTGCGTCATCCAATCGGGTTCTTCTTTCTTTTTAGAAATTGCCCTAACAATATCTTCGTTTAAACCAATAGGAAATGTTTCCGATTCTATATCGGTATAGAAACCGTATTCATATTCTTTGGTCTCGAGTTCTTTCTTTAAATCGTCTTCAGTAAACTTACCCATTTTTCTTTTTCAACATTTGTTAAAGCGAAAAGCTTTCTCCACAACCACAAGTTCGGTTAGCGTTTGGATTATTAAATACAAATCCCTTTCCGTTAAGGCCTCCGCTATATTCTAAAGTAGTTCCAACGAGATATAAAAAACTCTTTTTGTCCACAACAATTTTTACCGGGTTGTCTTCAAAAAGTTTATCGCTATCTCCCAAAGCCTTGTCGAAGGTAAGCTCATAAGACAAGCCGGAACAACCTCCGCTTTTAACGCCTACGCGCACAAAATCGTTCCCAACATCGTATCCACCTTCGGACATGAGTTGCGAAATTCTCGATTTTGCAGTATCACTTACTTTAATCATTTAATATAGATTAGTTCTAAATTAGAGTGCAAATATACGTTAAATGGGACGTTAAACCATACCCTAAAAAGGAATTTAAGCTTATAGCATTATAGATTTAGCTAATAATTAACAATTCCCGTGCAATGGCAATTGTAGGCTACTATTGGGAAAAAACAACTATTTTATTAATTGGGATCTTGAAATGCGGGATTGGAGATAAAAGAAGGATCAGACAATGTTAAAAGGAAAGCTTTTAAATCGGCTTTATCCTCTTCAGTTAGATGTACACCTCCTTGTGCAATCGTTTTCATCAAGGGGTCTATGGTTTCTGAATAGACCAAACCTTCACTGTAATGATTTATAACTTCTTCTAAGGTAGCAAAACGACCATCGTGCATATAGGGAGCCGTATACGCTAAATTTCGTAATGAAGGAGATTTAAAGAGGCCAAACTCTCTTGGGTCACCGGTGACAATGCCACGTCCGCGATCTGTAAAACTATCGTCCAGGCCATTGTTGTGAAAAATATTGTCGGTCCAAAGCGGACTATTGGGGTTTCCGTGACAATGAAAACAATCTCCTCTGTTCTCATCTAGAAAAACGTTGAGACCGTTTAATTCGGAAGGAGTAAGTTCTTCCAACCCCGCGGTATACCGGTCAAATTTTGAATTTGCCGAAATTAAGGTGCGCATAAATTGTGCTATCGCCTTTGTTGTTAACTCTGAAGAAATCGTAGAAGTGCCAAATGCGGCTTCAAATAAGGCAGGGTAATTAACATCGGCCTGTAAACTGGCGGTTGCATTTTCCCAGGTGTTGTGCATTTCAATAGGATTCGTCACAGGCTCTAATGCTTGTTCTTCCAAGGAAATAGCTCTCCCATCCCAGAAGAATAATTCAGAAATATTCCAGGCTAGATTAAAGATTGGCATTGAATTGCGGGATCCTTCGATGCCATCAATTCCAATACTGAATTGTCTGGAATCGGTAAATGCACTTTGCGGACTATGACAGGTCGCACAAGCCTGAGTTCCATTACCAGAGAGGATGGGGTCGAAAAAAAGTTTTCTTCCCAATGCAATTCCTTCAACGGTTTGAGGGTTGTCTGCAGGAATGAGAGGTGGTACCAATTTATCTTGAAATAGCTGCGGAACCACCAACGGACTTGGAGTTGCCATATAGCTATCGCCCGAATCATCTCCCGAATTGCAAGAGATGATTAGTAGCGACAAGAATAATATTGGTAAAGAACGAAACATTCGTAAGATTTATTTTAATTCTGAGTGACTGCTCCTTTACTGAATACAGAAACCCCGTTTTGAGACATCATAATTTGAGCATCAAAATTTGGCATTAAACCTGAATGCAGCACATTTAGGTCCCACTCATTCGGATTTTTAAACCACTCGGCAACATTCATTTTTACTTCTACCTGAGTATTTGAACCCACGGTTACTGTCCCTAAGCTTACTTTAAACGAAGTATCCTGAAGAAGTAGCGGAGTTACACTCATATCGTTTGCTCTTATGGTATGATATTGATACCCTATTTCGGCGGTGGTGTTATCGATAAATTTACCTTCCAGTCTCATATAATGGTAGCCGCCTCCCATCATCATGGGGACATTCCAACCGGCTGTGTTTAAATCGGGATACCCACCATCGATATTGTCTTCATCATCAAACCCAAATGTAAAGGAAACCGTATAGTCTCCTTCCGGGATTTGAATGTTTGGGGTGAATGTTAGATTTGTTCCCCCTCTTGCATCAATAAGGTTATAATCCCCGGCATCATAAACATCTCCATTGGAACCGGTAAAGGTGATATCTGAAATTAGATATACCAATGTTGAAACGCTTAGTTGTTCTCCATGAGCATTGGTGTATTGAATTTGATCGAAATCGGAATTGGCAATTGCATCTCCATCCCAATTATGTGTAAATACAAAATCTACATTGGCTTGCGCAACGCTATCGTCGTCATTGTTACAGCTAACTGCTACTAGAGCAATAAGCATAATTAAAGCAATTTTTTTCATTTTTTTGAATCCTATTTTACTTAATCTTTATAATTAAAAAGTCTTTGATACCCCTGTTTTGAAGAATATCACCGTTATTACTTTCAGTATTACCAACGGCTATAATTTTCTTGTCGGACGTTTCTATAGCCTGATTTGCAAAGTCTAAACTGCTACCGCCCACAGAAAGTTGAAGGACAATACTTCCTGCTTCCGTAATTGTATAAATCCAAGCATCATTCTGACCGTTATTTTCGGTAAGATCTCCATTTGAACTTCTACTGGATCCGGCCACTACGTACTCGCCATTTGCCATGCGAGAGATACTTCTGGCAGATTCAAATTCGGTTCCACCAAAGGATTTTTGCCAAATCTTATTTCCGCTATTATCAAATTTAACCACGTACGAATCGGCATTTCCCTTCGGATTGGTAACATCACCATCACTACTTCGAGAGTCTCCAACGATTATGTAATTTCCGTCACCGGATGTAGTAACCGCATAGCCTACATCGATTTCAGAGCCACCGAAAGATTTGGTCCATAATTTATCACCATTACTGTTCACGCGAACTACCCAGAAGTCATAACTCCCTTTGTCATCCGTGATATCAAAATCTGAACTTTCGGACGACCCGATCATTAAAAAGTCACCGTTTGCAGTTTCCATCGCATCATAACTTCGATCGTTGTTAGATCCTCCAAAGTAACGCCTCCATTCTTTATTACCGTTAGCGTCCAGTTTAATGGCCCAGAATTCTCCAACACCGTGTTGCCCGTTTCGGGTTTCAAGGGGTGCTCCATCCTGTAGATCATTTCCCGGACAAAGATCCGGAAAGCATGCACTTACGTCAAAAAAGCCGGTAACAAAAAAACCGCCATCCTGCGTTTGAAATGCATCAAAAGCCTGATCACTGCCTGAAAACCCATAATTTTTATCCCATTGCTTAACACCTTCACTGTTCACTTTCACAATCCAAAAATCATGAAATCCTTCATTCCCCGAAACGTCACCGTCAATACTTGTACTATAACCACTTAATAGAAAACCGCCATCATTGGTTTTTGTAATTCTAGAGGCTTTTTCATCTGCACTCCCACCAAAAGTTTTGCTCCATATTATTTGACCTTCCTGAGATAATTTTAATAACCAAAAGTCGAAATCGTTTCCGGTCTTATCGGTTATATCGCCATCGGTGCTTTGGGTAGACCCCAAAATTACATAAGATCCATCGGGATTCTGCACAACAGATACCGCATCATCTTCAAGGCTTCCTCCAAATGTTTTGACGTATTCGATTTCACCTAGCAATCCTGTTTCGTCCGGAGGGTCAATGGGGTCGCCATCATCTTTATTACAGGAGAAAATAAAGATTGCAATGAATAAAATTCCAATAAAATGTAGTTTCTTTTTCTTTTTTAATAGCATGAAATGGGGGTTAATTAATAAGCAGTCGTTTTGTGGTTGTATTATTAATTTTTACCAGATACATTCCGGAGCTCAACGCTGAAATATCCAATGTTTCTGAAACACTATTGTTAACGATATGATTCTGTATTTGTTGTCCTACAAGGTTATAGACGGCAATTTCGGAAATTGGACTCGCCTGTGACGAAATAGTAACGCTATGCATCGCAGGATTAGGGGCCATCACGAAATCGAAAGGAGTGGCATCGTTAACACCCAGATTCGCACTTTTTACCAAAGTGAATCCATTGGACCCTGAAATTACTATATTTCCACTAGCGAAGAAAGGATATACATTCCAGCTACCATTATAACTTGCATTATTGTTGCCGGGATGCGTATCGAAAGACCCTATTTCAGTCATGTTTTCATTGTCGATATCACTAATGTCTATAGTTCTTAAACCTGCCGCATAATTTGCCAGATAGAACTTATTTCCAATCACATATCCATTATGGTCCACAGCGGCGGTTGGTCCAAAATACTCAAATTTAAAGGAAGGGTTGTCCAGGTCGGAGACATCAAAAATAACGGTTCGGGTGTTAAACCCAAAGTCGAACTCATCACCTTCATCTCCAAGTAAAAAGTAATTTCTATCGTCTGTTAGCCATCCTTGGTGCGTATATCCAACTGAAGGATAAGCGATATTTGCAATTAGCTGAGGATTTGCCTTGTTGGTAACATCTACAATTGCTACGTGTGTTTCATTGCTTCCGAATAAAATTTCTTTCCCAACATGTTCTGTGTCCGGACCGTCGTATACAATTACCTGAGCATCGTGGGTATAACCTCCGGCCGAATATCCCCCGGCAGGAATTGGAGCCAACGGATTTTGGATGTTGATAAAATGGGGTCCACCACCAAAGGTATTATTACCAACTGCATACGCATAGCCGGTTTCTTCATTTATTACAATGTTGTGTGAACTTCCAAAGCCAGAATAATGAGCATCTTCGGTAAAAGTGGCAGGTGGATTTGCGACATTTCTTAGTTTTGTTAAATCGAATATTTGCATGCCATGACTTCCATTCGCATCGCTCACAATAAATGCAAAATTATTATATACTTTGACGTCTCTCCAAAAACTTGACCCGGTTGCTGTAGCAAGTTTTCCAAGATAGGTTGGATTGGTTGGGGTTGAGATATCAAAAAAAGCGGTTCCATTGTTAAGTCCAATTATAGCATACTCCGCTCCGTCAGCAGGATCGGTCCATCCCCAGGAATCATTGCCGTCTGATGCTCCCATTTCAGCTAAAAAAAAGTGCGCTTGCAGATCGTAACCGCTACAGGGATAGCTTCCTGCAAATCCACTAACACAGGGCGTTTGCCCAATTACTACAGAGGTTATCAATGCTAAAAATAAGGGTAGTGCTTTTTTCATTTGAGTTGAATTAAATTATAGTTCGTAAAAATAATATTATAAAAGTAGCAACAGCAACTATATGGGCTAAAATTCGAAGCACCAATAGTTTACAGTCGTAAAAGTGGTTATGTATTACAAAATAACGGCTATTTTTTGATAATTTTTTTAGTGGTATTGTCGTTGATGTTTAGAAAGTACATGCCTTGACTATAGATGGAGATGTCGATTTCTTTCTCGTTTGTATTCAAGTTTTCTGCAGTGTATAAAATATTTCCAATCATATCGGAAATAGTTATTTTTAGAATAGCGCTATTAGCTGCCTCAATATTTAAAGTAGTTGAAGCCGGATTAGGGTATACGGCAAAATTATTTGTTTCCGAAAAATCATTTACGGCAAGAGATGAAGATTTTACCAGGAAAAAACCACCGCTTCTATCTGTAATTAAAATATTTCCACTGTCGAAATAAGGATAAACATTCCAGGCCCCGCTATAACTTGCATTATTATCGGCGGGGTAGGTGTCAAAAAACCCTACTTCAGACATATTGCCGTTGGCAATATCACTAATATCAATTTCTCTAAATCCTGCGGCATAATTGGCCAAGAAGTATTTGTTTCCTTTAACATATCCGTTGTGGTCAATGGCTGTAGTTGCTCCAAAATATTCGAAACTTTGTTGTGGATTATCCAAATCACTTAGGTCAAAAACAATCGTTCTGGTATTAAAACCAACGTTCGATTCATCAAATTCATCTCCTAAAAGGAAATATCTTTGGTCTTCCGTAAACCAGCCTTGGTGTGTATATCCAACGTTGGTATAAGATAAGGTGGAAATGCTCACAGGATTATTTTTGTCTGTAACATCTACAATAGATACAATTTGTTCGCTTCCACTGCTGCTAATTAAAATTTCACGACCCGTATAATCTGAATCAGGGCCATTGTAAGTTACCACTTGGGCATCGTGAGTATAGCCGTCTGTCGCAAACCCACCGGCCGGCGTAGGGTTTAAAGGGTCCTGGATATTTACAAAATGAGTTCCTCCACTAAATGTATTGGTTCCCACTACATAAGCAAACCCTATATCTTCGTTTATTACAATATTATGGGCGTTGCTAAAATCGTCGTAATGTGCATCGGTAGTAAAAGTTGTTGGAGGGTTGGGTACATTTCGCAATCGGGTTAAATCGAATATTTGCATCCCATGACCCGGAGCTTCGCTTACGATGAAAGCATAGTTATTATATGTTTTTATATCCCGCCATACCGTAACGCTGGTTTGAGTAGGTAGTTTCCCCAGGTAAACAGGATTCACCGGATCTGAAATATCAATAAATGCAGTACCGTCTTCCAATCCTACTATGGCATATTCATCTCCATTATCCGGATCAATCCAACCCCATGAATCGTTTGCACCGGGGGAATTCATTACCGCTAAACTAATTTGAGATTGTAAGTCGTAACCACTACAAGGAAAGGAATTCGCAAAACCGCCGGTACATGGCACTTGAGCAGTTACCATACCGCAGCATAGGATAATTATAAAAGGGAGTAATTTTTTCATCTAAATATTAAATTAATTGGAAGCGAGTAAAGCTAGGAATAAAAAAGCATTAATCCCTAACATAATTCGTTAAAAAATAATCCTCTAGTAACTTACTAGGTCAATAAAAACGCTAGTTTATAAGTATTTTTTTGACTGTAAGATTATTGATGTTAACGAAATATATCCCCGGCGGAAAATTAGAAACAACTATGTTCGACGCATACGAATCTATAGAATCCAGAGCTAAGACTTTTTGCCCAAGACCCGTATAAATTGTAATTGATTCTAATTCCATACTTTTTGAACTCACTGTTATATTTTCGGAAGCCGGATTAGGATACACTGTAAATTCATCGTTGTAGGGGAGATCATTCATTCCCAAAACTGATGGAGTTACAAGCAAGAATCCTTGTGTTCGGTCGCTTATTACAATATTTCCGCTTTCAAAAAAGGGATACACATTCCAGGCCCCGTTATATCCTGCGTTATTGTCCGGTAAATAGGAATCGAAAAAACCTTCTTCCATCATATTCATATTTGCAATATCCGAAATATCTACAGCACGTAAACCTGCCGCATTGTTCGAAATATAAAATGTATTTCCTTTTACATAACCATTGTGATCTGTGGCAGCGGTTGGCCCCAGATAGTCGAAATGAAACTGCGGATTGTCCAAATCGTTAAAATCGAATACAATGGTTCTGGAATTTAAGCCCAAATTAATTTCGTCCTGTTCGTCGCCTAATAGAAAGTAACGATGATCTTCGGTAAGCCACCCTTGATGGGTATATTCTACATTCGTATAGCCTATAGTCGAAATGGTTTGTGGATTGTTTTTGTCGGTGACATCTACAATTACAACCTGAGTTTCATAGCTTCCAAATAGAATCTCACGCCCGGTATAATCTGTATCGGGGCCATTGTAAATTACTACCTGGGCATCGTGACAGTAACCGTTAGTTGAATCACTTCCAACTCCTATAGGGGTTAAAGGGTCTTGGATGTTTATAAAATGAGGTCCTCCACTGTTCATATTAGTACCCACACCATAGGCGTAGCCAGTGGCTTCATTGATCACGATATTATGTGCAGATCCAAATCCGCTGTAATGAGCGTCTTCTGTAAACACAACCGGCGGATTTGCAACATTTCGCAAACGAGTTAAGTCGAAAATTTGCATCCCGTGTCCGGAATCTTCACTCACGATAAAGGCATAATTGTTATATGTTTTCGCATCTCTCCAAGTACTACTGTTATTTTCGGTGGGTAATTGTCCCAGGTAAATAGGATTCACAGGATCGGAGATATCGATAAAGGCCGTGCCTTCTATGAGGCAGATTATAGCGTACTCTTTCCCGTCCTGCGGATCGGTCCAACCCCATGAATCATTGGCTCGGGTTGAATTCATCACTCCTAGGGGAATTTGCGATTGTAAATCGTAACCACTGCAAGGAAATGATCCTGCCATACCGCTTTCACATGGTGTTTGTGCATACACTGAAAAGGAAATCAAAAAGGCCAGAATTGTAGTAATTTGCTTCATGAAAAGTCGAATTGTAATAAAGAATTTTAAAAATAGCAATAAAAAAGCACTAACCACAACCCATGGGTTATTAGTTAGTGCTTTGTTTAAATTTTAGCTTTTGCTACAATGGTAGCTAGGACTATTTTTTTATGATTTTCTTGGTAACAGTATTATTAATTATTACAAAATACATTCCTTTAGACAAGGCCGAAATATCTATTGCAGTAGTTGCTGAGTTTAGATTTGAAACCGAATAGATTCGCTTTCCTAAAATATCAACTACTTCAAGAGAAGTAAGCGCGATGTTTTTTGATGCAATGGTAATTACTTCTGAAGCAGGATTAGGGAATATTGATAATCCGCTTTCCAATTCAAAATCGGCAGAGCCTAAAGTTCCGTCTATAGTAAGTTCAAAACTACATGAGTCTGTGTTTCCTGAAGCATCGGTTACATCGAAAGAAATAGTATACGTTCCCGTAGTTAATTCAGTTCCTTCAATAGGATCTTGAGTAATGGTTGTTGCACAATTGTCGACAACAGTAACAACTCCGGTAGTACCGTAACTTGGAACTGTATAAAATTGATTTCCTCCGTTATATCCAACGGTAAAGTCTGCAGGACACGTAAGCACAGGAGCGATGTTGTCAATTACAGTTACAGTTGCAGAGCAATAATCTCTGTTTCCGAAATCGTCATACACTTCCAGTTCTACCGTGTTTTCGCCCAAATCTGAACAGTCGAAAGTGTTATTACATAACAAGGTGTAAACAGTTCCGCTATTGTCGGCCGATCCATTATTCACTTGAGATGCCGCAACAGTTGCGATGCCATTGGCGTCAAGTGAAACAGTAACATCTTGACACACTGCAGTTGGAGGTATTAGATCGTTGGTTGCCGCTTTTACAAGAAGAAAACCTCTGTTAATATCACTAATTACAATATTTCCGCTTTCAAAATATGGGTAAACATTCCAAGCACCACTAAAGTTGGCGTTGTTATTATTTGGATAACTGTCAAAAAATCCTTCTTCTACAATATTCTGATTTGCAATGTCCGAAACATCAATAACTCTCAATCCGGCTCTGTAATTCGCCATGTAGTATTTAGTTCCTTTTACATAACCGTTGTGATCGATTGCCGGAGTTGGTCCGGTGTATTCAAAATGAAATTGAGGACTATCCAAATCGTTGAAATCGAAAATTATGGTTCGTGTATTAAAACCAACATTTTGTTCATCTATCTCGTCACCGAGGATGAAATAACGCTGATCTTCTGTAAACCATCCTTGGTGGGTATAACCAACATTTGTGTAAGAGATATTTGAAATTCCAACAGGGTTCGCCTTATCGGTTATATCTACAATAACTATATTGGTTTCGTTGCTTCCAATTAAGATTTCACGCCCCGAATAATCACTGTCGGGACCGCAATAGGTAACTACTTGTGCATCGTGGCTATATGATCCTAATGAATACCCACCTGCCGCTGTTGGATTTAACGGGTTTTGAATATTTACAAAATGCGGACCTCCATTGAAAGAGCTTGTCCCAACACCATAGGCATAACCGGTATCTTCATTTATCACAATGTTATGGGCACTCCCGAAACCATTATAATGGGCATCTTCAGTAAAAGTAACCGGAGGTGCAACCACGTTTCTTAGACGTGTTAGGTCGAAAACCTGCATCCCATGATTGTTAGCCTCGCTTACCACGAATGCATAATTATTGTATACTTTTATATCTCTCCAGGAACTGTTGGATGTATGTGTTGGAAGTTTTCCAAGATAAACGGGATTTACAGGATCGGAAATGTCTATAAAAGCCGTCCCATTATTTAGACCTACTATTGCATATTCGTCCCCGTTGGCAGGGTCTGTCCATCCCCAGGAATCGTTTCCTGCACCCGCATTCATATCATTTAGAGAAAATTCAGATTGTAATGTATATCCGCTACATGGATATGGACCGGCCATACCACCCGTACAAGGTGTTTGGGCACTCACATAAGTTAAGCTCAAGGCTAAAATGGGAAGTAAAAAGTTTTTCATTGGTTATTTTTTAAATTAGGTATTCTTGTGAACGAGTTTTTGTATTAAATATTGGGAATTATGCAATAAAAAACATGGAATCGATGCATAATCTGGAATTATAGGCTTGGTAAGGAGGCCAAAAATATAAAAAATACAATAATACGCACAAATTCAAATGTTAATTAATCTTAGACTCGTGAGTTGCTTTTTGGTTTAATCACCTTGTAAGGATTTTTCAAATTGTTCACATATTACAATTCGAAAACGTATTTTTGCATCCTTAACTTTGAAGAGGCATGCTTGAAAATAAAAATCCTTCTAAAACCAATATTTCAGAATTGGGAGAATTTGGTCTCATAGACCATCTTACCAAACAATTCAAAATAAGTCAAAAAACTACTATCAAGGGAATAGGCGACGATGCTGCAGTATTAGTTTCCGAAGCCAAAAAACAAATAGTAGTAACTACCGATTTGTTGGTGGAAGGGGTGCATTTTGACCTTAGCTATGTACCTTTAAAGCATTTGGGCTATAAGGCTGTGGTGGTAAATCTCTCCGATGTATATGCCATGAACGCTACGGCGGCTCAAATTACAGTTTCCATCGCGGTGTCGAACAGGTTTCCCATTGAGGCCCTGGAAGAATTATACGCAGGAATTGCCACGGCTTCTAAGGTTTATAATGTCGACGTAGTTGGAGGAGATACCACTTCATCCACCACCGGACTTATTATTAGCATCACCGCAATTGGCTATGCAAAACCGGAAGATATTGTATATCGTAACGGGGCGAAAGAAAACGATTTGCTAGTGGTGACAGGGGATTTGGGAGCCGCTTATTTAGGGTTGCAAGTTCTTGAACGAGAAAAGGAAGTCTTTAAGGTAAATCCAAATTCACAACCCGATCTGGAGCCCTATACCTATTTAATAGAACGCCAATTAAAGCCGGAAGCCCGTAAGGATATTACAAAGCTCTTAACCGATTTGGAGGTTAGACCCACCGCGATGATTGATATTAGTGACGGACTTTCTTCAGAAATTTTGCATATCTGTACACAATCCGGAGTTGGGTGTAATTTGTATGAGGATAAAATTCCTTTGGACCCGCAGGTTATTAGTGCCTGTGAAGAATTTAATTTGGACAGCACAACGATCGCCTTAAGTGGGGGAGAGGATTATGAATTGTTATTTACTATTGGCACAGAAGACTTTCCGAAGATAAAAGCCAATCCGCATTTAACCATAATTGGGCACATTTCTCACAAAAAGGAAGGAACACATTTAATCACGCGAGCCAATACTAAAATCCCGTTGATCGCACGGGGTTGGAATTCTCTTCAAAAAGAGGAGTAATTTTTAGGATGCAGATTGTTTTGTAAAGTGCTTTTCAAAAAACTGATGATTGGCTTGCCAATATTTGGTTAGTTTCACCATACGCCCGTACCCATCTGTGGTATATAATTGTTTACAATGCAAACATTCATACTCCGAGATAGAAGAGGGCGCTTTTTTAATTTGGGTAAAGGTGTGTCCCTTGAGCTTACAGACTATATTTTTCATAGGTTATTGAATAGGAATTCGATTGGTCCTTTTTTGAAAAAATTCGGCAACGTTGGTATTCACTTCTTTAATCTTTTGAGTGAGGGTTTCCAATTTTCCGCTTTGGTTGTCTGTTACTTCGCGTCCGCAATGAGTGCATTTATACTCGTTGATGTGGTTGGTCACTTTTCGGGTCACTTTGTAATGGTGACCTACAGTGGCGCAGAGCACGCCTAATAACGAAACCGATGTTTTTGGGGAAAGATTATTCATGGTTCAGGTTTTTGTTTTGTTAAATATATAAAAATATTGTTACAAAACACGATTAAGTGCAATATTATTCGATGAAGTGCAAAATTTTCTGAATTTCACTTTTATTTTCAATGTGACTCATATGCCCTCCTTTTACTTTTTTTAAGGGAGTTTCACAAAATTTTGCCCAGACAGCGACCACTTCAAATGGGATAATGGGATCTTCGGTGGCACAGACCATCAGTTTATTTTTTTTGAACTGTTTTAATACTGAAGTGCGATCTTTCCTATCGCGCATCCCTTTAACGGCAGCAGTAATGCCTTCGGGAGGAAATGCAAGCGCTTCTTTTTTCAGCTGTTTTATTTCTGAAGCATACTTGGTTTGAGAACCTTCGGCAAATAAATTAGCAATTGCCATACTTATAAATGCCTTCCTGTTTTTTTCAATCACCTCCAGCGCACGGGTTCTATTTTCTTTTCGTTCCGGGGAATCTTCCGCCGGAGTTGAATTTAACAATACCAACGAACGGATTTCCTTCGTGTACAATTCGGCGTAAGCCAAAGCAACATAACCCCCCATAGAATGTCCAACTATAATGGCGTCCTTTATTTTAAGATGTTGCAAAATACTTCGAACAGCATCCGCCATTTGCTCCATGGAATGTGTTTCAGAAAGACACCCGCTGGCTCCATGCCCGGGTAAATCTAATGTTACGACCTTATACTTTGCCGCTAGTTCGGGCACGAGCTTCTTCCACATGGTGGCACTTTCTAAAAACCCGTGAATTAATACCATAACCGGACCTTGTCCAGAAACTTCATAAAAGAGCGATGTGTGTTGATACTTCAGTTTCATTTTTCTATATTCGGCACACAAATATCTGCCAATGAACCACAGTAAACAAACCTTTGTGACAGCTTTTGCACTCTTCTCACTTTTTTTTGGAGCCGGGAATTTAATTTTACCTCCTTTTTTAGGGTACAATGGAGGGGAAAGCTGGTTATGGGTTACGTTAGGCTTCTCTGTTTCGGCGGTGGTAATTCCAATTTTGGCGATTTACGGCTATGCAAGATTGCAAGGGACCATGCTGGATTTTGCCAAAAAAGTATCTCCCTGGTTTGCCATACTGTATGCGGTACTTGTGTATGCGATTTCGGTTTCGTTACCTTCTCCCCGAACGGCTTCAGTTACCTATGAAATGGCAATTCAGCCTTATTTTGAAATCTCGTCACTTTGGACAAGCTCCTTGTATTTTGCCTTGGTACTCCTCTTTGTACTTAACCGAACAAAAATTATAAGTTTAATCGGTAAATTTTTAACACCGCTAATCATTCTCATTCTGCTTGCCATAATAGGCATTGGAATTTTTAGTGATATTGAACCCATTCGAGCCTCAATTTTCGACAACTCCTTTACAAGCGGTATTCTGGAAGGATATCAAACCTTCGATGCTATTGGAGGGGTGGTAGTAGGTGGCGTAATTGTAATTTCTTTGGCTCTGCAAGGAACTTACAATTATGAAGAAAAGAAAAGCATGATTGCCAAATCGGGTTTGTGGGCCGGCATCGGACTCTTTTGTATTTACGGTGGCCTCATTGCTTTGGGAGCTTTCAAAAGTGGAACGCTACAAGTAGAAAATAGAACCGAATTACTCACACTGTTAAGCACAACAACGTTGGGCAGTATCGGCACTGCATTTTTAGGTGTGTTGGTGGCTTTGGCATGCTTTACCACAGCCGTTGGAATTGTGACAGGAACGTCCGATTTTGTAAAGGGGATAGCAGGGAATTCACAATTCGCATATCGAATTACAGCAGTTTTGGGATGTTTACTGGGTGTTGCCGTGGGACAATTCGACGTACATTATATTATAGACATCGCTGTTCCGGCTTTGATGTTTATATACCCCATCACCATTGTTTTAATTTTATTGAATGCCCTTCCCGAAAGATTCGCTTCGCCAGTTGTTTTTAAGGGCGTAACACTGGTTACCTTACTATTCAGCATCCCCGATTTTTTACAATTCGTTATTTCTGAAACTGCAGTTACCCAAATCAAATCCTGGATTCCGTTGGCAGAGCACAGTTTGGGGTGGGTCCTTCCGGCCTTGGCGATTTTTTTAATAATAAATTTCTTTCATAAAACTTCCAAAGTGTCAATAAAAAGTTGATTCAGGAATTTGAGTCTAAAGAAGAGTGTTATAATAGTTCGAGATCTTTATTAGATCCTCTTCATCATTTATTTTCAAACGATTGGTTTCAATATAACTTCTTACCGCATTTTTCTTTTCATTGAATAAACCGTAGAATGATTTTTTATTTTTCGGAATTTCTAAGAGGCGATGCCCCATTTTAAAATAATAAACATCCCGTACTCTTTTAAAGCTATTTGGCGTATCGGTCACAAAAGAACTGGAGGCTTTTTCAGCTTTCATAAATTCGATGGTTTCCTTTTTTAACAGCGTACACTTTTGCGTATCGTTTTCAGAAAGAATAACAAAGAATTTGTAACTACCATCTACATTATATGCACGATAGGTTTTTTTACCCAAAACAATATACAGATAGTCCGGTTTTTTTCGGAGATAGTAATAATCGATTCCATCTTCCAACAACGATACTTCCATATTGTCTGTATAGGCGTTGTATCTTGCAAGAGCTGTTTCTATATATTCAAAATCGGGAGAATAAAACTTGCCAATTGGAACGGCATTGGTTTCAGACGAATTGTCGATGTAAGGAGTGCCTTCAATTTCCTGATACTTGAGGACCGCAGGTCCCGCCGAATTGGAAGGCATTGTAAAATTAGGATCATTAAATATGGACATGTTCGAGCCGGTCACCACCTGCCCCGAACTTCTCTCCGGGAGTTGGCAAAAAGGCTTGGAAAAAATAAGCAGGAAGGCAAAGAGCACAAAATATTTTTTCATCACTTCATTTTAATTTTCGGTTATATGCCAAAACTAAAATTACAAAAAATATGTGCTTTTTACCTTGAAATCAAGGGATTTAAACCTTAGCGATTCATCAATTCCTCGATTTCTTCGGCTTCAATAGGAATATTGCGCATCAGGTTAAGGGGTTCTCCTTTTTTCTGAATTACCACATCGTCCTCCAAGCGTATTCCGAAGCCTTCTTCAGGAATATAGATTCCGGGTTCAACGGTAAATACCATATTGGCCTTCATGGGCTCCCAAAGAATTCCGTAATCATGTGTATCTAACCCTATATGATGCGAAGTGCCGTGCATAAAATATTTTTTATAGGCAGGCCAATCGGGATTTTCATTTTTTACATCTGCCTTGTCTATCAATTTCAGCTTCAATAATTCGGAAGTCATTAATTTACCCACTTCTACATGATATTCCTTCCAAAATGCGCCGGGAACCAACATTTTGGTTGCCTCATCTTTTACCCGAAGCACAGCGTTATATACCTCCCGTTGGCGTTTGGTAAACTTTCCGTTTACGGGAATGGTACGCGTCATATCACTACTGTAATTGGCGTATTCGGCACCAACGTCCATCAATAGTAAATCGCCGTCCTTGCATTGTTGATTGTTTTCTATATAGTGTAACACATTGGCGCTGTTTCCGCTGGCGATAATAGGTGTATAGGCAAATCCTTTGGATCGATTCCGAAGAAACTCATGCATAAACTCTGCTTCAATTTCGTATTCCCAAACCTTAGGTTTCACAAACTTGAGCACTCGACGAAAGCCTTTCTCGGTGATATCACAGGCAGTTTGTAAAAGGTCAATTTCTATAGCATCCTTTACCGAACGAAGGCGTTGTAAAATAGGATTGCTCTTCGCCCAACTATGTGCAGGAAACTTTGCTTTTGTAGTTTTTATAAATCGGTCTTCACGGGTTTCGGTAATTACTGCCTGACGGTAGTGTTCGTTGGTATTAAAATAAATGGTTTCGGCCTGAGTCATCAATTCAAAAAAGACCTTGTCGAATTCTTCCAACCAATACACGGTTTTAATTCCGCTTACTTCAAAAGCACGCTCCTTGGTTAATTTTTCACCTTCCCAAACGGCAATATGGTCGTTGGTTTCTTTCAGAAAAAGTACTTCTCTGTTTTGTGCATCCGCAGCGTCGGGGAATAACAGTAAAATACTTTCTTCCTGATCGACCCCGCTCAAAAACAAAATGTCTCTGTGTTGTTGAAAAGGCATGGTGCTGTCGGCACTTACCGGATAAACATCGTTGCTGTTAAAAACGGCAATGCTTTTAGGCTTCATTTGCGCCATAAAGTTTTTACGGTTTTTACTATATAATTTTCGGTCTACTGGATGATACTTCATAAGATTGAATACTAAAGAATAAGATGTTCAAAAATAAGTAAAGAATTCAGCAATGAAGTAGCCATTTGGCGTTAAATTACATTTTTCCGAATTCTGCTCATATGTCTGGTAGAAATACCTAAAAATGAAGCGAGATAGTGCAAAGGCACCTGTTGTAACAACGTAGGCTCATTGGACAGCATTTTTTTGTATCGCTCTTCGGGCGTGAGTGTGAGCAGGTCGATACGATAATCGTCTATTAGGTAAATCTGATTTTCAATTAAATTGTAATAAAATTTTTTGAATGCACTGTTGTTGGTTATTAATTGATTAAAAGTATTTAGATCAATCACCCATAATGAGCAATCACTAATGGCTTTGATATCTTTTCTAGAAGGAACCAGGTCTTTAAAACTTTTTAACGAAGAAGTCACCGTATTTTTTAGTGCGAGATAGGTAGTTTTTTCTTCTCCTTCAATGGTAATGGAATGTTGTAAAATACCACTTTCAATAAAACAGAAATAGTCACACACCGAGCCGGTTTTACAGAAATAGCTGTTTTTGGAGAGGGATACATGTGAAAATTCATTTAGAATGGCAGGTAGTTGGACGTCAAGACGGCTGTCATTTATTACTCCGATTAAATACTTTTCTAATACACTGCCGGATTTACTCATAATTACTATTCAAGTTAAGGCGTCCGTAAAATTCGAGTCGGATAAAGATGCTGCAAATTAATAAATCTCAAATATATTCCTATTGCCTATTTTCCATTTATGAGTATCTTCATCCTTTAATTTATAGTTATGAAGTTCAAAATCTATTTCCTCTTAGTAGTATGTTTTGTTTTTACGGTGAAGGCGCAACAACCCGCCAGCTCGGTTAGTGAAGTCACTACCGGGTTACAGCAAAAAACCACACTAACCGAAAACTCTATCGTTAAAAACCTTCCTTTCAAAAACATTGGCCCCACGGTAATGAGTGGACGCGTCGTAGGTTTTGCAGTAAATCCCGACAATCCAATCGAATTTTATGTGGGCTATGCAAGTGGGGGAGTTTGGCATACCAATAATAACGGGACGAGTTTCACCCCTGTTCTCGACAACAGTCCAACCCAAAATGTCGGGTCTCTGGCGATGGATTGGAAGACCAATACCTTATGGGTTGGAACGGGAGAAGTAAATGCTTCGCGCTCTTCGTATGCGGGAATTGGTTTGCTGAAATCTACAGATGGAGGTAAGACATGGGAGAATATGGGGCTGAAAGATTCGCATCACATTAGCAGCATCTTAATCAACCCGAATAATCCTGAAGAATTAGTGGTAGGAGTTTTGGGACATTTGTATTCAACAAATGATGAAAGAGGAATCTTCAAAACAATGGACGGGGGTAAAACCTGGAACAGAACCCTTTTTGTAAACAATCAATCGGGGATTATCGAACTGGAACGCGACCCCAACAACTATAATTTAATGTATGCCGCTTCCTGGGACAAAGATCGCAAGGCGTGGAATTTTACTGGTAACGGAGTAGGCAGTGGAATTTATAAGTCTACCGATGCCGGAAATTCTTGGACAAAGGTTTCAGTAGATGGCAGTGGCTTTCCCACCGGGGAGGGTGTAGGTAGAATTGGTCTTGCTATCTATGACGCCAATACCGTGTATGCCATTCACGACAACCAGGCGCGACGTAAAGAAGGAGACAAACCAAGCGATAAAAGCGATATGTTGTCGAAAGACGATTTTAATACTATGACGACGACTCAGTTTCTGGCATTGGATAATGACAAACTGAATCAGTATTTACGAATGAATGGATTTCAGGAAAAATACAAGGCCGAAAATGTAAAGAATATGGTGCGAAGCGGGACCGTAAAACCTATCGATCTGGCCAAGTATCTGGAAGATGCCAATTCGCAATTATTCGATACACCGGTAATAGGAGCCGAGGTGTATAAAAGCACCGATGGTGGAAAAACCTGGAATAAAACTCACGATGGCTTTTTGGACGCTATTTATTATTCCTATGGGTATTACTTCGGAAAGGTACACGTAGACCCAAGTAACAAAGACGGTATTTACATCTATGGAGTACCTATTCTAAAATCGAAAGACGGTGGAAAAACCTTTACATCAATTGACGCAGATAATGTGCACGCAGATCATCATGCATTATGGATCAACCCGAAAATGCCCGGACATTTGATTGACGGGAACGATGGCGGAATAAATATAAGCTACGATGACGGCGCAAACTGGATTAAAAACAATGCGCCTTCGGTAGGGCAATTTTATGCGATAAACGTGGATAATGAAGAACCGTATAATGTGTATGGCGGACTTCAGGACAACGGAGTTTGGGTGGGCGCGCACAATTATGAAGCAGGACCTTATTGGCATCAGGGGGGAGAATATCCTTATAAAATGATTTTGGGAGGTGACGGAATGCAGGTTCAAATAGACAGTCGTGACAGTGACATTGTTTATACCGGATTTCAGTTTGGAAATTACTATCGAATCAACCGCAAAACAAAAGATTACGCCTACATACAACCCAAACACGAATTGGGAGAAACTCCCTATCGTTTCAACTGGCAAACACCTATTTTATTGAGTCCGCACAATCAGGATATCCTGTATCTGGGCGGAAACAAATTGATGCGAAGCATGAATCAAGGGACCGATTGGGAAGCTATTTCGGGCGACCTAACCCATGGAGGAAAGCCGGGGAATGTAGCCTACGGAACGCTGACCAGTATTAGCGAATCTCCGTTGCAGTTCGGATTGTTATATGCCGGAAGTGACGACGGACTCGTCCATGTATCAAAAAATGCCGGCGGGAATTGGGTAGCTATTTCAGGATCTTTTCCAAAGGATTTGTGGGTAAGCAGAGTCATAGCTTCAGCACATAAAAAAGAACGTGTGTATGTAACGCTTAACGGCTACCGTTGGGACGATTTTAAACCGTATGTTTATGTGAGTGAGAACTACGGAGCAACCTGGAAGAATATTACAGCCAATCTTCCTATGTCTCCGGTAAATGTAATTAAAGAAGATCCCGAAAATGAAAATCTGTTGTATCTGGGAACGGACAATAGCGTTTATGTTTCGTTTGATCGCGGAGATAGTTGGGAAGCATTTGCTAACGGGCTGCCCAATGTAGCAATGCACGATTTGGTGGTGCAGGCGAAAGCCAAGGATTTGGTGGTTGGAACCCATGGACGTTCTATTTATGTAGCCGATATTTCGTTGCTTCAGAAATTGAATGCCTCAAATATGAATGATTTATTAATGGCTGAAATAGAACCCCTTCAGGCTTCACGACGCTGGGGAAGTAGTTTCAGTCCTTGGAATGACGCCTATGAGCCATCGGTAATGCTTCAGTTGTATAGTCCGCAAGCCGGTAAGGTTATTGTTTCTATTCAGACTGAAGACGGCAAACAAATACAAGACTTTACTTCAGAAGTTTCAAAAGGGGTGAATATGATACCCTACGATGTGACAGTTTCAGAAAAGGGAATTAAATACTTGGAAAAGGCAGATAAAAAAGTGAGTAAAGCTGATAACGGGAAGTATTATTTGCCCAAAGGAACCTACAAAATTGTCATTTCCCAAAACGGAAAATATGTAAAATCATCGTTGGAAGTAAAATAGTGTTTATAACTATTCTAAATAGCCGGTAAAACAAATCATATTGTTTGGCAAAATAGGCAGTGAGCCGTATTTTTGTACTTTAATTTTTCTATAAAAGAAAACCATAATGGGATTACTCTCCTCTTCGATAGCCAGAAAAGTTGCGATGGCACTTTCGGGTTTATTTCTTGTTGTTTTTTTAGCACAACATTTTACGATCAACATCACTTCGGTAATTGCGCCCGACACTTTTAACAGCTGGTCGCATTTTATGGGCACCAATGGCCTGGTGCAATTTGGATTGCAACCTGTTCTAATTTTAGGGGTATTATTTCACTTTATCATGGGCTTTGTACTGGAAATACGAAATCGGAATGCACGTGCAGTTTCGTACCAATCGTTTAAAGGGAATAGAAATTCAACCTGGGCCTCCAGAAATATGATTGTTTCCGGCCTGGTAATTTTAGCCTTTTTAGGATTGCACTTTTACGATTTCTGGATTCCCGAAATAGTCCACAAATACTTCGAGTCCAACCCCGAAGATCCAACGCGTTACTATGCAGAGACTGTACATAAATTTGAAAGTCCCGTTCGCACCGGCTTATATGTTTTGGCCTTTGTACTATTGGCCTTTCACCTGTGGCACGGCTTTTCTTCGGCCTTCCAGAGTATGGGATTTAACAACAAATATTCGAAGGGATTGAGGGGCTTTACCCAATTATTTGCGATTGTAATTCCGTTAGGATTTATTTTCATAGCCTTGTATCATCATTTTAATCAGTTACCCCACTAAAAAATAAGCTATGTCGATATTAGACTCCAAAATACCAAAAGGACCCTTAGCCGATAAGTGGACAAATTATAAGAATAAGATCAATCTTGTAAATCCGGCAAACAAACGGAATATAGATGTTATCGTTGTAGGAACCGGACTTGCGGGAGGAAGTGCTGCCGCTACATTGGCAGAGCTGGGCTACAATGTAAAAGCCTATTGTTATCAGGATTCTCCAAGACGGGCGCATTCTATTGCGGCTCAGGGAGGAATTAACGCAGCAAAAAATTATCAGGGGGATGGCGATTCGGTATTCCGTCTTTTTTACGACACTGTAAAAGGAGGAGATTATCGTTCTCGGGAAGCTAATGTGCATCGTTTGGCTGAGGTTTCGGCAAATATTATTGATCAATGTGTGGCTCAGGGAGTTCCTTTTGCCCGAGATTACGGAGGATTACTCGACAATCGTTCGTTTGGAGGCGTATTGGTGTCTCGTACTTTCTATGCGAAAGGTCAAACGGGTCAGCAATTGTTGTTGGGAGCCTATTCTGCGATGAATCGGCAGATTGCCCGCGGAAAAATTCAGATGTTCAATAGACATGAGATGTTGGACGTTGTGAAGATTGACGGAAAAGCCAGAGGAATTATCGCCCGCAATTTAATCACCGGCGAAATTGAAAGACATTCGGCACATGCTGTGGTAATTGCTTCGGGAGGTTATGGGAATGTGTATTACCTTTCTACAAATGCAATGGGGTCGAACGCCACGGCAGCCTGGAAAATTCATAAAAAAGGTGCTTTTTTCGCCAATCCGTGCTATACTCAAATTCACCCCACCTGTATTCCACGATCTGGAGATTATCAGTCTAAATTAACGTTGATGTCTGAATCGCTTCGGAATGACGGCCGTATCTGGGTGCCAAAACGGATGGAAGATGTAATGGCAATTCGGGAAGGAAAATTAAAACCGACAGAAATTTCGGAAGAAAACAGAGATTATTATCTGGAGCGTCGTTATCCTGCCTTCGGAAACCTTGTGCCTCGTGATGTGGCTTCCAGAGCCGCAAAAGAGCGTTGCGATGCCGGATTTGGAGTAAATGCGACGGGAGAAGCTGTGTATTTAGACTTTAAAGCGGCGATAAAACGCTACGGAACAGAAAAGGCTAAATTGCTGCATCTTGAAGATGCTTCGGAAGAAAAAATTTTAGAATTAGGCGAAGCCGTTGTAGAAGAAAAGTACGGTAACCTTTTTCAGATGTATGAAAAAATTGTAGATCAGAATCCGTATAAAACACCCATGATGATCTATCCTGCAACGCACTACACCATGGGAGGTGTTTGGGTAGATTACAACCTAATGACAACCGTGGAAGGGTTGTATTGTATTGGAGAAGCCAACTTTTCAGATCATGGAGCAAACCGATTAGGGGCTTCAGCTTTGATGCAGGGGTTGGCCGACGGGTATTTTGTGTTGCCTTATACTATTGGTGACTATTTATCGCACGATATTCGTACCGGAAAGATTCCAACCAACACACCGGAATTTGATGCAGCCGAAAAGGAAGTAAAAGACAAGATAGATTTCTTTGTAAATAATAAGGGAACTCATTCTGTAGACCATTATCACAAATTACTCGGAAAAATTATGTGGGACAAGGTTGGAATGGCGCGAAATGCCAAAGGCTTAACTGAAGCAATGACCGAAATTAAAGCGCTGCGAGAAGATTTTTGGAAGAATGTAAAGGTTCCGGGAAGTGCAAATGAAATGAATCCCGAACTGGAAAAGGCAGGTCGAGTAGCCGATTTCCTCGAATTGGGAGAGTTGTTTGCCAAGGATGCCTTGATGCGGGAAGAATCCTGTGGAGGTCATTTCAGAGAGGAATCTGTTGAAACCGATGGGGAACAAAAAGGAGAGGCCAAACGAAATGACGAAGAATATGCCTTTGTAGCCGCTTGGGAGTATAAAGGAGAACCGGGAGCTGCAGTTTTACACAAAGAAGACCTGGAGTTTAAAGATATTGAGTTGAAACAACGGTCTTATAAGTAATTAGGGAATAGGGAATAGGGAAAAGAAAGATTAATGGGTAGTATTTCGTCATACAAAGAGTTGATTGTCTGGCAGAAATCTATTTCTCTGGTGAAATTAATTTATGAGTGTACAGCAAGCTTTCCTCAGGATGAAAAGTTTGGTTTGATAAGTCAAATGAACAGAGCTGCTGTTTCCATTCCTTCAAATATTGCTGAAGGATGGGGAAGAAATACGGCAAAAAATTATATTCAGTTTCTAAGAACGGCAAGAGGTTCTTTGTTCGAATTGGAAACGCAATTGTTAATTGCAGTCGAGTTAAAATATATTACTGATTGCATGGAGATTGAAAAATTAATTGTTGAGATTAGTAAAATGCTAAACTCATTGATAAAAAAATTGGAAATGAAATAATACCCTTATCGCTATTTCCTCTTTACTAAAACCTAACTAGGTATGAATCTTACATTAAAAATCTGGAGACAAAAAGACGGAGCGTCCAAAGGAAAGATGGTCTCTTATAACGTTACCGAAATTTCGGAACATATGTCTTTTTTGGAAATGATGGACGTTCTCAACGAGCAGCTTGTAAACAGCAATGAAGACCCCGTAGCCTTCGATCACGATTGTCGTGAAGGAATCTGCGGAATGTGTTCTATGCAAATTAACGGCGAGCCTCACGGTCCGGACAGAGGGGTAACTACCTGTCAGTTACACATGCGAATGTTTAAGGACGGAGACACTATAGTTATAGAACCTTTTAGAGCCAGAGCTTTTCCCGTGATAAAGGATTTGGTGGTAGATAGAACTGCTTTTGAACGTATTCAGCAGGCGGGAGGTTATATCTCGGTAAATACTTCAGGGAATACCCAAGACGCCAATGCCATCCCAATTCCAAAAGACGCCGCAGACGAAGCCATGGATGCTGCAACCTGTATTGGTTGCGGAGCCTGTGTAGCAGCCTGTAAAAATGCTTCTGCGATGCTATTTGTTGGCGCAAAAGTTTCACAATATGCGCTATTACCTCAAGGACGTATTGAAGCCACGGAAAGGGTACTCAATATGGTGGAGCAAATGGACAAAGAAGGTTTTGGAAATTGTACGAATACAGGTGCCTGTGAAATTGAATGCCCAAAAGGAATTTCATTGGAGAATATTGCCCGTATGAACCGGGAATATTTGAGTGCCAGTTTGAAAGCGTAATTTAAATAGCGCGTAGCTTTATAACCTTGTCTTGAACTTTGGGTGTTTCAGATAGATTTTTTGAAAGCGTTTGTATAAATTTGGTAACATCGTAGGGCTTTACGATGATATCGTTCATCCCCGATTCGAAAATGTTCTGACGTATTTCCTCAATTTCAACTGCTGTTAACGCTAGAATTGGGACAGTAGCATTGAAAGTCCTAATTTGATTTGCCGCCGAAATACCATTCATTACAGGCATGTTTATATCCATTAAAATAAGGTCGAACACTTCAGATTGTGCTTTTTCTACTGCGATGGCACCATTTTCAGCAATCACACAACTCATGTCATTTTTCTCCAGAATCTTTTTGGTAACAGTTTGGTTAATTCGGTTGTCTTCGGCTACAAGAATCTTTTTACCTTTTAGCAACGAAGTGTCTAAAAACACAGGAATTTCGGAGTTTTGTTTTTCAGCAACGACATCGTATTCGAGGGTGAAAGAGAACAAAGACCCCTTACCCGGATCACTTTTTAATGTGATATCGGCATTGTCCAGTTGTAGTAGCTTTTTCACAATGGGAAGACCCAGTCCGGTACCTTGATATTTGTAGTTGTGATTGTCTAACTGTGAAAATTCTTCGAAGATATTTTGTTGTTTTTCGTATGGAATTCCCATTCCGGTATCTCGAATATAGAATTTTATAGCAGTTTTGTCCGGGGTATTTTTGGTGGTTTCGGCAATAATATAAATATTTCCGTCTTCAGTAAACTTACAGGCATTTCCTATTAAATTCATTAAAACCTGCGACAATCGCACCGAGTTCCCGTGAATAAACTCCGGCACCGAATCGGATATATGAATGTGTATTTCATTGTTGTTTTGAATACGCATATACTCGAAGGACGATACAATCTTTTTAGTAAGTTCTCTCAAACTGAATGTTGTTTGCTCGTTTTCGATGGTATTGGAGTCTATTTTATTTATCTGAAGCACATCGTTTATTAACGCAAGCAGATAATCTGCCGAAAACTTTAGTGATTTCAAATCATTTAAATGACTCTTGAGCGATTTGTCTTCAAGGAGGATTGTCGTTAATCCAATAACACCATACAGTGGGGTGCGCAATTCATGACTTACAGTAGAAAAGAACTTCCCTTTGGCCTTGGATAACCTTTCGGTCTCCTCTTTGGCTCTGAGATATTCTTTATTTTTAAATTTTAGCTCTTTTACCAGATGTTTTCTATTTCTGTAGGCAAAAAACAAGGTGACAAATAGTATTAGAAAACAAGAAAGGCCAATGATTAAAATCGTGTTTAGTCTGCTCTTGCTATTTATGATTTCGTTTTGAAGTTGATACTGAGTTTCGGCTTCCGCTACATCTTTTCGGTATTCTTCTACCTGATAACTGGCAGAGATGGATTCAACATCACTGGATATTATCTTCTGCTGATTGATACTAAGATATTCTTCATATTTCGTTTTTGCATCGAAGGCAGCCTTATAATTTTTCTGTGCAAATAAACTCTCACTATAATCGTAATAGGCCTCCTCCAACACCAACACATGGCCTTCTATTTCGGCAGCTGTAATAGCCTTTCTGAAATACAAATTGGCCGTTTCAAAATTTTCCTTCAGATAATGGTATTGCCCCATTAAGTTATCTAAGGCCGCTGAATATGCAGGATCACCATGATTAATAAACTTTCTCGCCTTAATAATATGTGTATAGGCTGTATTAAATTCCTTGTTTTCAATAGCAGTGAGTATCAAATTATAATGGGCTTTGGCCAATCCTACCGAATCTTTTATGGTTTCAAAAAGTTTGATGGATTTATCGTGATAGTCGAATGCCTTCGCAATACTATCTCTATTTACGGAATAAATATTAGCCAAATCCATATAGGTGAGTGCGGTCGCGGTATCATTATTAGATAGCCTTGCTTGTTGCTCAGATTTGTTGAAACTTTCTTTGGCCAACAAAGTGTCGCCCAGAACCAGATAGTCGTACGCCAGATTTCGATACCCCTTGTGAATATAGTATGGCTCATCTATTTCGAATGCCAATTTTAACAGCTTAAAATTTAAGGCAAGATCTTTTCGGTAATCTCCATTGTTGTAATGAACTATTGATGAGTCCATTAGCTTCTGAAAAAGCACCTTCTTTTGAGGTGTTTTTGTGTCCTCTCCTCCCGATAAAAACAAAGTATTTTGTCCACTAGCAGGGAATAGAGACATAGAAAACAACAAGAAATAATAATATTTCTTCATTGGTTAAGTACATTTGGGGAAGGCAATATACGTTTTTTCTTACAATTCTTATAAAAAATCAGATAATGACATGCTGTATATGAATCACTTACTTAAGACCTCACCATGATTATTTCAAAACTTCCCGATGTTACCACCTCGATATTTACCATTATGAGTAAGATGGCGGCAGAGCATAATGCCATAAATCTCTCACAAGGTTTTCCCGATTTTGATAGTGATCCTCTGCTCATCGAATTGGTTTCGAAAGCTATGAAAGAGGGACATAACCAGTATGCACCCATGGCAGGAGATATGATGCTGCGGGAGGAAGTTTCAATAAAAGTGGCAACAGCTTATGGTAGGACCTACAATCCCGCTTCAGAAATTACAATAACAGCCGGAGCAACACAGGCTATTTTTACAGCAATAGCGGCTACCATTAAGATAGGTGATGAAGTCCTAATTTTCACCCCGGCCTACGATTGTTACCAACCGGCCATTCAACTTTTTGGAGGGATTACGATACCCGTTCAGCTTCAGGCACCCCTATTTGCCCCTAATTGGGAAGAAGTTGCACAAAAAATCACGACAAAGACAAAACTTATTATTGTCAATTCTCCACATAATCCCAGTGGGATGCTTTTCTCTGAAAATGATATGAAGCAGTTGGAACGCTTAGCCGTCAAGCACGATCTGTTGGTAATAAGTGATGAGGTATATGAGCATATTATTTTTGACGGAAACCTACATCAAAGTGCCGCCAGGTTTCCCGAACTGGCGAAGCGAAGTTTTATTACCGCTTCCTTCGGAAAAACATTTCATAATACAGGTTGGAAAATAGGATACTGTCTTGCACCCGAAGCGCTTTCAAGCGAATTTCGGAAGGTTCACCAATACAATGTTTTTTGTGTAAATCATCCTATTCAGAAAGCATTGGCAACCTATCTTGGCCATCCAGATAACTATCTGGGGCTGGCTTCTTTTTACCAGCAAAAACGGGATTATTTTCTTGATCTTTTAAAGGATACAAGATTTACAATGATTCCCTCGAGAGGAACTTATTTTCAGTTGTTGGATTTTTCAGGTATTTCTTCGGAAAGCGATATCGCATTTGCTGAACGTCTTACCAAAGAAAATAAAATAGCGACCATTCCCACTTCAGTATTCAACGAAAACAAGGAAGATTTTAAACAAATAAGAGTGTGTTTTGCGAAAACCGAAACAACCCTCAAAGCCGCTGCGGCTATTTTGCGCACCATCTAAATGACTGCTTAAATAATTTATTTATATAGTCGGAACTACGTACTATCAATTTTATCAATTCTTAAATTAAAACATACAATTTAAAGTATTAGGCTTTGCAGTTTGTTATTGGTAAATTTAGCCTTGTATAGATTAAAACAGTTACATTATGGATACTACAAAAAACAATGGCGAAGCCTGGGAAATTAACGAAGGTGGCGACATCACTAAATGCCCTTTTATGGGGGGGCCTCAAAATATCACTGCAGGAGGTGGTACATCGAATAGGGATTGGTGGCCCAACCAGTTAAAGCTTAACATTCTAAGACAACATTCTTCAAAATCGGATCCCATGAATAAGGGATTCAACTACGCAAAGGAGTTTAAAACACTTAACCTGAGTGCTGTTAAAAACGATTTATACCAATTAATGACCAAGTCGCAGGACTGGTGGCCGGCAGATTTTGGCCACTACGGCCCGTTTTTTATTCGAATGGCATGGCATAGCGCCGGCACCTATCGAATTGGAGACGGTCGTGGAGGTGCGGGCTCCGGAAGTCAGCGTTTCGCTCCTCTTAATAGCTGGCCGGACAATGGAAATCTCGACAAGGCACGTTTACTTTTATGGCCTATTAAAAAGAAATACGGAAAAAAACTTTCCTGGGCAGATTTAATGATTCTGGCAGGTAACTGTGCCTTAGAATCTATGGATTTTAAAACCTTCGGCTTTGCTGGTGGCAGGGAAGATGTTTGGGAACCCGAACAAGATATTTACTGGGGTAACGAGGCCGAGTGGCTTGGAGACAAGCGGTATGAAGGAGATCGCGATCTTGAAAATCCGTTGGCGGCTGTGCAAATGGGACTTATTTATGTAAATCCGGAAGGACCCAACGGAAACCCGGATCCCATCGCAGCGGCTCACGATATTAGAGAGACTTTTGGCCGTATGGCCATGAACGACGAAGAGACCGTTGCGCTTATTGCAGGAGGTCATACCTTTGGAAAAACACATGGGGCAGCCGATGCAGGAAAATATGTGGATAGAGAACCGGCCGCAGCCGGAATAGAACTGCAAAGTATGGGCTGGAAAAATTCGTTTGGCTCAGGAAAGGGAGGCGACACAATTACCAGCGGATTGGAAGGTACGTGGACAACCACACCCACAAAATGGAGTAATAATTTCTTCGAAAATCTATTCGGATTTGAATGGGAACTTACAAAAAGTCCGGCGGGAGCGCATCAATGGAAACCGAAGAACGGAGCAGGTGCAGGAATTGTTCCCGACGCACATGATCCTTCAAAGAGTCATACTCCCATCATGCTTACAACCGATCTTTCGTTACGGGAAGACCCGGCATACGCAAAGATTTCAAAACGGTTTTATGAAAATCCGAAGGAATTCGCCGATGCTTTTTCACGTGCATGGTACAAATTGACTCATCGTGACATGGGGCCCATTTCTCGATATCTTGGACCGGAAGTTCCTGCAGAAGAGCTTATCTGGCAGGATCCGATTCCAAAAGTAACTCATGCACTTATCGACAATCAGGATGTTGCAACTTTAAAGAAAGCGCTACTTTCTTCGGGACTTACAATTTCACAATTAGTAACCACTGCATGGGCTTCGGCATCTACATATCGAGATTCCGACATGCGTGGAGGGGCCAATGGAGCACGAATTCGTTTGGCACCACAAAAATATTGGGAAGTAAATAATCCTTCAGAGTTATCAAAAGTTTTGGAGACTCTTGAAAAAATTCAAAAGGAATTCAATCAAAATCAATCCGGAAATAAGCAAGTTTCTCTGGCCGATATCATTGTATTAGGCGGATGTGCGGCTGTAGAAAAGGCGGCCAGAAATGCCGGTCAGAATGTAACAGTTCCATTCAATCCCGGGCGTACAGATGCATCACAGGAACAAACCGATGTAGAATCGTTCGGATATTTGGAACCTGTTGCCGACGGATTTAGAAACTATGTAAAAAAGGGACAAAAGACTGCTGCCGAAGAAATGTTAGTAGACAAGGCGCAATTAATGACACTTACAGTCCCCGAAATGACAGTGCTTGTAGGAGGTATGCGAGTTCTAAGCACAAATTGTGACGGCTCTAATTGTGGAGTATTTACAAAGGACAAGGACACTTTGAACAACGCTTTTTTCGTGAATCTTATAGATATGGGAGCTACATGGAAAGCAACTTCAGACGACCAGTATCATTTTGAAGGCACCGATCGGGTAACAGGAGAACTTAAATGGAAGGGAACCCGAGTGGATTTAATTTTCGGGTCCAACTCGGAGTTAAGAGCGCTTGCCGAAGTGTATGCCTGCGACGATGCTAAGGTACAGTTTGTGAATGATTTTGTTGCTGCATGGGCGAAAGTAATGGATTTGGATCGTTTCGATTTGAAATAAAAGCGAAAGCGAGGGTTTCAGAATTTATAAACTTTAAAATACAGAATGCTACTTTTTGATGCTATAAGATCAAACGACTTAGAAACGGTAACGTCATTGCTATCGCAACAGCCCGATTTGGTAAAAGAAAAGGATATGCGAGGGTCTACGCCGCTGCTATTGTCGACCTATTATGGCTATGGCGATATTACCGAAGAAATTCTGAAACACCCTCAGGACATCGACGCCAAAGATGCATCGGGTAATACTGCTCTCATGGGGGTTTGTTTTAAAGGGTTTCTTTCCATTGTACAATTGCTTATCGACAAAGGCGCCAATGTAAACAGCACCAATTACAACGGTGCAACAGCACTAATTTTCGCTGCTACTTTTGCAAAAAAGGATATTGTAAATGTATTACTGAAGCACGGAGCCGATCCAAAAATAAAGGATGACAAAGGGAATACGGCATTAATGCACGCCCAAATGCAGGGAACAAAAGAAATTATTCAAATTCTGGAAAATCAATAAATGAAAGAGAAACTTTCAGTTACGAGTATTCAAAGTCATTTGCACTGGGAAAACCCCGTAGCGAATCGGAAACTATTTTCAGAAAAATTCAATTCAATTTCAGAAAAAACCGACCTGATCGTGCTTCCCGAAATGTTTACCACAGGTTTTTCGATGCATGCCGAGCGACTTTCAGAAGAAACCAACGGACCAACAGTTCAATGGATGATTGCTGAAGCTAAAAAACACAATACAGCCATAACGGGAAGTCTTATTATTTCTGAAGCGGGAAATTATTACAATCGGTTGTTTTTTGTTTTCCCCGACAGCTCTTTTACTTCCTACGACAAACGCCACACATTTACGTTGGCAGGTGAAGATAAAGTCTATTCTGCGGGAGTTGAAAAATGTATTATTAACTATAAAGGATTTAAAATTTGCCCTTTAATTTGTTATGATCTTCGGTTTCCGGTTTGGGCGCGTAACACCGAAGCATACGATGTCTTGTTGTATGTTGCAAATTGGCCTGTAAAACGGATTGTTGCCTGGGATACCTTGCTAAAAGCCCGTGCCATTGAGAACATGAGTTATTGCATTGGAGTAAATCGAGTGGGATTGGACGGTAACGGTCATGAATATGTGGGGCACTCGGCGGTGTACGATGTGTTGGGAGCACAAATCTCAACGCCGGACTTCGAAAAGGAATTTGTAGAAACGGTTATTCTGGAAAAGGAACATATTCTATCCAATCGTGAACATCTTCAGTTTTTAAACGACCGCGATACGTTTAGTCTAACTTAAAAGTTTCGTTTAGACTCCAATTGGCCAGCATTTCTATTTTTGCGGGATAATAAACAATCTTTTCGGGTTGTAAACGTCTTAAAAAATTACCGGTATCCCAGATTCCGTTGTTGTTTGCGTCAAAAACAACCCGAATATAGTAGGTTCCGGGGGAAACATAATCGAAATACGCCTTGTTTGTCGCTGCCACTCGTTTTTCGGCAACAATTTTAAACTTACTATCTACTAATTGAACCAGTAAGGCTTCAGATTTTGATGTACTTAATGTAAGTGAAATGGTTCCGTAATCTGAAGTTGTTTTGGTTCTCACTCCATAGTTTAAAGTGTCGTTTTGCTTTTCATAGAAATCGGTTATCGCCCCCGGAAGCAATTGTACTTTATAGGTTTGTTCTTCTTTTTTCGGAAAAAAGATTTCAACAATATTGTAGTTGAAGTTTAGCTTGGCTGTCGCCGGAATTGCCACTGTATCTTTATCGGTGACTTTAATTTTTTCAGAATCGATAGCAATCAAGGGAGTGTTTGAGCCTAATTTTAGAGTATCCCGAAGCACTAATGTCCCGGAGCTAAGCGACTTAACCGATAATGAATCTTTGTACAGATTTCGCATCCGAACATTTAAGGTGTCGGTACTTTTAGGATGTCTCACAACAAACGCTAAAGAATCATTTTCGACCGTGGGTTTAAACCAATAATGAAGCGTATCACTTTTACTATCTCGATATGTTTTCCCCGAAAAACCTTCCGGCACATTAGACAGTAGTTCAATGTCCAATGCTTCCGGGTCGCCTTCAAATCCGAATACAATATGGTTTTTTGAAGTATGTTTAGGTCTGCCAATTTTGTAATCGGGAGTCTCATTGAATAATGAAACAGTATAGGTGCTGTCGGTTGGTAAGGTGATTAGCTCGTTTACAAAGCCAATTTTATCGGTTTTAGGTTGAAATGTATAATCGTTTGATTGTTCTTTCAGCGCTACCAATAAATACTTTCCTTCCTTTAAATTGGTGAGCTCGAAAGTGCTGGTACTATCTCTGGTGGTAGTGATGTACATAGGTTTTTCAGAAAAAATTAAGGAATCCTTAAACGCCTCATTTACCTCGTACAGCATGACAGTTGTTGGAGTTTCAGGGCGTAATAGCAGGGCGTCATTCAGCTTTCCGGAAAGTTTTAAACTATCAATATAGCTACCCGTGGAGAACACGTATTTAAAATAGTCGTACGCATTTTCTTCATTGTTATCGACAATACTTTGCCCAAAATTGATTGAATAGGTTGTATTTGGAAGCAGTGTGTCGAGTATTTTAATTTTGATAAACTTTGAAGTGCTCAGCGGGGTTATTACAGGAGGATACTTTAAGGGAGGTGATATAATAAGATGTGTCTGCAGATTTTTCAGCTTAATATATTCATCGAAATAGATTCTAATTTCAGTGTCGGTAAAGTTAATGCTGAAATTTTCGGGAACGCTTTTTACGATTACAGGAGGAATCGAATCTTTTTTTCCGCCGGTTGGAGTCCCTTTTTTGGCACAATCCACAAAGGATAACAAGAACAATACAGCGATTGGAATATATAATAAGCGGTGTTTCACGAAGTTGAAATTACGGAATCACAAAAATAGGGTTTTTTATGCGATGGCAATAGTGGCGAGGCTCAATTTCGCATTTGTGTTTTGAAGTAATTGAAGCGCACAATTTTCCAGTGTAGCACCGGTTGTCACAATGTCGTCGACCAACAGGATATGTTTATTGGTCACAGCTTCGGGTTTTTGAACCGTAAATATTGCTTCAGCTTCAAATCGTGTAAGTCGCTGTTTAAAAACCTGTGAGTTTGTTTTGGAGATTTTCAGTAAAATATCTTCCCGAAAAGGGACGTTAAGTGCGGCTGCAATTTCCTTTCCAAAACCACTCACTTGATTGTAGCCTCTCTGCTTCAGTTTTTGTTTATGCAGCGGAACCGGGAGTACCAAATCTATAGATTGATATGCAGTAATTTCGGCTAATTCGGCACCCAGCCATTTCCCGAAGAACGAACTTATATCCTTTTGTCCTTTGTACTTTAAATTGTGTAAAATTTCCTGTGTCATTCCTTTTTTTTGAAATTGAAGCACAGCTGTGGCCATTTCGACCTCAACCCGACCATAAAAAATATTTTTCATGGCCGGGTTGTTATTTCGGTGATGGCAAATTAGCGGAAGCCGGTGTACACAGGACATACAGAGTGTTTTTTCGGCTTTTAACAGCACGTTTTTACAACTCGGACAAACCTTTGGAAACAAGATATTTAACATAATTTAATATAATTTTCCATTTTTTACCATTTTGTAAACGTTTCGGTGTGATATCTCGCAGTACTTTAGCAGTCTAAATCTATTATAACATAAAACTATTATGAGTACAGAGAATAACAGTACAAAATTTAAAGTATTAATTGGAGTACTTTCTGCATTGTTAATCGCATTAGCCGTGTATACCGTAACACTATATAATGATAGTAAAAATACGGTAACCGGTCTTGAGAAACAAAAAGTAGAAATCCAAGACGAACTGGAAGAACTTATTGCTAATTACGATGAGATCATTCAAGACAACGAATTAAAGGACAAAGATTTGTTGGCAGCACGCGAGCGAATTGAACTTTTATTGGATTCGGTTAAAGGAATGGAAGCTAACATTGGTTTAATTGAGCGCTACAAGGTTGAGGTTGGAAGACTAAAAGCTGAGCGTAAATTATTGTTTAAAAGAGCCGATAGTTTAATAGCTGCTAACCAAATGCTTGCTATTGAGCGTGACAGCACCAATGTGGTTTTAACCAATACTATTAAGGTAGTAGATTCGGTAAATCAGAAAAACGTTGCTATGGCAGAAACCATTAAAAAAGGATCTATTGTGAATGCAATCGATCTTCGTGGTGAAGCTGTGATTGTAAGAAGCAGCGGTAAAGTTGTAGACACAAGACGTTCCAGTCGTGCAGACAAGGTTAGATCTTGTTTTACATTGACTCCTAATCCTATTGCTGAAAAAGGAGACAGAACTCTTTATATTCAGGTAATTAATCCTAAGAATAATTTATTGGGTGAAAAAGGACGGCTTCAGCTAGAAGACAAGGTGCTTAACTATAGTGCTACAACTAAAGTCTTCTACGAAAATGAAGAACTGGACGTATGTGTATTGGTTGATGCCAAAGAAGAAGACCTAATTGAAGGTAGATATATTATCAATGTATTCGACGGTGGAAAGCAAGTTGCTACTACGACGATGGAGTTGAAATAAAAAAAATGATTTAAAAAAGTGAAACCGCTGTGATGTTATCGTAGCGGTTTTTTTATTTTTGCGCCATGGCAAACAACGAAGATCATTTTAAGAAGGTTATCTCCCATTCAAAAGAGTATGGATATATCTTTGCATCCAGCGAAATTTACGACGGACTTAGCGCCGTGTACGATTATGCTCAAAACGGAGTAGAATTAAAAAAGAACATACGCGAGTATTGGTGGCGCAGCATGGTGTATATGCATCAGAATATTGTGGGTATCGATGCCGCTATTTTAATGCATCCAACTACGTGGAAGGCTTCCGGTCACGTCGATGCGTTTAATGACCCCTTAATTGATAATAAGGATTCTAAAAAGAGATATCGCGCCGATGTCTTAATTGAAGACTATGCCGAAAAACTAAACCAGAAAGCTGAAAAAGAAATTGAGAAGGCAAAAAAACGATTTGGCGATAGTTTTGATGAAGCACAGTTTGTTGCAACCAACGAACGCGTAATTAGATACAAAACCGAACAAAAGACGATTCTGGAACGTATGGCACGTTCTCTCGAATCTGAAAATTTAGCCGATGTAAAGGCGCTTATTGAAGAATTGGAGATTGCCGATCCGGACACAGGAAGCAAAAATTGGACCGATGTACGACAATTCAATCTAATGTTTGGCACCAAACTGGGAGCTTCGGCAGATAGTGCAATGGACCTGTATTTACGTCCTGAAACAGCCCAGGGAATATTTGTAAATTTTCTGAATGTTCAAAAAAGTGGACGTATGAAAATTCCCTTCGGAATTGCACAAACAGGAAAGGCTTTCCGAAATGAAATTGTCGCGAGACAGTTTATCTTCCGGATGCGAGAGTTCGAGCAAATGGAAATGCAGTTTTTTGTCCGTCCCGGAGATGAAATGAAATGGTACGAATACTGGAAGGAAACCCGCCTCAATTGGCATCTTTCCTTAGGAATGGGTGCAGAAAATTATCGTTTTCACGATCACGAGAAATTGGCGCATTACGCCAATGCCGCGGCCGATATAGAGTTTAATTTTCCCTTCGGATTTAAGGAATTGGAAGGAATTCATTCCCGAACCGATTTCGATTTAAAGGCACACGAAGAATTCAGTGGAAAGAAATTACAATTTTTCGATCCCGAGCTCAACAAAAACTACACTCCCTATGTGGTGGAAACTTCCATTGGTCTTGACAGAATGTTTCTTGCTGTATTGAGTCATTCGTTGGTGGAAGAAACATTAGAGGATGGAAGCTCACGGATTGTCCTTAAAATTCCTTCTATTTTGGCACCTGTTAAAGCAGCGGTTTTACCCCTGGTAAAGAAAGATGGCTTGCCGGAAATAGCGCAATCCATTATCGACGAACTACAATGGGATTACAATGTGAGTTATGATGAAAAAGATGCAGTTGGCCGAAGATATCGCAGACAAGATGCTGCAGGAACGCCTTTCTGTATTACCGTAGACCATCAAACTAAGGATGATAATACGGTAACGATTAGGTACAGAGATACCATGGAGCAGGAACGTATCGCAATTTCTGAAATTTCAGAAAAAATACAGGAGAGTATTTCGTTTAAAGCCTGGCTTCAAAAATAAAACAGTAAAAAAAGAGCGGAATTTATTCCGCTCTCTTTCGTATATCCTGAATGCTTACAGGATTTGCTTTTTCACAACGATTCATCATTCGAAGTCCGTTATAGATAACCCAAACTTTCATGCCATTGGATTTATAGGTTTCCTCAAGATTAATAGGATCCAATAGGGCATTGTTATCTTCTACCATTTGTAGGGTATAAGGACAATCTCCTTCAACAGCAGATGCTACTATAGTGGCTCTTTTAAACCCGGCATCCAGCATTTTTTGAGACTCCTTGCTTAATTCACTTGCCGAAGGCGTATTAGATAATGTACTGTCATTGGTATTCGTCTTTGTAGAAGAACAATAAGAAAAAATTGCCAATGAAACAATTGCTACTGAGGTTTTAAAAAATGTCATAATGATTTTATTAGTGTTAGATAATGTTAAAATACAAATAATGTGCCGTTTACGATACAGCTTCACCTGATTTATTTTTATCTGCTTCAAAACGGGGCTAATTACTCTATAAATTTTGTAGGAATTTATCGTGATAGCCAACTGATTTTCAAACGTGTAATTTCTAATTTTAATGAGAAATTTTCTTGTTATTTGAAGAATTGGTAGTATTTTTAATGACTTAATTTAATATTATAACCAAAAACTATTTCCATGAAATTAATTTACACATTTCTTTCGCTGTTGTTCCTAGTTAGTTTAGGAATGAGCGCGCAACAAGAATTAACAGCAAATGTCGAAACAAAGGCAAACTATGTTGGAACAGTTACCTCCATGGTACACGTACCATCCATTGCTTCGAGAATGAACGAAATTACGCCTGCACCTAATAATAACTTTACTGAGGCGAGAGACCGAAGATCCTTGGGAAATAAAACAATTATTGGTAAAGACAAGCAAACTCAGGATGACTATTTTGTAAGAAATAGACATGAAATGGAACAGAGCTTTAGAACAATGCCACCACTTCTGGTTTTTGATGCATATTCGTCGAACTCTCAACCTACAGATCCTGATTTGGCAATTGGTCCAAACCACGTATTTGTAGTGTTTAATACCGGGTTTACTATTTACGATAAATCTGGGAATGTAATGCTTGGACAAACGGCTCCTAATCCTGCTATTTTTCCTTCAGGGGGATGTTGTGATTTAACTGTATCGTATGACAGTGCTGCTAACAGATGGGTAGTTTCCTTCCTGGGCGCTGGAGCTCAAATTGCAGTTTCTGATGGACCGGATCCTATTAACGACGGTTGGTATGTATATAACATTGGTTCTATCAACGATTATCAAAAATTATCGGTTTGGAGTGATGGTTATTACTTAACAGATAATACAGGTTCTGCGAACAAAGTATGGGCAATGGAAAGAGCTCAAATGCTTGTTGGTAATCCTGCAGCTCAAATTCTAGGTTTCAACCTACCCGGAATTGTTACCAGTGGATTTTACAGCCCTCAGGTATTAAATGTAAGTGATGATACAATGCCTGCGGCAGGTGGAGCTACCATTGTGTATCTTCAAGATGATGCTTGGGGTGGTGTTGCTACAGATCACGTTAAAGTATGGAAATTGGATGTAAACTGGGTTACTCCCGGTAGTTCTACAATTTCAGCAGCTACTCAAATTCCAACAACTCCGTTTATCTCGGTATTTGATGGAGGTAGCTTTTCAAACCTAACTCAGCCGGGTGGTGGAGTTGCAATTGATGCGCTTCAAGCCACTATAATGAATCAAGCTCAATTTAGAAAGTTTGGTACGCATAACTCAGCAGTATTCAATTTTGTAGTTGATACTGACGCTACTGCCGGTGAATTGGCAGGAGTTCGTTGGTTCGAGTTTCGTCAACCAGGTGACAACCTACCTTGGACATTATTTCAGGAAGGAACTTATACTGCTCCCGATGGTAGACATGCATGGCATGCAAGTTTAATTATGGACGGAGTAGGTAATATTGGGATGGGATACTCTTCTATGTCCGGACCAACGACACCATCTACAGTACGAGTTAGTTCTTACTATACAGGAAGATTTGCAACAGATCCTATTAATACTATGACGGTAATAGAAGAGGTAATTGCAAATGGTAATGCCAATATCCCTGGATTAAGATATGGTGACTACAGTAAAATCGATATCGATCCGGCCGACGACCAAACTTTTTGGTTTATCAATGAATATATGAACAGTGGAAGAAAAGGAGTAGTTGGAAGCTTTCAACTTGCGCCTAATACCGCAGTTGATGATATTGGGGTAACTTCCATTGACGATCCGGATACAGGAATATTAGGTGCTGCTGAAGATATTGTAATTTCTATAAGAAACTTCGGAATCAACGGTATTACCAATCCGGCAGTACAATATCAAATTGATGGTGGAACTCCTGTGGTAGAAAACTACAGCGGAACTATCGCGCCGGGAGTAACTGTACAGTACACCTTTGCAACGACAGCAGATTTGTCTGCACCGGGAACCTATGTTATCGATGCCAGAACAAATTTGGCAGGTGATACAAACCCGGCGAATGACCCTGCATCTAAGACAGTGATGAATGGACTGGTATATTGCCAGCCACCAAGTGACTGTACATTTGGAGATGGTATCACTAAGTTTGTGTTGGAAACCATTACTAATGATCCTATTCCTTGTGGAACAGGTTACGATGATTTCACCTCCATGAGTACTACTTTAGAGGATGGAGTTACTTATACATTGACTGTGCAAACCGGTTACGATACTGTTGACGAATTAGCTACTATGTGGATTGATTTCAACAACAATGGTACTTTCGAAGCAAGTGAGCGCTTATTTACCGACGAGGTAATCAACCCCGATGGAGTAGATGTAAATATCAACTTTACGATTCCTTCTGGAGCTATTTCCGGTGACAGAAGACTTAGAATTCGTGCGGGAGATACAAGTTTCGCAGGTGATCTTAACAATCCTTGTGACTCCATGCAGTATGGAACAACTCACGATTATACCGTAACTATCGATGGAGTATTATCTGTTGAAGATGTGGCTATTTCTGAGGCTGACCTTGTTGTAACTTCGTTACCGAATAATCAGTTTGATATTAAATTAACCACCAGTTTCGACGGTGTTGCTTCTATTGGAATTTATAACTTGTTAGGACAAACTCTTGCCTTTAACAATTTAGAAAAAGAAGGAAACAGCTATAACTATCAGTTAGATATGTCGTATGCCGCTTCAGGTGTTTATTTAGTTAAAATTGGTAACAGAGCTACCAATACATTTAAAACTGCAAAAATTATTGTAAAATAGTTTTTCTGAAATAATTTTGAAAAAAGGTTCTCAAGTAATTGAGGACCTTTTTTTTTACTAGAAAAACGCCCGAAGTTGTATGCTTCCCGTGTGTATGGTTTGTGTGTTTTTACTCTTCCTTCCGAAGTAAGAAAGATTGGCATCCAAATATTTGGTAATTCTTTTCTGAAGTAACAAATTCCAGGTAAAATTCGTACCCGGTTGTAATCCCTCGAGCATTTGATATGCCACCGGAGAGAAAGAACTACCCACGAAAGTATTATCGATGTAGTTAAACTCTCCATGTAAGGAGATTTTCTGAACATTGCTGTAGGCAAAGGAAAAGCCTATTCTCTGTTGATCCAATTGTTCCATTTCTCCCAAAGTATTGTCTTCGTGTAGAAAGCCGTAAAACACATCGAAGCGGGTTTGCGAATTTAAGAGATATGAAAGTTTAGGCTCCGCCTCATAACTCTCTAAATTATAATTACGTGCTGCAAAATTTTCCGAAAGACTTTCGTTCGTCCCTAGAGCACCTTTAAGATTAATAAGCCAACTTTCCCAAAACTTATGATTGAAATTACCCTGATGACTTTTCAATTCATTTTTTTGTAATCCCAAAGACAACAAATTATCACTGGACGTAGAAATATAGGTGTAGCTGGTTGTATATTTTTGCTTCCCTCGGTTAAAAAACAATGCATTTCTGAAATTCAATACCAATCCCAGCTGGTCTTCTCCGCCATCTTCAAATGGATTTATATTAAATGCATCGTTCTTACGCCTAACCTTTCGGTCCAGAACATAGGATGTCTGATTGTAAAAATGAGACAGAAACTTTTTAAATCCTGCGGCATTCTCCCAGGTTTTTGGGTTTATTGTCACAATCTGACTGAATTTATTCTCCCTTATTTTTAGAAACACCTGATTGGGCAATAGAATACGAACGTACTCGGCTTCGTCCTGAAACTGGGCAATTTCAAATTCTTCCAAAGCCTGAATCCCATCATTGTCATAATCAATCCAAGTGAAAATACCCTCTCCGGGTTCCACCTTTACATAGGTAAACTCTTGCTGCGGAATAACTCCATTATTTGTTGAAACGGCAGTAGTAAAGCTAATGCCGCCTTTTAAGACACTCTGATTGTACAATATCCTGGAATTTAGCGACTTTTCATCCTCGTCTGTTCCATCCTCATCTTTTAGAACACGATAGTTTGCAAAAAGCGAAAGTTGTGCGTTCTCACTGTTCACAAGGCGTGATTTTAGAAAATAGGTATTCGAACTATTCACTTTTTGAAGTAATGTATTTCGCACGCTGTCGTTGGTTTGAAATCGATACCCTACTTCTACAAATACCTTAGTACTGTCCCCAATTCCGGTAAAAGCTTCATAGGCATTGTACTTCTGACTAACAGGAATTAAACTATCGTCGCGTACTGCACGCACCTTATTGTCTTCCAAACTCACTTTAGCGCCTACCCAGGATTTTTTCATCCCGTACACAGCTGTGTTGTGTATTCTGAAAAATTTCGAATCTAACGAATCTCCGGTTCCTTTCAAATAACTGCCATTGGTAAAAAGTCTCAATTTTCCGAATGTCAAATTGGAAGCAACAACATGTCTCGAACCACTGTAATTTTCAGAATAATCTAATTTCTGAAATTCATAGCGTCCGCCACCGGTTTTGGGATGAGAAACCTCTACCCCCCAAACTACAAAGCTTTGATCCCCCTTAGGATTCACTAGATTCCAGTCCCGACCAAACTCTACATTGTATACCCGTTCCACATTTCTGAAGTCTTTATTTAGGTAATCCATTGAAGCAAAACCATCTACTTTTAGAGTATCTGAAGTAGTAACTAAGGTTTGTCTCGCGGTAAGTCTTCCTGCAAATCCGTCGTTATTGCCATCATCGAGGTTCGAGAATAAGTTGAGATCTCGTTTACTTCCTGCAACCTCAAAATTTATATCGGTTTTTTCGGTGGGATGAAATCCTCCTGTTGCTCCGCCAATTTGCAATTTTGTAGGTGCCGTCAATTGAATGATGGGCTCGTAATTACCTTGAGGGATTCCATTTATGGGAGGGACATATTCAAAAATACGGCTGATGGCATTGTTGTCACTTATTACGTAATTTCCCACGCCATCTCCAACCAGAGAAAACCGAACATTGAACAATTCGTCTTCAGGGTTGTTTGAAAAAACAAAGGCTGTAACTCCGAAAATTGTTTCTTTTTTGTAGAGAATTTTATTTTCTGAATAGGTGTCCGGCACCGCCGAAGGGGCGGTCATAAAATCTCTGTTATCTCCTGCAGCCTGTAAAATTGCGACCTGTTCTTCCGATAAATTTTGCTGCAGCGGCTGATTTTTAGCATCACTTTCAGAATACATATACACCCCCAAATCGAATTTTTCGGTACTATATCCGCCACCTCCATAACCTATAAATCGGGTGTAATTTCTATCGGTATATTGGTATTCCACCGAAATTCTCATGTTCGCAGTGATAGGATAAGTAGGATTAAATTTGAGTTCCCCGGCGTTGTAGTCTATTACATAATCTTCGTTTTCCCCACGATTCAGCAATAAACCATTTACGTAAACACGCTCACTTCCTGAAACTATTAGGATAAAAAGTTCACCGTTGGGACCAACCAATTTATAGGGCCCTTGATTGCCTTCTTGCCCCGTAAATTTACTTTCGGCAAAAACACCTCTTACCAATGCTCCTGCTGCAAAGGCATTTGTTTTGGCTCCGTTTTCATGATTAAAAGTCCCTCCCAGGGAAATTCCCTGTACTTTTTTATTGAAGCGTCCAAAGTAACTATCCGTATTTTGTAAATCGACGTCTCCCGCACGAATGTTCCAGTTATCGCCGTAGAGTTCTATAAAAATCTGATCGAATTCATCCAGACTCTGCGAATATCCGCCTTCCTGTGTGGGAATATTTGCATCCTGTATTGAAGCGCGCAGCGAAACCTTGTCGCTTAATTTTCCTGTGATTTGTAAATCGAGCGCCGAATTTACCACGGCATTCTGGTTGTTACCTATGGTGACTCCTCTCGAAATGCTTCCAACGGTATGCAAACCATCGAAGGGGACATATTCCCGTTGCCCCGAACTTTCCTCAAGCGCATACAATTTTTCTATGGCTCCGGTATTTTCGACAATAATTTTCGGATCCAATCCGTAGTAGTCTTTTGTCAAGAAGTTGGGGTATCGAAGGTATTCTATGGTAATGGAGTCCTGTGATTGTGCTATTTTTTCTGAAAAAATGACCAGTGCTTTTTTAAAATCAACTGTATAGCCCAAGGAGTCAATGGGGACGCCGGCTGAGTCTAAAATTTGAAACCTCGAAGCATTGATACTAACACTATCCACGACAATGGTATCGCTAACAGCAACTCTTTTACTTCGGTAGTTGGAAGAAAGATCTTGTCCAAAGCAAAGACCGGCCACAAAAAGCAAGAAAATGGAAAGATAGATCTTCATTAGGTATACAACTTAACACAGCGCTGTTTATTTTGTTGATTGTTTTTTAAAATCTTTTTGGCGATGTTCCCTGTAAAAATACAATGTTATTTAATTTAGTAGCGCTTAAAGAAAACTGCTTTTATGAAGATTATCTCTTACAACGTAAATGGCATTCGTGCCGCAATGAATAAAGGGTTTGTGGCATGGCTTCAAGCCGCGAATCCCGACGTAATTTGTATACAGGAAACCAAAGCTATGGTCGATCAAGTGGATGTTTCACAAATTGAAGATGCAGGATATCCCTATCATTATTGGTTTTCAGCACAAAAAAAAGGCTACAGTGGAGTTGCAATTTTTTCAAAAACGAAGCCCAATCATATAGAATACGGGACAGGAATTCCTTCTATGGACTTCGAAGGCCGTAATATTAGGGTAGATTTCGATAACATTTCGATAATGAGTTTGTACTTACCCAGTGGAACCAATATTGCGCGTTTGGATCACAAATTGGACTATATGGCGCAATTTCAAAAGTACATAGACAATCTAAAAATTAAAATTCCCAACCTGGTGATTTGCGGCGATTACAATATTTGTCACGAGGCAATCGACATACACGATCCCGTTCGCAACGCGACGGTTTCCGGGTTTTTGCCTGTGGAGCGTGCATGGATTGGGAGTTTTATGAACAGCGGATTTATAGATTCCTTCCGTCATTTTAATAAGGATCCGCATCATTATACCTGGTGGAGTTACAGAGCAAATTCCAGAGCAAATAACAAAGGTTGGCGTATCGATTATAATATGGTGGCGCTTCCGTTACAAGAAAACCTGAAACGAGCCGTTATATTACCCGATGCCATGCACAGTGATCATTGTCCGTTGCTGGTAGAATTTGAATTTTAATGGGGTTTCCTACCGAGTTCTATAACCATTTAAAAGAGCATAATTATACCGAAATAAAAGGTGGTATAACCCGTACTACCTTTCTCGAAATTTGGGTGGTTGCGGTAGAAGGACGTGTTTTTGCCAGAAGTTGGAACAAGAGTGAACGCAGCTGGTATACCGCATTTTTAGAAACAGGAACTGGTCAATTAAAATATGGAGACACTATTATTGATGTGATTGGTGAAAAAATAGGACCGGGTTTAGAAATACATAAAAAGATAAACAAAACGTATCGTGACCGATATACAGAAAAAGAAAATATATATTATGCAGACGGGATATCCCAACCCGAATACGAAGATTACACCATGGAATTTTTTATCAAATAAAACAAACCTACTATGAAATTGATGTTTCAGAAAATTGCCTTCGGAATTGCACTTGCAAGTCTCTTAACTTCTTGTGTTTCCTCAAAAATTTACGACGATTTAAAAAGTAAATACGATGTACTTAAAGCCGAAAACGAAGCGTTAATGGCACAATTGGATGGTTCTGAAGGGAATGGCGATAAATTTACGGTAGCCAACCTTAGGGAAGAAATCGAAAAATTAAATGCTGAAAAAAGCCGTTTGGCGATGGAACTGGCAGCGGCCGAAAGTAACTATACACGTCTGAAAGATTCTTACGACGCTCTGGAGGCGAATAGTTCTTCGGCGCTGACTGAAAACTTGGAACTGAATAGAAAACTCTTAACTCAGTTGGAAGCCAAAGAAAAAGCATTGGCTCTTGAGAACGAACGTCTTGAAAAGCTGAAAAGAGATTTGGTATCGAGGTCGCAAAGAGTAGAAGAACTGGAAGGAATAATTGCTTCCAAAGATGCTAAAATGAAAGCTTTAAAAGACGCGATTTCCGCAGCACTCACCAATTTTGAAGGCAATGGGCTAACCGTAGAACAACGCGATGGCAAGGTATATGTTTCTATGGAAAATAAATTGTTATTCGATAGTGGAAGCTGGGCAGTAAATACGAGGGGGAGAGAAGCTGTTGTCGCTTTGGGAAGTGTACTCGCTCAAAACAAAGAAATTGCAGTACTTATAGAAGGACATACAGACAACGTTCCCTATGGCGGTAGCGGAAATATTTCCGATAACTGGGATCTTTCCACAAAACGGGCTACTGCCATTGTTTCTATTTTAACTGAAAATCAGGGAATCCCAAAAGACAATCTTACTGCCGCCGGTCGGGGAGAATTTGCACCAATTGCACCCAACAGTACAGCCGAAGGAAAGGCAAAAAACCGAAGAATTGAAGTCATTCTCACCCCAAAACTGGACGAGATTTCAAAATTATTAAACGAATTATAATTTATTACGATACTCATCCTTATGAAATCCTAGACATTCGCTCCCCATTTTAAAGGGGGCTGCCGAAAGGCTGAGGGGTTGTCTTTATTAAAGGCACAAGTTTAAATAGACAACTACATAAGCTTAAAAGCAATTTATGAAATACACACAATTACCCAATACCACCCTTGAAGTTAGTAAGATATGCCTCGGCACCATGACCTGGGGACAGCAAAATTCTGAAGCCGAAGGACATGCACAGTTGGATCTCGCACTCGAAAAAGGAATTAATTTTGTAGATACCGCCGAGATGTATTCGGTTCCCGGAAATCCGAAGACACAGGGCAGCACAGAGCGTATTATTGGAAGCTGGCTTGCAAAAACCGGAAATAGAGACAAGATAATTTTAACCTCAAAAATTACGGGACCCAATCGCTTTTTTGAGCATATTCGCAAAAATCTCGACTTCAGTAAGGAGGCGCTGACCGATGCTATTCATAAAAGTTTAGAACGTCTACAAACCGATTACCTGGATCTGTATCAATTACATTGGCCGGAAAGAGGGGTGAACATTTTTGGTACTAGGGAGTACAAACACAATGGAAAATGGGAAGATAATATTGCTGAAGTTATTGACAGGCTGGAAGATTTTGTAAGGCAAGGAAAGATTCGACATATTGGTTTGTCCAACGAAACCCCATGGGGTGTGATGCGGTATATGGAAGAGGCTCGAAAGGGTAAAACCAAAATGATTTCCGTACAGAATTCGTATAATCTCTTAAACAGAAGAGATGAAGCAGGTCTTTCAGAAGTATTGCTAAGAGAAAACATAGGCTATTTACCTTATTCTCCGCTGGCTTTCGGGCAATTGTCCGGAAAGTATCTCAACGGTGCAAAACCTGAAAATGCACGGGTTACGTTATTCCCAAACTATTCAAGATACCAGGGAAAGGCTTCTTTTGAAGCAACATCAAAATACTACGAGATAGCCAAAAAACACAACCTTAGTCTACCTCAGATGGCGTTGGCCTTTGTAAGACAGCAACCGTTTGTGACTTCAACCATTATTGGAGCCACTACTTTAGATCAACTTTCAGAGAATATTGAAAGTGTACACGTGACCCTTTCCGAAGAAATTTTAAAGGAGATCAATGCGGTTCATAGTGAAATTCCAAATCCGGCACCGTAAGAAATCCTAATTTACAAAAGCACTGTATCCGGTAATTGCCCTGCCAACAATGAGAGAGTTGATTTCCTTGGTGCCTTCATAACTGTAAATAGCTTCGGCATCGGCAACAAATCTGGCGACATCATATTCCAGTAGAATCCCGTTTCCTCCCATGACTTCACGAGCTCTACTCACAACATCGCGGGTGCGCATACTGCAAAACACCTTGGCGAGAGACGCGTGCTCATCAGTTAACAAATCGGCATCCTGTAATTCGGAGAGCCGGAAACACATGGTTTGCATGGCCGTGAGATTGGCAACCATTTCGACCAAATGATTCTGAATAAGCTGAAAACTCGCAATGGGTCGCCCAAACTGCTCTCTTTTCTTGGTGTATTTTAAGGCGCTTTCGTATGCACCTCTTGCACATCCTACAGCCTGCCAGGCAACCGCTGCACGAGTCATTTTAAGGACTTTGGCAGTGTCTTTAAAACTGTCGCATTTTTGAAGGCGATCACTTTCGGGCACTTTGCAATCTTCCATTGTGATCAGGGCATTTTGCACGGTTCGCAACGCCATTTTGTTTTCCATTTTTTCGGCTTTGAAACCGGGATTTCCTTTGCGAACCAAAAAGCCTTTTACATTGTTGCTCTCTTCATCTCGTGCCCAAATTACAGTCACATCACTAAAAGTTGCGTTTCCAATCCATTTTTTTTGTCCGTTGAGCACCCAGCTATCTCCTTCTTTTCTACAGGTGGTTCCCAAACCACCTGCTACGCCGGACCCCACTTCGGGTTCGGTGAGACCGAAAGCTCCAATAACCTCCATGCGCTGCATTTTTGGGAGCCATTCTTGTTTTTGTTCTTCACTTCCGCAGAGGTAGATCGAACCCATTGCTAAACCGCTATGCACCCCGAAAAAGGTAGAAATGGATACGTCAACTCTGGCTAGTTCCATTGCCATGATGCCTTCCATTAAAAAGGTTTCGTTGGGACATCCATACCCCTCGTAGGCCATACCACAAATATTGAGCTCGGCCATTTTAGGAATAATATGATGGGGGAATTCGGCTTTATTCCAATATTCGTTGGCGATGGGTTTTATTTCATCCTCCATAAAATTCCGCACCTTTAACTGAATTTCACGTTGATGGGGAGTAAGTTTCAGACTTAAATCGTAAAAATCGCCATCTATTGGAGGGAGTTTGTGTTGCCCTTTTTTCGCTTTGCTATTCAACATTTTCATCAGGCCTTGCAGCTGACGATCATCCAACTCGTTTAATGACGCCATCACTTTAGGAAGGTCTATTTTTTCTGAAATTTTACCCAGAGCATCAAGATCTACACTTCGCAATAATGAAATAGTTTGTTTTACTTTTTTGAATATGGACATGGTTAGAAGTTTAGCAGTACTTAAAGATACTTGCTCAATCTCTATTTGAAGCCCAAAGAAGTGTTAAATGGAGTGTTTGGGGTAAGACACCTAACCAAACAGGTGATGTACAATGTCGTGCACTTTGGCAACTTTTACGATGCCGATGCTGTAATCTTTTCGTTCAACTTTACTGTATTTCGAAATCACAATTGTGGTGAAACCCAGCTTTTCTGCTTCCAGAATTCGTTGATCGATGCGTGGGACCGGACGCACTTCTCCCGCCAATCCAATTTCGGCTGCGAAACACATGGTCTTATCGATGGCAACATCTATGTTCGAAGACAATACGGCTGCTACCACTGCCAAATCGATGGCCGGGTCGTCTACTGTGATACCTCCTGTTATATTCAGGAAAACATCTTTGGCTCCCAGTTTAAATCCGGCGCGTTTTTCCAAAACTGCCAGAATCATATTGAGGCGTTTTGCATTGTAACCTGTTGCGCTGCGTTGTGGGGTACCGTACACTGCCGAACTAACCAGCGCCTGAATTTCGATCATCAGCGGGCGCATTCCTTCCAGTGTTGCTGAAATGGCGGTGCCGCTTAGTTCTTCTTCGTTTTTTGAAATTAATATTTCGGAAGGGTTGGAAACTTCGCGCAATCCGCTGCCTTGCATTTCGTAAATTCCTAATTCATTGGTACTGCCAAATCTATTTTTGTTTGCCCGAAGTATTCGATATATATGATTGCGATCGCCTTCAAACTGAAGCACGGTATCGACCATATGCTCGAGCACTTTAGGTCCGGCAATGTTTCCGTCCTTGGTAATATGACCAATTAGAATTACCGGCGTTGCCGTTTCTTTGGCAAATTTGATGAGTTCGGTTGTGGTTTCGCGAATTTGCGAAATACTTCCAGCGCTGCTTTCAATAACATCGGTATGCAGTGTTTGAATGGAATCGATAACGACAATGTCGGGTTCTATTTCTTCAATTTGCCTGAATATATGTTGCGTATTCGTTTCGGTTAAAATATAACAATTGGAAGCATCGGGATAAATACGTTCTGCTCGCATTTTAATTTGTTGCGCACTTTCTTCGCCCGAGACATACAGGGTTTTATAGGGTAACTGCAACGCAATTTGAAGCATGAGTGTGCTTTTGCCAATGCCCGGTTCCCCTCCCAATAGGGTAAGAGATCCGGGAACCAATCCGCCACCCAAAACTCTGTTAAGTTCATTGTTTTGGGTATGCAATCGCGCTTCAGATTGACCCGATATTTCGGAGATTTTTTGTGGTTTTGAGACGCGTCGGGTAGAGGAGGTATCCGATTTCCAGGCTACTTTTTCAGCTTTTTGAATAACTTCTTCCGCAATGGTATTCCATTCCTTACAAGAGGTACATTGCCCTTGCCATTTTGCAAATTGTGCCCCGCAATTCTGACAGAAAAAAGTGGTCTTCGTTTTAGCCATAATAGGAAAGCTAAAATAGTTATATTTACGGGAAGAACTAATATCCTCAATGAAAGTAAGCTTACTTTTTTTTACGTTTCTTATCCATACTTTGGTTTTTGCGCAAGATGATACTTCAGCAAAAATTATTGAGGCTCTACAACAAAAAATTGAACAGTCTCAACAAGGAGAAAAACTGCGTTGGCTGGACAGTTTGTCTAATTATATTGCCTACGAGACTAATTTTGAAAGCGATTCGATTGTAAAAAAAACCGTGGATTACGCCTTGCGATTGGATTCACTTAACATTGCGACCTGGCAAACTGCAAATCGGATTTATTTTTTTAATAACATAAAAGGAAATCCACAGGAAGGGAATCGGATTTTTCTCGAGATGCTGGATCGTGCCAAGACTTTGGACAACCCAAACACCCTTGCCAAGTTTTATCTGGAAGGCGCGGACAGTTTTTATTTTTTGGAAGATCATATTACTTCGGTGGCCTACTACAATTTGGCCGAAACCAATGCCGTAGCAGCAAAAAATCAGAAATATGTAGGGTTGGCTAAATTATACAAGGGTGGAACTTTGAGCTTTTTAGGTGATTTTTCGGAAGCTTCACAAGTGCTGCAGGAAGCGAGTATTGTTTTTCAAAAGGCGAAGGACACCTTCAATATTATAAGTGCTAAAAATTCGCTCTCCATTCTCTACGGACAAAACGATTTCTTTAAAGAAGCGAAGGCGGAGCGTGATGAGGCAATTGCGTTGGCCATTCAGATTAAAAGCTATGCACATTTGGTTTCATTCTATTACAATGCTGCTACCGATGACCGAAAACAAGGACATAATAAAGAACGGATTGCCAATTTGAAACTGGCGCTCGTTTCCAGCAGAAAAACAGGAAACCCCGATTTTTATGAAGCAAACATGTTGTCGAGCCTGGTGATTGCCTATGCACAGACAGACAGTATTTCGAAGGCTGATGAGTATCTAAGGGAGCTTGAAAATAATCCGGAAAATAATACTTTAGGAAGGAACCGGGAACCCTATATAGACGCGTTAAAACATTTGGCATTTGCAAAAGGGGATTATGTAAAAGCATTACAATACGGCAAGGAGCATCTGGCTTTAAAAAGAAAAGGTACTCATTATGAAGAGATTCAGGAAGGTGAAAAATTTATGGCTGAAGTTTATGAGGCAATGGGGAAAAAGGATGAGGCTTTTTTACATTTTAAAAATTATGCTACCATAAAGGATTCCATTAATAATGTTCAAAAAGCAAAGGCACTTTCCTACTACCAAACATTGTATGAAACCGGAAAGCGGGATGCAAAAATTGAAACGCAACGAAAGGATATCGCCTTATTGGATGCCCGTAACAAAGTTAAAAACCAATGGCTTTTGTTTGGCGGAATAGGACTGTTGGGAGTATTTGGCGGAGTGGTTTTAATACGCTCTCGAAATGCCGCGAGAAAGAGGCAACTGCTTCAGGAAGCTTTTTCGCAAGACCTTATAAAAACACAGGAAGAGGAACGTACACGCCTGGCCCGGGAGTTACACGACAGTGTTGGGCAAAAACTCATGCTCCTAACCAAGAAAACAAGAGGAAAGGGAGATTCAGAAATGGAATCGTTAGCCGACATAACCTTGGAGGAATTACGGAGTGTATCAAGGGGTTTACATCCCGCCATGCTGGAGCGACTGGGAGTTACCGCTGCCATTAAAGCTATGATTAATGAGGTTGACGCCAATACCAACATATTTTTTACCAATGAAATTGAAGATATAGATAGCCTGCTAAGCAAGGATACTTCGTTACATCTTTATAGGATAATTCAAGAGGTGTTAAACAATATGGTAAAACATGCCGATGCCAAAGCAGCTTCCGTTAGTATTGAAAGAAATGGGAAACATTTAAACACGGTTATTTCCGATAACGGAAAAGGCTTTTCTTTTTCCGAAAAAATTAAGTCGGGAGCCAGTTTAGGGATGAAAACCCTTTTGGAACGCGCCAAGATTATACATTCCAAAATTGAAATAAAATCCTCGCACAATAAGGGGACAATAATCACCATCGAAATTCCGGTTTAAAATGATTTCAAAGCAAAGTATATCTCTTATTATTGCCGACGATCATCCGTTGTTGCTCAAAGGTCTTTTTGAAGAGTTTAAAGCCAACAATTATACCATTTTGGGAACGGCAGTAAACGGAATGGAAGCATTGGAACAGATTTTAACACACAAACCAAGAGTTGCCTTATTGGATATCGACATGCCGTTATTAACCGGTTTTGAAGTGATAAAAACGGCCAAGGAAAAAGGCTCTAAAACAAAATTTATTGTACTCTCTTTTCACAAGGAATCTGAATATGTGGCACAGGCCAAAGCACTCTCAATTAACGGGTATTTGTTAAAAGAGGATTCCTTTTCTGAAATTGAGGATTGTATAATAGCCGTCTTAAATGGAGATGAATATTTTAGCAAATCGTTCGATGCTTTTTCGCTTCAAAATGCTTCGGAAGAATTGCGAAAACTGAAGCAATTAACACCTTCAGAAATAACAATTCTAAAATTAATAGCGAGGCAAATCACAACGGGAGAAATTGCCGAGACTCTTAACGTTTCGGCTCGCACTGTAGAAAAGCATCGAAGTAATATTATTGCTAAGTTACATATAGATAATTCGTCTAACTCCTTGATAAGCTGGGCTTTGACAAATAAAAATATTGTATTGGATTTATAATGGAGGTTTATAAAAATACGTGTTCCTACGTAGTATTTAAGTGTAAGTACGTATTTAAAAAAAGCAAAATTATCCTTATATTTACGCTATAATAGCAGCCTAATTATTGAGGAGTAAAAAGGAGCTAACTAACCATATGTGAAACCCTCTTTTGTGAATTCAAAAGGGGGTTTTCCTATTTTTCAGGTCTTCTTTTTTTTGAAAATTCAGCAAATTATATTAGCTGTTTGCAGCTGTCTATATTTCGTAAAATTATGTATCTTTCAAAAAGAAGCAAATTGTAAAATCCTCGTCCTATCCCTCAATGTAAGCGCATATCACTTTACCTTCTTCTATGCATCTGTAAGTTTTCCTTTGCTCAAACTGAACGTATTTATCACAAAGTTTTTACGGCTCAGGATGGTTTGGAGCTGGACGTAATTCACGACATGGCCTTTGACCATAGTGGTTTTTTATGGCTAGGAGGAGAGACGTTGGACATTCGAACCATTATTCTAAGTGATAAAAAACTTTCACTGCAGCGTTTTGACGGACAAACTTTTCATACCATACCGTTACCCTATTTTGAAAAGAAACTACTGTCGGTAGGGCAAGTTTATCAAAGAAAGGACGGGAAGTTTTATATACTCGCCAACGGACAAGAACAAGCTTTAATGTTGTTCGATCCGCTTTCTATGGTTTTCACAAAAATAAAATTGGGGAACAATAAATTTCTGGCAGAAGCCATATCAAAAGTCTTTTCCTACAACAACAAGGATTATATTTTAACTCAAAAAGACCGGGAAATTACCTTGAATGTTCTCAAGTCGAATCTAGAATTGATTCCGCTTTTTTCATTTGAGTTTAAGGATGGTAAATACCTCTTGGACAATTCTACTCAATTTATACCCTTTGAAAAATTCATCCTTATTGGAGATGATAACTTCCCATTAATAGCGATGGATTGGGAAGGAAACAAACTGAAACAATACTCGGTCGCGTCCTTCTCCAGAGATCGTATTGCCAATATGAATAAATTTTGGATTACCGAAGCCTTTCAGAAAGGAGGTGCCTATTATACTTTTATGAATCAAAGCAATTTACTTCACAAAATCGATGAGGATAAAATCGATATCACTTCACTAAGGGGAAATTCACTTCCGGGACCGAATAATAAATTTGTGGTTGATTCGCTGTCCAATGAAATAATTTGCAGTAGAGAAGGAAACGATTTGGTAATTCGGTCGTTTGACGCAACAAATGGTTTTCAGGAATTATTCAGGGATGATATATTTGATGAAACCTCGGGTTTCGAATTGGAATCTAAAAATGTAAATGAACATCTTTGGGTGGGTACAACCAACAAGGAACTGCACTATTACAGATTTCCATCTAGTAAGGTAATTAACTATTTACCAACAAAAAGTATCCGAACGATCGCTTCGGTAAAAGACTCCACATTTCTAATTGCCACGGAGACAGACGGCTGGTATTATTTAGACAAAGCAACCAACGAAATTGCACCGTACAATTTAATTGAAAACGGAAAACCACTTAAACCCTATTCATCCCGAAATATCATTGTAGAAGATGAGATTATCTGGAGTAATTCCAAAGGCAACATCTTAGAGATTAACAAACTTACCAATGAAGTATTAGCCTATAGACACTTTCCGGTAATTTGTATGGAAAAACCCAATGATACTACTATTGTCTATGGTACTGTGGGATATAATTTAATGAGTTTTAATACAAAAACAAAAAAACACGAGAAGTTGGTAGCGACCGATTCGTTGTTTGTTTATGATATTGAAATAAACGACAACCTGTTGGTTGGAGCTACAGACAAAGGAGTTCTCACCTATCATCTAAAGACCAAGGAAACTGCCTTTTACGATGCTTCGAAGGTTGGGGAGGATGCATTTATGCTCATGGTAGATTATCACCCCGATTATGGCTTTTTATTAGGAACCCGTTCCGGAAATATACTTTCATATAGTCCCGACGACGGGATGTTTACAACGGTATATCGGGACGCGTTGCAAGCGGGGATTGCGACCATTCTTTTCGAAGAGGACAATTGGTATATCAATACCTTTAATGGATTTGTTTCCTTCGATCCAAAAAATGAGACGGTTACCAGATTTTCAGATAAAGACGGCTTTAGTAACAACGAGGCAAATCGTTACAGTGCATTAAAAACCAATGACGGACTTTTTGTGGGAACTATAAAAGGGCTCAATTTTTTTAAACCCTCAGATTTAACCTCTCTTTCGAATAATTCCCGGCTGGTATTATTGAAATTAAGGAGTTATAGTGAGTCGGAAGGACGAATTACAAATGTTTTTGACAGGAATGTCCTGGACAGCTTAAAGACCATTGTTTTGCCTTCAGAACACAAGGAGATGGAAATCGATTTTTCTCTTACTCACAATACACAGGACAGTAAGAACAGCTTTAGTTATAGACTGGGGGAAGAAGACTGGATAGATTTGAAGCAAAAACAGAGCATTCGGTTTCCCAATCTGGCGGCGGGAAAATACAGGCTTGAGTTAGTGGCAAAGGATTTTTCGGGAAACCGAATTGGAGTACCCATGATATTGCAGATTCATTCGAAAGACTTTTTCTACAAAACCTGGTGGTTCTATCTTATAGTGACGTTTGCGATCGCACTTTTATTGTTGTATTTTTTAAAACAAGCCATAGTTCGAAAAAAGCTACAGGAACAATTTTCGCATGAAATGATGCGATCCCAGGAGGTTGAAAGAACCCGAATTGCCAAAGAACTTCACGATAGTGTGGGGCAACAATTGACATTAATAAAAAAGAAGGCTCAAAATTCACAGCTGCCTGAAATAACGCATTTAACCCACAATGCCTTGGAGGAGGTAAGGGGAATTTCAAGAGGTTTGTTTCCCACCACATTAAAACAACTCGGACTTTCGGAAAGTATAGAACAACTTGTATACACGATGGATGAACAGAGTGAAATGTTTTTTTCTTCCGAAATAGATGTAATAGACATGCATTTCGACGAAACGGCAACGCTGCATATTTATCGATTCATTCAGGAGTCTCTCACCAATGTTATTAAACATTCCGAGGCAAAAACAGTTGTGATAAAAGTGCTCAGGAAAGAGCGTACTGTTTTTATTCATATAAACGATAATGGCAAGGGTTTTGTAGCTTCAGACAGGCTATTGAATAAAAGCTTTGGGCTAAAATCCATGGCGGAGCGTATAAAAATGTTGAGGGGTGTATTAAGTATTGATAGCAGGGCGGGCTCAGGTACCCGAATAACAGCAAAAATCCCAACAGAAAAATGACAAAAAACACAACTATTTTAGTAGCAGACGATCACCCTATCTTATTGAAGGGACTTATGGACGAACTGGACACGGCGGGATATACCTTGTTGGAAGGTGCTCCTAATGGTGCCTTGGCGTTAAATAGCATATTAGAATTACGGCCGGACATTGCTATTTTGGATATCGAAATGCCGTTGTTATCCGGCTTTGAAGTAATACAAAAGGCCAATGAAAAAAATGTAGCTACAAAATTCATTATTCTTACATCTCATAAAGAAAGAGGATATGTGGTACGAGCGAAAAAGTTGAATATTTCGGGATATATATTAAAAGACGAGCCTTTTTCAGAACTCAACAATTGCATTCGGGCACTGTTAAAAGATGAAACCTATTTCAGCATAACTTTCGATACGATTTTTAAAACTGAAGTCACACCCGAATTGAAGAAAATAAAATTCCTTTCTCCTTCAGAAAGAACTATTGTAAGAATGGTGGCACAGGAAAAAACATCGAAAGAAATATCACAATTACTCTCCATTTCATTGCGAACCGTGCAAAAACATCGCGCTAATATTATTTCCAAATTGGGACTTCCCGCCAGTGGTGATGCACTTACCATATGGACAACCGAAAATAAGGAACTCATTCTTTCCTTGTAGAAATCACATCCGAGTTTTTATAAGTTGATACTACGTACCCCTGCGTAATAATGCACATGTAATACGTATATCCTGGTATACTCTAGACCGGTATATTTATATCTAATGATAATCAAACGATATATGAAAAATTATTATTTAATTTTAACGATTGTTTCGCTCTTCATTGCTATGTCTGTAGGTGCACAGACAACATATACCTACAATGGCAATGGTCATTGGACCGCGCAAGGCAATTGGTCGCCAAGTTATCCGGGAACGTCAATTGCCGCAGGTGATACCGTTTTACTGGAAAATCAGACTGTTTCATCCTATGGTTTAGGAATTAGAGGAACTCTTATTGTAGGCCACGGGGCTACTTTTAACGTTACAGAGGAAAACGGGTATAGCCTTTTTATTGTAAATGGAGCTAGTGCGAGTGTTATAATAAGACCCGGGGGCACAATGAACGTTCATAATTCGATAATTCGTACCAATTCCGGCTCAAAGATGCATGTAGAAAGAACGGGCACGCTTAATATTCATCCCAACGATCCCGGTCATGTATCCTATATTGCGGGAACCAACAATGGTTATATTAATATTAATAATAGTGGAATCACTTACGCGAGGGTAAGTCTAATGGCCTTCACAAATCACGAATATGGGTATATCACCAACAGAGGGGTTCTTAACAAATGGTCAAATTCAACTTTAATAAATAATGGTAATATACACAACCATGAAAGATCCCTAAATGAGGGGTATATTATTAATAATAGGCGATTCAGGAATTTTGCAGGTGCAACGTTTGAGAATAGAGCTTCTTTTGAAAATCGGCCCGGCGGTTCTGTACACAACAGAGGTGTTTTTGAAAATGGCCCATCAAGTTTTAGAATAAAGAACGATGGTTCCTTTATCAATCAAGCCGGGGGAAACCTTTTTTTAAACAAATACTACGTAGATTTTGAGAATAATAATATTTTTTATAACAATACAAGCGCCCATATAACCGGATCGAATAATTTTCTTAATAATGGAACCTTAGTTGACAACGGCTCTATTGCGTCTAGCGTATTATTAAGAAACCCAGGATTGATCTATGGAATTAATCAAATTAATAATGCGACAATAGACGGTGAATTTGGCGGCGATGGCACTATTTCACCTGGAGCCGGGCCATCCAACTCTATAGGCACTTATAGGATCGGGCCTAATCCCGGCAGTGTTCTTGGAATAATTAAGTTGGAAATTCGAAACACATCGAATAATGATTATTTAATAATCGATGATAACGTGACGCAAAATTTAAGAGTTGAAGTTGAATTGATTAATGGTTTTGTCCCTCAAGTTGGAGATTCATTTATAATTATTGGACATCAAGGGTATACTGGACACACGTATGGGTTTGATCTACCTTCACTTCCGTCTTATCTCGATTGGAACATTCAATTAAATTCAGGTCATATCGCCTTAGAAGTCATTTGTGGATCATCTTCGGTTGTTTGTCCACCGGATATAACGGTAAATGTGGATCCCAATTCTTGCATTGCAACAAATGTTACACTACCGGAACCCACAGTCACTAGTTGTCATCCATACACCGCAACTTCTTCGGCACCTATAAATTACCAATTAGGTGATAATACCGTAATATGGAACATTACCACTTTTGATAATACGTTTACCTGCACGCAAATTGTCACAGTGGTTGACAATACCCCTCCTACTGCTAGTTGCAAGGATATTACAGTACATTTGGATGACTTCGGAAATGCTACTATTACCGGCAGTGATATTGACGATGGTAGTAACGATCCCTGCGGAATCGCTTCCCTTTCAGTATCACCGTCTACCTTTGATTGTAGTAATATTGGGGCAAATACGGTAACCTTAACAGTAACAGACAACAACGGAAATAGCTCCACTTGTACAGCCGTTGTAACGGTCGAAGATAATATACCTCCTGAGGCTAACTGTGCTGCTCCTTTTACTATTCAGTTGGATGCCAATGGAGATGCACAAATTGCTGTTGCAGATATTGATAACGGAAGTAATGATGCCTGTGGAATAGCGAGCACCTCGATAGACAAAACAGCTTTCACCTGTGCAGACGTAGGTCCAAACACTATTACTCTAACAGTGAGCGATGTAAACGGTAATACTTCAACCTGTACGACCATTGTAACGGTGGAAGATAATGTCCCTCCTGTAGCTCGTTGTACTGCTCCTTTCACCATTCAGCTGGACGCCAACGGAGATGCCAGTATAGCCGTTGGGGATATTGAAAACGGGAGTACCGATGCCTGTGGCATTGCTTCGCTAAGTGTTTCCCCAAGCAGCTTCACCTGTGCGGATGTTGGACCGAATACTGTCACCTTAACTGTGACCGATGTAAACGGAAATGTATCAACTTGTTCAACTACAGTTACTGTTGAAGACAACGTGCCTCCGGATGCTGTGTGTATGGATATTACCATTCAGCTGGACGCAACAGGGAATGCAAGTATTGTAGCTGCCGATATTGATGGTGGCAGTACAGATGCCTGTGGTATCGCTTCTCTTTCGGCTTCACAAACCGATTTCGACTGTAGTCATGTGGGTCCCAATAACGTGACTCTTACCGTAACCGATAATAACGGAAACACGAGTACCTGTGTGGCAATAGTTACTGTTGAAGATAACGTGCCTCCGGATGCTGTGTGTATGGATATTACCATTCAGCTGGACGCAACAGGGAATGCAAGTATTGTAGCTGCCGATATTGACGGCGGAAGTACCGATGCCTGTGGTATCGCTTCTCTCTCTGCTTCACAAACCGATTTCGACTGTAGTCATGTGGGTCCGAACAACGTGACTCTTACCGTAACCGATAATAACGGAAACGTAAGTACTTGTGTGGCGGTAGTTACCGTGGAAGACAATGTACCTCCGGTTATTGCGTGTCCCGCCGATGTGGCGGTGAATACCAATCCGGGACAATGCTACGCTATTATTACCTTCCCGGATGCCATTGCTACAGATGCCTGTGGAATTGCATCTATTGTACAAACAATGGGTGATCCAAGTGGAAGTCAGTTCCCTGTGGGAGTTTCTACCATTGAGTATACTGCCACCGATGTGAATGGAAATACTGCTACGTGTAGCTTTACCATTACGGTAACCGACAACGAACCGGCCATGGCTGTGTGTATGGACATCACCATTCAGTTAGATGAATTTGGAGATGCATCCATTACTCCAGCCGATGTGGACGGTGGTTCAACCGATAATTGTGGTATTGCTTCGATGACCATCGATGTAGATACCTTCGACTGTAGTGATGTGGGAGACAATCCTGTGGTACTTACTGTAACCGATGTTAACGGAAATGTATCCTCTTGTACCGCCATTGTAACAGTGGAAGATGTAACGCCTCCTGTGGCTGTTTGTATGGACATTACCGTGCAATTAGACCCAACAGGAACAGTTACTATCTTAGGTAGTGATATTGGCGGAGCCTCTACCGATGCCTGTGGTATTGCATCCTACGATCTGGATATAGATACCTTCGACTGTAGTGATGTGGGAGACAATCCTGTGGTCTTAACAGTAACCGATGTCAATGGAAATGTTTCTACCTGTACCGCAATTGTTACGGTAGAAGACAATACCTCTCCCGATCTTGTTTGTATGGACATCACCCTAGAACTGGGAGCAGATGGAACTGCAACTATTGTTCCTGAAGATGTCATCGCCACCAACGACGATGCCTGTGGTATTTTAACCACGGCTGTAGATATCTTTGAGTTCGATTGTAGTGATATAGGGACTCCGGTTACCGTTCAGGTGTTTAGCCAGGATGTAAACGGAAACCTCAGTACATGTACCGCGGCAGTGACCGTAGTAGACCTGTTGGCTCCTGAGCTTACCTGTCCTGCCGATCAAACCGTAGATCCCGGAGCAGGAAACTTGTTCTATGAAGTGCCGGATTACTTTGCCATTGGTGAAGCAACGGCTACCGATAACTGTACAGATCCTGTGGTAATTACCACCCAGGATCCTGCAGCAGGAACCTTATTGCCGGATGGTACTTATACAGTAACCATCACCGCCGAAGATGAGTATGGTAACATTGCCACTTGTACCTTCGAGCTAACGGTAGATACTACTTTAGGAATTGACGATAATGTTGATATCTCCAGTATTGTATTGTATCCTAACCCGGCAACGGACTATGTGATGCTAAGCAATCCGAATAGTGTGGAACTGAAAGATGTGGCCATCTACGACCTAACCGGACGATTGATTAAAACAATCAACCTGGCAGGAATGGGAGCAGAGAAAACCATCGATATCTCGGAACTGGCCAGTGCGCCCTATCTGTTTATTATACAAGGAGAAACAGGTCAGAGGACCACACAGATAATAAAAGAGTAGATTTTTAAATTAATAAAAAAACCTCTGTGGATGTTCCACAGAGGTTTTTTTATTTTATTGAATTTAGATTTTAGAACCCGAAATCTGTTTTAATTTTTTCTGCCTTGTCTAACATTAAATCGACCGTAATAAAATCGACTTCTTCTTTGTCGTAAGCCCCTTGAAAAGTTCGCATCGCTTTTTTTGGATCCCCGGTTTCTTCATAATAACGTCCTAAATAGTAATCCCCTAACACAGTATTTGGATATTGTTTTATAGCCATAGTAGCAATTTCGCGAAGTGATTCCCATTGTTTTTGTTTTTCAGAAGCCTTACAAACAGCAATAAAATCGTTTACACGAATTGTATTTGTAATTCCAAAAAGATCTTCAATTGTTTTGTATTTATCGACCAGATACTGGTGAATTGGAGTTTCCATTTTTAACAATACATCGGTGTATTCCTGCTTGCTAATGGGTCTGTATACCGAAAATATCTTTTCCATTGCGGAAGGAATAGCCCTTGCTACTAAAGAATAATGTGTGGCGCCTTCAAAATTGTCATAAAAATAACTAAAGTTTTTACTGTCAATGGGTTTTAATAATGTGTTCAATCTTTCGGCATTTTCCATAAGATCTTTAATATCATCGGTTCCGGTTGCCAAATAGTAGAAAAGTTTTGATTTAATATCCGGAATACGATCAAAAAGTCGCTCTTCCATCATAGGAGCGGGATCCGGACTCAAACTAATATAGCCGTTAAATAATGGAGGATCCTTAAAAAGGTAATAATTTATAAAATTGGCTGTAAAATCGTGACCTACCGCAATAATAAACTTAGCCGTTCTATACGTTGTGTCTATGTACGGGATAAGTTCCATACCAATAAATTCGAAGAATTTGGCTCCTTTTTCGGTGGGCACAAAGTTGGTGTCGTCGTAGTCACAATCTTCATAGCGACCATCGCCTTGCATAATTCCAACTACAATAGATTCGGGCATATCTTCCCAATAACTAAAGTAATCCACATTTCCCGCTACCGGCTCGAAGAGGTAATTAGCATCCAATACAACCACAATAGGGTATATCTTATCTAAGTTTGCGTCGTAGTCTCTGGGAAGTTGGATTTTAAGTTTTCTAAGCTCTCCAAGTTTTACCGAATCAAATTCATGATAGATGATTTTGGATTGTGCCAGAATTGAAAAGGAACTAAAAATACAAAACCCTATAAGGAGTAGTTTTTTCATAAGAGGTAATTTTTGGTTGCCGAAAGATAGTAAATTTTGAAATTGGTTTATGTCAGTAGTGATAGACTACTTGATTACCTTGTTGTAAACCGGTAATATAAAAAAAGACAGGGCTCCAAAAAGGACAATGGATGCAATATTGGAAGTCCACACGATCCATCCAAACGCAGTACCTACAGTTTCGGCAATGCCAAAAACGGCAAGTATTCCCGCAACAAAAAATGGATAAGAACCAAACCCGCTATTGGTAAAGGCAAATGTGAAACTGCCAATAACAAAGGCCGTAATTAAGGTGCCAACTGAGATTGCAGAAGTTGCGTCTAGCGCAAATGTCGCAGTGTAAAACGATAGTAGATACAATCCCCAGATAAAACAGGTATGTAAAATAAAAGCTCCTTTTTTCTTCATTTTAAGAATGCTGAAAATTCCTTCCTTTAATCCGATAAGAAATTGCTTCAATTTTTGTTGTAAAACCGACTTAGAGAATTTCAGAAATAAAAAGAAAACCAATACCATCACAAATAGCCCACCTAACGCAAATAATAGTTTTGTAAGTGGAATATTCGAAAGAATATAATCCTTTAAAATATCGAATTGGAGTAAAAATGCAGCAAGTGTGAATCCCAAAAGGAAGATAAGATCAACAACTCGTTCAGAAATTATAGTTCCAAAAGCCTTGTCGAACGGCACACCCTCGTATTTGTCAATTACCAGAGCACGAGATACCTCACCGCTTTTTGGAATGAAAATATTCATAAGGTAAGCAATACAAATCGCCATAAAATTATTGAACAGCTTGGGCTTATAACCCAAGGGCGCCAACATAAAACTCCACCGATAGGCTCGAGAAATATGACTTATCTGACTAAGAACAACAGCTAAGATTACGAAGCCATAATTAGCATCTTTAAAGTTGGTTTTAATTTCGGTAAGCTGCTCGGGCGTGAATTTTGAATAAGAATACCAGATTAAAAACACACCTAATCCTAAAGGAATAGCAATCTTTAAAAACTTGGTTAAAGAAGTTTTCAAATTAGGTGAGTAGGTTGTTTTCTTCGTTTGGGAAGACAAGTGCTGGCTTGAATTTTTTAGCTTCTTCTACCTCCATAATAGCGTAGGTAATTAAAATAAGAATATCCCCCGGCGCCACTCTTCTTGCGGCTGCACCGTTAAGCGTAATTTCTCCGCTATTACGCGGACCGGGAATGGCATAGGTTTCAAATCGCTCCCCATTGTTGTTGTTTACAATCTGAATCTTTTCACCTTCAATAATGTTGGCAGCATCCATTAGATCTTCATCGATGGTAATACTTCCTATATAGTTTAGGTCTGCACCTGTAACTTTTACTCTGTGAATTTTAGATTTTACTACATGTATTTGCATTGTGCAAAGGTATTAATTTAAAGGCATATTATCTATTAAACGGACGGATCCTGCATGGGCAGCAATAAATCCGCGATACGTATTGCCTTTACGTTTGTATTTTGCCGTGGCAAGTGTTTTCTCATTTGCGATTTCAAAATATTCTAATTTGAGTGAGCTATTCAAAAACCGTTCCTTAACCAATTCATTTAATTGTGAAATTGAGTAAGGTTTAAATTTTCGACGTACTTCCTGTAATGTTTTATAGAGTATAGTCGCGTCTTCGAGCTGTTTAGGGGTCAGTCGTCGATTTCGAGAACTCATTGCAAGGCCGTTTTTTTCTCTGACAATTGGGCAGCCTATTATTTTGACAGGTAATTTTTCGATTTGAACCAGTTTTTTTACAATTTGCAACTGCTGAAAGTCTTTTTCTCCAAAATATGCCGAATTTGGCTTTACGATTTTTAAGAGTAGACCAACAATCGTTCCCACACCATCAAAATGTCCTTTGCGGTGCTTTCCTTCCATTTCAAACTCGATGCCGCCATATCGATATTGTTTAGAAACAACCTCACCGGGGTAAATATCTGATTTGTCGGGTGCATAGACCAGTACCTTTCCTTTTATTTTCTGAAGCAGGGATACATCTTCCTGCAAATTTCTCGGGTATTTTTTTAAATCGGACGCATTATCAAACTGCGTCGGATTCACAAATATGCTCACAACCACACAGTCATTGGCATCTAATGCATTACTCACAAGAGAAAGGTGTCCCTCATGCAGTGCCCCCATGGTAGGGACAAAACCAATTTTTTTACCGTCTCGAAACAAAAAAAGTGATTTTTCAAGCGATGCACTATCGGTGTGGATGTTCATAAATATGAAATAAGAGCGAGCAAAATTAATATATTACGGGCAATCTTCATAAATTTTCGTAATTTTGCGTGTTTTTAAAAGCAAAGCCAGTAGAGTTTACAAAGTGTGCAAAACGTCGAACTTTTATTTAAGGGTTAAATTAAGTATTATAATTAGGACGAATAGCATCGAATCAACATTATAAAATAAATAATAGATGAAAGATAAGAGAATCTTGTATGTGTCTTCCGAAGTTATTCCATACCTCCCGGAGACCGAGATTTCTTCAATGTCGTTTGAAGCCCCCCGAATGGTGAATAATAATGAAGGTCAAATTAGAATCTTCATGCCTCGTTACGGTAATATAAATGAGCGAAGACATCAACTACACGAGGTGATTAGACTTTCGGGTATGAATTTGGTGATTAACGACATGGATATGCCGTTAATTATTAAAGTCGCTTCCATTCCGAAGGAACGCATGCAGGTGTATTTTATAGATAATGAAGATTATTTTAAACGAAAAGCTACCTATGCCGATGAGGATGGTAACTTTTTTGCAGATAACGATGAGCGTGCAATTTTCTTTGCAAAGGGCGTTATTGAAACCGTAAAAAAATTAAACTGGTCTCCGGACATAATTCATGTTCACGGTTGGCTGGCATCTTTCTTACCATTATACCTTAAAAATTACTACGATAACGAACCCTTGTTCGAAAATAGTAAAATAGTTACTTCCGTATACAATCACGGCTTCGATGGTACGTTAGATAATCAGGTTATGGAAAAAATTAAGTTCGACGGAATTGCCGAAGAACAAATTATTGAATTAAAAGAGCCGGATTATGTAAATATGATGAAGGTAGCGGTTAGAAATTCGGATGCTGTTATTGTTGGTTCTGAAGAAATCCCCGAAGAACTTACATCATTTCTTAATAATCTCGACAAACCTGTGTTAAAATATCACAATATGAACGATTTTTCCCAGGCATATTTAGACTTTTACCGATCTAAAGTATTGGTATAAACACACATTATTGCATATGAAAATCAAGTATACGTTGCCAAAATTAGCGGCAATATTTTTATTTATTATTGGTTTAGCTTCCTGTCAGGAAGATTTTGAACCTTTGGTGTCGAATATTGGGGTTCAAAACTTCGATTCGGATCTTTACATTAGTAATAATGTTGTGGCCTACAGCCGTAAATTACCACCGGTACAAACCAACGCCCTGCCATCATATCAACTGGGAATTTATAACGACCCGGTATACGGCAAGTCTACAGTTAATTTGCTTTCTCAAATATTGATGCAAAGCACGAATCCCGATTTTGGGGATAGTACCGAACTACAAAGTGTAATTCTCTACATCCCGTATTATGCAACCGGAACTACTACCGACGATGTCTTAACCTATAAACTGGATTCGGTGTATGGAGCCTCTCCCATAACTATTTCAATGTACGAATCGAATTATTTTTTAAGAGAATTCGATCCTGGAACTAACTTTGAGGAAGCGCAACAGTATTATTCTAGTCAGGGTCAACTTTTCAACAACTTTACAGGGCCGTTAATTCATACCATTGAAGATTTTATTCCAAGTGCGGCAGAAATAATTGTCACAGAAGACGATCCTGAAACCGAAGAAGACGAAGAAGAAAAACTACCTCCGGGATTGAGAGTGGAATTGCCTATCGAATATTTTCAGGAGAAAATCTTGAACAAAGAAGGAGGTTCCGAACTAATTAATAACAATAACTTTAAGGAGTACTTTAGAGGAGTTTATTTTAAAGCTACTTCAAATACAAATGACGGGTCTTTATTCATTTTTGACCTTTCAAAAGTTGAATTTTCTTTGAACTATACACATGTTGTGACCACGACATCCGATGGCAATACAACTTCAGAAACTGAAGAAGAATCCTTTTTATTGGGATTGGGTGGAATAAGCGTGAATGTATATGACAATGAATTAACACCAAGCATCGCAACTGCATTACAAAACCCCGATACCGAAAACGGGGAAGCAAACTTGTATTTAAGAGGGGGCGATGGCATTGTTACTATTGTAAATCTTTTTCAGGACGCAGATGTATTGAAAGTTGTGAATGGGGAACTGGTTGCAGGTTCAAATGGAATTCCGGATGAGTTGGATGAAATTCGAATAAAAAATTGGTTGATAAATGAAGCCAACCTCATTTTTTATGTAGATCAAAGTAAGGTTACCGGAGGAAGCGCCGAGCCGGAACGAATCGTTATTTTTGATGCGATTAATGGAAGATTGTTGAAGGATTACACCTTCGATATTAGCACGTCTACGCTCCCTGTAGAGGCAAAAACGGAACACCTGGGAAGATTGGACAGAGGAAGCGATGACAATGGTGATTTTTATAAAATTAGAATTACCAGTTTTGTAAGTGACCTGATTAGAAAAGATTCTACAAATGTGTCTTTGGGGCTTATGGTTAGTAATAATGTGTTGGTTCAGGATTTTCAGGATCTAGAAAACACGCAACCTCCCGGAATTAAAAGCATACCCGCCGCTAGTATTGTTTCTCCAAAAGGAACGGTATTGTTTGGCAATAATACCTCTAATCAAGAGAAAAAGTTAAAACTTCAAATATATTATACCAAACCTAATTAAATTAGTTTGCTATGTGTGGAATTGTCGGATATATTGGTAAAAGAGAAGCATTTCCTATACTTCTGAATGGTTTAAAACGTTTGGAATACCGTGGTTATGACAGTGCGGGAATTGCCTTATACGACGGTTCCGAAATTCAATTATGCAAGACAAAAGGGAAGGTTACCGATCTGGAAAGCAAAATAAACAATTCCATTACCACCAAAGGTAATCTTGGAATTGGTCACACACGTTGGGCAACCCATGGGGTCCCCAACGATATTAATTCGCATCCTCATTACTCACAGAGTGGAGATTTGGTAATTATTCACAACGGCATTATAGAAAATTACGGTTCCATTAAAAAGGAACTTACAAAGCGTGGCTATACCTTCGTCTCCGATACCGATACCGAGGTTCTTGTGAATCTTATTGAAGATATTAAAAAGAATGAAAAGGTAAAGCTAGGCAAAGCAGTGCAAATTGCGTTAAATCAGGTAGTAGGAGCATACGCAATCGCTTTGTTCGACCGGAACAAACCCGATGAAATTGTAGTTGCCAAACTTGGAAGTCCGTTAGCTATTGGAATTGGTGATGATGAATTCTTTGTAGCGAGTGACGCCTCTCCATTTATCGAATTTACCAATAAAACCATCTATCTTGAAGATGAAGAAATGGCAGTTATACGTCGAGGAAGAGAGGTAAAAGTTCGTAAGATAAAAGATGACAGCCTCGTAGCTCCTTATATTCATGAATTGCAATTAAATTTAGAGCAAATTGAAAAAGGTGGGTTCGACCATTTTATGCTGAAGGAAATTTATGAGCAACCTTCGGTAATTAAAGATACCTATCGCGGGCGCTTGTTGGCCAATGAAGGGATTATAAAATTGGGCGGACTTGAAGATTATATAGGTAAATTCACCAATGCAGACCGAATTATTATTGTTGCCTGTGGTACATCATGGCATGCCGGTTTGGTGGCCGAATATATTTTTGAAGACTGGGCACGAATTCCTGTTGAAGTTGAATACGCATCCGAATTTAGATACCGAAACCCAATTATTACTGAAAAAGACGTGGTCATAGCCATTTCTCAGAGTGGTGAAACAGCCGACACTCTGGCCGCAGTGAAACTGGCCAAAGAAAAGGGAGCTTTTGTGTACGGAATTTGTAACGTAGTGGGCTCAACGATCTCTCGCGAAACACATAGTGGAACCTATACGCACGCCGGACCTGAAATTGGAGTGGCTTCTACCAAAGCATTTACCACACAGATCACAGTTTTGACAATGATTGCCCTAAAACTGGCAAAGATAAAGGGGACAATTTCGCATTCCGATTATATGTTGCATCTACGGGAACTTGAAATGATTCCGGCAAAGGTGCAGGAAACTCTTGAAAGTGATGATAATATTAAGAAGATAGCTGAAATATTTAAAGATTCTAAAAACTTTTTATACCTCGGAAGAGGATACAACTTCCCCGTGGCTTTGGAAGGCGCTCTAAAGCTGAAGGAGATATCTTATATCCACGCCGAAGGATATCCTGCAGCAGAAATGAAACACGGTCCTATTGCCTTAATCGACGAGCACATGCCTGTGGTGGTTATTGCAGTAAATAGTAATCATTACGAAAAAGTAGTGAGTAATATTCAGGAAATTAAATCGCGGGCAGGGAAAATTATCGCTGTTGTTACCGAAGGAGATACTTCGGTGAAAGAGATGGCCGACTATATTATGGAAGTGCCCGATACCGCCGAAACCTTAACCCCATTGGTGACTACTATTCCTTTGCAATTATTATCTTATCATATTGCGGTAATGCTTGGCCGAAATGTAGATCAGCCGCGTAACTTGGCTAAGTCGGTTACGGTTGAATAGCTTTTTTTTAAGTGAGCAGTGAGTTTACCTACCGTAGGTAGGCAGTGAGCAGTGAGCAGTGAGTCATGAGACGTTAGTTGTGAGAAGAAATTATAATTTAATTTATTGATCATAGTTTTCAAATCCCAAATCCCAAATCCCAAATCGTACTTCGTTAATCATTAATAGTGAGCAGTGAGCAGTGTAGGTAATAGGAAAAAGTGAAAAACGCGGTGAGCTGCAGCATAAGCTTGCGAAATGCAAAGGGGAAGCTCTCCAAAAATCCTTCCAAAAAATTTGAACATTCCATTGCAATATTCTAAGAGAAAAAACTATCTTTGCACCGTTGAAAAACAGGGTGCTAAAGTCACCCCTAGATAACTAAAAAATAAACAGTTAATAATGTCACAAGTTACAGGAAAAGTTGCACAGATTATTGGCCCGGTAGTAGACGTTGAGTTTGCAAGCGGAGCAGAACTTCCAAAGATTTACGATTCGTTAGAAGTAGATAACAACGGAAATTTATTGATACTCGAAGTACAATCTCACATTGGTGAAAACACGGTACGTACCATCTCTATGGACTCTACCGATGGGTTAAGCCGTGGTGTTGATGCTGTAGCAACAGGAGCACCTATACAAATGCCTATTGGGGATGATGTATACGGACGTTTGTTCAACGTAATTGGGGATGCTATTGACGGAATCGGGAATTTGCCTAAAGCAGGTGATGACGGACTTCCAATTCACCGTGAAGCACCAAAATTTGAAGATCTATCAACTTCAACCGAAGTTTTATTTACAGGGATTAAAGTAATCGATTTGATTGAGCCTTACGCAAAAGGTGGGAAAATTGGATTATTTGGTGGTGCCGGAGTAGGTAAAACGGTTTTGATTCAGGAGCTGATTAACAATATTGCAAAAGGACACGGAGGTCTTTCTGTGTTTGCAGGAGTAGGTGAACGTACTCGTGAAGGAAACGATTTGTTACGTGAGATGTTGGAATCGGGTATTATTAAATACGGAGACGATTTTATGCATTCTATGGAAAACGGAGGATGGGATCTTTCGAAAGTAGACAAGAAAGTAATGAAAGAATCGAAGGCAACTTTCGTATTCGGACAGATGAACGAACCTCCCGGAGCTCGTGCTCGTGTGGCCTTATCGGGTCTTACAATTGCAGAATATTTCCGTGACGGAGCAGGTGATGGTCAAGGGAAGGACGTATTGTTCTTCGTAGACAACATTTTCCGATTTACTCAGGCCGGTTCTGAAGTATCTGCACTGCTTGGACGTATGCCATCTGCGGTAGGTTACCAACCTACATTGGCAACCGAGATGGGCGCGATGCAAGAGCGTATTACTTCTACTAAAAGAGGATCTATTACATCGGTACAAGCGGTATACGTACCTGCGGATGACCTTACCGATCCGGCGCCGGCAACTACCTTTGCCCACCTGGATGCAACTACGGTATTGTCTCGTAAAATTGCGGAATTAGGTATTTACCCTGCGGTGGATCCGTTGGATTCTACTTCTCGTATCCTAACAGCAGCTATTTTAGGAAAAGAACATTACGACTGTGCACAACGTGTAAAAGAGTTGTTACAGCGATATAAAGAATTACAGGATATTATTGCTATTCTTGGAATGGAAGAACTTTCGGAAGAAGATAAATTGGCAGTGCGTCGTGCACGTCGTGTACAACGTTTCTTGTCACAACCTTTCCACGTAGCGGAGCAGTTTACAGGTATTCCCGGAGTATTGGTAGATATTAAAGAAACAATAAAAGGTTTCAACATGATCATGGACGGTGAATTAGATCACCTTCCGGAAGCTGCCTTTAACCTAAAAGGTACTATCGAGGAAGCAATGGAAGCCGGAGAGAAAATGCTTGCTGAAGCGTAAATAAGTAATGAGATATTAGTATTGAGCTGCAAGATTGTGTAGTACACTGCTCTCAATACTTACTGCTCACTACTCAATACTATTTAAAACTATGTACTTAGAAATTGTAACCCCTGAAGCATCCATCGTATCGGGCGAAGTTGAATCGGTAACCGTACCGGGTGTTGAAGGACCCTTTCAGATGTTGAAGAATCACGCGGCCATCGTATCCTTACTGCAAGCCGGAAAAGTAAAGTTTCGTGGAAATCCGACTATTAAAGAAGGTTTCGAAAAGAAATTTACGAAGGAAGACAGTGGTAAGTGGGTAATGGAAATCAATGGTGGAACCGTTGAGTGTAAAGACAACAAAATAATTATATTGGCAGATTAAGCTTCGGCTTTTCTCTAGAGATACAACTTTTAAAAATCCCAAATTCCGATAGGAGTTTGGGATTTTATATTTTGGCATGTTTTATTTTAATTTGAAATAGTTGCCTTGGCTTTTAGGAAAGTTGGCTAAATTTGAAAAATGAATCTATTCCCCAAAAAACTTCAAAAAAAGTTGGACGAACGCAGCTCAAATGGAGCATTGCGTAGAATGGAAATTCAGAATTCGAGAGTTGATTTTTCGTCGAATGATTATTTGGGATTTAGTATTTCCGAAGCAATTTATGAGAAGGCTACGCTTCTATTAAAGGAAAGAAAGTTAAAGCAAAATGGTGCTACAGGCTCCAGACTGCTTAGTGGGAATTATTCGCTCTTTGAAGAAACCGAAGAGTTTATTGCTTCTTTTCACAAAGCTGAAGCTGCCCTGCTTTTTAACAGCGGCTACGATGCAAACATTGGATTGTTTAGCAGTGTGCCACAGCGAGGTGACCTTATTTTTTACGATGAATTAAGCCATGCATCGATTCGCGACGGCATTACAATGAGCAAAGCCAGAGGCATAAAGTTTAAGCATAACAACATTGAAGATTTAAAAGCTGGTATTGCACGAAACCAGAGTAATGCTGCTATATATATTGTAACCGAATCTGTTTTCTCAATGGACGGCGATAGTCCCGATTTACAGGAACTGGCAGCTTATTGCAAAAGCAATAACTATTTTCTCATTATAGATGAAGCCCACGCTTTAGGAGTTATGGGAAAAGGGAAGGGAGTGGTGCAGGAATTGGGGCTTGAGGCCAACGTTTTTGCGCGAATCATGACCTTTGGGAAAGGATTAGGGTGTCATGGTGCTGTTATCCTAGGCTCACAGCGGTTAAAGGAGTATTTAACAAATTTTTCGAGAAGTTTTATCTATACAACAGCCTTACCACCTCATTCGGTAGCTACTATTTTCACTGCCTATCGTCAACTTGAGAAAAGCATTATGATTTCTCCCGAAAGTAATGAAATAATCACTCTTCATCGTAACATCGCAATATTACGAAATAGCATCGATGAGCATGAGCTTGAACAGTATTTTATAAAGAGTGAGTCGGCCATACAGTGTTGTATTATTCCGGGGAATGAAAAGGTAAGAAGTGTAGCCGAAAAATTAGGAGAGAAGGGATTTGACGTAAAACCCATTCTTTCCCCAACCGTACCCGAAGGTCGGGAACGTCTTAGAATTTGTGTGCATAGTTATAATTCACCCGTCGAGATTAAGACCATGATATCATATTTACATACTTTATTACCATGAAAGAAACCTATTTTATAACCGGCAATGGAACAGACGTAGGTAAAACAATTGTCTCGGCAATTGTGACCGAAATTTTGCATGCAGATTACTGGAAACCAATACAGGCCGGGGATCTTGCCAACAGTGATACAAATAAGGTGAAACAACTTGTCTCAAATACAAAATCCAAATTTCACGACAGTGCATTCAATTTAAAAACACCAATGAGTCCGCATGCTGCGGCGAAAATTGATGGGGTCGAGATTCAATTAAGCAGTATACAACGTCCCACCACATCCAATACGTTGGTAATAGAGGGCGCCGGAGGCTTGTTGGTTCCATTAAACACGACCGAGACGGTTTTAGATTTAATCAATCTGAATGATAAGATAGTAGTTGTTTCAGGGCATTATCTGGGAAGCATCAATCATACCCTACTAACTATAGAAGTACTAAAGCTAAGAGGTTTTGAAATCTTTGGAATTATCTTTAACGGTGTTGAAAATTCCGAAACCGAAGAAGTTATTAAAAAAATGTCCGGAGTGCCAATTTTAGGGAGAGTTGATATAGAACCTTATTTCGACAAAAATGTGGTAATGGAATATGCCGAAAAATTTAGAAATGACGCTTTCAGAAAGAGATAAAAAACACATCTGGCATCCGTTAACTCAGCATCAAACTGCCACACCTCCCATTGGTATTGTAAAGGCAAAAGGGGCTTTGATGTGGGATGAAAACGGGAAGGAATATATCGACGGAATTGCATCATGGTATACCGCCATGTACGGGCACTGTAATGATGCAATTATAACCGCAGTTTCAAATCAGTTGAAAGAGCTCGATCAGATAGTATTTACAGGATTTACACATAAACCCGCTGTGGAACTTTCCGAAAAACTAATGGCGATACTTCCTTCCCATCTCCAAAAGATATTTTTTAACGACAATGGTTCTACAGCGGTTGAAGCGGGAATTAAAATGGCGTTGCAATACCATTTTAACAAGGGTGAAAAGCGTAATACGCTGATTGCTTTTGAAGACGGTTTTCACGGAGATACCTTTGGCGCCATGAGTGTTTCGGGACTTTCGGTGTACAATGGGCCTTTTGAAGATTTTTTTCTGAATGTGAAGCGCATTCCGGTGCCTCAAAAGCATAATCTTACGGAAGTTCTTTCAAAACTGAAGGAAATAATTTCGGAAAACAACTGTGCTGCCTTTGTATATGAACCTCTTGTACAAGGCGCCGCCGGGATGAAATTTCACAACGCCGAAGGTCTTGAAACCTTACTACAACTCTGTAAAGAAAATGAGGTGTTGTGCATCGCCGATGAGGTGATGACGGGTTTCGGGAAAACCGGTACAAATTTCGCGTCCGAATACTTGAAAACGCAGCCCGATATTATGTGTCTTAGCAAGGCCCTTACTGCAGGAGTAGCTGCTATGAGTATTACGGCTTGTTCGCAGGTGGTGTTCGATGCTTTTTTGGATGATGAAATCGCAAAGGGTTTTTTCCATGCACATACCTACAGCGCCAATCCGTTGGCATGTTCGGCGGCAATTGCGGGAATCGATTTACTTACTTCTGCCGAAATTCAAAATGATATTTTAAGAATTGAAAGACTTCACAAAGCCTTCTCCGAAAAAATTAAAGCACATAAAAAAGTAGCGGCAGTTCGCACGCTAGGCGTGATATTTGCCTTAGACCTCAATGTAGAAATGGAGCGTTATGGTACGCTCAGAAATATCCTTTTCGATCATTTTATGGCAGAAGGTGTTTTTTTAAGACCCTTGGGAAATACAGTTTATATTCTGCCACCCTATATAATTTCAAACGATCAATTGCACAAAATCTACAATACCATTGAAAGTGCCCTATCAATTGTCTAAATCGGTTTCCGGTGCCAGCAGTGATATGGTCTCTCCCGAATTTTTTATCTGAACCTCCAGAAGGTGGTATATCCATTCATCTCCCGGTTTGTTAGCAAAAACAGAAAGTACAGCTTCACCCTTTGGGCCTTTTATAGGAATAGACAAATTGGCCTGGCCCTCTCCGTTGTTATAGTTTAAACTTCCCATTGTCATCCCGTCCTGTTCGATTGGTTCTCCAATTGCAGCAACCACTAGTTCGTTTTCCTGCGCTTTGGACATTGCTTCTTTATACGGATCGGAATCGGTTAAGAGGGAGGTTACACCCATAACAAGGGTGCCTGCAAATACAACAAAAAGGATAATCGCAACCAGGCAACCTCCCGTGGGAACGACCCATTTCCAGTTTCGGCCGAACCAATTTTTGTGTGGGATATTTTCTTCCATTTAATTTAGTTTTAAGCTGGCTTACGAAATCCAGAACCTGTATTTTTGCTCCAAATTAGTAAAAAAATTGCAGCTACCTATCACCATTTCGGGAATCGCTTCTGTTTCGGCTTTGGGAACTTCACAGGATGAAGTTTGGCAACGTTATATTTTGGGGCAACCCCTTTTTAGTAAGGAAATTTTTAACGGAAAGGAGAGTTGGATTTCCGCTATTACTGCTGAAGGAGATACTTCTTTAAGCAAACTCCGTGACTCGAATGTACATTACAATCGTCTTGATCGCACGGTGCTTTTGGCAATGTTGGCAACAAAAAAGATGGCCTCCATGGTTTCATTAACCGGGAAGAGAGCCGGAATAAATATTGGTTCTTCCCGCGGTGCCACCCAATTATTTGAAGCGTATCATCAACAATTTTTAACAGATGGAAGTGTCTCGGCTTATACTTCGCCAACGACTACCTTGGGAAACATATCTTCATGGGTGGGACAAGAACTGGGAACTGATGGAATTGCGATAGATCATTCGGTTACCTGTTCCACCGCCATGCATGCACTATTAAATGGGATTGCATGGTTAGGGGCCAATATGGCCGATGCTTTTTTGGTTGGGGGAAGTGAAGCAGCGCTTACGCCTTTTACCATGGCTCAGATACAGGGGATGAAATTGTATTCCACCACCGAAAATGTGATGGCATGCGAGTCGATGCGATTGCAAAAAACCAAAAACACGATGGTACTTGGCGAGGGAGCGGCAGTTGCCTTACTCGAAAGGGGAATTTCTGAAAAGACTCAGGCTGTGATACAAGGTTATGGCTTTGCGACCGAAACACTGGAACACAGCAGCTCTATTTCGGCCAACGGAGTGTGTTTTCAGAAATCGATGAAAATGGCGCTCGACAATGCGAAGCTAGAATCGGTAGATGTAATTGTATTGCACGCCCCCGGAACGGTAAAAGGCGATATGGCAGAATACAACGCCATTGCAAAGGTATTCAGTCAAAAATTACCGCTGCTTACTTCAAACAAATGGTTGGTAGGACATACCTTTGCGGCATCGGGGATGTTGAGTATAGAAATGGCAATTTTAATGTTGCAACACAACAAACTTATTGAGAATCCTTTTTTTTCTAATCAGCGGGATCTCCCGAAAACACTGAAAACCATCATGATAAATGCTGTTGGTTTTGGTGGAAATGCTGTTAGTATTATTCTTTCCAAACCTTAAAATGAACCATATAAATTACATATTTTTAAGACCGGCTTAGGGGTTGCAGCGACATCCTCCCGACCTGTTTGGGAGATACAGCGGAAAACCCGACCCTCTGAAACCGTTGTTGACGGTGAAAGAGGGGAAGCCCCAAAAGACAAGCTATTTATGAGTGAAATAAAACACAACCGAACGCGCGAAGAAATTCTATCCATTTACAACAAGCCAATGATGGAGTTGCTGTATGAGGCAGCAACCGTACATCGCGAGTTTCATAATCCGAATGAGGTACAGGTTTCTACCTTACTTTCCATTAAAACCGGGGGTTGTCCGGAAGATTGCGGATACTGTCCGCAGGCGGCACGGTACCATACCAATATTGAAGGAAATGACCTGATGAGTGTTCAGCAAGTTAAGGCGCAGGCGTTACGCGCAAAGGCTTCGGGAAGTTCCAGAGTTTGTATGGGAGCGGCCTGGCGAAATGTAAAGGACGGGAAAGAATTTGATCAGGTGTTGGAAATGGTACGCACCATCAACAAACTGGAGATGGAGGTGTGTTGTACGTTGGGCATGATTACTGAAAATCAGGCGAAACGTTTGGCTGAAGCCGGTTTATACGCCTATAATCACAATTTGGATACTTCGGAAGATTACTATAAGGATGTAATTTCTACTCGTGCATATCAAGACAGATTGGATACTATTGGCAATGTGCGAAAGACCAATGTGACGGTTTGCAGTGGCGGAATTATAGGGATGGGAGAAAAACTGGAGGATCGCGCCGGAATGCTGGTGGCATTGGCGAGTTTGAATCCGCAGCCCGAATCGGTTCCCATTAATGCTTTGGTGGCAGTACCGGGAACACCTATGGAGGATGCAGCGCCAATTTCTATATGGGAAATGATACGGATGGTTGCCACCACACGAATTGTAATGCCGCAAACGCAGGTACGCTTATCGGCCGGAAGAACAGAAATGAGCAGGGAAGGGCAGGCCATGTGCTTTTTCGCCGGGGCAAATTCGATTTTTGCAGGGGATAAACTCCTTACTACGCCAAATCCGGATGTACATGAAGACATGGAAATGTTTAAGCTGTTAGGACTAGAACCACAGAAGGCATTTGTAAAAAAAGCCCAACCCGAAACCGTAGAAGCGGAAGCATCTCAATTTCAACCTCTGGGAGAAAAACCCAAATGGTCACGACCGCAGCATACAATTGAACGCAATGAAGAGGCCAAGCAAAAGGCAAAAGCTTCCAATTAATTACAACAAATTTTCAAAGCTCTTAAATAATTACCCATTCTTTTCGTTTAACAACAAAACAAACATAATAACTATGAAAAAGCTATTTTTAGTATTGCTTCTGGTAGCCACAGTCATTTCTTGTAAAAAGGATGACGACGGAGGAAATAATAATTGTCCGAAACCGGCCTCTATTTCTGCTATCCAAATTAACAGTACCTCTATTTTCTTTGAGTGGGATGCAACTAATGGGACTGCATGGCAGTTCGAATACGGCCCAACAGGCTTTCAGTTGGGGAACGGAACAGTGGTTTCGACCTCTCAGGTAAATTATTTAATAAACGGATTGACACCTTCTACAGCCTATACTATTTATTTGCGCAACAATTGCGGTAGTGGAGGATTTAGTGAATATAGAACCTTCGATTTTATTACTTCTGAACCTGCTGTAAGCTGCAATGCACCTACAAACCTTCAGCAAACACAGATTGGGTCAACCTTTATTGATATTACTTGGGTGGAAAACAACGAAACTGCATGGCAGGTTGAGTATGGATCGGTAGGTCACCCGGTAGGTAGTGGTACTACAGAGGATACCTCGCAGAGTAATTACCGAATTGATAATTTAACACCGTCGACCACCTACGAGATTTATGTACGTGCCAATTGCGGTTCGGATGGATATAGCACCTATACGCCGGCCCTGGTAATCACCACCAATAATTAAGATAATCTTTATAAATGAGACAAAGGCCGATTTTATCGGCCTTTCTTTTTGGAATGATTTAAGATAGATTCAGTATTTCGGATATTAAATTAACGTAAGGTTATGGTTATCTTTTGTAATTTTGAGGTTTATTTGTTTTATGCAATTACAGGAGATAGACCGCGTAGCAACCATCACAAAGGAGGACTTCCTTGCCAATTACTTTAGGCCGCAAAAGCCGGTGGTAATTGAACAATTTATAGAGGACTGGCCGGCATATGAAAAATGGAACCTGGATTATATGGCTGAAATTGCCGGAGATAAGACAGTGCCCTTATACGACAACCGCCCTGTAAATCATAAGGAAGGATTTAACGAACCTCACGCCACCATGAAAATGAGTGAGTATGTCGATTTGCTGAAGCGAGAGCCTACTAAATTCAGAATTTTTCTATGGAATATTTTAAAGGAAATTCCCGAGTTGCAAAAGGATTTTTCGTACCCCGATTTTGGATTGAAGTTACTTAAAGGATTACCCATGTTGTTCTTTGGGGGGAAAGACAGCTACACCTTTATGCATTACGATATCGATTTGGCCAATATCTTCCACTTTCATTTCCATGGAAAAAAAGAAGTGATTTTGTTCGACCAGAAGCAAAACGACTTTTTATATAAAATTCCTCATTCATTAATCACTAGAGAGGATATAGATTTTGCAGATCCGGATTATAAAAAATGGCCGGCATTAAAGCAAGCTCAGGGTTATGTTTCACATTTAGAACACGGAAATGTGTTGTATATGCCTGAAGGGTATTGGCATTATATGCGGTATATCACTCCGGGATTTTCTATGAGTTTACGAGCCATTGCCAGAAATCCCGTAAACTTAAGCAAGGCGCTGTACAATATTTTTATTATGCGTCATTTCGACAATTTTATGCGGAAGATGAAGGGTCAGGCCTGGATAGATGCCAAAAATGAAAAGGCTGTTACGCGTACCCATGAAAAACTTGGGATTTCTCAATCTTAGGGGTGGGTGTTTTATTGAAGTAAGTTGTCAATCTATGAGTTCTCTTACCTTTTCATATACCAAATGACTCTCCCAGCCTCTGTAAAGCAGGTAGTCGGCTAATTTTTTTCTTTTTTTCTGAAGGTTTTTTTCTGAGGTGAGTTGTGTAAGACGCTTTTGGGCGAGTGTGTCGAAAGTGGTTCTATAATTGGTTTCTGAAATTTCTTTCAGGGCCAAAGTGATATTGTATTTTGAAATCTCCCGAAGCTTCAGCTCGTTTACAATTCGATTTTTCCCCCATTTTTTGGTGTTGAATTTTCCTCGGGCGAAGGCTCGAGAGAATCGACTTTCATTTAAAAAATCGTGTTGCAGTAAGTGGTGAATAATTTGATCGACTGCAGCCGGAATCATTCGCATTTCCTTTAATTTTTGATGTACTTCCTTATGGCAGCGTTCCTGATAGGCACAGTAGCGTTCCATACGTCGGGTCGCTTCGGTAACAGAGTATGTTTTATGCGTTTTCAAGCTTGAAATTTAGAAAATCTTTATAAAAAAGGCATAAAAAAACCCTCCTTAGCTAAAGCTATGGAGGGTTTCGTTTTATTTTATCAATTCCCCGTTTTTGTCGTGGAAGTGATATTCAAGATACGTGTAAGCGTCTCTAGGTTGAATTTTGACCCATTTTTTGTGCTCCATAAACCACTTGGTTCGCACAGATGGAAAACCTTTGGTTAAAAAGGCCGCTATAAAAGGATGCGCATTTAGCGTAAACTTCTTATAGTCTTTTTGGAAAAGGCGTTTCACCTCTTCATTAATCTTATCTACCACTATGATAGGCGCCTCAATTTCACTGCTTTCGTCGCCCCCAAGGTTATCGGGGTCTTCTTCGCGTGTTTTAATATTCATTTCGGGCCTCACACGTTGGCGAGTAATCTGTATTAGTCCAAATTTACTTGGAGGGAGTATTTTGTGTTTTGCGCGATCGTCACTCATTTCATCACGAAGATGATTGAATAATTTCTTGCGGTTATTGGCATTACCCATATCGATAAAATCGACCACGATTATACCTCCCATGTCTCGTAAGCGTAATTGTCGTGCAACCTCTGTGGCAGCAATTAAATTAACTTCGAGCGCCGTGTCTTCCTGGTTTTTGGATTTGTTACTACGGTTCCCACTGTTCACGTCTATAACGTGCATGGCTTCTGTATGTTCAATTACCAAATAGGCTCCTTTACTACCGGAGACCGTTTTACCGAAGGAAGTTTTAATTTGACGCTCAATCCCAAATTTTTCAAAAATGGGCACTTTCGAGTCATAATACTTTACGATATTCTCTTTATTAGGTGCAATTTCCTGCACATAATCTTTTATTTGTAAGTAGAGTGTTTCGTCGTCTATGTGTATTGCCGAAAAAGAATCGTTAAAAACATCCCGGATCATAGAAGACCCTCTACTCAATTCACTTAGCACCTTACTAGGATGGTGCGCTCCTTGTAGCTTTTTACACATCGCTGTCCAGCGATCTGTGAGATTTTGTAAATCTCTATCCAGTTCTGCTACTTTTTTGCCCTCTGCTACAGTACGTATAATAACTCCAAATCCTTTAGGTTTAATGCTTGTAATTAAGCGTTTTAACCGTTCCTTTTCTTCTCTGGATTCTATCTTTTGTGAAATAGAAACTCGGTCTGAAAAGGGAACCAATACAATATAACGTCCGGCTATGGAAAGCTCGGAGCTAATTCTTGGTCCTTTTGTGGATATGGGTTCTTTAACGATTTGTACCAGAATAGATTGATTGGATTTAAGGGCGTCGTTAATGCCTCCGTTTTTATCAATCTCTTTGTCAAATGGGAATTCATTTAAAGAGTAATCTTTAAGTTTACCTGTGCTTACACGTTTTACGAATTTTAAAAGAGAGAGAACTTTAGGTCCTAAATCGTGATAATGCAAAAATGCATCTTTTTCGTAACCTACATTCACAAATGCAGCATTAAGACCGGGAACAGTTTTACGGATTTTGGCGATATATACATCACCAACCGCAAATTTGTTTCCTTCTTCCTCTTTGTTTAATTCGACTAGTTTTCCATCTTTTAATAAGGCAAAATCAACTTCTTGTGAACTGGATCTAATGAATAATTCGTAGTTCACTTTAATTAATTTTTATCCATCCACCAAAGGCGGACAAATGGATTAAACAATAATTTATCACAGGTTTTTTGTCACCCCGCATTGCATGCGGGAATAAACCCGTCGAAACCATAGGCTTTCAGGTATAAAAGCGATACAATTTCATTTTCAAAGAACTTTTTCAAGCCAATTTCTTTCCCAAGGCAGTTGCGTTTTGGAAAACTGTTCGGGAAAGGCATCGAAGTGTTTTTTAAATGAAAAAAGTAGTTGGAAAACTACTTTTTCTTGTGGCGGTTTGCGCGTCTTCTTTTCTTGCGCTTATGCGTTGCTACCTTATGTCTTTTTCTTTTTTTACCACTAGGCATACTAACTTTTTTTAAATGTTATTATTATTTTACTTCAACATTAGTTTTAACGCCTTCTACAAATATTTTTGCAGGTTTAAACGCCGGAATGTTGTGTGCGGGGATTTTGATAGTTGTGTTTTTTGAAATATTTCTACCGGTTTTCTCGGCTCTTTTCTTGATGATGAAACTTCCAAATCCTCTTAAGTACACGTTGTCTCCACTTTCCAGAGAACTTTTAACTTCATCCATAAAGGTTTCTACTGTAGCCTGAACATCTCCTTTTTCCATGCCTAATTTCTCTGAAATTTTAGCTACGATATCTGCTTTCGTCATTCTGTAAATTGTTTTAATTATAATATTAGGTTTATTTTTTTCAAGAGGGCAAATATAAGGATTTTAAAATCAATAATTCAAACCATAATCCGTTAAATTATAATTAGATATAGGCTATTTTTGTTAAATGCCCAAAAAGACCTCTTTTTTTTCTAAAAAACTCATTTCGTGGTATTTAACTAATAAACGTGACTTACCTTGGCGTAGTACATCCAACCCATATTTTATTTGGCTTTCTGAAGTAATCTTGCAGCAAACCCGTGTAGCACAAGGCCTGCCTTATTATTTACAATTTATTAAGGCATTTCCTACTATCGAACAGCTTGCCGCTGCCCCTGAAACTAAAATTTTAAAACTATGGCAGGGTCTGGGTTATTATTCCAGAGCCAGGAATATGCATTTCACTGCAAAATATATAGTAAACTCTTTAAATGGAAAATTTCCCACAACCTCTCAAGGGCTTTTACAGTTAAAAGGAGTTGGAGATTATACCGCAAGTGCTATCGCCTCAATTTGTTATAACGAACCCGCGGCGGTGGTTGATGGAAACGTCTATAGAGTACTTTCCCGGGTCTTTGGCATTTTTACTCCTATAAATGAAACTCGGGGCATTAAGGAATTTAAAGCCTTGGCACAGGAATTAATAGACCCTGAGCAACCGGGAAGGTACAATCAGGCGGTTATGGAATTTGGAGCCCGCTATTGTGTGCCTCAAAATCCCGATTGTGAAGGTTGTATTTTTAATGATCGTTGCGAGGCATTCAGGATGAAAAAAGTTGGTGAGCTACCGGTAAAAATCAAGAAGCTACAAATTAAAAAACGCTACTTTAATTATATAGTACCAATTTCGGCAGACAATAAAACAATTTTACAACAGCGCAAGGGTAAAGGAATCTGGCAGCAACTGTATGAGTTTCCTCTTATTGAACAGCCTTCCGCAGTAAATATTGAAGAGCTAAAACAACTGGAAGAGTTTCAAACCTTTTCAGCAAATTATTGCGCGGAAGATACGGCCTTGTATAATGAAACACCGATTGTGCATAAACTATCGCACCAGCACTTGTATACCCATTTTTGGATTGTGGAAGTATCCAACTTAGAAGAGAAGGGGATTCCATTTTCTGAAGTTTCCGACTTTGCTGTTCCCGTACTAATACAAAACTTTATTTCAAATTTTTCTCAATGGAATCATTGAAAAATTAGCTATATTTAAAACGCATGCTATACCTTTGTATATTAATTTAATTTGAAGATTATGAGTGGGACATTAAACAAAGTAATGCTGATTGGGCATACGGGAGATGACGTAAAAATGCACTATTTTGAAGGCGGTGGGAGTATAGGTAGATTTCCACTTGCAACCAACGAGTCGTACACCAATCGTACTACCGGTGAAAAGGTAACCAATACCGAATGGCATAATATTGTAGTGCGGAATAAGGCTGCTGAAATTTGCGAAAAGTACTTAAAAAAAGGAGATAAGATTTACGTAGAAGGTAGGTTAAAGACCCGTAAATGGCAGGATGACCAGGGCAACGATCGCTACAGTACCGAAATTCAATGTGTCGATTTCACCTTCTTAACACCCAAGGGTGATATGGGAGCAATGCCCGACAACAATTCGGCAGCGTCCAATGCTTCGGCTGAATCGAACAATAAGGCACCTCAGGTTGAGCATTCTATTGGAGAGGACAATGACGATTTGCCCTTTTAATGTTTAACGAAACCTAACACATTGGATATAGAGCCTCCTAGTTTATTATTTTTTGCTTTAGTTGACGTTACCCAAATACCCAGTATCGTTTTATTGATTGTTTTGCTAGGCTGTTCTGCACTTATTTCAGGCGCCGAGGTTGCTTTCTTTTCCCTTGTAACAACCGATTTTGAAGGAAGCGACGAGAAATCACCATCCAAAAAAATGGCGATTGTCAAAAAATTGTTGTCAAAACCCAAAAAGCTGCTGGCTACAATTTTGGTCGCCAACAATTCCATCAACATCGCTATAGTTTTATTGTTCGAATCGCTTAGTTCTATTTGGTTCGAAGATTTGAATTATCGCCTTAATTTCTACTTTTTTCAGATAGACGCGGTTTTTCTTGTTAAAATTGGAGTCGTAACCTTTCTAATTTTATTATTTGGAGAGATTCTTCCTAAAGTATACGCAAGTAGGAACAGGGTATCCTTTTCGGCACTAATGGCATATCCTCTTAATGTGTTGGACAAATTGTTTGCACCTTTAAGTCTGCCCATGCGGTCTGCGACTATTTATCTGCATCGAAAATTCGGGAAACAAAAATCCAATCTTAGCGTGGATCAGTTATCACAGGCGCTCGAACTAACAAGTCAGGCAGATACAACCCATGAGGAACAAAAGATCTTAAAGGGAATTGTTACCTTCGGAAATACCGATACCAAACAGGTGATGAAGCCTCGAATGGAAATATTCGCACTGAATGAAGAAAGTACTTTCAAAGAAATTATGCCCGACATTATTGCAAGAGGGTACTCCCGAATTCCTGTGTATAAGGACAATATCGACACCATTACAGGGGTATTGTATGTAAAGGACCTTATTCCGTTTATAGACCGAAAAGTTTTGGATTGGAAATCGTTGAAACGGGATGCTTATTTTGTTCCCGAAAATAAAAAGCTGGACGATTTGCTGAATGAATTTAAAGACATGAAAATGCACTTGGCGATTGTGGTGGATGAATATGGAGGAACCAGCGGACTTATCTCACTGGAAGATATTATTGAAGAAATTGTAGGTGAGATTAGTGACGAATTTGACGATGAGGATCTAATTTTTTCGAAACTAGACGAACACACCTTTGTTTTTGAAGGTAAAACACCTTTAAAGGATTTTTACAAAGTGATTCAGGTGGACAACGCCGAACTTTTTGAGGATGCAAAAGGCGAAGCCGAAACTCTAGCCGGTTTTCTGCTGGAAATATCCAAAGGCTTTCCGAAGAAGGACGAAGTAATATCTTTCCATCATTATGCGTTTACTATTGAAGCATTCGATAATAAACGCATCAAACAAATAAAGCTTTCCATTGTGAACTAAAACCAACTATGCGCATTTTCCTTATATTTTTTTGTATTGTTTTTTGCAGTTCCTGTGGTGACGATGTGGTGGTAAAACCCGGCGCTATGCTTCGGTTAGAATATCCTATGCCTACTTACAAAACTGTGAACATGGACTGCCCTTTTACTTTCGAAATAAACGAACACGGCTTAATGCAACTAAAAAATAATTGCTGGGTAAATATTGATTACCCGGGAATGAAGGCCACCATTTATATAACATACCGCTCCATTAAAAATAACAATCTGGATTCGTTACTGTACGATGCACAAAAGCTTACTTACGATCATACCATAAAAGCAGATGCAATTATAGAACAGCCTCGTGTGGATTCCATTCATAAGGTTTACGGAATGTTTTATATGATTAATGGAAATGCCGCAACCCAGTCTCAATTTTATGTCACCGATAGCATTCGCCATTTTGTAACAGGGTCGCTTTATTTCGAATCTAAACCCAACTTCGATTCTATTTATCCTGCTGCTGTTTATCTTCGGAATGACATACGTAATATTATGGAGACTATTTCCTGGAAGAATTAATTCCTTTCCCTTGCTGTTTTTAAAATTCAGTATTTCTCTGAAATAGAGTCTGCTTCGATAGAATTTACCAAACAATCATGCCGAAAGGTTAATAAAAATTGAATAGAAGGTTAATTCTTAATTTTTTTTCCGAAATTTATAGAAGTCATATTAGTAAAATTATGGGAAGATATTATATAAAATACAGTGTTGGCATTGCCATAGCGCTTATTGCCTATTTCTTATTGACGAAGCTCTTAGGCCTGCATAAATACCCAATATTAAGTGCGGTAAATGCAGTTATTTTTGGGGCGGGAATATTAATGGCAATGAAAAAGTACAAGTTGGACAAGGCCAATTTTAAATATGAAAAAGGTTTTCAAATAGGGCTCTTCACCGGAGGAATTGCCACAATACTGTTTGCAATCTTTATGGCGATATATATTTTCCAGATCGATACCCAATTTGCACATGCCATTTTGGATTCGTGGGGATTAAATTATAATAAGGGCGGACTTATAGTAATAACTTCACTTGTTATGATGGGCTTTTCAACGACATTGGTGCTTACTTTGGCATTTATGCAATTACTTAAAGAATCGTGGAATCCGCACTCCTAAATACCTCTCCTTTTATTTTACGGAAACTATTTGCGGTTTAATTAATTAGAATTATATTTGCACCCGCCTTAGCACAAGCAAGGTTGGCTTTTATCAGAAGGATAGAAGAATTTGTATAACTAATTATAATAAACGATTACGCTATGTACGCAATTGTAGAGATAGCAGGGCAGCAAGTAAAAGTTGCGAAAGACCAAAAAGTCTTTGTAAATCGTTTGCCGGTAGAAGAAGGAAAAACTGTTTCTTTTGACAGTGTACTTCTTATTGGTGACGGAGACAAAGTAACTATTGGCGCCCCGGCTATAGACGGCGCTCAAATTGGAGCAAAAGTCGTGAGACACCTAAAAGGTGACAAAGTTATTGTTTTCAAAAAGAAACGGAGAAAAGGCTACCAGAAGAAAAATGGTCACAGACAAGCGCTTTCTCAAATTGTAATTGAAAGCATTATAGCTTCAGGAGCAAAAAAGGCTGCTCCGGCAAAAGCTGAAAAAGCTGCGCCAAAAACCGAACCGAAAAAAGAAACCAAAGCACCTGCACCGAAAGCTGCAGTGGCTAAAGCTGAGCCTAAAAAGGCAGCAAAGGCTGAACCAAAGAAGGAAACCAAAGCTCCTGCTGCAAAAGCTGCTCCTAAAAAGGCCGCTTCGAAAGCAGACGATCTTAAAAAGATTGAAGGAGTTGGACCAAAAGCAATGGAAGCAATGGTAAGTGCAGGTTTAGATACTTTTGCGAAAGTTGCAAAGGCAAAACCTGAGGCGATTGCTACTATTTTAACCGATGCAAGTTCAAGAATGGCTCATTTGGTAACCGATACCTGGCCGGAACAAGCTAAATTAGCTGCAGACGGAAAGTGGGACGAATTAGAAGCCTTACAAGCAAAATTAGACGGCGGGAAAAAATAATCCCGTTTAAGTATAACAATATAAAATCTTAAGAAAATGGCTCATAAAAAAGGAGTTGGTAGTTCTAAGAACGGTAGAGAATCTGAATCGAAACGTTTAGGCGTGAAGATTTTTGGCGGACAAGCAGCCAATGCCGGGAACATCATCATAAGACAAAGAGGAAATACACACCATCCAGGTGAAAATGTATACGGTGGAAAAGACCATACCCTGCACGCGAGAGTAGATGGGATAGTAAAATTCACTAAAAAGAAAGATAACAAATCGTACGTTTCTATCGTTCCAAACGCAGAAGCTTAAGATCTTGTTTACAATACGTAAAAACCTCAGCCGGAAACAGCTGAGGTTTTTTTGTTTAACTACTTTTCTATTTTTTAGTGAGTCGGGAGTTTTTCAAATTCTTCCTTACTTATTGGATTGGCCAACAAAGTCCACCTAGTATTCTCCGGAAAATGAGTGAGAATAAAACTTTGTGGCTTGGTTAAAAACCAAAAGGTATCGGGAGTATTCGTTTTACCATGACTTCTCGCCATCGTTATATCAAGCAAATGCCATTTACCATCAATTTTAACCGCATTCCAGGAGTGATTTACTTTTTTAGAAGACTTTGAAATATCGTATTTTTTACTGTACCCGTGAATCACTTCGGAAGAAATCCCAACTTCTTTGCACAGGTCCTTGAATAAAAAGGCATAGCCTCCACACAAAGCTTTTTTGCGTTCCAGGGTTTTCTTAATTACATTAGCTTCGGAAGTATAGAACTCCTTTTGCAATTTTGCACTGTTGCTCAATTCATAGTCGTACGAGATATTTTTAGCAATCCAATTAAAAATGGCGCCTGCCTTTTCCAGATCGGTCGTTGAATATTTAGTAATATTCCGGGCAAGATTTGCGGTGGAATTGGTTGCTTTGGGAGCTTCTCTTGCTCCAATAACATTGCGTTGGGCAGTTGTAATTTGTACTGCGCCAACAAACAAACAGATAAAAAATATAAAGATTGCGTTCTTTTTCAATATTGTAATGCTAAGTGTAATACAAACGCAGGAATTGTTATTTTATTGAATAAAAAAACCCTCACAAGAATATGAGGGTTTGGTTATAATAAGATCTTGAATCAAGTTCAGGATGACATAAATTAGTAACGGTAGTATTCAGGCTTAAATGGTCCGTTTACGTCAACACCAATATAATCTGCTTGGTCTTTACGTAGCTCTGTAAGTTCAACTCCAATTTTTTCTAAATGGAGCATTGCCACTTTTTCGTCCAAATGCTTCGGAAGCATATACACTTTGTTTTCGTAGTTATCGCTGTTTTTCCAAAGCTCAATTTGAGCCAAGGTTTGGTTGGTAAACGAATTACTCATTACAAAACTAGGGTGTCCTGTTGCACAACCCAGGTTTACCAAACGCCCTTCAGCCAAAAGAATGATATCTTTACCATCAATGGTGTATTTATCAACCTGTGGTTTAATTTCCACTTTGGTATTTCCGTAGTTTTTATTCAACCAGGAAACAGCAATTTCATTATCGAAGTGACCAATGTTACAAACAATGGTCTTGTCTTTCATGGCTTTAAAGTGCTCGCCGGTTACAATATCCTTATTTCCGGTAGTGGTAATAACAATATCGGCCTTCTCGAGTACATTTTCCAGGCGCTTTACCTCAAAACCGTCCATGGCAGCCTGTAAGGCACAGATAGGATCGATTTCAGTAACGGTAACAATAGATCCGGCACCTTTAAATGAAGCAGCAGTTCCCTTTCCAACATCGCCATATCCGCAAACAATTACACGTTTTCCCGCCAACATAATATCTGTCGCACGTCTTACAGCATCTACTGCACTTTCGCGACAACCGTATTTATTATCGAATTTAGATTTGGTCACACTGTCGTTTACGTTAATGGCAGGCATTACCAAAGTCCCGTTGGTCATACGCTCGTACAAACGGTGTACTCCGGTTGTTGTTTCTTCAGAAAGACCTTTGATTCCCGAAGCCAACTCAGGATATTTATCGAATACCATATTGGTAAGATCTCCTCCGTCATCCAAGATCATATTTAATGGCTTACGATCTTCTCCGAAGAAAAGAGTTTGCTCGATACACCAGTTAAATTCCTCTTCGGTCATACCTTTCCATGCATACACGGGAGTACCTGTAGCAGCAATTGCAGCAGCGGCCTGATCCTGTGTAGAAAAGATATTACAAGAACTCCAGGTTACTTCAGCACCCAAAGCCTGTAATGTTTCAATTAAAACGGCTGTTTGTATGGTCATATGCAAACAACCGGCAATACGAGCTCCTTTTAACGGCTGCTCATTTTTGTATTCTTCACGCAATGACATCAAGCCCGGCATTTCGGCTTCAGCCAACTCAATTTCCTTACGTCCCCAATCTGCAAGGGAAATATCTTTTACTTTATACGCCGTGTAAGGCACTGTTTTAGTAGACATATTACTATATTTGAATTTATAATTTAATGGTTTCCGAATAACTTTTCGGATTGCAAAAATACATAATATCTGTAACATTATATGCCACTTTACAAAACTATAACAGTTACACCCGGCACTAAAGTCCTCATTTGGAAGATTGAAGAATCTTTTGAGGCACTATCCGAAGGAATTGCACTAACAGGGCATTGTAGAACACGCGTTGATGGTATGAAAAGCGACCTGCATCGCCGCGGATTTATGAGTGTTCGGCATTTATTGGCTGCTGGAGGGTATACAGACAAAGACTTGTATTACGACGAGTACGGAAAGCCACATTTAAAAGACGATAAACATATTTCGATTACTCATTCCTTTATTTTTTCGGCCATTATTATTAGTGATACCGAAGTGGGAATCGACATTGAAAAACAGCGTAACAAAATTTTAAAAATTGCACATAAGTTTACACCTATCGAAGAATATCGAACCCTTGCCAACGACGATGCCATTATGCGCAAACTTACCATGGTTTGGGGCGCTAAGGAATCGTTGTACAAAAGTTTTGCGACACCGGGAGTGAGTTTTTTGCAACATATTTATGTGGAAGATTTTATGTTGGAAGATATGGCTTCTACTGCCACAATCACTTTTACCGACAAAACCGAGACTTATAAGGTTTGGTTTTTGGAATTTGAAGGCTTCACCTGTGCCTATGCCTTAATTTCTGAAGAAGAGTAACAATGGGGCAACACCATTACCATGCATTGCTGAAGAGAATCGCGGAAGAAAAAAAAAGTCTGGCCGTCTTGATAGATCCCGATAAATTCGAAATTTCTGAAGCTGCTGCTTTTCTGAAAAAAATTCCTTTTGAAACAACTCATCTTTTCGTGGGGGGTAGTACAGTTCCTTACGGTCATTGTGAAGCTACGGTAGAAGCTCTGAAACAATATACAAATTTTCCGGTCTTTTTGTTTCCCGGGGATTATACCCAAATTACCGGCAGCGCAGACGGAATATTATTTCTCTCATTATTATCAGGGAGAAATCCGGAATATTTAATCGGGCAGCAGATAAAATCAGTTCCCAAATTACAATCAACAAATCTGGAAATAGTACCCACCGCCTATTTATTATTGGATGGCGGGAATAATTCGGCTGTGGCAAAAGTCACCGAAACAGAGCCAATAAGTCAGGATGCAATAGAGAAAATTGTACAAACCGCTTTGGCCGGACAGTATATGGGCGCTAAATTAATTTATCTCGAAGCAGGAAGCGGAGCGAAGTTTCCGGTACGACCCGAAATTATTTCAGCAGTAAAAAAAAATAGCAACATCCCACTTTTAGTGGGAGGCGGCATACGAACAGAAGTCCAAAAACAAGCTGCATACAATGCGGGAGCCGATTTGGTAGTAATGGGGACTGTGTTTGAAGAATAGTAAATAATCAAAACTCGCGACTGCCATGCCCGTTCCATGCAGGCGGGCGCTCGAAGAGACATTGTCCGGTCGAGCGCAGGCGAGACCTAATTAAAGATAGTAATTATGAATATTTCAGTAGAACTTACATTAACACCATTGCAAGACGATTACGAACCTGCAATCATAAACTTTATCAAGGCTTTGAGAGCTTCGGGATTAACAATATTGGAAAACCCGCTTAGCACACAGGTGTATGGAGAGTACGATACAGTAATGGCGGTGCTTCAAAAAGAAATGAAAATAGCTCTGGAAGCTGTTGAAAGAGGTTTGTTGTATATAAAAATTGTAAAATCGAATCGAAGCGATTATGAACCACATTTTTGAGACTCTTTTTGGGCAATACAGGGGATATGAAACCTTAGATATTGTGCTTGAAATCATTGCCATATTCTTCGGATTTTTATCGGTTTGGTTTTCTAAAGCGAATAAAATCTGGGTGTTTCCTACCGGAATGATCAGTACGGTTATTTTTGTCTACCTATTATTAAAGTGGTCTTTATTAGGCGATATGCTTATCAATGCCTATTATTTTATCATGAGTGTTTACGGATGGTACATCTGGACCCGAAAAGTGGATCCCACACATTTTACACCAATTACCACAACCACAAAAAAAGAGAAGACCTATTCGGTATTTATATTTGTGGCGACACTGCTATTTGTTTTTATTGTGTATAAGGTGTTCGATAAATGGAATCACTGGACTGCCTATGTAGACACCCTTACTACTGCCATCTTTTTTGTAGGAATGTGGCTTATGGCAAAACGGAAAATTGAAAATTGGATTTACTGGATTATTGGGGATCTCATTTCGGTGCCTTTGTATTTTTACAAAGGTTTTACTTTTACGAGTATTCAATACTTTATCTTTACCGTTATTGCGATATTCGGTTATATTGAATGGAAAAAATACCTGCACAACAAACTTCAGACTGCGTAAAAATTGTATTGTTTGGTCCCGAATCTACGGGTAAAACAACGCTAGCCAAAGACTTGGCAGCAACCTTTAATACACAATGGGTGCCCGAATATATGCGGGAATATTTGGAGAAAAAATGGAGCGATACAAAAGAAAAATGCACAAAGGAAGACCTTGTACCCATTGCCATAGGTCAGATGAACGCTGAAAATGAAGCAACAAGAAAGGTAAATCAGGTATTATTTTGTGACACTAACTTGTTGGAAATCAAAGTGTATTCTGAATATTATTACGATGGATATTGCCCTCCTGAAATTAAAAACGCTGCCCTCGATAACATCTACCATTTCTACTTTCTTACCTATATAGACACCCCCTGGGTTTTTGATAATTTACGCGATAGACCCGATGACAGGTCTGAGCTATTTTGTATTTTTGAAGCAGAATTAAAGCGTTTAGGGGTGCCCTATTTTACATTGAAAGGCTCACATTCTGAACGATTACATAGTGCCATTCACCAAATTCGAAAATTACTTAAGCAGAAGACTTGATGCTCACTAAAAAAGACCTTCAACAAATTGAAAATCATGGCTTGTCTGTTGATAGTATCGTTAAACAACTTGAGACATTTGCACGTGGAATTCCATATATACAAGTTATTACCGCAGCTTCGGTGGGAAACGGAATTGAAGTCATTCCCGAAAAGAGTGGCGAGAAACTAATCGAATTGTATGAAAAGAAGAAGAATAAACTGGAAGTTGTAAAATTCGTACCTGCTTCGGGTGCTGCTACACGAATGTTTCAGTTTTTGCATCAATTTTTGGAAGAGTACAATCCTGAAATCGAAAAAGTCAACAAATTCATTAAAAACGGTGATCGGCGAGAATTAGAGCGCTTCTTCAGCTCGCTTAAAGATTTTGCCTTTGTAAATGACGTTCGAAAAAAAATACGAATTAATTACCCCGATTATAAACACTGTACCAAGGGGACACGTTGGTATTATTTTGTAAAAACAATGTTAGAGGAAAGAGGATTGAATTATAGCAATCTTCCCAAAGGACTTGTTCCTTTTCATAAATACTCCAAATATGCAACCACAGCCTTCGAAGAACAATTGTATGAGGCCGCATTTTATGCTTCGGTAAAAGACGAAGCCTTTTTACATTTTACATTTTCGGAAGATCATGTTCCTCATTTTAAGAATAAATTTAATGATGTGCAGAAGCGGGTTAGTAGAAAAACGAAAACAAACTTCAATATATCCTATTCGTTTCAGAAAAAAGAAACCGATACCATAGCCGTGACCCCCGAAAACAAACCTTTTAGAGACGAGGAAAACAACTTGGTATTCAGACCTTCGGGACATGGTGCTTTACTTGAAAACCTGAATGAAATAGACGCGGATATTATATTCATAAAGAATATCGACAATGTGGTGGCGGAAGAATATGTGGAACAAATTACCGCCTATAAAAAATTGCTGGCAGGAAAATTACTTTGGCTTCAACAAAAGGTTTTTGCGCATTTACGACAGCTCGATAATGAAGAAATTAGTGCAGTAACGTTGAATGAAATCAAGTCGTTCTTATGGAATGAATTAAGTATAAAAGATATTCCCGAAAGCGCCGGAGAATTAAAATACATTCTTAACAGACCCATTCGCGTGTGCGGGGTAGTAAAAAATACAGGCGCTCCCGGAGGCGGCCCATTTTGGGTAAAGAGCGAAACCGGCAATATCACCTTACAGATTGTGGAAACAGCGCAGATAGATATGAACGATTCTCGTCAAGGGAGCATCGTTGCTGAAGCGACTCATTTTAATCCTGTGGACATAGTGTGTGGGGTTCGCGATTATAATGGAGACAAATTCAACCTTACCAAATTTACCAATCCGAAGGCAGGATTTATTTCAGAAAAATCTCAAAACGGAAAACATCTTAAAGCACTTGAACTTCCCGGTTTGTGGAACGGCGGCATGGCCAATTGGAATACCGCTCTCGTCGAAGTACCTATCGCCACTTTTAATCCAGTAAAAACTGTAAACGATCTTTTACAAAAGGAACATCGTCCCAACGCATAATGAATGCCGAATTACTTAACAGAGAGTTTCAATACAAGGCGGTCCGCAGTAGTGGCCCGGGCGGACAGCATGTAAATAAAACCGCCACCAAAGTTGAAATAAGTTTTTATATTGACGCTTCGGAAGCGTTAAGCGACATCGAAAAAGAAAGACTAAAGAAAAAATTAGCTTCCAGAATTTCTTCGGAAGGTGTGCTAACCCTGCAATGCGGCGAAACCCGTAGTCAGTTTCGAAATAAGGCAATCGTTTTGGAGCGCATGTTAACCTTGCTGAAAGATAGTCTGAAGGTTTCCAAACCCCGAAAGAAGACAAAACCTTCACGGAATGTCATCGAACGCCGACTGCAGGCCAAAAAGACACAGGCTTTAAAAAAAACTAATCGCAAACCGCCAAAGATTGACTAATTAATTATCTTTGCCCTACATCTCAAAGGGGTGCTAATTGGTTTTGAAACTTTAAAAGTAAAAACAATTGGCTGAGATTATACCCAATGAACCTGGGCGGGTAATGCTGCCAAGGGATTTGGACACTAAGTTGTCCATAGCGTATAACCCTATTATTTCCTATGTGGATTTAATAGGTTTTTTTATGAACTATAACTAACAAAGAATAATTACCCCTTTTATTCGTAACCTATTTATTACGAATGAAACATTTCATTTTTTCTTGCCTTATTTTTTCAATCGGTTCACAACTAGTTGCACAAAGTGTAGTAGTCGATTCCACCAAAGTAGAAAGCCTTGAGGAGGTAATTGTCAAATCGGTTCGAGTGGCAGCCGATTCACCCATTACACATTCCAATCTTGAAAAGGAGGAACTGGAAAAGCGTAATTTGGGGCAGGATATTCCTTATTTGCTCAATTATTTACCTTCGGTGGTAACTACCAGTGATGCCGGAGCGGGTGTAGGGTATACCTATATTAGAGTGCGGGGGAGTGACGGTTCTCGTGTTAATGTTACCCTTAACGGAATTCCTTTTAACGACGCCGAAAGTCAGGGGAGCTTTTTTGTAAATCTCCCCGATTTTACCTCTTCGGTTCAAAATTTACAATTGCAGCGAGGCGTTGGAACTTCCACCAATGGGTCCGGAGCCTTTGGAGCCAGCTTGAATATGCTAACCGATGCAGTTTCAGAAACGGCACAGGGTGAATTTGCAAATTCCTTCGGATCGTATAATACCCGAAAGCATACAGTAAAATTTAGTACCGGTTTGCTCAAGGAACACATAGAAATTGCCGGAAGATTGTCTACTATCAAGTCTGACGGCTATATAGACAGAGCGAGATCCGATCTTAAATCCTATTTCCTACAGGCAGCGTTCAAAGACCATAACACACTTATTAAAGCGATTACTTTTGGTGGAAGAGAAGAAACCTATCAGGCGTGGAACGGAATAGATGCCGAAACACTCGTAAATGACAGAACATTTAATCCTTCAGGAATGTACACCGATGCTGAAGGAATTGTTCAGTTTTACAACAATGAAGTAGACAATTATGCTCAGGATCATTATCAGTTGTTATGGAACCAACGCTTTAATAATAACTGGAGCAGCAATCTGGCGATAAATTACACCTATGGAAAAGGTTATTTTGAACAGTATAAGGAAGACGAACCCTTTGAGTATTACAATTTTGAACCCATCGTGATAAATGGAGAGACCATTGAAACAACCGATTTGATTCGGCGAAGATGGTTGGACAATGATTTTTACGCCATAAATGCGAATGTAAATTATAGGGACAACCAAGTAGATATCACAACAGGGGCTTTTTTCAGCAAATATATGGGCGATCATTTTGGCGAGGTAATTTGGGCTCGCTTTGCAAGCGATAGTGAGATTAGAGACCGGTACTACTTTGGAACCGGAGACAAAAATGAAATTAGCATTTTTTCGAAAGCCACCTGGCGCCTCGATGACCAATGGAGTGTTTTTGCCGATTTGCAGGGTCGATTTATAACGTATGAAACGTCCGGACTCACTTCCGATAAGTTGCCGTTGGAAGTAGATGAAAGTTATCAATTTTTTAATCCGAAGGCAGGCGTTTCGTACCAGGTGAACATCAAAAATCAGTTGTATGCTTCTTACGGAAAGGCGCATCGGGAACCGCGAAGAAGTGATTTTGAACAAGGTATTTTTACCCCTGAAAAATTAGACGATTTCGAATTGGGATGGCGATATGTCTCAGAAAATACCACCGTGAACAGTAATTTGTTTTATATGGATTATACAGACCAATTAGTGCTTACGGGGGCTTTGGATGATGTAGGAGCACCCATTAGAGCAACCAGCGGAAAAAGTTATAGAGTAGGACTTGAAATTGATGCTTCTGTTTCAGTTTTACCGAATCTGCAAATACGACCTAATATTGCGATTAGCACCAACAAGAACAAAGATTTTATAACATCAAGAGATGGCGAATTGGTAAATTTAGGGAATACAGATATTTCGTTTTCACCACAATTTATTGCAGGAAATATGATAGCATATACACCTGTAAAGAATCTTGAATTAGGGTTTTTGTCGAAATTTGTCGGGGAACAGTTTATGGGAAACATTGATAGTGAAGTATCCAAACTGGATAGCTTCTTTATCAACGATCTTAGTGTTAATTATACTTTGAATCGGATTCCTTATTTGGAATCAATTGTCTTTTCGGGATTGGTAAATAATATTTTTAATGTAAAGTATGTTTCCAACGGGTATTTTTATACCTACGATGACGATTTCAGTGATCCGGGAACTATTACTACTGTTGAAGGTACCGGATATTATCCGCAGGCAACAACCAATTTTTTATTGGGAGCAACCGTGAAATTTTAGTTTGAAATTTGAATATTATTCCCCGTTCTGTTAGCGAGATATTGTAACATAGGATAGCGATTTTCATTGGTTTGGTGCTGTCCCGTAACAATATCGTACGAATTATCATCATTACAAGGGCAGGTGGCAATAATCCCCTCAACCGTCATTTTGGAGCAGTTACTGGGCGTATGGTTTGGATCGCTTAGCTCAAAGGCTGTGTATAAGTCGTTATTTACATTGTAAACTACAATACCTCTAATTCCTTGTGAATTAATAATAATGCTATTCCCGGGAAAATTTAAAGGATTGTATTCGGGCAGATTTAAATTCAGATTTAAACTTACGAGGGGATCAATCAAATACGGGTTGTCGTTTCTCACTCCATCATCCTTTTTACAGGATACAACCAGTAAAAGCGTAATTATGAATAAACTTATTTTCATAGATAAAAAAATTGTGTGGCGAAAGTACAATAAAATGCCCAAAATTAAATTTTTAGTATATTTGTGATACGAAATCCCGTTACCTATGGGATTTTTTTAATTCCTGCCAACCAACTATCGTCTGCCTGCCGCTTGGCAGACACAGGATACACAAAAGGCGGGAATCTTTATGAATAGATAGCGAGATTATTTTTTATACAAACGATGAAGTTATGAGTAAAGTATCTTATTACACTGCAGAAGGACTTAAAAAATTGAGAGATGAGCTGGATCAACTACGTGATATCGAACGACCCAAAGCCTCTCAGGCTATCGCTGAGGCACGTGACAAAGGCGATTTAAGCGAGAATGCCGAGTATGATGCGGCCAAAGAAGCGCAGGGTATGTTGGAGATGAGAATTTCGAAAATGGAAGAAACTGTTGCCAATGCGAGACTTATTGACGAATCACAACTCGACACCTCGAAAGTATTGGTGCATTCCAATGTTAAGATTAAGAATATAAGCAACGGCACCGAAATGATGTATAAATTGGTGGCGCAAAGTGAAGCCGATTTGAAAACCGGCAAGATATCGGTAGATTCCCCCATAGGGAAAGGACTGCTGGGGAAGAAAGTAGGTGATATTGCCGAAATACAAGTCCCTAACGGGGTAATGAAGTTCGAAATTTTAGAAATTTCCAGAAACTAATCATGGCGTCGATCTTTACAAAGATAATTAATGGAGAAATTCCTTGCTACAAAGTAGCAGAGGACGAGAACTTTATTGCGTTTTTGGATATTAATCCCAATGCAAAAGGACATACACTTTGTGTCCCCAAAGAAGAAGAAGATAAAATTTTCGACATGGGGGAGCATATGTACTTACAACTAATGCAGTTTTCTCGTAAAGTTGCTATTGCCTTAGAAAAAACCGTTGCTTGTAAACGCGTAGGGATGGCGGTAATTGGCCTGGAAGTACCTCATGTACATGTACATCTTATTCCTTTGAATGATATGAAAGAGATGACTTTTACATCCAAGATTGAAATGGACCCGAAGGCGTTTTCTAAACTGGCTAAAAAAATTAAAGGAAATATTTCTTAATTGCTTAACAATAACACTACAAGTGTAATAATAAGAGTAATAACTACGGCAATAAGTATATAGGTTAGCATTTTAAGCCTAATTCCCGCCTTTTTTTCAACAACCAATTTCTTGTTGTATTGATATACTCGCTCAATATCGTCGGTCCAGCTTACAGGATAGATAGTCGTTTTACAGGTATGGCAATATAGGGTTTCCGCAATGCTCGGGGAAGCTTTGGTATAGTATTTTGTATCGTGTTCTTCCTGAGAGAATGTAATTTCCAATCCGTCGGTTGCAAAGCATTCGGGACAATTATTTGTGAGGCGGGCTCTATGTAAAATATGATTTGTAACGTTCATGCTACGAATACAAACGGAATGAAATTTCCATTATTGTACCTTCTTCACGAGAGCTTTTTAAAACACGAATCTTGCCGTCGTGGTATTCTTCAACTATTCGCTTTACCAAGGAAAGTCCCAATCCCCAGCCACGGCTTTTTGTGGTAAATCCCGGTTGAAATATTTTCGAAAAATTCTTTTTCGGAATTCCTTTTCCGCTATCGGCTACTCGTACCAACGCATATTTTGAGCTGCTTTCAATAGTGACCAAAATTTTCCCTTTCCCTCTCATCGCATCGATGGCGTTTTTAACCAGATTTTCAATGGTCCAGCTGTATAACTGCGGATTTAACGCGACGTACATCGGCTCGTCCAATACTTCCAGTTCAAATTCGATAAGTTTCGAACTTCTACGCTTCAGGTAATCAAACGTTGTGCGAGTTTCGGCAACCAAATCTTTCCTTTCTAACTTCGGAATTGAGCCAATTTTCGAAAAACGTTCCGTTATGGTGCGAAGACGATCTACGTCCTTCTCTATTTCAACCACATACTCCGGATTGATATTTTCGGTTTTTAAAATTTCGGTCCAGCCTACTAACGAAGACAAGGGAGTGCCAATTTGATGCGCCGTTTCTTTCGCCATCCCGGCCCAAAGTCGATTCTGCTCGGCCGATTTCGACGTTTGATAAAAGAAATACAAGGCGACAAAGAAAAGCAGAATGATTAAAATTAAAACAGCAGGATAGTATTTCAACTTATTGATGGTGGGGGAATTTCCGTAGTAAATCGTCTGAAGCACTTCTCCTTTATACGTTACTTCAATGGGTTTATTTTCGGAAGCAAATACCTTGGTGAGCGCCTTCCTGCTTTCCCGTAATTTTGCAGGGTCTTTTTCCTTTTCAACCATATTTCGCACATCGTTATACGAATCTTCCCGGTGCGTATACACAATCATGGGCGTTGTGGTGTTACTCTGCAATACTTCCAGCACCAGATTGTTAATTTGACCCTGACCCAACCCGACCTTTTGAAATTCTTCCTGTGCAGAAGCCCAAACTTGCATTTTCGCACGTTCATTTTCCTTAAGTCGGTTGAAAAAAACATAGGTATTCCACAAAATCAAACTAATGATAAAGACCGATACGACTATAAAAAACCAGCGGGTAAGTACATTCTTATTTTGCATGCGAGGCCATCTTGTAAAATCCTTAGCTGTAATTAACCGGCCCAACCAAAAAGCAGTTCCTTTTATAAGTTGCGGCCTCCACAAAGGGGTATAAATATAAACGAAATATGTTAATATTATTGTACAATCAAATTTTTAGAAACTCTATACTTTGGGTACATTTGCAAGCAATGATTTCAATTAAGCCACAAGACATTAGCACCGGAAAATTACACGGCTACCTTTTAGGTGCTGTTTCGCCCCGGCCTATTTGTTTTGCAAGCACTATTGATGCCGAAGGCAATGTAAATTTATCGCCTTTTAGTTTTTTCAATGTTTTTAGTGCCAATCCGCCAATTATGGTTTTTTCTCCGGCGAGAAGGGTACGGAACAATACTACAAAACACACCTTAGAAAATGTTTTGGAAACTAAGGAGGTGGTAATTAATATTGTAAATTACAGTATGGTTCAGCAAATGTCGCTGGCTTCCACCGAATATGCCAAAGGCGTAAACGAATTTGTAAAGGCAGGTTTTACTGAAATTGCTTCGGAAATTGTGAAACCGCCCAGGGTTGCAGAAGCTCCCGTCCAATTTGAATGCAAAGTGTTAGAGGTGGTGGCATTGGGAGACAATGGCGGTGCAGGAAATTTGGTAGTTTGCGAGGTAGTTAATTTACATCTGGACGAAACTATTTTAAATGCGGAAGGACATATAGACCCCAACAAAATTGATACAGTTGCAAGAATGGGTGGCAATTGGTACAGTCGCGCAAAAGCGGGACTATTTGAAGTTCCCAAGCCGTTGTCCACCTTAGGAATTGGAGTAGATGCCTTGCCGGAAGCAGTTAGAAATAGTAAAGTCCTTACGGGAAATGACCTCGGGATGCTCGCCAATGTAGAAGAATTACCTGCTGAAGCCCTTGTTTTTATAAATGCTTCGGAAGCAGTCCATAAAAAAACACAAGCATTTTTATGTGATGGAAAAATTACGGAAGCCTGGCAGACGCTAACAGCAAGATAAAATTTTCAGAATAAAAATAAATAGTCAATAAAATTAGAACAATGGAAGTACAAGGAAAGATTAAACTGATAGACGAAACGAAAACCTTCGGAAGCAACGGTTTCAGAAAGAGAGAGCTGGTAGTTACTACCGAAGAGCAGTATCCGCAAGACATTATGATCGAGTTTGTGCAGGATAAAACCGAATTACTTAACAGCTTTCAGGTAGGACAAAATGTGAAGGTAAGTATCAATTTACGAGGCCGTGAATGGACCAATCCTCAAGGAGAGGTAAAGTATTTTAATTCTATTCAGGGATGGCGAGTTGAGGCTTTAGATGCTTCAGTATCGTCCAATATGCCGCCAATGCCACCCGAGGATGCCTTCGAACCTGCCAATGACCTTAATGAAGACGATCACGATGATCTGCCTTTTTAATACGATTACAGGTCTAAAAAGCATGAATCCCACCCACTAGTGGGATTTTTTTATTTTAGCAATTTGTGATTTGTGTAGTAAAAACTCAATAAAAATTGCTTTATAACCTTTAATTTTTGTTTCGGAAGTAGTGTATTATTATTGGGTCTGTGGTTACATTAAAAGAGAAACCCCGTTTATATTATACTGTTAAATACAATAGTAACGAGGTTAGTTTAGTGGTTATACTTTTTTGAAAAATCGAATACAATGATGACTAATTAACTGTATCAAAAAAGTATTTAAAGATTGTAAAAAAAGTTTGAACGGCAAATAAGAATTCGACTTTTAACATACCAAAAATAGCAGTAAAATGTATTTTCTTAATTCAGAAATGGTATTTCCTTCTGTCACCGAAGCTTCCGAGGACGGACTACTGGCTGTGGGAGGAGATGTTTCGGCCGAAAGACTTCTGCTTGCATACCGCTCGGGGATATTTCCCTGGTATGATGTAGACAGCCCTATTTTATGGTGGAGCCCCGACCCCAGAATGGTGTTATTTCCACACAAATTAAAGGTGTCTAAAAGTCTTCAGAAAACAATAAACAGTAAACAATTCAGTATTACATTCAACAAGGAATTTACAGAGGTAATTACAAATTGTTCCAAAGTTCAGAGGAAGGGACAGCAAGGCACCTGGATCACTCACGAAATGATAGCCGCCTATTCACAATTACATTCTTTAGGTCATGCGATCTCCGTAGAAGTATGGCAGGAATCTAAATTGGTTGGCGGACTGTACGGCGTTGATCTTGCCGATAAAAGAATATTTTGTGGAGAGAGCATGTTCAGCCATGTCTCCGATGCCTCCAAAGTAGCATTTTACTACTTGGTTGCTTTGTTACAATCGAAGGAATATCGTTTAATTGATTGTCAGGTGTATACCGGTCATTTAGAACGTTTTGGAGCCGAAGAAATCCCCAGAGAATTGTTTTTGAGCTATCTTAACTGTTAAGTTCCCAGTGTATTGTCCTAGAATAGTTTAAATAAAGTATATTCGTAATCTAATATAAAGTGTTTATTATGAAGCGTTTTTACCACGGCCTGATTTTAGTTATTATCTTTGTTTTATTCACACCTTTGGCTATCTCACAGCAAAAGGAAGTTCTTCCGAAAGGCTTCACCGATACCGAAAAGGGATTAATTTCTGAATTTCAGTTTACCTCCTCCCAATTTACACCTCCGCCTACCGGTCCGGTTCGCGCGGCAGCCGAATGGGAAGAAATAGAATATCTGGTAATTACCTGGGAATCTAATTTTCAGAATATACTTCGGCAAATTGTTGCCGTTGGTGTTGAGGAGTGTAAGGTGATTATTACCACTCAAAATGAGGCATCAGTATCTTCCTATCTCACCGCCGGAGGTATCGATCTTACCAACGTAATCTTTATGGATGAAGACTGGGATAGTATTTGGATTCGGGATTATGCCGGGAACACTATTTATTCGGACGATGTGGGTGAATTGGCTTTGACCGATTGGATTTATAATCGCCCAAGACCCAATGATAATGTAATGCCTTCGGCACATGCCAGTTTATTGGGATTGCCAATTTATATAACAGATACGGCTCCTAACGATTTGGTGAATACCGGTGGAAATTATATGTCGGACGGAATGGGAAATGCCTTTGCTTCAAATCTAATATTAGACGAAAACGCTCCCGGTAATCCATATGGGGTTTCAGCTAAAACAGAGGCCGATATCGACTTGATTATGCATGATTATATGGGAATCCAGAATTTTATTAAAATGGAAACCCTTCCTTACGACGCTATTCACCATATAGACATGCACCTCAAACTCCTGGATGAAGAAACATTGATGGTAAGTCAGTATCCTGAAGGAGTTGCAGACGGCCCACAAATTCAGGAAAATATAGAATATGTATTGAATAATTTTCAGTCACCTTTTGGCACACCCTACGATATTGTATGGATCCCTGCACCTCCGAGTGCCGGGGGACAATATCCCGATAACGGCGGTTCTTATCGCACCTATTCTAATGCAGTGTTTGTAAATAAATCTATAATTGTTCCTACCTACAGACCGGAGGTTGACGATCCGGCTTTGGCGTTATGGCAAGAGGCAATGCCAGGATATAATATCGTTGGAATTGATGTAGACAATCCGGGTGAAAACCTAATCGCTTTATTTGGTGCTATACACTGTATCACACATAGTATTGGTGTAGAAGAACCCTTGTGGATTGTGCATCAACCGGTAGACGAAGCCAATCAGAATTCCACCGTTGCCATCGATGCTATGATAAAGCATATATCGGGAGTGAACAATGCAAAGGTGCTTTGGAGAGAAGTAGGTTCGGGAACGTTTAATGAAACGCCGATGACATTTGTAAGTGGCGATAATTGGACCGCAAATCTTTCCATCACATCCAACAATATTGAGTATTATATTTTGGCGGAAGCAAATTCAGGCAAGGTATTGGCACGGCCTATTGTTGCACCGGATGGTTTTTGGACTATCAATGTTGAAAATCTTTCGGTAAGCGAATGGGCACATAATAATATTTCGGCACCCTATCCAAACCCCACCTACGGGAATGTGTCTTTTAAACTGAATAACATTGGCGGTCCCATACATGTGACTATCCATAATTTATTAGGGCAACAATTGTTCGAGACCGATATAGAGAATGGAAACGGCGTTATAAATTTAGATCTTAATTCAAATTGGAAAGGAACCTTGTTTGTAACTTTCGAAGGAGACTTCGGAAGGGTAAACAAGAAAATAATCAAGCTATAGGAAATCTTTTTAGAAAATTCAATTTTAAGGAAGTCGGGACAATATTTGGTATTGTTTCCTGTTTAAAAATATGTCTAACCTTTAAAAAACCTGCTTTTTATCGAATTTATTTGGATTACACTCAAATATATAACATATTTACCGTCAATAATTTAACGCCCTAAATTATGAAACTAAAGAACCTACTTATATTCACTGCCTTGGTATGTATTTCTTTTACAGCCATTTCCCAGACCGAAACTAAGAAAAAGACCAACGTCAACACCGATGTCGATGTGACTGTGGTGTACGAACAAGTTGTAAAAGAAGGTTATGGAACTGCCTTTATTTACAAGGAACTGGCGAATGCTTATTATTTTAAGAACAATCATTTAAAAGCCAAACAATGGTTCGAACAATTGTTCGAGGTTGAAAAACCAACCGATGAAACGCTAAAATTTCGGTATAAGCAAACCTTGAAAGCTTTGAATATTGCCATTGCTTCCAATCAGTACCTCTCTACCGCAGAAGTTTCCAATTAATCATACCTCCTCGTAACGGAAACAGCTAACCAGATGGTCATTGACCATACCGGTAGCTTGCATATGGGCGTATACCACAGTAGTTCCTACGAATTTAAATCCGCGTTTTTTTAAATCCTTGCTTATGGTATCACTTAAGGGAGTGTTTGCCGGAATTTCGGAATGGGCGTTTAATTTATTCTTAATCGGTTTGCCGTTCGTGAAACCCCAGATGTACTTACTAAAACTTCCAAATTCCTTTTGCACTTCCATAAAGGCCACGGCATTGCTAACTGCAGAATGAATTTTCAATTTATTGCGAATTATCCCGGAATCTTGAAGCAGTTTATCAATCTTAGGATGTTTGTAGGCGGCTATTTTTTTATAATCGAAATTGTCGAATGCCTTTCTGAAATTTTCGCGTTTCCGGAGAATAGTGATCCAGCTTAACCCGGCCTGAAAGGTTTCCAATATTAAAAATTCGAAAAGTGTAGCATCATCAAAAACGGGAACACCCCATTCGTTGTCGTGATAAGCCACATAAAGCGGGTCTTCCCCACACCACGTGCATCGTTGTTTTTTCATAGCCAAAAGATAGGAAGAATTCAAAAAAACAACTTATTGTTGCCCCGGAAAATTATAGCTTATGGTACCGAGTTGTTGTGTATTTCCTGGATCGGTTGTAAAACGGGCTTCCTTGGCGTATTCCAAGGCGCTGTCTATAAGACATTCGTTGGCAGTGGTAGAGGCGCTTTTGTTATATGCGGTTTTTACAACCTTCCCTAGATTATTAACCTCGATAGTAATAACTACTTTTCCCGAGCCTTCACAGGTATATACCGGATTTGGGAGATACAAGGCTTTACGATCCACAAGACTGTAGCTTATGGTAGTTTTCCGGCTTTTTGCCTTGCTCGCAGTAATCTTATCCAGTTGTTTGTTAGAACTTACTATTTTTTCCTGCGCTTCTTTAATTTTTTCCTTTGCTTTTTCCCGCTCCAAGCCATAAGTAGCGCCGGCATTATCGATGGCCTCATTCATGGCTTGCAGTTTCTCTTCGGTAGTTTCTTCGGGCTCATCGCGATTTTCTTCGAGTTCCGAAATAAACTTTTCTGCTTCATTATAGGCTCTATTGGTCTCAATAGTCACTTTTTCAGTGGCTATAGTAGCCAAATTGGTCTCCTCAGGATCAAGTTCTTCCAAAGCGTATTCTACATCGTATTGCTCCTGGGCTTCCTCGGTATACCGGGAGAGCTTAATACTATACATTCCTAAAAACAAAATCCCGAAAAGTAGGGACGTAATTAAAAAGGCGCGATATGAATAATTAAAATTCATGGGTGCAAGTACCGAAATTTTCGGTGAAAAACGGTAAAAGTGCTTAAAATTAAGTCTATTTTAACTAGTAAATTGTGCTTCAAAAGCTTCAGGTGTGATGGCATTTTCCACCGAAAAATCCCCTATTTTAGTCCGTCGTAATACCGAAAGATGCGCGCCGTTGTCCAATGCCTTTCCGAAGTCGTTGGCAAGTGACCGAATATAGGTTCCTTTGCTGCATACCACCCGAAAATTTACCAGTGGAAGATCAATTTTGGTGATTTCAAACTCTGAAATCATTACGGTGCGCGTTGGAATTTCCACCTCTTCACCTGCTCGGGCAAATTCGTACAACCGCTTGCCGTCTTTTTTTAATGCTGAAAAAACAGGGGGTTGTTGTTGGATGTCGCCAATAAATTGCTGAGTGGCGGCTTCAATTTTTTCGGAAGTAATCCCCGAAATATCGAAAGTTTGATCAATTGCTGTTTCCAGATCGTAGCTGGGCGTAGTGGCTCCCAAGGTAAAAGTTCCGGTGTATTCCTTTACCTGCGCCTGATAGGTATCTATTTGCTTGGTAAACTTCCCTGTGCAAAGTATTAATAAACCTGTTGCCAAAGGATCCAGCGTTCCGGCATGCCCTACCTTTATCTTTTTTAAATTGAATTGTTGTCTAATTAACCAACGCACCTTGTTCACCACCTGAAAGGAAGTCCATTCTAAAGGCTTGTCTATTAAAATTACTTGTCCGGTGGTATAATCTTCAGCCGTCATTAGTAAAAACTTAATACAATTGCAAGGAGTCCCACCACTATACAGTAAATGGCAAAATAGCGCAATTTGCTTTTCTTCACCAGAGAAATCATCCAGGTACAGGCTATTAATCCGCAGATAAAAGCAGCAGCAAATCCTAATCCGAGTGTCGTTAAATTAGTGCTTTCGGCAGAAAGCTCACCACTAAAAATGTCTTTGGCGATCTTTCCGAAGATTAAAGGGACCACCATTAAAAAGGAGAAGCGTGCCGCCTTGCTCTTGTCATTACCTAACAATACCGAAGTGGAAATAGTTGCACCGCTTCGGGAGATTCCCGGAAGCATAGCAATGGCCTGTGAAATACCAATAATCACGGCATTCCCAAAAGAGACTTTCTTGTCTGTATCCTTGGCTCTGTCTGCCATCCATAACAAGATTGCTGTAACAATAAGCATACAGCCTACAAAGGCAATGTTTCCGCCAAAAAGGGATTCCAGTTCTTCTTCGAAAAGCAATCCAATAACCACGGCAGGAATCATGGAAAGGCCTATTTTAAAAACGAATTGTGTTTCCTCGTTCCATTTAAATTTTAAGAGACCACTAAGTAATTCAATAACGTCCTTCCTAAAAACCACAACCGTACTCAAGGCTGTTGCAAAGTGAAGGACTACGGTAAACAATAAACTTTCTTCAGGAACCGAAGTGTCTCCTAAAAGTGCTTTGCCCAATTCCAGATGTCCGCTGGATGAAACCGGCAAAAATTCGGTAAACCCCTGAACAATACCAAGGATAATGGCTTCCCAAGCGTCCATAGGTTATTTCTTCTTATGTGGATTCAGTAAAATGGCGTAGACTTCAATACCAAAACCAATAAGTATGAGTGCAGGAGCCAGACGGATTCGTCGCCAGCTGTAGATTTCGGGATTGAAAACGTTAGGATCATCACTACCACCCCCTGTCATTAAAATAAATCCAAGCGCAATAAATGCAATGCCTATAAGCATGAATTTATAGTTTTCTCTTTCAAAAATGAAGTAACCTTTTTTTGCTTCTTCTTTTCGTTTTTGCTCTCCCATAATTATTTTAATTCTGTAATAATAATTTCGTGACTTATAGTTGTTTCAAGGCGCAAGATACCATTTTTACACAATAGTTTCTAGTAGTACAATTCATCGGTTCGCAAGTTCAGGAAACGTTGTGTGGCAAAAAATGTACTGATCCAGGTAATAAAAAATCCCATCAGGAAAATAAATAAAAACAGCACAACCAATAACAATTGATCGTCGAGTAATTGCAGTTCAGGGAAACTCCTGTTGAGGTAAAACAACACAGTTCCCATTCCAATCATCGCCAAAACAGCTCCCAGCATGCCAAGGCGTACACTGTTCCAAATAAAAGGGCGTCTAATAAACTGTTTGGTAGCGCCCACCATCTGCATGGTTTTAATGGTAAATCGCTTCGCGTATACCGAAAGACGAATGGAACTGTTAATCAGCAATACTGCAATAAAAGTGAAAAGGCCGCTTATAATCAATATCCACAGACTTATTTTCTTTACATTTTCGTTGAGCAAAGCAATGAGGGGTTTGTCGTACACCACTTCGTCCACAAAGCTTTTGGTCATAATCTCGTTGGTGATTTCTTCGAGTTTTTCGGGGGAGACATAGTCTGCCAAAAGGTGAACATCGATGCTGTTTTGCAGCGGATTGTACCCCAAAAACTCCATAAAATTCTCCCCAATGGTCGCGGTGTGCTCTTCGGCGGCCTGTTCTTTTGAAATAAATTCGGCAGATTTAGTATACTCGGCCAGTGCCAAACTTTGTTTTAGCTGTGTTATTTCAACTTCTTTGGCGCTATCCTTTAAATAGACGGTTAGGGCTATTTTTTCTTTGAAATGATCTGCTACCTTCTTGGTGTTCAAAACCAAAAGACCCAATAAGCCCAATAAAAAAAGCACAAGAGATATACTTATTACTACCGAAAAATAGGAAGAAATAAGTCTGCGTTTTTGATATTTTTCGAAAGGAGATGCCATAAATTAAAGGATTGGTGGTGTAAAAATACAATGATTTTTACATCTGCAACTATGTAACGTTTAAACTTTTGTCTTTCGTACAATAGACGTAAATTTGCTCCTTCCTGAAAGAAAGCGGATATTCCTAGAAATAAAGCAAATGAGCAAATATCATTTTAACGATATAGAGGCCAAATGGCAAAAGTATTGGGCTGAAAACCAAACTTTTAATGCTGAAAATAAAAGCGACAAGCCCAAATACTATGTCTTAGACATGTTTCCGTATCCTTCGGGCGCCGGTTTGCATGTGGGACATCCACTGGGCTATATTGCCAGTGATATTTATGCGCGATACAAACGTCACAAAGGCTTTAATGTATTACATCCTCAGGGGTATGATTCTTTCGGACTCCCGGCCGAACAATACGCCATTCAAACAGGGCAGCATCCCCGCAAAACCACCGATGAAAACATAGCCCGATATCGCGAGCAACTCGATAAAATAGGGTTTTCTTTCGATTGGAGCCGGGAAGTACGTACTTCCGATCCGCATTATTACAAGTGGACCCAATGGATTTTTATGCAGCTTTTCGAAAGCTGGTATTGTAAAAAATACGAAAAGGCCATGCCAATTTCCGAATTGGTGAAATTGTTTTCTGAAGAAGGAAATGCCAGAATTAACGCCGAATGTGAAACCAATACCACCGAATTTTCGGCAGACGAATGGAATTCCTTTTCAGAAGAACGCAAGGAAAAAATACTGCTAAAATACCGTCTTACCTACCTGGCTGAAACCGAAGTGAATTGGTGTCCTCAACTGGGAACCGTTCTTGCAAACGATGAGATTGTAAACGGGGTTTCAGAGCGTGGCGGATTTCCGGTAATTCGCAAGCGGATGATGCAGTGGAGTATGCGAATTACTGCCTATGCCCAACGTTTGCTCGACGGACTCGATACCATAGACTGGCCACAACCATTAAAGGATTCACAAACCAACTGGATTGGTCGGTCAAAAGGCGCTTCGGTACATTTTAAATTGAAGGATCACGACGGAAGCATTGAAGTGTTCACCACCCGTCCCGATACTATTTATGGGGTGAGTTTTATGACGCTGGCACCCGAACACGAATTGGTAGACCGAATCACTACCATGGAACAGCGTTTTGAAGTGTCAAAATACATTGAAGCTACAGCCAAGCGAAGTGAACGCGAACGTATGGCAGATGTAAAAACTATTAGCGGAGTGTTTACCGGAGCCTATGCCATTCATCCTTTTAGCGGAGAAGTCATTCCTATCTGGATTGGTGACTATGTGTTGGCAGGCTATGGAACAGGAGCGGTGATGAGCGTTCCCTGTGGCGATCAGCGGGATTACGATTTTGCAAAGCATTTTAATATTCCAATTCCCAATATTTTTGAAGGGGTGGATATTTCTGAAGAAGCCTTTTCAGACAAAGACACTAGCATTATTGCGAATAGCGACTTCTTAAATGGTTTAAATTATGCTGAAGCGACTCAAAAAGCAATCGAAGCTCTGGAAGCCAAGAATGCAGGAGAAGGTAAAATAAACTATCGTCTGCGAGATGCAGTTTTCTCCAGACAACGCTACTGGGGAGAACCGTTCCCGGTTTATTACAAAAACGGTTTGCCGAAACTAATCGATGCGAAACATTTACCGCTAACACTTCCCGAAGTAGAAAAATACCTTCCCACCGAAGACGGCGAACCGCCTTTGGGCCGTGCCGATGTCTGGGCATGGGATGCCAAACAGTTTAAAGTTGTAAGTAATCAGTTGATAGACAATGAAACTGTTTTCCCTCTAGAACTCAATACCATGCCGGGCTGGGCAGGTTCCAGTTGCTATATGTTCCGCTATATGGATCCTCATAACACCAAAGCGTTGGCTTCGAAAGCAGCAATGGAGTATTGGGAAAACGTCGATTTGTACGTTGGGGGAAGTGAACATGCTACCGGACATTTATTGTACAGTAGATTTTGGGTAAAGTTTTTATTCGACAGAGGGTTTCTTCCTGTAGAGGAACCGTTTAAAAAGTTGATCAACCAGGGGATGATTCTGGGGGAGAGTGCGTTTGTGCATCGTTTGGAAGGTGAGAATGTATTTGTTTCAAAAAGTAAGATTTCGGGTAGAGCTACTCAGCCAATCCACGCAGATGTCTCATTTGTAAATCTTCAAAATGAACTGGATATCAACGCCTTTAAAAACTGGAGAGAAGATTATAAGGATGCCGAGTTTATTACAGAAGACGATGGCACTTTTAAAGTTTCCCGTGAGGTCGAAAAAATGTCCAAGTCTAAGTACAACGTAGTAAACCCCGATTCGATTTGTAAGGATTATGGGGCCGATACCCTGCGGATGTATGAGATGTTTTTAGGGCCTTTGGAACAAGCAAAACCATGGAATACCGCAGGAATTACAGGCGTACATAGTTTTCTGAAAAAACTGTGGAAATTATACCATACAGGGCCGGATGAGAGCTTCGGATTCTCCTACGAAGCACCCACCAAGAACAATCTAAAAACACTGCATAAAACCATTAAAAAGGTGCAGGAGGATATTGAAAACTTCAGTTTTAATACTTCGGTTTCCACTTTTATGATTGCCGTAAACGAGTTGACCACTCAAAAATGTACTACCAAAGACATTTTGGAGCCTTTGGCTATTTTAATTTCACCCTATGCACCTCATATTGCGGAAGAGTTGTGGGAGAAATTGGGTCATAGGGAAAGTATTTCAACGGCAGCGTTCCCGAAATTTGATGCAAGTCATTTGGTGGAAAATACCAAGGAATACCCTGTTTCCTTTAACGGAAAGATGCGATTTACGTTAGAATTACCTCTCGACTTGTCCAAAGATGACATAGAGGCAGCCGTGATGTCACACGAGAAAACTGCCCATTATTTGGAGGGTCGCACCCCTAAAAAGATAATTATCGTGCCCGGAAAGATTGTAAATATTGTTGGCTAATTCCTGCGTAGGCAGGAATCGTATCTCGAAAACAAATTTGCACGATATTTGCTATCTTAAATTAAACAAATTTTAAAAATTATGATTGGATATTATATACTGGCAGGAATTATTTTTTTGGTGAGCATGTACGTAAGCAACAAGCTAAAAAGTAAATTCAAGAAATATTCTCAAACTCGTTTGCAAAACGGAATGAGTGGAAAAGAGATAGCCGAAAAGATGTTAAGCGACAATGGCATTACCGATGTACAGGTAATTTCGGTGGCAGGGCAATTGACAGACCATTACAATCCGGCGACAAAAACCGTAAACCTTAGCGAACCTGTTTACGAACAACGCAACGCGGCAGCAGCTGCAGTAGCGGCTCACGAATGTGGTCACGCGGTGCAACACGCAACAGCCTACAGCTGGTTAAAATTGCGTTCGGCCATTGTTCCGGCAGTTGGAATCTCAAGTAAGCTTTCCAATTTTGTGATCATGGCGGGATTGATTTTATCGGTTTCGGGATCACTTATTGGCAATACTATTTTCCTTGTTGGAATTATACTTTTTGCCATGACAACCGTTTTTGCTTTTATTACGCTTCCGGTTGAATTTGATGCAAGCAAGAGAGCTTTGGTCTGGTTGGAAACCAATAATATGGTGACCAAAGAAGAGCACGCAGGGGCAAAAGATGCCTTAAAATGGGCCGCAAGAACCTATGTGGTGGCAGCTTTGGGCTCTTTGGCGACCTTACTCTACTTTATAAGTATTTTCCTCGGAAGAAGATAATTTATTGAAAGAAAAAAAGGCCGCTTTTAAGCGGCCTTTTTTATTATCCTGAAACGTTATTGGGGTTGTACCCCATATACGGAACATGCTTTTCATTGAAGGTGATTCCGAAGGACTCCAATTCTTTTAGAATGGGTTCGTAGACTTCTTTGGCAATAGGAAGCAAAACTCCCGGAGTTGTAATTTCTTCATTTAGAATTTTTAACGCAGCTATTGCAACCGGTAAGCCAACAGTCTTGGCCATAGCGGTTTGAACCTGATCATCCCCTTTAATAACCATCGTGCTGTCTATTTGTTTCTTTTCACCATTAAGTTCGTAGCCGAATTTGTGATACATCACAATCATGTCTTTGTCATGCTTCTGAAGCGTCCATTTGTCTTCTAAAATACGTTGAAGCGCCAGTGCAGGCGTCGCATCTTTGATGCCTATCTTTTTTTCAGCATTAAAAATATCCAACTCCTCTAGCTTACCCCACATCAAATCGTCCTGATCAATTTTCAAATTATGACGCATTTTCAGCTCTACAGAATCGGTTGGAGAATACGGCAAGAAGAGGTTTACAAATCCTCTGTAGGTTAGATTTTCAGAATTGGGAATGATATAACTATCGTCTGTCATCCCAAGTTGCACAAACATATTCCAGGCCTTGCTAAAACCCAGGTGACGGATGGTTCCTCTGTACAGGGTTAAAATATTTTCAAGTCCGTAAATTTTTCGGTATTTCAATGAATTTCTATTGGCATACCCTTCAAATCGGCCGTGACCTTCCACGTCCAGGAATTCTGTTCTACGGAATAATCTATGATACGGAATGTACTTATACGTCCCTTCCTGAATAAATTCGGCTGCGCCTCCTTGTCCTGCCAAAATTACATTTCGGGGGTTCCAAGTAAACTTATAATGCCACAAATTGTCGTCACTTTCCGGGGCAATGAGTCCACCGGTAAACGATTCGAACAATAACATTTTTCCGCCTTCAGCTCTAATTCGGTCAATCACCTGCATGGCACTCATATGGTCGATTCCAGGATCGAGCCCTATTTCATTCATAAAAACCAAACCTTTAGCCTTTGCCTTTACATCCAGCAATTGCATTTGATCGCTTACATAAGAAGCCGTAACCAAATGTTTCCCGAATTCGATACAGTCTTTCGCCACTTCAATATGAAAGCGTGCCGGAAGCATTGAAATTACCAAATCGCTGTCATCGACAGCCTTTCTGCGCTGCGCCTCGTTAAAAACATCCAGTAAAATACCTCGGCAGTTGGGGTGCCCGTCGGTAAATTTTTGAGCGTTCCCAATGGAGATATCACCGATGGTAATAAAGAGCTCTTCGGCTTCCGATTTGTCTAGTAAATACTGAATTAAACTCGTGGCAGAGCGACCTGCGCCAATAATCAAAATGTGTCTCATTCGTGGCTTTTTTGTTACCTTTATAAAATGATTTCAGAGGGACGAAAGTACTAATTGTAAGTGTATTTTATGGAAAATATCGATAAAAAAATTGTGGTAACCGCATCGGTTTTGGCGGCAGTGACTATTGCACTTGGTGCCTTTGGAGCACACGGTTTGAAGGAATTAATTGACACAAAGGCCTTAGAGACTTTCGAAACCGGAGTTCGATATCAGATGTATCATGTTTTGGCCCTGCTAATTGTAGGATTTGCAAACGGAATTCCTATGACCACCAAAAAATGGGTTTTTCGCTTTTTTGGCTTCGGAATTCTTTTGTTTTCGGGCTCGCTTTATTTTCTAGCGTTACAAGATGTGCTCTCATTTTCGATGACATTTTTAGGTCCGGTGACACCAATCGGGGGCTTGTTGTTTATCTTGGGTTGGTTGCGATTGGTCTATGGTTTATTAACAATCAAGTAGGGATAATTATACTTTTTTAACGAATTTATCTCTGGAGGATTTACTATTTTTGTATCCAGAACAATTAAAACAAGTTATGGTCGATAAAAACCAAGCTACAAAAACAATTTCGTTGGATCAATACGGAATTAAGAATGCAAAAGTTAAGTATCAATTATCTTCACAAGAACTTCATAACGAAACACTACGGAAAGGACAGGGGACAGAAGCAAGCAGCGGGGCATTAGCGGTGAATACCGGCGAGTTTACCGGTAGGTCACCCAAGGACAGATTTATAGTTAAAGACGATATTACCCGTGATAAAGTGTGGTGGGGAAATATAAATATTCCCTTTCCTGCGCCTATGTTCGATGCATTATACGACAAGGTGACGGACTATCTTTCTGAAAAGGATGTCTATGTACGTGACTGTTTCGCCTGCGCCGATGCGGAGCATCGCTTAAGCATTCGTGTTATAAACGAATATCCCTGGTCTAACATGTTTGCATATAATATGTTTTTGCGACCGACGGAGACCGAATTGGAGCAGTTTGATGCAGATTGGTTGATAGTAAATGCACCCGGATTTATGGCAGATCCTGAAGTAGACGGAACGCGTCAGCACAATTTTGCCATTCTAAACTTTACAAAAAAAATCGCCTTGATTGGTGGTACAGGATATACCGGAGAAATTAAGAAAGGAATTTTTTCTGCGCTTAATTTTATCCTTCCGGTCGATAAGAATACCATGCCGATGCACTGTTCGGCCAATGTGGGGGATAACGGGGAAACTGCTGTTTTCTTCGGACTTTCGGGAACAGGGAAAACAACGCTTTCGGCCGATCCCGATAGAAGACTTATTGGTGATGACGAACACGGCTGGACGGCAGAGAATACCATTTTCAATTTTGAAGGAGGTTGTTACGCCAAGGTGATAAACCTTTCAGAAGAAAACGAACCCGATATCTATCACGCCATTAAACCGGGTGCTATTTTGGAAAATGTGATCATGGATGAGAATGGAGTCGTAGATTTCGCCGACACCTCCATCACTCAGAATACTCGTGTTAGCTATCCTATTTATCATATAGACAACATTCAGGAGCCTTCAATTGGGCACAATCCTAAAAATATTTTCTTTTTAACAGCCGATGCCTTTGGGGTATTACCTCCAATTTCTAAGTTAACACCCGGGCAGGCGGCCTATCACTTTATTAGTGGATATACCGCCAAGGTAGCAGGAACCGAAGAAGGTATAAACGAGCCCACGCCTAATTTTTCGGCCTGTTTTGGAGCGCCTTTTATGCCGTTGCATCCTACCAAATACGGGGAGATGTTGAGCAAGAAGATGAAAAATGCAGGCGTGAATGTCTGGTTAATAAATACAGGTTGGACCGGTGGTCCTTACGGTGTTGGATCACGTATGAAGTTAAAGTTTACGCGCGCCATGATTACTGCTGCACTTAACAACCAACTGGAAGATGTACAATATGTGCAGCATCCTATTTTTGGTCTGCAGGTACCGCAAACTTGTCCCAATGTCCCGAGTGAGGTTTTAAATCCGAAGGACACCTGGAAAAATCAGAAAGCCTACGATATTCAGGCGCAAGAATTGGCTACTTCGTTTAAAGACAATTTCAAAAAGTTTGAAGAGTTTGCCAACGACGAAATTTTGTCGGGAGCTCCCAATGGAAAATAAAGAAGCAACTTTTTATCATAAAAAAGGCTCCGCATTGCGGAGCCTTTTTTAGTATAAGTGTTTTAGAATTTATTTCTTGTTAACTTCTTTGATGTATTTTTCTAAAGCCATGGTCATGGATGGAGTTTCGGGCGTAGGAGCCTGAATGTCTACTCGCAATCCACTTTCGGTCGCGGCTTTTACAGTAGTATTTCCAAAGACCGCAATACGGGTTTCGTTTTGTTTGAAATCGGGGAAATTTTGCAGTAAGGATTCAATTCCGCTAGGGCTGAAAAACACCAAAATATCGTAATACACATCGCGTAAATCGGACAAGTCACTTACCACAGTTTTATAGAAAGTAGCCTGCTTCCAATCTACAGCCAAATCGTTGAGGACTGATGGAATTTCAGGCTTTAACTTATCGGAAGAAGGTAGTAGGAATTTTTCGTTTTTGTATTTTTTTATGAGCGGGGAAAGTTCGGTAAAGGTTCTTTTTCCCACATAGATTTTTCGTTTTCTATACACTACATATTTCTGAAGGTAAAACGCCACGGCTTCACTCTGACAAAAATACTTCATGGTATCTGGCACCTTAAATCGAAGTTCTTCTGCAATTCTGAAAAAGTGATCGACAGAGTTTCTGCTGTTTAAAATGATGGCCGTGTACTTTGTTAAATCAACTTTTTGATTACGTACATCTTTACCTGAAACACCTTCAACATGAATAAAAGGCCTGAAATCTATCTTTACTTTTTGTTTTTCAATTAAATCGAAATAAGGAGAATTTTCAACCTTAGGTTCAGGTTGAGAAACTAAAATAGTTTTCACTTTCATAAGCAGCAGTTTTTTTAAATTTACATCCTATACCAGCGCTTTATAGAGGATGATATATGGGGAAATTTCAAGTGCGCAAAGATACAAAATAAAATAAAAGAAATTGTTTAAAATTATTGTACCGTTTGTTTTGTAGCTGTAAAACAGCGCAATACAATTAAGCACTAATAACGTCAAAACAAAGATTGTCAATAGGGTTTGCGAGGGTTGATAGGTGTAAAAAAATACAAGATTTCCTACAAAAAAAACCATCGCAAAAAGGTTTCTATAGCTTAATTTCTGATATAAATAGCCGTTTATTAGGGCATCAATCGAAAAAATAGAGCCAATTATCTTCTCTATGGCGAATTTTATGCCTACAAAGACAAAATACGCTGTACAAATTTGAACAAAAAGCCAAGGATTGTTTTTTGGTATTTCCGGATTGAAAACCTTAATACACAAGTAGATAAATAGGCTAACCGAAACTACTTGACAAACAAAAAGAAGAAGGTTAAAAGGATGCTGAATTTCATCATTTCTCCCCTGGACCAAAAAATATTTATTGGTAATAGGCAGCATTACAAATTCCTGAAACCTTTTGGGGTACATTTGTTTTGCTATGGCAAGCAACACCACGCATCCAACCAGAAGAAGTGTAATCCAGTCCAATGATACAACCTGTCGCTCTACGTATTGCATGCCAATTTTAAGGTAAAGGTACTTCAAAATTGGTTTCGTAAAAGGGTTCAATTAGAATTTCTTTCACATACTATTTACTCAAAAAGAGGTACATTTGCCCAAAAAAAAAGGGGAGTATGTCCAAAGCGGTGGTGGTAATACCCACTTACAATGAAATTGAGAACATCGAACGCCTAATTCGCAATATCTTTTCGTTACAGCGAGCGTTCGATATTCTTGTGGTGGACGATAACTCGCCGGATGGAACCGCACAGGCCGTTACCAATTTGTTCGAGACGTTTCCTAACAGACTGAATATACTGGAAAGAAAAGGGAAAATGGGACTGGGGACAGCTTACATTGCAGGATTTAAATGGGCTTTGGCACGGGATTACGACTATGTTTTCGAAATGGACGCCGATTTCTCGCACAATCCCAACGATTTAATAAGATTGTACAATACGTGTTCTAAAGAGGGTGCAGATCTGGCAATTGGTTCTCGTTATGTCAAAGGAGTAAATGTAGTGAACTGGCCCATGAGTAGAGTGTTGTTGTCGTGGCTGGCTTCAATATATGTACGTTTTGTCACAGGAATGAATATTTACGATACAACTGCCGGATTTGTGTGTTACAAGCGCGCAGTATTGGAAAAAATAAATCTTGAGAAAATACAGTTTGTAGGGTATGCGTTTCAGATTGAAATGAAATTTAAGGCGCACCTGCACAAATTTAAAATTACTGAAATACCCGTGGTTTTTACAGATAGAACCAGAGGTGAATCAAAAATGAGCGGGGGGATTATTTCCGAAGCTATCTTCGGAGTGATAAAAATGAAGTTTAAAAGTCTGTTTAAAGGGTACGAAATTTAATGAAGCCTATTTTAATTAAAAATGCCAACATCGTAAACGAAGGAATTATTTTTCGTGGGGATGTGCTTATTGAAAACGATCGCATCGCGGAAGTTTCTGAAAGTATTAGTGTGAAATCTGCCGATACCAAAGTGATCGATGCGGACGGACAGTATTTACTTCCCGGAATGATTGACGATCAGGTACATTTTAGAGAACCGGGACTAACGCATAAGGCTACTATCGAAACCGAATCGAAGGCCGCTGTGGCAGGAGGAATTACTTCGTATATCGAAATGCCCAACACGGTCCCTCAAGCAACCACTATTGCCTTACTGGAAGACAAGTTTGCCATCGCCGAAAAAACCTCCTGGGCCAATTATTCCTTTATGTTCGGCGGGACGAACGACAATCTTTCGGAAATTTTAAAGGTGGACGAAACCAAGGTTGCCGGCCTTAAATTGTTTTTAGGATCTTCTACCGGAAACATGCTGGTAGACAATCCCAAAGTTTTGGAAAAAATCTTCAGTAAGACCAAATTGCTTATCTCGGCACATTGTGAAGACGAGGCTACCATTCAAAAAAATCTGGCCAAACAGATCGAAAAGTACGGAGATGATATTCCCATAGAAATGCATCCCAAAATACGAAGTGAAGAAGCATGCTATATTTCGTCTTCAAAAGCAATCGAACTGGCCAAAAAAACCGGAGCCAGATTGCATGTATTTCACCTTTCCACCGAAAAGGAAACCAAACTCTTCAGCAATAAAAAACCGCTTTCAGAAAAGAAAATTACTGCCGAGGTATGTATTCACCACCTGTGGTTTACCGAGGAAGACTACAAAACCAAAGGCACAAAAATTAAGTGGAATCCTGCCGTAAAGACCGAAAAGGACAGAGAGGGTCTTTGGAAGGCACTTAACGATGACCGCATCGATGTGATTGCCACAGATCACGCGCCACACACGCTGGAGGAAAAGGACAATGTGTATACAAAGGCTCCTTCAGGTGGACCTTTGGTACAACACGCTCTGGAAGCACTTTTTGAAATGCATCACAGAGGCCGTATTACTGTGGAGAAAATTGTTCAGAAAACAGCGCATAATCCTGCCATTTTGTTTCAGATTAAGGAACGTGGCTACATAAAAAGAGGCTTTAAAGCCGATTTGGTGTTGCTGGATCCTAATTCGCCATGGACGGTAAACAAAGAGAATATTGCCTACAAATGCGGCTGGTCTCCTTTTGAAGGCACAACGTTTAAATCGAGAGTTACACATACCTTTGTAAATGGGGCTTTGGTATACGAAAACGGAAAGTTCCCTAATCCCGGAAAGGGAGAACGTTTAACTTTTAACAGAGGATGAGATATTCTGTAATCATAATAATGTTATTCCTTTTAGGAGCCTGTCAGGATGTAAAACGCCCTGAAAAACCGGACGATTTAATTCCGAAGGAAAAGATGGTGGACATTTTTACCGATGCCTATATGATGAATGCAGCGCGTAGCATTAACTTAAAAGTGCTTAACGATAACGGAATAAAACTGGATTCGGTGCTTTATACAAAATACGGAATAGACAGTCTGCAATTTGCCAGAAGCGATGCTTATTATACTTCGAACCTTAACGGTTATATCGCAATTTTTGATGAGGTTGAAGCCCGGTTAACGCTATTAAAATCTGAGAAGGACAGTTTACAGCTCGCAGGGACCGAAAAAATAGAAGCCGCAATTAAGAAAGACAGCGCTAAGGCTGCGCAAGGCTTGATAGAACCGGCCCAAAGCGATTCTAACTAGGCATCCTTTTTAAAAGCTTCTGCAATTCGTCTTAAGGTTTCTTGGTGAGGCGTGTACGTGAAATCCACTTCGCCTTCTATTTTTGAACCGTCGTAAAATGAAACTTTACACAACGATCTTACCGTAGATTTTACGAGATGTCGTCTGCTGCCAAAAAGGCGGGATGAAAATCCGTCGAGAATCCTTAAAAACGTAAGTATGTTTTTTGAAAGCTGTTTGAAAGGAGGATTTTTGTTGAACAGAACGGCCAATTCTGAAAGCAATTCTTTATAATAAATATTTTTTGCTACTAGAACGAAATTCTTGTTGACGACAGGACTGTTCATTAAGGCGATCATTGCTTTTACAACATCGCGAACATCTACAATACCGGTACCTCCCGAAGTGTAGTAGCTTGTATTTTTTGAAGCTCTTTTAAAAATAATTCCGCTGCCGGAATCCCACAACCCTTCTCCCAAAACCACTCCGGGATTTACAATCACAGCATTCAGACCTTCCTGAGTTCCTCGCCATACCTGCATTTCGGCGCCGTATTTTGTAATGGCATACACACTGTTGTCGTCTTCGGGATTCCAAGCCGATTCTTCGTTCATCAAGAAACCGCTAGGCTCTGCACCCAATGTAGCCACCGAACTTACATAACACAATTTCTTTATACTATTTGCCAAACACAGATTTACAATATTGGCAGTGCCTTCTACATTGGCTTTTTTAAGTTTTCGATAGTGTTTGGGGTTAAAGCTAATGTAGGCGGCGGCGTGATAGACATGGGTAACTCCTTTAAATGCTTCGGTAAGGGTGGGAATGTCCAAAATATTAGCTTCCACCCATTCAATTTTTTTAAATAGCACTTCAGCATCATGAGTGTAATAGGAAAAGACTTTTTTTACGGCTTCCAGATCGCTGTCTTTGCGGTGGATAGCCCGTACCGTATTGTTGTCTTTCAGCAAGGAATACAACAAATGCGAACCTACCAAACCTGTACCGCCGGTGACTAATATCATGCTACGAAAATACTCTTTTTTGCAATACGCTTTCCTCTTTTAAAGCTTCCACCTATCTTTGCGGAAATCTTTAAATACACCACCTTGAAACTTAAGAATTTCGTTGAAGAGCTACAATGGCGCGGTATGGTTCACGATGTGATGCCCGAAACCGAAGCACACCTTATGGAACAGATGCGCGCTGCCTATGTGGGGTTCGATCCTACGGCCGATTCGTTACACATAGGAAACCTGGTTCCTATCATGCTTCTGGCGTTCTATCAGCGTTGTGGTCATAAGCCCTTTGCCTTGGTTGGAGGGGCTACGGGAATGATTGGCGACCCTTCGGGGAAGTCGAGTGAACGAAATTTATTGGATGAAAAAACGCTGCGTCACAATCAGGAGTGTGTGAGAGCACAATTGTCGCAGTTTTTAGATTTTACATCGGGAGCCGAAAATCAAGCCGTGATGGTAAACAATTACGACTGGATGAAGGAGTTTTCCTTTTTGGGCTTTATTCGCGATGTGGGAAAACACATTACCATCAACTATATGATGGCAAAGGATTCGGTAAAAAACAGAATTACAGGTGACGATACCGAAGGGATGTCCTTTACCGAATTTACCTATCAATTGGTACAGGGCTACGACTTTCTGCACTTGTATAAAAACCATCATTGCACCCTACAGATGGGCGGAAGCGACCAATGGGGAAATATCACCACGGGAACCGAATTGATTCGCAGAATTGGTGGTGGAAAGGGGTACGCACTTACTTGTCCGTTGATCACAAAAAGCGACGGCAGTAAATTCGGGAAAAGTGAAGGTGGCAATGTATGGCTTAGTGCCGAACGCACTTCGCCCTATAAATTTTACCAGTATTGGCTGAATACCAGCGATGAAGATGCCGAAAAGTATATTAAAATCTTTACTTTTTTAGACCAGAATACAATCGAATCTCTGGTAAAGGAGCATCAAGAAGCACCACATCTTAGGTTGCTTCAGAAGCGCTTGGCCGAAGAAGTAACCACTACGGTACACAGCGAAGAAGAATTGGAAAAGGCAATAAAAGCTTCCGAGATATTGTTCGGGAAATCTACTTCCGAAGATTTAAAAACACTGGACGCCAATACCTTTTTAGACGTATTTGAAGGCGTCCCACAGGCCGAGATTGCAGCTTCGGAAATTAAAAATGGGGTCGATATTATAGCAGCTTTGGCCGAAAGTACCGGATTTTTAAAGTCGAATGGCGAAGCGAGACGCGCCTTAAAAGAGAATTCCATTTCAGTAAACAAAGAAAAAGTACAAGAAGGCTATTCGATAGGGGATTCAGACCTTATCAACGGACAATTTGTACTGTTGCAGCGGGGAAAGAAGAATTATTATATCATAAAGGTTGTTTAAAGACGAAAGCCCCATCATCTAAACGATAATGGGACTTTCTACATTAACTAACTAACCAACCAAATTATGAAAAACATCTATGTTTACATAACACCTAGTTGGTCTTATTTACGATAAAAACCTTACAACGGTTTTACAAATAATTTGTTACTTCGGGATAAGGTATCATAGAGCTTATAAGCAAGGCGATGCTGTCTTTTACGATAAGGGTGATACTTATTAATATTGCCACAACAATTATCGCCACCGAGAGATTGTTTTTCTTAATTTCCTTGTACTCGTTGATTCCCTTAGTAAGGATGGAAAACAGAAAGAAAACCGTTCCGTTTATAAATACTGCCATGACAAAGCCTATAAAGAGATAAAATCCCGAATATTTGGCGATGGTAATCACGTCGATGGTCTCGGTATGATTGAGCGATAAACGCACCACGTTCGTAATAGAAGGTAAAATTTCACTTAAAATAATACCAATGGATAGTACGATCCCGGAGGTAAAAATGGTGAAAGCCAAATTGGAACCTCTTATATCCTCTTTGTTGAAAAATAGCCGAATTAGCATTTTATAGGAAATAAAAATGATAATGACTGTTACAATGAGGGACAATAATATTTCCAAAAGTGCGAGTGTAAACAGTTGTGTATTCATAGGTGTTTTATTTACTGGTTAGTACCACATCCCAATAGTTTACATCGTCCCAACCGGGGGAGAGATACCCTACTTCAAAGAATTTGGCTGTGGTTTCCCACAAAATGTATTTTTTTCCGTTGTGAATTTTTGTCAGGCCGCTTGCCGGTAGGTTAATTCCTATTACCGAGTGTCTGTAAAAGTCACTGTTGACAATGGCCACATCGTAATTAAAATGTTTTAAAATAGAATAGATTAGGACGGTGCGGGTGTCACAATCTCCTTTTAAATTATGAAGAAAGGACACAGGGTTTTGTATGCCGTACAGCACGTTTCCAATACAGCATTCGGGACATTTCTGTAAAATCTTCTTGATGGAATCTTCATAATAACTCGCCGGGTAACATTGGTTTTCAAAGACGAATGAGTAGGGAATATCCTGTATGCAGCTAACTACCATTTCTGCAAATTCCATCTGGTTGAGTTGCTTTTCGGCATTAATGGCTGCAAAGGTGCTTAGCACCAGATCCAGACTGGGCGTGTCGGTTCGGTCTATATAATCGTACAAACTTCCCCAAAAATTTCCGCCCTTAGGAGGAGCATATCTCTTAATATGGTCTTTCAGATTAAAAAAGTCACGCTCCCTAATCGTAAGACTACCACTGTAATCGTTACCGTAATTGTCTTTCCAGTTACGTTGGCTACTGAAAACCGGAATGGTGTCCAGCCCTTCAACATAGATGGTTTCCTCAACTACATCTTCGGTAGTAAAAGTGACCTGCCGACTATTGTCTTTAATGAAATTGGTGATAAAATCTACCGCGGATTTAAGAACCATAAAAACAACGAAAACTATAATTCCATTGATTAAGAACCATTTGAAGGAAGGCCTTCCAAATATTTTAAGGGTTAAAAGTATTGCTGGAATTAAAGCAAGTATCAAGGAAACAATCCCTGGGAGATTGATAAAAATTTCGATTACCCCAAAGAAAACAAGGGTAATTACAACCACAAAAACAAACCATAGACAACCGTTGGCAGGTTTTTTTGAAGAAGGACTCATTATAGTACCATTAAATTGCAGCCGCGAATATCGCTGGTGTCAAATCTACCCAAAATTTCGAAACTTCCGTCCTTATAAATTTTTCCCAGATCCTGAGTGGCTATAAACGCACAGGAATACAGGTTGGCCAGATCGATCACATTAATTCCTCCTGTTTTGTCAATAAGCTGTGTGAGGGCATCTTCAGGGTCGCGAGTGGTAATTTTCATCCATGGCGGACAAGTAAAAATGTTATTACCCTTGGAATACGCTTGTGAGAGTAATTCGGTCATGCCGTATTCGCTATGAATTTCATTTACGCCAAAACCCTCCTTTAAAACGCTGTGTAATTCGTCTTTTATCATTTCTTTCCGTTTGCCTTTCATGCCACCGGTTTCCATAATTATGGTATGTTGCAGCTGAAATTTTTGCCGTTCGAGTAAATCCAATAACGCATAGGAAACTCCAATTAAAATGGTTTTTTGCTTGGAAGCTTCCAAAAACCGAATCTTTTCTATTAATGCTGACGTATTGTCTAAATAAAATCCACTATTCGAATTCCCGCTTGCTTTTATCAGGAAATCGACCATATACACCAGCGACGATCCGCCTCTTTCCAGATAGGAGGGCAACAATGCCAGAATAGTGTATTCTGAAGGCTTTCCATAAGCCTGAGTAAAAGCTTCGGTGAACGATTTTTCGTAGAGGTTTAGGTTTGCCACATGGTGTGTACTAGGAATACTACCGGTGGTACCGCTGCTTGTAAATTTTTTTGCTACGGAAGTGTTTTCGGCCAAAACCGTATGACTTTTAAAGAATTGAATGGGTAGAAAAGGAATCTCTGAAACCTGTTGCACAGATGCTTCGGAAACCGACAAATAATCGCAAAACTCTCTGTACACCGGAACGTTTCGGTATTGAAAGCGGAACACTTCAAGTGCGGTCGTTTCAAAAGCTTCCGAAGAGGAGATTGTAAAAATATCTTTTTCTAACATGATTCTTTTAGCGGCAATCCAATTCAAAAATAGGGAATAAAAAAAGCTTCTACATAAGCAGAAGCTTTAAAATTAACAGGGAGCGTGAACTTACTTCACTATTAATTTTTTAACTGTAGTTTTATTTTCTTGCGTTAATTTCACAAAATAGACGCCGCTTGTAAGGGCTGAAATGTTCAGCAGCGAATGGGAAATTATTCTTTCCAATACTTTTTCCCCAAGAGAATTATAAATACAAACTGAAGCTTGAGAAATTTCTGAAGCTGAAATATGTACAAAGTCTGTCGCAGGATTGGGATATAATACGACTGCATTTTCAGAAATGTCTGCAATTCCCAAAAGACCTTCAAAATGTACCGAATCGAAGAAAAAAGCTTCAGCCCCTGAGTTGTTTCTGGCTTCAATAATGAGTTGGACGGTGATATCGGGACTGTTGTCAATGGTAACCGAAGCAGTTTGCCAAACCCCTTCAATTCCCAGATCGTTGATATCGTTGCCGGTTGTGTCCAATAAATCGTATTCAACTGCACTATTTATGTCTTTTACATAGATTCGCAATCGGTCTGATGCCGAAACATTGGCAGTGCCATCGCCTTCGTAACCTGTTTCAGAAACAAAATAGGCAATGGAAATGGTAGGAGAGGAAATTTGTACCGGATCGAATTCCAGAATAAAATTGCCGTCGACGTCGCTAATTTCATAGCCGTTGAGTCCGTCGGGAAACGGATTCGAGTTGTTGGGCGGACTGTCGGTCACACCAACAGTATCTCCGTCCGTAAGTCCAACCCCCGGCGTATCGTAGGGTTCGTAACGGGCGTTGAAGCCAATTTCGCTTCCGGAGGGAGCAAAATCTACAAAGGGTTCGTTGGTATTGTTAAGTAAGTCGTGAGCCACAGTGGCATCGCCGGTATCTGTGTAAGGATCGTTGAAAATTTCGGGAACCTCAAAACCGGTCCCAAAAACTTGAGCAATGGCGGAAACTCCTAAAAATAAGGGTAACCAAAAAATAATAGTTTTCATCTTTTAACAGGTATAAAAAGAAGTTAGTATATACCCGGGGAGCCATTAAAATAGCCTTGAAGTAACAAGATACTACATTTTAAAGATCAAGATGGACGTATGTTCTCGAGATTAATGAATTGTTATGTAATGGTTAACAATTGGAGTTTCAGATTACCAAAAAGTAATTAGTAGTATCTTTGATTTCTATAATGATTCAGTGATACGATGAAACGAAAAGACACAAGAATATTGTTAGTAGATGATGAGCCGGATATTCTGGAAATTGTAGGCTATAATCTTTCTTCGGAAGGGTATCAGATTGTCACGGCCGATAATGGTGTAAAAGCCATAAAGCAGGCCAAAAAGCACAAGCCCCACCTAATTATTCTGGACGTGATGATGCCCGAAATGGACGGCATAGAAGCCTGTGAGAAATTGCGAAACATCCCGGAACTCTCCGAAACAGTCATCACTTTTCTAACTGCCAGAGGCGAAGATTATTCCCAGGTGGCAGGATTTGATGCCGGAGCCGACGATTATATTACCAAGCCTGTAAAACCCAAAGTGTTGCTGAGTAAAGTAAAGGCCTTGTTACGTCGTTTTAAAGAACCCGATGAAGGCGAGACTTCCTTACAAGTAGGCGACTTGATCATAAACCGGGAAGAATATAAAATTGTAAAAGGCGAAGAGGAAATTGTCCTACCACGCAAAGAATTTGAGTTACTTTCGTTATTGGCGTCAAAACCCGGAAAGGTTTTTAAACGCGAAGAGATTCTGGACAGTGTTTGGGGAAATGAAGTTGTGGTAGGAGGTAGAACCATCGATGTTCATATTCGAAAACTACGCGAAAAACTGGGCGACGATAAATTTACAACTGTAAAAGGCGTAGGGTATAAGTTTGTAGTGTAATGGCAGGTATTTTCAAAAAAACGTACAAGTTTGCTGCATATACTTCGGCGGTAATCACACTTTTTTTGACTCTTGCCATGAGTGTTTTCTTCTATTTTAATGAATCACTTAATTATTGGTTTCTTGCAGGCTTTGTAGTTGTTTGCTATTTCTTTTCATTTTTTATTATCCAGTACAGGGTCGAGCGTTTTATCTATAAGCGAATTAAAAAAATATACGACGATGTAAGCTTGTTGGACGCCACCAGCTTGCAACCCAAGCAAATTACAACCGATATGGCGACGCTTACCAAAGAAGTGGAACGTTTCGCACATGATAAAAAGCTGGAAATAGAAACCCTGAAAGTTCGCGAAAACTACCGGAAAGAGTTTATTGGAAACATTTCACATGAGCTAAAAACACCTTTGTTTACGGTCCAAGGCTATATTCTAACCTTGTTGGACGGAGCCATGAAAGACAAATCGGTGCGTAAAAAGTATTTGCAACGCGCCAATAAAGGTGTAGAACGCCTTATCTACATCATCAAGGATCTGGATATGATTACCAAACTTGAAGTTGGGGATCTTAATCTTCACAAAGAGGACTTCAATATTCTCGATTTAATCCAGAATGTTTTCGATCTTCTGGAAATGAAAGCAGCCAAAAAAAGTATTGCCCTTACTTTCGACATCGATTACCAGGCGCCTATTTTTGTGAATGCAGACCGAGAACGAATTCAGCAGGTATTGTCTAATCTTATTGTAAATTCTATAAAATACGGAAAGTCCAACGGTACCACGGAGGTAAGCGTAGAAAAATTAGTTCGCAATAAGGTAATTGTTCGTATTACAGATAATGGAGAAGGGATTGAAAAATCGCATATTCCACGTCTGTTCGAACGATTTTATCGTGTGGATAAGAGTGGTTCCAGAAAAGAAGGTGGCAGTGGCCTGGGGCTTTCAATTGTAAAACATATTGTGGAAGCCCACGATGAAAAAATCTATGTTGAAAGTCAGATAGGCGTTGGGTCCGAATTTTCATTTACGCTCGAAAAGTCTAAATAAGGTTTCAAAATCAACTCTTTCGTTGAGGTTTTTCAATCCTTTGTAAAGTGGCACTTTTTTTAGTTTATTAAAGCTAAAATTCTCTTGTTTACACGAAGGTACCAATCCTAAACTCTTAAGTCGTTTTGCCAGGTATTTCTGCTCGTACTGTCCGGGTGTTGGAATAAAAAAGGCTTTTTTTTCCATCGCAGCAAGATCCATCACCGTGGTATAGCCCGATCTTGAAATAACCAGATCGCTTGTGTTGATAGCCTCTTCCAACTGCGCCGTTTCCATAAAATTAACAACGGTAATATTTTCAATTTGCTGTGATTGTTGCTCTTTTTCTACCATGCCTTTTACCAAAAGCACCTTGCATTGCTTTCCTTTTAATTCGGTTATCAATTTTTCTTCCAGAAGGGTACGTTGTGGTTCGGGCCCTGAAAGCAAGGCCAGAATATCGTATACCTTAGGAATATTTTTCACCTTCATTCTGCTAAGGGGGCCCAAATATTTTATGGGAAAATCGGGGTTTTTAAGATGTCCTAATTTTCCACTGAGGTTAGGACTATGCTCACAATCGGGCACCCAACACTCGTCAAATTTTTTGATACTTCTCTGGTGGATTTTACTACTAAAAAGGGTGGTGTTGCCACTTAAAACATTCAGTTGATGGGTAATAAAAACCGAAGGTATTTTTTTGTTCCGTACTCCAAATCGGTTGTCACTTATACTACCATCGATCTTACCTTCAGAAACCAGTTGTGCGATTATTTTTTTTTCTGAAGCCATTGTTTTTCGAATGTGGGGTAGTTTCAGAAAAATAGCCCATTTAAAACGACTCCCTTTTTTTGAATAAGTGATGTTATAGGAAGGTAATTCAACCGAAGTGAGCTGCGGAAACTCCTTTTGAAGCAGTAATAACGCAGCCCCGTCTGAAGCAATTATCACACTAAAATTGTGTTGCAACAGCGCATTTATAATGGGAATACAACGGGTGGCATGACCTAGTCCCCAGTGTAAAGGTGCAACCAAGATGGTTTTCTTTTCAGCCATAAAAACAAAGGTAATGATATTAGTGTGGCTTTATTATTTCCTTAATTTTACCAAATAATTACGAATACTAAGAAATAATAGCAGCGTGGGGAGTAAAAACAAATTAAAACGCTTTAGAGAAAATGAAACTTTTGCCAATGTGGTGCAACCCACTCGCGAAGAAGTTTTTAAAAATTCACATCAACTAAAAGGCAATTGGAGGGCAGGTTTTTTCAAAAACAACAACCCTATTGTGCTTGAATTGGGTTGTGGTAAGGGAGAATATTCGGTGAATTTAGCCAAAGCCTATCCTGAGAAAAACTTTTTAGGGGTAGATATCAAGGGAGCCAGATTTTGGCGAGGTGCAAAGACTGCTTTGGAAGAAAATTTGACGAACGTAGGGTTTTTACGTACACAAATTGAGCTGATAGACCATCTTTTTGCCGAAAATGAGGTAGACGAAATCTGGATTACCTTTCCCGATCCACAAATAAAATACAAGCGGACCAAACACCGACTTACCAATAAAGAATTTTTAGATCGCTATAAAAAAATTCTCAAGCCCGAAGGGGTAGTACATCTAAAAACCGACAGCGAGTTTATGCACGGATATACCTTGGGATTGCTACACGGACTTGAGGAAGAAATAGAATACGCACACCACGATGTGTACGGAACAGACCACGCTCCCAAAGAAGTTACACAGATTCAGACCTATTATGAAAGTCAGTATTTAGAGGTGAATAAAAAGATTACCTACGTTAGATTTAAATTCCGTTCCGTTTAATTTTTTTATATTCACAGGACTAACAAACCACCAATGTCTCTTATTTTAAATTTCGCGATAGGTTTTATAGCTGCATTTGTAGGTGTGATACCGCCGGGTTTTCTCAATATGTCGGCAGCTAAAATAAGTATGGCGGAAGGGCGTAAAAAGGGCCTTCTTTTTTCGATTGGGGTTTGTGTCACGGTAATAATTCAAACCTATGTTGCTCTTTTATTCGCGCGTTATTTAGACAAACATCCGGAGGTTGTCGATACGCTTCAGAAAATGGCGTTGGGGATATTTATTTGTATTACTATTTACTTCTTTTTTATAGCTAAGGACACGCGTAGAGCTGTGCCAAAGGAAATTAATAAATCTAAAACCAGCCGTTTTTTTTCAGGAATGTTTTTAGGAGCCCTTAACCTGTTGCCCTTACCGTATTGGGTGTATATTAGCATCACTTTTGCAGGCTTTGGATGGTTTACATTTACCCAACCCGAGCTTTGGGCCGCTGTCGTAGCTTCAGGATTAGGAACCTTTGTAATGCTGGGATTGTATGTGCAATTTTTTAAGAAGAAGGAAAATCAGGAAAGGCAAAGGGTAAATATGAATTATATAATTGGCGCGATTACGACGGTGATTTCGATAATTACGGCCTTCAAAATATTTAGTTACTTTTAGTATGACCGAACCGGGTTTTTTTGAAAAGGTATATCAGGTCGCTGCGCTTATTCCCTACGGAAAGGTGACTTCCTATGGCGCTATTGCGAATTATCTGGGTGCTTCCGGCAGCGCTCGAATGGTGGGTTGGGCCATGAACAATAGTCATAACAAGGATAATATTCCCGCACATCGAGTAGTGAACCGAAAGGGCTTGCTTACGGGCAAGCATCATTTTGACGGAACAAATTTAATGCAGCAATTGCTGGAAAGCGAGGGTATTGATGTAATTAATAATCAGATTCAGGATTTTGAGAAGCTGTTTTGGGACCCTTCAAAAGAGTTGTAACAGCGCCAAATCATTTCAATCTCACCACTTCATTTTCCGAAGATTTACCACTATATTTGCACTTAGAATCAATCTAAATTAGTGAGACCCAATTTTGAAGAGCTAAGCGAATTCAAAATTGCCGGTCGAACTAACCCCGACGAAGGTCGGGGTCTCAAGAGATTAAGACTCAAAAGTTTTGAAGAGCTAAGCGAATTCAAAATTGCCGGTCGAACTAAATTGTTGGTCGAACTAAGGAACATGATTGATTTGCTTATAAAAAAAAATTGAATTGTAGGAATGACTCTAAACAAACAAGACATACTAAAAGCCCTGGAAACGATCACCGTTGCGGGGGAAGGAAAAAATATGGTGGAGAGCGGTGCCGTGCAAAACGTGGTTACATTCGCCGATGAAGTAATTGTAGATCTTATCTTAACCACTCCGGCTTTACACATAAAAAAACGAGCAGAGGCCGATGTGATTAAGACCATCAAAGAAAAGGTCTTTGCAGAAGCACAAGTACAGGTTAATATCAAGGTAGAAGCTCCTGCCAAACCACAGAACCCAAATCTTATAAAAGGAAAACCAATTCCAGGGATTCAAAATATTGTAGCTGTTGCTTCGGGAAAGGGTGGAGTTGGAAAATCTACTATCACCGCTAATTTGGCCGTAACGCTGTCAAAAATGGGCTTTAAAGTTGGAATTTTGGATGCCGATATTTACGGCCCTTCTATTCCCATTATGTTCGATGTTGCTTTGGAGAAACCACTTTCGATAAATGTCGACGGGAAAAGCAAAATGAAACCCATAGAAAATTACGGCGTTAAAATTCTGTCTATCGGCTTCTTTACGCAACCCAATCAGGCGGTTATCTGGCGTGGCCCAATGGCAGCAAAAGCTTTAAATCAGTTGATTTTTGATGCGGCCTGGGGCGAACTGGACTTTATGTTGATCGATTTACCTCCGGGTACGGGTGATATCCACCTAAGCATTATGCAATCATTGCCAATAACAGGAGCTGTTGTGGTAAGTACACCTCAAAATGTAGCCTTGGCTGATGCCCGAAAGGGAGTAGCGATGTTTCAGCAGGAAAATATAGACGTACCTGTTTTGGGAATTATAGAGAATATGGCATATTTCACACCCGAAGAACTTCCGGAGAATAAATATTATATCTTCGGAAAGGAAGGAGCCAAAAACCTTGCGGAAGATTTAGAAGTTCCCTTTTTGGGTGAAATCCCCTTGGTGCAGAGTATTCGGGAGGCGGGAGATGCGGGACACCCTGCAGCCTTACAAACAGCAACTCCTTTAGAAGAGGCTTTTGAAAATATTACCAAACGGGTGGTTGAAGAAACGGTTCGCAGAAATGAGTCGCTCCCTCCCACCGAAGCAATTAAAATAACCACTATGGCAGGCTGTAGTGCAGTAAGAAAATAATATGACAACAGAAGAATTAACCATTAAAGTAGAAGAAGCACTCGATGAAATTCGTCCCTTTTTACAAAGTGACGGAGGAGATATTTCATTATTGTCCATCGACGAGGGAAAAATTGTTCGGGTGCAACTGCAAGGAGCCTGTGTGGGATGCTCGGTGAATCAAATGACGCTGAAGAGCGGGGTTGAGATGACTATTAAAAAGTATGCGCCCCAAATTGAAAGTGTTCTTAGTGTGGAGTAAACTCCCTAATTTGAAAAGGATTTTTGTAGTATCCTAACATTAACCAGGTCGTTTTACATGATAAAAACAGACATACTTATTATTGGCGCGGGACCCACGGGTCTTTTTACCGTTTTTGAAGCAGGATTATTGAAACTAAGATGTCATTTAATTGACGCCTTACCTGAACCCGGTGGACAATGTGCCGAAATATATCCCAAGAAACCTATTTACGACATTCCTGCATTTCCCGAAATTTTAGCAGGCGAATTGGTCGCCAATTTATTGAAGCAGATTGAACCTTTTCAGCCCGGATATACTTTGGGGGAGCGCGCCGAAACCATTGAAAAATTAGAGGATGGTTCGTTTATAGTTACCACCAACAAAGGAACAAAGCACCATGCTCCCATTGTGGCAATCGCCGGAGGGTTAGGGAGTTTCGAGCCCCGAAAACCTCCTATCACTAACATTGCACATTTTGAAGATCACGGGGTAGAATATATTATCCGCGACCCGGAGTTATATCGCGATAAGGATGTGATTATTGCCGGTGGTGGAGACTCGGCTTTGGACTGGAGTATTTTTCTAACCGATATTGCCTCAAGTGTCACGCTAATTCATCGTAGAAATGAGTTTAGAGGGGCATTGGACAGTGTGGAAAAAGTTCAGGAATTGAAGAATCTAGGAAAAATTGAATTGCTTACACCGGGGGAAGTAGTGGGAATCATCGGAGATTCGAAGGTGGAAGGAGTTACTATTAAATTAGGTCCTGAAGTAATTCAGCGGTCCTGTGATCATTTTATTCCACTATTCGGATTGGCACCTAAATTAGGACCTATAGCCGATTGGGGTCTGGAAATAGAGAAGAATGCTATTAAGGTGAATAATTCTTTGGATTATCAGACCAATATCCCCGGGATTTATGCTATTGGCGATGTAAATACCTATCCCGGAAAACTAAAACTAATTCTTTGCGGATTTCATGAAGCCACACTCATGTGTCAAAGTGCATACCAGCGTATTTTCCCGGACAAACGCTATGTCATGAAATATACTACTGTTGGCGGGGTAGAAGGCTTTGACGGGAGTAAAAAAGAGGCGCCGAAGGCTATCGTAAAGTCTATAGACTAGGGGTTAGGAATTAGTAAATAGTAGTTAGTAAATAGTAATTAGAGAATGGCAATTAAAAAATTTGAGGACGTTATTGTTTGGCAAAAGGCGCAAGAGTTTGCTGTTGCTATTTATTCTGAATTTACTAATTGCAAAGATTATGGATTTAGAGACCAAATAACCAGAGCTGTTGTTTCAATTTCAAATAATATTGCTGAAGGATTTGAAAGAGGAACAAATGCCGACTTTAAAAGATTTTTATATTTTGCTGTTTCGTCGAATAGTGAAGTGAGATCAATGCTTTATTTAGCCGAAAAACTTAGTTACTTAGGTATTCCACAATCTCTCATCCTTATTGAAAAGTCGAATGAAATTTCTAAAATGTTGTACGGTTTAATAAAATCAATTACTAAACCCTAACCCCTAATTACTAACTACTTAAATTGGATATAAAAATCACAATCATAGACCGCCAAGGCATCCCTCACAAAATTGATGCTCCTACCGATATGAACATGAATGTCATGGAATTGGTGCGTTCGTATGAATTGGCTCCTGATGGTACAATAGGTATTTGCGGTGGAATGGCCATGTGCGCATCATGTCAGTGTTATGTATTGAGCAATCACGAACTCCCCGAAAAAAGTGACGATGAAGATGCGATGTTAGCTGAAGCGTTTCATGTAAAAGAAAACAGCAGGTTGGGATGCCAACTTCATATTAAGCCCGAAATGGAGGGATTACAAATTGAATTGGCTCCTGAAAGTTAATTATTATTCAATTTTATAATCGGTCAAATTCTGAGGCCCTTCCAGTAAAATTCGAATCACCTTTAGCGTCCCGTCTTCAGTTGTAGCAATCTGCCATTTTATCAAGGAAATTTGTCCGTTTTCTATTTCCAGTCCGGTAATACTTCTGGGATGTACACAGCTTCCATCGTTAAAGAATGCAATTTCTCCTGGTTCGGGAAAACGGGGTCGGTGAGTATGGCCGGTTATTGTAAAAATATTGTCATTGTCAATAATCCACTTTTTTGTACGCCGCTCTACCTTTATAAGTTCACTGTAATTTTTCGCCGGACTAGTAGGATCACCAATTCCAAAAATTTGCAATTGACGCCATAAGGCCCGGACCATAAACCGATTGAATTTCCAACCTCTGTAGTTCATCCAATCTGCCTGATGCCCATGTACCATAAAAACTTCCTGGCCGGTTTCTTCATGCGTTAGCACCAAGCCTTCGGTAAAGGTAATACCCGGAAACAACGGGTCTTGCTTTCCTGTTACTTTATTAAAGTACGAAAACAGGTGTTTTTCAACATACCGCTGATTTCGATACACCATGTCGTGGTTGCCCAGCAATCTTACCAACCTGTCTTCATTATAAAAAAGACGCATTAGTTCGTATACATTCTTGTGCGCTTCCAAAATTGATTTGAATTCGATATTCTCCCACAATTCGTCACCATCGCCCAGTTCACAGTAGGTGTATCCTTCGGTGTAGTAATGTTTTAATGCGTGGTAGTAAATATTCCGGTTGTTGGCAAATTCATCTGCAAAACTATTATCGCCACGATGACAATCGCTGAAAATTATAAACTTAGAGGCATCGTTAAAAGAAATTCTTCGGGCAGTTTTATAAGCACGGGAAATTCTTTTTTGAGAAGACATAGCATTTCTTTTTTTAAAGATACTTCAAATTTCAGAATAGCTATAATTCAGAAATTAGTGAGGAATAGTGCCCTTTACTGGGTCTTCAGTTCTACTCCGTGAAAAGGGCAATACTTCCATTTTCCGGAATGTAAGACACCGTCTTTCGGACATTTTTTTTCAATCAACACACTGGCCAACGGAAGTTGCAGGTCTTTCTTAAAACGACCAAGAGACAGGGAAATGGTTTCATTTCCAACAGGATTAATGGCAAAAGTCTCTTTTGACCTATCACCTGTCATAAAAACGAAGTGCATGTTTTTCCCCATATCACCAAGCATACTTGCCATCATAGGGGAAATCATTAAAACAAAATTTTGCAAATCGGGTGCAATATCTTTTGGAGCAACTATTTTTAATTTCTCACCTTTATACGTCACACTAAAATCTTCAAGAATTTGATCCAACGAATCATAGGTTACCCCGCCAAAATATCCAATTTTACCCTTTACAACCGCAAAGAGTTCAAGCCCTTCCATAAGTTCTTTTAAGGCGTCCGCATCAGATTGTGCCGCAGTAGGATCCTGAGCATTGGATGCGTTCCAAAATTCGAAAGGAATCCACCAAACCATATCCATGGTATCGGGGTCATCACTCATAAACTGAGTTTCGGTCATTAAAGCATCGATGCTTATGTCCTTTGGATCTTTCGCCTGCCCGAATAGTGTTAATCCAAAACTTAAGAGAACGATACTAAAAATGCTTTTCATACTTTCTTACTTAAATGCGCTTAGTCCGGTAATATCAAGTCCCGTGATTAACAAATGTATATCGTGAGTGCCTTCATAGGTGATTACACTTTCCAGATTCATAGAATGACGCATAATGCTGTATTCCCCTGTAATTCCCATGCCGCCTAATATTTGTCTTGCTTCGCGAGCTATGTTAATTGCCATATCTACATTATTCCTTTTTGCCATGGAAATTTGGGGAGAAGTTGCTTTTCCTTCGTTTCGTAGCACACCCAGGCGCCAGGTTAGTAGTTGTGCTTTGGTGATTTCGGTAATCATTTCAGCCAACTTTTTTTGCTGTAACTGAAATGCTCCAATAGGTTTTCCAAACTGAATTCGTTCTTTCGAATAACGCAAAGCAGTATCGTAGCAGTCCATGGCTGCACCGATGGCTCCCCAGGCAATTCCGTAGCGTGCCGAATCTAAACAGCCAAGCGGAGCACCTAAGCCCGATTTATTAGGTAATAAATTTTCTTTGGGAACTTTTACATTGTCAAAAATAAGCTCTCCTGTTGCCGAAGCCCGAAGCGACCATTTATTATGTGTTTCGGGAGTGGTGAAACCTTCCATGCCACGCTCCACTATGAGTCCGTGGATTCTTCCGCTTTCGTCTTTTGCCCAAACAACAGCTACTTGTGCAAAGGGCGCATTGCTAATCCACATTTTGGCTCCGTTCAGTAAATAGTGATCTCCCTTATCCTTAAAGTTGGTCACCATTCCGCCGGGATTACTTCCGTGGTCGGGTTCGGTCAAACCAAAACAACCCATCCATTCACCCGTTGCCAATTTTGGCAAGTATTTTTTACGCTGTTCCTCATTCCCGTATTTCCAGATAGGATACATTACCAGTGAAGATTGTACAGAGGCAGTACTTCGCACACCACTGTCCCCACGTTCAATTTCCTGCATGATAAGTCCGTACGAAATCTGGTCCAATCCGGCTCCCCCGTACTCTTCAGGAATGTAGGGTCCAAAGGCTCCAATTTCGGCTAATCCGGAAATAATCTGTTCCGGAAATTCAGCTTTTTGAGCGTATTCTTCTATAATGGGAGATACATCACGCTTTACCCATTCACGGGCTGCGTCGCGCACTAATTTATGTTCGTCTGAAAGTAATTCGTCCAGGTTGTAGTAATCGGGAGCTTCAAATAAATCGGGTTTCATATACGTACTTTTTCGGTCGTCAAATTTAGGGTATTGCGAACGAATAACCCATTTAATTGAAGAAAAAACTTTTCAGAAAAAAGAAATCAGGCATTCAGAAATTCGGCGAGCAAACGATGAAAATGATGTACTCCTTTTTCGCGGGTGGGCGAAAAACGCCCGGCTTTATAAAACGAGGAATTCACCCCTTTTTGCACATTTTCGACTACAAATTCGTCTTCTCGTTCCACCTTTTCGAGAGCACTTCCGGCGCCTTTGTCCAGTTTGGAAGGATCGTAGACATAAGAAACAAAGGAAACCTTGGTTCTGTTCAGCGAAAGCGGTTTTACAACATTTATGGAAAGCCCCCAGGGGTAAAAATTAAACATCATATTGGGAAATACCCAATAATAATAGGCAGCAACTTTTTTTCCGTAATCGGGATGTCCTTCCGGGAAATCGAATACCTCGGTTGCCTCATTGGTATAGCCAATTTGGAGGTTGCAGTGTTCGTATACTTCGGTTTTATAAGTGCCGTAATCCAAAGTCGCGTTCAGGCCTTCATGTACAAAGGGAATATGAAATCCTTCCAGATAATTGTCGCAATACAAGGCCCAATGTGCGTGCACCAGGAAGTCTTTAGACAGAGCGTTGTTCAGTGAAAATTCGTCCAAGGGAAGAAAACCTACCCGTTCCTTCATTTTGTCCAGCACCTTTTTAAAATCGAAAGTTGGGTTGAGACCCACAAACAACAGTGGACCCCATTTTTCCAAGGGGAATTTGTGTAAATTATCACAGGGTCTCGGGAAATCGGCTGCTGTTTCAAATTCGGGCATGCTTTCAAAAGTTCCATCCAGTTTAAAGCGTCTTCCGTGATAGGTACAGATTAATTTTTTGGATTTATTAGGGTGTAAAGCCACCAGATTTCCACGGTGGGTACACACATTGGTTAAACAATGTATAGCGTCATCGGCATCCCGGGTAAGCAATAAAGGCTCTGTAAGATAGCTTTCAAGTAATACAAATGGGTAGACAGCCTGCGGAAGACTAACAAGATTCTCATCACCAATCCATTGCCAGGATTTTAAAAAAACCTTCTCCTTGATAGCGTCAAACACCTCCTGATCTCTGTAAAAGGCAGCGGGCAAGGTCTCTGCCTTAGTAATATCGGGATCTATGGTAAACTTCGCTTTCATCGATTTAATAACTGTATATTTAACATTCATTAAATGTAAGTAATTAAACTTAATTCTTTATTTCTAAAGCTAATGGGGAAAGAACCGCAAAAAATAGGACTAATAACAACGACCTCTCTAGTAGTGGGAAATATGATTGGCGTTGGAATTTTTGTACTGCCTGCGGCCTTAGCTGCTTATGGAAGCATTAGTCTTCTGGGTTGGGTGTTTACAGCTGCCGGAGCACTGATTCTGGCAAAAATATTTAGCAATTTTAGTGTGCTAGTCGTTAATAAAAGTGGGGGTCCATACACCTTTGTGCGTGCCGGGTTTGGCGATTTTTTGGGCTTCTTAATCGCCTGGGGATATTGGATTTCTTGTTGGGTAAGTAACGGAGCTATTGCAATTGCAATAGTGGGTGCCTTGAGTTTTTTCTTCCCCGAATTAACAACTAGTCCTATTTTATCTGTAAGTCTTGGGTTGTTTTTTATTTGGTTCTTTACCTGGATAAATTCTCGAGGGGTAAAAACATCGGGGCAGGTACAGGTGGTAACAACAGTTTTAAAAATTTTACCGCTGCTTTTTGTCATCTTACTGGGAATCTTCTTTTTTGACATCGCAAATTTTCCGAAATTTAATTTAACGGGGGAAAGTGATTTTGCAACTGTTGCTACAGTGGCCACTTTAACTTTATATGCTTTTTTAGGTATTGAATGTGCTACCATCCCCGCAGAGAATGTTGAGAATCCCGAGGTGACTGTTCCAAGAGCAACTATGTATGGAACCATTATTACAACCAGTTTGTATATATTGGGTACCATTGTTTTATTCGGAATTTTACCGATTGATATACTTAAAAATTCGCCTGCTCCTTTTGCTGAAGCCGCCAATTTAATTGGAGGAGAATACTCAGGCTACTTTGTCGCTATTGGAGTGATTATTTCAGGTTTAGGAGTGTTAAATGGCTGGATTTTAGTTACAGGTCAGGTGCCTTTAGCCACTGCAAAAGATAATTTATTCCCTCGAATATTTAAGCGAGAAAATAAAAAGGGGGCTCCTATTTTTGGGCTCATTATAGGCAGCGTTTTATCTTCTATTGTCATGCTTATGAATTTCACGGAAGGCTTAGTAGATCAGTTCACTTTTATAGCTGAAATAACTGTTTTTTCAGTCTTGATACCCTATGTATTTACAGCCGCGGCGTATGCCTTGGTTTTAATTCAGAAAAAATTACACGCCAATAGTTGGGTTAAAACTTTTGTGCTAGCCGGTTTAGGATTTGCGTATTCGGTATGGGCCGTTTATGGCTCCGGAAGGGATACGGTCTTTTATGGTTTTATATTACTTTTACTTGGTGTTCCTTTTTATATCATGATGAAATGGAATCAAAAAAATAAGTTATGACCACACACCATTCAGAATTTTTAAAATTGGAATCGGTTTTTATCAAGCCGGCTAAGAACGCCTTCGTTTCAGATCAATTACTCGAAAAACAATGGCGGGATTTGAATTATTTGTCTCAGCCCTATTTCCGGCAGGCGAACGAAGAATACAATTTGTTTGAAACAACCCTGAAAAATGCGGCTGTCCAAATACATCATTTTCCAAAAGATGAAAGTCTCTCCATCGATTCTATTTATTGCAGGGATGCTGCTATTGCAACCGATTTCGGGATGATTCTCTGCAATATGGGAAAGCCGGGCAGAGTAAAAGAACCGACTGCCCAAAAGCAGGTGTATTTAGACAATAGCATCCCCGTTTTAGGCGAAATTACTGCGCCGGGAACGCTGGAAGGAGGCGATGTGGCATGGTTGGATGAAAAAACCTTAGCCGTGGGTCATACCTATAGAACCAACGAAGCCGGAATTGCTCAACTAAAAGCACTTTTGGAGCCCAAAGGAATTGAAATAATTGTAGCCGAATTGCCTCACTATAAGGGAAAGTCGGATGTGTTTCATCTTATGTCGATTTTAAGTCCGGTGGCCAAAGATCTCGCTGTGGTTTATTCACCGCTCATGCCTATTAAATTCAGGAATGAATTGCTCAATAGAGGGTTTCAACTTGTTGAGGTTCCCGAAGCCGAATTCGATTCGATGGGCTGTAATGTGTTGGCAATCGCCCCCCGAAAGTGTATTATGGTGGCGGGAAATCCAGTCACTCAAAAAGCGCTTGAAGCTGCAGGTTGTGAGGTAATCGCCTATGAAGGGGAACACATTAGTGTAAAAGGCGGCGGCGGACCAACCTGTTTAACCCGACCTATGTTGCGGAGCTTCTAATTACAATTTCAGATAAAAATCCTGTACCAGGGCTTTGTAATCCTCGGTGTAATTATGTCGTGTGGTTTCGATGGTAAGTTGTGTAATTTCAGGAGGGGTTTTTCTGAAAGAGAATTCCATCAAACTTCTTTTTTCTTCGGAAGTGGCTGTGCCGCGTACATGACAAATTCTGTTGGGAAATAAATTTACTTCCGAAGCCAATTTCGTAAAACTTACTTCCTCCTTTTTCGGGATAATAACAGCAAAGCATCCTGCATCGCTCAGTAAGGAACCGACTCCGTCAATCAATTCGTGAAAAGGCAGCGCCTCTGCAAATCGGGCGGTGTCCCGGGAAGCGTCTTCACTCTTATAATCGTCTGTATAAAACGGCGGATTGGAAACAATAAGGTCGTATGAATCGTCCATTTCGGCCACAAATTCATCCAAGCCCGCATGATAGCAAAACAAGCGGTCGGCCCAGGGGGAATTTTCAAAATTTTCGACACACTGTTCGTATGCGTTTTCATCGATTTCAATGGCATCTATCATCTCGGCTCTGCTGCGTTGCGCCAGTTGTAAGGCAATTACACCCGTTCCGGCACCAATGTCGAGAATAGAGAAGGGGTTGTCTTTTAGTGAAACCCAGGCACCCAGTAAAACTCCGTCTGTCCCTATTTTCATGGCACAGCGGTCCTGCTGAATACTGAATTGTTTGAATTTGAAGGGCTTCAATACTGATTTGCGATTTGGGATTTACGATTTGCGATTTGAGATTTTCAAAAAGCAATAATGTTCTTCTGCTTAATTATTATTAGATGAATCCTGTCTTTTTTCTTTTATCTAAAAGCACAGCGATCTTTGGTCTTTAATGAATTTGAAATTTGGAATTTTACTCTTTACAAATATAGTTCGATGAGTCCCTCCGGCACATCTAAAAGGATGGTTTTGGCGGTTCGATCCACCTTTTTAATAAAATTGTCGTTTATGGGAATGAGAATTTCTTTTCCGTCCCGGTTAATTTCAAAAAGAGCTTGTGCAGTGGTATCATTTACGCCGACAATGGTTCCCACTTCCCCAAAGGAAATGTCCTGTACGACATATCCGATGATTTCGTGATAATAAAATTGAGTTCCTGTAAGTTTGGGTAACATATTCAAGGGGAGGTATAACGCCGCGCCTATAAGTCCGTTAGCATCTGCCTCGGAGGTGACTTCTTCAAACTTTACACGAAGTAATTCCGATTTATGCAGGGAGCTTTCTGCAATAAAAAATGGAATCAAGTTGTTGTGTTGTTCCACAAAAACCGATTCCATTTTTACAAATTGTTCGGGGTCGTCTGTATCTAATTTTACAAGCAATTCCCCTTTAAAGCTATACTTCTTAACGATTTTGCCTAAGTAGAAGCAATTCTCCTTTTGCATCGTTACTTAGTTTACTCTTCTTCTTTTGCAGCTTCAGCAGCAGGAGCCTCTTCGGCAACTTTCTCTTCAGCAGCAGGAGCTTCAGGTGCTTTTTCGGCAACTTTCTCTTCAGCAGCAGGAGCTTCTTCAGCAACTTTCTCTTCAGCAGCAGGAGCTTCTTCAGCAACTACTTCTTCAGCCGGAGCAGCTTCAGTAGCTTCAACAGCCTCTGTAGTTTCAGCAGCAACCTCTTCGGCAGCTACTTCTTCTTCAGCAGGGGCTAGTGCAGCAGCAGCATCGGCAGTACGTTTTTCGTTTACTACTTTTTCAGCAGCAAGTGCTTCGGCTTTTGCTTTTTTCTGAGCATCAGAAAGTTTAGCACGCTTGTTATCAACAGCAGTTGCTTTTTCTTCCAACCATGCGTTGAATTTTTCTTCGGCTTGTTCTTCGGTTAACGCTCCTTTACGCACACCACCGGCAAGGTGATGCTTTAATAACACTCCTTTATACGAAAGGATTGCTCTTGCAGTATCGGTTGGTTGTGCTCCGTTTTGAAGCCATTTTACTGCACCATCAACGTCAATTTCGATTTGTGCAGGGTTAACTGTTGGATTGTAAATTCCTAATTTATCAAGGTATTTACCATCTCTTTTTGAGCGCGCATCTGCGGCTACGATCCAGTAATAAGGCTTCCCTTTCTTACCGTGTCTTTGTAATCTGATCTTTACAGGCATAAAAATTAATTTTTGGGGTTCACGACCCCGGTTATAATTAAGGACGGCAAAGATACTATATTTTTTTTCTGAAATTCAATAGATTAAACTTTTTCTTTTACATTTGTGACATACCATAAATGCCCAAATCATTATGAGACATTTTATACTTATCATTTTTGCAGCAATTCTTTTATCGGGTTGTGAAGATACTCAAACCAACAGTCCGGCATTACAAACCGAACTTGACAATATCTTTTTTAAGGCGATCGATGCTCGTGCAATAGAAAACGAAGACGGTTCGTTTAACATTCTGGGTGTTACTCAGGATGAAACACTTACCTTACATATTAATAAAGCCCAGTTAGGAATTTATCCTTTAGGAGCAGGCCAGCCTAACTACGCGACCTTCGAGGATGCTAATGGAAATATTTATTCTTCCAATCCTGAAGGTAGTGGTGAGATAATACTAACCGATAGATGCATTTCTTGTGGGTTACTTACAGGAACATTTAAATTTACATCGGTATTGGCCGGAATAGATACGATTGTCGCTCAAAAAGGACTCTTTTTTGAAGTGAAATTTCCTGTCGCTTCAGACGATAACGAACCCACCAATGCAGGGACTTTTGTCGCCCAAATTAATGGAACCCCTTTTAATGCATTTACAGTGGCTGCTGCAAATACCGGAAATAATATCATTATTACGGGAAGTACTTCTTCAACAACTATTTTGCTGCGCATGCCCATCGAAATTACATCGGGAACACACATCTTGCCTATGGCAGGTTTTCAGGCCACATTAACCAACGGTGCCGGGACCCAAACAGCACAGGCAGGTACTTTTATTATCGTGGAGCATAATGTTGCTTCCAAAACCATAAAAGGAACCTTTTCATTCGATACAGGAACAACTATTGTTTCTTTGGGACAGTTCAACGTTTCTTATTTGTAACCAAACTCACAAAATATACAACCGGGCCTTGGCTCGGTTTTTTTGTTTATAACCCTCCCAAACTGTTTACAACTTTCCTTCCCTTTTAGGGATGGTTTTTCTATTTTTACCTTCTAAGGTAACACCTCATACAATCCTCCATGTACTTAATTTTTGATACCGAAACCACCGGTTTACCCCGAAATTGGAACGCGCCTTTAACCGACAGCGACAACTGGCCTCGTTGTATTCAAATTGCCTGGCAATTACACGATGCCATGGGGAATGTGGTGGAGCATGAGGATTACCTGGTACAGCCCGAAGGTTTTAATATTCCCTTTGATGCCGAAAAGATTCACGGTATTTCCACCGAACTGGCGCAACAACAAGGTATTCCTTTGGCTGAAATGATTGAAAAATTCACCGAAGCGCTTTCCAAAACCAAATACGTAGTAGGACAAAACGTAGGCTTCGATCTCAACATCATGGGGGCCGAATTTTTACGCCTTGGCATGGAAAATCCCTTGCCAAAATTTCCTGTCCTCGATACATGCACCGAAACCACTGCACAACTCTGTCAGTTGCCCGGCGGACGAGGAGGTAAATTCAAACTCCCTACGCTTACCGAATTACATGAATTTCTGTTTCAACAGCCTTTTGAAGAAGCGCATAATGCTACAGCCGATGTGGAAGCTACTACGCGTTGTTTCCTGGAATTGGTACGCCGACAAATTTTTACTTTAGAAGAATTAGACGTACAACCCGATTATTTTGAGCGTTTTTCGGAAGAGAATCCGAAGGAAATTAAATTGCTGGGGCTTCAGCATATCAATCTTAAAAAAGCTTCAAAAAAGATAAAGGCTGCGCTCGACGCCAAAGTGGAAACGGTCGAAATTTCTTCCGAAGAAATTAAAGAAAACATTGCCACGCTTCAGGAAACTCCCTTTGCGCATTTACACAATCATTCGCAATTCTCCATCCTCCAGTCTACCTCTAGTACACAGGATTTGGTGAATGCTGCGGTAAAAAATAATATGCCCGCAGTTGCCATCACCGACAGCGGGAATATGATGGGTGCCTTTCATTTTGTACGTGCGGTAAATACCTATAACAGCTCCCTTTCAGAAGAAGAAAAACACAAAACTCTCAAAGGAATTGTGGGCTGCGAATTTTTTGTGTGCGAAGACCACACCAACAAATCGCATAAAGACAACGGCTATCAGGTGGTGTTGCTTGCCAAAAACAAGTCGGGATATCACAATCTGGCAAAAATGGCTTCTATTGCCTATACCGACGGATTTTACTACGTGCCGCGGATAGACAGAGAGGTGATTAAAAAATACAAGGACGATATTATCGTGCTTTCCGGAAGTATGTACGGGGAGGTTTCGAGCAAGATCCTCAATATTGGTGAGAATCAGGCGGAAGAAGCCTTGATTTGGTGGAAACAAGAGTTTGGAGAAGATTTCTATCTGGAAATTATGCGTCACAATCAGGAGGACGAGAACAGGGTAAACACCGTATTGATAGATTTTTCCAAAAAGCACAATGTGAAACTGGTCGCGTGCAACAATACTTACTACATCGACAAGGAAAATGCCAATGCGCACGATATTTTGCTGTGTGTAAAAGACGGGGAAAAGCAGGCAACACCCATTGGGAGAGGTCGCGGCTATCGCTACGGTCTGCCCAATCAGGAGTATTATTTCAAGTCGCAGGACGAAATGAAGGCTTTATTCAATGACCTTCCTGAAGCGATTGAAAGTATTTCTGAAATTATTTCAAAAATTGAATCCTTCAGTTTGATGCGGGATGTGTTACTTCCCAATTTTGCCATTCCGAAGGAATTTTTACACGTGGAAGATGCCGACGGTGGCAAGCGAGGAGAGAACGCCTATTTAAAATTTCTCACTTTTGAAGGCGCCAAAAAGCGCTACCCGGAAATGACCGACGAAATTCAGCAACGTTTGGATTTTGAATTGGAAGTAATTGCCAACACCGGCTATCCGGGATACTTTTTAATTGTACAGGATTTTATTGCTGAAGCCCGTAAAATGGACGTTTCGGTGGGGCCGGGAAGAGGTTCGGCGGCAGGAAGTGCTGTGGCGTATTGCCTGGGAATCACAAATATTTGCCCCATCAAGTACGACCTGCTTTTTGAGCGTTTCTTAAATCCGGATCGTGTGAGCATGCCCGATATCGATATCGATTTCGATGATGAAGGGCGTGGAAAAGTAATGGATTATGTGATTAACAAATACGGCAGCAGTCAGGTGGCGCAGATCATCACCTACGGAACCATGGCCGCAAAGTCGTCTATTCGCGATACGGCAAGAGTGTTGGATTTACCTTTGAATGACGCCGACCGTATTGCGAAGCTCATTCCCAATATGACCAAGCTGAATAAGATCTTCGGATTGAGTGACAGTGAATTGCGAAGCCGTTTCAGAAGTGACGAACTGCCAAAAGTGAATGAATTGCTAAACCTTTCGGAAGGGGAGGATCTGGAAGCACAAACTATCAATCAGGCGAAGATATTGGAAGGCTCGGTGAGAAACACCGGAATTCACGCCTGTGGAGTGATCATTACACCCAGCGATATCACCGATTTTGTGCCAATTGCCACTGCAAAGGACTCCGATTTGTACGTGACCCAATTCGATAACTCGGTGGTGGAAAGTGCCGGGCTGTTGAAAATGGACTTTCTGGGCTTAAAAACCCTTACGCTTATAAAAGATACCGTAAAAATTGTAAAGCACAAACACAATGTGTTGCTGGATCCGGACAACTTTCCGCTGGACGATGAAAAGACCTATGAACTCTTTCAACGCGGCGATACGGTAGGGATCTTTCAGTACGAATCGGCCGGGATGCAAAAACACATGAAGGACCTCAAACCTACTGTGTTTGCCGATCTTATTGCGATGAACGCTTTGTACCGTCCGGGACCCATGGAATACATCCCGAGTTTTATTAGAAGAAAGCACGGGGAGGAACAAATTAGCTATGACCTTCCGGCTATGGAAGAATTTTTAAAGGAAACCTACGGAATTACGGTCTATCAGGAGCAGGTGATGTTGCTGTCACAAAAGTTAGCCGATTTCACCAAGGGTGAGGCCGATGTGCTTCGGAAGGCGATGGGGAAAAAACAGAAATCGGTGTTGGACAAAATGAAGCCTCAGTTTATCGAACAGGCAGCTGCCAAAGGGCACGACCCCGAAAAGCTCGAAAAGATCTGGAAGGATTGGGAAGCCTTTGCGAGTTATGCCTTCAACAAATCACATTCTACCTGCTACGCCTGGATTGCGTATCAGACTGCCTATTTAAAGGCGCATTACCCTGCCGAATATATGGCGGCGGTACTGTCTAACAACATGAGCGATATCAAACAGATCTCGTTCTTTATGGAGGAATGCAAGCGCATGGGATTGGAAGTTTTGGGCCCCGATGTGAACGAATCGTTTTACAAGTTTACCGTAAACGATCGCGGCGCGGTACGCTTCGGAATGGGCGCCGTAAAAGGTGTAGGCGGCAACGCCGTAGCCACTATCGTAGATGAACGGAAGGACGGAAAGTATAAGTCGGTGTTCGATTTGGCAAAACGTATCGATTTGCGATCGGCCAACAAGAAAGCCTTTGAAAATCTGGCGTTGGCGGGAGGTTTTGACAGTTTCGATACACACAGAGCTCAGTATTTACATGACGATGGGGACGGGGTGATGTTTATTGAAAAGGTATTGCGTTATGCGGCGCGCTATCAGGAAACACAGAATTCGTCGCAGGTAAGTCTGTTTGGCGATGCCAGTGAGGTTCAAATCCCTGAACCCGAAGTACCGCCTTGCGAGCCCTGGGGCACTATGAAGAAACTGAAATTTGAAAAGGAAGTGGTGGGCATTTACATTTCGGGGCATCCTTTGGATGATTTTAAAACCGAAATGAAGAGTTTTACCAATTGCCGGGTTTCCGACTTTAATAATCTGGAACCCTTTATAAACCGCGAATTGTGTTTTGGAGGCATCGTCACCGACGTGCAACACCGTGAATCGAAGGCCGGAAAGGGCTGGGCGATCTTTGTGGTGGAAGACTACGACGACAGTTTTGAGTTTAAGATTTTTGGGGAGGAGTATTTAAAGTTTAGACACTTTTTGGTCCCCAACTCGTTTATTTATGCACGGGTGTTTGTAAAGGAGGGCTGGACCAACCGCGATACCGGCAAAAAAGGCGAACCCAGATTGCAATACAACAGTATGCAACTGTTACACGACGTAATGGACAGTCAGGCGCGGAAGTTGACCATACAGATGCCTATAGAAGATCTGGCGGAAGACACCATTAAAAGTCTGAAGGAACTATTTAAACTCCACAAGGGCGACAAACCGTTACAGTTTGTGATCTACGAGATGGAGGAAAAGGTAAAGTTGACCATGCCCAGCCGTAAGCAGAAGGTACATATCTCGCAGGAGTTGTTGGACGAACTGGAAATGGCGCAGGTGCAGTATAGGTTGAATTGATTAAAAGAGGATAGATAAAAGGGGATAGTGAAATGGACAAATTGACGAAAGAGCAGCGATTGAAAAATATGCGAGCCGTCAAAAATAAAGGTTCAAAAATTGAAAAGAAACTTGCAAAGGCGTTATGGCATAAAGGTTATCGTTATCGAAAGAATGATAAATCCGTTTTTGGAAAGCCTGATTTATCATTCAATTTATTACTAATCTTTTGCTGTTGCTTTTAGTGAATCTACGGCAGGTTTTAAGTATTTCAAATAAGTTTCACGTTGAGGGTTATCCAATTGAATTATTTCAGATAATTGTTCTAAAATATTTACCCCCTTAAAGTTATCAATAAAATGTTCTTGCAATACTCTTTTTACTAACAAATCTCCCCAATTTAATTTTGGCTCACAAAGCATTAATTCGTCTTTCAAAAGTGGTCCTTCTGAAAAAAGGTTTAAAAAACCAGTTCTTTCCATTAGCCCAATGTCATTTCTAACATTTTTTATTGATTTTCCGCTTTTTTTATATAAAAGAACTGATGGATATGTCGCCAAAACATCTAATTGATTGGCATAAGCACTGTGAATTAAAATTGGAACTCTTCTATTTTCAACACAATACTTAATATCTTCTAGAATTTCAAAATCTATTATCCCAGCATCTTCTTCCTTTTTCTGGGCCAAATCAAAAACTACTGCTTTAACTTCATCCCAATTATCATCAGAATAAATATAATCTCGCAGGTCCTCTAAAGAAACAAATACTATTGGCTTAAGTCCTAAATTTAAACCTCTTATAGCAGATTTTATTTTTCTTACAATCGGTTCTTCATCGTCGTATATAAGTATTTTACCCATTTATTTATCTAGTTTATTAATTATAAATGCCGGACCATAATCTCTGTTTTCAGCATGAATAGACCATTTATTCTTGTCAAGAATACTTTTTGTGTATGTTAATCCTAAACCACTTTTATTTTTGCCTGGTTTGTTAGAAACACCGTATTCAAAAATTATATCTATTATATCTTCAGGAATTAGTGGACCTGTATTACTAATTACTAAATTATTATTTTCAAGACTAAATAGAATTGTTCTACTATTCTCTTCACTAGTCTTTAACCAAAAAATTGCATTATTAATAATATTTAAAAAGGATATCCAAAGAGCATATTCATTATCTGTTATTTGATAGTTTTGCAGAGAAGGATCTATATCAACTTTAATATCATAATCACTAATATCTTTTTTATATAGTCTCATTACTTTTGAAAAAGATATAATTGGCTTAAATGTTCTACTTACAGATTTGCCAATTGCAGGCTCTAAAGAATCTTTTAAATCATCTAAAGTCGAAACGGCCTCTGATATAAAATTCAATTCTTCTGATATCTTATTTTTTATTTCATTTTGTTGTACTTTTTCATTTTGATCATAAATTTCCATTTCGGCAGCTCCAAGAATAGTAATAGGTTGGGCTAATTCATGATATAGTAGCTCCAAACTACTTCCTAAAGAAGCAAGCCTTTCAGCGAGGGATAACCGAAATTCAGCATTATCTAAGGCAGAATTGGTTTCCTTAATAAAATCTTGAGTTCTGTTTAGGACATTTAAATTTTGCACATTGTCATTTATGAATCTTAAATATTCCTCAGATTCAGGACGAGTATTAAATTTAGCAGTAGGTCTCCCCAAATTTTTTCTAAGCCTATAATTATATCTCAATTGCCCAATTTCCTGCATGGCCCTAAGTAACATGCCTTTAAGCTGATTAAAAGCTTTGTTTTCATAAAATCCTTCTCTATTGGTTTTCTCCTTCAAGCCATCATTTTGAGGTGAAAATAAATAGACATAACCCAAAACCAAATTTGGTCCAATATTTTTTCCGGGATCTTGAACTCTCTTTTGTCCTAACCCTAGCCAATCCTGAACACCATCAACATCACCATAAGGCTTTACTCCAAAACCATTTTTAGAGATTCTTATTCCTAATAATTTATTCAGTATATTTTTTGTTTCAGAATTTTTCTCATTTAGCAATACTCCCAACTTTTCGATAGCATCTTTTTCACGATCATATATTCTAATATCAAATATAAATTCCCCAACATCTTTATTTCTATCACTTTCAGATAATTCGAATGTTTCTTTTTTTTCTTTTCTTTTTGGTTGAATTTTATTAAAATCTGAAACATCAAAGTCTAAATTTTTAGGAAAATTATCACCCTCTAATCTATTAAAATATAGGAAACCATTTAACTTGCCATTTGAATCAACCTTTCCTATCGCCCTGTAACTATATCCTTTAAGTATTTTTAGTGGAGTAACTTCATGTAGTTCTAAGGATTCAGAATTAGATTCAATTAAATTTGTTCCGAAATTTAATTGGAAAGTACTATTTTCATTAGCAATCGCAATTTTATTAGAAATAATTTTCTTTTCAATAAGCTCTTTCTGTATTAATTCGCTCATTGCTAAGGGAGTAATTAATACTCCTAAGGACTTCATTATACTTGTATCTTCAAATTTAAGTTCATTCTCATTCTTACTAAACTCATCAATCATTAAGTTTTGAAGGCTGGCATCAACGTTCTCTATAATAATTAAAGTGCCCTCAAGAAAATCTCCACAAGCATCAGAATTAATTAAAGAAATTAAAGATTCATTTTTATCTTGTTTTCTAATTTCTAAATATTCTTCTTCTTCAAATAAATCCTTGTAATTAATAATTTCATCCCCTGGAAATTCAATTCGATTTAATAGTACTTCTTCTTGAAATTGGTTAGAGTCTAAACTAAGCCAATTATAATTTATACAATCAGAAGTTTTAGATATAACGGTCAATCGTTGTCCTAATGCCATAGCTGCAAGCCGACCAATGCCTTTGTTACCTAAAAATTTTCTATTAAATATTTCACTATGGGTCTTCTTTCTTTTTGAGCTAACAGAGGGTTGAAGCCATTCTCCAAACAAAACATCATCTGCCATTCCCACTCCATTATCGATAATAAACACGAAAGATTTAGCAACATTTATTTCTATATTTATGTAAACATTTACTTTGGTCGCATCAGCATCATATCCATTTTTCACAAGCTCATTAATTGCAGATGTTGGATGACCAATTAATTCCTCCCCCATTTGGATAATAGACCTAGCTCCAGGCTGAAAGGAATGTTTTCTAGTTGTAATCATAGTTTATTTTTTATTGCTTTTGCAATAGAATAGGCCATTAATGGTGGTACAGCATTGCCAATTTGCTTAAATGCGGCGGAACGAGAGCCTTCAAAATAAAAATCGTCAGGGAAGGATTGCAACCTAGCAGCTTCTCTTACTGAAATCGAACGACATTGTTTTATGTCAGGATGGATATAGTAGTGCCCATCTTTGGCAATATGAGCAACAACTGTATGAGAAACTCCTTTGCCATTTACAACTTTGAATCTATCTGCAAATGAAGATTCGTTCTTATGAGTCTTTAATTCTTTAGGCAAATCAGGATATTTTAAACGTTCTTCATTCTTGTCCCATTTTTCTATAGCTATTTTATAGATCTTTAAATCTCGGGCATTATGTGGTCTTGAAATATGTTGTGTAACAAAGTCGACACCGTTTCGTAATTCAAACCTTTTTAAGTAATCATTTTTAGGAATAGTGTAGTCTGCTACGTGTAATGCTTCGCCAGACTTTAGTTTAGGTAAATCTTGAAAAATATCGTTAACAGTAGTTTCTACTTTTATTTTTTTAATTTCTGGGAAGCCATAATCGATGTTCTTTTTCCAGCCAACAATAATTATTCTTTTTCGAGCTTGAAGTACTCCGTAATCGGCAGCATTTAGGGTATCATGATAAACTTCATAGCCGATTTTGCGAAAATATGCTTTGAGATTTTTGAAATGTTGTCCTTTGTTGGCACTTAATAAACCTGGCACATTTTCAAAAACAAATGCTTTAGGCTCATAATGTTTTAAGAATCTTCCATATTGGATATATAGTTTATTTCTTGGGTCGTTTTCAATATTTTCGTGATGTCTGCCAAGTAGAGAATATGCTTGACATGGCGGGCCGCCAATTATTAAATCAACCTTTTTTTTATTTAAAGTTTTGTCAATTTTTGAAAATATTGATTTTATCGAATCATCTGTAATTTCTATATTTAAAACAGAATCTAAAATATCTTTAGGAACTTGGCTGTATAATTCTTCTCTTGAAATTTCTCCTTTTAGATAATCAAAGTAAAATTTTTCCTTTCCATTTTTTGTAACGAAATGATAAACCGCTCTAGTTCTAATAGAATCACAAGCATATTTATCCATTTCAATGTGTGAAATAGGATTTAAGCCAGCTTGGATAAACCCTTCGGACATACCAGATGCTCCTGCGAATAAATCTATGAAGTTCAGTTCATTCATTTTATTTACTCGTTTTTATATTTCAAGAAATTCTTTCGAGTGACTTTTACCTTATTTATTGATCTGTCAGTAAGATGCTTTCCGAGAAAAGTCATATTCATCCATTTATGATTGTTCTTTACAAAGTAAACAAAAGTTTCGATTAGGAGAACAAAAGTAGCTAAATAACTTACTAGTGTGTTTATTCAAATTGAGAGGCAGTAGAAAGTGAATGCTCATTTTGTTTCCCCGCGTTAGGGATAGCAGCGAAAAGCCCACAGCGATGCGCGAGGACTTGTAGCGGATAGCCCGGTCCGCCTTAGGCGGAAACGCCCACCCACCTCTAAAGAGACGTTCGGGCAGGCCCGCCTAAACTATAGCTGCGCTCGGAGAAGCTCCCATATTTCTGGAGGTTTGTTCAGTTAAGCACGTCTATAATAAACGAGAAATTGGGACGAGCCCGCATAAACAAAACCAATGCTGCGATTGTCTAAAGTAATGTTAAGCGTGTAAGATTTCGGGAAATAATTGACTATTTTTGTCTAACATTTAAAAATTATTGCAATGGCTTTAGAAATAACAGACGCAACGTTTGAACAAACAGTATTAAAAAGTGACAAACCGGTAATGGTGGATTTTTGGGCCGCATGGTGCGGACCTTGCCGTATGGTAGGACCTATCATCGACCAAATTAGTGAAGAATACGACGGGAAAGCCGTGGTTGGAAAGGTAGATGTAGATGCAAACCAGGAGTTTGCCGCAAAATACGGAGTGCGAAACATTCCTACAGTATTGATATTTAACAAAGGTGAATTGGTAGGACGACAAGTAGGTGTAGCGCCTAAAAATGTATATGCCGAGGCCATCGATTCGCTTTTATAACAGTTTATAGAAATAATATGTAAAAGGCTTGGCAGTATGCTGAGCCTTTTCTTATTTTAGTGAATTAGTAAAAATTAAACAAGCGCCACAGTGGCCTACTACAATATGGAGAAAGTAATTAAAGTTCAGGACAGGATAGACAACCAATTATTAAACGATCGCAAGGTGTTTTTATGGGGGATGGTAGACGATAAAAGTGCCAAACACGTGGTAGATCGTTTGCTGTATCTGGATTCGGTGAGCAAAGACGAGATTCAGTTTTATATTAACAGTCCGGGTGGATATGTCACCAGCGGATTTTCAATTTACGATACTATTCAAAGCCTTAAAAGTCCCGTTTCGACCATTTGCACCGGACTCGCCGCTTCTATGGGAAGTATTTTGCTTTCGGCAGGGAAAAAAGGTAGACGATTTATTCAACCTCATGCGCGGGTGATGATTCATCAGCCCAGCGGTGGCGCACGCGGACAAGCAAGTGATATTGAAATTACGGCTCAGGAAATATTAAAAACCAAAGAGTTGAGCGCTCAGATTCTGGCAAAAAATTGCGGGCAGAAAGTCGAGAAGGTGATGAAAGATTTTAATAGAGATCACTGGATGGGTGCTGAGGAGAGTGTGGCGTATGGAATTGTGGATGGAGTGGCTAAATAGTGAAGTGTGAAGGGTGAAGGGTGAAGGGTGAGTAGTGAAGAGTGAGTGGTGAGTAGTGAAGGGTGAAGCGTGAAGGGTGAAGTGTGAAGTGTGAAGAGAATTGATTTGAAATTATAATGAATCATAAAGAAATGGATGTTTGGAAGAAGAGTATGGATTTAGCAGAGGCTATTTACACCATCACTCGAGCATTTCCAAAGGAAGAAGTTTACGGTTTAACAAGTCAAATAAAAAGAGCAGCTATCTCAATTCCATCGAATATTGCTGAAGGAGCTGCCAGAAAGAGTAATAAGGAATTTCAACAATTTCTTAGTATATCTCTAGGATCATTATCTGAGGTCGAAACCCAATATCAATTAGCTATCAGACTTGGTTTTATTTCTGAGAACACCGACTTGAATAATTTATTAATTTCTGTTAGAAAATTACTGCTGGGAACAAGAAATTATGTAAGAAACAATTAAAGAATGAAAAAAGTAAAAGCGCTTCACCCTTCACGCTTTACCCTTCACCAACAATGAATATAGAAAAAGAAATAAACGAAATTACCGGATTTAAGAATCTGGAGCTGCTCGCTACTCAGGTGGTGGAAGGGTTTATTTCGGGCTTGCATAAGAGTCCGTTTCACGGTTTTTCGGCCGAATTTGCGGAGCACAAGATCTACAACAACGGCGAAAGCACCAAGCATATCGACTGGAAGCTCTACGCCAAAACCGACAAGCTGTATACCAAGCGCTACGAGGAAGAGACCAATTTGCGGTGTCACTTAATTATCGACAACAGCAGTTCGATGCATTATCCCAAACTGAAGCAGTTTAATATCAATTCGTTGAATAAGATTGGATTTTCGGTACTGGCGAGCGCGGCGATTATGAATTTGCTCAAGCGTCAACGCGATGCCGTGGGGATGAGTATTTATAGTGATGTGTACGAGTTCTATGCTTCGGAAAAGGGAAGCGAGCGACATCACCACATGCTTTTAAGTCATCTTAATAATGCAATATCACAATCAAGCAAGCAAATACAGACGAAAACCTATTCACATTTGCATTTAATTGCCGAAAAACTGAAGCGGAGATCGCTGGTGTTTCTGTTTACCGATATGTTTCAGAGTGATGTGGAGGAAGAAAAATTATTTGAGGCCCTGCAACATTTAAAATACAACAAACACGAGGTAGTGTTGTTTCATACCTACGACAAGGAAACCGAAATTGAATTCGATTTTAATAATAGACCGAAGCGCTTTGTAGATGTGGAAACCGGCGAGCATGTAAATTTGTATGCAGACAATATCAAGGAATCGTATGAGGAGGCCGTACAAAACTATTTTACAGAGTTACAGTTAAAATGCGGGTTATACAGGATAAAGTATGTGCCGGTGGATATCAAGGAGCGGTTTAATAAGATACTTACTACGTATTTGGTGGAAAGGCAGAAGTTTGGCTAGTTTTAGTGAGTAGTGAGTAGTGAGTAGTGAGTAGTGAGTAGTGAGTAGTGAGTAGTGAGTAGTGAGCAGTGAGCTGAAAAGGGGAGAGCGCTTTTAGCCAAATGCTATAAGCCATAAGCTTTAAGCTTTGATTATCAAGTGAAATGATGGCTGGATTAAGTCAGAGGCTTTTTTTCTATAAATTTTTAAAAAAATTGTTTGTGGTAATAAATAAGGGGTGTATATTTGCCACCGCTAACAGTAAAATGTTGGTATGCTAACAAGCCTAAGGGCTTAGCAACGGTCTGGTAGTTCAGTTGGTTAGAATACCTGCCTGTCACGCAGGGGGTCGCGAGTTCGAGTCTCGTCCAGACCGCACTAAAATGTTGTGTTGAGTCACTTAAATGTGGCTTGTGGTTTAGAAATAAACCAATGAGAAGCTTTTCCTTAGATGGAGAGGCTTTTTTTGTTTGGGATAAATTCTTTTCACGGAGCCAGTTTAAAGAAGAATAGCTAAGTGATTGATAAACAGTAAAAAAGCATTATATTTAAGGATTTAATTTAAAATTATAGAACATGGAGTGTTATAATTCAGCAGTTATAAAAGCATCAGCTGAAAAGGTGTTCGATACCTTAAAGAATTTCCATGATATGTCATGGAGCAAAAATGTGGTAAATCAACTAGATCCAGTTGGAGACCGCAAATCTGATGAAGTTGGTGCAAAAAGAGTATTAAATGGTGCTTTTTCCGAAACTTTAAAAGCGATGAATCCCCAAGAAAAATCGTTCTCTTATAGTATCGATGATGGCCCTGGCCCACTATCTAAGGATAATGTCGATGGTTATATCGGAAACGTAAAAGTATTACCGATTACGGAGGATAATACAAGTCTCGTTGTTTGGACTTGCAAATGGCAAAGGGATAAAGAAGGTGGAGTTGCCGACTTCTGCAACCCCATTTATCATGCCTTATTGCAGGATCTTAAAGCACATTTTTCTACTTGATTAAGTTTAAAATTGGCATGTGGTTTAGTAATAAACCAATGAGAAGCTTATCCATATGGATGGGCTTTTTTTGTTTAAGGAAATATTTATTTGTTCATAAATGGATGCCTGCCCGTCCGAAAAGAATGTGGAGGCGGGGGCTTTTTTTGTTTACAGCCAGAATGCCAGGTTTTTCTTCTAAAAAGGTGTGCATCTAGGTGTGCAATTAACTTCTAAGGTGTGCATAATACATTAAAAAAATGTCACCACAAATATTGTATTTGGTGATTAATGATAATCCAAACCTACAATGTTATCAAGTGGACGAACCAACTGCAGTAATTTCAGGGGAGGTCCTCCTTATGATAATTGGTTTATTGATGGTAATCCTACCATAACAGATGATTGTCAATTAGGAGTTTCAGATTTGTTAAGGAATGAAATTTCAATCTATCCAAGTCCTATGGATGAGGTTTTTTCATAGAAATAAGCCCTGCAATTAAGATAAAATCTATTCAAGTTAGTAACCTCTTAGGTGAAATAATTCAGACCAAAACAGAAAACTTCAATCAAGTTAATGAATCAGCGTTTAAAATTGGAGTATATTTTTTAAGATTAAATACTGATGTAGGTTCTGTTGTAAAAAAATTAGTTAAAAGGTAAACCAAAGAGAAGTTTAGAACTCCCCAATTTATATAATTGATATGAAACAGCAATTCTTAGATTGTCTCTATTCTAAGCATGGTACAATCTTTTTTTATTCAATTTGTATGAAGCTATAATTGTATAAAAGATAAGTAGTATTAGATTCGTCGACTTACAAACTTCCTTTAAGCTTATTTGATAAAGGGCTTTCTAGCGTCAGTAAAAAGTTCAAATCTGTTTGATTCCATACACCCGATGATGGAGCAATTGTTTTTCAATAGGAATGACTATAACCTCCGAAGAATTGAGTTCATAACAACTTAACCCTCACAGAAAAAATAATCTAATCATGTAAGTATTTTCAAGGGGATTGGTGTTTTTTTATTGTGAAGAAAAAAGTTGTGCCCAATCCAATATTACTTTGAAGCCAAATTTTCCCTCCATAATTGTTTACTAACTTTTTCACTATAGAAAGCCCAATTCCAGAAGATTCTTTCTTATCATCGAGCGTTTGAAATATTTGAAATATCTTTTCAAAATAAATCTCTTTAATTCCAACTCCGTTGTCTTGAATTGAAAAAGTATAGAATTCTACATTTGAAGTAAAATCAATAGTAATCAATCCCTCGGTCTTGTCAATATATTTTATGGCGTTCTCAATAAGGTTTTGAAATATTTGCATGAACTTTGTTCTATTTCCTTTGATAGTTGGGAGCTGATCAGGTTTTATAAAAGTTATATATTCCCCAAATTGGAGTGTGTTTTCTATGTCTTGGATAAGATCGTTTAAATTAACCCTTTCCTCTTCAAATACATCATAATCCATTCTGGAATAGTTAAGTGTATTGGTTATTAGATTATCCATTTGAAACAAAGTGTCGTCGATAAGATCAAAATTTTTGCTCGTTTCTTGGCTTAATTTCCCTTCATTATCCTCCTGTATCCACGATATTAGAGCATTTATGGATCTTAGTGGCGATTTTAAATCATGTGAAACTATATGCACATACTCTTCCAACAGCGTTTGATAGTTTTTAATTTTGGTAAGGTTTTCAATTTGTAGAATTTTAGATGCTGCTATAGAAGCCATTGTCTCTATCGTCTTTAATTGGTTATGATCGAAAAAATCAAGCTCCTCATGTTTAGAGTATATTACGCCAACAACATCTTTGCCATTATGCACTAAGGGCACAGCTATTTCACTCAAAGTGGCCGCGGAATCTTGAGAATTTATTCCTTCGTTGTTGCCCACTAAAATTTTTGCTTTTCCATTAACTCCAACGATTCCAATTAAGCCAACTCCGCAACAGACCACATCACTATTACTTATCGTTTCCGAGTCTGTATTTACCCTTATCAAATGTTCTTTTTCCTCATCCATCAAATAAATTTCACACCATTGATTTCCGAAGTAAATATTAAATTTCTCTATCAACAAATTTGTTACATCTATAGTATTCAAGACATGGTGCAGTGCTTGTGAAAAAGAATTGATCAATGTTAGCTCACTATTTTTTATAGTAAGTTGTTCTACTAATCGATTCTGGATTTGAATATTTAGTGATTCTGGATCGTTCATAAACTAGAATTATTTCAACTAAAAGTTATGCTCTATTGACGTTTCCACAGTAGCATATAAAGGAAATATCTCATCACAATAAAAATCCTTTTCAAAATTGGTGCGACCTGAAATACAATCAGATAGCATAGTGACCTTATATCCTTTTTCGAAGGCAGACCTACCCGTACTATCAATACAGATTGAAGCAACAGTGCCTGCAATTAGTAAGTGCTCAATGTGGTGTTCTTTTAGAAATGAATCTAGCGGGGTATTTACAAAGGCATTAAGTCCTAATTTACCTGGGATGTTAGTAATTCTATCACCGAAAGCCTTGATCTCATCTATCGTTTCTGCGCCTTTCGTTCCTTTCTTAAAACCTTTTACCGATTTTATAGTTTCCAAGATGCCAACTGGATCTGAGAGTTCTTCATAATTTTCAGAAAAAATGATAGGAGTAGAAATTATGGGGATATGATTGGTATTGGCAATTAGGTTCACGGTATTCCTGATGATATCCGTAATTTTGGAGGATTCTTCAACGACGGATCGTAAGATACCATCTTTTGCAAAGTAATCGTTCTGATACCCAATAAGGATTATGGCTTTTTTCATTTCAATGTCAATTAATTAGGTGATGAGTTAAACTAATTCCATTCTGTCCATAGAATTTGTTCGAATATCAAAAGAAACAAAAACATTATCAGTGCTTTGTCGGTGAATCACCATTTTCGATAGTCCGATGGTTAAAGCAGGGAGACGAGCGGAACTTAAACTAATTGTATTAATGTCGTAGTTGTTATATGCTAATTCGTTTTCTTATTTATTCAATTGACCTAAGTTACGCAAAATGTAAGATGCGCTACGAGGAGCATAAACGACGTATTACTTAACCTTTTCGATAAATATATATGCGTTATCTCCTGTTAATAAGTCAATATCCAGGGGAGCCGTATCGTTATTGAGTAAATAAAAACCAATTACATCACTTGTGGTTAAATACGCAATGGTTTGGACGGTACGAATGGGTTGTAAATAGATATCTGTCGTTCCTACAATGGCTCCTACTAAGGCAGAAGAAGCTTCTGAGATCACGGTAGCTCCGTTTCGTACTTGCAAAGACACACCCAATGATGAGGTTGCTCCAAGCAGGTCATCTGGTGCGAGGTTTACAGTACCAAAGATCCTGTAATATCCATCTTGTTTAGGAGTGAAACTGTAGCTTGATGTATCATACTCTTCATTTAAATCGATTAGTTCTCCATCAAATGGCAACAAAATAGGTGAACCACTAAGCAAATTGATATCCAAATCGGTTGTACCTAGAAAATTTGCTTTGGTCACTGTTTTTTTTACGCTATTAAATATTGCTTCAGAAGTAATACTTTTTACCGTCCCATCTCGAGAAATTACCAAAACCGAATCTTTAGCGATTTCTAAGTCTGTTTCTGAAATAATTGTTCTAATTCTTAAATCGCCATTGATATCTAGCGCCGCAGTTGGGTTTACCGTCCCTACACCCACTTGTGATAGAACCTGAGTTGAAAATGCAAATAATATTAGGGTTGTTAGTAGAATAAGCTTCATGTCTATTGTTTTAAAGTGTTATAATGCAAACATATTTACAAAACGAATTCAATGAATTCATTTTTCGTTCAGTGGACGAATTGTATAGACCAATGAAAAAATTTTAAAGATGAGTAGTTAATAAGGATTAAGTGTTGCCTCGAACGTATAATTCAACTGCTATTATATTTACATATTTGTCAAAATAATACAACAAATTGCTAGTAAACCAGGCGCTTTAGCATGCCAAAAGAACATGCCAACAACTGTGCAAAGTAATTTATTCAAATACCGTTGCTGTAATAGTATAAAAAATGTCAAAATTAGAAGTACCCGCTTCATTAAAAACCGTTGGTATTATTCTGAATTCAATGGGAATATTTTCACGACAACCATAAAATTCGAAGACCTTAATGGCAATCGTGGGATCGTCGGGTATAGTAACATAACCATCGGGATCTGAGGAAGTCGCCGGATACAAATCTCTAGGGCCAAAATACTGAAGCACTGGGGGCAATTGGTCATAAATATTTGCCAGTGGAAATCGTTGACCACTATTCGCAAAGGTTCGAGCCTGTATAATCGCGCCGGCGGGGGCATTTGTTGTATTCAAAAACACCTTATATCGATATACAGTCTCGCAATTTTGTTCGGATGTGGTCGTAACACCCGTAATAGGGTTTATAGTAGGGTTCAATATAAAAGCGAGCTCCGGCTGTATCACACTTATAATAGGATCAGAATCATCTAATCCTGCTTCCATGGTGGGACTACCCTGAGAATAATTTGGGGAACCGTTAATGGTTAGTGTTCCATCTTGCACTTGAGCAGTTACTTGAAAGGATATTACAAATAAGAGTACTGGTATAAATTTTCGCATGATATTATCGTTTAATTATTTCATAAATAATTGAAAATCCGGGAGGTAGTTCATTAGACCCGCTATTGGTGTAGGTATATTGAACTTTATATCCATTCGTTTCACCATCATCGGTATAACCGGGACCAAAAGAGCGAACAATTCTGTTGTTTGTTTCATCAATATTGACGTTACTATTCACGCCTCGATCAATAAAATTGCCATTTACGCCGGTTTCAATTATTTTGGCTTTAAGGGTAATTCCTGAGGGAATCGGCATGCTTGTACGAACAAATATCTCAGATACATCTCCTGGGAATTCTGGTCTGTAGGTATAGTTAATCCAAATATCTGGGATAAAATCTGAAGTTCCACCGGCTAAGATCGGTAGACCAGCTTCTAAAAGTGCAGCCGAACCAGAAGATATAACCGGCTGTCCTCCTGGTGCCACATCAATTATAGCAACAGAATTTAAGAATAAGCTGCTCGTAGTAGAAGCTTGATCTCCTCCTATAATGAAGTTGCTAATATCCGATGCGTCTAACGTTTCTTGGGAGATACTCGGGCCGGAAATCAAAACTCCAATAAGTACCAAACTAAACTTTACATATATTTTCATTGTACACTAACCTTTAAATTGTTATTCTTAAATATTAATTTCTTTTCCTTAGCCGTAATTTCAATTTTGAAGTCTCTGTCCTCGCCTTCCTTCAATACTACTTGAATATTAGGCAGATACTTATAAGATTCTCCACCATTTTTAAAGCGAATAATTGATATTTCGTACTTGCCGGGCACTATATTTTGAAGCAAGAATTCACCGGACTCATTCGACTCTAAGAAATAGGTAAAATCGTCATTTTCTACTTTTATGAAACTGGACAAGTTGGTCTCCAAAGCTAATCGTTCATTGGTTAGCTGAAGTTTCCCTGCGAGTGTCGCCGCCTTGACCAAAGTAATGTCAATGAGCACATGTTCATCTTGCTTAATTTCTACTGCTATTGGGTTTTTAATTTTCGAAAGTACATTGAATGGCAATGAAGCATCCTCAATAAACAAGTAATGTATTCCGGTATTTAAATTATTAAATTCAAAATTCCCGTTTTCATCAGACACCACCGTCTTACCACCCACATATATTTTAATTCCTTTCGTATTTATGGCAGAATTGTTTGTTACAATTTTTCCTAGTATGCCTCCTTGTCTAAGAACTCGTTGTACTCCAACACCGAAAGAGTAAGTGTATTTTCCAAATCCAAAAAATTCCTTCATATTTAATCGCCCCGGGTTTTCGTAATAATTTGCACGAATCTCAAAAGTGTGCTTTTTCTTTACGCGTAGTTTCATATTTAAATTGAGATAATCCCTTTTTTCAAAGGTTTCTTCAGGACTGAATCCACTCGTATAATTTGCATTCAGACTAAAGTTCTTACGAAGTCTATAATTGATTCCAACATTATATCGAAAGTAGTTGGTACTTTCATCTAACTTCCCATATCTGTTTGTATAAATATGATTTAATCCTCCACGTAAGAAAGCATTTTTTAGGATGGCATATGATACATTTAGGCGATTGGAGTAGGTTTTTCTAAAGCTAGAATTCGCCACGAGTAGGTTTTTAGTTTCAGCAAATCTCCCACCAAAGCTACCGTTAAAGGATCTGTTATTATAAGTGAAATTATAATTGAAGCCGTACTCCTCGTAGTGATACTGCTTAGGATCTAATTTATCTTCTCTCGTGCGCTTATCGAACCTGAAGTTTATATGATGTTTATTAGAGAACCTATAGCCAGCAGTCGCATACAGGCTTTCAAAAAATGGTTCTGTCTCAAAAAACTCGGGGTTCAACCTTCGTTGAATTTTAGAAATCGAATGACCTATACCAAAGTTGAAGGACTTGGGGTTATAATTAATATTATTGTTAATTTGTAAGCTATTTGAAATATTACCCTGATACTTCGAATCTGCATATAATAAATTAGAATTAAGTCGAAGATTTCGTATCCCTTGGCTGAAATTAAAATTCCCTGCATAACCAACAGCTTCTCCATTATACGACGTACTAAGTTCTCCCTCAAAAGTTGTTTTGTTTCTCTTAAAATTATAATCTAAGGTTGCAATTTCTCCTTTATCGTTTTGTGATATCTGGTTTCGAAATGCAAACACATTGCCTTGCGAATGTTCGAGCGTTAGTCCAACCTGTGCGGCATCGTTCACATTATATTCTGCTCTTAGCCCATATAGCGGCTTGTTGGCATAATTATATAGTCGTGGTTTTACAAAAAAGGCAGAAAAAGTCCATTTCTTAACTCTCTGGTCTAATTTAAACCCCATCCCATATCGAGTTCCATACCCCAATCTATTAATATAATAAGAGTGATCACCTAGGTAAAGTGTGGTGTTTTCTTTGTAATTGTAAATAAAGCTGTATTGATCTACTGTACTAAATCGTCGTAAATTTTCTTTCTTTGGAGCTCGTATAATAAATTCCAAAAAATGGTTTCTCAGAGTGTCCAGGTATCCTCTACCCTTTAGCTCGGCTGAAATAGTAGAATAGTGTGTATTGCTATTGGTATAGCTATTAAAATATAAACTTGCAGACATAGGATATCTAAAGTAAGGGTCCTTTTGAACGGTCTTTGTTGGAATTACTTCAACGTTTTGAGAACCATATAAAATAGCTCCCGATTCTTCCGTTCTCGCTTCTAAATAAACTCCGATACGTCGTAGAATTTTGGCATTCGAATCTGTTTTTTGCTCGATTTCAACGATATATGTTGAATCCATGGGGATTAGAACATTCCTCTCACCTTTAATGGTATTTCTAGAGGATAGTTCCACTCGCTGCTCCACATTTCCGTTGTTTTTTAGTCCGAAACGAGCTGTAATTAATTCGCCAGCTTGTAATTGTTGTGGACTTGAGATTGGTATTAATTCCATTTCGTAATTTTTCTCGACCGTAAATGCTAACTTTAAAGTTTTTAGGTTTACAGATCCTGCGATTAGTGAAATAGTTGGTGTAACCGAACCGGCTTCATATTGAGATGGAATAAAGAAACTCACCAGAGCCATTTTTTTTGTTTGCGGTTGTAATACCCCTAATTCATTAACCGAAATTACCTTCCAACTTTCAGGAAAATTAAAGTCAAGACTTGCAGGAATCGCGCGATCACTGTTGTTCTTTAATTCAACTAGAATCGTGTGATTTTTATAGGTTTTAAATGATCTTTTATTAGATGCCAATCGCATTTCAAATGGATCGCTCATTTTGTTAACATATTCCATTAAATCTGTAAAATCTTCTTCCTTGTCTATTACAGTTGAAATTTGCAATAAATTTGAAGTCGTTGTCTTTTTGCCATCAGTAAGATTAATTTTTGTGCTAGTTGGAGTGGGTGTTAAAGAATCATTGGTAACCGCACCTTGGATGTCCCAGAGTGCATTGGAATTATCGGTTACATCGTATACAGTATTGGACCCATTGAATTGTTGATTGACGGCATTGGTTGGAACAGGTAAACTTACTTCAGGCCTTTTTATCGTACCCTTTGCCCCTAAAGTGTCGTCAATTTGTATTGCCTCGAGTTCCTCCTGTTTCGTTGAAGAACGTAAGGGACCACGAATTGAATCTACCTTTTCAGAAACATTTGCAAGAATTCTACTTTCCAATTGATTGGCACCCTTATTAACATCCTGCCATGTGGATTTGATTTTGGAACTGCTATTCTCAATGTTTTCATTCGAAGTTACAGACGAGTCCTCATTTTCGACAACCATTGAATCACCTTTACTTTTTGAGTCTTCATTACGTCCATCTGCAGAAGTGACCGGCTTTGAAGTTTTATCTACGCTAGTGTTTTGTGTTTCCTTTGATACGCTGGAATTTACTTTAAAATCTTCTTCAAACTCTATTAGATCCATTGGATCAAGTATGGTGCTTTTATCATCGACACAGCTAACTAATAGTATGTAAATACAAATTAGTATGAGTAGGTATTTGTTCATGGGTCTCGTTTTTAGGATAAAGAGATGATATACTTCGGGTTATTCTATTGTCAAAGTCAGATTGGTACCCGTATATTCATCTCGGGAGTCAGCGATGAGCACACATTCATAGGTGCCTTTTGGCAGATCTGAAACATCTACTGAGAAATCCCTGCATACCTCTGGAAATATCTTAGCCCTTTTGGTTTTTATGTCTAACACCTTGGTGCCACTCGTGTTATATATCTCAAGTGCAAGACGTACATTTTCTATATAAATGCTTTCGTTCAATATTTTTACGTCCAACAGCTTTTCTGAATTAATTGGGTTATCAGTTAGCACAACGTCTTCAAAATCGAGTTGGACATCTTCGTTTTCATTTATATCCGTAAGAAGTCGGATTGCATATCTTATTTTTGTATCGAGACCAATGTTTTTAATTACTTCTTCTCGAATTGGCTTTTCAACATTTACAATTAACGTGGTCCAATAACTTCCCTCTAAGGTTTTATCATTAGGAATTGTGATGTTATATTTGAAAGCGTATTTTTCTTTTGGAATGAGCACTATATCTCGCACCGAACTATCGAACCAGCCTGAAGACGAATTTTTATGCGCAATATCTTTCACAAAACTTCTACCTGTTTGACAATCGTAAATGGCTTCATTTAAATCGAATGTAACTCGTTGGTTTTCATCCGAGATGTTTACTAGAATTATTTGGCCTTCGTATGTTTGGCCAGATACACCCGAATATGAATGGGTGAGTCCGTTTAAAATGATCACATTTGCCTGGATTTCTTGAACACAAAAGAGAATAGAAGCGATAATAATTAATTTTATTTTCATGATTAACTGATTTTACTTGATCTTGAATATGGTACTAAAGTACTTTAGCTGGTAGGTAGATTTTATTCTATTTCGTCGGGTGACGGTTTAGTGTCGATGAAGTACAGGAATACCGCTTTATCGAAAACTGTAGCGACGGTATTGATTGGGAGATTCTAGAAGAATGAAATGGAATGGATGTCCATCATAGTTAAGTTGATATACAAGTGTTATAAAAAGAAAAGAACCTCTGGTAGGAGGTTCTTTTCATTTGGGGCAAAAAGTCTTTTACAAATCTGATAAGGTATATACCACCTGTGTAGAGTAGTTACCTGCAATATAATTGCTAAAGCTTCCAAACTGCTCAAGTGTATACAGCAACTTTACTCCATTTGCCTCATCACCGGTATAAACACTTTCAATTTGTGTTACGATGTTTTGTGAAGCGCCTGTGGTAATATCGTTTGACGTAAATCGAATGGGATTTGCAGTATCTATAGTTCCGGGAACACCATTGTCTGGGTTCTCAACCGTAGATTCTTCTGGAGTAATTACTAACTGAAGTCCACCAGGAAAACTACCTCCATTAAGACGAACAGAGATATTTCTTGTAGGCTCCGCCGCAGAAACAACACTTGTGTAATTCAAATACAAATCTGAATAACTTAAGGCGGCGAAGTCATAAAGACCCGCCTCGGCATTAATACCATTTGTAGTAGCATCTGCCATGTCAAAGGTAATTATTCCAACATCTGCTGGAACTGCTAAACTAGCATCCCAGATGTCTAGTAGGGCAACTTCTTGTACTAATACTTGAAGTTCATGTTGATCTACATTTGTGTCATCATTGTCTGCACTTTGTGCGTTGGCACTTAGCGTACCTAGGGCTACTAGTGCAATTGTCATTAGGTTAATTTTTTTCATTTTAAATGTTTAAATGATTAATAATTTATTTAGAACAAATGTATCACTAGGACTATTCTTACAGTTTAAGATTTCGACGACCATGCGTTTACTGTAGACGGATGTACCTGATTCTACTTGCAGTACTTCGTTTATATGCAAATTATGGGGTGCATGAGTATGCTTAGATTACTTTAATCCTATTAAGAAGTTGTTATCTGAATATATGGTTAATGGAATAAACATATGATTAAGGTAAATTCGCTTTGTCTGAATGGCCATAAGATAGGAAGATGTTAAGCATATAGGATTTGTGAACTTTAAAAAAAAATTGAAGAAGGAAGTCGGCGAATAGTTTTTGAGAATTTAGAGCTTTATTTGAATCTACTTACATTATTAGGGCTTTAGGAAGAGCAACCAATTTGTCTAAAAATTTGAATTCTAATCCGTCATCCTTATGCTGGTTTAGAAAAATAACAGCGACCGATTTAATTTTAAGAAGGTTAAATCCAGTAGAGAGGCAACTAAAATCTTCTATAACTGCCAAATTTTGAAAGTTCTAAAATATGTTTTTACAATATGACGTGCGGGTTGCTTCATGTTCTATACTAATACAATTCAGAGGAAGTAATTTTGGTTTTTATACAAAGTTAAAATTCGAGCGTTCGTTTGCTCAATAATTTCGATGGAGAGACAGTTGCCTGAGCTAAATTGCAAACTGCAACTATACAACTTGTCATTTGGGAGAAAAATTAGAGTAAATTGAGTCTTCTCATAAGTTCAGGTCTATTGGAACGACTTACCGGAATTACATTCTTGCCAATAAGTACACTATTATCTTCTATATCGATAATTTTGCTTGTATTAATTAGAAATGAACGGTGAACTTTCAAAAACAAGTCTGATGGTAGTTTCTCTTGGATCTTTTTTAAGCTTGAATGGACCGTGTAGTTTTTGTCTTCAGTTTTAAGCAATATATAATCTCCTTTTGCTTCAACAAGGGTTATTGTTGGGATATCAATTTTTATCAATCTTCTGTCTATATTAATAAACAAGTCGTTTTCTTGTGGGGCTGCAGTAGGGAATGACGACATCTCATTAGGCATTATATTAGTTATTGACGTTCGCACCTTTTCAATAGTTTTTGCAAAACGGTCATTTGTGATAGGCTTCACCAAATAATCTTTAATACAATCATACTGGTAGGCATCAATTGCGAAGTTTTTGTCTGAGGTGGTTAAAACAATCTTTGGCGGATTCTTTAAGGTCTCTATAAGATCGAAACCTGTAAAATCTGGCATATGAATATCAAGAAAGATGATATCTATCTCATTTTTATTCAGAAACTTTATAGCATCAATTGCATTGCTAAATTCACTAATAACATCTAACTCTTCGTATTTCGAACACAAATGAGTTAGTATGGATCTAGCGGTTTTTTCGTCATCAATAATAATGCAATTCATTTTTTATACTTAAAGATTATTTATAAAACTTGATATTTTTTTGAGAGCGAGCTCAAAAGCGGCTTTACCAGCCCAAGAGTTTTTCCTAAGGTTGTCCTCATATAAAATAGCCAATTCATAATTTTTATCGAGCCCCAAAATACCAATTTTATGTTTTAGTTTGTGCACTCTTTCGGCACATCTTTTAGCATCACCCACATCCTTATAATAAAGATCGATTTCTTCAGATATTTCCTGCTTCAAAATTTCGATTAAATTCTGCTTAAATTCCATGTTTCCACCGCTTAATTCATCGATATAGTTTAGGCTACAGGATTCCATTTTTATTTTTTTGAAGTGTAAAATAAAAAGTAGTCCCTTCTCCTAGGGTGCTTTTCAACCATATATCCCCCTTATAGAGATCGACTATTTTCTTAACGATGGCTAACCCAATTCCGGAAGATTCTTTCGTGTCGCTTAAAACTTGAAATATTTTAAAAATTTTACCATGCTGTTCTTTTGCAATTCCAATGCCGTTATCATAAATAGAAAATTGATAATATGTTCCCTTATCAACATAGTCTATCTCAATAATACCATGATCCTTATCTATATATTGAATGGCGTTACTAATGAGGTTTTGGAACAATTGCTGCATTCGCGTTTCGTCCCCGTAAATAAAAGGTAATGGTCTTAAGATTTTGAAATTAATATGCTCAGGAAAATATAATATTCGTTTCAAGTTTTCTATGACTGCGTTTAAGTCTATTTCCTGCATCACAATTTCTTCAGCAGTAACACTAGAATATTTTAAAATATCAGTAATTAGCCTTTCCATCTTTTCCAGGGTAGCCTCAATAAGTTCTATATTCTGCAAACTTGACCTATTTAGCTTCTCTTGGTTGTCTTCCTTTAACCACTCAATTAATGCAAAGATACTTCGCAAAGGTGATTTTAAATCATGGGAAACTATATGAGCATACTCTTGTAGCTCATTATTACTTATTTCTAAGTTCTTAAGTAGTTCTTCTCTTTGTTCTTGCAAGTTTTTTGTCTTGGTGATATCAAGAATAACTCCAATAGATCCTATTACTTTACTTTGTTTGTTATAATTTGGAGCTGAGCTAACTAATAATGATAATAATTCACCCTTTTTTGTTTTCATTTGAAATTCATGAGATCCGGAATTTCCATTTTTAGTCATTTCAGCAATTTTTTCCACGTGTCCCTGCTGTGATTCAGGAATTAATAAATCAATGGCTGGCCTGCCTATAAGTTCCTCTTCAGTATATCCAATAAGATTTATGAAGCTTTGATTCACCATTACAATTACATTGTTGCTATCAACCTCGACCAAACCTAAATTCATATTCGCAATAATGCTGCTGTACTTTTGTTTTTCAGCCTCAAGGTTTTTGTTATAATTGCGTTCTAAAGTTACGTCATTGAAACTCCAAAGGTGTCCTCTAAAAATACCATTCTTAAATATTGGAACGTAGTTTCGTTCTAATATCTTTCCGTCTTTCATCTTTAATTCCTCTCTAATTACAGGCTCTCTATTGGAGATAATCTCATTATATCGATTCACAAATTTTTCAGGCTCAATAAAAAGGGCTTTACTTTCTTCGGCGCCGTTAGAACAATCCTTTCCTGTATACGATTCAGGTGGGCCCGGCATATAAAACTGCTCACACAAACTTTTGTTAGCTAAAAGTGCCACTCTATTCTCATCTTCAAGGAAGATTCCACTATCAAGATTTAGAATTAAGTTTTTTAATCTATTCTCAGACTCAATTAAATTGTTTTGAATTTCCTTTTCGCCGGTAATATCTTTGTAGCTCCATAAATGTCCTTTGTAAAGATTATCATTAAAAATAGGAATATAATCTCTTTGCAAAATCTTACCATTGGCCATTTCAATAACTTCGGAAAGCTCCTCTTCTTTATTTTTAATTAAAGCATTAACACGTTCTACAAACCCTTCGGAATCAAGAAATAACTTTTTAGAATCTTCAATTGCATTTACGCAATTTTGACCTACCAATAAAGATGAGGCGACAGGAATCTCAAATAAATTACAAAATTTATCATTGATAAGTACAATATTTCTATTTTCGTCTTCCAATAAGATACCGCTATCCAAATTCTTAATCAATACTTTCAATCGGCTCTCAGACTCTATTCTTTTTTGTTGTAAGCGCTTTTCATCAGTGATGTCTCTAGCGATTCCTTGGATAGCAATTGGCTTACCTTTATCATTAAAAATTAGGCTGGCATTAATTTGGAGATATTTAATTATGTTTTCGTTGGTTTCGATTCTTACATTAAAGTTTTTTAATGTACTTTCCTTACGAATTTTCCGAAATGCCTCCATTGTTGCTTGAACATCTGGTGCATATACAAAATCGGATAGATTGATGGATTCATCTTTAGATTTACATCCTAAAAGTTCAAAAGTAGCATCGTTCATCTCCAAAACATTGCCATACATGTCTATAAGGCAATAGGCGTCCAAAATGTTCTTGAATACACCTTTTAATTCAAAGTTTTTTTTGGCTAAGAGACTTTCTAAAACATTGTTGCTTTCCTTAAGTTTATTAGTGAGGTCATAAAGTTTAAAAGCCTTGTCCTCTAGGATCGATTCCGCTTCTTTACGAGCCTGTTTTTCTCGAATGAGTGCGCGTTCTAAAATTCCTATTTTTTTGGAGTCCATTAATTCCGTACAATTGTAAATTTAACTTCAGACCCATCTTCTTTAATTTTATCGAAGGTTATGGTCGCACTCGAATTAAAGTGTTCGAAAGTCTTGTGCATTAATCCTAGTCCGAAATAATACATCGAGCGACTCGACTTATACAACATTACCAAAGAATTTTCTGTTCTTGTTAAGATTTCAAATGTGGGTAATTCGGCATCGGGATAGATTTTAAGTACTTCCACGTGAATATGATTCTCTATGGAGGCCAACATTTCTAAAGGGTCCTTGTAGGTTTTAATTAGTTCGGGGTAACTACTTACTAAAACACTAAAAAAGTGTTCAGAATATATCATTAAAAGTTCGTCTACACTAATAGAAGTATGCCTACTTAAATGGTTAAGAAGACTTAACATTTCAGAAAATGAATAGGTCCCAACGGCTGTATAAACCCCTTTTGAAGGTAAATTCGAATTGGTAATAATCTCATCTACTACCTCTAGGCCAAACTTCGATTCTACCAATTCCAAAAACTCCGTAAATACAATTCCTTTCATCTATCCTTTAATTAATTCATTTACACTCCAATAGGCTAACAATTTATCAATTTTATAAACATAATCCTTGTAATTCAGTGGCTTTATTATATATCCTGCTATTCCAACTTTATAACATTCCAGAACATCTTTACGATTGTGTGATGTAGTTAATACAATGGTTGGTATATACTTAATTTTGTCATCGTCTTTCAAAATTTTTAAAAATTCTATTCCATTAATTTTAGGCATGTTTAAATCCAATAAGATGATATCAGGAAATCGGTCCGTGCTTTTTAAGAAAGCAAGCGCCTGTTCACCATTCTTAGCTTCATGAATGGTGTGATTTAATTCTAACTTCTCTAGAGTTCTATGCATTTTCATTGTTTCTACGAGATCGTCTTCAATGAAAAGGATTGACATTTGATTCAGCATTAAATTTCTTTTGAAATGGTCGAATAAAATCAAATATCATCTTTTCTTTAATTTAAGGAGCAATGATTCTGTAAATCTCTACTAAAGTATAGACGAATGGAAATAAAGTGTAGACGAATGGTTCAGTGTCAATTTCAATATACCCTCTGTTTTTATCATTTCAAGCAGCGATATGTTCATTGGTCTTTACGCTTTCTAGAGATGCAATTTTTTGAGTTAGTATGATTATTTCTTGTTGAGCCTCTTTCTTTGATATTAAAAAGTCTTGCAACTCACCTATATTGTATTGATCTCTGGACGCAAGACGGATTATTGAGGGCTCTAGGTTATACAAAAATTCAAGACGTTTAATATACCCCATAAGTTCGCGATTTACCTTCGCTCTTTGAGTTTTCAACTCCAGCCTAAGAAATTCACGATCACTAAGCCTCACGCATTCTGCTTTTTTAAAGGAAGTATTTTTAATTGTATTTATTTTTGAATCGAAGGAATCTTGCGGGATTACCAAATATTTCTCCGAATTCAAAATGCCTAGAAAATAACACCATGCAATTTGTAGTTGTTTCTCCAAAAATGTAAAATAAGATCCACTAAATAAATCATGTATATACTCCATCATAAAAACTTAAAATTGTTCAAATTACATCAACCCTTAAATAGTAATAACGGGACAAATCTATTTTCCTTTATGAGAGTATTGTGAAAATATCGATAAGTGCAAATAAAGTGTAGACGAATGGTAAATAAACGCCGATATTATAATGGGGTATTTGAAAATGATTAACAAATACATAATTCCCTTATTTAGACCCTCTTAGTGTTTTTCTTCAACCAAGAAAGGGATCGGTCTGTTGTAATTTGATCGCCACAGTTTTTAACTTGGGGATGAAATCCAAACGGATATAGTGATGAAACTGGAACTGGGTAAACTTGCTTCAATAAAGACCATTTATAACAATTTTTACCATTTCATTTTAGTAAATAACATGATAAACTGAATTTCAATTCGCGTAATCGAACTAATCCCGCTGCAGAGCGAGAGCTAGGGCGCTATTTCAATTTCTTTATCAGCAAATAAAAAGACCTGTCCCCCGAAACCCATTGTGCAACCATGCTAAATATCGATGAATAGTGCAGGTGAAGGTTTTATTTGAATCAGATCAATTTATGTCCCAAAAATCATTTCACACAAGTTTTTTACGTCCTAAAGGAATGCATTGAATTGTGCTATTTGAAAACTCCGGTTCCAATATATTTTATTCCTATTTTTACGATAACTTACTAACTAATAATTATTGGCATCTATATGAAATATCCTTCTGTACCCTTTCTTTCGGGTCTCTTTTGTATTCTCTTGTGGTCCTGTGACGGAAAAAAGGAAAATGTTGAAATCGATCAGGATACGCCCCTCTTTACCTTACTCGAACCCAAAAACACCAAACTGATCTTTAAAAATACGTCTATTGAAAAGCCGGATCGATCTTTAGGCAACTACGATTATTTTTACAACGGGAGCGGGGTAGCAATTTCCGACTTTAATAACGACGGTCTTGCCGATGTTTTTATGTGCGGAAATGACACTACAAATCGATTTTTTCTGAATAAAGGAGATTTTGAGTTTGAAGATCTTACAAATAAGGCGGGATTCAATTCCAGTCAGTGGTCTACCGGTGTAACAACAGTAGATATAAATAATGATGGATATTTAGACATTTATGTATGTAATTCGGGCCCTACCTTAAATGATGATCTGCTTAAAAATAAACTGTACATAAATAACGGAGATTTAACCTTTACTGAAAGTGCTGCTGCGTACGGAATTGATGATGCCTCCTATTCGTCTCAGGCAGCCTTTTTTGATATGGACAAGGATGGAGACCTGGATTTATTTGTGTTAAACCATTCTATCTTCAATTATGGGAATACCGAGAGAGGTAACAGTATTCAGGATTTTAATCAAACACTTTTGTCACAAACACCGGATGTCCAAAAGAAATCGGTTAATACTCTTTATAGAAATGAGGGAAATGGAAAGTTTACCGATATCACAGCCGAAGCCGGCATGTTTAAAGTTGGTTTTGGATTGGGAGTTTCTATAACCGATTTCGATGATGATGGATATCTGGATGTATATGTTTCGAATGATTATTTTATACCGGACTTTCTGTATATAAACAACCGGGACGGTAGTTTTACGGACCGCCTACTCGCAAAGGCTTCGCATACATCATTTTATTCGATGGGTTGTGATGTGGCCGATTTCAATAATGACGGATTGGTAGATTTAGTGGCTGTAGACATGACCCCATCAGATCATTATTTAAATAAAACATTGATGGAGTCGATGAATGTTGAACTTTTTACCTATTTGGTAGATACCGTTAAATACGTGCCGCAGTATATGTTTAACACATTGAATGTGAATCGAGGTACAGGAAACTTTAGTGAAATTGCACTAATGGCCGGAGTTTCTCAAACAGGTTGGAGTTGGGCACCTCTTTTTCTTGACCTTGACAATAACACCAATAAAGACCTTATTGTAACCAATGGATTTAAAAAAGATACCAAGGATAACGATTGGAAGATTAGCCTGGCAAAACGATACAAACGAGAAACAGGAGATAAAAGTCAAATTTACTTTTCTCACTTAGACAGTGCCAAATCCCGTCCCTTGCCAAATTTTATTTTTGAGAATCAGGGAAATTTGACGTTTCAGGACAAATCGAAAGATTGGGGCTTTAACACGGCATCCTTTTCGAATGGTGCGGCCTATGGCGATTTAGATAATGACGGCGATTTGGATATGATTGTAAACAATCTCGAATCGCATGCCTTTGTTTATAGAAACAATACTTCAGAAAAAAAGAAAAACCACTTTATACAATTTGAACTTACAGATGGTAAGAACACTTCAAATGTATTGTATTCAAAAATCAAAGTGTATTCGGGTGATATAACACAATTGGTAGAGTACAGTTTTGTTAGAGGCTATTTGTCTACTATGCAGCCTCTGGCTCACTTCGGCTTGGGAGAATTAAATTCTGTAGAAAAAGTCGAGATTTTCTGGCCCGATGGGACGAGTTATATAATGAATGATGTTGCAATCGATAAAAAACATAAGATAGATAAACAAAAAGTTTCAAGTATTGCAACCACCGTTGAGGTGAAAAGTCCGCTGTTCTTTGATATTACCGGTCAATCGGGACTCGATACCTTTATTCATCAAGAAAATAAATACAATGATTTTCAAACAGAAATATTACTACCCCACAAACAATCAACACTAGGGCCGAGTGTGAGTGTTGGTGATGTAAATAAGGATGGTTTGGACGATCTGTATATTGGAGGCGCATTAGGGCAGGCAGGGCGGATGTATTTTTACGGTGCGAAAGGCATGGAATTTTCGGCACAGCCGGCATTAACGCAAGATTCAAAATTTGAGGATACCGGTTCCTTATTTTTCGATTCGGATGGAGATGGCGATTTAGACTTATATGTGTCCAGCGGTGGGGGTGGGGATGTAAAAAATACACCCAATTTATTGCAGGATAGGTTGTATGTTAATGATGGTCAAGGAAATTTAAAGAGAGCTGTGAACGCATTGCCAAAAATAACTTCCAGCACCAAAGAGGTGAGCGCATTCGATTGGGATGGAGACGGGGATTTAGATTTATTTGTTGGCGGAAGAACAGAACCGGGAAAATATCCTCTTGCTCCTACTTCCTATTTATTGGAAAACACCAACGGCATCTTTAAAGATGTTACCATGACGTTGGGCTCCGGCATACATAAGGCCGGGATGATTACAGGCTCGTGTTGGCTGGATATGAATAGGGATGGCAGAAAGGATTTAGTAATTGTAGGGGAATGGACGCCAATCATGGTCTTTCATAACACGCCTAAGGGTTTTGTAAATGCAACCGAAAGTTATTCTTTTTCGAATCATGTAGGTTGGTGGTCCGGCATTAACAAGGGTGATTTTGACAATGATGGTGATGAAGATTTAATCGTGGGAAATATTGGCTTAAACAATAAATTCCATCCTACAATGGACAAACCTTTACATATTTTTTCAAGTGACTTTGATAAGAATGGAACGCTTGATATCGTCCTAAGTAAGTATTATAAGGGTAAGTTAGCTCCTGTACGCGGAAAGGAATGTTCGTCCCAGCAAATGCCATTTATAAATGAAAAATTTCCAATGTATAAGGATTTTGCTTCCTCTACTCTTGAAGATATATACGGAACCGATGCCCTGGCAAATGCACTTCATTATGCAGCGACTAATTTTGCGAGTGTGTATATAGAAAACTTAGGAAACGGCTCTTTTGCAGTTAAGGAATTACCCATGGAATCCCAAATGGGTCCTATAAACGACATGGTTGTTTACGATTTTAACAAGGATGGAAATTTGGATCTTCTGGTTGGAGGAAATGTGTATGATACTGAAGTGGAAACGCCTGCCTATGATGCAAACAAAGGATTGTATATGCAAGGTAACGGGGATGGATCTTTCAAGCCAATGCCTATTTTAGAAGAAAGCGGACTATTCTTACCATTAAATGTTAAGGGAATTGAAATATTGTTTCTTGGGCGCGAGAAGCGACCGGCTATCTTAGCAGTCAACAATGCCGGTCCGCCTAAATTACTCATCTGGACTCGATAAGGACAGACTCATTTGTTTTTAGTAAGAATCCTGTATTAAGGCACTTAAATGTGAGTTGTTCTTTAGATTCCGAATCAAGCACGGAATGACAAAACCGACGAAAAGCTTTTTCATATTTATGCCCGACCGCCGAAACAAATGTGCAGGCACGGGCTTTTTTGTTTGTCATCAAATAAGTTACCGGGACCCTTCATCACTTCATAATAAAAAGGGTTTTTTATGGGCACCGATTTGTTTTATTTGTATATTTATGTATTGAAATTCAGTGTATTGTGGAGTAATTGCCAATTCATTTGTAGTGAATTCTACTCACTTCAATTTAAACATTTAATCGCTAAGCAATATGAAAAGAATCAGTCTTATTTTTATTTTGATCCCTGTTTTTATCATTGCACTTCTATTTTCAACCTTTAGCAATAATAAAGAACTGAAACCTGTGATAAAGGTTGGGTATAATTTTATTAAATGCACTCCGCCTAAGTTCCAGTTTGGTGTCGTCGATTCGACCAAACAAATAGCTCCGCTCTTCGAAAATTTAGGTGATCTCAGCTTTAAAATCAGTACAGAAAATGAACTAGCCCAAACCTTCTTCAATCAAGGCATGAAGCTCGCGTATGCTTTTAATCATGCCGAAGCGCATCGCTCTTTTATGGAGGCTTCGAGACTAGATCCTAAATCGGCAATGTCATATTGGGGGCAGGCTTATGTTTTAGGCCCTAATATTAATGATCCCTTGCCGGATGATGAACGTAAACAAAAAAGTAATGAGGCTCTTGTAAAGGCTGTTAAACTGGCAGCTTCTGCCACCCCGAAAGAACAGGCACTCATCAAAGCACTGGAAGCTCGATATAACAGCGATTTAACAGTCGATATTGGTCATTTAAATATGGCGTATTTAAAAGCTATGGAAACTGTATTGTCTTCCTATCCCAGTGATGCCAATATTAATATACTGTATGCCGAAGCTGCAATGAATACTGTCCCCTGGAACTATTGGGATGAAAATGGTACGCCTTCTCCCAATATTCAGGAAGCGAAACTGGCTCTTGAAAAAGCCATGCTGTTGGATCCTGAAAATCCCGGGGCACATCATTACTATATTCATATGGTAGAACTGCCCTTTCCGGATTTAGGTGTGCCAAGTGCAGATATTTTGGGATCACTTATGCCGGCTGCAGGCCATATAGTACATATGCCTTCTCATATCTATATTAGAGTTGGACGATATAAAGATGCCGTCATCGCGAATAAAGCGGCCATATTGGCCGATGAAGACTATATATCACAATGTTATTCTCAAGGCCTTTATCCATTGGGTTATTACCCTCATAATATTCACTTCTTGTGGTCTGCTGCTAGTTTGTTAGGCAGTAGTGACGAGGCTATCGATGCAGCAAAAAAAACAGCTGAACGGGTCCCCACCGGGGAATTAGTTGCGATGCCTTTTCTTCAGGATTTTGCCGCAACTCCATTATTGGCATATGTCCGATTTGGAAAATGGAACGATATATTAACCATTCCGGCGCCCAATGCCAACATAAAACACCTTTCCCTTATTCGTCATTACGCCAGGGGAATGGCCTTTATACGAAAGAAAAACTTGAAAGAGGCCAAGGAGGAACTCGATGCAATTGGGCTGCTAAAAGAAGATCCCGAGCTGTCTAAACTTATGGCAGTAGCCCAAAACACCTCCGATGCAATTGCAAATATTGCCTATGAGGTTATTGCCGGTGAGCTTGCTTCTGCCGAAGGGAATGTTACAAAGGCCATTAAACACCTTGAAAATGCAATCAAATTGGAAGATGCATTGACGTATACCGAACCGTCTGCATGGCATATTCCTGTACGTCAGAATTTGGGAGCAATTCTCTTACATACCGGTAAACTTGCCGAAGCGGAAATGATTTATAAAGAAGACCTCAAAGTACTACGGCAAAATGGCTGGTCTCTAATGGGACTTTACAATGTGTATATGGCACAAGGAAAAACCAATGATGCAAAGCTCATTAGGAAGGAATTTGAAAGCGCTTGGCAGTATTCCGATATAAAAATCGACCAATCTGTGTTATAGATTGATTAGTACTTCCTGCGATAAATAGCTGCGGATTTTGGTTTTCAACTTTATTGAAGGATTTAAAATCCGCTTGGAGGTAAAGCGACTCCTTCCGGTAAAAAAAGCATATTTACGGTGATGTCGTTTTGTGCCTTGGCGATAAAGCCTTTTCTGTAAATCATCACATTCAACCACATATCAATTTCAGTGTCCACATAGCCATCTCCCTGGTACCTTTGCCATGTCGAATTGTTGACATGTGCTCTTAAGAACCATGTTCCCGTTGCAGGATTAGGATATGCGTAGATTTGATAGCCTTCAATATTGAGGTTGGAGACCGAACTGCTTGGCATAATACTACCGGTTCGACCTGCACCGGCAATGCCACACGAATAACCCTGAATACTAACCAGATAATCATTGGTAGCTATTTTGGTGTCGTAATCTAACAAACCCTGTGCCGACAAGTTTTTGAAGGCAAATTCGACGTAGTTTATGGGACCGTATTTACTCTGGGCTATATCGTAGCGAGAAAGTTCATTAGAAGTGGTGCGAACCAAGAACTTGGATCCTCGTATAGCCGTATTATCGCCCGGGGATTCCAGATAAAATCCGCCGTCGATTAAAACTTCTCCATTCACGTCGAGAGCCGCAGAAGGGGTTGTGGTGTTTATACCAACTTGAGCATAACTTGCAGTTGTTGAGATAAAAATTGTCAGTATAATAAGTATTTTTTTCATGATTTTTGTTTTATTCAAAAATTGGAACCGAAGAGGCTGTTCCCGTATTAGACCCTCCCAAATTTGTTGTTATTGAAGGAAATTCTCTGAAATACAATTTGTTATAGATTATCAATGTAATATGGTACTCTAATGAATCTAAAATATTTAAATCGAGCTCCTTATTGCTAATTTCCAAATGCCAGGTGCCGCCACTTTTAAAAGTTCGTACCACAAAATGACCAATAGAATAGTTGTCTCCTCCGGGAACTTTTTTGATGGCATCTCCTACGTGTCTGAAATTGGCAACGCCCACTACGTACTTATCTTCGTCATACATTAAATTTACATCACTTAAATTGTCCAGATGTACATTGACAAAATGGTAATTAACAGTATTGATAGGCGCCACATCCATATAATCGGGATCCAGTATGGTGATTTTTCCTGCCGGAGTCGAATTTGTAATTCTTGTGACAAGTTTAAAGTTTTCTTCCGATGACGATACAGTAGTAAGGTTGGTTGTTACCAATCCTCCCTGAACCAGCGCATCCCCCACAACATGTAAGTCGGCTAGAGGTGTAGTAGTGCCAATACCAACTTGTGCGAAGATAGACCCGCTACTAAATACAATAATTAGAGTGTAAAGTAATTTCATATCCAACGTATTAATTAATAATAGGGGAAGAGGCGGCTCCTGTAGCGGCTCCTCCCATCGGGATATCTACAGTCCCGTACTGTTTGGAAACATCATTTGAGAAAATCAAGGTGCTAATTGTCCAAACGCCAATAGTGGTTTCATCAATATTCGCCGCTTGGGGGTAGTCTGCCACCAGGCGCCAGGTGCCATTTTTTACAAAGGCAGAGGCGAAAGGTAAACTTGCATTATCTGCAGCCCCCGGATTGTTAGTAAGATCTAATTCCTGATTAAAACTGGCAGAAGTTACAATTACAACGTAATCGGTCGCATCAATTTGTGTGTTGAATTCCTTGACCCAGTCGAGATTAGGTTCTTCAATAATATATTCCTGAATATAGGCCAAAGCAACACCGGTAGGATTACTCACATCCAGCGATTTAATGGAATTGTCGGCTTCTTGAATGAGAAAAGTACTGGATTCTACTTCTTCAAGTGTACTGTAGTCTAAAATTTCCAGGGCGCTCGAAATATTCATATCTCCGGCAACCTCTAGCATGGTTCGTGGATTCTGCGTATTAATTCCTACTTGAGAAAATAAGGCGCTGCTCATTAAAAGCAGGCAAATTATAGGAATCGCAGCGGGGGCTTTGTACGATTTCATAAGTATTAAATTTGGGTACTACAAAGATAACCCAATTTGCGTAAGTAACTGTTAAATAAACAGTTGCAAATTGTATTACATCGAATATATTATGTAATACATCGAAAAATTGAAAAAATAAATACAAATAGGTAAGAATTAGTCTTTAATAATGTAGGAATATTTATTAGAAATTACTTTGGAAATTGTAGGTTTGGATACTATGTCAACCCAACTTTTATAACAGAAATGGCTTTTTATGCGTGAGGTAATTGAAAAGTTTAAATGCTCATCCAGACTAGTTCCTAAAATTAATAACAACCCACCGCGTACCATCATACACCAATTCTATTGCGCCTTCGCCCGAAGTTGATTCACTCGGACCGCTGCCATAGGTAATAATTCGATTCACTGCGAGAGACTGATTGGATTCGTTGATTACACCCATATTCACATTCATTGGATTTAATAATATTATATGTCTCCCCTCAATGCCATCTTTAATTCCGGTGATATCAAAAGATTGGGTTTGACCTGTAAATCGGATGACCGTTTTGTAGGCATTCGCGCCAACTACGCCCAAGTCGATGTTGTCAATCCGAGTATTTGGAGTGGGTGTGGTTACTGAAACGTTAACAACCGAATAGTATCCGGTCCCCGAAGCAATAATAGTGTTATTGTGAATTTCGAGCGCACCGCCAACATCCATAGTGTTTAATGTTCCGGTTGCATCCACTCCCAAGACGGAAGTAGCCGATCTTCCTGAAGCGTCGTCTACACGAATTTTCCCGTTTACATGGAGTGCTTCCTGCGGATTTGTAGTATTTATACCAACCTGTCCTAATGTGGGGAGAGAGACAAGCAATAAAACTACGAATAGTATTATCTTGCTCATAACGTGAGATTTAATGAAAAGTAAATGTATTTATTGAGAAACGACTTACAAAATGTTTACGATTAAGGGATAAAATACTCGTTCAAATCGTAAAAAATGAATATATAGTATTGAAAAAGAGCATATTGGCAGATTTTCGTAGCAGGAATTAATGAATTCCTTTTTTAAAAATTTAGGAACTCTAATTTTTGAAAGAAGTATAATAAAGATGAAGGCTTTAGTTTTTCTCAGCTCGTATATGAACCCAATGGGTATCAAGGGCTGTGGGCTCAATAAAAGTAAATCCTGCCTTCATTAACCATTCTAATTGATTATCCAAGGCATCGGGCTTGTCGAACTCATTGTAATGCTCCATTAACCACTGCCATTTCTCGCCATCGGAATAGTTGTTGTAAACAAAAGATTCCCAACCCTTTAAAAAAGGAGGATGCTCGATCGAGTTTTTGTCGATCATTAAATCGGAAAAACTAAAAATACCCCCGGGTTGTAACGAGTGGTGTATTTTTTTGAAAAGCTCCCGTTTCTCGGCACCTTCACAATGATGCAAGCTAAATCCTGCTACAATTAGATCGTAGTAGTTTTCTTTAAAACTGAAATCTTTAAAATAGGAGATTGCATAATCTGCCTCAACTTGATGAAAGCGGGATTTGCATAGATCGATCATTTTTTCGGAAGCATCGAGGAGCGTATACTGCGCTTGGGGAAAGGTGTGTAATAGTTGAAAGGTGACGTTTCCGTTTCCGCAGCCCAGATCTAAAATACGCTTCGGACTAAAATCGACGGGAAGTCCTTCGGTGAAGAGGGAAAGCAATCGCAAATAATGAGGTACACAGCGTACCATGTCTTCCGTATAATTCACAGAAAAATCGTTAAATTCGTTGGCGATGTTACTTCCTATTCTCATATGGACTAAAATTCTAAAACTAAGATAAAACAAAAAAGCATTTTTTTTTGGCCTTCAAAACCAAAAAAATAATTTGTATATTAAACCTAAATACATAAGTATTCAAAGTGCTGCTCAAAGCAGATTTTAAAGAAACGGGTTTTTTATGCACGAATGGTCACATCCTTAGTCGATAATAGTTTTGGTTAAGGGAAAGAAAAGTTTAAATCAGCATTCTTTTCTTTTTTCGATATTTCTAGGCGTTAATTCCCGAGTAAATAGATACCTTTGGGCGTTCATTAACTCCCCTTAAGAGCTATTATAATGTAGCTCGAAACGTAAATAATAGTATGTAGTTACATCTCTTATGAAAATGAGAATGTATACTAATGTCAACAGGGATTAGAATGGGTAAATCACGAAGCTCTAAATACGAAATAAAATCCTCCGTAACCGATAATACGATAGAGGGTCATGATGAGTTATTCGAATTTCTAAACGATGACCAAGGGTTTGAGTCACTGTTCTACAAAAGTTCCATTCCAAAAGCACTGTCTAATATAAATTCTAAAAAGTTCATCGCCGTTAATTCGGCCTGGGAGACATTTACGGGTTACAAAAACAAGGAGGCGACGAATGTCACGGCCTACGACCTGAATCTCGTGGGTGAAGAAGAGGGGCAGTATATAAGAGAAATACTAGAAAAAAAACACTCACTGAAGTCCTTTGAAGCCGAATTGCTACCAAAATCGGGAATTCGCACCAACGCACTATTTTCTTTTGAAAGAATTACGATCGGCAAAAATGATTATATATTAAGTGAAATCCTCGATATTAGTGAACTACGAAGATCGAAAGACCTTTTAAAGGCAGAGAAGGATTTTTCGCAAAATCTATTAGCCTCATTACAAGAAGGTTTATCTGTGATTAATCTTCAGGGCACTCATATTTCAGTAAATGCAGCCTTTTGTGAAATGACAGGATTCACAAAAGAAGAGTTAATTGGGATTCAACCACCCTATCCGTATTGGCCCCCTGAGGAATATGAAAATATTAATGTCGCTTTTCAAAATACATTAAAAGGTCAAATAAAGAAAAATATTAATTTAATTTTTAAACGGAAAAACGAAGAGCGGTTTCCGGTATCATTAGCTGTTTCTTCATTAAAGGATAGTGAAGGAAATACAATTGCTTTTTTTTCAACAATAAAGGATATTACCCAACAATTACGCGCAGAGGAAGAGTTGCGATTGGCAAAGGAATATTCTGAAGAGTTAGTGACATCGTTACGTCAGGGGCTAGTAGTTATGAATGTAGAAGGGGAAATTATCGATGTTAATCCGGCCTATTCTTCCATAACAGGGTTTAAAAGAGAAGAACTCTTAGGTGCAACGGCTCCTTTTCCTTTTTGGCCCCCGGAGTCGTATGAGGAAATCCAGAAATGTTTGGTTCGCACCTTAGCCGGAGAAGTTGGAAATTTTGAATTTTTATTTATGCGGAAGAATGGAGAACGCTTTATGGCCTCATTAGCCACGTCTTCCATTAAAAACAATGAGGGGAAAGTTATGGCCTTTTTCGTGACAATTGACGATATTACAGATAAAATAAATGCCCAAGCCGAAATTCGACGCGCAAAGGAGTTTTCGGAGAATCTGCTTGCCTCGATGGACGAAGGTCTTTTGGTTGTTTCCATTGAGGATGGAAAACTAACAAAGGTGAATCCGTCATTTTGTAAAATGACAGGCTACACCGAAAAGGAACTTTTAGCATCAAAAGCACCATTTCCTTTTTGGGCTCCCGAATGCTATGATACCTGCTTTTCACATTATGAAAATCTAATAAAGGCCGAGTACCACAACTATTATGAAACCGTATACAAACGTAAAAACGAGGAACGATTTCCGGTTCAATTAATATCATCTCAAATTAAGGATGAGGAAGGTAAGGTGGTTGCCATCTTAGCAACAATACAGGATATTACCGAAAGGAAAGCTGTTCAGCGAGAATTAAATTCACTTAATATCGAGTTGTCCACAGCAGTAACCGAATTGAAGGAATTGAAAATTCAACTTCAAAACGAAAATGTTTACTTGCGAGACGAGCTTGATTTGGTTTTTAATTTTGAAGAAATGGTCTATGGTAGCGCCGCCTTTAGCGACGTTCTTAGTAATGTGGAAAAAGTAGCACCAACAGATGCAACTGTTTTGCTTTTGGGAGATACGGGCACAGGAAAAGAATTACTCGCAAGAGCGGTCCATAATATTAGTGTAAGAAAAGACAAACCACTAATCAAAGTGAATTGTGCTGCGATTCCTCGGGAATTGATTGAAAGTGAGTTATTCGGACATACAAAAGGATCCTTCACCGGTGCTGTACGGGATAAAATTGGAAAGGTCGAGTTGGCGCACGGGGGTACTTTGTTTTTAGATGAAATAGGAGAATTACCTCTCGATATGCAGCCAAAATTACTTCGGTTTTTACAGGAAGGTGAAATAGAGAAAATAGGGGAAAACACGACTCGGAAATTGAATGTTCGAATTATTGCTGCTACCAATAGAAACCTTAAAAAAGAGGTGGCGAAGAAAAGATTCAGAGAAGATTTGTATTTTAGATTGAATGTCTTTCCAATTAAAATTCCTCCTCTTCACAAAAGACTAGAAGATATTCCACTACTCGTCGAACATTTTGTAAATAAATTCGGAAAAATATATAGAAAAGAAATTAAATATATATCCGATAAGGCCATGATTGAAATGCAACAGTATAAATGGCCTGGAAACATCAGAGAGCTTGAGAATCTTATTGAGCGTGCAGTAATTCTGTCAAATGGCGAATATTTGCAGCTCCCTCAATTCGATATATCCGATCAAACAAGTAACAGACCCATCACTATCACCAATTTATCGCTCGACGAAGCACAGCGTATCCATATTCTCAAGGTTTTGGAGAAATGTGATTGGAAAATTGATGGAAATAAGGGAGCAGCTTTATTCCTCAAAATTAAACCAAGCACCCTTCGCGATAGGATGAAAAAATTAAAAATTAAAAGACCTGATTAAATCCACGTTATTCCGCTGAATTGCTATTTGCATTTCTTTTTCCCACGATATACCGTGGGATACAAAAAAATCATTCAATTTCCTGTTCTTTTTATTGTGCACTCTCTCAGCTTATTAAGTTAAATTCCCATCTCCTTTTTCGTTATGGCACAAGGATTGGCTTCTTCTTTTTATGCCGGAGACAGTTAAATCGAATAATGCTATAATTTTTGGAAGAGCAAAATTTCAGATTGCCAACGGCATTCTGCATTGCGAATTCTTCAATATGGAAATGTACCATTCGCTTCGCGCAGAACGGGCCCAAACCTATATAGAAGCAATAAAGACCTTGTGCCAAGGGAAGCCCACTCCGTTTATAATCGATATTCGCAATGCTAAGGGGACCTATACCATTGAAGCTGCTAAACTATTTGCGGATAGTCCCGATCTCAAATTTATTAGAATAGCCGAAGCTTATATTTTGAATTCAACCGCAATGAAATTATTGATTGGGGCATATAAAAGAATTTACGAGCCAACAACTCCCTTTATACTAGTCAATGACCTCGAACAGGCCATCACCTATTGCCTGGAAGCAAAAAAAATGTATGATACAGACAATTGAAAAAAAGAAAATAATGAATTATGGAGATTCAGAATTGTTGGAGTTACTTCAGCAAAATGTGATTTTATCTATCACAGATGCTTTGGGGAGAATTTCGTATGCCAATGAGAATTTCTGTGTTATGATGGGTTATTATAAGCACGAATTAGTAGGTGAAGTTAATGGCTTACTTAGATCTGAATGTGATAAAGACCCTAAGTATAAAGAACTATGGAAAACCATAAAAAAAGGACGTATTTGGAATGGAGTATTATGCCATCGAAAAAATAATGGGAAACCATGTTGGCTCGATACCACCATTACTCCTATTGTGAATAGCAAAGGATGTGTTGAAAAATATGTCGCTGTACACAATGATATTACTACTATTTATGAAGAAAAAAGAGCGTTAAACGATTTGGAATTCAAGCATAGTGCTTTTGTGGAAAGTATTCCAAATTTAGTTGTATCCATAAATAAGTTAGGAAAAATTTTAACTGCCAATCGCGGGATTGGAAGTCTTACAGCTGAAGCACTTTTGGGGACATATATTTATGGATATGTAAATCCAATTCATCACGATCTGGTTCGCAAAAATGTCGATATAATTTTTAATGGTGGTAAGTGTAAAGAGTATGAAACCATGGAGTATGACGCAAAGGGACGGACAAGGTATTTGTTATCTCAAATTGGTCCTGGTTATAACAAGCAGGGTGAAATAATCTCAGCGACAATCGCAATAAGTGATATTACAAAATTCCGTAAACACGAACGAGATACGCATGGGAATGACACTAAGTATCACACCTTCTTTAAGTCGATTGATGTTGGAATTATTGTAGTTGCAGACTGCAATGGAAATATTACCGAGTGGAATAAAGGTGCCGAACTGGCATTTGGATATAGTGAATCCGAAATTATTGGATGTCACCTCACACAATTAATGTCTCAAAAATTTAGGAAGGCCAGTATGAAAGAACTTGTTTCTGCGGTCAATAAATTGAAAACACACCGTATTCAGGGGACTATCGAAATGTACGGACTTAAAAAGAATGGAGAAGAATTTCCGGTAGAATTTGCCCTTAGCAAATTGAAAAATGGAAAAGCCGATTATTTCTGCGCAATGATGTTGGATATTTCCAAAAGTAAAACGCTGGAGAATAAGCTAAAGATAAAAACTAAAGACCTGGAATTATTTTTGTACCGATCGGCCCACGATTTGAGCGCTCCTTTTTCATCGGCAGAAGGAATCATTAATTTGATGAATCAGGAAGAAAAAAGTCCGGTTGTGTCTCAATTAACATCAATGCTGGATGTGACACTTCAAAAGGGAAAATCAATGTTAGATAACTTGGCATTGGTGGCTACAATTTCCGATAAGAAAAAGCATCTTCAATCAATCAATTTTGACAATCTCATCGATGAAATAATTCGAGATACCAAGGAAACCACACATTTTCAACACATCGAATTTGTGACTATCGTGAAAGGAGCGGGTGAGTTTTATTTTAATCCTGATTTGTTAAAGTCTCTTTTTGAGAACCTGATTCAAAATGCCGTTAAATTCGGTAACCCACCATCAAAGAACTTTATACCTACTGTAAAGATAGAAGTCACCTCCGTAAAGGGGAACATTCAAATTGTAATAGCAGATAATGGTAGAGGGATTTCAGAGGAACACCTGGTTAAAATATTCGACCTATACTATCGCGTGAATAATGATGAATTACCGGGGGAGGGAATTGGGCTCTATTTTGTCAAGAATATAGTGGACGACCTTAATGGAGAGATAGAGGTAACAAGTGAACTTTCAAAAGGAACTTGCTTTAAAATTCTCTTACCACAAATTATTATTTCACAATAGATGAAAGAGGGCACAAACATAATGCTTATTGACGACAATAAAATCGACCTTTTTGTAAACCAAAGAGTTATCGAAAAATTTGACGCTCTGGCAAATACTCTAGCTTTTTCAAATGCCCCAAATGCCTTAAAATACTTAGAAGATTTCGACTCAACATCACAATACCACAGAGAGAATTTCCCCCATATTATATTCTTAGATATAAATATGCCCGAAATGAACGGCTTTCAATTCTTGAATAAAATAAAGAAACTAGAAGTAATACATAACATAAGGCCCCAAATTTATTTGCTTTCATCCTCCTCTCTTGGCGAAGACAAGAGAAAGGCAAATGAAGAAGAACTGTGTACAGATTACCTCAGTAAACCATTAACGCTTGAAAAAATAACACATCTACTGGCAAAGCCGGAACCTAACTTTGAAATTTTAAAATCATTAAAACAACAATCATGAAAAAGACAAAGTTGAATGCTTTTACAACTTCCACCATGTTTGTTGTGTTAATCTGCTTTTCTACCCGCGCCCAGGTCGGAACTGGAACTAAATCCCCTAATCCAACACCAGTTTTCGACATCTTCTCAACCGCCAGAGGAATGATCGCCCCTAGAATGACGACAGCGCAAAGCACCGGTATTTCAACCCCTGCAAATAGTTTGTGCGTGTACAATTCCAGCATGAAAGATTTTATTACTCCTTAATTTTTATTGGTTAATTTTGAAGGTACGCCTCGTTTCATATCATAAACGGGGCGTGCTTTCTTTTTTTTTTTTGTATATTTTGGTAGGGTAAATTCTTTTCAGGCTGTTTTAGCTTTAAACTGACTTTCATCATATTTCAGATTAGCCATTTATGGTATCTTTCTAACTGCAAAAAATAAATTTATGGAACGTAGAAAATTTATTACCAAATCGGGACAGGCTCTGCTTGCAATATCCACTATCTCTATAACCGGAGCGGTTATTTCTTCATGCTCGCCCGATGATAGTAACGACTTCTTTAACGACGGTTATTATGGTGATGGGTATTACGGAGACGGCTATTATGACGATGGGTATTACGAGGATGGCTATTATGATGATGGTTACTATGATGATGGTTATTACGATGATGGTTATTATGATGATGGTTACTACGACGACGGATATTACGATGATGGATATTACGACGACGGTTACTACGACGATGGCTACTACGATGATGGCTACTATGGAGACGCTCAGGTAATTAGAGATATTCTTATGGACGGACTCTGGTATGTTCAAAATTACAACGACAGTGGGTCCGACCAAACGGCAACCTATAACGGATACGAAATCGATTTCATGACTGGAGATCAGGTCTCAGCTACCAACGGTAGTAACACCAATAACGGAACCTGGATCGTAAACGGCAGCGGCACCGAACTGGCCCTAAACTTTATTGGAGTACCTTTCGATGAATTTAACGACGATTGGGATATTATAAGTGTGCTTCCAAACCGAATTGAATTACGCGACGTAAGCGGCGGCGGAAGTGGTACCGATATCCTTATTCTGGAAAAATTATAATTAGTACGAATTAGTTATAAAATTGGACATTTCAGCAATGGTTTGAAATGTCCAATTTAATTTACAACCCCCTTTATTTTGAAAAACATTCTCTTTCTTCACGATACTACCCTCGCTACACCGCGCGGAGCAGAACTCACCATCCGTGAACTCATGCAATTGGGCGAACAGAAAGGACATCCGGTCATCCTGGATTACCTGAATGATTTCGAAAAAACCAAAAAACACATCAGCAATGCTAATTTGGTAATTCTCAACAGTACTTCTCGTTGTAATTACGAACTGGAGCTGGTAGATTTCCTAATCAATCAGTCTGTTCCTTATGTAAAAGTGGAATACGATTATAACTTCTGCATTCGCAGAAATATTCTCTGTACCGTCGATCCCAAGGTACGCAGTTGCTGTCACCCCGATAAGTTTCATTTGTTCCGAAGACTTTTTTCAGGTGCAGCCCTCAATATCTTTCAGTCTCCCAAACACTTTGAAGCACATCGCGATTTTTACGGAGAAGCAGTCGCCAAGAAATTGATCATGCCTCCCACCGTCGATGTTTCCAAATTAAAACCTTCGGAAGAAAAAATAGAGAACGTCATTCCGTTTTTCGGGGATCTGAATTTTTTAAAGGGCGGACACGAATACGTCACCTTTGCCGAAGAACATCCTGCAATTCAGTGTAAGGTCTACGGCCGAAACAGATTGCGACGTGAAATGCCGAAGAATATTTCGTTCCACGATCCTGTTTCCAACGCCGAAGTACTCGAGATTTTAGGGAAAACAAAACGATTTATCTGCAAACCCGTTTGGCCCGAACCCAGCGGCCGACTCGCAGCTGAAGCGTTTCTTTCGGGCTGTGAAATGATCACGAACGATAGAGTAGGGACATTTTCCTTCGATTTTTATCCTGAAAATAAAAAACAAGCCTACACCGAAATGCAACAGGCTCCCGAAGCATTCTGGAAAGCGGTTGAAAGTATTTTATCCACTTCCGAAGCAGACAAAAAAGCAAAAAAATTGGGCAAAGTACTGGTCTATAAAAGTTACGGCGGCTTGGGAGATATATTCTTTGCCATTCCTGCTATCTACAAACTGGCCGAGGTTTCCGAATCCTTGCATTTTGCCGTGGCACCCAGGCTGGTCGATTTTTTTACCAAACACCTAACGGTAAAAGTAGTCAACGAAAAGGAAGTTAGAGAACAGGAAGAAAATTACGATCACATTTACGAACTGGGCAATTATCCTGCGTTCAGAGGTTACGATCTGCCTCATGCCCTCAAATATCCAACACACAAAAAGGTAAAGCAACATGCCATTCAGCATTATATAGACACCATAGCCAAACTGCATGTGGATATTGACAATCGGTTGGAAGGCTATCCCTATTTTAAAGCTGAAAAAGATTCAAAAAACCCTTATTTTGTAGTGCATCACGGCGCCGGCTTTTTACTGAAAATCTGGCCTACCAAAAAGTACGCCCAGCTTATTGAAAGGCTTGCCGATATTTACCCGAATCTGGATTGCAAGATCATTATGGGCCCGGATGATCCCGATATCGCTCAGTATTTTACCAAGGAAATGCCGCATGTCGAATTTATAACCGGCGGAATGCTGGATGTGGGTGAAGCCATGGCAGGCGCCTTGTTTCATATTGGTAACGATGCCGGAATCACGCATGTAGCGGGGAGTTTTAATGTTCCCTCCGTGGGAATTTACGGCCCAACCGGTCCCGGAAGTTGGGGAAGTTTCGCCCAACACAACGATTTGATCTGGGGAAAACAGGGCGTTTGTGCCATTCGTTGTAATTACGATGTTATTTTAAGCTGTGAACATAAGATCTGCCTGAATTCCGTTACTGTGGATCGGGTGTTGGAAGCCTTGTACAAGGTCATTCAAAAAGCCTATCCCGAGCAACCGGCTGTACTAAAAGTGAATCCGCAGGCAGCCTTCGAATTCACCGAAAAAGATTGCCTGGTGAAGTTAGGCGAAAACGAATTATTGCTGGAATATCACAGTCCGGATATGCGGAAAAACGTGGAAGCACTATTGATGCGAAAAGAGGAGACTATTTCCAGCGAAGCCGATGTAAAAATGGTGGTCGATGTGCTGAAACAGCAGCATATTTTGTTTGAAGTTGCCACGTTTCAGTAATTTTTTTTACTTCTTTTACCTATCTTTCGGAATCAAAAAAAACCTATGATTTCAGAGATAATAAAGAACCGACGTGCGGTATTTCCGGCACAATACAATTCCGAAGCCATTTCAAAAGAAGAAATTCAATCAATTCTCGAAGCCGCCAACTGGGCGCCTACACATAGAAGAACCGAGCCCTGGCGTTTTAGGGTGATTCATGGAGAGGCGCAGGCCCGTTTGGGGGAATTCCTTTCGGAAACCTATAAAAATAAGTCGGATAGCTTTTCAGAATTCAAGTATAAAAAATATCGTGACAACCCTAAAAAGGCAGCCTGTATCCTTGCAATTTGTATGCAGCGCGACCCTGCAGAAGCCATCCCCGAATGGGAAGAAATAGCAGCAACGGCCATGGCCGTACAAAATATGTGGCTCACCGCCCACGAAATGAAAATTGGAGCCTATTGGAGCTCTCCGGGTATTGTAAAATATATGAACGACTTCTTTACCATGGCACCGGGTGAACGCTGTCTGGGCTTTTTCTATATGGGAAAATACGACGGCGAACTGCCGGATGGGGTAAGAAATACCTCCATTCAAGAAAAAACAACCTGGCTTTAAAATAAAACACTTCATAGTTTTTTAGTATATTTAATAGTCTCCCCTATAAAAAGCATTGTTAGATATGCGATTTGTTTGTCTGTTTATTCTAATGTTTGTTAGTGCGATTCTAAACGCGCAAATTGTAAATATCCCGGATCCTGTTTTTAAAAATGCATTAGTTAATACTCCTTGTGTTGATACCAATGGGGATGGGTCCGGAGATGCTGATGCTGATACAAATGATGATGGAGAAATTCAGGTTGCCGAAGCGGAGGCGGTACTAGGCTTATATATACCTTTTACCAATATTAATTCATTAACCGGATTGGAAAGTTTTATAAATCTGGAGGTCTTTCAGTGCCAAACAACTTTCGTTACCGGTATTGACGTTTCAACATTGACTAACCTTCGAGTATTACTTATTAGTGATAATAATTTATTGAACTTGGATATTACTCAAAACCCATATTTGGAACGATTAGATTGTCATGGCAATGATCTAAACAATTTAATAGTTTCTCAAAATCCACTACTGGTTTATCTTAATTGTGCTCAGAACGATCTTAGTGTCTTAGATGTTCAAAATAATACAGTTCTTGAAACTCTGTCAATTGGAGGACAATCTATTGCCGCTATTGATTTAAGTCAAAATCCTAATCTTGAACTTTTAAACTTTGAGGACAATAATTTTACTGCTTTAGATATTTCAAATAATCCAAACTTAGTGGGATTGTTCGTAGCTGAGAATAAATTAACACAATTGGACTTGAGCCAAAACCCTAATTTGGAGGTTATAACTTGTTCTGAGAATCAGTTAGTGGAATTGGATGTATCACAAAACACCAGTTTGGAATTTCTATGGTGTCATGAAAATTCATTGACCTCCTTAAATTTAAAAAATGGAAATAATGTGGTTCTAAATTATATGAGAGCAGAAAATAATCCAAATCTTAGTTGTATACAAGTTGATGATGTAGACTACGCCAACCAACAGACAAATTGGTTAAAGGATGGTTCAGCAGTTTATAGTGAAGAATGTGCCTTGGGAGTTGAGAATATGGAGCTATCATCACAAATTTTTGTGTATCCTAATCCTGTGGAGGAACTTTTATTTATTGAGAGTACTCTCTCTATTGAAATTGAATCTCTCAAAATGTATAATCTTTTAGGGGAATTAATACTTTCTAAAACCAAAGATTTTACTCAAACAGATGTTTCAGCCCTAAAAAGCGGAATGTATTTTCTAAAAGTGAGTACCGAAGCGGGTAGTAGTACTAAAAGAGTAATAAAATTGTGAGTTAGAAGAACAGCTCCCAATGCGCCCATACCTTATAGACAAACAGCCCTAAAAACACCAGCGTTGCCGTTAGTTTTATAAAGGTAGAAGCCAGAAATCCTATAAACGAGCCAAAGGCGGCCTTCACTGCTTGTTTGCCTTCAGTTTTATTAAAGACCATTTCGCCAATTAAGGCGCCTGCAAAGGGACCAATCAAAATTCCAAAGGGAATAGGGGCAATAATTCCTATAAATAACCCAATAATAGTTCCCCAGGCACCCGCCTTACTACCGCCAAATTTTTTAGTCCCAATCGCCGGTATGATATAATCCAGCACATAAATACCTACTGCTACAATCCCCGTAAGAATAATAAACAGCCAGTCGAAGGTCATAGCCGGAGCCAAATGCAGCACGACTAATCCCGCCCAACTCACCGGTGTCCCGGGAATTACAGGCAATACACTTCCTATAATGCCAATGAGCATTAATACAAATCCAATAATAAGTAAGGTGATGTCCATAGCTGCATTAGACCCTAAAAAAACCATTCTGTTACAATTTTATAACTAAAAAATTAGTTTAAACTAAATAATTAGTTATATTTGATAAATGAAAACGAATGCTATGAAACAACTTACCAAAGCCGAAGAAGACATAATGCAGATACTATGGGATCTGGGAGAAGGCAATGTAGCATCCATCGTCGAGACTTTCCCCGAACCGAAACCTGCCTACAACACCGTCTCGACCATTGTTAGAATTCTGGAAAGCAAAGAGTTTGTCGATTACCGAAAGGAAGGGCGCGGACATATTTATTTCCCGAAAGTCCAAAAAGCCGAATACAGCAATCAGTCCCTTACCAAGCTCATGGACGGCTATTTTCAGGGATCGTTTAAAAGTATGGTCTCCTTTTTTATGAAAAAGAACGATATCAGTGTTCAGGAAATGGAAGCCATTATGAAAGAACTTAACAAAGAGGACAAATGATACACTACATTCTTCAAACCATAGCCTGCCAGCTTTTGTTCCTGCTGGTGTACGACCTCTTCCTTAAAAAAGAAACCTTTTTTAACTGGAACCGACTCTATCTTATCGCCACTCCTGTGCTTAGTTTTTTGCTGCCGCTTATAAAAATAGATGCCATTCAACAAAGCATTCCGCCCGAATACACCATACAACTTCCTGCAGTACTTATTGGCAATGTTGCTTCGGAAGAACTCGTAGCCACTTCTAACCCTTCAGTTTTAAACCTAGGTTGGGAAACGTTTTGGATTTTAGGAGTTTTGATAAGCCTTACCTTTTTCGGGTATAAATTGTACAAGCTTTTTAAACTGAAACGATCCGGAAGTACTGCCACATTCGGGAAAATGCACCTGGTGCTCTTACCAAAGTCCGATGCTGCCTTTTCCTTTTTCAACACGGTGTTTTTAGGCGAAAAACTTTCAGAAACACAACAAAAAAATATTCTGCTGCACGAAAAAGTGCATATGGAACAACGTCACTCGATCGATCTGTTATTTTTTGAATTATTGCGCGTGCTTTGCTGGTTCAATCCGTTGATCTATGTTTTTCAGAACCGAATGGAGTTGCTGCAGGAATTTATAGCCGATGCCGGGGTAGCCTCACAAAAAGACAAACGCGAATACTATCAGGATTTGCTTTCGCAAGTCTTTCACACCGAAAAAATTTCATTCATCAATACATTTTTCAATCATTCATTAATCAAAAAACGAATCGTTATGTTACAAAAATCAAGATCCAAAAAAATCTTTCAGTTAAAGTATTTATTGCTGGTTCCCGTAGTTTGCGGAATGCTCATCTATACTTCCTGCGCTCAGGAAACAAAATCTGAAGATACCGCTGTAGTTGCAGACTTTCAAAAAGGCGATACTTCCCAAAGTGAAATTATCAGCAATATTGAGGCCTTGAAAGAATCGATCGCGGCCAAAGGCAATTTAACTCCCGAAGAAGAAATTGCCTTAAAAACTCTGGTGGTGCTAACGTCAGACAAGGGGATGGGCGACATTCGCTTTGACGCGGTAAAGGACAGTATCGAGCTTCCTTTTGGAGTAATCGACAAAGTTCCTATCTATCCGGGTTGCGAAGGACTTGCTAACGAAGCGACCAAGAAATGTTTTATCGAAAAGATTTCGGCCTTTGTGGGGGATAACTTTAATGTGAAAAAATTAGATGGTTCCGGTCTAAGCGGCCGACAAAAAATCGTGACAACCTTCATCATCAACAACAAGGGTGAGGTTGTAGTGAAGGAAATTAAAGCAAATCACCCGGCCCTCAAAGCCGAAGCGCTTAGAACCCTCCAACAGTTGCCAAATATGCTTCCGGGGGAACACGAAGGAAAAAAAGTAGCAGTTCAGTATAATTTGCCCATCATTTTTGAAGTAGCCGAATAGATTTTTAGTGATTTATTTCTCAATGCAGCCGAAGCGAAATACGCTTTGGCTGCTTCGTTTAAAAGAAGTCATGTAATTACGGTTAAAAATTGTAATTTTCGGTTTTATTACCCGGCAATGAAAAACAGTGTTACTTTACTATTTCTTTTAGGACTGGTCACTTCCTGCCAATTTTTTGAAACCGAAAAAATTTCTACCGAAACGTTCTACGAAGAAGAACTCAAAACCATCAATTGGAAAGATGTCGATCAATACCCTGTCTTTGCAGCTTGCGAACATCAAACCGAAAAGGCAGCGCAAAAAGTCTGCTTCGAGACTACCTTGTCTACACAAATTTACGAATACATAAGCACCAAGAACATTGTTGCTACCCGCGATGTAAACGATACGGTTTTGCTGGATCTATCGGTTGCAAAGGATGCCCAACTGTCGGTGCGTGAAATTAAAATAGACAGTTTGATTACTCAAGAATTTCCTCATTTGAAGAATTGGATGCTGCAGTGTATCGATTCCATTCAACTGGTGGCTCCTGCCTATAAAAGAGGGATTCCGGTAAAAACCGAATTCACCCTTCCCATCGTCATTAAAACGAAGGATTTATAGATTCAGTTTGTACCCCAAAGAAATGTCTACGGGGGTATTTCCGTTGTTATCTATGGTTACGGCAACTATATCGTGGTACACCAACGAAAGATATCCGTTGCCAAGGGCATAATCGAAACCAAATCCGAAGGCACCCGGCACCTGAAACTGACTCCCGGAAGTGAATTTAGTAACTTCTTCCCCATCAATGAGCTCCTGATCTCGGGAAACACTGGTAAAGGTTGCCGCCTTGGCAGTGACGAACGCGTCAAACTTTTCAGATTTTATAAATTTGAAACGGTAGTTGAAAGAAACCTGTGACGATGAAAATTTATAATCGGAATTCTCCAAAACCTGCTTAAACTGAAATACTACTGCATGACGTTTGAGCCGAACTTCGTCAATTATCTCGAAATCGATTCCCAGAGCAGGTAGAAAATCGTTATTCGGGTTGTAGAAATAGGCGTTGTTAGTCATTCCGGCAAATACGCCCAATCGTGTTTTTAGCTGTACCGAAGGCTTTTCATATACAAAATTGCTGTCTGCCTTTCGGTTGTACTCCACCACATAATTTCGCAGTCCTGAAAGGGTCAGTTTCAATTTATCGGTCGAAACCGGGGCATCGGAAGTAAGTAAGGTAAGAGTTTCTTTGTATTCTTCTTTATAATCCCCGTCGACTTTGGTGTTTTTAAGCTCGGTAATAGCGCTGCCCTTTTTTACAAAATAGCGGTATTCGTCATCGATGGTATTCCACAATAAGGTCAAGGTTCCTTCTATTTCGGTCTGAAGGGTATAGGTTTTGCCTTCAACAGTATATTGTTGCTGAGCGTGAGTAATTCCAACTGTAAGTAGCAGGAGAATAGCGCATAGGGAGTGTAGGTATTTCATAAGGGCCTGATTTAGTACGTCTAAAGGTAAAAAATTAATTCAATTATTCGGTTTTTTATGTTTTCGGCCTTTCCAGGAGTAACTTCCGCCGAAACTTAGTACCACAACCCAAAGGGTAATAAAGGGATAGAGAAAGGTACTTAGCAGAAAGTAAAAGGGGTGTATTTTTTTTCTGAAAAATTGTGCAGTCAGAGATAATGAGATAGCGTCGATAACAATCTTGGCAATTATAAACACCGCATAAAACGGAAGTGTTTGAGTATTGAAGTAACACAAAATGGGTCCTAAGATTACCAACAAATTGGTGAGTAAAACTACAAATCCCAAGGCTTTGGTCGTAATTCCTTTTTGATAAGTGGTTTTTGAAGCCCAACGAATACGTTGTTGCAGCACCGAAGTCCAATTGGGTTGAGGTTGTGTCCTTACAATGGCGTCCTTTGCTTTTAAATAATGCACCTGCTTCGGAAAGGCACGCACCATCTTTTCCAGTAGAAAAACATCGTCCCCGCTGGCGTGTTGGTCATTTCCTTCAAATCCGTTTACCTTATAAAAAGCCTCTTTTTGATACCCCAAATTCGCACCGTTACAAAGTAGCGGGTTGCGAAGTCCGAAGCTTCCCATGGTGACGCCTTGTAAACTCCAGCCGTCAAGTTGCTGATAACGTTGTACAAAGGAATTGTTGGAGGTATATACCACCGGGCCTGCGATAAATTTTGAATCGCCAGTGTCTATAAAAGTGTTATAAGCCTGCAGCCAATTTTCGGGAAGTCGGCAATCGGCATCTGTGGTAAGGATCCAGTCGTGTTTTGCATGTTTAATGGCTTCGGAAATGGCATCTTTTTTGGGAGATTGGGATTTTCGAACATTTTTCAGAATGCGATAGTCTATTTTATTTTTTTCTGAAGTCTGTTTAAAAAACCCTTCAATGATCCCGACCGAAGCATCTTCGGAAGCATCGTCTACCAAAATAACTTCAAACTTTTCCGTAGGATATTTTAATTGTGCAATAGATTCGAGTAGCAAAGGCAGTTGTTCAGCTTCATTTCGGAAAGGGATAACGATTGAAAACGCAACAACTTTTTCAGCTTTAATTCCTTCCGAAGAAAATTCAGCAAGCTGTAAATTGCCAATGAGCAAGATTCCCAAAGTGATGAGATAACAAAATCCGATGACGATAATCGCGAGAATCATACGGTCTCAGGTTTATAGGTCACTACAAAAAAGCTTCCCAAAAGTGCGGGAATCACAAAATTGAGCAACCACATGACAAGAACCGTACATAAAACAGCGAGTTCGGGCACACCGGCCAAAGAAAATAACCAAACAGCCACGCCACCGCGAATCACCACATCGAAAATAAATAGGGTGGGAATCAAAGAGACCAGTAAATACATCGCAAAGATCAAGGGATAGGCTTGCGAAAATGCAATATCGACTTCAAAGTACCGAAGCAGCAGTAAAAACAAATACGTAAAACATGCATAGCGCAACAACGACAAGAACCACACTTTCACTCGTAAGCTTGCCGGGAGTTTTTTAATAAAATCGATGACCTTTTTAATTGACAGCCCCTTTATAAGCAGCTCTTTTTCTTTAAACAAATACCCCACTACGAAAAGCACAGTGAGCGCTACTACAAATGCTGCAATTTTTAAAACCGAAAAGGAAAGGCTGTATTTTGAAATTACAATTAGCAGTCCCAAAATCCCAAAAATAAGGGTGACTGCCATCTGACTCACATTCGAAAAAAAATTGAGCAGCAATACCTTTTTTCTGGTTCCGGCGGCATAAAAATACGCCTTGGCGCCGTAATCTCCTATTCTGTTAGGAGTGGCCAGGGAAGTAGTTAAAGCCATCAAACTTTGCTTAAGCGCCTCCCAAAAAGTAAGTTGCTTCACAGGTGCAATCACCGTTTGCCACTTTAAAATTTCCAGTATCCAATTAATACCTGCAAGTCCGACAAAGACAAACAAGATCCAACTGTTTTTATGCTGAATGGCTTCGGTAAGCGTGGTTATTGTCTCTGCGTTGGTATCGCTTACTTTCGAATAGATATACCAAAATGTAATTCCAAGTACGAAAACCTTTAGGGTAACGAGCAGATATTGTTTAGATTTGTGAGATAGGGCTAACATCGAAAACGAATTTACTAATTTTTGATTGGTTTTGCTCGGTATGAAAGGACTGTAAATGAATTCAGAAAAAATTATTTTAGGAATTGACCCCGGCACGACTATTATGGGCTTCGGACTCATAAAAGTGGTGAAAAAGCAGATGCATTTTATGCAGTTGAACGAGCTCATCCTTACCAAATACGACGATCACTACCTAAAACTGAAACTGATTTTTGAACGTACCATCGAACTTATCGATACTCACAAACCCGATGAGATTGCCATTGAAGCACCTTTCTTCGGAAAAAACGTCCAATCCATGCTCAAACTGGGAAGAGCGCAGGGAGTGGCAATGGCGGCCGGATTGTCACGGCAAATTCCCATCACCGAATATTCCCCGAAAAAGATAAAAATGGCCATTACCGGCAACGGAAACGCGAGCAAAGAGCAAGTAGCCAAAATGCTGCAAAGTTTGTTGCAACTCAAAGAACTCCCAAAAAACCTTGACAGCACCGACGGGCTTGCGGCAGCAGTTTGTCATTTTTACAATGGCGATAAAGTGAGCATCGGGAAAAGCTATACAGGCTGGTCGGCGTTTGTGAAACAGAATGATGATAGAGTTGATAAGTAGTGAGTAGTGAAGAGTGAGTTGTGAGTAGTGAGTAGTGAAGAGAAGAGAAAATAGAACAAAGAGAATAGAAAAAAGACAAAAGCGAACAGGAATTTGTATAGATAAACTTAAAACCAACTCAACAACTCAACAACTCAACGACTCAACGACTTAAACAATGAGCGGTGAAGCGTGTAGAGAAAAGAGAAGTTAGAAAAAAGAAAATAGACTAGTTTTACTCATAACTCATAACTTGTGAGCAGTGAGCAGTGAGCAGTGAGCAGTTAAGGGAAAAGGAAAGAGCGAAGAGGGTATTGGGATTGGAGATTAGTGAATTAGTGAATTGGTGAATTGGTGAATTTGAAAAGAGAAGAGAAAATAGAACAAAGAGAATAGAAAAAAGACAAAAGCGAACAAGAATTAATTTTATATGTAAGCTTAAAACCAACTCAACAACTCAACAACTCAACAACTCAACAACCCAAATCCCAAATCTAAAATCTTAATTCTAAATTCGTAAATCGTAAATCCCAACATGTCCGGCATCTACATACATATTCCCTTTTGCAAGCAAGCCTGTCATTATTGCGATTTTCACTTTTCTACTTCGATGAAGAAAAAAGGAGAATTGGTGGACGCTATTTGTACAGAGTTGATGCTTCGGAAAGATGAACTGCAAACTACAATTCAAACTATCTATTTTGGAGGAGGAACTCCCTCTTTACTCACTTCCGAAGAATTACAACAAATAATGGATTCGGTATATGCAAACTACACAGTTGCCGAATCGCCGGAAATCACCCTCGAAGCCAATCCCGACGATCTAACGGAAGCAACCATCCTGCAATTGTCCAATAGTTACATAAACCGCTTGAGCATCGGAGTACAATCGTTTTTTGAGGTAGACCTCACTTTTATGAATAGGGCACACAATGCTACCGAAGCGCTGGAGAGTATTAAAAATGCAACCCGGTATTTCGACAACATAAGCATCGACCTAATTTACGGTGTTCCGGGAATGACGTTGCAACGCTGGCAACAAAATCTGGAAATTTCTTTTTCGCTAAAGGTGCCCCACTTGTCGTGCTACGCTTTGACCGTGGAGCCCAAAACCGCCTTGGCTAATTTTATTGAAAAAGGAATAGTTCCTCCGGTAGACGATGCCTTGGCAAAGCAACATTACGAGCTGCTACTTAAAGAAACGGCAAAGGCCGGTTTCGAGAATTATGAATTTTCAAACTTCAGCAAACCCGGCTATCATTCGCAAAACAATACCGCCTACTGGCAAGGGAAGCCCTACATTGGGATCGGTCCTTCGGCACATAGTTACGACGGAAATACACGTAGTTGGAATGTAAACAACAATTCAAAATACATAAAAAGCATTCAGGAAGGAACGTTGCCACAAGAAAGGGAAACGCTATCGGTAACCGATAAATACAACGAATTCATCATGACGGGACTACGCACCAAATGGGGTGTTTCGCTTGAGAAAATTGAAACCGACTTCGGAAAAAAGTATAGAGAATATCTTTTAGAACAGGCTGCGATAGACCTTTCTGAAGGCCTGTTAACACTGCAAAACAATACGCTGAAAGTCACGCCGAAAGGAAAGTTTTTAAGCGACGGGATTGCGGCAAACTTATTCTTAGTAAATTTAGAATCCTAAAACAACCTATTTGAAGGCCACGATTCACATTAACGATCAATTAATAACTATCGACTTATCAAAACCCCTGGATATTTCCATTCAATTGCAGGCCTCGTCTGAAAATCCGCTGGCCTGGTACCTGGATGCTCCAAGAATCGAACCTGTAAAGATCGATGATTGGGTGGGGAAAATAAGTGAGGGCGCATCTGTCAATTTTAATAATATTTGGTTTAATCCGCATTCACACGGCACCCATACCGAATGCGTTGGGCATATTTCAAAGGAATTTCATTCGGTCAATGAAGCGCTAAAGGAGTTTTTCTTTGTGGCTGAAGTAATTTCAGTAGCACCACAAACTTTGGGAGAAGATTTAATTATTCCGAAGAAACAACTGATAACACTATTAAAAGGGAAGAATCCCGAAGCTGTTGTCATTAGAACCCTTCCCAATACCCACTCCAAGAAAAGCAGAAAGTACTCACACACCAATTGGCCGTATTTGGAAGAGGCAGCCGCCTTGTATTTACGGGAGTTGGGGGTGAAACATCTGCTCATTGATTTGCCTTCGGTTGATAAGGAGAAAGACGATGGAAAGTTATTAGCTCACAAGGCATTCTGGAATTACCCCAAAGCGCCCCGACACGAAGCCACCATCACCGAATTTATTTATGTGCCCAACAGTGTTAAGGACGGAGCCTATTTGCTCAACCTGCAGGTAGCACCCTTTAAAAATGATGCAGCTCCTAGTAGACCTGTACTATTTCAATTTTTATAAATGGAAATCACCCTCAAAATAGAAGAAGTGGCGCAATTCGGATTGGGAATTTTTTTATTCTCACAACTGGATTTTTCATGGTGGGTTTTTCCGGCACTTTTGTTACTTCCCGACATAGGAATGTTGGGGTATTTAGCCAATCCAAAAACGGGTGCCATTACCTATAACTTGTTCCATAACAAAGCTATAGCGATTGTCTTTTTTGTGGGAGGAATGCTTTTTTTGGGTGAAATGTATACCTTAGCAGGGGTAATTTTATTTTCACATGCCGCTATGGACAGAGCATTGGGCTACGGATTAAAATATCCCGACAGTTTTAAAAACACACATTTGGGCAGGATTGGACAAAAAACCAAAAGCGATTCCTAATGATAAAACAATTTACGTATCTGCTTCTTTTTTTAATTGGAGTCACTCCGTTAATCGGGTTTTCTCAGGACTACGAACGTATTGATGCCACTATTTTGTTGTACCCCAAAACCTTTGAAAAGGCCGAGGACTTGTCGAAGTTTATAAGTCGGGATTTTACCACCGACGAAGAAAAAGTACGTGCCATGTATTCGTGGATTATTCAGAATATCGCCTACGAACCCGATGAGTACAAACAATTCGATTTCAAATTTAAAAATTACAGAGAACGGAATCAGAAGGAAGAGAAAACACGGGAAAAAGTTATTTCACGTACCCTTCAAAAAGGAATTGCCGTTTGCGAAGGGTACGCCATGCTATTCGAAAAATTGTGCGAGTTACAAGGCATACAAAACTATCTGGTTCGCGGAGATACCAAAACCAATTTCAACGATATTGGTAGATCGTTTGCCAAAAATCATATGTGGAATGTCGTGTATATTGACGAGGAACCCTATCTCTTCGATCTTACATGGGGAGCAGGGAGATACAACGGGAAATTTATAAAGGAGCCTTCCTATTTTTATTACAAAACGGCACCGGGCTTGTTTTTTAAGACCCACTATCCAGAAATGCTCGAAGACGCCTATATCGATAATATAGTGACTAGAGAAGTATTTTCGACCATGCCACTTATTATTTCCGAAAGATTAAAAATTGAAGACGTGGAAGTACCGCTCAATGGAATTATTCGGGCTGAAGATTATTTCGATTCGGTCGCTTTTACAATAAACAACGCCAGTCCGTCTTCGGTAAGCTATTCCTACGGAAAGGAAAAAATTAAACTGGAAAGCTTTGAAAAATCACAGGGAAGAGCAAAATTTAGTATTCCCCTGGAATTGGGCGTGGAAAATCTCCTTATCTATTTCGATGACGAACCCGTTCTTGGGTATAAAATAAAGTAAGCATGAATATCGAAGATTTCAGAAATTACTGCCTCGCAAAAAAAGGTGTAACCGAATCATTTCCCTTCGATGTGCATACTTTGGTTTTTAAGGTTATGGGAAAGATGTTTGCTATATGCGGACTCGAACGCATCCCTTCCCAAGTAAATTTAAAATGTGATCCTGAAAGATCGGTGGAGCTGAGAACCAATTACGATGGTTTGATAAATCCGGGCTGGCATATGAGCAAATTGCATTGGAATACGGTGATTATCGAATCGAATCTCCCTCCAAAATTAATCACTGAGCTCATAGACCATTCGTACGATTTAATTGTACAGGGGCTTACCAAAAAGCTAAAGGAAGAATTGGCGAATTTATAAATTAAGTTTCCGCTAAACAATAAAATATTGCACGTGCATTGCATGACGCACGTGAATTTATGTTAATGGTCTGCCATTTGACATCAGCGCATTCGCTGCAAAACTTTTTATTCGGCAGTAGTGGGATCGATTATTTCCGACACTCGGCTTACCTTGTTTGCCGGAAATCCACCTTGCTTAGCATGGTCGCGTACCATCTCCTCGTTAGGAGCATTGTACACACAATAAATCTTGTCGGTAGTAACATAACTCTGAACCCATTGAATTTGAGGTCCCATCTTATTGAGTACTCCGCATGAAGTTTGTGAGATCCCCTTTAATTGGGCGGATGTAAGTTTACCCGCATTGGGAATTTCTCTTTCGATGACATATTTTGGCATAATACTAAAAATTAATTGCCTACTCCTTTGGTTTTTCGGTATCACCCCGTTTGAAATGTGGTTTCTGGTCTCCACCTAAAAGTTATTTAAAAATAATAAATTTAGCAATTCGAAAAGCAACTAAGACTCTGAAAATTAGTAAACTGACAATCTTTTACCTGAAAATAAAATTACTCAATAGATGGAAACCAGGTGGTAACACCGGAATTGATTTCGCGTTCGAAGTATTTATTGTACTAAATGTTTAAGATACTCACGAGGCGTTTGCCGCTTCAATTCCAGAAACTTTCTATTAAAATTTGAAACATTCTGAAACCCTGCCCGCTCCGAAATTTCGGCAATGCTAAGTTCTTTTTCGGTGTGTATCAGTTTACAGGCTTCCTCAATACGCAATTCATTTAAAAAGGTAACAAAGGTTTTTCGGGTACGCTTTTTAAAGTACCTGCAAAAGGCATTTTCGGTCATAGCCGCCTGTTCGGCAATATCTTTAAGGCTAACAGGATTACGAAAATGAGTCATGGTGTATTCAAAAATGGCACTCATACGTTTACCTTCGGTGTCCTTGTACTTTTTTTCTGAAACAAAAGAAGACAAACGTTCCTGTTGTGCCGTACTAAGGATTTTCAAGAGCTGTAAAAAAAGTAAAAACCTATCGAACTTCGAGGCCTTGAAAAGCTGTGCAAAATACCCGGCTATCTGTTGCTTTTTTGATGTTAATTTACACCCGTTTTCAGCCTTTTTAAAAAAGGGTTGCAGCGATTTTAATTCTTCAATTAAAAAGAAATTATCCCCAAAAGATGCTTCCGTAAAAAATATGGAAAGCATATGGGACTCTCTGTTTTTTGAAGTGTCACTCCTAAAAACATGCGGCAGATTACTGCCAAAAATCAACACGTCCCCTTCGGAGTAGGAGGTTACGGTATCACCAACCAATAAGGTTCCCACTCCCGAAAGGATCACACTAATTTGAATTTCTTCATGTTGATGTAAGTGCGAATAAAAGACAGGTCCTTTGTCCTCCTGTAATAGCAAAGTGTCACGTTTGGGCTTCGGAATGGTAAAAGGAAGTATCTTCATAATAGCATTATACTATTCAAAAATAAGACTAAAATTTATAAATAGGATAAGATAGTATCAGTATGTGATAAATATGCATTATCCAATCTATCGCGATTCAAATATATTTACAAAAAATTAGTAACCATGCATATAGAATGGAAAGGCGTTATGCCTGCAGTCACCACAAAATTTACCGAAAATGACGAACTGGACTTACACATGTTCAAAGTAAATTTAAAAGCCCAACTGGAAGCCGGCGTCCACGGAATTGTTTTGGGCGGAACCCTGGGAGAGGCCAGCACGCTTAGCGACGAGGAAAAACGAATCCTTACCCGTGAAACCGTTGCATTCGTAAATGGAAAGGTGCCGGTACTCATCAATATCGCCGAACAAACCACAAAAGGTGCCGTCGAAGCAGCCACAAAGGCGAAGGAAGATGGAGCGAGCGGCTTGATGATGTTACCGCCAATGCGCTATAAGGCCGGAGACCATGAAGTGGTCCAATATTTTAAAACCGTGGCCAACAGTACATCGTTGCCCATCATGGTGTACAACAATCCGGTGGATTATAAAATTGAAGTAACCCTCGAAATGTTCGAAGAACTGCTGCACTGCGAAAACATTCAGGCGGTGAAAGAATCCACTCGCGACATCTCGAACGTTACCCGCATCAAAAATAGGTTTGGCGACCGACTCAAGATCATGACGGGAGTAGACACGCTGGCGCTGGAAAGTCTGCTCATGGGAGCCGATGGCTGGATCGCCGGACTGGTGGATGCCTTCCCGGCAGAAACTGTGGCGATTTACGAACTGCAAAGAGTTGGCAGGATCAAAGAAGCCCTTGAAATCTATCGTTGGTTCCTTCCCTTGCTAGAGTTAGATATTAACCCTAAATTGGTACAAAATATAAAACTTGCCGAAGTGGCAACCGGAATCGGGACCGAACATGTACGCGCACCCAGATTGCCTTTGATGGGGGAAGAGCGTAAACTCGTTCTAAAAGTGATCGAACACGGATTAAAAACAAGACCTCAGTTACCCGATTATAAAAATTTGTAGCCTCTTTTGGGTGTTCCCACGCCCGGGCGTGGTCAGGCTCTCGGCACTCGCTTTTTTAGATTTCGCCAAACGCAAAATCCCAAAAAGAGCTCAAACAAATGCCTCCATCCTTAACACGGGAGAGCAGTGAGCGGTGAGCAGTGAATAGTTCATTAGAAGATTAGTGAATTAGCGAATTAGTGAATATGAAATAGTAATAAATTAGTATTACTAAAATCTAAAATCTAAAATCTAAAATCTAAAATCTAAAATCCCAAATCCCAAATCCCAAATCCCAAATCCCAAATCGTAAATAAGGAAAAGATACATGATAACAGGAAAAAATTATATAGGAAACACCAAATCTGCAAAGGGAAACCGAACGTACCAAACCTTCAATCCCAAGTTGAATCTGGAGAACGAACAGCTTTTTACCGAAGCAACCAATCTAGAAATTGACGAGGCGGTAGCTCTGGCTTCCGAAGCTTTTAAAAGTTTTCGCACCACGCCCGGACTAAAAAAAGCTGCTTTTTTAAACGCCATAGCCGATGAAATTCTGGCCCTGGACGACACACTTATTACCCAATATTGCACAGAAACCGGCTTGCCAGTAGGTCGTGCCATTGGAGAACGCGGTCGCACTGTGGGTCAGTTGCGTGCCTTCGCCGAACTTGTTACAGAGGGTTCCTGGGTAGAGGCTTCAATAGACACCGCCATTCCCAACAGAAAACCCCTTCCCAAATCCGACATACGTAAAATGCTCATTCCCTTGGGACCGGTAGTAGTTTTTGGTGCCAGTAATTTTCCACTGGCCTATTCCACAGCAGGTGGCGATACTGCCGCAGCATTGGCAGCAGGTTGTCCCGTAATCGTTAAATCTCATCCCATGCATGCCGGAACCGGAGAATTGGTAGCTGCAGCCGTTGTAAAGGCTGCAGAAAAAACAGGAATGCCTAACGGAGTTTTTTCTAACATTAACAGCAGTGGTATCGACATTGGGAAACGATTGGTACAACATCCCGGAGTAAAAGCAGTTGGCTTTACAGGAAGTATTCGCGGCGGACGAGCCCTATACGATTTGGCAGCGCAACGCGAAGAGCCCATCCCTGTTTTTGCAGAAATGGGAAGTGTAAATCCGGTGATTTTACTTCCAAAAGCATTGGAAAACAAAGGAACGGATTGGGCGAAAATATACGCCGGATCCATAACGGTAGGGACAGGACAATTTTGTACCAATCCCGGTTTGCTACTTGGAGTAAAGAGTAAGGCCTTAGACAATTTTGTAAAAACCCTATCTACCGAAATACTCAAATTGGAACCCACCTGTATGTTACACCCATACATTCACAACTCCTTTGAAAGCAATAAACAACGAGCTACCAATCAAAGAGGACTCGAAGTGGTTGCAAAGTACGATTCCGAAGTAGCAATCAATCACGCCAGACAAATGGTGGCAACAGTTGACGGAAGTATATTCCTCGACAATAACACCCTGCATCAGGAGGTGTTTGGCCCTTATTCCTTGGTAGTTCAGTGTGAAAACATGGAAGAATTAATTGCAATCGTATCGAAACTGGAAGGTCAACTTACGGGAACTGTTCTTTCTGAAGGAAATGAAGCTGCAAACTTTACCAAATTAATTTCAACCCTACAAAATAGAGTCGGCCGAATTATTTACAACGGAGTCCCAACAGGCGTTGAGGTATGTCCTTCTATGGTGCACGGTGGACCCTATCCTTCATCTACCGACAGCCGATTTACAGCTGTGGGCGTAAATTCCATCAAACGCTGGGTGCGTCCGTTCAGTTATCAGGATTGGCCCAACGAATTACTGCCGGAAGCACTTAAGAATGAAAATCCGCTGGGAATTTCAAGATTGGTAAACAACAAACAGTCTAAAGCAAAGATCTAGCTTATGGCCCGCAACACCTTTGTTTGTATCGATGCACATACCTGTGGCAATCCGGTTAGGGTGATAAAAGAAGGAGCTCCCATGTTAATTGGGACAAACATGAGTGAAAAACGCCAGCATTTTCTAAAAGAATTCGATTGGATCCGCAAAGGGCTTATGTTCGAACCCAGAGGACATGATATGATGAGCGGTAGTATGCTATTCCCGCCTCACTATCCGCAAAACGATGTTGCAGTTCTGTTTATTGAAACTTCGGGATGTCTGCCTATGTGCGGTCATGGAACCATTGGCACTATAACAATAGCCATCGAAGAAGGTTTGATAACACCCAAAGTTCCGGGACGTGTTCGAATGGAAGCACCGGCAGGCTTGGTCGAAATTGCCTACTCCATGAAGGGAAACAAAGTAGCTTCAGTAAAACTCACCAATGTAAAAAGTTATCTGGCAGCAGAAGGGTTGACAATCGATTGCCCGGAATTAGGGGAGTTGATTTTCGATGTTGCCTATGGCGGAAATTATTATGCAATTGTCGATCCTCAGAAAAATTTTGAAGGAATTCAGGCGTTTTCAGCAGGTAAAATCATTCAGTATTCGCAGATTTTGAGAAAACGAATCAATGAAAAATATCCCGGCCATTTTGTGCATCCTGAAAATCAAACCATTCGCGACGTGAGCCATTTGCTATGGACAGGTACTCCTTTAAATCCGCTGTCTTCAGGAAGAAATGCGGTGTTTTACGGGGAGAAGGCTATAGACCGAAGCCCCTGTGGAACCGGGACGTCAGCAAGAATGGCACAATTGTACGCAAAAGGAGAGCTTCAAAAAGGAGAAGAATTTATACATGAAAGTTATATAGGAAGTACTTTTATCGGGCGTATTGAAGAAGTTTCAACATTGGCTGGAAAAACAGCAATTATTCCCAGTGTAGAAGGTTGGGCGAAAATATATGGGTACAACACCATTAGTATTGACGACGAAGACGATCCTTATGCCCATGGGTTTTCTGTAATTTGACAATGAACTATAAAATGATTTATTTAGTTTTATAGTGAAAGTGAGCAGTGAGCAGTGAGCGGTGAAGAGAAGAGAAAATAGAACAAAGAGAATAGAAAAAGACAAAAGCGAACAGGAATTTGTTTTATATATAAACTTAAAACCAACTCAACAACCCAAAACCAACAACTCAACAACTCAACAACTCAACGACTCAACAACTCAAGAACTCAACGACTATCCCATGAAACACTGTATAATAATCGGCGGCGGAATTATCGGACTTTGTTCGGCTTACTATTTAAATAAGCAGGGACATCAGGTCTCAATAATCGATAAATCCAATATGGATGCGGGGGCTTCCTATGTAAATGCAGGTTATTTGTCACCCAGCCATATCATTCCCCTGTCTGCACCCGGAGTGATGAAAAAAGGTCTGCGATGGATGCTCAATTCCGCGAGTCCGTTGTATATAAAACCCAGATTTAAATCGGATCTATTAGAATGGTCATTGGCTTTTAACAGATCCTGTAATGCCAATCATGTTACCAAGGCGATTCCTGCCATCAAAGATATTTCCTTGATGAGCCAGGATTTGTACGACGATTTAAAAAACAGCAACGGATTTACATTTCATTACGAGAAGAAAGGGTTGTTGATGTTATGTCAGACAGATAAAATGCTCGAAGAAGAAGTAAAGACTGCACAGCTGGCTGCGAAAGAAGGGTTGGAGGCACATGAAATTAGTTTAGACGAATTAAAAAAGATAGAACCCTCCATAAATTTCAACGTGTTAGGAGCGGCTTATTATAAATGTGATTCGCATACTACCCCGAGTGAATTTATGCGGGATATGAAAGCCGAGCTTACCGCTTCAGGGGTTTCGTTTTTTGCAAATGAAAGTGTGGAGGATATCAATGTTAAGGCCGGGAAAATAGTTTCAGTCCTAACAAACAAACAGCTACATACCGCCGATGAATTTATATTGGCAGCAGGTTCCTGGAGTAATCTGCTGAGCAAGAAATTAGGTTTAAAATTATTACTGCAAGCAGGGAAAGGATATCGTATCAATACCGAAGCACCAACAGGAATAACCACTCCGGCAATTCTCGCTGAAGCCAAAGTTGCCGTTACTCCAATGAATGGTTTTACACGCTTCGCAGGCACTATGGAAATTGCAGGAATCAACGAAAAAATTAATAAGGTGAGGGTAGATGCAATTGCAAGAGCGGCTACAAGATACTATCCCGACATTCAACTTTCCGAAGAGGAAAAAAACAATGCTGCTTCGGGATTACGACCTGTTTCTCCCGACGGACTCCCATATATCGGGAAGTCGAAAAAGTGTGAAAATCTAACTATCGCAACCGGTCATGCCATGATGGGATGGAGTATGGGAACAGCAACGGGTAAATTGGTTGCTGAAATTGTGTCACAACAAAAACTATCCATGGATATTTCAGCCTTTCATCCCGACCGAAAATTTTAGCAAGACATATCGGCTACGATCTTCCATTCACCGTCAATCTTTTTGAAAATAATTAAAAATACGCCATTGGCATCACCTACACTTCGTTTAAGAAAATATTCACCCATCACCCAGTAACTGCCTTCATCAATTTGTGAGATATCGCTTATTGTAAAGTTTAGAGTCCCCGAATGTTCCTTGGTAGGATAACCTTTTTTATAGTTGTCCAGGGTTTGTTGCCAGCCTTTGGTTAAACCACTACTGCCGAAGAATTTTAAAGAATCGTTTTTCCAATAGCCTTGCATAAATCCTTCCAGATCGTTTGCAGACCATGCTTCTTCCTGCAATTTCATTACAGCCAGGATGGCTTGTTTATCTTCGGCTTCGGTTTGGGCATTGCTTCCAAAAGCGATAAGGAAACATGTAATCATCAGTAATTTTTTCATAATTAATAGTGTTGCATAAAATCTTCCAAGAAAACGGTTTTCAGTCTAAAGATAAGTTCTTTTGCGTTTTCTTTACTGAAAACCAGAGGCGGTTTTATTTTAAGGACGTTATAATCGGGACCATCGGTGCTCATCAAGATTCCTAAATCCTTCATTCGGTTGGCCAAATAGGAAGCATGATCGGCAAGCGGTTTTTTCTGTGAGTCGTTTAATTCGAAACCTAAAAACAGCCCTTCGCCCCGAACGTCACCAATAATTGGAAACTCCTTTTGCAGATTTTTCAGTTCACTTTTTAGAAACTCGCCAACTTCCAGCGCATTTTCCTGCAATTTTTCATCTTCAATAATTTCCAAAACGGTACGCCCTATGGCAGACGACACCGGATTTCCACCAAAGGTGTTGAAAAACTCCATCCCATTGGCGAATTTTTCGGCAACTGCCTTAGTACAAACCACGATGGCCAAAGGATGTCCGTTCCCGGCCGGTTTTCCCATGGTGACAATATCCGGAATTACATTGTAGAGTTCAAACGCCCAAAAAGTTTTCCCCATACGTCCAAACCCGGTCTGCACCTCGTCTGCAATACAAAGTCCGCCGGCCTCTTTAACGTATTGATACACTACTTTAAAATAGTTGGATGGTGGTACAATTTGTCCGCCGCAACTTACCATGGATTCGCCTATAAATCCGGCAATTCCCTTGCCTTCCTTATATAAACTGTCAATGTATTTTTTAGCGTAGTTGGCATAATCACTTCCCGCCGTTTCACCTGTGTATTTGCCACGATAAGCATCGGGAAGTGGGAGAATATGTGTGGTTTCCGGTTTTCCGCCTCCTCCTTTTCCATCGAATTTATAGGAGCTCACTTCCATCACGGCGTTTGTATTTCCGTGGTAACCCACTTCAATGGCGAGCATATCTTTTTGTCCGGTACAAGCTTTGGCCATTCGTATGGCCAATTCATTCGCCTCGCTCCCCGAATTTACAATATGCACCACCGACAATTCTTTAGGGAGTTTTTTGAGCAGGGCTTCGGTATAGGCGGTAATTTCTTCGTGCAGATAACGCGTATTTGTATTGAGAAGCGACATTTGCCGCTGCCCGGCAGCGACGACTTTGGGATGCTGATGCCCCACATGATTTACGTTATTTACGGTGTCCAGGTATTTACGTCCTTCAGTATCCATTAAATACACGCCTTCACCACGTACAATGTGTAAGGGAGTAGCGTAGGATAGGCTCAAAGCCTTTCCCAAATGCTCCTTTCGGAAATCAATTAGTTCCTTTTTTGGTTTTTCATATTGAGTGACCAAATCCTTGTTTTTAAACAGCAAATTAGGATCCGGACACATACTTTTCCAAATGGGCAACTGTTTTCCGTAGGTCACCCCCGGAAAGTCGATGGTGTAATCCAACATCGACAGCATTATCTGAAAATGCAGATGCGGCGCCCAGTTACCGTTTTCTTGTGGTATTCCCAACTCACCTATACAGACTCCTTTTTTTATTTGTTCACCCGGCTTATATTTTGTGGCACTCGCAACCGAAAGATGTCCGTAAAGCGTATAAAAAGTAATTCCGTCTTCGTGGTGCTTTAAGATTATAAGTCCGCCGTATTCCTTAAACCCTGCGTCGTTGGTAGCAGTTACAACTTCTCCATCGAACAAACTGTGAACCGGCGTTCCGGCGGGCAACCAAAAATCTACTCCCAGATGAAAGGTTCTGCTTTCGGGGCCGTTGTTGCCTTCTTTATCGTATGAAGTTGCGGTATAGAGCGGTCGCGGCTCACAATAACCTCCTGCGATTAATTTGTCGGAATGTTCTTTTTGTAATGCATCAATTTTAAACTGAAATAAGTCCAGATCGTTAAACTCTGTCTGACTCCCCATCCAGGGACTTGAAACTTTGAGATCTAAAAGTTGAATGGCTTGCTTGTTTTCTGAAGGAAATAATTCTGAAAAACTAAAGGTGTTGTCAACTGCCCATTTTTTAAATAGTGCTTCCGAAGGATGCGCACTAAAACCACAGGCGAATCGGAAACTGTAATGGGCAAATTCGGCATTGACATTCCTCCATTTTTTAAGCAAGTCCCAGGCGTCGTTTTCACTTATTTGCAAATAACGGTTTTCGGGTTCTTTGGATTTATTGATGGCCGATTTCGTCACTGAAATCACCAAACGCATAGCGATGGCATTGTATAAATGTAAAAGCTCTTCTTCGTGTAAAGGAAACTGGGAATGATAGCCTTTTACAATGGGAAGGGCAGCTTTCAGCGGATCGGGGTGTTTCATGATGGCGTAGGCACAGGCTACCGCCAAATCGTTAATTATTTGTGTATGAACTGCATCTCCAAAATCGATTATCGCGGCTACAGTCGGATTTATAAGCTCGGGGCTAACAATAATATTGTTGTCGTTCGCATCATTCTGAACCACGCTTTTTCGAAGGGTTGCATAGGAATTTTGCGTTGTTTCAAAGCGATCTTGAAAGTAGGAAAGGATTTCTTTTTCTTCGGAATGGAATAAGTGTAAGTGGTTTTTTGTCCACAAGGAATGTGCAATGTCCCAATCGAATGTCCTATGTGCTTCGGGATGCTCAAATCCTTGTAAAGTATTAGTTGTTGCACCGCATTGCTTCCCGAGACTAAAACGCAGCTCGTCCAATTGCGGATTCACTTCGCTCCAAACCCTACCGGGAATCCAGCTGAGAAGGCGTACTTTACGAATGTTGCCGGCGGCGTCGGTTATCTCCGAAATTAGATTCCCTTCCTTGTTTTGAATGATTCTTGGACTGTTGTTCTGTGAATTCTTCAGCTCAAGATGCTGTAAAACCTGTTGCTGAAATTCTAAATAGTTATCATTTTCATTAGGACGAGAAATTTTCAGGATATAGCTTTCAGAAGTTTCAGTTTTTATTCTGAAATTGAAATCGATTTCGCCCGGAAGTGCGGTTACTTCCCCCGAAATAGTATAAAGTGATTGCGCTATTTCCGAAGCTTCATTCAGGCTTATTGTGGGTGTCATATAAGTGTCCTTAGCGTAACAATATTAGGCAAAAAAGTTTGAAGCCCGAAGCCAAAACTTCTTAGAAAATAAAAAAACCCTCTCCGAAAAAGAGAGGGTAGATTGTAAATATTTCACGACTTAAAAATTACAGAACGCTTTTTTGTTTTTTATAAAAGGCATCGGCTTGCAATTGCATGAGTTCGCGTGCTTTTTTGCGTTTGTAATCGTACAATTCCTGCTCTTCTGCTATGTCGGCATACACGCGATTGTTAACGTCACGATCTGTTGTAACCAGGACATCCCGTTGTCCTTTTTGTTGGGTAACCCAAGATTTTACGGCACTTTCCTGCTCGTCCAGTTTTAGGTCGTATGCGCCTTTGGGAGAGAGTAACTTTGCGATAATGGGAGATGTTTCAATGGCTAAAAACAGTAAAAAGATAAATAGAGACGGAAGCCATGGTAATTTATCCAGTGCATTTACCCGCGCCATTAATCCGTCGAAACCATCAATTACCGGTTGGGTAGAGGCCACTTTTGTTTGGTATTCGGTGGCAAGGGTCCCGATTTGTGCTTCAATAGCGGCAATTTTTTCGGCATTTGTTGTTCGCAATGCTTGCAAAGCGGCCAGTTCGGCATCGTGTTTGTCACGTTTTTCCTTGTAAACGGGTCCCTTCCCAATTAACTCGGTGCCTTTGCGACCTTCTGCTTCTGCGATATAGGTTTCGTACAACGCATTTACTTCGGCTTCTTTGTCTACGACCTCTTTTTTAAGTGTTTCAATTTCGGTATTCAAGGTGGTAATGGAAGGGGTGTACTGTAATGCCAACTGATCTTTGTTCGCCAAAGTCATATCGTTTTTTTCTTCCAGCAATACTTGATTGATTTCTTTTTCAAAGATCTTCAGTTCCAGCGGTTTTGCGATTACAATGGCAATGATAATTGCCAAAGCGATTCGGGGCGTGGCTTGTAATAATTCGTCGAAGAAATTGTCTCTTTTTTTAATGGTGGAAACAATAAAGCGATCCAGATTAAAGATGAGTAGCCCCCAAATAAATCCGAAGACAATCGCGGTAAAATAATGGTCAAAAACGGTGTATAGCGCGTATGCAGAGGCGATGGTTGCCATTACTGCGGTGAAAAAAACGGTCGCGCCAATTCCGGCGTATTTGGTCTGTTCACCTGCCGAGCAATCCTCTAGAATGTCGGTATCGGCGCCGGAGCAGAAGATAAAAAAGCGTTGTAGCATAGTTAGGAATTTATTGATTGATGAGATTATATAACGCAAATAGTGTTAGAATGTTACATAAAAAAAGCCCCGAATTTTCGAGGCTTCACTTTTTCATAGATTTTACAATGATTAATCGTCAATAGTAATGCCTTTTGTGGAAATATTTACCACGTGAGGCTTCGATTTGTACATTCTTGTTTGAATGATCAATTCAGGGTTTTCTTTGATTAACGCAATGGCTTTATCGGATGAAATTTTTTCATTTTCATAGTAAAATATGGCATTTTCCTTGGCCATAGTAACAATATGATCTAATGCATTTTCGGAAATAGGTGGCGGTGGAGGCAACATTTTATCACCTCCGGGTGCAACATTATCGGGTAAAGGAGGCGGTGGTGGAGGTGGTGGAACGGTACTCTTTTCACCCTTTATCACTTTAGGAGCATCGGGAGCCGGTGGAGGAGGTGGCGGAATACATTCCGGAAAGGGCTCGGCTTTTGCTTTTTGAGCGTCGGACATTTTACGGTAAATGGTTTCCAGACGTTGGAGATCTTTTTTCAGGATTATTCTTTTGTCTTTGGGTTGTGCATTGTACTTTCTGGCCAGCGCATTATATTCTGCCAATTCTTTGGCGGTGGCTTCTTTTTGAAGCGATGCTGAAACTTTTTCTGAAGCAGGAGGTGCTGTGGAAATGGTTTCTCTCGAGCTGAAACTAAATAGTACAAAGGCCAATAGAGGCAGAAGCAGCAAGCTTCGCAGCCATGCCGTTTTTTTTGATGTGTGTGTTTTCATAACTGTAAATCGTTTTTTGATGAATGAATAATGAATGGCATTTGCCAGATTGTTTTCAGGGACATTTGATGAGAAAGCCAGAATAATATTTTGATAGGTGCTTTGTTCGACACCTTTACTTATTACAGCGGTATCGGCCAGAAACTCGTGATTCAGTTTTATGGAATGTTTCATTGCATATACAATTGGGTTAAACCAGAATGCAATTTGAATGAGTTCAATAATTAAAATGTCGATGCTGTGTTTTTGTAAGGCGTGGGTTTGTTCGTGGAGTAATACTTCCTGCGGAATTTCACGGGCTTCAAAGCGTTCTTTGTTTAGAAAAATATAATTGAAAAAGGTATGCGGGGTCACCGAATCACCCAATAAAACATGAATGATATGTTGTAGTTTCAGCTTTTGGTTGCGACTAATTTTAAGGAATAGGCTGCGGATATTTCGAATAAAACGAATACTGAAGAATAGCACTCCGAGACCGTATAGAGACCATAATATAGTCGGGAGATAGACGAGTAAAGAGAATGCTTCAGTTTCGGTTCCTTCTGAAGCAGTTACCAAAACCGCGGGATTGGATAGTTCTGAAACAGGAGTGTATGTAGTAAAAGTTATAAACGGAATGACAAAAGACGCGACTAAGGCACCAAGTAGGTAAAAGCGCTTAAAGTAGTGCATGGAAGTATTTTCGAAGACTCCTTTGTAAAAGAAAAAGAAGAGGGCCAGACAGGCAGCAGATTTTAAGATATACAGTTCCATATTACTTCTTTTTAATTTCGGAATCGATGATTGCTTTCAGTTTTTCCAGTTCTTCTTTGGATAAGTTGGTCTCTTGGGTAAAGAAGGATGCAAATTGTGAGGCACTGTCGTTAAAAAAGTTTTTAATGAGGCCGTTTACGTGCTTCGAAAAGTAGTCCTTCTTTTTTACCAATGGAAAATATTCGCGGGAACGACCTTCCTGGGTGTAATCCACAAAATTTTTATCCTGCATACGCTTTAAAAGTGTCGCGATGGTTGTAGTAGCCGGTTTTGGATCGGGGTAGGCGTCAATAAGATCTTTCATCATGGCTTTTTGAAGCTTCCATAGATGGTTCATTAATTCTTCTTCCGATTTGGATAATTTCATGGTACTTTATTTAATTGCTCTACAAACATAGAACAAAATATTTAATTCTACAACTGTAGAGGTGAAATAATTTCAGAAATTTTGAAAAGACTTTGGTATTTGGCCCATTCATTTACCTTTGCGACAAAATGTAACGTTATGAGCATCGAAAGAAGTTTGAAACAGCGCAGTGATTCCAAATGCGAATTGTGCAGTAGTGCTGAAAACCTGAGCGTTTATGAAGTTCCCGCCTCTCCAAAATCGGGAGAAGAGGCAGGTATTTTAGTATGTAAAATTTGTTTGGAACAAATTGAGGATCCTGAAAAAAGAGATCCCAACCACTGGCGTTGTTTGAATGACAGCATGTGGAGTACGGTTCCGGCAGTACAGGTAACGGCATGGCGTATGTTACAACGTCTGAAAGCTGAGGGTTGGCCGCAGGATTTGCTCGATATGATGTATATGGAGGAAGATGTAAAGGAATGGGCGAAGGCTGATGGTGACGGAGCAGATAAGAGCAACGCACTTGTTCACAGAGATTCCAACGGAGTAGTTTTACAGGCCGGAGATAATGTGGTGCTTATAAAAGATTTAAAAGTGAAAGGCTCCAGTATGGTTGCCAAGCAGGGAACAGCGGTGCGACGTATCTCTTTGGATCACGAAAACGAAAAATATATTGAAGGTCGGGTTGACGGACAACAGATTGTGATCATTACAGACTTTGTAAAGAAATTGTAGGGATGTCTGTTCGAGTCCTTCGACTTCCCGCTAGAATGACTCTGTTGGGCTGACGCTCAGGATAAACTTAAAGTCGAGAACTAATGACCTTTCGACTGCCATGCCCGTTCCGTTCAGGCGGGCGCTCGAGGGGACATTTATTTACTCAACGCAATTTAAATCCTAATCCCGTGTTAGCGATTGCAGTGGCATCCCGCCACTTTTTTGGCGGATACAACGGAAAGCGCGCCCCTCTGTAACTATTGAAGGTAGTTACAGAGGGGAACACCCCAATTATTTTTTAAATTCTTCGGTAAAATAGTGATAGAACTGCGGAATGGTTTCTATGCCTTTTAAATAGTTCCAGATCCCGAAATGCTCGTTGGGCGAGTGAATGGCGTCACTGTCGAGACCAAAGCCCATAAGGATGGTTTTACTTTTCAATTCCTTTTCAAACAGAGAGACAATGGGAATGCTTCCACCGCTACGCTGTGGAATGGGCACTTTTCCGAAGGTATTTTCGTAGGCCTTTTCGGCGGCACGATACCCAATACTATCTATGGGCGTCACGTATGCTTGTCCGCCGTGATGCGGCTTCACCTTAACGCGAACACCGCGTGGCGCCAGACTTTCAAAATGTGCTGCAAAGAGTTCGGTGATCTTTTTCCAATCCTGATTGGGAACCAGACGCATACTGATTTTTGCAAAGGCCTTGCTCGCAATGACGGTTTTGGCACCCTCGCCTATGTATCCACCCCAGATTCCGTTTACGTCGAGGGTAGGGCGAATGGAATTGCGTTCGTTGGTAGTATAACCGGCCTCTCCATAGACCTCGTCGATATCCAAAGCTTTCATATAAGCCTCTTTACTGAAAGGCGCTTCGGCCATTTTGGCTCTTTCCTTTAAAGACAATTCTTCTACTGCATCGTAAAACCCGGGAATGGTAATATGATTGTTTTCGTCGTGCAGGGATGCAATCATTTTTGTTAATATATTGATGGGATTTGCCACGGCACCACCGTACAATCCGCTGTGTAAATCGCGGTTGGCAGCAATAACTTCGACCTCCACATAACTGAGTCCGCGTAATCCCGTAGTGATGGAAGGCACATCATTGGCAATCATTCCGGTATCGCTAATCAAGATCACGTCGTTGGCGAGTTTTTCACGATTGCGTTCCACAAACCAGCCCAAACTCTCACTGCCAACCTCTTCTTCGCCTTCGATCATAAACTTCACGTTACAGGGCAGCTGATTGGTTTTGGTCATATATTCCAAAGCCTTTACATGCATGTACATTTGCCCTTTATCGTCGCAACTTCCGCGTGCGAAAATAGCTCCTTCAGGATGTAATGCTGTTTTTTTTATGACAGGTTCGAACGGCGGACTCTCCCACAGATCCAAAGGATCGGGAGGTTGAACGTCGTAATGACCGTATACGAGAATGGTGGGTAATTTGGGGTCGATTAGCTTTTCGCCATAGACGATAGGATAGCCGGGGGTTTCACAAATTTCTACTTTCTCACATCCTGCTTTTTTCAAGCTGTCCCGAACGGCTTCGGCAGTTTTGACAACGTCTTTTTTGTAGGCCGAATCGGCGCTAATGGAAGGAATTTTGAGTAGTTCGATAAGTTCGTTTAAAAAACGATCTTTGTTTTCTTCAATATACGGTTTGGCACTTTTCATAGCGGAATCTGAATTTTTGCTTAAAAGTACTAAAATTGCAGTAAAACAGAGTGGACAAATGGCCTGATTTGTTAGTGGGATTCAGTTGAATGAGTAGTAGTTTACAAGAAATTAGTGATATAGTAAAAAAATAAAGTAAGTTCTTTTGGATTCGGAAGGATTAATTATATTTGCAGTCCTTTAGCGGGCGTGATGGAATTGGTAGACATGCCAGACTTAGGATCTGGTGCCGCAAGGTGTGGGAGTTCGAGTCTCCCCGCCCGCACAGGTAGAAAGCTTCTTGGAAACGAGAAGCTTTTTTTGTACCCATTATTTCGAGTCTCTTTAGCCTGTCCTGAGCAGAGACGAAGGGCCCGCACAGGTAGAAAGCTTCTTGGAAACGAGAAGCTTTTTTTGTACCCATTATTTCGAGTCTCTTTAGCCTGTCCTGAGCAGAGACGAAGGGCCCGCACAGGTAGAGAGCTTCTTGGAAACGAGAAGCTTTTTTTGTACCCATTATTTCGAGTCACTTTAGTCTGTCCTGAGCACAGACGAAGGGCCCGCACAGGTAGAAAGCTTCTTGGAAACAAGAAGATTCTCTATTTTATAGTCTTTGAAGTGATCTCTTCAAATATTGTCTAGAAATGTCATAAATCAAAAAGCTCCGGTTTACACCGAAGCTTTCATCAATATTAATCAAATCTAAATCTCAATTAATTAAGCTGTTGTTTTTTTATAAATAAGCCCTGCTAACAGACCCATTATTCCGAAGAAAATAACAAATAACACAAAATTTATAAGTATGCCTTGTAAATCCAGAATATTTGCGGTGGCAAAGTCGATAAGACCTTCACCAAGACCAACAATTACTGAGAACCAAAACCCCAGCGCAAAGCCACTTGCGGCACCGTAAGCAGTCGCTCCGTATTTGCCGTAAATGGTTGAAAATCCAAAGGCCTGAATAAGACAGCCCACAAAAATATAGGCCATGTCCGGCATTTCTTTCATTAAACCTTCAGTTAACATGTGGTCTGCAAATAAACTTTCTCCCAGAATACCCCACAGCAGATATCCTCCACCAAAGGCCCAAATAGTGAGGACCAAGGTGCTAATAATATTAGCTTTTGAAAACATAATTAAAGTTTTATTGATTAGGTGTCAGAAAGTTACATAAATATTTAACACGTATTTGTAGAAATAATCTCACAAAAAAATTCAGTCGGATGCCTTGTCGATTATTTCAGATACTTCCTCTTTTTCGTCTCCGTTTAATTGAGAAGTTGATGGTGTAGAGTCATTTTTTTTTAAGTGAATTTCGTAATACATTCCAAAATGATCACTTCCAAAATTTGGGGTACGGACCATTTTTTTTACAAAAAGATCCTTGGTGTGAAATAAATGATCCAGTGGGAAGCGCATAAAGAAATAACCGGCGTGATAGGTAGAGAAAAACCCTCGTCCCACGCGCGGATCCACCATCGATGTCATTTTTTTAAAGAGTCTTGTGGTCCTTGACCAAACGACATCGTTCATATCGCCACAAACAACCACAGGCATGTCTTTTTTTTCAATTTCTTTTCCTATCAGCATCAGTTCGGCATCTCGATCGATAGAAGTTTCATTTTCGGTTGGACTGGGTGGTGCGGGATGCAGAATAGCAATAAAGATGTTTCGAGTTTCGGAAACAGGATACTCCAAAAAAATGGAAGGGGTTTCTTCGTCTACCAGGTAGTTTATGGTAACATTTTTCGGTTTACTTTTGGAATACAAATGCATTCCGTAGAAATTTTCCTTCGGAATTTTTACCGAATAGGGATACTTGCTTTCAATTTGTTCAAGCCCCAATTCCCAATCTTTATTAGATTCCATTGTGATTACAATATCTGCATTGTACTGCTCTATTAGGCTTTCAAACTGTTTGTAATTGGTGTTGGTTTGTAACACATTGGCAGCTAAAATAGAAATACATCCTTTACTTGGGTAATTTGGTTTTTTCCTCGGATAGAAGTGACTATACGGAAATACTTTTACCATTTGGTAGATGATAACAACAACCAAAGCTGTTGTGATACTCCAAGATAGAATTGTGAACTTATCTTCGAATAGTATAAGAAGTACCAGAAGCACAATTTCAACAAAAATAGATTGTAGTCTTATAAAATCGGGAGTTCTAAAAAACCAATGCGGATTCCCTGTCGCCGGGAAAAAAGGGGAGATAATAAAAATAAAGCTAAGAATATAAAGTGCGATCATTATCTAAATGTACAGAATTCCGAGGGAATTATTCCTAATTTTGAATCGTGCAAACCCATTACGACATAATAATTATTGGAGGCGGAGCTGCAGGTTTTTTTGCAGCCATAAATGTGGCCGAAAATAATCCTAATCTCAGTATAGCTATTTTAGAAAGAGGAGGCGAAGTCCTCACCAAGGTAAAAGTCTCCGGTGGCGGGCGATGCAATGTCACGCATGCCGAATTTTCTCCGAAAGAACTCTCCCAAAATTACCCACGAGGCGAGAAGGAATTATTAGGTCCCTTTCACAGTTTTATGACGGGGGATACCATCGACTGGTTTTCCAGGCGGGGTATCGAACTTAAAATTGAAGAAGATGGCAGGATGTTTCCCGTAAGCGATTCTTCCCAAACCATTATCGATTGTTTTGTTGCCGAAACCCGGCGTTTGGGGATTTCAGTTTTAAAGAATCACCCTGTCAAGTATATAGAGAAGCAGGACAATCTATGGAAGGTAATTATCAAGGAGGAAGTATTTTTTTCAGAAAAATTGGTAATCGCTTCAGGAAGTAATCCGAAAATCTGGAAGCTTCTTGAAAATTTAGGACATACTATTGAAGCTCCGGTACCCAGCTTATTTACCTTCAATATTGAAGATAATCGTATTAAAGATTTGCCGGGAGTGGCAACAGGGGCATCTGTGGAAGTTTTGGATTCAAATAACAAAAGCATACTGCAAAGCGAAGGTCCCCTTTTAATTACCCATTGGGGAATGAGCGGTCCGGCCATCTTAAAATTGTCGGCATGGGGCGCGAGACTATTGCATCCAACAAACTATCATTTTGCCATAAAAGTAAATTGGCTTATCGATGTTTTAGCTGAAGAAGCCTTGGAAACGTTACGTGAATTAAGAACGGAACTGAATAAGAAATCGGTGGTAAAATACGCTCAGTTTCAGTTGCCGAAAAGATTATGGCAAAGCCTCGCCTTGGCATCCGGCATTGATGACGCCTGTACCTGGGCCGAACTGACCAAAGAACAATTGGTGACGTTGTCAAAGCAGCTAACGGAAGCAACCTTTCAAGTAAACGGTAAAAGTACCTTTAAGGAAGAATTTGTGACGGCCGGAGGGATAGATTTAAAAGAGGTAAATTTTAAAACCTTCGAAAGTAAACTTCATAAAAACCTCTATTTTGCAGGAGAAGTTTTAAATATTGATGCCATTACCGGCGGATTTAATTTTCAGAATGCCTGGACAGGAGGGTATTTGGTGGCAAAGGCCATATCTTCCCCTTTAAAAAGAGAGGAGTAAGGGGTGTGTAAAAAATTAGGTGGTGAAAATATACTACAATCCAAAATTGAAAGAATTAGCCAGACAGCTGAGGAATAATGCGACCAAGTCTGAAATAAGACTATGGTATTATTTGAAAGGGGATAAAAGGTATGGTTATGATTTTCACAGACAGAAGCCCATTGACCAATACATTGATGACTTCTTTTGCAATAAATTACAACTGGCTATCGAATGTGATGGCTATTCACATGAAATTGTTGAGGTTTATGAAAAGGATATTGTAAAAACACGAAAATTAAACGATTTAGGGATACACGTGCTTAGATTTTCAGATTTTCAAATAATGAATGACATTGATACTATTTTAAGAGCAATAGAAGATTATATTTTAATTTTTGAAGCAAATAATTCAACACCTCCCTCAATCCCTCCTTGTTAGGAGGGAAGTCTTATATGAAAAAATACATCGCATTACTAAGAGGAATTAATGTTAGCGGACATAAGAAAATCCTTATGACCGATCTAAAAGCCCTGTTTGAAGCGTTGGGTTTCGAAAAGGTGCAGACGTATATTCAAAGTGGGAACGTGGTATTTACTTCTGAAAAAAAGGTGAATTTGGCCGATATAATTTCCGAAGCAATTAAAAAGGCTTATGGTTGGGAAGTTCCTGTATTGGTACTAACTGTTTCAGAAATTGAAGCTATTCTCGCGCATTGTCCTTTTCCGATGGAGAAAATGGAAAAGAGTTATTTCGTTCTGCTTGCTCAACCTCCATTAAAAGAAGATATAGATGCAACATCATCGCTTTATTTTCCGAAAGAAGAATTTATTATTACACCTCAATGTGTCTATTTGTACACTGAAATAGGGGCGGGAAATACGAAACTAAGCAACAATTTTTTTGAAAAAAAATTAAAAGTTTCGGCCACCAGCCGGAATTACCGGACGATGGCGAAACTTTTGTCATTAATTAGTGGTTAGTTAGTTGTACAATTCCTCTAATTAATTTTTCAGCATTTTTATGGTTGCAGATTTTCCTTGTGAGTCTTGGATTGTTACCAAATACATCCCCGGTGCATTTGGCAATTCCAGCTGAATACTTTGGGTATTTTTAAATTGTCTTGTTACTATAGTTTGCCCTAACATATTTGCTATAATTACATTTATTTCGGTAAAACTTTCTCCCAGATTGATGCTAAAACTTCCACTCGTTGGATTGGGATATGCGGTTATGGAAGTATTTAATGTATTATCGGTTACCCCGAGAATAGCAGGTGTAGTTTCAAACACCCAATAGTCGTCCATTCCTTCACTGGCATCTCCTTTATCGCCGGAAACATTAGAATCTGAAGAGCATGCCATAACAAAATCACCACTTGGCAATTCGATTACGTAAGGTCCGGATTCGTCATTACTTCCGCCAATCGAATTTTGCGAAATAAGAGTACCTCCTGAGTTGAGTTTTACCAACCAATAATCATATCCGCCGTTGGATGCTTCGGTTTTATCGCCCGAAACGTTACTGTTGCTCCAACCTGCAATCATAATAGTGCCATCACTAAGCTGTTTAATGTCTCGCGGATAATCAATCCCACTGCCACCAATGGTATTTTGCCAGACAATGTTTCCGCCGGTATCCAATTTAAGGATCCAATAGTCGTAATCTCCTTGAGAATTTTCGGTCTTATCTCCTGAAGCATTTGATTTTGAATAGCCACCCAGTAGATAACTGCCATCGGCTATTTGGATCATATCGCGAAACACGTCACTATCATTACCTCCAATGGTGTTTTCCCATTCAATTGCGCCGGTAGCGTCCAATTTTACGACCCAATAATCATTTCCTCCCTGAGAGTTTTCAGACTTATCCCCTGAAGCGGCAGAATTTGAAAATCCACCAATTATATAACCTCCATCGATAGTTTGAAAAGCAGCCTGCGGTCTGTCTACCAAGTTTCCGCCTATACCGTTTTGCCACACAATGGCACCTGTACTGTCTAATTTCAGAGCCCAATAATCACGCTGTCCGTTGGTTGGATCTGTCTTTTCTCCACTTACGTCGGAGTCTGAATATCCACCAACAAAATATCCGCCGTCTGCAGTTTCAACTATATAGGTATCAAATTCAGGTTGGGCACCACCGTATGTTTTTTGCCACACGATAGCTCCCGAAGCGTTTAGTTTAAGAAGCCAATAGTCTAAACCGCCTCTTGAATTTTCAGTTTTGTCGCCCGAGATGTTCGAGTCGGAACCCGAACCCACAATATATCCACCGTCCGCTGTTTGTTCTAAAGAAATAAGAAAATCGTCGCCGCTTCCCCCTATGGTATTTTGCCATTGAATGGTTCCGGCGGCGTCAATTTTTACTATCCAAATATCGATTGCCCCATTAGAGTTTTCTGTTTTGTCACCTGAAATGTTTGATGTTGAATATCCTCCCAGAATATAACCGCCATCGGCAGTAGGTTCGAAAGCGGTTAAAAAATCACCATCGCTTCCACCAATGGTGTTTTGCCATACTATGGCGGGATCTTGAGAAAAGGCTTGTAGTATCCCGATTAAAAATATAAGTAAAGTAATCTTGGTTTTCATACTATGTTAGTTTAAGGATTATATTATTGCATCGATGTAGCTTAAAAATGTCATCAAATAATTTTCATTGCCTAAAAAAGAGGGGAAGAAAAAATCTTCAGAAACAGGTTTCATTTCTGAATTTTAAGCGTTTTAAAAGTAATTTTACTTTTAGGATAAAATGTCCGAGATATTCACATATCATGAAAATTTGTACTAATTGAGATGTCCTTTTTTAAATTCGGAAGGAGTACATCCCGCGATTTTTTTAAAGGAATCGTTAAACGTAGATTTAGAATTAAAACCTGCTTCCAATCCAATAGCCGCAATGGTATACTTTGAGAATTTTGGATTGATTAAATAGGTTTTTGCTTCTTCAACACGCAATACATTGATATAATCTGAAAAACTTATATTGATTTCGGTATTAATAATTCGCGATAAATGCCCTGTACTAATGCCAATTTCACAGGCTGTAGTTTTAAGACTTAGGTTATCCAAGAATTTCTTTTCCTCTATGCAAAGCCTCTTAAAAGCTCTAATATGCCTGTTGCATTGTTTTTCGTTACTATAAATCATCTTTTTGCTATTTAATTTAACAGTTACGTTTATTAGAAAGCTTATTATTCGAAGCAGTTGGCTCCATAACCCATTTTTAAAAGTTAGGTACATCACTCCCCACAGTGAGTAGTTTTTCTTTCATAGGCTATGGAACACCAAATGCAACACCATTTTTCTATTTAACAAAAAGTTCTATTATTTTATCAATCAACTATATATAGTGCACCAACATCCAATGAATTATTAGTTTGAGAGTAATCTATGCTATCTTCACGTCGGGCCCCAATTGTTAAGTAATTACCATTGGGTGAAATTCCTAGAATCTCTCCGAACCAATCTCCAGAATCAGGGTTAGGTGCTTTAATATAGCGGGATAATATCCAGTTTGAATTATCAAATTCATATAAAAATACTCCACCCGAAACGGACCGGTTGGTGTTGGAATAATCTCCATCAAAACACATAGCATCGCTTGATTCCAATGGCGCCCCTACAAAGAGTTTTTCACCTGAGGAAGATAAGGATAGGTTGTGTGAAAACCACCCACTTACAGCGAAGGGAGCTTTTATATATGTTTGAGGTGACCAGGTTATTCCGCTGCGGGTAAATGTAAATACAGCTCCTGAATTAGCCTGGCTATTATCGTTAGGGTTGCCGTTTATCCCAATGGCATTACTGTCTTCATTAAAAGTACCAACGGCCAACACACTTCCGTCGTCATTAATATCGATTTGAGATCCAAAATAATCTTGTGCATCTATCGCCCATGGTTTTATGTAGGCCTCTTGACTCCAGACACCTGCATTTTTTACAAAGGCGTATACAGCGCCCGCTCTAAAGAGATTGTTTAAATTCGCACCAGAATTAATAGTGGTTGAATTGCTTCCTTCCATTGTCGCCGATACAAAAAGTCGATCGCCAACATCATCCAGTTTTACCTTTGCTCCGAAATAGTCCTGACCTACTATGGCAGGTTTAATATAGTCATCGAATTGCCATTGAAAACCATTGTAGCTATAAAGATATACTCCGCCATAAAACTGAGTTGAAGAAGCATTAAGATTTGGATTGATGCCCGGATTTGGATTGTCATCATAGGGAGCTCCCACCGCTAGGATAGTGCCATCGGAATTAAAATCGATACTAGCTCCAAATGTTTCCCCAGTACCATTTCCGTTGTTACTAGCACTTATTATAGGAGCTTTTATATAAGCTGTTTGGCTCCAGGATCCTGCACTTTTACGAAAAATATAGACTGCCCCGGCATTGGTAATGGAATTATCTGCTTGATTATTTTGAAATGCACTATCTTCATTATTTGCTCCTACCGCTAAAACATCTCCAGTGTCATTAAGTGCCATCGAAAATCCGAATAGATCTCCGGTATCGGTATTAGAGGCTTTAATAAAAGCTTCTTGACTCCAGATGCCGTTGCTTTTGGAAAAAATAAAAACAGCGCCGGAAGTAGTTGCCAAATTATTAGAGTCATCTCCGTTTATGCCAGTAGCATTGCTGTTTTCTCCAGCGTGGCTCACTGCCAATATAGTCCCGTCCTGACTCAAAGCAATAACAGATCCAAAGTAATCTTGAGATTCTGCATTACTCGGCTTTAAATAAACGAAAGATTCACAGGTATATATATCCACCACTGTAATATTTCCCAAATCGTCAATACAAACCCATTCACCATCTATCTTGAAACAGGTTTTATTTCTGGAAATATCGTAAACAGCTGTTCCATCGATTGGCTCATTACCATTACCATCGGTGACATCTTCAATTTTTGTTACCCTTGGGATGACAAGCCCGGTATCGCTAGAAGAAATGTCCAACACCCCTTTTGGAGCTAAGGTTCCTATACCAATTTGTCCAAATAGACAAAAAGGTATTAGTAACACAATGAAATTTAAAGTTCTCATTATCGATCCTGCTTTTTAAGGGTGTTATAATGGTCTTTTTTAACTATAGGAGCTTTAAGGGGTGGCGTACCGAGTGCCGGTGTAGTGACTGCTATACTGGCATCGTTTGCAATACATATCCAGGTACTTGAGATTCTAAAGCAGGTTTGGTTGCGAGATTCATCATATACAATGGTCCCGTTTTCCGCAAGACCTGAATTATTGTTGGTAACGTCTTCTATTTGGGTTACCCTAGGTAAAACAAGCCCAAGATTATTGGAAACAATATCCAAAGCTCCTTTAGGTGTAGTGGTATTTATTCCAACTTGTCCGTAAGAAGAAGCAGAAAAGAACAATACTAGGAATACTAATTTTTTCATGACTTAAACTTTAAAAAAGCATAAGCAGGAATCAATGCTAATTCTAAGAAGCAGATTTTGGGCAAAATCAGGGTGCTTTATTAGTACATCGAAAGAGAAGGTGATATGTCATCACCTTTGTAGAAAATTTTTATGATTTTGTCCTGCGAAACCAAAAAAAGTAGAGAAGGAATAAGACCAATAACAAACCACCCACCCACCAATACCACATTGGGCTGCTCGTAGTAAGTTCAAGAGGAGTAGTATCGCCCATGATAATTAAACCGGCCCAGTATTGAGGCGCGATGGACCTTCCCGGCGCAGTCGATAAATAGGTAAGCTTGGCTTCTTTTAAGGCCTTATCTTTAGGCATTCCTTTTGCCAGGTTGTCGTAAAAGGATGCCAGTATTAGTGCGCTGGATTTTTCGTCTATTTTCCATAGACTTGTAAGAATGCTTTCACTTCCGGCATAGGTAAAGGCGTGAGCCAATGAAATCATTCCTTCTCCTGCCTGATAGGTTGGTTTTCCGGTTTCGCAAGCCGTTAGAATTGCTAATTGTGAGGATAGATTAAGATCGTAAATCTCGTAGGTATAGAGAAAGTTATCATCTATGTTTGCTTCGGAAATATTTTTTGCAAAAATGAGACGGGAAAGTTCGGGACTTACATTGTTGGATTCGGCATGAGTCCCAATATGAATTATTTTATGCTCTCCGGCGTTTTTTTGGAAAAGCTGTTTTGAAGCCTTTTCATTAATAAAAGAACTCCCTTCGAACATTTTCGAATACCTTTTTACTATATCGAGACTGAAAGGTTGAGGTAGTAGTGTTAAATAGTTTCTATCTATGGAAGCAGAATCTGTAATGGCAAGAACATATTCCTCTTTCATCTTTTCAGAAAACTCGGGCGCAAAGGCTACAAAATTTTCCGAATAGATATTCATTTTTGATTCATACCCCATTTGCAACAATAAACTGAAATTGTAGGAAATAATATATTTGGCCAGTAAGCTGTTGGTGCTCAAATCGGCAAATGAATTGATAGGAGCAGGAGTCAGCAATTCGAAACTGAGATTGAACAACTCTCTGTCGGGGATAATAATTATTCTTTCCGTCTTAATATCTTTTTCGAAAGGTTTCCAAAGACTTTGGTAGAGTTCAAATAGCTTCGGACTTACCTTTTTTACATCAAAATTGTTATCGACAAGTTGAGGAATGTATTCTTTTACAGCTTTAAACTCCAGAGGATAGAGTTTTTTTTCAGAAGAAGAAACTACAAAAGCATACAAATTCTCATCGATAAAAAAATACCTCACTACTGTTACAGTTTTTGGAATGTGTTCTTGCAGTTGGTCCAATGGTTTTTCGATGGTCCCGTACCGCATTTTATAATACTTTGGATAGGCATGCTTTAAAGAATCCAGAAAGATTTCCCAATTGGCGGTTGCATCAAAGAAGGTGCTGAAATTGTTAATTTTTGATGTTTCCAATGCCGAAGCGAGCTTCTTTTTTAATTGTATTTCCTTATTTAAAATCTCCTTGGGGACATTGGCAAATGATATATCGTTTCGAATGTTCAATCTGGATCGGATACGATTGTAAATTCCGGATTCGTGGGCATTAATGAGCCCTAATAAATAGGAGTCATTCTTGGTAATTTCGTAGAGGTCTAAACGGATTTGTTTTATAAAACTGAAAAGGTCATTGTTGTCATCTATAAGAATCTGCAAATCTTCGGGGGTTTTAATAAGGGTTTTTCGACGTTCCAAGATAGTAACGCCTTCTTCCACCTGAGCCAAAATATTCTTTAAAAAAGCCTCCGATTTCTTTTCCTGGAGATGGAATTTGGATTTTGCGTTAATGAGTAGCGAACGGGGTTTTATAAATTCAATCTGAATAGAATCGGAGAGTGAGGCTGAAGTAAAGGAATTTTGCTCGAAGAAGTTTAGTGCCTCATCACTGTATTGTAAAGCTTCAGGATAATTTTTTAATTCAAAATGGACATTTGCCATATTCTGAATGTGATGAAAATGTATCAGATCATTTTGATACCTTTCATTTTGGGTAACTCGGTAGCCTGTGTTAGCTAATGTCAATGCCTTTTCTGATTTGCCTCTTTTTGAATAAAAAAGAGACATGTTGATCATGGTATCCAGATAGTCTTTTGAGTAGGTGCCGTCAAACGATTGCATATATAGCGATTCACTTTTTTTATACATTTCTTCAGCTTGTTCCCATTGCTCTAATGCTTCAAATATAGAAGCTCTAAGTGCAAGGGTATAGCTGTGTAAAAGTGAATAATTTGAAGGATTTTCATCGATTAACTCCAACGCCTTATCCAAATATACACCTGCGTCCTCATAGTTTTTAGCACTTAGATTACCATGTCCCAATATGGCGAGTGAAAAAACGACATTGGGATCATTTGACCCCAGAAGTTTTATTTTTTCACGATAGGAATATTCCATCAACTCTAAAGCCATATTGAATTCACCAAGTCCGTGGTAAAATGTCCCCAGATTATCAATTGTAGCCAGACGATACTTTTGTGCCCTGAGTTTCTTAGTCGAGTCTGTTGCAACGACCATGAATTTTTTATAATCGGATATTGAATTTTTAATATACTCTATTGCTTGCTGGGTGTTCCCTACATTTTGTAAGTTCAATGCAATGTTATTGTTTACAATGGCTTTCCAATAATCTCGGTTCACTTCGGTACTATCCATTTTACCGAGAGTGTTCACTGCTTTTTTATAATAATAGGTGGAGCTGTCTAATTGTGAAATACTTGCATAATACCTCCCGGTAGAATTATAAATATTATAATACTCATTTAAATTTTTACCGGATTCCTTATCCAAAACTCTCTTGGCAGAAATGAGATGTTTTTTTGCCTCAACTAAAGCCCCCAAATTAAGATGAGCAGTTCCAATATTGTAATGCAATGTAGAAAGCAGCAGCCTGTCCGAAGATTTGCCTTGTCCTACATATTTCAAGCCTTCTAAACACGCCTCCAAAACTTTGTCGTTTTGTCTGGCTGTAAAGTAAAGATTACTTAGTTCTACCTGCGCTTTTGCATATAAATGCGGTGTAACGAACGGTTTAATTTCCAGAACCAATCTATGCGCTCTTTCTGTAGCGCCCGGTATATTATTAAGGGACAGAGAAGCATTACCTAACAGCGGGATATAGCTGACCAATGTATCATAATTACCTTGTGCTTTAAATGCAGCTATTTCTGAAGTCAACAATTTATTGGCTTCTTCTATTTTTTTTTGCTCAATAAGCTTTTCGATATAATGGGGTCCGGCAAAATGTGATTCTTGGCTAAAAGACAAGTTGCAACAACACAATATTGCCAGTAATAGAATTGGATATCCATGTGCAACCAGCCGGATCATTTATTTTTGTTTAAATCGAATAGTAATTGATCGTTCTTTACAGTTGGGTAGGCTTGCAATAATTTTGAAGCTTTAGCGGTTTCGCCTAATCTTATCAACGCCAATGCTCTGTAATAGATGGCATCTTCTGCGAACATACTCTCGGGATAGGCTCCCAATGTTTCCAAATAGTTCAAAGCTTTCTCACTGTCTCCATGCGCCAGATAAGAAACTCCCAGATAATAATTTAAAGTGTCATTGTCAATTTTTTCTTCTGAAAGTTTTTCCCATTTAGCAATAGCAATTGTATATTCTTCCCTCTTGTAATTGACCATGGCATCGTAAAAATCGAAGTTGGAGTTGGAACTCATGGTTGTGGGTAATCCCGGATCAGCGATGAAATATTTTGAAAATAGTTTCTCCGATGTACTGTCCAAACTCATAAAATAAAAAGTGCCAAATAGTGCAACACATACTGCTGCTATTGCAAATACGGGATATTTCGATTTTTTTATTTTCTTAATGGTGGGACGTACTTTCTTTTCTTTGGAATTTTCTGATGAAATTTCCTTGTGAAAGGCATTCATTTTTTCTTTGAGAATTGAGGTTTCAAGTCCGGAAAGAATGATCCGTAAATCGTTCACCTGTTGCCGAAGCACCGGATCTGCCTCCATTCTTTTTTCAAAAAGTATGTATTCTTCTTTGTCCATCGATCGGGTTATAAACCTTTCGATGGTTTCCAGAAGTTCTTGGGATATGTTGTTGTGTTCTTCCACGATTGTTTATTGTTTTGGAGCAAGGATTATGTCTCTTAATTTTTGCAGACATCTGTACTTTTTATTTCTTGCCGAAGCTTCGGCAATACCGTAAACAGACGCAATTTCACGTAAACTTTGTTGGTCGTAATAAAAGGTAGTTAGCAGTTTTCTGCATTCATTTCCCAATTGTTTAAAAGCTTCTGAAATTTGCGATTGTTTATTTTTTTCTTCAGTCATAGCAAGCGTTTCGGCACTTTCAACTTCATAGGGTTCACTGAATTGAGAAGACAAATGAATTGTTTTTTTGAATGCAGCCGATCGCAGGTAATCCAGCCATTTATTTTTGGCAATTTGATACAGGTATCCTTGCAGGGCCGTTTCGTTTTGGGGAACAAACTTGTCCTCCTTTATGTTTTTCCAAACTGCAATAAATGCTTCCTGATATGTGTCCTTTGCTTGGGGCATGGTACCGTTGTTCTTTAAGATATATTTTTCGGTCTTAGGGTAATTAGTGGTGTACAATTGCCTTAAAACCGATTCATCATTGGTCTTTATATCGGCAATTAACTGAAACTGTCGGTCAATGTTTTTTACTTTCCCCATCTTGTGTAGATAGAAGAAAGATAGTAATTTTTTTATTGCTCAACAGCAAATTTTGTCCATTCTTTATTGTTGGTTCTATTGTCTATTCTGGGATCAAATAATGAATTATCAGTACCTATATACAAGCCATCATTACTAACCCAATAATGATTATTGCCGGATTGTACGTTGTAATGTTCGCCTGTTTCGTGATTTCCTATTAGGGCAGTGCCGGTAATAGAATTAACTGTTTTGGTGTGTCCCGCACTGTTTATATTACTTCGATTGAGATAGCCTTTGTGACTAATATCTAATATGTCACTATAGGTATCGCCAATACTTTTTGCGGCGTTTCCCTGTGCCGCAATTGCTTGCATACGTTGACGGTGTGCTGCTGCACTTTTCGCGGAGGCATCGGCCCAAAAACTTTCTGTACGTTGTATGTCACCCACCAACTTGCCATTGGCATAGGCAACCCACTGCGGATTAATTTGGGTATTCGCTGTGGCATATAAATAGGCGTTTTTGGCTTCATCAAAATCATCGGAATTAACTTCCATTTCTGTAGTATTTAACATCCATACCATAGATTGAGGAGAAATGGTTTCCATTTTCAACAAAATAATAAAGGCCTTAGTGCCTGTTCCGGTATTCCAATCTGAACCCAATGCCTCGATTTTTCTTTGATTTCCCGTATTGGGCATGCCGGTGGCAAATCGTTCCCAAAATCCTTGGACTTCGGGTAATGGATAACTTTTAATAAGACTGTATCCTTGAGATTGCGCGCTTGGTAAAATGTATTGCTGAAGTATTTGTTGGGTACTTAAAGGCGCTGCCAGGGTTTTTCCGCTCATTTGAATGGATTGCTGCATAAAGGGATCATTGGACCAGGCATACTGATTGGTTTCGGTTTTGTATATTTTTAATCCGTTAGGACCATCTATATAAACGGGATCATTGGGGTTGTTTACGCTCCAGCTTGCAGGAATTGGAGACCGGGCCTGGATCATTCCATTATTGGGATCTCTAATCTCATGGAACTTTGTTTTTTCAACGTTTGCCATCCCAGTTGTGAGTAACTCCCGGATACCTTCTGTAGAATTATTATTCTGTTGCGAGTCGTTTCCGCTCAAAAAACTTTCGGAAGGTTTCACATCCATACAGCTATGTAGCGAAACACCTAAGGCGACTAAAAGTAGGGTTGTGGATTTCATTAGTAAGGGATTTTAGTATACATCGTAGTTTTTTTGAAATGTCATCGTTTTTCAATTATTTCCGAAGAAAAATTCCTGTCAGGCGACTCTATATTTTTTAGTATCGAATAAATAGTTTGGAGTTCTTTTTTTAGAACTGCGTTTTCTTCTGAAAGTTTTTCAATTTTTGCATTAAGTGCTTTTATACTTTGTACATATAGCGCATCATAAGTTCCGTAAGCTGTTTGATAATACCCTAAATTATCTATTTCCACGTTATGAGGAAACACTTCTTTAATTTCCTGAGCAATAAAACCATATTGTATGCCTTCAGGACGTTTGCTCCCGGTCTTATCATCATTCCATTCATATGTCACTCCTCTTAGTTTCAAGAGTGCATTCAAAGCTTCTTCTTCAGAATATGTATAAATGTTCTTTTTAAGTCGTGAGTCACTATTGGCGAGCCAGTCACCGGCCGTTGTTTTGGAAGCGCCACCTTCTACTTCAAGCATATTTGTTGAAGGAAGTCTGGATATCCCCATTCTACCATTCTTTAGAACATTCAATGCATTGTTCGGGGTATTATTTGCAACTACAAAGAGCCTGTCGGTCCCAACTGCTGTTGTCGTGCTCGAAGGTACATAGGACGCATTAATATAGCCTATTACGGTTTCAGCATAAGAAATCGCGGTGATATCGGTCCCTAAAGCAACAGCATTCTGTCCCGATGCTCTTGCTTCACTACCAATTGCAATGGCGCCATCGGCAGAACTTTCTGCTCCAAAGCCAATGGCAACTGCTTCACCTCCTGCCGCCGCTGTGGTAGAACCTCCCATGAGTGCCATGGAGCTATCTCCGGCTGCGGTACCGGAAATCGCGATGGCCCCGGCACCGGTGGCACTTCCGTTAAACGCAATGGAGTTGTTTCCGCTTGCCGTTCCGTAATGTCCTGCAAAGGAGTCGTTACCGGATGCAATCCCGTTCGAGATAGAGGTGGCACGCATGCCGGAGGCCGTTGCATTGTTTCCAAGGGCAATGGCATCTTGGCCCGACGCTTGTGCTTGTCCGCCAATAGCCATAGCCCCATTGGCAGAACTTTCCGCACCAAATCCGATGGCAACGGCTTCACCTCCTGCCGCCACTGTGGTTGTACCTCCCAAGAGTGCCATGGAGCTGTTCCCTGCTGCGGTACCGGAAATTGCGATGGCTCCTGCACCGCTGGCGCTTCCGTTAAACGCAATGGAGTTGTTTCCGCTTGCCGTTCCGTAATGTCCTGCAAAGGAGTCGTTACCGGATGCAATCCCGTTCGAGATAGAGGTTGCACGCATGCCGGAGGCCGATGCATTATTCCCGAGAGCAATGGCATCTTGGCCCGACGCTTGTGTTTGTCCGCCAATAGCCATAGCTCCATTGGCAGAACTTTCCGCTCCAAATCCTATGGCAACGGCTTCACTTCCTGCGGCCGCGGTAGTACCTCCCAAAAGTGCCATGGAGTTATCCCCGGCTGCGGTACCGGAAATGGAGATGGCCCCTGCACCGCTTGCGTTGCCGTTAAGAGCAATTGAATTTGCGCCACTGGCCGTCCCGTAAAGTCCTGCAAATGAATTTGATCCTGATGCAATACCATTGGCAACGGCGGTTGAACCTATTCCGGAGGCTCTGGCATTTTCACCCAGTGCAATTGCTCCATTTGCAGAAGCTTCAGTGCCACTACCAATAGCAAAAGCATCAAGAGCTTCGCTACTTGAATTATTCCCTATAGCCACCCCTTGTTGAGCGGCGTTAGTAGTAGTTCCTCCCATAGCAGCCAAGGAGTTTTCGCCGGCTGCGGAACCGGAAAAGGAGATAGCTCCTGCACCACTCGCGTTGCCGTTAAGAGCGATTGAATTTGCGCCACTGGCCGTCCCGTAAAGTCCTGCAAATGAACTTGATCCTGATGCGATACCATTGGCAACTGCAACTGAACTTATTCCGGAGGCTCTAGCATTTTCACCCAGTGCAATTGCTCCATTTGCAGAAGCTTCAGTACCACTACCAATAGCAAAAGCATCAAGAGCTTCGCTACTTGAATTATTCCCTATAGCCACCCCTTGTTGAGCGGTGGCAGTAGTAGTTCCTCCCATAGCAGCTAAGGAGTTTAAGCCGGCTGCGGAACCGGAAAAGGAGATGGCTCCGGCACCGCTGGCGTTGCCGTTAAGGGCAATTGAATTTCCTCCACTGGCCGTCCCGTAAAGTCCTGCAAACGAACTTGATCCTGAAGCGATACCATTGACAACTGCAATTGAACCTACACCGGAAGCACTGGCATTTTCACCTAATGCAATTGCTCCATTTCCGGATGCTTCAGCAGCATTACCAATAGCAAAAGCATCAAGAGCTTCGCTACTTGAATTAAAACCTATGGCTACCCCTTGTGCAGCGCCGGAAGTAGTAGTGCCTCCCAGGAGTGCCATGGAGTTTTCGCCGGCTGCGGAACCGGAAATGGAGATAGCCCCTCCACCGCTGGCGTTTCCGTTAAGGGCAATTGAATTTGCGCCACTGGCCACCCCATAAAGTCCTGCAAACGAATAATCTCCGGAGGCTTCTGCTCCTGCTCCGAGTCCGATGGAGCCTGCACCCACATTAGCGTCGTCCCATTCAGTTCCGCCTGTCTCTCCGGCTCTAAAGGCTGCTTTGCTTTTATCGAAGAAAAAACGGGCGCCAGAACCTGACAGCGTAGTACTTCCGAATACAAAATCATCTGATCCAATGTTTGATGTATTTTGTACAATGCCTGAAAGACTCTGGAACTCTCCATTGGCTCCGGTCGATAAATTCATCCAAACCGATCCATCAAAAAACCAGAATCCTGTGGCATTATTGGTTTGATAGATTAAAAGCCCTGTAGCAGGGGTTGTGATTGCTGTACGCTGGGCCTCGGTCATTCGCGGCACCAATATCCCGGCACTCGTGCTTGTAATATCTAATGCAGATGAAGCATCCGGTGTGGTGGTACCGATTCCTACCTGGGAAAAAGTAACAGCACAGAAGAGCATAAAAATAAATAGAGATAAGCTTTTCATAATTTTATTCTTTACGTTATAAAAAGCATAATTGGGTAAAGTGTTGGTATTTTCTGAAAATAGATTTTGGGCAAAATCAGGTGTTGTTTACCTTACATCGAAACATTTTCGAATTGTCATCGCTTAGATGAAAAAGAATTTTAATTTTGTTAAAGAAAATAAACTCAATGACGGAAGCGACCTTTATTCCGAAATCGTATAAAAATACCCTTGACCATGGGAGTGTAAGCTTTAAGGCTCCCAGTAATATTGCGCTTGTAAAATATTGGGGAAAGTATGGAGAACAGCTTCCCAAAAATGCTTCCATCAGCTTTACACTTAGTAACTGTTTTACTAAAACCCAATTGTCATTTCAGAAAAAGGAGATACAGGAATTCGATTTTGAAGTGTATCTCGACGGAAAAAGAGAAGAGGGATTTGAGCCCAAAATTTTAAAATTCTTTGAAAGGGTTGAGGTGTATTTACCTTTTCTGAAAACCTATAGCTTCAAGATTGAAACTTCCAACAGTTTTCCGCATAGTAGCGGCATAGCTTCTTCAGCAAGCGGAATGAGTGCGTTGGCTTGTTGTTTGGTTGAAATGGAAAAACGAATGAGCAAAAACCTCTCGACTGCGCTCGAGGAGACAAAGCAAAAAGCTTCATTTTTAGCAAGATTAGGATCGGGGAGTGCCTGCCGAAGCATTGAAGGCGACCTTATTGTTTGGGGAGCACACGAGCATATTGAAGGTAGTAGCAATCTCTTCGGAATAAAATATCCGTATGTAGTCCATGATAATTTTAAAAATTATCAGGACACGATTTTGTTGGTCGATAAAGGCGAAAAACAGGTGAGCAGTACGGTGGGTCATAATCTAATGCATGAACATCCTTTTGCAGCACAACGCTTCAAACAAGCCAATGACAACCTTTCCAAACTCATTCCTATTCTTGAAAACGGAAGGCTTTCGGAATTTATAAAAATTGTGGAACAGGAAGCACTGTCATTACATGCCATGATGCTTACATCTGAACCCGGTTTTATTTTGATGAAACCCAATACGCTGGAAATTATTAACAGGATTTGGACGTTCAGAAAAGAAACCAACAGCAATGTCTGCTTTACCTTAGACGCCGGTGCCAATGTACATGTGCTCTATCCAGAAGGTGAAAAAGTTTCGGTGCTCAACTTTATAAAAACCGAATTAAAGCCCTTCTGTAAAAACGGGGAGTTTATTGTCGATATGACCGGTTCCGGAGCGGTTCCACTTTAATTATTGAATCACTAGCCTTGTGGAAGCCAGCCTTCCTTTTTCTGAAGTAAGTTGCGCTAAATATATTCCGGCAGCTAGTTTTGAAGTATTCAATAGAGCCAAATCTGAATCGATAGGGATCTCCTCAAGTATCTGTCCCAAATAATTTGAAATTGTGATAATTGCTTCGGAATGATTTTGAATTAACTCGGCCGGAAACTTAAATTGCACTATGCCTTGCGACGGATTGGGATAGGCATAAAATTCAATTTTTTCGGAAGTAAAATCGGGTGCTGCCAAATTTATTTCAACCATTCGCAGTGTCACATTCGTGGAATTACAGAATACGATAAAGGTGTATTCAAATCCTTCAAAAGTCGCATACACATAATCCGCCAGATTACATGACTGAATGTTATTCGCACTAATAACTCCATATTCGTCGCCAATTTCGGGTGCATAGCTAAGATTGATATCGATAGTTCCCTCTAAATCGGGAAACCCAACTACTTGCATCACGTCGAATTCTCCCGGAGTATTGCCCGCAATGTCAATTTCCAATATCGAATTGGTCGAAAACGTAAAGTTGTTGACAACATCCAGGGTGCCTACATTATCACTTCCGGAAGGGGAAAAAGTACCGTTGTTGACAAAGGTGGCAGTGATGTCATAAGTCCCACGTCCTTGCAAAATACCGGTGGTAGTATTGTTAAGATTTGCTGAGGTGACTAAGAACAAAAACTGATGTCCGTCGGCTACGTCAATAGTGCCGTAATTATTCATATCGTATATCATATAAAAAGACCCGGATCCACTGCCGTCGTCAAGTTTTCTGATATTTCCGTAGTTATTTATGGTATTTCCCACCTCGTTTTGCGTGAGACCTCCGTTACTCAAAATATCTATAGCAGCCGGTTCGAAGTTATTTATGACGGCAGCTTGCTCGAGGCGAATTATATTCGAATTGGTAATATAAATAGCTCCGTAATTATTTAATGTCGTGTTCATTAACTTTTTATCTTCTGTAGATTCAAGCTGAATCAGTCCGGAATTATCAACCGTACCACTCCCGCTTATAATTCCTTTTAGCCAGTTGAGGTTAGACCCTGCCGCAATAGTTAGCGATCCTGCCATCGATAGGTTGTTTCTCAGTGTAAGCGTTGAAATTCCCTCAAGTATTATAGCATTTGCCGTAGCCGCAGCTGCTTCAATTTCCACCGAGAAACCGGTGGGAATTAGGACCTCACTTGATATTGTGGGAACCGTTCCGGCATCCCAATTGACCGCGTTAAACCAGTCGTGATCTCCGGCACTTCCATTCCAAACATGGGATTGGGCTATCAATGACATCTGAAAACTTAAAAATACTAAAGCAGAGAGAAGGAATGTTGTTTTCATGGTTATACGGTATTAGTTACTAATATACTACATATCTGATATTTAAGCCTTTTTTTAGATCGAGATACCTTTATTTTTAAAAAGGAAGCTATATCTTTGCCGTGTATTTTATTTTATTGGTTAAAAACACTACTTTTAACAAACCATTGTTATAAAGCCTATGCGAGGTCCCCTCTTCTATTCAAAAATTTTATTATTCGGCGAGTACGGTATTATAAAAGATTCCAAAGGGCTTTCAATTCCCTATAATTTTTACAAAGGAGCTTTAAAAATCGATACCCACAAAACCGTCGCTACTCACAAGTCGAATGAAAATTTAAAACGCTTCGCCTCTTATCTACAACAGCTTCAAACCGAAAAACCCCACCTGGTTAATTTCGACATGGATGCTTTATTAAAAGATATTGATAATGGTCTCTATTTCGATTCAAGTATTCCTCAGGGATATGGGGTAGGAAGTAGCGGTGCACTGGTTGCAGCAATCTATGATAAGTACGCTGCTAATAAAATCACTGTGCTTGAAAATTTGACGCGTGACAAGTTGTTACAGCTCAAAGGAATTTTTGCCGAAATGGAATCTTTTTTCCACGGAAAATCTTCAGGGTTGGATCCGTTGAACAGTTACTTAAGTTTACCTATCCTTATCAACTCACAGGATAATATTGAACCGGCAGGGATTCCTTCCCAAACTGAAAACAGCAAGGGTGCCGTTTTCTTGTTGGATAGTGGAATTACGGGAGAAACCGCCCCAATGGTGCATATTTTTATGGAAAATATGAAGCAGGAAGGTTTCAGAAATATGCTGAAAGATCAATTTGTAAAGCATACTGATGCCTGTGTGGAGGATTTTCTTCAAGGAGATGTAAATTCACTCTTTGGAAATATCAAGCAACTTTCTAAAGTAGTACTTGACAATTTTAAACCTATGATTCCGAAGCAATTTCACAAACTTTGGAAAAAGGGAATCGAAACCAATGCCTACTATTTAAAGTTATGCGGTTCGGGCGGCGGTGGTTATATGCTAGGTTTCACCGAAGACATAGACGAGGCACGTAAAGCCCTTAAAGATTATAAGCTCGAGGTAGTTTATAATTTCTGAATGCAGTAGACACTGCGAAGATTTCTAAATTTACTTAAGGATGTTCACCAGAAAACAAAAACACTTTTTAATAAAGTTTTTCAGTTTGTTTTCAATCATTCGTGGTTACAACATTTTGGTTATTGTACTGGCGCAATACCTCACTTCGGTATATATTTTAGCTCCGAAGCTTCCTGTTAAAAAAGTGCTTTTCGACATAAATTTGTTAATGCTGGTATTGGCATCTGCTTCGGCAATTGCAGGAGGATACATTATCAATAGTTTCTACGACAGCGAAAAGGACTTAATCAATCGGCCGCGAAAAACCATGTTGGACAAGCTGGTGAGTCAGCGCACCAAATTATCGGCCTACTTTATTTTCAATTTTTTATCGGTTGTTTTTGCCAGCTACGTTTCATTTAGAGCCGTGGTATTTTTTTCATTGTATATCTTCGGAATCTGGTTCTATTCGCATAAACTGAAAAAATACCCCTTTATTGGAAATATTACTGCGGCAATCCTGGCGGTTGTACCTTTCTTTGCGGTCTTTATCTATTACGGCAACTTCGATTTGGTAATTTTTGTACATGCTACCTTCCTTTTTCTTATTATTTCCATGCGTGAATTGGTGAAAGATCTCGAAAATCTGCAAGGCGATTTGGCACAGAATTATCGTACTATCCCCGTGGTATACGGCGAAATAGTTTCCAAGAGGATGCTTACCTTATTAAGTTTGCTCACCCTGCTTCCCGCTTTTTTACTGATTACCAAATTTGAAATTGGCTATATGCATTACTTTTTCTACGGAAGTATTTTGTCCCTCATCGTTTTCTTGCTTGTCCTGTGGTATTCCGAAAAAAAAATACATTACGTCATCTTACATAATATCCTTAAATTTATTATCGTAATTGGCGTTTTCAGTATTGTACTTATCGATGTTGATGTATTACTGAATCGTATTTTATAATTGTTACCATGAAAGAGAATCTTCTAAAAGTTGCCCTCGCCCAAATAGCTCCTGTCTGGCTAAACAAGGCAGAAACACTTCAGAAAATTAAAAAGCAAATTACCATAGCTGCTAAAAACGAAGCCGAATTGATTGTTTTTGGAGAGGGATTGTTGCCCGGATATCCGTTTTGGCTCGCACTAACAGATGGTGCAGCGTGGGATACCAAAATCAATAAGGAACTTCATGCGCATTATGTTCGCAATGCGGTTACTATCGAAAAAGGAGATCTCGATGCAATCTGCGAGCTGGCGAAGCAACATAAAATGGCTGTCTATCTGGGAATAATCGAGCGCCCCACAGATCGCGGAGGACATAGTTTGTATGCTTCTTTGGTCTATATTGATGCTTCCGGGAAAATTCAGTCGGTACATCGCAAATTACAACCTACTCACGACGAGAGGCTTACATGGTCTATGGGGGATGGCAACGGATTGAGAACACATCCTCTAAAACAATTTACGGTTGGAGGATTAAACTGCTGGGAAAACTGGATGCCGCTGCCAAGAGCTTCGCTCTACGCGCAGGGCGAAGACCTGCACGTGGCCGTATGGCCCGGCAGCGACCATAACACCAAGGACATCACCCGTTTTATAGCCCGGGAATCGAGAAGCTTTGTAATTTCGGTTTCTGCTCTAATGAAAATTGAAGATTTCCCTCAAAACACGCCGCATTTGGAAAAGATTTTCGAGAAATCCCCGAAAATTCTGGCAAACGGCGGAAGTTGTATCGCAGGCCCTGACGGAGAATGGCTGGTAAAGCCGGTCCTTAATAAAGAAGGAAATATCTACCACACCCTCGATTTTAATCGCGTTCTCGAAGAACGTCAAAACTTCGATCCGGTTGGGCATTATTCAAGGCCTGATGTCACCAAGTTAATTGTAAACAGAGAGCGTCAATCTACCATCGGATTTGAAGATTGAATTGCGCAATAAACTTTTGACTTTCAGCTTAGCGCATTCCACTTCTTACACTATCTTTGCAAAAAATTAGATTATGAGCAGACAAGACACAAGTGGAAAAGGAAAGACTTCGGGACGAGGAGAGGATAACAATAGGAAGAGAAGCAGTGCCAGAGGAAATGCTCCCTTTAAAAAGGAAAATACGAACAGGCCTTCAGGAAGACAAAATACCGTTAGTAAGCCGGTTAAAAAGAGGGATGGGATTCGTTTAAACAAATACATTTCAAATAGTGGAATCTGCTCAAGACGTGAAGCAGATACTTATATTGCCACAGGATTGGTAACAGTTAATGGAAAAATAATTAACGAGATGGGCTATCAGGTGAAACTTGAAGACGATGTACGTTTTGATGGCCGTCGAATTAACCCCGAACCAAATACTTACGTTTTATTGAACAAGCCAAAAGGTTTTGCAACAACTACCAGCGATAGTAAGGGAAATACGGTTATGGACTTAGTTGCCAATGCTACCAACGCACGTATTACTCCCATAGGAAGATTGGGCAGAAATGCTACCGGATTGCTATTGTTTACCAATGACGACCAACTAAAGGAAAAATTGAGCAAAAAAGGAATGGCTCGTTTGTTTCATGTCGAACTCGATAAAAATTTAAAACCAACCGATCTTCAGAAAATCGCGGAAGGCTTAAAAATAGAAGGAAAAGAAATATATGTAGAAGAGGTGAGTTATGTCACCAATGCCCCTAAAAAAGAAGTGGGTATAAAGATCAAACACATGGGGAATAGTGTGATTCGAAATATATTTGAACATCTGGGGTACGATTTGGTAAAAGTAGATTGCGTGACACTTGCGCATCTTACCAAAAAGGATTTGCCCAGAGGTAATTGGAAACATCTATCGAAAGCCGAAGTGGAGCTCTTTTCCATGTTGTAAATCTTCATTTCAAAAAAAAATTAAAATTACTTTGCGTTTCAATTTTTTTTAGTTCTTTTGTCCCGCATTTAGCTGAACAAATTGAATCCTGTTTCTATGTTTGGGTTTTTGAAGAATCGGAAGTTAAATTCAAAGACAGTCCGCCAGGCGGATAACCAAATTCTAAAGCTAGCTTCCGCTTTTACTATGTTAACAGGCAGAGAACTTCTACAACAACGATTAGCCTACTGGCTAAACCCTATTCGTATCTGATATTCAGGTTAAATTTTTGTTATACTTCCCATTTCTTGAAGTATTTCCATTATTATTCTTAATTTCAAATTTCAATAACCGCAAAACATGAATACCAAATATATTGACTTGATTAGTCAGACCTACGATTTTCCACAGGAAGAGTTCACCTTAAACGAATCTACTTTAGAATTTCACGGGATCGATTTAATGGCTCTGGTAGAAGAATATGGAGCTCCGTTAAAATTTACATACTTACCAAAAATTTCAGAAAATATAAATCGCGCCAAGCGTTGGTTTGGCGATGCCATCGAAAAGCAAAACTATAAAGGCACTTACAATTACTGCTATTGCACCAAAAGTTCACATTTTAAACATGTGTTGCATGAGGCTCTGGAGAACGACATTCATATAGAAACTTCTTCGGCATTCGACATAGATATAGTTGAAAATCTAAAGGCAGAAGGACGCGTGACCGATAAGACTTATGTAATCTGTAACGGGTTTAAACGGGAACAATACATCGAGAATATTGGCCGACTGATAAATTCAGGTCATAAAAACTGTATTCCCATAATCGACAATTACGAAGAAATCGGACTCTTAAATGAGGCGATTAAAGGGAAATTCAAGGTAGGTATTCGCATCGCTTCAGAAGAAGAGCCTAAGTTCGAATTTTATACTTCTCGTTTGGGCATTGGCTACAAAAACATTGTTCCCTTCTACGAAAAACAAATCAAGGACAACAAAAAGGTAGAGCTCAAAATGCTTCACTTTTTTATCAATACCGGTATTCGCGATACAGCCTACTACTGGAACGAATTGGTAAAATGTCTTACGGTCTATACAAGGTTGAAAAAGATATGCCCAACCTTAGACAGCTTGAATATTGGCGGCGGCTTTCCTATAAAAAACTCGCTAGCCTTCGAATACGATTACCAATATATGATCGATGAAATCATCAATCAAATAAACATCACCTGTCAAGATGCCGATGTTGCGGTTCCTAATATTTTTACCGAGTTCGGTAGTTTTACAGTAGGTGAGAGTGGGGGTGCGATTTATGAAATACTTTATCAGAAGCAACAGAACGACCGTGAAAAGTGGAATATGATTAATTCGTCATTTATTACTACTTTGCCGGATACCTGGGCTATTAGCAAGCGATTTATACTTTTGGCAATTAACAGGTGGAACGATGAGTACGAACGTATTTTATTGGGTGGACTTACTTGCGATAGTGACGATTATTACAACAGTGAACAGAACATGCATGCCATTTATCTACCAAAATTCAGAAGAGACAGACCGTTGTATATAGGTTTCTTCAACACAGGAGCCTATCAGGAAACAATAGGAGGTTTTGGCGGTTTACAACACTGTCTAATTCCTTCGCCAAAGCATGTTTTAATTAATAAAGACAAGGATGGAAACATCACGACAAAATTATTTTCAGAACAACAAACAAGCAAACAATTGTTAAATATTTTAGGTTATGAGCACTAAAACGTATGCCGGCATCCCACAACAATACGGGGCGTTGGAGACAAGTAAAATTGTATTAATTCCGGTTCCCTACGATGGAACAAGCACCTGGCAAAAAGGGGCCGATAAAGGACCTCAGGCTTTTTTACACGCTTCCGAAAACATGGAATTATACGACATTGAAACTGAAACCGAAGTGTACAAACAGGGAATTCATCTTGCAGATCCTGTTACTGAAAATGCTTCGCCTGAAGCAATGGTCGACGCTGTCCATAAAAAAACAAAGGAATATATTATCCGAAATAAATTTGTAACCATCTTCGGAGGGGAACACAGTATTTCTATCGGAACAATTAGAGCCTTTAATGAATGTTTTGACGATTTAACAGTATTACACATCGATGCGCATGCCGATTTGCGAAAGGAATACGATGGTTCAACTTGTAATCACGCCTGTGCAGTATATGAAGCGAGTCAGACGACCAATCTAATACAAGTTGGTATCCGAAGCATGGACGTTGCCGAAACTCGCGTAATGGATACCGAAAAAGTATTCTTCGCCCACGAAATGGCAAAGGACGATTATTGGGTAGATAATGTGATCGAGTCATTGGGAGAAAATGTATTTATCACTTTCGATTTGGACGCTTTCGATCCTTCAATCTTGCCATCAACGGGAACTCCGGAGCCGGGCGGACTATTTTGGTACGAAACGCTCGATTTCCTGAAACAGGTTTTTGCCGAAAGAAATGTAGTAGGTTTCGATATTGTAGAATTGTGTCCAAATACAGTTGATAAAGCTTCAGATTTTCTGGCAGCAAAATTATATTACAAAATGCTTACCTATAAATTTGTAGGTACCGATGAAGAAGATGAATTTGAAAGCAACTTCCATGAATCGAAAAAAGAAATTTCAAAATTTAATGACGAAGAAGATGACTACTAAAAAAGGAGCCATTTCAGAATTTATCCAAAAATACTATCTGCATTTTAATGCCGCTGCTTTGGTAGATGCTGCCAAAGGATATGAATTGCAATTGCAAAACGGTGCAAAAATGTTGGTTTCCCTTGCAGGTGCTATGAGTACTGCCGAATTGGGGAAGATTTTTGCTGAAATGATCCGCCAAGATAAAGTACATATTATTTCCTGTACCGGAGCCAATCTGGAGGAGGATATCATGAATCTCGTGGCGCATTCGCATTACAAAAGAGTGCCCAATTACAGAGATTTAACCCCTCAGGAAGAATGGGATCTATTGGAACAGGGCCTCAACCGTGTGACCGATACCTGTATCCCTGAAGAAGAAGCTTTCAGAAGAATTCAGGAGCATATTGTAAAGATATGGATGGATGCCGAAGCCAAAGGTGAGCGATACCTTCCGCATGAATATATGTACAAATTATTACTCAGCGGGGTGATGGAAGAACATTACGAAATCGATTTAAAAGATTCCTGGATGTATGCCGCTGCCGAGAAAAACCTACCTATTATCTGCCCGGGATGGGAAGATAGTACCATGGGAAATATTTTTGCCAGCTACGTGCTTAAAGGCGAATTGAAAGCCTCTACCATGAAAAGCGGAATTGAATACATGACTTTTTTAGCCGATTGGTATACCGATAATTCTAAAAAAGGAATTGGTTTCTTCCAAATTGGCGGAGGAATAGCCGGTGATTTTCCTATTTGCGTAGTGCCTATGTTGTATCAGGATATGGAGCGGACAGACACTCCTTTTTGGAGTTATTTCTGTCAGATAAGCGACTCAACTACCAGTTATGGAAGTTATTCGGGGGCAGTGCCTAACGAAAAAATCACCTGGGGGAAACTGGATATTCATACCCCAAAATATATTATAGAAAGTGATGCTACCATTGTAGCTCCACTAATTTTTGCATACCTATTAGACATGTAATTATGAAAGGGCAACAACCAACACTGAAAAGAGTCATTGTTGATTTTAAAAAACTGACTCAGGAAATTTTAGACCTTCTGGTTGAAAAGTATCCGCATGGGTATAAGGGGAATGACATTATTGTGTTCCGAAATGCTCAAAATGAAATTATCGAAGCGGTTGAAGTAAAGACCGAAGACACCATCTATCTTGTGAAGGTGAGTCAGAGACTGGCCGACACCATGGAAAACTATGACGAAGACGATAATTTCGATGATGAAGATACTTCGGCTGAGGGATTAGAAATTGAAGACGAATCTTCGGGAGAAGATGATTTTGATTAAGAAATATTTCGTAATTTAATTTCTGCTAAAACGATTCGATATGGACAATAGATTTCATATTTCATTGCCGTGCGTTAGCACCAAGACTACGCAGGAATTTTACACATCCATTGTTGGTGCCAAAGTTGGAAGACGTGCCGAAAAATGGGTAGATATCAATCTTTTCAACCATCAAATTACCTTTATTAAATCGGGGAAATTTAAATTCGATTATGCCAGTTACGGTTTTGAAAATACCGTGTTGCCCTCGTTTCATTTTGGGGTTATTTTAGACACAGCCGAATGGAATAAGTTGTATCAAAAACTAAAATCGAATGTCCATATAGACGTCACCAACTTCCTTGCAGGTAAAAATGGAGAGCATCAGTCTTTCTTTTTGAAGGATCCCAACGGCTATGTAATCGAATTTAAATGCTTCAAAGACGGAGAAACTGTATTTATGAAGTAAGAAATTCTTCTTTTTTAGGAGCGTTTTTTGTTTTTCTGAAGTAGATTTCCCAAACCGCATACCCAATAACCACTGCATATTCAATGGCTATAAGGAGTTCATTTTCCTGAAATCCTTCGGCAGTATAAGCCGAATAACTCAGTACTGCCATCAAACTCCAAACCACCGGAAACCTATATTGGGTAAATACCGAAAGCAATAAAGGCGTTGCCAAATACCAGGGATGCACTGTCGTGGAAAGCAGCAAATAAAAGGAAATCGCCCAAACCATTGCCGTGATAAGTTCTTGAGTTGATTTATTTTTTCTGAAAAAAGTAAGTCCGAGTACAAAGAGCAACACAACAATTGGCAGGATCTTTCCGGTGATACCAATTAAATTCCAGCCTATGGTTTTAAAACTAATCCACCGCAGAATATAGTGCACACTGGCATTAAACTCAAATTCCTGAAACCATAGCCCGATTGTTCCGCTAAAATTTGAAATAAATTCAGAAGAAAGAAATGGTGCAAAACTTAGGACAAGTGTGAACCCTACTACTGCATAAAATTTTACCAATGAAAGAACTCCTGAAGCTTTCGAACCCCTGGTTTTTATAAAGTATTGATATAACAACGGTAAAAACAGCAAGGGAATTAATTTTACTGAAATTGAAAGGCCCACCAAAACAGCAGCCCAAAGCCATTTTTTTTGATGAAGCAGGTAGATAGCCCATATGAAGAAGAAAAGCATCACTCCTTCAAAATGCAGGTTGCCGGTAAGTTCGATAATAATAAAAGGATTCAGGAAATACCAAAAAATAGTATTGGGATTGAGATTAAGGACTTTCAATAATTTCCTTCCGAAGTATAAGATTCCAAGATCGGCAAGTATCATAATTACACGAAGCACCACGACCGATCCCACTATGCTTTTCCCCGAAAAAAGTGCCGCTACGGCAAAGAATAATTGATTTACAGGCGGATAATTGCTAAAATGCCCCGCACTCAAGGCGCCCATACCTTCATACAAAAGTTGTGCCCGGGGAATTTCGGCACCCACCGAAATTGTAGCGTCCATATACATTTGTGGTGTAAACAAATACGGACTCACTCCTTGTAACAGCAATCGCCCATCCCATAAAAACCGATAGAAATCCTGCGAAAGATTGGGGATACTCGTAAAAAACAACAATCGGAATACTACTCCGAAGCCTGCCAACAACCAAAAGCTGTCTTTTGAAATTTGAATCAGCTTGTACGCCAAAAAAAATAATCCGGCGTACAACAAGCTTAGCTTTAGAAAATCACTTCGTTCCAAATTGTACCCGAAACTTATATAAAACACCACACTAATGGCGGCAAAAAGGATTGGGATTCGGTGTGATTTTACAAAGTCGAACATGCTTTTAAGTTAGTCCTGCCATTCGGCGATAAATAGGTTGGTGTCACGCCCGCCACCGTTATTTCTGTTAGACGAGAACACCAAATACTTTCCATCGTTGGAAAATACCGGGAAGGCATCGAAGGTTTCACCGTGGGTAATACGTTCCAGATTTTTACCGTCCACATCGATCATGTACAAATTAAAGGGAAAACCTCTTTCGGCTTCAAAATTACTGGAGAACAGGATTTTCTTTCCGCTAGGATGAAAAAACGGACTCCAGTTTGCATTCCCCAAATTGGTAAGTTGTCTTAGATTGGAACCATCTGCGTTACAAATGTACAATTCCATTTCGGTGGGTTGCACCAGCCCCTGAGCCAGCATATTTTTATAGTCTGCAATTTCGGCTTCGGTTTTTGGACGCGATGAACGGAAAATCAATTGACTTCCGTCGGGCGAAAAGAAGGCACCCCCGTCGTATCCTAATTCGTTTGTAATTTGTTTAACATCACTTCCGTCTATATTCATGGTGTACAATTCCAAATCGCCACTTCTAGTGGAGGTAAACACAATTTTGTCGCCTTTGGGTGAAACGGTTGCTTCGGCATCATACCCGGGTTCATTAGTGAGTTGTGCTGTAATATTTCCTTGTAAATCGGCTACAAATATGTCGAACGAATCGTATACCGGCCATACGTATTTACCGTTTTTCCGAAGCGGGACTTCGGGGCAGTTTGTATCAACCAAATGTGTTGATGCGTAGACAAAATGCTTGTTATCCGGTAAAAAATACGCACAGGTGGTTCGTCCTTTCCCGGTTGAAATCATGGAGGGCTGCGTGTCTTTAAAATTGTCGGTTGCATTCATGACAAACATTTGGTCGCATTCCAAGCCCCAGGCTTTGTTGTTGGACTGAAACACCAATTGCTTGTCGTCGAAACTCCAATAGGCTTCGGCATTATCACCTCCAAAAGTGACCTGCCTCATGTTTTTAAAATGCTTTTCTTCAGGATAGATGAGAGAATCTTGAGATATGGTAATAGTTTCGGATGTAGTGTTTTCGTCAGATTTATTGATTTCCTGATTGTTTTCAGAAGTGTTTTTACAAGAAATTAACACAGCCAAGATGGCAATACATACTAGGTTTTTCATATTAAGCGTTACTTTTGTGCAAAAGTAACAATATGCGCGCATTTTTTATAGTAATTCTTATCTCCATATTTTTTTCATGTAATAAAGTGGTCGTGGACTCTGTTTCCATGGAAGAAGACGTAACTATTTTAGCTTCAGACAGTCTGGAGGGGAGAGAAACAGGGACTTTAGGAGAGAGGCTTGCAGCCGAGTACATCGCTAAGCGATTTAAAGATTTACAATTAACACCCAAAGGTACACAGGGATTTTATCAAACCTTTTCCTTTAAACCGAGTTCCGACCCTCATAAACAGGCTGAGGTCGTCGATAGCGTTGTAGATACGCTTGCGCAAGGAATGAATCTGGTGGGTTGGATAGATAATAAAGCGACAACTACTGTAGTTATTGGTGCGCATTACGATCATTTAGGAATGGGAGGTGCCGGTTCATTATATAGAGAAGGCGAAGCAATTCACAATGGAGCCGATGATAATGCGAGTGGTGTGGCGATACTCTTGCATCTGGCTGAAAGACTACAGCAACAAAAAGATGCACAACACAATTACCTTTTCATTGCCTTTTCCGGAGAGGAAATGGGCTTGTTAGGATCCAATTATTTCGTAAAAAATCCGACCATCGACTTGAAACGGGTTTCTTATATGATAAATATGGACATGGTGGGCCGTTTGAATTCAGAAAACACTCTGGCCGTACATGGAGTGGGGACCTCCCCGGTTTTTAAACAAGCCTTGTTTGCCAATAATGAAGGACTTACCATCGCCGAACACGAAAGCGGAATAGGCCCCAGTGATCATACTTCATTTTATGTTTCGGATATTCCGGTATTGCATTTCTTTACCGGACAACATAGCGATTACCACAAACCGGGTGACGATGCCGAAAAACTGAATTATGAAGGAATGGAAAAGATTTCAGATTATATTTTCAGAATTATTACCGACTTAAACGATAATGGCAAGTTAGCCTTCAGAAAAACAAAGAACGAAAGTGAAACGGTTCCCGATTTTAAAGTGACCTTGGGAGTTGTGCCCGACTATCTCTTCACCGGAAAAGGAATGCGAATTGACGGTGTAAGTGAAGACAAACCGGCTCAAAAAGCGGGATTGCAAAAAGGGGATGTTGTTGTAAAAATGGGTGAACACGAAGTGACCGACATGATGAGCTATATGAAGTCGCTATCCCTGTTTGAGAAAGGACAAACAGCTTCGGTTAAAGTAAAAAGAGGCAATGAGATACTGGAGGTAGCAATTACCTTTTAAACCTTACTCACCAAACTCTTAAAAAACACATAGCCAAAGCCTAAAAAGAGCATCAGGTGAAACGGAAAGAGTCCGAAATCACCACCCTGATCCCCAACTACAAAGGCCGAATACATCCCAAAGGCGAAATAAAGCATTAGTGCACCTTCAAGAATTACGTTAGGCGAAATGTTCTTCTTTAGGTATTTATTACCCTTCCAACTATCTTTTAAACTGTTGATGTTGAATTTAGGGGTACGTATAAATTCACTTTTCTTACCCATATGTCCTTCGAGTACGGCAACCGAATTATGTAACGAAAAGCCCATCGCAATAGAAAAGAAGGTAATGAACATTCCCATATATTTTATAAAACTTTTAAATCCGCTGCCATACATATTTTTGTACATAAACCAGTAGCATATAAAGAATATGAGGGTGCTAATTACAAAGAAACTCATCACAAAAAAGTACATTTTTAAATGTTCGTATTCGTTTTTAATGTACAACATGGGGATGCTTAAAATGGCCACAATAAGAATGTTGAGAAACATCGTACTGTTGAGCAGATGCAAAATACTGTGAACTTTGGTCTTAAAGGGCATGTCGTTACTTTTAATTACACGTCCTGCCATTTTCTGAAAGTTTTCCGCCCCTCCTTTGTTCCATCGAAATTGTTGCGAGCGTGCTGCACTAATTACTACGGGCAGTTCGGCCGGAGTTTCAACTTCTTCCAGGTACTTAAATTTCCAGTTTTTAAGTTGTGCGCGGTAACTCAAGTCCAAATCTTCGGTAAGGGTATCACCTTCCCAGTTTCCTGCATCGAGGATACATGCACGTCGCCAAACTCCTGCGGTACCGTTAAAATTTATAAAATGTCCCTTACTGTTTCTTCCAACCTGTTCCAAGGTAAAGTGAGCATCTAATGCAAAGGCTTGTACACGGGTTAGGATAGAATAATTGCGATTTAAATGTCCCCAGCGTGTTTGTACTACGCCAATTTCGGCGTCTTTAAAATAGGGAATGGTACGTTTTAACCAGTTGGGCTTCGGAAGGAAATCTGCGTCAAAAATCGCTATAAACTCTCCCTTAGCTGTTTTTAAACCCTCTTTTAGGGCACCGGCTTTATAGCCCGCTCTATTCGCTCTGGTTACATGCTGAATATCGAGTCCGGTGGCTTGTAATTTTTCTATCTGAAGGGCGGTAGTTTCAAAAGATTCATCGGTGGAATCGTCCAGCACCTGAATCTCTAATTTATCTTTGGGGTATTCCAATGCTGAAATGTTTTTCAGCAAACGCTCCATCACATACATTTCGTTATACACAGGAAGCTGAATGGTCACCAACGGAATTTCATCTGAATTTTCGAAATCGAATTTCTCACAGTTTTTTTCACATTTTCTACGCGCACTAAGGTAATTGAACAGCAAATTAAGCTGTGCCAATGCATACATGAAGATAAGCAGTAATGCAATTGAATAAACCGTAATTACAAGTGTTTCAAGTATCATTTTTTAATGCTGTATTTAAAAATCCAACCCAGAATTTTAATGCCCGCAAAGATAGCACCTTTTACGGTTCCCGAAACTTTTGACACTCCAATTCGGTTTCTGTAATGGACAGGAACCTCAATATAGGTGTATTTTCGTTGTAATACCTTTAATTGCATCTCAACTGTCCAGCCATAAGTCTTGTCGACCATCCCCAAAGCCTCTAACTTCTTGTATTTTATGGCTCTAAACGGACCGAGATCAGTAAATTCAGAACCAAAGAACCATTTCATTAGGGTAGTGGCCAAGCTGTTTCCAAAGCGCTGAGGAAAAGTCATGGAACCTTTTTCACGTAATTCTTTTACACGCGCTCCAACAACAAAGTCCAAGTCGTCTTCGATTATCGGGGCTATAATTTTAGTAAGTTCTTCGGGGTAATCGCTATAATCCCCATCCAAAAAAACAATGATATCGGGTGTAATTTGTTGTTTCGAAATGTATTCCATGCCTTTCAAACAGGCTAGTCCATAGCCTTTTTCCACTTCGGAAAGCACGGTAGCTCCTGCGCTTTGAGCAACCTCGGCTGTACGGTCCGTTGAGTTGTTATCTACCACAATTATTTCAGAAACCAAGGTGGGAATGTCCCGGATTACCTTTGCAATAGAATCTGCTTCATTGTGTGCCGGGATGATGACTTTAATAAGGTGCTTCATGAATGTATTTCGTGATGCAAATTTCAGAAAAATTTACAACAAGACTTTAGACGAAGGTATATTTAATTACTAACTAAAATTATTGAAATAGGTAACGACAGTACTTTTCTGTGCAACTAATTTTATAGTCAGCTGAACTTTTAAAAAAGCTATCATCTAACGATTGTTCACGTATTGCATCAAATCTACATCGTTGCCCAATAAGATTTCATTGCCCTCGATTCTGTTAGCAAGCGGCCCGTTTTCCAGTTTTAAAACCCCTCTGGGACATACAGCCGAACAAATTCCACAGCCTACACAGCTGGCGCGAACAATATTCTCGCCTTTTTGAGCATACGCCCGCACGTCGATCCCCATTTCACAATAGGTTGAACAATTGCCGCAGGAAATACATTGTCCGCCGTTGGTTGTAATTCTGAATTTAGAGAACAAACGTTGCTGCAATCCCAGAATTGCTGCCATAGGACAACCAAAGCGGCACCAAACTCTGTTCCCGAAAATAGGATAAAACCCCGTACCAATGACACCGCTAAAAATAGCGCCTATAAGAAAACCATACGACTGTCGTAGCGTTTCAGCTTCAAAGAGGAACAATGTTTTTCCGGCTGTAAAATGCATCCCGATTAACACCAGTACAATCACCAGATATCCGAAGGCTCCGTAACGGGCATCTTTTTCCAGTTCCTTACGTTTAAAAAACCATATTGCGGCGAAAAGCAGTGTAAGAAATACGCCAACGCCAATTAAAAACACATCTTTTGTGAGCCAGTATTTTGAGGCATCATCACCCAAATAGGAGTGTACTACTGCTGTGGTCATTACCACTACAAAAACCAAGACACTATGCACCACCCAACGTTCAATTTTCCAGGCGTTCATACTTTTATCGCTCAAATGTCTAAAGGGATCTCCGGCAGTTTCGGCAAGACCGCCACAGCCGCACACCCAGCTGCAGTACCAGCGTTTGCCGTACTTATAGGTTAGGATCGGGGTAATTATAAAGATGGAGGCAATTCCGAAGAGCAACAAGGCCAGTCCCACATCGCCTGCCGAAATAAAACTGTCTACCCGGTACTGCTCGAAATTGTAATAATTGAGCGGCCAGATATTTTTTAGATCGTAATAGGGTAGTGAAAAGGTGTCCGAATTTAACCGCGCCATAAATTCCGGGATCAAAAAGGCGAATGCGGTTTGGAAAAACATCACACTTATTGTTCTGATACGTTCGTATCGGTTATGCCGATATTTCCATATAAATTTTGTTCCGAAGGAAAGAATTGCAATGGTATATAAGGTTCCGTACACAAACCACTGACTCGCAGGATTGCCGCTCAATAGCTTGCTCAACGGGTCGAAGAAGGCAATAAGCCCCTTGTTGTCACCTTCCTGCACCAATCCCAAAAACTGCGGGAAGAAGTACAAAACAATATAAAAACCGGTAAGCGAAATTCCTGTAATCCAGGCCAAATACCCGCGACTGGTAATGGATTTAAACCAAACCCCATCATTTTTAATACCCTCCTGCTTATTTTGGTAAGCACCTTTGGCAAACCAGACCACTCCGCCGAGAATAGAAATTAGAGCAATCCCTAACCACACCCCTTTGTTGGGAAAATTGAGATTGACAGCAGCCAGCACTAAAAGGAAAAGTCCGAAGACACCCAGAAATGTAGCCAGTTTTTGCTGCGTATTAATCGATTTGGGAGGTTCGCCTGTTAGAGACATATTTCGTTGTACAGTACTCATAACTTAGACGTTTACGGGTTGATTGTTATAGGTTGAAAGTATTTCTTTTTCGAATCCGGAATAAAACTCCGGATCGAAATTGGCTTCTTTTAAATGTTTTATGATATAATCGATAGACTTTTTTTCTGAAAGCCATCGGTCCAATACTTCGTGTTTCATTCTAATTCCGAAGGTATTTATACCTAAAAATTCTTCGGTCTCTTTATGATAAGCTACGGTAATACATTTGGTATCGTCCTCGTGTTTCCAATGAAAATGGGCTTCGTATTCTTTTGGTTTTGCAAATACCCACCCATAGGTTTGGTATTCGATGTCAAAAAATTTGGCACTGTTAAACCAATGTCCGGGTTTGTATTCCCGTTTATTTCCGCAGATGGTTTGGGCGACCACTTCGCCCATCATACGGCCGGTATACCAAACTGCTTCGATGGGCCGTCGATTGCCGATGGCCTCGTGTTGTTCGGCGCAATCACCAATGGCGTAGATGTCTTTTTTATTGGTTTCCAGAAAACGATTCACCTTTACACCGCGACCCAGTTCAATTCCGCTGTCTTTTAAAAAATCGACATTGGGAGTGACTCCTGCTGTTAAACCCACAACGTTGCAAGGCAATTCTTCGCCTGTTTCTTCAATTACTACTGCACGGGCTCTCCCGTTTTTATCAGGAAGGATTTTTTTTAAATTGGTGGAAAGTCTCAGGTCTATATGGTGACTTTTTATATGCCGATTCAACATTTCGCTTTCGCCTTGCGGAAGTACTACGTTCCAAAAACTCTCTTCCCGAACCAGAAAGGTCACCGGAATTTGTCGTGTGGAAAGCATTTCGGCCAATTCAATTCCAATGAGTCCACCGCCTACTATCACAGCGCGTTCGCATATTTTATTGTTAGGCGCATTTTTTTCCAAGGCTTCCAAATCCTGTAACGAATACAATCCTTGCACACCGTCCAAATCCTGTCCCGGCCATCCAAACATATTCGATTTGGAACCTACCGCGATAATTAGTTTGTCGAAATTAATTTGTTCACCATCAGATAATGTTAGCACTTTGTCTTCGGGAGAAACGGTTTTTACAAATCCGCGTTTCAGGTCAATCCTGTTTTTCTTCCAGAAATAATCTTCGTAGGGTTTGGTGTGTTCATATTGCATATGTCCCATGTAGATGTACATAAGGGCGGTACGAGAGAAAAAGTGATCGGATTCGGCAGAAATTATCGTAATTTTTTTATCGGAAAGCTTTCGAATATGACGGGCAGCAGTAATGCCTGAAATTCCGTTGCCAATAATGACGATGTGTTCCATAAACTGAAATTGGTTGCTGTGTATGTCGCAACTAAAGTTACTAACATTACAGGGATTGTCTCTTTTTAAATGATAAAATTTTCTTAAAACGAAATATCTATCCAATCTGTAAGTTACATAATAGGTCGCCCGACTTACTGACGAACGAACTCTGAAGCATGATACCTAAACTTTGTATTCTTCCCGTATTATTTTTTGTGGGAATTTTAAACGTAACAGCCCAATCTCCCCAAGCTTTTTTTGACGAAGCCGATGCCCTCTTCGGGAAGTATGTTGCCAATGGAAAAGTAGATTACAAAGCACTTCATTCCAATCCGCAAACTTTACAAATAGCACTTACCACTGCAAAAAACACCAGGGTTTCAATATCCAAGCCAGACGAATACCAAGCCTTTTGGATCAATGCCTATAATCTGGCAGTATTACAGGGTGTTTTGAGTAATTATCCCACAAATTCTCCGTTAGATACCAAAGGGTTTTTTGATACCGTAAAGTATGATGTAGGAGGTCAATCCCTTACGCTTAATGATATTGAAAACAAGATGCTTCGGGCCAAGTTCGATGAACCCAGATTTCATTTCGTTTTGGTCTGCGGCGCCAAAGGCTGTCCGCCGCTAATTTCGCAAGCCTATCGTCCTTCAGTTTTAGAAAAACAATTACAACAACAAACAGTTTTGGCCTTAAATAACGATTCATTTATAAAGGTTACCGGTGGAGAAGTGAGTGTTTCGGAAATATTCAAATGGTACCGGGAAGACTTTGTAAAGGAGGGAAAATCTGAAATCAATTTTCTGAATAGCTATCGAAAAGAAAAGATATCGCCCAATTCGAAGCTCTCATACTACACCTACGACTGGCGTTTAAACAGCAAATAGTTAAGTCTTCCCGCCTGTGGTGTAACCCTCAAACACTGCAGGCTGCGGAAGCACAACACAAGAAAATTTATTGTATTTTTCGGAAGCAATTACTATTTTCTTATGAAAAACCTCACCCTTATTTTATACGGTCTTTTTGTCTTAACCGGTTGTGCCCAAAAGTCGCCCGACGATCCTAAGATAAATGGAGTGAGTTTTGTTGCCTCTCCCGATGAAGTTTCTCAAGACCATATTGTTCCGGTATTGAATCTCAATGCAAATTATGCTTCGGTGATGCCATTCGGTTTTATCAAAACTCTGGATCATCCCGAGGTTGTTTTTAATACAGAGCGTCAGTGGTTAGGTGAAACCAAGGAAGGTGTAAAGCAATGCATTACCAAATTACATGGTAACAATATTCAGGTGATGCTGAAACCACAAATTTGGATATGGCGTGGAGAATTTACCGGGAATTTAAAAATGACTTCCGAAGAAAATTGGGAAGCGCTGGAAGCCTCATACCGTACTTTTATTCTTGAATTTGCACAGGTGGCAGAGGAGACTCATGTTGCTATATTTTGTATCGGGACCGAGCTGGAGCAATTTATTATTCACAGACCTCAATTTTGGCAAACACTTATTGTCGAAATAAAAACTATATATAACGGAAAACTCACCTACGCCGCAAATTGGGATGAATACAAACGAGTACCTTTTTGGGATGCTCTGGATTATATTGGAGTGGATGCTTATTTTCCGGTTTCGGAAAGTAAAACACCAACTTTTGAAGCAATAAAATTAGGATGGCAACCCTGGAAAGTGGAGTTGAAATCGGTGGCTGAAAAGCACAGGAAGAAAATTATTTTTGCCGAATTTGGTTACCGTAGCGTAGATTATGCCGGTAAAGAGCCCTGGAGGAGTGACCGCGATATGAATGAAACAAATCTGGAAGCCCAGACCAACTTGACAAAAGGTTTATTTGAAGAAGTATGGAATGAGCCCTGGTTTGCCGGAGGTTTTGTTTGGAAATGGTTTATACAACACCCGGAAGTGGGAGGTATGGAAAATAATCAATTTACACCACAAAATAAGCCTGCCGAAGAGGTTATCCGACAGGCTTATAAAGAGAACAATTAGTATATGCGTAAATCTGCACTATTTCTTCCTGTAAACGATAAGCTTATTTTTAAATTTCCGGTCTGGAGATATGATTGAGATAATAGCTGTATAAGGCTTCGGGAGAGGCTCCCATTCGGTTTTTTAAATGAATCATCATAAAATGAAACTGGAGCGCCCAAGTTCCCCGTTCACGGTACTTACGGGAAGAGGTAGTGATATACTCGGGGATTACCGTAAAACGCGTTGTACTGTACAACCGATTAATAAATTCACAATCTTCGTAAATGGTATAGGTTTCATTAAATCCGCCTAAACTCTGAAACAATTCCTTTGTTATAAATAAGGACTGGTCACCTCCTCTGCAAACTTTGAGGTTAAATCGCGTAAACCATTGGGAAATTTGCAATAACGGATGTTTGGTGTCAAATTTCATACGAAAACAACCTGTGGTGTCTCCTTTTTTTACTTTCTCTACAATATGTTTGTCGAAATGTTTCGGCGGAAAAGAATCTGCATGCAGGAAATACAGTATACTGCCTGAGGCATGTCGAGCGCCCGTATTCATTTGTATGGCTCTCCCTTTATCTGAAGCAATAAACTGAATCGTAATTTCGGTTTTTTCTGAAATATCGGCAATTACCTTTGGCGTAGTATCTGTGCTTCCTCCATCTACTACAAGTATTTCAGTAACAAAATTAGGAGTGCTGTTTTTTTGCAAATACAACAACAACGCTCCAATGGTTGCCTCTTCATTTAACACCGGAATAACGATACTTATCATATTCTAAACTTACAAAATAAAAGCGGCCCTACTATTAGCAAGCCTATTTTTGTTCATTGAGATTCCAATCGTATTCTTTGTATTGGATGGTTGCACTCTTGGCTATTTGAGTCTTACTAAACCGATTCACATATCCAATAACGTCTTGTTTGCCATTTACTTCAAAGTCTTTTTGATACCAATCAAAAATAGAAGACAATTTAGGATTATTGGTATTGAGGTCATTTTTATCGCTATTGATAAATTCTTTAGTAGCTCTGTCTAATTGTTCATTGATTTTTGAAGCGACAAAGGCTTCGTTAAGCAATTTAGGACAAGAAATGGATGCACAATTAATAGCAAAATGAATTCTCGGCTCGTTCATTTTCCGAAGGATACCATTTTCAATTCCCCCTAAAGAGAGATTGTTGTCACCAATTGGCACCGAACCCTTGGTCCAGACTCCACTTATATCTTTAATGCTTTTTACCGGATAATTGTCCAAAATAGCATTTACCGTATAGGCGTTATAGGCATTAATGTAATAGGCGAGCAATTCTTGCACACTCCAGTCATCGTTTGGTTCTTGCTTAGACAGCATTTGCAAATATCCCGTTAGCGCGGCTCTGTCTTTCTGAAAACCTTTGTAATCTACCAGACCATCACTATTAACGTGTTTTTTTAACAGGGCATCCCATTGTTTATGGTTCACATTTACAGCCGAATTTGCCGTAGTTGAGGTAAGTTTTCCTTCAACCTCTTTAGTAGGTTGCCCCTGACTGCTCAAGCCTGCAGCCGAAAAAAGATTACAGCTTTGTAATAAAAAGGTAAAGAAGAAAAGAGTTAGGCCAAATTTTAAATAGTTCATGGTTTCTGTGTTTAGTTCAAAAAATATACGAATCTGCTTACTTTTTGGTTTTTAAGGGGTATAATTCCTGCGTAATAAAATCCTTTGGAAAGGTTTCATCTCCTGAAAAACCCAATTCTATATCCCGACCGTCATGAGGAACGTGATTCGTTTTAAAAAGATAATCCCAAAGACTTAGAGTAAGACCGTAGTTAACACCGTATTGGGTATGTTTTGGCAAAACTTTGGCGTGATGCCAAATATGCATCTTCGGATTGTTGAAAATATAACGCAAGGGACCGTAGTCCCAACCCAGATTGGCATGATTTAAATGTCCAACCGTAAGTGCGAAAAAGTGAACAATGGCTACATCTTCAATATTGAATCCCCCGATAATCGCAATTGGAATGTACAATAGCGATTTATACACTACGGGTTCCATCCAGTGATACCTAAGATGAGCCGCAAAGCCCATTTCCTTAACTGAATGATGCACCTTGTGAAAATTCCATAAAAATGGAACGCGGTGTAATAATCTATGGGTGTTCCACTGCACAAAGTCTGAAACCACAAAGAAAATAAGCAGACCAACCCCATAGGGAAGTGCATTGGCATTAAACAGTTCGAAGTTAGAAATTTGCAATCCTACTACCCCAAGAAAATCGTTGAATAGTGCTTCGGCAGTATTGGAAAGAAAAATAAGTACGATGAGATTCAGCAGAAAAAAATTAAAAAACATATAAAAGGTATCCAGCCAAAAATCCTTTCGGAAGACCTTTTGGTTTTTCCGCCAGGGGAACAGTAATTCCAATATCCAAACTCCCAGCGACACGGCAATGAGTCCGTAAAAATAATTTTCCCAGTGAAAACGGGTAATTTCATCCAGTAGATACCGAAAATATCCTGCATAAGACTCCCTGAAAATGTCGAGGTATTTTTCCATTTGGTTTAAGCGATTGCGGGTTGGTCGAAAGTTATATTCACTAATTTCATAAAATATTCGTGAAATAGTTAAAATTATTATCCTTACAGCGCACTCTCGAGCAATTTAAAAATCAAGCCACTTATAATGGCCGCAATGGGCAAGGTGAGCAGCCATGAGAGTAAAATTTTTGAAACCATTTTTACATCGGCCTTCTTGGTAACCGTTCCAATTCCAAAAATGGATCCCACCGAAACATGGGTTGTTGAAACCGGGAGTCCATGCACACTGGCGGTGGTAACCAAAATCCCCGTGATCATATTTGCCGTAAATCCCTGACCGTGATTCATAGGTGTAATTTTCTTGCTCATAGTAACGCCCACTTTTTTGGCATTGACCAGTCCACCAATTGCCATGGTAATAGCAACGGCTATCATACCCCATTTAATATCCATGGCATCAATTATCACCAAAAGACCTACAATTTTTGGGGTGTCGTTCAAGCCTCTGGCAAAACTAACAACTCCTGCACTTAAAAAATGCAGGCTGTCCAAAACCGATTGGGAGGTAAGTCCTAAAATTCGACCTTTATAGGTTTCGGAACAATCCTTTTTACAGGTGGAAACTTCAATAGTGGTAAAATCGTCCATTTTGTCATTCGAATTTGCAAGTTGTAAAGCGGCTTGTTTTTCAGAAACACAAACACAACTTTTCTTGGTAATTCCCAGGTTTTTGCGAGCCTTTCTGAAAATAATATAGAGGATAAAGCTCAAGACGGCCGCCATTAACGGACTCAAAACAAGCGGAATTAAAAAGGTGTTTCCCAGTTTCGAAAAATTGAAATCGGCGCCAATCGCCATAAAACCTGCTCCAAACAAAGCACCAACAAGTCCGTGTGTAGTAGAAATTGGCATTCCTATTTTTGTGGCTAAAAATACTGTGATCGCTGCTCCCAATGCAATAGATATGGCAAATATTGGATTTTGTATTAGCGTATCGGGCACCAATCCTTTTCCTGAAAAGTTCTTTACCAGTGCTCCCGCTAAAAATATGGCTGCCACCGATCCTCCAAAAGTGGTGATGGTAGCCCAGCCGATTGCTTTTTTGTAGTTGGTCGTTCCACTGCCAAACAGAGTAGCTACTCCTTTAAAATTGTCGTTTGCTCCATTACTAAAGGCCAGGAAGCAAGCAGCAATAAAAAGTAGCACTAAAATCATAACAGCTTTTTTTGGTTTGAAATAGTTACGAAATAAATTGAAGCTTAGTTTTTAAACAACCTCTGTTTGTTTCTCACCTGTTTCTGTTAACAGCATCCTCCTCCGTCGTAATGGAAGGTAGATTCGCTGAAGTAAATATCATCTCGTCCTAAGCTTTTCAAGGCTGCTGCAGTTTTATCACAAATAGCCAACGGCTGATTTTTCAATAAAATATGCCCTTTTTTATCATCTAGGTAATCCTGGTCACCGAAATAGATAGCAGCTTTTCCGGTAAACACACAGGGGCCGTCTTCGGGCATGGGATCTTTAATGGCGGCTACTTCAATTGATTCTATGTAAATAAGCTCGTCGGTTGGATAGTTTTTGGGGTCGAGAATACGGTAAGGTTTTCGGGCTCTTATTTCGATGGTCCCGAATCCTACATCGGTTAGGGCTTTTACATAATCGGCTATGGGAATGCTTCCGCTAAGACATAAGGCACGTAGTCGGGCATCGTTTCGCAAGGTGTCATTCATAGGCTGTTCACAGGTAGGATCGCTCATTACCAATCGGCCGTGAGGTTTCAACACACGATACATTTCTTCGATGGCACGTTTTAAATCTTCGGCTTTAAAAATATTAAACAAACAATTTTGAGCCGCCACGTCTATGGTATTATCTTCAACAGGAAGATGTAAGGCATCGCCTTTTTTAAGTTCCACAAATTCACTTTTAAACCATGGATTTCCCGCTTCGGCTTCTTTGAAATTTTTTCGGGAGGCTTCCAGCATTTCGTCAACCACATCTACACCAACCACACCGCCTTTTTGCCTGTTGAAATACGCAAACTGCAGCAATTCCATTCCGCCGCCAACACCCACGTACAAAGTTCTGGGGTTATTGGTTAAATCGCGAGCATGTACGGTACTTCCGCAGCCGTAATTCATTTCCTGCATGATTCTGGGTATTTTTAATCCGGGTAATTCCCAAACAGGGTTAGTAGTACAGCAAAGTCCTACATCGGGGGTGAGTGCTGCTTCTTTATATAGGTCGTGGGTAGTATCCAGGTAGCTCATAAATTCTGTTGAGTTTGTTATAATTGTTTTAGTAATTCGGTAAACAAGGTAATCATATTGGGTTCGGCTTTTCCGGCCATGGCTATAATTTCGTTGATGTCTACGGGTTTTAAATTGTCCGGATCACATTCGTCGGTTAAAACCGATAAGGCTGACACCGGGAGTCCCAAATGATTGGCGACTATAATTTCGGGAACAGTACTCATGCCAACGGCGTCGGCACCGATAGTTTTTAAATAACGATATTCGGCACGGGTTTCCAGCTGTGGTCCCACTACGCTTGCATATACTCCTTTGTGTAAAGTGATGTTGTTCGATTTTGCAATGGCTTCCAATTTCGAGTTCATTGCGGCATCGTAAGGGGCGCTCATATCCACAAAACGTTCGCCCATTTTATCGACCCCATGAAAGGCGAGGGGAGAACCCCCTTGCAGATTTATATGATCGTCGATCAACATGATCTCCCCTTTTTTGAAATCGAGGTTTATTGCTCCGGAAGCATTGCTGACCAATAATTTTTTTACACCTAGCAGATGCATGACTCGTACCGGAAAAGTAACATCCAGGAGGCTATACCCCTCGTACAGGTGAAAACGACCTTGCATTACAATTACTTTCTTTCCTGAGAGCGTTCCGTAGATTAACTTGCCTTTGTGAAACTCAACCGTGGCGGTTGGAAAGTTGGGAATGTGATTGTAGCTTACTTCGCTTTCTATTTCAATCGTATCGATTATTTGTCCAAGTCCGGTGCCTAAAATTATACCAACTTCCGGGGCTTCAAAACCGCGTTGTTGCAAATAGGCTACCGATTGTTCAAGAAATTTGTTCATGCGTTGGTTAAATTGTTTGTTCAGTTTGGTTTAAAAGTTGTTGAAATACCGGATTATCCTTTATGTCCTCATATATATCTACATCGTTTCTAAGAGGCAGTTTATATAGGGATTCATTTTTCAAGTCGGTCAAGGTACTGTCTAATACCGAATTTGTTCCCCATTGTTTGTTGCTGAAAAGTTCAGGTTTCACATGCCGCATTCCCAAAAGGTAGTAGCCGCCGTCGGTTGCAGGGCCAATCACAAAATCATGCATTTTTAGTGCTGTAAACGCCTTTTCCAAATGGGTTGAATCTATATCGTACATGTCGCTTCCAATAATAATGGCTTGTTCGTAGCCCATGGTGAAAATTTCGGAAAACGCATTTTGCATTCGTTCCCCTAAATCGGTCCCTTCCTGTAATTTCTTTCTGAAAATTTCAGAATCCCAACAGTCGTCTTTCCAGATTTGTTCGGAATAAAACACAAATTTATCTGCCGAAACCGGTTTGGTAATCGCAACGGTATGAGCGAGTAGGAAGTTGTATATTTTTAAGGCTTTTTCGTCGCCAATAGTTGCGGCAAGTCGTGTTTTGCATTTCCCCAATTCGGGATTTCGGGTAAAGATAATCAGGGCTTTTTTGGACGCAGGAAAATGAAAATCTTTCGCAAATTCCGCACCTCCTGCCGTGTCTTTCTTCGTTAAAACTGCCATTAGTAAACTTTTTCGGCTTTGGTAAGCCATTTTCCCCATAGGATGGAATACGCGTGTACTCTTTCGGTTTTGTTTCCTGTAGAATCTATAACAGGATAGCCTTTATTTTTCCACTTAAAAACTCCCCCATATAAATTCTTTACATTGGTAAAACCTGCTTTTTTCAGTTTTTCGCCAATTTCTTCTGAACGAATTCCGAGGGAACAATAGACCACCAAAGGTGTATTTTTATTCGTAATTTCTTTTGAAATCACTTCCGAAGCAAACTCCGTAAAACCTATGTATTTTGCTGAAGCGATATGACTCACCTCATATTCTTCTTTTTCTCGGGCATCCAGAATTACTACCGGTTCATGCAGCTGTAAACGGCGCAACTCTTCTACCGAAATATACGGAATACTGTGTGTATTGAAAACTTTAAGCAGATTGTCAATCGACTCTTGTGCAAACAAGGAAGTTGTTACTAAAAAGCCGAATATGAGCAAGGTGTTTTTCATTCGCAAGTTATCGAAACAGTGTATATTATTCAGCTACCGCTCCCTGACAGCTACTGCCGGCACCGGCCGTGCATCCGTAACAATGCTGGGAGGTCACAATGTTTCGGTTGTTCAGTAAATCCTCGTTGTAGTCGTTAATGTGCTTTACCTTGCTGGCTACTTGCAATCCCAGCATCTGATTGAAATCGCAGTCGTATAAAAAGCCATCCCAGCTAATTGAAATGGTATTGGTACACATGACGTTGGTCACTGCCTTGGGATTGTACGCATCTACCAATTGATACATATAGTCTTCGTAATTCTCGGAAGCAATTAAATAGTCCAGAAAACGTGAAATTGGCAAATTGGTAATGGCAAACAAATTGTGAAACTGTACTCCAAAATCGTCCATTAAGGCCTTTTTGAAATCCTTTTCCATACTCGCCTGATCTCCCGGTAAGAAAGCACCACTGGGGTTATAGACCAAATCGAGACGCAGGTCACTGTTTGGCATTCCGTAACCAATTGCGTTTAATTCTTGTAGGGCTTTTATAGACTTGTCGAAAACACCATCGCCACGTTGTTTGTCGGTTTTACCGCGTGTCCAGTGGGGCATAGAGCTTACCACGTGCACATTGTGTTCTTTAAAAAATTGTGGCAGGTCGTAGTATTTTTTGTTGGCGCGAATGATGGTAAGATTACTTCTTACAATAAAGTCCTTGATTCCGGCCTTACTGGCCTCATCGACAAACCAACGGAAATTCGGATTCATTTCGGGGGCACCGCCGGTAAGATCCAGGGTATGTGCGCCGGTATTTTTTATAACTTCCAGACATTGTTCCATGGTCTCACGGGTCATAATTTCGGTACGATCCGGGCCGGCATCTACGTGGCAGTGTTCGCACACCTGATTGCACATATAACCGACATTAATTTGAAGGATTTCCAGTTTTTTGGGGCGAAGCGGAAACTGATGTGTTTCTTTTATTTTTTGCGCAAAGGTTGGTAGGCCGCCACTTTGAAAAATACCATTGGACAATATTTCCAGTTGTCTTTTGGCTTCAGCGAGCTCACTTTCTCGTTTGTGTAGGGATTGGGTTTTTAGTTTCGACATAAAAGGGATTCTTATCCGTCCAGTTTGTTTACTTTATTCATCATCATCACTCCATGAACCAGGGAAGCACCACTTTTTATGGCAGCGCCCACGTGCACAGCCTCCATCATTTCTTCTTTGGTGATACCGCGTTGCAGTCCGTCTTTGGTATAAGCATCGATACAATAGGGACACATTTCGGTGTGGGCAACGGCCAGCGCAATTAGCGACTTTTCGCGTGCTGTCAAGGCCCCTTCTTCGAATACCTTTGTATAGTAATCGAAAAATTTTGCACCCAATTCTTCTCCCCATTCGGTGATGTTACCAAATTTTCTGAGATCTGCCGGGTCGTAGTAGTTGTTTCCTGCCATGGTGATTTGCCTATAAATACGAATAAAATGCGTAAACGGTTTGTATTTCGTAAATATAGACAATAGTCTTGCTTACGAAAAAAACTTACAAAAGATTTAAGAAATTAGTCGAAGAAATAGGCTACTCCTGTGGTAAAATCGTATTGTGAATTAGGAATACCTACTGCCGGCGCTTGGTCGAATAGAAAAGTATATGTAGTTGAAAAGGCAAAGTTTTTGAACAAGGAGATGGTTAAGGACGACTGATTGGAAACCCGGTAATCACTAAATTTTGACAATTTTGGCTGATAATAGGTAGTGCTATTGAAGCTAATGGTTTCGGTAGGATACAGACTGAAAGAGAGGTAGGCGCTGCCTCTAAAATCTCTTTGAATGGGCGTAATGCCATCGGCCAGTTCTTCGTGTTCATACATGATAAGAGTGCCGAGATAGAATTTATATTTTTCGGAGGTGGAGAGTTTAAATCTGGGTCCTGTTCCCACCAGACCTCTAAAATCGATTAAGGATACCTTGTTGTATTGTCCTTGTACAAAGACTTCCCATGCGATACGCGGGTGAAATCGATAGTTGTAACGGAGGTGGGAAATCCCGTTATTCTCCAGTTTTTCTCCTTCAATTTTTTGAAATTCCACATCGTTTTTGAAAAGTACCAGATGTTCGTGCATCTTGTACTGAACGTGAATATTACTGGAGATAGTAAGGAAGTCGTTGGTATTGCGTTTGAGTGCAAAATTTAGTCCGGCCGATCCGGAAAAGCCGCTGGTATCGGTCACTTTCCGAAGTGATTCGGCATTGAGAACCTGAGCGTGTATATTAAGTGAGAAGCATAGAAAGAGAGTGAGAAGAAGATATCTCATGGCGCGTTGGTTGGTTGGTTAGTGTTATAAAAGTATGAAAAAGACTTTTTATCACAAATTAAAACAACTCACTACCTTATCGAAACAAAATTTTGCTGTCACATTGAGCGCACCTGCCTGCCGGTAGGCTGGGTCGAAATGAAAGCAAAATCAAATGTCCGATGGACATTTGGTGAAGATACCCGCGACAGCGGCGAGTTGAGATTAATATTTAGAAGGTTAATAAGAGCGCTATTAAACAGCCAACTACTAATAAATACGGCTCACTATCTCCAGGGTTCATTCGCCTGTGGCGAATGTTCCTTTAATTCCACTACTGCAACTACAAAACCCACTGCCCTTGGCAGTTTGGTTATTTATTGTCAGCTTCTCAGAAAAGTAAAATTCTCTTCGAATCTTCCAATAAAAAACCCGAAACTTTCGTTTCGGGTTTTGTAAGTGATGTGGTACCTCCAGGAATCGAACCAGGGACACACGGATTTTCAGTCCGTTGCTCTACCAACTGAGCTAAGGTACCATTATTGAGAGCGCAAATATAACCCTATTTTAGCTTTTGCAAAATATATATCGAAAAAAATAATGGAACTTTCATTTTCAATTTAATACAGTCTTAACAATTCCTTATAACTTCAAATTGTACATTTAACCCCTTATACCACCCAATGAATTTAGTTATAGATGTAGGGAACACCTTATTGAAGTTTGCCATTTTCAAAAATGATGCGATTCAATTAAAAAAAACGTGTTTAAAAAAGGACTTTCTGGAAACCCTCACCGAAGCATTAGACAGCTTCCCCGATGTCCACAATTGCATCGTTTCTACAGTTGCGAATCTTTCGGAACACCAATTGTTGAAATTACAACAACGCGTTCCGGTTTTTGAACTCACCCATTCGGCAAAAATTCCTTTTTCAAATTTATATCGTACGCCAACTACGTTGGGCGTAGACCGAATTGCGCTGGTAAGTGCTGCTGCAAAATTATTCCAAAATAGCAATGTGTTGGTGGTAGATGCAGGTAGCTGTATTACCTACGATTTTCTTTCAGAAAATAAAGAATATCTGGGAGGTGCGATATCACCGGGAATTGAAATGAGATACAAAGCTCTAAATACGTTTACTGAAAAACTCCCGTTATTGGATGTTAGTTCTCCTAAAAAATTGATTGGTAATTCGACGGCAACCGCCATCCATTCAGGCGTTGTGCGAGGAGTTTTGTACGAAATTGACGGTTTTATTGAGGCGTATTCTGAAAATTATAGCGATTTAACAATTATTTTAACAGGAGGAGACGCTCATTTTTTGCGAGATAGCTTAAAAAATGGCATCTTTGCCAACTCAAATTTTTTATTGGAGGGCTTGAATTATATATTAGAACTTAACAAAGATTAATGTTGAAACAAATCATAATAGCGGTATTTCTACTAATTACGGGTGTTTCACTGGCCCAGGAGGGGACCACTTCTCCCTATTCTTTTTACGGTATTGGAACCCTGAAGTTTAAAGGGACAGTAGAAAATAGAGCTATGGGAGGGTTAAGTATTTATTCCGATAGTATTCACCTGAATCTCCAAAATCCGGCCGGAATGGCCGAATTACAATTGGTAAACTACAGTGTTGGCGCAAGTCATAAATACGTAGATCAAAGCACAACAGATGCCAATAGAAGAGCATCTACCACTTCTTTAGATTATTTGGCTATCGGTATCCCAATGGGGAAACTAGGGGTTGGCTTCGGATTAATCCCGTATACCTCAGTGGGGTATAGTTTACGATCTGAGGATGGAGACACTACTACAGATTACACCGGCTCCGGCGGATTGAACAAGGCCTTTTTATCGATGGGTTATAAGGTAACTCCAAAGCTAAATATTGGGGCTGAGGTGAATTATAACTTCGGAAATATTGAAAATACTACCATAAGTGACACCGGAGTGCAGTATGCCACTCGGGAAATAAACAGATCCGATTTATTAGGGTTTAGTTTTAATTTTGGAGCTTCCTATAAAACAATGGTTTCTGAAAACCTGGAATTATCCACTTCGTTGACCTATACACCCGAGACCAATTTCAATGCCGAAAATAGCCGATTCCTTGCTTCGGTGTTGTTAACCGATTCAGGTGCTGTGGGAGTAGTTGTGGAAGATGAAATTCCTGTAGATGATACAGATTTTACCTTTCCTTCACAATTTACAATTGGGAGCGGATTGGGAAAACCTAAAAATTGGTTCGTAGGATTGGAATATACAAATCAAAAAACCAGTAACTTTACAAATCGGACGTTCGAGATATCGGATGTAACTTTTGAGGATGCTGCCAAATACCGATTGGGAGGATTTTATATTCCCAATTATAATTCTATTGGAAACTACTGGAAACGAGTGGTGTATCGAGCCGGAATTCGATATGAAGAAACCGGAATTAACATAAGTGGTCAAGGGATTAATGAGTTTGGCATATCTTTTGGAGTTGGTCTACCTGTTGGAAGAGTATTCTCGAATGTGAATCTGGGATTCGAAGTAGGAAGACGAGGAACTAAAGACTTTGGTTTGATACAAGAAAATTTCTTCAACACATTTTTAAGTCTGTCGTTAAACGACAAATGGTTTGAAAAAAGATATTATGATTAAAAAAGTAAACACACGAATTATGAAAAAGAAAGGAATCTTATTATTAGCAACATTAACACTCACTTTTGGAGTTTCAGTATTTGCACAGGCTCCGGATGATTGCAATATAACATTGTCCTTATTTGCCGAACCGGCCAAAGCAAAAAATTATGAGGCAGCATTACCTCATTATCAAAAAGTAATCACCGACTGTCCAAAATTCAGCCTGGCAACTTATCAGTATGCCGAAAGAATGTTTAAATACTTTATCGACAAAGGAGATAAAAGTAAGGTGGAAGATTTAATTAAATCTTACCAACTGCGTATGGCAAATTTCCCAACTAAAACAAAAGAAGGGGATGTTCTGGCCGATATTGCACAGGTGAAGTTCGATAACGATCTTGGCACCAAAATGGAGCAATTCAACGCATTCGATTTGGCCTACAAAAAAGACGCGGAAAACTTTATCAGTCCAAAGAGTTTGTATACCTATTTCTCTTTGGCGGTAGATTTATACAACGACGGTCAAAAAGACCTTCAGGAAGTATTTGATCTATACGATGTAGTTTACAACAAAATAGAAAAAGAAGAGAGCGACCTGGCAGCCGAACTTACCAAATTATTGGATAAGCAGGAATCGGGCGCAACGCTTACCTCAAGAGAAACCAGGAATTTAAGTGCTTACGAGACAAACCTGAATGCCTATGGAAAGGTAAAAGGAAGTGTTGATGGTAAATTGGGTCAGTTGGCAGATTGCCCTAACCTTGTTCCTTTGTATACAAAAGATTTTGAAGCCAAGAAAACCGATATTGATTGGGTGAAACGTGCAGCCGGACGATTAAGTGCCAAAGATTGTGACGATCCGTTGTTCTTTAAATTGGTACAAGAATTACACAAATTAGAGCCTTCCGCTAAGTCTGCTTACTATTTGGGTAAATTGGCCGAAAAGGATGGAAACGCTAGTCAGGCCCTGGATTATTTTAATCAGGCAGCTCAATTGGAAACCAATCCTAGTGATAAGGCAAGAGTATATTATAGTATTGCAGAGAACTTCCGTAAAAAAGGAAGCAGCGGTCAAGCCAGAACTTATTATATGAAAATGGTAGAAGCCAAGCCTTCGGCAGGTATTGCTTATCTTAAGATAGCAAATATGTATGCTGCAAGTGCAAACAATTGTGGTACTACAACTTTCGAAAAGAGAGCTATCTATTGGAAAGCCGCCGAAATGGCCGATAAAGCCGCTCGAGTGGACGGATCAATTGCAGGTTCGGCAAATGCTACTTCAGCAAGCTATAGAGGACTTGCACCTCAAAAAACCGATATCTTCAGTGAAGGAATGGCAGGAAAAACCATCTCTTTCAATTGTTGGGTTGGCGGAAGCGTACGAGTGCCTAACTTATAAGAATGAACACTGGTAAACATATGTTTAAAAGCGTGATGGTGCTGCTTTGCACCATCACGCTTTTTGCATGTGAAGGAAATTACAAAAACGTTCAACAGTTAAATCTGGCAGACGGTGCCCCGGTTGCCGAAGGTAAAAACATCAATTTAAAGTATACCGATTCGGGCAAAGTAGTGACCAATCTCATTGCACCGGTGCTCCACGATTATTCAAATTTTAAATTTCCCTATCAGGAGTTTCCCGAAGGTGTTGAAGTGCGTTTTTGGAACGAAAAGAATGAAAAAAGTACCGTAACTTCAGACTATGCAATTCGGTTTGATCAAAGCAATATTGTAGATTTGCGGAAGAATGTTGTTCTGGTAACCAGTGACAGCACTATTTTAAAAGCCGAACAATTGTACTGGGATCAAAAAAATCAATGGGTTTTTACCGATCAGCCTTATCAAATGAAACTAAAAGACGGTTCGTATAACGACGGAGCCCGTTTCGATTCCAGTGAAGACTTTACCAACTTTTTATCCCGAAAAAATCAGGGAGTACAAATAATAGATCAAAAGAAAACCAATGGGAACTAAAATTTACCGCCTTTTTGAATACGCTTATATTGTAATGGCATTTTTCGCAGCCTATGTAGCTTATGAAAACTGGACAGATAACCGAAACAGGGCGTATTTATTTGCATTTTTTACGGTAGTAGCTATTTTTATGTATTTCTTTAAGCGTAATTTCAGAAGGAAAATGGAAGAACGCAATAAAAATCGTTAATGGAATACCTTGTAATTATTGTTATTATGCTTATCCTCTCCGCCTTTTTTTCGGGGATGGAAATTGCCTATGTGTCTTCCAATAAGATTCATATAGAAATTGAAAAGAAACAAAACAATTTTCTGGCAGGAGTCCTCAAAAAAATAACCAAACGCCCTTCCAAATTTATCGCCACCATGCTCGTTGGTAACAATATCGCCTTGGTGGTTTACGGGTTCTATATGGGGGATTTGCTTATGGACATAATTCCGGAAGCATTTTCCGGGCTCTTGGTACAAACCATTATCTCGACCCTGGTAATTTTACTTACAGCCGAGTTTTTACCGAAGGTATTTTCTCAAATTTATGCAAATAGTATTGTAAAAATATTTGCCGTTCCGGCCTACCTCTTTTACCTATTATTTTCAGTGATTTCCGAATTTATCATGTGGATTTCCGATTTGGTGTTGCGTATATTTTTTAAAACTAAAGGGGATACCATTCAGCTTACATTCAGTAAAATTGAATTGGGAAATTACATCACCGAACAGATGGAAACTTCTGAAACTCCGGACGAAATAGATACCGAAATTCAGATTTTTCAGAATGCCTTAGACTTTTCAGAAGTAAAATCCAGAGAAGTGATGATTCCCCGTACCGAAGTGGTCGCAGTAGACATTGAGACCACACCTAAGGAATTGAGTAAGATTTTTTCGGACACCGGACTCTCAAAAATTTTAGTGTACAAGGAAAACATCGATGATATTTTAGGATATGTACATTCCTTCGAACTCTTCAAAAAACCAACTCACCTAAAAAAAATATTAATGCCCGTGGTGTTTGTCCCCGAAACCATGTTGGCCAAGGACGTGCTCAACATTTTGAGTAAAAAACGCAAAAGTATAGCGGTAGTGATAGACGAATACGGAGGAACTTCAGGAATAATGACCGTGGAAGATATTATAGAAGAATTGTTCGGTGAAATTGAAGACGAACACGATTCGGTTGCATTGATTGAAGAAGTTTTGGCTGAAAATCATTATCAGTTTTCGGCTCGTTTGGAAGTAGATTATTTAAATGAAGTATATAAACTCAATCTTCCCGAAAGTGAAAACTACGAAACACTTGGAGGAATGATTGTAAACAGCACCGAAGAAATTCCGGATCAAAATGAAACGCTTGAAATAGCAAACTACAACATAAAAATTCTCGAAGTTTCAAGTACCAAAATCGAGTTGGTAGAACTGAAACGTATTAGCGAAGATTAGTTTTTTTAGATTTCTCATTTTTTTTCATTTGAATCTTTTATAAATGGTGGGAAAATGGTATTTTCGCCCCCTAAATAAAATGAAGCTTATTCCTAAACTTCAACCTTATACACTTTGATAGGGTAAACACGGGAAACTAACATAAAACTCCTTTCACAGCGCATAGCTACTAAAGGAGCTAAATTAAATGTACAGATGGCAGTTTTAAACAGTATTAGAAAAAGAGGGGTATTCCTTATCGTGATTATAGCTTTGGCCTTGTTTTCTTTTGTATTAGCAGATGTTATACGTAATGGTGGAATGTCTACAGACAAAGGACAAACTAACGTAGCCACGGTAAATGGAGTAGATATTCCGCGTCAGGAATTCATGGAGAAAGTGGAAGTAGCACAGCGTTCTTTAGGACCTAATGCGCCATCTTCTCAGGCAATGGATATTGTGTGGGAACGCGAATTACGTCGTGTACTAATGGAAGAGCAATACGAGGAAATAGGCCTTGTTGCCGAAACCGAATTTACCAACAATGCGTTAAGCAGAAATTTGGCAAGCAATCCTACGTTTCAAGACGAATCGGGAGCATATAGCGAAGCAAAAATGTTGGAATACGTTGCCGATGTGAAGGCAAACAACCCACAGGCATACGACCAGTGGTTGGAATATGTAAAAAACACAAAGCAAACAGCACTTGAAAATACTTATTTAAACCTTGTGAAAGGAGGAATGATCGCTACTTCGGCCGATGGTGAGAAGGAATATCGCTTTCAAAGTGATAAAATTAATATTGAATTTGTTCAAATTCCTTATACCAATATCCCAGACGACCAGGTTCCTGTAAGTGATGACGAAATTGCCAAGTATGTGAAAAGCCATGCCAAAGAGTTTGAAGTAGAACCTATGGTAGACATTCAATATGTTTCGTACGTTGAAGAGCCATCTCAAGAAGATATCGAAGCTGCCAAAGCCGAAATTGCTACCTTGAAAGACTATGTGCTAATTAGTGGTGACACCCTTCCGGGATTAAAAAATACTACCAGTTACGAAGAATTTGTAAATGCTAATTCAGACAACGCTTATTCAGATTCATGGTACTATAAAAACGAACTTCCGGACGCTTTAAAGGATACTATTTTTAAAATGAATGTTGGAGATATCTACGGACCATATCAAATAAATAATTCATTGAGCCTTACCAAATTAATTGGGACGCGTCAATTGCCCGATACGGTTTCGGTTAGACACATATTAATTCCTGCCGGTTTAAATCCAACCGACAATAAGACACGTACCGACGAGCAGGCGAAAGCTACAGCAGACAGTATTATGGCGGTAGTAAAAGCCAACCGTTCTAAATTCCCTGAAATTGTTACCGCCATGTCTTCAGACAAGGGAAGTATTGAAAAAGGAGGTCGCTATGAGAATTTTGTGTATACCGCTATGGTTCCTGAATTCAGAGACTATTCCTTCGAAAATAAAAAAGGAGATATTGGGGTAGTAAAAACACAATTCGGATACCACATTATTGAAATTGAAAATCAGAAGAATTTCGAAACCGTAATCAAAACAGCAACCGTTACAAAGGTGATAGATGCTTCTGAAACTACCATCAACGATATCTTTTCGAAAGCTACTGCCTATGAGGTAGAAGCACAAAAAGGAGACTTTACTAAAATTGCCGAATCACAGAATGCAGTGGTAAAACCTGTAAATAAAATTGGAGAATTGGATTCTAATATTCCGGGTCTTGGCAGTAACCGTTCCATTGTTACCTGGGCGTTTGATGAAGATACCGAGGTAGGTGATGTGAAACGATTTAATGTGGGAACTGGTTATGTGATTGCACAATTAACCCGTAAAAACCAAAAAGGACTTATGAGTGTGGCTGAGGCTTCGACCAAAGTTACTCCTATCTTGCGCAACGAGAAAAAGGCTAAGAAAATTCGCGAGTCTGTGACTGGGTCAACACTGCAAGAGATTGCTGCCAGTCAGAAAGTAACTGTGAAAAATGCAACAGCTATAACCATGGCAAGTCCAACTCTGGCTGATGCCGGAACCGAACCTAAAGTTGTAGGAGCGGCGTTTGGTAAAAAAGCAGGTGAGGAAACCGGTTTTATCGATGGTAAAACAGGCGTGTTTAAAGTACGTGTGTTGGCGGTTAACAAAGCACCCAATTTAGATAATTACACTACGTATTCCAATCAGTTGAACGCTAAAGTGGTCCCAACCGTAAATACAAATCTGTATAAGGCACTTAAAAAGACAGCCGATATTGAAGATAACAGAGCTTCTTTTTACTAGAAGTCCTGCGATAACTACATAAAAAATCCTCCTTTGCGATACGCGAAGGAGGATTTTTTTATTTCAAAAGGGCATCAAAATCCAGTATGGTATGATAGCCTTTATTCCTAAAGTATTCCTTCTCGGCTTCACCGCCAGTAGCCAGTATAAAATCTCCTCCCCAGGCGCCTGAACTTTTTAAACTGTGCGTATAGTTACTGAAAAGCCGTTCTTTAATGGTGGGAAGTTTTATTATTTCTGAAATAACTGCCTCGTGTTGCTGAATTAACTTCTCAAATTCGGCTAGCGTATGACAGCGGATAAGAGTTTCAGTTATGCCACTAATTATTTTAATGGCTTCCTTGTTGCCTGAAGCATTTTTATAGCGTGCAATTCCTTCCTTGCTGTCTTGTTTTCGGTTGAGGTGTACAAAAAACAATTTATTGGTAAAATTCCATGGAAGAGATACAGGTGTCATACCGGGTATCTGGTTCTGAATTTGGTATAAAATAGGGCTATCGTGTTGGGCTGCGGCAATATCGTATCCGCTGCCTCCAAAACTTTTTGAAAGTAATTTAAATGCATCCACTTTCGCCCATTGTGCAATGTTGTTGAGTAAGGTAGAAGAACTTCCCAAACCCCAATTTTCCGGAAAATCTAATCGCGTGATTACCTCCAGGCCTTTTTTTTCGGATAAAAAATCCGGATTCATTTTTTTTGCGGCGACAAGGATGTTCATCAAGGTTTGTTCGGTGGCATTTTTGGCTTCGGAAGTCTCTACTTGTGATACGTCAAATTGTGCCGAAAACCATGTGGCACCCTTTGCATCGAGACTCGTCCAACTTATTCCTTTTTTTTCTGAAGGGATTACTTCAAGCGATTGTCCGTAGCGAGTGGGAATGGCCAATGCTTTTGCGCCATCGAGCACCACATATTCGCCTGTGAGGAGTAATTTTCCGTTGCTGTAGTAGGTGTGCTTCACAGTTAGGTGCGTAGGGTTTCAACAAAGCTAACCACCGCACTATGCGAAACCGTATTTTCTTTAAAATAACTAACGGCCTTTTCTTTTTCTCCTTCGGAAGCTTCCAACTGATTTAAAATATTCATCAAATGCATTTTCATATGCCCTTTCTGAATTCCTGTAGTCACCAACGACCGGATTGCAGCAAAATTTTGTGCGAGTCCGGCAACCGCAACTACTTGCATCAATTGCTTTGCATCGGGTTTTTGAAGTATTTCGAAAGCGAGTTTTACCAAAGGATGCAATGTGGTGAGTCCGCCTACGGTTCCTAACGCCAACGGAATTTCAATCCAAAAAGTAAAGATTCCATTTTCCACCTTTGCATGTGTAAGACTGGTATAGTCGCCGTTTTTAGCAGCATAGGCATGTATTCCCGCTTCCACGGCTCTAAAATCGTTACCGGTGGCGAGAATAACTGCATCAATCCCGTTCATAATACCTTTGTTATGAGTAACCGCCCGGTGTCTTTCGGCTTTAGCAATCGCTACTGCACGTACAAATTTAGTTGCAAACGTAGTTCCGTCGGTATGTTTGTCGGTTAGGTCTTCCACCCTGCAGCTTACCTTTGCTTTTACACGACAATTAGGGACATAATTAGACAGAATACTCAATACCACCTCCGGGTAGGTGTTGTGGTCTTTAAAAGGCTTAAAACGAACTGCTTCGGCTTCAAAAATATGCGCCATGGCTTCCAGACAACTGTTTATAAAGTTGGCGCCCATGGCATCGAGTGTTTCAAAGGTGGCATGTAGTTGGTAGTAGCCTTCCAGTTTTTCGGTAGCATCTATAAGGGCAATGGATTTCAATCCGCCGCCACGTTCCTGCATTTTTTTCTGAAGGGATGCTATCCCGGCTATGAGTTTCGGTTTTACTTCAGCAAAGAAATGCGTTAAAAGCTCCTTTTTTCCGAAGAAATTAAGGTGTATCTGACCGTTTTTTTCAGTGCCAAGCACTTCTGCTTTAAATCCGCCGCGCTTCAACCAAAACTTAGCGGCATTGCTAGCTGCAGCAACCACCGAACTTTCTTCAATCACCATAGGGATGGCGTAGAGATGACCGTTGATTAAAAAATTAGGTGCTATCCCAAAGGGCAAATAGTAATTGCTCAGGGTATTTTCTATAAAATCGTCGTGTAATTGTTGAATTTTTTCGTCGGGATTCCAATACTTTTTAAGTGTAGCAACCGCGTTGGGGCTGTTGGCAAGATAATTTTCTGCTAACCAGGTAATTTTTTCTTCTTTCGATTTTTTTGAAAATCCTGAAACGGGATTTGCCATACTTTTTGCAATTGAAAACACAAAGATACTATTTATAGCGAAGCTTTTAGCGTGTTATTTACTAACAAAGGGAAGGTATTTAACATAAAAACTGCCCATTTTTCGTTAAAATTTAGTAAACTTGGCGAAACAAATTTTTAACACTTTGAAGCAAATATTTTCAGTTAAGGTGCTCGTGCTGTTTCTCGCAGCGATTTCTACAGGTATAGCACAACAAAAAGAAATTACATTAGAAGACATTTGGGGAGGAACTTTCCGTACAGAACGGCTGGACGTGCTTCGGTCTTTAAACAACGGAAAGGAATATTCTGTCTTAAATTATGATCGCGATCAAAAAGCGTCCACTGTCGATGTCTACGACTACAAAAGCGGTAATAAGGTGCGTACTTTGGTGACAACAAAAGATCTGCCGGGGATAGAATACATTATTTCTTACGAATTTAGTGAAGACGAATCCAAACTGTTACTGGCAACCCAGCTTCAGCAAATATTCCGAAGATCTTCCCTGGGAACCTTTTATGTATACGATATTGCGTCTAAAAAATTGACGCTGGTTTCCCAGGAGAAAATTCAGGAGCCTACCTTCAACAATGACGGTAGTAAAATCGCTTACGGGTTCGACAATAATTTGTATGTAAAGGATTTGGCAAATGGAACCGTACAGCAAATTACCACCGACGGAAAAAAGAACAGCATTATCAACGGTATTACAGACTGGGTGTATGAGGAAGAATTTGCCTTTGTACGTGCTTTCGATTGGAATAAGGACGGAACTAAAATAGCTTTTATACGTTTCGACGAAACCAATGTACCGGAGTTTTCAATGGACGTGTACGGAAGTGATTTATACCAAACACAACAGGTTTTTAAATATCCAAAAGCCGGTGAAGCCAATGCCCTGGTAACACTGCATATGTACGATTTAGCATCTGCAAAAACCTCCAAAGTAGACATTTCGAACTACAACAATTACTATATTCCAAGAATTAAATGGACCAAGGATGCCGATGTGTTAAGTGTGCAATTAACCAACAGACATCAAAACGAATTGGATTTGGTTTTTGTGAATGCAGCTACTAATACCTCGAGCCTCGTTCACAAGGAAACCGATGCAGCCTATGTGGATGTGACAGATGATCTTACTTTTTTAAACGACAACAGTTTTATTTGGACCAGTGAGAAGAGTGGTTGGAATCATATTTACCATTACGACAAAACCGGAAAGCTTATCAACCAGATTACTATTGGAAATTGGGATGTGACAAGTTACTACGGTTTCGACCAGAATACCGGACGAATTTATTACCAGAGTACCGAAAACGGAAGTATTAATCGTGATGTGTATTCGGTATTGCGTTCGGGGAAGAACAAAGTGCGATTGAGCGATAAAACAGGCACCAACAGTGCTGCCTTTAGTGCCGACTTTACCTACTTTATTAAAACTTTTTCCGACACCGAAACTCCCTATGTTTTTACACTGAATGACGCCAAAACGGGAAAGTTGATCAGGGAAATTAAAAATAACAACGCACTTAAAAATCAGGTGGCGGGCTACAAAACCTCCCCGAAAGAATTTTCTACCATTCGAATTAACGGGGAAGATTTGAATATGTACACCATCAAACCGAAGGATTTTAACCCTAACAAGGAGTACCCTTTGTTTATGTATCAGTATTCAGGTCCCGGTTCGCAGAATGTTTCCAACAGCTGGGGTGGTGCTAACGATTATTGGCACCAGATGCTGGCACAACAAGGATATATTGTTGTTTGTATAGATGGAAGAGGTACCGGATTTAAAGGAAGGGATTTCAAAAAAATGACCCAGAAAGAACTAGGGAAGTACGAAGTACAGGACCAAATTTCCGCGGCACAAAAACTGGGGGAATTACCTTATATAGATGCAGATCGAATAGGTATTTGGGGATGGAGTTACGGCGGATTTATGGCGGCTAACTGTTTGTTTCAGGGAGCCGACACGTTTTCAATGGCAATTTCAGTGGCTCCGGTGACCAGCTGGCGTTTTTACGATACCGTTTACACCGAACGTTATATGGAAACTCCACAGGAAAATCCTTCAGGGTACGACGAAAACTCTCCTATGTCTCATGTAGACAAACTGCAAGGAGATTTTTTGTTAGTCCATGGAAGTTCAGATGATAACGTACACGTTCAGAATACAACCCGCTTGGTGGAAGCCTTGGTGCAAGCCGATAAAGATTTTGAATGGGCGATTTACCCCGATAAGAATCACGGAATTTACGGCGGAAACACTCGTTTGCATTTGTACAAAAAAATGACCAAGTTTATCCATGAAACACTGGGTGAACCTAAAGAACAAATGATTCAGATAAAAAATTAACTAACTAAACAGTAACTAAATACAACACTATGTCAACAGCTCTCCAAAATCAAAAACAACTATTCGGACATCCCGTAGGACTTTATGTGCTCTTTTTCACAGAAATGTGGGAACGATTCTCATACTACGGAATGCGAGCCATTTTTGTATTATACCTGGTAGGGGCAACTACCGATGCAAATGCAGGGTTAGGATGGTCTAACGGAGAAGCTTTGGCGCTTTATGGATGGTATACCATGTTGGTGTATGTGGCTTCCATTCCCGGAGGTTGGATAGCCGATAAATTTTTAGGACAGAAGAAATCGGTTTTAATAGGCGGAATTTTATTGGTCGCAGGACACAGTATTTTGGCCGTTGAAGAAATGTATGCCTTTTATACGGGATTAGGACTTATTATCGCCGGAGTTGGAATGTTGAAGCCGAATATTTCTACTATGGTAGGAGGTTTGTACAAGCAAGGTGATATTCGAAGAGATAAGGGATTTACCATTTTCTATATTGGAATTAATATCGGAGCCTTTTTGTCCAGTTTAATTGTTGGATATGTGGGTGAAGTACATGGATGGCATTATGGTTTCGGATTGGCAGGTATTGGGATGGCTTTGGGTCTTATTCAGTATTTGGCGGGTCAGAAGCACTTAAAGCATGTTGGTAATTTCACGGGTACTTCTGAAAATCCGGAAGAAAAAGCCGCGATGAAGCGTCCTCTTACTAAAATTGAAAAAGACAGAGTTGTTGTATTGTTTATTTCCTTCTTATTGGTAATTGTATTCTGGGGTGCTTTCGAACAGGCAGGAGGCTTGATGAATATATACGCTTCCGAAAAAACAGACAGGATGCTCATGGGATGGGAAGTTCCTGCGTCTTGGTTCCAGTCATTAAATGCTATGTTTATCATCTTTTTAGGAACTTCCGTGGCAGCATACTGGGCTATGAGAAAATTGAAAGGAAAAGTATCTACCTCACTCTTTAAGATGATTATAGGATTGATTATCATGGGTGCCGGATTCTTTTTTATGACTGCAGCTGCAGGACAGTATGAAAGTAACGGATCATCGGCCATGTATTGGTTGGTATTAGCCTATTTGTTCCACACTGTTGGAGAATTATGTATCTCTCCGGTGGCGCTTTCATACATTACCAAATTAGCACCTTTAAAGTATGCTTCCTTAATGATGGGAGTTTATTTCGCGATGACAGGATTTGGAAATAAATTAGCAGGTCTACTTGGAGAAGCTTCCGTAGCATTGGGAGAATACACCATCTTTACCGGAATTGCAGTATTCTGTGTAGGTTTCGGATTATTGGTAATGCTTTTCAGAAAGAAACTGGAAAAGTTAACACATGGCGCCGAAGACAACGAACGCATCATGAAACACGACGAAACCGAAGGTTACGAAGTAGCCGATCACTAAAAAATAAAATAAGCCTCGTTGGATACAACGGGGCTTTTCTATATCTAAACACCATCTAAATTATAGCATATGAATACCGATGTTGAAAGCATGTTTCAAGACAAAGTAATTGGTCATCCTGCGGGACTCTTTGTACTCTTCTTTACCGAAATGTGGGAGCGTTTTTCGTACTATGGAATGCGCGCCTTATTAGTGATGTTTTTTACCGCCGCTCTTTTGGACGGAGGTTGGGGGTGGCCCCGGGAACATGCCTTTGCTATTTTCGGAACCTATACTTCTTTGGTTTATCTCTCTACACTTCTGGGAGGTTATATGGCAGATAAGAAAATCGGGTATCGATGGGCAGTTGTAATAGGAGCACTATTAATGACGCTCGGACACGCGTGTATGGCGCTCGAAGTACCTTTCTTTATCTATACGGGATTAACCTTACTGGTCTTTGGTAGTGGTTTCTTTAAGCCCAATATGACATCTATTATTTCTGAAATGTATGTGAATAGGCCAGAAAAGAAAGACGGCGCCTATACCATCTTTTATATGGGAGTGAATGCCGGAGCCTTTTTAGGAATTTTGTTATGTGGTTATTTAGGAGAAAAAGTAGGCTGGAGCTGGGGCTTTGGTGTAGCCGGTATTTTTATGCTGTTTGGATTACTGCAATTTTGGTTTGCTCAGAATATATTTGGTAAAATTGGACTCAAACCGGCTAAAGCAGAACCTATTGCCGATGAATTAATTACCGACGAAACAAAACTAAATCCGTTTACACCGCTTCAATTAGGAATCATTGTTGTGGCCGCGGTATTGGGATTGGCGTGGATATTAAACGATCCTGTTTCCAAGATTAGTGAAGGAGAGTATGATTTATTCGATTTTAGTGCTTTTGGACTGGCGGGTTCTAATTTGGTGATCTTAACAGCACTGATGTTGTTTATTTTACTGTTGGTTATCCGTATTCCAAAATATACCCGAATTGTTCGAGACCGAATGTTGGCTGTAGTATTTTTTGCCTTTATCACCATCTTTTTCTGGGCGATTTTTGAACAAGCACCCGGTTCGTTAACCATTTTTGCAAGAGATTATACCCAACGTGTATTGGAAGGGGATTCGGCCATGATATTTAAAGTGATCAATTCTTTGATGACCCTTATCCCTCTGTCAATTATCTCATGGGTACTGTGGCTGTTATTTAAAAAGACATTTGCGAAATATGCCCTCTCTAATATTTTCTTGGCAACCAGTTTTATTATTATTTGGGGTATCGCGCTTTGGATGCTGTATACCGAATTCTTAAAGGATATCGCAGAAGTTCCGGCTTCATGGTTTGGCGTATTGAACTCTCTATTTATAATTGCTATGGCTCCCTTATTTTCAAAATGGTGGGAGAGTAAGTACAACCCAAATGCAAACATGAAATATGCCTTAGGGATGATACTTCTGGGAGTAGGTATGGCCTGTGTTGCCATTGGCGCCGGCGATATTGCTGTAGGTGCTGAAACCGCGAAAGTGAGTATGATCTGGTTAATCCTGGTGTATTTCTTCCATACCATGGGCGAGCTTTGTATTTCGCCTGTAGCACTTTCCTATGTGAGTAAGCTGGTCCCCGGCAGAATGATTGCCATGATGTTTGGTATTTGGTATCTGGCGGTAGCGATAGGTATGAAATTGGCCGGAGTCTTTGGCGAGGCCTCCGAAGGAATTGCTCAAACCGAAGGTCTTAGTTACTTCTTCTGGTTGCTTACGGCGGCAGCAGTTGGACTTGGGGTGCTTTCGGCTGTGTTGTATCCGGTAATTAAAAAACTAATGCACGGCGTTAGATAAACACAATAGAATAATTAAAAAAGCGTTCCAATTTATGGAACGTTTTTTGTTATATTTTTTTTGAAAAACATTTACAAATGAAAAAATTGTTACTCTTCGTATTTCTTTTAGCCATTGGTAGTGTGTCTGCTCAATCCATTAATTGGATGACCATGAACGAAGCACTTGCCGCTCAGAAGAAACAGCCCAAGAAAATATTCATGGATGTGTATACCACCTGGTGTGGTCCCTGCAAAATGCTGGACAAGAATACATTTAGCGATAAAGACGTAATCGAATTTATCAATAAAAACTACTATGCCGTTAAATTTAACGGTGAAGGGACAGAAGAAATTACCTTTAAAGACTTCACCTATACCAATCCTAATTACCAGGAAGGCAGGAAGGGAAGAAATACCACGCATTTCTTTGCCGATGCCCTCAAGTTGCGAGGCTACCCCAGCTTGGTGTTTTTCAGGGAAGACGGAACCCTGATTCAAGCGGTGCCCGGATACAAAACTCCCGAGCAATTAGAGATTTATTTAAAAATGATCGCAAACGACGATTATTTAAAACTTACTACCGCAGAGTCCTGGCAAAAATATCAGGACAACTTTAAAAGCACATTCTAAGAGTAGTATTTTAGTTAAGTGTTTCACTACTCTATGATGAAAGCTCCCTTTGTCCCCGTATGGTAAAAGGGGAGCTTTCTTTTTTCACAGGTCATGCGCCAACGTTGTATATACGAAGTGTAATTACTACCATCTGCCACTATCATCCCGGGATTTAAGCTGTCTATGAGTCGTTCCAGGTGAATACGCGGACTTTGTGCAAGTAGCACGATATCCGGTTTGAAATTGGTGGGATATACCCCCAAACTGCCTAGTATCAAAACTTTTTTTGAATTGTATTCGAAAACCGAGGGGAGTGGTGCTTCTGAATAGCTTGCAATATTTGTCGCGATTCGGTAGGATTTTATAGGATATTTGTCACTGTAATTTTGTGAAGTATCGCTTCGGAAAACATTAAGGACGTCATTCTGCTTGTGCCCAAGAATCGTTTTTCCGGAACGATGAAAGACTATAAATTGTTGGTTGGGTTGCGTATGCTTTTCAGCAATTAGAGCCACCAAAACCAAACTGAAACTCACCAAACAAATTGTAATGTTTTTAAAATTTAGTTTTTTCCAAAGCAGCATCATCACCACAATGCATAGATATGATGCTATTACTTTTGTTGCTGAAAAATGAATTTCAGTAACTAAAAAAGCTTCCTGCTGTGCAATCCAATGTATGAAGTCATTTAATACTTCAATAAGGTAATTATAAGCTGAAGCCACCATCTTTGGTAATGTATTGATACTTGCAAGAACAATTACCAATATTCCCCCAACCAGTAAAATTCCCAAAAAGGGTAGAATCACGATGTTGGTGAGGAGAAATAATCCCGGAAACTGATGAAAATAGTACAAACTGAGCGGCAGAATACCCAGCTGAGCTGCAAGTGATACCGTGACAATAGCCCATAATTTTTTTATGAGATAGTTTCTCGGGTAGTACAATTTGAAAAGTTTGGGCTGTATCCAAAGAATGAAAAATACAGCAAGATAGCTTAGCTGAAATCCTACGTGAAACAACCAATTGGGATTGCAGAGCAGTAAAATAAAATAGGACAAGAAAAGCGTATTGTAACTATTGGTAGGTCGGTTGCCGGCTGCGGCCAGGGTAAAGAATGAAAACATGGTAACAGCTCGCACCACCGAAGGTGAAAATCCGGCAATTAGGGCAAAACTCCAAAGGAGGAGCAAGGTAATAAATGTTGCGACCGGCTTCCCTTTTGGAAACCATCGTAAAGGCTTCAATAAACCGTTAAGTACTAAAAACAAAATGCCCACATGAAGCCCGGAAACTGCCAAAATATGTACAGCTCCTGCTGCGGCATATTCAGAATACATCGCCTTGTCAATATCCTTTCTCTCGCCCAACACCAGTGCCTGAATAATAGACAATTCCTCCTTCCCGAAATTCGCTTCACTTAATTTTTTTATTAGGTAAGTCCGGAGTTGTTCTGCACCTCCGCCTAGGGTTGCACTACCACTACTTTGGTAAAGTATATGTTGGGGAGTAATCTTTAGTTGATAATATACCTCTAAGGTTTTCAGGTAGTTGGCGTATTCAAACTGATTGGGATTTAAGGAATTGGGGACAACCGTACATAGCCCGTCTACAAGTAGAATTTGATCAATAGGAAGAACGTTTTGTAAACTGTCCTTGCTTAGTAAAAGCAACACCTTCCCGGAAGTTTCAGTTTGGTTTACGCCCTGTATTTCAGCAATGTATTTGGTGTAATACGCATCGGGCTTGAGAGTGGTTTTTATTTTTAGCTGAAAGACTTCAGAAGTATCTTTACGCAAATGCTTGGAGAAATGTTTTGGCTGCAGGTGTGGAAGTTTCAGTGTAAATACCGCAAATCCTATTAAAAAGAAGCAACAGTAGGTAGTAATTCCGAAGAAAATACTCGGCTGCAACCGGTACTTGTGTTTCAGCTTAAGAAATATCAAAAGTATAAAACACCCCAAAAGAGCATACAAAAAGAGGGCAGAAGTGGTTTGGAACAATGAAGCCGTTACTATTCCCAGAGTTAGGGAAACAGACAAATGGATAACGGTAAAATTGATAAATTTCATCCCGGATTTATTAAAATAAACCGGGAAGCAGCTCTAAGATACGTTTTTTTAAATAATGCGCCGAACGGCGACAAAGGCTTTTTTCCAGTAATCCTCTTCCATGGAAGAAATAATCACGCCGCGACTGGTGGTCGAATGTATAAAGAATATTTCACCGCCCTTACTTTCCACAACAAGCCCCACATGATTAATGGTACTACGGCTACTGGTTTTAAAAAAAACCAAGTCGCCTGCCGACACTTCTCTCAAAGAGATTTCAATGCCCTTGCTTGCCATATCTCTGGAAATTCTAGGCATAAGCACATCCTGCTCTTTAAAAACTGTATAGACCAGTCCCGAGCAATCCATCCCTTTATCGGTGGTGCCTCCAAATTTGTAACGGGTTCCTTCAAAAGATTTGGCGTAGTCTATGAGACTTTCAAGTACTGAAGCATTCTCATTGCTGACAATTACATTCGATTTTCCTTTGGCAACAATAGATTTTTCTCTCTTATTTGCCCTGGCCTTGCTTGAATTTGACGCTGTTTTTTCAATAGAAATAACATCATTCGTATTAGAAATTGTTTTTGAGCCACCACAGGAGGCTAAGAATAAGGGAAGTAGAGCAAGTAGGAATATTCTGTTCATTGAGGGCAAATTCCATTTTTCCGGTAGATAAAACTATAAAAAATATCGTTACGATGCCGAAATCGCTTCAAAAATTAGTTTTGCGGTTTTTTCGCTCGCGCCTTTGCCGCCTAATTTTTGTTCCAAATCGTAGTATTCTAAAAACAAGGTTGCTCGTTTATAGGAATCCAATATTTTCGACAGTTCCTTCTTAAGATTTTTGGCGTTAAATTCGGCTTGAATCAATTCGGTTACAACTTCCTTATTCAGAATTAAATTTACCAGCGAAATGTATTTCAGGTTGATTACCCTTTTGGCTATTTCGTACGAAATTCTTCCGCCTTTATAACACACTACCTGCGGTATTTTAAACAGGGCGGTTTCTAGGGTTGCCGTTCCTGAAGTCACCAAAGCTGCGTCCGAAATACTCAACAAGTCGTAGGTTCTATTCAGTAATAAGTGTACGTTTTGTTGCTGAATAAACGGAGCGTAAAAGGTTGCCTCTTGACTTGGAGCTCCGGCGATTACAAATTGATAGTCTTTAAATTCTTCTACCACCGAAAGCATTACATCCAGCATTTTGGAAATTTCCTGTTTTCGGCTTCCGGGGAGTAAAGCAATAATAGGGCGTTCATCCCAGCCCTGTTCTTTCTTAAAAATTTCGGGGTGTACCTGCTTTCGGTGGGCCAAAGCGTCTATAAGTGGATGCCCCACAAAATGCACAGGGAAATGGTGTTTCTTTTCATAAAAATCCTTTTCAAACGGTAGAATTACGTACATCGCGTCCACATCACGCTTAATGCTTTTTATACGACCTTCCTTCCATGCCCAGATTTGAGGTGAAATGTAATAATGTGTTTTAAAACCTTTTTGCTTTGCCCATTTGGCAATACGAAGATTAAAGCCGGGATAGTCTATAAAAATGATGACGTCGGGATTATAGCTTTCAACATCCTGCTTACACAGTTTGATGTTTTTTAAAATGGTTACCATGTTGGCAACCACCTCAGCAAACCCCATAAAGGCCAAATCGCGATAGTGTTTTACTAAAACTCCCCCTGCCTGTTCCATTAAATCACCACCCCAACACCTAAAGGACGCCTTGGAATCCTCCTTGGTAAGCGCTTTCATAAGATTGGCTCCATGCAAATCTCCGGAAGCCTCTCCGGCTATGAGGTAATATTTCATGATCAATAAAACTTCGAAATTAGTATCACAATTGCTGCCACTAAGGTAGCCAATACAACGCCTCGCGCTCTATAGAATTGTTTCTTTTTCAGAAAAACAAAGAATACAAGAAAGTTTAATAATGCTCCTAAAGCAATTATATTTCCCAGTAAATCCTCTTCAATTGCAACCTGGAAGGTACTTTCAATACTCAAATCTTTTACCAGGGATAAGAAGAAAAGGTATAAATAGGAACCTGCAAGATTAGAAACCAACCCTAGTAGCAATCCAATGCCTATTTCTTTCGGAATATTTGGTTTCATGATAAATCCCAGGTATTAATATCTTTTATGGCATGGTGTGCAGTAAGGTCAAATTGCACAGGCACTACCGAAACATAACCGTTATGCAGCGCCCACTCGTCGGTATCTTCGCCTTTGTCTTCATTGATAAATTCACCGGTTAGCCAATAATATTCACGTCCTAAGGGATTTACACGCTTGTCGAATTGTTCTTCCCAGTGTGCATTCGCTTGACGGCACACTTTCATACCCTTTATGTCCTTTTTGCCAAGTTTCGGAATGTTTACATTTAAAACAACGCCTTTTGGGAGTCCGTTTTTAAGACATTGAGAGGCAATTGCTTTTATATATTTTTTACTCGGCTCGAAATCGGCTTCCAGATTATAGTCCAATAATGAAAATCCGATGGAAGGAATACCCAATGTACCCGCTTCCACGGCCGCACTCATGGTGCCGCTGTAAATAACGTTGATAGACGAATTGCTTCCATGATTAACGCCGCTAACACATAAATCGGGTTTGCGTTTAAGGATTTCGTTCACTGCCAACTTCACACAATCAACGGGAGTTCCGCTGCAACTGTATTCGGTTTGAGGCGCATCTTTGGTAACGGTCACACTGTCGCAATACAAGGTGTCGTTAATAGTGATGGCGTGACCCATACCACTCTGTGGCGAATCGGGTGCAACAACACAAACATCCCCGAGGGTGTTCATTACTTCAATAAGGGCACGTATCCCGGGAGCCGTGATTCCGTCGTCGTTGGTAACGAGTATAAGAGGTCTTTTTTTGGACATGAATGCTAATTTTCAACACAAAAATACAATTATTAAAAGTCAAAACACAAATCCCTATCCCCAACTTAAAATTTCTAATAAGACCATGACTTATTTAAATTAGAATAGGGAATATTCTTGTATTAAATACGTTTATAGTACATTGCCGTATTCCTGTTTCACTCCGGTTGTTTAACAAAAAATTAGTATCATTATAAGGTATTGGCACGGTTTTTTATATAATTTAGGTGACTCAAAATTAAGACGATTGATATGCGCATTATGAAAAAGAATTTAAAAGTGTTATTCCTCGCTGTATTTGTAGCCGCTGCTTCCTGCAGTTTTACGACTAAGGAATTTAATGACCCCGACAAAGACAAGCTGCTTATAGACTTAATTACCTATGTACTGCAGAAGGGTCATTACAATCCCGCCGATATGGACGATGCGTTTTCGGAAGGTGTGTACGAAGACTTTATCAAAGGTCTGGATCCAATAAAAAGATATTTCTTAGCTTCAGATATTGCTGAATTCAGCAAGTATAAAACTGAAATCGATGATCAGATTAAAAACAAGGACCTTACCTTTTTTAATGTGGTATACCAGCGATTTACCCAGCGAATGAATGATGCCAAGGGAATGTATGATGTGGTTTTGAACGAACCCTTCAATTATAATGATAACGAGGTAATCAATGTAGATTACGACAAGTTGAACTACGCCAAGAGCACAAAAGAATTAAAAGAACGCTGGAGATGGCAGTTGAAATTCTCCACAATTTCTTCGTATTACGATTTGGTCGAAGAGAAAAGCAAATCGGAAGAAAGAAAAAGGGAAGCTGCTTCGAAAGGAGAGGACTACACCCCCAGCGATAACGAAAATATGACGCTGGTACAATTGGAAGAAAAGGCCAGAACAGCTACAAAAACTTCTTTAAAAGAATATTTCGAATTTACCGACGACCTTGAGCGAAAGGATTATTTCGCAGTTTTTTTAACGACCATCGTTGAAGAATTCGATCCGCATACCAATTATTTTGCACCACCGGACAGAGATCGTTTCGATTTGCGCATGTCGGGGAAACTGGAAGGCATTGGAGCCAGACTTCAAAAGAAAAACGACTATATAAACGTGGTTGAAGTTATTAGCGGAGGTCCTGCTTGGCGAGGAGAACACATTGCAGTGGGAGATGTTATTTTAAAGGTAAAACAAGCCGACGAAAAAGAGCCGGTGAGTATTGTGGGAATGCGTATTGACGATGCCGTAAAATTGATAAAAGGACCCAAAGGAACTCAGGTTACCCTAACTGTAAAACGTGTGGATGGAACCATAGAGGAAGAAATAATTACCAGAGATGTGGTCGAATTGGAAGAAACCTACGCAAAATCTACCGTAATTGAAAAAGAAGACCGAAAATTCGGATTGATAAATCTTCCACAGTTTTATTTCGACATGGAGAATTACAAGGAGCGAAATGCTGCGAGTGATGTAAGAAAAGAAATTGAGCGATTAAAGGAAGAAGGAATGGAAGGTCTTGTATTGGATTTACGGGACAACGGAGGAGGATCTCTTAAAACGGCTGTTGACATTGGAGGACTGTTTATAAAAAACGGACCTATGGTACAGGTAGCTTCGGGAGGTGGTAAAAAAGATGTTCTTAGCGACGATAATAAAGAAGTGGTTTGGGACGGACCTTTGGTGATTTTAGTAAACGAGTTGTCTGCTTCGGCTTCTGAAATTTTAGCGGCTGCCATGCAGGATTACAAGCGAGCCATCATCATTGGAAGCGAACAAACCTATGGAAAAGGAACTGTTCAGAATTTGATTGATTTAAATCAGTGGTTACGAAATACAGACATGGGTGATATGGGAGCTTTAAAGCTTACCACCCAGAAATTCTATCGTGTTAACGGAGGTTCTACCCAATTGGAAGGTGTAAAAAGCGATGTAGTGATGCCCGATCGCTACAGTTATATAGACATAGGGGAGCGTGATTATGACAATCCGTTGCCATACGACAAGATAGAACCTGCCAAGTACGATGTTTGGGATGGCTATATCGATTTCGAAGAAACTATTAATAAGAGTAAGGCACGTATGGCAAAAAGCGCACAATTGGCGATGATTGAGCAGAATGCACGTTGGATTAAAACAAAGCGTGACGAGATGGACGTGAATTTAAATATCGATGCCTACACTGCCGAAATAAAAAAGCGCAAGGAAGAAACCAAAAGGTTCGATGCGATTGATGAATACGATAACAAATTAAGCTATAAATCGCTTCCTTATGAAGTTGAATTAATGCGTCAGGATACGACATTACGCGAAAAGCGTAAGCGTTGGCACAAGAGTTTGGCGAAAGACATTTATGTTGAAGAAGCAGTGCATGTGTTGGAAGATTTGAAATTAAACAATATTAGAAAAGGGAAAATGGCGAACATTAAAAATTAATTTTTTAATGAGTAAGGCAACCTCTTTAACTAAAATTGCGCTCCAAAAGTTTAAACGAAGCTTTTGGGGCGTTTTTAGTTTTAGTTTTTTGGCGCTATGTGTGTTTGTTGCCATTTTCGCCTACGCCTTGGCGCCGGACAATTCACAAAATGCCAATCAGATGCATTTGTCTATTCACAGTAAGTCTCCGGGTTTTAAAGTGCAAATGCTCACCATCCCTTCGGCAGTAAAAGAAGAAAGTGGGCTTTCCGCCTTTTTCTTCGGAAAGCAAAACGCAGCGACCGAAATTCCAATAGCCAATTATAAGCTGAAGGAGAATTCGTTGCAAATTACCGAGTATACTTTAGACGGAACAGAAGGACTTCAGAAGGACTACAACCTAACGCTTTTCCCTGAAGCCAGGCAACTGGAAGATATTCCGAAGCGATACATTTCAGAAAAAAAATTCATCCTGGGAACCGATAAATACGGACGGGATTTGTTGAGCCGAATGCTCATTGGAATTCGAATATCCCTGGCGATTGGTTTTGTGGCTGTGTTTATTTCGTTGATTATTGGCATTACTATGGGCGCCATAGCGGGTTATTTTGGAGGGAAGGTAGATGCAGCCATTATGTGGATCATCAATGTAACATGGTCCATTCCTACCTTGTTATTGGTTATTGCCATTACTTTGGCACTGGGAAAAGGTTTCTGGCAGGTTTTTATTGCGGTAGGACTTACCATGTGGGTAGAAGTTGCCAGAGTAGTAAGAGGGCAGGTGTTAAGTGTAAAGGAAATGCAATACGTCACCGCTGCTCGAGCCTTGGGATTTTCAAATTTTAGAATCATCACAAAACACATTCTTCCCAACGCCATGGCGCCGGTTATTATTATTTCGGCGGCTAATTTTGCGGGAGCCATCCTTATTGAAAGCGGCTTGAGCTTTTTAGGGATTGGCGCGCAACCCCCCACTCCCAGTTGGGGAGGAATTATAAAAGATCATTACGCCTATATTATTTTGGGGAAACCCTATCTTGCCGTTATTCCGGGTTTGGCTATTATGAGTTTGGTTACGGCTTTTATGCTGATTGGGAACGCGCTGAGAGATGCGTTGGATGTTAGAAATTAATTGAAATGAGCCGAAAATATTTGTATCCCTTGTTAACTGTTTTAATTATTGCCGGCCTGTATTATGCCGAACAATATGTAGATACACAAAATGAAGCCTATCCTGAAACCGTTGAGGACACTTCAGAATCGGCGTATTCCGAATTTGACGCCTCTTTTTTACCGGTTTCAACTACGGGAGCCTTGGTAACACATTCTTATTTTACCTTGTCCTATTCTGAAGCCCACGAACAGGCAGAATGGGTGGCCTATGAACTCGCAAGAAAACACCTTTCCAAAAACGAGTTTGACCGCCCCGATTTTGTGGAAGATCGTAAGATAGCATCGAAATCGGCACATTGGAGAAGCTATAAAAATTCGGGATACGACAGAGGGCATTTGTGTCCTGCGGGAGACAGAAGGTTCAACTTTAACGCCTACCACGAAACTTTTTTGACCTCCAATATAAGTCCGCAGAACAACGACTTCAACGGAGGAATCTGGAATAAGTTGGAGCAAAAGGTGCGTTTTTGGGCCAAGAAATATGACGGATTATTTGTGGTAACAGGAGGAGTTTTAAAAGAGGGTTTGCCAACAATAGGGGGCGAAGGGGTTTCGGTTCCGGAGGCTTTTTATAAAATTGTATTGGATGCTTCGGAAGGGCACTATAAAGCGATTGCATTTTTAATTCCGAATGAACCTACCAACAATTCATATTACGATTATGTAGTCACTATCGATTCGATCGAAGCGCAAACGGGAATAGATTTCTTTCCGAAACTTTCAGAAAATATAGAAAAACAGCTGGAAGCTACAATAGATTTAAAAGCCTGGGGTATACGTTAGGCGTTGATGTAATTTGAAGCATCCAAACGCACAAAAATAAACAGTAAAATTGTAAAGCCCCATAACCCGGATCCTCCATAACTAAAGAAGGGCAAGGGTATTCCCACCGTAGGAAACAGTCCGGTTACCATCCCGACATTTACAAAAAAGTGTAAGAACAAAATAGAAGCGACACTGTACCCATACACCCTGCTAAACTGGTTTTTTTGACGTTCGGCCAAATGGAGAATTCGCACGAGAAGCGCGACAAACAGAATCACTACCAATAGACTTCCTAAAAAGCCCCATTCCTCTCCTACGGTGCTAAAGATGTAATCTGTGTGTTGTTCGGGAACGAAGTTTCCCTTAGTTTGTGTACCCTGTGTCCAACCTTTTCCGGTCCAGCCCCCGCTTCCAATAGCGATCTCACTCTGATTGGTGTTATAGCCAATTCCCTTGGAATCCACTTCTTTGCCAAGCACAATATTAAAACGATCTCTGTGACGCTGTTCGAAGACATTTTCAAAAATATAATTCACCGAAAAAGCAAAACCAATACATGCGGTCGCAATTAAAAGATATTTAAATAGGTTTGGGCGTTTTTTGCGATTCCGAAAAAATAAAATTCCCGCAATAAGTACAACTCCCATAGCAACCCAAATCACGCCAAAGACGAGTGTCCCTACAAAGAGTGCGGCAGCAAAAAGCCCGAATAAGAGATACACAAAATGAAGTCCCTCACGATATAGTGGAAATATAAATGCGATGTAGATAAGGGCACTTCCGGGATCCGGTTGCGGAATGATTAAAATTGCAGGTAGGGCGATGAGTATAAAAGTGCGTAGTTGGTGTTTAAACTCCTTGACATTGGTTTGGATGTCACTTACGTATTTCGCGAGTGCTAAGGCCGTTGCTGCCTTCGCAAATTCACTTGGCTGAAGTCCGTAGTTTCCAAAAGCATACCAGGAAGTGGCTCCGTTTATATTTTTTCCGAAAACAAACAGTCCCACTAACGACAGCAAGGCGACAATATAGATAACACTCGAAAATCGTTCGTAAAATTTGGCCTCGATGGCCAATATAAAAATGATAAGTAGAATGCTGAGACCGATAAAAAAAAGTTGGCGGGTGTAAATCTGACTCAAATCAAAGAATCCGGAAGCAGTATCGCTTAGCGAAGCCGAATAGATGTTCATCCATCCAATACCTACCAAGGCTGCATACAAAAGCATGGTAGGCCAGTCGAATTTTGAAATCCCTTTCCCGCTTGCCATTATTTGTTAATTGTAAAGGGTTGGCCACTGTATGGTTTTAGGTATTCCGCTTCCAAACTTCCATTGAGGACGAAATTTTCCATATCGGTTCGGGTAATTTCACCTTTTAAGTATTTTTCGATCATTAGACCTGCAATTCGACCTGCCCAACGAGAACCCCAATATCCGTTTTCCACAAATACTGCGATCGCAATTTTAGGATCGTCTTTGGGTGCAAAGGCAATAAACATGGAATGATCTGTCAATTGCATACGCTTCCCGCCAATGCGAATGTAGTTTTCGGAAGTTCCCGTCTTTCCGCATATTTCAATTCCGGGAACTTGAATGCTTGAAGCTGTCCCGCGATTGTATACGTCGAACATACCTTCCACGACCGGCTCGAAATATTTGGGATCGACGGTGGTGAATAGTTTCTCGGTGTACTCTTTGGGAATGGTATCAACTGTACTTACATTTTTTATAATATGCGGTTTATAGTACCATCCTCTGTTGGCAATAATGGCGGTAAAGTTTGCCATTTGCATAGGCGTTAATGAAACCTCGCCTTGTCCTATGGCATTCGAGATTGTTGCTGTTGCAAACCATTTGTAGGTAGGGTAGTCGTAACTGCGGTTGTAGTATTCCGAATTGGGGATAAATCCTCTTCGACCACTGGGCAAATCGTAACCCATAAAATTCCCTAGTCCGAAACTGCTTAAATGTCTTTTCCAATTGTCGATTCCTTCTTGAGGCGACGGATATTTTTCAATAATACGCCGATACACCGTACAAAAATAGGCGTTACATGAGTTCGCTATTCCACCCACCATGGCTAAGGGAGTAGCATGATGGTGACAGCCCAATTTTCTGCCTCTTCCGTAGATATACCCTCCGTGGCAATAAATTCTTTCTTCGGTATTAACCACATCTTCCTGTAAAGCTATCAATGCGGTTAACGCCTTAAAGGGAGATCCGGGAGGATATTCACCCTGAAGTCCGCGGTCAAACAACGGTTTGGCAATGGTATCGTACCAGAGTTTTGTATAATTTTTAGAGCGTTCTCGACCTACCAGTAGGGCCGGGTCATAATTTGGAGCAGTGACCAATGCTAGAATTTCACCTGTAGCCGGTTCGATAGCAACGATGCCTCCGCGTTTGTTTACGAATAATTTTTCCCCGTATTCCTGAAGCACGGCATCAATAGTTAACGTAATATCCCTACCTCGCTCGGGCAGGGTGTCAAAGATCCCTTCCTTATAGGCACCAATATCTCTGTTAAAACGGTCTTTTTGAATGTATTTTACACCTTTAATGCCACGCAGCACATCTTCATATTGTTTTTCTACACCCTGACTTCCAATTAAATCCCCCATTTTATAGTAAGGATTCTTTTCGATGATACGGTCATTTACTTCCGCGATATAGCCCAATACGTTTGCTGAATGGCTTACCTGATAATCGCGCAAGGATCTTTTCTGAATATAAAAACCTTCGTATTTGTGCATTTTTTCAGAAAGATAGGCGTATTCGGCTTTGTTTAATTGTGGAATCACTACCGATGGAAGACGAGGTGAATAGATTCGGGCCTTTTTCAGAATAGAGCGAAAATCTTCAATGGTTATCTTTAGAATGTTACAGAATTCTAATGTGTCCAATGGTTTTACATCCTTCGGAATTACCATGACGTCGTAGGACGGCTGATTGGTCACTAATAATTCTCCGTTTCGGTCGAAAATATAACCGCGCTGCGGATAATCGTAAATTACTTTTATGGCATTACCTTCAGATAATTTCTGAAAAGAGGTATCGTAAATTTGGAGATAGAACAACCTCCCGGCAAATACAATTCCGGTTATTAGAACAATAGAAAAGAGTAATAGTTTTCTCATTACGATTTTCGGCTAAAAAGCAATAACGCACACAGGATTAATACAGTGCTGAATATCCCTGAGAATAACGTAGATTTTAGGATTAATAATATATGTGAAAAGCTGAAAATTTCCAAACTAAATAATATGAAATGATGTATCATCACTATTGCGATGATGTAAACCAGGCGCTCCGTTGGGGGAACCTTATTCAATTTAACCATATTGTATTCGTAGCTCACTCCAAAAGAAAATTTTAGAATAAGCGGACGTATATAAGCTATAAACACGCAGGCTGCGGCATGCACTCCACCCGAATCTCCAAAAATATCGACCGTAATTCCCAAAAGAAAGCTTAAAAAAATGAGTAAGCCCTTATTCCCGTTTATTGGAAATATTAAAATAAAAAGTACGTAAACGTAGGGATTAATATACCCCAGAAAGTTGATGTGATTTAAAATCAATACCTGAAGGAGTACCAAAGTAATAAATCGCAGTATTGTAATAAGTATTTCACTGTTCTGCATCGTCAACCTCTTTTTCCAATTGTAAAATCTCTTCGGCTGCCTGATTTTCTATAATGTAAACATGATGAATGTTGGTCATATCGTTGAACAACAAAATATTTAAATTGTAGTAATTATCATTCTTCCCTAAAATAACCTCATTGACGGTTCCAATAAGAATTCCTTTCGGAAAAATTGTAGATCTTCCGCCGGTAACAACTGTATCGCCTTCTTTCACTACAGCCAGTCTGGGAACATCAGTAAGTTGAACGATGTTCGGTGTTTTGGTATCCCATTTCAAGGTTCCAAAATGTTCTGAATGCTTCAATTTGGCATTAATCTGGCTCTTGGTATTGAGAATGGATTGTATTGTAGCATAATTTTGCGACACCGCGTTTATAATCCCAACAATTCCTTTGGAAGTAATCACTCCCATATCGATTGCGATACTATCTTTTGCGCCACGGTCTATTGTAATATTGTTCTTTGTTTTCGAAAAATTGTTGTTAATTACTTTGGCCGAAAAGAACTTATATTTTGATGGCAATGTGGTACTGTCCGGTAACGGATTCGCGGCATTTGAATTATAGCTTTCCAATAATTTCCGAAGCAGCATGTTTTCGTCGACTAATTTTTGGTTTTCTTCCCGAAGTCCGAAATAATCAGTAACATCACTTTTTAACGTATAAATTCCGCCGGTAATAAAGTTGGAAGAGCTAACAAACTTACTCTTGTGAAACGAATGAGATCTTATGGTAAGTGAAAGAGAGATGATAAACAAAAGACCAAACAACAGGAAATTTTTATTCCGTATAAAGAAAAATAGTATCTGTTGCATAGCGTCTTACTTCCTATTTTATCAATACGCTCTTGTATTTAGCTAGGTTTTTCAAGCAAATTCCTGTACCTCGAACTACAGCTCGTAAAGGATCTTCGGCAATGTAAACAGGTAAATCTGTTTTTTGAGACAAACGCTTGTCTAAACCACGCAGCATAGAACCTCCACCGGCCAAATAAATTCCCGTGTTATAGATATCTGCCGCGAGCTCGGGAGGTGTTTGTGATAAGGTTTCCATCACGGCATCCTCAATACGAAGAATCGATTTGTCAAGTGCCTTGGCTATTTCACGATAAGAGGCTTGTACCTGCTTTGGTTTTCCGGTAAGCAAATCCCGTCCCTGAACCGCCATATCTTCCGGAGGTAATTCTAAGTCTTCGGTAGCAGCTCCAATCTGTATTTTTATTTTTTCAGCGGTACGCTCTCCCACATATAAATTGTGTTGGGTTCGCATGTAATAAACGATGTCATTTGTAAAAACATCTCCCGCAATTTTAACCGATTTGTCACAAACAATTCCGCCTAATGCGATTACGGCAATTTCGGTGGTACCACCTCCAATATCCACTACCATATTTCCTTTGGGTTGCATAATATCGACCCCGATACCAATGGCAGCAGCCATAGGTTCGTGAATAAGATAGACTTCTTTTCCGTTTACACGTTCGGCACTTTCTTTTACCGCTCGCATTTCAACTTCGGTAATTCCACTAGGTATGCAGATCACCATCCGCAACGAAGGTTTTAACCATCTCTTTTTCAGCGCCGGAATATCATTGATGAACATGTTGATCATCTTTTCGCTTGCATCGAAATCGGCTATTACTCCATCTTTTAATGGGCGAATGGTTTTAATGTTTTCGTGTGTTTTTCCTTGCATCATGGCGGCTTCGCGTCCTACTGCAATTATTTTCCCTGTGGTACGGTCGCGGGCTACAATAGATGGAGCATCCACAACAACCTTGTCATTGTGAATAATGAGCGTATTGGCAGTTCCTAAATCGATGGCTATTTCTTCAGTTAAGAAGTCAAAAAATCCCATAAGCTATTTTGGCGGTATTGATATTAAACGTGTTGCGTTTTAATTGTTTTACTTTTCCTTCTTTTTTCAGAATTTACAAATGCAATACTGAAATAAAAGGCTTCAGTAACAAATGTACTAAAATTTAGTGCTTAAAATGACGTGTGCCGGTAAATACCATTGCCATTTTATTCGCGTTACAATAATCGATGCTTAATTCATCTTTTATTGAGCCTCCCGGCTGAATTACAGCAGTGATACCCGCATTGTCTGCAATCTCCACACAATCGGGAAAAGGAAAAAAGGCATCACTGGCCATTGCTGCTCCTTCCAGGTTAAATCCAAATGATTTCGCTTTTTCAATAGCCTGACGCAACGCGTCTACTCGAGAAGTCTGTCCTGTTCCGCTTGCACACAGCTGTTTTCCCTTTGCCAGAACGATGGTATTGGATTTTGTGTGCTTGCAAATTTTGGAGGCAAATAACAAGTCTTCTAACTCGTTTGCAGACGGTTTAGTATCTGTTGCCTGTGTTAAATTTTCGCGACTGTCCGTAATTCCATCCCGATCCTGTACCAATGCGCCGTTCAAACAGCTCCTGGTTGTCGTTGCGGGTAAGTTTATTTTCTTCTGAACCAATAAAATACGGTTCTTTTTACCCTTTAAAATTTCGATTGCTTCCGAAGAAAACGCAGGAGCAATTACTACCTCACAAAATAGCTTGTGAATCTCTTCTGCGGTTACCGCATCAATTTCTGTATTACATATTAAAATTCCTCCAAAAGCCGACACCGGATCTCCTGCCAAGGCATCTACATACGCCTGAAGTACCGTTTCGCGTTGTGCTATGCCGCAGGCGTTGTTGTGTTTTAAAATCGCAAAGGTTGGCGCTTCCCCGGTAAATTCTTCCATTAAATTTACGGCAGCATCTACGTCCAGCAAGTTGTTATAACTTAATTCTTTTCCGTGAAGCTTATCGAACATCGCATCGAAATCACCAAAAAAGAAACCTCTTTGATGCGGATTTTCACCATAACGAAGTACTTGACCCTTGGTTTCACTAATTTTCAGTGAAGGAATACTATGGTCGCTGTTGAAGTAGTTGAAAATTGCCGAATCGTAATGCGAAGATACGTTAAACGCTTTGGCAGCAAAATGCCTCCTGTCTTCAAGGGATGTTGTACCATTTTTTTCTGAAATGATTTTCAGGAAGGCTGCATAATCCTCCATAGATGAAACACAAAGGGTGTCTTTAAAGTTTTTGGCGGCCGCTCGAATTAAAGAAATTCCTCCAATGTCTATTTTTTCGATAATGTCTTGTTCCGAAGCTCCCGAGGCCACCGTTTTTTCGAAAGGATACAGGTCTACAATCACAACATCCAATTGCGGGATACCGTATTGCTCCATTTCTTTTACGTCACCTTCATGATCTTGTCTGTTTAAAATTCCTCCAAAAACCTTTGGGTGTAAGGTTTTAACACGTCCTCCTAAAATTGAAGGATAATCGGTGATATCTTCTACCGCAACGACATCAATTCCTAAATCATTGATAAATTTTTGAGTCCCTCCCGTCGAATAGATGGTGACGCCCAATTCGTTTAATTTTTGGACGATAGGTGCCAGTCCGTCTTTATGAAATACCGAGATTAATGCTGAAGTTATCTTTTTTGTGTTGTTCATGGATAGAATTTAAGAATTGCCGTGCCTTTTGAAGGTGCAAAAGTACATAATTACACACGAATGTTGTAACATAAATTAGGAGAAAACGTCTTATCTTTATTCTGAAATTAATTTCGCAAAAACCAACTCATGTTAATCTATCTGCGCGTACTAAAGGAAAGCTTTAATTTTGCACTCAATGCCCTTAGAAATAACAAGCTGCGTACTTTTTTATCCCTGGTAGGTGTTACAATTGGAATCTTCTCTATAATTGCGGTTTTGGCTGCGGTCGATTCGTTAAAACAGGAAATTGAAGGCAGTATTTCTTCTTTGGATAACAGCACAATTTATTTAGGTCGTTTTTCTTTTGGCCCTACCGATGTCCCGGTTTGGAAACGCGAACAATTTCCCGATGTAACCTACGAAGAGTATCAATATCTCAAGCGAACCGTACCCGATTTATACGCAGCTTCGTATACCTTGAATGTACAGCAGGAGACCATTAAATACGAAGACAAATCGGTGGGCAATGTAGATGTAGGAGCCGTAACCGATGAATATTATGAAATTGAAGCCCTGCAAATTGCTGAGGGAAGATTTTATAACGAATCGGAATCCACTAGCGGAGCCTCTGTGATTGTGATGGGCGATGAGATAGCCAAAACATTATTCGGTTCTGCTGAAGCTGCTATTGGAAAGAAAACACGGATGTATGGCAGGAAATTTACGGTCATTGGGGTTTTAAAAAAGGAGGGAAGTGGATTGTTTGGAGGTTCCAAGGATACCTCTGTTTTTATACCTGTAAACGTAATCCGGAAGATTTTTGGTGATAACAATAAGAATCTATTTCCCTTTATCATTATCAAACCTGAAAAAGACGTTGATCAGGCCGAATTTGTAGCCTTATTAACGCAGAAACTGAGAATGTCAAGAGGTTTAAAGCCCGATGAGATTGACAACTTTTTTGTGAATGAATTACAGGGTTTCAGTGATTTTATCGATAATATCACAGGACAAATGAACATTATTGGTTTGGTGATAAGCGGCTTTTCGCTACTTGTAGGTGGCTTCGGTATTGCCAACATCATGTTTGTAAGTGTGAAGGAGCGGACCAATCTTATTGGAATTCAAAAATCTTTGGGAGCCAAGAACCGCTTCATTTTATTGCAGTTTTTGTTTGAAGCTGTAATCCTTGCCATTATCGGCGGATTAATCGGATTGTTTTTAGTGTTTATTGTTTCGTTGGTTGCCTCTCAATTTACGGGTGACTTTGAATTTGTATTGTCTCCGTGGAATTTATTCTTAGGAACAGCAATTTCGGCAGCTATCGGATTAATTTCCGGAATCCTGCCGGCAATATCCGCATCACGACTGGATCCCGTGGAAGCTATTAGAACAGGGATGTAGGTTGGATTTACGATTTACGATTTGGAATTTGAAAGTTGAATAGCTATAAGCTTTAGGCTGTACGCGGTTATGATAAGAACTAATCTATTCTCTACTTCCGATTGCCTTTTCCCTTTTTCCTTCGCCGCTTACTTCTCATCAAAATTAGTTTCAATGAAAACCTGTTGACTACTTGTCTTTCCGTGCTTGATACGGAAACCAATTAATGTAATCTGCAAAGTAACTGGACGCCGTTTCTAGAACGGCGTGACAAAGCATAAAATAAGGATTTACGATTTACGATTTGGAATTTGAAAGTTGAATAGCTATAAGCTTTAGGCTTTAGGTTGTAAGCAGTTATGAGGAAAACTAATCTATTCTCTTTTTTCTATTTCTCTTCTTTAATTCCTAATTCCTAATTCCTAATTCCTAATTCCTAATTCTTTTCACCGTTCATCGCTCACGCTTCACTAATAAAGGGGCTATAAAATTTCCGCAACCTGCTCATTTACCCATTCCAAAAAGCGCTCGTCTTCAGAAGAAAAAGGATTTGCAGAGTGTGAGTCTATGTCTATCTGACCAATATTCTTCCCATTTTTAAACAACGGAATCACAATTTCGGCCTTTACATACAGGCTACATGCAATGTAATTGGTCTGTGCAGTGACATCGGCAACCACAAAATTGGCGTTCGATTCGGCTACTTGTCCGCAAATGCCTTTCCCAAACGGAATCACAGTGTGATCTGTAGGTTCTCCTGCAAATGCTTTAAGATGCAAGGTCCGTTCTGCTTCATTGGCAAAATAAAACCCCACCCAGTCGTAATATCCCACCGCAGTTTGCAATAGTTCACATACTTCTGTAAGGCGTTGTTCCGCTGTTTCAGCAGTATTTGCAAGAATTGTAGTTACTTTGGGTCTAAGGGAGTCAAATGGCATGGTGTATAATTTTTAGTAAAAGTATTTCAAAACACACAGATACACCAACATCTAATTCTATATTTTTGTTAAAAATAGCAGATATCTCTTGAAAGCTTTGTTTCAGAAATACAAAACAGTGATCCGCTTTGTCGTGCTGTTTTTAGGTTCCTATGTGCTCCTCAGCATTTGCTATGCAGTTTATCTTCAGCTTTCAAAAGGAGGCGCCTTTACACCCGATTTTATTACAAATTTAGTAGCCAAACAAAGCAGTGCCATTATAGGCGGATTTGGGTATGAGGCCCTGGTACAGCCCAGCATCACCGAACCCATTATGGAGTTGTACGTAAATGGAAAATATCTTGCACGAATTATTGAAGGCTGTAATTCTTTGAGTATTATTATATTATTTATGGCCTTTGTGATTGCCTTTGCCGAAAAATTTAAAAAAACGCTGTTATTTTTATTCGGTGGTGCGGTTTTAATCTATGCTGTTAATATTGTGCGAATCGTGATACTGGCTGTTTCTCTGTATCACTTTCCTGAGCATAAAGAAATTTTACACGGCGTGGTTTTCCCCGGATTAATCTACGGAATGGTTTTTCTTCTCTGGATGTTATGGGTACGCATGCTAACGCCTAAAGTAAGGAGATGAAAAAGCCTGTTACCATACTAACACTGCTGGTTTTGGCGACACTTTTGGTGCTCATCCGGATGTTTGAAGAGACACTATTTTACAATCCTTTGCTGTACTTTTTTAAAACAAATCACAGCACACAACCTTTACCCGAGTTCGATACGTATAAACTTTTGGCCAATGTGAGTCTTCGTTTTCTTCTAAATACCTTACTTTCTTTAGCAATACTCTGGACAGTGTTTAAAGAAAAAGAAGTGGTGAAACTCTCCGCAATTTTATACGCCTTTCTGTTTGTTGTATTGATTGCCATTTTCACCTTTTTATTATTTAATTCGGAAGCAGGAGAACACCTCACCTTATTTTATGTTCGCAGGTTTTTGATTCAGCCGTTATTCCTGTTAATTTTATTACCAGCGTTTTATTTTCAGAAGAAAAATAAGTAAGAATTAGGTATCTTTGCACTTCCTAAAAATAGATATAATGAAATATCCTTTTATCAGCTTGTTTGCAATAGTGCTTTTCAGCCTTGGCGCATGTGTCGATTCGAAAAAAGAGTCGGAACCGGAAATTGTTGAAGTAAAAACCCAAGAAACGCCTGAAGTATATACCTCCGAAGCAATGGTTGCCGAGTTTAACGATCCGAAAATAGCCGAAGTTTATGTGCAATATATCAATGTAAAAACCGCTCTGGTGAACACAAACGCAAAGGATGCAGCTCTTACAGCTTCTAAGCTTAAAGAAGCTTTATTGGAAGTATCAGAGAATCAAAAAATGCTTGAGACTACCGAAAAAATAATGATGAGTGACGATGTGGAAGTACAACGGACAGCTTTTTTTGAATTATCTGCGGCCGTCGATTCTTTGATTTCTAAAGGTTTAAAATCCGGGACTATTTACAAACAATATTGTCCAATGGCATTTGGAAATACAGGTGCTTTTTGGTTAAGCAATAGCAGAGATATTATGAATCCGTACTTTGGTGACAAAATGCTGAAATGCGGACGTATACAAAAAGAGATTAAATAAAGTTTAACAAAATTTGAACTTTTTAAAACGCTTTTTGATGTAATTTTGTACTCGTAATGAGAAAAATCATTTCCATATTCTTATCTGTTTTACTACTAGCCAGTAGTAGCGGAATCGCCTATGCCCAGCATTTTTGCGGAGAGTATGAAATGCTTTCGGAACTTACCTTAGGTGAAAAGAATCTTTCCTGTGGCATGTCTATGGATATACCCGATTGTGAGACCAAGGGCACTTCCGAAGATCACGACTGCTGTGATAATCATTATACACAGGTAACTACCGATGATACCTTTGCCAAGGCTTCTTTTGAGATAAACTTTACTAAAACTTTTGTTGCTGCCTTTGTTTCGGTGTTTGTATTGGAACAACCGGCAATTTATACCACCAATTTAATTTCTTTCGCGGAATACCATCCGCCACCACTCGAACAGGACTTTCAGGTGTTGTACGAGACTTTCCTTATTTGATTTTTAAAATTAGCAGGGATGTGTTCTTCTGAAAATAATTCAGAATGAACCACTAATCTATTAATTTTTTAAATCGAATTTTCATGAAATATAAAATAGGACTTTTAGTCATTTTATTTGGTGCCGCAGGACAATTTGTTGTGGCACAAGGCCCTCCCATTACCGGGGACAAACCTATTATGTTGGGAGGTAATACTTTCGAAGTAAGGACACTCACGGAAGTTAGAAATACCAATGAAGGGACATTTGTAAAAGCACCCCTTATGGGAGACTATATTATTACTTCCGATATATCGGTTTCTGCTGTTGTACCTTTTGTTTCATACGACTTTATGGATAGCAGAGGGAGTGGAAATACGCTTGGGGATATCAATCTAATTGGAAAATACCAGTTCTATCGTAAAGATGAAATGGGAAAAACCTTTCGGATGGTAGCCAAGACCATGCAAACACTTCCTACAGGAGATAAACTCGGACTTAAAGGAATGAGCACCGGAATGTATTCGGGTTACTACGGGGTGATTGCCGGTTACGAATCTTTAAAATTGGGAATTTCCAACGAAGTAGGTTACCAATGGGTTCCGGACGGAGTTTTTGACAAGTTTCAGTACAAACTGGGATTTGGAGTGCCGTTGTTAAAACCCACCTATCCTGTAAATCAGCTCAACCTGTTTTTTGAATATTCAAGCGAGTCATACACAACCTTAAATGAGTATCAATTGTTGTATGCCCAAGGAATTCAATATGCTAAAGGAAAGGTAACTGTAGATGCGGCTGTACAGTTTCCATTAATTCAGGACATTGCAAATTCTGCCGAAAAAGATTTCAATTATTCCGTGTTCCTGGGAATGCGGTACATTTTATAAACCTATTAAAACATAAAACAAAATGAAAAAATCAATAATAATTACAGTTATCGTAGCATTAATAAGCACGATGGGTATGAACGCCCAAAAGCAAATGGATCAATTTGAAATTCAGGTTGACGGACTAGGTTGTCCGTTCTGTGCCTACGGATTGGAAAAGAAGTTCAAGGAATTCAAAGGAATTAAAGAAGTGAAAATCGACATTGAAACAGGTGATTTCTCCTTTGCATATCCTTCAGAAAAAAGTCTTTCCTTAAACGATGTTGTAACACAGGTTGAAAAGGCAGGATACACTCCTATTACCACCAAAATTACACGTGCAAATGGGAAAGTGGAGTCTTCCGGTGGAAAAGCAGAAAGCACAAAAATGGACATAGCACAACTTACCAATAAGTCTGTTTTTGTGGCAGGAAACTGTGGCATGTGTGAGGCCAGAATTTTAAAAGCTGCAAAATCCATTTCAGGCGTTTCCAATGCCTCGTGGAATCAGGATACTAAAATGTTGGAGGTTGGATTTGATGCTTCTCAGACTTCTGTAAGCGCAATAGAAAAAGCAATTGCAACTGCAGGACATGATACCAAAGGGCATAAAGCAGCCAAAGACACATACAACGATCTTCCGGGATGTTGTAAATACGAGCGTTTGGAACAATAAAAAAAGAAACTCCTCTTGTAAACTTTACTTTTAAAAGAGCTTGCAAGAGGATGTTTAAGTAATCTCAAAATTTTATAAGTTTATGAAATATTTTATATCGGTTGCAATTGTGATCGCAACCTTAATGAGTTGCCAGACTAAAGAAGCTCCTAAGAGTTGGCAGCTGGCGAAAGTAATAAAAACTGAAGGAGTAAATCCAATTGGAATCGCAGCTACTTCGGATGGAATTTGGTTGAGCGATGGAGACCACAATCGTTTGGTTTTAATAAACGAAAACGGAGCAATACTGAAAAGTATAGATTCTTTGGAACGCCCCATGCATATTTCGTCTTTTAATAATGAGCTGATTATTCCGCAGTATGGAAATGATGTGGTGATGCGATACAATGCTTCGGAAATGGAGATGGTAACCGTAAAGGATAGTTTGGATGCGCCGGCAGGAGCAGACTTCAAAGGGGATGAAATTGCGATTGCAGATTTTTATAACAACCGTATTTTATACGCAAAAGACGGAATTAATTTTATTTCCTTCGGAAAAGAAGGGAAGGCAGAAGGAGATTTTTATTATCCTACCGATGTTCAGATTACAACAGACAGAATTTGGGTGGCCGATGCATACAATAACCGTGTACAGGCATTCGACAAGGAAGGAAAATTTGTAACTGTCATAGGTGCAAATGAGAAAATGAATGCTGCAACCGGGATTTATGTTTCGGAAAAAGAAGTGTTTGTAACCGATTTTGAAAATAACCGAGTACTGGTTTATGACCACACAGGGGTGCTTCAGCAAGCACTTTCAGAAAGTATTGAAAAGCCAACAGATGCTATCCTGGTGGACGGAAAATTATATATTTCGAACTATCGCGGTAGTAAAATAACCGTATACGAGTGGAAAGAAGCAGCGGCTCCTTCCAAAGAAAAGTAGAATCTTAAATAAAAATAAATATGAAAAAAATACTGGTTTTATCGATTGTCGGCATCTTGACAATACAGAGTTGTAAAGAGCATCAAACTAATACAAATGTGGCTTCCGAAGGTGACAGGACCGAGGACGTTGTCAAAACAGCGGAGTCTGTAAAACCGGTATCAACTAAAGTACAGGATACCATTTATACGAAGGTTGAGAGTTCGGGGTCTTTGAAGGATATCATGAATGGAAAAATGGGTGCGACGATTGCTTTGAAAGATCTTGAAGGTATACCTAATTTATACGCTATAGGAGCACTTGAGAATCTAACAGGTGAAATCCTTATTTATAATAGCGATCCAATTATTAGTCGGAGATCAGACAAAATGGTGACTGTGGATCATACATTCAAAGATTCGGCAACACTATTGGTTTCAGCTCAGGTAGCAGAATGGCAGGATATTCCGGTACCCACCAGTGTAAAAAGCCAAGGGCAGTTCGAAATATTTTTACAGCAGCAGGCGCTACAGAGAGGTGTAGATACTTCAAAACCCTATCCTTTTATTTTAACCGGGGGTATTGCAAAACTGGACTGGCACGTCGTAAACTGGAATTCTAACAATGCCGATCATACCAAGAAAAATCATTTGCAATCGAGTTTAAAAGGAGTGTTAACACATGCTTACGTTGATATTTTAGGCTTTTATGATGCTAAAAATGACGGTGTTTTTATTCATGAGGGTTCTAAAACACACATGCACTTTAAGGCCCGCGATGCAAATTTGGCGGCACATGCAGATAAAATCTTCCTGGGGAAAGATTTAACCCTAAAATTGCCAAAATAAAGTTATGAAACACCGCTATGACATATTGGGAATGAGCTGCAACGGGTGTCGAAACCATGTTGAGAAAGCGCTCAATGAAGTAGAGGGAGTAGTAAAGGCCTCGGTCGATTTGGAAAAGGCGGAAGCCCTTATTGAAATGAAATCTCACATTGCTTTGGAAACCTTTCAGAAAGCACTTGCTGCCTCTGGAGGGAATTATGAAATTTCGATGCCGGGATCAAAGAAGGAACACGCTCAAAAGAACATGCCTTCAGAAAAGCAAAAACCGAAAGGCAACGGAACAGGAGTATTTTATTGCCCCATGCACTGTGAAGGCGACAAAACCTATGACAAGCCCGGCGATTGCCCTGTTTGTGGGATGGATTTGGTGGAGGAAGTGAGTCTCACCCGAAGTACTACTCAGTATACCTGCCCCATGCATCCTGAAGTTGTTAGAGATGAATCGGGTTCTTGCCCTATCTGCGGAATGGATCTGGTGCCTTTAAAAGCTGATGTTTCAGCTGAAGAAAATAAATACAGGCAATTGTCGCGTAAATTTTGGATAGCAGTAGCATTTACACTGCCCATTTTCCTAATTGCCATGTCCGAAATGATTCCAAACAATCCGTTGTATCAACTATTGGAACTAAAATATTGGAATTGGATTCAATTTGGATTGTCAATTCCCGTGGTGTTCTATGCAACCTGGATGTTTTTTGAACGCGCCTACCGCTCCATTAAAACATGGAATCTAAACATGTTTACCCTCATAGGAATTGGTGCAGGGATTGCATGGTTGTTCAGTGTAGTGGGAATGCTCTTCCCCGATTTTTTCCCGGATCAGTTTAAAACACACGGGGGAACGGTACACGTGTATTTTGAAGCTGCCACTGTAATCCTAACTTTGGTGTTGTTAGGGCAGTTGTTGGAGGCCAGAGCGCATAGTAAAACCAATAGTGCCGTAAAGGAGTTGTTAAAATTAGCTCCTAATGAAGCTATTCGAATTGTGGACGGTAAGGAAGAAAAAATAACGATTGATAAAATTCAAATTGGGGATTTACTGCGGGTGAAACCGGGGGATAAAATACCTGTGGATGGAGTTATTACCGAAGGTCAAAGCACCATAGACGAATCGATGATCTCAGGGGAACCCATTCCGGTTTCAAAAAAGGAAGGGGACACTATTCGCTCCGGAACCATCAATGGAAAACAATCCTTTGTGGTAAAAGCCGAAAAAGTTGGGAGTGATACGCTGCTTTCTCAAATCATTGAAATGGTGAACAAGGCGAGTAGGAGTCAGGCGCCCATTCAAAAACTAGCCGATAAAATTTCCGGCTATTTTGTACCCATTGTAGTTATAATTTCACTCATCACATTTGTAGTTTGGGCAATTTTTGGCCCCGAACCGGCCTATGTATTTGCACTCGTCAATGCCATCGCGGTGCTGATTATTGCTTGTCCGTGTGCCTTGGGACTTGCAACACCCATGTCGGTTATGGTGGGTGTTGGGAAAGGAGCGCAGTCCGGCGTGCTGATTAAAAATGCTGAAGCCCTTGAAAAGATGAACACCATCGATACCTTGATAATCGACAAGACAGGAACAATTACCGAAGGTAAACCTTCTGTTGAAAGTGTTGGATCGGTATCCGATTTTTCAGAAAAGGAAGTCCTCTCCTATATTGCTTCCGTTAACGAATTGAGTGAACATCCTCTGGCTGAAGCTACGCTGCGATATGCCAAAGAACAAGAAGTTGAAGTTAAGAAGGCTTCAAATTTCAATTCGGTAACCGGAAAGGGTGTGACGGCTATTGTCGACGGAAAGAAGGTTGCAGTAGGCAACGAAAAGTTGATGCAGGAGGTAAAGGCTGAAATTTCAGAAAAGATTCGCAATACGGTTGAAGCAGAGCAGCGAAAGGCGAAGACAGTTCCGTTTGTTTCGGTGGACGGAAAGGTAATAGGATATGTTGTGATTGCCGATAAGATTAAGGAAACCAGTAAGAAGGCTATTTCCGCATTACAGGAAATGGGTATCAATGTGATTATGCTTACCGGGGACAATCATGACACTGCCAAAGCGGTTGCCGCTCAGTTACATATGAAACAATTTAAGGCCGAAATGTTACCGCAAGACAAGCTGGCTGAGGTTGAAAAATTGCAAAATGAAGGACATAAGGTTGCTGTGGCGGGTGATGGTATAAATGATGCTCCGGCGCTTGCAAAAAGTGACGTTGGCATCGCCATGGGAACAGGAACCGATGTGGCCATAGAAAGTGCTGCCATCACACTTTTAAAAGGTGATTTGCAAGGCATTGTAAAAGCGAGAAATTTAAGTAAAAAGGTGATGCGAAACATAAAGCAGAACCTGTTTTTTGCACTGGTATATAATACTTTAGGGATTCCGGTAGCTGCAGGATTGTTATTTCCCTTCTTCGGAATTTTGTTATCACCCATGATTGCTGCCCTTGCCATGAGTTTTAGTTCGGTTTCGGTGATTTTTAATGCGTTGCGACTGCGCAGCGCGAGTATTGATTGATAAAAAAATAAAAATGAAATATATTATATTCTTATTGCTATCTCTTCCAACAATACTGTTCTCACAAGAACAATTAACCGGTGTTATTCTGGAGGTAAACGAAAAGAATGAAAGCATTGGAATTCCGGGAGCAAACGTATATTGGCTGGACACTTCCATAGGAACCATTACCGAAATTGACGGGAATTTTACCATTCCTTATAATGCCGAACATACCAAATTGGTGATTAGTTATGTAGGATATAAGACTGATACATTGACGGTGAAAACACCCAAGCCTATTCGTCATGTGTTGCATTCTAATAATAGCCTTGATGAAGTTACGATTCGAAATCGCCGGAAATCGAGTTCACTATCGTATCTCACTGCCGAAAATGTAACCAATGTTAGCAGCGATGAATTACTGAAAGCTGCCTGTTGCAATCTTTCTGAAAGTTTCGAAACCAATCCGTCTATCGATGTGAATTTTGCAGACGCAGTTTCAGGGGCGCGACAAATTAAGATGTTAGGACTTACGAGTCCGTATATTTTAATTGCTACCGAAAATATCCCTTCCATTCGAGGCGCGGCCCAAACTTACGGACTCAGTTTTATTCCGGGAACCTGGGTAGAAAGTATTCAAATTACAAAGGGCGCCGGAAGTGTCACCAACGGTTTTGAAAGTATCGCGGGGCAAATTAATGCCGAATTGCAAAAACCCACCACCGACGATAAGTTGTTTGTAAACCTCTACGGTGCAACCAACGAACGTTTCGAAATTAACACCCACCTCAATACAAAAGTGAGTGATAAATGGAGCACCGGATTGTATTTGCATGGCAATAATAATGACGGGAAACACGATGAAAACAACGATGGTTTTTTAGACATGCCCATGGCACAACAGATTAATGTGATGAACCGATGGCAGTACACCAACCTCGAAAAAGGATTTGTAAGTTTTCTTAATTTCAGGTACTTAAATGATGAAAAGGAAACGGGACAGCTTGGTCATATTCTGGAGGATGATGGTGGAAATACCGGTGGACATGGAGTTGATGACGGAAAAATTTCGGGACGGGCAGTCGAGGATCTGTGGATAAGTGAAACTAAGACAGAGCGGTATGACATTTCGGCCAAATTGGGCTATGTAAATCCCGAAATTCCTTATCAAACAGCCGGTTTGCAAGTTGCATTCAGCAATCATGTGCAGGAATCGTATTTCGGATTAAAAACCTATGATATTACACATCGAAGTTTGTATTCGAACGTTGTTTACAACTCCATTATCAGTGATTCGCGTCATAAAGTTAAAACAGGAGTAGGTTATACTCACGATGACTATATTGAGTGGGTAAACGGTACCGAATATTCCCGGGAAGAGAATTCGGTGGGAGGATTTTTTGAATACACCTACGATAATCTTGGGAATCTAAATCTTACTGCCGGAGTACGGCTAGACCACCACAATTTGCTTGGCACATTCTTAACGCCACGACTACATGCGCGTTTTACGCCTTGGGGTAAGTCGGCATTACGGGGTTCGATTGGAAGAGGAAAGCGTAGTGCCAATATTTTTTCTGAAAATCAGTCGATGTTCTCTACAGCCCGAACCATTTCTATTTTAAGTACCGGTGGAAGTATTTACGGGTTAGATCCTGAAATAGCTTGGAATTACGGAGTTTCATTTTTACAAGGGTTTAATTTATTTGAAAGAAAGGCAGATATCACTTTCGATTTTTACAGAACCGATTTTCAAAATCAGGTGGTGGTAGATAGGGAAGACAGAACTCAGGTTCGCTTCTATAATTTAGCGGGAGAAAGTTTTGCCAATAGTTTTCAGGTTGAGTTCAATATCAATGTTTTGGATCGGTTAGATCTTCGAACAGCCTATAAGTTTTACGACATTCAAACCGATTATAGATCGGGCAGATTGGAAAAGCCGTTAACGCCCAGCCATCGTATTTTTGCCAATGTTTTTTATGAAACTGAAATTCAGCCCAACGGCTCGCAGTGGAAATTCGACATGACTTATAATTGGCTCGGAGAACAACGATTTTCAAAAACAAGCGATAACCCTGTTCCCTACCAATTACCCGAATATTCCCCAACAGTTGGCACGCTCAATGCACAAATCACCAATGTGTTGTCTCATAATTTTGAATTATATTTCGGAGGAGAAAACATTACGGATGTAAGACAGAACAACCCTATTATTGCGAGTCAGGATCCGTTTGGACCAAATTTTGATACTACCTTTGTGTACGGCCCAATTTTTGGGAGTATGTATTACGCAGGTTTACGTTTTAGATTAAATTAATTATATATGAAAAAAGGACTTATTATTTTAGCAGTATTACTTACAACTGCCATTACGTATGCACAAGACAAAAATGCAAAAGCTTCTTTTGAAGTTGATGGAATTTGTGGAATGTGTAAGCAACGAATTGAAAGAGCGGCACTCAATACCAAAGGTGTAAAATCGGCAGTATGGAATGTCGACACCCATGAGTTAAAACTTATTTTTGATGAGCGCAAAACTAATTTGACAACCATCAAAACCAGTATTGCCAATGTTGGTCATGACACCGAAGAGATAAAAGCTTCGGAAGAAGCCTATAACAGTGTACACGATTGCTGTAGATACAGGGATGAGGGTGTTATTGATGACCACAATAAGCACGAAAATTAGAAAGGTTTTGCAATAGAATTGGGTAAAAATATTGTTCATAATTCGGTTCATATCTTAGTTAAATATTCGCCAAAAAAAAAGCGGCGAATTGAAATGTGATGTACATTTATCTAAATCTTTAAATCTTATAACTATGGCAACACCTAAAAAAGCTCCTGCTAAAAAAGCACCGGCTAAAAAGGCTCCTGCGAAAGCTCCTGCAAAGAAGAAGTAATTCGCGGATGGTTTATTCAGTTAAACCCAATTTAAAAAAAAGTATTGCCACCCCTAAAAAAGGTGGCTTTTTGTATTTTTATACCTATGAAAAATATTAAATCGTTTTTGTTATACGCTATCACGGTATTCGCTATTGTCGCTTCAATAATCTGGGGATACTATGAAAGACAATGGGAAGCCTCGCTGCCTGAAGGTGGAGAAGCAGTGTTGCGTGTAGACCTGTTTGTAATTTATCCGGTACTAATTACATTAATTGCTTTGTCATTATACCGACTTTTTGGAAAGAAAAGAGAATAGGTGAGACGCCAATCTTAATCGATAGCCATTGTAAGTACTGCAAGTAACGAATCACAACTTTCTATTCCTTTTTTGGTGGCATTCAGTTTCAACTGAAAGGCTCCATGCATACTTTGAATAATATTTTTTAAGAGTTTTTCATCCCGGAAGCCAAATTGCCCGCTCCTCATAGCGTCATAGTCCACATTGTGAATAAAATAATTTCCCAAATACTCCTTGTGGATAATCTCTTGTCGCTCGTAATCTTTCATCATTATTTTGTAGTTGGAGTAATCCAAATAAAGGCAGGTTTTTAACCACCCCTAAGTCCCCTCCTTGATAAGGAGGGGAAATTAAGATCTCGTTAAATAGGAAATCTCTTTTATCCATAGCTGCATTTTTTTAGGATAGTGGCTTTTTTAACCACCCCTTAGTCCCCTCCTTGATAAGGAGGGGAGAAAAAAAAGCCTCAACAAAATGTCGAGGCTTGAGGCTTGAGTAAGAAGTTACTCAAACGTATTTTAAAGCTTTACAGCTTACATCATTCCCGGCATTCCGCCACCCATTGGAGGCATTGACGGACTGTCTTCCTTAATATCTACCAGGGCACATTCGGTGGTAAGGATCATTCCTGCTACCGAAGCTGCATTTTCCAAAGCGATACGGGTTACTTTTTTAGGATCAATTATTCCTGCTTTCAACATGTCTACATAGGTTTCGGTTTTGGCATCGTATCCGAAGTTTTTCTTTCCTTCCAATACCTTGTTAATCACAACCGAACCTTCTCCACCTGCATTTTCAACTATGGTGCGCAAAGGAGCTTCAATGGCGCGAGCCACAATCTGAATTCCGGTTGCTTCGTCCAAAGAAGTGGTAGTTAGCTTTTGCAATACGCTAATTGCACGCACCAAAGCTACACCCCCTCCGGCAACGATTCCTTCTTCTACTGCCGCACGGGTAGCATTAAGGGCATCGTCAACGCGATCTTTCTTCTCTTTCATTTCTACTTCGGAAGCAGCACCTACGTACAATACAGCTACACCTCCGGCAAGTTTTGCCAAACGCTCCTGTAATTTTTCCTTGTCGTAGTCGCTGGTAGTGGTTTCAATTTGTGCTTTTATCTGTCCTACTCTTGCTTTTATGTCGCTTTTGTTTCCGGCGCCATTTACAATGGTAGTATTGTCTTTGTCTATGGTAATTGTTTCGGCAGAGCCTAACATTTCAATCGTTGCATTTTCCAGGGTAAATCCTCTCTCTTCCGAAATAACAGTTCCTCCTGTCAATACTGCAATATCTTCCAACATTGCTTTTCTTCGGTCACCAAATCCCGGAGCTTTTACTGCTGCAATTTTTAACGATCCACGAAGTTTGTTTACCACTAAGGTAGCCAGTGCTTCGCCGTCAACATCTTCAGCAATTATCAACAAAGATTTTCCTTGCTGAGCTACAGGCTCTAACACGGGAAGTAAATCTTTCATAGAAGAGATTTTCTTATCGTACAGCAAAATCATTGGATTTTCCAATTCGGTTTGCATCTTTTCGCTATCGGTAACAAAATATGGAGACAAATAGCCTCTGTCAAATTGCATTCCTTCAACCACGTCTACGTAGGTGTCGGTACCTTTAGATTCTTCAACAGTAATTACACCTTCTTTGCCAACTTTTCCGAAGGCTTTGGCGATTAGCTCCCCAATTACATCGTCGTTATTCGATGAAATGGCAGCTACCTGCTTAATCATTTCGGAAGAATTTCCAACCTTGGTAGATTGCTTGTCCAGATCTTTTACGATAGCCTCAACAGCTTTGTCGATGCCTCGTTTTAAGTCCATGGGGTTTGCACCTGCTGCCACGTTTTTTAGTCCTTCCTTTACGATGGCCTGTGCCAAAACGGTAGCGGTGGTGGTACCATCACCTGCAAGATCATTGGTTCTGGAAGCTACTTCTTTTACCATTTGCGCTCCCATGTTCTCCAGAGCATCTTCCAGTTCAATTTCTTTTGCTACGGTTACCCCGTCTTTGGTTACTTGTGGTGCCCCAAATGATTTACTGATAATTACGTTACGTCCTTTAGGACCTAAGGTTACTTTTACTGCGTTTGCCAATGCATCTACACCGCGCTTAATTGCGTCACGTGCTTCTACATCAAATTTTATATCTTTTGCCATGATTATATGCTTTATGCTTTATGCTTTACGCACTAAGCAGAGTTAATTTAGTTTTTGTTTTAATGAGTATATTTTCATTTTAATAGTATTGATATCGCTATGCAATTTTTCAGATACAGAAGTATCAATATAATTTAAATCCTTTGAAAGTAGAATTAGATATTCTGTCTCTGAAGCTGAGCCTAAAGCTATTGTTAAAAATCTGTTGAATTCGGAATCGGAATCTCTGCCACAACCTTCACTTATGTTTGTTGGAATTGAAAAGGCTGCTCTTCTAATTTGAGCAGAAAGTCCATATAATTCGCTATTCGGGAAATTAGTAGAAAATTTATAAATATCTAATGTAAGTTGGTGACTTAACCTCCACACATCATATTTTTTAAAATCTCTCATAGCTTAAAGCCTATAGCGTATTGCTTAAAGCAGTTATATTATCGCAAGAATATCATCCTCTCGCATGATGAGGTAATCCTTACCATCAAACTTTAATTCACTTCCGGAGTATTTTCCGTACAAAACAATATCACCCACCTTTACGGTCATTTTGTGATCTTCTTTGCCTTTTCCTACGGCAACAACTTTTCCTTGTTGTGGTTTTTCCTTAGCAGAATCCGGGATAAAGAGTCCGGATGCGGTTTTGGTTTCTGCCTCTTGAGGCTGTACCAAAACTCTGTCTGAAAGTGGTTGAATTTTTAACGCCATTTTCAATATAATTTTTAGTTGTTAATTTTATAATTAATGCTTCGGGAGTCTAATAGACAGAAACTGTGCCAGTGCCTAAAAACTGACACATTTAAACAAAAAATGCCAGCTTGTCAGAAGCCGGCATTTGTAATTTATATAACAAAAATTTTAGTTGTTATCTCCGTCGGTAGTTGTACCGTCGGTAGAAGTGTCTGTTGTTGTATTAACAGGAGGTGTTGTGGCATTTTCAATAAGATTCTCATCGAAAGTATCGTTTGCCTCCATTCCTTCCATTATTGGAATGTTCGACAATAATATCAATGCCAATAATAAGGTTGCCAACGTCCAGGTACTTTTGTCCAGGAAATCGGTTGTTTTTTTAACGCCACCCAATTGCTGAGTTCCACCACCTCCGAAAGAAGATGACAATCCGCCTCCTTTTGGGTTTTGAACCATTACAACCACTACTAGCAAGAAGGCTACGAAAATAATTAAAATCAAAAATATTGTAAACGTACTCATTGTTCTTCTGTATTTATCAAATTTTTTACTGCCCGAATTTGGTCTGCAAAGTAACCACTTTTTTCGGGATATTTCAAAATTAATATTTTATAAGCTTGAATGGCTTTAGTATAGTTTTTTTGCTGCACATACACCTTCGCCAAAGTCTCTGTCATTAAGGCATCCGACGATTGTGTGAAGGGTTCGGCAAGATCTTTATTTGCCGAAGAAATTTCTACAGGTTTCATTTTCGGCTTTTGCTGAATAAATTTTTCAATTAATTGAAACTTTTTCTCCTGCAGACTTACTTGTTCACTTTCCTCAGTGCGCTGTATGGGAGCTGCGGTTGTTAGTTTTAACCATTCCCCGAAGGAATGTGTATCGTCTTTGGTAAACTCCAGGGGCTTGTCCATTTCCAACGATACTTCGGAAGCAGGAAGCGCAGTGGGTTCAGATTCCGGTTGGGGAAGCGGAACAATTTCTTTTATTGATTCCAACTTACGCTGAAACAATTCGGGGTTAAATATGGCATCCGCCTTTTTCAATTCCACCTTCATCTGCTTGTCGAGTTCCAAACTTATGGCTTCGGAAACACTTTCGGCAACAACTTCCATTTCCAACACCGACGCATCGTGTTGCTGAATTACCTGCGCTATTTCATTCTGAACAAAGTGCTTGGAAGTAATGTAATCGAACAAAATGTCACGATCGGTAGTATAGGCTGCAGTTACTTTTAAGGCGTCGTTGTACAAAAAACTATTTTCATTTTTCAAACCCTTTAACTGGAGCGCTCTCGCGCTTTGAAAATACGGATACTTTTCAATCACAGTCGACAATTGAGAAAGATTTTCCTTGCTAATTGTCTGTGGATTTGCCAGTAGTTGTATGTAGGTTGCTTTGTCCAATTGTTACCAGTTTGCCAGCGATTTATTAAAAATATCCTGTGTAATACGTTCAAAAATAACATTTACCGCATCGTCCAATCTCGAGCCGGTAAGTTGTGTTCCTCCCGGATAATCGAAGTAAAACGAAAAACGCTGTTCGAAATCTTTCTCTTCGTTCTGGGTATTGAAAAAGCGCACATTTATCGAAATCGTAAGACGGTTTTGCGCTGCCGTACTCTGCGAAGTTGCTGTAATTGGCGCGATGTAGTATTCGGTGATTTCACCTTCGTAGACCAGATTACCATTGGCATTTACCAGATCCAAACTGGTCTGATTTAATAATAAATCCTGTAATTTTTGCGTAAAATCTCTTGCAATACCCGGTTCTACAATAGGCGCATTGTTTTGGAAATAATTTACCTGGAAGGTCTTTGTTTTCGAATAATCGATATCGGCTCCCGTAAGTGAATAAAATTTACAACCCGCCAACAAGGCACATGCAAAAAGCAGAATGAAACTAATTTTTAGGTGGCGCATTAGAGGTTGTATTGTTTAATTTTTCGATACAGTGTTCTTTCCGAAATACCCAGCTCATCTGCTGCATCTTTTCGTTTTCCATGGTATTTTTCAAGGGACTTTTTTATGAGTTCCAGTTCTTTTTCCTGAAGCGACAGATTTTCTTCTTCCTGAATTTCTTCAGCAAAATCGTAATTCCCTTTTTTAACTTCCTGATTATTTTCGGAAAGTCCCAAAACCTCCACATCCTGTGCATCCTGCGCTTCTTCCATTTCAGACAGCATTTCCTCTTGGTTATCGTTTTCTTCCGAATAAATTTTATTGATCAAAGACGATTGTTCTTCCTTTACTTTGGCCGTATTTCCGGTTTTCATCAACTCCAATGTGAGCTTTTTAAGATCGTTTACATCGCGTTGCATATCGAATAATACCTTGTACAAAATTTCACGTTCACTGCTAAAATCTCCCTGCGATTTCTTGGCATTGATTACAGCGGGAAGGTTACTGCCAACATCGGGTAAATAATGTTTTAGGGTAGCATGTGAGATATTTCGATTTTGTTCCAATACCGAGATTTGCTCTGCTACGTTTCGCAACTGACGAATATTTCCGCCCCAGCGGTATTGCAACAAGAGGCTTACGGCATCATCGTCCAACTTAATGGTTGGCATCTTGTATTTCTGTGCAAAATCAGCCGAAAATTTCCGAAACAGCAGGTGAATGTCCTCACTTCGTTTGCGCAAAGGTGGTAAGTTGATTTCGACGGTACTCAAACGATAGTACAAATCTTCCCGAAACCTACCTTTGTCGATGGCATCGTTCATATTTACATTGGTGGCAGCCACAATACGCACATCGGTTTTTTGAGATTTTGAAGAACCTACTTTTAAGAATTCACCATTTTCGAGTACCCGTAATAATCGCACCTGGGTTGGTAGCGGTAATTCCCCAACCTCATCCAGGAAAATTGTGCCGCCGTCTGCGACTTCAAAATAACCGCTTCGGGTTGCGGTAGCTCCTGTAAAAGATCCTTTCTCGTGCCCGAAAAGCTCACTGTCTATGGTTCCTTCGGGAATAGCACCACAGTTTACAGCAATGTATTTCCCGTGTTTTCTATGTGAAAGCGAATGGATTATCTTAGGAATACTTTCCTTTCCCACACCACTTTCACCTGTCACTAACACACTAATATCGGTAGGAGCCACCTGAATGGCTTTTTCTACCGCACGATTGAGTTTGGGGTCGTTCCCTATAATTCCAAATCGTTGTTTTACTGCTTGTATGTTTTCCATATAAACTAAAATAGTTTAAAGTATTTTTTTGCCAACAGCCTAAAGCCTACAGCTTAAAGCCAATCAATTGTATTCACTATAACCAACCGCCTCACCAATAAGGGTAGCACTGGTACAAGCGTTTATTTTTACATTCACAAAATCCCCCGGTTTGTAGTTTCCTTTTGGGAATACTACAACTATACTCTGTTCGTTTCGACCGCTCCATTGGTCTTCATTTTTCTTCGATTCTTTTTCTATCAATACTTCGGTGGTCTTACCAATAAACTGTTGTGTTCTATAGGCGCTATGCGAGCGTTGTGCGTCTACAATTTCCGTAAGCCTTCTTTTCTTGGTTTCTTCCGGGACGTCATCTTCAAACTTTCTGGCAGCCATGGTCCCCGGTCGTTCGGAGTATTTGTACATATACCCGAAAATAAATTTTACTTCGTCCAATAGCTTTAAGGTGGCCCGGTGATCCTCTTCAGTTTCGCCGGGAAAACCTACAATAACATCTTGCGAGATACTGGTGTTTGGCAAGATTTCCCACATTCGGTTTACCAAATCTAAATATTCGGCAGCGGTGTGCTGTCGGTTCATTTCTTTAAGTATCCGGTCACTACCACTTTGAAAAGGCAGGTGGACGTGATTACAAATATTGTTGTATTTCGCCATGACGTGGAATACATCTTCGGTCATATCCTGCGGATTGGAAGTGGAGAACCGAATTCGCATTTTAGGGAAGGCTTGTGCTACCATTTCTAACAACTGTGCAAAATTTGTTGACGTTGCTTGCGCCATCTCGGTGGCATTTTTAAAATCCTTTTTGAGTCCGCCGCCATACCACAAATAACTGTCGACATTCTGCCCTAAAAGTGTAATCTCTTTATAACCTTTTTCAGCTAAATCAAGTACTTCTTTAAGGATACTCTGCGGATCTCTGCTGCGTTCTCTTCCGCGTGTAAAGGGAACCACACAAAACGTACACATATTGTCGCAACCCCGAGTAATACTTACAAGGGCGTTGATGCCGTTGGTGCCTATGCGTACAGGTGAAATATCGCCGTAAGTTTCGTCTTTTGAAAGCAATACGTTTACTGCGTCACGGCCTTCATCCACTTCTCTTACCAAGTTGGGAAGATCCTTATAGGCATCCGGACCTACGACCATGTCTACAATTTTTTCTTCTTCTAAGAATTTTTCCTTTAAGCGTTCTGCCATACAGCCCAAGACGCCCACCTTCATACGGGGGTTGATACGTTTTACGGCATTGTATTTTTCGAGCCGTTTTCGTACGGTTTGTTCGGCCTTATCGCGAATGGAACAGGTGTTCACCAATACCAAATCTGCCTCTTCCAAATTGTTGGTTGTATTAAAACCTTCATTAGCAAGAATGGACGCCACAATTTCGCTGTCACTGAAGTTCATTGCGCAGCCGAAGCTTTCAATAAAAAGCTTACGTGTATTGCCTTCTTTTGCTTCCAGAATTAAGGATTGTCCCTGTTTGGTTTCGTCTATCACTTTCTCTTCCATAAATCGAATAAAATAACCGATGGTGTAATCTATTGTCAATAATAACGCCAGTCTTAGGCGAGCAATTGCAAAGATACAATTAAAATGAAGTTTGTGACAAAGTGGCAGACTTCTTTTTTGTAAATTTGCGTTTAGTGAATGGTGAGCCGTGAGTAGTGAATAGTAATTATTGATTCAACCAACGAATCAACGAATCAACAAAACAACAAATCAACGAACTAACAAATCAACATACTAACCAACCAACACTTTCCTATGGAACATCCTATTTTTCAGAAAATAGAAAACGCCAAAAAACCCGATTTTGGTGATATTCTTTCCAAAAGTTTCGAATTGTTTAAAAAAGTCTGGGAACAGGCGTTGTATCATGTACTCATTACGCTGGCAGCCGTTGTGCCCATGATCCTTTTAGTTTATATTCCATATATCGCCTTTTTTCTATCAATGGGAGCTTTGGATACGCAAGGGAATTACGACTATGTGGAGCCCGATTTAATGGAATACTTGCCGCTTTTAATTGGATATATTATAGTAGTACTTGCACTAATTTTTGTTGTGCAAGCCTTTGTTTACGGAATTACGGCACACTTTATTCGAGTATTGAAAAAGGAAGATTTGGGTACAAACGAAGACGTTGGAGGATATTTGTCGCTACTTAAGGGAAACTATAAAAAACTGATGTTGCTTTCTTTGGCAACATTCGGGATTGCACTATTGGCAACGCTGGCGTGTTATCTGCCTATTTTCTATGTAATGGTACCGTTGCAGTTGTTAGTAGTATTCTTTGCTTTTCATCCCGAACTTACCGTTTCTGAAATTATCAAGGCTTCGTTTAAATTGGGAAATAAGTATTGGTTAATCATTTTCGGACTGGTGATTGTCTCTTCTTTAATCGCACAATTGGGTATTATACTTTGTATTGTAGGAGTATTTTTTACTGCGTATTTTGTGCACATTCCCATGTACTATATCTATAAAGATTGTATTGGTTTTGATACTGTTTCGGAGGAAAATGAATCGCTCATTGTTTCTTAAAAGCAACTGCTTTGCGGTGTTAAGAGAAACCTAATTTTTTGAGGTTCAAAGTCACTATTAAAAAAAAAAGATACTTTTGTACCCCAAACAAATTGAATATGGCAAAGAATTTAGTGATTGTTGAGTCGCCTGCGAAAGCAAAAACCATTGAAAAATTTCTCGGAAAAGATTTTAAGGTAGCGTCCAGTTTCGGGCACATTGCCGATCTGCCTTCCAAGGAGTTGGGCGTAGATGTAGATGGCGATTTTACACCTAAATATATAGTCTCGAGCGATAAGAAAGCACTGGTGAAGGAACTAAAGGCACTCGCCAAAAAAGCCGATATGGTTTGGCTGGCAAGTGATGAGGACAGGGAAGGAGAAGCCATCGCGTGGCACCTTGCCGAAACTTTGGACTTGAAGGAAGACAAAACCAAGCGAATTGTTTTTCACGAAATTACCAAGTCGGCCATTTTAAAGGCCATTGAAAATCCACGTCAGATAGATTACAATCTTGTAAATGCACAACAGGCCCGAAGAGTTCTGGATCGTTTGGTGGGATATGAATTGTCTCCTGTTTTATGGCGTAAGGTAAAGGGTGGCTTGTCTGCCGGGAGAGTGCAATCTGTTGCGGTGCGTTTAATTGTAGAACGCGAACGTGAGATTGAAGCGTTTACTGCTGTAGGTTCGTATAGAATTGATGCCGAATTTATTACTTCGGAAGGGAATAGCTTTAAAGCAAAACTGCCTAAGAATTTTGATACCGAAGCGGAAGCGCGAGAATTCCTTCGGAAAAATATAGGAGCCTCGTATAAGGTTTCAGATTTGGTAAAAAAACCGGCCAAAAAATCTCCGGCACCTCCTTTTACAACCTCAACCCTGCAACAGGAAGCAGCCAGAAAATTATATTTTTCAGTAGGGAAAACCATGACCATCGCACAACGTTTATACGAAGCGGGTCTCATTACCTATATGCGTACCGACAGTGTGAATTTGTCGAACGAAGCAAAAAACGCAGCTCAAAAAGAAATTGAATCTTCCTACGGAAAAGAATACAGCTTCCCGAGAAATTTTAAAGGTAAATCGAAGGGTGCACAGGAGGCTCACGAAGCGATTCGTCCCACCGACATGTCACGACAGTCTATTGAAGGCGAATACGACCAGACCAGATTGTACGATTTAATTTGGAAGCGAACCTTGGCATCCCAAATGAGCGATGCACAACTGGAACGCACCAACGTTAAGATTGCTATAAAAGCTTCGGAAGCGGTTTCGGAACATTTTACTGCCAACGGGGAGATGATAAAATTTGACGGTTTTCTTAAAGTATATCTGGAAGGAACCGATTTTGAAGAAGAAGAACAGGAAGGGATGCTTCCCAAATTATCCAACGGCGATGCTTTGGATAATGAATACATCACGGCAACAGAGCGATTTACACGTCCGCCGTATCGCTATACCGAAGCTTCATTGGTAAAACAACTGGAAGAGCTGGGAATTGGTCGTCCTTCTACCTATGCACCTACCATTTCGACGATTATCAATAGAAATTATGTAGAAAAAGGAAGTATAGAAGGTGTAGAACGAAAATATCTTCAGCTAACGCTAGCTAAGGAAAGCGTAAAAGAAAAGAATTTAAAGGAAACTGTTGGAAGTGATAAAGGGAAACTGGTTCCCACCGATATTGGTCTAATTGTAAACGACTTTTTGGTAGATCACTTCGAAAATATTCTCGATTATAATTTTACCGCCAAAGTCGAGCAGGATTTTGATGATATTGCGGAAGGAAAAGAGGAATGGAAGCAGATGATGAAGGATTTTTACGGCAAGTTCCATCCCCGTGTAGAAGATGTTTCCGAAAATGCCGAACGTGAAAGCGGGGAGCGTATTTTAGGTGACGATCCTGAAACAGGGAGACCTGTTTTGGTGCGTTTGGGTAAATTTGGTCCTATGGCACAAATTGGAGCCCCCGATGACGAGGAGAAAAGATTTGCAAGTCTCCGCCCCGATCAGCAGTTGCATTTGGTGACTTTTGAAGAAGTGATGGATTTGTTTAAACTACCAAAAGACCTGGGAGTGTTTGAAGGAGAAGAAGTAGAGGTGAATAACGGCCGATTTGGACCTTATGTGCGGTTTGGTAAAAAGTTTATCTCCCTGCCAAAAGGAATCGACCCCTTGGATGTGGATATGGCGATGGCAAAAGAATTGATTGCCGAAAAGAAAAAGGCCGATGCACCTATATATGTATATGAAGGATTGCCGGTTCAGAAAGGAACGGGACGTTTCGGACCCTTTATTAAATGGAATGAAATGTTCATTAATGTGAACAAAAAGTATGACTTCGACGATCTTTCCGAAGCAGATATAAAACAGCTTATTGAAGATAAAAAGCAAAAGGAGATTGATAAGTTGATAAACGAATGGCCTGCAGAAGGTATCCGAATTGAAAAGGCACGTTGGGGACGTTTCAATTTAATAAAAGGGAAAACCAAAGTAGAATTACCAAAGTCTACCAAAGCCGAAAAAATTACCTTAGAGGAGGCGCAGGAGTTGTTGGAGAAAAAAGCCCCTAAGAAGAAAAAAGCTGCTAAAAAGAAAACCACAGCCAAGAAAAAATAATGATAGAATTTCTCAATCCTATTTCGAAGTCGGTTCTGGCGCACAGAGAAATCTTGCCCGTTGGTGTATTGGGGAAACAAATTGCAGGACATTATAAGAAAGGAGAGCTTCCCGATCTTACCAATGTAAAATTTGCACTACTGGGAATACGCGAAAATCGTAACGACGTAAATTTTATTGGAGAAGAAATCTCCTTTGAAGCCTTCCGAAAAGCATTTTATGGATTGTATCCGGGCAACTGGTCGCATAAAATTGTGGATTTGGGGGACATTGTAAAAGGTGAGACGGTAAACGATACCTATTTTGCCATGCGAACCGTGGTGGAAGCCTTGCTGAAAAAAAAGATAATTCCCTTACTACTTGGAGGCAGTCAGGATTTGCTATATGCACAGTACAGAGCCTATGATACCATAGGAACTATGGTGAATATGGTGAATGTAGACTGTAATTTCGATTTGGGAGATGCCGATAAGCCTATTTCAAACAAATCGTATGTTGGAAAGATTATCGTAGACAAGCCTTATAATTTATTTAATTATAGTACTATTGGGTATCAGTCTTATTTCAATCCGCCGGAAGAGATTGGACTTATGGAAAAATTGTATTTCGATGCCTACAGGTTGGGGGAAGTAACTGCAGATATTACCTTGGTGGAACCTATACTGCGCAATACCGATATAGTTGCGATAGATGTTACGGCAATAAAAAGTGCAGAATTAAGTTATAAAAATAGTGCGAGCCCCAATGGTTTTGATGGAAGAGAGATTTGTGCCATAGCGCGTTATGCCGGAATAAGCAATAGAGCCACCTCATTTGGAATCTATGAATTGTCCGATTACAGTGGTTCGGAGAGTGCCGCCATGTTGGTGGCGCAGATGCTGTGGTATTTTGTAGAAGGTGTAAATTTCAGAATCGCCGATGAGGCATTCGATAATGAAAAATTGTACACTACTTATAAGGTACCGGTAGACGACGAGGTGTTACTATTTAAAAAAAGTAATAAAACAGGCCGTTGGTGGATAGAATTACCTTTTATTTCAAATGTTAATAATAAATTAAAAAGTAGAACGTTATTACCTTGCACTTATGGCGAATATTTGAGTGCAACAAATCAGGAGATTCCTGAGCGGTGGTATAAAGCCCGCCGAAAGAATGAAGTATAACCAAACGAACTAAGTAAAAGAAGCTTTAAGGGTTTTTTAAGAAAATTGTTGTTTTTTTAAAATTTTATAAATAGGTTTACGCCCTTGAATCTCGAAAATTTAACCTAATTACCTATGAAGAAGTTTATTGCATTAACTGCGATTGTTGCGTTTTTGTTTAGTTGTAACTCTGGAGACAGGGGAGAACTTGTAGGAGCAAAAGGCAAAAAATGGTATCCACAAAAGCCTTACGGAATGACGCTTGTCCCTGGTGGTTCTTTCATCATGGGTAAGGCAGACGATGATTTTGTAGCGGTAAACGATGCCCCCACGAAAACGGTAACGGTTAGGTCTTTCTATATGGACGAGACCGAAATTACGAATGCAGAATACCGCCAGTTTGTAAACTGGGTGCGGGATTCTACGGTTCGACTAAAATTAGCCATTCTGGCCGATGAGGTAGGTGCCACTCCGGGAGACGGAGGTATTGGTGATTTTGCCTTTGTCGATCAAGAGAATGAAGAAATGACCCCATACGACCAATACATGTACGACAACTACTACGGTATGGGTGAAGATTACTATGCCGGTAGAAAAATTAATCGGGATATCGATTTATTTTGGGACACAGCCGAGTATCCCGATGAGTACTATTCTGAAGTAATGGATACTATGTATATCCCTGCCGAAGAAGCCTACAACGGGCAACGTACCATCGATGTGGAAAAATTGAAGTTCCAGTATACGTATATGGACATTCAGGCGGCTGCAAGAGATAAGACTAAAAGAAGAAAAGACTTTATTAAAAAAGAAGAGGTAAGTATCTATCCTGATACTACCGTTTGGATTAAAGATTTTAATTATTCCTATAATGAACCCATGCACAACGATTATTTCTGGCATGAGGCTTATGGGGATTATCCTGTTGTGGGTGTAAACTGGAAGCAGGCCAAGGCATTCTGTGCCTGGAGAACATTATATAAGAACTCATACCAAAAATCGAGAAAGCGTAACCATGTAAATTCATTCCGTCTTCCGGGTGAAGCAGAATGGGAATATGCCGCTCGTGGTGGTCTGGAATCTGCCACCTACCCTTGGGGTGGACCGTATGCTAAAAACGACAGAGGTTGTTTCCTGGCAAACTTTAAACCATTACGAGGTGATTATGCAGCAGATCAGGCACTGTATACTGTTGAAGCAGACGCATACGAACCTAACGATTACAACCTGTACAATATGGCAGGTAACGTAAGCGAATGGGTGGCTTCTTCTTACGATGCTGCATCTTATGAGTATACCTCTACAATGAACCCTAACGTAAACGACGAAGATAACGCTCGTAAAGTAGTACGAGGAGGATCATGGAAGGATGTTGCTTACTTCCTACAGGTAAGTTCTCGTGATTACGAATATGCAGATTCTGCAAGAAGCTATATTGGATTCCGTACTGTACAAGATTACATGGGAACCGATGTAGTACTCAATGAAAAACTAGGAGACGCTAGATAACCTCTCAACAACATAGAAAAAACTAAATCTTAACTTAACTAAAAACTATTGTATTATGGCACAATCAAGATCATCAAAGAAATTATTTAATATGGCCTACGGGCTTGGAGCTTCTATTGTAATTTTAGGAGCTTTATTTAAAATTCTTCACTGGGAATTAGGACCCCTAAATGGAGGTCTTTTGTTGGCAATTGGTTTAATTACTGAAGCTATTATTTTTGCTATCTCTGCTTTCGAACCGGTAGAAGATGATTTGGACTGGTCTTTAGTTTATCCTGAATTAGCAGGAGGTATGGCCGGTGAGAAAAAACAAAAAGAAGATCCTCAAGGCTTGCTGTCTAAAAAATTAGATGAAATGCTGAAGGATGCCCGAATCGATTCAGAATTAATGAGTAGCTTAACCGATGGTATCCGTAATTTCGAAGGTGCCGTGAAAGGAATGGCCCCTACTGCCGAAGCTATGAGCTCAACAAAAAAATACAGCGAAGAAATGGCCTTGGCCGCTGCGCAAATGGAATCTTTAAACAGCTTGTATAAGGTTCAGGTTGAATCTAACAGCCGTCAAGCAGAAGTAAACGAACGCGTTGTTGAAAATGCAGAACAACTAAAACAACAGATGGAGCACTTGGCTACCAACCTATCTTCCTTAAATGGAGTATACGGTGGAATGCTTTCTGCTATGACCAATAGAAATTAATTTCCTATTAGACTAACTTTTATTAACAACAAAAAACTAAAAGAATATGGCTAAAGGAGCTTTATCACCAAGGCAAAAGATGATTAACCTGATGTATCTGGTTTTCATCGCGATGCTTGCATTAAACATGTCCAAAGAAGTTCTATCTGCTTTTGGACTACTCGACAAAAAAATAGCAGAAGGAAACGTTGCCACCACAGCCCGAAATAACGCCTTTATGGAAAGTTTGGGTACTAAGGCAACCGATGCCCCCGAACAATATGCTGCCTTAAAGGTTAAGGCAGATCAGGTGAGCACTATTTCGGACGAATTAGACGTTTATCTTGAAGGAATTAAGTCTGAAATGATGGGAACATTAAAACCTGAAGATGCAGACGATTATGAGGTACAGGACAAACCTGACTTTTTAGATCGAAAATTCTTCCAGGGAGACAAACTAAAACCGGACGGACAAAAATTTATTGATAATATCAATAAGTATAGAACCGAAATGTTAGCGGTATTAGGAGATGATTATCCCGATTTGAAGAGTTCTATCGAAGCGAATTTCTCCACAACTCCTGTTGCCAACAGAGATGGGAAGAAAATCGATTGGATCAATTATAATTTTGAAGGTTTCCCATTAGTGGCTTCCAAAACAAAATTAACTCAAATCCAGTCCGATGTTAAAACCACTAAGAGCGAATTACTTGGTAAAATGTTAGCAGGTCAACAGGCAGATGCCTTGGCCCTTAAAAATTACGAGTCGTTTATGACCGTAAAGAAAACTGCATTTTATCCCGGAGAAACTTTTGATGGCTCTATCATCCTAGGACGTGTTGATCCCAACACAGTACCAAAAAGAGAAGAGTTAACTTTAGATGGACGTAAATTAGTACGTGGAACCGACTACGATATTGCCGGAGGACGTATTGTGATGAAAATTGGAGCAGGAAGTCCCGGTGATCACAAGATCGAAGGAATGCTATACTATGGAGAAGAAGGTGAAGAAACCGAAGTTAAAGTGGAAACAGGCTTTGCTACTATTGCCTTACCAAATTCGGCGGTTATTGCTGCCGATAAGATGAACGTGGTATATCGTGGTGTTGATAACCCAATGACGGTATCTATTCCCGGTATTCCCGACAATAAAGTTCGTGCAAGCGGTACCGGTTTATCTCCAGTAGGAGGTAGCAAGTATGTAATGCGCCCCGGAAGTGGTAGAACTGTAAATATTACAGCTAGCGGTACTTTACCTGATGGTAAGCCCGTAAGTTCTTCTTCCGAATTCCGTATTAAAGATATCCCGCCACCACTTGGAGCTATTCGTGGAGAAACAGGAATTGTACGTATGCAGCGTCAAGGATTGGAAATTTCAACCATCTCTGCTGTATTACCCGACTTCGATTTCGACGTTAAATTGAACGTTACCGGATTTAGCTTTAAAGTATCAGGTCAGCCAACTGTTCGTGTAAATGGAACAAGATTGGATGGTGCTGCACAAGGCGCCTTGCGTAGAGCAGGACGTGGTGATGCCGTTCAAATATTTGATATCAATGCAAAAGTAGAGGGAAGTTCTGTTGTTCTTAAGAAAACATCTCCCGTAATTATTGAATTGACAAACTAGTAATAAATCTGTTTTTTATGACTTTTAAGAATGTTGTTTTATGTGTTTTTGTAACTCTGTTAGGCTTTAGCGCTTCTGCGCAGCTTAATATATTGAATGCAAAAACTCCCGAAGAGATAGGCAAAAAAACTGAAGCACAAATTGCCTACGATAATGACAAGCCGTTGCCTTATGGTTATACGGATGAGCGTGATGTGCTATGGTCCAGAACAACATGGGAAATAATCGATCTCGATGAAAGAGTGAACTTCCCGTTGTACTATCCTATCGATACAAACAACATTGGAGCCGATAGACGGTCACTATACGATGTGCTAGTTAAAGCCATTAAGAATGGTGAAATAGAACATGTGTATGCAGATTCTTACTTTACTGAGAAACGTACCCTAAAGGATATTGAAGCTTCTTTGGTATACAGCGATACAACCGATTTAGGTATTGAGCAATTAAATGCCGAAGGTACTGTAGACGAGCAATACGTGAGAAAATTCAATCTGGATGCTGGTGATGTTGAAGAATGGAGAATACGTGGATACTGGTATATGGACAAGCGTCAGGGGGAATTAAAATACCGCCTATTGGGTATTTGCCCAGTTGCAAATGAAGCCCGATCTAAAGCTTTCCCCGATGACAACATCGACAGTAAAGTAGAATTGTTCTGGGTATGGTTTCCGGCAGCACGGGATGTGTTACATGAGGCCAAAGCGTTTAACCGTAAGAATACATCGCAGCCTATTACCTTCGATCATTTGTTGAACTCCAGACGTTTTCACGGTGTGATTTACAAGGAAGACAACGTACAAGGTGATCGTAACGTATCAGACTACATCAGTGATAATGCATTGATGCAGTTGTTGGAGTCCGATAGAATTCTGGAACAGATTAGAAATATCGAAATTGATATGTGGAACTACTAAAGTTCACAAGTTAAGTTATAGTTGAAACCCTCTAAGGCAAATGTCGAAGAGGGTTTTTTATTGGGCTTCATTTTCAAGAAACAAAGTATCTTTGGTCTGTGATAAAAACAGATTACATTATTGTTGGGCTGGGCATCGCAGGTCTTGCCTTTTGCGAACAGTTGCAAAAGCACGGCATATCGTTTGTGGTGTACGATTCGGACACTTCGGGGTCTACCGAAGTTTCCGGGGGAGTTTTTAATCCGGTGGTGTTAAAGCGATTTACCGCAGCATGGAAGGCCGGGGAATTTTTAAAGGAAGCGCTTCCGTTTTATGAGTCCTTATCTGTAAAACTAAAGGAATCCTTTGTCCAGATGCAGCCCGTATTCAGAATACTTAAAAATGCCGAAGAGCAAAACGACTGGACCGTTGCCGGTGATAAAATTGCCCTGGCTCCATTTTTGACTTCCAAAATTGTTCCGAATACATTTAACGCTGTCAATGCACCCTTTGGCTTCGGAAAGGTGAGCGTTTCGGGAAAGATCGATACAGTTCAATTGCTTCAGAAATACAAAGCATACTTGCTGAAAAACCATCAGTTAATAACCGAAGCATTTCAATACGATGCGCTCCGGGAAACTCAAAATTCACTTCAATACAAAAACCGGGCTGCGGCAAAAATCGTTTTCACCGAAGGCGCTGCAGCACTTCACAATCCCTTTTTTCCGAAGCAACTGCTCATTCCGAATAAAGGAGAGTATTTAATTATTGAAGCACCGGAGCTTCAGCTGGATGCCATCCTAAAAGGGGGAATGTTTATTATTCCATTGGGCAACCATTTGTATAAGGTAGGCGCTACCTACAGCAGGGATGACGTTTCGGCAACACCCACCGAAGCTGCAAAAGAAGAAATTAGCTCGAAATTAAATCAAATGATTCGCTGTGACTTCAAAATAATTAAACAGGTTACAGGAATTCGACCTACTACAAAAGACAGACGCCCTTTGTTGGGTACCTTGTCCGGAGATTCAAATAAGGCGTTTTTAAACGGTTTGGGCACTCGAGGCATCCTTATGGCGCCTTTGCTGGCCAAAATGCTGTACGAGTACTTAGAAGAGGGTATCCCACTTCCAAAGGAACTGGACATCGGGAGATTTTAGAAACTGCTATTACACCTTAGTTTCGTCGAAACTAAAGAAAAAATTAATCCAGATATTTCGGGAAAGACGCATTATTAGCGGAAATAAAACCCCCAACGAGATAATAATTACTGCAAAGGTTTCTAGTCTTCCCATGCCAAATAGTAGATTGGCAATTATAAAAGCCGCAATGGCAATTGCCACTCCCACACCATAGCTCACGTACATCGCACCGTAGAAAAAGGAAGGTTCAATCTTAAATTTTGTATCGCAATGCCGGCAATTGTCGTGCATTTTTAAGGTTTCGGAAAAGCGGTACGGATTGTTTGTTTTGTACATTTTCCCGGTTTGACACACGGGACAGGTACCGGTAAATATACTGTAGAGTTTGGATCCTTTCATATTTATTTCTTAAGAAGGAGGGAAGCATTTTTTTTGCACTGCAAAATTAAGCATCTTTGCAAAAATTTTTGCCTTTATCATGCTAAACATTCATAATCTTTCGGTTTCTTTTCAAGGAGACTATTTATTCGAAAAAATTACCTTCCAATTAACGCCGGGAGACCGCGTAGGATTGGTGGGTAAAAACGGAGCCGGAAAATCCACCTTATTGCGCATTATTGCCAAAGAACAGGAATACGACGGGGGTTCTATTGCAACCGATAAAGAAATTAGCATTGGATTTTTAAAGCAGGACATCGATTTTACCAAAGGCCGCACGGTTTTGGAAGAATCCTACGAGGCTTTTACCGAAATTAAAAAGCTGGAAAAGCAATTGGCAAACATCAACACCCAATTGGCAACCCGTACCGATTACGAGAGTGATATCTATCACCAACTCATGGTAGATCTCAACGAAATTCAGCATCAGTATGAAATTCACGGGGGCTACAATTATCAAGGAGAAACCGAACGGATTTTGCAAGGTTTGGGTTTTCTTCGGGAAGATTTCGGGAAGCTCACCGAAACCTTTTCCGGGGGATGGCGTATGCGAATTGAATTGGCAAAACTCTTACTTCAGAACAACGATATTTTATTGCTCGATGAGCCTACCAATCACCTGGATATAGAATCTATTTTGTGGTTGGAGGAATTCCTGAAGAACTACCCGGGCGTTGTGGTTGTGGTTTCTCACGATAAGATGTTTTTAGATAACGTCACCAACCGCACCATCGAAATTTCCCTCGGAAAGATTTACGATTACAACAAGCCCTATTCGAAATATTTAATTCAGCGTGCCGAATTGCGGGAACAGCAATTGGCTTCACAAAAGAATCAGCAGAAGCAGATAGAACAAACCGAAAAGCTTATTGAAAAGTTCCGTGCCAAAGCCAGTAAGGCTACCATGGCGCAGTCGCTTATTAAAAAATTAGACAAAATAGACCGTATTGAGGTAGACGAAGACGACAACAGTGTAATGAGTCTTACTTTTCCTATTTCGGTAGTTCCCGGGAAGGTGGTGATTGAAGCCTCGCATATTTCAAAAAGTTACGGCGAAAAGGAAGTGCTTAAAAACATCAATCTGTTGGTGGAGCGCGACAGTAAAATTGCCTTTGTGGGGCAAAACGGACAGGGAAAATCTACCCTGGCCAAAATTATTGTCAACGAAATAGAACACGGCGGAAAGCTGAAACTGGGACACAATGTGCAGATTGCCTATTTCGCTCAGAATCAGGCTGAATATCTGGATGGCAGCAAAACGGTATTGGATACCATGATCGATGCCGCCAACGAAAAGAACAGGGCGAGAGTTCGGGATATACTGGGCTCCTTTTTGTTTAGAGGCGACGAGGTAGACAAGTATGTGCGTGTGTTGAGTGGGGGAGAGCGCAACAGATTGGCACTCGCCAAATTGTTATTGCAACCCTTTAATGTGTTGGTGATGGATGAACCTACCAATCACCTGGATATTAAGTCAAAAAACGTGTTGAAAGAGGCTTTGAGAAAATTTGAAGGCACCTTGCTTTTGGTTTCTCACGACCGGGATTTCCTGCAGGGATTGGGGAATAAGGTATACGAATTTAAAGATCATAAGATCAAGGAATATTTGGGAGATATCGATTACTTCCTGGAACAACGTAACCTTCAGAATTTACGAGAAGCCGAAAAACGCACCGTGAATGCTTCCGAAGCAACTTCAAAAGAAAGCGGCGGGAAGCAAGATTACGAAAATCAGAAGCGCCTAAAATCGTTTACGAACAAACTCAGCAAGATTGAGGCCAACATCAATAAGTTGGAACGCGAAATCAAGGAAATTGATATGGAAATGATTATCAATTACGATCGCACTATTGCCAAGCCGCACTTTTTTGACCACTATCAGGCGAAGAAGGACAAACTAAAACAGCTTATGCAGGAGTGGGAGGAAGTGACGCTTAAATTGGAAACTTTGGCGTGACTAAAGGCACAGATTTAAGATAGTTTTAACTTTTGCTGTTGCAACGCAACCTATTTTTGAAAGTCTAAGTTGTAAAATTTCACATGTGCGTAAAATTATAAATATTTTTATTGGAGCTGCGTTGATTGTGGGTGCCATTCTGGGTGCCAACGCCATTATAAAAAGCAATACCAAACAAAGACCCAAAGCCGATAAGGTGATAAAAACTGTTTTTATCGAAACAGTTGAAAACAAAACAATTACTATTTCAATACCCGCCAGCGGAATCCTGGTGGCGAAAAACCGATTGGAATTATACTCGGAAGTACAGGGTATTTTTCAAAGCAGTGCTCGCGATTTTAAGGCCGGACAAGCCTACCGAAGTGGCGAGACCCTGCTGCGTATAAATGCTTCGGAGTATTACGCATCGGTACAAGCTGCGAAGAGCGAGTTTTACAATCTTGTCACCTCCCTGATGCCCGATCTGCGATTAGATTATCCCGAAGCCTTTCCGGTTTGGCAACGCTATTTAACTACTATCGATGTAAATAAATCCACACCTCCTCTGCCGGAGATTACTTCCGATAATGTAAATTATTTCATCACTGGCCGAGGCGTATTTACTTCCTATTACAATATTAAAAATTTGGAACAACGACTGGGAAAGTATGGTATTTCGGCACCTTTTAACGGAGTAGTGACCGAAGCACTGGTAACCAAAGGAACCTTAATTAGGCAAGGACAAAAATTGGGCGAATTTATTGACACCTCCGTTTTTGAGGTCGAATTGGCCATAGAAAAAGAATACAGCGACCTATTAAAACTTGGAGAAAATGTGGCGCTAACTACCTTGGAGGGAGATCAATCTTATATCGGGACAGTGAGTCGTGTAAATGAAAGAATTGATCAGGCAACACAGACGATTAAGGTGTTTGTTGAGGTAAAAGGTGAGAATTTAAAAGAAGGCATGTATCTGGAAGCCCTTTTGCAGGCCAAAAGCGAACCCAATGCTATCGAAATATCCCGTAAATTATTGGTGGACGAAACGCAGTTATTTATAGTAAGAGACAGTATTCTGGATGTGGTAGAGGTGCAACCTGTACATTTTTCTTCTAAAACCGTCGTGGTAAAAGGAGTGCCTAACGGAACTCATATCCTTTCGAAACCCATACCCGGAGCCTACGCCGGAATGTTGGTAAAGGAATTCAAGGAAACAGCTACAGACTCTCTGGTAAAACCCGAATAACTATGCGAAATGTTATCGCTTATTTTATAAAGTATCACGTGGCAGTGAATGTAATTGTTATTGCATTCTTGTTGTTTGGACTTGCCGGCGCATGGTCGTTAAATTCGTCATTTTTTCCCTTGGTGGATTCCAAAAATATTTCGGTAAGCATTGCCTATCCGGGAGCATCACCACAAGAGGTTGAAGAAGGTATCGTCCTAAAAATTGAAGACAACCTCAAGGGTTTGGATGGGATAGATAGGGTTACTTCCACATCGAGAGAGAATAGCGGAACCATTAATATTGAAATTGAAAAGGGCAAGAATATCGATTTTATGCTCTTGGAGGTAAAAAATGCGGTGGATAGAGTGCCTTCTTTTCCTGTAGGCATGGAACCTTTGGTGGTGGCCAAACAAGAAGCGATACGTGAGACCATTAGTTTTGGTGTGAGTGGGAAGGACATTTCACTAAGTACTTTAAAGCAAATAGGGAGGCAGATAGAAAACGATTTGCGAGCTATTGACGGTATTTCACAGGTGAATATAAGCGGATATCCCGAGGAAGAAATAGAAATTGCAGTTAACGAGAGCAGCCTCCTGGCCTACGGAATGAGCTTCGAGGAAGTATCTCAAGCCGTTAGCAATGCCAATATTTTGGTGACGGGAGGAACCATAAAAACCGATGCCGAAGAATACCTTATTAGAGCCAATAATCGCTCCTATTACGGGGATGAGCTTTCTAATATTGTAGTACGAGCAGATGCTTCAGGTAGAACGGTACGTCTAAAAGATGTTGCTGTAATTCGCGATCGTTTTTCTGAAACACCCAATGCGACCTATTACAATGGCGACCTTTCAGTAGAGATATCGATTACCAGTACCAATACCGAAGACTTAATTTCTTCAGCAGACAAGGTAAAAGAATACATAGCCGATTTTAACGATAAGTACAACAATGTGCAGCTAAATGTTATAGACGACCGCTCCATAACACTGGTACAGCGCACCCAATTATTGTCTGAGAATGCCATTATTGGAATGATATTGGTGTTGGCTTTTTTATCACTTTTCCTGAATACGCGCCTCGCCTTTTGGGTGGCATTTGGACTACCGGTAGCCTTTCTGGGAATGTTTATGCTGGCAGGATTTTTTGACGTGACCATCAATGTGCTTTCGTTATTTGGAATGATCATCGTAATTGGAATTCTTGTAGACGACGGAATTGTAATTGCGGAAAATATTTATCAGCATTACGAAAGGGGGAAACCACCTATTCAGGCTGCCATCGATGGAACCATGGAAGTAATTCCTCCCATCGTTTCGGCAATCATAACCACTATTCTGGCATTTGGGATCTTTTTATTTCTCGATGGTCGGATTGGTGATATTTTTGGGGAAGTTTCGGTAATTGTAATACTTACCTTAGGGATTTCCTTGATCGAGGCACTAATTATTCTACCTGCGCATTTGGCGCACTCAAAGGCCTTGCAGCCGGTAGATAACTCCCCCAAAAAGGGCATTGCCAAGGTTTTTTCAAAATTGCGTTATATCAATACCTTTGGGGATAAGATTATGCGATGGTTGCGAGACCGTATCTACAGCCCTATGTTGCGTTTTTCTCTGGAAAACAAATTTCTTACATTTTCATTTTTCATGGTTTTCTTGATCCTTACGTTGGGAAGTATTGAAGGCGGAATTATACGTACCACCTTTTTCCCTCAGATTGCGAGCGACAGGGTACAGGTTACGTTGAATATGCCTAACGGAACCAATGAGAAGGTAACAGACAGTATTATTTCTTTTATTGAAGAAAAGGCTCGGTTGGTGAATGAAGAGATGACCAAAGAGTATTTGGAAGGCACGGACAAGGAGTTGTTTAAAAACATTATCAAGAATGTGGGTCCGGGTGCTTCGGCGGCTTCACTTTCCATCAACCTGCTACCGGGAGAAGAACGCCCCGATGAGGTGAGTTCTGAATTGGTTACCGGCAGACTTCGCGAGTTGGTAGGTCCCGTTTTTGGTGTGGAAAGTCTCGTTTTTGGTGGCGGTGGAAATTTTGGCGGAAGTCCGGTTTCGGTATCCTTGCTTGGAAATAACATCACCGAGTTGAAAGCGGCTAAAAAGGAACTGAAGGAGGCCATGGAAAGCAACGCCTTGCTTAAAGATGTAACCGATAACGACCCGGCAGGTATCAAGGAAATTAGACTGGAACTGAAGGAAAATGCATATTTACTGGGGCTTAACCTTCGCGAAATTATGTCGCAGGTACGGGCGGGCTTTTTTGGGAGTCAGGCGCAACGTTTTCAACGAGGACAGGATGAAATTCGTGTGTGGGTGCGATACGATCGTGAGAACCGCTCTTCCATAACCGACCTGGATGCAATGCGCATAACAACCCCAACCGGCAACCGGGTTCCCTTAAGTGAAATTGCCAATTATACCATCGAAAGAGGAGATGTGGCAATAAATCATTTGGATGGAAGACGGGAGATTCAAATTTCGGCCGACCTAAAAGATGTTGAGGAAACTACTGCCACAGAAATTCTGGAAGATTTGAAGGTAAATGTCATGCCCGAGATACTTTCAAAATACCCAACTGTGAGTCCGTCGTATGAAGGGCAGAACAGAGAGGCAGGAAAACTAATGGGCTCCCTAAAACCGGTAGGTCTTACTGCCTTATTGCTCATCTATATTACCATTGCGTTTACCTTCAGAAGTTATAGTCAGCCGCTATTGTTGCTGTTGCTTATTCCGTTCAGTTTACCGGCGGTAGCCTGGGGACACTGGTTTCACAATTTCCCTATTAATATTTTATCGATGTTGGGGATTATAGCTTTAATTGGAATTATGGTCAACGATGGGCTGGTACTCATTGGAAAGTTCAATATAAATTTACGCAACGGGATGAAATTCGACGACGCTATTTACGAAGCCGGGCGTTCCAGATTCAGAGCTATCTTTTTAACTTCCCTAACTACCATAGCCGGATTGGCACCATTGCTTTTGGAGAAGAGCAGGCAGGCACAGTTTCTAAAGCCTATGGCGATTTCGATAGCCTACGGAATAGGATTTGCCACCATATTAACGCTGTTGCTGTTGCCGTTGTTTTTATCCTTTAGCAATCGATTTAAAACCACGTCGAAGTGGCTAATTACAGGGAAAAAAGTGACGAAAGAAGAAGTAGAACGCGCGATAAAAGAACAAAATGAAGAACATTAATATAGCCCTTTTTCTATTGTGTTGTGTGAGTGGGCTTATGGCTCAACAGTCGCCCTTACTTACCAAAAAAGATGCTGTTGCCGAAACGCTGGAGCGCAATTTCGGGATTGTAATCGCCAGGAATAATGTGGCTATTTCCGAAAATAATAAAAGTGTGCTCAATTCGGGGTTTTTACCTTCTCTTACAGGGAATGCGGGTGCCAATTATAATATAGAAGATCAAACGGTTACTTTTCAGGACGGAAGTGAAAGTACGGTGCAGGATGCCGAAACAACCCGGTACAATGCTTCGGTAAATCTGGCCTATACCTTATTTGACGGCATGGGGCGTTATTACGATTACAAACGTTTGAAGGAAGAATACAATTTGGGTGAATTACAAGCCCGGGAGACCATAGAGTTGACAATGCTTCAGCTGTTTACGGTATATTTTGAAGTAGCCCGGCTTTCTGAAAATGTCACTGTGTTGGACGAAACCTTTCAGAATACAAAAAATAGATTGACCAGAGCCCAATACGCCTTCGAATACGGACAAGTAAACAAACTGGAAGTGCTTAATGCCGAAGTGGATATTGTGACAGACAGTATCAATTTAATGAATGCGAAGCAGCAATTGGAAAATGCCAAGCGGGATTTAAATGTGGTAACCAATGAAGAGAATTTGGAGCGGCAATTTAGTGTCGATACCACCGTTGCGTTTTCCAATCCGTTGCAGTTGGAAGCCTTTATTCGGGCAGCAGACACCAATAATGTAAGGCTGTTGCAGGCCAACAGGAATATTAAAATTAGCGAATACGATTACAAGGCGAGCAAATCTATCTATCTTCCCTCGGTTGGGTTAGCAGGTGCTTACGGTTGGAATGAGGGGAATTTTCCGGCTACAAACTTTTCGAGCTCCAGCACCACCACCGGATTTTCGGCGGGGGTTACGCTTCGGTGGAGTCTGTTTGATGGAGGCAGTGGTATTACCGCTGTTAAAAACGCGCGGATACGAACTTCGAACGAGGAGTTGTTTAAAATGCAGATTATTTCAGAAGTAAAAAGAGACATTGCCAATGCCCGGGGAGATTATGAAAATAGATTGGCGATTTATAGACTTCAGGAAAAAAATGTGCTTACGGCGACCAATAATTTTGAACGCTCTAACGAACGATATAAGCTGGGACAGATTACTTCGTTGGAACTTCGGCAGGCACAGATAAATTTATTGAATGCCCGAACCAATAAAAATTTGGCCAAATACGAAGCCAAATTGGCTGAATTGGAATTACTGCAATTAACGGGGCAACTTTTGAACACCGAATTGTAATGGAAGAGCATTTTTTTCAATGTCCGTATTGCTGGGAAGAGATTTCGATGTTACTGGATACTTCAGTGACTCAGCAAACCTATATTGAGGACTGTGAGGTATGCTGTAATCCCATAGAAGTTTCACCTCGATTTGAAGGCGGAGAATTGGTGTCGCTTTCGGTAAAAAATATAGAGCAATAGTTAGCGATCTCCTCCGGTAACGGCACTTTTCAGGCCTTTTTCGGCATTTAGCCAGATGTAATTAAAGAAAGATTTGTTTTTGGTCCGGACGATTTCACCATTTCCGTGTCTAAACGGATCCCCGTCGTTATCACTGTTCTTTTTAATAATAATATTTGCAAGCATGGAGGTGAGCCATTTTTTCCGTCTGCCGTCCTCATTCACCACAGAGACTTTAAATTCGTCGTACTTGATTTTTAAATCCACGTGAGACATATTTTTATCACCCGAAACGGTAAAGAAGGTTTTGTCGGCTTCCCCTTCCAGAAGCACTCTTAGGTTGGGTTCGGTGAAGGTGTTGAGTTTTTCGGCCGCTAATTTACCAATGGTGGCCTTAAAGATAAAGGTATCGGCAGGATCATTCACATCGAAATTCCAAGCTACATGAAAAGGCGTATTTTTCATAAAAAGGGCCTTGATATCGATATTGGTTTTGGTGGGTGCCGAATAGGTGTTGCTCACGTTTGACAGTCCGGCGTCGATTTCAGAAAACTGAATCGTACCTCCCTGGGTATCTTCTTTTACCTTTTCGGTATAGTGAATTCCGGCCTTACCAATGGCAACCGAATCTAGTGTGAGGGGAAAGGGTAGGTTGCGCAGCATTTCGCTGTACATGGGCTTTATTTTTAGGTCGTCGGCCACCAATTTGTTACGATAGATGTCCAGATGCGGATTGCTAAGACGCAGCAATGCACTCTTCAAATAAAATTGAGGCGATGACAATCCGAAATCGGGTTGCAGCAAGCTAAGAGAATCTACGGTAAGGTAAAAATGATCTCTTTCTTTCCCAATGGATTGGGTGAGTTGGCTGCGGCTCATTTTCGTTTCCATAAGGATATTTGTACATCCTGCGACACGGTTGTTGATGGAAATATTTTTTGCTGAAAGATTTTCGTACAGACCAATTTTTACAAAGATTGAATCACTTTTTATGGTGTATTCTGAAAAGTTAAACGGCACGTTATTGGCTAATGTTTCGCCGGTTATAGCCACATTTTTAATCGATACTGAAATATTTTCGGCAACCATCACTAGCGAATCCTTTTTACGCTCCAGGATTGTGAGTCGGCCATTGTTAATTTGAAACGATTCGATGCCGAAAGTCCGTTGTAGGATTTCGACGGAAGGCGGAACGGAATCTATGGTGCGGGCGTTTTTGTAATGTACAATATTGGGGTTGTCGAATATGATTTGGTTAAAATTGATGGCATCATTGAAGAGATAGTCCCAATAGCTGAGGTGGTCGATGCTTGTTTTGGGGACGTTAATACGGGTATGTGTCGCAACCGAATCTTTTTCTTTAAAGCTGAGTTGTATGTTGTCCAAGCTAACAGAGCCGTTCCACCAGTGCACATTTATGTGTTCGTACGAAACGGAGCGTTCTGCGGTAGAGGCTTTTTCGAGTGCGTCTTGCAATTTGGATTTTAGCAGGAAATTTAGGGAAATAGAAATAGCGACCCATACCAGAAAGAGTATAGCAAGAATTTTTAAAAGCAGGGAAGTTTTGTTTCTCATTGCTTAAAAATAGCAAATAAGCACCTGCTGCAGAAAACTTTATGATAGTATGTTAAATTTTATGAAGTAACTTCTTGGAATCCACAAAATCCTTTGTATCTTTGCCGTCCACATCGCGGGATAGAGCAGTATCCCGTAACAAGTACGGGACAGGGTACCTACCGGTTTAGTACTTAAAATAACAAACAAAGAGAAAAGTTTAATTCTCTTGCAAAGACACATCGCGGGATAGAGCAGTAGGTAGCTCGTCGGGCTCATAACCCGAAGGTCACTGGTTCGAGTCCAGTTCCCGCTACAAAGAAAACCAGTTACGGGAGTAACTGGTTTTTTTGTGCCTTAAAAAAGCGAAATTCATTTCAGCTTTTTTAAGGCATAAAAAACCATAAAAGCGCTTCGCGCTTTGGTTTTGTTTGGGCTGTTTCCCATATTCTGGTCCAACGACTGAGTAAGCGAAGGAGTTAATCCAGTGTCATCAATAATTATTTAATTTCAGCTTTTGAGGACGCACAAAAAAGCCTTTAAGCGCGAAGCGCTTTGGTTTTGTTTGGGCTGCCATCCCTCTGGCCCATCCCGACTTGTTGGGTCGGGATGAATCCAGTCATCTCGTTTACGTATTTTGATCTTCTTGAATGATGAACGACCTAGGTTTTGTTTGGGCTGTTTCCCATATTCTGGTCCAACGACTGAGTAAGCGAAGGAGTTAATCCAGTGTCATCAATAATTATTTCATTTCAGCTTTTTTAAGGCATAAAAAACCATAAAAGCGCTTCGCGCTTTGGTTTTATTTGGGCTGCCATCCCTCTGGCCCATCCCGACTTGTTGGGTCGGGATGAATCCAGTCCCCAAAAAAAGCAAATACGGTTTCTTCAGAAACCCGATTTTTTATTTTGAAAAATGGGAAGTATACTTATAGATTTTTTTGAAATAAAAAATCGTTACCCTGTATCGGATTTGCTTTTAAACCCCACCATTGTGGATCATCCCGACTTTTTAGAGTCGGGATGAATCCAGTCTCTTTCGTTAAGATTTTATTTCAGCTTTTGTAAACTTAACTTTCTTTTTCTGGTCAAAAAGAAAGTTACAAAGAAAACGACCTTTTTCCTTTTGCGAGGAATTTCTTGGCGGAGCCAAGAACCGCGCCCAAAACTTCGCGTCATTCGCATTGGGCGAATTCCTGGATTTCGAAGCTTTTGGCCGCCTATTCTGCGCAAAAGGAAACCTTCAAATAATTACTTTCTAAAACTCCGCGTCCGTCTCTGGCGGACTGAATCCCTGCCTGCCGGTTTACATGCCGAAGGTATGCAGGCAGGTCGGAGCTTTGCGGCACCTATTCTGCCAAAAGGGAATTTCTTTGGAATAGGGATTGGTTAATTAGTTAATTAGTTAATTAGTTAATTAGTTAATTAGTGAATTAGTTAATATAATAGGAAATAATTTAGCTTTACTCATTACTCATTACTCATTACTCACTACTCACTACTCACTACTCACTACTCACATCTCACTAAAATAACTATCTTCACAAAACCAACCCATAAAAAATGTCTCAAGGAAAATCATGGTTAAAAGCGCTGCTGGAAATAATTAAAGTGCTCTTTGAGAGTTCGCGGAAAAATGCAACGCCCAGAACCTGGCATCAACATGTGGTGCCTTATGAGGGTGATTGGGCGGTACGCCGTGAAGGCAATAAACGCATCACCACCAAACACCGCAAACAAAGCACAGCCATTGATAATGCCAAGCGCATTGCACGAAAAAAGAAGGCGGATGTGATCATCCACAGAGAAGATGGGACCATAAGAGACAGGGTGAGTTTTGATTGAAGTAGTGGATTGAGCTAGTATTAAGAGTTCTCTTAATTGGATTAATAAGAGAATAAATCTATAGTTATATTTTGAATTATTCTATCTCGACTAGTTTGTATGTAATTTCAAAAAATACTTATTGATTATATAACACTATTCATTCGGTCAATATCCTTTTTATTAAAATCCCATTTTAATACTTGGATTTTTCTATTTGGTCTAAATTCCAAAATATCTTTTCTATTGAATGATGTAAGTAATTTTACCAAAGTTGTACCCATTCCTTGTGGTGCAATGAGAATTGACAAAATTGGCAAAGCAATACAGGAATATCCAATTAATTGAGAAAGATTTATTAAAGTTAAGTATCCGTTTTTGCACTCAACAAATACAAGTTCCACTTTATCTTCATATTCTATAAACCCAGTGATATCTTGCCTAATTTTGAAGGTTGTAAATTCAGGAAAATATTTTTGATACTTAAGATTAATTATGAAATTTAACAAATCACTATCGTGAGTATCTAAAACAATTATTTTCTTTGATTTCTTTCCAAATTGTTCATTTAAACGTTTCTCTAACCAGTTGATAATGTCTGGGTACATTTCGATTTCGTTGGCGTACATTTGCTCTAATTTTGTTTATAGCAGTAAAGACATTTACAGATTTCTTTAAATCCATTAAAATGCTTGCCTTGTAGTTCTTGGGGTAATTTTTCGTGTGTTTCGTGTGGGTGAATTCTCTTAGAAGCTTTTCTTTGTGATGTTCCATCACAAAGTTTTTGGCTATTTGTAAAGTTTTTTTTGTTGTAAACAGACAATTCTTGTAAAACCTCATTTTTGTGAGAAATATAGAAACCTACTTTTTCAAAATCTTCTGCGAAGATTTTCATTTGATGTTCTTTTGCCCAAGAAGTAGTAGTTGATTTGGATTTTGAGCTTCGTAAATTTGGATGCCCATAACCAATATATTGGACAGCAATATTTAACGATTGAAATAATTGGCAAAGTTGGGGTGGGATATACCAATTCTTATTTGAAATTTCAATATAAACACGATGTTTTCCTCTTTGGTCTTTATTAGAATCTCTTACATAAGCCGTTACGTCAGATAAACCTCTTAAAAACTCCTTTTTATTTGTGTCTGATGTATCAAAGATTGGTTCAGGGATTTGAAAATTGTGATAACTAAATCTTGTTCCATTTATTAAAAATTTGATGAAGAGCCAAGATATGTCCTCTTTTTCCCATTTGAGGGCAAGTGATATTTTTTTGTCAGAAACATCTTTTTGAACATTAATTCCCATATTCTGCAATCTTATAACAACACTGTCAAGACTTGTTTGAATATGTAATTTTTGGTCTAATGATAGGCTTCCAGCGATAACTTTTTGAGTTTTATACTCAAAATCAATAACTATTCTTTTAATATCAACATTGTATTGAATTTCTCCTCTGCCTGTAATTAAACCAAGTAAATAGGAAATATCTGGAGTTAAAAAATTAGATATTTTATTTTTCTCCATATTAATTTGGACCTAAAGTGAAACCATTTGCAAAAAGATCCCAAATTAGTTTGTTATAATTAATTCTTTTATCAAAATGCTTATAACCGTGTCTACTATTATTTTTAGCCCTACCCATCAATACAACAGGAGCAGTATTGTCAGATACAAAATATATGCGAAGTTCAATTCCCCATTTTGAATTTGGGTCGGCATGAGGAGCCCAAACGTAATATGGTGGTGCGTTAGAAATAACTGGTACAGCTACTCCTGTTAATAAAGTATATTTGGTGTCAAATCGGCTTTTATCTATGTGTCTCATTTCTGCTTCTATAAGAATTCGATTAGAATTTCTTATTGAATTAAAATAAGTTACTGCTTGTTGAATTTCTTGCGGTGTCATTACTCTGGCTTTCTTAAAATGATTAAATACTCATGAACTTTATTTACTATAAATTTATATGGATAACCTAATGGTCTCATATTGTTATATTCTTGTTGTCTATCCCAAATAATTAAATCTTCTAAATTAAATCCAACTTCTTTAGCGATAGTTATTGTGTCAATGTGTAAGGGATAAAATGTGCTTTTTTTTCTTAAATCCATTACATTCAAAATGTAATAAGATTTTGGCTTTAGAACTTTAAACACTTCACTTGAAACTTCTTTAAGTGCCTTTAAGAATTCATTATAATCTTCGATGTTTCCTAAATCTTCATAATCTTCTGAGTAATTTATATTTTCCTTATTATCAGCTGTTCTCTTTCTATTTAAAATGTCCCAATAAGGTGGCGAAGTAATACATAAATCAACAGAATTTTCATGAATATCATTTGATAAAAATCTGGAATCATTTATGATATATTTTGAGTTCAAACCATAATTATCGAAATTATATGATTCAGTCACTCTTTTAATAAATAAGTCTTTAAATTTTTGGCTCAAATCAAAACCAACTACATTCTTTTCTTTTAATAAACCAGCTATTAAAGTTGTGCCAGAGCCAGCAAATGGGTCTAATACTAATCCGCCATTTGGTTTGCAGAAAGTATCTATTAATTTAGATGCCAATTTAATTGTAAAAATAGCAGGGTGTTTTAATTTTTTTTCTTCTTCGGATTTTCCTAATTCTCTCCAAATACTAAAAGAATTTTGCAGCCATTCTTTACCGGATAAGTTGTTTACTTTATTAATGGTCTTCTTTGTTTTAACTTTAAAAACATATTCAAAAGTTAGTTGTGGATCTTTTACTGTTTGATTTATACTTTTATAACGCTTGTGATTTTTTGTTAAGGTATCAACCTCGCCAACTCTTTCGAGAGCTTTTATGATTTTGTGATGTTCTATAACACCTTCATTATTGTAACTTAAAAATATATATTTAGCTTTTGAACTGTTTAATACTAAATCTTCTAAAGCACTTAATGCATTAACTTTAGAGCAGTATTCTGATTTTTGATGTTCATATTCTCGCATCCCAGTAACTCCATAAATATTGGGTTCTTTTTCAAACCAACCTTCTGCAATTAGTTCAAGGATAAAGTAATTAGAAGCGTATTGACGTGAATTATATGGGGGGTCTAGATATAATAGATCCGGCTTAATTTCTTTGATTAAATCGTTCGCATCTCTTTTGAATGCTTTATTTTTAGTAGTACTTTCTATAATTGGAACTTGCTCTAATATTATAGGGTTTAATGCTCGTTTATCCCAAGTTTTTAAAAATGCACCATAGGTTCCAGAAACATTACTTACCAAATTAACCGAGCGTAATAAAGACGTAATTAAATAGTAATACTCTAATTCGTTAATAAATTTGTTTTCTTTCCATTCATGTATAATTGCTCTGAATGTATCTATTTTAAGAGCGTTTTCATCTGTAAAATATTTTCTTTCTCCATTAGGTGAATAGTTTTTGAAAATAAACCCCTCTTTAAGCTCATCAATCGAATTCAAATAATCAAAAATAAGTTGATTGTTGTCTTTAATCTTTAGTTTGCTCTTAAGCTTTTTAAAAGTGGGTAGTTGATTGGTTTCAATATATGTTTTTGAAAGAGCATATGAAAACTCAAGCATATCATTTGAGTAAACAGTATATCCTAATTTTTTAAAGTGTTGTCCTACAGCAGTCGTGCCAGCAAATAAATCTACAAAATTAGAATCTCCATTAACTCCAGTTGCTTTTACCGCCTTCTCAATAAAAGGTAGAAGTTTGGTCTTTGCTCCGTAATATCTCATATTTTAAACATTTACTTTTTAGAGCTAAATTTTTGATGCTTGATAAATAGTTTTTTTCTCCAAGCCAAATATAATGTAAACACAAACCCATTCAAAGAAAGTTAACTGCTAAAATTAATAAATCAGGGAGAAGTGTAAATTTATGAATATTCTTTGGTATAAATCATAATTATGATACGAACTGGCATTTACCTTTTTTTAGTAACTAAGGTTTTTAAACTGTTTTGTTTTCCGACTTCCATTGGTCAATATCATAACTTGAGAAAATTGCTGCGTCCAATTCACAGGGATAAATTTTGGCGTTTTCACATAATTCATGTATCCCGTCTAACACAAAATGATAATAATATTTGTCACTCAGAGCCGCAGCTGTTAGACTTACTGGAAATCCAAATTTATTGAGCCAGCTTATTATTCTAGAGTCAATTGGAATTTCATATTTGGTCAGGCCGAGTGCTTGTAAAAAATTTCGAGATTGCTTTGGACCAAATCCCTTAAATTGGTCGTTCAAATAATCAGCCATTTGCCTTTCACCTAATTTTGATGGATTTTCATTTAAATATTCTAACTTATCAATTAACTTCCAGTCATCTTTTACAATCTTTCCAATGTTGTCGGAAAAGTATATACTGATTTTATTAATATATCTAGTTAGTCCGTTGTCCTGAAGTATTTGTTTAATAAACATTTCTGTGTTTTCAGTTTCAATAATTTTTTTGTTCGTTATTGGAAAAGGTTTCAATTGTAAAAATTTTCCAACTAAAGAATTTGGACTCGAACGTTGTTGAGAAGTCAATAAGCACATTAATAAATTTTTGATAATAGCATCTTTACTAAGTTCCACATTCTTTTTTTCGACATTAAGTTTTATTCTACTTTTTACAAATTCATTATTATTTTCCTTTAAAACTTTTTTAATTTTATGAATATCGGTTGTATTAATAGTCCAAGATATTTTCATTTAGTTTTCTTAATCATATTGAAGTGGTTGTAAAATATCATTATTAACAAAGAAATAAAGTTGCCTGGATAGATATAATAAATAGCAACTGGAATATATATAGTTTAGTAGGTATTAATTTAAATATTGTTGTCAATTATTCTAATGTATGTTAAATTTCATTTTTCTCTAAGTTAGCATTCAATTCTGGGAATTTCATTATAATATTATTGACTAATTCCCATGTTCCTTTTCCATGTTGATTACTAAAGACATAGGTTTTCTCATTTGTTTGAGAAAAAGTGAAATTTGCAATTAATAAAAGAACTATTAGTAATTTTTTTTTCATTTTTCTAAAATTATTGCCAACGGTTTAGTCTAACATTTCGGCGGGACTGCTACTTTTGTGAGTGTGCTTCAGAAACAGCACACGGTGCTGCGTGCTATTCGGAAGGACGAACAAAAGTAGGTATGCGTATTAGTCGGAACCTCTTTAGTTTTTTAAATGTAGTAATTTATAAATTATTGACCATCTAACCGCTGAATAGTTAGCCAGTGTTAGGTGCTGCCTTATTCATTCGTTATTTCAATTTTATTTCAACAGAGTTTTCTGGCATATTAAATTTTTGCATAACATTTCCAATTCTTGTCATACAAGCTGATGCTGATATATTTATGTGTATAAAAAATAAGTCATCATTTAGTTCTTTTTCTTTATCCCATACTTTTCCGTTAAATGTTTTAAAACGACTTGATAAATCCACCTTAGCATCAATTAGTTCTTTTAAAGAAGACCATTTTATAATTGTTTCATCTCTTCTAAATAATTCTGTTTGATTATCAAGTATAAATTCGAAATCAAAACCTGGATTATCCCTTAAATATTTTAGAAATTTAATAAAAACATCTTGCCAAGTTTTAACTTTAATGACATCTTCATTGATAAGAAGCTCCACAGGCTTGTTTCCTTCAGCCATTTCGCCAGCGTCCGTATCCAAAGGGGAAAAAGAAGTTTTTTCAATTTTTTGGGTGTTCCAATTAGCTTTGTCCTTATATTCTTCTGGCAATGGAAATGTCGATAAGAACCAGCTTATCATATTTGTCTGATGTTGTTTTATGCTATCTTCATTCCAAGTATTTCTACTAATTATATCTAATCTAAAATTTAGAGAAGAAGTTGCTAATTTTCGTTTCTTTTCTTCAAAAGATTTGTTACCAATTTCACTGTTAAATTCAGTAAGTATTAAATTTCCAATATTATGTAAGTAAGTTTTATGAATTTCGTTAAAATGTTCACCTAATTCTACTTTCCAACTATTCTCTAATGTTTGAGGCATAATATGTTCAATTGTTATTTTTTTATCACGAAAATCTACGGCTACTTTTGTATTGTGTTCTTCTATCTTTCCTAATATTAATTTTGAGTATTGTTTTAAACCTTCATAATAATTCATTGAAGCTAAAGTGTTTTTCATCTCGTTATCATTAGGTAACCTAAGTCTGTAAAACATATTAGTCAATAACTCAAGCATTGAAACAGTTCCATTTGATAAAGATTCGATTTTTTTACTCAGAGTTACTATATTTTTGTTCTCTCCTTGTGTTAGTCCTAAAATTCTTCTTCTAATTAGATATGTTCTTATTGTTCGTAAAGTGGATATTAGAGTTTCATCACTCAGCCTCCTATCGTTCACAGTATATTGATGATATTCCAATAGACCTAAAACAAATGGTTTAAATGCTTCTGCTTTTATATCGTGGAAGATATTTCTAAGTAACTCCTTAATTATTCTATCATTCGAATTATTTGATGAAATTGATTCAATTACAATTTCTGTAATTATCCATTTATAACATTTAACAATGCGAACAATATCATCTATAAAATCATTATGACTATCAAATTCAGTTTCAACAAAATCTTTAAATTGTTGATACAACTCTTTTGTGTTATTATCACTAACAACCTTTAATGAGCTCGCTGTTTTGTACTGTAAATAGTCTCTAAAAAATTTTGAAGTATTTTCATAAAGAATTTCCTCAATTTTTGGATGCCAAATTTTTTCGTATATATCCGATTGCTTATCGCTTTCCATATTAAGCAAAACAAAATTTCGCACAAGGTCAGATAGTGTAAGAGGCTTACCCAAAGAATTGAGTGTTTCAAATATTATTTGAGGGTCTTCGCCTTTAAATGGTCTTTCATCCAAGAATATTACTGCAACATTCATTCTTTGAATTGCCGTAATATATTGCTCAAATTCTACTTGAGGGTTTAGTCTTTTCTTTTCATTAATAAGTTTTTTCAATAAGTCGTAAGCAATACTAATTACACCTGGACTTGGCTCTGATTTATTCACTAAAGCCCTATAAGAATCCCAATCTTTTGTTACTTGTTTAAGTTTGATCTTATCTTGAAAAGACGAGGCGTTATTGGTTAAATAGTTTTGTTTAATAAAGTCTTTTTTTAATGTGTCTGTTTCAGAATCACGTAATGCAATTAAAAATATGAGTGTTGTTGTTAATCGTTGCTGACCATCAACTACAACTGATTTGTTAGCAAAACCTGCTTTTTCTTCTTTAATTACAACTGTTCCAAAAAAGTGCTCTAGTTTATCGTATTGTTTATCGTCTAATTCTGATTCTATTATTCTTGAAATATCACTGAAATATCTTTCAATTTCAGGTCTTCCCCATGCATAAGCTCTTTGAAAGGGTGGAATAAAAAAAGAAGTTGCATTTTTAGCTAAAACATCATTTATTGAGTGACTTTCTGTTTTCATTTATTTCTTATGTTTTTCAATGTTGGTTGTTTCTTTAAGGTTGCACTTAACACGTTTTTAGTTTCAAGTTGTTATCGCTATCCTCTTTAAATGCTATCCTATTTAAATGCTATGATAATTAAATTGGTTACTCAAAAATAAAATATTCCCATGCAGCGGCAAGGGGGAACTAGTGTTATATTGAATTAATTAGGGAGAGGAGTAAATATATGCAAATTGTTTGTTTTTTATAATGTTAGGAGTTCTAGTTCTTGGTTATAGTAATGTTCGCATTAATTTTAATACTTACTTTTAATTTCATTCAAAAGCCTGTAAACCTTTTGTCCATTTTCTATATTGTCAAATGATATTACGCCTTCGTTGCGGTAACCATAAAGTTGTGGATCGGCAGGGTCTGTAACACACTTTTCATTTTTTTCACATTTAAAATGAATAATTGCCATTTCAGGGCAGATATCAGAACACCCGGGGCGTTCAGGGAGAATTTCTAATGAGATAAATACCTCTGATAATTTACCAGATACTCGGCCAGTCCTAGCGGCCCCGGTGTCAAATTTAAAGTTGCCGAAATTATCGATATCAGCATTATAGATAACCCCGTCAAATAGCCCTTCAAGTTCAGTGATTAACTCTTTTAATTCAGGTTCTTTTGTATTAGCATTTTCCTTTTCTTTACAAGCATTTAAAAAGATAAAAACTGACAGTATTACAATTACATTCCTCATGATATTTTAATTTTCCGTTATGAAATCAATCCTCCCACCCACACAATGTTCTTCCTATATTCTTTGCCTCACTCAGCGAAACCGTATAAATGTCAGTGGAGCAGTTGGACAAGCCTCTGCAATCCTTTTTATAATGGTACTTTTTGCTATAGTTGCCTTTACAGATATAGACATCTGTCACTACGGTATGAAACGAGCTGCTCAACATGCCTATTATTAAAAGGCTGCCTACTAAAGCTTTACCGGGGAGTCTCATGATATTGGTTATTTAGTAAATTAAATATACAATTTATTTCTTTCTGTCGGCCCGCCATTCCCACGGAGGAATAGGGTTGGGGTCCTGCCATAAACCTAGCTTGGCGGCTCGTGCTGCATCTTCCAATTGCTGTAAGCTAGGATCGTCCGAGTATTTTACGAAATGCCAGGCATAACCGTGTTTTAATAATTCTTCATTTAGGATCAATCCCTTCCCATATTTCACATTGGCAATTAAGCGTTTATTTCGGTCTTTACTTAGCACTGTAATGGTCACTTCTTTGCCAAAGATCGCATCCGATACAAATTGTTTGGCGCTTTTAGAAAAAGGCTGCTTTTTCTCGGGGCAATCGATGTTCGCCAACCGCACTCGGTGTAGTATAGAATCTTGAGTCAAGAGCTTAAAAGTATCGCCATCGGTGATGGAGACTACTTTGCCGGTGAGGGTATCCGTTTTAAAACTTGCATTGTATACTTCGGTTCCATTCCCACTACTATTAACACATAGCCATGATTGTAAAAGTATACTCAGGAAAAAAATATAAGGGTTTATGTTTCCGAATGAAATCATAGAGATTCTATCAAAATAATTGGCGCAGTACTGATTTAATGCCGTTTAGATCATTTGAAGTTCTCACAACTTTAATTTTATTGTCTTCAGCCCCCATATCTAAAAACCAATTTGTCCATAATCTTTCGAGGATTTTATATTCATCAGGACATTGTTTTAATGGTTTTATCTTTGTTCTAGGCGTTAATGAGTTTTGAATACAATCGGGGGTTATTTCTAAAAGAGTAATAGTAGTGTTACTTTTTAATTTATTTCCTGAACTAATTATTTTCCAGTCTCCCATTTTAAAATCTTTTTGCCAATTTGAACTCGATCTTAATGGGTCTAGTATTGACCCCTCTAAATGTCCTACAGAATTTCCAACTCTTTCGGGGTTTTCCCCTGCCATATACATATACCCATCTGTGAAAATAATAATGTGGTTTTTGTAACCATCTTTTAAATAATTATCAACACTGTAACTAAAAAAGTCGTAAATATTTGAACCAAAATAATTTGGATTTTGCTTTAATGCAATTTCATAAACTTTATCAAATGTTGTTAGTATTTTTGGATTTCCCTCCTTTGGAAATTGATTTATAAAGTATTTAAGTCTTGTTTTAAAATCTCTCCCGCCAAAATCAATATTCATTGAGCTTGTTAGCGACAAAATATTCTCATCTTCTAAATCAGGGTAAAAAAGAATGTTCAGCTTATCTTCAGAATAAATATAACCACTTCTGTACATGCTTTCAACCTTTTGTCGAAAATTAGTGATGATGTACTTCATTAGTTCCTTATCCTTTTGGGGTTGATTTGAATTTTCAATCCGTGAGGAAAAATCAAAGAATATAATATAATTGGAAGGTGTTGGAGTTTGTCCGTAAACAACTATTCCCAAATTTGAAATAAGTAATAAGAATAAAAATATTTTTTTCATGTTATTTATTTTAATTGAGCGACACTAATGAAATTTCTTCATTTTTAACTTGATCGATGTCTCGTAATGTAGCGGAAGAACTAATGAATTTATTAAGTTCATTTTTTACTAAACTTATTTTTTCTGATGCCCCGAAATCACCATATTTATATTGAATATATTGATTCCACCCAATTGTAAATTGAATTAATGCATTTCTTAATTTATCCTTTCCACCAATCCGTATGAGTCTGATAGACTGTTTGATGTTGCCGATTTCTTTTTCAAGCTCTCTTATTTCATCAGGGATTAAATGACTAGCCTTCTTCAGTAAATAACTTCTCTCTCCTTGAACTCTTTCAATTTGTTTTTCAAATCGTCTCAATTTTCTGCGCCATCGATTTTCAGGGTCTTTCTTTTCGTATTCTTTACTTGCTTCATGTGTTATTAAACTCCAGATGATATATCCAACAAAACCCAAGCCCAGTATTAACAGAAAAGCTGGTTGTTTATAACTATATTTTAATTGCTCAATTAATCCTGTTGGAAATTGATTGCCAAAAACACCTCCAACACCTTTCCAGTTAAATAATCGTTCCTCGAATTTAATAGCAAGAATAATATCCAATCCCAAAACCAAAACAAGAAAAAGTGAAATACCAATCCACGCTTTGTATTTTTTACCTTCTTCATAAATTAGGTTTTCTAATTTGAAATGGATTAGAATTGCTATGGCTAGAAATAATATCGGAAGTAATAAAGGCCCAATACTTATAGCGACTTTGCAACCTCCATTCCCAAATAATTGGTCCAATGAATTCAAAACTTCGGGATGACAATCAAACGCTATATTCGGCGAAAATACGGCAGGAAGATCAAATAATACATACCCCAGATTAACATAAAAATAATAGATAAATAGTATTAATAGTAATGAAATAAATGCACCTGTATAAAAAAGCCAAGGTTTATATTTGGGGCCGGTATCTATCACTTCACGTGGATCCTGAGAAGCAAGATCATCACGTTCTCTCTTTAAATTATTAATTTCCTCCTCTTTGTCTTTAACCTTTGCCTCTTTAATTTGTTTAATTTCTACAGTCTTATCTTTTATCTCGTTTTGAATGCGTTCAATTTTTTGTTCTTTTTCTAAAATATCATTTCGTTGCTCTTGTGTGTCTTCTTCTTTTTTGACGATATGTCCGCTTTCAATTTGTCTTAAGTGAATGGTATACATTTCTAAAGATGCTTTGCATTCCTCAGAGGAATCCCTGCCAAACTTTGTAAAGGATGTAACATATTTGGCAACAATACTATTGTCAACTGATGATTTTGAATCTGAATTAAGTAATTGACTCCTATTAAATTTCATCTTCAAAGTATTTTTTAAAATAGGTTTCTAAATCTTCATGTTCTTTGACAGAATTCATCATAGAACTGTAAAGGTCATTGTATAAAGTAGAGTCGAAATTAAATTCCTTTAAATATTTATAAAAGATTTGTTTCTCGCTATCATCTACTTTTCCATCAGCGAGGATAACGCACATTAAATCATATAAAAAATGAATACGTTCTTCCACGGTCACCGGATAAATAACTAATTCGGGTTCCGGGTTTCTGATTAACTTTAGAATATCTTCACCTGAAAGGCCTAGGTCTTTAGCTCTTTCATTAATAATAAAAAGTTCACGGCTATCAAAAAAACCGTCTGCATACGCCGTTACCAGTAATGCTCTTATTCTAGATATTTTCATTTGTATCATATCAAATTATCTCAAACTTACGTGCCAATTTTATTAATTCCTTACGGAATACCGTAAACAGAAATTCTAATCCTCCCCATAAAAGAAGTCATGGATCTTAATAATATCATCCCGTCCAATTTGTACAAGGTTCTGTGTTTCTTTTAGATAGATGCCCAAGGTGCGTTCGTTATAGACAAACTTCATGGCGTCGTTATAATTACGTACTGTATACATATCGCCTTCCATCTTATAAAAATTGATGGTAGTATCAAAGCGTTCTTTAACGCCTCTATTAACGATCTTTCCGTTGCGCAGTCGTTCCTTGATACTGGCTTCATCCCGTTCAGAAGAGGCTGTTTTTACATAGACTGCCATCATATTCAACCATTCTTCGGCATCGATTATCATCCAGCGTACCTTCGAGAAATCTACTCCGTATTCATTCACCCATCCGTAACTTGTAAACCCGAACAGAACGAACTTTTTTCCGTCCAACTCAGGCTTTTCTGCCAATTGGAATTCTTGAATTTTGTAGGTGATTAATGAGGTGGCCGACATGTCTTTGCCTTTCTTTCCATCAAAATCGAGTGTTTTAAGTGAAAAACTGGTCATTTCAGGTTGATAATTCAAAACCCATTCTGTAGCCTTCAGCTCGGCTTGTTCCTTCATCTGTTCAACGGCTACAATAGCCCCACCAATGGCGGCTAAGCCGGCTACTGCTGCAACTATTCCTGCTCCCTTGTCTTGTGCTTGTGCTTTGGGTACTAACAACAGGGCCAATAGTAATAAAACAGTTATTTTTTTCATAAGAGAAATATTTGGTTGTATCCCCAAACCTAATTACAACCACAATAATTTCCTTACGGCTTTCCGTAACCTCTTAAAAACAACAAAAGGCACTCTTTCAAGTGCCTTTATATGCTCCCCGGCATTCAATTAGTAAACTAACCAATTGCTATAACAAGACTAAAACAAAATGAAACAACTTCCTTACGGGATTCCTTAGCAGCGCAATTTTTTTATATAAGTCCGATGTCCTTGACGATCGCTACCAAATGAATGGCGTTATTAGCCTTAAACTGTATGCGGAGTTTGTTTAATCGCTTTTCGATAGAACTCAAACTACTGGGGGAGATGTTACTGTTTTTAAAATGGGAACTCACCTCGTCCTGAGAAAGCCCCCGGGACAACAATTGCAATAAAACAATGTCGTAATCGTCAATTTCTAACGCCTCCCGGTCGTTTAAAGCATGTGCTATCTGGGGGGATAAATAGGTTTTCTCTTCATCCAGCGCTCTAATGGCATGTGATAATTCTACCAATCCCTTGCGACCCTTGCATACATAGGCATCGGCAAAGTTGTTTTGCATAAGACTGCGTACACGTTGCAGTCGGTCTTCCACGGTATAAACAGCAATCTGTAAATTTGGAAAGGCTTCACGAACCGCTTTTATCAAGGCATCTCCCGAAGGGTATTTTTGTTCGCGATGGTCCATTTTAAAGGAGAGGTCGGTGATAAGCAGATCAAAAGGTTGGCCATCTGCGGCTGCTTTTTTTAGTTTTAAATAGGCATCGTCGCAATACTGCACCTGTATCACTTCTTGGATCCCCAAAGAGGCAGCCACGGTCATCACCCCGTGATTTATACTATCCAGATCGTCCGATATCAATACTTTGGTAAACATAGGCTACAAGATAATGGTGGCTTTAAACCCCTTTTCGTTATCCGATTCAAATCTAATATGCCCTTTGATGGTTTCCATACGGTTTTCCGTATTCAGCAAACCGCCTTTCTTTTTTAGATCGCAACCTACGCCGTTGTCGGAGTATTCTATATGGAACTTTGATCCTTTTTGTGAGAAGCCCACCACTACTACCGAAGCAGCGCTATGCTTTCGCATATTGGTCATTAATTCCTGAAGCACCCTATATAGCGTAGTTTTCTTTAAGTCGGAAAGACCCTCCCAGTCAGGTTTTGCGATATTTCTGGTGATGACAGAAACCGAAGCACTTTGATAACTTGCCAACAGATCACCGAGGATTGTGTCAAATGGGTCGTGAAGCTCTATGGCGCTGCTCTCTTTCGAAATATCCCGTGTTTTGGTATAGATGTGCTCCAAATCGTCCAAAACCCCTTCGTTGGCTGCGGAAGAATTTTGAAGCTTCGTCATTACGTGATACACATCGTTGGCTACCTCGTCGTGTACTTTTTTTGAAATTCGGGTTTCGGTCTTAAACACTTCCTGAAGTGTTTTTTTCTTATGTCGATTTCGCAGTAAAAAGAAAAGAAATACCCCACTTAAAATTACCAATCCTCCTATGGACTGAGACACGATTTTCGAACGCTTTTGTCTTTCTTTTTCGAGTTCATTCACATTGGCGCGTTCCTGCTCCTTTTCAAAATTAAATTTGATGCCTGCGTATTTATTCTGCTTCGCCAGATTGGCTTTGGAAAGACTATCGCTCAATCTCAAGTAATTGCTGAAGGTAGCATCGTTCTTACTCTTTAACAGATTGATAAGCGCATTTTCAAGATAAGAAGCACTCCTAAGCGCGGTGGCTGTTTCATACCCTTTTTGAGCGTACTCCTGTGCAACTTCAAATTGGTTCCTATCCATGTGGTATTCGGCAAGATGCCGGTAACTGGAATAGGTTCCGGTAAGATCATTTTTGGCAAGCCGAATCTGCAATGCTGCCTGCATGTGATCCAGCCCCTGAGGCATGGCCAATTTGCTTTGTACAAATCCCAGATTATCCTGTGCCTTTGCGATGGTAAGGGAGTCGTTTTGCCGCATCGTGAGCTGATAGACCAGTGCCAATTCTTCCTGTGCCAATTGATACTCCTTTGCATCGGAATGTACATTCGCTTTATTGTTTAAGATTATGATGCTGTCACGTGCGGTACTCGCTGCTGCCAAAGCCTTGTCGTAATAATATAATGAGGTAGATGTATTCTGAAGGGTTCGGTATACGCGTCCTAATTGAATATAAAAGGCATTTTTAGCTTCCGAAATAGTTTCGGAAGGTGAAAGTTTATCCAATAACTGAAGTCCTGTTGCTGCGGTTTCTTCACTTTCGTAGTAATAGCCCAGTTCGTATTGTCCAACCATCACCAAGCGCAACGCCTGTGCTGCAGACAAGCTGTCGTTTCGCTTTAAATAATCGGTCGCGTTTCTCTGAAAAAAAGCAATGGCTTTGGTAATATCCGAGTTAGAGTCCGGCGTATAGATCACCTTGGAATAGTAGGCAGAACTGTCTGAAGTTGCTTGAGAAAACCCAATACATGGAATGCTCATTACAGCCCCAAATAAGAGATAAAAGAAAAAGAGGGATGTAAATGACAGCATTTTCATCCCTCTAAAGTAGTGACAAATTCTTAATGATTATCACTTCCGGTTTCTATCCTCCCGGTGGTGGAGGTGGAGGGGGTGGTGGCGGATTAAAATCGTCACCACAACAAGCTTGTGGGGTTGCTACTTGTTCTAATGCCTGTGGTGTACAGGCTTGCATTCCCAAATAGAGCATTGCAGCTCCCAGAATTATTATTGTATTTTTCATCTTTATTGATTTAAAAATTAGAAATAGGAGTTGCTGTCCGAGTTTTTACTCAGCTTATTCTAGTTGCTTGGCAACCCCATACATGTTGAAGAGAATTCCCTTCTTTTTTGAGAAGTAGGGAGTGTAGAAGAAAAGCGATTCGATTACTTCTCAACTGGTCTAGCCACTTTACTTTACAGCTCCCGTTTAACATTAAAGAGAATCGTAAACCCTATTACGCTTGGGTGTTCTTTAATGTTGAGACAAATATCTGGTGCAATCTAGAAAGGTGGTTAGAAAGAAGATAGAAACGTTTTAGAAGATCGTTGGAAATGTTTTTTCTAACTATTTTCCAAAAAGAAATTGTAATTTTCGGGTGATGATGCAAAATTCCACTATTCAGAATAAACTATTGGAGAAGCTGTTTGAGCAGGCCTTATCAGAAGGGGCTCAGGACAACCCGCATGGTTTGGCTACCCATATTCATAATGAGATGGATAAGCGGTCTTTAAAGCCACCTACACCAAAAACGATAAGCACCTATTATCAAAAATTAGAGGATAAGGAAGTATTTACTATTACTCGACACACGCTTGATGCTTTTTCAAAATATTTAGATTTTATAGATTACAATGATTTTATAAAAAGGAATTCGACCGAAACATCAAAGCGCTGTCTGTATGTGATTATTATTTTGCTTGGTATTATAGCTTTTCTGGGATATGAAAATTTTAGAAAGAAATGTATGCGATGGGAAGAGGATAGGTTTGTTAGAGCGCATTGTGATGAAGATGGAATAACGAAATTTGATCCTGGGCTTTATCACAATTTTAAAAAGCTTAAAGCTCAGTGTGATAAGACCTTCTTTTTTAATACAGATGGAAGTCCAAAAGTTTGGTATTATAAACGGGGAGAAAAAGATTTGGAATTATTCTCATCTTCCGGAGTGCATCCTTTAAAACGGAACGATCTCAGGAAAATCAATGTGGAAATGATTAAAAAGCATATCTGTCCGGATTTCAAGGGGAGTTAGAAGTTAAATTTTAATTTTCTAACATCTAACATCTAACATCTAACATCTAACATCTAACATCTAACATCTAACATCTAACATCTAACATCTAACATCTAACATCTCACATCTCACATCTCACATCTCACATCTCACATCTCACCGCTAACAGTGAAGAGTGAATCGTGAGTAGTGAATAGAAAGGAGGGATTAGGAATTAGGGAATAGGGAATAGGGATTAGCGAATTGGTTAAGAGAAAAGAGAAAAGAAAAGAGAGAATAGAATTTAATTTTGCTCACATCTCACATCTCACTGCTAAAAGTGAAGAGTGAATCGTGAGTAGTGAATAGAAAGTAGGGATTAGGAATTAGGGATTAGTAATTAGGGAATAGGGAATAGGGAATGGGGAATAGGGAATGGGGAATAGGGAATGGGGAATTAGTGAAGAAAAGGAAGAAAAGAATTAAGAATTAATAATTAATAAGTTTTACTTTCAACTCACAAAAACAGTGAAGAGTGAATCGTGAGTAGTGAAAAGAAAGCAGGAATCAACGAATTAGAGAATTGGCGAAGAAAAGGTAGAAAAGAATTAAGAATTAATAATTAAGAGTAAATTAGATTACTTACAGCTTACAGCTTACAGCTTACAGCTTACAGCCTATTGCCTATTGCCATTCAGCTTACAGCATATAAACTACGAGAAGTAGATAACAAAAAAAAGACCGCTCATTGAGCGGTCTTTTTTGATTATATAACTAACTTATTTATTCCTTAATAAGTTGTTTGGTCATTTGACTATCTGTTCCTTTTATAACGAACATATACGTCGAACTGGCCAATTCTGAAACATCGATGGTTTTCTCTGCGTCCATATTTACCAGGTCGATTGTTTTAATCAATCTTCCGGTTAGGTCGTAGATGGCCACACTTTGCAGTTCCACATTATTTGGATTGCTTAGCATCACATAGTCCGTTGCCGGGTTAGGATACAATACAATGCTCGAAATATCGGCTGTTGTATCTCCTATACCTAGTATCGTATCTACGGTAAGCTCGAACGTACAGGTGGCTACATTGCCATATTCATCTTCGGCAGTGATAGTTACTGTGTAGGTTCCATCAGGTAGTAATGTTCCTGCTGCAGGATCTTGTGAGGTAATCACCACAGGATCTGTACAGTTGTCGGTAGCCGTTGCTTCACCAAGGGCGAAGTAATCAGGTACTTCATAGAACAAGTTTCCTGCTCCCGGATCTACAGTCTGATCGGCCGGACAAGTAAGCACAGGAGCTAACAGGTCTACCACCGTTACAACTGCGGTACATGTACTTAGGTTTCCGTTTACGTCCTGGCTAAACACCTGAACGGTAACCGGAGTCCCTATATCACTACAATCGAATTCGAAGATATCTACAGCAATCGTTAAAACACCACAGGCATCGTCGTTGGTTGCGATCACATCTTCAGGAACAATAGTAGCAGTTCCATCTGCTCCCAGTTCGAGAGTGATGTCCATACAAACAAGATCGGGAGAGGTGTTATCCTCTACCGTTACAACGGCAGTACAGGTACTAACGTTTCCGTTTACATCGGTTACCGTAAGTACAACCGGATTGTCTCCAACATCGGCACAGGTAAAGGTGTCGATATCTAAATCGTAAGAAGCAATACCACAGGCATCGGTAGATGCTCCGCCTATATCACTACCTAAGATAGTAACTGTTCCTGTTGGGTCCAGTTGCACAGTAATATCCATACAAACAGCCACCGGATCTGTTACGTCTTCTACTGTTACAATAGCAGTACAAGAGGATACATTTCCGTTGACATCGGTTACGGTAAGTACCACAGGATTATCTCCTACATCACTACAGTCGAAGGTATCTACATCGATAGTCATTGTGGCAATACCACAATTATCGGTTGAACCACCGTCCACATCGGCTGCAACAATAGATGCATCTCCAAATTCATCTAACTGAATAGTGATATCCATACAAACCGCCATAGGCGCTTCGTTATCGGTTACTGTGATGGTAAAGCTACACACGGAAGTGTTTCCGTGAATATCTGTTGCAGTATACTCAATGGTAGAAACTCCTACAGGAAACTGACTTCCACTAGGTAAGCCGGCTGTTTGCACCACAGAAGCAACACCACAGTTATCAAATGCAATGGCATCCGGGAAGGTAACAATAGAATAGCATTGTCCCGGATTGGTATTCACCGCCACATCGGCCGGACACGCAATAACCGGAACTTCATTATCTTCAATAGTAATGACAGTAGTACAGCTTGCCGTTTGACCATTTCCGTCGTCTACCGTCCATATTATGCTGTATACACCGGGCGCTAGGACTTCTCCTGCCATGGTATCTGTTGAGTTAAAGTCGTTGATGATACTTCCATCAGGACAGTTGTCTGTAAAGGTTGCATCAAACTCGGTTCCTACGACAGTGTATTCACACACTCCCGGATCTGTATCTCGTGTTCCATCGGCAGCACAAGAGATTACAGGGTCTTCGTTGTCTTCAACAGTTATAACAGTAGTACAAGTAGCTGTTTGCCCGTTTCCGTCATTTACAGTCCATATAACGGTAGTGACTCCCTTAGGAAGCACTACACCTGCCATGGTATCTGTTGAGTTATAATTGTTAAATATTACACCCGAAGTACAGTTGTCTGTAAAGGTGGCATCAAATTCGGTTCCTTGTACTGTATAGGTACAAACTCCCGAATCTGTATCCCGTGTTCCATCGGCAGCACATGTAATTACCGGATCTTCGGTGTCTTCCACAGTGACTGAATCTGAATCACTGTTGGTACATCCATTAGCATCTGTATAGGTATATGTTAATATATGTGTTCCGTTTCCAGAAGCTCCGGCATCAAATGTATAGGTCATTCCGTTACCGTCATCGGTAACACCGGGACCGCTATATACTCCACCTGTAGGGGAACCGCCACCTTGGGCAATCAACACATCTCCCGGACAAACAGGGCTTGGAGGTGCTGTAAAAGTTACGGTTGGTAGGGCAAATACTTCAACATCGTCTGAATCGCTAGCGGTACAACCATTTGCATCGGTAAATGTATAGGTCAAGGTGTGCACTCCAACACCTGCAGCAGCAGGGTCAAAGCTATAGGTCATTCCGTTACCATCATCGGTAACACCGGGACCACTATATACTCCACCTGAAGGTGTTCCACCACCAAGACCGGCCTGTACACCTGCATCAATACAAAGATCGGCCGGTGCTGTAAAAGTTACGGTTGGTAGGGCAAATACTTCAACATCATCTGAATCGCTACCGGTACATCCATTTGCATCGGTAAATGTATATGTCAAGGTGTGCACTCCAACGCCTGCAGCAGCAGGGTCAAAGCTATAAGTCATTCCGTTACCATCATCGGTAACACCGGGACCACTATATACTCCACCTGAGGGTGTTCCACCACCAAGACCGGCCTGTACACCTGCATCAATACAAAGATCGGCCGGTGCTGTAAAAGTTACGGTTGGTAGGGCAAATACTTCAACATCATCTGAATCGCTACCGGTACATCCATTTGCATCGGTAAATGTATAGGTCAAGGTGTGCACTCCAACACCTGCAGCAGCAGGGTCAAAGCTATAAGTCATTCCGTTACCATCATCGGTAACACCGGGACCACTATATACGCCACCTGAAGGTGTTCCACCACCAAGACCGGCCTGTACACCTGCATCAATACAAAGATCGGCCGGTGCTGTAAAAGTTACGGTTGGTAGGGCAAATACTTCAACATCATCTGAATCGCTACCGGTACATCCATTTGCATCGGTAAATGTATAGGTCAAGGTGTGCACTCCAACACCTGCAGCAGCAGGGTCAAAGCTATAAGTCATTCCGTTACCATCATCGGTAACACCGGCGCCACTATATACTCCACCTGAGGGTGATCCACCACCAAGACCGGCCTGTACACCTGCGTCAATACAAAGATCGGCCGGTGCTGTAAAAGTTACGGTTGGTAGGGCAAATACTTCAACATCATCTGAATCGCTACCGGTACATCCATTTGCATCGGTAAATGTATAGGTCAAGGTGTGCACTCCAACACCTGCAGCAGCAGGGTCAAAGCTATAGGTCATTCCATTACCATCATCGGTTACACCGGCGCCACTATATACGCCACCTGAGGGTGATCCACCACCAAGACCGGCCTGTACACCTGCGTCAATACAAAGATCGGCAAGTGCTGTAAAGGTTACGGTTGGTAGGGCAAATACTTCAACATCATCTGAATCGCTAGCGCTACATCCATTTGCATCGGTAAATGTATAGGTCAAGGTGTGCACTCCAGCACCTGCAGCAGCAGGGTCGAAGCTATAGGTCATTCCATTACCATCATCGGTAACACCGGCGCCACTATATACGCCACCTGAGGGTGATCCACCACCAAGACCGGCTTGTACACCTGCATCAATACAAAGATCGGCAAGTGCTGTAAAAGTTACGGTTGGAGGGGTAAATACAGTTACATCAACCGTTCCGCAAGCTCCGGGGACAACACATCCACCTTCCCCTCTGGCATAATAGGTTGTAGTTGTTACCGGATTCACTACAAGAGAAGTTCCAGAACCTATAGAGGTGCCTCCACAAGAGCCGGTATACCATTGCCAATTGGTTGCATCATTTAAAGTACCCGTAAGACTAAGCGTTACGGCACCACCTGGACAAACACTTGATGGAGTAGCTGAAAGTACTGGTATCGTTGGGTCTGTACAAGCCAATGCCGCAACAGTTACGACCAAAGTCCAGGTTGTGTTAAAAGCAGTACCATTATCAACACTTATAACGCCGGGTGAACTGGCAATTGGCAGAGTACCCGGAAAATCCCAAGCGGTTATTGGGGTGGCTGGCTGACCAGGAGGAGTCCAAGAATCTGAAGGATTACAGGTTGAAAATGGATTCCAACACATGGTACCCGACGATACAGAAGCCGGATCGGTTACGCCAAGGGTAACATTGGTAATCTCCATGGCAGCTGGTAATGTTAGATCAAACCATTGTGAAATGGACGGTCCCGATGTCGTTACGGTACTTGAAATAGTATTTGTTCCAACTCCAAGTACCAGCGGTGTTGGGCTGGCCGAACTGCCGGAATACGGACCACTATACGTAATTTGTCCAATGGCAGAGCTCAGGACAAACACAAATAGCAGTGTTAATAATAGAGTAATTTTTTTCATAGAATTGTTTTTGGAATTTTTTTCCCTGAAGCGGGTTCGACTTGTGCAAAAAGTTGCATTCACCAAGGTGGTAAGTCCCTTGGGACTAAGTAATTGTAATAGCATAAGATGGGGGTATTAAATGTATTATTGATTGATTGATTATTAATGGATTAGATATGGCGAATATATCATTAATTAACGCCTAATCAAAGTCAAGATGTAGTATAAATCCGTTAAACGGCTTAAGAATAGGCGCTTAAACGTTAAAATTTAACATTTGGCCGACACAATAAATGTGTATATCGACCATAACTTATAATTATTCTTTTTTTTCTTTCTGAAAGTAAATGAACTTAAATGTAGTTTCAAAAGTTGGTATTTGGTGAGTAGTGAAGAGTGAGCAGTGAGCGGTGAGAAGTGAGAAGAAAATAGATGTTAGAAAATAGAAAAGAGACTCTTTGTTATTAAAATTTAAATATTACTTCGTAAATCGTAAATCGTAAATCGTAAATCGTAAATCGTAAATCGTAAATCGTAAATCGTAAATCGTAAATCGTGAACGGTGAGCAGTGAAAAGTGAGGAGTGAAGAGTGAGAAGTGAATTTTTATTTTTGCTTACTGCTTACTGCTTACTGCTTACTGCTTACTGCTTACTGCTTACTGCTTACTGCTTACTGCTTACTGCTCGCATCTCACATCCCACCGCCTAAAGCTTAAAGCCCATCACCGATTATATAATCAAAAAACACATCTGCCCCGATTATTCTCAGTAGTATTGTTGAGTTTCATTACCAACGGAAGGTATTGCTTTGTTCTTAAGAGGGCGGTTTGGCGCGATACGGTCATAGCCTGTCGCTTTCGATGCTTTTAAAATTTTACTAGGACCACTGTACCACTAGGTTTTTTAAAGAAGCGAAAGTTACTATCTAGTTTTTTATGGATTCATGAATTTTTTACAGATTAATAACGGTCACGGCTATTTTGCAGTTGCCTTAAATTGTTCGATTCATATTAATTGGTATTATTTTATCATGGTTGTTAAAAACGTCTGTATGGCTTCCGATTTGCCAAGGGGTTCCAAAAAACAGGTATATACATTCACTCCTACCGCAAGATAAGTTGCGGGGTGCTTTAATTTTTTGTACTTCAATGCGGCAAGTAAGGTGAGACCAATTATAAATACCTGAGTAAAATAATTGGGCAACATAATATCGATACTTGGCCATTCTGCTATATGCATATCTACATACACATTTTGTATCCCACGAGCCAGAGCCGGCATCATTATTATAAAGACAGTAGTAATGAGCCACCATGCGTGATCTTCCAATTTTTTTCTGTGGAGAATACTTTGTATTACGGCATATCCAAAGGCTATAATCATCGGGATTTCCACAGCAGCAACACCGAAAAAAAACCAGGGTTCAAACGGACCAAAGTTGTCCGGCATCGCCAGAGCCCTTTGTGTTGTCACTATGTCCCTATGCATCATACTGAATGCCGTGAGACACACTCCGCCTGCTAAGAACATTCCAATAATTCCGTTGGTGCGATGCAGAGCCATTTTTCCATGTGTTGCAAAATAGGGTTGAATTATTAAATAGATATACCATATGGTGCCGGTCCAATAATGGACGTGAACCGCCCAGGCGTTGTCTGTAAAATCACCCCAATAGTCTTCGAAAATTCCCAGTTGCATCAATGCCAACGGGATGAGCATCCATATGTATAAATCTTTATACTTTTCCATAATAAAAGTGTCAGTTTTTACTCTTATTCGTACGTCACAATTCTAATTAATTTGCTTTACACTAAAACTATTCAACATGAATTTGCTCGCTATTTCAGTCAGTTTGTTTCATATCTCCGTGCACCGTGCTGACGCACTGTAAAATTCAACCGGATTGGGTAGCGAGATACACTTTTTTTTCTGAAACCAAATTACAAAATTAGGTTTGATAAATGATCGTTGATATTCAAATTGTTGATTTTAACTTCTTCATCTCAAGATGTTTGTAAATTGCGAACAGTGACTCGGGACTAAGGATTAGCGAATTGGTTAAGTAGCGAATGAGAGAATTGGTGAAGAAAAGTGGAAAGGGAAAAGCCAAAAGAGATTAGAGGTTAGCGAATAGGGAAAAGAGAAAAGTAAAGAGAGAATAGACAATAGAAATTAATTTTGCTAACATCTAACATCTAACATCTAACATCTAACATCTAACATCTAACATCTAACATCTCACATCTCACATCTAACATCTAACATCTAACATCTAACATCTCACATCTAACATCTAACATCTCACATCTCACTGCTCACTGCTCACTTTCACCCCCAACATTAGCAAACCTTTCACATAGAATAACATCCCTTTAACGCCTTTAAGCGCTTTGATGGAGTAATTTTATAGTCTAATAAAAAGCAAACTATGAAAACACTAAAAATGACATTAGTATTACTGTTGCTGGCCAACGGAGTACTATTTGCACAGAATGACAAAGACCGCGAAATTATACGGGACGCCGAACAGGCCAAATCGGCTTTTATAGCCGAAAACAACACCATTGCTACTTATTTTGACAATGCCGTTGCCTATGTGATCTTTCCCAATGTTGGGAAGGGAGCGCTAATTGTAGGAGCCGCCTCCGGAAACGGAGTGGTTACGCATAATGGAAAACAGGTAGGTATGGCCAATTTAAAGCAGGTGGATATCGGACTCCAGGCAGGAGGTAAAACCTATAGTGAGGTAATCTTTTTTGAAACGGAAGAGGCCTTTCAACATTTTACCAACAACGAATTTGAATTCGCTGCCGGGGCTTCTGCAGTCGCTCTAAAGAGCGGAGAAGCCGTAAATGCCGAATACCGCGACGGAGTAGCAGTCTATGCTTTACCCAAGGCAGGATTGATGGCCGAAGCCTCTGTGGGCGGACAAAAATTTGAATATCATCCCTTTACCCATAATAGTAATAATAGATAATTGGGGCACCGCTGTTGGAGCATTAGCTCCGGCCGGAGCGAAACCACTTTAGAAACCCTGTATGAAGAATGGGTTTTTGGAGTGGTTTTTTTTGAATATAGGGAAAAGGGAAAAGGAAAAAGGAAAAGGGAATAGGAATTAGTGAGTCGTGAGTCGTGAGTCGTGAAGCGTGAAAAGAGACTAGGGAATAGGGAAAAGAGAAAAGAGAAAAGAGAAAAGTAAAGAGAGAATAGACAATAGAAATTAATTCTGCTAACATCTAACATCTAACATCTAACATCTAACATCTAACATCTAACATCTAACATCTAACATCTAACAGCTCACCACTCACCGTCCTCCCCAACAATAGCATCGCATTTACATAGAATAAAACCACTTTCTTTATCTTCGCAAAAAAAAGCATGCTCAAAGCAGTGTTATTCGATATGGACGGGGTGATAGTAGACACCGAACCCCTGCACAAAAAAGCCTATTTTAACATGTTTGCCGATGTGGACATTGCTGTTTCGGAAGCTTTATATGAAAGCTTTACCGGGCAATCTACCTTAAATATCTGCAAGCAATTATGTGACCAATTCACGCTCGAACACGCACCGGAAACTCTGGTAGGCATAAAACGCTCACATTTTAAGTCACTTTTTGAAAATGATACAGAACTCGCTCTGCTGGATGGCGTTCTGGAACTTATTAAAGACTATCATCGCAACAAACTAACACTCGTCTTAGCCTCTTCGGCTTCCATGCCCAACATTGACAGGATATTTAATCGCTTCGATTTAAATCGGTATTTTACGGCCAAGCTTAGCGGTGCCGACCTGCAAGCTTCCAAACCCCATCCCGAGATTTTTATAAAAGCTGCCGCTGCAAGCGGTCATGATTCCCGCCACTGTATGGTAATTGAAGATTCCACTAACGGAATTACCGCAGCCAAAGCCGCCGGTATATTTTGTGTGGGCTACAACAGTCTCAATTCCAAAAATCAGGATTACTCCAAAGCCGATAGGGTGATTTCAAATTTTAACGAGATTGATTTTGCAAAGGTGAAGGACTGGAATGTAGGGAATAGGGAATAGGGATAAGGGAATAGGGAATAGGGAATAGGGAAAAGAGAAAAGAGAAAAGAGAAAAGAGAAAAGAGATAATAGAAATTAATTTTGCTAACATCTAACATCTAACATCTAACATCTAACATCTAACATCTAACATCTAACATCTAACATCTAACATCTAACATCTAACATCTAACATCTCACATCTCACACCTAGATCGCCATCTTTAACCGATGGAATTCGTTTCCAAATTGCCGGGAAAATTTTGTTAAAAATTGATTCAGGTAGTCAAGATTATTGGGTGTGCTGCTATTTAAAAGAACAATTACTCCTTCAATGGCCCCTTTGAAAAATATTGGAACCGCCATAGCAAATTGTATTCGGGTTCGTTTGGCATTGTAAACTCGAACAAAATTCTTACAATGTTTCACAGAGTCCCAAATTTCAATCTTCCCTGATTTCCAAGCGGTTCCCGGAAGTCCTTGCCCATAGGCTGTACTTTTAAAGTTGCAAATACGCAGAAATGTAATCGTATGTTTTGTCTCCACATGACTAGTGGTGAATTTGGTAAGCTGATTATTATTGCGAGTTGGAATCCAGCCTTCTGCAATATCCATTTCAGTAAACTTCAGTAACATATCCAGCATTTCGGGGAAACTTTCCTCAATAGATATTGCTGAAGTAATCTTTTCGTGTAGCTTTCTATAAAACTCCATTTCCAGAGTTTCGAGCTTTTCTTTTTTTATGCCATTCAAATCCGTCTGATTTCGACTATGAAGCCATCTGGTAAGAATTGTATGTAAACGCATAGGTTTCAAGGCATTTTCAGAAACCATATCGAAAATTCCCCATGCAAAGAAATTATTAATCTCGGTGGTGCCAAACGATGTATTCAAAGTAATAAATGCCGTTTGTGGATTGTTGTCAATAGCTTCTTTTAAAAGACTCTGTGAGGACTTCGTATCAAGATACCAAAACACCAGATGAGGAGCTGTATCGGGCATTGACCAAATTGGTTTAAATGAACACTCAAAATGAGCAATCTTAGATGTTTTCAATTCCTCCTCCAGAATTGCTTGTTCCTTCGAAGGGAAATTTATGGCAATAACAATATAAGAGGGTATCTTGAGGATACTCATAACGTAAGGGATAAATAGGTTTGTTACCGTAAAAATAGATAAAATTCATATTCGATTTTACCCGAAAACGTTATTGTTATGATAAAAACATACAAGGAATTCTTAATTTGTGGAAAATCAAACTTTTAGTGAAGAGTGAACGGGGAAGGGTGAAGGGTGAAGAGTGAAGAGTGAAGAGTGAATAGGAAATAGGGATTAGGGATTAGGGAATAGGGAATAGGGATTAGGGATTAGGGATTAGTAATTAGGGAATAGTAATTAGGGAATAGGGAATAGGGAATAGGGAAAAGAGAAAAGAGAAAAGTAAAGAGAGAATAGAGAATAGAAATTAATTTTGCTAAAATCTAAAATCTAAAATCTAAAATCTAAAATCTAAAATCTAAAATCTAAAATCTAAAATCTAACATCTCACATCTCACATCTCACATCTCACCTCTCACCTCTCACCGTTTATTAATATCCACGCTCAACCTCTTTCAAAATGAACTAATTTCAAATTAATCACTATCTTTATTCAGACCATACCACAATGAAGATGGGTAAAACCATTAAAAAAAATATTTCTGCAATACCTCACGATTCCTTCTTGCGTAATGCAGGTGAAATGGGACAACTTATTCGTGCTAAAAATTGGGGAGATACGGTACTAGGACCCATGGAAAATTGGCCTCAAAGCCTAAAAACCGGCCTCAGTATATTACTCCATTCAAAATTCCCGAAATTTCTTTTTTGGGGCCCGGACCTCATTTGTTTTTATAACGATGCTTTTAGACCTAGTTTGGGCAAAGAAGGCAAACACCCCGATATGTTAGGTTCTCGAGGAGAAGATTATTGGGGAGAAATTTGGGACATCATAAAACCTTTAATCGATCAGGTGCTGGATGGATATGAAGCCGTCTGGAGCGAAGATCAGTTAATACCAATCTATAGAAACGGAGCTATAGAAAATGTGTATTGGACCTTTAGTTATAGTCCTATTTCAGACGAATCGGGAAAAGTAGCCGGGGTATGGGTTACCTGTATCGAAACAACACAAAAGGTTTTTACCATGCAGGAATTGGAAGAAAGCAAGGATCAGCTTCACTTTGCAATAGAAGCAGCCAATTTGGCGACCTGGGATTACAACCCCAAGCTCAATCTTTTTAGGGCTAACAAAAGGCTGCAGGAATGGTTTAATCTTGACGGCCCCGATATTAATCCTGAGATTGCTTATTTATCGGTATGTGAGATAGACAGAGAGCGAGTTCGAAAAGCAATCGAATGGGCCATGACGTATGAGTCCGGGGGAGCATACGATATTACGTATCTGCTGTATGAGAAAAATTCTGTTAAAAAAAGGGTGGTAAGAGCTATTGGACGTGCATGGTTTAATGAAAATAAAGAGGTGTATCGATTTAACGGAATCCTTCAGGACGTAACCGAACAACATGTGGCTGAAGCTAAAGTGCAGGCAGCTATGCATAAACTTTCCGAAAGCGAAATAAGATTTCGTAATGTAGCCAATAGTGCTCCGGTACTTATTAAAATGACAGATGACCAGGCGCGTATTAGATTTGTAAATAAATTGTGGCTGGATTTTACCGGGCGTGCCGCAGATTATTATCTGGGATCCACAGCGCTAATGGACATACATCAGGATGAACGAGAAACAACAAAATCTAAATATGAAGTTGCCTTTAAACTTCAAAAAGAGTATCGGGCCGAATACAGAGTGAAACGAAAGGATGGCTCGTATAGGTGGATATCGAATATAGGAGTTCCCAGATTTACGGAGGATGGAAATTTTGAAGGTTATATCCATGCACTAATGGATATTCATGACATAAAAATGCAAGAGCATCAAAAGGATTTGTTTATCGGAATGGCAAGCCACGAACTCAAAACACCCGTGACATCCATAAAAGGATATACCCAAGTACTTCAAAGTGCATATAAGGATAGTGATGACAAATTACTAAAAAGTTCCCTGGATATAATCGACAAACAAATTCGGGTACTTACCAATCTTATCTCAGACCTTTTGGATTTGTCCAAAATGAAAACCGGCGGTCTTGACCTTAATTTCGAAACGTTCAATCTCAATAACCTGATTGTGGCTGCTATTCGGGAAATGAAACTTATAAACCCTACTTATGAATTTACATTTGTAAAAGGAGAGGGTACAACTATAGTAGCAGACAAGAATCGTATTAGACAAGTTTTAATAAATTTACTTACCAATGCAGTTAAATATTCACCACATTCAAAACTAATAGAAATTAAAAGCATATTTACAAAAAACACTGTCTCTGTACATATTCGCGATTTTGGAATTGGCATCAAAAAGGAGAATCAGAAAAAAATATTCGACCGATTTTTTAGAGAAGAAGGAAAGGATGAAAAAACTTTTCCGGGATTCGGAATCGGACTGTATATTGCATCAGATATCATAAAAAAACACAAAGGAACCATTGGAGTAAAGAGTGAAAAGGGAAAAGGTTCCGACTTTCATATTACTATTCCTATCGTAAAAAGCTAAAACCCACTACAATGACAAACCAAACCACACAAATCCTTATCATTGAAGACTCCGAAAATATATTGTCACTTCTCGAACTGATGCTCGATCTTCAAGGCTGGAAAATATCAGGAAGAGATAATGTTGATAATATTATTGAAGCGCTTACGACCAACAAACCCGATTTAATTCTAATGGATATGTTACTGTCAGGCGCCAACGGTTGTGATGCCTGTAAACTCATAAAAATGACTCCGGCGACAAGACATATCCCCGTAATTATGATGTCTGCACACCCGTCGGGACAATTGGATTGCATAGGAGCAGGAGCCGATTTTTTTATACCGAAACCTTTCGAAATGAACGACCTGATCGAAGCAATTGTTTCTAATTTGAATAAAAGTGAATCGTGAATGGTGAATGGTGAAGGGTGAAGGGTGATTAGTAATTAGGGAATAGGGAATAGGGAATAGAGATTAGTTTACTTCTAACTTCTAACTTCTAACTTCTAACTTCTAACTTCTAACATCTAACATCTAACATCTAACTTTCAACTTTCAATCGTAAATCGTAAATCGTGAAGAGTGAAGAGTGAAGAGTGAAGAGTGATTAGTAATTAGTAATGAGGGATTAGGAATTAGGGAATAGAGATTAGTTTATTTCTAACATCTAACATCTAACATCTAACATCTAACATCTAACATCTAACATCTAACTTTCAACTTTCAACTTTCAACTCACATCTCACATCTCACAACTCATATCTCATGGCTTTATATGAATCGGAATCCGTATCTTCGTCTTAACACGACTACCAACCTATGGACTACTATTTTATTGCTTCAATTCTCGTGGTATTGGCGGCGGCTTTCGGCTATATCAACGTTCGCTTTTTAAAACTGCCTAATACCATCGGACTCATGTTAATCACCATCGTTTTTACGTTGGTTGTATTTGCGATAAGCTATTTTGACAGCACGCTTTTGGATGCCGAAAAGTTTATCATCACGCAAATCGATTTCAAAAGTGTATTGCTGGATGTAATGCTGAGTTTTTTATTATTCGCCGGAGCCTTACACACCAATTTCGAACAACTGAAAGTACAACGCTGGCCGGTATTGGTCTTTGCCACAGCAGGAGTTCTAGTGTCCACTTTTTTGGTTGGAACAGCCATGTTCTATGTTTTACAGCTGTTTGGACTTGAGATTGCATATATCTACTGCTTACTGTTTGGAGCCCTTATTTCGCCTACAGACCCCATTGCCGTATTAGGAATTCTGAAAAAAGCCGGAGTACCCAAAAAACTGGAAACCAAAATCGTTGGTGAATCCTTGTTCAACGACGGGGTAGGAGTAGTGATCTTTCTAACCATTTTTCAAATTGCCAATCTGCATGGCGCAACATTCGAACCCACAGATATCATCGTATTGTTTGGGCAGGAAGTGCTTGGAGGCATTGCCTTGGGCTTATTATTAGGTTGGGTTACCTATCGATTGATGAAATCCATAGACGACTATGACATTGAGGTAATAATTACCTTGGCTGCCGTGATGGGAGGTACCTTAATTGCACAGAAATTTCACCTATCCGCTCCACTTGCCATGGTAACAGCAGGACTTTTTGTAGGAAACGATACCGTTCGCGCTTCTACCATGTCTGAAATTACCGAAACCTATGTTGACAAGTTCTGGGAGCTCATCGATATTTTACTAAACACCATACTTTTTGTCCTAATTGGTATGGAAATGCTCGTTTTAACCTACGAAGGCCATTATATTGTGGCGGGAATCATTGCCATTCCAATTGTTCTGGCGTGTCGTTTTACATCGTTGGTACTACCTATCAATTTCTTTAAAAAACGTCTGGATTTTGTACCCAACACCAATATTATTATGACCTGGGGCGGACTTCGTGGCGGAATTTCAATAGCTCTTGCTTTAGGACTCACTCAGGAAATGCATCGCGACCTGTTTTTAGTCATCACCTACGTGGTGGTGGTATTCTCTATTTTAGTCCAAGGACTAACCGTTGAGAAGTTGGTGAAACGCCTGGCGAAGGGAAATGGGGATTAGTAATTAGTTATTAGGGAATAGGGAATAGGGAATAGGGAATAGTTTACTTAAAACTTAAAAATTGTGGATCAACTATTAATCACTTTATTCTACAAAGCTGTATTTTTATTGTTAAAAGCTTTTTGTATCGATGAAACAGATGCAACTTTTGTTTGAAAAGATTGTAGAACAAGGATTGTGGTCTAAGAAATTAGCTCTGAAAAAAAATGAGTACCTCAAAGTTTCAGGGACTACGGACACAAACCTGTACTTTGTGATGAAAGGAAGTCTACGGATTTTTGTGTTAGATGATCGCAATGAGCATACAATTCGCTTTGGATATAAAAATAATCTGATAGGGGATCTCGAGAGTTTTATTACTGAAAGCCCTTCCGAATACTACATACAAGCCATAAAAGCGACGCAGCTAAAGGTGGTTACAAAGCAGACCATCCTTCAGCTGAATGAAAGCGCTCCCGAATTACAAAAAAACTGGACTGAAATACTCGAGTTGGTTCTCATTCAACAACTGGCCAGAGAACGGGATCTGCTTACCATCTCGCCGGTGGAACGCTTGCAACGAGTGTCCAAACGCAGTCCTTTACTGTTTCAGGAAATACCCTCAAAATATATTGCTTCTTATTTGCGAATGACCCCCGAAACGCTTTCCAGAATAAAGAAAGGCTAGATCGATCCTTTCGCAATACAGTTATTTTTCAGTTTAAAAAATTCCCATATTTCTGTTAGAAAGTGGAGCTGCTGATTTTTTTTATTAGCTATTGTAACATTTTCAATTTTTTTGAATCTATTGATTTCAATCAATTTCCGGGTTGGCATTAATTAAGAATTTTGCGACCTGATTAACAATTATAAAAAATAAGAAAATGAAAACACATGTTTTAAAAGGCATCGCAGTATTAATGGGTCTGCTTGCCTTGGGTTGTAATGAGCCGAAAGACACTACTGAAGCAGGTGACGGCTACGAATCTCAAGCCGAGCTTACAGATCGCATTGAGAGAGGGCGATATTTGGTGAATGTACTCGGGTGTACCGATTGTCATTCTCCCAAGATCATGACCGCCCGTGGCCCCGAATCGGACCCCGACAGGTTTTTATCAGGTCACGATGAAAATGAGACCTTGCCGGGATACGACCTTGCAATTACAAAATCGTTTGTGCTGTTTAATATGAATGGTACAGCAGTGGTAGGCCCCTGGGGGACTTCGTTTGCAGCTAATCTAACGCCCGATGATACCGGAATTGGCACCTGGTCTGAAGCGCAATTTTTGAAAGCCATAAAAGAAGGCAAGTTTAAAGGTCTGGATGGAAGTCGATCTTTGCTGCCTCCCATGCCCTGGCAGTCGTATTCACACATGCCGAATGAAGATCTTAAGGCCGTATTCGCATATTTAAAGAGCATAAAACCTGTTGAGAACGTAGTGCCTGCAGCCATTGCACCCGGCAGTTAGTATATCAAAATAGTATTCATCAATTAAAACCAAAATTATGTATAAAATAACCAAGTACCTAGTAATAATGCTACTTACCCTACAAAGTGGTGTAGCGCAAACGTTGAATAATTCTCCCTTGGGGAAAAACGATCTGTTTAGCCTGCTAAAGGCGGTTCCTGTTTTACAAGCAACCCCGGAAGCAGCTTTTCTCTATAAGTGTAACAACGATGTGAACTGTCAGAGTGGTTCTCCGCTCGAAGATCAATACGATGCATTCAAGCAAAAGATGGAATTGTTTAGCAACAATATGCAGGCGGCTTTAAGTGCAAAACACAATGACTATTTGAACGAAAAAGGCACGGACGGTATTCACAGGGACTTAAAAAATCAGGTGAATGAAAATGGCATTGTTAAAGACATGGGAGGCATCGATAAGATTAGTGGTATGAGTGAGCGTGAACTCGAAATCTCCGCCAAAAAGGCTGCAGCTTCACAGATGTCATCCATGCCCTTTAGTCCGTTTTCGGAGGCAGAGATGCAACGTATGATGAGCGATCCCGATTATGCTAGACAAATGACGGAAAAGTTTAATAATATGACCGATGCTCAAAAAGCAGCCCTGGTTCAGGGAAAGCTTGCAACCATGGACAATTCGGTCTCCAATGAGGAATTCGAACAACAAATGAAAGGAGCGCAAGAGGTGAAAAATGCCATAGATGTTACGGCCTTTGTAAATAATAGCATTCAAAAAATGAGAGAAGCCTTGGCGACCTATGGAACCAAACTTAATAATGCACGAGCTACAAAAGGAAATCACAATGACCTTCGTGCAAATTATGAAACGGAATATCAAAAAATTCCGTTGGTGGAGATGGGTGAAGGACAAATCCCTGATCCGGCGAAAGTTAGGGAGCTAAAACGCAACTACGCACATAAACATAAGAAGAGAGCGGCTATGGAACTTGAATTGGCCATAGGCGAGTTTCGTCAGTTTGAAGCTGCTATTAGTGCGTGTATTTCAGACTATTATGCCTACCTGGATGTAAACGAATTTCGTATTAACGGATCGATGAATGCCCTTTATAAAGGTACAAACACAGAAGTCAGCTTGGCACAATTAGAGCTGGGGATTGGAGCAGCCATAGGCGATTTGGCCGCGCTGAGTTTTAGTGAAAACACAATAGCTTCCGGATACGAGCAGCAATTACAGCTTGAATTGAATGCAAGGTAAGTTTGTTGGTGAAGAGTGAACAGTGAGCAGTGAGCAGTGATGAGTGAATAGGGAAAAGGGAATAGGGAATAGTTTACTTAAAACTTTTAACAGCCTACAGTCTACAGCCTACAGCATATAGCTTAAAGCCTACAGCTTAAAGCTTACATCTTACAGCCAAATTTATCCTACCTTTGTCAAAAAATAAATCAATGGCGCACAAAGCGGGATTTGTAAATATTATCGGGAACCCAAATGTTGGGAAGAGCACCCTCATGAACGCCTTTGTTGGTGAGCGGTTATCTATTATAACTTCCAAGGCACAGACTACTCGTCACCGCATCTTAGGGATTGTAAATGGTGATGATTTTCAGGTGATTCTAAGTGATACCCCGGGAATCATTAAACCGGCCTATGAGCTTCAGGAAAGTATGATGAGTTTTGTGAAATCGGCGTTTGAAGATGCCGATGTGCTCCTGTATCTCGTGGAATTGGGTGAAAAGGAATTAAAGGATGAAGCTTTTTTCAGAAAAATAACAAATGCAACCATCCCGGTGCTGTTGCTCATCAATAAAATTGATGTGGGAGATGAGCAAAAACTGGCTGAAGCCCTTGCCCTTTGGCAGGAAAAAGTTCCCAATGCCGAAATATTTGCGATTTCCGCACTAAAGAATTTTGGCGTAGCCGAAGTGTTTACCCGTATCATCGATCTTTTGCCCGAATCCCCGCCTTTTTACCCAAAAGATCAGTTAACCGATAAGCCTGAGCGATTTTTTGTTAATGAAACCATTCGCGAGAAAATCCTTGTACATTACAAAAAGGAGATTCCGTATTCGGTCGAAATTGTCACTGAAGAGTTTTTTGAAGAAGATCATATAATTCGAATGCGTAGTGTTATTATGGTGGAACGTGAGACCCAAAAAGGAATCATAATTGGGCACAAAGGAGCACCTCTAAAACGCGTGGGAACTGAGGCTCGGAAGGATTTGGAAAAATTCTTCGGAAAACAGGTGCATTTAGAGTTGTATGTAAAAGTAAATAAGAATTGGCGTAGCGATGCAAGGCAATTGCGACGCTTTGGCTACAACAATTCCTGAATCGTAAGACCTCACACTTCATATTCGAAGTAAAACTACTTCAAAGTTAATATGTTAGTTGGTGTAAAAGCATTACTTTTGCACACCTAAAAATTTAAGTTATGAGTATCGTTGCCATAGTAGGAAGACCGAATGTTGGAAAATCTACCTTTTTTAATAGATTAATCCAACGTCGTGAGGCTATTGTGGATGCTTCAAGTGGTGTTACAAGAGATCGTCATTACGGGAAAAGTGACTGGAACGGAAAAAATTTCTCGTTAATTGATACGGGGGGTTATGTAAAAGGGAGTGACGATGTTTTTGAAGCTGAAATCGATAAGCAGGTAGAACTTGCCATAGCCGAAGCAGACGCGATTATCTTTATGGTAGATGTCGAAAACGGTGTCACAGGGATGGATGAGGTGGTTTCGAAACTACTTCGGAAATCACATAAACCTGTATTTCTTGCCGTAAACAAAGTGGATAGTGCCAATCGTGTGAACGATGCAGTCGAATTCTATTCCTTAGGCTTCGAAAAATATTATATGCTATCCAGTATTAGCGGTAGCGGAACAGGCGATTTGTTGGATGATTTGGTTGAATCCTTACCCGAAACTCCCGAAAAAGAAGAAGTTGAATTACCTCGTTTTGCAGTGGTAGGAAGACCTAATGCCGGAAAATCATCGTTTATCAATGCACTTATCGGGGAAGACCGTTATATAGTTACCGATATTGCGGGAACTACGCGTGATAGTATGGACACCAAATACAACCGATTCGGATTCGAATTTAATTTGGTGGATACTGCGGGAATTCGGAAAAAGAGTAAGGTAAAGGAAGATGTTGAATTCTATTCGGTAATGCGAAGTGTCCGCGCTATCGAGCATTGCGATGTAATGATTCTTGTGTTCGACGCGACACGTGGTTTTGACGGACAGGTTCAAAATATTTTCTGGTTGGCACACCGAAATAACAAGGGTGTTGTGATTCTCGCCAATAAATGGGATCTTGTCGAAAAGGACAATCAAAGCGTCAAGGAATTTGAAAAGTATGTTCGTCAGCAATGTGAACCCTTTGTGGATGTCCCGGTAATTTTTATGTCGGTTTTAACCAAACAGCGAATTTTTAAGGCCATTGAAACTGCTGTTGAGGTATATACCAATCGGAGTAAAAAGATAAAAACAAGTTTGCTAAACGATACCATGCTTCCTATTATTGAAGCATTTCCTCCGCCTCAATACAAAGGCAAGTACATAAAAATTAAGTATTGTACTCAATTACCAACTCCATACCCCAGTTTTGCTTTTTTCGCAAACCTTCCACAGTATGTAAAAGAGCCTTACAAACGATTTTTGGAGAATAAATTGAGAGAAAACTTCGACTTTACCGGAGTCCCGGTGACTGTTTATATTCGGAAAAAGTAAATTTTGGTGAAGAGTGAACAGTGAGCAGTGAGCTGTGAAAAGGGAAGAGGGAATAGCGAAAAGGGAATAGCGAAAAGGGAAGAGCGAAGAGGGAATAGGGAATAGCGAAAAGGGAATAGCGAATAGGGAATATCGAAAAGGGAATATCGAAAAGGGAAGAGCGAAAAGGAATTAGATTTGCCTACTGCCTGCAGCCTACAGCTTTTCCTTTTCCAAATCCCAAATCGTAAATCGTTAATCGTTAATCGTAAATCGTAAATCGTTAATAGTATTAATTTTACTAATCCTATTTACTAACTCCGAATCCCTTCAATTACCAACTCCCGCTGGCACCACCGCCACCAAAGCCTCCGCCGCCGAAACCACCACCAAAGCCTCCGCCTCCGCCAAAGCTGCCACCTCCTGAACTTCCGCCACCATAGCCTCCGGTGCGCCCCATATTGCTGAGAATAATAACGTCCAGCATACTGCCGGTTCCTCCTCCACCGCCACCCCGACCTCCTTTTTTAAAGGAAAGTGCAATCACGAGAATAATAAAAACAATCAAGAAAATCTCAATAGGTCCCAAGGAAATGCCGTCATTAAATTTTCGGTCCTCCTTAAACTCGCCATTCAAGGCCGCGAAAATTGCGGTTGTACCCTTGTTTAAACCCGCGTAATAGTCTCCGGTTTTAAATTCGGGAATAATCACCCTATTTATAATACGTTCTGCTATGAGATCGGTCATTCTGTATTCAATCCCATACCCGGTATTAATGTCAATGGTTCTGTCTCCCTTGGCCAAAAGAATAAGAATCCCGTTGTCTTCTGCGGCTTGCCCAATGCCCCATTTTTGTCCCCATTTGGCTCCGAGTAACGAAATGTCCTCTCCTTTGGTGGAATTTATTACAACAATTACAATCTGTGTAGAGGTAGTATCGGCGTAGTTTTTAAGTTTTGTTTTTAAGGCGTCTTGCTGCGGAAGGGAAAGCAAATTGATATAATCGTAGACAGCTTCTGCTTTTTCGGGTTTAGGCGGAATTTCATACTGTGCCGAAACCGCTTCCGAAAGAAAGAAAAGCAGGAGCAATAAGCCAGCAACCTTGTATTTTGAAATAATCCGAAACAATTTCATTTGATTTTAGTTTAGCTGAAAATTTGCACTTTTAACCCATCACCCATCACCCATCACCCATCACCCATCACCCATCACCCATCACCCATCACCCTATCGAAATCTCATCGGGCAGCTCATTGCGATCGGTTTTAGTATATGGAAAGTGTTTTTTTAGCTGCTCTCCGGCCTTTAAGACACCATCAATCAAACCTTGCGCAACGTTTCCGGCTTTAAAATGATTGATAATCGTATCTTTTGTGCTTTCCCAAAATTGAGGTGACACCACATCATTAATGCCTTTATCACCCATAATTACTAGTGTCCGGTCTTCCACAGCCACATAAATAAGCACACCATTACTTAGTTTTGTATTGTCCATATGCAGGAAATCGAACACTTCGGCGGCCCGGTCAAATGCATCTATGGTACTGTGTGCTTCCAGATGTACACGAATTTCACCGGAGGTGTTTTTTTCGGCCTTTCTGATAGCTTCAATTACCTGTATTTCCTCTTCGCGGGTTAAAAAATCTTCTACCTTAGACATGCTGTTTATTTGCTGAAATCGAATTCTACTTTGGGAGCATTTTCACTGCCGGCTTCAGCTTCGTAATAGGCTTTAGAAGTAAATCCGAGCATTCCGGCTACCAGATTGGTGGGTACTTTCCGTATGGCAGTATTGAGTTCACGTGCGGTTTCATTGTAGCGATTTCGTTCCACATTGATTCGGTTTTCGGTGCGTTCCAGTTCGTTAATAAGCTCCTTAAAATTTTCATTCGCCTTTAAGTCGGGATAGCGCTCAAAAACGGCAAGTAATCTGGACAACGCCGAACTCAAGCCCGTTTGTACTTGTTGAAATTGCTCCAATTGCTGTGGGGTAATGTTGGTTGGATCTATGGTCACTGCTGTTGCCTTACTGCGTGCTTCAATTACCTGCGTGAGTGTTTCCTGTTCAAACTCGGCATAACCTTTGGCGGTATTCACAATATTGGGGATGAGATCGGCACGCCGTTGGTACGAACTTTCCACATTTGCCCATTGGGCAGCAACGTTTTCTTCCATGGGAACCAGTTTATTATTCACACTGGCCATCCAGGCTCCAATAACTAAAATAAATGCTAACACTATAAATACCGGAATCCATTTTTTCATGACCGTAGATTTTAAAGTTGTTCTTTAATTTTAAGCAATTCGGCTTTCACTGTTTCCAATTTACGAATTATCTCAAATCGGTCGAGCGTTTGCTGTTTGTTTTCTTTGAGATGTGTTTTGGCGCCTTCCAGTGTAAATCCGCGTTCTTTTACCAGATGGTAAATCAATTCGAGATTTTTTATATCCTGAGGTGTAAACTTTCGGTTGCCCTTGGCATTTTTCTTGGGCTGCAGCACATCAAACTCCTTTTCCCAAAAACGAATGAGGGAGGTATTTACATCGAAGGCCCGGGCGACCTCGCCAATACCGTAATATCGTTTTTCAGGAAGTTCTATGTGCATTAGTCAAGTGATTGATTTTCCTGTTGAGATGCTAGTAACATACTTGCAAATTCTTCCGGAGTTAGGTTTCCGTAATAGAAATTAATAGGATTAATACGTTCCCCGTCCTTAAAGATTTCGTAGTGTAAATGAGGGGCTTCAGAGCGTCCTGTACTTCCCACAAATCCGATGAGATCGCCTCGTTTTACTCTTTGCCCATTCCTAACGTTGAACTTGTACAAGTGCGCATAGAGACTCTCATAACCATAACTATGATCTATACGTATATGATTTCCATAGCCTGAAGCGGTATTGTCTGCACGAATCACTATCCCGTCACCCGAAGCGTATACCGGCGTTCCACGAGGTGCGGTAAAATCCATTCCAAAGTGAAACTTACTTCCCTTGGTAAAGGGATCTGTACGATATCCGAAACCGGAAGCCATACGCGTAAGGTCTTCATTTTTAACCGGTTGAATGGCAGGGATAGCCGATAATAATTCTTCCTTTTCTTCGGCCAATTGGGCAATTTCATCTAGAGAACGCGATTGCACCACAATTTGTTTGGTTAAAATATCCAAACGTTTACTGGAAGCGATAATTAATTTCGAATTGTCGAAACCTTCCAAATCTTTGTATCGGTTAACACCACCAAATCCTGCTTGACGCTGTTCGATAGGAATGGGATTGGCTTCAAAATACACACGATACAAATTGTTGTCTCGATTGGCAACTTCAGCTAAAACAGATTCGGCTTCTGCCATTTTTTTATTGAGAATCTGAAACTGCAGCTCCATATTGGAGAGTTCGCGCTTCAGTGTTTTTTCTTTTGGAGTCTCTACATAGGGCAAATTTATATATACCAACAGCAAAAGAAATCCGCTTAACATCATACCCGCGAGACTGAGTAAAAAAATACCAAGCCTACGGCCTTTCTTTTTTTCTATTTTTCGATAGGACAGGGTTTCACTATCGTAGTAATATTTAACCTTAGACATACGTTAAAAAAACTTATTTTTGCTCGATGATGGGTAGTGCCAATTGTACTTAACGATTTACAAATATAGAAATTGTTTCGAGCATAGCCCTAACATATATTTTTTAGCTTAAAAAGCATTTTATGAAGTCCAAGGAAATACGTTCCCAATTTTTAGAATTTTTCAAAACAAAAACACATGCAATTGTGCCCTCCGCGCCTATGGTGGTGAAGGACGATCCAACTCTGATGTTTACCAACGCAGGCATGAATCAGTTTAAAGAATATTTTTTGGGAAATAATGAACCTAAAAATAACCGAATTGCCGATACCCAAAAGTGTCTTCGCGTGAGCGGAAAGCACAACGATTTGGAAGAAGTGGGGATGGATACCTACCATCATACCATGTTCGAAATGTTGGGAAACTGGAGTTTTGGCGATTATTTTAAGAAGGAAGCTATTGAATGGGCCTGGGAATTGTTAACCGAAGTCTACGGAATTGACAAGGACATTTTGTACGTTACTATTTTTGAAGGAGATGAAGCTGAAGGATTGGAACGCGACACCGAAGCCTATAACTTGTGGAAGCAGTTTGTTCCCGAAGAACGTATTCTGAATGGTAACAAACACGATAATTTCTGGGAGATGGGCGAGCAGGGTCCCTGCGGCCCGTGTAGTGAAATACATGTGGATATTCGTTCGGCCGAAGAAAAAGCAAAGCAATCGGGAGCCGAACTGGTAAATAAAGATCATCCACAGGTAGTGGAAATATGGAACCTGGTTTTTATGCAATTCAACCGAAAAGCAAACGGCAGCCTTGAAAAATTACCTGCACAGCACGTCGATACAGGAATGGGCTTCGAACGGCTTTGTATGGTGCTGCAAAACAAACAGAGTAACTACGATACAGATGTCTTTACACCGCTAATTCGCGAAATTGAAGCGGTTACCAATACTACCTATGGCAAGGACGAAAAAGTTGATATTGCCATTCGAGTGATTGCAGATCATGTGAGAGCTGTAGCCTTTTCTATTGCGGACGGACAATTACCCGGCAATACGGGAGCCGGTTATGTGATTCGACGTATTCTGCGAAGAGGAATTCGCTACGGATTTACATTTTTAGACACCAAAGAACCTTTTATGTATAGGTTGGTGAAAACGTTGAGCAAACAAATGGGAGAAGCCTTTCCTGAATTGATTGCCGAAGAACATTTAATTACCAACGTAATTCAAGAGGAGGAAAAATCGTTTTTACGAACTCTGGATCAAGGACTGGTGTTGTTAGAAAATATCATTTCCGGTGCCAAATCGAAGACTATTTCAGGTAAAAAAGCATTCGAATTGTACGATACCTTCGGATTTCCAATCGATCTTACCGCGCTAATCTTAAGAGAACGCGGCTACAATTTGGACGAATCTGAATTTGAAGCAGAACTTCAGAAACAAAAAGAAAGATCCCGAGCAGCGACCAAGGTTGCAACCGGTGACTGGGTTATTTTAATGGAAGATGAAGTCGAAGACTTTGTAGGCTATGATACCTTGGAAACTTCTGTGAAGATAACGCGCTATCGAAAAGTGGAAAGCAAGAAATATGGTGAAATGGTCCAGCTTGTGTTCAATCTAACCCCTTTTTATCCTGAAGGCGGCGGACAAGTAGGCGATAAGGGTTATTTGGAAGCGCCCAATGGAGAGGTGGTCTATATTGTAGATACCAAGAAGGAAAATAATTTGATCATTCACTTTACCAAAAACTTGCCCAATCACCCGGAAGCTACCTTTAAAGCTGTAGTCGATGAAAAACAACGTAACAGAACAGCTTCCAATCATACGGCCACCCACTTACTACATCAGGCGTTGCGAAATATTTTGGGTACCCATGTCACTCAGAAGGGGTCTATGGTTCACAGTAGGAATCTGCGTTTCGATTTTTCTCACTTCGGAAAGGTTACCGAAGACGAATTAAAACAGGTGGAAGCCTTTGTAAATGCCAGAATAAGAGAGGGAATTGCTTTGGAAGAACGCATAAATATTCCATACGACCAAGCGATCGAAGAAGGCGCCATTGCTTTGTTCGGTGAAAAGTACGGCGACAGTGTTCGTGCCATTAAGTTTGGAAAATCCATGGAGTTGTGTGGAGGAACACACGTTCCTGTTACTTCTGATATCTGGCATTTTATCATTACTTCGGAAGGAGCGGTTGCTTCGGGAATTAGACGAATTGAAGCCATTACCGGAGATGCGGCCAAAGACTTTTTTGTGAATCGCAGTGAAGCCTTTTCGGAAGTACAAAAAGCTTTGAACAATGCGCAGGACCCTGTAAAAGCTGTTGAGAGTTTACAGGAAGAGAACAATGCATTGCAAAAGCAAATTCAGCAGTTATTAAAAGACAAGGCTAAAAACATAAAAGGAGAGCTGAAAGATGAAATCACCCGGGTAAACGGAGTCAACTTTTTGGCTAAGGAACTGGATTTGGATGCTTCGGGCTTAAAAGATCTGGCATTCGAGTTGGGAGGAGAAGTGGAAGACCTGTTTATTCTGTTCGGTTCCAAAAACGACGGAAAGGCACTGCTTACCTGTTATATTTCAAAGGAATTGGCCATAGCACGTGGTTTGGATGCCGGAAAAATTGTTCGTGAGTTAGGAAAATATATTCAGGGCGGCGGCGGCGGACAACCTTTCTTCGCAACGGCGGGAGGTAAAAATCCGGACGGAATAGAAACGGCGCTGGCAGCGGTTAAGGATTATTTGGGCTAGGCAAGCAAAGTCGCAAAGTTATTTTTATTTCTCGCAAAGACGCAAAGACGCAAAGACGCAAAGACGCAAAGACGCAAAGTCGCAAAGACGCAAAGTCGCAAATTGAGTATGTAAAGTCTAACGCAAAGCCGTAAAGCCGCTAAGTAATTCTTTTTAATTGTACTTTTAAAATAGATTGAACTCCCCATTTAATTATTTACATTATGGGGAAAACAGAGACTTTTTACGAAAATGATTTGGCTTCAATCATTGTAGATTGCTGCTATCACATTCATGTGAACTTGGGTCCGGGCTTACTGGAGTCTGTCTACGAAGAAATTTTATTCTATGAATTAACCGCAATTGGCTGTAAAGTTGAGAGACAAAAACCGCTACCGGTCATCTGGAAAAAATTAAAACTTAATTTGGGGTTTAGAACCGACCTTATTGTAGAAGACACTGTAATTATTGAAATTAAATCGGTAGAAGCAATACATCCCGTGCATCCGAAACAGTTGCTAACTTATTTGAAACTAACGGGTTTAAAGTTGGGTTTATAGATTAATTTTAATACTCCGCTTATTAAAACCGGAATTACACGTATCGTAAACGGACATTAATTTTAGATTTTGGTGATTTTGCGCCTTTGCACCTTTTCGAGAATCAATACTTTGTACCTCTGCGTCTTTGCGCCTTTGCGAGAACCAACCCTTTACGTCTTTGCACCTTTGCGTGCCTGGTAATTTTAATTACATTTTTTTCGCACCTTTGTGAACGCATGAAACTGCAAACTCAAATACCGCTACAACCAGAGGAAAACCCAATCGATTATAGTTCGAAAGTGGTGTTATTGGGCTCTTGTTTTGCTGAAAATATTGGAGGAAAGCTTGACTATTTTAAGTTTCAGAATTTACAGAATCCCTTCGGAATTATTTTTCACCCTTTGGCAATAGAAGGATTGGTAAGACGCGCCTTGGAGGAACGATTTTTTGCTGAAGATGATATCTTCTTTCACAACGAACAATGGCATAGCTTTGAAGTACACTCTTTGGTAACCGCTTCGGGAAAAGAAGATTTTTTAAAATTGCTGAACGAAAAACTGAAGCATTTCCGGGAATACCTCTTAACCGCTACGCATATTATCTTTACCTACGGAACAGCCCGTGTATATCGTTTTACGGAAACCAATAAGCTCGTAGCCAATTGTCATAAACTTCCACAACAGCATTTTACGAAGGAATTACTTTCTATTGAATTGATTTCAGAAAGTATTCAAAATACATCTCGATTACTAAAAACCTATAATTTCAAAGTACAACAGATTCATACTGTTTCCCCTGTTAGACACCTTAAAGATGGTTTTGTCGAGAATACACAAAGCAAGGCCCATTTGATTGCCGGCCTCCATACCGCTCTGAAAAACGATACCAGAAGTAACTACTTTCCTTCCTACGAAATTGTAATGGACGAGTTACGGGATTATCGTTTTTATGGCGAAGATATGCTACATCCTACGGCAACAGCCGTGACCTATATCTGGAATCGATTTAAGGAAGTTTGGATTGCTTCGGAAACGGATTCAATTCAAAATCAGGTGGATAGTATTCAAAAAGGGCTACAACACAGGCCTTTCAATCCTTCGAGCAAGGCAAATGAGGTTTTTCGAATTGAACTTCAGCAAAAAATAACAGCGCTTCAGAAGCAATTTCAGCATATACAATTTTAATTATACGTCAATTGCCGTATTGAGTGGCGTTGGGTTTTAGGGCATCTTTGCTTTATTCAAACTATAAAAATCCAACAATTATGAAAACGCTCAACAAAACAATTTTAATTTTAGTAATGGCTTTTGCCGCTACGGTTTCTTCATGTAAAAAGGACGATGACGGTGGAGGAGGTGGTTCGGCCGGAGAAGGTACAGTAACTGCCATAGTGAATGGTAACAGTTTTACATCTATGGACATCGCTTCTACTGCAAGTGAGAGTACATCAGGTAGTAATACCACAATTACAATTCAAGGATCTGACGCTTCCGGAAAGGGAATATTTTTGATTATCAACGGGTACGATGATACCGGTAGCTACGAGATATCCGATTCGAATGTCTTTATAACTGCTAACTACGTAGAGGCCAACGCCGGGAATCCCCAAAATTCACAATCATGGAACGCGCCGTATCAAGCGAGTGGCGTAGTTGGAGAAATAAATATTTCTGAAAAGTCAACCACTACAATTAAAGGGACTTTCAGTTTTAAAGCTAAAAATGTGAATGGTGATCAATCTATTAAGGACATCACGGAAGGGTCTTTCAATGTAAATTTTCAATAGCTGGTACATTATAAACGCAAATCTCAGTGTTGAGGTTTTTACGTGGACCGGGAGCGGAACGATTTGTTCTTCTTCCGGTTTTTTTATGGCTTCCGTCGAACGTAAAGACCAAATAGAGGAATGTGTTAGATAACTGCCCTACAAAAGAATACGACAATTGCCGTATTGAAACGCGTCTTATTATACGTCATCTTTGAAATATCAAATTACTAAAACCACGATTATGAAAACTTCAACATTTTTAAAAACAGTTACATGCCTAAGCTTACTATTGGCATCGACATTGATGGCACAACGTGCCGAAGAACCCGATTTTCGCTACGATACAGGAGCAAAAATCAATGAAATGACACTTACAGAAGGAGGTACTATGGTTGTTGCAACCAATGACGGACTTGTAGGTATTAAACCCGGAAGCAATCAATTGCTTTTTAATTTCACGGAATACGGACGAGTAAAGCCGGAGGAACTATATTTTGTTCCCGGTGCCCCCTATGTAATTGTTTCTCAGGGCGGATTTGCAGGAATTACTTCCAAGAAATCGGTTATCGATTACATTTCCGGAAAGACCCTATTCAATACTGAGGGCAACGGCTGGAAAATAGTGACCACCTGTGATGTAATGATGCCACAAAATAAACTTGTGGTGAGCGGGCAACGCACTTCCAAGGAAAAGTTTGCGACACAGGTTGCGGTTTATGACTTGAATACCGGCAATGAAGATTACCGCTTTAATTTAGGTGATCCGGATAGAGTGGGTATTGCCAAAGATTATAGCGTAACAGGACGACCTTTGTTGTTAAAAGAAAGACTTATTATTCCAACTGCACAGGGTTTAATAGCTAAAAAAGCGCAAACCGGCGAAGTGCTTTGGGAAACAAAAATTAAAGGGCTTAGCTGGGTTATTGCAGATGCCGAAGAAAAAGACATTTACGGTTTTGACCAGTCCGATACCGGAAGCAATACCAAAGTTTACAAAATAGGGAGCAATGGAGCAGAGTTGTGGAAAGACCCTGCAAAAGTGAAAGGAAAAGTAGTAAATTTTGAGATACTTCCACAAGGACTTGCCATCGTGAGCAATAAAGATGATGGGGGCAGCAATAGTGTCTTTGCCGCAAAGAATGAATCTGAAATAGGATTTCTAAGCGCAACAAATGGTGAAGATCTTTGGGACAAAGCTCCAAAAACGAAAGGGTATGTGCAGCATTTCTATATCATGGAAGACGGAATCCTTTTTGGAATCTACCAAGGGGGAATCAACAAAATATCCTTCGATGGTCAGACGCTATTCAAAAAACCCTTAAAAACCGGAGAGAATATTTTAACTATGGCACATACCCCGCAAGGCTTGATTTATATTACTTCGGAAGATGCCAATATTGTAAACCTTAATAGTGGTGATCAGGTTTGGAGCAAGCCGTTAAAGTACAAAAGAGCCGATGCGGTTTCGTCTACCTTCGACAGCAAGAACACCCGCTATTTAATAAGTGTGGATGAAGAATTGTTTGCTGTGGATGCCAACAGTGGAGAAGTGTCAACGCTAGCCGAATCTAAGTTCGATGGGAAAGAAGCTCCTACACATGTAGAGATTAGAAATGGGGGCGTGCTGCTTACCAGTGACCAAAATCTAATGCTCTTGGATAACAAGGGTGGAAAGTCCTGGCATGAGTACTACCGTGCACCGGGCAAGAGTGCAATGGGAGCTATTTTAGCCGGGGTAACAGCTGTGGCTGCTGCGACAGGCTCGGTGGCTGCCGCAAATTCATCGGTACAAAACCGCTTGGCAGGATATAATAGCAGAGCCGACCGTGAAAGTGAATTAGCGGGAGGTCTTGCCGCTGCGAGTGGTGCCTCGGTATCTGAAATGTTACGCCGATTTAAAGCAACCGCTGCCACCGAAAACGCCCAGTTTATTTTAACAAAATTGGATGAAGGAGTTGGACTTGTAAAAATCAACAAAGACTCAGGAGCTAAAGAAAAAGAAATTCTGCTTAAAGACAAACAACCCGAATATATTGTTGACGATTTTGGGGGCATCTTGTATTACAAAGCCGATAATAATTCAATTTTCGCGTACGATCTTAAGAAGTAACTAACTAACCAGGTTACATTGTTTGTAGATTGCTGAGGAGTGTCTGCACTATTCAAAACCCCATAGTTCTATATGGGGTTTTATTTTATAAATTTAGGTATGATTCAGACGATTTTATATCCGAATAAAAGTAATATCCTCGTTTGAGGGAATGCGCTGTTTTTATTCTTTCTGGTGCTTTTTAATTTGGACGATCTTGCAATGGTTTCTATCAGTAAGGATTCTTCGGTTGTCGACAAATTGGCTAGAAAATATGCCAATTCACATGAGCATTACTTGGAAATGAAACGCAAGTATCAGGAATTTTCAGAAAAAAAGGAAGATACGGCAGATGACGTATTTCAACTTTTGAATTTTTTTGAGTAATTTGTTTATCACTAAAAACCCATCAATTATGAGATATTTCATCCTATGTGTTGCAATCGTTATGAGTCTTTCTTATAATGTAATTGCTCAAGTGCCTCCCGCACCAATGTCTAGCACCGGTTCCGCAAAAATTAGCGGTGCTTCCTGGACAAAGACCAACAATGTCGATTTTGTACTTCGAAATGGGAAGGGAAACACAGTAACTAATGTAAAAGATTTGGTGTACCTAAAGACAGATACGCTAGCCGTTCTGGATAAAACCGGACGCGTAATTTATTTGCTGGAAGATTTTAAAGATGCACCCATAGGCACTGTAGGGAAGGCTTCTGTTTTGACCTCCAATATTGGGAAAGACTTTTATCTTACCAATCCGTATTCCTTTATTACCTACGTTAACGACGAATCTTATGCAGGAGAATTCAGCAATATTCAAGGCAATTATATAGATTATCTCGATGGGGTTGGTGCGACCTATTATTTGGATGGAGTGCGAAGTTTTAAAAACTGGGGAGCAAAGAACATTACTAAAATGGCTACTGCCCCAGATAACACATATTGGTACAGAGATGCCGATAAAGACCAGTATGGGGTACTCAAGAAAGGAAAACCAATAGATTATACAAATGCGACTACCGAAAAGGATGGAAATAATCTCATTGTGAAAATCAATAACGTAAAAACATACATATTAGAAGGTTATTACACCATTGCCTCCTTTGTGTATAAGCCCGTAAAATTATATGCGGGAAGTACAGCCACTACTACAACTGTGGCCTCCGGCACTGTTGGTTGTGTAGAAGGCGACTGTATAAATGGTTGGGGAAAATGGCAATATGAGGATGCCTATTATGACGGTTTTTGGCGTAATGCAAAACGAAATGGCTATGGATTGTATAAATGGGAAGGGGTAGGAAAGTATATTGGTAATTGGGAAAACGGTTCAATGAGTGGCTACGGTGCCTATCTTGCCGATAACGACGATAATATTATTGGTGAATACAGCAATGGAAAGTTAAATGGTATGGGATTTACTGTATTTGGAGACGAATGGAGTCAGGGAATTTATGTGAATGGCGAATTAAAAACACCCTATACTTTTTATACCAATAATGTTGAAGTAGGTTGTACCGCCGGTGACTGTGAGAATAAATATGGGAAAATGGTATGGAGCAATGGTGATTATTTCGTGGGATTCTTTAAGAATGGAAAATTGTATATGGGAACCTATACCTTCGCCAATGGGGATAAATACAGTGGCATGTTTAACAAAGAGAATCAGTTTAACGGAATAGGGCGTTATTTTTATGAAGATGGCGGTTATTACGGGGGAGAGTGGACTAATGGAAAATTCAACGGAAGAGGCTATTATCACAATAAGGACTTGGTCCAGCAAATTGGCGAATGGTCTTCAGGAACGCTCCATAAGAAATTTAAATAGGCTAATCCCGCCTTTATATGTAAAATACGACACCTGTCGTATTTTATTTGAAAAAATCTTTCCTAACTTTGAATAACACTAAAAACCAAAGCATTATGAAATCAGTAAAATTATTTGTACTCTCATTCTTTATGGTCCTTGGGATAACTGCAACTGCACAACAATCACCAAGTGTTCCAACGGCAGCAACCACCTCGTCCACTACGCTTGGATGCGTGAGCGGTAACTGTGAGGACGGATGGGGAAAGAAAAACTTTGATCACGGTTATTACGAAGGATTTTGGGAAAACGGCAAACGCAACGGATATGGCCTTTTCGATTGGAAAGACTCAGGAAAATATATAGGGTTCTGGGTAAATAACGACATGACAGGATACGGAGTGTATCTTGGCGTAGAAAAAGACATGGTAGGGGAATACCAAAACGGCTTTATACAAGGTTTAGGCTATATAGTAGAAGATGAAGTATGGGAGCAAGGAAAATATAGCAGCAGTCAGTTGGTCGATTCGTATACTTTTTATGACAACGGAGTAACCAGTGGTTGTACTGCAGGGGACTGTCAAAATAAATACGGTAGATTTAAATGGAGCAACGGAGATGCGTTTACAGGCTTTTTTAAAAACGGAAACATGTATTTAGGCACCTATCTCTTCGCTAATGGCGATAAGTATACAGGACAGTTTAACAGTAGTAATCAATATCACGGGCAAGGCCGTTTTTTCTTTGAAAGTGGAAATTACTACGGCGGCGAATGGTATAACGGGAAGTACCATGGCAAAGGTTATTACCAGGGTCAAAGTTCTACCGAAGATAAGATCGGAACCTGGTCTAACGGTAATTTTGTGAAGGCATTATAGCATTATTTTCGAAAATTTTTGAAAAGAACACGACTATGTCGTGTTCTTTATTTTTTGTGTATTTTAGAATCGGCCAATCGCTTTGTGTATGAAGAACATCTACTCCCTTCTCTTTATTCTTTTGACTTCTTTTTTACATGCTCAAACCAATTCTAAATTGGATGATCTACTATTAAAAGCTTATAGCAGCAAGGATTCTTCAGATTACTATTTCAATGCGTCGAAAAAATTACTCAAGCAAAAAGCAGACACCGCCAATTATTATTATTTTCAATTTTACCGAAAGCATAACGACAACGAAAAGGATAGTGCTATTTATTTCGCCGAAAAAGTAATTCCGCTTTTTAAGAAGTTGGATACACTAGACAGACTTCGGAAAGTATACGAACAATTACATTATCTCGAATTAAATCTGGGGCAATATGAATTGGCGCTGGATTATATTCAAAAGGCGTTAACTGTAGCCGAAAAAATGAAGGATACCGTTATGATTTCCTTGCATTTATCCGATAAATCCAACATCTATCACGACTTTGAAGATTATGAAAAAGGAGTGGCTTTCGGAAAAAAAGCTTTTAAAATTCTACACGATCACGACAGCACCAACTACAAATATTTAATTTTCGCCAACAATGTAATTGCCATTAATTTCGACGATTGGAAAAAACCCGATAGTGCGCTCTTTTATCATTATAAAAACCTGAAATACATCGCCAAGGTTTCAGATTCGGCACGGTTTGCATTTATATTCAACAATATTGGCAATACCCTGCTGAAAAACAAGAGATTCGCCGAAGCCAAAAAGTATATTAAAAGATCTCTGGAACTTAATAAAATGCGACAACGAGATAATAATTTGGCGACCAATTACACCAATCTCGCGACTATAGCCTATGAAGAGAACAAATTTGCAGAAGCTAAAGAATATTTTATCCTTGCCAATTTATACGCCGAAAAAAGTGGCAGCATCGAGAAGATTAGAGATGTGGTACAACAGGAGGCCTGGTTCTATAAAAAAACGGGAGATTTTGAAAAAGCACTCGAACGGCAGGAAGCTTTCTATGTCTTGAGAGATTCGGTCTTTAACGAAGAACGCGCAGCAAAAGTTACCGAAATGGCTACCAAATACGAAACGGCAAAAACTGCACAAGAACTGGCCGAAACCCGTGCCAATCTTGCCGAAAGTGAACTGGCCGTTGAGCAAAAGAACATTCTCATTTTTGGAAGTTTAGGACTGGCTGTAATTTTAGGACTGCTGGGCTATTTATTCTACAGTCAACAAAAATTAAAGAATCGGCAGTTGCAGAAAGAAGGTGAATTAAAAACAGCGCTGGCTCGAATTGAAACTCAGAATGAACTACAAGAACAACGCCTGCGAATATCGAGAGATTTGCATGATAATATTGGCTCCCAACTTACCTTTATAATTTCGTCCATAGACAGTCTTAAATACGGTTTGAAGGATGCAGGTGATGTGGTAACACAAAAACTGGGGAATATTAGTGCCTTTACTTCCAATACAATTTATGAGCTTCGGGATACCATTTGGGCGATGAATAAAAACGATATTACCTGGGAAGATTTACAGGCTAGAATTTCCAATTTTATTGAAAAAGCCGGCGTGGCTCAAAATACCATAGATTTCGATTTTTCAGTGACTCAGGGCGTTGTAGCGGATACCAAATTTACCTCCATTCAAGGGATGAATATCTATCGCATTATCCAGGAAGCACTTAACAACACCCTGAAATATGCAGATGCGACCAAGGTTTCAGTAACTATTGACAAGAACGCTTCGGCATATCACATCACCATTAAAGATAACGGAAAGGGCTTTAGTATTACCAATATTGAAGTCGGGCATGGGTTACAGAACATAAAAAAACGCGCCAAAGAATTGGGAGGTACCTCCGAAATTAATTCAGAAGTCGGTATGGGAACTACCGTCTCAATTCAATTTAAAGCCTGATTGAAATACGTCAACTGCCGTATACCAAAAGTAAACATCTCACAGTACCTTTAAGGCCTAGTTACTACCTCATGATTATTACTCCTTTTAGCGTCATAATTGCTACAATTCTATCAATTGGAGCAATTTCCTTTTATTTTTTTCAGAAAAACAAAAAAATAACAACCCTCCATCTGCAACATATTAGGGCGTTAGAACATGAAGTAACACAGCACCAAAAGCACATAAAATTTAGGTCAAATGGATTGGACACCTATCACTTTTTAAAATACAATCTGGAGGAAGCATTGGTAGTTCAACCCGATATCAAAATTTAGATTATTTTTAATAAAAAATTTAAATGCCGACCAAAAACCTCCGCTTCACAATTCTCCTTCTTTTTAGCTTCACCCTTTCATTTTCTCAAGAGACTCAAAAAAATATAGACAGTCTCCTTCTTGCTTTAAAAAGAGCTCCCGAGGATTCCACCAAGGTCTATTTATATCAGAAAATTGCAGGGCATTACAACGTAACTCATTTGGACAGTGCCAAGGCCTTTGCTGAGAGTGGCGTTGCCTTAGCTGAAAAACTGAATTTTAACTTTGGAAAAATTATCAACCTGAATGCGTTGGGGAATTACTTCGAAAGAAAAACCGATTACAACAATTCGTTGCGCTACTACAACAAGGCGTTGGAAATTGCCAAGGCTACAAACAGCACCAAAGGATATGCCATTGTTTACAACAATATCGCCACGGTGTACATTCGAAAAGCGGAGTATCAAAAAGCCATCCCCTTGTTATTTGATGCCTTGAAGGCCGAAGAAACGCTCAATAATGAAAACGGAATTGCTCAATCTTATAATAATATTGGGATTGTATATTATTATATGCAGGATTTCGATAAAACCACAGAGTACCTCACCAAAGCTTTAGAAATTCAGGAGCGATTGGGGAATTTTGCAGGATTGCAAAACGGCTACAACAATGTGGGCGCTATTTACGATCATCAGGAAAAGTATGACGAAGCCATAGGTTCTTACCAAAAGGCGTATGAAATAAGCCTGCAAATTGGCGATAAAAAAGAACAGGCGTCCAACCTGTCGAACATTGCTTTAGCCTATTCAAAAAAGCGGGATTATTTAAATGCAGAAGCTTATTTCAACCAGTCGATAATGCTTCGGGAAGAGGTAAAAGACTTTAACGGACTCGCGAATACCTATCTGGGTTTTGGGGAAAGTTTTAAGAGCCGGAAACAATTTCAGAAGGCAAAATTCTATCTCCAAAAAGGGCTGGAAATTGCCGAAAAGCACCATATAAAACTTTCGGCGAAAGAAGGCTATGCAAGCCTTTCCGAATTGGCCGAACAGGAAAAGGACTATAAAACCGCGAATGAGTACCTGTACAAGTTTATTGCAGTGAAAGACTCCATTCTCAATGAAAAAAATGCACAAATAATCACCGAAGCCGAAGCCAAATACGAAACCGAAAAGAAGGAAAACGAGATCTTGAAACAACGCGCCCAACTGGCAGAAAAAGATTTACAGGTACGCCGGAAAAATACCCTGGTGTACGGTGGATTCTCTCTCGCTCTTGTCCTCGGATTATTAGGATATCTTTTGTACAATCAGCAAAAGCTCAAGAACAATCAGTTGCAAAAGGAAAACGAATTAAAAACGGCTTTGGCGCGTATCGAAACTCAAAATAAGCTGCAGGAACAACGGCTTCGTATTTCGAGAGATCTTCACGATAATATAGGCGCACAACTTACCTTTATAATTTCGAGCCTGGACAATATACCCTTCGGATTTAAAGATATTGGCGAAAAACTCACGAATAAACTTTCAGGCATAAGCAATTTTACGTCTCAGACTATTTATGAATTGCGGGATACTATTTGGGCGATGAACAAGAACGACATCAGTTTTGAAGACCTGCAAACCCGCATCACCAATTTTATAGAAAAAGCGAAAATAGCTTCGGGAAAAACGGCCTTCGAATTTCATATTGATAAAGGCATAAGTGCAGGTTACACGTTTACTTCGGTGGAAGGAATGAATATCTATCGCATTATTCAGGAGGCGGTTAACAACAGTATGAAATATGCCCAGGCTACTTTAATTTCGGTACATATTTCAGAAAAAAACAGTACGTACAAGATTGAGATAAAAGACAATGGCAATGGATTTATTCCTTCGGAAGCGGAAGAAGGCAACGGACTTACCAATATGAAGAAGAGAGCTCGTGAAATTGATGGAACATTTACTGTGCATTCAATTCCTTCGGAAGGTACCACGGTAAAATTGGAACTTTCCAAAAAAAGCTAGAATACGTCAACTGCCTTATTTTATTGCACGGTTAGAATAGGTATTTTTAAGTATATTTAAAGCTAACTAACCAAGTATGAGTCTTAAAATTGCCATTGTTGATGACAATAGCTTCCTAATCCATGCGATTAAAGAAAAGCTTTCTTTTTTTGAAGACATTTCGGTAAAACATACTTCCTTAAATGGAAGTGAATTATTGACCAAACTCCAGGACAATCATAATATAGATCTTATCCTTATGGACATCGAAATGCCGGTGTTAAACGGTATTGAAACCACCCAGATGGTAAAGCAAAAGTATCCGCAGATTAAGATCATTATGCTTACAGCCTTCGACAACGATGAAAACATTTTTAATGCCATAAAGGCGGGAGCCGATGGGTATTTGTTGAAGGAAATAAATCCGGAAGACTTACACAACGGAATTCTCGATACGCTTAACGGAGGCGCGGCCATGAATCCGTCTATTGCCCTAAAAACACTGAAATTATTGCGAAACCCTATCGACATTCAAAACGTGAATGATCAGGAAGAAATTTCGTTGTCCAAGCGAGAAGTGGAAGTTTTGGAACAGTTGAGTAAGGGTTTGAGTTATACTTTGATTGCCGAAAATTTGTTTCTGTCTCCAAGTACTGTTCGTAAACACATTGAAAATATTTACAAAAAATTACAGGTGCACAGTAAAATTGAAGCGGTACAAAAGGCGAAAAATCACAACATTATCTAATCTTTATAAGCTTCTGGAATCCTTCGGGCATTCAAACTTTTTTCGATCGAGTATCCCATGCTTAACAGCGATTGTTCACTAAAAGGTGATCCTATTAATGTAAGGCTAATGGGTTCTCCGGATGGTTTATATCCCATTGGCACAGTTAGACATGGATGAAGGCCAACTGCGGCCGCTGCCGAATGATAATTATTTATGGAAAGTATGGCGTCCAGCTTATATTCGACCATTGGTTGTTGAAAAAATGCAGTGCCGTTTTTTAATAAATTCGCTCGAATTTCAGTGAGCTGCTCAGAGCTGGTACTATCGATCATAATTCGGTCAAAAACCCCTTGATGATAAGGCATTCTTATCAAACTATCTTTAGCGTTATAGGCCATCACATCCGATAAGGTTTTGATGGAATCGTTAATAGTAGTATATGCCGCTAAGTAAATGGGAAGATCCGCTTTCATTTCCAGATTAAGAACACTTAAAAATCCGTCGAGTGAAATTTCCGGCGGATTATATTCGATGAGTATTGCACCCTCTTTTTCCAGTTTTTTAACTGTAGTTGCATAAATTGAATCCTTCAGCAAACTCTTCATCACCCCTAATCGTTTTCCTTTTAATCCGGAATTTACTCGGGCTATAAGATAAGATTGCCTTTTAACAACAGTGATGGTGTCCTTTGTATCTTTCCCTGCCATAGCGTCCAGCAAAATGGCATTGTCTATAACATTTTTGGTCATTGGACCGGGAGTATCTAAGGTATGTGATATGGGAACCAAACCCGATCGACTTATAACTCCAATAGTGGGTTTTAGACCTACAACCGAGTTCTGACTTGAGGGAGAGATTATTGAACCGGACGTTTCTGTTCCCACCGCTGCTACAGCATAGTTGGCGGCTACAGAAGTCCCGCTGCCTGCACTGCTTCCTCCTGTTTCAAAGACTTTTCTGCCATACGGATTTAAGGTCTGGCCACCCACTGCACTATAACCCAAAGGACAACCTGTGCAAAAATAATAGGCCCATTCGCTCAAATTAACTTTTCCTAGAATAAGAGCCCCTTTTTTTTCTAATTCGGTTACCAGAAAGGCTTCTTTTCCGGCTGTAGACTCTTTTAAAATTGCAGCTCCCGCGCTTGCATTAATACCCCGGGTGTTGATGTTATCTTTCAGCAAAATAGGCATCCCGTAAATAGGATGCGAGTTTTCAAGTTTATTTTTATCTCTGGCCCTTGCCTGCTCTAAAACATTCCTATTTAGTGCAATAATGGTGTGTAGAGAAAAAGCAGGGTCCAACTCGTATTTATAAATTCGCTTTAAGAAAAATAAAGTCAGTTCTTCATAAGTGAATTTACCCTTAGAAATATGCAACTGAATTGTGGGAATATCCTGCTCCATTATTAAGGGATAGATCTCTAAATAACGCGACTCCGAAAATGCACTAACATCATTATATAATGGGCGAAAAACCTCATTCTTGTCCAAAAGCTTCGATTGAATTAATTTAAATTGCATTCGCGGCAACTCATGTGATTGCTGGTCTGCAATTTCTTGGAATTCATCATAAGACTCCCAAAGAACGGGAGGCTCATTCTTTTCATGTGGCTGATGGCAAGACAGCATTAGGAGGGCTAATAAGAGTACTGTAAATCGTAAAAAAGCTTTCATTAGAATCTTATTTTATATAAATGTAAAGAACCGCTCTCATTATTGAAGCAGGTTTCTAAAAAGAATTTTGTTTATAGTTAATTACAGATTTGTCTGGTTGTGCAATTTCTTTCTAAAATAATTGTAATTTTAAAAGCTTTAGCAACAACTAACTCACCAAACCATGAAAAAAATCTATTTTCTACTTCTTGCCACTCTCTTAATTTCAACCAATACTTTTTCTCAGGATTCCAATCCTATAGTCGACAACATAATAAAAGAAGCCAATGAAAACTCTCAGTTGGAGTTGTTGGCGCACGAACTCATGGATGTAATTGGACCCAGATTGGTGGGAACTCCGCAAATGAAAAAGGCAAACGATTGGGCGGTGAGTAAATATAAATCCTGGGGAATCAGCGCCAAGAACGAAACCTGGGGAGAATGGCGCGGATGGGAACGCGGAATTACCCATATTGATATGATCTACCCCAGAATTCAATCTCTGGATGGTACACAATTGGCCTGGAATCCCGGAACATCGAGCAAAGGTGTAACGGCCGAATTGGTTGTGTTGCCTGAGGTGCAGGATTCTATGGCATTTCAGAGATGGTTACCCAATGTAAAGGGGAAATTTGTAATGGTTTCTATGAACCAACCTACAGGTCGGCCGGATTATAATTGGAAGGAATTTGCTACTGAAAAGTCCTTCGAAAAGATGAAGAAAGACCGGGAAGCTCAGGAAACGGCATGGCGTGATAATATGCGTCGTATGGGCTATAACAGCAGAACCATCAACGAAGCCTTAGAAAATGCAGGTGCCGTTGGGATTGTATCCTCAAATTGGTCGGAAGGGTTTGGTGTAAACAAGATCTTTAGTGCACGAACCAAAAAAATACCCTCTGTAGATCTGGAATTGGAAGACTATACCATGTTGTATCGAATGGTGGAATACGGTGACAAACCACAAATTAAAATTGTAGCCGAATCCAAAGAATTAGGCTTGGTTCCCACATTGAATACCATTGGCGAAATGAAAGGTGTTGAAAAACCCGAAGAATATGTTATCCTTTCGGCGCATTTCGACTCCTGGGACGGGGGAACAGGCGCAACCGATAATGGAACCGGAACCTTGGTAATGATGGAAGCCATGCGTATTTTGAAGAAGGTATATCCTAATCCGAAGCGCACGATTTTGGTAGGACATTGGGGAAGTGAGGAACAAGGATTGAATGGTTCCAGAGCCTTTGTGGAGGACCATCCCGAAATTGTAAAAAATATACAGGCGGTTTTTAATCAGGATAACGGAACCGGAAGAGTTGTAAATCTTTCAGGCGCCGGATTTTTACACTCCTACGAGTACCTAAGCAATTGGCTGCATGCTGTTCCTAAAGAAATTTCAGATCAAATTGAAACCAACTTTCCGGGTTCTCCAAGTGGCGGGGGATCGGACAATGCGTCTTTTTTGGCAGCGGGAGCTCCTGCGTTTAATTTAAGTTCCCTTAACTGGTCGTATTGGGATTATACCTGGCATACCAATAGAGATACCTACGATAAAATAATTTTCGATGATGTGAGAAGTAATGCAATACTTACGGCTATTTTGGTCTATATGGCGTGCGAAGATCCTAATCGAAGTTCTACCGAGAAAATAGTGTTACCTATCAATCCAAGAACAGGCGAGCAACGCACCTGGCCGGAGCCTCGTTCTCCACAGCGTAAAGGGGGAATTGATTAAATAAAAAATGCCCTCTAAGAGTATTTTAGAGGGCATTTTTTTATGGTCTTAAAATCTTTTGTCAAACTGAACTTGATTCAGTTTCTAATTGGTGTCGACAACTAAATTGGATTCTGAATTAAACCTGCCTGCCGGCAGGCAGGTTCAGAATGGCAAATTTTACAACCCGAACGCTGTTTTAACCTTGTCCACATAATCCAACTTTTCCCAGGTAAACAATTCTACCTCTCTTTCTATACGTCCGTTGTATGGGCTTTCAAACACCTTGGTAACAATTTTAGGAGTTCTACCCATATGTCCGTATGCAGCGGTTTCCAAATAAATTGGATTGCGAAGCTTTAACCGGGTTTCGATGGCGGCAGGGCGCATATCGAATATTTTGGCAGTTAGCAAGGCGATTTCACCATCGGTTATTCCAACATGAGATGTACCGTGTGTATTCACCAAAATTGAAGTGGGCTCTACTACACCAATGGCATAAGATACCTGCACCAATACTTCATCGGCCACACCGGCGGCAACAAGATTTTTGGCAATGTGTCGCGCAGCGTATGCCGCACTTCTGTCTACTTTACTAGGGTCTTTTCCGCTAAAAGCTCCACCTCCGTGTGCTCCTTTTCCCCCGTAAGTATCCACAATTATTTTTCGGCCCGTAAGTCCGGTATCTCCATGCGGTCCGCCAATTACAAATTTTCCTGTTGGATTTATATGATATACTATAGCATCATTAAATAAATCCTGAACATATTTAGGAAGCTGTGCCTTTACTCTGGGCATCAAAATCTCAATGATATCCTTCTTAATTTTAGCAAGCATGATCTCGTCTTCATCAAAATCGTCATGCTGTGTAGAAACTACAATGGCTACAATTCGTTGAGGTACGTTGTCATCGCTGTATTCTATGGTCACCTGACTCTTGGAATCGGGACGTAAATACGGAATTTGCTTTCCTTCTCTACGTAAGGCAGCCAATTCGATTAATATTTTATGTGAAATGTCCAAGGCCAAAGGCATATAATTCGCTGTTTCTTTGGTAGCATAACCAAACATCATCCCTTGATCTCCTGCACCCTGTTCTTCTTTATTTTCACGATCCACACCCTGATTGATATCCTGAGATTGTTCGTGAATTAATGAAATTACACCACAGGAATCTCCACTAAATTGATAAGCACCTTTGGTGTAACCTATTTTATTAATAACATCTCTGGCAATGGTTTGAACATCGAGATAGGTTGCGCTTTTCACTTCCCCGGCAAGTACAACCTGGCCTGTTGTTACAAGTGTTTCACATGCTACTTTAGAGTCGGGGTCGAAGGCTAAAAAGTGATCTAATAAGGCGTCGCTAATCTGATCGGAAACTTTATCGGGATGCCCTTCAGAAACACTTTCAGATGTAAATAAGTAAGCCATAAAATGGTTTTAAATTATATAATAAATTATAAAGATTTGACGAACGCGTCGAAGGGAGTTTTCACTGCCTTTAGCATTTTTTCTTCGCATTTATTGCGGAGCCTCAAACTCAGAATTACTGCGTTTGAAAGAGGTTGCAATCAGTCAAATCTTTCCTCTTTGTTTTTCTGCTGCAAAAGTAAAAAAATAAAGTGAATAGGAATTTTATTTATATTTTTTTACGAAAAAATTTGGATACTAACTTTTTCTAACTGAATATTTGCGCATACAAAGTTCAAATCTTTATTGAAATGTTATCAAGAAAGGCGGAGGGATTAGACCCTATGAAGCCTTAGCAACCCTTTCTCTGGAAAGAAGGTGCTACATTCTACAATAATTTCCCAATAAGCGGAAATTGGCGATAGATAACGACACGACAATTTTTTTAAAATTGCCAACTCATTCTTAATAACATTTTTCTGGTAAAGTACATCGGCCGCAGGCAGATGCATTTTGACTTTTGGTTTAATCATTTATTAACTCAAAAAGAAAGAAAAATGAGTGCAACAAAAATTATTCATTCAATTCCCAGTGATCCGCTCACGGGGGCCATTTCGGTACCGGTGTACCAAACATCAACCTTTATCCAGGAAGCTCCGGGTGTAAACAAGGGTTTCGATTATGCAAGAAGTAACAATCCAACGCGAAAAGTTCTTGAAGACGTAGTCGCGCAATTGGAAAACGGACATTCGGCTTTTGCCTTTGCAACAGGTCTTGCCGCTATCGATGCAGTGTTGAAACTATTGAAATCGGGCGACGAAATCATTGCCGTCGACGACATTTACGGAGGCGCTTATCGGCTTTTTACCCATGTCTATGAAAAACTGGGTATCACCGTAAATTATGTAGATACTACCGATGTTTCCAATGTTTCTGAGGCAGTTTCAGAAAAAACAAAGCTCATCTGGATCGAATCTCCTACCAACCCTACATTGAAAGTTTCAGATATTGAGGCAATTTCAAAAATCGCCAAAGGGGTTAATGCCTTGTTAGTTGTCGACAATACATTTGCCTCGCCTATTGCGCAACGTCCCATTGAACTGGGAGCAGATATCGTAATTCACAGTGGCACCAAGTACATTGGAGGTCACTCCGATTTGGTTGCGGGGTTGGTAGTGACAAAGACCGAAACGCTTTCAGAAAAAATTAAATTCATTCAAAATGCTTCGGGAGGAATCCTGGGGCCATGGGATTGCTTTTTAACCATTCGCGGCATTGAAACCTTAGACATTCGGTATAAAAAGCAGTGCGAAAATGCATTTAAAGTGGCGTTGTTCTTACAAGAGCAGGAAGCAGTTCAGGATGTTTTCTATCCGGGATTAACGACTCATAAAAATCACGAGATTGCTAAAGATCAACAAAACGGACTCTTTGGTGGAATTGTGTCTTTTACTTTAAAAGAAGATACTCAGGATGCAGCCAATCAATTTGTGACATCAACCAACTATTTTAAACTTGCCGAAAGTCTGGGCGGTGTTAAAAGTTTATTATGCCATCCGGCGCAGATGACGCATGCTTCCATCCCAAGAGAGATTCGATTAAAAGCGGGAATTAAAGATTCGCTAATTAGACTTTCCTGCGGAATAGAAGATGCCGAAGATTTGATAACCGATTTATCTGAAACCTTAAAAGTAAGTGCAACCGCCAAAGAAGTACTCTTTGTATAAAACAACCACTATGAGCACTGAAATTATTGAACAACCCAAAGCGTTGATCGATTTGGAACAGATAAAACGAAAAAAAGTAAATCTCGCTATTTTTGGACACGGAAACGTGGGAAGTATATTGATCGATCAGATTATTGCATCCGGCAAAGGAATTTCAAAACGTAGAAATTTAGACCTGAACATTTTTGCGGTGGCAAATTCGAGCTCGCTGCTTTTGGAGGAAAAAGGCATTTCCGGAAATTGGCAGGAAGCAAAAAGAGAAAAGGGAACTTCCTATTGCGTTCGGGATATTATTAGCTTTGCACAATCCAATAATTTGGAAAACCTGATTGCTATCGACAATACCGCAAATGAAGAATTTGTAAAGCACTATAAAACTTTGGTGGAAGAAGGCTTCAGTTTGGTGTCTTCCAATAAAATAGGGAACACTTTGGGACTTGATTTTTACAAAGAATTGCGCGAATTACTTTCAGAAAACAACAAGGAATATTTATACGAAACCAACGTAGGAGCAGGATTGCCTTTGGTAGATACCATTAAATTATTGCATCTTTCGGGAGAGAATATCACCCGAATAAAAGGTGTATTCTCCGGATCTCTGAGTTATATTTTTAATCATTTTTCTGAAAAAGACGAACTCTTCAGCACAATATTAAAGCAGGCCATTTCAAAAGGGTATACCGAACCGGATCCTCGTGAGGATTTATGCGGAAAAGATGTAGCTAGAAAACTATTGATTCTGGCTCGCGAATTAGATTTGCATACTGAGTTTGAGGATGTAAAAATTCAAAACCTAATTCCAAAGGCCCTTAGAACACTTCCGAAGGAAACATTTTTAGAACATTTGAAGGATTTTGACGTTCCGTTTCACATCAAGCGAAACAATCAACTTCCCGATCATGTGTTGCGCTATGTAGGTGACCTACATGGCGATTTGTCAAGAGAGGATGGAGCAATTTTGGAAGTAAAATTGGTTTCCGTGCCTAAAAACAGTATGTTAGGTCAGTTGAAGGGAAGTGACTCTATCTTCGAAATTTACACCGAAAGCTACGGCAATAATCCTATTGTAATTCAAGGAGCGGGTGCCGGTGCCACGGTCACTGCCAGAGGTGTTTTTGGAGATATCCTGAGACTTAGCGATAAATTAAATTAAAACGTGAAAATAAAATATGAAAGTAACGCTTAACCGTATAAATGACGATTATCTTTTTGAAGCTATAGGCGCAAACGATGTGCCTGTGCTAATCGACAATAAAACCAATGATGTGGTAAAGGGTGCAAGTCCGATGGAGTTGGTGCTTATGGCGGTAGGAGGTTGTAATGCGATCGATATAATTTCGATCTTAAAAAAACAACGCCAGGAGGTAACTTCCTATTCGATAGATGTAGAAGGAACACGAAAAGAAGTGAAGCAGGCCAGGCCATTTGATTCTATACATCTAACGGTTCATCTGAACGGAACAGTCGATCCCGAAAAAGCAAAAAAAGCAGCTGCCTTAAGCTTCGAAAAGTATTGTTCGGTTTCACTAACCTTGACGGGGTGTGTACACATCACCTATTCTATAATTGTAAACGGAGAAACAATATGAGTGAGTTAGAAAAAGCCTTGCAAGAACGAATTCTCATCCTCGATGGAGCTATGGGAACCATGTTGCAGCGCTATAAATTTTCGGAAGAGGATTTTAGAGGAGAGCGTTTTAAAAATTTCCATAAATCGGTAAAAGGAAACAACGATTTGTTGTCTTTGACCCAACCTAAAGCGATTGCTGAAGTACATTTCAAATACTTTGAAGCCGGAGCAGATATTGTAGAAACCAATACCTTTTCAGGGACCACCATTGCGATGGCCGATTACAACATGGAAGACCTTGTCTATGAATTAAATTATGAGTCGGCAAAGATTGCCAAAGAGGTCGCTATTAGTTTTACTGAAAAGAACCCTGCCAAACCCAGATTCGTTGCCGGAGCTATCGGACCCACAAACAAAACGGCAAGTATGTCGCCCAATGTGAACGATCCCGGATTTAGAGCTATTTCTTTTGAAGAATTGCGTGTTGCCTACAAGCAGCAAGCCGAAGCACTCATTGACGGAGGTGTAGATATGTTGCTAGTAGAAACAGTTTTCGATACTCTAAATGCGAAGGCGGCTTTGTTTGCTATTGAAGAGATTAAGGAAGAACGAAACCTGGACATTCCGGTGATGATTAGCGGTACCATTACCGATGCTTCAGGGAGAACATTGTCGGGTCAAACTGCCGAAGCTTTTTTAATTTCAGTATCACATATTCCGCTCTTAAGCGTCGGATTTAATTGTGCCTTGGGTGCAAAACAATTGACACCCCATCTGGAAGCTATTGCGAGAAGAACCCAATTGGCGATTTCGGCTTACCCCAACGCAGGTTTGCCTAATGCGTTTGGAGAATACGATGAAAGTCCGCAACAAATGGCCTTGCAGATAAAGGAATATTTAGACAAGAATTTAATCAACATTATTGGGGGATGCTGCGGAACAACACCGGAGCATATAAAGGCGATCGCAGAGTTAGCTTCAGCGTATAAACCAAGACCTTTTCATTATAAAAAAAGTGTAACCGCATAAAATTTATGATAGAATCAGCAACCGAAATAAAACAAAAGAGATACCTGAAATTGTCGGGCTTAGAACCCTTGGTTGTCACTCCCGAAAGCAATTTTATCAATGTAGGCGAACGAACCAACGTTGCGGGTTCACGAAAATTCCTCCGACTCATAAAAGACGGGAATTTCGAGGAAGCCTTATCTATTGCTAGGCATCAGGTGGAAGGCGGGGCACAGATTATCGACATCAATATGGACGATGGTTTAATAGATGGAAAGGAAGCCATGGTCAAGTTTCTGAATCTGGTCATTGCCGAACCCGATATTTCGCGCGTTCCCATCATGATAGATAGCTCTAAGTGGGAAATTATTGAAGCCGGATTACAAGTGGTGCAAGGGAAATGCGTAGTAAATTCCATAAGTTTGAAGGAAGGCGAAACCGAATTCATTCGGCAAGCAAAACTAATAAGACGTTACGGAGCAGCCGTAATCGTTATGGCTTTCGATGAGGTGGGACAGGCCGATAATTACGAACGCCGCATCGAAATTGCACAACGCAGCTATACTATTTTGGTGAATACTGTTGGCTTTAACCCTGAAGACATCATCTTCGATCTTAACATTTTTCCGGTAGCAACCGGGATGGACGAGCATCGTAGAAATGCCATCGATTTTATTGAAGCGACACGTTGGGTAAGAACAAATTTACCCCATTGCAGCGTAAGTGGCGGTGTGAGTAATGTGTCTTTTAGTTTTAGAGGGAATGATACCGTCCGTGAAGCCATGCATTCAGTTTTTTTATACCATGCGATTCAGGCAGGGATGAATATAGGAATTGTAAATCCGACGATGCTGGAAGTGTACGACGATATCCCTAAAGACTTGCTCGAGTATGTGGAAGATGTCATGTTGGACAGAAGAGACGATGCCACCGAACGACTTTTAGATTTCGCCGAATCGGTCGTGCAAACCAGTAAAGAGAAGGTCGCCGATACAGCTTGGCGGGATGAACCTTTGCAGGACAGAATTACGCGAGCTCTGGTAAAAGGAATTGATGCTTTTATTGTGGACGATGTGGAAGAAGCCCGACAACAGGTTGCAAGACCTATAGAAGTGATTGAAGGCCATTTAATGATTGGAATGAACGTGGTGGGAGATCTCTTCGGAAGCGGAAAAATGTTCCTGCCACAAGTGGTGAAATCGGCACGGGTGATGAAAAAAGCCGTTGCCTATTTGTTGCCTTTTATTGAAGCCGAAAAGAACGGGGTCGCCTCGTCCAACGGAAAAATCTTGATGGCCACCGTAAAAGGAGATGTGCATGATATCGGGAAAAATATTGTTGGGGTAGTGCTGGCGTGTAACAATTACGAGATTATCGATTTGGGGGTTATGGTAGCGCCGGAGAAAATAATTTCTGAAGCAAAACTGCACCGGGTAGATGTTATTGGTTTGAGCGGACTAATCACTCCTTCCCTGGATGAAATGGTCTTTTTAGCGCAGGAAATGCAACGACAAGATTTTAAAGTACCCTTGTTAATTGGTGGAGCCACTACGAGCAAGGCCCATACCGCAGTGAAAATAGATCCCCAATACGAAAACGCGGTGGTACATGTTAACGATGCCTCCAGAGCAGTGACTATTGTAGGCGATTTGTTGCAAAAAGAAACCTCGGTTGCTTTTAAAAACAATTTAAAATTGGATTATGCCGATTTCCGGGACAATTTCCTAAAGCGACAAAAGGTGAAAACCTACATTTCGATTGAAGAGGCCAGAAAAAATAAACTGAAAATAGATTGGGATGCTTCAGAAATTGTAAAACCCAAAACCTTGGGGATTCAGGTTATCGATAATTTTGATTTGGAATTGCTGAAAGACTATATCGATTGGAGTCCGTTTTTCCGAAGCTGGGAATTGCACGGGCGTTATCCCGATATTTTAACAGATAGCGTAGTAGGCGAACAGGCGACCGAATTATTTAAAGATGCACAGGAAATGCTGCGGCAACTAATTTCTGAAAAAAAGGTAACTGCAAGAGCGGTCTTCGGCCTATTTGAAGCCAATACCGTAAATGATGATGATATAGAGGTAACAAATTCAGAGAAAAATTCAGATAAGACATATTTTAGAACACTGCGGCAACAAAGCAAAAAGGCTGAAGGAAGACCCAATATTGCCCTTTCCGATTTTGTTGCGCCGAAAGCTTCGGGGATACAGGATTATGTAGGATGTTTTTGTGTTTCAGCGGGATTTGGGACTCAGGAAATAGCCGAAGCCTATGTAAAAAACCTGGACGATTACAATGCAATATTGGTAAAGGCATTGGCAGATCGATTGGCGGAGGCCTTTGCCGAATATTTACACGAGCAGGTAAGAAAGGATCATTGGGGCTATGCCAGCGATGAAAAATTATCGAACGAAGATTTAATCAAAGAAAGTTATAAAGGAATTCGTCCGGCGCCCGGCTATCCTGCCTGTCCGGACCACCTCGAAAAGCAAACACTTTGGGAGTTGTTGCAAGTAAAAGAACGAATAGGAGTTGAGCTTACAGAGAGCCTGGCCATGTGGCCTGCGGCTTCGGTTTCGGGGTATTATTTTGGAAATCCGGAGGCTCGTTATTTTGGAGTGGGAAAAATAAAAGAAGATCAGGTGGCAGATTTTGCAAAGCGCAAAGGAATCGATTACGATTATGCCGAAAAGTGGTTAAAAACAAACATTGCAGACTAAATGAAAGTACTGGAACATATACAAAACGGAAACGGAAAAACACAGTTCTCATTCGAAATTTTACCCCCCTTGAAAGGGCAAAACATACAATCTATTTTTGACAGTATCGATCCGTTGATGGAATTTAAACCTCCTTTTATAGATGTAACCTATCACCGGGAAGAATATGTGTATAAGGAACTGGAAAACGGCTTTCTGGAAAAAAAGGTAGTTCGCAAAAGGCCCGGAACGGTGGGAATTTGTGCGGCAATCCAAAACCGCTATGAAGTAGATGCCATTCCGCATATTTTGTGCGGGGGCTTTACCAAGGAGGATACCGAGAATTTTTTAATCGATTTAGATTTTTTGGGGATTGACAATGTGATGGCACTTCGCGGCGATGCAGTGAAAACTGAAACCTATTTCACGCCCGAAAAAAAGGGACATGCCTATGCCGAAGAATTGGTAAAACAGATTAGATCCTTAAACAACGGAGAGTATCTTGACGCCGAAATTCTCAATCAGGCGCAGACCAATTTTTGTATTGGGGTTGCAGGCTATCCCGAAAAGCATATGGAAGCTCCCAATATGGAAAGCGATATTCACTTTTTAAAAAAGAAGATAACCAATGGCGCTTCTTACATAGTAACTCAGATGTTTTTTGACAATGAAAAGTTCTTCAGTTTCGTTCAAAAATGCCGTGACGCAGGAATTACCGTACCCATTATACCCGGCTTAAAGCCTTTGGCTTCCAAAAAGCAGCTCAATTTAATTCCGCAGCGATTTAATGCCAATTTGCCGGAGACCCTCATAAAAGAGGTTTTAAAATGTAACAATAATGACGATGTGAGACAAGTAGGGATAGATTGGTGTACTGCGCAAAGCAAAGAATTGATGCAACACGACATCCCGTTTTTACATTATTATTCCATGGGAAAGAGTGACAATATAAAGGCAATTGCTTCGCAATTATTTTAATTTATTGTAAGTTTAATGATATAATTTTAAGATTAGATGTTATCGCGAAAAACAAAATACGGACTCAAAGCGCTTACTTATTTGGCTAGAAATAAGGATAACAACCCTGTACAAATATCTGTTATTTCGGAAGCAGAAAACATCTCTCAAAAATTTCTTGAGAGTATACTACTCTCATTGCGAAAAGCCGGATTCTTAGAATCTAAAAAAGGAAAAGGAGGCGGCTATTACTTGCTAAAAGAAGCTAAAGATATTCCAATAGCGGGCGTATTCAGGATTTTGGAAGGTCCAATTGCAATGATTCCCTGTGTGAGTTTAAACTTTTACGAAAAATGTGACGATTGTCCCGATGAGGCACAATGCAGTGTCCACAATTTGATGATTCAGGTGCGGGATAATACACTTACCATTTTCGAGAATACCTCCCTGGCCGATCTTATTAATGACAGTGCTTTTGAATAGGCTATGATTCCGAAGAAAAATGAAATAGAAGCTGCCTACCTTCGAATACAGGCGCATGTTCACAATACTCCCGTACTTTTTTCAAGTTCCCTGAATAAAACAATAGGAGCTGAAGTATTTTTTAAATGTGAGAACTTTCAGAAAATGGGTGCCTTTAAAATGCGAGGCGCAGTAAATGCTATTTTACAACTTTCAGAAAAGCAAAAGCAAGCAGGAGTTGTGACCCATTCTTCAGGAAATTTTGGTCAGGCAGTAGCTTTGGCTGCCCGAAACCTGGGAGTGAAAGCCTATATTGTGATGCCTTCCAATGCACCTCAAGTGAAGAAAGATGCCGTGAAGGGATATGACGGGATTATTTCCGAATCTGAGTCGACTATAGCCGCTCGTGAAGCTGCTTCAGAAAAAATTATACAACAAACCGGAGCCACATTTTTACATCCTTCCAACAACACAGATGTTATTTTGGGGAACGCAACCGCCGCCTTAGAGTTGTGCAACATGCAACCAAACCTTAACTTCATTATCGCCCCTGTTGGGGGAGGAGGTCTTCTGGCCGGCACTTCCCTGGCTTCTTATTATTTTGGAAAAAATTGCAAAACAATTGGTGCCGAACCAATGGAAGCAGACGATGCATTTAGATCGTTACAAAGTGGTCGGATTGAAACAAACAATACTGCCAATACAATTGCCGACGGACTCAAAACAAATTTAGGAGATATAAATTTTCCAATTATAACGAAATTGGTGGATGAGATAATACGGGTGGAAGAGTCAGAAATCATTTCGGCAATGCGATATATTTGGGAGCGTATGAAAATAGTTATTGAACCCTCCAGTGCAGTAGCTGTCGCCGGTCTTTTTAAAGAGAAAAATAAATTCAAAAACAAGCAAATTGGCGTCATTCTTTCCGGCGGAAATGTAGATCTTTTACAGTTGCCTTTTGGGCGCTAAATTACATGTTAAATTTCCTTGTGTTTTTAGGATTAGTGTATCTTTACGCCTCTTAAAAAGACATGAACCGAATTTTTTGCTTATTAATCGTAATTCTTTGCTCTCAGCTTGTTTCTGCACAACAGAATGAAATAAAATTCCACTCTTTTGAGGCCAATTATTTCACGGGGACGATTATGGAGCACAATCCCGATATTTCACATTTAATTACGGGACATCCTACCGGTCTTATTCTAAGTTACAATAGAAAAACCTATGGTTTTGAGGAGGTAGAGGCGCGTTATAATTATCCGGATTGGGGCGTTACCTTTATCTATCAGGACTTAAAAAACCCCTTTTTAGGAGAGAACTATTCGTTGTACGGGCATTTTAATTTTTACTTTTTAAACAGGAATTTAACCGTTGGGATTGGCCAGGGCGTTGCTTATGCCAATAATCCCTATGATCCTGAAACAAATTTTCAGAATAATGCTTATGGGAGTCGGTTTTTGAGTTCGACCATATTGAGAGCCAATTTCATCAAAGAAAACCTTTTTGAGGGATTAGGGTTTCAGGCGGGATTTGGAGTAATACATTATTCGAATGCCAACTTCAAGGCTCCGAATAACAGTACCAATACCTTGTATTTTAATGCGGGATTGAGTTACCAACTGGATCCGTTAAGTTTTCCAACCTACATACCCGAAACTTCCTGGAGAAGTTCAAACTATGCGGAGCGAATCAAGTATAATTTTGCTTTTAGAACCGGTATTAATGAGGCAGATGTGAATGGCCTTGGACAATTTCCATTTTATACATTTTCCGTTTTTGCAGACAAACGACTCAATTATAAGAGCACACTTCAGGCAGGGGTAGATGTGTATTTTTCCGATTTTTTAATCGAATTGATTCGCTATCGTTCAATTGCGTTTCCGGAAGATGGTTTAACAGGCGATGAAGATTATAGGAGAATTGGAATCTTTGTAGGCCATGAATTGCGATTTCATAAAGTAGCATTTGTTTCTCAATTAGGGTATTATGTCTACTGGCCATATGAATTTGAAAATAGAGTCTATAACCGATTGGGAATTAAACGTTATTTTTACCGGGATAAACTTTTTGGAAGCGTAACAGTAAAGGCACATTATGCAAAGGCGGAGGCGGTGGAATTTAGTATAGGAGTGAGATTGTAAATAGATATGAAAAAATTAGGATACATACTGAGTTTGATTGTTCTAACTAGCTGCACTTCCGAATTTGCGTGGGATTGTGTGCAGGAGTCAGGGCCTATCATAGAAAGAGAATTTAATGTTCGTCAATTCAAAAAAATACAGGTTTGGGAACGAGTTCAGCTTATTGTCAGTCAGGGAGATTTTCAGAGTGTTCGTGTGGAGACAGGCGAAAATTTAATGAATGAAATTCAAGTTGTTGTTAAGGATAGTATACTTACAATTAGCGATCGAAACAGCTGTAATTGGGTCCGGGAATATGGTATAACAAAAGTCTACGTAACTACACCCAATATTACAGAAATACGAAATAGTTCTGGTCTTACAGTTGAAAGCAGAGGAATTCTTAGATTTAGAAGATTAAAATTGATATCGGAAGATATAACTGCTGAAGGTGTATATCATACTGATGGAGATTTTAATCTGGATTTGGATGTGGGTAATTTGAATATCAATGCAAATGGACTTTCTAAATTCTACTTGAGAGGTAAAATTTATTCTGGTTTCTTTGGGTTGTTCGATGGGGATGTACGAATTGAAGCTGCAGAATTGGAAGTGGAACGTTTATACGTATTTCATAGAAGCACGAATAAAATGATAGTAAATCCTCAAGATATTATAAGAGGTGAAATTCGTAGTTTGGGTAACGTTATTTCCAAAAACCGGCCTCGAGTTGTAGAAGTAGAAGAATTATATACAGGAAGACTTATTTTTGAGTAGTCAATTCTATAAATAACTTTTCCAACGAAGTGTTTTTTTGATGTAGCTGAAGTATTTTCAAACCGTTGTCATGGGCAAAATCAAAGACCGAAGCTCTCATATCACTGTCGGTTGCGAAATAAATATTGTATACAAACCCTGAAGGATTCTCCACCTTCGATACTTTTTTTAACTGCTGTAGGGCTTCCGTTTCTACCCTGTAATCAAATTCTACCTCTATAATTTGCTCTTTGCTATTGGATAGTTCCTTGAGTTTCTTGTCTAATACAATCCGACCTTTATTAATAATAATCACTCGATCGCAAATGGCTTCCACTTCTTGCATTATATGTGTTGAAAGCAAAACAGTTTTTCCATCCTTGTCTTTACCGATGTTTTTTATGAGCTCTCGTATTTCAATTAACTGATTGGGATCCAAACCTGTTGTAGGCTCATCGAGTATTAAAACTTCCGGATTGTGTAAAAGTGCATTGGCAAGCCCCACTCTTTGTCGATACCCTTTTGAAAGCTGCTCAATTTTTTTATGCGCTTCGGGTGTAAGTCCGGTGCGTTCTATAATTTTTTCGACTTCCTCCTTTGGAATTTTATAAATTTCGGCATTGAACATTAGGTATTCCCGAACGTACATATCTAAATACAAGGGATTGTGCTCGGGGAGATAGCCTACACTTTTTTGCACATTAAGATCATCTTCAGAAACAGTAAAATTATTAACAGCTGCAGTTCCTTCGGTAGGTTTCAAATAAGTGGTAAGAATCTTCATCAGGGTAGATTTCCCCGCGCCATTTGGTCCTAAAAAGCCTACAATTTCTCCTTTTTCGATTGAAAAAGTGACATCATCCAATGCTTTCTGCACGCCGTATTCCTTAGTGATATGTGAAACCTGTATGGACATTATTTTTGTTTTTCAAAGCTACATAAATAAAAAAGTTGTCGAAACATTTTGTTGTCTAAAAGTTTTATTTACTTTAGCAAGATACAAACGAAGCATGAACGCATTACATACATATTTCAATTTTTGGTTTTTCTATTTTACGGAAAGATCCGAGATTGCTGTGTAGTTAATTAACATATTAATTATAATGAAAGTCTCGGAAAAATTCCGGGACTTTTTTTTATGCAATAATCCGAAAAATACACGCTTATGAAAATAGCAATACAAGGAATAGAAAGTTCATTCCACGACATGGCGGCGCAAAAGCTCTTTCCAAATAGGAAGATTCAATTGGTGCCTTGCAATTCGTTCGATCAAGTGAGCCGGGAAGTGTCAAATTTTAATGCCGACTTTGGGGTGCTCGCCATTGAAAATACAATTGCAGGATCTATTCTGCCCAATTACAACCTAATCGATTCGGGAGATTTTCAAATAGTGGAAGAGATTTTTTTAAATATTGATATGTATGTCATGGCATTGGAAAGTGAAAGCATACACGATATTGAAGAAATTCATTCACACCCTGTGGCATTGCAACAATGCAAGGATTATTTACAGCGTTTTCCGCCTCATTGTAAAATAATTGAAGGCAAGGATACCGCTTCAGAAGCAAGACGAATCAAGGAAAACAATCTTAAAGGTGTGGCTGCTATAGCCGGGAAACAGGTAGCCGAAAAATTCGGTCTAAAAATTCTGGATAGTAAAATTCAGAATATCAAAGAAAACCAAACCCGTTTTATTGTCATTCGCAGAAAAATCGATACAGGTGTAACGGACGCCAACAAAGCTACCCTAAAATTTGTGCTCAACCATAAGGTAGGCAGCTTGTCCAATGTATTGCAAATGTTGAGTACCTTTGACATTAATTTAACGAAAATACAATCCTTGCCAATTACAGGTCGTCCGTGGCAATATGCCTTTTTTGTGGATGTATTGTTTTCAGATTATATACTATTTTCTGAAGTAATTATTATGATGGAAAAAGCGGTCAAAGAATTAAAAATATTAGGAATGTACAAACAAAATCTTGAAAGTAATCCCAGTCATCTAACACATATCGCGCTCGATGGAAAATAGTAAAAACCTCAGAAATTGGTTGGATGCATTTGGTTTGAAACACCCATTGGTAATTGCCGGACCTTGTAGTGCCGAAACCGAAGCGCAGGTATTGAAAATTGCACATCAATTAAAGGAAACGGATACTACAGTATTGCGCGCCGGAATTTGGAAACCCAGAACTCGGCCCGGAAATTTTGAAGGGGTAGGAGCGTTAGGCCTCAAGTGGATGCAAAGAGCCAAGGAAGAAACAGGTCTGTTAACAACCACCGAAGTAGCCAATGCCAATCATGTGGATTTGGCATTACAGCACGATATTGATATTCTATGGGTGGGAGCACGAACCACTGTTTCCCCATTTATTGTTCAGGAAATTGCGGAAGCCTTAAGAGGTACTTCCAAGACTGTCCTCATCAAAAACCCTGTAAACCCCGATTTGGCTTTATGGTTGGGCGCCGTAGAGCGTTTTTACGAAGCGGGCGTACAAAATCTGGGAGTGATCCACAGAGGATTTTCTACCTACGAAAAAACACGATATCGCAACAACCCCGAGTGGCAAATTCCAATCGATTTGCAAAATCGTTTTCCCGATTTACCACTTATTCTGGATCCTTCGCATATCGCCGGAAGACGGGATATTATCTTCGATCTATGTCAGACGGCATTGGATCTAAATTACGACGGACTGATGGTCGAAACCCATTTCGATCCGGACAATGCCTGGAGCGACGCAGAACAGCAAATAACTCCCGCAACCTTACATCAAATGACCATTGACCTTCGTATTAGAAAGGAAGAAGGCGACGCGATTGAGTTTAAAAATAAGCTGGCAACATTGCGTACCAAAATCGATGTCATGGATCATAAACTACTCGAAATTCTAGGGAAACGTATGAAAATATCTGATGAGATTGGAGGCTTGAAAAAGCAAAACAACGTGGCCATCTTACAAACAAAGCGATGGAATGAAATTTTAGGCAAGATGATTTTGGAAGGTGAAGAAAATAGTCTCAGTGAAGAATTCATCTTAAAAATCTTTAAAGCAATTCATCAGGAATCTATTAACCATCAAAAAAATGTAATGAATGCTAAATAAAAAAAGCCGCTGATTGCGGCTTTTTTTATGAACTCGGAATGAGGCTATTGCTTTTGTCTCTTGAAAATATAACGGGTAATAAAAATACCTTGTCCGTCGTCTTGTCCTGCATCACTCTCTACAGCGCTGGATACAAATGCCAGATCCCAACCCTCAGCAATCATGGCGTTAATTTTTGAAGTAATTACAGCATCGTTGGCTGCAATGTTTTGAAAACGAATTCCACCTAAATTGTAAAAATTCAACAATTTGGTTTCGTCGAAGTCTTTCACTCGTATTTCGGAGCGATCCGATTTGTTTCTGGAATTATCGTCTTCGGTTTGGGTTGAGGTAAATTCTTTGTAGTCTCTTTCGGCATTTGCCGAAATAATTCGGGATCTCCCCAAACCACTTGGCACAATCGATTCGACACTTGTAATGACTTTAACTTCATATTGTTGTGCGGCAACGGTCAAAGTAAATAGCAGTACAAAACTTGCTAAGGCAACAATTTTCTTCATACAATTAGGATTTATTGATTTTTCGCCGCAAATATAATTAATTATGGTGTTGTTTGTTTTAATTTTCAGAATTTTGCACCCTATGAAAGGAGTTGTTTATAAGTCTACCGGAAGTTGGTATACCGTAAAATCGTTACAAGGCGATTTTTACGATTGTCGTATCAAAGGAAAGTTTCGGATGCAGGGTATCAAAAGTACCAATCCGGTGGCAGTTGGGGATCTTGTGGTGTTCGATGTTGAAACAAAAGGGGATGAGACCGTTGGAATCATTTCAAAAATTGAAAAGCGCGAAAACTACATTATTCGCAAATCGGTCAACCTTTCAAAGCAAACTCATATCATTGCTGCTAATATCGACATTGCTTTTTTATTGATAACCCTTACCAATCCGCCAACTTTTACAACCTTTATCGATCGGTTTTTAGTCACTGCCGAAGCGTATCATATCAAAGCGATCCTCCTTTTCAATAAAATAGACACCTATAACGATGATGAGCTGCTGGAAATAAAATTCTTGGCCGCATTGTACCGAAATATTGGGTATGAATGTATAGGTATTTCGGCAAAAACAGGAAAGAATATCGACAAGGTTAAAACCTTGATGGAAAATAAAGTATCTATGTTTTCGGGGCATAGCGGAGTTGGAAAATCGACGCTAATCAATGTCATAGAACCCGATTTAAATTTGAAGACTTCAGAAATTTCGGAACAGCACCAACAGGGACAGCACACCACAACCTTTGCCGAAATGTACGACCTGGCTTTTGGAGCACAAATTATAGACACTCCCGGGATAAAGGGTTTTGGGGTCGTGGAAATGGAAAAGGAAGAGTTAGGAGATTACTTTCCCGAGTTTTTTGACATAAAGGATCAATGTAAATTTAATAACTGTTTGCATTTGGAGGAACCTCAATGTGCTGTTAAGGAAGCCTTGGAACAGGGAGAAATTGCATGGTCGCGCTATAAGAGTTACCTTCAGATTTTGGAAGGAGAGGAAGAAAATTACAGAAAGGATATTCACAATACATGAGAGTAGTATTACAACGTGTAAAAGAAGCTTCGGTGCTAGTTGAAGGGAAAGTCGTTTCAGCCATACAACAAGGACTTCTAATTCTGTTGGGCATTGAAAACGAAGATTCTCGAGAAGATATTGAGTGGTTGGCAGGAAAAATTGCTCGACTTCGTATTTTTTCGGATGAAAATGATGCCATGAATCTTTCTATTTTAGATATACACGGAGATATTATTGTGGTAAGTCAGTTTACACTGCACGCCGGCACCAGGAAGGGAAACAGGCCTTCCTTTATAAAAGCAGCCCGTCCCGAAACTGCGATACCGTTATACGAAGCATTTGTGCTTCAGCTTGAAAATGAGCTTCAAAAAAAGGTGCAAACCGGCGTCTTTGGAGCCATGATGGATGTTGTCTTAATAAATGACGGTCCCGTAACAATTTGTATTGATTCAAAAAATAGAGAATAAAGTTCTACGGAATCGTTCATTTTTTTATTTTGAAACGGAAGAATACATGCATAAGTTCTATCTTTACTTAATTGAAATCAGCCATAGTGGATATAGTAAATAATTCATACTACTTATCAGCCGAGTCCTTGACAGCACAAGCGTTTGGTAAAAATAAGCTGAAATTAAAAATTGTAGAAATTGAAGTCGGAAATTTCCCAAAAATATAAATCATGAACATTCAAAATGCTCAAGCCGCTGTAGATACATGGATACAAGAACATGGCGTACGTTATTTTAACGAGCTAACCAACATGGCGCAGCTTACGGAAGAGGTTGGGGAAGTGGCTCGTATCATTGCAAGACGCTACGGAGAGCAAAGCGAAAAGGAAAGCGATAAAAACAAAGATCTTGGAGAAGAGTTGGCAGATGTGGTTTTTGTGGTGTTGTGTCTTGCCAATCAGACAGGCGTAAACTTGGAAGAGGCTTTTGCCAAAAAATTAGCCGCAAAAACAAAGCGGGATCACGATAGGCATCACACAAATAAAAAACTGAAATAATGTTTAAACAAGTTGTTTCCCATAAGGGATTTTGGAAATCGGTTTTTACTTTGGGTCTGGCCTTTGTATGTGTTTTTATTCTTATAAAATGGGCCTTTGAGGGTTTTGAGATCGCCTTTTTTACTGAAAGAGATCCATGGTACTTGTTAGGTGGATCTTTGGTTGCGGGATTAGCGTATGGTTTTATCGTTTCCTTCGGAAAGTTTCAATCAAAAATCAAAAATAAAAACCTTTAAAATGAGGGTTTTATTAGGACAAACTAACAAATCGGTCGCACACCCTACTATCACCATCACGGGTTCAAAAAGCGAATCCAATCGCTTATTGGTACTTCAAGCCTTGTACCCCAATTTACGGCTTGTTAATCTCTCGGAGAGTGACGACACCCATGTGCTCCGTAACGGGCTGGCCCAAAAAGAGGGGATAATCGACATCCTGCATGCAGGTACCGCTATGCGCTTTTTAACGGCCTATTTTACGAGTAAAGAAGGAAGCGGAGTCACACTTACCGGAAGCGAACGCATGCAGGAACGCCCTATTGCAGTTCTGGTAGATGCATTGCAAAGTTTAGGAGCCGATATCACCTACACCGAAAACGAAGGTTTTCCACCGCTTAAAATTGTTGGAAAAAAACTAAGTAAGGCTTCGGTCGAGATTATGGCCAATATAAGTAGTCAGTATATTTCGGCACTACTTTTAATTGCACCGTCATTACCAAAAGGACTCACGCTATCTTTGGAAGGAGAAATTACATCGGTCCCATACATTACCATGACATTAGATTTGTTGAACAACCTTGGTATAGCGACTACTTTTTCTGAAAATACCATCAAAGTTGAACCTACTGAAACGATTGAGGATACGACCGTAATAATAGAATCAGATTGGAGTTCGGCATCCTATTTTTACAGTCTGGTTGCGTTATCTGAAGGGCTTTCCGTAACCCTGAAAAGCTACCACAGTAACAGCCTTCAGGGAGATTCGGTAGTGGCTACTTTGTATGAATCACTGGGCGTGAATACTTCTTTTAATCCGTCCGAAGCTTCAATTACCCTTTCAAAGAAATCGGTCAAGTTTCCTAAAGAACTGAAATTAAACTTATCAAATTCACCCGATATTGCCCAAACCATTGCCGTTACCTGTTTCGCATTGGGTATTTCATGTGAGCTAACCGGGCTTCATACCCTAAAAATTAAGGAAACCGATAGAATTGCCGCCTTAAAAACGGAATTGGAAAAATTGGGAGCCAAAGTACATAGTACCGAAGATTCCTTGTCGATTTCAGTTTCAGCCAAAATAAAGGAACATATCACCGTCGATACCTATGACGATCATCGCATGGCAATGGCTTTCGCCCCCTTGGCGATGAAAATTCCTATCACAATTCAAGATCCCAACGTGGTAACAAAATCGTTTCCAAAGTTTTGGGATGCCCTCGCTAAAGTTGGCATTTCAGTAGATTATCAATAATAAATACGCTTTTACTTGACAACCCCTATCCCGAGGTTGTATATTTGCCACTTTTTAAAGACAAAACCACTGCTGCTATGGGAATGAAGTTATCCAATTTTAGTTTTAATTTACCACCTGAATTACTGGCCGAATATCCGGCACCAAACAGAGACGAATCTCGTTTAATGGTACTCAACCGAAAGGAAAAAACCATTGAACATAAAATGTTTAAGGATCTTATCAATTATTTTAATGAAGATGATGTTTTGGTGTTGAACAACACTAAAGTATTTCCTGCGAGATTGTTCGGGAATAAGGAAAAAACAGGCGCCCGAATTGAAGTTTTTTTATTGCGGGAATTAAATTCCGAAACCAGGTTATGGGACGTTTTAGTAGATCCTGCACGTAAAATTAGAATTGGGAATAAACTTTATTTCGGGGATGACGAATCGTTGGTAGCCGAAGTAATAGACAATACAACTTCCAGAGGAAGAACCCTTCGTTTTTTGTTCGACGGGTCGTATGAAGAATTCAGAAGTAAATTAACCGAACTAGGGGAAACACCCCTTCCTAAATACATTAAAAGAGAAGTAGAGCCTGAAGATGCAGAGCGTTACCAGACCATCTTCGCCAAAACCGAAGGGGCGGTTGCTGCTCCAACTGCAGGATTGCATTTTTCAAAACATTTATTAAAGCGTCTAGAAATTAAAGGCATAAACTTTGCCGAAGTCACTTTGCATGTAGGTTTGGGAACTTTTAGCCCTGTTGAGGTTGAAGATTTGTCCAAACACAAAATGGATTCGGAAGAAATTATCATCGGGGAAGATGCCGTTGGCGTAATCAACAACGGAATTGCCAAGAAAAGACGCGTTTGTGCGGTAGGAACTACCGTGATGCGTGCTCTGGAAAGTTCGGTGTCTTCAGATCATACACTTAATGCATATTCGGGGTGGACTAATAAATTTATTTTTCCTCCCTACGATTTTAGTATCGCCAATACAATGGTGACTAATTTTCACACTCCAAAATCGACCTTGCTAATGATGGTGGCTGCTTTTGCGGGACACGAATTTATAAAGGAAGCCTATGCCGAGGCCATCAAAGAAAAGTATCGCTTTTATACTTATGGCGATGCGATGTTAATCATTTAACAGCAGTCTTATAACCCCATTACCATTCAAAAATCCTGATATTTTATCAGGATTTTTTCTTTTCTTCTCATTTGGTTTTATAATATCAAAATAAAGGAGTATTTTAGTATGCTTATTGTCTAACTAACTGGGTTATAGCATGAAAAGAACACTACTTTTCTCTTTTTTATTCCTGCTATCATTTGTGTCCTTTTCACAGGGCGTAAATGGTGATATTCCTTTTAGTTGGGAATTGAATCTTTCTGCTAATATAGATCCTATTGTACTACCACCCTTAGACTTGGAAGCCATTCACGTGCAAGATAGCATTAACGATTTGGACAAGAGTATCCCATGGCGATACGGAATTGCCAGACCTCTTACGGTAAACTTACAGGAAGAAGGAGTTTGGACCAACCTGCCGAATAATCGGGGTAGAATATGGAGAGCGGCCATCAAATCTTCAGACGCCATAAACATAAGTGTCAATTTTGACGATTTTTATTTGCCTTCGGGAGGAAGGTTATTCCTCTACAATAACGATCGTACAGATATTTCAAAACCTTATACACACAGCAGTAATCGTGCAAACAAACAATTGGGCTCATGGTTTGTAACCGGAGATTATATCTGGCTCGAATATTATGAACCCCTTTATACAGCAGAGCAGGTTGAATTGGTAGTAGGAACTATTATTCACGGCTACAGAATGAATTTAGTAAATGATATTGTGACAGGGGGTTCCGAAACAAGAGGAATGAACGATTCCGGAGCTTGTAACTACGATGTAAATTGCTCTATTGGTCCCGATTTCGACGAGATGAAAGACGTGCTTAAAAAGGCAGTGAACATTCTCAATCTGGGGAATGGGTATCTGTGTTCCGCTTCGCTGGTGAATAACACTGCGGGGGATAAAAAACCTTATCTGCTTACCGCTAACCATTGCCTGGAAAATAGCGATCCTGCATTGTGGTCTATTCGTTTTAATTGGATTAGTCCGACCCCTGTTTGTGGGACCGGAGAGGACAGTGCCGATTTACAAACAAATTTCACCATGAGTGGGGCTCAATTAAGAGCGAACAATGCAAAAAGTGACTTTGCATTGGTAGAATTATTTAATAGTATCCCCGAGTCGTGGGACATCGCCTTTGCCGGTTGGGATAACTCCGATGCCTTACCAGAATTTGAAGTGGGCATACACCACCCTAATGGGGATATCATGAAAATTTGTCGTGATGACTCAGGCGCTGTAAAAGAAACAGCCGGAGATGTTGATGTTTGGCTTATTGGCGGAGTTTCAATAGGAACTGGAAATGGGTGGGAAATTGGAACTACCGAAAGCGGTTCTTCAGGCTCTCCACTTTTTAATGAAGACGGTAAAATTATTGGTCAGTTGTACGCCGGACAATCTACTTGCAACGGTACAAGCAACAATGGCGATTACGATATTTACGGCAGATTTGGTGTTTCATGGAATGCCGGCACAACTCCCGAAACCCGCTTAAAAGATTGGTTAGATCCTATAAATACAGGGCAAACCACAGTAGGAACCCTCCAAAACATATTGAACATTCCCGATATTGAAATTAACGGTACTTTGGATATTTTCCCTAATCCGGCGAGCACCTATATTACTGTTATGAATAGCAGATACCCTAACCTTTCCTATAGCCTTTATAACTTGGTAGGGCAACAATTAATGTCCGGATCTGTTTCCAACACTATGAATACAATCATGGTGGATCGTTATTCTAAAGGAATTTACTTCTTACGCCTTGTTGACGAAGAAACGCAATCTGAAATTACCAAAAAGATTATTATCGACCGCTAGTCAATTTCCTTTCCTTTTTCAGAAAAAATAAAAACTGTTAAGCTCTATGGGCTACTGCAAAGGAAACTGTATTTTTGCACTGAAATGATTTCAGAAAAAAAAGACATACGGGCATTATCCAAAGAAGAACTACGCACTTTCTTCGAATCTATTGGCGACAAACCTTTTAGAGGAAATCAGGTTTATGAATGGCTTTGGAGCAAAGGCTTGCACACGTTCGAGGAAATGACCAACATTTCGAAGCAAACCCGCGCGCATTTGGAGGCCAACTTTGTGATAAATCATATTGAAGTAGACAGCTTGCAAAAGAGCAGCGACGGGACAGTAAAGAACGCTGTTAAGCTGCACGACGGACTCATTGTTGAATCGGTCTTAATTCCCACGAAAAAGAGAACCACGGCCTGCGTATCTTCTCAGGTTGGTTGCAGTTTGGATTGTAAATTTTGCGCCACGGCGCGATTGAAGCGAATGCGGAATTTAAATCCGGACGAGATCTACGATCAGGTTGTAGCCATCGACAAAGAAAGCAGACTTTATCACAGTCGCCCGCTTTCAAATATTGTGTTTATGGGAATGGGTGAGCCGCTTATGAATTACAAGAACGTTCTTGAAGCTATCGATAAAATAACTTCAGATGAAGGACTGGGGATGTCTTCCAAGAGAATTACCGTATCCACATCGGGGGTGCCCAAAATGATAAAGAAGTTGGCCGACGATGCGGTGAAATTCAATCTGGCGGTTTCCTTGCATTCGGCCATTCAGGAAAAACGGGAACAAATCATGCCGTTTGCAAAAAGTTTTCATCTTACAGACTTACAAGAGTCGTTGGAATATTGGTACGAAAAGACCAACCGCAAGATTACTTACGAATATGTGGTATGGGAAGGTATCAACGACAGTAAAGAGGATATCGATGCCCTGGTGCGGTTTTGCAACTATATACCCTGTAAGGTCAATATTATAGAGTACAATCCCATCGATGACGGACAGTTTCAGCAAGCATCCAACTATGCCATTCAAAATTACATCACTGCTCTGGAAAAAAACAGAACCCCTGTGACAGTTCGCAGAAGCAGAGGTAAGGACATTGATGCAGCCTGTGGACAGTTAGCCAACAAACACTAAAAAAAAAGCGGCTAGTAGCCGCTTTTAATTTATAGAGTAAGAAACTTATTACTTCTTTACAATTTTGTAAGATCGCTTTTGTCCGTCAATTATAACACTCGCAATATAAACACCACTTGTAAGTGCCGAGATATTTACAGCTTCAGTAGTACCGCTCAATTTTCTTGAAAGAACTTGTTGCCCAAGAACATTGTATAACTGAACACCATCCATTGGAAGGTTCGCTCTTAGGTTTAATTGATTGTTGGCATCTACAAAATAAGTAAATCCTTTAAATACATTGTCATTTACACCCAATGTAGTTGCTTCTACAATGAAGTCATCCATTTGAAATACAAATGAGTCCTGAGCTACATAATGTATCGCAATATAAATAGGCATTCCATCATACGCAGAAAGGTCGTAAGTATACTCAGTATACACATCAACTGGTGCCTGAAGTTCTCCTCCACTAAGATTAACTGTAAAATCTCCTTCAGCAGTACCGGTAGTAGATAATAACACCTCAAATCTTTCTAAACCAAAATCCGCTGTTAGCGATTTTGCATAGAACGTAAAAGAAGATCCGGCTGCCCCACTAAGATCGATTTGTGGAGTAATTATATAATCGTCATTCAATAGACTTGTCGCTGCAAACATGTATAATCCTTTTTCTCCTGTACGTACCTGCCAGGCTGTATCTCCCGAAGCATCCGGTGTTGTCATTGATGGATTAAAGACAATTGCAGTACCTACATAAGCTTCATTAGTAAAGTCATAATTTGTTGAGCCATACGTTGGCGAAGCATCGTTATCAATTTGTGACCATGTCCCGATAGCGGCAATTTCAAAATCGGAATAGGATTCAAAACTGTCTTCCCAAACAGTTACTTGCGAATTCATAGCAAAAGCAGCAAAGAAGGCTGCCAATAAAGTAATTTTTTTCATAGTTTTTTTTAAGATTAATAATTTAAAATTTACAAGAAGCGAATTTAAAGAATGAGAACTAAAAATCATTATTTATTTACGGTTTTAAGTTAATTTTGGGAATTACATGAAAATAGTCTCACAAATAAAATTACCCATAGAGTACGAAATGGAACTTTTCGAGAAAAAGTTTACCGTTTCCATGTCTTCCAAAGTTTCCCTCCTCAACCGTATAACGCATTATGTTGTAAACCGAAAAGGAAAACAAATGCGGCCCATGTTTGTGTTCCTTATCGCCAAAATGACCAATCACGGAGAAGTAAATGACCGCACCTATCGCGGAGCTTCAGTGATTGAGTTAATACATACTGCCACCCTCGTACACGATGATGTAGTTGACGACAGCAATCGGAGGCGGGGCTTTTTCAGTATCAACGCTCTTTGGAAAAATAAAATTGCGGTGTTGGTGGGCGACTATTTGCTTTCGAGAGGGTTGCTACTTTCCATCGATAACGGCGATTTCGATTTGCTAAAAATTATTTCGGTGGCAGTGCGTGAGATGAGTGAAGGTGAATTGCTTCAAATTGAAAAGGCCCGAAAACTCGATATCACCGAAGAAGTCTACTTTGAAATCATACAGAAGAAAACCGCTACTTTAATCGCTGCCTGTTGTGCCATGGGGGCACAATCGGTAAATGCTTCAAAAGAAGAAGTTGAAAACTTGCGAAGATTTGGAGAATTGATAGGCATTGCTTTTCAGATTAAAGATGACCTTTTCGATTATGGAAAGGAAAAAATTGGCAAGCCAACGGGAATCGATATCAAGGAGCAAAAAATGACGCTTCCGTTAATTTATGCGCTCAATCACGCTTCGGCCAAAGAGAAATCCTGGCTTATAAATTCTGTCAAAAACTACAATAGGGATAAAAAACGAGTGCAGGAAGTAATAGATTTTGTGAAGAAAACCGGCGGACTCGAATACGCGGTGACCAAAATGAAATCCTATCAGGAAGAGGCATTGCAGTTGCTTCAGTCGTATCCGCCCTCAACCTACAAAGATTCTTTAGAGTTGATGGTAAATTATGTGATCGACCGAAAAAAATAAAGAGACCTTTTCAGAAAAAACAACCCCAAAACTTTTTTACCTTCAGGCAACTATTTTATAACAAGCTGCGTCTATAGAAATGGAAGCATGTGTAAAGCGAAGTGCATTTGAAAATTATATCGTTACATAAAAACTATACGAAACTTATTGCCAAGGCGGGAAAAGGGAACAGACGTGCACAACAGGAGTTGTTCGAACTGTTTTCACCAAAGATGCTAAGTGTTTGCAGACAGTATGTAAAGAGTAATGATATTGCTGAAGAGGTGATGCTCACCGGATTTTTAAAAGTATTCACCTACCTGCATTCGTATAAGGCGCAAGGCAGTTTTGAAGGCTGGATTAGAAGAATTATGGTGAACGAGTCGATTTCGGAATTGCGGAGGAATAAGAAATTCGACTTTAAGGACGAAGCCGAAATTGAGAATTCCATTGAGCACGTGGCTTATATCGAAACCGAATTGGAGGTGGAAGAAATTCAGAAAATGATCGATTCCCTTCCCGATGGCTACAAAACAGTTTTTGTGCTGTATGCCGTTGAGGGATACAAGCACAGTGAGATAGCCGAATTGCTCCAAATAAGTGAGAGCACGTCCAAATCGCAGTTGTTTAAAGCCCGAAAAATGCTTCAGGCGAAAGTGAAACAAAATAATATAAGTTATGGCACCCATTAAGTTAGAAGAAAATATTAGAGAAAAGCTGCAGGAACGGGAGTTACAACCTTCAAAAGGAGCGTGGAACACCTTGCAGAACAGATTGGATGGTGAAGAAACAAAGGGAGGCAGTAAAGTGATGTGGTATGCCATCGCGGCGAGTATTGCGGCACTGTTAATCATTGGAGCGTTGGTTTTTAGTCCTTCCGAAATTGAATCGAACGAAGTAATCGCTACCGAAAATATTTCGGAAGAAGCAGAATCACAGACAAATCCTGAAACTAGTCCTCAGGAAATTCCTTCCGAAGCAATTGCCTTGGAAGAAGATACCTCTGAAGCAACGGTTTCAGATAAAAAGGTCCCTACCGAAATACAACAAGTTCAGAAAAAACAACAAACTAAGTATAAAGAAGACATAGCTGTAAATACACCTCTTAAACAAAAAGCTGAAGTGGCAAATACAGCTATTGAGAAACAGCAAGGAATCTCTTTTGAAGACAGTAAAGTAGAAGAAGTTGTCGCAAAGTTGAAGGAAATTCAAAAAACAAATCAAACCATTACAGTCGGAGAAGTGGATGCACTTTTGGCCGTAGCACAACGCGAAATTCAAAACCAACGAATCCTTACTGCCGGTACACAAAAAGTAGATGCGACTGCATTATTACTGGATGTAGAACTGGAGTTAGAGCGTAGTTTCAGAGACAAGGTATTTGATGTGCTGGGTGACGGATTTCAAAAAATACGCACCGCTGTAACCGAAAGAAACAATTAATTTATTCATTCATCAATCTGTTCCCGAATCCCGGGAACCTAAAAATCACTAACATTATGAAATTAGTTACATTTTGCATCGCTGCGGTGCTCTGGGCACTTGCTATGTCTTATTCGATGGCACAGGAGACCTCCACCGGCGAAATTGAAGTATTAAAAAACGCAAAGGAAAGCATTGTAAACGAAGAAAAGGATGCACTTAAGCGGGAGGTGGAAACAATTAACCTACGCCTGGAAAACAATGAGATTACCATTGTCGAAGCCGAAAGGTTAAAACAGGAAGCCGCCGAAAAACGTGCGTTAAACATCGAAAATCGTCTGGCGATTATCGATAATAAAGTGGCGCTTTTGGAACGCAATGCCAACGATTCTTTGGCTGAAAATAATGATAAACTAACCATTTCCATCTTTGGAAAAGGTAATATTCTGGACATAAACTACGACGATGACAAGGTAAATTACGACCGACGTACCTACAGCGACTTTGTATTTGCTGTTGGATTAAACAATGTGATTACTCAAGGGGAATCGTTGGGAGATTCCGACTTTAAAATTGGTGGAAGTCGTTTTGCCGAAATTGGCTGGGCCTGGAAAACCCGCGTTTTTAAGGAAAGCAATTGGCTGCGTATAAAGTATGGTTTCTCGTTTCAGTTTAACGGATTAAAGCCAACGGACAATCGTTATTTTGTGGATACCGGAGCTCAAACCCAATTGATGGAATATCCTCTGGATCTGGACAAATCGAAGTTTAGAATGGACAATCTGGTATTTCCCGTGCATTTCGAATTTGGACCTTCCAGAAAGATGGAACAAAAGGATTATTTTCGATATTCCACCTATAATCAAATTAAGGTTGGACTGGGAGGATATGCCGGTTTTAACCTGGGAGCCCGACAGAAACTTAAATTTACAGAAGACGGAGAAGATGTGAAACAAAAGTTGAAAGCCGATTACAACGTAAACAAATTTGTATACGGGGTGAGTGGTTATATTGGATGGCGCGAAACCGCTTTGTATGTAAAGTATGATTTAAATCCTATTTTTAAGGACAATCCGGTAGATATGCGCAATATTTCGCTGGGACTGCGTTTCGACATGGACTAACACTCCCTGTATAATGATAGTAAAAAAGGTTTCAAGTTATGAGGCCTTTTTTTGTTTTCTGAAGAGTGAAACCCTTAAATTTGTGTATCTTTTTTTTCTGAAAAAAATTCCGATTGATTTCAAAAACCACCATAGATAATGTGTTCGAAACTGCCCGAGTAGAGGAGGTTATTGGGGATTTTGTACATCTTAAAAAATCGGGTAGCAACTACAAAGGTCTCAGCCCTTTTAGTGACGAACGCACTCCCAGTTTTATGGTTTCGCCCGTAAAGCAAATTTGGAAGGATTTTTCCAGCGGAAAAGGAGGGAATGTGGTGGCTTTCTTAATGGAGCACGAACATTTTACCTACCCTGAAGCCATAAAATACTTGGCGAAAAAGTACGGTGTCGAGATTGAAGAAACAGAGCAATCGACCGAACAAAAGGAACTGGCCAACGAACGGGAGAGTCATTATTTGGTAAGCGAATTTGCCAAAGACTATTTTCACAATACACTTTTAAAAACTGAAGAAGGCAAAGCCATTGGGCTCAGCTATTTTAAAGAGCGAGGTTTTACCGATGAAATTATCAAAAAGTTCGAGTTGGGCTATTCCCCCAATGCCTGGGATGCCTTTACCGGTCATGCGGTAAAAAAGGGCTATACGCTCGATTATCTCGAAAAAACGGGGCTCACCATTGTAAAGGAAGAAAAGCAGTTTGACCGATTTAAAGGACGGGTGATGTTTCCTATTGTGAGTTTAAGCGGTAGGACGTTGGGTTTTGGAGGTCGAATTTTAACGAGCGATAAAAAAGCGGCAAAATACCTTAATTCGCCCGAAAGTGATATCTATCATAAGAGCAAGGTGTTGTACGGTATTTTTCATGCCAAACAAAGCATTGCAAAAGAAGACAACTGTTATCTGGTGGAAGGATATACAGACGTAATACAAATGTACCAGGCCGGAATTCACAATGTGGTTTCCTCTTCGGGGACAGCGTTAACGCCCGAACAGATTCGCTTAATTAACCGTCTTACCAAGAACATTACCTTATTATTTGACGGCGATGCGGCCGGAGTAAGGGCTTCCTTGCGTGGAGTAGATCTTATTCTGGAGCAAGGGATGAATGTCAAGATTTGCACCTTCCCTGCAGGCGAGGATCCGGATAGTTTCGCGAAAAACAATTCGCTGGAAGAGATCACTGTGTATCTGGAAGAAAACTCCGGGGACTTTATCAACTTTAAGGCTTCGCTATTGGCTTCGGAGGCTAAGAATGATCCGGTAAAGAAGGCGGATACCATTCGGGATATGGTAGTGAGTATTTCTAAAATCCCGGATGTGATTAAACGAGAAGTTTATATTCAGGAGTGTTCCCGGATTATGGACATAAGTGAAGAAGTGTTGTTTAACACGCTGGCGCAAATACTTCAGAAGGAAAAAAGAGATGCCTCCAAGAAACCGCAAACCACTAGACAGGAGTTTGAAGTAATTCCATCGGAAAAACATACTTCCGAGAAGGTTGATGTGCAATACGAATTGGAGCGAAAAATCATCGAATTACTGTTGTTGTATGGTACGGTTGAAGAAGATTTTGAAGATTTAATACTCGAGGCCGATGAAAAAGGTGGAATTGCCTTTAAACCTGAAATTGTAAAAGCAAAGGTCTTCGAAAAGATTTATTTGGACCTGCAAGAAGATGAAATTGAATTTGCAAATGAAAGTTTTAAGGAGGTCTATTTTGAAATTATCAATAAATTAAATCAGGATTCCGACTTTCAAATCAATACCCTTATAAACGAATTGGATGCCTCAGTGGCTGAAACAATTTCAGACATATTAATGGAGGAAGAAAAATATCAGTTACACAACTGGGAGGGGAAGGAAATATATGTAAAGGAAAAGAATCAAACCATACCCCAAATTGTTAGTGAAACAATTTTGAATTTAAGAAGACATCTGGTGTCTCAAAAAATTATGGAACTGGCAGTCGAGCTGAAGGATGACACTACAGAAGAGAAGAGTACGGTGCTTGAAAATATAAGAGATTACAATACCCTACGCACAGTACTTTCAGAAAAATTAAACAGGGTGCTCTAATTACCCGAATTGAAACATTCTTGACTGATGTATTAAATCGGCCAGATTATCCACTTTCAATTTTTTCAGCAAACGAGTTTTATACGTACTTACCGTTTTTTCGTTAATGTTAAGTGCATTTGCAATGTCTTTATTGCGTTTTCCGCTGGAAAGCAAATTCAATACCTCAATTTCGCGTGAAGATAATTTTTTATATCGGCTAATAGCGCTGGTCTCACCCACATTCCTGCTGGTGAAAGTAGAAGTCAATTCTTCGTTTAAGAAAATGCCTCCTTTGGAGATTTGTTTTAATGCTTTTAAGAAAACTTTGGTTGATGCCGTTTTGGGCACATATCCTGCGGCTCCCGATTTGATAGAACGCAGAGCGTAAATTTCTTCAGGATGGGTAGAAAATATAAGCACCCTCATTTTAGGAAATTCGGTTTTAATACTTCGAAGCGCATTAATTCCGTTTATGTGCGGCATATCGATTTCCATGATAAGGATATCGGGTTCGCTCTCTTCTAAACATTTATATAATTCGTCGCCATTATTTGCCTTACCAATAATGGTGTAGTTGGCGTTTTTCTTCAGCATACACGCAATACCTTTGCGCGTAACCGGGTGATGATCTGCAATAAAGATTTTCTTCATTTTATAGTCTTTTACTATGCGAAAGACACTTAAAACAACTCCAATGCTAAAAGTGTGAGGTTTTTGTAATATTTATACTACAAATCAAATCTAAAAAAAAGATAAATCACTTAAGATTAAATTCGTTCAACTTCAAGAAAACTCGTTAAATAACTGTTATTCTCTGAATGCAGGAGGGATTTCACATACAGGAATGGGTACCATTTTATGTTGGTTGGCTTTATTGAGCTTTAAATAGAGGTCAAAAACCGTTCTTTTGCGCCCGGAAAAGTCATTATTCGATTTTCCTTCTGCTTGCATTTGCATGGCCCATTCCAACTCATCGTAGCTGGCACCAATTTGATCTTCATCGGTCCTGCTATCACCAAAAAGTCCGTCGGTTGGTGCCGCTTTTAAAATAGATGCAGGCACCTTCAAAAAACGTCCAATTTCATAGACTTCACTTTTTAGCAGAGAAGCGATTGGGCTAAGATCCACACCGCCATCGCCGTATTTTGTAAAAAAGCCCACCCCGAAATCTTCAACTTTATTCCCGGTTCCGGCAACCAAATATCTGTGAAGCCCGGCGAAGTAGTACAAGGTTGTCATACGTAATCTCGCTCGTGTATTGGCCAAACTTAAGTCTAAAAACCGATCGTCTTCGGTAGAAGGAGCTTGTTTTTTGAATTCTTCAAAAACCGGGGTGAGATCCACACACACATCACTTACGTTGGCGAATTGTTTTTTTAATAGTGCAATATGTTCTCGGCCACGTGTCACCTGACTTTCGGCCTGATGTATTGGCATTTCGACACAAAGCGTTCTCATTCCCGTTTTAGCACATAGAAAAGATGTCACAGCCGAATCAATTCCGCCGCTCACACCAACCACAAAACCATCCATATTGGCTTTTACAGCATACTCTTTTAACCAATTGACAATGTGATTTGCTACTTTTTCGGTTTGCATTTTGCTACGTTTAAACGATAATAATAATACCTTTGCATCGCAAAAGTAAGCTAAAAGTAAAATTTAAAAAAGGGAATGACGTTAAACACTAGCCAAACCACTGTTGTGATGAAAATCTACCTTGTACTGCTCGTAAGTCTGTTGCTATTGTCATGTGATTCGAAATCGGATGTCGAAAAAGAAATCGAAGCCATTCCCATGGAAGTAACAATAGATCGTTTCGACAAAGTTTTTGGTGCGGCATCTGTTGAAAACTTGCAGGAATTAAAACAACAATATCCTGTATTTTTCCCGGCGCAATATCCCGACAGTCTTTGGATAGCTAGACTTCAGGATACTTTGCAAAAAGAGTTGCATGCGGAAGTGGTAAAACAATTTCCCGATAATTCGCAGCTTGAAGATGGGCTTACCTCCCTGTTTAAACATATAAAATTCTACTTTCCGCTTTTTACCACACCTATTGTATATACCACAACTTCCGATGTGGATTATAGGAACAAAGTGCTGCTGAGCGACAATAAACTGGTCATTGCATTAGATACTTATTTAGGTTCCGAACATCCCTTTTACGATGGTATTCAAAACTATACAGTTAAGACGATGAATGCATCGCAAATTATGCCGGACGTAGCTTCGGAATATGCAAGACGTCTCGTTTCAAAGCCTGCAGATAGAACGCTTTTAGCGCAAATGATCTACTATGGAAAAGAATTATATCTCAAAGATCTTTGGTTGCCCGAAACCAGTGATGCCGATAAGATAGGTTTCACCGAAGCGGAATATCTTTGGGCGCAGGACAATTCACTGGACATGTGGCGTTATTTTGTGGAGAACGAACTTTTATACAGCACCGATACCAAATTACCTCCCAGATTTATTAATCCGGCACCGTTTTCCAAATTTTATCTCGAAATTGACAACGAATCTCCCGGAATGACCGGGCGCTTCCTGGGGTGGCAGATAGTGCGTTCCTATATGGAAAATAATACTGTGAGTGTGCAACAGTTGATGATGTTGGACGCAGACGAAATATTTAAAAATTCAAAATACAAACCAAAGAAATAATGGCCGAACATACTTCCGAAATTAATATCAAAGTAGCGCTCGACGCGAATAAAATTCCTGAAAAACTGCAATGGTCTGCCAAGGATGGCGGCGTAGCCAATGAAGAAGCCAAAGCCGTTTTCTTATCGGTTTGGGATCACAATAGTAAGGAGGCACTGCGTATTGATCTTTGGACCAAAGACATGCCGCTGGACGAGATGAAAATCTTCTTTCATCAAACACTTAGTGCGATGGCCGATACTTTTCAACGTGCTACAAACGATGATAAAATGAGCGCTACCATGCGCGATTTTTGTGATTATTTTGCTGAAAAATTGGAGCTGAAAAAATAGTGAAGTAGGGGTTATTTACTCTTTCTGAAGCACCGGCAGCAACTTTTACGAAGCGTTTAAATCCTGATTAACGCTGTCTATGTATTGAAGCAATTCATCTCGGCCTTCACTGCTACTTGCCGAAGTCACAAAATAGGAAGGCATTTCTTCCCAGGTTTCCAGCATTTTCTGAGCATACGCTTCGATATTCCGAAGCAAGGCATTGGGTTTTAATTTGTCGGCTTTGGTGAAAACAATGGAAAACGGCACCTGATTTTCTCCCATCCACTGCATAAATTCCAAATCGATAGGCTGAGGTTCGTGGCGACAATCTACCAGGACAAAAGCCAGCACCATTTGTTCTCTTTTATTGAAATAATCGGTTATAAATTTCTGGAAGGTTTTCTTGGCACTTTTGGATACTCTGGCATAGCCATAACCCGGTAAATCGACCAGATACCAGTTTTTATTTACCAAAAAATGATTTATTAACTGTGTTTTTCCGGGGCGTCCACTGGTTTTAGCCAGATTTTTGCGTTGCATCAACATATTGATGAGCGAAGATTTTCCAACGTTAGAGCGCCCAATAAAGGCATATTCTGGGAATCTGTCTTTGGGGCATTTGGCAACATCGCTGTTGCTCATGATAAATTCTGCCGATTTGATTTGCATGGTAAATAATTAAAACTTTCGCTCTTGCAGCCAGGCGTAAAGCAAATCGTTAAATTCGTTAGGATGTTCCATCATTGCTGCATGCCCGCATTTGGCAATCCAGAATAAATCGGAATCGGGTAGTAATTCATGAAATTCTTTGGCAACGGCCGGAGGTGTAACATTATCGTCTTCTCCCCAAATAATACAGGTAGGGGTATTCATATGAGGAAGATCCTTCGACATATTGTGTCGAATGGCACTTTTGGCAATGGCAAGAGTTCTAATTAATTTGGTTCTGTCGTTGACAGTGGCGTACACTTCATCGACAATTTCTTTGGTTGCTATTTTTGGGTCGTAAAAAACATTTTCTGCCTTTTTCTGAATATAATCGTAATCTCCGCGCTTCGGATAACTTTCACCCATGGCGCTCTCATACAGACCCGAACTTCCCGTAATAACAAGTGCTTTTATTTTTTCAGGGTACAATTTTGTGCAAAGCAGGCCAATGTGTCCTCCCAATGAATTTCCCAACAAAATAACATCTTTATAGCCTATGTGATCAATAAATTCTGAAACGTATTTTGCAAAGTTCTTTACATTGGTTTTTAGCAAAGACATCTTGTAGATAGGCAATTCAGGGATTACAACTTTATAGCCTTTAGGTGGAAAAAAACCGGTCACTCCGTCAAAATTACTCAGACCTCCCATAAGTCCGTGTAACACAATTATTGGGGTACCTTCCCCTAATTCTACGTAGCTGAATTTACCTTCTTTCTTTAATTTATTCGTCATTCCGGTTAATGCTGTTAACAAAGGCAAAAGTAAACAAATTTATTTCACTGATTCAATTTTAAATGGGCTTCAAAAAATTGCAAATACAATCTCATACGTTTAGTGGGTGGTAAAACTTATCAACAATGTGGTAAAATGTGGTAAAATGTGGGAAAAGTTCTCTATATTTGAATTTAAAATTTACCAAAACAACACCCTTAATGCTCAACCTAATAGGGACATACGAGTGCAAAGCAGATGTAAAAGGAAGGCTCATGATGCCCGCTCCTCTTAAGAAGCAACTTACTCCGGTTATGGCAGACGGCTTTGTGATAAAACGCGCCGTATTTCAGCCGTGTTTGGAAATGTATCCTATGGACGAGTGGAATGCTTTAATGCAGAAAATGGGGCAGCTCAATCGTTTCAATCGCAAGAACAACGATTTTATAAGACGTTTTACGGCAGGCTTAAAAACGGTGGAGTTGGATGCAACAGGTAGATTACTAATCCCAAAGGACCTCTTGTCTTTCGCGGGTATATCTAAAGAAATTGTAATCTCTTCGGCCATAAATATCGTAGAGATTTGGGATAAAAATAAATACGAACAAGCAATAAATGATGCTGCAAACGATTTTGCAGATTTGGCTGAAGAAGTAATGGGAGACGCAAGTGATGCTGCTAATGGAATATCATAGACCGGTATTATTGGAAGAAACGGTTGATGGCCTTAACATCCACCCCGATGGGGTTTATGTGGATGTCACTTTTGGCGGCGGGGGTCACTCGAAAGAAATATTAAACAGACTTAGTGAAAAAGGGAAATTAATTGCATTCGATCAAGACAAAGATGCGCTTAGGAATGTTATCGACGACAATAGGTTTTTATTGGTTAATGAAAACTTCAGATTTCTTAAGCGCTTCTTACGTTTTTACGGACACAAGCTTGTAGACGGAATTTTAGGCGACTTTGGTGTTTCTTCACATCAATTCGATATCGCCGAACGCGGATTTTCAACGCGTTTTGAAGCAGATTTAGACATGCGTATGAATCAGGGTAGTGCTTTTTCAGCCTACGATGTGGTGAATAAATACGAAGAAGCTCAACTGCGAGGTGTGTTGTTTCAGTACGGCGAATTACGTGCTGCTGCGGGAATGGCCAGAGTAATTGTTGATGCTCGTGCGCAGGAGCCCATCAAATCCAGTGATCAATTAAAAAAAGCATTGGGAAGATTTCTTCCGAAGCACAGAGAGAATAAAATTCTGGCGCAAATCTATCAGGCTATTCGTATTGAAGTGAATCAGGAATTGGAAGCATTAAAGGAATTTTTAATTCAAACTGAAGACGTGCTTCGACCCGGAGGTAGACTTAGTTTGATCTCGTATCACTCTTTGGAAGATCGTTTGGTAAAGCGATTTATGCGCAACGGTTTGTTTGAAGGGGAGGTCGAAAAAGATGTTTTTGGAAGGGCTGAAGTTCCGTTTAAACCCGTTGGGAAGTTTATAATTCCTTCAGAAAAAGAAATTAAAGAAAATAGCAGGGCTCGCAGTGCAAAGCTGCGAATTGCCGAAAAATTATAGTAAATAATTCGAATCTGCGCTCCACAAATAGTAGTTGAGCGGAGCCGAAACGATAAAAATGAAGAAGAATTTTTACAACCTCATAAAAGGTAAATTTTTGGTGAGCGACGACGCTTTTAAAAACTGGCGTCTCATTATTTTCTTGTCGGTGCTCGCCTTGATTATGATAGCAAGTTCACACAGTGCCGATAAAAAAGTACATCGCATTGCGCAGTTGAACAACGAGGTGAAAGAGTTAAAGAGCGAGTATGTAGATATACGAATGCAGCTCATGCAAACCAAAATGGAAAGCAAAATAATTGCGGCAATGGCGAAACGAGGATTAGAAATATCGGTCACGCCGCCTCAAAAAATCAAAATCACAACAAAAAAGTAACGCGGTGGCAGTAGAAGAAAAGAACATATTAAACCGCCTGTATTTTGTCGCCGGATGTATGTTCATCTTTGCGATAGCCATTACCGTGAAACTGGTAAATATTCAGTTTGTTGACGGCGATAAATACAGGGAGCTCGCGTTAAAAAATACAACCAAGAACTTTGTAATTCCCGCAAACAGAGGGAATGTCTACGCCGATGACGGAAGTCTTTTGGCAACTTCAGTGCCCAAATACGATATCCGATTTGACGCTGTGACGGTTTCTTCCGAAAACTTTAAAGAAAATTTAGTCCCGCTTTCCAATGCTTTGTCTAAAGCCTTCGGCAAACCCAGTTCGTATTATCAGAATAGTTTCAGAAAAGCTCGCGCCAATAAAGACCGCTATATGTCGGTTGTGAAAAATTTAGGCTATTCAGATTATATAAAAGTGAAAAACATGCCACTTTTCAAGCTAGGGCCTTATAAAGGCGGAATCATAGTCGAACAGCGCACTGTAAGAGAGCACCCCATGGGGAAAATAGCTGAAAGGACTGTTGGGAATCAGCGAAAGGACAAGCCCGGGTACTATTCGGTCGGACTGGAAGGTGCTTTCGACGAATTTTTAAGAGGCAAGGAGGGGCGTAGACTGAAACAAAAAATTGCAAAAGGACAGTGGAAGCCCGTATACGACGACAACGAAATTGAACCCCTGGACGGTTACGACATTGTTTCTACCATCAATGTAAACATTCAGGATATTGCCCATCATGCTTTGTTAAAGCAATTGGAGTACTACGAGGCCGAACACGGGACCGTAATTGTGATGGAAGTAGCCACCGGTGAAATTAAGGCTGTTTCCAATTTGGGGCGTACAAGTGACGGGACGTATTACGAGAAATTAAACTACGCCATTGGCGAATCCCACGAGCCCGGATCAACCTTTAAGGTTATGGCGTTGATGGCTGCTTTGGAAGACAAGGTTATCGACACCAGCACGGTGGTAGACACCGGAAAAGGCGTAAAAGTATTTTACAAACGTAAGATTTATGATTCGCATCGGGGTGGTTTCGGAAAGATTTCGGCGGCTAAAGCATTGGAAGTTTCTTCCAACATTGGCTTGGCTACGCTGATCGATGAAAACTATTCGAAAAATCCGAATAAATTAATTGACCGTCTAAAAAGCTGGCATCTCACCGAACAAACCGGAGTGGCCATTAAAGGCGAAGGAGTTCCTTTTATTCCCGAGCCCGGACATTCAAAATGGAGTAAAAATGCCTTACCGTCCATGGCCTATGGCTATAACCTGAGACTTACACCGCTTCAAACTCTCAATTTTTACAATGCCATTGCCAATGATGGGGTGATGGTGAAGCCCAGATTTATAAAAGAAGTAAGGGCGATGAATAAAAAAGTGGACGTGTACGATACAGAGGTTACCAATCCGAGGATCTGCTCCGATAAAACCATAAAGGAAATACAGGAAATCTTAAAGAATGTAGTACAACGTGGCACCGGAAAATCGTTGTATTCACCAGATTTCTCCATGGCGGGAAAAACAGGAACGGCTCAAACCGAATATTGGATGGCCGACTGGGCGTCGAACCGACGCTATGTTTCGTCGTTTGCGGGGTATTTTCCTGCCGATAACCCCAAGTACTCCTGTATTGTGGTAATACATAAACCCAGTATTAAAAAAGGCTATTACGGAGCAGATGTTTCGGGTCCTGTTTTTAAAAGAATCGCGCAAAAAATATTTACGGATGCACCTCTACTAATTGAAGTTGCCAACGTAGATGCCGAAGACCCCTCAATGAAAAAGGATTTTGATGGCTATTATGCCAAAGCACAAACCCGCTTTCAAAAAATGCCCAATGTTGCCGGAATGGCAGGAATGGACGCAGTCTCCCTCCTGGAAAATTTAGGTTTAAAAGTGAAAATTGTTGGAAACGGCAGTGTTACATCTCAATCTATTCCATCGGGAGAACCTATTAAAAAGGGCTCACAAATAGTATTACAATTATCATGATAGTATTAAAAGACATACTGTACAAGGTAACTATCGAAAAGGTGATAGGAAATACTTCTGTGGCAATTCGGAATATAGAATTCGATTCCAGAAAAGTAAGTCTGGACGATGTCTTTATCGCAATTCACGGAACAGTTTCAGACGGACACGACTTTATAAAAAAGGCTGCAGATCAAGGTGCCATCGCCATTATTTGTGAAACACTTCCCGATGCTATTATCAACGGGATTACCTACGTGCAGGTAGAGGACTCACATCGTGCCCTGGCAATTATGGCAGCCAATTACTACGAGAACCCTTCCGAAGCACTTAAGTTGGTAGGTGTTACAGGCACCAACGGAAAAACTACAGTCACTTCCTTGTTGTATAGTTTATTTAAGTCGGCCGGATACGAAGCAGGCTTGCTTTCCACCGTAAAGATAATGGTGGGAGACACACAATATGCCGCTACACATACTACTCCCGATTCGCTAACTATTAACAGGTATTTACGCGAAATGGTTGATACCGGTGTGAGTTTTTGTTTTATGGAAGTGAGTTCTCACGGAATCCATCAAAAGCGTACCGAAGGCTTGCATTTTGCGGGTGGAATTTTCACCAACCTGTCACACGATCATTTAGATTATCACAAAGATTTTGCAGAGTACCGGGATGTAAAAAAATTATTCTTCGACCGTTTGCCGAAAACGGCTTTTGCACTTGTGAATACAGACGATAAGAACGGCGTAGTGATGCTTCAGAATACGCAGGCTAAAAAATACACCTACGCTTTGAAATCGTATGCCGATTACAAGGCGCAGATTCTTGAAAATCAGTTTACGGGTTTGTTGCTGAAAATTAACAATCAGGAATTATGGGTAAAACTAATCGGAAATTTCAATGCCTATAACCTTTTGGCAATTTATGCTACCGCCGAATTACTCGGGTTGGAAACCTTGGAAGTGCTTCAGTTAATGAGTGTTTTGGAGAGTGTGGATGGGAGATTTCAATATTCAGTTTCAGAAAAAAATATAACCGCCATAGTTGATTACGCACATACGCCCGATGCCTTAAAAAATGTGTTGGAAACTATCAATAGTATTCGCACCGGGAACGAGGAATTGATCACGGTGGTTGGCTGTGGTGGCGACAGAGACACCACCAAGCGACCTAAAATGGGCAACATTGCTGCGAGTCTTAGCACGAAAGTGATTTTTACCAGCGACAACCCCAGAAGTGAAGACCCCAACACCATCATAGAACAAATCGAGGCCGGTGTTCCGGCAGAGCATTTTAAGAAAACCCTTTCCATAGCCGATAGAAAACAAGCCATAAAAACTGCCTGTCAGATGGCTTCAGGAGGAGATATCATTTTGGTGGCCGGGAAAGGTCATGAAACCTATCAGGAAATAAAAGGAGAGCGCTTCGACTTTGATGATTTTAAAATTGTAAACCAACTAATTAACGCCCTAAATAAATAGTATATGCTGTATTATTTGTTCGAATATCTAGAGAAAACGTATCAATTGCCGGGGGCGAGTCTGTTTCAGTTTATCACTTTCAGAGCGTCATTGGCAGTAATCTTGTCTCTAATTATTGCAACGGTTTACGGAAAGAAAATAATTAAATACCTGCAAAGAAAACAACTTGGAGAAACCATTAGAGATTTAGGACTTGAGGGGCAGAACGAAAAGGCCGGAACTCCCACCATGGGCGGAATTATTATCATTCTTGCCACAATTATCCCGGTCTTGCTCTTTGCAAAGTTGGAAAACATTTATGTGATTTTACTTTTGGTAACCACGCTGTGGATGGGTACTATCGGGTTTATAGACGATTATTTAAAGAAGTTTAAAAACGATAAGGCGGGATTGCCGGGTAAGTTTAAAGTGATTGGTCAGGTGGGGTTGGGAATTATAGTGGGTGCAACCATGTTTTTTCATCCGGATATTACGGTAAAACGTGAAAAAGTAAATCCGAAGCACGATTCCGAATTAATCACCCAAAGTTCACCAAGAGAATTCTATCCCGAAGAAAAAACATTATTAACAACCATTCCTTTTGTCAAGGAAAACGAATTTAATTACGAACGATTAATAGCCTGGGCAGGTGATGATTATAAAAAATATGCCTGGCTTATTTTCATTCCCATTGTCATCTTTATTATTACGGCGGTTTCTAATGGTGCCAATCTAACCGATGGTATCGATGGTCTGGCTGCAGGAACTTCGGCGATTATTGCGATTACACTCGCCATCTTCGCATGGGTTTCGGGGAATGTGGTGTTTTCAGACTATCTCAATATTATGTACATCCCCAACACGGGCGAGATGACCATTTTTATAACAGCCTTTGTGGGAGCGCTCATCGGATTTCTATGGTACAATGCCTTTCCGGCACAGGTATTTATGGGCGATACAGGGAGTTTGACTATTGGAGGTATCATAGCCGTGATCGCAATTGCGATTCGGAAGGAATGGCTTATCCCTATTCTCTGCGGAATTTTCCTTATGGAAAACCTCTCGGTCGTGATGCAGGTAAGCTGGTTTAAATACACCAAAAAGAAATTTGGGGAAGGCCGAAGGATTTTCAGAATGTCACCCTTGCACCATCACTATCAAATAAAAGGATTTCACGAAAGTAAGATAGTAACACGGTTTTGGATCGTGGGAATTTTTCTCGCGATTTTAACAATAGTCACTCTAAAAATAAGATAGAAGTGGCAGAACGACTGGTCATATTGGGCGCGGGGGAAAGCGGAGTGGGAACGGCCATTCTAGGAAAAAAGAAGGGGTTTGAAGTGTTTGTGTCAGACTTCGGAAAAGTAAAAGAGCATTACAAACAAGTTCTTATACATAATGAGATTGAATGGGAAGAAGGCGGTCATACCGAAGCGAAGGTGCTTTCAGCAACTATAGTTATGAAAAGCCCCGGAATTAAAGATACGGCTGCAATGGTTGTTAAGCTGAAGGCGAAAGGTATTCCTGTAATTTCTGAAATTGAATTTGCTTCAAAATATACAAAGGCAATCATAGTAGGGATTACGGGAAGCAATGGAAAAACCACCACAGCAACACTTACGTACGAATTGCTTCGACAAGGCGGATTGAATGTGGCTTTGGGCGGAAATATAGGAAAGAGTTTTGCCGAAGAAGTCGCCGAAGACGTGTACGAAAATTTCGTACTGGAATTGAGCAGCTTTCAGCTGGACGGCATCGAAACTTTTAGACCGCACATAGCAGTATTAACCAATTTAAGCCCGGACCATTTGGATCGATACGATTACAATTATGAGAATTATATCGCTTCAAAATTCCGGATTGCAATGAATCAGACGCCCGAGGATTATTTCATTTACGACGCAGACGATGCGGAAATAAACAAATGGCTTCAGCAGCATCCCATACAATCACAATTACTCCCTTTTTCATTAAAAAAGGAACTGAAAAAAGGAGCATTTATAAAAGACAACAACATAATACTAACAATAGATAATACAAATCTCACTATGCCAATCGCAACACTAGGATTACAAGGACAGCACAATTTAAAGAACGCAATGGCCGCCTCGACGGTAGCCACCCTGCTAAAAATCAGGAAAACCACCATCAGGGAATGCATGGAAAGCTTCCAAGGTGTAGAGCATCGCTTGGAAAGAGTGCTTAAAATTAACAAAGTGCTTTATATAAACGATTCCAAGGCAACCAATGTCAATGCGACGTTTTATGCCTTAGACAGCATGGAAACTCCAACAGTTTGGATTGTTGGAGGCGAAGACAAGGGTAACGATTATAGTGAGTTGTTGCCGTTGGTAAACGAAAAGGTAAAGGCCATTATTTGTCTGGGGGTCGACAATCAAAAAATTATAAATGCCTTTGGTAATGTAGTCGACATTATGGTGGAAACCCAATCGATGCAAGATGCTGTTCAGGTGGCATATAGAATGGCAAGTCGAGGAGAAACTGTGCTGTTGTCTCCGGCTTGTGCAAGTTTTGATCTTTTTGAAAACTACGAAGATCGCGGACGTCAATTTAAAGATGCCGTTCGGAATTTATAAAAATGAAATGATTCATGCAGCAAATATTTAAGCATATACAAGGTGATAAAACCATTTGGGCGGTAGTAGGCCTGCTCGCCTTGTTTTCCTTTTTACCCGTCTACAGCGCCAGTAGTAATCTGGCCTATTTGTACGGGGACGGAAGCACATTGCCTTTCTTGCTGAAACATTTTGCACACTTATTATTGGGCTTCACCATTTTATACGGAGTACATAAAATTCCCTATCATTATTTTAGGGGTCTGTCCATTATCGCACTGCCGGTAGTCGTTTTGTTGTTGATTATCACTTTGGCCGAGGGAACCACCATAGACGGTGCCAACGCCAGTCGTTGGATACGGGTTCCTTTTGTGGGCGTGACTTTTCAAACTTCTAATCTCGCAGGTGTTGTTTTATTAACCTATGTAGCCCGATATCTTTCCAGAATAAAGGATAAAACGGTCACTTTTAAAGAGACCCTATTGCCCTTGTGGTTACCGGTGTTTTTGGTCTTGGCATTAATTTTACCTGCGAATTTATCGACAACGGCTATCATTTTTACCATGGTGGTAGTATTGGTATTTATAGGGGGCTATCCTTTTAAATACCTCTTGATTGTGTTGGGAGCGGGACTGCTTTTACTAACAATGTTCGTGCTTACAGCCAAGGCTTTTCCGGGAGTTTTTCCGAACAGGGTAGATACCTGGATGAGTAGGATTGAGAATTTCTCAAACGGAGAAGACACCGAAGCCGATTATCAGATTGAAAAGGCAAAAATAGCGATCGCTTCCGGCGGAATTACAGGTCTGGGCCCGGGAAAAAGTATTCAGAAGAATTTCCTGCCGCAATCGTCATCCGATTTTATCTACGCCATTATCGTGGAAGAATTCGGGATGCTGGGCGGCTTGTTTTTACTATTCCTATACCTCTTGTTGTTATTTCGTCTGGTCATTGTTGCCTATAAAGCAACTTCCATGTTTGGAAAATTACTGGTAATTGGCGTAGGTCTACCCATAGTGTTTCAGGCGCTCATTAATATGGGAGTGGCGGTGGAATTGTTTCCGGTAACCGGAAAAACCTTGCCGTTAATTAGTAGTGGAGGTAGTGCCATTTGGATGACCTGTTTGGCGCTGGGAATGATTTTAAGCGTTAGCGCCAAAAGAGAGGTTGTAATAGCTGAAGAAAAAGAACAAAACCCTTTAGATGTATTAAGTGAGGCTATTTAGAGAATAGATAAAAGAGAATAGAGAAAAGAGAAAAGAGAAAAGAGAAAAGAGAAAAGAGAAAAAATGGAGGATATGAAATATAAAAACTATTTGGAATTACTGGAGTCGGTCTTACTTCTTTTTTCTAGCAGTGGAACGGTCTTTTTTCTTAATAGTGATATTTAACTAAGAAATGAAAAATTTACAGAGGACATACAAATTCATAATAAGCGGAGGAGGAACCGGAGGTCATATCTACCCGGCGGTCGCGATTGCGAACGAATTAAAAGTGCGCTATCCCGATGCTGCTTTTTTGTTTGTTGGGGCTCAGGACCGAATGGAAATGGAAAAGGTGCCTCAGGCCGGATATGCGATCGAAGGACTTTGGATTTCCGGATTGCAGCGAAAGCTTTCGCTTAAAAATTTAGCCTTTCCGTTAAAACTTGTTTCCAGTTTGTTAAAGTCGAAAGCAATTCTTAAAAAATTTAAACCCGATGTAGCCATAGGAACCGGCGGATATGCGAGTGCGCCTTTGCTACGTGTTGCTTCAAAGCAAAATGTTCCATGTCTCATTCAGGAGCAGAACAGTCATGCGGGCATTACCAATAAATGGTTGGCAGGGAACGTGAAGAAAATCTGCGTGGCTTACGAAGGAATGGAACGGTTTTTCCCTTCTGAAAAAGTGGTGCTAACCGGAAATCCGGTGCGGCAAGATTTATTGGACGTGACTACTAAGCGAGCTGAAGCAATTCAATTTTTCAATCTGAAGGCGAATAAGAAGACCCTTTTGGTATTGGGCGGAAGTCTGGGCGCAAAAAAAATAAATGAACTAATTGAAAAGTCATTACCGTTTTTTGAAGGAAAAGAGGTTCAGGTGATATGGCAATGCGGGAAATATTATGAGGCGGAGTATTCCGGGAAAGGAAGTGATAGCGTACAGGTACATACGTTTTTAAATAGAATGGATTTGGCCTATGCTGCAGCCGACTTTATCATCTCCAGAGCCGGTGCCTTGTCGGTTTCTGAACTTTGTTTGGTAGGGAAACCGGTACTGTTTATTCCGTCGCCCAATGTGGCCGAAGACCACCAAACCAAGAACGCCATGGCAATTTCAGAAAAAAATGCAGCGTTATTATTAAAGGAAAGCGAATTGGAAAGCAGGTTTGAAACTGAGTTCTCTGCCTTATTGGCTTCAGAAGAACAACAAAAAACCCTTTCAGAAAATATCAAAAAACTGGCACGACCCAACGCTACCAAAGCCATCGTAGCCGAAATTGAAAAATTATTGAAATCGAATTAATGAAAGAAATCCGGGACATACAATCTTTTTACTTTGTAGGCATTGGCGGCATTGGCATGAGCGCTCTGGCACGCTATTGCAAGCTGTTGGGGAAGGATGTTTTCGGATACGACAAAACACCCAGTGAACTAACCGATGCCTTGCAGCAAGAGGGGATTGGGGTTACGTTTACAGATTCGGTTTCGGAAATTCCTGAATTATTCCGGAATAAAGAAAAATCGTTAATCGTGTATACACCTGCCATTCCCAGAGCAAGTAGTATTCTGACTCATTTTCAGACCGAAAACTATTCCGTAGTAAAAAGAGCGGCGCTGTTAGGAGAAGTAACCCGAAATACGTTGTGTTTGGCGGTTGCAGGAACACACGGCAAAACAACTACTTCGGCAATTCTGGGACACCTTATGGCGGCCTGTAATATGCCGGTAACAGCATTTTTAGGTGGAATCGCCGAAAATTACAATTCAAATTTTATAAGTAAAGGCACCGAAATTACTGTAGTGGAAGCAGATGAATTTGACAGATCGTTCTTAACACTTCGCCCGGATATTGCCTGTGTGACCTCCATGGATGCAGATCATTTGGACATTTACGGAGACTCTGCTACTATTGAAGACGCCTTTAGAAGTTTTGCAAATTTATTGCCCAATAAACAGCATTTACTCTTTAAAAAGGGATTGCCTTTAGAAGGACAAACAGTGGCTGTGGATGAGGAAGCCGATTTCGAAGCACGGAATGTCCGAATCCATGACGGCAGCTATATTTTTGATTTGAAAACACCTCATGAAACCATAAAAGACCTTGTTTTTAATCTCCCCGGACATCACAACCTACATAATGCGGTAACAGCTTTGGGCATGGCCATTCTTTCCGGTATCCCAACACCCGGTCTGCCCGAAGCTTTACAAAATTTTAAGGGAGTGCAACGTAGATTCTCCTATCGAATTAAAACCGATGATTTGGTGGTGATAGACGATTACGCGCACCATCCTACCGAGATTGACGCCCTGTATCAGGCGGTGAGTGAAATGTATCCCAACGACAAGAAATTAATTGTTTTTCAGCCGCATTTGTTCAGCAGAACCAGAGACTTTGGAAGCGGTTTTGCCCGAAGTCTGTCGCAGTTTGACGAGGTGCTGTTATTGGAAATTTATCCGGCACGCGAAGAACCAATTCAAGGAATCACTTCCAAGTGGTTGTTAGATCAGGTTTCCCGGGAAAGTAAGGCTTTGATTTCAAAAGAAGCATTAGTGCAAAAAATGAAGGCATCGGGCGCCCGCATTCAATTGTTGGTAGGCGCGGGCGATATTGGTGCAGAAGTGCAAAAAATAACTAAAAAATTGAGCGATGAAGATTAATTGGGGACTCATAAAATTTTTGGTGCTAAGCGGATTTATCGTGTTTCTTTTCAGCTTTACAAAACGCCGAAATGACATCCGGAAAATCACGAAAATTGAGGTTGAATTTATCGATGAAAGCGACCCGTTTATCACGGTTAGCACGGTTAATAAATTGTTAATACAAAATACTGATAGCGCTACCAGTATCGATAAAGAAACTTTAGTTTTGAAAGAGATGGAGGATAGGCTCTTAAAAAACCCTATGATCCGTGATGCTGAAGTGTTTGTAACGGTTGATGGCGCCTTAGGTGCAAAAATAGAGCAACGTAAACCAATTGGACGCGTCGCTGCTTCGCCTAATTATTATTTAGACGCCGATGGCAAAAAGATGCCATTGTCGTGGGTTTATTCGGCAAGAGTGCCATTAATTACAGGAACATCCAATTCCAATTTTGAAGAAGTAACGCCCCTACTTTTAAAAATTAACAAGGATCCCTTTATGAAAAACAGTGTGGTGGGATTGCATGTAAAACGGGATGGAACCATCGATTTGAAATTGAGAAAACACGATTTGTTAGTACAATTTGGCAAACCTGAAAACATGGAGAAGAAGTTTCAGAATTTTAAGGCCTTTTATAAGAAAACAAAGGAAGACAGTACACTCACAATTTACAGTTTTGTGAATTTGGAGTTTGAAAATCAGGTAGTAGCTACAAAAAAATAAGGAATGGAAAAAGACAACATTGCTGTAGGATTAGACATTGGAACCACAAAGATCGTTGCCATGATCGGCAAGAAGAATGAGTACGGGAAGGTCGAGATTTTGGGCATTGGTAAATCCAAAAGTCTGGGGGTGCATCGGGGTGTTGTTAATAATATTACACAAACCATTCAGTCTATACAGCAGGCTGTGCAGGATGCCGAAACCTCTTCAGGGATGAAAATCCAGGATGTGGTGGTAGGGATTGCAGGTCAGCATATACGAAGCCTTCAGCACAGCGATTATATCACCCGCAGCAACAGCGACGAGGTGATCGACGAAGAAGATATAGACCGACTGTGTAATCAGGTGCATAAGCTGGTGATGCTTCCGGGGGAAGAAATAATTCATGTGTTGCCACAGGATTTTAAAGTGGATGGGCAGGCTGAAATTAAAGAGCCTATCGGAATGTACGGCGGAAGACTGGAGGCAAATTTTCACGTAGTGGTAGGACAGGTTTCGTCTATCCGAAACATTGGAAGATGTGTAAAAAGTTCGGGACTGGAGCTTTCCGGAATTACGTTGGAGCCTTTGGCTTCGGCGAATGCGGTTTTGAGTCAGGAGGAAAAAGAGGCAGGAGTGGCGTTGATCGATATAGGAGGGGGAACCACAGATCTCGCCATTTTTAAAGACGGAATTATACGGCATACGGCTGTGATTCCTTTCGGTGGAAATGTAATTACAGAAGACATCAAGGAAGGCTGTTCCATTATTGAAAAGCAGGCCGAGTTGCTAAAAATAAAATTCGGTTCGGCATGGCCGGGAGAAAATAAAGACAACGAAATCGTTTCAATTCCGGGTTTACGTGGAAGAGAACCGAAGGAGATTACACTGAAGAATTTGTCGAAAATTATTCACGCACGCGTCGTGGAGATCATCGAACAGGTGTATTTGGAAATAAAAAATTACGGTCACGAGGAGCAAAAAAAGAAACTGATTGCAGGGATTGTGTTAACAGGCGGTGGCGCTCAGTTACAACACATCAAGCAATTGACCGAATACATTACGGGAATGGATACGCGTATTGGGTATCCCAACGAGCATTTGGCGGGCGATACCAATACCGAAACCACCAGCCCGATGTTTGCAACGGCGGTAGGATTGGTGTTAAACAGTTTACAAAGTAAATCGAAAACACCACAACCCAAGTCGTTTGCCGAAATGGAAGCCTCGAAAGATGATAAGGATACAACAGTTGCCCAAACTGAAGACGAAGAAACAGACGATACTCCAAAAGAGCGAAGACGCTTTTTTGACAAATGGGCCGAGAAGTTTAAAGAATTTTTAGACAACGCGGAGTAGCATTCGGGACAACCGAAGATTGAAAAAAATAAATTATAAAACCTCACAAAAACAACAATATGAGCAGCAACACAGAATTTGACAACATTTCTTTCGATCTGCCAAAAAATCAATCCAATGTGATCAAGGTCATTGGTGTTGGGGGAGGCGGAAGCAATGCTATAAACCATATGTTTAGTCAGGGCATAAAAGGTGTAGATTTTGTTATTTGCAACACCGATGCCCAGGCCCTGGAGAACAGCCCGGTACCGATTAAAATACAGTTAGGCGTTTCGCTAACTGAGGGATTGGGAGCAGGAGCAAACCCAAAGATTGGGGAGCAATCTGCCGTGGAGAGTTTGGAAGAAATTAAAAACATGCTTACCTCAAATACCAAAATGATTTTTATCACGGCCGGTATGGGAGGTGGAACCGGAACGGGAGCTGCGCCTATCATTGCTAAGATGGCGAAGGAGATGGACATTCTTACCGTGGGAATTGTTACGATTCCGTTTCAGTTTGAAGGAAAATTACGAAACGACCAGGCGCATATTGGGGTTGAAAACCTGCGCCAGAATGTAGATTCATTGGTAGTGATAAATAACAACAAACTACGCGAGGTATACGGAAATCTTGGCTTTAAAGCAGGATTCTCAAAGGCCGATGAGGTGTTGGCAACAGCGGCGCGTGGTATTGCAGAAGTAATTACACATCACTACACACAAAATATTGACCTTCGGGATGCAAAAACGGTGTTGTCCAATAGTGGTACCGCCATTATGGGAAGCGCCAATGCAACAGGAGGTAACAGAGCTCAGGAGGCCATTAGTAAGGCTTTGGACTCACCATTGTTAAACGACAACAAGATTCGGGGGGCGAAAAATGTGTTGTTATTAATTGTTTCGGGAAGTGAAGAGATTACCATCGATGAGATTGGTGAAATTAGTGATTACATTCAGGATGAGGCGGGTCACAGTGCCAATATCATCATGGGAGTTGGCGAAGACGAATCTTTGGAAGCGGCTATTGCTATTACGGTAATCGCTACCGGTTTCAATGCCGAGCAACAGAATGAAATTGTAAATACCGAATCTAAAAAGATCATTCATACCCTCGAAGACGAACAACGTGCCGAGCAGGTTTTAACCGCCAAGGCTACTGCAAGTCCGGTGGAACTGCCTGCAAAGGCAAAGCCTGAAGTAAAGGCGGCTACACCGGCTCCGGTTATAAAGCATACTTTGTTTGAAGAGGAAGAACCGGCACCTCAAAAGGAATTTCCTTTTGAAGGCTATATAGAAACCTCCCAGCTTATTAAAAATCTGGATGTAAAATACGAGGTGATCGATATTTTGCATTTGGCCGAATTCGAGCAGGTTTTCATCAACGAGATCGATGTAAACGAGTTTGTGATTTTAAAACCGAAGTCGGAACCAAAAAAAGAAGCAGATTTTGTGATCAAAGAAGTAGCTTTTGAAGCCGAAGAGGAAGATTCGGAAGAAGAGGAAACTGCTTCGGAAATAGTTCAGGATAACGACGATCAGATTTTGATGTTCGATTTACCGTTGCACGCGCCTTCAGAAAAGAAACCACAGCCAAAACAACAGCAAGAGCAAAAGCAAGAGGAACCGGAAATTATGACTTCCCGCATTGAGGAAATTGAGGTAAAAGATCATGTAGAGGTTGTTCCAATTACTGAAGTTTCGGGGGAAGGCATTAAGAGATACAGCCTGGACGATTACCAGGAAATGGAATCCATGTTGAATGCGGCAAAGCCTGTTAAGAAAACGGAGGAAATAGCCGATGAGGAGATCGTTTTTGAGAAGAAGACCATCGATGCACCTGCAGCGCCCGAAACCGACTCGAACGAACCTGCCGATCCGTTGAATGCACCGATTTCTAAAATATTACGCGATCGCAGTGAGGAGCGTAAAAAGACCATGAAGGACTTTAATTACAAGTTTAGAAACAGTGCGTCCAAGATTGAAGATATAGAAAAGCAACCTGCGTACAAGCGGATGGGAATTGATTTGGACGATACCAAAAAGAGCGACACCAATTTGTCCCGCACTTCGGTGAATACCGATGACGATGACGATATCGAATTGCGTTCCAACAATTCGTTTTTACACGATAATGTAGACTAATCCAAACTGTAACACTTTTACATCCGGATGTTTTTTCTGAAAGCATTCGGATTTTTTTTAGGGGACTTCTGCTTTTGCAATAAGGGTAGATTGTCTATCTTCGCAGTCTCATTAAAAATGTTGCATGAGTTTACAAACGCAGATAATGGATGCCATGAAAATGGCGATGAAAGAAAAGAACACGATTGCTTTACAAGCCTTACGTGCGGTGAAATCGGCCATCCTTTTGGCGCAGACTGAAACCGGTGCCAGGGAAGAAATAGCTGAGGCAGACGAATTGAAGTTATTGCAAAAGTTGGTAAAGCAGCGGAAGGACAGTGCTGCAATTTATACCGAGCAGGGGCGAGCCGATCTGGCCGAACCTGAATTGGCGGAAGCAGCGGTGATAGAGCAATTTTTACCGGCTCAGTTAAGCGAGGCAGAAGTTGCAAAAGTAGTAGATGAAATCATTGCCCAAACCGGTGCCTCTTCCATGAAGGACATGGGGAAGGTAATGGGAATGGCAAACAGCAAACTAGCCGGCAAGGCCGATGGAAAGACGATTTCTACGGTGGTGAAGGCTAGACTATCTTAATAGTGATTTTATAATATAGAAGAGATTCCGTGTCAAGCACGGAATGACAAGGCCGCGTGGCGCAACTGAATAGCGCATCAGATTTCGGCTCTGAGGGTTGGGGGTTTGAATCCCTCCGCGGTCACTACACTCACTAAGTCCTGCAACGAAAGTTGCAGGACTTTTTGTTTTCCGCAGCAGTGGAAGCGAAGCTTCAGCATTGCGGAGGAAAACAAAAAGTTCAACGCCGTAGGTGATGCAGACTTAGTATTTGCTAAGGGGAGCGTAGTAGGGATCTGCAATCCCTCTTTCCGCAGCAATGGAAGCGAAGCTTCAGCATTGCGGAGGAAAACAAAAAGTGCAACGCCGTAGGTGATGCAGACTTAGTATTTGCTAAGGGGAGCGTAGTAGGGATCTGCAATCCCTCTTTCCGCAGCAATGGAAGCGAAGCTTCAGCATTGCGGAGGAAAACAAAAAGGCGCCACGCTAGAGGCGTGGCAGACTTGGTATTTGCAAAGGGGAGCGTAGTAGGGAACTACAATCCCTCTTCCGCAGCAATGGAAGCGAAGCTTCAGCATTGCGGAGGAAAACAAAAAGTGCATCGCCGCAGGTGCTGCGACTTAGTAATTGCAAAGGGGAGCGCAGTAGGGAACTACAATCCCTCTTAATTAAGAAATGGAAGCTACGCTTCCAAATTTCGGAGGAAAACAAAAAGTGCATCGCCGTAGGTGATGCAGACTTAGTATTTGCTAAGGGGAGCGTAGTAGGGAACTACAATCCCTCTTCCGCAGCAATGGAAGCGAAGCTTCAGCATTGCGGAGGAAAACAAAAAGGCGCCACGCTAGAGGCGTGGCAGACTTAGTAATTGCAAAGGCGACCGCCGAGAGAAATCCAATCCCGATCCCGCTTCAAAATTTCGGAGGAAAGCAAAAAGGGCATCGTCGAAGGTGCTACGGACTAGATAGTTATAACAGCATTAGCTCTCAATTAGAATTAACAACTATTGTGGAAAACCGTAATAATCTTCATAATCGATTATTTAAATTGCCAATTGGGAATAAACCGAAAAGCCAGCCATAATCTGAAGTAGGTAAAATCTAATTTAAATAAGGATGAAAAGAGTATTATTAACAATTGCTATCTCATTTTCCTTTAGTCAGTTTCTATCGTCGCAAATTAATGCAACAACCCTCGATGGAGATAAAGTTCTATTAAATGAAAATGGAACTTGGACGTATGTTGAAAATGACACTCATGATGCTACAGAAAATACTGAGTTGAGTTCAGATTGTTCAAGCTACATTAGCACCGAAACTGATAAAATGACTGGAAAATCTTCAACAGGAGCGAATGAAAAATTAATAATATCAGAAGATGGTGGAAAAACTGGATTTGGTATTCTTATGTTAAATAGTTCTAGTTCAAAGTCGTTAATATTATCTATTCAAGCCGTTGGCGCTGGAAGTTGTGTTGATGATGACAATAAAATAAATATTCTTTTTCGTGATGGTTCTCGACTTGAACTCGTAAATGATGGAAAGTTCAATTGCGATGCGAAAATGACTTTATATTTTGGCGGAGTATTTGGCAAGAAAAAACAATTGGAGGAGCTAGCTGCAAAAGAAATCGAAACCATGCGCGTTTGGACATCAAAAAGTTACGTTGAAAGGGATTTTTCATCTGCCCAAAGCAAACAATTTATGAAAACAATAAGTTGTTTAATCGCGGCATGAAAACAACTCGTAATATTAGCTGTATAAGAAGTTCTAAGAGCACTGCGATTAGAGCAATTTTTAAATTAAAAATTATTTTTAACCTACATAAACAACCAACTGCAAATTGTATGTTAAAATTTAATATCTTAGCGTAGTTTAGTTTACTAAATTCTCTCCCCTTTTAATTTTAAGCCCGCATTTAATTAATAAAAAACGCACTTTAGTTAATGATATAATTATTTAGGCTTAATACTGAAAATTTAAATATGACGACAGAAATAATTCTACTTATAGCGCTGATAATTTTACAAGTTGTAAATCTGATTGTTTTTTTATTCAAAAAAATGAAACTTGATTTTGATATTGAGGGTCACTTCGGTGAAACAAAAAATTCCCTCGTGAAATTTGATTCATCATTAGAAAAAACTGATAAATCAATGAAAGATGAATTTCAAAGAAATAGAGAAGAATCCAATTCGTTGTCAAAAAATCAAAGAGAAGAATTATCTAAATCTTTAGATGCTTTTAAAGAAGGGTTTGAAACAAACACCAAAAGACTTAATGACTTTTTAAAAGATAGATTTGATGCATTTAGCAAGCAACAAACTGAAATTAATCAAGAATCCGAAAAAAGGATTAAAGAAGTAAAAGAAACAGTTGAAAATCAACTTAAAGAAATTAGAGAAGATAATGCAAAACAGCTCAATGAAGTTAGAAAGACGGTAGATGAGAAGTTGCAAAAAACTTTAAATGAGCGCTTAACTCAATCATTCGAAACAGTTGGAAAACAATTAAAATCTGTTCAAGAGGGTTTAGGAGAAATGAAAAATCTAGCATCCGATGTTGGAGGATTAAAAAAAGTACTCAGCAATGTAAAAATGCGTGGAGGAATTGGAGAAGTTCAACTTGCTATGCTTTTAGAACAAATACTTGCACCAGACCAATATGAATCAAACGTAAAAACAAAAAAAGGTAGTTCTGCCACAGTGGAATTTGCTATAAAATTACCAGGGAAAAATGAAGATGATTCGGTTGTTTGGCTTCCAGTAGATGCTAAATTTCCTAAAGATGTATATGAAAAGCTACAAGAGGCCTATGAAGATGGAGATTTGGACAAAATTCAATATGCTCAAAAAGAATTAGAAAATACAATTAAAAAAATGGCTAAAGACATTAGCGAAAAATACATTGACCCACCAAATACAACAGATTTTGGAATTATGTTTTTACCATTTGAAGGGATTTATGCAGAAGTAGTAAGAAAGGCATCTTTACTTGAAATCTTGCAAAGAGATTATAAGATTATAGTAACGGGTCCTACAACATTAGCAGCCATATTAAACAGCCTACAAATGGGATTCAAAACTCTCGCGATACAAAAAAGGAGTAGCGAAGTTTGGCACGTTTTAGGTGCTGTTAAAAAGGAATTTGAAAATTTCGGGGATATGATGTCTAGAGCTCAAAACAACATAAGAACAGGTTTAAATCAATTGGACGATGTAATGGGTAAAAGGACAAGAGCTATTCAGAGAAAATTAAAGAATGTTGAGATATTGGATGAGATTAGTACAACCGAAGTATTTCCTGAGTTAAAAGAAGGAGTGATTGACTTTGATGCTGAAAACGAAATTAATTCTAATAATTAAGACTGCGATTAAGTTTAATAATTTGGCTTATGTATAACCGTATAATGTTGGCTTATTTTCAGTTCTAAGTTTCATATAATTTAATGCCAAGAAAAATCGAACTATGACTACAATAGGATTTAATTTTACATCTTCAGACATATATTTTGTGGTGGTTAATGGAACTACAAATGCACCAAATTTTAAATTAAAAAACAAAATTATTCTTCCTGCGAATCATACTATTCCAGAATTGGTAGAATGGTTTGAGAGTGAATTAACGGCAATACTAAATAATGTAAATCCTGATAGAGTAAGCTACAGGCTAACAATAAATAATGTGACAAATAACTATGTTCATTGCGTTTATTATGCTCAAAGTATTTTGAATTTACTTTGTCATCGAAGGCAAATTTCAATTTGTCATACTTCGCCAGCGTCGGTTAAACCAAATAAATTTAATCAACCAAATGGAACTAATCTTGAAACCTATGTGGACAATGTTTTGGGAACACACCCACCTCATTGGAATAAAAATATGAGAAATAGCGCATTAGTTGCAATGCTTCAATTATAAATTATGGATATTGGAAAATTCACAACTATCGGTTTTATAGGAGGCGGAAATTTTGGAAAAGTTTTTCGTGCAAAGGATAATTTATTAGATGTTGAAAGAGCTATCAAATTAATTAGCGTTCAAAATCCTCAGCAATTTATTGATGCGATTAACGAAGCACAAATTTTGGAAAAATGCAGACATCCTAATATTGTTGATGTCAAGGAAATTGATATACACCAAATTCAAAATAATCCAGTTCCTTGTATCGCAATGGAATATTTATCAAAAGGTAGTGCACAAGGGTTTTTAGAAAAAAACTTTGTTACAGTTAAAAAGGCAATTAAAATCGTTTCCGATGTTTTATTTGGACTTGAACACGCTCACAACGAAGGTATTTATCATAGAGATATAAAACCCGCCAATATTCTTTTTGCTGACAATTTAAGCGCAAAACTTTCAGATTTTGGATTGGCTTATGGATTGGCCAATCAACCATTTAATTTTGCTGGATATAATTCACATTTACCACCAGAAGTTTTAGAAGGAGTTGTTCAAGATGCATTAAGTGATATTTATTCCTTAGGCATTACTTTCTACAGACTTATAAATAATTTACCACATTTAAGTGTGCCTTACAACAATGACGCAGAATGGTTGGATGCTGTTAAACGTGAAAAATTTCCAAAAAGAGAATTTGAACAACATATTCCAAGTTCAATACTTCGAGTTGTACGCAAATCGATGAAACCAAATCGGAATGATAGATATAATACTTGTTTAGAATTTAGGCAAGCATTACAAAAAATTCCATTAGCAATAAATTGGACATTTATAGCTGACGGAAATTGGAAAGGAAAATGTGGGAATGACCAATATGAGTTGAAAAGATATAATAAAAGAACTGGATTTTTCATTGATTTCTTTAAAAATGGTAGAAAGGACAACAATCATTGTTGTTCACGAATACCAGACGAATCAACAGCAAAAAAGGAGTTTTTTAAAATAATTCAAGAAACGACAATGAGGATATAAGTACTAAAGCCAACAATGGCTATAAGTAATTGTTTATAATCACCAACTACAATTCCCCCGTTAATTTCTTTCCCAAATCCCTTTCGTATTAGTAACATATTTATAGTATCTTGTCACCTCCTTTTGCCAAAACAGTAGCAACTAACTTTACGAGTGGAACTAACTGAAATTTTAGGATATATAGGAGCCTTACTAATAGGTGTTGTTTTAGGACTTATTGGCGGCGGCGGCTCCATACTTACCGTTCCCATCTTTGTTTATTTATTGTACATCAACCCGGTTACCGCAACTGCCTATTCACTTTTTGTGGTGGGGATCTCGGCTTTGGTGGGGGCGTTCCAAAACATGAAACGCGGGCTGGTCGATTTTAAAACTGCCTTTGTTTTTTCGGTGCCGGCCTTTATCGCCGTTTACATTACCCGAAAATTTATCGTGCCCGCCATCCCCGATCAGTTGTACGCCATAGGCGATTTTAATATTACCAAGGATGTGACCATTATGGTGTTTTTTGCCATCATCATGGCACTGGCGGCCTATTCCATGTTACGATCCAATAGCATCAAAGAAGAGGGTACTAAATGCTCTCCTTACAGCCTGCCGCTTATTATTGTGGAAGGCTTTGGTGTGGGAATGCTCACCGGGATCGTAGGCGCCGGCGGCGGCTTTCTTATTATTCCTGCCCTGGTTTTGCTCGCCAAATTGCCTATGAAAAAGGCAGTGGCCACCTCCTTGTTGATCATCGCAATTAAGTCGTTGATAGGTTTTATTGGGGATGTGCAGAACATGGACATCGACTGGACCTTCCTGCTTAGCTTTTCTTCCCTTTCGATTGTTGGAATTTTTATTGGAACCTCCATGAATAGGTTTATCGATGGTCAAAAATTAAAAAAGGGTTTTGGCTGGTTCGTACTGCTTATGGCAGTGTATATTATTGTGAAGGAGATAACTTCCTAAGGGTGAAGGGTGAAGGGTGAAGAGTGAAGTGTGAAGTGTGAAGTGTGAAGTGTGAAGGGTGAAGGGTGAAGGAATCGGTTAATTAGCGGATTAGCGAATTGGCAAATCAACGAATCAACGAATTGGGGAAAGAGGGAAGAGCCAATAGCGAAAAGCCAAGAGCCTAAAGCCTATAGCCAAGCTCCAACTATCTAATAATCCAATAATCTAACAACCCGCCCGAACTTACCATTCAGGCAGGTCTAATTCTAACAATCAATCTAACCATTCCGAACAATACCCAAGGCGGGTCTAAGAATCTAATAATCTAATTATCCAGATATCCAACGATCTATCGAGCTAGTTCGAGGATCTTCTCCACCGTACTCTTATTATTCACTCCCAGGCCTTCTTTTTGATGCACCAATTCGCCCGCTTCATTAAAAACGCTGATGATGTTTGAATGGGAAAAGTCCATGGGCGATATCTTCTTATAGTTTACGGCAAGGACGGCTGCAAATTCACGGGTATCGGCTTCGGAGCCTCGTAGAAATACCCATTGCGGAGTGTCCATCTCATTTTCGATGGCGAACTTTTTTAGACGCTCGGGCGTATCGGTTTCGGGATCTATACTCACCAGAATGTATTTTATGTTCCCTTTTTTTTCCTTCGGAATTTGGGCTTCAATAGCTCTCATGTCGGCAACCAATCTGGGACATGCGGCCTGACACGAAGTATAGATCATGACCATGACCAGCACATTTCCCTGTAACGATTTCAGTTCGATATCCTCATTGTTCTGAGTAGTCCAAACCGAAGGGAGGTTGTAAATGGAAAGATCACTAATAACGGTATCTTTGTTCACTACTTCCGAAATATCCTGCGACTCCTTATTGTTGCAAGCTCCCACAAGGAGCGCAATTACAAAGATGTATACTATACTTTTTTTCATATAACTATTTTTTCTGAACGCTTTAAGGTTCAATTTCAATATCATTTGCACATCGGAAGCCTAGATTTTTGATCGCGTAATTGGCTTTTATACTTCCTCTGAAGGCGTAGCGCATAAAGGCTGCATAATTCATCAAATCGGTAGCACCTACCGCCGCACTTCCGCAGAACAAATTGGCATCCTTGTCTACATCCTTCCTCGATTCCCCCGAAAGCAACACCGAATTGAAGTCGGAAGTCCATTCCCAAACCAGTCCGTGTAAATCGTAGATCCCCCAATAGTTTTTAAAGGTGGAACCGATAGGTTGTTGCAAATTGTGTCGGGTTTCGTACCATCCCAGGATGTATTGGTTATACGATTTGTTTTTTCGTGCGTCGGGGACATTTTCATCGGCCATCGCGGCAAATTCCCATTCGTCCATACTAGGAAGCCTTTTTCCCTGACATTCACAATATTTTTTTGCGGCAAACCAGGAAACATTGGTTACCGGGGCATTTGGCAATAATTGCCCGTAATTTTCATCGCCTTGCCATCCTAGTAGATAATTCCCGTCGGCAAACAAACGCTTTACTTTGGATTTTTTCCATTGGGGAAACTCTTTTACAAACTTGAGATATTCTTGATTGGTAACGGGATAAACATCCATATAAAACGATTCAACCTGTACCAAAGAGGTATCGACACCATAGAGCGGAAGATAATTTCCACCTTCCACTACTACCATGTTTTCAGGCTGCGGGGATGCTGTGTGTGAGATACAAACAACTAGAAGTACGAATATATGGATGCTTAGATTTTTCAATTTTTCCTGTTTTATTAATGGCTGTTTCTGCGGCTTTTTACCATGGCCGGAGTCACTTCTTTCTTAGAATTTCCCCAACTGTTATAGATATAGGTAAGCACATTGGCAACTTCATCGTCGTTTAAGCTTTGGCGTGTCATCACACTCTTGTACTTTTCTCCGTTCACCGTAATTTCTCCGGTTAGTCCGTTTAGAATAATATCGATGGCGCGGTTTGCGTCAGCATTCAAGTAATCTGAATTTGCCAAAGGAGGGAAGGCCTTGGGAACACCTTGACCGGCAGCCTGATGACAGGCAAGACAGGTTTGTGAATAGGTAGCTTTCCCAAACTGCATCATTTCTTCAAAGGATCTTGCCGGAATTTCGGACTCAGCGATTTCTGTACTTTTTGGCATTCCCTGAATTCCACCACCTTCCGGCTGATAAATTCCTTCTTCCTGTATTCCCGAGTAGATCTTTAAATTTTCTTCTCCCTGTACATTCAGCATTCCCAAAGCTCCCTTATTAAAGGCTCTGAAAATGGAATGGTCTACAAGAATAAAGGTCCCCGGAACATCCACTCTAAACTCAACAATCGCAGCGCCACCGGCGGGAATAAGCGTAGTCTGTACGTTTTCGTTGATCAAATCTCCGCCTTCCACATGTACTTTGTCGAAGATCTCTCCAATAACGTGAAACGATGAGACCAGATTTGGTCCGCCATTTCCAACGAACAGACGCACTGTTTCACCCACATTGGCCGTAATGGCATTGTCGCCCGTTAGTCCGTCTACCTTCCCGTTAAATACCACATAATCTGCATCTTCATCTACTGCTTTTTGCATATCGAAGGGTTGTAATCCTCTTTCTCCATTTTCACCGGCGGTATAAAAATCGCCCTGCATAATGTAATACTCTTTGTCTACTCTGGAGAGCCCGCCTTCGGGTTCAACCAAGATAAGTCCGTACATACCATTTGCAATGTGCATCCCAACGGGTGCGGTTGCACAGTGATACACATACAAGCCGGGATTTATTACTTTAAAGGAAAATTTCGCTTCGTGTCCCGGGGCTACAAAGGAAGAAGTTGCACCACCTCCCGGTCCCGTGACCGCGTGTAGATCTATGTTGTGCGGCAATTTGTTATTGGGGTGATTTTTTAAATGAAATTCTACTTCATCGCCAACGCGGGTTCTAATAAAGCTTCCCGGAACTGTGCCGCCAAATGTCCAAAACACATAGCGGACGCCATCGGTAATTTCACTTTCCTCTTCCAGGATCTCCATATTCACAATTAGCTTTTTTGCTTTTCGTTTGCCTACCGGAGTGGGAACGAAAGGCGGGGAGGTCAATTCGGCAATCATTTCTCGCGTTGCCGGAATGTCTTCGGCGTCGTCATAGGTTTTCGGATCCTGATCATTGACGCATGAGGTAACCATGCCCAGCGCTAAAAGGATTGCCAGGAACGGTAAGACTGAATTTTGGTTAGATTTTACTTTCATAGATAAAACATTTAAAGGTTTATTGGTTTTTTTCTGAACTGAACAAAACAGGATGGATGGTTACCATAAGCCAGGCCCAGTTGTTTGTGTTGTCATCAAAATTGTTTTTTATAATTCGCATGCCTTCCGAAGCAAATAGGTGAGAATACCCTGCCTGGAATGTTATTTCCTTACTAAAATCGTACGAATACACCATGTCGATTTCGGTGCCCAGTTGTTTCGATGTGCCTGTGGAAATTTCAGCAGCGCCCGAAAAATTATGAAGCGCAATGTCCAACTTCGATTTTTGATTGACCGGAACTTTAAATCTTGCATATAGGTCGATGAGCCCCACATTGTTTAAATGATTTCCAACATAGAAATAATCCATATAGCCGTTAAACTTATGATTAGTTCCAAATTGAGGGGTAAATGCGTTATTTGTAGCGTCGTTTGGACTTCCAAGATCGTTTCCGCTAATAATCTCTCCGCCTAGGATGGCTGTAGTTTCCTTGAATAGTGTATACCCTGCTTCAAGTCCGCCCAAATAAGCATCGAGGTTATTGTCTGCTATATCTGTCCCAAATTGATAAAATGCGTTGGCCGACAAGGAAAACTTTCCTTTTTTATATGTTAGATGAGTGCCCGCCGTATTGCCATAACGGGTTTCGTTTTTCGATGGGTCTTCTTCGTCCAAGTACTGAAGACCGGAATTTAGGAACAGTACACTTGCGGAAATTGTTTCCCAGTCTTTATGCATCCATAAATAGAAAAGACTCTTATAGGTATTGGTAGTTAAAACATGGCCGGTTAGTTTTTCGCTATCCTGATTAAAAGCGTAGCCTATATCGGTTTTAAATGTGTCTTTGGTATAGCGAATCAGAGCCAGATCGTGACTTCGCGCCTGTTGTGCCCAGCCTACATTTCCAAAGATCCTGTGATCGTCGTATACTACTTCCTGCCGACCAATTTTCAAGGCAAATTCCGGTGAAAACTGTAGCATTCCCCAGGCTTCATGCAATGAGATTCCATTGTTATCGCTTGTGTTTAGTTGAGGCACATCACCCCAAACTCTCACGTCCTGCAGACTGATTCGAAATTTTAATTTTTCTGTGGTGTATTCCGAATTCAAGCGGGTGCGTTGTGAGACAAAAGTGGCGGGATCCTCGTTGTTGGGAAAGAGTGATTTAAAGCCATGTCTGTATTCAAAGCGGGGTCGGAGCTCCGTATCGAGAAGGAACTGTGCCTTTATTGAAGCAATCTCAGCAAACAAAAGAAACAACAATATGAAATTTACTTTTTTCAAAAGCGTCAATTAGTGATTAGCGACTACAAATGTTGAACTTTATGCCACTTTATTCTATGACATTTATCATATGCAATTAGAAAACATCTTGCTTTTTATAAAGAATTTCAGCACCGTATTTTAATCGATAAGGTTCTGCGTTATGTCTTTTTATTTTTTTAAATTTTATTTTTTCCTACACAATCAAAATTGTGTATTTTCACTTTTCAGAATTGTACTAAAAAATGAAGAAGATTTTAGGAATAGGATCGCGTATCGATCACCCCGAATACGGCAAAGGCGTTGTTACCAACGTAACTGCAACCATGTATTGGGTAACCTTTATTGAAAACGGATTGGAAACCATAGCCGTGGATTCCGATTTTGAAGTGATTGATGCCGCCGAAGATGAGGTGGACAGCGTAAGTTTTTATGAGGTAGAGAAAAGTCTGCGTGACATCCTGAAAAAATGGAGCGATGTAAGCGAATTAGTTCCTCTTGCCGATAAATACAAGGGCGGCACCATGGTGTTGCAACCAAAGGATGTGAGTCTCTCCAACAAGGAAATTCCCATAGATACCTTCTTTCATAAAATTGTGATGCTGCGCGACAGACTACGCGTAATGGAGCAAAAGATCAATTCGAGTAATTCGCTGGACGATCAGGACAAGGTAGACTTACAACAGTATATTACACGTTGTTACGGAAGTCTTACTACTTTTAACGTGCTGTTTAAAAACAACTCTCAGCATTTTAAGGGTGAAAGTGCAAAAGATTAATATATTTAAATAACAAAAGAACATACAAATTCATGGAGCAAATACAACCACAACAACACATTAGCGTAGCGGGACTTACCGACGAAAAAAGAGTAGCATTCTATAGAAAAACATACACCCATCTTGCCTTGGCGGTGTTGTTATTTATTTTGGTAGAAATGATCTTCTTCCAGATTCCTGCTTTGTTGCAATTTGCACTGTCTTTAACACAGGGGTGGTTATGGTTGGTGATGCTTGGCGGATTTATGTTGGTGACCAATTACGCCGAAAAAATGGCGTTGAACAGCCACGATATCAACAAACAATACCTCGCGCTGCTGCTCTTTGTAATTGCCGAAGCGTTTATTTTTATTCCCTTGATATTTATTGCAATGTCCATCGCGGCCGACGGCGGAATGGAGATTTTAAATCAGGCTGCTATCATGACATTGTCCTTATTTTCGGGACTTTCGGCGATAGTTTTGCTTACCAAAAAGGATTTTTCGTTCCTAAAATCCATGCTTGCGATTGGCTTCTTTATTGCTTTGGGATTAATCGTTGCAGGAGTATTGTTTGGCTTCAATCTGGGATTGTGGTTTAGTGTGGGGATGATCATTCTGGCTTCCGGCGCTATTTTGTACCAAACCTCCAATATGGTGCATAAATACAGCGAAGACCAGTATGTGGCTGCTTCATTAGGCTTATTTGCTTCGTTGATGTTATTGTTCTGGTATATTTTAAGCATCCTTTCGAGAGATTAAATAGTTTTTACCGGCGTACTAAAACAGGGTTTTAAAGCGTTTATAGTCAGTGAGATAGTTACCGACCATTAAATTATTGCTATATTCCCATCCCAAATCTGAATGATGCTACTATTACAACCCGATGAAAATGCCACCTGGTTAGCACCTTACGCCTATACAATTGTGCTGCTGGGCTTTGCTTTCTTCTTGTTCAGAGTATTCGAGAATTGGTATGCTTCGTTTTATGACAAACCGCTTTACAGGCATTATTTTGTATACAAACGCCTTTCAGCCTCACAATTAAAAGTATTGGAGGAGGAATTTATGTTTTACAGAAAATTATCTCCAAGACACAAAAAGCAGTTTCAGCATCGCCTCCTATGGTTTCTAAAGAACAAAAAATTTGTAGCAAGAGAAAATCTGGAGGTAACCGAACGTATGAAGGTATTGGTTTCGGCAGTGGGTTGTATGCTGGCCTTCGGAAGAAAAAATTACGAATATCCACTTATCGAATTCATTTTGCTCTATCCGAAAGAGTTTTACAGTGCGCTCAATGACTCCTATCACAAAGGCGAATTCAATCCTCGGGAAAGAGCGTTAGTCTTATCCTGGAAAGATTTTGAAGAGGGGTATAAAATAACGGATGACAACCTGAATTTGGGAATACACGAATTTATGCACGCCATGCAGTTGGAAGCCATTCAGAGTAGAGATATCGATTCTTCCCGTTTTGGGAAACAGTTTCAGAAAATATTACAACACCTTACCACAAAGGAGGTAAAAGACAAGCTGGATGAAACAAAGTACTTTAGAGCGTACGCATTTACCAATCAGTATGAATTTATGGCGGTCTTAACCGAATATTTTATTGAATCTCCCTCCGAATTTAAATCCCACTTCCCAACGCTGTACGATCACACCCAAAAACTGCTCAATTTCAGATTTGCGGGCTATTAAAAAAGGCTTATCCGCTAGCGGACAAACCTTTGTAAACTGATCGTTATTTGATTGAAATTTATTTCTTTTTAATGATAATCTTTTGCGTCGCTTTTGTCCGATTGTACTTAGCTACCAGAAAGTACATGCCTTCAGCATATCCCGAAGCATCCCATATTTTAGTTTCGTTTAAAGAGATGGTATCTACAAGTGAGCCTGCATTATTGTACACCTCTATAGTGTCGTAGAAGGTAGTGGCAGGGGTATTTATTACAAATTTGTTTCCTACGGTAGGCGTGACAAAAATAGTGGTCATTTCATTTTCGGGAACCGATAAGGGAATATCCTCTCTAATCACAATGGCATTGGGGGTAAGCAGAATTCCCGGTTCTACAAAGTTTTCAATAAAATTAAAATTACTGTCATAGCGTCTTACCGAACCGTCACTACCAACACCAATTAAAATATCACCATTCGGAAAAAAGTCAAAACCTTCACAGCCGTTCACCCCGGTGATCAAGTCGCTCACAAAAGTACCTGTGGCATCAAAGCGTTTTACAATTCCGCTGTTGTAGTTAAAAACAATTAGATTGCCGTCGGCTTCGAACCAGATATTGGTGGGGCCTTGTAATCCTGTGCTAATAAAGAGTCCGAGATCTGCGCCTGTGGTGCCATCAAATTTTCGAATGGAAGAACCGCCATAGGAAGAAACGTATAAATCGCCCGCACTGTCCCAGTCAATACCAATACTTTGCGGGACTCCAACTTCTGTAAATTCGTCCACAAAGGTTCCGTCCAGATCATAGCGCAACACCTTATTGATAGTATTGCTCCATTGCAGTACATACAGCAATCCGTCCGGGCCCACTTTCATACGTGTTGGTCCGCCGGTTCCTTCCGCAAAGTTTTCAATAAAATCGCCAGTTGCCCAGTGATGCTTGGAAATAATTCCCGCGGCCGACAAATTTGAGATAAGCACTGCTTCTTCGCTGTCCAGAAAAACAATGTCCTGTGGCCACACAATGCCGTCGTCTACACTTATTAAAGCGCCTTCGTAGTTACCGGTTGCATTAAATTTTGCAATCTGCCAGGGTCCGTTGTTAAAATTTGCTGCGTCACTTACATATATCGCCAGATCCTGAGAGAAAATAACCGTGCTCAATAGTAAAGAGAAGCAGGTTAACATTGTAGTTACATTTTTCATAGTATTAGAATTTAGTTATTACCAAGCACTAAATTCTACATTATCTTCCAAAGAGGGGTTTACTTTTATAATAGCTAACTCATTTACAGGTAACTATTCGTCGGCAAGCCTTTCCTTGTATTCTGAAGGGGTACAACTATATTTATTTTTAAAAGCCTTATAAAAGGTTGCCTTATTGTTGAAGCCCACATCAAAATAGATGTTTTTAATATATTCGTCACTTTGTGAACGCAGCAGCTGTTCGGCCTCCCGAAGTCGATATTCATTGACGAAGCTGTTGAAATTTTTACCCGATTTTTTATTGATAACCTTAGACAGCAGATGCGTGGAATACCCAACCTGATCGGCCAGATGTACCAGCCGTAATTCGTTGTCGGTATAGGGTTTTTGTTTCGCCATATACTGTGTAAGATTTTCGAAAAATTCGTTTAGAAGCGAGGCTTCAAAAGATTCATCCTTATTTTTTATAGGCAAAAAAACATGTGCAAAGAGTTCTCCATCGAAAATTTTAGGCTGTTTCATTATAAAATACCCAATGGTATAGATAGAAATACTCATCATCATCGAAATCATATAATCCCATTGTGAGTTGAAAAATGAAAAATTTACAAGCACATAGTAGGAAACATAGGCAAGTATAAAGAGCATATACAGGGTAATAAGTACTTTGGCCCATTTGTGACGTACTTTCCCGAATTCTGAAGTGAGCTCCTTGTGCTTTGCAATCAATAAAAGTATGAGTATAGCATAACCTACCATATGTGCTACAATAAGCCAATACGCATTTACAAGAGGCTGCATTGGGATACTCATTGTAGTAATTCCCGCATATTTTAACCAAAGAATCACGGTTGGTATCATCAATACCATTGAGGGTATAAAGTGCAATGCAAACCATTTAGGGATGGTGTGTTTGTACAAATTCAGAAAGTACAGATATAACAGCGGACCGGTAGCATAATAGCATACAGGAGGAAATTGAATTAGAAACGGATACCGCTGATCGTAATGGGTCCAATACAAAACATATTGAAACAGAATAAGGGAAAAGGCGAGGATTAAAAAGGCAATAGGGTAGTTTTTCCTAATGCCGGAGGTCATTAAAATTACGAACAGGAACAACCCCATGGCTACTGCCAGCAAGAATATCGAGGTCCAGGTATCTAAAGATGGTTCCATAAAAGAAATAGTAAAACTATGTATTAGGAACTGTTAGAAGGTAAGTTATTATAATAATTAACCTTCAGGGGTAAAAATAGCTACGAATTGGCCAGCTTTTTTAAATCTGCAATGGTTTGAGACGGATTCGAAGCACTAAAAACATAACTCCCCGCGACTAAAACATCGGCACCGGCTGTCACAAGTTGAGCCGCATTTTTATTGGTGACACCGCCATCGATTTCAATTTTTGTGGAGGCGCCTCTTTCGGTAATCATGGCTTTAAGCTGTCGCACCTTGGCGTAGGTGTTTTCAATAAAACTCTGCCCGCCAAATCCCGGGTTTACACTCATCAAGCACACCAAATCGATATCCTGAATGGTATCTCGCAGTAATTCTACACTAGTATGCGGATTTAAAGCGACTCCCGCCTGCATGCCTTCGGCTTTAATAGCCTGTAAAGTTCTGTGTAAATGAGTGGAAGCTTCATAATGAACTGTAAGTACATTCGTCCCCAAGGCAGCAAAAGTCTTGATATAACGATCGGGCTCAACAATCATGAGATGTACATCCAGGGTTTTTGAAGCATGTTTTGCAATACTCTTTATTACCGGCATCCCAAAAGATATATTAGGAACGAAAACACCGTCCATAACATCCAGATGAAACCAATCTGCATCGCTGTTATTAACCATTTCAACATCGCGTTGTAAATTGCCGAAATCGGCTGCTAGAATAGAAGGGGCAATAAGAATTTTACTCATGGAGCGTATAAAAAAGGATTAATTAGTCGGGTTATTTTACTGGAAAAAGGAGTCTTTGTATTAAAAAAATCTAAATACTTTTTGATTGCAGTCAAATCGGATTTTGTTTTTACAACATTAAAACTTGAGCTATAGCCTGCAAAAATAGGAAAATTTATGTCGTGGTTTATAAGGGTTTCGATATTATGATGTCTACGGTCCTCAATAATCGTGTTATACAGTTCATTTATTTCCTTTTTGTCTCCCTCGAGTACCTGGAAAAAATTTCCGAAGCCATATAAAAGAATTCCGGTGATTCCCTTTCTGCAATTATTAAGCTGTGTAGTTTCAAAGACAGCGTTGATGTCTTCCTCTGTGAAACCGGTACTTAATTGACTTACATAGCAGATGGTATGATTCATAATTTTGCTTTTCATCAACAAGATACAAAAAAGTAGTTAGCTGTATATTCGGAGAATATTTGTAAAAATTGACAAGAAAAAACCTCCGGTAATCAGCCGGAGGTCATTCATCAATCAAAAAACGAACAGTTATTTTTAACTGTTTGTAACGGTTATCGGGTTACCCCAAATATGTTTTTAAGATTTTACTTCTGGACGTATGCTTTAAACGTCTAATAGCCTTTTCTTTAATTTGTCGCACGCGTTCACGAGTAAGGTCGAAAGTTTCGCCAATCTCTTCCAAAGTCATAGGATGTTGATCTCCTAAACCAAAGTACAAGCGAATTACATCGGCCTCACGAGGCGTCAATGTTTCCAAAGCGCGCTCAATTTCGGTACGAAGCGATTCGTGTAATAAGGCACGATCCGGATTTGGAGATTCACCACTTCGCAATACATCGTAAAGGTTAGAATCTTCACCTTCCACCAAAGGTGCATCCATTGAGACGTGACGTCCCGAATTTTTCATGGACTCCTTCACATCGTTGATAGTCATGTCCAATTCCTTTGCAATTTCTTCGGCAGAGGGCGGACGTTCGTGTGCTTGCTCTAAAAACGCAAAGGTTTTATTTATTTTATTGATACTTCCAATCTTATTCAGCGGCAAACGTACAATACGAGACTGCTCCGCCAATGCCTGCAAGATAGACTGTCGAATCCACCAAACGGCGTACGAAATAAATTTAAAACCACGGGTTTCATCAAAACGTTGTGCAGCTTTGATTAATCCTAAATTCCCTTCATTAATTAAATCGGGCAATGTTAATCCCTGGTTTTGGTATTGCTTTGCTACCGAAACAACGAAACGCAGGTTTGCCTTGGTTAGTTTTTCCAAAGCGCGTTGATCACCCGCTTTTATACGTTGTGCCAACTCTACTTCTTCGTCTGCGGTAATTAAGTCAACTTTTCCAATTTCCTGGAGGTACTTGTCTAAAGAAGCTGTTTCCCTGTTGGTAACTTGCTTCGTAATTTTAAGTTGTCTCATTAAGGTTTGTCCTTTATTCTAAGTTAAAATTTGCTTGTGCATTTAGTTATACGTAAAAAAGCACTTAAATGTTACAAAGGATTGCTTTTATTTTCAATGATGCTATCTTTTTCAATGGTTTTAAGAGAATCATGCACTATTATTTCACGTTGCTGCGGTTCTTTAACCAAACTGTCAATAACACTTTTACGCGTAGTCTCAATTTGGATGCCATCCTTACTATTAAAATATACATAGGTAGTAACCGAATCCTTTTGTTTGGTTTTTGCAGGTTTTAAAGAATGAACCACTTTTTTTTCTGAATTCACAGGCTTACTTTTTTCTGAAAGCTTTAAAGTAGTAGTCGCTTTTGTTTCTGAAGATAGGTTTTGCTTTGAAAAGTTATCCTGAATTTCTTCGGAAGGAAATTCTGAAGCCTCTATATTCGAGATTTCTTCAGGGATATTTACCAGATCCTCATCATTCTCGACATTTCCAACTCCCTCTGAAGTATTTTCCTGAGTTTCTAAAGTTGTAGTAGTGACCAAATTTTCATTGGGACTCCCGGGCGTATCCTCCATAAGCGGAACTGCAATTGTAAGTAACAACAGGGTAACCAAGCCAACACCTCCAAATAGGAAATACAAAAAGCGTCTACGTTTTTTTTCGTTCGCATCCAGGCTTGCATTAATTTTGTCCCATAATCCATCATTGGGCGTCTTTGTGGCTTCTCTTAATTTTTGCGCTACAAGAGCACCAATGTCTTTTTTCTTTTCCATTAGGCTTTCATTTTAATTGCGGGGCTGTTTAACTGCATTATCTTATCTCTAAGTATCATTTTTGCTCTGTGATAATTAGATTTGGAGGTGCTCTCAGAAATTTTCAACATTTCAGCCACCTCTCTATGCGAATAATCGTCCATTTGATACAGGTTGAAGACCCAGCGGTATTGATCGGGTAGTTCCTGGATAAGCTTCAAAATAATATCTAATGGCAGGTCTGCCGGTTCAATTTCAAGAGTAGGATCTTCCAAAAGGTTGTCATTAATTTCTACCGGTATTGCCTTTTGTTTCTTGTATTTGTCGATGGCTTTATAGATGGTGATACGTTTCATCCAGCCTTCAAAAGATCCTGTACTTTTATATTTTTTAATCGTACTGAAAATGGTGACAAAGGCATCGTGCAAATTGTCTTCGGCATCGGCTTCATTTCTGCAGTATTTCAAGGAAAGTAAGAACAACGAATCCTTATAACGAAGGAATAGCTCGTTTTGGGCTTCCCGGTTATTTTCTTTACAGGCATTTATAAGTGCGTCCAGTTTCAAATAGCGTATACCTCTTTATAAATATTTTGACTAATTACACGATATGGCTTCAATGTCGAAGGAAATAATTCCAAGCAAATCGCCTGCGGTCAATGTTTCGATTCGTACAAATATAGACTGCGGATTCACAATATTGGTATACTGCTCTGCCGAAATTTCATGGGCATTGTTTTGAGCATCCATTTCGGTTTCAAAATAAGTTAACCGCACTGCCGAAGTACCGTCGTGATTTCCGGGAATACCGTTGCATACCGAAAACTCCTGCAATTCGAAATTTGCAAAGCCGGGGTTGGCTTCCTCTTCGCACACCTTATAAATTCCTGTATCACAATTAAAACTGCAATCTTTCTTTATTAGGGCCTTTTTGTCCCCAACACCTATTTCCAAAGTTTCATCATTTAGAAATAGTACTTTCCAGTCCTCGTTCCAAAAGTTTTCCAGAGTATCATCGGCCACTAGAGTCGTATTAAGATGCAGCTCATACCCAATATGAAAACTCACCCAGGTGCCAAAATAGATACGGTTTTCGGTGTGATATTGAATGGTTCCGTTTGGATTCATTGTAAAGTAATCTCCCTCAAACGGATTGGGAGAACCGGGTAGTGGATGCACTTTCCAAGCACAATTAATAACCGTATTGTCACAATAGCCCTTTTCTTCTTCCTTGATACAATTGTCTATGGCCTCCTTTAGTTCATCATTGTTGTTAATCTCTAACAGGTCTCCACTTGCAAATGTTCCTGTAATGGGATAATTAAGACTTATAGAATACGAATCGGGTAAATTTCCCAGTATTTCACTGAAAGCTTCATCGCTTGTGACCGAAACCACCTCGATATACTCGGTGTTTTCATCAAAAATAAAGAACGCAAAAGGATAGTTGAAATCGATACAGTTGATAGGGTCATAGGTAAAGTCATCCGAAATACGCTCCATAAACACATATAATTCTGAAGCCACCTCAATGGTATCGGTATTGATGCGTGCTTCGGATATAGGTTCATTGTCACAAGAGAAAAATATAAAAGAGAGAAATACGAATGCGAGAATCCTTTTCATTGCAGTTTTATTAAAGTTATATACCATATAGTCTGAATATAGCGAAAAGGCTGCGTTCTTCGCATAAAAAAACGCCTTCATTACTGAAGGCGTTCTATATTTCAATTAATTTGTTTGGAATTAATCTCTCTTTTTATCTCTGTCACGGCTGCGATTGTCACGTCCGCGATTGTCTCTACCTCCGCTACGTTTATCGTCGCGTGGTGGTCTTTCTACATATCCTTCCGGCTTTGGAAGTAATGCCTTACGAGATACCTTGTCCTTACGCGTTCTTGCATCTACACCAAAGTACTTCACATCAAAAACATCGCCCATGTTCACAACATCGCTCACATTTTCGGTACGTTCCCATGCCAATTCAGAAACGTGTAATAACACTTCATTTCCGGGAGCATCCATATACTCTACAACTGCACCAAAATCTAACATTTTGATAACTTTCACTTCGTATACACTTCCTACTACAGGCTTGAAAGTAAGAGAATCTATCTTCGCAAGTACGGCATCAATTCCTGCCTGATTGGTTCCTAGAATTTCAACAATTCCTTCTTCCGTTACAGGATCTTCATTGATCACAATGGTAGTTTTGGTAGTTTTCTGTAATTCCTGAATAACTTTTCCACCGGGTCCAATCAAGGCTCCAATAAATTCATTCGGAATTGTAACTGTTACCATCTTCGGTGCATGTGGTTTCACATCGGCATTTGGTACCGCTATTGTTTCCACTAGTTTTCCTAAGATATGCAATCTACCTGCAGACGCTTGTTTTAAAGCGTTTACTAAGATTTCATAGGAAAGACCTTTTACTTTGATGTCCATTTGGCAAGCGGTAATACCGTCTGCCGTTCCGGTTACTTTAAAGTCCATATCTCCCAAGTGATCTTCATCACCAAGGATATCACTAAGTACGGCGTACTTTCCGGAATCACCATCTGAAATTAATCCCATGGCAATACCTGAAACCGGCTTAATTAATTGAACTCCGGCATCCATAAGTGCCATAGTCCCCGAACATACTGTTGCCATAGAAGACGAACCATTAGACTCTAATACTTCCGCAACTACACGTACAGTATAAGGGCAATCTGCAGGAATCATTCCTTTTAAAGCACGTTGTGCCAAGTTACCATGTCCTACTTCTCTTCTTGATGTTCCGCGAATTGGTCGGGCTTCACCGGTTGAGAAAGGAGGGAAGTTATAGTGTAAATAGAAAGTTTCTTCTCCTTCAAAGGATGGCATATCAATTTGGTTTGCTTCTCTTGAAGTTCCCAAGGTTACTGTTGCCAATGCCTGAGTTTCTCCTCTTGTAAAGATGGCCGAACCATGTGTAGAAGGTAAATAATCAACTTCACACCAAATATCACGCACCTCATCGGTCTTACGTCCATCAAGACGTAATCCTTCGTTTAAGGTAAGATCACGAATCGCAGCTTTTTCAGCCTTGCCGTAGTATTTAGAAACTAAACCTCCAATATCTTCCAATTCTTCTTCCGAAAAACTAGCTTTTATTTCTTCTTTTATTTCTGAAAAGGCAGCGCTTCTTTCATGCTTAGCAGATCCTGCTTTTGCAATAGCGTACACCTTGTCGTAAGCCATTTTATGAATCTTCTTAGCCAAATCTTCATCCTCTCTTTCGGCCGGATATTCACGAACTTCTTTTTTTCCGAAAGCTTCTGCAAGCCTTATTTGTGCAGCACACTGAACTTTAATATGATCATGGGCAAATTTAATTGCTTCCACCATTTCTTCTTCCGAAATTTCTTTCATCTCACCCTCAACCATCATTACTGAATCTGCCGAAGCACCAATCATCATATCGATATCCGATTCCAACAATTGAGCTCTGGTTGGGTTGATTACAAATTTTCCATCAATACGGCCTACTCTGGCTTCAGAAATAGCACATTCAAATGGAAAATCTGAAAGTTGTATTGCAGCAGAGGCTGCCAATCCTGCCATAGCATCGGGCATTACCTCGTCGTCATGAGACATCAATTGAATCATAACCTGTGTTTCGGAGTGATAGTCTTTTGGGAAAAGGGGACGCAATACACGGTCCACCAAACGCATGGTCAATACTTCGCCGTCGCTTGGTCGTGCTTCTCTTTTGAAGAAACCACCCGGATAACGACCCGAAGCTGCAAATTTTTCACGGTAATCTACCGTTAGGGGTAAGAAATCTAAATCTTTCTGCTCGTAGTTTGAAACTACGGTGCATAGCAACATACATTTTCCGGATTGAACCACTACAGAACCATGGGCCTGTTTGGCTAATTTTCCGGTTTCGATGGTGATTTCTCTACCATCACCAAGGTCTATGACCTCTTTAAATACTTTAGGTATCATTGTTTTTCATTTTTGCCCATACAGTATGAGCGTTTACATTTGGTCAACAACCGTCAATCGGTTGTAAGTTGTGTTGTTGTGTGTGTGGTTTGACCAATGAAAAACCTAAGGGTAGCTTTTCTATGTGTTTCTGAAGCAAAAAAACTTCAAAAAATAATAATAAAAATAAATAATAAAGGGGCGTAATCGCCCCTTTGATAAAATTACTTACGTAATCCTAATTCTTTAACGATAGCACGGTATCTCAAGATATCTTTTTTCATTAGATAGTCTAAAAGAGAACGACGCTTTCCTACCAGTTTTACCAAAGAACGCTCTGTGTTGTAGTCCTTGTGGTTTGCTTTAAGGTGTTTGGTTAAATGTTCGATGCGATATGTGAATAACGCAATCTGTCCTTCCGCCGAACCAGTGTCAGTCTTAGACTTTCCGTGTTTTGCGAAGATTTTTTGTTTTTCTTCAGGTGCTAAATACATGCCAATATTATTTAAATGATTTTTATGTACCAATTACCACTTTGATAATCGAGCGGCAAAAGTACAAAATCTATTTAAAATAAGTACTTTACAATTTGGATTTATTGCTAAAAAGATAAGAAATTAAACTTTTTGACGTTTGTAGTATCATAGTAACACAAACATCAAAACAAACTTATGAAACTCTTAGTAAAGAAATTTGCCCTATTTTCTTGTTTGGCAGCAAGTATTTTAATTAGTAGTTGTAGTAATACCGACGACAGTGGTGACGTGGCAGTAGATTATTCTGCCGAAAACTCCACCCGAGCCGCACAGGCCGACAACGTGATTGAGAATACGCTCAATATCATGGAAAACGGTTATGTTGAAGCGGAAGAAGGCAGATCGATTGCCAATTCGTTTTTCCCCGCATGTACCGTAATCACAATTATTCCCAATGGAGAAGGAGGAACCATCATCCTTGATTTTGGAACCGGTTGTACGCTAAATAATGGTAGCGTAGTTACCGGAAAGATTAATCTGGAATACGGTGGAATTGTTAGCGGAACTCGAACCATTACCTATACTTTTGAAGAATTTACGTATAACGGACATGGAGTTACAGGGGGTGGTGAGATTGTGAGAGAGATTGAAAATGCTAACGGATTTCCGGCCTCTACGGTAAATGAAACCATTACGGTACATTTCTCGAATACAGAAATAACCGCAACCCGAGTTGGTTTACGAATGGCCGAATGGATTGAAGGAGTTGGCAGTGGCACATGGGAAGACAATGTGTACCGTATTACCGGAAACTGGGAAACTACTTTTTCTAACGGATTCAGTCGAAGCGGCGAAGTAACCGAACCTTTAATCCGAAAATTATCCTGTGTCTATTTGGTGAGTGGAACACTGGATATCACACAGCAAAGTATTACCGGAACCCTCGATTTTGGAGATGGAACCTGTGACAATGTTGCGACCTTTATTTTTAACGGTCAGGAATACACCATTATTCTGGGACTATAAATTATAATGGACATATACTAAAAAAGCCGCTCAACTGAGCGGCTTTTTTTATGCTGTTTTTTCTCTTAAAGGCCTGTTGAGGACCAAATCGAGGTATAAATTCAGTTTGCGTTTTAAATCTCTTCTATGAGTAATAAAATCTAAAAAGCCGTGATCTAATACAAATTCGGCGGTTTGAAAACCTTCTGGCAATTCTTTTCCTGTAGTATCTCGCACCACACGAGGTCCCGCAAAACCAATTAAGGCACCGGGTTCGCTAATATTAATATCACCTAACATGGCAAAAGAGGCTGTTGTACCTCCGGTAGTTGGATCTGTACACAATGAAATATACGGGATACCTGCATCCGACAATTGGGCTAGTTTCGCACTGGTCTTGGCCAATTGCATTAAGGACAGGGCTGCTTCCATCATTCGGGCACCACCACTTTTGGAGATGATAAGGAACGGAATCTTCTTTTTTAAAGAATAATCGGCAGCGCGGGCAATTTTTTCACCTACAACACTACCCATAGAACCTCCAATAAAGCGGAAATCCATACAGGCGACTACCAGGTCTTCTCCCATAGATTTCCCAACTGCAGTGCGTACCGCATCCTTCAATCCGGTTTTTTCCTGCGCTTCCTTTAAACGATCGGTGTATTTTTTACTGTCTTCAAAGTTGAGCGGATCTTTAGAGGTTAACCCTTTGTCCAATTCCTTGAATTTATTGTCATCGAATAAAATTTCGAAGTATTCTTTACTGCCAATCCGAACATGGTAACCATCTTCCGGACTCACATAGAAATTAGCTTCCAGTTCTTCCGAATCGACAATTTTTCCTGTTGGGGATTTGTACCAGAGTCCTTTGGGGACATCCTTTTTATCTTCAGTTGGGGTCTGAATTCCTTTTTTTGTTCGTTTAAACCAAGACATATTTTTTTCGGTTGAGGGAGTTTTTAAGTGTATTGAAAAATCCCGGTTATAGGGTATTTACATTGTTCAGGTCGTGAAAGGCCTGTTCCAATCGTTTTTTAAAGGTCATCTCGCCTTCGCGCATCCATTTGCGAGGGTCGTAGTGTTTTTTATTAGGTACATCGGCACCATCGGGATTTCCTATTTGTGTTCTAAGATACTCAATATTATTTGTCATATAGTCACGAATTCCTTCAGTAAATGCAAATTGAAGGTCGGTATCGATGTTCATTTTAATAATACCATATCCAATCGCCTCTCTAATTTCGGCTAAGGTAGAACCGCTTCCGCCGTGAAAAACAAAGTCGATAGGATTGTGACCTGTTTTGAATTTTTTCTGAACAAATTCCTGAGAGTTTTTTAGGATAACCGGAGTTAATTTTACATTTCCGGGTTTGTAGACCCCGTGTACATTTCCGAAGGCAGCCGCAACCGTAAATTGGTCGCTAACCTTCATCAATTCCTCATAGGCATAGGCAACTTCTTCAGGTTGGGTATATAATTTTGAAGAGTCTACGTCACTATTATCAACGCCGTCTTCTTCGCCACCGGTAATACCCAATTCAATTTCCAGCGTCATACCCATCTTACTCATACGTTCCAAATAGCGCTTGGAGATTTCAATATTTTCTTCGATGGGTTCTTCGGAAAGGTCCAGCATATGAGAGCTGTATAAAGGTACTCCTGTTTGTTTGAAATGTTTTTCTCCCGCGTCCAGTAAACCATCAATCCATGGCAATAAACTTTTGGCACAATGGTCTGTATGAAGAATCACCGTTGCTCCGTAAACTTTGGCCAATTCGTGTATGTGTAAGGCACCTGTAATTCCTCCTGCAATCGCTGCGCGCTGCCCCTCGTTAGAAAGTCCTTTTCCGGCATTAAAATGTGCGCCACCATTCGAAAACTGAATGATAACCGGCGCCTTTAAGGCAGCAGCAGTTTCCATTACCGTATTCACGCTGTTGGAACCAACCACATTAACGGCAGGCATTGCAAATCCTTTTTCCTTGGCGAATTTGTGTATTTTCTGAACTTCTCTTCCCGTTGCAACGCCGGGCATGATAGAATGACTCATAGATTTGTAAGGTTTAATATGCGCCAATTAACGCTTTTGGAGGCGCTAATGGTAAGATTTCTTTTTTGTATCCGTTTTCGTAAACGCAATAGCAAAAATAACAAATTTTAATGGTTTAGAAAGGATAGTTGATTCCTATATTATAGACTGCATTAGGAAAATTATAATCTTTAAACCAACGTTCTCCAACCGGTCTGCCCGGGTCGTGGGTTTTAAATCCAATATCGAAGCGAAATACAAAGAATCCGAAATCGTATCGCAATCCAAATCCGGATGCAACTGCAATTTCCTTTAAATCCTGAATCCCGTCAAATCTTGAAGCGGGATCCTCAATATTGTCGAAAACGTTCCAAATATTTCCGGCATCTACAAAAAATGCCCCTTTTAAGGCTCCCAAAATAGTATATCTGTATTCGCCATTCAAAGCGATTTTAAAATTGGCTTCATTAAAGTCGAAGATTCCACCACTGCTTCCGGGTCCCAGGTCGTATGCACGCCATCCACGATTGTCATTGGTTCCTCCGGCAAAGTAGCTTCGGGTGAAGGGAACACTATTGCTATTGCCGTAGGGGACGGCTAATCCACCAAAGACTCTAAATGCTAGCACATTTTTATCGTTCAGTTCCCAGTGTTTTATGTATTCACTTTCCAGTTTAGCATACTGTGAGAAAACCACTCCAAAGGTTTTATAATTTCCATTGGCGTCTTTTGGTAAGCCTGCGATACCTGCAATTCCTGAAAGAACATTACCGGCAATTTCTGCCTTCCAACGAAATCTGGAAAAAGTATTATCCTGTAAGCCCTCTCTGGTATCGCGTGTCCAGATAAAATTGGAAGCGAAAATAAGATTGTTTTCCGTTAGACGGAATCGACGCTCGGAGATACTCAACACCTCATCATAAAAATCTGAATTCTGGTTTGTAGGATCCAGAAAATCATCGATAAACTGATTGGCTTCATCCGGAATTTCCAGCACCGGATTTGCAGGATCGCTAAACGTATAGCCAACATCTTGTGCGATTTCATTAAGACGATCATAAGAGCTGGGATACACATTAAAATAGTTATCCACATCCAAATTACGTACATACTGAATGTTCATAAGGTCTAACTGATTGCGTCGAATCTTTGACGGCTTCCAGCGATAATTAAATATGGCATTCACGGTTTGTCTATCCAACCCTATATTATTCTGAGCACTGGCACCAATACTAAAACTGGTGAAGGGCGACATATACTTTGGAATAAACTTGTCTGTGTTTATCGGAAAAAGAATTCTTGGAAAGGAAAGTTTTATATCGCCTCCAAGCTCTGAGGTATTAAAAAAACTACTGCTGCCATCTCCGGCATCCTTAGAGGAACCCACACTTCCTCTCCCCGAAAGCTCTAATGTTTCTGCACCTCTAAAAACGTTTCTAATTAATAGTGTAGAACTAAAGCCCATCCCAAATTGCTGTATTGGGGAAGGGAAGGGGATGACATCGAAATCTACTCCCAGGGTATATTTTTTCTGAGGGGTGAGTAAAATTGTGGCAATAAGACCTGTTCCGGTCGTATCTGCAGGATCTTCCTGATAGGAGATGTTTGGGTATTTAAAAATACGCAAATCACTTATTTGAGTATAGGTCAAAGTCCTGTCGATATCCTTAAATATTTTATTGGGGGATATTGAAATTGCGTCGGTTATGGCTTTGGGGTTAAATTTAAGGGCGTCGTAGCTGTACAATTTGTAACCATTGTGCGAAGCCGAGTCTTTAAATTGTTCGTTGCGTCTGGTAAATGAATAATCTGTAACCACACGAACTTCATTGATGGTATGTATTTTAAAGGGTTCGGTGTGGCTACTGTCTTCTTCGCTAATTTTCCGATCGGGAATTATGTAAGTAATATTGGCTTTGTGTCCCGTGTTTACGGTATCTGCTTCAAAACCTACGTAGTCCTGATCGAAATAATACAATCCCGAATTTCGAAACTGAATAGTCAATCGGTCGCGTTCATTCACAAAATCATTGGCGGCATACTGTTTGCCGGACTTGATAAATGTACTGGTTCTGGTAGCTTTGAATAAGGAATCAACCACCGGAGAACTAATATTTTCACTGATACTATCTACAAAATAGGGCTGATAACGCTGCACATTGTAGGTAATTGAAGCTCTTTTGGGCCTCTTCTCGTTTTTATTGATGGTGTAATCGGCTTTGGTATTAAAATACCCGAAACTCGAATAGTAGCGTTTCAAACGGTCGAGCGATTTGTTTATTCGTGATTCACTAATTACAACCGGTTCGTCTCCCGATTTCTTAAGCCATTTATTTAATCCCACATAACTATAGCCCAATTCGTCTACCTGCTTTTGAGAGAGAAAACGTACCAGGCGTTCTTCTCGTTTAGGATTTTTATGTAACCATTTCTGGAAGGTTGAATCGGGTTGAGGATCTGCGAGATTGTAAATATGAATACCTATTGGAATTCCTAATACCTTGGTGTTGGGTTTTTGAGCTAACTGACTGTATACCTTTGTGTCTTTGCTTTTTACACTATCTACGATTATTGTATTATCAGTAAGTAAAAATTTATCGTCTGCAACGCGTTTCACTGCGTCACAAGATAAAAGAAAGATAGTTAATCCTAAAATTAATGATATTTTTGTGAGGCTTTGGGTCAATCGTATAGGTTTACTTAAGTTCAAAAATAGGATAATTTTGGTAAGTAAAAGTCAAATAAAATTAATAACGAGTTTACAGCAAAAAAAGTACCGCGATAAAACAGGATTATTTGTTGCTGAAGGTCCAAAAGTTATTGCCGAATTGCAAACAGCAGGTCTTAAACTGTACGCTCATTTTTCAACCGAATTTACAAACACCGCTTCAGAAAAAGAAGTGAGGATATCTGAAGCCGAGCTTCAAAAGATTAGCTTTTTAAAATCTCCCAATACTTCCCTGGCTATTTTTGAAATCCCAAAACAAAAAGAGATTCAAACCAACGGCCTGCAGATTGCCTTAGATGCAGTTAGGGATCCTGGCAATTTGGGAACCATTATTCGATTATGTGATTGGTTTGGAGTTACGCAACTCATTTGTTCACCGGATACGGCAGATTGTTTTAATCCGAAGGTAATTCAAGCGACTATGGGTTCTATAGTAAGAATTCAAATTGTGTATTGCAGCCTTTCGGAATATATAAAGAACTCCCCGCTACCGGTCTACGGTGCCTGTATGGAAGGAACAAATGTATATAGTGCAAAATATCCCGAAGAAGCGCTAATCGTGATGGGAAACGAAGCCAATGGCATTTCGAAGGAAATTATGGGGTTATTGCATGAAAAAATTACGATTCCTCAATTTGGAGTGCGGCAGGATACCGAAAGCCTGAATGTGGCCACTGCAACTGCAATTCTGTTAAGCGAATTCAGAAGGTTTACTGAAAGGTAAAGTTTACGAAAATACCCCGAGTTGATAATTGGTCGATGTTACTTGTCCATGGACTGTTAGGGTCTTCATCTCTAACCAACTCGTCGCTCATGGCAAAAACACCACGTACGGAAGGTGTGAATTTGAAATAATACAGATATATATCAATACCAAATCCCAACTCGTAATAGCTGGTGCCGTTCGTCATTCTAAATTTCCCAGAAGAATTATCATCCGGATTTTTTTGATCACTGGATAGGTTTAACGAGGTGGAAACACCGCCTACGATAAAGGGGCGAATGTTATTAAGGCGCTTGGTCGATAATTTTATTAGTAAAGGAACATGGATGTAAGTAGATTTCACCTCTCTTAGAAAATCCCTTTGCTCTTCGAAATTTGGAAAGGTTAAATTACGCTGAGTGTAATACAATCCGGGCTCAAGACGAAGATTTACATATTCGTTAATTCGCATGTCTCCAACCAGTCCTACATTAAAACCCGATTGTGCTTCAACAAGCACATCGGTGTTCGCATCTGTATCTTGATTGATATAATCAATTTTAAAATCATAGCTGTTAAAGCCTAAAAAATAACCCCAAGTAAGAAAACGTTTGTCAAAATCTTCCAAATTAGCCAACCGTTCTTTGCTGAACAGCTGTGCGTGAGCACTTTGCGCAAACACTAATATTGCTAATACAAATAGTATCTTCTTCATAATTATTTTGTAGCTGTATAAATAGTAGCCACCCCGAATGTTTGTGGTTTATTTTTCACCTCTATAAACCCGATTTTTCTTAAAATATTGTTGAGCGTTTCTCCGTAAGGGAAAACAGAAGCACTTTCACATAAATATTTGTAGGCGACTTTGTCTTTTGAAAAAATTCTGCCTATTAACGGAAGCAATCCTTTCGTATAAAAGTAATATCCTTGCTTGAACGGAAATTTTTTCGGAATTGAAGTCTCCAAAATTATAAATAGCCCGCCCGGAGCAAGTACTCTATAAATTTCAGAAAGTCCCTTTTCCAGATTTTCAAAGTTTCTAATTCCGAAGGAAACAGTTATTACTTCAAAAGAACCATCGACAAAGTCTAATGCTTCGGAGTCACCTTTTATAAACTCAATCTTATCATTTAATGGTGTGCCTGTTACTTTTTTCCGCGCCATTTCCAACATTCCTTCCGATAAATCCAACCCTACAATTCGCGAAGCGTTTATTTTTTCAGCAAACTGAATGGCAAGGTCCCCCGTTCCTGTAGCGATATCAAGTATCGAATTTGGATGTCTTTCCGCCACCATTTTTAACACCTTTTTGCGCCAGGAGGTATCTGTTCCCAACGAAATCACACGGTTAAGTCCGTCGTAATTCCCCGAAATAGTATCGAACATTTTCTCAACTTGTTTCTTTTTGTTGAGGTCGGAATCTTTATAGGGTGTTATTTTTTCAGTCATAGCAAATAGCGTGCAAAGCTACCAATTTTTTGCAATTTCAATGTAATTGAAGCCGAAATAGATTTTCTGAAGCTTTTCACTAATTTTATTAAATTTCAATACCTTTGCCCTACTTATTGCTTACAAATAGTTATGACAAGCGTATAGGAGATGGCCGACTTCGTTTTTAAAATGAATCTCCTATTTATTCCATCTCATTTAAAAAAACAATAAGAAACAAACGATGAAAATTATTATTGCCGGTGCCGGCGAAGTTGGATTTCATTTAGCAAAACTCCTTTCTTTCGAGTCCCAGGATATTACACTCATAGATACAAACAGAGATTCTTTGGCCTATGCCGATACGCATTTGGATATTCGGGTGGTTAGGGGTGATGCAACCTCTATTTCTGTATTGAAAGACTCCAAAGTGGCGGGAACCGATCTTGTGATCGCAGTAACCTCCAGTGAAACGACCAATATTACTGTCTGTGTATTGTCCAAACAATTAGGAGCCAAACGAACCATTGCCCGTATTTCGAATACCGAATTTATAGACAATAAGGAAGAGGTGGGATTTACAAAATTTGGAATAGACGAACTAATTTCTCCCGAATCTCTGGCGGCAAACGAAATTGAATTACTTCTTAATCAAAGTGCCTTTAACGATACTTATGAGTTTGAAAGCGGCGCATTAACCATGATTGGCTTGTCCTTGTCGCGTACTGCGGCTTTTGTGGGTAAAACGGTTCGGGAAGTTGGATTTCAGTACCCCGAATTAAAATATGTCCCCATTGCAATACAGCGTTATGGAACACAATACACTCTAATTCCGCGAGGAGACACTCAATTTAAGGAAGGAGATCAGGTCTATTTTATAACCACCAAAGCGGGAGTTGAGCATATTTATAAGCTTACCGGGAAAGTACGGCAGGAAATCAAGAACGTAATGATCTTGGGTGGAAGTAACATTGGACGTAAAACCGCTCGTGACCTTTGTGAAAGTAGCTTTAGAGTAAAACTCATTGAAAGCGATAAAAATAAGGCCTTCGAAATAGCCGATGAGATTCCCAGTTGTTTGGTAATAAACGGGGACGGACGCAATGTCGATTTACTTATGGAGGAATCCATTCAAGATATGGATGCCTTTATTTCGGTAACAGGAAACAGTGAAACCAATATTATGTCTTGTTTGGTTGCCAAATCGAAAGGTGTAAAAAAAGCAATTGCGCTGGTTGAGAACATGGATTACTTTCAGTTATCGCATTCCATTGGTATAGATACCCTTATCAACAAAAAACTACTGGCGGCAAACAATATTTTTCGCTATGTGAGAAAGGGAGAAGTCGTTGCAATGACCAAATTAAACAATATGAATGCCGAACTCCTTGAGTTTATTGTTTCTCCTACATCCAAGGTCTGCGATTCTCTAATTAAAGAAATTGAATTTCCCCGCTCTGCCATCATTGGTGGAGTTGTAAGAAACGGCGAAGGTTTAATTGCTTTGGGTGATTTCAGAATAAAAAGCGGGGATCGTATTGTAGTGTGTTGCTTGCCGCAATCCATTTCCAAGGTTGAAAAACTTTTTGTGTAATGCGCGCTATCTCTACCATTAATTTTAAGATTATTTTTCACCTTATGGGCTTATTGCTCACGGTTAACGGTGCATTTATGCTGTTGGCTGCCGCGGTGAGTTTTCTCTATAATGATGGGGTGGTGTATGAAATGTTTATGTCCGGCGTAGTAACTCTTGTGATTGGAGGAGCTATTATGCTGGTTACCCGAAATCATCGTAAAGAAATACAAAAAAGAGAAGGGTATATTATTGTTACTTTTGGATGGATTTTTATGTCCTTGGCAGGAACTTTTCCTTATGTGTTTACCGGAGCAATTCCGAGTTTTACGGATGCCTTTTTTGAAACCATGAGTGGATACACCACAACCGGAGCCACAATTTTAAACGATATTGAAATAATACCTAAAGGGGTATTGTTTTGGCGCAGTATCACCCATTGGATTGGTGGGATGGGGATTATTGTATTGGCAATTGCCATTCTGCCTTTACTGGGAATTGGAGGCATGCAGTTATTTGCTGCCGAAGCTCCCGGCCCCGGAGGCGATAAGTTACATCCAAGAATTACTGATACGGCCAAAAGGTTATGGTTAATCTATGTAGGATACACTCTTGCCGAAACCTTGCTCTTAAAATTGGCAGGGATGAGCTTTTTCGACGCTATAAATCACTCTTTAAGTACTTTGAGTACCGGAGGATTTTCAACAAAGAATGCCAGTGTCGCGCATTGGAATGACCGACCCCTCATACAATATATCATTATTGTTTTTATGTTTTTGGCAGGGACAAATTTTGTACTTAGTTACTTTGCTTTTAAAACCAAATTCAGAAAGATTTTCAGGGATGAAGAATTTCGACTTTACTCCTTGTCGATCATTATATTTACTGTAGTTGCGGCGCTTATTATTTATTTTCAAGCCGATATGTCTGCTTCAACCATTGCACACCCTATGGTGTATGGAGAATTTGAAAGTGCCGTAAGACATGGTTTATTTCAGGTATTGACAGTGGTGACCACCACAGGGTTTATAAGTGCCGATTTCACGCTATGGACGCCCTTTTTAACGCTATTCTTCTTCGGTTTGATGTTTCTGGGGGGGTCTTCCGGATCTACAGCCGGGGGTGTAAAAATTGTACGTCACCTCATCATGATAAAGAACGGGATTCTCGAGTTTAAACGCACCCTACATCCGCATGCTATTTTACCCGTTCGTTATAATAATAAAGCGGTACAACAACCTATTGTATTCAATATTCTGGGCTTTTTTATTCTGTATATGTTATCCTTTATCGTTGGTGTTTTGGTGTTCTCGTGGATGGGCTTAGATTTTAGTACGGCCCTGGGAGGTGCAGCGGCTACGCTTGGGAATGTGGGTCCGGCCCTGGGAGATTTGGGACCTGTAAATACTTATGCAAATCTGCCGATGATGGCAAAATGGTGGGCTACTTTTTTAATGCTAATTGGTCGTTTGGAACTCTTTACCGTACTTATTCTATTAACGCCATTCTTCTGGCGAAACAGGTAGATTACAGCACCACTTTAATTTGTTTGGCAAGTGTTTTTGCTCTTGCTGTAACTTCCGAAATGTCTTTCTCTAAGGAATCGTATGTAACCACAACGCCCATTCTTCGGTAGGGACGGGAAGTAGGTTTGCCAAATATTCTGAAATCGCTTTTTACAGCTCCCGAAACCTTTTCAATACCTTCGTAGGTAGGATTTTCAGAATGGCCTTCAGCCAAAATAACAGCTGAAGCACCTTTGCGCTCCAGTGTAATTTCAGGAATAGGAAGACTTAAAACAGCGCGTAAATGCAATTCAAATTCATTAAAATTTTGAGTATTGGCCAGCGTCACCATTCCCGTGTCGTGCGGTCTAGGAGATAATTCGGAAAAATAAACACCCTCATCGCCTACAAAAAATTCGACACCCCAGATACCTGCACCTCCAAGGGAAGCCGTGACTTTATCGGCCATATGCTTTGCTTCCTTTATAGCCGCGTCCTCCATAATTGCAGGTTGCCAGCTTTCCATATAATCACCGCGTTCTTGTCTGTGACCAATAGGAGGACAAAATAGGGTAGGACCGTTGTTTTGTGTTAAGGTGAGTAAGGTAATTTCGTAGTTGAAATTAATAAAAGCTTCCACAATTACTTCGGCAACATCGCCTCGAGACCCTTCCTGAGAATAGTTCCATGCCTTTTCGATATCTGCTTCGGAAGAAATTGTACTTTGACCTTTTCCGCTGGAAGACATAAGAGGTTTTACCACGCAGGGAATTCCAATTTCAGCAACAGCTTTTTTTAACGAAGTGGCCGAGGTTGCATACCTGTAGTTTGCAGTTTTCAGTCCTAATTCTTTGGCTGCCAAATCCCGAATCGCTTTTCGATTCATGGTAAAGTTGGCTGCTTTGGCTGAAGGCACTACCGTAATTCCCAACTTTTCGTAATTGTATAATTTTTCGGTGCGAATAGCCTCGATTTCGGGAACAATAAAATCGGGTTTATGTTTTAGTACAATGGCATCAAGCGCATCACCATCCAACATATTAATTACTTCATAGCCATGAGCCACTTGCATGGCAGGTGCGTTTTTATAGCTGTCAACAGCTATGACGGTTTGGCCAATGCGCTGCGCAGCGATCACAAATTCTTTCCCTAATTCGCCGCTGCCCAGAAGTAAAATTGTTGCCATTTTTGAGAATTTATGCGGTCAATGCTGCTTTAATTCGGCGCATCGCCTCTTTAATATCTGCCTCGGAAGCTGCATACGAGATTCTTATACAGTTTGCATCTCCAAAGGCTTCGCCCGTAACAGTAGCAACGGTTGCTTCTTCCAGGAGGTACAAAGAAAAGTCGGAAGCCGAATTAATTTGTTTCCCGCGAAGGGTTTTTCCGAAGTAATAGGTAATATCGGGAAATACATAAAATGCACCTTCAGGTTCGTTGGTTTTAAATCCGGGGATTTCTGCAAGCAGATTTAAAATAAGGGTACGTCTTTCTTTAAACGCATCGACCATATACTGAATCTTACTCGGTGGATTTTCCAAGGCGGTAATCGTAGCACGTTGGGCGATACAGTTAGTTCCGCTGGTAATTTGTCCCTGCATTTTATTACAAGCACGCGCGATCCACTCGGGACCACCAATGTATCCAATACGCCAGCCGGTCATTGCATAGGCTTTCGACACTCCGTTTACTGTGACGGTTTGGTCATACATATCGGGGAATTGTGCCATAGAAGCATGATTGCCCGTAAAATTGATGTGTTCGTAAATTTCGTCACTAATCACAATAATATTGGGGTATTTCACCAATACATCGGCCAATGCCCTTAGTTCTTCCTTGCTGTACACCGAACCACTTGGGTTACAAGGAGAACTGTAAATCATCATTTTTGTTTTGGGGGTAATAGCTGCCTCCAATGCTTCAGGGGTTACCTTAAAATCCGATTCGATTGAGGAAGGAATTTCAACAGGAACTCCACCTGCCAATTTGCTGATATCTGCATAACTCACCCAATACGGAGCAGGTAAGAGCACTTCATCGCCATCATTCAGTAATACCATCGCCAAATTCGCCAGGGACTGCTTTGCACCGGTAGATACCACAATTTGAGAAGGGGTATAGGTAAGTCCGTTATCCCGTTTAAATTTGGTGATAATGGCATTTTTTAAATCCCCGTAACCATCGACCGGGCTATAGGCATGGAAATTATCCTTTATCGCCTGAATAGCGGAATCTTTTACAAATTCGGGGACCGTAAAATCGGGTTCTCCCAAGCTTAAACCAATAATATCTTTGCCTTCTTCGCGCAGTTCTCGCGCTTTCGCTGCCATAGCAAGCGTGGCCGAAGTTGCCATTTCGTTAACACGATTCGAAAGTTTTGGGTTCATAGGTATTATGCGGGAACTACAGGTTTTAGCCCCATTTCTCTAAGATGTTTAAAATGTGCGATAATCGCTTTGCGGGTAGTTTTGTATTCGTTATACGGTAAATTGAATTCGCGTGCCGTCTGTTTTACGATTTCTGAAATCTTTGTATAATGCACGTGACTGATATTTGGAAAGATATGATGCTCCACCTGGTGATTTAAACCTCCGGTAAACCAATTCATGATTTTATTTTTTGTCGAAAAATTTACAGTGGTGAACAACTGGTGTATTGCCCAGGTATTTTTCATCGTTCCTGAAGGATCGGGAAGTACCATATCGGCTTCTTCTACCACGTGTGCCAATTGAAAGACCACACTTAATATCATCCCTGCTACATAGTGCATTATAAAAAACCCAATTAAAATTTTCCACCAGGCTATTTCAAAAAAGAGAATTGGAATTGCAATCCAAACTCCAAAATAGATAAGCTTTGTGATAATTAATATACTCCATTGTGCTACGGGTTTCGGGAACTTCCCAAAAGATAGTTTTCTGGAGAGATAGCGCTTCGTTTGCTGGAAGTCGGTAGTAAGAGCCCAATTAAAAGTGAGCAGCCCGTATAAAAATACACCGTAGTAGTGTTGAAATTTATGGAATTTATACCATTTTGCGTGCTTCGAAAATCGAAGAATTCTTCCAGCTTCCAAGTCCTCATCGTGGCCATGAATATTCGTATAGGTATGGTGAAGGACATTGTGCTGCACTTGCCAGTTGTATACATTCCCGGCCAGAATGTACATACTGCTCCCCATAACTTTATTGATCCATTTTTTGGAAGAATAGGCGCCGTGATTGGCATCGTGCATTACATTCATGCCTACTCCTGCCATTCCAACACCCATTACGATTGTGAGCAGCAGTTGTGCCCACCATGGAAAGTCCAGCGTTAGAATAAGGAAGTAAGGGGAAAGGAACAACGAAAACATAATAACGGTCTTGAGATGTAATCTCCAGTTGCCGTTACGTGATATTTCATTATCCTTAAAATAATTGTTTACACGCTTGTTGAGGGTTCTAAAAAACTTGGCTGAGTCAATTCTTGAGAAGGTAATCTGTGTGTTGCTCAAAATGTGTTTTGTTTAAAATGCGGATTTCACGTTTAGGAAAACGCAAAAATACGCATCTTAAGTCTAAATTTGCCTTTGAAAATCATAAATTTATTAAGGAACCGCTATTTTAGCTGTTCAAAACTCATAATGGAATCACTTCTCGACTATTTCCCGCATCTATCTGATATTCAGAAACAACAGTTTGCACAATTGCAAGAATTATACAAGGATTGGAACTTGAAAATTAACGTTGTTTCCCGTAAAGACATCGACGAATTGTATTTAAGACATGTCCTTCACTCTCTGGGAATAGCCAAAATAGTTCAATTTCAACCCAAAGCTAAGATTTTAGATGTTGGTACCGGTGGCGGATTTCCGGGAATTCCATTGGCAATACTATTTCCGGAAACACATTTTCATTTGGTAGATAGTATTGGTAAGAAAATTAAGGTAGTTGAAGAGGTTAGCCGTGGTTTGGACCTTCAGAATGTAAAAATTACCAATGCAAGAGTAGAAACACTGTCCGGTCAATACGATTTTATTATAAGCAGAGCCGTCGCGCAAATGGACACCTTTGTGCACTGGGTGGATAAAAGGGTTGCGAAGAAAAGCATTCACAATCTTAAAAACGGTATTTTGTATTTAAAGGGAGGCGATTTAACTGAAGAACTTTCCTCTTTTCCAAAGGCAACTATTTTCCCATTGCAAGATTATTTCAGCGAGGCATTTTTTGAAACAAAAAGTGTGGTACACCTTCCGTTGAAGTACAAGGGATAATAATCAATAAAAAACTCCGACGATTTCGTCGGAGTTTTTAGAAAAAAAGTAGTTATGAATTAGTTGGATATTACTAATCTTTCAACTTTCACAGCATTATCGATTGTAATTTTTACAAGATAAGTTCCTGTTTGTAATCTTGAAACTTCTATTTGATCACTGTTTGAAGAAACAGTTTTTGAAGCCACTTCTTGCCCCAGTAAATTATAAATGGTTACTGTTGCGTTTTCAGCATTTGCGATGTTTAAAATGGCGCTTGCCGGATTAGGATACAATACAATTCTTTCTAATGCACTTTCTCCTGTACCAAGAATATCACCCGATGAGAAATATCCTGAATCTCCCGATCCGTAATTTCCATTAGAGCTGTACATCACTTCATTAGCTGTATCGTATAAAACAATGGATCCTCCACCGTTATTACCCGAATCATATACGCTAAATCTGTAACAATCGGTTGTGAATTCGAATGTTTCATTGATCGTTTCATTGTTTCCGTAAGGTCCTCCGCTGTAAACAGTAGCACCGGCAGAATTTACAATGTCCCAAGTACACTGACTTCCTTGGCTTCCGGTGTTTAAAATCATGGTTACAGTTCCAACAGCCGCAGGTGCGTTGTCAAAGGTTCCGCTCACGGAATTATTTGAATTATTATCGTCGTTTTCCAAAGTGACTTCCACTGTATTTACAGGCTGTGTGGTATAGGAAACAGCCGGTAATTCAACAGTTTCATTCTGCAAAGAAGTTAGGTTACCGGTCCAATTGTATGTTTGAGTAGCACCACCATTTACAGAATAGTTAATGGCAAGGGCCGTCAATGGATCAGCTCCCACATTTTGAATATTTACCTTAGGCGTAATATCAAAACCACATTGCACATCAATGTCGTCTACATACCTTGCGTAAACGTCATTTGCGTTTGCAAACCCTGTATAGGTTGGAAAGGCACCGGCTCCACTTGGAATTTCACTTTGTGTTTCACTTACAAAGGCAACAATTTCCATATCTGCCAATTCGGTTGGCACGTTGTTATACATAGCAGGAATAGTATACGTAAATGTCTGGTCAATAAATGATCCTGTAGTAGTAGGAGATATAGAAACTCCCCATTGCCCTGTAATAAGTTTTACCAATCTATGCATATGTACATACTCGTTACCCATATTTCCACCGGTTTGTGGTCCTAATGTATTATTTTGAAGTAAGGCCACATTCAACATGTTTGTTGCTTGCGGGCTGTTTCCTGTGTAATACGCTTCCACATGAACAGTAAGTTCATTGGTAGAAACATCGATTTCGGCTTCAACCGCAACATTTACATAGGATCCTTGTCCCAATGTTGTATTGGCGGCACCGGTCCATGACCCTCTTCCCATTACAGGAGTGCTCCCGGAAAAAATATGACGATTAACCATCCCTGAAGGGTAGCTGTTTGCGCCAAAATAACTTCGGATACCTTCTCCGTCCGGAGTTCTAAAATCAGGCTCATTGCCACTCGGAACAGCAAAGCCACCTGCATGTATATTAATTAAAAATACATTACCGGGGTTGTTGTCCTGTATTGCTTTTGCGATGGCATGACCATCAGGGCACCATACACAATGTAATCCTGTAAATTCTTCCAGGACTACTTTTTTATTTTCGGGTGTCGTACTTACAATTGTTTGACCATACGAAAAGGTCGCCAAAAGCAAAAATATTAGGGAGGTGGGTAATTTTTTCAGCATTTTATCTAAATTTTAGTGAATGTTATAATTTTTTTGAAATGTTTCAGTTTTTTTTGAAAAATAAATCATTATAGTGGCTAAATATACAAAGATGTTGTTAATATACAAGGCTGAGTAAGCTGCTGGAATGCGATTGGACATGGTAAATTTTAACTTTCATTTGTAAAAGCTTTTTATCAGTGCTATCCCATTAAAATAATAGGATTTCAGAAAAAAAATAAAATTATTGAATTATTGTTGAATTTTCGCTAAAAACGCAATAAACTCTTTAAAATAAAGGGGTTAAGACTGCTTAAAATTTAAAATATTATTGTGAAGATGTCAATAAAAATGTATTTTAGCCGAATATGAATCAACCAACTTGGTTAAACAAAAATGCTTTATTAATTTAAATTTTATAAAATGAAAAAAAATTTACTAGTGCTATCCCTATTATGTAGTGTGTTTGTAATGAATGCACAATTCACTGTAGAAGATTTGGCGGGAAATCCCATTGTGGAAGGTGATATTGTTGCGTATAATTCATTAGATTTTGAACATGCAGCGTTAGAATTTTTCGTTAACAATACCTCTGCTACCGAAGAGATTAATATGAGAATTGAATTTGTAAGCGCCACCAACGCAGACGGTTCACAAATGGAATTGTGTTTTGGAGAATGCTACACAGGAATTGCGATAGGTACAGTTTACCCTATTGGTTTGGATATGATTATAGCTCCGGGAGGACAAACCGGACCAGGTAACCATATGTATAACGCAGATCCGGGTGATGGATCCAGTCAGTTAGATTATGTGTTTCGTTTCTTTCAAGTAGATGCAGGTGGAAATGAAATTGGAACTCCAATGTCTATGACCTACCGTTATGATCCTCTTTTAGGCGTAAACGATGTTGAACCGTTGCAGGTTGCTATTGTTTCAACGATTGTTGCCAACGAATTGGTTGTTAATGCTCAGGAAGACTTAGATGTTGTTATCTACGATTTACAAGGACGAAAAGTACTCGCTCAAAGTATTAGTGTTGGACAACAGGCTATAAATGTTTCAGGATTAAGATCTCAATTGTATCTGGTTCAGTTTAGCAACAACAAGGGAGTTTCTCAAACTTCGAAAATTGTAGTTAGATAAAAAAGTAAACTCATAAAAAAACCCGATAACTCTTCGTTATCGGGTTTTTTTATACTACTATTTTAGTTAAAATGTAACCACCAAATTGGCACTTACCCCTGTGTTTTCCGGAACAAATCTACATACTCCGCCTACACAAATCAATCCTCCTCTTTGGCGTCCGTAATTGAGTCCGAGACGAGCACTTCCTTTTGAATAGCTTCCTCCTATATTGTAGTAATGGATTTCTCCTTCACCTCCGTAATTCCATGAATCTGCCACATAGAGTCCTAAACGCGAATTAAAATTGTATTCTATCACACCGGCTGCCCAGTTTTTTCTGTCTTGTTTGCTCCATAGGTGCTGTCCTACAACACGTAATGATTTACCTCCATCAAATTGATAGGTGCCTTCTAAAACACCTATTTTGGCCTTTATGTCACCTTGTACTGCCACAGGACCACCCAAAGTCACACCTTTATCTACAATAACATCCTGAAAGGTAACCACCGAGCTGAAAGCGGGAGTCCATCTCTTTTTAATTTCGGCACTCCAGTCCCGATACAATCTGGGTCCTTTGCCTATAAATTTTGCTTCGTACCAACGATTAGGAATATTATATTCGGCATCTAATCCGGCCCAGTACGAAAAATTAAGCGCCAACTTTGTTCCATATTTTCCACCAATGGCAGTTCCTTTTTCAAAACTGTAAAACAAATCGGTTTGGGAACCTACTTCCCCCGATCTTTGATCAAAACTTTCTATAATGAGCCTAGGTTGTGCATTGTACACATAAATATTGGTTAACAGGTAATCCTGTTGCTTGGTCAACGCAGGTACATAATTTATGATCTGTTCGTTGAAAACGTTTCCTTCTGCCAATCGGTCACTATAGAAACTAAAATTTTCTAAGCGTCTGAAGGTGCTGTTTACCCCAATCCCTTTTTTTGCAAATCCAAGATTTACCTGCAACGCAGTTCCATCGTATAATTTATTAGAGACGAGCGCTCCTTCGTTTGCAATTACATCGGGATCCTTGGTAATGGCTTCAACGCCACCGTAGAAATTATCCCAAACAAAGTCCAACCGTCCGCCATAAGCATTTACAGAGCTCGGAATGGCTTCGTTCGTTCCTCGATCCTGGTACCTTCCTACATAACTGGCTCCTAATTTTACGTCTACAGCTTCAATTGCAAGTGCAGAGCTTAAATCGAAGTTTGCATCCACTCCTTGGATTACCCCTTCAGAAACCCCAAATCCATTGCGTTGCTGACCGTAAACTCCGGTAAGTTCAACGTCCTTTGTGGCTTGAAAATTAATTCGAATCCCCTTTAAGGCATTATTAATTCCTAATTGTCTGTCCTCCCATGAGCGTAGAATAAGTCCGCTGCCAAACTGCTCATAAAAATAACCTCCGGTAATATCGAGGGTTTCATTTTTAAAATTTAGGTAATAGGTTCCAATACCGTTTCCATCGTCGTAAATTGGAGAATATCCAAGCAGTGAAGACGGTAAATACGCTTCGTATTGAATCCCGGCTGTGAATTTTCCTAAACTGTAGTTTAAGTGTACATAGTTGTTTGCTCTGAATTGGTCTTCAGGGGCTACAAAATTAATTCCATCGTCGTCTAAGAGCCATTGCGAATTCGATTCCAATCCGCCAAAAAAGTATCCGTTGTCTTGTGAGTAGGTAAGCCCACTATAAAAAATAGTGACGCAAATAATTAAATATTTCATTCAAATAGGTTTGGTTGGTTAACTGGAATTATTTAGAATATTCCTTTATTTTTTGGTATAGTTCAGATTCGGCACCCGCAGTATAGCCGGAATGTCTATAGACAATCTGATTGTCTTTTATCAATAAGGTAAGCGGCACAGTAGCTGCTCCCAATGCGCGTTTTAGATCGTTGTTAGAATCGAGTAAGATAGTATAATCCCATCCTTTTCCATTAATTAACGGCTTTACACGTTTTACGGTACGGCTGTCATCCACTGATACAGCAATTAACTGAACATTGGTTTCATCTTGCCATACGTCATACACTTCACTAATTGCATCTAATTCCTTTAAGCAGGGTACACACCAGGTAGCCCAAAGAGAAACTACAACTACATTGTCTTGGTTGGTCGCATCTTTAATATTAATGGTGCTTCCGTCCATGGTAGTAAGATTAATATTAGGTAAATCGTTCTGTGCAAATGCATTGAGCGTAAGTAAAAAAGAGAGGATTACTACAATTTTATTCATGATATTGGGTTTATTGATTAGGCAATAATAGTTAATTTTCTTTGAAAAGAAAGCGATAAATTTCTATAAGTCAATTTTTTCACTTCTAAATACATATTCTTTTAAAAAACTAGTATTATTGCATATACAATTTAAATGCCAGAATAATGAAAACCTACCATTTTACTAGACTTTCCCTTGTTTTAATTATATTTACTTCTCTTTTTTCTTGTAGTAAATCTGAAGAAAATGTACCCTTGGAAGGAGGGGGGAATTTTGCCAATTTGATCATTTCAAGTGACTCTCCCGATAATGTATTAGTATTGAACGAAACCATTAATTTGATGGTCACAGGTGATGATGGAGTGGAGTATACCAATGAGGCTACTTTTTATGTAAATCAAACTGAAATATCAGGGTCGAGTCATATTTTTGATGCAGAAGGTTCCTATGAAGTTTATGCTTCTTATTTGGGGATAAACAGTAATACTTTAAGTTACGAGGTAATCGATGCCGCCGAACGCACCATTTTTGTTGATAATTCGAAAGCGTTAAGAAATCAAACCATCACCTTTTCTATGGTAGATTCAGATGGGAACGATGTTACGCCTGAAGCAACCTTCTTTGTAAACGAGACCGCTATTTCGGGAAGTACCTTTGTTTCTGCTTCCGAAGGAAATTTTACAGTCTACGCACAATACGAAGTTTCCGGAAATACTCAAAACACAGCTTCAAAGTCGTTTGAAGTATTTATTCCGGTACGCAAAACCGTTTTAGAAGATTATACAGGGACCTGGTGTGGTTATTGCCCAAGTGTTGCTGCTGCTATTGTGGAGGCTCATGCCGCCTCAAGCAATTTGGCCATTGTCGCAATTCATGAAACCGCAAATAGTAGCCCCGATCCTTATCATTTTCCTCAGGTAGATTTGTTACAAGCCGAATTTGGTGTCAACGGACTTCCGGCTGCACGAATTAACAGAACGACTACCTGGAGTAATCCCTATGATGTGAATGATGCAATTGTCACCGCAGGTGAAGCAACCAATTTGGCCATTGCAATCGATTCTCAACTCAACGGAAGTACACTTTCAGTCGATGTAAAAGTGATTTATGAAGCAGGTTCTATTCAAGGTGATAAGTTGGTTTTATACCTTACGGAAGACGGTTTGATTCACGACCAGGTGAATTATTATGACACCGACCCTTCCAGTCCTTTTTTCAATCAGGGGAATCCAATTCCCGATTTTGTGCACAATGAGGTGTTGCGCTTGTCGTTAACCAATATTTTCGGGGATGAGATTACTGCCACCAATGCATTCGATACCTACACCAAGAATTTTAGCATTGCCATTCCTTCCGATTACAATACGGCAAACCTAAACCTAATTGCCATGGTTGTAAGCGCCGATAATACGGCACGGAATGCACAATTTGCCGATGTGAATGAAGACAAAGAATTTGAATAAGATAATTTGAAAGTATAAAAAAACCCAAAGCATTTGCTTTGGGTTTTTTTATGGAATTACCTTAGGTTTATCCTAAAAACGGATACTTATAATCTGTTGGTGTAACAAAGGTTTCCTTTACCATTCTAGGTGAAATCCATCGGTATAGGTTTAATTTGCTTCCGGCCTTGTCGTTGGTTCCGCTGGCGCGAGCTCCTCCAAAAGGTTGTTGTCCAACTACCGCCCCTGTAGGCTTGTCGTTGATGTAAAAGTTTCCGGCAGCATTTTCCAAAATCCGAACCGCTTTTTCCAAAGCATAGCGATCCTCGCTAAATACAGCTCCGGTTAAAGCATATTCTCCTGTTTCATCAACCAGATGTAATGTTTTTTCCCAGTCTTTGTCTTCAAAGACATAAATGGTTACAACGGGACCAAAAAGCTCGGTACACATGGTGGTGTACTTCGGATCTGTAGTAACAATAACCGTTGGCTCAATAAAGTAGCCAACCTTTTTGTTATAACCTCCTCCAATAATAATTTCGGCTTTCTTGTCTTTCTTGGCCTGATCAATATATTTGGCAAGCTTGTTAAAAGACCCCTCATGAATAACTGCAGTGATGAAATTCCCCATATCTTCCGGGGAGCCCATTTTAAAGGTGCCTACATCGGCAATGAGGTTCTTCTTTACCTTTTCCCAAATGCTTTTAGAAATATAACATCTACTGGCTGCACTACACTTCTGCCCCTGGAATTCGAATGCACCACGAGCAATAGCCGTAGCTACTTGTTGCGGATTGGAAGTTTTATGTGCAACGATAAAATCTTTTCCACCTGTTTCCCCAACAATACGAGGATAGGTTTTATACGTATGTATGTTGGTTCCTATTTTTTGCCAGATATCCTTAAATACGTGCGTAGAGCCGGTAAAATGAATCCCACTGAAATCGGGACTCGCCAATACTGTGTCGGTAATCATAACCGGATCACCCATCACCATATTGATAACACCTGCAGGAACCCCTGCTTCTTTAAATACGTCTAGAATTACTTTTGCAGAATACACCTGACTGTCACTTGGCTTCCAAACCACAACATTCCCCATTAATGCAGCACTGGCGGGTAAGTTTCCGGCGATGGCTGTAAAGTTAAAAGGGGTAATTGCATAGATAAATCCTTCCAGAGGGCGATATTCCAATCGGTTCCAGGCACCCGAAGTGGATTCAGGTTGTTCGGCATAGATTTCAGTCATAAACTGAACATTGAATCTCAAAAAGTCGATCAATTCGCAGGCTGCATCAATTTCAGCCTGATAAATATTTTTTGACTGCCCCAACATGGTGGCGGCATTAATACGAGCGCGATACGGACCAGCAAGCAGCTCGGCTGCACGAAGAAAAATAGCAGCACGTTGCTCCCATGGCGTGGTTGCCCATGATTTGCGAGCTTCCAATGCACTCGAAATGGCATCGGTAATGTTTTTCTTTTCGGCCTTGTGATAGGTGCCTAAAATATGTTTGTGATCGTGAGGCGGCGACATGGTAGCCGTCTTGCCTGTTTTTATATTTTTTCCGTTGATGTACAAAGGCACTTCTACGGTACTGTCGTACATTTTTTTATAGGTAGCCGAAACTTCTGTGCGCTCGGGTGATCCGGGCGCATAATCCTTAACGGGTTCATTAATGGCAACGGGTACTTCAAAAAATCCTTTTCCCATGGGTTACTAGGTTTTAGTGTAATTAATATGTAAGAATACCTTTTTGAAAGCTTCGGTATTCGGAGGTTGCAAAGGTACAAATTTAGAAGTACTCTACCCCAAAAACGGCACGACAAAAACAGGAAACCAATTTAAGTTGAAAATTTTTCAGAAACAATTACAGTTATTTTTTATACTGATCTACTCTTTGTAAGTTTCCACTTCGATTAGAGACAATATTTTTATGTGTACCGTAACGTTTTTTCCGAAGTCAACTACGAACTTTATACTCACTTCCAACAGAGATGAATCCCCCGGAAGGAGTACATTGGCGCCGCATATTTATAGCCTGCAGGGTATCGATTTGCTTTTTCCAAAAGATGAGGTTGCCGGAGGCACCTGGATTGGGGCGAGTAGTAGAAAACGAATAGTTTGTTTAATGAACGGGGGGTTTACAGCCCACCAGCGAGAAGCGTCGTATAGAATGAGTAGAGGAATCATTGTCACCAATTTGTTGACTGCTGAAGATGCAGTGTCGAAAATCGAGTCCTTTGATTTTACGGGGATTGAACCTTTTACCATTATTTTGGTGGACTGGGAAAAGGAGCTTCGATTGTATGAATTGGTTTGGGATGGTGAGCAGCACCATTTAGCTGAAAAACCGCTGGCACCGCAAATTTGGTCGTCATCTTTGCTGTATACTGAAGATACTAAGCGCAAAAGAGAGCAATGGTTTTCACAGTTTTTATTCGAAACTGTAAATCCTTCCGAAGCAGAAATCCTTCATTTTCATAAAACAGCCGGTGAAGGAAATATAGCTTCCAACCTGATTATGAACAGAGACTTTGTAAAAACCAAGAGCCTAACTCAAATTGTAAAAAACGATACCATTGCCATGCGGTACGAAGATTTACAAACCAATACCGTTACAACTCAAACTCTTCAATAAAAAAAGCTACTAATTAATAGCGAAAGGGGCACTTAGTTTGAAAGAGGGAATAGCAACTCGAAATTTTCGGGTGGTAGCAAAGTTCACCATGGCGTAATATCCTTTCATCGCGCCAAATGGAGAAAGTAACAGACATCCGCTGCTGTAGGAATGTTTTTCGCCCGATTGCAAAACCGGTTTTTTGCCAATTACACCTTCGCCTTCCACAATTTCTTCATCGTTTAGGGAGTCTTTAATTTTCCAGTGTCTATCGGTAAGTTGAACGGCATCTTTACTCTGATTTTCTATGGTAACGGTATATCCAAACGCATAATGCATTTTATAGTTTTTATAAAATGTGCCTTCAAAAGTGGTTTCTACCGAAACCTTAATGCCTTGTGTTACTTGTTGTACCATTTTAATAGGCTGCGGCAGATATTGCAAAAAACACCAAGGCCGCAAATGTTGAACTTATCCAAAAAACGATGTTTAAAAATACAAATTTTATTATTGTAATCAAACGGTTCTGCTTGTAGAAGTTACGCAAGGCTTTGTAGAAGTAAAATGGCCCTATAAGTGCAAATACAATCCCGCTGAAAACACCGTCATTGAGAAAAGTATCCGGTATAAGGCAGATAAGAAAAGCTAAAAACAAAAAACTAAAAATATGGAAGATAAAAATCATGTGTTCCATATAGGTGTATTTCGATTTCGAATAGATGAGCCAAAAGAAAAATGCAAAAAACGGCGCAAAGAAAAAGAGGAAAAAAGGTGTTTTTCCCATCATATAGTTTAAAAAGCCGAAGGGATCATCAGCTATCCGGTCGAAGGCACTATTTTTATTGTAAACCCACCTGTTAAAAGAGGTATTTCTATGTTTTAAACTGTCAAGGGCGACATCTGCATTTTTGATGTCATGCAATTTATAAAAATCACGATACATAGAAAACCGTTCTACGAGTCGGTTGCTCCAGTCCAAAGTGTCTAAATCTGTTTCTGAAATATATTCGAACACTTTTTCTGTCTTCTTTGGCGTTTCGGCAATGGTATCACTGTTTATTTTAAAGGTATTTCCCGAAATTACCAATGTGTCTAAGGAGCCATTTCCGTTGGGAAATGTCAAATTCTTATTTTGAAGAGAGTCCAAAGAAACAGGATTGCCATTATTATTTAAATTTAAAAAAGGGCTTTTCCCCGATGAAAAAGTGGTTATCAATCCTTGTAGTAAAAAGTAAATTATAGAAACACTCAAAAAAAACCGAAAGGGATTGGCATATTTAAGACGCTTACCGCCTACATAGTTGAAAGTGATTGTTCCGGGTTTAAAGAGTAAATCCTTTACCGTATAACGCAGACGGGAGTCATAGACTAAAATACTCCCCACAAATTCACTGATAAAATCTCGTACCGAAAGCTGTTTGCTGGTATTTAGCTGAGAACAATACGAACAATACCGATCGCTTAAATCCAGTGACTGACCACAATTAAGACATTCGGTTTGTCTGTATTTAAAGGCTTTACGACTGTTGCTTTTTACGGGTTTGTTAGTTTCCATCCTCCCGTAAAGATACTATGTTTTTCAGATTAATTATTGGTAATTTCTTTTGAAGTACCCACCCCAATTCCAATAATCCTGTCGTAGCGCCCGCCTAAATCCCGATAATATACCAACACGGTATATTCATTCTCTGTTTGCCAATAATTACCATCGATTGCTCCTTCATCTATAGAACCATCGCGGTCTACCAGCACATATTTATAATCGTAATATCCTTGTTTAAAAAGTCTGGAATTTCTATAGGTATCACTGGATGAGTCGTATTCCATATAGGTAGTCCCGTCGATGGTCCAATTATTGAAATTGCCGTAAATATGAATTTCCTTATTGCCGATGTCTTCAAAATACTGCAGATTAAAATGCAAACGAACGTATTCGGCTTCGATATTTGGGTTTTGGGCATCGATATTGCGAATCACAAAGTTTCCGTTAATATCGGGATTATAGGTGTAAGGCCTGTCTCTTCTGGATGAGTTGGTATATAAAAAATTTTCATACACATCAGCCAGCTCCACTCTTCTAATTCCGTAGGTGGCTGAGCGCACATCTTTATTATCGAAACTTAAAAACTCGTTTCCACCCCAAAATGCAGCTTCTTTGTCGTAGCGGTAAATTAACTCACTGCCAATGGTATATTGGGGCTTTAAATTTGTGATGGCCGTTTTCAGGTTGCTGTTTTGTAATATCAAAGTTTTAACCGTCTGTTTCGGATTGATTAGCAATAACGTAGGCGAGTTAATCTTAAACTGGACTACTTGCCTTTCTTCGATATAATTAAGATCCCGGGAGCGTTTTATTTCAACATCTACTCCAACAACTTTTTCTAATACCATAAATTTTCTTGAGAAGACCACCTCATTGTCATCGTTGTAAATGCTCAACAGGTAATTACCGCTTTTGGTAAGTCCACGGGTTTCCCTGTTCGGGATACTTAACGTATAGTGTGAAAAAATTTGAAGGGTGTTTAATGAATTTTCATAGGATTCAATGCGAACTTCATCAAATCCGTTTAAGTATTCGCCTTTTGAAAGATCGCTGGGCGTCCAATCAAAATTATAATGTGTAATAGTATAATAATAGTCTTCTTCGTTCCCGTTCAAGGCATCAAAAGAGAGTTGTAATCGCTCTCCTAAGTTAATTATGGGCAACTGACTTTGAGACGTAGTCCCGCTAAACTGAATGGTACTTATGTATTCTGGGGCAACACGTTCCTGTACCTGTCCCTGGACAAAGAGTACGCAGCCAAGAAGTAGTACAAAAGCAATTAAATTTTTAAACATACAGATAATTTTGTGGAGTTAAAGATAAACAATTTTTATGCCCAACTTTTATATGAAATGAACCACGCGGGATTTAACTGAAAATTATATCCAATTATTATGTGGTGCTACATTAAATTTATAAATTTGCACTCCCGAAATCTGTTCGGAAATAAAAAGAAATTTTTAATACAATCATCCTATGTCCAAAGACATTAAGATTAAAAAAGGTCTTACAATTAGGTTGAAGGGAGAAGCAGACAAAACGCTGTCCAATGCACCGCGATCAAGAACCTTCTCAATTAGACCTTCTAACTTCCATTTAATCACTCCCAAAATGGTAGTGAAAGAAGGAGCCAAATTACAAGCCGGAGATGTGGTGTTCTATTCAAAAGCCAACGAAGCAATTAAATTTGTTTCGCCTGTTAGCGGAACACTTACTAAAATTGAAAGAGGAGCCAAGCGTGTCATTACCGAAATTATTATTGAGGGCGATCAGCAGGATACTTTTAAAGATTTTGGCGTTGTAAATCCCGGCAGCATGCAACGAGAAGAGGTAAAAGCACATCTTTTGGCAAGTGGATGCTGGTCTTTTATAAAACAACGTCCTTACGATGTTATCGCCAATCCCGAAATGCTTCCCAAAGCAATTTTTATTTCGGCATATACTACAGCGCCTTTGGCAGCAGATTGTGATTTCGCTTTGCGCGGAAAAGAAAAGCAATTACAGGCGGCGGTTACGGCATTGAGCAAGTTAACCGATGGTGCTGTACATGTTTCGGTAGGAAACAATGGGGTTTCGCCTTTTGAAGGTCTGGCGGATATTACCATCCATAAAGTTTCCGGACCACACCCGGCAGGAAATGTAGGGGTGCAAATCGCCAAAATTAATCCTGTGAACAAAGGAGAATCTGTTTGGACGGTTGCAGCTCAGGACTTGGTAATAATAGGAGAGCTGTTGTTAACCGGAAAGTTTAAAGCCGATCGTGTAATTGCTTTGGCGGGTGCTTCGGTAAAAACACCAAAATACTATACCACCAAAATTGGATCTGAAGTTGCGACGTTTATCTATGATTCGGGTCTTTCCGAAGAAAACGTACGGGTAATAAGCGGCGATGTTTTAACAGGTTCTAAAATTTCGGTAAAAGGATATTTGGGCTATTACGCATCTACGGTTACCGTAATTCCCGAAGGGGACGATTACGATTTTATGGGATGGAATAAACCTGTTTTTAATAAAATATCTACTTCAAGAGCCATGACTTTTTCTTGGATGCTTCCGAAGAAAAAATACAATTTGGATACCAATACCAACGGAGAACACCGTGCTTTTGTAGTAACAGGAAATTATGAAGAAGTTTTCCCAATGGATATTTACCCACTGCAAATTCTAAAAGCCTGTATGGTTGAAGATTTAGACGCAATGGAAGCCCTTGGGATGTACGAAGTTGCCCCCGAAGATTTTGCACTTACCGAATTTATATGTGTGTCTAAACAACCACATCAGGAGATTATTCGAAAAGGTCTCGATTTAATGTATAAAGAAATAGGATAACGCTATGGGATTGAAACAAAAATTACATACGCTAAAAGAAAAATACAAAGGGACCAAGATGGCTCCGGCCTTTAATGCCTTGCACACCTTTTTATATCTGCCTAATGAAACCACCCATTCGGGAGGACACGTACGAGCGGCGGACGATTTAAAGCGTACCATGAATACGGTAATCATGGCACTTATTCCTTGTCTTATTTTCGGAATATTTAACGCAGGTTATCAGCACAACTTGCAGGTAATGCCCGAAATCACCAGAGCCATGGGCTTTTTTAGCGGGGAGTTCTGGAATATGGACAACTTTAGCATTGGCGCCTGGAAAGTACTTCCCATCGTACTTATTTCTTACGGAGTTGGTCTTGGGGTAGAATTTTTATTCGCAGTAATTAAAGGCCACGAGGTGGAAGAAGGATATTTGGTAACCGGTATGCTGGTTCCTTTAATTGTTCCTATAGACATCCCACTTTGGATGCTAACCATTGCTGTTATTTTTGGAGTAGTGATAGGAAAAGAAGTGTTTGGTGGTACCGGGATGAACATACTAAACCCCGCCTTGACGATTCGGGCTTTCTTATTCTTCGCTTATCCTACCTGGATGAGTGGTGACAAAGTTTGGGTTCACGGTGCAGTAGATACCGTGGGTCAACCCGATGCTATTACAGGTGAAACTATATTGGGAAGTCTGGCTCAAAGTCAGCCCGCCGGATACGATGTAATGGATATGTTTTTAGGGTTTATTCCCGGATCTATTGGGGAAACATCGACACTTTTAATACTGTTAGGAGGACTGTTCTTAATTTTTACAAAAATTGGAAGTTGGAGAATCATGCTATCTGCTGTCTTGGGAGCTCTGGCCATGGGACTTATCTTTAACGGTGTTACCGATGCAGGATGGATTACCGACACTAGTAAATTCTTTGCATTGATGGATGTCGACTTCTGGCAACATTTAATAATTGGAGGATTGGCCTTCGGTATAGTTTATATGGCTACCGATCCGGTTACGGCTTCACAAACCAATAAGGGAAAATGGATTTACGGTTTCCTTATAGGGTTTATTTCCGTTTTAATTAGAGTCTTTAACCCGGCCTACCCCGAAGGAGTAATGTTGGCGATATTACTAATGAATGTCTTTGCGCCAACCATAGATCATTATGTGTTGCAAGGAAACATTAAGAAAAGAATGAAACGTCTAAAAGTTAAAAAAGCGTAAGCATGGCAATTAACACAGATAAAAATAGTTACACCATCCTTTTTGCCATCATTATGGTGCTGGTTGTTGGGACGCTTCTGGCAGGATTTGCCAGCGGTCTAAAACCTTTGGTAAAGGCGAATGAGCGTTACGAAAAGCAGCAAAACATTTTGTACGCGATGGGGGTGAACAATAATGAAGGTCCCAACGATGTTGAATTTATTCCAACAAATATTGTTGAAGCCGAATTTGACAAGTATATCACCAAACAAATCGTGATAGAAGGAGACAAGGTTACCGAAGATAATCAAGCCTTTCTAATCGATCTTAAAAAGGAAGAGTCGAAGGCAAAAGATAAGAGTTATACCAGACGCTTACCCCTGTTTATTGGACAAAAGGACGGGAAAGACGTATATGTGATTCCGGTGCGAGGTAAAGGACTATGGGATGCTATCTGGGGCTTTGTGGCTGTCGATAAATCAATGACTGTTCAAGGAGTGTATTTTGATCATAAAGGTGAAACTCCCGGTCTAGGGGCAGAAATTAAGCAACGTTATTTTATGGACGATTTCACAGGCGAAAAGTTCTTAAACGGTGAAGCTTTCGAAGGAATTAAAGTAGCGAAAGGAAATAACGATCCGAAAAACACCGATACTTCAGACAATGAAGTGGATGCTCTTGCGGGAGCCACGATTACCGGAGATGGTGTTTCAGCTATGCTGAAAAAAGATATTAGAATGTACGTGCCTTACTTTAAAAAATTAAACCAATAAGCGATGGGACTATTATCAAAGAAAGACAGTAAATTAATATTAGACCCGTTAGCCGATAACAATCCTATTACTATTCAGGTTTTGGGAATCTGTTCGGCCTTAGCAATTACAGCGCAATTGAAGCCTTCCATTGTTATGGCAGTATCGGTAGTTTTTGTACTCGGTATTGGTAACGTGGTTATTTCCTTGATGCGAAATATCATTCCGTCAAAAATTAGAATTATAGTGCAATTAATCGTAGTTGCAACATTGGTAATTATAGTAGATCAGGTACTGAAAGCATTTGCCTACGAATTGAGTAAGGAACTATCGGTATTTATCGGTTTAATTATTACCAACTGTATCATCATGGGACGTTTTGAAGCATTTGCCTTGGGTAACGGCCCCTGGAGATCTTTTCTCGACGGAATTGGGAACGCTGCCGGTTACGGAGTAATCCTTATTATAGTAGGATTCTTTAGAGAATTGTTAGGATCGGGAACCCTATTCGGATTTAAAGTATTGGGTGATCCTGTTGAAAAATCGGGGCTATATGCCATTGGTTACGAAAACAACGGATTTATGGTATTACCTCCTATGGCATTGATCGTTGTGGGATTGATTATCTGGGTACAACGCAGTAAGAATAAAGCACTAATCGAAGAACATTAAAAACAGGTCTAAGGTAAAAGGTGTTGGGTAAATGATAAAACTCAAAACCCCGAACCCATAACCAAAAAATATATGGAACACATAGAATTATTTTTTAAGTCGGTTTTTGTAGACAACATGGTATTTGCCTATTTCTTAGGGATGTGCTCGTATCTGGCTGTTTCCAAAAAAGTGAGCACCGCTGTAGGTCTTGGAGCAGCCGTAATCTTTGTATTAACGGTCACCGTGCCTCTTAACTGGTTGTTGGATCAATACATTCTACGTGAAGGTGCCTTGGTATGGTTAGGTGAAGGATACGCAGATTACGATCTAAGTTTCCTTTCGTTTATTCTCTTCATTGCAACCATCGCAACCATGGTGCAATTGGTAGAGATAATTGTTGAAAAATTTTCACCTTCCTTATACAATTCATTGGGTATATTTTTACCATTAATCGCGGTGAACTGTGCAATTTTAGGAGGGTCTCTTTTTATGCAGTCTCGTGATATTGAAAGTTTAACCTTGGCACTTAACTACGGATTTAGCTCCGGAATTGGTTGGTTCCTCGCCATTGTAGCTATTGCGGCTATTCGTGAAAAGATTAGATATAGCAATGTACCGGCTCCGTTACGCGGATTGGGAATTACATTTATTATCACAGGATTGATGGCCATTGGTTTTATGAGTTTTGGTGGTATGTTGACAGGAGGAGACGAACCGGTGGAAGCTTCAGAAATTCAAGCAGCACAGGTAGAAACCGATTCAGAAAATACAAAAGAAAATATAGCATCGAACGAAACTGTTGAGGTTTCAGAAATAACACAACAATAATATGTTTTTAGCAGCAAGCACCCTCGGAGTCGTAATTGCAACGGTAGTGGCGTTTTTGGTTTTAACCCTGCTTTTAGTGGCGTTATTACTATTTACAAAACAAAAATTATCACCTTCAGGTCCGGTAAAGATTACTATCAACGACGAAAAAGTTATCGAAGTTGCCTCGGGAGGGACCTTACTTTCTACCCTGGGAAGTCAGAAAATATTTTTACCATCAGCCTGTGGGGGTGGTGGAACCTGTATTCAATGCGAATGTCATGTCTTAGAAGGTGGAGGGGAAGCCTTACCTACCGAAACGCCTCATTTTACCCGAAAGGAATTAAAAGAAGGAGCACGTCTATCCTGTCAGGTAAAAGTAAAACAGGATATGAATATTCATATTCCTGAAGAAGTCTTCGGAATTAAAAAATGGGAAGCTACCGTAGTGAGAAATTACAATGTGGCATCGTTTATCAAAGAATTTGTAGTGGAGATTCCTGAAGATATGAACTACAAGGCCGGTGGATATATTCAAATTGAAATTCCGCCGTGTGAAGTTAAATTCTCCGACATGGACATTACGGCGCATCCCGAAGAACATGAAACGCCGGATAAATTCCAGGCAGAGTGGGATAAATTCGGATTGTGGCCATTGGTTATGAAAAATAACGAAACGGTAGAAAGAGCGTACTCCATGGCTTCATATCCTGCCGAAGGACGTGAAATTATGCTGAATGTACGTGTGGCAACTCCGCCGTGGGATCGTGCTAAAAATCAGTGGATGAGCGTAAACCCCGGGATTGCTTCTTCGTATATTTTCAATGCGAAAAAGGGCGACAAAGTTACTATTTCCGGGCCTTATGGGGAGTTCTTTATAAATCCTTCCGAATCGGAAATGCTATATGTGGGTGGAGGAGCAGGAATGGCACCTATGCGTTCACATTTGTATCATTTGTTCAGAACCCTTCAAACCGGAAGAAAAGTAACCTATTGGTACGGTGGACGTTCCAAGCGCGAATTGTTTTATATAGATCACTTCAGAAATCTGGAAAAGGATTTCCCAAATTTTAAGTTCTATATGGCACTTTCTGAGCCCTTACCCGAAGATAACTGGAAAGTAAAAAAAGACATCAATGCCGAAGGAGATGGGTTTGTAGGATTTATACATCAGGTAGTAATAGACAATTATTTAAATCACCACGAATCTCCGGAAGACATCGAATTGTACTTCTGTGGACCTCCTTTAATGAATCAGGCCGTGCAGAAAATGGGTGAAGATTTTGGCATTCCCGATGAGAATATCCGCTTCGATGATTTCGGAGGATAATTAAATCTAACTCAAAGATTTTAAGCCGTTTCAATTCATGAAACGGCTTTTTTATAGGCAAAAGTTAAAATAATCTGCATTTTGTCGATAAAAATTGTGTAATATCTCTAAAACCCTACTTTTGATATAGATACACATACCACAAGTGCTTGAATTATCCCCAATAATAGCATACTTATGAAAAAAATTACACTCCCCCTTCTGTCATTGTTCTTTTTTCTTTGTGCCACAGTTCAACTTTCGGCTCAGATAAAAGAAACAAAATCTGCCACCACCCCTACCATCAATTTAGAAAAATTGGTTAAGCATCCAGGCAACGATTACGTTGTTACTGCAGAGCATACCAGTACTATTAGTGGCATTCATCATATGTATTTAAGACAGGCTATTAACGGACTTGAAGTTTTTGGCACAGAATCTAGTCTTCATAGAGCTGCCAATGGTAAATTAATCGCGTCGCATAACAATTTTGTGGGCGATATTCAGAGTACTTTAGTGTCGGCTACCGCTAATCTTTCAGCCGAACAGGCTATTGCATCTGTCGCTCAACAAATGGGGTATACTCTCTCAAATATAGAGCGATTAAAAAACTATGGTGGAATAAATCAAAAGTCTGAATTTAATACTGCAGGAATTTCAGCAACAAATATTCCGGTAAAACTCATGTATTATTATCGTGAAGGAATAGGAACCACGCTGGTTTGGGAGATTTCAGTGGAAGAGATAGCTTCGGCAGATTGGTGGAATTTCAGAGTAGACGCTTCCACAGGTACTATCATTGACAAGGATAACTTAACAATTTCTTGTATTTCAGAAGAATTCCATAGTAAACATGCTCATAATTCAGCAACAAAGAACACCACTAACATAGTAAACGAATCTCCGGTATATTTTTCAGTAGCAGATGAGCCTTCATCGGTTATTATTGGAAGCTACAATGTCATTGCAATGCCATTGGAATCTCCAAATCACGGTTCCAGAACCATGGTTGCGAACCCTGATAATGCAATTGCGTCGCCTTATGGTTGGCATGATACCAATGGAGTATCGGGAGCAGAATCGCAATACACCATAGGAAATAATGTAGACGCCTACGACGATACCTCAAGTACTATAAGTGGACAAGGTTCAGGAGTAAATTCGGAACGTGCTTTTGGTGGACCAACGCTAAACTTCAACTATCCTTTTAATCCCGACGTTACTGTTGGTGATGGAAGTATTGATGCGGCTGTAACCAATCTGTTTTATTGGAATAATATTATTCATGATGTTACCTATCAATACGGTTTTAATCCGGCTTCCGGGAATTTTCAATTAAATACCTATGGAAATGGAGGAATTGGAAACGATTCAGTAAGAGGTGAAGCTCAGGACGGGTCAGGTACGTGTAATGCAAACTTTGCCACTCCTACAGATGGTAACAGACCACGAATGCAAATGTATGTATGTAATTCCAGAGACGGAGATTTTGATAACGGAGTGGTTGTTCATGAATACGGTCATGGAATTTCAACCCGTTTAACAGGAGGTGCAGGAACGTCTTCTTGTTTAAATAACCAGGAACAAATGGGTGAAGGATGGAGCGATTTCTATGGTTTAATGCTTACTATGGAACCGGGAGATCAAGGAACTGATGTAAGAGGAATTGGAACCTGGTTGGTAGGCGAGGGTGCCGGAGGTCCCGGAATTAGAACCTACCCTTATAGTACCAATTTTGGTGCTAATCCGCTTACCTATGCCGATATTAATGCGGAAGCAATTCCGCACGGAACAGGATCGGTATGGGCGACAATGCTTTGGGAAATGACATGGGAATTAATTGGCGAACATGGTTACAGCCCCGATTTATATACGTTTACGGGAAATGTAAATACGGACGCCGGAAATATTATGGCGTTGGCCCTGGTGACCGAAGGCTTAAAATTACAACCCTGTAGTCCGGGTTTTATAGACGGTAGGAATGCAATTTTACAAGCAGATACGAATATTTACGGTGGCGCCAATCACTGTGCCATTTGGAGAGCATTTGCAAGACGCGGACTCGGTAGCAGTGCAAGTCAGGGTAGTACAAACAACGTAGACGATGGAGCACAAGCTTTCGACTTACCTTCCAATATTGCTGGTTTCGAAAATTCTATCGATAGTGCCTGTTTAAACGGCGGAGTTTTAACCGGACTTACAGGTGGATTCCCCGCAGGAGGCACATATGCAGGCCCCGGTGTTTCTAATACCGGTGGAAATACCTATAGTTTTAATCCGCTAACAGCGGGAATAGGAAGTCATAATATCACGTATACAGTGAACGATTTTTGCAATTCGAATTCAAGTACTGTATTTACTGAAGTTATAAATGTACAAGATGATACTTTGGCATTAATCTGCCCTGCCGATATCATAGCAGAATCAGACTCCAGTTCTGTCTGTAGCGCACAAGTGGTATATGCTTATCCAAATCCTTCAGGAGATCTCTGTAACAGAACTCCCACCGATGTGAGTCAGAATACAAATCCTACCATCAACTCAGGATTGGATTGTACCGATACTGCCTCGGGGCATTTGCGAAGATTTAATCTTTCAACTTTAGGCGTTACCCGTGATTATACCATTGACGGTATCGATGTAGGAATTAATAATAATGCGGCCGGAATTGCTAACATTACTGTTAATATTTATATAAATAGTCAGTTAAACGGAACACCCATCACTTCTTTGGCAGTTCCTTTATCTGTAGGGATTACACCTTACGCATCGGTATCTTCTATTGTGCCGGCTGGATCCGGATTTACCCATACTGTACCAATGAATGTATTTTTACCTGCGGGGACCATTTTTATAGTGGAAGTATTATCACCCTCTTCAAGAAACAATTTAATAGCTTATAACAGTGCAGGTTCAGGCAACCCGGCTAATGAAACAGCCGTAGGGTATCTCAATTGTGTGGGCGGCAACTATATTGCGCCTAGTGCTGCAGGATATGGATATCTAGCGGTCTTAATTGAAGTATCAGGGCAGGAAAGTAACGAGTATACAACTACACAAACAGCAGGTCTGGCGACCGGGTCTGTATTTAGTGCAGGGACAACTACCAATACTTTTATGACTTCAAGAATGAGTGGCGGTAGCAGTAGTTGTTCGTTCGACGTTACGGTAATTGGCAAAACAACCATTTATTCGGGTGGTGTTTGGAGTCCGGTTTCTCCGGGAGCCGGTTCTAATGCAAGATTCAGTCAAAATTATAATACCTCAAGTGGAGATATTACGGCTTGCTCGTGTGAAATTGACGGCGGAAGAACAGTAACGGTTGCTGCAGGCGATTTTCTGGATATTTACGGAACTATTACCGTGAATGGCAACCTCGTTGTTGAACATACCGGAAGTGTTCGTCAAACCGACGGATTAGCACCGGTAAATAACAATAGCAATGGCATTGATGTTGAACTCACCACACCGGTATTACAAACCCGCGATTTTATGGTAATGGGGAGCCCAATGACCGCCGAAACACGCAATGGCGTCTTTACTAATGCATTTTTGGTACTCAATCACACTCCCGGTAATTTTATTCCCCACCCGGCGGTACCTGCCGGTGGCACCAATTTTGCCGATGACGATGGCAACTTCTGGAATGCCTATGGTGGTGGAATAAATGTAGGGGAAGGATATATTGTACGACCTCAATCGGGGTATACAGACCCGGCAAATACAACCTACGATATGACCTATTCCCTGGGAACACTGAATAACGGAGATGTGGTTCGTCCGGTAATTTTTAATGGATTGGGAACAAACCCCGACGGGACACCCAACGTGTTTTCGAATCCGTATCCTTCAGCGATTTCCGCTTCACAATTTATTTCAGCAAATCCGTTGGTAACCAGAGTCTATTTCTGGGAGCATTTAACGCCGCCATTACCATCAACTCCGGGTGCAGGAAGCATCAACTTTAGTATGGATGATATTTCGATGTACATCGACGGAGGCGCCTTACCTGCAGCCAGTGACCCGGGAACAAGTACAACACCTAATGGTGTAATTTCCACCGGTCAGGGCTTCGGAATTAAAGCTTTTGGTGCGGGAAATGTCACTTTTACAAACAGTATGCGTCTCACTACAGGAAATACAACCCTTAGAACTCCTTTAGAAATTGAAAGTATTTTACTGAAAGTGAGAAACGAGCAATACAATATTGGTAGTCATGCGCTGGTAGCTTTCAATCCATTAGCAACACCTAATCTGGATCCTAACTACGATGCAGACAGGTTGGCAACAACAATTTCACTGTATTCGCATTTGGAAGATGGTTCAGAGCAATTGGGGATTCAGAGTAGGGAAGTTTTTGACAGTAGTATAAAAGTATCTATGGGCTTTGCGAGTCAGGTGGATGCAGATACAGCGTTTACCATTTCAATCGCCAATTTGGAAGGAGCGGCTATAAGTAATGCCACGGTATATTTGATAGACAATCAGGAAAATAGCATACATAATTTAAGCGACGGTAATTATGAGTTCAGAAGTGCTAAGGGAACATTTAACCAACGCTTTACGCTGCTATTCGAGTGGGAAGAGATTTTAGGAAATCAGGATGCGTTGTTGGATAATATTGCTTTGTATCCCAATCCTACAACCAATATTTTACACATATTTTCACCTCAAATGCAGGTTGAAAGTGTTGTGGTGTACGATGTGCAGGGAAGAAAGGTACAAGAGAAGTCCTTTACTTCTCAAGGGCAATATCAAATAGATATGTCTATTCTCGATTCGGCCTTGTATTTTGTGAAGGTGAAGACAGAAAACGGTTCTGTTACCAAACGAATCATCAAAGAATAAATTCCTAACATAGTAATTATTTGCCGCCTTTCGTTTTTATGGAAGGCGGTTTTTTTTATTTCTGAAACGTTTACACAATTCTTCTTAGTAATTTTGCTGTTTGGAATTTTTACGAAGAATGAACGAAGAACTTACCTCACAAGAATTACATAACCTGGCGATGAATATTGTTGGCAAGGACTTGGAAGCAAACGGATTTGAATTTTTAGGAGTGAATTCGAAACTGAAAAAGGATCCGCAGTTTGTCGCCTTGAAGGATAAAGTCCTTCACTTTGTTATTGTTCGCGCGATTTCTTATCCCGAAGATGCAAATGTGTACGACCCTGTTTTTATGCAGACTATCAAACAACACGCCCAGAAATTTGAGGCTAAAACCTATTATGCAGGCGTTGGCTTGGGCCACGGAAGTGATTATGCCAAACCGGTTATAAAAGATGAAGACTACACAATGGTCTATAACGGATTACAAGAAATACTATGAAAAAACTGATTTTTATTTTTTTGGGATGCGTACTTATTTCCTGCGGGAAAGAGGAGAAAGAAGTGTTCTCGCTCCACGGAGATGCCTTTGGCACGACCTATAGCATTCAGTATTATTCGAATAAACTAATTGATGCCGAACGCGGAATAGATTCTGTAATTCACGCTGTGAACAAGTCGGTTAGCACCTATATGCCCAACAGCGATATTTCAAAAATAAACCAAGGAGATAGCACGGTGGTGGTCGATTCGATTTTTAAACAAGTTTTTCGTATTTCTGAAACGGTTTATACAAATTCACAAGGCTATTTTGACCCTACCATAGGAGTGCTGCGAAATGCCTATGGATTTGGAGATACCAAACCTTTGAAGAAAATGGATAGTATCACTTTGGATTCGCTAATGCAATATGTTGGCTTCCGAAAGGTGTCTCTTTTGAAGGATGGTAGAGTTGCCAAAACACACCCCGAAATATACTTCGATTTTAATGCAGTTGCCAAGGGCTACGGAATTGATTGTCTTGGCAGGTATCTGGAATCTCAAGGAATTACAGATTATTTAATCGAATTGGGAGGTGAAGTATTGGCCAAAGGATCAAATCTTTTGAAACATAAGCCATGGATTGTTGGGATTGAAAACGTTGACTCAAATTTAAGCAACCGAAGCTACGAGGCAACCATTCAATTAGAAAACAGGGCTATGGCGTCTTCGGGGAATTATCGGAAATTCAGAATTGACAGTCTCACAGGAAAGAAATATGTTCACACACTAAATCCATTAACCGGCTCAGCCGATCAGAGCGATGTTACCAGTGCCACGGTGGTTGCCGCAACCTGCGGTGAAGCCGATGCTTATGCAACTGCTTTAATGGCGCTGGGCTTGGAAAAATCGAAATTACTACTGAAGGAAACTGCAGGTATTGAGGCCTATCTCACCTTTATGGATTCGATGCATAAGCCGCAGGTATACATGACTGAAAACTTCAGGAAATTACTGGTCGATTCACTTGGTACAAACGGGAAGTAACTCACCTTTGGCAAGTCGGTAACGATCGATATCTGCTGCCGACAAGGACTTTGTATAATCCACTGCCTCCACTTTAAAGCCAACGCTTGCTAATTTCTCGAAATAATCGATTCCATACACTCGCACATGATCGTACTGCCCGAAAATTCGGGCGCGTTCCTTGGGATCGGTAATGGAATCGTCTTCGAAAGTCACGGAGCGTTCGGCATCGTAAGGAACTTGTAGAATAGCTGTACCTCCCGGGGTCAACACCCTGTATAATTCTTGCATAGCCTTGGTATCATCGGGGATATGTTCCAATACGTGGTTGCAAATAATAAAATCGTAGCTATTATCTTCAAAAGGAAGGTTACAAATATCTGCCTTTATATCGGCGATCGGAGAATTGAGATCGGTTGTAGTATAATCTAAATGCTTCATCTTTCGGAAGCGGCTGTAAAAGGCCTGTTCGGGTGCAAAATGCAACACCTTGTGCCTTTCAGAAAAAAAAGAAGTCTCATTTTTCAGAAACAACCAGAACAATCTGTGACGTTCCAATGAAAGTGTTCCGGGAGATAATACATTCTCACGTACTTTTTCGTAGCCGTAGGGTAAAAACTTTCGGTACGACTTTCCGTCAATGGGATCGGTGTATTTAGTGCCTCTAAGAAAAAAAGCGACTATAGGTCGTACCACAAAGCTCATTCTGATTAAAAAAGTTCGGGGAAATAAATTTAGAAAAAATTTAAAGAGTTTTTGCATTGTGAAATCAATTACAATACAAGTTCCTTCTGCCTGAATTCATTTTCTTCATCACTTTCAATTCCCAGTGCATCGTAGATATATCCGAAGGTTGAAAGCAGTTCGGGTTTTCCGTTTACCAAAGCCACATTATGTTCAAAATGCGCACTGGGTTTACGGTCCAGGGTAAGAATGGTCCAACCGTCTTCCAGTTGTTCAATTTTTCGCGTCCCCATATTAATCATGGGTTCAATTGCCACAGTCATTCCTTCAATAAACTTCTTGCCTTGTCCGCGACGTCCGTAATTGGGCATTTCGGGATCCTCGTGCATTTTTCTGCCCAAGCCGTGTCCAACCAATTCTCTCACGACCCCGTAACCATGTGCTTCACAATACTGTTGAATGGCATAACCAACGTCTCCGTTTCGGTTTCCTGCCTTAAATTCACGAATCCCTACATAGAGCGATTCCTTTGTAATTTGAATTAGTTTTTTAACAGCGGGAGCAACTTCGCCCACTTCGAAGGTATAAGCGTGATCCCCGTAAAAGCCGTTTTTTATAGCGCCACAATCTATCGAGATGATATCTCCTTCTTTTAATGGGATGTTATTAGGAAAGCCATGAACCACTTGTGCATTGGGACTCATACAGAGTGTGTTCGGAAAATCGTACAATCCCAAAAAGCCCGGAATGGCACCCAAATCACGAACATGCTCTTCTGCCAACTTATCTAAATAAAGTGTGGTAACGCCCGGTTTCACTTCCTTTGCGAGTATCCCCAATGTTTTGGATACAATTAGGGCTGCTTCGCGCATTAACTCTATTTCTTCGCTTGTTTTAGGTATAATCATTGCTGTTTTTTAAAAGGAAAACCATCCTCTTTTTCTTTTTTTATACGTTGAATCATCGGGTTTTTCTTCGCCAATCATATCCAGATAAATTTCTCCCCAACTTTTAAGTCCACCAATATTGCGATCGTCAATAAAGAAGTCGGCGTTAATCTTTCTACTGTATTTAGGATCAAATTCTTCTTCAGGAAAACTTTTATTCACGGCATAGAAAACAATTCCATTGTCTTTGCAAAATGCAACTGCTTCGTCTAATGCCTTTCCGTTTCTATACGTCCATAAAATCAACCGATGCCCTTTTTCCTGCAGTTTTTTCAAAGTATCAAAAGCAAAAAGTACCGGCTTACCAATCTTGGGATATTCATCTTCTACAATAGTACCGTCAAAGTCTATCGCTATGGTATAAGTCTCGTGAATCATACGTCATTTAAAAGCGCAAAAATACAAAGAATATTGGCATTTTTAAAGTTAAATGCCTGGAAGAACCAATCAATGCAATAAGTAAATCGCTACAGTAGTGAACTTCTTGTCATCACATCAGGTTTCTCAATTCCCATTAAATTAAGGATGGTAGGGGCGATATCTCCCAAAACTCCTTCCTTAATCGATTTAAAATCGTCGTCTACAAGAATGAGCGGCACCGGATTGGTGGTATGTGCCGTGTTGGGAGATCCGTCAGGATTTCTCATGGTTTCACTGTTTCCGTGATCGGCCAAAATAAGAACGCTATATCCGTTGGCTTTAGCAGCTTCAACAATGGCTTCACTACATTTATCAACCGTTTCGCAGGCTTTTATGGCGGCTTCAAAAACACCGGTATGACCTACCATATCGGGATTCGCAAAATTCAAGCAAATAAAATCGGCTGTTTGACCATTGATTTCCGGTAGAATTTTATCGCGAACCTCGTAGGCGCTCATTTCGGGTTTTAAATCGTAGGTAGCAACTTTTGGAGAAGAGCATAGGATTCGTTTTTCACCTTCGAAAGCAGCTTCCCTCCCGCCGTTAAAAAAGAAGGTAACATGTGGGTATTTCTCGGTTTCGGCGATACGAATTTGCGTTTTTCCATGTTGTTCCAACACCTCGCCTAAGGGATTAATTACATTGTCTTTATTATAAACCACCTTAATTCCTCGAAATGAGTCGTCGTAATTGGTAAGCGTGACATAGTACAAGGGCAGGGTTTTCATTCCGAAGCCTTCGTAATTATTTTGTGTCAATACCTCGGTGAGTTGGCGGCCTCTGTCGGTTCTGAAATTGATAAAGATAACCACATCATTTTCTGAAATAGTGCCTACCGGACTACCGTTTTCAGTCATGACAATGGGTTCTATAAATTCGTCGGTGATTCCGTTGGAATAGCTATCTTGAATACTTTGCACTATATTTTCTGAAGAGGTTCCCTTTCCAAAGCGAAGTAAATCGTATACTCTTTTAACCCGTTCCCAGCGTTTGTCTCTGTCCATGGCATAATACCTGCCAATAACCGAAGCAATTTTCCCTGTGGTTTTTGAAAGATGTTGTTGTAAATCGGCAATGTGATGCACCCCCGATTTTGGATCGACGTCGCGTCCGTCGGTAAACGCATGCACAAAGACATTGGTCAACCCGAAATTATGTGTTGCAGTTAGTAAGCCCTTTAAATGACTTATATGCGAATGCACCCCCCCATTGGAAACCAATCCCAGAAAATGCACTTTTTTATTGTTGTCTTTAGCGTATTGAAAAGCGGCTTTTAGCGTTGGTTCGTCTTTTAATGTGTTGTTTGCAACAGCTAAGTTTACCTTTGCCAAGTCCTGATACACGATTCGTCCCGCGCCTAAATTCATGTGCCCTACCTCACTGTTTCCCATCTGCCCTTCGGGCAAACCAACGTTCATTCCATGGGTTAACAATTGTGAATTCGGGTACTTTTTATACAAGGAATCGATAAAGGGAGTATAGGCTTGGGCTATCGCCGAAACGGAAGGATCCTGGGTAATTCCCCAACCGTCAAGGATTAACAAAAGGACTTTTTTATGCATGGGGCAAAGATAAAAACAAAATCCCGCAAGGCGGGATTTAATAAAGGATTAAATACAATTTTAACCTCCGTATTTTTTGATTGCGGCCTTAATATGTTCTATTCTATTTTCGGGATCCGGATGCGTACTTTGAAACTCGGGGGCTCTACTTGGGCCCGCTGCAGCTTTTAAAATTTTCATAACGTCGATCATTTCATAGGGGTCGTAACCGGCTTTTATCATAAATCGAACGCCTAGATCGTCACTTTCCAATTCGTCATCCCGTCCGTTCCCCAATAACACATTTTGACCAATTCCGGCAACAATTCCACCGGCATCGGCTCCCACCGAGGCTCCTTGAGATATGGTTTGCCAAAACTCACTATTGGCAATGCGTTCTGCCGAATGCCTGCCTAAAACATGACCTACTTCATGACCTAATACTCCGGCCAACTGATCTTCGTTCTCTAGTTTTGATAGCAGGGCGTAGGTGATAAATATTTGTCCGCCGGGCAACGCAAAAGCATTGATGGTTTCGGCATCTGCAAGTAGGTGAAAATCGTATTGATAGGGTGTTTCTCTCGCTACTGTATTATCCACCAGTTTTTTTCCAACCATGTCTACATAGGCCTGCATACGCTCGTCCGGGTATAGGCCGCCGTATTCCTGTGCCATTTGCGGTGCACTTTGAAGTCCGATGGCAATTTCCTCTTCAGTTGTCAAGGAAATAGTTTGTTGCTTCTTGGTATAAGGATTTTCTTCGGTATTTGCACATTTCTTAAAAAATGCAAATGCGATGATGGCAAGCCCTATAAAAATTCGGATTTTCCAGCTACTTCTTCTCATAATTCAGCAGTTAATTCCTTAAAGTTACTAAAGTAATTCGGGATTAATATCTAAAATATTTTCAGAACGATATTGAGCGATAAATGCTTCCGAAAAATGCTCGGCTCCTTCTATTTTTTCTTCTAACAAAATTTGTTGTACATCCAATTCCTTGTATGCCTGAAGCATTGGTTTTGATACCGGTGCATAACTAAAGTGCCAGGGCTCATATTTAAAACCTTTTCTATTAGCATTGTTGGTATAAACTTCAAAAAAACCAAAAGCATTGGCGTTTTCATGCAACCAGTCTTTTAATTTACAGAAAGGCCCGTCTCCATGAAAATGTTGAGGTTGCAGCACACTCTCCGGGCGAGGCGCATTCGCATCAATTAGATCCAGGTCGGTTCCCCAATGGTGTCTGGAAGTACCCGGAATTGTCGAATACTCTATTATTTTTTTTATGGCGTCCATGGGAGTTGCACCCAGACCGGTAAAGCGTTTGTACTTACCTTCAAAAATTTCTTTTTGCCGTTCAAAACTTCGATAAGCCGATACAACTTCAATTCGAATCCCATGTTGTGCAGCTTCGGTGCTCATGTTTTGTAAGGCTGTTTTGGCGTCTTTGTGCATTTTTGAAGTATAGGTAGCTCCAATAATATCGGGATTACCCTTTCCAATTAGCTGGTCACGACTATAGGTTTGTAGTAATGTGTTCATGGAAAAACCCGGAAGGACAGCCGCCGAAACTCCCAGAATTGCAGTAGTTTTTATAAAATCTTTTCTTTTCATAGCCAAAAATAGGGAGTTATTAAAAGTACAATTATTTTAGAAACCTTTTGCCAAATCGGTTCCGGATTCTACTTCGAAAGGTTCATCATTAGGCTCAAAAACTCTTGCGCTTAAATTGCCTTGTAAGATTATCTCTTCTTTGCGCACTCTTAACCAGCTTCCTTCGCGTAGTCCTATTACCGGAACGCTATTTTGAGTGTGATATTCTTTTATTCGGGTTTCGCGTGTTTCCCCCATATGCTTGCTGGTAGTATCCGGGTCGAGGTAATGCGGATTCAAATTAAATGGAATTACGCCTAGCGTTTTAAAGGAGGGAGGATACACAATGGGCATATCGTTGGTGGTTTGCATGGTGACACCGGAAATATTACTACCGGCACTGGTGCCCAAATAAGGGAGACCATTAAAAATAGCTTCTCGCAAGGGTTGCATTAATTTGAAATTATACAACTGCGATACCAGTAAAAAAGTATTACCCCCACCTGTAAATACACCTTTGGCATCTTTGAGGGCTGCTTCGGTAGTAGGATAGGTATGAATACCCACCAGTTTTTTGCCGATTTTAGCAAATGCTTCGGAAGCTTTTTGTGTGTAGTCATCGTGTGAAATGCCTCCGGGGCGTGCATAAGGAATAAAGAGTACTTCTTCGGTTTCAGAAAACAATTGAGCAATTTCATCCAAAAGATAATCGAGATAGTTTCCGCCGAAAACGGTGGAGGTACTGGCGATAATGAGGTTTTTCATAGCGTATTTCAATTTGTAAATTTAACAAATACTCTGCTAACCTTAAGATTTTAGTAAGAAAACAAACTGTACTTTTAAGGTATGTATAAATTACTACTTCTTGTTGTACTTATATTACTTCCCATTAGTGTTTTCTCACAAGAAATTGAGCGTGTGAAGATTCAAGGGCTAATTACGGCTCCTCAAGGGGAAGATGTGGAAGGAGTGAGTGTGTATAATATTTCGGCACAAACCGGAACTATTACCAATGCTGAAGGTGCCTTCGAAATTGAAGTTGCCGAAAATGACCGAATTCAAATTACAGCTCTGCAGTTTCAGAGCTTTACGGTGATTATTGACCGAGGCGTCGTAGCAGTAAAAAGAGCCACCATCTATCTCAACCCGGCCGTAAATCAGTTAAAAGAAATAACCGTGCGACCCTACGATCTTTCCGGGAATATTGTTGCCGATGTAAACAGAATTGATACCTACGACTATCGTAAACAATGGGATTTATCGTATGAAACGATGGAATTCAGATATGAGTTTTCGGACGATGCGCTTACATCAATTAAAGGAAATAAGGCCGAAGAAGCTTTTTATAACGGACAAAAACAGGCGAGCCTAGATTTTGTGGGTTTGACCAGTTTGTTGTTTTCGGGTAAAAGGAAAAATAAATCTCAGGAAGCAGTCCAACGGAAAGCGCTTTTAAGAGCCACGCGAGAAAGATTTAGCAATGATTACATCACAAAAACCTTCGAAATTCCCGAAGATAAGGTCAACGACTTTTTTTATTTTATAGAAGATAAAGCTATTGAAACCAGACTGTTGAAAACAGAGAATGAATTACTTATGATAGATTTTTTAGCACAGCAAAGTGTCATTTACAAACAACAACTTGGGAAAAATTAAAATTGTACTTTTTTATGGCTTTTTGTGTCTAGCTTCTACAATCGGGGCACAGGAGCAATTGCTTCACGGTAACATTACAAACGACAAGGAGGTAGAAGGTATTCATATTATGAATAAAACCACCCAATACAACAGCGTTACCGACGAAAACGGAAATTTTAGTATAATCGTAAACAAGCAGGATACCATTTATATTTCGTCGGTGAATTATGTTCCGGACCGAATTGTAATTTCGGAAGAAATCTACGAAAAAGGCTTGCTTATAATTACACTCGAAGAGCTGGTAAACCAGTTGGATGAAGTGTATTTGGGGCCCAATCTAACCGGAAATATTGTAACCGATTTAAAAAATATTAAAACCGAAAAGCCTCTCAATTTTGATGATGTGGGTATTGAAGGATTTAAAGGTGAACCCGAGGAAAAAATAGTTCCCATGGTGCCATATGTTGGTCTGGCAACGGCTGTCGATCTTGAGGCAATGTATAAGCATCTAAGCGGATATTTCCGAAAACTGCGTCTAAAGCGGGAATGGGAAGGTGAGAATAGGATCGTTGCTCAAATCATCAATAAATACACAGACCGTTTTTTTGAAGAAGCCTTTCACATTCCGAATAATAGACTCTACGATTTTTTGCTGTTTTGTATTGAAACAACCGATTTGAAAAAAGATTTCGAAAATGAAAATTATGCGCTGGTGCTTCAAATATTTCAGGAACAGGGCGAAATATATGTCGAACGTTTTTCAGAAAAAGAGGAATGATAATTGTAACATTGCTCCAAAAATAACGTCAAACACACTTTGAAAATCTCCGAAATTCATGAATTTATTAAGAATTGCAACGCTACTACTTCTTTTTACCATAGTTACAGCAGCTTCAGCACATAAGTTTTATGTGAGTATTACCAAAATTGAATACGTACAAGAAAAGCAATCGGTTCAAATTATCACCAAAATATTTATAGACGATTTGGAGGACGTCTTGCAACAACGCTACAAACCAACCATTTCTTTAGCCACTCAAAATGAAACTGCCGAAGATCTGGCTTATATGAAACAATACATACTTCAGAAATTGCAAATTGAGGTAAATGGAAAGCCTGCAACTCCTAAATTTATTGGAAGCGAATACGAAACGGACGTTGTCAAAGTCTATCTCGAAATTACCGGCGTGCAAAATTTAAAAACATTGGAAATTGAAAATTATCTGTTACTCGATATGTTCGATGAGCAACAAAATATTGTCCACTTAAAAACTTCAAAAAGCAGGCGAAGTCTTGTCCTGGATAAAGACAATCCTAAAGGAGTGTTAAACTTCGATTAATCGATTAAATAAATACTTATTAGACCTATTTTTAGCAACTCTAAATTAATTAAACCAGACTACATATCATGAAATTAGTAAAGTACCTATCCTTAGTAACGTTGTTCCTCGTTACGGGAATGAGTTATGCACAGGATGAAAGTGAAACTCCAAAACGTGAACCGGGACATTATAACAACAATCGTTTTAAGCAATTGTATGAAGAGTTTTCTACTCCCAATATGTTCAGAACAGCAAGTGGTGCTCCCGGACCAAATTATTACCAGCAGCAGGCAGATTATGTGATGGACATCGAGCTGGATGATAAAAACAAAATTATTACTGGGTTTGAAACTATTACCTATTCTAATAATTCACCCGATGTATTAGAATATCTATGGGTGCAATTGGATCAGAATGTACGTGCCAAGGATTCGAAATCTCCTTTAATTGAACCCAGTGGGGCTGTTCCTGCCGATATGGCCAGCAGATTTGTAGGCCAATACATGGGATCACCCTTTGATGGAGGTTTTAACATTCAGGAAGTAAAAGATACAAAAGGCGCAAGTCTTCCCTATACCATCAACCAAACCATGATGCGGGTAGAAATGCCCAAAAATTTAAATCCGGGTGAAAAATTCTCATTTTCCATAAAATGGTGGTACAATATTCCAGATCATACCATTGACCGTGCCCGAAGTGGGTATGAAGTATTTGAGGACGGAAACCGTGGTTATGTAATTGCACAGTTCTATCCAAGAATGGCGGTGTACAACGATGTAGAAGGCTGGCAAAATAGTCAGTTTTGGGGTCGCGATGAGTTTGCATTGCCCTTCGGAAATTTTGAGGTGAATATTACTGTGCCTGCAGATCATATATTGGATGCTACAGGTGAACTTCAGAACAGGAAAGAAGTTTTTACAAAAGAAATGATGAATCGTTATGAGCAAGCGAAGAAGTCGTACGACAAGCCTGTTCTTATAGTTACTCAAGCGGAAGCGGAAGCCGCTTCCAAAGGCTTTTCAACGGCAAAGAAAACATGGAAACTCAAGGCCGAAATGGTACGTGATTTTGGTTTTGCAACCTCACGAAGATTTATTTGGGACATGATGGCCGTGAAGATTGGGAATCGAGATGTGATGGCAGTATCTGTCTATCCGCCGGAAGGGAATCCGCTTTGGGAAGAATACTCTACCAAAGTTGTGGCGAGCACCTTGAAAACTTATAGCCGAATGGCATTCGATTATCCTTATCACAAGGCGATATCAGTACATGCCAAGAATCAGGGGATGGAATATCCTATGATTTGCTGGAATTACGGAAGACCGGAAAAAGATGGGACTTACAGTGATCGTACCAAATACGGCATGATGAGTGTGATTATTCATGAAGTGGGACATAACTATTTTCCAATGATTGTAAATAGTGATGAGCGCCAATGGACCTGGATGGATGAAGGATTAAATACCTTTGTGCAATACGTTGCCGAACAAGATTTTGGTGAGTGGTATCCCGATGCTATTGCACCTAATAAAAAATATCCTTCACGTCGCGGCCCTGCCAAAGAGATTGTAGATTATATGGCCGGGGATCAGAAAACACTGGCGCCAATTATGACCAAGGGTTTAAATACCTATAATTTTGGAGCAAACGCCTATTCTAAACCGGCAACCGGATTGAATATTCTGCGTGAAACCATTATGGGACGGGATTTATTCGATTACGCTTTTAAAACCTATTCGCAACGCTGGATGTTTAAACATCCTACCCCTGAGGATTTTTTCAGAACCATGGAAGATGCTTCGGCTGTAGATTTGGATTGGTTTTGGAGAGAATGGTTTTATACCACCGACTATGTAGATATTGGAGTTAAGGAAGTTAAGAAGTTCTATGTAACTTCAAAAATGAACAAGCAGGTAAGAGAAATGATAGCCGCTCGCGGGATGAAAGAAAGTGATCTACCGCCTTTGGTGTATCTGGTGGAAGAGGGTAGTGAAGATTTCGAGGAAGGCATGCGTACTTCAACTTTGAACGATGTGAAGACACTTCAGGAGTACATTATGGATAATATTCCGGCCGAAGACAGAGCAAAACTTAAAAATCCGAAGTACTTCTACGAAATAACCTTCGAAAAACCGGGAGGCATTCCAATGCCCATTATAGCCGAATTTACCTATAGTGACGGTAGTACCGAAAGAATTACCTATCCTCCTCAGATATGGAGAAAGAATGACGAATCGGTTGGAAAGGTAATTGCTTCAGAAAAGGAAATTACAAAGATCGTTGTGGATCCGGATGAAGAAACAGCAGACATTGACGTTACCAACAACACCTGGCCAAAACGGAAACAGTTAGGAGAGTTTGAAAGTTTCAAAGAGAACGTAAAAGGGCAATAGCCTGACAATAATTTTAGAAAAGCCCTGTTACTTTAATGGGGCTTTTTTATTTTAGGCTCTAAACTTCCTTATATTTGCAGTATGATAGCAACTAATTTCTTTCTATTTATAAGCGGTGCAGAGATAGCATTTATTCTCTTCGTAGTGCTTATGGTTTTTGGAGCCGACAAGGTTCCTGAAATTGCTCGTGGGCTAGGGAAAGGAATGCGACAGATTAAAGATGCTACCAACGATATAAAAAGTGAAATCTCTAAAAGTGCCGAAAAGCAAGGTATAGATTTAGATATTACCAAGGATGTTAGAAACGAAATAGACAAGGTTAAAGAAGATGTAGAAGATTCGATAGGTCCCGTAAAAAGAAAGTTCTAAATGTTAGAAGTCCTTAAAGAATGGGATCGTGAGTTGTTTATTTTTCTGAATAGTTTAGGAATTGAACAATACGATGGATTTTGGCTCTTTGTCACTCAAATAAAATCCTGGATTCCACTTTTTGCTTTCCTGGTTTTTCTTATTTTTTATTATTGCCGTGGGAAACAAGGATTTATAGTTTTTGGTTTTCTATTGCTTACATTTAGTGTAACCCTTTTTGTCACCGATTTCACCAAAGAACTGGTTGGAAGATTACGACCCAATAATGTGGAGGCCTTTGCCGAATTGATACGTGCGCTTCAAAAGCCAACCACCTTTAGTTTCTTTTCCGGTCACGCTTCTTCAAGTTTTTCAATCACAACATTTGTAGTTCTGGTGTTGCGAAAACATACAAAATGGATCTATTTTGTGTATCTCTGGCCTTTGATTTTTATTATGAGCCGAATTTATGTGGGGGTACATTACCCCAGTGATCTATTTGTTGGGGCGCTGGTGGGAACAACTTTTGCAGTTGTATTTTATAGGTTCTATAGCCACCTAACTGCCTATCTGTTCAGACGTACGGTAACCGACATGGAAAAAGGCTCGGAAAATTAATTCCCGAACCTTTAGGATATGTAATTACTTACATGAAAAAAAGCGGTAACAAAACCCTCCCCAAAGCTGCTTACGTCTTGAAGAGGGCTTTGCTTTATTTCTTAATGATTTCCACACTATTCAAAGATACAGCGCAACTATGAAAAATTTGAGTGTCAAAACCCTGTAATTGTAACCTTATTATTCCTGAACCATTTCAAGGAAAATGCGGTATTCCTAGGGATGATTGTATCATAAACCGTGAGGTGAAACAACCCAATTTAATAGGGGATTTCCCCCTATTTAGCGAGACGTCAAATTGTTAAAAGGCTGATAATAAATAAGTTAAGATGTAGTTATAGTTTTGGAAAATTGTACGGTCTAATTTTATAAAGATTTAATACCTAATTTTACATAAACCATAAAATCAGTGTATTATGAAATCAAAAGCCCTATTCCCCTTAGCACCTTTTGCATTAGTTGTTTTTATTGTAATAGTTTTTTCCTGCGATCCACAGGTTCCACCTCCTCAACAAGTGATTAGTTATCAGGATGCTAATGTGTTGGAAGAAAATTTTAAAACTACCAGAGCTGCTATTATTAATGACTCTCTTGGATATGAGGATACCAGAGAGTTTTGGTTTTCTTTAGATTCGCTGAAGAAGTATATCGAATATGTCGAGTATGAAGCACGTCAGCAGGGAATTGAACAGCTGGGACTCCGTGTTTATTTTGCCTCATATCCGCAGAATAGCAATTACCCCGATCCCGGATTTGCTACTGTGCTCTTTGTCCCAACAAAGCAGGTCGAGCCGTCCCCAATAAGACAAGGCTTTTTCCCTATGGTTCCAATAAATGAGAATATCCAAACAATTGATGCATTTAATTTTGGGCATGGAGGGAAACCTCCAACAGATTTGTAATCATGGAGATAAAGTACCTGTTATATATAATAACCTTATTAGAGTTGCTTGCAGCCATAATGGCTACAATCCATTTTAAAAAATACAGAGCTTCTTACGAAAAGTATTTCTTGTTTTTTATGTGGTATACTTTTCTGGTAGACTTAACAGGGGGCCTCATTGGCGATGTATTTTTAATGAATAATGCATGGTTATACAATGCTTTTATTATTACCAGTTTTCTATTTTATTTTAATTGGTATTATACCATATTAAGACGTTCAAATTTTAAAAAGGCGGTTATTGCTTTTACGATTATTTTTTCTGTTGTCGCTTTGTTTAATTTGTTTTTTGTAAGCTGGAAAGCATACCATAGCTATACATTTTTTACGGGAGCGGCATTTTTATTAGTGCTTACACTATTTCATTTTCATCAATTGTTAAACAGTAATGAAGTATTAATAGTTAAGCATAAACTTAGCTTCTGGATATCGACGGGATTGTTGCTTTTTTACATGGGGATGATACCTCTAATTTATTTGCTGAAGTATATAGGAATTGAACATTTAAGTTACCTATTTATATTAATAAGCCTGAATGTTATTCTATACGGCTGTTATACCATCGGATTTATATGGACGAAAAAGAAATACAATCATTTTTAATAATCTTTTCAGTAATAGCACTTGGTTTGGCACTTACTGTGATTGTGCTATTTGCGGTATTTCAGAAACGGAAAAATAAACTTATCCAGGAGCAACAGGAAGCGGAAAGACGATTTCAGGAAGAGATAATTGAAACACAAATAGAAATTAAGGAAGATACCTTACGGAATGTAAGTTGGGAATTGCACGACAACATTGGTCAATTACTTACGCTTGCTAAAATACAATTACAAAATTCTAAGGGCAGCCCGGAAGCCATTGAAGAAGCCGTTGCAACTATTGGTACAAGTTTAAACGAGTTACGCAACCTCTCCCGACTCATCAACCCAAATACGCTGAGCAACCTTACATTGGTGGAAGCGTTACAACAAGAAATAGAACGATTTAATCGTTTAAAGTACCTGGAAGCCTCAATAGAATACACAGACACCTACTTCTTTATCGATAATAAGAAAGAGATTATTATCTTTAGAATGCTTCAGGAGTTTTTTACAAATACAGTGAAACATTCAAAAGCTTCCAAGATTATGGTAGACGTTGCTTATAGCAACAAAATATTATATATAAATGCTCAAGATGATGGAGTTGGTTTCGACACTTCTCAAATTTCAACCAAAAGAGGTATTGGCTTAAACAACATTAAAAACAGAGCCAAGCTTATAGGAGCCGATGTAAAAATTACCTCTGAGCTCGGAAAAGGTACCCGACTTTCCCTCACCTATAAAATTGATTAATCATGAAGTATTCCGTAGTAGTAGTCGACGATCATAACCTTCTTTCACAAGCCATTGGAGGATTAATTGAAGATTTTGAACAATTTAAAGTGCTGTATCTGTGTAATAACGGACAGGAATTAATCGAAAAACTAAAAATCCCGAAGAATATTCCTAATGTGGTCCTCATGGACGTAAATATGCCCATTCTTAACGGAATTGAAGCCACCGAATACCTTAGGGAACATTTTCCCGATGTAAAAGTGCTGGCACTTTCCATTGAAGAAGATGATAATACCATTTTAAAAATGCTTCGGGCAGGGGCAAAGGGCTATTTAATGAAGGATGTAAAAAAATCGGAATTGGAAAATGCATTGCTGGAAGTCCTTAGTAAAGGATATTACCATACCAACACGGTTTCCAAACTATTGGTAGATTCCTTAATTCCCAAAGAAACCTCGGTTTCTTCCTTAAAAGAACGCGAAATAGAATTTATTAAACATGCCTGCACCGAAAAAACCTATAAGGAAATTGCAGACGACATGTGTCTTAGCTATAAAACCATCGAAGGTTATCGCAATGTGCTGTTCGAAAAACTAAACCTGAGAAATCGCACGGGATTGGTGATCTACGCTATTAAAAACAAAATATTTGTACCGTAAATTAGCGAACTCGGGATATGGTCAAACCATCTCTAATGGGCAACACCACTGTTTCCAACAAGGGGTGATCATTAAGCAATTTGTTGTATACAAGCAATGCTTTGGTATCTAAGTCGTCTTCTTGAACAGCTTCAATTACCTTGCCGCTCCACAATACGTTGTCACTTAAAATCACAGCTCCTTTGGATAGCTTCGGAAGGACAATTTCCAGATAATTGGGATAATTGTTTTTGTCGGCATCAATAAAAACCAAATCGAAGGTTTTGGATAGCTTCGGAATAATCTCCAAAGCATCTCCCGTATGCTGAAAAATTTGCTTTCCGTAAGGCGATTTGTCAAAATACTTCCGCTGAAAATCGTACAGCTCTTCGTTAATATCTATGGTATGTAACTCACCTGAAGCTTGCATTCCTTCGGCCAAACACAATGCAGAATAGCCGGTATACGTGCCTATTTCGAGAATATTTTTAGGATGTATTAATTTCGAAAGCATGCTCAACACGCGTCCCTGAAAGTGCCCACTCAACATTCGGGGTTGCAGTACTTTTTGCCAGGTTTCACGATTTAGTTCCTGCAACAATTCAGGTTCCTGCTGTGTATGCGCGACAACATATTCGTCTAATTTTTTCGGAAGAAAATCCATTAGCCTAAAATTCTATCTACCAGTTTTTTCTTGGCCGCTTTATCGTCCCCACACAACCACTGAATGACATTGTCATGCCAAATAGCGTCACATTCCTCCTCATTTAAGATTTTACGTTCCATCGCTAAATCCAATATCTTTCCGGGGTAGGAAGATTGTTGTAGACTTTCCATTTCTCCCAAAGGATACGGATCGTCAAGTCCCATTAAAACCTGCTTCACACCCTGATTTTTCACTAATAATTCTAACGAACCGGTATCGTGCACCAGCGTGTCGAAAAAGATGTTTTTATGTCCCACACTTTTCCGTGGATGTGTTTTTCCTTCAAAAAGATCGGGTCGCCCGTCAAATCCCTGTATTCTTCGACCCAGATTTATCTGCGCCAATTGCCCACCGTGTGCAAAACAGGTTCGCATGTTCGGGTATTTGTCGGCATAACCGTTCAGCGTTAAAAAATGATAGGCATCTGCACATTGCGCCAACATCCAGATTAGGTGAAAACGCCAGGAAGTATTTTCAAGTTTTATAAATTTTTCACCATCGTAGGGATGAATTTCAACCGCCAAATTATATTTATCGGCCAGTTCGAATATAGGTTCGTTTTCTTCGTCAAAAATACAGCGCCAGGTGCCAATGGTGTCCATATAATGAGTGGGCAGACACAGCAATTGCAAGCCTAAAACTTCTACACAACGCTCGATTTCCCACTGAGCGCCACGCACAAATCCGGGATGTACCACAAAACCGCAGGTGAATTTTGAAGGATGCTCTTTCTGTACCTTGGCGTTGAAATCGTTCTGAAACCGCAACGCCTGCTTCATTTCTTCCACCCGCAAACCGTTTCCGTATAATTGCGACAAATTTAAAACCACCGCATGGTCTATCTTAAATCGCTCCATCCACTCCAGTTTCTCATCTAAGAAGAAACTGGAATCGGTTACAGGCCTACTCCAATCCTTTTGCAACATGAACTTTCGGTCCTTGTCTACCCAAAAAATGCCCTTGTCCTTCATAAAACTCGGGATTTCTTCGGGATAAGGTAGTAAATGTGAATGGCCGTTGATGCGAAGTTTAGGTTTCATAGTCTTCCGGTCGTGCTCCGGTATCTTTTTATAACTGATTCATTATTTTTTTGGGCGAGCCCCGCCTGTGGCGGGTCGGGCTTTTCGCTGTATTCCCCAACTCGGTTGGGGGATGCCGCTTCAATCCCTCACGCAAACTGTTGGATAAAGTTACAAACTTTTAGTTCGTCCACCGTCTACGGGCAGATTTATTCCGTTGATGTAACTCGCAGCCTCACTTGCCAAAAAGGCAACCGCATTGGCAATTTCACCGGGTTGTGCAAATCTACGGGCCGGTACAAGACCTTTCATAAAGGCACTTGCCTCTTTCTCGGTCTTGCTCATTTTTTTGGCCGCATTGGCAACAATATCGTCCAATCGGTCGGTTGCTGTAAAGCCGGGAAGTACATTGTTAACGGTAATTCCAAAAGGTCCCAACTCGTTGGCCAGGGTTTTGCTCCAGCTGGCAACGGCACCGCGAATGGTATTGCTCACCCCCAAACCGTCAATAGGCTGCTTCACCGAAGTAGAAATAATATTGATAATCCTTCCGTAGTCATCCTGTTTCATTCCCGGAACAACAGCCTGCACCAAGATCTGATTGCACACCAAATGCTGTGAAAAAGCTTTGGTAAATTCGGTGACATCGGCTTCAAAAATAGAACCTCCTTTCGGACCTCCCGTGTTATTCAGCAAAATATGAAATACCTTTCCTTCGGCTGCCTTTGTCACCTTTTCGCGCAGCGATTCCGGATCGTTGAAATCGGCTACCAGATAATTGTGTTTTTGTCCGTCCTGGAACGGTAATTCCAACAAAGTCTCCTTAAGTTTTTCCGCATTTCTTGCAACCAATGTGATGGTGGCTCCCATTTCGGCTAATTGTATGGCGGAAGCTTTTCCAATTCCCGCGGTACTTCCGCAGATTAATGCATTTTTATTTTTTAAGTCTAAATTCATATCAGTGTCAGGTCGAGCGCAGTCGAGACCTATTTTTGTTTTCTACTAACCCCTCGACTGCGCTCGGGGAGATATGCTACTCGTATTTTTCTTTCAACTTTTGCTGCTCACTGCTCACTGCTCACTGCTCACTACTCACTGCTCACTCATACTTAATACACACATTCTTCGCTTCGGTGAAAAATCGCAGTGCCTCAAATCCGCCCTCACGTCCTACACCACTGTCTTTCATCCCGCCAAATGGGGTGCGCAAGTCTCTGTTCAGCCAGGTATTTACCCATACTATTCCTGCTTCTATTTTTTTGCTCATTCGCATCGTCCGATTTAAATCGGCGGTCCAAAGCGTAGCCGACAAGCCATATTTCACTCCGTTTGCCATTTGCAGGGCTTCTTCTTCGGTTGTAAAGGGCATGATTGTAACCACAGGACCAAAAATCTCCTCCTGATTCACACGGCATTGATCGTCATAGACTTCAATAATTGTTGGCTCCAAATAGTATCCTTTTTCAAAACCGGCAACTTTTACCGGTTTTCCACCACTTAGAATTTTTCCACCTTCTTTTTCCGCAAGAGCGATGTAGGACTGTACTTTCTCCAGATGTGGCTTTGAAACCAACGCTCCCATATCGGTTTTTGCATCAAAGGGATCACCTATTTTTAGTTGCTCCACCTTGGTTATAAAATCCTTTTTAAATTTTTCGTAGATGCTCTGCTCAACAAAGATTCTACTTCCGCAAAGACAAATTTGCCCCTGATTGGCGAAGGAAGATTTCACTGTTATCGCGAGCATTTTATCGTAATCGCAATCGGCAAAGATGAGGTTTGGGTTTTTTCCCCCTAATTCCAACGACAGTTTTTTGAACATAGGAGCGGCCGTTCGTGCAATGTGTTCTCCTGTAGCTGTGCCTCCGGTAAAAGAGATTGCTTTTATGTTGGGATGAGCCACAATGGCCTGTCCCGCCGAAGGACCGGTCCCATGTACTATGTTTAACACGCCTTTCGGTAAACCGGCTTCGGTACAAATTTCTCCTAAAAGAAAGGCTGTCATGGGTGTAACTTCACTGGGTTTTGCAACCACAGTATTTCCTGCCGCAATCGCCGGAGCTATTTTCCAGGTAAATAAATAAAGCGGTAGATTCCAAGGGGAAATACAACCCACCACACCAAGTGGCTGTCGCAGGGTAAAATTCATGGTGCCCAAACCGATGCTTTCATGTGCCTCACTGGCAAACTGTGTGATGGCATTCCCAAAGAACCGAAAATTACTGGAAGCTCGGGGAATATCTACCGCCAATGCCAAACTCAGGGGTTTGCCATTGTCCCTGGCTTCTGCCTCGGCTAAGGGTAGTAACCTCTTTTCGATTAGGGTTGCAATCTTCAATAATATCTTGCTCCGCTCTTCAATTGAAGTATTGGACCATCCGGGAAATGCGGCTTTTGCCGCTTCGTATGCCTTGGCAATATCTTTGGCATTCGAATTTGCAATAGTGGAATACACCTCCCCTGTAGCGGGATTGTAATTATCCAGCCATTTCCTTGAAAGGGGTTCGCAATAGTTGCCGTCAATATAATTGATAATTTTTTGCATAGTTTGTATTACTTTTCTTCAGGCGTGGCAAATATTTTTTTAAACGCATCGTAGACTGCCAAATGCAGTGCATCACCGTGGTTCGAATCTTGTAGAAAATTAAAATATAATGCAGTATTTTCAACCTTAAGCTGCGTTAATTTATTCTTTAACTGATACGCCATTCGTTCCATATTCGGTCCTTCCTTACCAACAGCAATGTAAATAGACTTGGCACCCTTATACGACTTTGGCTTGAATTGTAACAAAGTTTCATCATCCCACCATAGACTCGGACTCACGATGATATAATTGTCGAACATCTCGGGTTTTTTGAATAAAATTTCGGTAGCCAGAAGTCCGCCTAAAGATTGACCAATCAGTGTTTTTTCATTGGTGATATGGTAATTTTTTTGAATAAATGTTTGCACCTCGGTTTCGAGGAAGTGTATAAAATTTTCGGATTCGCCACTCAAGGGGAACTCGAGTTTATCTCTTGTACTGTTGGAAGGAAAGGTAAAATCTCTTTTCCTGTTAACATTTACAATTCCAACAACGATACTTTCAGGAATCATATTGATCCAGGAAAAGGAGCCAAATTGCACCAAGCCGGCTATATGAATAAAATCTTCATCGGCTGAGCCGTCCAAGAGGTAGATTACCGGATACTTTTTATTTGCATCGTTACCATAGCTTATAGGTAAATAGATATTGAGCGAACGATCTTCAGAAAGGGTTTCGGAGTAAAAACGAACCGTTTCACCAATGCAAAAATTTGTTTTGGAAATAGCTTTTTCAGCATTGTTTTGCGCAAACAGGCTGCTTCCCAAAAGAAAAATACTAAAGACTATTATTTGAATGCTTCTTTTCACTGTAGCATAGTATTAATTTAGTTCTTTTTCAGTCATATCAATTATTAATATTTTTCACAGCTCACAGCTCACAGCTCACAGCTCACAGCTCACAGCTCACTACTCACTACTCACAGGCTTATAAGCCATTGCTTTTATTTCAACTACCAAATTGGGGTGAGGTAATTGGTGTACTGCCACTGTAGTACGTGTAGGGCCGGTCTCCTTATTAAAATATTCGGCATAGACCTCATTGTAGCCGGCGAAATCGTTCATATTTACCAAAAAACTGGTAATATCTACTACATCGGCCATGGTGGCACCTTCGGTTGCGAGATAGTCTTTTAAATTTTCGAGTACCGCTCTGGTTTGTTCTTTAACATCTAAGCGCATGGTTCCCATATCGTCTACTTGATGTACTCCTGCAAACGTATTATCGGGCAATCTCGAACTGGTTCCGCTTACAAATATAAAATCACCTACTCTTTTTACGTGAGGATATGCGCCCCTTGGGGTTGCTTTTCCTGCTACTAATCTGCCTTCCATATTACTTCTAATTTTAGTACTCTACAATTATTTTAAATTCCTAACTACCGCATCGTCATGGAGAATTTCGTTGGTCACTCCTCTTACCACGGCTAATTTTTCTTTTAGGCTTAGACTTTCCGGAAGTTTATTGTCCTCCAGTAAATTTAAGATTGCCTTGTCCTGTGCCCTCCCTTTTTTCATGGCTTCCTCGTACGAAATAGCATCATTAAAGGTAACCAAAGAATATTTAGAGTAATATTCCTCGGGGAATTCGGCTTCGAATGCAGTTTCCAATTTTCTTTTTTTCTGAAATAATTCGCTAGCAGTGTGTTCCTTCATCTCATGAAAATTATCCACTGCCAAATCGGCTATCGCATCGGTATCTTTTTTGCGCAACACTTCATATTCAGCAAAAAGGTCATTCCAGTTAATCGCTCCGTTTGCTTCATAGGAATCTAAAATTTTATCGAACACAACCACATCTTCGAAAGAAGCATTCATTCCTTGTCCGTAAAAAGGAACAATGGCGTGAGCAGCATCTCCTAGCAATAAAGTTTTTCCGTAGCAACTCCAGGGAGAACATTTAATTGTTCCCAATGGACCTGTTGGATTTGCAAAAAATTCTTCGGCCAGATTCGGCATCAATTCCACAGCATCAGGAAACTCCTTACTAAAATACTCCATCACCATTTCGGGCGTGGTGAGATTATCAAAGCAATAATCGCTATTGGAATACGGAAGAAATAAGGTTACCGTAAAACTACCATCCAGATTGGGTAATGCTATAAGCATGTCCTCACCCCGTGGCCAGATGTGCAGGGCACCTTTATCGGTGCGATACCCGTTGTTATTGGCTGCCGGAATTTCGAGTTCTTTATATCCATGTGTGAGCCATTGTTGTGAAAAACTGAACAAAAATTTTCTGTGTTCGAACATACTCTTCCGAACTGTAGAACCTGCGCCATCGGTTCCCAAAACAATATCGGCACTTACTGTTTTCTCAGTTCCCGATGTGTAATCTTTAAACAAAGCCGAAGCTTCTTCCAAATTCACACTTTCACAGCCGTGATTAAAAATGAGCTCCACATTGTCCATGGCTTCGGCAGCATCTATTAAAAGCATATTCAGTCCCGGGCGGGAAATAGAATTGATATACTCATCTTTTCTTCCGCTGTATTTACTTAAAAATGTATTCCCCGCCTTGTCGTGAATCATTCGACCATACATGGGAATACACAATTTTTTTGCTTCCAATTCTACTCCTGCCAGTCGCAATCCTTTAAGTCCCCGATTACTTAACGCCAAATTGATAGATCGTCCTGCATCCTGCGTTACTTTCCGTAAATCGGGGCGTTTTTCCACCAATGTGACCTTGTAGCCTCGTTGCGCCATGCGCAGCGTGAGTAAACTTCCACACAGTCCGGCGCCAATTATAAGTACGTGTTCTTTTTTCATTATTGAAGGACTTGTTTTAGTTTTTCTGAAAATCTAAATACATCTTCAAAACTATTGTATAATGGGGCAGGAGCAACCCGAATCACATCGGGTTCGCGCCAGTCGCTTATCACTCCTGAAGCGGTTAGTCGCGTATGTACTTCCTTGTTAGCTTGTTTCACCTGTATAGATAACTGGCATCCTCGTTCTTCCGGATTTCGTGGCGTGATGATGTTAATTCTGTCATCATTCATAGCATCGATAAGAAATTCGAGATAGCCTGTGAGTTTTACGGTTTTTTTCCGAAGGTTTTCAAATCCTGCCCTTTCAAAAGTATCCAAGGAAGCACGTATGGCTGCCATGGAAAGAATAGGCGGATTGCTCAATTGCCAACCTTCGGCACCCGGCAAGGCATCAAACTCATGACGCATATTAAATCGGGTTTGCTTGTTGTGTCCCCACCATCCAGTAAATCGCTTAAGATTTGTGTTGTTGGCATGGCGCTCGTGTACAAAACAGCCACCCAGACTTCCGGGACCGCTATTTAAGTACTTATAGCTGCACCAAACTGCAAAATCGGGCCCGGTTTCGTGTAAATTAGGTTGGATATTCCCAACCCCGTGTGCCAAATCGAAGCCAACCATACAACCGTATTTATGACCCAGTTCTGTAATTTTTTTTAATGGAAAGGATTGTCCGCTGTAATAATTAGTACTCCCAATCATAATCAACGCAACCGAATCTCCCTCTTGTGTCATTAATTCTTCCAAATCTTCGAAACGACACAATTCTTCTCCTTTTCGCGGTTTCCATAACAGTAATCCTTCTTTGGGGTCGAAGCCGTGAAATTTCAACTGACTCTCAACTGCATATTTATCACTCGGAAAAGCATCGCTTTCCACGATAATTTTAAACTTGGTTTTTGTGGGTTGGTAAAACGAAACCATCATTAAATGCAAATTGGTGGTAAGCGTATTCATTACCACTACCTCATTAGGTTTGGCCCCAACAAGTTGCGCCATATTTTGGGCGAGAAATTCGTGATACGGCAGCCATGGGTGGTCCCCTTCAACATGGCCTTCCACGCCAAGTGTAGCCCAATCTTTCAGTTCGTTTTGTATATACTGTGCGGTAATTTTAGGTTGTAATCCTAAGGAATTTCCGCAGAGGTAGATTAATTCATTTCCCGACGCATCTTTTGGAATGTGAAAATCGTTTCTGAAATCGGCTACAGTATCTTCAGCATCACAGCGTTTGGCGAATTCTAAATTATTTTGAAACATAGGTTTGGATTCATTTTTTCAGCGCCTAACAAAAATAGGAATTAAAATTTGAAGTTTTTGTGAAAAGCTCTGTTGTGATTATTTGACAGTTCCTTGTATATTTGGTAAAATGTTTATACCATGAAGAGAATCCTACTTCTCATCTTATTTTTAATTTTCACTTCAAGTTCATTCACACAATCGATCGCAAGACAATGGAATGAAGAAGTTTTAAACGGAATAAGAAACGATTTTGCCCGCCCTACAGTTCATGCACGTAATTTGTTTCATTCTTCGGTGCTTATGTACGATGTATGGTCTGTTTTTGACGGTTCGGCCGATACTTTTTTCTTAGGCAAAACAGTCGGTAATTATACCTGTCCTTTTTCGGGTTTCTCGCCTACCGAATCTATTTCCGAATCACGCCAAAAGGCGATGAGTTTTGCTGTCTACAGATTGATGATGCATCGGTTTAAAAACTCACCAAGAAAAGAACTCATTTTGCCGCGGATTGAAGCTTTAATGGAAAATTTGGGATACAACACTGCCAATACTGCTACCAACTATGATACTGGTGATGCAGCGGCGTTGGGAAATTATGCCGCAGCTCAAATGATTGCATTTGGTATGCAGGATGGTGCCAATGAAGGGAATGATTACGAGTATCAGTTTTACAATCCAATTAACGAACCTTTAAACACGGACGTTTCGGGAAACCCCGATATTACAGACCCCAACCATTGGCAACCGCTAAAAGTAGAGGCCTGGGTGGATCAAAGTGGAAATACCATACCAGGTGGTCAGCCGCCCTTTCTGGGTCCGGAATGGGGTGCGGTTACTCCTTTCTCACTCAAAGAAGAGGATAAAACTACCTATTCAGTTTCCGGTCATAATTTTGATGTGTATCACGATCCCGGAAATCCATGGTATATTCAAGAAGGAATGGGCATAGACGATCCTTATAAATGGGGCTTCGCACTGGTGGCCGCCTGGGGTTCGCATTTAGACCCCGCCGACACTACAATGATAGATATCTCGCCTCGAAGTCTGGGGAATTTCCCCTTCGAAGATTTTCCCACAAACTTTGATGGGTTTAAAAGCTTTTATGATTTCCAAAATGGAGGGACTCCCGATAACGGCAGAGATGTAAATCCGGTTACAGGATTGCCCTATGAAGAACAATTGGTGAAAAGAGGTGATTACACACGTGTTTTGGCCGAATTTTGGGCAGACGGTCCCGAAAGTGAAACGCCTCCGGGGCATTGGTTTACAATTTTAAACTATGTAAGCGATCATCCGCAGCTTCAAAAGAAATTTAAAGGAGAGGGTCGCGTTATGGACGATTTGGAATGGGATGTAAAATCGTATTTTATTTTGGGAGGAACCATGCACGATGTGGCTGTAACCGCATGGGGTATTAAGGGGTATTACGATTATGTTCGACCTATTAGTGCTATCCGTTATATGGCAGATCGAGGGCAATCGTCCGATCCAACCGAACCCAGTTACAATCCGCATGGGTTGCCATTGATTCCCGGATATATAGAAGTGATAAAGGCAGGTGATCCGCTGGTAGGTGCGTTTGAAGAAAATTTGGGAAAAATGAAATTGTATACATGGAGAGGCCCGGATAGAATCATCGATCCAAGTATTGATATAGCCGGAGTAGGTTGGATTATAGCTAACGAGTGGTTTCCGTACCAGCGACCTTCGTTTGTGACTCCTCCCTTTGCAGGGTATATTTCGGGACACTCTACATTTTCCAGAGCTGCCTCCGAAGTTTTAACACTGTTAACCGGAGACGAGTATTTTCCCGGAGGAATGGGAACTTTTGATATCCCGAAGGATGAGTTTTTGAAGTTTGAAAAAGGGCCTTCTACAAACTTTCAATTGCAGTGGGCTACCTATAGAGATGCGAGCGATCAAACCAGTTTGTCGCGTATCTGGGGAGGAATTCACCCTCCAATAGATGACATCCCCGGACGTATTCTAGGTGAGGAAATTGGTTTGGAAGCCTTTACTTTTGCTGAAACCTACTTCACCAAAAAAATTGGAATGGAAGGGGTATTGTATCCTAATCCGGCGAACGAGCAGTTAACTGTTTTTTATGAAACAGAAGTACCAACCAATTTATATATATATGATATTTTACGCAGAATCGTGATTGCGTCCCCGGCAACGTTCGATGCAGATCATCGATTTACCGTCGATGTTTCAGCCTTGAGTCAGGGAATGTATTTTGTGGTTCTCCAACAGAAGGATAAAAATATCTGGGTTCAAAAATTGATGAAAGACTAGTTATTTGACCGAAATATCAGTAAAATACAATTTAAAATTCCCTGTACTGTCTCTACGCGTCTTTGCCAGAGTAAGCTCCGAAAAGGTTTCGTAATCTTCCCATGTTGTTACCACTGAAGGCAGGCTGTCATTTCGTTTTCTAAATACCCACTCCTTTATGGTAAAAGTGTCCGTATAATAGAAATCGTAGGCGTCGCCGGGAGTATAACCGCCTTCGTTGCTATAAACTATGGTTAGCTGATGCATTGTGTCTTTAGAGATGGGCGCAATTGCTTTTTCTCTTTCCGAAAAAGTGGTGCCCTTATCCCAGACCAATTTAAAAGGAGCCAGTAGCCAATACGAATCGTTTATAAAGATGGCATCTGCCTGTTGGGATAAAGAATCCAGCGAGGCACGATTAAACGCAAGGGTGTCTTCTTTTGTAATTAAGGTAACGTCATTGGTCTTAGGAAGCCACATCCAGGATCGTTCATAATGATTTTCACCTCGATCTACATTAAAGGTAAATTTTAATTCTGAAATAGTTGACCAATGCTGTATGCCGTTCTTATGAGCGATGGCTTCAGCGGTAGTGAGATTTTTTTCTGAATCGACATCGGCTGCTTCCGAGGTTTTTGTTTCGTTTTTGCAGCCAATAATTAATGACAAAAAGGGTAATAGGATGAGGACTTTATACATAGCTGATGGTTTTCAGTAAAAGTACAGAAACTATTTCTGCTTCGATAATTTTTGTAAATTTAAGCTATGGATCGACACAAAGAATATTCGAATGGAGAGGTAACGGTTCTTTGGAAGCCGGAAGTATGTATACACTCTGCCAAGTGCGTGGGGAATCTTCCCGAAGTTTTTAAGCCGAAGGACAAGCCCTGGATTCAGGTGGACAATGCGAACACAGATGCCATCATGGGCACTGTTAAAAAATGCCCAAGCGGTGCTTTGAGCTATTATATGAATGCTGCCGGAAAACCAAATATCGTGCAGGAAACTGTTTCAGAAAACGTAAAGATTGAAGTATTAAAAAACGGACCCTTGATGGTTCACGGCAAGCTTTCTGTGACGCATGATGACGGACGTATTGAGGAGAAACCGCGTGCTACAGCGTTTTGCCGATGCGGAAGAAGTGGAAATAAACCATTTTGTGACGGCACACATAAAACTTAATGATGGATGTAAGCATTTCAGAAAATAAAGACAAGAAACGATTTGAAACTAAGGTTGAAGGAAAAACAGCTTTCATTGAATACATTCGAGCGCAGGAAAGTGTTTATTTAACCCATACCGAAGTTCCTAAAGAATTGGAAGGAAAAGGAATCGCCTCCTCAATGGTCAAACAAGTTCTCATACAAATAAAGGAAGAAGGAAATAAACTGGTGCCTCTTTGTCCTTTTGTGGCAGCATATGTAAAAAGACATCCGGAGTGGAAGGAAATTTTAGCAAAAGGCTATAATGTATAAACGCCCTTTTAAACTAAACTAAAAGGGCGTTTACTTTGCTGCAGATTAAAAACTAATCTACAGCATCTTCAACATCATCAGCGACATCTTCAATTTTATCACCAACAGATTCTTTTTCGCGACAACTGGTAAAACTGGTGGCAAGTAAACCTGCTGCAAAGAGTACCAAAATTACTTTTTTCATAATAAATTGCTTTAAGTGTTTATTTTACGTTTTTCACGGCTTACGTCCTGTTGCCAATCGGTATAGAATACCAATAATAGCTAAGACCAATAGAATATGGATAAGACTTCCAACGGCATCGCCGAATCCGAAATATCCAATAAGCCAGCCAACTAGTAAGATGACAACGATTAACCAAATTAAATCTCTCATAATGAATGGTTTTTATAATTAGTAGTTCTAAAGTATCAACTTTTAATAAATTTGATGAAAAGTTTAACCATAATTAACCTCAAGTGTTAAAATTGTATCAAACTCATATTGCAAGTGTTTATGTTAAGTAAAAAATTAGTATGATGGATGTAAATAAAGCTTTCGAAATTAATAAAGACACCTGGAACAAACGCGTTGCTATACATGCTGCCAGCAATTTTTATAATTTGGAGAAATTTAAAAAAGGAGTCACTTCCTTACATAGCTATGAACTGGAAGCACTAGGTGCAATTACAGGAAAATCCGTATTGCATTTGCAATGCCATTTTGGACAGGATACGTTAAGCTTGAGTAGAATGGGAGCCAAATGTACGGGAGTAGATATTTCGGAAGTAGCAATCTCCTTGGCCGGAAAATTAAATACCGAATTACATCTCGATGCCCGCTTTGTATGTTGCAATGTGCTCGACACTTCTTTATATATAGAAGAAACTTTCGATATTGTAATTACCAGTTACGGTACCATTGGATGGTTGCCCGATTTGAAACCCTGGGCCCAAATGATTTCTGAACGCTTAAAACCCGGCGGCATGTTTTATATTGTCGAATTTCATCCTATTGCCTGGATGTTCGATTATACAGTTTCCCCCCCACAATTAAAGTACGGTTATCAGCAAAAGGATGCAATTTATGAAGAATACGAAGGAAGTTATGCCGATAAAAATGCCAAAATAACCAGTAAGGAATACGGCTGGAATCATGGTCTGGGTGAAATAATTACTTCGTTAAGTGACGCCGGTCTGCAAATTGATTTCTTACAAGAACACGATGCGTCGCCCTATAATATCTTTCCCGGATTAGAAGAAAATCCAAATGGATTGTTCGAACTTCCCTTCAAACAATATCCTCTAATCTTTGAAATTAAGGCAGTAAAACCTTTGCAATAATTAATGCCCGGCTGTTTCTTTTAGCAACTCCGGAAATTTCTCCTGAAATTTTCGCAATCTGGGAATGGACACATTTTGAATGTATGGGTTGTTCGGATTTAGTTTTTCGTAATCCTGGTGATATCCTTCGGCATCCCAAAATTTTTGAAAGGGAAGCACCTGTGCCGCTACTTTCTGATTTCCCAAAGCTTCATTTAACAACGCAATTTTCTTATCAATTATGCTTTTTTCTTCATTGGTTTGATAAAAGATAATCGAACGATATTGAGATCCTCTGTCCGGGCCTTGTCCGTTTACCTGAGTCACATTCTGGGACCCGAAATACACATCGACCAGTGTTGCAAAACTTACAATCTTTGGGTCGTAAATTACCTCAACAGCCTCTGCGTGACCTGTCCGGCCTGTATTGCTGCTTTCATACGTAGGGTTTTGAGTGTGTCCTCCGCTATATCCTGAAATCACTTCTTTTACACCTTTTACACTTTCGTAAACAGCTTCCACACACCAGAAACAGCCGCTAGCGAAATAGGCACGTTTCATACCGTTAATGGATTCAACCTCAATGGGCGCAATTTCCTTTTGGGCCATTGCTTCTTCTACCTTATTTTTTTCATTGGAAGGTTTACAGGATCCCGATAAGGTGACCAATATGACAGATATAAATAAGAGGATGTGATTTTTCATAATTTGAATTTTTAAGGCTGTCGAAAAAGAGTCGAAATCCTTTCAGGGAAGCTAACAAAAAAAGCCCTCACATGGTGTGAAGGCTTTGTTATAATTTTTGGGAAGTCTTTATTTTACTTTGGCAAAAAGCTTCTCCATTTTTTCTTTTTCTTCAGTGGCCAATTCCGGGTCTACCAAAATTCGTCCGCTGTGCTCATCGGTAATAATTTTTTTACGCGATGCAATTTCCATCTGTACTTGAGGTGGAATGGTAAAAAAGGAACCTCCCGAAGCACCACGCTCAACCGCTACAACCGCAAGACCATTTTTTACATTGGTTCTAATACGTTTGTATGCTTTTACCAAGCGCTCTTCGATTTGCTTTTCGAAATCTTCCGATTTCTTTATAAGTGCTTTTTCTTCTTTTTCGGTTTCTGAAAGGATTTCGTCCAACTCACCTTGCTTGTGCTTTAAGTGATCCTGACGCTCTGTTAATCGTCCTTTAGTTTCGTCGATAACAACTTTCTTCTGCTCGATCTGTGCTTTAAATTCTTTGATGTGTTTTTCGGCCAATTGAATTTCTAATTCTTGAAATTCAACCTCCTTACTTAGTGAATTGTATTCACGGTTGTTACGAACATTGTCTTGCTGAGTAGTGTATTTTTTGATAAGACCTTTGGCCTCTTCAATAAGGTTTTTCTTTCCCTTAATCTCATCTTCAATCACCCCAAGATCTGTTTTCAATTTTTCAAGACGCGTATTCATTCCTGCTACTTCATCTTCTAAATCTTCAACTTCCAATGGAAGCTCTCCACGTACATTTCGAATTTCGTCAATGCGTGAATCGATTAATTGTAAATCGAATAGTGCTCTTAACTTCTCTTCTACAGTATGTTCTGTTTTTGTTGCCATATTTTAAAAATAGCTAATAGGATTGGTATTTATTTCTGATTTAACGACTCTAGCTGCCGATAAAGCAGGTGCAAAATTAGTGATTTTTTTGTTAAGCACGGCAACTAATAAGTCTTTTGTGTATTGTTCACTTTCGTAATGCCCGATATCGGCCAAAAGAATCGATTTTTCGGCCTTAAAAAAGTCGTGGTATTTAAAGTCGGCGCTTACAAAAACATCGGCTCCCGCTTGTTTGGCAGCTTCTATAGCAAAACTTCCACTTCCTCCCAAAACGGCTACTTTTTTTATGTTTTTATTCAGGAAGGCAGAATGCCTTATACTCTGTGTATTCATGGTCTTTTTAAGATGCTGTAAAAAAGCTTTTTCAGAGAGAGGAGTTTGTAATTCCCCAACCATTCCCATGCCAATATGCTGATTGGTATTTTCGAGAGTTGTAATCTCGTAGGCGACTTCTTCATAGGGATGCGACTGTGATAGCGCTTTCAGTACAGCCTTCTCTAAGTGCTTCTGAAATGTAACTCCAATTTGTATTTCTTCTTCAAAATGAGTCATGCCTCGCTCCCCGATTTTTGGGTTGGAAGCTTCATTTCCGTGGAAACTGCCTGTTCCTTTAAGTGAAAAACTACAATTGGAATAATTGCCAATTTCCCCCGCACCTACTGCAAACAGTGCCTCGCGTACTTTTTCGGCTTCGGTGACAGGCACGAAAGTGATTAACTTTTTTATGGTTCCCTTTTGTGGAAGAAGAATGTGCTTATTGGTAAGATTTAGTTTTTCACAAATCATAGCATTTACGCCATTCCATGAGTTGTCCAATGCTGTGTGAATCGCAAACAATGCGATATCGTTTTTAATGGCTTTTTCTACTACACGCTCTACATAGGTTTTTCCGGTAATTTTTTTTAATCCTGAAAAAACAATGGGGTGAAAACTAAAAATTAAGTTACAATTGGTCGAAATGGCTTCATCTACAACACTTTCCAAGGTGTCTAATGTCACCAAAATACCTGTGACATCAACTTCAGAATTACCAACTAAAAGTCCGGTGTTGTCAAAATCTTCAGCATAGCTCAGTGGAGCAAAATCTTCCAGTAGCTGTACAACTTCTTTTACCTTCATATAAATTAATTTTGGTAAAGATAAGATTATGATTGTTAGTTGAAAACTAATTAGTTTCAGTTATTATTTCTGAAATAATACCAAAGCGATTTACGTTTTGTTGGGAATTAGTACTTTCGTTGCATGAAGTTACTACGCAAACTCCTTTTTCCTTTTGCAATTTTATACGGAGGAATTACCGCCTTGCGAAATTATGCCTACAATAAGGGTTGGTTGGAAAGCCGCACCTATAAAATACCAATCATCTGTGTGGGGAATTTATCGACAGGAGGAACCGGTAAATCTCCCATGATACAGTATTTGGCTTCTTTTTTAATGGATGAATACAAGGTGGCAGTTTTGAGTAGGGGTTACAAGCGTAAAACAAAGGGTTATCGTGAGGTTTCACTAAACAGTAGCGCTTGGGAAGTAGGAGATGAACCGCTTCAAATGAAACAGAATTTTCCCGAAAGTATTGTAGCCGTTTGTGCCGATAGGAGAGAAGGCATTGAAAAATTGCAAAAACGAGCAGATATAATATTGTTGGATGACGCCTTTCAGCACCGAAAAGTGAAGGCATCGACCACTATTCTTTTAACTTCTTTTCCCGATCTATACATTGAAGATTATATGCTGCCAACCGGAAATTTACGTGAATTCCGAAGCGGCGCCGACAGAGCAGATATTATTGTGGTTACCAAATGCCCTGAAGGAGTGGCATATGCGAAATTGCAGGAAATTCAGTTTCGGATGGATTTGAAGCCGCATCAAAAAATCTATTTTTCCCGGATAGGATACGATGATTCTATTTATGGTAAAGCTGAAATTCAATCTTTGGACTACCTAAGAAACAAACCGTTTACGCTGGTAACCGGAATTGCAAATCCGAAGCCTCTGGTAGATTTTCTTACGCGAAAACAGTTTGTATTTACGCACGAAAAATTTCCCGATCACCACGATTTTAGCGATGCTACTATTGAGAAGTTAAAGAAAAAGGAAATCGTACTTACAACCGAAAAGGACTATATGCGGCTACAGCCGAAATTGGAAAAGTTCGCATTGTATTATTTGCCTATAAAAACGGTGATTTTAAATGAGCAGGAGGAATTCTTTGTGGAAACCATTTTTGATGCTATAGACAAGCACCGCTACAATTAACTATCTACCGGAGATTTTCTTCCTGCAAGCGTTCGGAAGATTTTTTCGAAAAACTCTTCAGTTTTAAATGGCTTCGGAATAATTTCATTAAATCCGGCGCGATAGAAATCGTCCAGATTTTCATCTATGGTGACTGCCGTAAGGGCTATAATTGGGAGTTTTTTGTTGAATTCACGAATCTTCTGAGTGGCTTCAATTCCGCTTATTCCCGGCATGTGAATATCCATTAAAATTACATCGAAGTTATGTTCTTTCACCAACTCGATAGCTTCCATCCCATTGTCGGCCACCATACATACCATTTTATTCTTTTCGAGGATCTTTTTAGTAATCATTTGGTTGATTTTATTGTCTTCAACCACCAAAACACGTCTGTTTTCAAGCGCGTCATAATCGATCTCGTAGGTTATATTATTTGAATTTATACTATCCGAGCTGTCTTCCGAAACTTCAAAATTGATGTTAAACCAGAACTTGGAACCTTTGCCCAACTGACTTTCCAGTTGAATCTTGCTTCCCATTAATTCCAGAAGGTTTTTCACAATGGAAAGTCCCAGACCGGTTCCGCCAAATTTTCTGTTAATTTGAAGCGATGCTTGAGAGAAAGTTTCAAAAATACTTTTTTGCTTCTTTTTGGAAATTCCAACTCCATTGTCTTCAATTTCAAAATGAAGTGATACTTTATTTCCCTTTTGATCAATTTTTCCAATGCGAACAAAAACATCACCGTTTTGAGTAAACTTGACTGAGTTTCCAATTAAATTGATAAGCACCTGAGACAGCTTTAAAGGATCCCCCACAAGTTTATCGGGAATGGATTCGTCGTACTCCAAATGCAGGTTGTTCTTGCGATCGTCTGCAGATTTTTTTAGGGCAATAAGCACATCGTTGATACGTTTTTTCAACGAGAAGTTAGTTTTTTCTATTTCAACCTTATTGGCTTCCAGCTTGTTAAGGTCCAGTATGTTGTTAATAAGCGAAAGCAGGTATTCCCCCGAAAATTTTAACGAATTTAAATGCTCCTTTTGGTGTGCCAACGGATTCTCTTCCATTAATAGATGGGTAAGACCGGTTACGGCGTACAACGGAGTTCGCAGTTCATGTGTAATTGTAGATAAGAACTGTGCTTTTGCCAAAGATGCTTTTTCTGCCTTTTCTTTTGCGAGTAAAAGTTCGTTGTTTTTGTCCTGCAGCAATTCGTTTGCTTTTGCTCGTAAATTGTTGTTTTTGTAAAGAGAAAGCGTTAAAAGTGACAAAATTACTATGAGTGCGATACTCAGGCCTGTTGTCATCTTACCGAAGTTAATCGATTTTTGTTTTTTATCGAGATCGTCTTTCTGAGCAAGGATAATATTGGTTAGGTCACCCACACTTGTTTCGGCATCTACCCCCTTTGAAATTGCATTGAGATAAACCTGATAAATAGAATCGTTTCTGCGTTCATAAATTTCGAGATTTGCTTCTGCCTTAATGTAATCATTTTGTTTCAAGGCTATGTAGGAAGCAATTTTATAACTGTCTATTTTAAGTTTTGTATACCCATTTGCATCACTAAGCGCTATTGCATTTTCTAATGAAAGCTTGGCCTGCGACATCGGGTTGTAGGAAACATCACCTGGCTGTAAATATAACAAAGCTTCCGCTCTGTGGAGGTGCGAATTGGCTTCAGAAAAAGGAAGCTTATTTGTTTGAAAAAAGGGAATAGCAGCGTCGAAATAGTTCACCGCGATTTTGTAATTCTTCTTTTTTAATTCCAGATTCCCCAATGCCAGCACAACATTGGCTTGATTTTTTTCATCACTTCGTTTGGTAAAAACCTTATCAGATTCTTTTAGAAATTTTTCAGAATTAGCAAAGTCGCCTGTTTGAGTTAAAATAATACCGTACAGATAGTAGGCAATCGCTAATTTTTCCTCTTCATCTTTTTGACCGAGGATAAAAATTGCCTTATTGGCTTCGGAAGCCGCCTTATCAAAATTTTGAAGGGAATAGTTCAATTGGGCAACACTTAAAAGGATTTCCGCCTTCAGCATCATATCGGTAGAAGTGGAAAGAAATTTATTTGCTTTGTTCAGGTTGACGATGGCCGTCTCAAAATCCTGATTCTTTAGAGCTGCTCCTGCTGTAGTTTGATATTTTTTGACAAGCGCAATCGTATCCTGTTTTGCACTCTGTGACAAAAGGTTGTGAGACAGGAACAAACAGCAGAATACGGGGAGTAATATGTTGTATTTTAATGAGATACTAGTCATTAATCTTATGTACTTCAGCGATAAATATAGTCATTTCCTCGATACCGAAGATTATTTTTGTGGAAATTGTAGGATTAAATCTACAATTCTTGAGGAATAACCTGTTTCATTGTCATACCAGCCAATAATTTTCACCATTTTTCCTATTACCGAAGTCATTTCAGCATCAAAAATACAGGAGTGTGTATTCCCTACAATATCGATAGAAACTATTGGGTCTTCGGTGTACTGTAAAATGTTTTTTAAGTTTGTTTCTGATGCTAATTTAAAGGCGTTATTAATAGCTTCAATAGTCACCTCATTTTTTACATTTATTGTCATGTCGGTTAGCGAACCATTGGGCACCGGAACACGAATACCACATCCACCAATGGCCGAAGCCAATTCCGGGAATATTTTGGTGAGGGCTTTTGCAGCCCCTGTTGTAGTAGGAACAATAGATTGTCCGGCAGCCCGTGCCCTACGTAAGTCTCTATGCGGTTGATCGTGCAGACTTTGATCTGTTGTATACGAATGTACAGTGGTAATATAGGCTTGCTCCACCCCACATAAATCGTTGATGATCTTAAGCATGGGAGCGGCATTATTTGTGGTGCAAGAAGCATTAGAAATGATGGTATCTTCGGCACTTAAAATCGAATCGTTTACGCCCAGAACCACTGTTTTTATATTGTCGTCTACCGATGGAACTGATAAAATCACCTTTTTACCGCCATTTTTAATATGGTTTTCAAGCTGCATCCGGGTTTTAAATTTCCCGGAACACTCAATGACAATGTCTACATTTCTCCAGTTAATTTTTTCTATATTTCGTTCCGAAGAGAAACGAACCGATTTCCCTGCAACGCTAATCTCATTTTCGGAATAGGAAATTTCTTCCCTCAATATTCCGTGAATACTGTCGTATTTCAACAAATGACTTAGGGTTTTTGTGTCTGAAATATCATTTACCGCAACAACTTCTATTGAAGGGTGATGCAACAACAGCCTAAAGAGTGTGCGACCAATTCGCCCGAAGCCGTTAATTCCAATTTTTATGCTCTTTTCCATTGACTGAAGCTAGGTAAGATGCTTTTGCGCTTTATAAGACGACCGAACCAAGGCACCACTTTCAACATGACGGAAGCCCATTTCGTATCCAATTTTTTCAAAGCGTGCAAATTGATCGGGGTGGATAAATTCCTTTACGGGAAGATGTCTTTTTGAGGGTTGTAAATATTGGCCCAGCGTTACGATATTTAAACCTACTTTCCGAAGATCTTCCATAGTTTGTAATACCTCTGCTTCGGTTTCGCCAAGTCCCAACATGATGCCACTTTTAGTACGCTCAATCCCTTGATCTTTTAAATACCGAAGTACTTCGAGGCTGCGTTCGTATTTCGCCTGAATACGTACTTCGCGTGTCAATCGCTTTACCGTTTCCATATTATGTGAAACCACTTCGGGTTTTACTGCAATGATTCGGTCAATATTTCGGGTGACACCTTGAAAATCGGGAATTAGTGTTTCCAAAGTTGTTTCGGGATTCATTCGTCGGATAGCTTTTATAGTTTCAGCCCAAAGAATAGAACCCATGTCTTTTAAATCGTCTCTATCTACCGATGTAATCACCGCGTGCTTAATTTCCATGAGTTTGATGGAGCGTGCTACTTTTTCGGGTTCATCCCAATCCACTGTTTCAGGTCTTCCTGTTTTAACGCCGCAAAAACCGCAGGATCTTGTACAGGTATTTCCTAAAATCATAAAGGTGGCGGTACCTTCGGTCCAGCATTCACCCATATTGGGGCAGCTTCCGGAGGTGCAAATGGTATGTAATTTGTATTTATCGACCAATCCGCGTAACTCGGTGTATTTTTTACCGGTAGGCAGCTTTACCCTTAGCCATTTTGGTTTGGGTGCAGGTTTTTGAATGTCTATAATTTCTGAATTCATAAGCTGGACAAAGATACTAAGATTCCCTCTAAAAATTGCATTATAAGGTGGTGAGATACCAAATACTAAAAGCAATTAATATCACGATAGAGACTATACTATATCCCTTCATAAATTTTGAAGGCCTCGCTGCTTCGGGCGTATGCTTGCCGGTGAGCAGTTTATAACTGATAATAGCGTAAAACGGAGCTGTTAAAAAGGATAGGATGGTAGCAACTTTTATAAGCAGTCCCATTTCAGATATAAAAAAGAAAAAGATAGCCAAAGTACCGAATACCAAAATTAAAAGCCACAACAAATATCCGCGTTTAAATAGTTTCCCCGAAAGAATTTCGGTGGTGCTCTGCATCACGCGGGGTGAGGCATCCAGTGTTGTGAGAGTAGTACTAAACATTGTGGTTAAGGCGGCAATCCCAATAATTATTTTGGCTCCGTCACCCAAACTGAAGGTGTACATCGAAATTAACTGATTTGCAAATGTACCGGCTTCCGAAGAAAACCCATCGCCGCTTCCATACATCACCAAAGCGCCCAAGGCCAGAAAACCTATCGCCAGAACGATAGTGGTAAAAAATCCCACATTAAAATCGAAACGAGATTGTCGCACAGTAATGGTTGGATCCAGCTTCTTTTTTTCTACGGTCCAAATAGATTGCCAGATAGAAATATCGAGGGGGGCGGGCATCCAGCCCATAAAGGCAATTAAAAAAGCTACGGAAAGCGCATCGGTTGGAATCACCTGTGTAAATGTAACTACCATCTCGGGTTGAATAGCCAAACCAACGGCAATAAGCGTACTAATAGTTAGACATAACACTATAATTTTCATCAGGGAATCGAGAATTTTATAGCGTCCAATAATTAGAATCGCAAAGCAGATGGCCGTGATTATCGCTGTCCAAAGTACTATAGATCCGCTTTCGAAGAGTGAAGCGGCAATTCCTGCCGTTACAATAGTTACGGCAGTTTGTATGGTAAACATGGTGGCGAATGAAATTACGAAATAGGCAATCAAAACACCTTTTCCTAATTTTTCATAACCCTTAAGCAAACTCTCGCCGGTAGCCGAAGCATATCGCGGTCCAAATTCGAAGAAGGGATACTTTACAGCATTGATGAGTAACAAAGCCCACAACAACCCAAATCCGAAATCGGCTCCCGCTCGTGTAGACTGTACCAAATGTGAGACCCCAATGGCCGCTCCGGCAAAAAGAAAGCCGGGGCCTAATTTTTGCACCGCGCGTATCACGGGGTATGATTTTGTGTGATAATTTCGGCTAAAAGTTTCTTGGCGCGTAACAAGCGTACTTTTACGTTGTTAAGTGGTTCTTGTAGCGATTCGGAGATTTCGTTATAGCTCATTTCCTGAAAATAGCGCAGATTGATTACTTCCTGATAATGGGGTTTTAGTTCCTTTATAAATTGCAGTAGTTCGGCTAAATTTTGTTCGGTAATAAGTTTGTCTTCAGGTGTTGGATTGTGATCGGCAATTTTTTTGATGTGTTCCTCACTGGCATCGGTAGTTTGGGCGTAAATAGACGCATTTTTCTTTCGGGTTTTGTCTATTTGGATGTTTTTTGAAATTGCAACGAGCCAGGTTCCAAAGGTGTAATTTTCATCGAAAGTTTCAATTTTATCGAAGGCTTTCGAAAAGGTTTCGATCGCGATGTCCTCGGCTTCGTATTCGTCTTTTACGCGTTTAATTTGAAATCCATAGACTTCATTCCAAAAATAATCCAGCAAAAAACTGAAAGCACTTTGTTTGCCTTTTTTCGCCTTCTGAATTTGATGCAGAATTTCTTCCTTAGTTATTTCCAACGCGTCGATTTTGATGTGCTACCGGAAATAAAGATACTCAATTGTGCGAATACTAAAAACAGTTCTAAAAATGGAATCCAGGCAATAATATCATTCTCTTTTAATTTTTTTGCCGATTTCCCTACAATGATCCATTGCGCAGCAAATCTTATCACAATAAGCAATAACGGTAGTCTCCAATCTAAAAATACTAAACACAAAATTGCAAGGGGCCAAAACAGAAAATTGGTTAGGTAGTACAGCGCTAACAGTAATCGATGTTGGGTTTTGTATAATTTAGCGGTAGTAATATGTCTTTTCTTCTGAAGCATCCAGGTCTTCCAGGTTTTTTTAGGTAAAGAATAAGTAAAAGCATTTTCAGCAACACAAATTGCCGTATTGTTTTTGGTTGCCACTTCATTTACAAATAAATCGTCGTCCCCTGAAGCAACTTTTATATGCGACATAAAGCCGTTGGTGCTATGATACAAATCGCCTGTGTAGGCGAGGTTTCGACCAACGCCCATATACGGGATTCCGCATTGAGCGTACGAAAAATACTGAACCGCAGTCATTAGGGTTTCAAAACGAATTAGTCTATTAAGAAATGAAGTTCCCTTTTCATAAGCTCCGTATCCTAATATAAGTTGTTTATCTTCTGTAAAGTGAGTTGCCATTTCTTGAAGCCACACGTCGCTTGCCGGACGGCAATCGGCATCGGTAAAGACCATTCGCATGTGTTTAGCCTTTTTAATACCCAGTGTAAGTGCATACTTTTTATTGGCCCAAAAAGCTTCGTTATTTTCAACATTTACAATTTTAATGCGTGCATCGGTTTCGGCAAATTGCTCCATTACCTCCAAAGTATCGTCGTAGGAGGCGTCATTAATTAGAATTATCTCAAAATAAGGATAGTTTTGCTTCAACCAAAGCGGAATGTGTTTTCTTAGATTTTCGGCTTCGTTCTTTGCACAGACCAATAAGGAAACCGGGAAAGCGGTTGAGGTATTTTTTTCAAAAGCATTAAAAAAAGAAAATTTGGAAAATAAGAAGTAGTACAGACAGTTTATTACAACAACTGCAGCAAATACGTAAAGTAGCACCATAGGCTGCTCGAGAATTTATGTTATAGATGAGGTTCTTCGGTACAAGATTCAAACTGGTCGGGCGTTTTTCCGCAGAACCCACACGCTTCACCATCCTTGTTTAAAAACGGACTCTGACTTGCGCATGTTCCGGCAAACTTTCCGTCTTTTTTACCCCAAATCTTAATTGCAATTCCTGCGACTGCAAGCAGCAAAACAATAAATGTGATTATAAAAAGTCCCATACCTTTATTTTGAAGTACAAAAATACAATCTTTCTTGGTGATGTGGAGGTAATTTGACTATTTTTAGCATTAATTTTTGAACAATTAAGATATGAATTATATAAAACGATTTCTGTGTATTTGTGCTGTATTGGCAGTTGTTTCAGCTTGTAAGAACGATGCAAAAGACACAAATGCCGAGACTATGGAAACTAAGGCCGACACAGTAGCACCTAAGGTGAAAAAAATTCCTACCGAAGCCGAAAAAGCCCAAACCAAAAGTGTGATGAGTAAGGTGATGGTAACTCCCGAATTGAAGACTTTTGCGAGTTTTTTAGTTTCCGCGGGAATGACAGATATTTTGATGAAAGAGCAGGGGCCATATACAGTTTTGGCACCTACCACCGCGGCTTTCGATGCCATGGAAAAAGCCAAGCGGGAAAGTTTCTTAAATCCTAAGAACAAGGAAGCTTTGGTTGCCATGTTGAAAATGCACATTGTGGAAGGAAATCACGATTCGGTTTCTCTGGTTCAAAATATTAAAACGAACGGTGGAAGTTATGTACTAACTACCATATCCGGAGCGACCTTAAAAGTAACAAAGAAAGGTAGTGATATTGTTGTTACCGGTATTAATGGCGAAAAAGGAATTGTTGGGAAGAGTGATATTAAAGCGAACAACGGCGTAGTGCATACTTTGGACACTGTGTTTTTAGCCGATTAAAACACATTCACTTCGGGCTCAATGTAGATCCCGAATTTTTCTTTTACCGCCTTCTGAATTTTTATGGCGAGCTCCCAAATTTCATTTCCGGTGGCATCACCGTGATTTACAAGCACCAACGCCTGATTTTTATGCACTCCCGCATCGCCAAAGCGCTGTCCTTTAAATCCCGCCTGTTCTATTAACCAGGCAGCGGGAATTTTAAATTCGGTCGCTGAAACTTCATAAAAGGGAGCATCCGGATATTGCAGTCGGAAGCTTTTAAAAGTCTCACCATCAACTACAGGATTTTTGAAAAAACTTCCGCTATTCCCCAATTCTTTCGGGTCGGGTAGTTTGGATTGTCGAATGGCAATTACCGCTTCCGAAATATCTTTAATGGTAGGGATATCGATGTGCTTTGCCGCTAGATGATCTTTTATCGCCCCGTAGGAGGTATGCAAAATATGTTTCCACTTTGAGAGGGTAAAGGTCACGGAAGTGATAATATATTTCCCTTTAATTTCGGATTTAAAAATTGAGTTTCTGTAGTCGAATTTACATTCCTCCTTACTGAAAGTTCGTTCCTGTTGTGTTTCAATAGCAACAGCAGTACAACTCTTAAAAACATCTTTAAGTTCGACGCCATAGGCACCAATATTCTGAATAGGAGCAGTACCTACATTTCCGGGGATGAGCGATAAATTTTCAACTCCTCCATAATCGTGTTCGATGCAGTATTGCACAAATTCATGCCAGTTCTCGCCGGCCATTACCTGCATGGTAATGAAATCGTCATCTTCGGAAACCACCGAAATACCTTTTAAATTGATATACAAGACAAAGGCGTGAACATCTTTGGTGAGCAGCATATTGCTTCCTCCACCTAAAATAAATAGGGGTTTGTTTTTTGCTTCGGCAAGTGCTTCTTTTAATTCGGGAACCGTTTGTATTTCAGCAAACAAATCGGCTTTACAATCAATTCCGAAGGTATTGAATAATTTAAGTGATTTGTTGTGTTCAATTTGCATTAATCGCGGTATTGTTCCAGAGCAACTTTTAAGATTTCAACGGCCCTAATCAAACTCTCTTTTTTAAGGACATAGGCGATACGCACCTGATTTAAACCAACCCCGGGACTGGAATAGAATCCGGCTGCCGGAGCAACCATCACCGTTTCGCCGTTGTGATCGAATTTTTCCAGAAGCCACTGTGCAAAGGCGTCACTATTTTTAACTGGAAGTTCTACAATACAGTAAAACGCTCCTTTTGGCATCCCAACTTTTACACCTGGAATGGCTTGTAAATGTTTAATTAATGTATCGCGACGCTCCTGATACTCGGAAATAACCTCGTCGAAATAGCTTTGAGGCGTTTCCAAAGCAGCTTCACTGGCAATTTGCGCAAAGGTTGGCGGGCTTAAACGTGCCTGGGCAAATTTTAGAGCCGTATGCATTACCTCTTTGTTTTTAGAAACAAGACACCCTATTCGCGCTCCACACATACTGTAGCGTTTCGAAACCGAATCGATAATAATACCGTATTCGCCCATCCCTTCCTCTTGAAGGATAGAATAGTGTTCGAAGCCATCGTAGGTGAATTCGCGATACACTTCATCGGATACCAAAAATAAATCGTGTTTTTTAACGATGGAAGCGAGGGTTTTAATTTCTTCTTTTGAATAAAGGTAGCCTGTGGGATTTCCGGGATTACAAATAAGGATGGCCCTGGTTTTCGGGGTAATTAATTTTTCGAATTCTGAAATAGGAGGTAAGGCGAAGTTGTTTTCAATTTTTGAAATAACGGGAACAATAGTAACACCCGACGCCGTTGCAAAACCGTTGTAATTGGCGTAAAAAGGCTCAGGGATGATTATTTCGTCACCCACATCGGCGATACTTCCCATTGCAAAAAGGAGTGCTTCACTTCCACCGGTGGTTACTATAATATCGTTGGCTTCAACGATTATTTCATTATTTTTATAGTAGTTCGCTATTTTCTTTCGGTAGTCTTCCGAACCTTCCGATCGTGAATAGGCCAGTACTTCGAGACTATGAGTTGCAACTGCATCCATGGCAATTTGCGGTGTCTTAATGTCCGGTTGACCAATATTTAAATGATAAACGGTTTTGTTCTGCTTATATGCTTTTTCGGCATAGGGAACCAACTTTCTAATAGGTGATTCCGGCATGTTTTTTCCTTTATTCGAAACTGAAGGCATGGCTAATATATTAGGAAACAAAGTTGCGAAATATATTTTATAAATCCATACTGTATTGCGCTACTTTGGGCAATTTTTTATATCTTCAATTCCATTGAAAAAGAATTTTAAAATATTGAAGATTGCCCTACTACTGGGAGTATTTTTAGGGGGTATAGCCACTGCATTTTCTCAAAGTGGATTTTTCCTTCCGGAAAATAAAGTAAAAGATCGTGTTGCATTCGAATTAGTCAATAACCTTGTGGTAATCCCTGTGGAGGTGAATGGCACAAAGCTTTCATTTTTATTGGATACAGGTGTAAACGCCACGATTCTGTTTGGAGTGTCGCAGGATGATTCGTTGGAATTAAGGAATACAAGGCCGTTGAAAATTAGAGGATTGGGAGATGGCGGGAGTATTGATGCTCTGCGTAGTAAAAACAACACTGTAAAGATTGGAGATGCTGTAGATAATGATCATACGATATATGTAATTTTTGAACAAGCATTAAACCTGTCACCGCGAATGGGACTTCCTGTACACGGCATACTGGGATATGATTTCTTTAAAAAATTTATTGTAAGAACAGATTATATTGGAAAGCGAATTGTCTTTTATAATCCTGAAAAATACACCCCTAAAATTTGTAGTAATTGTGAAGTTTTTAATCTCACAATGCATGAAAACAAACCGTATGTGGATATTACAATTTCTTCAGAAACATTTCCAAAAAAGGCAACATTATTAATCGACAGCGGCTCCAGTGATGCCTTATGGCTTTTTGATGAAACAGGCATTATAACAGAATCCCCGAAAAACTATTTTGAAGATTTTTTAGGACTGGGTCTAAGTGGAAATATCTTCGGAAAAAGATCCCGACTCAAAGAAGCGAGTTTAGGTGACTTTAAGCTTCGCGATGTTCATGTGGCATTCCCAAACAAAAACGCTACAGACAGTATCAGTTTTTACAAAGAACGCAATGGAAGCTTGGGTGGCGAAATTCTAAAACGTTTTAGCGTGATTATGGACTATCCCAACCAGAGAATGATTCTCAAAAAGAATGGTAATTTCAACGATTCTTTCCACTATAACATGAGCGGTATAACCGTAGAACACGATGGTTTGGTAGTAGTAAAGGATGAAAAAGATAAATTCAACAACCTTATTAATACACAGGATGTCAATGAAACAAATGGTGCTGTTCGTATTTATACCCAAAAAGTATACAGCTTTTTTCTCGCACCAAAATTTGTAGTAGCCGATGTGAGAGGAGAGTCGCCGGCAGCATTGGCCGGAATTGAAAAGGGAGATGAAATTATTAGTATAAACAATACGCTTGCCTATAGATACAAACTATACGAATTGGTCGAACTTTTTAGCTCGAAAGAAGGAAGAAATATTTCATTGATAATTGAACGAAACGGCATTCAATCTAAGGTGCGATTTACTCTTAAAAAAATTATATAAAAAAAATCCGTGTTATCGAAAGACAACACGGATTCTATTTATTTGTTATAATCGTTATCCGGTTTTCTCCAAAACGCTTTTTCCTTCCTCCAGCACTTCACCTTTAATTTTAAGCGCCTTAATTGGTTCATCTGCGTTCGAATATACTGTGATTGTCTTTCTAATAGGTCCAACACGATTTGTATCATACTTAACCTCAATTGAGCTTGACGCACCCGGTGCAACGGGACCATCCGGTTTTTTGGGTACTGTACATCCACAACTTGATTTCACATCTGTAATTATCAATGGAGCATTCCCGGTATTTGTAAATTCAAATACACGAACACCGTCACTACCTTTTGCAATGTTTCCGTAATCTACGGTATCGGTCTTAAAGCTAATCTTGGCCTGCGCTGCAGCGGCAAAGCTAATCAACGATATACACGCTATAAGCACTAATTTTTTCATAATTTCTAACATTTTAGAATAGCTAATGTAAGTATCTTTCTTACAAACTGCAAAATAAGTTATTCACTTTCGTAATCTTGCAGATATAACTACTTTTGTAGATTATAGTTCAAAAATCAGACCAAAAATGGCTTTAGAGGCAAAATATAACTCTCAAATAGTTGAAAATAAGTGGTATAGCTACTGGATGGAGCATAACTATTTCCACAGTGAAGTAGACGAACGAGAGCCGTATACCATCGTAATACCCCCTCCAAATGTTACCGGGGTCTTACATATGGGACATATGCTGAACAATACACTTCAGGATGTGTTAATTCGTCGTGCCCGATTAAAAGGATACAATGCATGCTGGGTACCGGGAACCGACCACGCCTCAATTGCTACCGAAGCTAAGGTGGTTGCAAAATTGAAGGAGGATGGTATCGCGAAGGAAGATCTATCACGGGAAGTGTTTTTGGAACACGCCTGGGATTGGACCCATAAACACGGTGGAATTATCCTGGAGCAACTTAAAAAATTAGGTGCTTCCTGCGATTGGGAACGCACTAAATTTACTATGGATGACGATATGTCAGCATCTGTTATCAAGGTGTTTGTCGATTTATACAAAAAAGGAAACATTTACAGAGGCTATCGCATGGTAAATTGGGATCCTCAGGCAAAGACCACCTTGTCTGACGAGGAGGTAATTTATCAGGAAAAACAAGGAAATCTCTATTATTTAAATTATAAAATTGAAGACAGTGATGCTTTTGTAACCATTGCTACAACACGCCCTGAAACAATTTTAGGTGATACTGCCATATGTATCAACCCTGCAGATGAGCGTTTCAGACATTTAAAAGGGAAAAAAGCGATTGTTCCTGTTTGCAATCGCGTGATTCCAATAATTGAGGACGAATATGTTGACATCGAGTTTGGAACAGGGTGTTTAAAGGTAACTCCTGCTCACGACGAAAATGATAAAATGCTTGGAGATAAGCATGGTTTGGAAGTAATCGATATTTTAAATGATGATGCGACTTTAAATAGTTTTGGACTGCATTACAAAGGCAAAGACCGATTTGTAGCCAGAAAAGAAATTGTAAAGGAACTGGAGTCGATGGGTGTTTTAATCAAAACCGAATTACACACCAATAAAGTTGGAACCAGCGAACGCACCGGAGCCATTATTGAACCTAAATTAAGCGATCAATGGTTCTTAAAAATGAAAGAACTGGCGCAGCCTGCCCTTGATGCCGTACTAGAGAAAGAGGTCCAACTTGTACCCGAAAAGTTTGTAAACACCTATCGCCATTGGATGGAAAATGTTCGGGATTGGAATATTTCTCGTCAGTTGTGGTGGGGACAGCAAATTCCGGCCTATTATTTCGGCGACGGAAAAGAAGATTTTGTAGTTGCTGAAACTTTAGAGGAAGCTGTTCTGGAAGCTCGGAAAAAATCGGGAAATTCAAACTTGGAAGCTGTCGATCTAACACAGGATCCCGATGCGCTTGACACATGGTTTTCTTCGTGGTTATGGCCAATTAGTGTCTTTGGAGGTATTCTGGAACCCGATAACAAGGAAGTAAATTATTACTATCCAACAAACGATTTGGTTACGGCTCCCGAGATTCTATTTTTTTGGGTGGCTCGTATGATTATTGCCGGGTACGAATACCGGAACGAAAAACCATTTACCAATGTGTATCTCACTGGAATAGTGCGGGATAAACAGCGTAGAAAGATGAGTAAGTCTTTGGGAAATTCACCGGATCCTATCGAATTGATAGAAAAATACGGTGCCGATGGCGTACGGGTTGGAATGCTGTTAAGTTCGCCTGCCGGAAATGATCTTATGTTCGATGAAGATTTGTGCAAGCAGGGAAGCGGTTTTGTTACCAAAATTTGGAACGCCTATCGTTTAATTGACGGCTGGGAGGTTTCTGAAGCTAAGGGTGAAACCGATACAGCTTCCGTGGCAATAGCTTGGTATCGGAACACATTTCAGAAGAGTTTGGCTGAAATTGAAAATCATTTCAGCAAATACCGAATTAGTGATGCCTTAATGGCCACGTATAAATTGGTGTGGGACGATTTCTGTTCCTGGTTTCTGGAAATGGTAAAACCTGCTTATGGCGAGCCTATTTCGGCTAAAACCTACGCTGAAGTTATTTCGATATTGGAAGATAACTTAAAGATACTGCATCCGTTCGTTCCTTTTATTTCGGAAGAAATTTGGCAACATATTTCAGGAAGAAATACAAACGAAGCTTTGATAATTAGTGCTTGGCCGGAAATAACTTCCTATGATGAAAAATTAATTGCTTCGTTCGATTTTGCTTCTGAGGTAATTGCGGGGATTAGAACCATTCGGAAAGAGAAGAATATTTCGTTTAAGGATTCTATAGACCTTTCGGTTATTAATAATGATAGGGTTTCAGCAGATTTTGATACTGTAATTTGTAAGCTCGGAAATGTTTCAAAACTGGAATATAGTTCCGAAGCAGTTGAAGGCGCTTTGACATTCAGAGTAAAATCCAACGAATATTTTATTCCTATTAAGGGCGCTATAGACATCGATGAAGAAATTGCAAAACTTAGTGAAGAATTGAATTATACACAAGGATTTTTGAAGAGTGTACAAGGAAAGCTTCGCAATGAACGCTTTGTGAGTGGAGCGCCGGAGCAAGTGGTTGCTATGGAAAAACAAAAGGAAGCCGACGCCATTGCTAAAATCGAAACGCTTAAAGCAAGTTTAGCTAATTTAAAGTGAGCAGTGAGCCGTGAGCAGTGAAGGGTGAAAAGGAATTAGGGAATAGGGAAAAGGGAATAGCGAAAAGGGAAAAATATTTTACTTACAGCTTACCGCATTCAACTTTCAAATCCCAAATCCCAAATCCCAAATCGTAACTTCCGAAGGGTGAGTGGTGAATTGGGACGAATAATATAATTTTGCTCACAGCTCACAGCTCACAGCTCACAGCTCACAGCTCACAGCTCACAGCCACTCCTCACTTTCGATACAAAAAGTATTGTTTTACCGCTTCTATGTACAACTCTTTAGCTTCGTCGGTGGTTAGTCCACGGGTTTGGAAAAGGGCGTTGGTTTTAAAGGCTGAAACTAAAGGATTGCTACTGTTACTCCTGGGACTGTCCTGGGAGTTGGTGGCACGTTTATAATAGGCATATAATTTAAGTAGCACATCTGCAGGAAAGGGATCTGTATGATTGTTAATGCTGTCTACAGCATTTCTAAAGGCGATATCTAATTCTTCAGAAGTCATTTTGATGCAATACTGGTAATCCCTCCTTTAACCATTTGATTGAGCTTTACATCTATTGTGCAATCCAAAGGTAAAAATACATCCACACGAGATCCGAATTTAATAAATCCACTGTCTTCAGCCTGTTTAACCTCCTCACCTTCTTTGGCGTAATTTACAATCCGCTTCGCCAATGCACCGGCAATTTGACGGTGTAAGATGTCTCCAAAGGTATTGTTGTTAACGACCACAGTTGTCCGTTCATTTTCTTCGCTCGATTTGGGGTGCCAGGCAACCAAATATTTCCCCGGATGGTATTTGCTATACACTACTTTTCCACCAACAGGATAGCGAGTTACATGCACATTTATTGGCGACATAAAAACGGATACCTGAATGCGTTTCTCGTTGAAATATTCCTTTTCAAAAACCTCTTCTATCACGACCACCTTTCCATCTACGGGAGATACAAGCTGTGATTCACTGGCAGTAAAGTTTCTTTTTGGATTTCTGAAAAATTGTAGTACCAACACCAAAAGGACGATAAAAATAATAATGACTCCTCCTTTAAGCATTGTATTCACTACAAAAAAATCTACCAAAAGACTCAGTATCACAATAATGAAAAAAGTGATGAGTATAATTTTGTGTCCTTCTCTATGAAACATAATCCATAATTTCTAAAAATGCATAAATAAAGGGAGCAGAGTAAATAATACTGTCCAATCTGTCGTACAGCCCTCCATGTCCCGGCATTAAAATACCACTATCTTTTACCCCTGCCTGGCGTTTAAACCTGGACTGGATTAAATCCCCTACAGTACCAAAAGCAGTAATGATAACGGCCATTGCTATCCAGGAATTTAAAGTAAAAAGTTGTGTATACTTAAAGATAAAAAAACCTGCACATACAGAGCCGGCTAAACCTCCTAAAAATCCTTCTACTGTTTTTTTAGGGGAAATTCGCTCCAGCAATTTGTGTTTCCCGAAATTCTTTCCAATTAAATAGGCAAAACTGTCATTAGACCATACTAAGATAAATATTCCTATGATAATTTCAGGAACAAATTCTTCGTTGCTAAATGGAATGAGGGTAATGAAAACAAATCCACTAATGATATAAAGTATGATTGTAACGTATTTCTTCTTTTCAAACATCGGAATTTTGTTAACCCAAAGAATATCTTTCAGTAAAAACAGATTGACAAAACCGGAAAGTATTAGGAACAAATACACAGCATCAATATCAAAAACGCGATAGCTTAAAAAATACATTCCCGCCGCTAACAATACATAAGCCAGATAGCTTTTTAAGTGTACTAATTTTAAAAATTCATAGACGGTAATAAGACCCAGAAGAAAGAAGAGTCCCATAAACCATTCGCGCGAGGCAAACATTGAAATGATGATTATCGAAATGTATAATGCACCCGATAGAGATCGCACAATAATTTCCTTCATAGATTATAGGTCTTCCAGTAGCAGCAAATATAGGTTTTTTGTGCTACTTCCATAACTCATGAAGTCCTTTTCTTTTTCGGTTTCGAAGTCTTGAATGGTGGTAATGTTACTTGGAATATGGCTTCTGCTCTGGTTTTTTATATTGCGAAGCCCTTCACTAATGTTGTCCACTAACTGACTGGTAGTCGCAAAAATCACAAAATTAGAAGGCAACTCTTTTAGTTTCTTTTCTTTTATTTGATTGGAGCAAAGTAAAATGGATCCATTATTGGCAACCAACGATTCACAAGTGGAAAGAAAGAAGGTTGCAGTTGTTTTTTTGATGAAATTTAAATTGTAACCCTCAAAGCGAGAAATTAATTGATCGTTAATGCAAAAGACATCTTGCTCGTACCAATCGTTCTCCAGTAAAATATTGTCAAATGCATCCAGAACTTCATCCAAATTCTCACAGTATAAAAATTTTCCACCATTCTTGTTGAAATTAAAGGTGAATTTTTCGTCGGTGGGTAACTTCTCTTCTGGGTAATATTTGCTCTGGTCAGATTTGGATTTTTCTTCTGACTTATAATTAGGATTTAAAAGTCTTTTAAACAGACTCATGTATAAGTTTTTTGAGGAGTGTTAAAACGTTATTCATCAAATATATAAAATCTAAACTGAAGTTCTGTCACCGAAAAACTAAAGTTTACAAGTTAAACGCAAATGGCGACACTATGTTGTAGCCACTTTTTCTTCTTCAGTTTTGTCGAAAGGTCGGTTGCCAAAAATTCGCTGAAGGTTATCCTTAAAAATAACTTCTTTCTCCAGCAATTCATTGGCAAGCAAAGTGAGTTTGTCTTTATTTTTTTCTAACAATTCAATGGCTCTTTGATACTGTGCTTCAATCATCCTGGATATTTCTCGGTCGATCATTTCAGCAGTTTTTTCACTATACGGCTTTGTAAAACCATATTCATTTTGTCCGGAAGAATCGTAATAGGTGAGATTTCCAATTTCTTCGTTTAAACCATAAATAGTTACCATGGCACGAGCCTGCTTCGTTACTTTTTCCAGATCGCTCAAAGCTCCCGTTGATATTTTTCCGAAGATTACTTTTTCGGCAGCACGTCCTCCCATTGTAGCACACATCTCATCCAACATTTGCTCGGGACGTACAATAAGACGCTCTTCCGGTAAATACCAGGCTGCACCCAATGACTGTCCGCGAGGCACAATGGTTACTTTAACCAAAGGTGCCGCGTGCTCCAGCATCCAACTTACAGTGGCATGCCCTGCTTCGTGAAACGCAATGGCTTTCTTCTCGTCGGGAGTTATAATTTTATTTTTCTTTTCGAGACCTCCCACAATTCGGTCAACTGCATCGAGGAAATCCTGCTTGTCTACAAATTTCTTTTCTTGTCTTGCAGCAATTAGGGCTGCTTCATTACAAACGTTTGCAATGTCTGCACCCGAGAAACCCGGCGTTTGTTTTGCGAGAAAATCAAGATCCAAAGAATCGTCAATTTTAATAGGACGAAGGTGTACTTCAAATATTTCTTTTCGCTCCCTCACATCGGGTAAGTCAACATAAATCTGTCTGTCGAAACGTCCTGCGCGCATCAAAGCTTTGTCCAATACATCGGCACGGTTGGTAGCAGCCAGTACAATTACATTGGTATTGGTGCCAAAACCGTCCATTTCGGTAAGTAATTGATTTAAAGTGTTTTCACGCTCATCGTTCGATCCTGAAAAGTTATTCTTTCCTCTGGCGCGTCCAATGGCATCAATTTCATCGATAAAAATAATGGCCGGCGATTTTTCTTTGGCTTGTTTAAACAAGTCACGTACTCGAGATGCTCCCACACCCACAAACATTTCAACAAAATCTGACCCCGAAAGTGAAAAGAAAGGCACTTTGGCTTCTCCCGCAACGGCTTTCGCCAATAAGGTCTTTCCGGTTCCCGGAGGTCCTACCAATAATGCTCCTTTTGGGATTTTACCTCCCAAGGCAGTATATTTTCCCGGTGTTCTCAAAAAATCTACAATTTCCTGTACTTCTTCTTTCGCACCTTCCAATCCGGCAACATCTTTAAAAGAAGTTTTAACATCGGTTTTTTCGTCGAATAGCTTGGCTTTCGACTTTCCAATATTAAAAATTTGTCCTCCGGCACCGCCACCGGCTCCCGATGACATCCTCCGCATAATAAATATCCAGATTCCGATAATCACAATAAAGGGCAGTAGCGTAAGGAGTAATTCTCCCCACATATTGCTGTCTGTATTCCAAACAATTTTCGTGTTTATACCGCTATCGGCCTTGATCTGGTTGATATCGTTTTCAAAATTTTGAAGATCACCAAATTCAAATTCGTAGGTAGGATCGTTCGCCCCGGCAGGGAAAATAGAATTTCCATTCTTCTTCGAGTGAACTTCTTTGGTTCTCGCTTCCGGTGTTAGGTAGACCTTGGCAATTTTTTTATTGACGATCTCTATCTTATCTACATCACCATCCTTTAAAAACTTTTGAAATTCAGATTGTGTAGTTTTAGCAGGTTGTGACCAGCTATTACCACCAAAAAATTGTATACCTAAAAATACAAGTATGATTGCGGCATATATCCAATAAGCATTGAATTTAGGTTTTTTTATTTCGGGTTTTTTATTTTCTTCGGCCATGTGGCTTGGTCTGTTTTTTTAATAAGTTGTTTCTATTTTTACTGATTTGGCATCACCCCATAATCCTTCGATATCGTAAAACTCACGGATGTGTTTCTGGAAAACGTGAACTACCACGTGAACATAGTCCATAAGTATCCATTCGGCATTATCACTTCCTTCGACATGCCACGGTTTTTCCTTGATGGATTTGCTCACTATTTTTTGAATTGAATTTACGATGGCATTTACCTGTGTGTTCGAGGTACCATCGCATATAATAAAATAGTCACATACTGTATTCTCTATATCTCTAAGATCCAGAATCTCAATGTTCTGTCCCTTAACTTCTTCAATTCCTGTTATAATTTGTGTTACAAGTTGATCTGTCCCGACTTCTTTTTTCGACATTAATAGTATTTATTTGCACAAAGTTATTACTTTTTTGTTTCTTGAAACGCTTTGTGAACGTATTAGTAATACAATCTTTTACCAATTGAAAATAATCAAACTTAATGCCATTGATTCCACCAACACCTACCTAAAAGAATTAGGCAAGGATTTGATGTTGGAGGATGGTGTTATTGTTATAACCAAAAAGCAGACAAAAGGAAGGGGGCAGATGGGGGCACACTGGCAATCAAAATCGGGAGAAAGCCTTACTTTTAGTATGTTTAAGCGGTTTAGTAGCTTGCCAATTGAGCACCAAGCCGGTATTACTTTTGCAGTAGCGCTAGGGGTGAAATCGGCACTTAAAAAGTTGCAAATTCCCGGAATTTCGGTGAAATGGCCTAACGACATTATGTCATACCAAAAAAAGCTGGCAGGAATTCTTATTGAAAATCAGTTTAAAAGCAATGTTATTTCCTCGTCGGTGATTGGAATTGGCCTGAATGTAAATGAAACAAAATTTGAAAACTTACCACAGGCAACTTCTATGCGATTAAATACGGGTGTAGTCTATAACCTGGATGAAGTGTTGACAGAAGTTTCAGAAGCGGTGATGATCGAATTACAACGTGTTGAAGGTGGTGATTTTTTAAAGTTGAAAAGTGATTATGAAAAAGTACTCTTCAGAAAGAATAAGGTTTCTGTTTTTGAAAATGAAGCGGGACAACAGTTTAACGGAATAATTAAAGGGATTTCCGAAGAAGGTTTCATTTTAATTGAAGCCGAAAACGAGACACTTCAGCAGTTCCGTTTAAAAGAAATAAAAATGCTTTTTTAGGAGTTTTCCAGATTGGTGGCCAACGTTTCTAAGAATTTGGTGATAGGGCCTTTAATCATCATCGCCATCATAGGATTAAAATCGCCTTCAAACTGAAGCTCTGCCTGTGAAGAATTTTCATCGATGGGCTCAATATTTCCTACCAATGTAAATGGAATTTTATCACTTATAGCTCCTAAAGTAATTTGAGTTGGAGCATTAATTTCTTTTACTTCCAGTGCAATTTCGGGCATTCCTTTTAATGCAAATACAAAGGCATCTTCTCTAATAACTTCGAACTTACTGATGTTTTCGGGCATTAATTGTTCAAAGTTTTCAACCTTACTTAGAAAATCACAAAGATCTTGAGCCGATTTCTGAACCGTTATTTTTTTACTTTTTAATTCCATGATTTGGGTTTCAAAATGTTTTTTGGGTATACTTGACAACAATTATGCCTCGTTTGCCTTCTTTACTTCTTTGGGATTCCAGTTGCCGGGATCCTTTCGCCATTGTGACAAGAGTTTTGCCTCTCCTCCCGAAATATATCTGAATTTTTCAGCCTGTTTTAAAAGGTTGTCGTAATTACTAAGTGTATTTAGCGTAACATCGGCCTTTTTAAAATTTTCTTCAGCCACTGCAAAACCATACGTAAAAATAGCCATCATGCCTTTTACATTTACATCGGCCTCACGCAAAGCCTCCACTGCCAGCAAGCTGCTCATTCCGGTACTTATTAAATCTTCCACCACTACAACTGTTTGGTGGGGCTCTATATATCCTTCAATTTTATTTTGTCTTCCGTGTTTTTTGGCTTCCGGTCTCACATAACAAAACGGCAGATTTAGGTAATCTGCTACCAGAGCACCTATCCCAATGGCGCCTGTTGCCACACCCGCGATTGCATCGGGTTTTCCGTAAATTTCTTCAATTTGAGCCGCCATCTGCTCACGAATAAAGTTGCGAATGGCTGGATATGAAAGGGTTACGCGGTTATCGCAGTAGATGGGAGATTTCCATCCCGATGCCCAAGTGAAAGGGTTTTGCGGTTGTAATTTAATTGCATTAATTTGCAATAATAATTCAGCCGTTTTTTGAGCTGTTTCTTTGTTTAAAATCATAGTGCAAATGTATAAAGTTTTTGTCAATGATATTCCTATAATCCTGTCGACAGAGAAAAAAATAGGGAAACAGTACACGGCCATCCCATTAAAACTTGCCAAGTTCAAAAAGTTGATCAATAAGATTAACAATGGGGAGTTGGTGTATGTGAATTTGTATCACAAAAACCCCGAAAAGCTGGAACAATTTCTTCGCAAAAAGCTCCCGGTTGTAGAAGCCGGTGGCGGAATGGTTTTTAACGATAAACGGGAAATACTCTTTATACGCCGAAACAAAAAGTGGGATTTGCCTAAAGGGAAGGTTGAAAAAGGTGAAACCTACGAGGAAGCGGCCCTACGTGAAACCATCGAAGAAACCGGAGTGAAGGATCTAACTATTAAACGGTTTATTACCAAAACCTACCATGTCTTTAAGCGGAATGAAAAGTTTAAGCTGAAAGTTACGTATTGGTATGAGATGCATTCTAACTACGACGGACCATTAATTCCGGAGCCCTCTGAAGGCATTAAAAAAGTCCGTTGGAAAGATTTTGAAAAAACACAAAAAGCGCTGCAGGATTCTTATGAAAACATAAAGTTGCTTTTCCCGAAGGAATATCTAACCACCCACCCTAATGATAGGATATCGCAGATGTGATGTTTCGTAATACGGCGATTGTTTGTGTATCCAGTCTAATTGTGCATACCAATTTGCCGCAAAATCGGGTTCTGTCGCTATTTTTGTTTCTAATTGTGCCTTTATCGTCGGATTTTCAATTAAGAACGTTTCGGCCATATCTTCCCACACATAGGGAGAAAAACCCTCCTTTTGTTGTAAAATAGTATCGAAAAAATTCCAGTTAAAGAAGGAGTCGGGTGCCGAAGGTTCGAGCGTTTCCAACAAATACCGAACTCCGTCTTGTTGAGTATTTACAACAATGTCTCCTTTTTTTACAACAACTTCTTCAGTCGTGGTGGTAACTTCGGTATTGTAGTGTAAATAATGCCCTTCGTAAGGGGAAGACACCGTTTCGAAATCTTTAATTCGATAAACCTGTGCAGTGATCGTTGTATCCTTCCGGATTGTTTCAAAACGAATTCTATTCAGTTTTAATCGTTCAACTACATGCCAATAGCCCTTCGGAATTATATATTTTTCAGGAATGGTCACCGAAGCGGAAGGTGTAAAGTAATTACTATAATTTACGTCTTTGGTAAAAGGTTTGTTTCGATCGTATTTTAGGCGATTGGCTCCCGTAATAGAACTGGGTATCATTTCCCCTTCATATCCTTTAAAAGAAATCACTGAGCTTTGTGTGCTATCTATCTTCCAGCTTAGCGGATATTCGGTTCCGGGTTTGTAATGCGTGAGCTCATTTTTCCGAAGCTCTTTGATCACTTCAGCATCAGCATCGGTAATTTCAATAAAGCTTTTCATAAGTTCGTAAGTGCCCTCTACACGTTGTTTATAGGGCTTAAGCATGTGTGTTTCCACCATCATCCCAAGGGTATTGTATAATGCGGCATAGCCTGTAGAATATCTGGGGCCATCCAAAAATTGGGAAAAACCGCTTTCCGGAGTTCGGTTAAAAACGTTAACATAGGGTGTAATGTCCCATTTCTTTTGCTGAAGGGAATCTTCCAGTTTTGGCATCAAGGAAGTATGCAGGTAATTTCCCAAATCCCCACCTAATTTGTTGTGTTGCGTAAAAAGATGTGTGAGCGTATACTGGTAATCGGCTCCGTTGCTTACATGATTGTCTATAAACAGGTCGGGATTCACGGTTCTGAACAAATCGGTAAAGGCTTTTGCATTTTTTGTATCGGTTTTAATAAAGTCTCTGTTGAGGTCGTAATTTCTGGCATTGCCTCTAAATCCATAAGCAACAGGTCCATTTTGATTTGTGCGTGTTGTACTGTTTCGTTGCAATGCGCCTCCAATATTATAAATAGGAATTACAGCGATGATTGTGTTTTTTGGTGCCGGTATTTTTCCTTCGGCCAAATCCCGAAGCAGCATCATGGAAGCATCAATACCATCACTTTCCCCGGGATGAATTCCATTATTGATAAGGAGTATATTTTTTTTAGACTCTGCAAATTCCGACTCGAAGGTTCTTTCTGGATTGAAAGTTACTAAATGCAAGGGTTCACCACTGTCTGTTTTGTCCATGGTATACATGGCAACAGAATTGTATTTCTCAGCAAGATTTGTGTAGTAAGTGACTATTTCTTCATAGGTAGCGGTTTCGGTGCCATTGGATTTTTCAAAAACCGTGGTGGTGTCAAATTCTTCCGACTTTACATTTTTACTACAGGAAACAGTAAAGGAAATAAAAATTAATAAAACTATTTGTTTCACATTCCTAAAGGTAATTGTATGCAACATATACAGGATATATAGGGTAAAAGAGTATTAAAAGGCGAAAGATTTAACACAAAAAAGATTGTTTTAAAGTTCGCTTTCATATATTTGTTAGACAATATTAAACTTTAAAAATACAAATTATGAAAAAAATTACATTATTAGTTTCTTGTATACTAGTGTCCGGGTTTGGTTTTTCCCAGACTACTATGACAGAAATTTATGGGGAATCAGACCCTGTAATCGTTTCAACACAAACAATTGAAAGAGCTCCATGTAATCAAAACGTAGCTTCAAATGCTTTGGAAAATGGTCTATTTTTTGGCGGAGCCACTAACCAAGCTTTGGCGATTGACATTGATGTGCCTGCGGATATGACTTTTTCGATTGAAGAAATTATTCCAACATTTGCAGATGAGCAAACCACCATGCAATTTGTTTTTTATACAGATTTAGCGGGTTTACCGGATACAGTAATAGAAACTGTAGTTGATTTTACTGTTACCGATGACGTTATTACCGGTAATAACTTTGGATTCGATTTTCACCAGTATACTGTATTGTTAGATACTCCTTTCGCATTGGAAGGTGGTCCGGCAGGTACTAAATATTGGATGGAAATTATTTGTGATGCTGTTGCTTGGGAGTCTACTTCTGCAAGTGCTACAGGTCTTCCGGGTGCTTTTAAAAATGATAATACTGCTCAAGTATGGACAATTGGAACTACAGACTATGTTTACGAATTAAACGGTGATTGTTCTCCAACTTTAGGCGTTGGTGAAACTTTGGCTGAAGTTGCTGTAATTTATCCTAACCCTGTTTCAAATACTCTTACTATCCAAGTACCTGCAACTGTTGAAATTCAACAAGCGGTGCTTTATGATATATTAGGTAAAAATACAGGTGTTCAATTGGTAAACGGTACTATGAATACTTCAAGTCTTGCTCGTGGAGTTTACATGTTGAACATTAAATCTTCTGCCGGTGACCTTACACAAAAAATTGTGAAGCAGTAATTCTGTCGAACAAAATAACAATAAAAAAAGCCTCGCAATTTGCGAGGCTTTTTTGTTTTTATCATAGCGTCCTATTCTTTAGAAATAGCACATAAAAAAAGCAGACTCTTAAGAATCTGCTTTTGTCAAATTGAACTTGATTCAGTTTCTAAAAAATGTTTTCCTCAGTTTTAAAGGATTCTGAATTAAATTCAGGATGACAAATTTTACAGAAGGGCTTTTATCCATTCATTGAGATTAAAAACTCTTCGTTGTTTCGGGTTTGTTTTACACGGTCGTTTATAAACTCCATGGCTTCCACAGGATTCATATCGGCCAGATACTTACGCATTACCCACATTCTTTGTATAGTGGCTTCATCAAGCAGTAAATCGTCTCTACGTGTACTTGAAGAGGTAAGGTCGATGGCAGGGAAAATTCTGCGGTTAGAGATCTTTCTATCCAACTGAAGCTCCATGTTACCGGTTCCTTTAAATTCTTCAAAAATAACCTCGTCCATTTTCGATCCGGTTTCAGTAAGTGCCGTAGCAATGATACTTAAGGATCCTCCATTTTCAATGTTACGGGCAGCACCAAAGAAACGCTTAGGTTTGTGCAATGCGTTGGCATCCACCCCTCCACTTAATATTTTTCCACTTGCGGGTTGTACGGTGTTGTAGGCGCGGGCCAAACGTGTAATTGAATCTAAAAGAATCACTACATCGTGACCACATTCTACCAATCGCTTTGCCTTATCGATAACCAGGTTCGCAACACGAACATGTTCGGTAGCTTCCTTGTCGAAAGTAGAAGCAACAACTTCACCACTTACGTTTCGTTGCATGTCGGTAACTTCTTCCGGGCGTTCATCAATTAAAAGAATAATTTGATATACTTCCGGGTGGTTAGCGGCTATTGCGTTTGCGATGTCTTTTAAAAGCATCGTTTTACCGGTTTTAGGCTGAGACACAATCATACCTCGTTGTCCTTTTCCAATTGGAGCGAACAAATCGATGATTCGGGTGGATATAGTGCTTTGCTTTCCGGCTATATTAAATTTTTCGGTTGGAAATAAAGGTGTTAAATGTTCAAAAGAAACACGGTCTCTCACCACGTTCGGATTTAAACCGTTTATTTTGTTCACTTTAATAAGTGGAAAATACTTTTCACCTTCCTTTGGAGGTCTTACTTCTCCCAATACTGTATCTCCGGTTTTAAGTCCGAAGAGTCGTATCTGCGATTGCGACACGTAAATATCATCGGGAGATGAAAGGTAATTGTAGTCACTGGAGCGCAAGAAACCGTAGCCATCCTGCATAATGTCTAATACACCTTCACTTTCAATAATACTGTCGAACTCAAAATCGGGTTCTTTGTATCGGTTTCTATTGTCCTTGTTGCCGTTATTTCGGTTTTCTTTCGGACTGTTGTGCGGAGTACTATGTTTATTGCCGTCTTTCTGTCGGTTGTGATCTTTTTGATGTTTCGGCTTACTTTCAGCTACATTCCCTTCTTTGTCGGACGACGATTTTTTGTCATCTTCTTTTGGCTTTTTCGCTTCCTGAGGTCGGGGTGTGTTTTTCTGATTTCGATTGTCGGTACGCGGAGGTCGTTGTCGGTTGTCTCGTTGTTGCGGTTTTTTATCGTCCTTTTCTGTCTTCACAGGTTGTTCAGATGTCACTTTTTCGGGAGTTGATCTCTCTGAAGTAGTTTTCTCTGAAGTTGTTTTCTCGGCATTTACTTTGGCTGCAGGAGCTTCAGGAATTACTGCTTTGATCGCTTTTGGATTGGCAGCTTGATAATCGAGGATTTGATAGACAAGGTCTAATTTTTTTAAGCTTTTGTATTTTGGAACACCTAAAGCATTGGCTATTTCCTGAAGTTCAGGTAATAGTTTTGTTTTTAATTCTGAAATTTCAAACATTTAAAAAATGTATAAGTTTAAATTGATACTAGATAATTTTCTGGGTAGGTAATTAGTTGAAAATTTTATCGAAGACTAAGTAACCGTTGTTGAAGTGGTTACGAATTGATACTGCAAGTATACAACAATAAATTAAATTTTGCATTTAATTTTTTTAAAAAGAAACGCTATTTTTGCATCCAATAAGAAGCTACTTTCATGCTACAGCGTATTCAAACAGTGTATTTAATCCTATCGATTCTCCTAATGGGAGGGTTGTATTTGTGGTTTCCTACCCTGCGTGATGCTTCAGGTGTTGCGGTGCTTCTGCCTAGTGACCCTTTGGCATTCTTACTTATTTTTGGGGCTATGGGTCTTATTATTATTTCAATTTTAAGTTATAAAAAGCGGCAATTACAATTTGTATTAAACCGTTTGTCGATCATATTAATCTTTGTATTACTGGGAGTTTTCGTGTACAAGTCGCTAAATGTATCCGGAGAGACTTTGGTCTCAGAGAAGGGTATTGGGGTGCTTTTTCCCGTCATTTCTATCGTTTTTTTAGTGCTGGCCAATAAGGCCATTAAAAGGGACGAGGATCTCGTAAAATCTGTTGACAGGTTACGTTAAACTACATCTTAGTATATTTTAGTGCGAAGCCCTCAAAGAATGCCATCTTTGGGGGTTTTTTCGTTTTTTTTGATAGTGAAGGGTGAAGGGTGAAAGGTGAAAGGTAAAATGGATTAGCGAAATAGCGAATTGACAAATTGTTGAAGAAAAGTTAGAAAAGAATAAAGAATAAAGAATAAAGAATAAAGAATAATTTAGTTTTACTCACTACTCACTACTCACTACTCACTACTCACTACTCACTACTCACTACTCACTACTCACTACTCACTACTCACTACTCACTACTCACTACTCACTACTCACTACTCACTACTCACTACTCACTACTCACTACTCACTACTCACTACTCACCGCTCACCACTTTATATTTAATTTTTAGTCATGAACAGTGAATAGAGTTTATTTCTTAAACTCAATCACCTCCAGATTCTGAATTTTCTCACCATCAATCTCAAATCGTAGCATGGTGCGTACCTGTTGAAATCCGTGTTTTCCAACCGCGCCGGGATTCATGTGTAGTAGCCCGGTTTTTTTGTCATTCATAACCTTAAGGATGTGCGAATGCCCGGTGATAAAGAGGCGCGGCGGATTGGCATAAAGTGTTTCCCGTATCTTCGGACTGTATTTTCCCGGATAACCCCCAATATGTGTAATCCAAACATCAACTCCTTCACAAAAAAACCGATTGTGCAAGGGAAATTCATTTCGTGCCTTGGCATCGTCTATATTGCCGTAAACGGCACGTAAGGGTTTTAGCTTCTTAATGTTGTCGGTCACGGCAAGATCACCAATATCTCCTGCATGCCAAACCTCATCGGCCTGCCCAACATACTGCAGAATTTTTTCATCTATATAACTGTGGGTATCGCTTAGGAGAAGAATTTTTGTCACTTTTTTAAATTTTTGTTATTACAAATGTAATTGTTCTTTGGCGTTTCTTTTTTAAAGCCGGCACCCGTTTTTTAAAGAATAATTTATGAGGCTGAACCCTGAATCGTAAATCGTAAATCGTAATTTTGTGTTTTTAAAACCAAAGTGTGCGATATTTTATTGAAATAGCCTACAACGGAAAAAATTATCACGGCTGGCAAATTCAACCCGATGCTGTTAGTGTTCAGGAGGTGCTTGAACAAACACTATCCACCTTGCTTAGGAAAGACATTAAGGTCACCGGAGCTGGAAGAACCGATACTGGAGTACATGCCAAACAACTCTTTGCGCATTTTGATGAGGAAGTGATTGAAGATATTCCGGACTTGATGTACAGGCTTAATTCGTTTCTTCCGAAGGATATTTCGGTACAGCATATTTTTGAAGTAAAAAAAGAGGCTCATGCACGTTTTGATGCGGTTTCCCGTACATACGAGTACATAATTAGTTTTAAAAAAGATCCTTTTCTCGACGAATTCTCCTATTATATTCATCATAAACCGAATGTCGATATAATGAATGAGGCAGCAAATTCGTTATTAAACTATAAAGATTTTCAATGCTTTTCACGTTCTAAAACCGACGTAAAAACGTATTATTGTAAGGTGCAAAAAGCAATTTGGACTGAAAGAGATTCACAATTGATTTTCACCATTGTGGCCGATCGGTTCTTGCGAAATATGGTTCGTGCCGTTGTAGGAACCCTGTTAGAAGTAGGCTTTGAAAAAATTTCACTTTCACAATTTCACGAAATTATTGAAAGTAAAGACAGAAATAAAGCAGGAGCATCTGCTCCCGCTCATGGATTGTACCTTACTGAGGTTACCTATCCGGAACATATAAAAATTAATTCATAAAAAAGAAGTAGTCCCTGCAGTTGTAAATAGATGAAAGAGTCCGGTAATGCATTCGATTTTAAATTGTTTAAGCGTCTTTTGGCGTTTACCAATAAGTACAAGCTCATTTTTTATTTTGTAGGTTTCGCCGCCATCGCCATGTCCGGCTTGGCTATTTTAAGACCGTATCTGCTTCAGCGCACCATAGATGAATCTGTAGTGCCTCAGGATGGGGAAAGTCTGGTGTACTTTATCTCCCTGATGTTTGCGGTTTTATTATTGGAGGTGATTTTTCAGTTTGCCTTTATCTTTTATGCCAACTGGCTGGGGCAAAGTGTTATCAAGGATATGCGTGTTAAACTCTTCAAACTTATGACGAGCTTTAAGATGCAATATTTCGACAAGAGTGCAGTGGGACGCCTTACAACCAGAGCGGTAAACGATATAGAAACCATTTCGTCCATCTTTAGTGAAGGTCTCTTTATGATAATAAGTGACCTCTTAAAAATGGTGGTTATTGCAGGCTTTATGCTGTGGCAAAGTTGGGAATTATCGCTTATTGTTTTTGCAATTTTACCTTTGATACTCTATGCTACGCGTGTCTTTCAACGCGCTATGAAGATAGCTTTTGAAGACGTTCGAAATCAGGTAGCCAATTTAAATTCGTTTGTTCAGGAGCGTATCACGGGGATGAAAATCGTACAGATCTTTACGCGGGAAGAAACCGAATTCAAACACTTTAAAGAAATAAATGAGGAACATAAAAAGGCATGGGTGAAAACCGTTTGGTATAACTCTATCTTTTTTCCCATTGCTGAAATGTCCTCTTCCGTGGCCATAGGATTGCTTGTTTGGTACGGCGGACTCAATGCGGCGGAAGGCGGCGGGATTACCCTGGGACTCATTGTAGCCTTTATCGAATTGGCACAAATGCTTTTCAGACCACTACGCCAAATTGCCGATAAGTTTAATACACTGCAAATGGGCATGGTCGCTGCAAACAGGGTTTTTGCAATATTAGACACCAAATCACACATTGCCAATGAAGGACAAGTAACTTTGGAACAAACAAACGGATTCATTGAATTTAAAAACGTTCGATTTGGGTATATCGAGAATGAAGAAGTTATAAAAGATATTTCATTTACGGTGCAACCGGGAGAGACCGTCGCCATTGTAGGAGCTACAGGCGCGGGTAAATCGACTATTATTAATTTGTTGAACAGGTTTTACGAAATAAACAGTGGCGCAATACTTATTGACGGTACCGAAATAAAGGACTACACATTAAGCTCTCTCCGCAGTCATATTGCTATAGTGTTGCAGGATGTTTTCTTGTTTGCAGATACTATATTAAACAATATTACGCTTCAAAACCCCGATATTTCTGAAGAAGAGGTTATTACTGCCGCCAAAGAAATTGGAGTACATAAGTTTATTAAAACACTTCCGGACGGATATCATTACAATGTAAAGGAACGCGGAACCATGCTGTCTTCGGGGCAACGACAGTTGATTGCCTTTTTGCGAGCTTATGTAACCAAGCCCAGTATTTTGGTTTTAGATGAAGCAACGTCTTCGGTTGACTCTTATTCCGAAGAAATGATTCAGACTGCCACCGAAAAAATCACCCGAGGAAGAACTTCTATCGTAATTGCGCATCGTTTAGCCACAATTAAAAAGGCCGATACTATTTTGGTGATGGATGCGGGTAAAATTGTAGAGACAGGAACTCATAAACAATTGCTTAAGAAGCAAGATGGTTACTATCGCAAACTCTATGAAGTCCAGTTTATGACCGAAGAAGCGGTGTAAGATACATTTTGAGCGGCTCTTTGCGCTTCAATTACCTCTTTAAATGCTCCCGAATTATACATAATTACTCCGGCAATTACCGAAGTGATCACAAAGAAAATTCCCAGAATTAAGAAAAAGAGCAGCGTTCGTAATAGTATCCCCTCCATTGATAAACCGTACAAATGCTTAAGGCAATACCCCGAATAAATTATTTGCATTGGAATTAAAAATAACGCCATCGATCCAATAGAAACACCGAAAAAAGCACAACCAATCGTGATAACGGAACTAATAATCGAAATTTGAGAAAGAATATAAGTAAAGACTACCAATAGCTCTGCATAGTTGAATTTTTTATTTCTCCAAAACACCAACTTTGCTAAGAAGGCATATAATGGGACATACAACATCATAATCAACGATTGGTATTCGTTGATAAATTCCAGATTTTTCTTTGAAAATTCTTCGGTTCCTTTGGTAGTTACAGAAGATAGATCGAGTACCTCTGGGAAGAATTTATTGAGTAGAAAAATTTGCAATCCCGATAGCGTTAGTGCAATGGCAAAGTACCCAATAACATTGACATATTTTTTACGAACACCTTGCAGATATCCCCCAATAACATCATTTGGGCGGGAGAAGAGGGCAATAAAGGTTTGTAAAAACTTATTGTCGTAATTCAAGAATTGCGCACTGAAATCGGTTAGCAGATTTCTAAAATTGATGCGCTTCCTTATTATTTTTCCACCACAATTCGGGCAAAAGAAATGGCTTTCTAAAAGGGGAGTGCGACAATTTTTACAATCCATAGAGTTAATAGGTCAGATCTTTTTCAAGCTGTTTTTGCAATTCGGAGAGGTCTTCAAACAAAACGAAGTCCCCATCTTTTAGATAGGAAATTTGTCCGTTTTCTTCGGAAACTACCAAGCAAACTGCATCAGTTTTTTCGGTGATACCAACTGCGGCACGATGACGCAAACCAAAGCGTAACGGAATACTTCGGTCATTGGAAACCGGTAAAATTACACGTGTGGCGGTAATCATATTCTCTTCGATAATCATAGCGCCATCGTGTAACGGACTGTTTTTAAAAAAAATACTTTCAATAATGGGCATATTAACCTCCATCTGCATCTCGTCTCCGGTGTTTTTTACAAAATCCAAACTGTTGTTGCGCTGGAACACAATAAGGGCCCCTGTTTTGGTATTTCCCATTCGTCGGCAGGCATCGATGACAACCTTTACATTGGTTCGTGTCCCGCCTTCACTGGAGAGCAATTTAAATTGTCTTAAAAATTTCTTTCGGGCGCTAAAATTTGTAGACCCGAGCATCAACAAAAATTTTCGGATTTCCTGCTGAAAAACTACGATTAGGGCAAACATTCCAACACCGAGAAAGCCTCCAAGAATTTTACTGAAAAGTTCCATTCCCAGTAGTTCGGTAAGCTTCCAGATACCGTAAATAATAACAATACCTACAAAGATATTAATAGCGACAGTACCTTTTACCAAGCGATAAATGTAGTACATCAGGAATGCCACAAGGAGCACGTCTATTACATCAATAATCTTTATTTCAGTAAAATCTAAGAATTCCAATTTGTCCGGGCTTTTTGTAAATGTAGTTTAAAATTATAGAAAATTATGCTTCGTTTTTAAGGTTTTGGAGTAATGCAATACACTCATTTGCTTCTTTTACATCGTGAACGCGAAGCAAAGAAACACCTTTATAAAGAGCAATGCTATTTAGTACTGTTGTGCCGTTAAGTGCATTGGTGGCTGTGGTTTCAAGCGTTTTATAAATCAGTGATTTTCTGGAAAGCCCTGCCAAAATTGGAGTATTCAGCTGCTGAAACAATTCCAAATGATTCAGTAGTTCGAAGCTTTGAGACCGGGTTTTGGCGAAGCCAAAACCCGGATCGACTACAATATCATTAATACCCGCTTTTCTCGCTACCGCAATTCTTTCTGAAAAATAATTCAGCACTTCGGTCACCACGTTTTTATAATTTGTGTGTTGTGTCATATCCTGTGGTGTACCTCGAATATGCATTAAAATATAAGGAACCTTTAGTGTGGCAACGGTGGGGATCATTTCAGAATCTAATACACCTCCCGAAATATCATTCACTATTGCGGCTCCCGCTTCAACTGCTTTTTTGGCGACCTTACTTCTATAGGTATCGATAGATAGTACGGCTTCAGGAAATTTTTTAAGTATTGCTTCAATAGCCGGCTGGATGCGTTCCAGTTCTTTAGTTTCTGAAATGTCTTCGGCACCGGGACGCGAGCTGTAACCACCAATGTCCAAAAACGTAGCGCCGTCGCTAAGCATCTGCTCTGCCTGCACTAAAATGTTGTCTCTTGAAGTTGTTTTTCCGCCGTCGTAAAACGAATCGGGGGTCACATTAATAATCCCCATCACCTTAGGGACGGAAAGGTCGATAAGTCTACCTTTACAATTGAGTGTTTGCAATTTTTTAAATTGATTTATTTACCCGAAATTTACGCAAAATAGTAGAAACGAAATGTCGGATACTTCAAAACAATACAATGCCGTAATTGAAACCTGTAGAGCATTGTTTATCAATAAAATGAAAGACTACGGAAGTGCCTGGCGCATTTTACGACTTCCGTCTTTAACCGATCAGATCTTTATAAAGGCTCAGCGCATTAGAGGCCTTCAGCAGAATGCCGAACGAAAAGTGGATGAAGGAGCCATAAGCGAGTTTATCGGAATCATCAATTATTCGGTCATGGCATTGATTCAACTGGAAAAAGGGGTTGTAGAACAGCCGGACCTTTCCCTTGAAGAATCTATTGAATTATACGACAAGCAGATTGCCATCACCAAACAACTTATGATGGATAAAAATCACGATTATGGCGAGGCATGGCGCGATATGCGGGTGAGTTCGCTAACCGATTTAATTCTTCAGAAATTATTGCGGGTTAAACAAATTGAAGACAATCAAGGAAAAACATTGGTAAGCGAAGGCATTGATGCCAATTATCAGGATATGATTAATTATGCGGTTTTCGCCTTAATACATTTAAAAGAAACAGAATGAAAGTACTCGTTGGAATCTCAAGAATATTTGTTGGAATATTATTTCTCATTAGCGGATTAATAAAACTAAACGATCCCGTTGGCTTTTCGTTTAAACTGAAGGATTACTTCGCACCCGATGTACTCGATATGGAATTTCTGGTTCCCTACGCCTTAGTCATTGCCATCTTTGTAGTAATTTATGAAGTGTTATTGGGCGTCATGATCATTATTGGATATGCCAAAAAGTTCACACTTTGGAGCTTATTGCTAATGATTGTTTTCTTTACATTTCTTACTTTTTATTCGGCCTACTTTAACAAGGTTACCGATTGTGGATGCTTCGGAGATGCGTTAAAATTAACTCCCTGGGAATCGTTTACCAAAGACGTGATATTACTGGTCTTGATTCTTATTCTTTTCTTCGGAAAAAAGTACATTCAACCTTTCTTTACCAGCGGAACCCGTAGCCTTATTGTATTTGCTTCGTTTGTAGGCTGTTTGGGAATAACCTATTATGTGCTTCAGCACTTGCCAATTATCGACTTCCGGGCTTATAAAATAGGTTCAAATATTTCTGAAGGGATGACAGTTCCGGAGGGAGCTCCCATTCCAATTTTCGAATATAACTGGAAGTTTAAAGTAAACGGAGAAGAAAAGATTATCACTACAAACGGCGATTATCCAACTCAGGATGGGGAATTTATAAGTGTGGAGACCAAAGAGATTCAGGCCGGTTATGAACCGCCGGTGCATGATTTTAGCATAGAACGCGACGGAGAAGATTACACCACAGCGCTTTTAAATGAAGATAAATTGATTGTAATAATTGTCTACAATCTTGCAATGTCCGAAAAAGAAGGGTTTGCAGCAGTTAAAGAAGTTACAAACGAGGCGTTAAAAAAGGGATATAAGGTAATAGGCATGTCGGCTTCTTCACAGGAAGTGATGGATGGAGTCGCCAGAGAAAACCAATTTAATTTTAACTTCTATTTCTGTGATGAAACTACGTTAAAAACAATTGTACGCAGCAACCCCGGAATTTTGGAACTGCGAAAAGGCACCATCACACAAAAAGTGCATTATAACGATGCAAAAGATTTAAAACTTAACTAAGGTGACAGGATATCTGCTGCAAAAATTGGGCTATGCCTTGCTTACGTTATTTGGAGTAGTTACAGTTATTTTTTTGTTGTTTACCATTCTTCCCGGAGATCCTGCGCGTATGATGCTGGGTCAAAATGAAAATGCCGAACAAATTGCGGTGGTCAAGAAAAAGTATGGCTTCGATAAACCCATCGGACTCCAATATTTGTATTATCTAAACGATTTGTCACCACTTTCTTTTCACAGTGCCAACAGTGATGACTACACCTATCTTTCGGAAAATAAATACAAAGCGACACCGCTGTTTACCATGGGAGAGACACATGTGGTTGTAAAAGTTCCTTATTTGCGGGAATCTTTTCAGAAAAACGGTAAAAAAGTGAGCTCCGTAATCGCCGAAACTCTTCCTAATACCTTTGTTCTGGCAGTTTCAGCCATTACAATTGCGATGATTTTAGGGGTGCTGTTAGGAATTATTTCGGTGCTTTTTAAAGACGGATGGATAGACAGAGCCATTCAGCTAATTAGCACGCTGGGAATGAGCGTGCCGTCTTTTTTTAGTGCGATTATCTTTGCCTGGATCTTCGGATTTCTATTGCATGAATACACAGGTTTAAACATGACAGGAAGCCTCTATGAAGTTGACGATTTTGGCGAAGGAGCCTATATTCAATGGAAAAATTTACTACTTCCGGCCATAGTTTTGGGAATACGTCCGCTCGCGGTTGTGAGTCAGTTAATGCGTAACTCTTTACTGGAAGTTTTGCAACAGGATTATATTCGTACTGCCAAGGCCAAAGGCTTGTCGTTTTATACCATAATAAAAAAACACGCTCTTAAAAATTCGCTGAATCCGGTGGTAACTGCAATTTCGGGGTGGTTTGCCTCCATGCTTGCCGGAGCGGTCTTTGTGGAATATATTTTTGGATGGAATGGCTTGGGAAAAGAAATAGTTGACGCCTTAAACACCCTCGATCTGCCCATAATAATGGGCGCTGTATTGGTGATTGCCACTTTGTTTATACTAATCAATATCTTTGTAGACGTAATTTACGGATGGCTGGATCCTAAAATTAGCAGGAAGTAGCAATAGCCAATAATCTAAGTATCCAAAATACTAAAATACTAAGTTATGAGAAAGAAAATTGTTGCCGGTAATTGGAAGATGTATAATGACCTTTCGGAAACCACTATTCTTTTAGCCGCACTGAAAGAACAGGTGTTTCCTGAAGATGTAAATGTTATGGTGGCACCGGCCTTTACAAATTTACAGTATGCCAGTGATACCTTACGCGAACATCCTGTCACTGTTGCCGCGCAAAACATGCATCAGTCTGAAAAAGGTGCGTTTACCGGAGAAGTTTCGGCTGTTATGCTGAAAAGCATCGGGGTTGAAACCGTTATTTTGGGTCATAGCGAACGTCGTGCCTATTTTAATGAAAACAGCGCACTGCTAGCTGAAAAGGTTAATTCGGCCTTAAGCAACAATATGACTGCTATTTTTTGTTTTGGCGAAGAGTTGGTCGATAGAAAGGCAGGAAAGCACTTTGATGTAGTCCGCGAACAATTGGAGGACGGCTTGTTTCATATTTCCGAAAAAGACTGGAAACACATTATTTTGGCTTACGAACCGGTTTGGGCAATAGGCACCGGAGAAACAGCTTCTCCCGAACAAGCTCAGGAAATACATCAATTTATTCGTAAAACCATTTCAGAAAACTATTCAGAAGCCATTGCAGAAAATGTTTCTATTTTATACGGAGGAAGCGTAAAACCCGCCAACGCCGAGGAAATATTTGGTCAAAAGGATGTAGATGGCGGACTCATAGGCGGCGCCTCTCTGGATGCCGAAAGTTTTATTGCAATTGTAAACGCTTTTTAATGTCGCAAGTCTATTTAGAATATCAGTTTACTGTGAAACCGCTTCAGCCGGGCACCGAAATATTAATAGCACAATTGGGTTTTTCCGGATTTGAAAGTTTTGTGGAAACAGAAGAGGGGGTAACAGCTTATATTCAGAAGGATGAATGGCATGAGGATATTTTAGAAGGAATTCAAATACTCACTTCGGAAGAATTTACAATTCAGTTTACCTTTTCAGAAATAGAACAGGTAAATTGGAACGAAGAATGGGAAAAGAACTTTGAAGCCATCGAAGTTGACGGTACCTGTGTGGTGCGGGCGCCTTTTCATCCCAAGAGGAATGTGGCGTATGAGATAATTATAGAGCCTAAAATGTCTTTCGGGACGGGGCATCACGAAACTACTTTTTTGATGCTTCAGTATCTCTTGGAGCACAATTTCAACGATAAAGCGGTATTAGACATGGGCTGCGGCACGGCTGTGCTGGCAATTTTAGCTGAAATGCGAGGCGCTAAATCTATTGACGCCATAGATATTGATACCTGGTGCGTTGAAAATTCGGAAGAAAATGTGGCGCGGAACAACTGTATGGGAATTACAGTGCATTTAGGAGATGCTTCAATCATTCCGAAGCACAAGTATAATGTGGTAATTGCGAACATCAACCGGAACATTTTGTTAGGGGATATGGCAACATACCGTGATAGTTTATTACCTAACGGAACCCTATTTTTAAGCGGATTTTACGAAGAAGATTTGCCAATCATTTGTGAAAGTTGCAATAATTTGGGTTTTACCTTCGTTGATAACAAGAAGAAAAATAACTGGATTGCAGCAAAATTTGTAATTTAGAGTTTTACGATTTGTTATGAGTACCAAAGAAAAAATACAGGAAGATGTATTGTACGCCGAAAAGGAAGACAGGCAGAATGAGATTGTCCTTTACAACGACGATGTAAACACCTTCGACCACGTAATTAATACACTTATCTACGCCTGTGAGCACACGCCGGAGCAGGCCGAACAATGTTCTATCATTGTACATTACAAAGGAAAATGTACCGTAAAAACAGGGTCTTACGACGAATTGGAGCCACGTTGCAGTATGCTGTTGGATGCAGGGCTGAGTGCCGAGCTAGTGTAAGAAATCAACCACTAAATTTGCCTACAGATACGATGTAGCATACTTTTAGCTCATAAAATCTTTTTGAAGCTGTATTTTTTAAAATCCGTTATGATAATTGCGTAATAATATTTTATATTTGCACCCTCTTACGCGGCAATGTCCAAAATAAGAAAATCAAGGCCTCGTGGCGCAACTGAATAGCGCACTTGATTACGGCTCAAGAGGTTACAGGTTTGAATCCTGTCGAGGTCACGAATAAATCAAAAAAGCAAGCTAAAAAACATAGCTTGCTTTTGTTTTTTAGCGCTTTTTTGATTTTCAAAGCGGAGCTTTGTCAGGACGGCCGCAGGCAATCCTGTTTGATTTTCAGCGCGGAGCGCTAAGGATCACGAAGTAATCCATCAACTCTTCTAAATTGAGACTATAGCTTGCTTTTGTTTTTTAGCGCTTTTTTGATTTTCAAAGCGGAGCTTTGTCAGGACGGCCGCAGGCAATCCTGTTTGATTTTCAGCGCGGAGCGCTAAGGATCACGAAGTAATCCATCAACTCTTCTAAATTGAGACTATAGCTTGCTTTTGTTTTTTAGCGCTTTTTTGATTTTCAAAGCGGAGCTTTGTCAGGACGGCCGCAGGCAATCCTGTTTGATTTTCAGCGCGGAGCGCTAAGGATCACGAAGTAATCCATCAACTCTTCTAAATTGAGACTATAGCTTGCTTTTGTTTTTTAGCGCTTTTTTGATTTTCAAAGCGGAGCTTTGTCAGGACGGCCGCAGGCAATCCTATTTGATTTTCAAAATGGAGTTTTACGAGGAAGCACGGAGCGATTTCACAAAAAAAAACCGAAACAATTGTCTCACTTGCTTTTATTGGTTAACTTTCGTCATGGTTGCAATAGAACAGTACATACGGGACATTCCCGATTTTCCGAAGCAGGGTGTTGTTTTTAAAGACATTACTCCCTTATTGGCCAGTGCTGAAGCAACCGCATTTTGCCTTTCAGAATTATTAAAATTTATTGAAGGGCAAAGAATAGATAAAGTTGTGGGAATCGAGTCCCGAGGATTCTTTTTTGCAACCTTGTTAGCCAATGAACTGCAGGCAGGATTTGTGCCCATCCGTAAACCGGGAAAACTTCCCTATAATACCCTGAAACAGCCCTATACTCTCGAATACGGGATGGATGCGCTGGAAATTCACGAAGATGCTATACAAAAAGGAGACAAGGTACTTATGCACGACGATGTGTTGGCAACCGGCGGGACGGCTCGTGCAGCCTGCAAACTCATAGAAAAACTGGGAGGTGAAATTGTACAATGCAATTTCCTGATTGAATTGTCTTTTTTGAAAGGCGCAGAAAAGCTTAATAAATATGAGCTTCGGGCAATGCTAACCTATTAGTCCAACGAATTTTTTGTCACCCATAATTTAAAGGCAAATAAGGCCATCTGAAACTTAGAGGCCTTGGCTAGATCTACACCCTTTTTAGTGAAACTGGGAAGAACAGCCTTGTTGATTTTTGCCAGGACTTTAAAAAACGATTTCTTCATTCTATAAATTTACAAATAAAAAAGTCTCGTAAAACGAGACTTTTCTTGAGAACAAATTTTTGGCTATTGTAAATTCAGTCGAATGGGTTTTATAGGCTTGCCATCCGATTTTATGTTTGAAACCGATTCGGAGCCGTTTTCGTTTTTCATTTTAATTTTAATGGAAATAATATCACCATCACTATTTCGCTTAACGTTTTTATAGCTGAACGTAATATTCCTTTTGGCCAAACCATTTTTTAAATCCTCCAGTTCACTATCTGTTGTATTGCTGGTAATACGTATATTTCCTCGTCTGTTTCGGTCTCTGTCTACATAAAGTACATCATCAACATCTCCCGCTACAACTACATCACCTAGATCTTCTACATCAGAAGAACTTGCAATGGCATATTTGCGATCTACCATAGCTTTTGCCCGCTCTTCTTTTCTAATTTCCATACGTTTTTTGGCCAATTGGGCACGTTCTTCAGCTCTCGCTACTCGTTTGTCGGTTTCCTCCAAACTCAATTTGCTGTCTTTTTTACGCTGCTCTATTCTTTCCACTCGCGCTTTGGTTCGCTCTGCCGCACGAACGTCTCGTTCGGCCCGGCGTTTTTCGATGTTTTCACTTCCAAATCCGATAGAGCCATCGTCGGTAAGATAGATGTAGAAATCATCAATTGGACCGTCCTCACTTACAGAATAATTTCCGTTGGTTCCTTTGTTGTCGCTATAAGTTACCGAAATTGCTGTAAGTTCCCCATTCGCGTTAAATTGTAAATTACTGTAATTAAAGTTGACGTTGTGTTCTTCTTTCAACGTCTTTTTATGAATTTTAAGATCGGCTTCGGTGGTGTTTTTTGTAATCCGAATATAGATATCGTACACCGGTTGGGTGTTTTTTGAAATTATTGAAGCTAAGCTTTTTTCTTTTTCTGAAGCAGAAGGTGTTACCATTACCGGTAACTCTTCTTCGTCTTTTGGCTGGACAACAGCTTCAGTTTTATCGCTTTCGGCAACAGTTTTTTCTGAAACTAAAGGAATAGCATCGGTGGAAACCGCATCGGTTTCTGCAGGGATAATTTCCGAAGTCGTAGTTTTAAACTTTACAACTTCATTTACATTGAAACTCCAAAGAAATACCGCCAGTAAAGGCAAAATAATGCCGAGTTTCCATACATTGACTTTTTTTGAGGTGCTTTTGTTTAACATAATGATTCGTTTTTTGATGAATGATTGATAAAAATTATTAGTCAGCGCCGGAACAGTGGAGGGTGATGAAGCCCTAACCAGCGCCAATTGATATGCTTTTTTGGAAGGTACCTGAGCTGCAGTTTTGTTATCGGCAATAAACTCAAGATTCTCTTCAATACTATTCTTATAGAGCCATGCAAACGGATTCACCCATTGCAAAATACCGAGCAGGTTTGCAAACAGGATGTCCAGCGTATGCCATTGGTGCGTATGAATTTGCTCGTGTTTCAAAATCATTTTCAACTCATCCTCGCTGTGTAAAGTAGGGTTATACACAATGTATTTAAAGAAGGAAAAAGGAGAAATGTTTTGGGGTACCCTAACGTGAATTGCTCCCTCAATCCTTTCAGAAACAGAGCTGCGAATTATATTTATCAGGAAAATAAGTTGATATATAAATCGGATGAATAGCACAAGCACTCCCAAAAGGTATATCGTAAGTAAAATCTCCCACCAATAGATGGCTACAGCTTCATTTTGCTGAATGATATGTGTAAGAGGAACCGATTCGGTAATTTCCAAGGGCTCTATTACAGGAGCTTCAACATAGATAACTTTATTAAATTCGACCCAGGGGAGGAAGAAGGCAGTTATTCCGCCTAAAATAAGAAACTGACGCTTGGCCGAAAAGAGCGTGTTATTTTGAACAAATAAATAGTATACAAGATAAAACAGCATTATGATTCCGGCAGATTTCCCTAAATAAATAAGTAGTTCCATATTATTTTTGATTTTCTATAATGTCTAAAATCTCTCGTAATTCTTTGGCGCTTATTTTTTCATCTTTCGCAAAAAAGGAGACCATGCTTTTATAGTTGTTGTCGAAATAGCGCTTCATTGCCAAATTCATAAAGGTTTTCGTATAGGCTTCTTTGCTTACCAAAGGATAATACTGGTGGGTTTTTCCATAGGCGATGTAGGACACATAGCCTTTTTCTTCCAAATTTCGAACGATGGTTGACACCGTATTGTAATGATTTTCACCCTGAAGTTGGACTACAATTTCTTTTACAAAGGCTTTTTCTAATGTCCAAAGCGCTTGCATTACTTCTTCTTCTTTGTTTGTAAGCTGTTCCATAGCAATTTTATTATTCTTTATATAATTCACCATTAATATAAATGGTTCCCCCAAGTTCTTCGATGGTATATCCAAACCAGCCCTTTTTATTCTTTTTCCATGTTTCCTTGTGTTTCTGCGTTGTGACCACGGTATCCAGTGTAATCCCGTCTCTCTGAAACATCATACGCTTCCAATATTGAGAGGTATACACAAATATGCTATCACGTTTTAAATACTGAATACTGTCAATCTCCATCTTAATAACAAGCGTAGTGTCAATAATTGACCAATCTCTTAGAGCGTATTCACGTTGTGTTTCTCTGGAAATTTCTTCTCCGCTTTCGTCATATATAATAAGGTCTTCGGGGAGTCTGTCCATATAGCCATCAATGTCTTTGTGAATAGTTGCATTAATCCCTGCAGCCAAATCGGTTTCTATTTGTTTTTTGATAGCTTCTTTTTCGGCCAAAGACAGATTCAAATTCTCAGATTTTTTACAACCCGAAAGGAGTAAGATAATTCCGCTGGCAAAAACTAGTATTTTGTTCATATACATTATTTAATATCAAACATAAAACTATTTTTATAGTTATACAACTATACTTGTAGTTATTTAACTGGATTTTTAGTTTTTTATTGTCTGAAGCTTGTTTTCTGGAAAAAATTTGGTTCGTGTATGGAAAATCAAATTACTATCTTCGTGGCTTAATTTTTTTTATGAGCATACTTTACATTTTTTTGGGTTTACTATTATTGGTAGTAGGGGGCGAGTTTTTAGTGAGATCCTCCGTTGCGCTTTCTTTTAAGCTCAAATTGTCAAAAATGGTAATTGGTTTAACGGTTGTTTCCTTTGCAACTTCGGCACCCGAATTATTAGTAAGTGTGCAGGCCGCATTAGATGGATTTAGTGATATTGCATTGGGAAATGTTATTGGTTCAAATATTGCAAATATTGGTTTGGTGTTGGGAATCACATCTATTATAACGCCTTTGGCAATCGATAAGGATTTTTATAAATTCAATTGGCCGGTGATGATGTTCCTATCGGTTGTTTTTTATTTCCTGCTCAAAAGCGGACAGCAAATCGATAGAATGGAAGGAGGCGTTTTGTTTTTACTTCTTTTTGTCTATTTGTTTTTTCTACTTCGAAGAGCGAAAAATGCTCCCGAAACCAAACCAACCGATGATAGCATCGATGAAGGTCTCTCTAAAGCCACTAATTTTAGAATTGTTATATGGTTGCTTCTAGGTGGTATTGCACTTTATTTTGGAAGTGAGCTACTGGTGAAAGGGGCTGTTGATATGGCAACTGCCCTTGGTGTGAGCGAGCGGGTAATTGCAGTAACCATGATTGCAGTTGGTACCAGTGTGCCTGAATTGGCAGCTTCAGTGATTGCTGCTCTCAAGAAGGAGAAGGCCATATCGCTTGGAAATTTAATAGGCTCTAATATTTTTAATATTGCGTCGGTATTGGGAATTACGGCGCTTATTCAGCCTATTGCTCTAAAAAGTGAATTGGTGCTAACCAATGATATCTTTTGGATGCTCGGTTTTGCTGCTATTCTTATTCCATTAGCCTTTATTCCAAAACGTTTTGAAATTGGACGTACAAAAGGACTTATTATGGTAGCGGCCTATGCAGTCTTTATCGGGATGGCTTTTTTAGGATAATTCCGTCTACTTCGACTATAATTCATTTATAATTTTAATATTTTAACTAACCCCTATCAAAACAGGGGGTGTTCGGCATATATATACTATTTGAACACATAATTGAAGATAAAATAGGGGGTTATAAACAACAAACATGAAATTATTAATAACTTAACATAAAAAAATAGGGGGTGATTTCAAAAAAGATATATTTTTGCACTGTTTAAATCTATCTAATCACTTTTAAAGTCTTTTTTTATGTCAACATTACGTTTTCAAGCGCTTAAAGAAACCTTAAACCGAGTTCCAGTTAAAGTGGAAGAACCCGAAAGGCGTTCCGCTATTTTTGGTAAAAATGTATTCAACGAGGCAGCTATGCGTCAATATCTTACCAAAGATTCTTTCAATAGTGTTATGGATGCTATTGAAAACGGATCGAAAATCGCCAGACCTTATGCAGACCATATTTCTACCGGAATGAAGGAATGGGCAATTGCAAAAGGGGCCACGCATTACACACATTGGTTTCAACCCCTTACCGGAGCTACAGCCGAAAAGCACGATGCTTTTTTTGAGACTTTGAGTAACGGACAAGCAATTGAAAAATTTGGAGGCGGACAACTTGTGCAGCAAGAGCCTGATGCATCAAGTTTTCCAAACGGGGGTATTAGAAATACCTTTGAAGCCCGAGGCTATACGGCCTGGGATCCAACATCGCCTGCATTTTTATACGGTACCACACTTTGTATCCCTACGGTATTCGTAGCATATACTGGTGAGGCCTTAGATTATAAAACACCGTTATTACGTGCGCTTCAAACGATTGATACAGCTGCAACAGCTGTTGCAAAGTATTTTGACAAAAATGTCACTAAGGTGATTGCAACCTTAGGTTGGGAGCAAGAATATTTCTTGATTGACAAAGCCTTGGTATCTGCACGCCCGGATATCGCTATAGCAGGAAGAACTCTATTGGGACATGCTTCGGCAAAAGGTCAGCAGTTAGACGATCATTACTTTGGGTCTATTCCGGTTCGTGTACTAAATTATATGCGTGATTTGGAAACCGAATGTATGTATTTGGGAATTCCGGTGAAAACACGTCATAACGAAGTAGCTCCCAATCAGTTTGAGTTGGCGCCTATTTTTGAAGAAACCAATTTGGCAGTAGACCACAACTCCTTATTAATGGATGTAATGGACAAGGTTGCAGATCGGCATAATTTTAAAGTACTCTTCCACGAGAAACCTTTTAAAGGAGTAAACGGAAGCGGGAAGCATAATAACTGGTCTCTGGCTACTAACACCGGTATTAATCTTTTGGGACCCGGGAGTACGCCTATGAAAAACCTTCAATTCCTGACCTTCTTTATTAATACGTTGAAGGCGGTAAATGAATATGAAGAATTAATACGAGCCTCTATAGCAAGTGCAAGTAACGATCATCGTTTGGGTGCGAACGAGGCTCCACCGGCAATCATTTCGGCTTTTATTGGTAGCCAGCTAACCGAAGTGCTGGATGAATTGGAAAAAGTAACCAATGGAAAGTTATCTCCACAGGAGAAGACAGATCTTAAACTAAATGTGGTTGGCAAGATTCCGGAAATTCTTCTGGATAATACCGATCGAAACCGTACTTCTCCATTTGCCTTTACAGGAAACAAATTTGAATTACGCGCTGTAGGTTCGAAGGCCAATTGTGCAAATCCGATGACTGTGTTAAACGCCATTGTAGCAAGACAACTAATGGATTTTAAAGTAAAAGTTGATGCACTTATCAAGGATAAGAAGATGAAAAAGGACGATGCCATCTTCAACGTACTAAGAGAATATATTAAGGACTCTAAGAGAATTCGTTTTGAAGGAGACGGATATGGCGAAGCCTGGGAGAAGGAAGCTAAAAAGCGAGGCTTGAGTAATCATAAAACCACTCCCGAAGCTTTAAAGGCCAAGGTTTCAAAAAAGGCAATCGACCTGTTTGAAGGACTTGGTATTATGAGTAAGGTAGAAATGGAAGCTCGTTATGAAATTGAAACTGAAGAATATGCACTACGTATTCAGATTGAAGGAAGAATTTTAGGAGATATTGCAAGAAATCATGTAATTCCTACAGCAATTCGTTATCAAAATGTTCTCATAGAAAACGTTCAGGGCCTAAAAGAAATCTACGGAAAAGACTTTAAAAAGCTTGCTGGTGAGCAAATGGCTTTAATCGAACAAATCTCCGGTCACATTGCAAATATCAACAAAGGAATCACCGATATGATTAACGAACGCAAGAAGGCAAATACAATTATGGATGCCGAAAAGCGAGCGGCTACCTACTGTAACAAGGTTAAACCGTATTTTGATGAGATTCGATATCACTGTGATAAACTGGAGTTGTTAGTCGATGATGAGATCTGGCCTCTAACGAAATACCGTGAATTACTGTTCACCAAGTAAATTTAACAAAATTTTAACATATTGAGTAAAGGTCGTTTTTTGTGTCATTAAACGACCTTTTTTGTATGTAAGTCGATTCCTACTAAATACATTAACCAGAAAATTCCTACAAGTGCTTCATTCCCAATTAAATACGTGTATCCACGTATGTTTTTATATGATTTTATTTTCGATATTTGACCTATAGTTCAATTCAATGTAAAACAAAGGTTGGACTTTTTACTCCTCATTTTTTACCATACCTGATTAAGCTATTATAGTCATATACGTATGACTTGTTGTATGGTGTTTTTTTTGAAATTTTAAGTATTCCCACATGAAAAAAGAGCAATGTTGTTCTTTTTAAATGAAGTGCGTTTAAAGGACGCAGATGTAACGTAATAAGATCATTTGCATAATGATTTAGTAACGCGTACAAGTGGGAAAGTAATTTTTCACCAACTAATTTTGATAAAAATTTTATTAACCAATATTAATCTTTAAATCTTTTAAATTATGAAAAAAGTAGTTTTGAGCGCTTTAGCGCTAATGATCGCAACCGTAGGGTTTGCACAATTCAATGACAGTGATGTACTTCAAATTGGAATTTTAAACAATTCTGATGTTGACCAAACCGGATTATTAAACGACGCTGACTTGATTCAATTTGGAATCTTAAATGATTCTGATGTTGACCAAGTTGGAGCTTTTAATGGTTCTGCTACATTACAAATTGGATTAGCTAATGAATCTGATGTTACTCAAACAGGCATTGGAAACGGTTCTTTAGTTATACAACTAGGTGCCGGGAACGATTCTGATGTTGATCAATTGGGTATTGGAAATGGTTCAATTGTAGCTCAGGTTGGATTGTTAAACGAATCTGATGTTACCCAAGTTGGTTTCTTTAATGGTTCTGCTGTAGTTCAATTAGGAGCTTTCAACGATAGTGATGTACTTCAAATTGGAGCATTTAACGGTAGTGGAGTATTACAGTTAGGGATTGCGAACGATTCTGATGTTGTTCAGTTTGGTTTAGGTAACGGTAGCTTAGTTGGACAATTTGGTATCTTAAACACTTCCAATGTACTTCAAGTTGGAGCATTCAACGGTAGTATTGTTGGACAGTTTGGTTTAGGTCATAACAGTAATGTTGTGCAATTCGGACTTGGAAACACTTCTAGTGTAACTCAGTCTAACTAAAACAAGTTTTAAACAGCGCTTTCGGTAAGAAAGGACTGTTTAAATTTAAAAAGGTAATTAGTATAGAAGTGCGGAAACGTGCTTCTATACTAAACTTTTAAACAAGAATATCAATTTAGTAATTCAAAAATGAAGATTTTAGTCACTATATGTACCGCACTTTTAGTATTGCTCCTTAGCAATAGTATAACAGCACAGACATATAATAATGGTGCCAATCGAACTTTTGATCCTCAAAACAGAGCGCAAGCTGTTCAGCTTAGCCTGTTATCTTCCCAAGTTATTGCTCCTAATAACAACTTAAGCGTATCTGCCGCTAATAATATTTATATCCTTCAAGTCGGAAACTATAACAATATTGTTTCAAATACACATTCCCTTAAAAGTGACATTAATTTAGTGCAGCATGGCAATAGTAATGAAATGCTTCTAAATGTTACTTCAAAAATAATTGATGAGGATGTGATTCAGTTCGGTAATAATAACAAATTTATTGACTTAAGCTCAAGAGCTACCACATTCCATTCGGCTGCCGTATTGCAAAAAGGAACTAATCAAAATTTAATCTGGTACGGAAGTAATTCTATTTCAGAAAAAATGGTCGTTACCATGCAGGGTAAAAATCAAACGATTTTTGTTCGAAACATTAAAAGATAAACTATTATTTTGCTTACAATTAAAACATATATAACCTTCATAGGATGTCTGTTCTGTATTATATCGACAGGGTTTTCACAAATCTACAATACCGAGATTGAAGCTACAATAAATCTTGAAAAGAATACCGAATTTATTGAGATCACCGGTTCGGCATATAATAAAACGGAAGTTAGTCACAGTTTGAGATATGTTCTTTCAGTTATAAAAAATAATCCGCTAAATTCAAATAGATCTAAAAACGACCAGAGTGGTCGCTTGGTTTTAAAGGGAGGTGAAAAACAAAACTTATCAAAAACCACCATTAATGCCAATGAAACCGATAGAATTATTATTCTCTTGTTGGTTTACAACTCGAATGATAAATTGCTTGGGAAAGACAGAATTGTAATTAACGGTACTGCTGAAGACAAAGCTGCGGAAGAGCAAAAAATAATTTTAGAGCGGGGAATTTCACCAGACGGAACTCATAGAAACGATGATGGAGTAGTATTAACAGGAATAGTAATTGAAGATACTAAGACTAAACCCGGGAGAGATTTTTACAAACTTTTTTCTCAATTATATATTTCATATAATATTAATGGAGATAAAATTGTCGCTATAAAAGAGACATTGGCCTTGGCAAATAACACTAAAATTGAGATTTTAGTTGATAATAACAGTGTTTTGGAGTTTTTTGTAAGACCCCAAAACGATTTCTTGAAGGCAATGGCAGATGAGTCTATTAGAAGAGTAGCACTTTATCTTCAGCAATTGAAAGAAGAAAAAAATTATGTCAAACGATTTTAAAAATGAAAATATGAAATCTATCATTCTGTTTCTTTTCTTAGCGGCAACATCCTACGGGTTTGGACAACAATTGGTATACACTCCCAAGAATCCAGCTTTTGGTGGAGATCCATTTAATTATACATGGTTGTTAAATTCGGCTAATGCACAAAATTCGTTTGAAGATCCAAACAGTGAATTTGGTAATTTGGGAGATTTTGGCTCATTAAACGATAGCTTAAATAACCAATTATTGCAAAATCAATTTGGAAACCAAACTCCTCAAGTTGGTACTTCCACAAATGGTAATCTTGAATATGAAGTATTCGAATCTAATGAAGGGTTGATTATAAATATTCTAGATATAACAACAGGAGAGCAAACTCAAATACTTATTCCTAATTAGAACTACTCTATGGTAAAATTCTCAAAAATAGTATTGATCTTTTGTATGCCTTTCCTTTTAGGGAGCTGTGGTGCCTATTTCAATCAACCGCTGGGAAATCAAGAGGCCAGAATATCGGAATACACGAATCAGACAAAAAAATTATTAGACCTTCCGGCTCCTGCCAAACGAATTGAGGTGGGGGTTTATAATTTTAAAGATCAAACAGGTCAATATAAAAATATAGAAAACGGTAGTACCTTTAGTACTGCTGTAACTCAAGGAGCAACTACCATACTTATTAAAGCACTCGAAGATTCTAAGTGGTTTGTTCCCATAGAACGGGAAAATCTTCAGAACCTGCTCAACGAGCGTAATATTATTCGAACCACCAGAGACGAATACAGAGCAAACCCTAACGATCCTCCTCAGAAGTTAAATCCCCTGTTATTTGCCGGGATGCTTTTGGAAGGCGGTGTAATTTCATACGATTCGAATATATTGTCGGGGGGTGCCGGAGCCCGTTATTTTGGTGTTGGAGCTTCTACTCAATATCGCCAGGACAGGATTACGGTATATCTTAGAGCTGTTTCTACATCAACAGGGGCAGTTATTAAAACAGTGAATGTTTCTAAAACCATTCTTTCACAAGCAGTAGATGTTGGAATTTTCAGATATGTCAACTTTCAACGCCTCCTGGAGGTTGAAACGGGATACACTAAAAATGAACCTACCCAAATGGCCGTACAGGAAGCTATTGAAAAGGCGGTTGAAGTTCTTATTTACGAGGGAATCAAAGACGGTATTTGGTCCACAAACGAAGGAGAAGAGAAAGATAAAGAGTTAGTGGAACAATATTTACTCGAAAAGGAGTTGGAAGAGTCTACTACTCTTTATGAACGGAAATATTTGAAACACGATTATAGACATACAGCCAATGTTAATTTTGGATTGGCTTTGGTAGATGGTGACTACAATACAGGGTATTATGATTTCAAAGCGGGATTAGGTTATAAATACAGAATATTACCGGCTTTGAGTTTGGGAGCCGATTTGCAAATATTTAAATTAAATTCGACTGCCGAAACCAATCATTGGTGGATAAGCGAAAGCCTGAATCTGGAATACAATATACTACCTCACGATAAACTATCGCCCTTTTTATATGCCGGACCGGGAGTGTTACTTTTTGCAGACGATTCTCCGAGTTTATATTTGCAACGATGGGATGCATTTTTTAATCTGAAATTTGGTGCCGGTGTGGAATATGCAGTCTCGGACAGAGTTTCTTTTGTCTTAAATGGCGAATGGAATGCAACATTTAATGATAAAATTGACAACCTCCCCCAGGGTAGAAGAGATGATTACTATTATACGTTCGGACTCGGACTAAACTATCATTTCGGATCCAAAAAAACTAAATTAAAAACTAACCAATAATACAGCAATGATGAAAGGAAGTAGAACATATGTTAAACTCGTAGGAGTGCTCTTGATTCTTTTATTTTCTTGTAATGAAGATAGAATTGGTGAAAACGAATATGGAATTATAAAAGGTACCGTTGTAGCGGTAGGAAGTAATACGCCGCTGGAAAACGTAAAAATATCGACTCAGCCCGCATCAAGTACTGTATTTACAGATAGTGCCGGGAAATTTAGAATAGAAAATGTTCCTGTAGGAGAATATGCAGTCGAAGCACGAGTAGATGGTTATTTGGCCGATTATGAAGCGACCACGGTTGTAGGTAATGCCGAAGTGACTGTTGTGTTCGAATTGGAGATTTCTACAGCAAATAACAGACCGCCAACAGCTCCCGTACTAACGGCACCTTCCGAAAACGAAGTGTTACAAAGCATTGAAGCGGTTTTCGAATGGACCTCAACAGATCCTGAAGAAGACCCGATTACCTTTACACTTGAACTTCGAAATGACCAGAATGAAGATGTATTATTATTTGAAGATATCACCGAGCCTACCTTCACCTATTCTCCCTTATTACTTGGCGCGAAATATTTTTGGCAGGTAAGTGCGACAGATGATATTAATCCTGCGGTGCTAAGTCCGGTAGGTACATTCGAAGTAATTTCTGCTCCGGTCGATAACAGATTCTTGTTTGTAAGAAATATCGATGGTAACAATGTAATTTTCTCTGCCGATGAAAATGGAGACGAATTTCAATTAACTTCCCAGAACCAAAATAGCTACAGACCAAGAAGAAATGTGGCAGCCAATCGAATTGCCTATTTCCAGGCAGATGGAGCCAATATAGATATTTATACCATGAAACGAGATGGTTCAGACAAGGTTAGGGTAACCTCGACGGTGAAGCCGCAAGGTTTTAATTTGAATGAAATTAACTTCTCATGGCCTGCAGGAAGTGATAAGATTTACTTCCCACGCTTTGACAGATTGTATAGTATTAATGTAAACGGTCTGGGATTACATCAGGAGTACCGCACACCGGATGGTTCGTTCATTTCAGATGTGGATGTTAGTGAAAACGACGATTTAATAGCCTTGAAAACCAACAACCCCAATGGCTACGATATCACAATCTACACCATCAATTTTGCAGGGGTAGTTCAGGATACAATTTTAACAGGTGTTCCGGGTGCTGCCGGCGGATTAACATTGTCGGTAACCAATCAGAAGTTAGTTTATTCTTACGATGTTTCCGGTTTTGAAGGAATCACATACAGACGACTAGACTCCCGATTATTCGTATACGATTTCGTAACGGCTATCAGTACCGATGTTTCTCAGGAAAAACCTAATGGGACAAACGATTTAGAGCCGATATTCTCTCCTAATGAGGCGTTTATTATTTTTACGAATACTTCCAACGATGGAATTTCTCAGAAAAATGTCTTTAGACTGGAAATAGACACAATGGAAGATGATTCGAGAGAAATGTTATATGAAAATGCGTTTATGCCAGATTGGGAATAAGTCATAACTTTTTATAAATACAGAAAAGCTCACCTTTGTGAGCTTTTTTTTATTGCGTACTTTTGTAATCTAAATTTTTTCCATGAGTCAGGAAATTTCCAAACGATATGCACAAAGAGGTGTTTCGGCAGGTAAAGAAGATGTCCACAATGCTATTATAAATGTAGACAAAGGCCTGTTTCCTCAAGCTTTTTGTAAAATTGTGCCCGATTATCTTTCGGGAGATAAAGATTATTGTTTGGTGATGCACGCCGATGGGGCCGGCACCAAATCGGCTTTGGCTTATATGTATTGGAAAGAAACCGGCAATGTTTCAGTTTGGAAAGGGATTGCCCAGGATGCGCTCATAATGAATATAGATGATTTGTTGTGCGTGGGAGCAGTGGACAACATCATGCTTTCTTCAACCATAGGACGTAACAAAAACCTTATACCGGGTGAAGTAATTTCGGCTATTATTAATGGAACTGAAGAGCTTATTGGCGACTTAGCCAAATTTGGAGTTCAAATTCATTCCACAGGAGGCGAAACAGCCGATGTGGGAGATTTGGTAAGAACTATCATTGTAGATTCTACTGTAACGGCCCGTATAAAACGCAGTGAAGTTATAGACAATGCCAATATCAATGCAGGAGATGTTATTGTTGGATTGGCGTCATTTGGGCAAGCGACCTATGAAACCGAATACAACGGTGGCATGGGAAGCAACGGATTAACTTCGGCACGGCATGATGTTTTTGGAAAGTATTTGGCAACAAAATTCCCTGAAAGTTATGATCATTCAGTTCCCGGTGATTTGGTCTATTCAGGGTCGAAAAAACTTACAGATAGTATTGAAAACAGTCCGTTGGATGCCGGTAAACTAGTGCTTTCGCCTACCCGAACCTATGCGCCTGTTATAAAGGAAATACTTTCAAAATACAGCAACAAGGAGATTCACGGGATGGTGCATTGTAGCGGGGGAGCGCAGACCAAAATTCTACATTTTGTAGAAAATCTGCACATTGTAAAAGATAATTTATTTGAAGTTCCACCGCTCTTTAAATTAATTCAGCAGGAAAGTAAGACCGACTGGAAAGAGATGTATCAGGTGTTTAATATGGGACATCGAATGGAACTATATGTCCCCGAAGCCATAGCACAAGATCTCATCGCTATTTCAAAATCATTTAATGTCGATGCTAAAATCGTGGGGCGCGTGTTGTCTTCAGAAAAGAAGCAACTTACTATAAAATCTGAGTTCGGGGAATTTAAATATTAATGTATAACGTCCAAATATCGACTTATCACAAATTTTGCTATTCCTAGCGTACATAAACAGCTGGAATAATTCAGAATTCATTTGAACAATCAGCTATTTTTGTTCCGTGAAATTATCGTAAATTTGCACCTGCCTACGCAAATAGATTGGCGATTCAACGAAATATGTTAGAGAAACTTCAGATTGTAAAACAACGCTTTGATGAGGTGAGTGATTTAATCATTCAACCCGATGTTATTACCGATCAAAAAAGATACATTCAGCTTAATAAAGAATACAAGGATCTTCGCTTATTGATGGACAAAAGGGAAGAATACATTACCCTTACCAACAGTATGGAAGAGGCCGAGGAAATTATTTCGGACGGAAGCGATGCCGAAATGGTAGAAATGGCCAAAATGGAAATGGACACGGCAAAAGTTCGTATTCCAAAACTGGAAGACGAAATTAAATTTTTACTCGTGCCTAAAGACCCGGAGGATGCCAAAAATGCCGTTATGGAAATCCGCGCCGGAACAGGGGGAGACGAGGCGAGTATTTTTGCGGGCGATTTATTTAGAATGTATTCCAAATACTGTGAAAGCAAAGGTTGGAAGACGAGTGTGGTCGATTTTAGTGAAGGAACTAGTGGTGGCTTTAAAGAAATTCAATTTGAAATTGAAGGGGAAGATGTATACGGAACTTTAAAATTTGAAGCAGGAGTGCATCGTGTTCAGCGTGTACCTCAAACCGAAACACAAGGACGTGTTCACACCAGTGCTGCTACAGTTATGGTGTTTCCTGAAGCGGAAGAATTCGATGTAGAAATCGATCCGAAGGAAGTTCGGGTAGATTTTTTCTGTTCCTCAGGGCCCGGAGGTCAGTCGGTAAATACTACTTATTCGGCGGTGCGTCTAACCCACCTTCCAACAGGTTTGGTCGCTCAATGTCAGGATCAAAAATCGCAACATAAAAACAAGGAAAAAGCCTTTAAAGTTTTGCGTTCCCGTTTGTACGATATGGAATTAGCCAAAAAACAGGCCGAAGACTCTATAAAACGTGGTTCCATGGTGACCAGTGGTGATAGAAGTGCGAAGATTAGAACCTATAACTATCCGCAAGGTCGTGTTACCGAACATAGAATTGGCCTAACACTCTACGATTTAAGTAATATTATCGATGGTGATATTCAAAAAATTATTGATGGCTTGCAATTGGTAAGCAACACCGAAAAGTTAAAAGAATCCGGGGAGACATTTTAATATAGAGAATTAGTGAATCAGCAGATTAGCGAATTAAGGAGGTTAGCAAGAATCAAAAGCAGACCAAATTATTGAATAATTATGCAAAGAATCAAATCTAAGCTACCTAGAACCGAAAACCAATGACCCAGAACCAGAACCTCCTTATACAACAAATACACAAAAAGAAATCCTTCTTATGTATTGGATTGGATGTGGATCTGAATAAAATTCCAAAACACTTACTTTTAGAGGAAGATCCAATATTTTCTTTTAATAGGGCGATTATTGATGCAACCCATCATTTGGCGGTTGCCTACAAACCCAACACGGCTTTTTACGAGGCGTATGGTATAAAGGGGTGGGAAGCACTTCGGAAAACAATTAATTATCTCAATAAAAAGTATCCCGAAATTTTTACCATTGCCGATGCCAAACGAGGTGATATTGGCAATACTTCAAGTATGTATGCCAAGGCTTTTTTTGAAGATTTAGGATTCGACTCGGTTACGGTAGCTCCCTATATGGGGAAAGATTCGGTAGAGCCTTTTCTGGCTTTCGAAGACAAGCATACCATACTGCTGGCTCTTACATCCAATGAAGGAGCTTTCGATTTTCAAACCAAAGAAATCAACGGCAAGGAAGTTTATAAAACAGTTTTGGAAACGTCTAAAGACTGGAAGAATGCACAAAATCTCATGTATGTTATTGGCGCAACCAAGGCAGAATATCTGGTTGAAGTCCGAAAAATAGTCCCTGATAGTTTCTTATTGGTTCCGGGGGTAGGGGCACAGGGTGGAAGTTTAGCTGAAGTTTGTAAATACGGTATGAACAGTAATGTAGGGCTGTTAATTAATTCTTCCCGCGGAATTATCTACGCTTCCAAGGACCCAAATTTTGCGGAAACTGCAGCTACTGAAGCCGAAAAATTGCAAAAGCAAATGCAAGTTATTTTAGATGCAGATTAAAGATCAGCTAAATAGAACGCTTACCTTTTCAAAAACACCCAAACGGATAGTCTCCTTAGTTCCTTCCCAAACCGAATTGTTAGTCGATTTGGGTCTAAAACCTAATTTAGTTGGAATTACCAAGTTTTGTGTACATCCTGAAACGCTACGGAAAGAAATTACTGTTGTAGGGGGCACCAAACAGGTTCATTTTGATAAAATAGAAGCGCTGCAACCCGATGTTATTATTTGCAATAAGGAAGAAAATACAGAAGAAATTGTTTCAACCCTGGAGAAAATTGCTCCTGTTTGGGTAAGTGATATTATCACGATCGAGGATAGTTTGGAAATGATAACCAGGCTCGGCACGATTTTCAACGTTCAGAAAACAGCTCTAGAGTTGGTTGCTGAAATTGTTGCAGCACAAGAAGATTTTTTAAAATTTATGATTCTTAAACCATCTAAGAAAGCTGTCTATATTATTTGGAAGAATCCATATATGGCGGCAGGGCAGAGTACTTTTATCAATTGCTTATTAGCCTTAAATAATTTTGAGAATTGTGCAATCGAATTTTCTTCAAGATATCCCGAAATACCTCCGAATTTTTTAAAAGAAGCGGATATTGTGTTGCTGTCTTCCGAACCTTATCCCTTTAAAGAGGAGGATGTATTCGAATTGCAAAAGCAACTCAATGTTGAAGTTCGTTTGGTAGATGGTGAATATTTTAGCTGGTATGGCTCAAGGTTAAAAAATGCTTTCGCCTATTTTAAAACCCTGCATTAATTATTTATTTGTCTCCATACTTCAATGTGTAGTACTGTATTTCTTCAAAAACTTTGGCAGCCTGTCTGTGCAATTTGTCACTTTTCGACTTGTTTGTCAATGCTGTTCTATAGGATTTTTTCATAAGCTGAGCGTATCGTTCTTTTAATCGTTCCAGCCTTGTTTTTCTTTTAAACCATGCGTGCATTTTCTTCTTCATTTTGTGCTATAAAATTAAGAGGAAAAGCAAGAATTAAGTACTAAGGTTAGGTTAATTCTATCATAATTATAGTGGTGAAAACCCGACTGGTGTTAAATGCTTAACGTTTTCTTAGTCCTGAAGGGCAAATACTTGTTTTAACAGGTTAGTGGTTCTGGAGGATAGTTTGGTTCTTATGTTTTTTTCTTCAACTCCTATCATGGTATAGACACCTTTTAAGGCTTCATTGGTCACATAATCTGTAAGATCCGGGTTGACTTTGTTTACAAATGGAATAGAATTGTATTTGGTAATAATATTACTCCAAACCTGATCGGCTCCTACTTTTGCAAACGAATTTTGTATCACAGGATTAAATTTTGAGTACAAGGCCTGATTGGTTTTTCCTTGTAAATAAGAAGTAGCAGCAGTGTCGTTCCCTAATAAAATGTTTTTGGCATCGGTAAAGGTAATTTGCTTAACGGCATCCACAAAGATGGGAGTTGCCCCTTTTACAGCGTCTTCGGCCGCTCTATTTAAAACTTTTAGTCCTTCATCGGCCAAACTGCTAAGGCCAATATCACGTAATGTTTGATCTACTTTTTGTAGTTCTTGCGGCAGTAAAATTTTGACCAACTGATTCTTATAAAAACCATCCGTTTGGGTAAGTTTAGTTACTTGCTTGTCAATACCAAAGTCTAACGCCTGACGTAAACCATTGGCTATCATGGTGGGATCCATACCTTGTCCGGTGGGTAAGGTGTTTACTACCTGTTGTAATTCGGCACAGGAAACAGCTACAAAGCAAAGGCAAATAAGGGATAATTTTCTTAAAATCATGGTGTAAGGATTAAATCAATGGTCTTCAAAGATAACTGAAACAGGAACAAAATCTAGATGTAATGTTTACTTGTTTGTCGAAATAGTATTGACAAGATTCATGCCGCTATTTCTAGTACGTTTTTCGTAAATTTGCATTCTATTTTAATTACCTTTCTGAATGCAACAAATAACACCTTATATTCCAAAGCATAAAGTCCGAATTGTAACCGCTGCCTCCTTATTCGACGGGCATGATGCCGCTATCAATATCATGCGACGTATTATTCAGTCTACCGGTGTGGAAGTGATCCACCTGGGTCACGACCGAAGCGTTGAAGAAGTTGTTAATACTGCAATTCAGGAAGATGCCAATGCCATAGCTATGACATCTTACCAAGGTGGTCATAACGAGTATTTTAAGTATATGTACGACCTTTTAAAGGAAAAAGGTGCGGAGCATATTAAAATTTTCGGCGGTGGCGGTGGTGTGATCTTACCTTCAGAAATTAAGGAATTGATGGATTACGGGATTACCCGAATCTATTCCCCGGATGATGGACGCGAACTTGGTTTACAAGGAATGATAAACGATCTGGTAAAAACTTCAGATTACGCGATTGGCGACCAATTAAATGGTGAAATCGATCAGCTTTCAAAAAAGGTTCCAGGTGCTATTGCTCGAATAATTTCTTCAGCAGAAAACTTTCCGGAAGTTGCAAAGGAAACCCTTCAGAAAATTCATAAAAAAAACGAAAAAGCAAGTACTCCGGTACTGGGAATAACGGGAACCGGTGGCGCCGGGAAGTCCTCTCTTGTCGATGAACTTGTACGCAGATTTTTAATTGATTTTCCTAAAAAAACCATCGGACTTATTTCCGTGGATCCTTCCAAGCGGAAGACAGGAGGGGCGTTGTTAGGCGATCGTATTCGAATGAATGCCATCAACTCACCGCGAGTCTATATGCGCAGTTTAGCAACCCGACAAAGTAATTTGGCACTTTCTAAATATGTTTCGGAAGCCATTGAAGTATTAAAGGCAGCCGAATATGATATAATTATTCTGGAAACCTCCGGAATTGGTCAGAGTGATACCGAAATTTTGGAACACAGCGACGTTTCATTGTATGTAATGACTCCCGAATTTGGAGCCGCAACTCAGTTGGAAAAGATCGATATGCTCGATTTTGCAGATTTGGTAGCGATAAATAAATTCGACAAACGCGGTTCGTTGGATGCATTACGCGACGTAAAAAAGCAATATATGCGTAACCATCAATTGTGGGATACACCACAGGATGAGTTGCCGGTCTTCGGAACGATCGCTTCCCAATTCAACGATCCCGGAATGAACAAGCTGTACAAGGCTGTGATGGATGAAATTGTTGAAAAAACCGGCTCCGATTTAAATAGCAGTTATACGATTTCGGAAGAGATGTCGGAAAAGATTTTTGTAATCCCTCCGGCACGTACCAGATATCTTTCTGAAATTTCAGAAAACAACAGAGGCTACGATAAACGCGCCAACGAACAATCTGAAGTTGCGCAAAAGCTTTACGGAATTTATAAAACAATCGAATCTGTTGCCAACGCCGAGTTGAAATTATCGAAATACGGAATCGATGAGGAGAGTATTCAAAAGGCTACGACCGATAAAAATAAGGATTTCCTCAAATTATTGGTTGCGGAGTTTGATCGTGTAAAACTGGGATTGGATCCTTACAATTGGGAAGTAATTACCGGCTGGGACGATAAAGTCAACAAATACAAATCGCCCGTCTACACCTTCAAGGTGCGGGGCAAAGAAATAAATATCGATACTCATACCGAGTCCCTGTCACATTCACAAATCCCAAAGGTTGCATTACCAAAATACCAGGCCTGGGGGGACATCTTGCGATGGACATTACAGGAAAATGTCCCGGGAGAATTTCCTTTTACTGCAGGATTGTATCCTTTTAAGCGTACCGGGGAAGATCCGGCGCGTATGTTTGCGGGGGAAGGTGGTCCCGAACGCACCAACAGGCGTTTCCACTATGTGAGTCTGGGATTACCGGCCAAACGATTATCTACTGCTTTCGACAGTGTGACACTCTACGGAAACGACCCCGACCATCGACCCGATATCTACGGAAAGATTGGAAATGCAGGCGTTTCTATCTGTTGTTTGGACGACGCGAAAAAGTTGTATTCCGGTTTCGATTTGAGTCATGCCATGACTTCGGTGAGTATGACTATTAATGGTCCGGCGCCTATGCTACTCGGATTTTTTATGAATGCAGCCATCGATCAGAATTGTGAAAAATATATTATAGAAAAGGGACTTCAAAAAGAAATAGAAGCCAAAATTGAGAAAATTTACAAAGCCAAAGGTGTCGACCGTCCTGAATACCAGGGAGAATTACCTGAAAGTAACAATAGATTGGGCTTGATGCTACTTGGTGTAACCGGAGATGAGGTCTTGCCAGCAGATGTGTATCAGAAAATCAAGTTTGAAACCTTAGAGCAGGTTCGCGGTACGGTGCAAGCCGATATTTTAAAGGAAGATCAGGCGCAGAACACCTGTATTTTTTCAACCGAATTTGCCCTGCGATTAATGGGCGATGTGCAGGAATATTTTATCGAGAAAAAGGTGCGTAATTTCTATTCGGTTTCTATTAGTGGCTATCACATTGCCGAAGCAGGCGCCAACCCAATTACCCAATTGGCGTTTACCTTGTCTAACGGATTTACATACGTGGAGTATTATCTTTCCCGAGGGATGGATATTAACGATTTCGGTCCTAATTTATCGTTTTTCTTCAGTAATGGAATCGATCCCGAATATTCGGTGATAGGCCGTGTAGCACGTAAAATATGGGCAAAAGCATTAAAGGAAAAATACGGTGCAAATCCGAGAGCACAAATGCTGAAGTATCATATTCAAACTTCGGGACGATCGTTACACGCCCAGGAGATCGATTTTAATGACATAAGAACTACGCTGCAAGCCTTGTATGCTATTTACGATAATTGCAATTCGTTACACACCAATGCATACGATGAGGCCATTACAACGCCAACCGAAGAAAGTGTGCGCCGCGCTATGGCGATTCAGCTGATCATCAACAAAGAACTTGGATTGGCGAAAAATGAGAATCCAATTCAGGGTTCTTTTATTATTGAAGAACTAACCGATCTGGTAGAAGAAGCTGTTTTAAAGGAATTCGACAGTATTACCGAAAGAGGAGGTGTTTTGGGAGCTATGGAAACCATGTATCAACGCAGCAAGATTCAGGAAGAGAGTCTGTATTACGAAACGTTGAAGCACAACGGAGAATTTCCGATTATTGGTGTAAACACTTTTTTAAGTAGTAAGGGTTCGCCTACCGTTTTACCTGCGGAAGTGATTCGCGCCACCGAAGAAGAAAAGTTATATCAGATAGAAACGCTGGAAAATTTACATAAAGGCAATGCCTCCCGAACCGAAGCAGCCATCAAGAAAATCCAACAAGCTGCCATTCACAATGAGAATATGTTTGAGCAGTTGATGGAAGCTACAAAGGTGTGTTCTTTGGGTCAAATTACTTCCGCCTTGTTTGAGGTAGGTGGGCAGTATAGAAGAAATATGTAAGCAGATCGCCAAATTTTTCAATTGAAATGAAGAAAAATTTGTGCAGGCTGCTTATCCCGATGAGCGAAGCGAGATCGGGATCTCAATCTGGTATTGCGACGTATTAATGCCAAATTTTTCAAATGAAATGAAGAAAAATTTGTGCAGGCTGCTTATCCCGATGAGCGAAGCGAGATCGGGATCTCAATTTGGTAGTGTGACGCATTTATGTCAAATTTTTCAAATGAAATGAAGAAAAATTTGTGCAGGCTGCTTATCCCGATGAGCGAAGCGAGATCGGGATTTTATCAATGTATTTGTGATGTTTAAATGAAGTAAGAACTCCTTACAACGTCAGCATCCAGGTGCGCTGCAGTTTTCTGAATTTTTTTAATTCTCCTCTAAGAATAGGAAGAAATTCCTTCCCGTTGCTATTTGCTTTTTCAAGACGTTCACAGTTTCGGTACAACGAATTAGCAAGTCTGTTTACCGAAGCAGCATATTTATATTTTTCTTCTGAAAAAGTTTCCCGCTCGGCTTTTAAGATTTCCGGAGCCAAAGAAACGGATTGTTGAACAATGTCTCCTGTGAAATAAATATGGGTATCTTCCTCTCCATTCGTATTCAAGGGAGCCAAATCATGAACCATATAAGAAGAAATATGTCGCGAAAGCGTAAAGATTTCCATAGCCTTCTTGTAGATAGGCGAATGCGGAAAACTATGCGAAATATGTGGTATCATTATTCTAGTATGTGTGGGGTTTCACAAAACACCCAAATTTAAGCACAACGACACATTTTTAACTTTAGAAATTAAAGTAATTATGTATATTCGCTTTAGAAATTAATTTTTTTAGTTAAATTATCATTAAAATGAATATTGATTCACTTAGTTGGAAAATTTTGCATTGCTTACAGGAGAATGCACGCCAGTCCAATGCGGCAATTGGAAGGCAGGTAGGTATTAGTTCCCCGGCTGTAAGTGAGCGTATTAAAAAGATGGAAGATGCCGGAATTATCAACAGTTATAAGACGGCAGTTTCCCCTTTTGAAACAGGATATCAATTAAAGGCAATTATCACTCTTCGTGCGTTTATGGGAAAATTGCGACCGTTTTTAGAAAAGGTAAAAACCTACGACGAGGTACTCAATTGTTATAGGATTACCGGCAATGAAAATATTGTTATGGAAGTAGTGCTAAAAAATCAAAAACATTTGGAAACTTTTATTGATCAACTTATAAGTTATGGGGAAACAAAAACACAGATTGTATTGTCCCATGTGGTTTCCAATAATCCCATAAAACCTATCAAATAACTTTATTTTTTTATAATGAGATGCGGGACATCCTCCAGCTTCCAATCTATAACCAATCCCCCTGCAAGGGATTGTGCAATTTCTTTGCCGTATAACAATTCACATAAATACAAGGCAGCTTCAAAACTCTTTGCGCCTCCGGCTGACGTTATGTATTTATCGTCGTGTACAAAAAGAACATCTTTTCTGATATCTAAACCGGGAAACATGCTGCGCATAGCATCGATATCACTTGGGAAGGTCGTAGAAACAGTTCCTTCTAAAAGTCCGGCTTTTGCTAAAACAAAGGCCCCGTCACAATGGGAAGTCACAAATTGAGCTTCTATAGCTACCTTTTTTACAAATTGCAGCATGGCATCGTCGTTTAAATCGGTGTCCATATGATGTTCGGCACTGGGAACAACCAGAATGTCTATTTTAGGGAGACTGTCTGTGGTATAATTGAAATCGGGCAACAGCCGTAGTCCTTCGAAAGTTCTTACAGCGGCATCGGTATTTGCAACTGTAAACACATTCATGGCTTTGATATTTTCTCTGAAAACAGTATGCTGAAAAATATCGTAAGGCGCAGTAAGTTCGGTATTATAAACACCGTCCATAATTAAAAATGCCACATTGTATCGCGACGAATCCAGCTTCGGAAATGTCTTCTCAACAAATGTGTTTTCTGTAGGACCCTGAGGAGTTTCCTTTTTTGCTTCAGAAGGATTTCCACATGCAATCATTCCGAAGAAAATAAAATAGAGTATATATTTCATAAATTAATTTTTGTACATGTAAGTCGGTCTAAATCTCATGGGTATTAAATTTAGGTGATTTTTTCAGCAATTTGTACAACCATAATGTAAGCAAGGCAATTAGGCTCAAAAATGCGAACAATATATACCATGTATTATCGAAGCCAATTGTATCTACCAGGTTCATTCCTCCGTTATGCCCGAAGATGTGCGCAAAAGAAAAACTCATGCTGTACAATCCCATGTAGCTTCCTTTTCTGCCCTTGGGCGCCATTTCTAATGCCAAGGCGTTCGAGAAGGGAGAGCCTATCATTTCACCCAGGGTCATTAGTAACATCCCAACCACCAGAATTCCGCTCCAGCTGGTTAGATTTAGTACAATAAAACTAATTGCGATAAAGACGATTCCCCAAAAAGTAGCCATTGTCTTGGTTAATTTCTTTCGTTCCAGCCATGTTATTAATGGCATTTCAAAAATTACAATCACTGCTCCATTGATAAACAACAACCAGCCAATTAAATCCTCAGTTAAGAAATGTGCCTTTTCGTAATACAAAGGCATTACCGAAAAGTACTGAACAAAAGTGGTCCCGTTAGCAATCATTATTATAATGAACAACACAAACAACCCATTTAGGTAGGGAGGAACACCTTCTTTTTTATTAATCGTAATATCCGGTTCGGGATCTTTCGATTTTTTTGGTTTTAACCAAATGAATAACCCGAATGAGGCAAGCATACAAGTAAGTCCATCTATCCAAAATAGGGAGGTATAACTGATGGTTGCAATAATAATCCCTCCAATAAGCGGTCCTATCGAAAATCCAAGATTAATAGCGAGTCGAATAAGGGTAATACTTCTGGTCTTATTCCCGGGTTTACTATAGGTGTCTGCTGCCACAAAAATGGCAGGACGGTAGGCATCCGCCACCAAAATCAATGAAAAAATCGCCGCACAAAAACCGTAAAAGGTATCTATAAACTGAAGGAATATAAATCCTACGCCCCCGAGAAATAAACTTAGGATTATTACCTTATAAAATCCTATAGTGTCTGTCAATTTACCTCCAATCCAGGTTCCGGTTAGGGATCCCAGTCCGAAGCACGTCATTATCCATCCTACCTGAGGAAGCGTAAACCCCTTCGCGTTCACCAGATAAAGTGATAGAAAGGGAATTACCATGGCGCCTGCACGGTTAATAAATGTTACGAGGGAAAGCAACCAGATCTCCCGGGAGAGCCCTTTAAAATTGCTTATATAGTTGGTATATAGTTTTCGCATTGGTTTAGTCACAAATGTAAAACGTCCCGCTGGAAGGCGGGACGTTTTTATATTGAATTAATTTATTTCAGTATAATTAGTACATACATCGCCTGTGTTTCGAAGGTGAATCGACACAATTCTGTAGGGTCATATATGTTCTTTTTTTCATGTTCTTTGAATGAGTGAAGCAAATGTAATAAAAAATTTGAATGGATTGCAAAGATTTTTATTTAGTCATAAAAGTTATATTTACTCAAATTTAAGTTTATGAAACGTCTTACAATTCTATTCCTTTTTCTGGCTATTTGCTCAACCTATGCGCAAAGTGAGCGAAAAATTATAAAAGAAATCAAGAAACATCAGGTTTCAGAAAATAATGAATTTAAAAATCCTGAAACCACTATTCTGGAACCGAAAGATTTCAAAAGCTTTAAGGGACTAGAGTTTTATCCCATCGATTTGAAATACAGAGTTACTGCAAAATTTGTTCGTACTCCCAACGAAACTCCTTTTCTAATGCCAACCACAACTGAAAGATTACCCGAATACGTTAAATACGGGGAGGCTCATTTTAGCCTTGAGGGGAAAGAACTCGTTTTGGAACTTTACCAAAGTACAACCCCTTCAGAGGACCCTAAATATGTGGATTATTTGTTTTTACCTATTACCGATTTAACAAGTGGTGACGGTTCGTATGGTGGAGGTCGTTTCTTAGACGTATGGATTCCCGATGGAGATAGCCTTGTATTGGATTTCAATAAATTGTACAATCCGTATTGCGCTTATAACAAAAGGTATTCGTGTCCTATTCCGCCAAAGCAAAACGATTTATTGGTTCGTATTGAAGCCGGGGTAAAGGAATTTGAGCACCATTAAAAAAATTTCACAACCCACATCCCAAAAAAGACAGCTGCAAAGCCAACTACAAAACTTGCAAGGGTATACAAAGCAAAAGACATAAAATCTCCCGATTTTAAGAAGAGATGATTTTCATAGGCAAATGCCGAAAACGTAGTAAAGCCTCCACAAAAACCGGTTGCAAGAAATACCATGGTATTTTGGGAAATGGCATTGGTTTTAAGTGCCAAGCCTAAAATAATTCCAATTAGCAAACTTCCAATAATGTTCACTGCAAAAGTTCCGTATGGGAATCCGTTTTGGGTGCTGTTTAAATAATTGCTCATTGCATAGCGGAGGGAACTTCCCAGTCCGCCACCCAAAAAAACCAAAAGCAACTGTTTCATCAATTAATTTTCAGGATTCACTGGAGGTATAATAGGGATGTATATCTCGGTCACCCAATCGGCCGGATTCGGAACTTCTCCCGGATCGGTTGAATATACTTCGAACATATTTGCATTTAGATCTGCCTGTAAATTGTTTTCAGCCAGGTACATCTTTGCTTTTTCATACGCCTTTGAAAGATGGTCGTATTTACCCTTTAAAGTTGTTTTAAGTGTTGTAGTTGGTTCCATAAAACCACATAGCACCGGACTTCCGGAAGGTGTAATTACTCTTTCTTTTACAGGAATTGCTGCTGTAAAAATTACAGTACCGTTGGCTTCATCTATCTGATTGTAGATGGTGAATGGCATCCCTGCCATATTCAATTTATTTTCATCCATATATCCGGCAACCTGTCCCATCATGGAACCCATTTTTTCACCAATCTCATTCATCTTCGAAGCGGTTGTATTGTACATATAATAACCACCTCCGTATTGTGTGACACCATCCACATTGATTGTAAAGCTTTCCATTTCGGCTTTTACAACGGCATCAATATCATTTAGGCCTTGTTGAAACATTTGCTTTATTCCGGTTTCCATATCGTCCTCCTGAAATGCCATAAATACCTTTTCCATAAAAGACTGTTCTCCCTTCATACCCCAGGTAACCTTAGTTTGACCGGGGGTTTCGGTTTCTTCAAAACGCCAGTAAACATCGCTTTCGCTATCGCCAATCGGGGTGTTAAAAGTTATTTTCTGATCTATTTCTTTATTCGGAATAACACGTATCGTTTTCATGGAACCGTTTCCTACTTCCATATGGTCACTACTCCAGGAGTAGGAAGCGCCTTCGCCTTCGGTTTTTTCAGCATAATTAATAACAATAGCCGAATCAATCTTCATCCATGGACCCCATTCCTGCCAATTTTTATAATCCTTAATGTTATTGAAGATTACAGGAGCCGGAGCATCCATGACTTTACTTTCAGAAGCATCGAAACTACCATCCTTTGTACCAAAATAGATGGCTCCGCCAATTATGGCGATGAGGATTAGAAACAAAAGATATTTTAAGATTTTCATAGGGATAGCTGTTGTTGGTTATTTGTGCTAAGATAATCATTTTTAACATTTAATATTTTGTTACATTTGCTGAAAACCAATAAAACTTAAAAATGAAGAATACTTTTTTTATAGCTGTGGCTATGAGTGGGTTACTTTTTATGTCTTGTGCAGATGATAAGAATAAAAAAGACACTCAAGATGTTGCTAACGTAGAAGCTGCCGAGTTTGATTATAACGTGACTCAGTTTGCCGATGTTAAAATTTTACGATATCAAATTCCGAGTTGGGATAACCTTACTTTGAAAGAACAAAAACTGGTGTATTACCTTACTCAAGCAGGTTTGGCCGGAAGAGACATTATGTGGGACCAGAATTATCGTCATAACTTGACCATCAGGAAGGCACTGGAGAATGTTTATACTTCGTATCAAGGGGATAAAACCACAACCGACTGGAAAAATTTTGAAACCTATTTGAAACGAGTGTGGTTCTCTAACGGAATTCACCATCATTATTCGAATGACAAACTAAAACCCGAATTTTCTTCAGACTATTTGAAGACTTTATTAACTGAAACAAGCACTGTTCTTGAAGGAGAAGCTTTCGACGTAATTTTTAATGACGCCGATATGAAGAAGGTAAATCAGGCGAAAGGAATAGACAATGTGGCACAATCTGCCGTGAATTTCTACGGACCTGATGTGACCAATAAGGATGTGGAAACTTTTTATGCAAACAAGAAGTCACCAAACCCTGAAAAGCCACTTTCTTACGGACTTAATTCTCAATTGGTAAAAGAGAACGGCGTGTTGAAAGAACGTGTTTATAAATCGGGAGGATTATATGGTGCCGCTATCGATAAGATCGTGGAGTGGTTGGAAAAGGCAAAAGGTGTTGCTGAAAATCAGGCGCAAGGAGATGCTTTGGGCTTGTTAATTCAATATTACAAAACAGGAGATCTTCAAACCTGGGACGATTATAATGTTGCGTGGACTTCAGCTACCGAAGGAAATATAGATTATATCAATAGTTTTATCGAAGTGTATAACGACCCGCTGGGATACAGAGGTTCTTACGAAACAATTGTACAGATAAAGGATTTCGATATGTCACAAAAAATGGCAGTATTGTCTGAAAATGCGCAGTGGTTTGAAGACAACTCACCTTTGATGGAAGAACACAAAAAAGACACTGTTGTAGGCGTTACTTACAAGGTGGTACATGTTGCCGGTGAGGCGGGAGATGCTTCTCCAAGTACTCCAATTGGAGTAAACCTGCCAAACGCAAACTGGATTCGTGCAGCGGTTGGAAGTAAGTCGGTTTCTCTTGGAAACATTATCGAAGCCTACAACAATGCTGCGAGCTCAGGTCGTTTAAAGGAATTTGTTCACGACGAAGAAGAATTGGCTCTGGAAGAAAAATACGGTCAGATAGGAGACAAGTTACATACCGCCTTACATGAAGTAATAGGTCATGCATCGGGACAATTAAATCCGGGTGTTGGTGAAACCAAAGAAACATTAAAGACGTATGCGTCCACTTTGGAAGAAGGACGTGCCGATCTTGTTGGATTGTACTATTTATACAACCCGAAATTACAGGAATTAGGTTTGGTTGACGACTGGAAAAAAGTGGGAATGGCTGCGTATGATGGCTATATCCGAAATGGATTGATGACTCAATTAATTCGTTTGAATTTAGGTGATAATGTTGAAGAATCGCACATGCGTAACCGTCAATGGGTTTCTGCCTGGGCTTTTGAAAAAGGCAAAGCAGACAATGTAATTGAAAAAATTACGCGTGATGGAAAAACCTATTACAACATCAACGATTACGATAAATTACATGAATTATTCGGACAATTACTACGTGAGACACAACGTATTAAATCGGAAGGTGATTATGCAGCAGTAGAAGCTTTGGTTGAAGGTTACGGCGTAAAAGTAGATCAAGCTTTACATGCTGAAGTATTGGAACGCAACAAGCAATTTACAGCTGCACCTTATAGCGGATTTGTAAATCCGTTGCTAGTGCCAAAGATGAACGACGAAGGAGATATTGTAGGTTTTACAGTTGAACAACCTGCAACTTTCGAGGAGCAGATGTTGATGTACGCGAAGGAATACAGCAATCTTCCTACGAAGAATTAACTAAGTAAATAGCTCTAATAAAAAAAGGCAGACCGGTTACGGTCTGCCTTTTTTATTGGCGTTCAAATAACTATTCGCAATTAAGGCTGCCGTTGAGGTTGTAGTTAGGTCCTACCAGTTCAGTGCCCTCAGCAAGACGCATGGAGGCATTAAAGGAAAAGTCATTGCCATTCCATGTCCCTGACCCACTTTCCGATACATAGGTTTTATCAGTTGTGCCATCGTAAACAATTACAATTGGACAATCATTACAGTTGTTGGTTTGAAAATATTCAGGAGTAAAATTGAAGTCCCCGGAAACATTAGTCCAATATACACTCAATGTTATCCCAACATTACTAATGGTCAATGTGCCTTCAGTGTCGCATGATGTCTGTCCGGTAAACGTGCCTAAAGATTCAAAAGTGTAAGTGCCTTCTCCGGTATTTCCTCCTTGGCCACCACATTCCGGACCGTCATTTTCTATACAGATAGCTAAATTTTGTCCACCACCAAGAGAAGTAAATTCTCCGGTTGTTACTTCTCCGTTTTCCCAATTGACCGTATAAGTATAATTAGTGTTCTTGTTTAAAACAAATTTAGCCGATGAACAATCTACAACAGTAATATATTCCCCATTAAGGTCTAAGATTCGAATGGTATTACAAAACACCTCAGATGTTTCATTATCTGCGTTGGTAGGAATACTCAAATACTGTGAATAGAAGGCGGCACATAAAGCGTCGTCATAATAGTGCTGATTTAACGGGCTTAAAGTAATACCGTTGATTGTTACTGAAGCCACACAGCTTTCATTGTGAGAAAATAGTACGGTCGATTTGTTCAATTCTGAATATCCGCCGTCCGGAGCTGTTTCTACAACAGGTATAATTGAACCCCCTGCGGATAACGGCTTTCCGTCTTTATAGGTTCCACTGAACGAAAAATTTTCGGAAGCAGTATTTAAAGATCCTGAAAAATTAGTAGTGCCTTCAAAAAGTCCGTCACTGGAAGTCACAGAAATTTCATATTCCGAATCTTCACTTTGAGCACTCCCTCTAATAGTACCTGAAACAGATTCCAGCTTGAAAGTACCGTTCGTTTCAATAGTAATTATTCCTTCAAACGGGTTGCTTATATCCGGGGTACTCATGGTCCCGGAGAATACATACTGCAAGGTTTCTGAAGGATTATCATTTCCGCCATCCTTTGAACATGCAACGAGTAGTAGACAGCATACTATGGTTACTATTATATTTTTTTTCATAATTGTTTTATAAATTTTATTTGATTTTTATTTTAGTAAAGCTGGTAAGTAAGACATACGTCTTCAGACACCGTAAAATTACCACTCCAGTTATAGCCATTGCAGTTGGCTGTAAAAGAGTAATTTCCAACGGCTAGGTTATTAAAATTACCGCCGGCACTGGAATTAGAACAATTTGGTGTACTTCCATAATACCCGGTTATGGTCGAGCCGCCCACACCCGAAACTGTTACTGAAATAGGACCGCAACCCAAATCGGTGTTAGTCCAGAAGATTACATCTCCTGTATTACTTCCACCACCTCCGCCTCCGGAGCTGGTTAGTTCTTGTCGCAGGCATCCGTTTTCTGTAATGGTGATAGATCCGGACCAATTCTGACTGGAACAGGAAGCTGTAAAACTATATACACCCGGGTTTAGATTATTAAAATTTCCGCCCGAACCGGTATCAGTACAATTAGGAGCCGACCCGAAAAAACCGTTAATCGTAGTACTTCCTACCCCTGAAAGGTTTACTGTAATGGGGCCGCAACCAAAGTCACTATTTACCCAAAAGATCGCATCCCCTGTGGCATTACCACCGCCACCTCCGCCACCGATGAGTGGTAAATTTTCGACAAGGATTACCTTACAATCTTGTGCTTCCAGATTGATGATGCCTTCTCGTACCGGGCTACCACCGTTACCTACAGCTCTAACAGTATGATTGCCGGAGGCAAAGATACTACCCACTGCATTTGGGTTTCCACATTCCAATCCGCCGGGGAAATAAAAGCTTAATCGGCCAACAAATTCACCATCTACGTAGATATCGAATTCATTATTCATGTCAATTTCAGAACCAACATCAAGCTGTCCTTTTTCTCTTCCACCGTAATAATACTGGCAACTACCATTGTCTGAAACCGCGTCGGAGTTGTAACTGTAGCTTAACGGATCTGTACAGCCCGTGATATCGTTCTCCTCTTTTTCACAAGAAACAAAAAGGGATGTAAGTAATAAAAGTGTAAATAATGGTTGTAATTTTTTCATAAGTATTGTGATGATGTTTAAAGATCAATGATAGGGACAAATTATTTCCCTCGAAATACTCCTTTATAAGTATTTCAATTCTGGAAAAAGCGAAGCAATTGTCAAGGATTACTTATGGAGACACAACCAATAAACACTGAAGGTGATTTTGCAGCAGTCGAAGCTTTAGTTGAAGGCTACCGTGTAAAAGTGGATCAAACGTTACACCCTGAAGTAATGGAAAGTAATAAGCAATTTACAGCGGATTTGTACATCCGGTAATAGTACCCAAGATGAACAATAAATGAGATATTGTAGGGTTTAATGTTGAACAACCTGCAACTTTCGAGGAGCAGATATGGATGTACGCGAAGGAAAACACCAACCTTCCTGCGAAGAATTAATATACCTCTAAGAGGTCTCATTAAAAAAAGGCTGCCAAAGGGCAGCCTTTTTATTACAACAATGTAATAGGCTTATTTTACACGTGCTTGAAATTCGGAAATTACATCGGAGTATGACCGTAATACACGATCCCAAACTTTATATAATTCATCACTTTTCACACTAGTAAGCGCCGAACCGGAAGCTTCACTAATAAGTTTAGCTTTAAAGACCAGGGGGTTTGAAGAAGACTCTTTTACAATAATTCTGGTTCTTACCGTATTCTGTTGAAAGGTCTTTAAGGACCAAGCAGTACGAAGATATCCCGTATCCTTATCGGTCATTTCAATAACATCAATATAACCAAGAACAATTTGATTAATTAATTTCCATGCGGTTTCCTTATCCATCGAATTAACAACCAGCTCAATATCGATATTGGCAATATCTGTTTGAATCGAAGCATCATAGGAATCATCTCGTTTCATTTCGAAATACTTTGATTTTTCCCAAATGGAGGTCTTGTTATTACAAATTTCAAGTTGTTCTTCTAAGTATCCCACTTTTCGTATAGAAATGTTTACACAAGCATTTCTTTCAACATTGATTTCTGTATTGCCTTTGGCAATCATTCTTCCATTCACCCAAATTTCTGCATCAGATTGGGAAACACCAATGGCTACTTTTTTTCCGCCTACTACTTCTGAAAATGCTTCGGTAGTTGTGAATGTTAAAAAACAAAGAGTCAATAGAAGTGTTAGTAGTGTTAATTTTTTTTCCATTTTTTAAAAGTTTAGTTAGTTAAATTTCTTTACTTATTTGGATTGAAATTTATAATTGTAATAATCTTCTTTGAGGCTTTAAAATACCCCCCTTTGCTCCTCACCCAAGGGGGAAATTTATTCAAACAAACTACAATCACAATCTGTTCCTACTACTGTAAAATTGATGTAATTATTGCGGCTATTCAATACCCGGTAAGGGGTATTTATTAAAGAAGCCTCTATAAAAGAGGCTTCAATAAACTTGGTTAGTTAATAATTAGTTCAAGAATGAACTAAAGCGTTAATTGAAATTGAAGGCATTGATTTTCAGTAATTGTGAAAGAACCCTGCCAGGTATATCCACTGCAACTAGCATCATAGTTATAATTCCCCGGGTTAAGATCATTAAAGTTTCCACCCGCCGATGAATTATCACAGCTTGGCGCTGAACCAAAATATCCTGATATTGTTGAACTTCCAACCCCTGATACGTTTACAGAAATATTTCCACAACCAAAGTCTTGGTTAATCCAAAATTTCACATCACCTGTAGTTCCACCCCCACCACCACCGGAGCCCGGAAGTAAAAGTTGTTTCAAACATGTATCAGCCTCAATTGTTACGGTTCCGGACCAATTTGTGTCTGAGCATGAGGCTGTATAAGAATAGACTCCGGGATCTAGATCGCTAAAATTTGCACCACCACTGGCTCCACAATCCGGAGTTGATCCATAGTATCCTGTGATGGTATTGCTACCAACGCCTTCCAGATTTACATTAATTGGGCCACAACCAAGGTCTTCATTTACATAAAATATTAGAGCACCTGTATCATTCCCATTGCCTCCACCACCTGAACCGCCACCTCCGGAATCTGAACAGTCAACCCCATATCCGGTAACTATTACATCGATGGAACCATTGGCATCCAGATTTGCTTCTAAAACAAATTGAACCCCATTTATTGCTATAGTACAAGTATTTGGCGGTATATCTCCCAGATTATGAGCAAACAACGTAATATAATTGAAGCCATTATTAGTAAAGTCGTAGTCCACGGTAATAGGATTGCTGGGTCCATCTAATACTTCTTGATTGATAATGGTGTTGCCATTGGCAATAATGGAAATAATATCGCCATCAATTTGCCCGTGATCCCAAACTTCAATGGTAGTTATCCTACTGGAAATTTCTATACAGCCTAAATAGTTATTTGGTCTTCCTGAAGTGGATGCCGGAATAATAGAGGTCTCATTTACTTCTATTTCCGGTTCACTGGTTTCTTCTTCTTTCTCGCAAGAAAAATTTGCAAGGATAAGGGTAATCAAAATAAGGAGCTTTAATTTTTTCATAATTGAATATCTTATATTAGTTGTTGTAAAAATAGCTTTGCACACACTCAAAAAAAATACCCGATAAAGGGTATATTTTTTAAAATGATGACCTTTGTGAAGGCGTTTTTATTGCTCTTTTTTTTTGAACTAATGTAGCGGGAGTTCTATTATGACCGTAGTTCCTTTTCCCGGGGTACTGTCGATTTCGAAAGATCCGTTTAAATGCTCTATACGTTTTTCTATACTTGAAAGCCCCATTCCTTTTTTGGTATCAATTAATTGTGGTATGAAACCAACACCTTTATCTTCAATAATGATGGTAAGCATCATTTTATGTTGAGTGAGAGAAATATTTGCCTCCGCAGCCTGAGAGTGCTTAATAATGTTTGTGACCAATTCTTGAATTATTCTGAAAATCGTAACTTCAGTGGTCGTATCGAAATTATGAGTTACTCCAAAATCCTGAACTTCGATTTTTAATTTACCATGTGCTGAAGCATTCTTTGCCAAAGAATATATGGCAGGTAGTAACCCTTCTTTTGCCATGACGCCACTGTTCTTTAAATGTGATATAGAACGAACCTCGGCATAGGCCTGATCAATTAAAGAGCTCGTCTTGTTAAAAAGCTCTTCCATTTTAAGAATTTGATCTTTGTTATTGGCAAGATGATTGAACTGCAATTTTGCTGCTGAAAGCGTTGCGCCAAGGCTATCGTGCAAATCCATAGCGAGACGTTTACGTTCTTTCTCTTGCCCTTCAATCATGGCGTCAATTGTAGTAAGTTCTTGTTCTTTAAGAAGTTTTTCCTTTTTTTGAATTTCAATTTCTTTCTCCCGTTCAACAATACGTTGTTTAAGTTTGATTCTGGTAAAAATATAATAAGCAATAAAGCCCATTAGAATTAAGAGTCCGGAAAAAGCAACAAGGACGATTTTATTCTCTCTCTTTTTAATTTCAATTTCTTGATCAAAAACCATATGTTGTTTTAATATGTTTTCATGGTTGATGATACTATCTGTACTCCTTTCTTTTTCAAATTCTATTTCTTGAATTCTTTTATTCGTTTCAACAAGTTTAAGACTATCCAAGAGTTTAATAGATTCTTCATGGTGGTATAAAGCTTTATTGTAGTCATTTAAGGCTTTGTAGCCTGTATAAAGAAAGTAGTTTGCCCTATTTTGTAATTGTATACTTTTTACTTTTTGGGCTGTCTCTAATGCTTTTTTAGCAAACTTTATTAGTTGTGGGTATTTTTTTTGTGTGTAGTATAATTGGGCAATAGCAATTAGAATATTGGATTGGGAGTAATAATCATCCAGTTCTTCACTAATAGCAAGACTTTGTGTAAAATAATTCAAGGCTTTGTCATATTCCTTTCTTTTGGTATAATTAAGACCAATATTTTGAAGCGTGATGGATTCTCCCACCTTATCATTTAATTCTAAGTTTAACTCCAGACTTTTTACATAGTAAGATAAGGCCTCATCAACTTTAAATTTATCATTATAAATATTTCCAATATTGACAAGTGCTCGAGATTCTGCACTTTTATCTTTAATGGCAACGGCTATTTGCAAACTTCTGTTATAATAGTCTAAGGCTTTGTCAAAATTCCAAAGTGTTTTATAGACACGTCCAATATTATTAAGGGATGTTGTAATTCCGCCTGGATCATTGAAGTTTTCGTACAGTTTTAAAGCTTTTTGGTAAGACTCTATGGCTTTAATATTATCTCCATAGACCGTGTATACATTTCCTTTTAATATATATACATCTGCCTGTTGAGTAGCCAGTTGTCTTTCGATAGTGAAATTGTCTAATTTCTCAATCAATTGTAAAGCACTATCGGGTTTTTTATATTGATATTCATTAAATATTAAGGTGCTGAGTGCATTTGCTCTAACTGTATCTGCAAGCGAGGTGTTTTTCCAAACTCTAAATAAGGAATCCTTTTGCGTTTGACTGTGCACGTTAATTCCAAACAGCATTGTAACTATAACTACGATCTTTATTTTCATGGGTTATTCAAAATCATATTTTTTTTCGATGGCATAGCGTAACAATTCTCCTTTTCCTGAAAGCCCTAGTTTGTGAATCATGTTCTTTCGATGCTTTTCTACCGTAGAAACAGCCGTAAAGCGAATATTCGCAATCTCACTTGTAGATTTACCTTCTCCAATCAATTTTAAGATTTCTTGTTCACTTTTAGAAAGGATAGGTTTTGAATTACTAAACAATGCTCCTTCTTTTATGGAATCAATATTTAATGAAGCATCAAAAAATTCATTTCCATTGGCAACCGTTTCAATAGCCTTTAAAACTTCTTCTAAAGGGGAGTTTTTTAGAAGATATCCCGAAACTCCAGCTTCAAGCATCTGACTTACGGCATCTTCTTGATCGAACATAGAAAACGCAATTACCTTAGTGTTTGGAAATTGCTTTTTAATGAGTTTTGTAGCAACGATTCCATCCATTTTTGGCATTTTAATATCTGTAAGAACAACTTTAGGCTGTTTTTTTTGTACTATTTCCCAAAGTGCTTCTCCATCATTTGCTACCCCAACGATTTCGATATGTTCTTCATATTTTAAAAGAAGGGTAATACCATCAACGAGCGATTGATGATCTTCAGCAATAGCTAATGTTATCATTATGAGATTTCAATTAAGATGCTTATTTCATTGTTGAAGATATTTTCCACTTTTTAGGCTTTTCCTTGATTTTTAATAGGTTGTTCGGCTGCTGTTAATTATAAGCCACTAAAGATATTAAAACAAGAATAAAGAGTGGTTCAATAAAACCGATTCGCAGAAATTACACATGTGATTTCTTTGATGCAATTTATAATTTTCTTATAAACTTAAAATACCCTTTACCGGGTATTCTTTAATCTTAAATATAGTCTTCGAAAATAATAAGAGTCCAAAAGTGGATTTTAATCGGCAAGAAAAACGATAGGAAGTGATTTACCCCTTTAAATAAGACTTTATAGCTATTAATGCTAACACAAAAACAATAAACCCTATCAAAACCCAAAAACTGCCCTTGTAATGTTTCTTATGCAATTTTTTATCTTTTCGGTAGCTGAAAATCATTAAAATTACAAACCCGATAAGAAAACATATCGCGAAAATTAATTGGGAGGTGCTAAACATAAATTGTAGATTTACGAAGACAAAAGTACAATCTTAAAACCACACTATGAAAAACAAAATTGCGGCTGTTAGAGAATTTCACGATGCCTTCAAATTGGGAAGCAGAGAGACGCCCAAGGCCGACCTGGGTGAACCAAAAAATTTGTTGCGATACAAGTTAATGAGGGAGGAAAATGAAGAATATCTTGAGGCCGCTAATAACAACGATCTTGTGGAAGTTGCCGATGCTTTGGGCGATATGTTGTATATTTTGTGTGGAACAATTATTGAGCACGGCATGCAGCACAAAATTGAAGAAGTCTTTACTGAAATTCAGCGCAGTAATATGAGTAAGTTGGGTGCCGACGGAAAACCAATCTACAGAGAAGACGGCAAGGTATTAAAAGGCCCAAATTATTTTAAACCCAACATTCAGGCAATCCTCGATAAATAAATATATAGAGTTGCTTTTTTGAAAGTATCGTGCAATAGTTAGGAAATTCGCTTAGTTATACTTCGTAACGCCATCCAAAAGGATCTTCGCTTCGATTGTACTGGATATCCATCAATTCCTTCTTAAATCGGGTAGCATATCCGTTTTCCTGCTTTTCAAGATCAAATACCTTCTCTTTATATCCGAAAGCACTCACCGGACTAATTACTGCGGCTGTTCCCGATCCGAAAATTTCTTTTAGTGAACCGTCCTTTGCAGCGGCAACGAGCTCAGTCACACTCAAAGGGCGTTCTTCGACCGTTATCCCGTCATGTTTTGCTAATGCAATCACACTTTTTCGAGTAACTCCGTCTAATATACGATCCCCGGTTGGTGCCGTTATTAAAGTGTCGTTTATTCTGAAAAAGACATTCATGGTTCCTGCCTCTTCCAAATATTCATGCTCATTGGCATCTGTCCAAATTACTTGTTGGAAACCCTTTTCACGCGCCAGATTGGTTGGATAGAATTGAGCGCCGTAGTTACCGGCTGCCTTTGCAAATCCAACGCCTCCATTGGCGGAACGGCTGTATTTTTCGGCTATAAGAACACGTACATCTCCCGAGTAATAGGCATTCACAGGAGAGAGTAAAATAATGAATTTGTATTCATTTGAAGGTGATGCCGAAACACCCACTTCGGTAGCCATTGCAAACGGTCGCAAATAAAGTGAATTACCAACACCCGGCTTCACCCAGGCACTGTCCAATTCGAGTAATTTATGCAAGGCCTCAAAAAATAGATCTTTCGGAAATTCAGGTATCGCCATTCGTTTGGACGATTTATTAATTCTGATAAGGTTATCTTCCGGCCGAAACAAGAATACTTTACCATTATCATCCTTAAAGGCTTTCATTCCTTCAAAAACTGCCTGTCCGTAGTGAAATACTTTGGCAGCCGGTGAGATTGTTAAAGGGCCGTATGGTCTAATAATTGGATTTTGCCATTCACCGTTTTTAAAATCACATTCGAACATATGATCTGAAAAGGATTTCCCAAAAACCAGGTTATTAAAATCAACTTCATGAATCCGGGTCGACGCTATTTTTTTAATGGAAACTTTGTCTTGGGTGATACTGCTCATAGGAGGGATTGTTTAGCTTACAAAATTATATAAAATTTACTCCATATAAAACCGAAAAAAGTAATAAAATTGCAGTATCTTATATATTCAATGATTTTTGAAATATTTACTATGAAAAAACTATTTATTATCGCAGCCCTTACATTACTAATTGCAGGATGTAACGAAGATAAGAAAAAGGAAAATACAATGGACGCCAACGCTGTTGCCTATCAGTCGTTTGGTGATAAAATTTCGGACGAAGGAGTGCTTTCAAAGGCTGAAATTATTGAAAAATACAAAGGCCTACAAGCAGGCGATACTGTTACGGTTAAATTTACTTCGGAAGTAAAAGAGGTATGCCAAAATAAAGGTTGTTGGATGCGAATGGATATGGGAGAGGAAGAGGCCATGGTGAAATTTAAGGATTATGGATTTTTTATGCCGAAAGATATTGCGGGGCAATCGGTTATAGTTGAAGGAGTTGCCTTTGTTGAAGAAGTAAGTGTCGAAGAACAGCGTCATTACGCCGAAGATGCCGGAAAATCCAAAAAGGAAATCGAGGCGATTACCGAACCTAAAAGAACCCTTTCTTTTATCTCTTCGGGAGTTTTACTTCCTGATACTAATTTAGGCGAGCCCGAAAAACAATAAGTTTTGAAACGTGAGATTCGTATTACCGGAGATGGATCGGTTACCATTCATCTTCCGGAATGGAACGAACAATATCACTCTATCCACGGTGCCATCGCCGAAGCACAACACGTTTTTATTAAAAACGGATTGCATTTTTATGCGGCTCAAAATCCCGGGCAACCGGTTTCAATATTGGAAATAGGCTTCGGAACAGGGTTGAATGCTTTTCTCACTTTATTGGAAGCAGAAAAGTTATCGCTATCTATAAATTATACAGGAACCGAAGCTTATCCTGTAGCACCGTCCGAAATAGTCCAATTAAATTATGCCGAAAATCTAAATGCTTCGGCACACCATTTTAATAAGCTTCACGAAGTTCCATGGGAAACCACTTCAGAAATAATTAAGCAATTTAATCTCACAAAACAGAAGCTGTATTTTTCAGAAATCAACGTCTTTAAACACTACGACCTAATTTATTTTGATGCTTTCGGAGCCCGTGTGCAACCCGAATTGTGGACCGAAGCTATTTTTCAAAAGATGTTTGATGCATTAAAGGAAAATGGGGTTTTGGTAACGTATTCGGCTAAAGGAAGTGTGCGACGTGCCATGCAAGCTGTAGGGTTTACCGTTGAGCGATTGCCCGGACCTCCGGGAAAGCGAGAAATGTTACGCGCTTTAAAGCGGGATTAATTAATTTTGCATTGCTGCTTTTCGATTTTTTTTTAGAGTCATAATATTCCGTTAAACCTTAAGCCGGTTTGTATTTCAAATTGTATCTTCTGGTAAAAATTGAGCATGAGAATTTTAATTACCGGGGCTACAGGTTTGATTGGAAAAGCATTGAGTGAAAAATGCCTCAGAGAAGGAGTAGAAGTACACTATCTAACTACCCATAAGAAAAAGTTGGAACACACCTCCAATTACAAGGGGTTTTATTGGAATCCGCAAAAGCAGGAGATTGACACTGCGGCATTTGAAGGAGTTTCGGTAATTATTAACCTTGCAGGAGCATCTATTTCAAAACGTTGGACCAACGCATACAAAAAAGTTATTCTTGAAAGCAGAGTAGAATCGGCGAATCTTCTATACAGTACACTTACCTCGATGAAGCATGACGTGAAGCATTTTATTTCGGCGAGTGGAGTAGGAATTTATCCGGCTTCAAAAACAAAACTTTACACTGAAGAAAATATAGAAGTTGGTGACACTTTTTTGGCCGAGGTTGTAGTTGCATGGGAAGCTGCAGCCGATCAATTTAAAACATTGGGAATGGAAGTCTCTAAAGTAAGAACGGGGCTGGTATTAGCTTCCAACGAAGGAGCGTTACCGCAAATTGCAAAACCTATCAAGATGGGTTTGGGAGCAGTATTAGGTAGCGGTGAGCAATGGCAATCCTGGATTCATATTGAGGATATCGTAGAAATTTACTATCACATACTGCAAAACGAACTCGAAGGAATTTACAACGGAGTTGCACCTAACCCTGTCACGCACAAAAAATTGACAAAGCACATTGCATTGCGATTAAACAAGACAATTTGGCTTCCTAAAATTCCGGGTTTTTTGCTAAAAATTGGTCTGGGAGAAATGGCAACTTTGGTATTGGACGGGCAACTGGTAAGTTCGCATAAGATAGAAGAAAACCGGTATATCTTTCGCCATGCCAAAATAGAAACTGCATTAGAAGATTTGTTGTAAAAAAGTATGGGGCGGCCAACGGCCGCCCCATACTTTTTAAATAGATTAAGCAATTTTATTTTGAAGCGACCAAACGAATGGTGATTTCAACATCATCGTTAATAAATTTATCTCCTAAATTATCAAATACCGATTTAGATCCAAAATTTACATCCCATTTGGTTCTGTCAATTACAAATGGCTCGCTGATAAGTTTTACCATTGTACCATCGCTTGAAATTGTAGCAGGAAATTCGATAGCGTGAGTTTTATCTTTGATAGTAAGATTACCACTCACGTATGTTTTTCCTTCTTTTTCGGATGTTCCTGTCATTTCGAAAGTGGCAGTTGGATACTGATTTACATTAAAGAAGTCACCCTCTTTACCGGCAACAGTTCCTTTTAAGTGTGCTTCTAAGCTTTCTTTCGACTTCCCATCCAAATCAAGATCTGTAATGGTGTTCATATTGATTATAAAAGTTCCGGCTTCTACATTTCCTTCTTTCACTGCAAGGGTTCCCGATGCAAGTTGAACGGTACCGTGATGTGTTCCGGTTGGCTTTTCACCTTTCCAGGTTATTTGAGAATCTTCAAGATTAACACTATAATTTACAGCCTCGGCCGTTGCTTCGGCAACTTCTTGTGCAGCACCCGCCATGGCATCATTTCCTTTTTCTTTACATGCAACAAATGCGATAAATACAAATGCCGTCAATATACTTTTCAAAACAATTTTTTTCATTTTTAATTACGTTATATGGTTAAAGAGGCAAAAGTACCTATACCATTTACCAATCTATCTTAATTATATACTAAATAATACTGTGACATTTTGACATTTTATAAGAAATGGCAGTACTTTTGCTCCCCACAGAATTAAACAGAAAAGAATCTCATTTATGAGCAGAAAAGATAAAAATAAGGAAGTTGCTGTAGAAGAAAAAGTTCAGACAAAGGAGCAGGCAACATCAGATATAAAATCTAAAAAGGAAAAAGTAGATCCGGTAAAGCAATTGCAAATGGAGTTGGAAGGAGAAAAGGATCGCTACTTGCGTTTGTTTGCCGAATTTGAAAACTATAAAAAGCGTACCGGTCGCGAGCGCATCGAATTATTTAAGACTGCCGGACAGGACGTAATCGTGGCATTACTACCAATCATGGACGATTTCGATAGAGCGTTGAAAGAGATTGAAAAAGCAGAAGATGACAATCTTTTTAAAGGAGTGGAATTAATAAGCAATAAGTTTCGCGAGACAATGCGCGCAAAGGGTCTGGAAGTGATTGGAACACAACAGGGAGATATTTTTAATGCCGATTTGCATGAAGCGATTACTCAAATTCCGGCACCAAGCGAGGATCTTAAAGGGAAGATTATAGATGTGATTGAAAAGGGATACACATTGGGCGAAAAAATAATTCGCTATCCTAAAGTGGTTATAGGACAATAATATGAAGCAAGATTATTACGAAATATTAGGTATCTCTAAGGGTGCTTCGGCAGCTGAAATTAAAAAGGCCTACCGGAAAAAAGCAATTGAATATCATCCTGATAAGAATCCGGGAGATGCCAAGGCTGAAGAAATGTTTAAAAAGGCAGCCGAAGCTTATGAGGTCTTAAGCGATCCCGATAAAAAGGCCCGTTACGATCAATTTGGCCATCAGGCTTTCGAAGGCGGTGGCTTTGGCGGCGGCGGCGGAATGAACATGGACGATATTTTTAGTCAGTTTGGTGATATTTTCGGTGGAAGTTTTGGTGGTGGTAACTTTGGAGGTTTCAGTGGTTTTAGCGGAGGTGGAAGACGTACTATAAAGGGAAGCAATTTGCGTATTCGGGTGCAACTTTCATTAGAAGAAATTGCAAATGGGGTAGAGAAAAAAATTAAAGTTAAACGTAAAAAGGTTGCTCAAGGAACTACCTATACTACCTGTGGCACCTGTAATGGTCAAGGACAGGTTACGCGTATTCAAAACACCATTTTGGGACGCATGCAAACTTCTGCGACCTGCAGCACTTGTGGTGGTAGTGGACAAATTATAGATAAAAAACCGGCCAATGCCGATGCGCAAGGAATGTTGGCAACCGAGGAAACGGTTTCAATAAAAATTCCGGCAGGGGTTGTAGACGGGATGCAATTAAAAGTAACCGGAAAAGGAAACGATGCCCCCGGAAATGGAATCCCGGGAGATCTGTTGGTGGCTATTGAGGAAAAACCTCACCCTTCATTACAACGGGAAGGGGATAATTTACACTACGATTTATACGTTAGTTTTTCGGAAGCGGCATTGGGAACTTCAAAAGAAATAGACACCGTTACCGGAAAAGTTCGGATTAAAATTGAATCGGGCACTCAGGGTGGAAAAATTTTAAGATTACGCAATAAAGGAATCCCCAGTATCAATGGATACGGTACGGGAGACCTTTTAGTACACATAAATGTTTGGACTCCGAAATCGTTGAGTAAAGAACAAAAAGAGTTCTTCGAAAAAATGGCAAATGATGACCATTTTCAACCCAAACCGGAAAAAGAAGACAAGTCGTTTTTCGAAAAAGTGAAGGACATGTTTTCTTAAGAAAAAGTTAATATTCAAATAAATTTAATTATATTTGGTAATCACTATTTCTTAATAGTGATAATTTTTCTTTTTCATAGCAATTTTTTTCCCACCCTCTTTGTTGTTTATCGAGGGTGGGTTTTGTTTTTAGCCATTTTATCATTTTTTGTAACAATACCTCTCCTTACCATACCAACTGTTTAAAATACTCTTAATAGTTCGGGCACTTCATGTGCAAATCAATATCTTTACTAACTCTTATTTTTTACTATGGAAAAACTCTTAGTGGCTCAAAATGTTTCCAAATACTTTGGTGATTATAAAGCGTTAAACAATGTATCAATTGAAGTACCTAAAGGAAGCATTTTTGGACTTTTAGGCCCTAACGGAGCAGGAAAAACTACCCTTATTCGAGTTATCAATCAAATAACGATGCCCGACTCCGGAATGATCTTTTTGGATGGTAAGCCGCTGCACCCCAATGATATACAGCATATAGGCTATTTGCCGGAAGAACGAGGTTTGTACAAGACAATGAAGGTGGGAGAACAATGCCTTTATCTGGCGCAGTTAAAAGGGCTTTCCAAGCAAGAAGCGAGAATCCGACTTAAGTACTGGTTTGACCGATTGGAAATAGGGGATTGGTGGAACAAAAAAATTCAGGAATTGTCCAAAGGAATGGCACAAAAAATTCAATTTGTGGTTACTGTATTACACCAACCTAAGCTACTCATCTTCGACGAACCCTTTAGTGGCTTCGATCCTATTAATGCTAATCTTATAAAGGATGAAATTTTAAACTTGAGAGATGAGGGAGCCACGGTAATTTTTTCAACCCACAGAATGGAATCTGTCGAGGAAATGTGTGACCATATTGCTCTTATCCATAAGGCAAATAAAATTTTAGACGGAAAACTGAACGATATAAAACGTGCCTATAAAACCAATACCTTCGAAGTAGGAATTAACACTGCAGATCAGGACAAGGTTGCCCGGGCCTTACAAGAACGATTTGAGGTAATTCCCACTTCCTTCAAAAGTATAAATGACGAACTTCAATACAGAATAAAAATTCCCGAAACGGCTTCAGCAAACGACCTGGTAAATTATTTGGCCACACAAGGGCAGCTTACTCACTTCGTTGAGATAATTCCTTCAGCAAATGACATTTTTATAGAAACCGTTCAAAAAAATTAAGCCATGAATCACCTTTCTTTAATTATTAAAAGAGAATACCTAAACAAGGTTCGCAATAAATCGTTTATTATCATGACGTTTTTGAGTCCGTTACTCATGGTGGGAATCTTTTCATTGGTAGCTTATTTATCGGAGCTTAATAATGATAAAATACGTGTTATTTCGGTGCTAGACGAGAGTGGGATGTTCGCTAATCAGTTTGACGATTCTCCGAGTATTCAATACAATCTGCTATCAGACATTTCTCTTGAAGCAGCCAAAGAACTTTCAGAAAAACAAAGCGATTACGGCTTGCTTTATATTCCAAAGACAGCTACTATTGAAGGACTTTCCACGGCAATAACATTTTATTCGGAAGACTCTCCTTCATTGATGGTAATGGACGATATTGAAGATGTAATTGCCGAAAAGGTAAATACACTTCGACTCAAGGAGGCAGGTATCGATGCTCAAACCATTAAAGACTTGCGTATAAGAATAAGTGCAAATTTGGAAACTTTTAAGGGGGAAGAAACCTCAAAATTGGGTTCAGGATTGAAATTGGCATTTGGAGGTGCAGCCGGTTACCTGCTCTTTATGTTTATCATTATATACGGGAACATGATTATGCGCAGTGTGATTGAAGAAAAAACAAGCCGCATTATTGAAGTCATTATTTCTTCGGTAAAACCAATGAAACTTCTGTTAGGAAAAATATTTGGAACCACCCTGGCGGGAATTACTCAATTTCTGGCTTGGGTTATTTTATTAGGGGTATTAAGTATGATTGTTACTTCAATATTTGGCATAGACCCTTCTGCCATGCAATCTCCCCAGCAGCAAATGCTCGAAAACAGCGGTGTTGGCGCCGAAAATATAATGCAGGAAGTTTTTGTTGAAATAGGGAAACTCCCCATTGCCAATCTCATAATCATGTTCATTTTATTTTTCATAGGAGGATATTTACTATATGCTTCTTTGTATGCAGCCATTGGTGCGGCAGTAGATAGTGAGACCGACACTCAGCAGTTTATGCTTCCAATTTTACTACCTTTAATTTTGGCGGTATATGTTGGATTTTTCACAGTAATTGACAATCCGCATGGAACTGTCTCCCAAGTTTTTTCGTACATACCGTTAACCTCACCGGTTGTAATGTTAATGAGAATTCCGTTTGGTGTTCCAGTTTGGCAACAAATACTTTCAGTTGCAATTTTATTTGCTACATTTATCGGAACGGTTTGGTTTGCGGCAAAAATTTACCGCGTTGGTATTTTAATGTACGGCAAAAAGCCCAGCTATAGAGAGATAATTAAATGGCTTAAGTACTAAAAAAAGTGCAAGAGGAAAACGTAAAAGAAAAGATTTCTGAAGTTGTGAAAGATGATATTTGGGGAGGTATAAAGGATTTTCTCGAATTAGGCGTTCACTTTGGAGAAGGAGATAAGCAGATTGACATCACTGTTGGTTTATTGTTGCTTATAGCGGTATCTTTTATTGTTGCCAGTTTTCTGCTTAAATGGATCCGGATACTCTTCACCCGGAAAATGGAGACTACTGACAAGTTAAAATTTATAAGCGTATTCAAGTTTATAAAATATGTCACTTATATCATCGTTGTTTTCTCGGTACTTAGTTTAGGGGGAATTAACATAACGCCTTTTTTAGCCGCATCGGCCGCCTTATTAGTGGGATTGGGTTTGGCGTTACAAGAACTGTTTCAGGATATAATTGCGGGAATTTTTATAATAATAGACAAGTCGCTCTTGGTAGGTGATGTTATTGAAATTGAAGGGAAAGTTGGTCGCGTGATGGAGATTAAACTTCGCACTACCAGAGCATTAACAAGAGATGACAAAATTATTATCATCCCAAATCACAAATTTATTACCGACACAATTTATAATTACACCCAAAACCATCGAACCACAAGAGAATTGGTACGAGTGGGTGTTGCCTATGGCAGTGATACTAAAAAGGTGGAAAAACTGTTATTAGAAAGTGTTGCATCACAAAAAGGAGTTTTAAAAACTCCAAAACCATTCGTTTTGTTCGAAGATTTTGGTGATTCGGCACTCGTGTTTAGTATTTGTTTTTTTATAACCGATAGTTTTGTCGATCCCCGTATTAAAAGTGAAATACGTTTTCGAATTGATACTCTTTTTCGTGATAATAACATTACCATTCCATTTCCTCAAAGGGACGTTCATTTATTTACAAACCAAACAAATACAGATCTTTCGGCTAACTTGGCAGAGGATTGATCAGGAGAAATTTTTATGAAAAAGCATTTTAGAGTATGTATTGTTCTTTTCTTGTTTGCTATTACTCTCACGGCCCAAACTACAGATTTGGCCAGGATAGAGTATTTACACATTCCTTTTGCAAAATCAGATAACTCTATAAATCGCTTTAGGGCGCTTGTTCAGGTTCCCATTCCGTTGTATGGCGAGTCCAAACAGTTTATAGTAGTTGGATTAGAATATCGTTATGTTGATATCAATATTGAAGATCCGGTTCCATTCGACCCCAATGTTATAAGCAGCGTACAGCAAATAGATGCCTATTTGGGTTATACCTTCAAGTTGGAAAACGACTGGAGAATTGGTTTTAAGGGAGGTGTGAAATTGCAATCTAATTTTAAAGATAATATCGTAAATGATGACATCATCTATGAAGGTGCTGTGTATTTTATTAAAGATAAAAAGGGCGATTCAATCCCGCATCCCTCGCGTTTAATCTTAGGACTAACCTATTCAACTACGCCGGGGCGAAACTATCCCTTACCGCTTTTTAATTATTTCAGAGAGTTTCATCCCAACTGGACATATACCATTGGTGTTCCAAAATCGAATGTCCGTCATTATCTGAATAACAATCATAAGGATGCAATTCAGGCTTTTGCAACCTTGGACAATTTCTTCGGAAATATCCAACAAAATATTACGCTTCCAAATAACCCGATTTTGGCCGAAAATGTATCCATGACAATGGCAATTACAGGAATTGGGTACGAACATTTTTTTACAGAACACTTACTTTTGTATACGTACGCGGCACATTCAATATATAATGAATTTCGTCTGCGCGACAAAAACAGAGAAACTGCTTATATTATTAATGATAAGAACACTTTTTATATTAGAGGTGGCTTAAAATTTAAATTCTAATAATGCCAAGAATATTAATTATTGAAGATGAAGCTGCAATTCGCCGGGTACTGGTAAAGATTCTCACTGAAGAAAGCGATACCTACGAAGTTACCGAGGCAGAAGACGGTCTTGCCGGAATAGAACTGGTTAAAAAAGAAGATTTCGACCTCATGCTTTGCGATATTAAAATGCCCAAAATGGATGGGGTAGAAGTACTGGAAGCCGTTAAAAAAATAAAACCTGAAATCCCAATAGTAATGATATCCGGTCACGGAGATCTGGACACTGCTGTTAATACAATGCGATTAGGTGCTTTCGATTATATTTCGAAGCCACCCGACTTAAACCGATTGCTCAATACCGTCCGAATAGCATTAGACCGAAAAGAATTGGTGGTTGAAAATACTCGGCTGAAAAAAAAGGTCAGTAAAAACTACGAAATGATTGGGGAATCCAAAGCGATTGCTCACATTAAAGAAATGATAGAGAAAGTTGCTCCTACCGAAGCACGAGTACTTATAACCGGCCCCAACGGGACAGGGAAAGAATTAGTAGCCCACTGGTTACATCAAAAAAGTGACCGATCTAATGGAACTATGATTGAAGTGAATTGTGCCGCAATCCCGAGTGAATTAATTGAAAGTGAATTATTCGGACACGTGAAAGGGGCGTTTACTTCAGCCAATAAGGATCGTGCGGGTAAATTTGAAGCTGCAAATGGAGGTACTATTTTTCTCGACGAAGTAGGCGATATGAGCCTTTCTGCTCAGGCTAAAGTATTGCGAGCTTTACAGGAAAACAAAGTGCAGCGTGTGGGAAGTGATAGAGATATTAAAGTAGATGTACGTGTTGTAGCGGCGACTAACAAAGACCTGAAGCAGGAAATAGAAGAGGGTAGATTTAGAGAAGATCTGTATCACAGACTGGCTGTTATTCTAATCAAAGTCCCGGCTCTCAATGAAAGAAGGGAAGATATCCCGTTGTTGGTGGATTATTTCACCAAGAAAATTACAGAGGAACACGGAACAGCCGCTAAAAAGTTTTCGAGTAAGGCATTACATCTTTTGCAAGAATACGATTGGACGGGTAATATTCGCGAATTACGGAATGTGGTGGAACGCTTAATAATTCTTGGCGGAAACGAAGTTAGTGAAGAAGATGTAAAACTTTTCGCAACAAAATAAACTACGTATGGATTCAATAAATACTTCTAATAGTAAGATTAACGGTACAGTAAAAATTTCGGAGTTGCCCACACGTGTCAATTCAGAACTTTCAAAAGATCAGTTGGAAGATGAATTGCAAATAACCCGTCGTAAACTCGGAGAATTACAAGATACCTTATACGCACACGGAAAATATGCCGTGCTTGTATGTTTACAAGGAATGGATACAGCCGGAAAAGACAGCTTGATTCGTGAAGTATTTAAAGATTTTAATGCGCGCGGCGTAGTAGTTCATAGTTTTAAAGTCCCAACCGAATTGGAACGGAAGCACGACTATTTATGGCGTCATTATATTGCACTGCCTGCGAGAGGAAAATTTGGAGTTTTTAACCGTACACATTATGAAAATCTACTGGTTACCCGAGTACATCCTAATTATATTTTGGGCGAACTTTTACCCAATGTGAATAGTCCCGAAGATATTAACACCAAATTTTGGGACAAACGCTTCGAACAAATCAATGCTTTCGAGAAGACCATTGCGCAAAACGGGACACTTATTTATAAATTTTTCCTGAATCTTTCCAAGGAAGAACAAAAAAACCGATTGTTACGACGGTTGGATAAACCTAATAAAAACTGGAAGTTTTCACCGGGGGATCTGGAAGAACGTAAACTATGGGATAAATATATGGTGTGCTATGAAGACATTCTCAATCGAACTTCAAAGCCTCATGCTCCATGGTATGTTATTCCGGCAGACGATAAGCCATCCGCCCGTCTTATGGTAGCATCCATTCTATTAGACGAGCTTAAAAAGTATAACGATATTAAAGAACCGGAGCTGGATGAAGATATTAAAGCTAAAATTTCAGAATATAGAAAACAGTTGGAACATGAATAAATTGATGAATTTAAGAACCCTATTCCTAATAGTAATTACACTTGGTATTACTTCCGAAATACAATCCCAAAAGGTGAATGTTGAAGATTCTTTAATGATGCGTGCCATTTACGATGCCGCATTATTAGAGGGGAAGAGCTACTCCTGGTTGGATTATTTGTCTAACGAAATTGGCGGAAGACTCTCAGGATCATTACAAGCCGAACAAGCCGTTAGCTATACCGAAGCTCAGTTAAACGAACTTGGACTCGACAAGGTCTGGCTGCAGCCGGTAATGGTTCCCAAATGGACCCGTGGGGTAAAAGAATATGCCTTTATTGAAACGGCTCCCGGGATAAGTTCAACCACAGATATTTGTGCCTTAGGAGGCTCTGTGGCGACACCGGACAGCGGACTAAAAGCAGAGGTTGTTGAAGTTTCGGGGATTGAGGATTTGGAACGTCTAGGCAGGGCAAAGATTGAAGGTAAAATTGTGTTTTACAATCGGCCGATGAAAGCTAACGTTATAAATACTTTTGAAGCGTACGGCGGTTGCGTGGATCAACGCTATGCAGGCGCTATGGAGGCAGCTAAATTTGGCGCCGTTGGTGTCATTGTCCGCTCCATGAACCTGCGTCAGGATGACTTTCCTCATACGGGCTCTATGACCTACGGTGATACTCCGGTTAACGAACGTATTCCGGCTTGTGCGATTAGCACAAATGGGGCAGACTATTTAAGCAGTGCTTTAAAGTTGAAATCGGATTTGCTGTTTTATTTTAAACAGAATTGCAAGACGTATGACGATGTGCAATCTTACAATGTTATCGGAGAAATAACAGGTTCTGTATATCCAAAGAGATATATGGTTGTTGGCGGACATTTAGATTCCTGGGACTTGGGAGACGGATCACACGACGATGGTGCGGGATGTGTACAATCTATGGAAGTACTTCGATTGCTGAAAAAAGTAAATTACAAGCCAAAACACAGTATAAGGGTTGTATTATTTATGAACGAAGAGAACGGACTTCGCGGCGGAACCAAATACGCTGAAGAAGCAAAGCTGAAAGGAGAAAAACATGTTTTTGCACTGGAAAGTGATGCAGGAGGATTCACGCCTAGAGGATTTTCAATTGACGCAAACAAAGCAAACTTCGAACAGATAGTAAATTGGAAGGCCTTGTTTGAACCTTACTTAATGCATTCGTTCGAGTTGGGCGGAAGTGGTGCAGATATTGGTCCGTTGAAGGAAGAAGGAATGGTGTTGGCTGGATTACGACCCGATTCACAACGATATTTTGATTATCATCACGCCGCAAATGATACGTTTGACGCAGTAAACAAACGCGAACTCGAATTAGGTGCAGCTGCAATGACAGGCTTTATTTATTTAATGGATAAGTATGGTACAAAGACCGAGGTATCATCGATTAAAAAATAATTTTTCGTCTACAAGTAAATGATTTTTTAACCGAAATAATTCTCCTTTAAAATTCCCTTTATTTTACAATAGTTTACTCCAAATATCGCTAATATTTACTAACGATAATTAGTAAATTATTATCGGGGGATACTTTTACGGTTCATTTTTCTGAAACAAGTTGTATCTTTAATTTAATGAAAAGATTTGTTGTGAAACGAAAAATTCAAATACCATTTTCCTCTTGCAATTTACTAGTGTTGTTCCTTTTTTGTTTCTTAAATGCAGGAGCGCAAACCGGTACAGAAAGCACTCTACCCGATTTTCGGGTGGAACGTTATGAGAACGGTCGCATTCGTTTTGTCCTGGCCGAAGTGAATGAAGCATTGCATTTGTCACAGGATTCTATCGAAGCCTTTAAGGCTCACGCCATTGATTTTGCAAAGCAAGGCGAACCCGAAATTGCTTCAGAGTATATTCTAAAATATATAAGTGCCACGACCGATTTGTCGATATTAAACGACCATCTTTTTCAGAATATAAAGGATTCGACTGCCTATCAGAAAATAAAACAACAATACACTCCAAAGGTTTCGTTTTTATCAATTTTGTACCTATATGCCGGGCTTTTGGGCTTTTATATTTTTGTGCTACTGAATTTAAAAAAAGGTGTCGACCGCATAGGAAATTTGTTGATTAGCCTCTTTATTTTATTCCATTCCTTATTTATTTTACACCTTAGTTTGTATGTGATAAATTACCAATATCATTTACCACATACACTTTTCATATCTACTACCTTCTCATTTTTATACGGACCGCTCCTTTATTTTTATTTTAAACGAATCAACTTTAATTACAAGTTTAAGGTATGGGACGCGCTGCATTTAGTACCATCGATTATGCTGTTAATTTACATCATGCCGTATTATCTTATGTCGGCCAATGAAAAGTTTAATGTCATATTCGATAAAGAAGGATTTCTCTTGCCCGGAGCATATACTATAATTATTGTAAAGATAATTTCACTTGCAGTTTATGCCTTCTTGATTTTTAAAATGTACAGACAAAACGTCAACAATCAAAAGGCAGTTGAGCATAGGGAAGAAGAAAAAAATAAAATTTTATGGCAGCGAAATATGATGTCAATCAATGTGATGTATCTTTTTTCGTATATAGTTTATGCCGGAATTATTACGAGGGTCATCACCATCCCCTGGTTAATTCACCTTCAAATTATGGTGATGGTGCTTGTGGTATTCTATGTGGCTTATATTTCGCATGAACAACCTGAGATATTTAAGGGAATCGTCAAGTTAATGGATCCAACCGATTTGTTTAAGTATAAGAAATCCGGACTCACTCCAAGCTTTTCACATGACCTTCGGGAGAAGTTGGTTTATCTTTTGGAAGAGGAAAAAATATACAGGCTTAATTCTATTAATTTAGACATGTTAGCAGAAAAAATGGATACAACAAGGCACAATGCCTCCCAGGTAATCAATGAACACTTTGGCTTAAATTTCTTTGAATTGATAAATCATTATCGAATCACTGAAGCTTCAGAGATTCTAAAAAATCAAACCGATAAAAAGATGAGTATTATTGAGGTAGCGTACGAAGTTGGCTTCAATAATAAAGTTACTTTCAACAAAAGTTTTAAGAAATTTCACTCGGTAACTCCTTCTCAATATATAGGTTCACTTCAGTCCTAAACTCAAATTGCGTTTGTAAGGAAGGTAAAAGATTATAGGCTTTACCCTAATGCACTGCTTTCTTATCGATATTTGGAGATAGTTAAATGAATGCTTGTTGTTTACCTGTTTCTTCCAACAAACTTTGTCTTTATACACGGAGGATGTATCATAAATAACTTTTGGTAAACTTCAGGTTATTATTCGCAGCACTTATTAATAAGTAGGTTATGTGTTAGTTGATGGACCGTCTGTAAAGCAACTTACAGACGGTTTTTTCAATTCTTAAGAACACTTTCATATCGCTCAATCCATTGCTTCGGACTTACCTTACCAACCAATTCCCCTAGTAGTTCAAACGGTATTTTATTCATATTTTTAAATCGGACGCAGCTTTTACCCATATCGAGTTTTCCTGAAACATGTTTAGGATATTCGGAAGAAAACCATTCCATTAATTTCGGGTCGCTGTAAATGCCCATATGATAAAAACCGATGTGATTTTTTTGAGATGCTACATTTATAAAAGGAAGTGGTAGTGCAGGGTCGCAATGATATCCCTCCGGATAAATTGTATGTGGTACCACATATCCTATCATACCGTAACTCATCATTTCTTCAAAACCCTTGGGCAAATTTTTCAGAATCACTTTACGCAGTTTTGAGATGACTTCTTTGCGGTCTTCAGGCAGTGCATCAATGTATTCGTCGGGTGTTTTGGCGTGAGATTGCATGGGTAGAAATTTAGAATTTAAATATAAGAAAGTTTTATGCTTTTTTCGGTTTTGTGTTTTTTACCTTAGCACCTTGTTTTAAAATTGCGCCTTGCTTTCAAAATACACCAACGAATTTAAGTACAATATCTCCCTAGCGACACCTGTTATTCTTGGGATGCTTGGGCATACTGTAGTAGCTTTGGTAGATAATATCATGGTAGGGCAAATGGGGACTGCCGAACTGGCTGCAGTTTCTTTGGGAAATAGCTTTATGTTTATCGCAATGTCCCTGGGAATAGGTTTTTCGACAGCCATTACTCCCTTAGTCGCCGAAGCAGACGGAGAAGGTAATTTCGAAGCCGGAAAGTCTTCTTTTAAACACGGATTATTTCTCTGTACTGTTCTTGGAATTATGTTGGTGTCGATGGTTTTTATTGCGAAACCACTCATGCATGTGATGAAGCAACCACCCGAAGTGGTCGATTTAGCAATGCCTTACCTAAATCTGGTTGCAATTTCCTTAATTCCACTGATCATTTTTCAAGCATTTAAGCAGTTTAGCGATGGCCTATCCCTAACACGCTTCCCAATGTATGCAACCATTGCGGCAAACATTGTAAATGTCATCCTCAATTATATGTTTATTTTCGGAAAATGGGGTGCTCCCGAATTAGGTGTGGTAGGTGCTGCCATTGGGACCTTGGCTTCGCGAGTAATTATGGTGGTTTATCTGTGGTATCTGCTTGCAAGACACAATAAATCGAGATACTACGTGCTTCATATCAAGATATTCACGCTTACCAAAGCTATGATTAAAAAAGTGCTGGGTCTTGGATTCCCCTCGGCCATGCAAATGTTTTTTGAAGTGGCTGTTTTTACTGCTGCTATTTGGCTTTCAGGGATTCTTGGAAAAAACCCTCAGGCTGCCAATCAAATTGCCCTCAACCTATCGTCTATGACCTTTATGGTTGCGATGGGCTTTAGTGTCACTGCAATGATCCGTGTGGGCAACCAAAAGGGAATGAATCGCTTTACCGAATTACGCCGTATTGCAAATTCCATCTTCTTGCTAACCACTATAATGGCCGTGGCATTTGCTATTTTATTCATGATCTTTAATGTTGCGTTTCCAAAGTTGTATCTGGATATGGACGATCCGCTTAATCTTTTAGACAACGCAGAAGTGGTCACAATTGCTTCCCAATTAATGATAATTGCCGCAGTATTTCAAATTAGTGATGCTATTCAGGTAGTGGCGTTGGGTGCGCTTAGAGGCATGCAGGATGTAAAAATTCCCACCTTAATTACCTTTGTTGCGTATTGGTTAGTGGGATTTCCTATTTCGTACTATCTAAGTATGCACAGCGATTACGGAAGTTCGGGAATTTGGATTGGGCTTTTGGCCGGCCTAACCGTTTCGGCAGTATTCCTTTTCATTAGATTTAATTATCTTTCGAAACGTTTGATACTCACAGAATCGAATACCAACGAATAAATTTTCTCATATGGATTTTCCGAAATACTTACTTGGCGATAATACAGATTACCCAACGGCTATCTTTGTAATACATACCGAATTCCCCAGATTCATTATCAATCTTGAAAACGATGAGGTGGAATGGTTGGAAGAATTCGATGCACACGATGAAAAGGAACTCGAAGCGGAAACCGAAAATTATATCAAAGAGGCAACCGATTTCTACGATCGGGAAATAGCGCGCTACGAAAATGATTGAAGAATTACTGAAATACGATTCGCAACTCTTTGTCTTCCTTAATTCCTGGGGAAATGAATCCTGGGACACCTTTTGGTTGATCGTGACTTCAAAATGGGCTTCCATCCCTTTGTATGCCGCTTTACTTTATTTGGTGTACAAACATTTTGGGATCAAGGGAACTCTAATTATTATGGTTACTGTGGCGCTTATGATCACGGCAACCGATCAGTTAGCGAATCTTTTTAAACACGGAATTCAACGTCCGAGGCCCTGTCAAGTAGAAAGTTTAAAAAGTGTGATACGCTTTGTGGCCGAAGGTTGTGGTCGCTATGGTTATTTTTCGGCACATGCTGCAAGTTCCATGGCAACGGCTGTTTTTTTGGGTCTTTTACTGAAACAATGGTATAAATATCTGCCGTTTTTACTTCTATTCTGGGCTGTTCTATTAGGCTATAGCCGAATTTATGTGGGCGTGCATTATCCTTTAGACGTTATAACGGGAATGTGTTTTGGCGGAATTCTGGGATGGATCTTTTACAATGTACAAGCCAAGGTTCAAAAGAGATTCAATAATGCTTACTTAAGGTAGAACCCACTTTTCCAAATACTATTTAATTGCCATTTAACGGATTCCGTATCAAGTACGGAATGACAAAAAGATGTGCTAGAATTATTTTTCTTGAAATGAGAAATCGTAATATATAGAGTGCGAAGTGCTACTTTTTTTCAACCAAGTACAAATCGCGCCACAATCGTGTTTTGTGAGACCGGTCCTCCTTGCCTTTGGCGTTCATGTCGTATCTCGTAACGTGCTCAATTTTATATGCTGAAAAAGTACGCTTAAAAAGTTCGGTCTCTTCTTCTGTGACTAATACTCCGAAGCGTGCTTCAGTTGGAATGGTTAAATCATCCTCTTTTTTTAGAACTTCGATAGTGTTTCCGTAGTCCCAGATAAGTTCGGGCGTAAAAAAAGTAAATTCGTATACCTTCAAACCTGTTTCAGCCTGCCAGGTATTTAATTGGGAAAGCCCCTTGTATTCATCGTTAATAGTTAAGGCTTTCGCCATGGGCATTCCGAAGCAAGTAATTGATGCAATAAAAGCGATAGTTGCATAAAACACGGGACGTATGTTTCTTCGGAAAAGATTTCGGAATATAACCACGCCCAGACTTACCAAAGCAACAGATAATACTACAAACCAAATCCACTTTCCGGCGAGGGCATCTTTCAGAAAAATATAGCCCAATACCGGAAAAACACATCCTATGGTGGCAATGATCGAGAAGTTAAAATACACAGGAAAGGTTTCTCGCTTGTCTTTTATTTCGGAAAACCTTCTAAACAAATATTCGATGTAAAATGCGGTGTTCAATGCCAAGGGAATAAGCACAGGTAGGAGATACCGCGATTTCTTTTCAGGAATTAAAGACAGCAACACCACCGAAGCCATCGTCCATAAAAAAGTAAAGAGATAGGCCTTCTTATCGATTACTCTGTTTTTTAAATACGGATAGAGCAAGCCAATAAATGCCGGGATGGTCCAAACCCCGCTTTGGGTAAAAAAGCTCCAGTAATAGTAAAACGGACGCACATTATAGCCTGTCCAGTTTTCGGTTTCCTTCTTGGTAATCGCAGCTGCAGCTTCGGGATCGAATGCATAAGTGTACCAATGCCACCATCCGGAAACGACCAAAGCAACAATTAAAAATACCAGCAATGGCAGCAATCGTGATTTCAGGTTTTTATACTTGTAGACAATTCCAAAAGCAATCAAAAAGGGGAGGAGTAAGGCGTAAAACGAAACCGGACCTTTACTCATAAATGAAAATCCGAAGAAAACCGCAGCAATTAGGGCATGTTGGTATTTTTTCTCACGCTGCGTAAAGAATAAATACAACTGAAAAATAGTCACCATCATAAAGGCGTGGGTAAAAATGTCCCACTGTCCGTTACGACCTGCAAATACTACATAGAAGGAGGTTGCCAGAATCAAGGATCCTATAAAAGCCAAGGTTTTATTTTGGGTGAGTTTTATCGAAAATTTATAAGAAAACAACACCAATAAAAGTGTTACCAAGGCCGCAGGAAGGCGTAAGGCAGTCAAACTTTTTAATCCGAATACAGCGGCCGATAGCGCCGTTAACCAGGTGGGCAAAGGAGGTTTTTGATAACGTGCTTCTCCGTTAAGTGTTGTCAACAGCCAGTTGCCATCGTTGAGCATTTCACGGGCAGTTGTAAAATTACGAGCCTCCATGATATTTACATACAAGGTATCCAGATTCACAAAGAAAATGGCGATGCAGGTAAGTATCAGAAGGAGGACGTAATTGTTTTTAAGTTGCTCCATTGCGCTGTTTTTTCCAAATAAAGATATTCCGAACATAAATTATCAACCCGGCAATATGCCCCACAAAAAGCACAGGATCTTCCCGGAAAATAGCATAGGTTAAGATTAGAGAAGCTCCAATCACGCTCATACGCCAAAACCCAACCGGCAGTTGTGATGTTTTTGTTTTTTCGGAATACATCCACTGGTATATAAAACGCAATGTAAAAAGGATTTGCGAGATAATTCCTAAGAGCATTAGCCACAACGGAATTGCTTCATTTTTAAATAATTTGTCGACATCGTATTCCCCGTTATTATAGCCGTAGAAAACAATTATCACAGGAAAGATTAGTAAAAACCACTGTATAATTTTAGGCGATTTTTGCCATTCTCCCTGCAATTGCAGATTTCTAACATAAATAAAATACGTTAACGCCTGCCCCAACATAATGGCGAAATCGTCTCGTAAATAGCCGTACACAAAAAGTAAGAATGACGCCAGTAAGCTGAGTTTCCAGAAAAGAGATGGGGTGACAATTTTTTTGCTTTTTTCGGAAAGAATCCATTGTACAATAAGCCGCCCCGAAAAGAGTATCTGGGCTAGAAATCCGATGCCGTAAATAAGCCAGTTGCTCATCCTTTGCTTTTAACCTCGTAGTTGATGTACTTCTTCTTCATCCAAAGGTAGGCAAAGCAGTCCATCAACGGACCGATTAGCCTGTTCCACAAACCGAATTTTGCGGTTCCCGCGACACGTGGAAAATGCTGTACGGGTACCTGTAAAATTTTTCCATCCTGAAGCAAAATCATTGCCGGTAAAAAGCGATGTAATCCCTTAAACATTGGAATTTGTTTGGCGTAGCAGGTTTGAATCACTTTCAACGGACAGCCCGTATCATCCATGCCATCATGTGTAAAGGCGCGTCGAATACCATTGGCAATTTTTGAAGACATGTTTTTTACAAAGGAATCCTTTCGGTTGGCACGTACTCCGGTGACCAACGCGTAATCATTACTATGCGCTAACAGCAAATTAAAATCTTCGGGGGCAGTTTGTAAGTCGGAATCGATATATCCCACCAACTCACTCTCAACATGGTCAAAACCTGCTTTAATTGCTGCGCTCAAGCCTCTGTTTTCTTTAAAATTGAGAAAGTGAAAAGCTTCGTTTCTATGGCAAATGGCTTCGATTAACTCCTGACTTTTATCTTTGGAACCATCATTCACAAACAAGATGGCTGTTTTTTTGGTTGCAATTTTTGTATAGGCCAACAGTTCTTTTTCAACACGCTCCAAATTTTCCTCCTCGTTATAGACCGGCACAATAATGGTAAACTCGTACATTTTTTACGGTAAAGGTTTTTGCAAAAGTAATTTTTTTTAGGTTAGGAGCGGAAGGATTAAAAGTTTATGTGTTTCGATTGGCTTCTCTTTTATGAACTTTTTGAAGAATTGGTTTTGTACACTTCGAATTTGATTACTTTTGAAATTGAAAACCGAAAGGAATGAAAATACTTGTAACAGGCGCTGCCGGTTTTATTGGTTCACATACTGCCGAAAGATTGGTCTCTTTGGGACATGACGTTGTGGCGATTGATAATTTTTCGGATTACTACGATGTTGCTTTAAAGCAATTAAATGCCGAAACCCTCGCAAAAAAAGGGATTAAAGTGCAAAAAGCAGACCTGCGTACCGATGATTTGAGTAAAATAATTGGCGAGGATCTTTCCTATATATTTCACTTTGCCGCACAACCGGGAATTTCGACTTCCAGTACGTTTGAAGATTATTTCAGCAATAATTTCTTCGGAACACAACGCTTATTAGACGCCATTGATAAGCTACCAAACAAGCCTTTTTTTGTAAACATAGCCACTTCATCTATATACGGATTAAACGCAACCTTTACCGAGGAGCAGGCTCCCTTACCCGCGTCCTGGTATGGCGTCACAAAGCTGGCAGCAGAGCAATTGGTTCTGGCCTATTCACGCAGGGAACTGTTGCAAAGTTGTTCGTTGCGATTGTATTCGGTCTATGGCCCGCGGGAACGCCCCGATAAATTGTACACCCGTCTAATCGACTGCGGATTAAATGACAAACCGTTTCCGCTGTACGATGGTAGTCTGGACCATTTACGCAGCTTTACCTATGTACAAGATATTGTAGACGGAATTGTAAGTGTAATTGGTAAAGAAGGTGTTTGCAACGGTGAAATTTTCAATTTAGGCACCGAAGAAGAAAACACAACCGCTACAGGAATTGCGACTGTTGAAGAAATCCTTCAGAAAAAAATAAAAATGGAGCACAAACCCGCGCGTCCGGGTGATCAGTCCCGCACCTGTGCGAATATAGGGAAGGCGAGAAGACTGTTAGATTACAATCCACAAACTTCATTAAAAATAGGGTTGGAAGCCCAGGTGGAATGGTTTAGAGAGAATTTTTAAGTAAAAGAATCTTTTCTGCCGCTTCAAACGGAGTTGTAGCATTTGCGTCCAGGGCTTTTAATTGCTTTTCCAGCTCCTTTTTTAGAAGTGGATTACCAAAAAATTCACTTTTTAAGGTGCTTTCTATGGTTTGAAGCAGCCAGAACTTATTTTGTTCCTTTCTTTTTTCAGAAAAATAAGTATTCTCCTTTGTCAACGAAACATAGTCTTCAATAAGTTCCCAAACGGCATCAACTCCTTCATTTTGCAATGCGCTACAGCTAATTGTTTTTGGAGTCCAGTTACTGTCTTTTGGAGGGTAGAGGTGTAATGCCCTGTTAAATTCGGTTTTGGCGAGCTTGGCAGCTTTTACATTTTCTCCGTCTGCCTTGTTAATTACAATGGCGTCTGCCATTTCAATAATTCCACGTTTAATTCCTTGTAATTCATCGCCCGCTCCGGCCAATTGCAGTAATAAAAAGAAATCGGTCATTGAATGTACCGCAGTTTCACTTTGTCCCACACCAACAGTTTCAATAATTATGATATCGAAACCCGCTGCTTCACATAGTAGAATTGCTTCTCTGGTTTTACGGGCCACACCTCCCAGAGAGGTACCGCTGGCGGAAGGTCGTATAAAAGCATTTTCTTCCTTTACAAGGGCTTCCATTCGGGTTTTATCGCCCAGAATACTGCCTCGACTAATGGTACTGCTTGGATCTACCGCAAGTACGGCTACTTTTTTCTTTTGTTGTACCAATAAGGTTCCAAAAGCCTCAATAAAGGTACTTTTTCCAACTCCGGGAACACCGGTAATACCAATGCGAACCGATTTGTTGGCATACGGCAGACAGGCTTCAATAAGCTGTTTAGCCTGAGCCTGATGCTTTGCTGCGGTGCTTTCAATCAAGGTAATCCCCCTGCTTAGAGCCGATTTGTCCCCCGCCAGAATTCCGTTGACCAATTGAGCGATTGAAGGCGTTTTTTTTCGGTTTTCTTTTAACTGTTGCGCCGCAGCGTCGCTCACCGATTTAGGGGCTTGCACACCCTTCTTTTCAGACAAGGCACCGGTATGTTTTCGTTTTTGTGTCACACCCGAAATTTATAACAATTTTATGAATATCAACTTTTATACACCATAATTAGATAGTATATTGATGGTTCTTAACGCAAAATACAATACTATGAAAACTTTATATGAAGGAGTATCGACAACAGTAGGTGGGAGGGCAGGTCATGCTACCACCGATGACGGAAAATTAGATCTCAAATTATCGGTTCCAAAGGCTATGGGAGGTGATGACGGACCCGGTACGAACTCCGAACAATTATTTGGTTGTGCGTATTCGGCTTGTTTTGGCAGTGCTATTGCAGTAATCGCCAAAAAGAAACGAATTGAACTAAGTGATGATTTTAGTGTTACTGCCACTATTGGGTTTTGTGAAGATGAAGACGGGGCTTTTTTGGAAGCTACCTTAGATTGCTATATTCCGGGTGTTGATGTAGAAACCGGAGAAGATATTATTAAAAAAGCTCATAAAATTTGTCCGTTTTCGAAGGCAACCCGGGACAATATTACTGTTAATTTGAATCTACTTTTAGATGAATAACAATTAGTGTAAGCACAAAAAAGCGCAGATTACTGCGCTTTTTTTATGCTAATAACTTTAGAATCATGAGATGAGTCTTTCGCCTTATCGGATTCGACTTTAAAATGACTCACCAAGTGTTGTCTCGCCTGTTTGATATACCACTGAATTTTTTTGTGATTATTTTCCAGCATATCCAAAACCTCTTTCGGCAGTTTTTGATTATCCAACAGTTCTTTTGTTTTAACAACCAGCGTTTTATCCCATCCAATACAATTTAGAATAAGTTCTTCCGGATTGTAGTTTACCAGGGCTTCTTTAATTTCCTTCCAGTTTCTGTCTGTGTGTCCTTTTTCCGAAAAGGGTACCGAAGGAGTAATATGTCTGCTTGAAAGCTCATTGGAAATGTCGAAAGCCATACGGTTTCTTTCAGTAGCCATATAACCCAGGAAGCGTTTTAAATGTGTTTCCTGTGCGTCTTCTGAAGCGTTATAATATACTTTTTCTGCAGCGAAAGCAGCTTGTAGCAAGTGGTTCAATTTATCGAAATCTGAAGTAGTATTTTTCATAAAGCCCACAGTTTTACTATGTACTCAAATATACTTCAACCTAAAATTTTAAACAGGGACTTTAATACAACCTTAAGCTAAAGTTTCGTTAATATTCGATCTGAAAGCTATTTTAAAATTCAGATAAGGCAATACATTACACTTCAATAACAAGTCTATAAAGGAATGGAAAAAGATATGTAATTAAGACAAATGTTTCTCAACCTCCAGAATATAGCCTTCAATTTTGGCGCATTGTCTTTCTAGGACCGCTAAAACAGAATCCGGAAGTTCTTTGCGCTCGATCAATTCGTGATAGCGTTTAACATTGTTTCTGTCGCGGGACAGACAATACCCTATGGCTGCTTGGAGCGTAAGAACTTGTGCAGGGGTTTTGGAATGATCCAGACTTATTTTTTCCACATCTTCTTTAAGAGGCTCAATATCTCTGGAGTGTAGTTCATTTGAGATATCATGGCTCATTCGGTTGCGCTCTACAGACATATAATTCAAGAATCGCTTCAGTTCTGTCTTTTGCGCTTCCATTGCCGCATTGTAATACAGTTTTTCAGCTTCAAAGCTGGCAACTAAAAGGCGGTTCAGTTTATCAAAATCGGCATACTTTCTCATAGCGTACTTAAAATTCGGTCAAAATTAATGTAATTCCGCCTAATTTATTTTTACTTTATTAAAAATTTATTAAAAATGTAACGGGATTTGAAACACCCGAAAATTTTTATCGTCTTTAGAACGAACAGCAACCAAAAAACCATCAAGAATTGTCTGATACACTACTTGTTGAGCAATGTAAACAAAACAACCGTAAAGCACAAATGGCTTTGTACAAACGGTACTGTGACGGTATGTTTATTATTGCACAAAGGTATGTAAAGGATACTGCAGCGGCAGAAGATGCCATGCAAGAAGCGTTTGTAAAGGCGTTTCAAAAATTACACCAGTTTAAAGGGGACGTCACCTTTGGGTCCTGGTTAAAGCGGATAGTGATTAATACGTGTTTGGATGTCATCAAGGCAAGAAAAATGGAATTGTATTCCATCAATGAGGAGGTGATGCATATTTCGGAGGAAGGAACCGATTGGGAAGTTTCAGATGAAACTACTTATTCTGAAATTCTCAACGCGATTGAAAAGCTACCCGAAAATTATAAAACAGTGGTACAATTATTTTTACTGGAAGGATATGACCATCAGGAAATTTCACAAGTATTAGATATTTCCGAAAGCGCCTCCCGTACGAATTTGCACCGCGGAAAAATACAATTACAAGAACAATTAAAACATTTGCAATATGGCACGGGATATTAGAAAAATGATGCAGGAACCACCAAAGGAGTTTCAGAAACTCCCGAAGGGACACGAAGCGCGTTTTGAAGCAAGATTAAATAAGGTATTTTCTCCCGGTGATAGAACCGCCGAGAAAAAACGAGACACCTTCTTTTTCTTAAGAGTGGCAGCTATGATAGTGGTTGTCCTGAGCGCGGGATATCTGGGGTATCAGAAACTAACCGAAGAAACTACAAATGCTTTGGTGGAAACTCCTGTAAAGCCGGATGAAAACGTAAATGAGAATGTGGCACAAATCACGTTGGGTGATATTTCACCGGACCTTAAGAAGGTGGAAGAATTCTACCTAACAGGAATTAACGTGCAGATGGCTTCTTTACAAACCACCGATGAAAACAAAGAAATTGTTACCGGTTATATGCAAAGGCTGGCCGAATTAGATGCCGAATATTCTCGCCTGAATAAAGAATTAAATGAAGTGGGACCTACCGAGGCGTCCATCACCGCCTTGATAGATAATTTGAAATTACGTTTGGATTTGCTGTTCAAACTTAAAAACAAATTAAAGGAACTTAAAAATCAAAACAATGAACAACTTAACAGTATTGAGGCATAACATCACATGTGGTGTGCTGCTTATTATGACTTCTGTGCTATTTGCACAAACAAAACGTACGGAAAGCTTCAATGTGAATAACGATGTTTTGGTATCGGTGAATACCAGCTTTACCAATGTCGTATTCGAGACATGGAATAAAAATTCGGTTGAAGTGGAAGCCTATGTGGATGGAGAAAAGCTATCCCAGAAAGAAAAAGAAGAGCTTTTTAAAGACTGGAAATTCGACATATTAGGAAACAGCAAGAAGATTGTTGTCACCTCCAATGTGGGAAACAATTGGAAGAATTATTCCTATAATATGGATTTTGTAATGCCGCATGATGCTTTAAAAGCGTTGGAAGGAATACATGAAATGCCCGTGATGAAGAATTTACAGAACATGCACTTGGACATTAAGGTGCCTAAAGTTCCCAAACTGGAAAAACTGCCTAAATGGCCGTTTGGGAATCAGGAGCCCTCTGTAATTTCGGGAGATGGATCGTTTAATTATAATTTTAATTCGAACACTTCTATCAATTTCGATTCAAACAAATATAAAAAGAACAAGCAGGCGTATGTAAACGAGTTGAACAAAAAGTACAATTCGAATGCGACTGTGGGTCAGGTAGACAAATGGTTGGAAGAGGTAGAGGCCTGGTCTAAAAACGTCGAAGAAGTGATGGGTAAATGGGGAGAAAACTTCGGAAAGGAATTCGATATGAAGTTTGGACCCGAATTTGAAAAGGAGATGGAGCAATGGGGTGAAGAATTTGGTAAAAGAATGGAGCAATGGGGTGAAGAATATGGAAAGAAAATGGAACAATGGAGTGAGGAACACGAAAAAAATGCCGAAAAATGGTCTAATGAATTCGAAAAAAATTTCAATGTGTATTACAACGACGGCAATGAGTCCGGCAAATCGAAAGTAAACAGAACCATTATCATAAGAATGCCTAAAGGCACTAAGACCGAAGTAGATGTACGTCACGGCGAATTGAAAATGGCCGATGCTTACAATATGAAGGCAACGCTCAACTATTCTACATTAACAGCAAACAGCATTGATGGGGGTAAAACCCTCATCAATGCTTCCTATGCTCCCGTTATCGTGAATAACTGGCAGGATGGTGCTTTATATCTTAAGTTTGTGAACGATTGTACCATTAACAATGTGAAGAACATTCAGCTGAATGCCAATTCGAGCGATGTGGTGCTTAATTCCATTCAAAATTCGGCAAATCTCACGGGTTCCTTCGGAAATTTATTTATCAATGCCGTGTCCAATGATTTTACGAATATTAATATCGTACTGGAGAACACCGATGTTTCCATTAAACTACCCACAACTGCCTTCTCATTCTCTTACAACGGAAAGAAATCCACCTTGCAATATCCTAGGTCTTTGCAGTTAAATACTTCAAAAGACAACGGGAAAGTAATGGTAAAAGGTTTCAATAAATCAAATACCGGAAGTAAGGCTGTTACCATAAATGCTGCCTATAGCAATGTAAAAATGCAATAAAAAAAATCATTCCGGTCGACCAAAAGCCTTCCGAAATGATTTCTCTTCAACTAAATACAAATCTATTTACGCGTCGCTGTTTAATTTTTTCGTAAAATAGAAACCTGCAAAAAGCCCGATTCCCGCCATTAAAAAGATAGTTCCCGGATAGGCAACATCTTCATCTACCCCCAGGTTGTAATTCATAATAGCAGCAATAAAGATTCCTATTCCAATGCCCATACACAAAAGAGCAAGATTGATAATGATTACCTTCCACATTGGGGTTACCTTACGATCTTTCCCGTAAAAAATAGAGGCGTCTGCGCCTTTTTCTATTAAGGCAAGGCGTTCCTTATTTCTTGCTGAAATAAATAAATAATAGATTCCGAATAGTACTCCGAAAATAATAGGTATTACAATTACTTCTGATCCCATAATGTTTGATTTTTATTGATTGATTTTATTGTTCGTTTTCCAGTATGACGTACTTTTAAAGATACAGGTTACACATTTTTACAATTTATTTTTTTATGATGAAGCTGTAACCTATAAGAACGAATCGTCGTCTTACATACTAATGAGTGCGAACACTGACCAATATTTCATCGATAAAACGATACAAGGCGATACACAGGCGTATGGAACGCTGGTAGAGCGGTATCAGGACTTTGTGTTCACCATTGCCTTGCGAATTGTGAAACATCGGGAGGAAGCCGAAGAAATAGCGCAGGACACGTTTATAAAGGCCTTCGAATCGCTCGCAAGTTTTCGGGGGGAATCGAAGTTTTCAAGTTGGTTGTACAGTATCGCATACCGAAAAGCGCTGGATTGTATTCGAAAGAATAAAAAACACCGGGCTTCAGAGTTTCTGGATGAGATAGGGGAGCATAATTTTGAAACGATTGAAAATGCGCTGTCCTATTTGGAAGAAAAGGAAAGAAAGGAAGTAATTCAGAATTGTATTTTACAATTGGCTGAAGACGATGCAGCAATCATTACGTTCTATTATTTTGAAGACCAATCTGTAAAAGAAATAGCAGAAATAACCGGACTTTCAGAAGATAATATTAAAATAAAATTATACCGAAGCCGAAAAAAATTGTTTACTTTACTGAAACAATTTGTGCTTCCTGAAATAACAAATAGCAATGGACAAGCCATCTGAAAAAATAGAATCCTTTACCCGAAAGCTGGTAAAAGAAGCCGGAGTATCAAAACCTTCTATCGATTTTAAAAGTCGAGTAATGGAGGCCGTTATTCAACAAAGCCAAATACAAAAGGTATATCAGCCCTTGTTGTCGAAACAAGTGTTAGGGCTTTTTGTAGTAGTCATCGTGGTGGGGGTGGCTGTCTTGTATTTTATGACATTCGAAAACTCTACACTCCTGGAACGCTTAGATCTGGGTCGAAATCTCAATATTTCAATTCCGGAAATGAAAACCTCTAAAATGTTAACCTATGCCGTAGGTTGTTTTGCCCTATTTTTAGTGCAAATTCCTTTTTTGAAAAAGTACCTGGAGAAGCAACATCGTTAGTTTACTTTCTTCGCAAGAATATTGCAACCACTGCCGAAATTACAATACCACCTACCAAGGATCCTATGGCAGCTTGCATCATATAATTGTTGATGTTAAAATAATCATTTGCCTTTTTAATTGTCATATTATTATTCGTCACCGAATAATCGATTACATTATTAAAGTATTCCGGGGTAATGTAATTATGAGTAATATACTGTCCCAAAGGAGAGAGCAAGGCGACAAAAATACTCATCACCACGCCCGATAAAAAGGCCTGCTTCCAGCTGATCTTTTTATGGTAATAGCGTCGGCGTTTTTCGCGAAGGGCAAGCACATACATCAATACCAAAAAGGGCAGAAAAAATAGGGTGAGCCAGAAATGGTCGGCTATATCTTCATCGTGCCATCCCAATGTTTTTTCTAGCAACATCCAGCAAAGGGTTAGAGCGGTAACAATGATGGCCCATTTAAGTTCAATTGTAATTTTTTTCATCTTTTCATATCTCAATGTTCCCGAAGATAGTAAAAAATAAAAAACCCCTTACTATTTATTGTAAGGGGTCCAAATCAAATTAAAATAACCTAATTTACTATAACTAATCTTTGATTATTTTAAAGGTTTCAACAGAATTCTCTGAAGTTACTTTTACAAAATACATGCCGGTGGTTAGGCTTGAAAAATCAATTTCAGAAGTCGTTGCTCCTATGTTTTTTGTTATTACTAAGGCCCCGGACATCGAGTATACTGAAGCTTCGGTCATTTCTACTTTCGAAGAAATTTGTAATACATTTTGTACAGGATTAGGATACAAAACAGTGTTGTTTATCGTTTGATCTGATATTCCCAAAACAATCTCCTCACAACTTATAGAGAGTTGAAAATTTCCTGCAGCACTGCTGTTATAACCTTCTACCATGATGATATAGGTAGACGTACCATCCGATTCGAAACTAAGTTCGGGATTATTGTCGCATGAACTGTCGTTAAATGTTATTTGATTCGTCAATGTACAATCTGAATATACACGTACCGTAGTTGGGAAGTTGGTTTCCGGCCCACAAGCGTTTAGGGTAATAGTCTCCTGTACACCGTTCCCTGTGTATGAGTAATATACATCGGGTGAACCATTTCCGCCTGTATTGGTTCCGAAAATAGTAGAATTAGTAACAGTAGTACCACACACCAAGGCTTCAGCATCCACACATACATCGTTTAAAGGCACTGTTGGCATTTGTAATCTAAATGTAAACAAATCACCCCAGGGTCCAATATTAGGGTCATATCCCCAACCTGTGATATATTGCCCGTTTGGAGACATAGCGTTTGGTGCATATACAGGACTGGCTGCCATCTCATATCCAAGAGTTCCGGTTACAAACTCACCGAATTCTTGTAAACCTCCTGCAGAAGTCCAAATAAAAGGTACGTTCGGATCCCATGGTCCAATTTGAAAATAACCGATCACAATACTTCCGTCGTGATTTATTGCGGTTACGTGTCCTTGTCCGTTGGGTGCAAGTGTTCCTAACAAAATTGCACCTGTAGCTTCACTCCATATATACGGTTCATTATTTGTAACCCAGTCGCTTCTTCCACCAATCCAATTACCGTCTGCTGAAATAGCAGTAACTTCACTTAGTTGATTATTTTCGTCGGTTGGATCTCCATTAGGATCCAGTAATAAGTATTCATTTGGAAGATAATCTCCATTAGTATCTTTTCTCCATACAGCCGATTTCCACGGACCATTAAAGTCCTGCCATCCGCCTATAACACTACCGTCATGGCTCACAGCTTGAGCTCTTGTTCCACGATTAGTTTCTGAAAATAAACTACCTAGGTTTACAATCCCTGTGGCTGCAGTCCAAACACATGCATTGGTGGTAAGTCCGATTTCATTCGGGTTTGGTTCCACCCATGCGCTCCCCACGACGGTAGAACCGTCGCCCGAAACATTATATCCACTACTTAATCCACCATCTACAGGATAATCAAAATGACCAAGGGTTGTCCAGGTATCGGTAGGTACATCGTACATAGACATTACAGAGTAGGTATTAGACTCACTCTGCTTTCTAAACATAACACCTTGTGAGCCAATTATATAACCTGTTCCATTACTTGTGTAAAGCACTTCATAAAGAGCTTCAGTGAATGTGCTGGTTCCAAAATTATCAATCGGCCAAGTTTCTCCACCATCCTCAGATCCAAAGATTAACTCGGGAGTCCCTACGATAGTAAGATTATTTTCATCCTTCCAGGCAACATCGCGTAATATCGCTCCTGCTTGCGCTACCAGATAAGGTTGCCATGTAGCACCCCCATCGACAGTTTTGTAAGCATAATTATTGCCATCGTTGTCATAATAAGTGGTGACAATACCAATCATTTCATTATAAAAATCAATCCCTATTAAAAATTCGGGAGTACCTGTAAATATGGTCGTCCAAGTGGCACCATTGTCAACAGATTTTTGAATTTGACCACTATTTGTAACTAGAAAATAAGTATTTCCTGAAACATAGGTAATTTGATAGGGTACACTGGTCAAACCGGTGCCTTCTGTCCAATTTTGTCCCCCATCGTTTGTCCAATACACAGCAGAACCCGTATTGGTTTGTGCAGTAATTACTCCATTGTTTTCATCTTTAAATGCCATCTCTCTGTAAAAAAAGACATCAGGAATTGGGGTTTGTTGCTGCCATGTAGCACCACCATCGGTAGTTTTTGCAAAATACCCTCCAAATCCTGCAACATAACCTGTATAGAGGGTTGGAAAGCTTATTCCTTCAAGACCTTGACCTGCACCAGACCAAATCTCTGTCCAGGTAGTTCCACCATCGGTCGTTTTTATAACGATTCCATCACCGTTATATGTTGATGATTCACCTGCTGCAAAGGCGATATCATTTTGATTTTCAGGAAATTCAATTCCTCTAAAAATATAATTAAATCCCGTATTTAGTTTCTCCCATTCGGTTGGGGTATTAAGTGTAAAATACTCCGATCCTGAGATGGTATTTCCATCTGCCGAAAATCTAGCCATTCCTCCATGTCCAAGCCCCGGAGCTACTCCACCAATGTTGACAAAGGTATCATTGTCTGCATCCCATAAAGAATAGGGACCCGATTGCCCTTCATATCCGGCAACAATACCATCATTCGAAACGCCGGTTGTTTCAAAAAATGTTGGCTTTACCACAAACTGGGCAAGTAAACTACCTGTGCCAATCGCACAAGCTAAAAGCGTAAATAAAATAGTTTTTTTCATTTTAGTAAATTTTAATCGATTTAAAGAATTCATATTTAATGGTAACGGAGCGCAAAGTAATTTGGAAGTACCGTATAAAAAAGAGAATACCTTTTCGATTTCACGAATTTTGAAAGGATAAAAAAAGACTAACTAATTGAAAATCAACTGGTAAAAATAAAATTTGTAGAATTTGAAAAAAGGAAGAGATGTTCGTAGTTACCCTAATTTTTTAACTCTTTTTCGAGGGATTTCAGTTTTTTTTCGGAGCGAATCACGTCGCGAATCAACAAAAATATTGATAGAAGTATACTGCAAATTAAGACAATTTGCAGCGGCATATTTTTAGCGTGTAGCCGTTCAATTTCGTTCGCTCTTCCTTCTGCTAAATTGAGAAGTGATTGGTTAATAGATTTTCTTTCTGAAAGTTTCGTTTCTCGTTGAAGGTCTAAAAATTTAGTTCTGTAAAGATTATAATTTTCCCAATCCCCCAGTGCCAAATAATTATTCGAAAGTCCGTAGTACAATCCTCTATAGAGGACAAGATCTCCCACGTTTTCCGAAATTGACAATGCATTTTGAATAATTGTATTGGATGCCTCATATTTACCTTCCCGTGTTTTCACTTCTGCCAGTCCTTTTTGACCAAAGGCAATCAAGCTGAGGGCATTAATACGTTCGGCATATTCTACAGATTTTAGAAAACTTGATTCTGCTGCTTCAATTTTATTCAGTGTGAGTAAACAATTTCCCTTATTATAGTAACAAATGCTCACATTTCCATTCATAATAGGGTTTCGAACCGTATTGAGATAGGCTTCAATAGCCTTGTCGAAATATTTTAACGCCACATCACAACTCATCTGTTCCCTGTAAATAAATCCTCTAAGTATGGAATTATATCCCAGCAGATTCTGAATAGAATCTTGTTGAGGATATTTCTGGATTAAAGCGAGCGACTCATCCAGATAATCTATTGCCTTGTCATAAATTTTCAGATCGTTGTATTGCGCGCCTATTCTATTGAGAACGGTCATTTTTTGAGTTTCACTTTCAATTAAGGGAATAAATTTTTCTGCTTGAAGTACATATTCCAGAGATTTTTCATTGTCTCTCTTCGAAGTATAGGCTGTGGAGATTATAAGTAGGCCTCTCACCTTTAGTTTTACAGCAGTAGTATCGTTATCAACAATTAGCAGCGCTTTTTCTATGGCTGCATCAGGATCTTCATAAATCAAGTTGTTTGCTTGAGTTAATATACTATCTCCATTTTTTTGGGCAAAGACAGACTGCCCTGCGAATAGCACTGCAATCAGGATGTAGAGAAGAAAGTATTTACTCCGCATGCTCGTAAGGTTTAACTTGTTTGGAACTATGCTTTTGTGACTTCAGAATGTCGATAAATACTGTAGGAGGTATGCCGGTAACCGATTTAAAAACCGTTGCAAAACTACTGTGCGAAGAGAATCCGCTTTCTTCTGCCAAATAACTAATCTTATACTGAAGATATTTGCGATTGCTTTTTAATTTATCGATGATATAGTTAATGCGCAACTCGTTGATGTAGCTGTTAAAATTCTTATCCTTATGGGTATTAATAATTTCTGAAAGGTATTTTGTATTGGTGTCAAACTGAGAAGCCAGCTGCGCAAGAGACATGTCCTGTTTTGTAAAATGCACCGAGTTTTCGAATTTGTCTAACTTCTGAATAAGGATTTCTTCGGTTTCCTTTGGAATGTTTAAACTTTTCGAAACTTCTTTTTTTGGAAGGTGACTGTTTGACTCACTGTCATTTATTTCTGCTTTTTGACGCTTTTCGAAGTATTTGATAAAATCCTGATATTGTCGGGTACGCGATTTATATCGTATTTTCAGCCCCAGCCAAGCCAAAAGTATGAGCGCCAACACACCTCCTAATAACGCTGAATTTCGTTTGTAGGTATAACTAACCTGGTCACGTTTTGACGTATGATTTTCGTTGGTATAATTAAAAACCGAATTGACTGCATTTTCTTCATCTATCTCAACAGTATTGGCAAGCTCGTTACCGATTTTTTTATACGCATAGAAATTTTCTGAATCTTCCAGAGCCAAATAATTAACGGCAAGCTTTTCTACAATTTCATATTGATACACTTTATTCGATATACTTTCAGAAATTGCCATCGCTTCCTTCAGTGTAGTAATTGCAATAGGATATTCTTTTCTTAAAAAGTATACTTCTCCCAATTGATTGAGTACAACCATCTTTTGAAAATCGTTTGGATAGGCTTCATCAGCGTTGTTAAGCACCAAATTTAATTGTGCAAAGGCAGCGTCCAGAGGCATTGCTTTTAGATACAACTCAGATTGTAAAATTTGTGTTTGATTTACTAAGGTTGGCTTCGGAATTTTTTCGAAGAAAGATTTTGCTTCTTTAAGATGATTGAGGGCATCATCATAATTTTCCTGCTCGATATTTTTATTGGCAAGAAGCAATGACTTGCCGCCGTCTAAATAAAAGTTATATCTGCCTATTTCTTCCTCCGTTAAAACCGCCTCGGTAAATTCATAGTATTTTTCGGCAGCAACATCAAGCCCTAACAGATTGAGCATGTGAATACCAAAGGCATTCACTTCCACCTGCATCTCTTTATTTTGGGTAGCTTCAGCTCTTTTTTTTGCTTCAAGTGTTGCATTTACGGCTTGTTCGTATTCGCCACTTACATAAAAGACCCTGCCCTGCAGAAGAAATGCTTTTATAATTTCGGAAGGATCTTCAGAATTCTGAATAACATGCTCTACTATCTTTTGCGTTTGTTGCGGTTGTGAATAAAGCATATGGGTAGCATCGATCAGCATTTCATCGAAATCACTATTCTTCTGTGCCGAAGCAGTGGCACAAACAAGAAGTACTATCCAAAAAAAACGAAGGGGATACATCACTTTTTCTATAAAAGTAGCAAATTTTGATTTTAAATGCTACACGCTATCTCCTAACAAAGTTACGGTTTTAAGTGGCTTTTCGCGAACTTGTAGCAGGGATTAAAAAGAAAAAACCCCGAAATAATAGTACTCCGGGGTTCTAATTTTAGGTTAAAAGGTCTATTCATCTACCAAAACCCACTCGCCTTTATCCAATAACGGAATGGCTTGTTTAAACTTTAAGGTTTTGTTTTCACCGCTCATCACGTGCTTTATAGTAACCTTGTCATTACGCCCAATTTTAGGTCGGTCGCGTACTATGGTTTCGGTTATTTGCTGTCGCTGTGTATTTCCGGCGGCTCTCGATTGGGCAGCACGCTCATCCATATTAGGAATCTCGTCTTTCTGCTCGTTCAATTTCTCCTTCGGTTTTACACTGCGGGCTTCTTGAATTTGCTGCTGATTTTCCTGTGGTAATTCACCTTTAAACAAGAAGGAAATCACATCCTTATTCACCTTTTCGATCATCGCCTTAAATAATTCAAAAGCTTCAAATTTGTAGATCAATAAAGGGTCTTTTTGTTCGTGAACTGCCAGCTGTACCGATTGCTTTAATTCGTCCATCTTACGCAAATGCGTTTTCCAGGAGTCGTCGATAATGGCAAGGGTGATGTTCTTTTCAAAATCCTGAACCAGTTGCTTTCCTTCGGTGTTGTAGGCTTTTTCAAGATCGGTTGCGACATTCAGCGTTTTAATTCCGTCTGTAAACGGTACTAAAATTCGCTTGTACTTGTCTTTTTGAGTTTCGTATACATTCTTAATGATTGGGAAGGCTGTTTCGGCACTGCGAACCATTTTATCCTGATAATGACGATAGGCCGCCTTATATACTTTTCCGGCAATTTCCTGAACGTCCATCTTTTCAAATTCTGCTTCGGAAACAGGAGAACTCATAGAAAAGAAGCGAATTAATTCGAATTCGAAATTCTTGTAATCCTGTGCCAGTTTATTGCTTTCGGCAATCACTTCCGAAGTATCGTAAATCATATTTGCGATATCAACCCGAAGGCGTTCTCCAAATAGAGCATGGTACCGACGCTTGTAGACTACTTCACGCTGTGCGTTCATCACATCGTCATATTCCAGCAATCTCTTTCTAATACCAAAGTTGTTTTCTTCAACTTTTTTCTGTGCCCGCTCGATCGATTTTGAGATCATGGAATGCTGAATCACTTCGCCTTCTTTCAAGCCCATACGGTCCATCATTTTGGCGATACGCTCACTTCCGAAGAGACGCATTAAATTATCTTCCAGCGATACATAAAATTGAGAACTTCCGGGATCCCCTTGACGTCCCGAACGACCACGCAACTGTCTGTCTACACGTCGGGAATCATGGCGTTCTGTACCTACAATGGCCAAACCACCTGCTTTTTTTACTGCTTCGCTTAACTTGATATCGGTACCACGACCTGCCATGTTGGTGGCAATGGTGACCATCCCGCTATTTCCGGCCTCGGCTACAATATCCGCTTCTTTTTTATGCATTTTGGCGTTCAAGACATTATGCGAAATATTTCGAATACTCAACATCCTACTTAATAATTCTGAAATTTCTACCGAAGTAGTACCAATTAGCACCGGTCTTCCCGCTTGCGAGAGTTCGGTAACCTCATCGATTACCGCATTGTATTTTTCACGTTTTGTCTTGTAAATTTTATCCTGTCTGTCGTCACGCGCAATAGGACGGTTGGTTGGAATTTCAACCACATCCAATTTATAGATTTCCCAAAGCTCACCGGCTTCGGTAACAGCCGTACCTGTCATTCCGGACAGCTTTTTGTACATTCTAAAGTAATTCTGAAGTGTAATTGTGGCAAAAGTCTGGGTAACTGCTTCAATCTTTACATTTTCCTTGGCTTCTATAGCTTGATGCAAACCGTCACTGTAACGACGTCCGTCCATGATACGACCGGTTTGTTCGTCTACAATAAGGACTTTGTTTTCCATCACCACATATTGGGTGTCTTTTTCGAACAAGCTGTACGCTTTTAACAACTGACTTAACGTATGTATACGTTCACTTTTTACGCCAAATTCACGGAAGAGTTCTTCCTTTTTTTCGGCAGCTTCGGCAGGAGTAAGATCTTCGGCGTCAATTTTGGCTATTTCTATACCAATTTCGGGCATCACGAAGAATTCGGGATCTTCTTTTCCTGAAAGGAATTCAACTCCTTTGTCGGTCAATTCAATCTGATTGTTTTTCTCTTCAATTACAAAATACAGCTCGGCATCTACCTTCGGCATCTCGCGATTGTTGTCTTGCATATAATGGTTTTCGGTCTTCTGAAGGATTTGTTTTACACCTTCTTCAGATAAAAACTTGATAAGAGCCTTATTTTTGGGTAACCCGCGGTATACACGCAGTAATTGGAAACCACCTTCTTTGGTGTCACCCTCTTTAATTAAGCGTTTGGCTTCGGCCAGTACTCCGGTGAGATATTTTCGCTGTACTTCTACAATGCTTTCAATTTTGGGCTTTAGTTCGTTAAATTCGTGGCGATCCCCTTCAGGAACAGGTCCGGAAATAATCAAGGGAGTACGTGCATCATCGATTAAAACACTATCCACCTCATCCACAATGGCGTAGTGGTGTGGGCGTTGTACAAGATCTAAAGGAGCATGCGCCATATTATCACGCAGGTAATCGAAGCCAAATTCGTTGTTGGTTCCGTAGGTAATATCGGCATTGTATGCTTTTCTTCGTTCTTCCGAATTGGGGCGATGATTGTCGATACATTCCACACTCATACCATGAAATTCGAAGATAGGTGCCATCCATGCGCTGTCTCGTTTCGCGAGGTAATCGTTTACGGTAACCAAATGTACTCCGTTACCGGCAAGGGCGTTAAGATAAACAGGCAGCGTTGCCACCAAAGTTTTTCCTTCCCCGGTATGCATCTCGGCTGCTTTCCCTTGATGTAACGCAACTCCGCCAATAAGCTGAACATCGTAGTGCACCATGTCCCATGTAATTTCTTTTCCGGCGGCATCCCATGAATTTTTCCAGATGGCTTTTTCGCCTTCGAGCGTTACATAGTCTTTAGCGCCCGAAATTTCACGGTCGAAAGGAGAGGCGGTGACTTCGAGGGTTTCGTTATTTTTAAATCGTTTTGCTGTTTCTTTTACAACGGCAAAGGCTTCGGGAAGAATTTCATCGAGCGTTTTCTTTTCAACTTCGTAGCGATCTTTCTGTAAGGCATCAATCCTGTTGTAAATATCTTCTTTCAGATCGATATCCTCCATGGTTTCGGCCTCCGCTTCAAGCGCATCAATTTGAGATTGAATGTCTTTCTGATCTTGCTTTATTTTTGCTTTAAAGGCGTCGGTCTTGGAACGTAGTTCATCCAGACTCAATTTTTCGAAAGCAGCTTCGTATTTTTTTATTTCATTAACAAACGGTTGGATATCACCTATATCTTTTTTGGATTTGTCACCTACAAAAACTTTTAATACACTATCTAATAATCCCATGATTTTATATTGTAAATATTGCTCGAATAACAAGGTGCAACACCGGGTTTTGAGTGTTACAAAAAAACTTCAAAAAAACCACTTTAACAAGAAGTTCTTGTATTTAAATGGCTTGTATTTCAAGCAAAAAAAAAGCCTCGCATGGAGACTTTTAATTAGTATTCTTTATTGTTTAGTATTCATCTTCATTCCACAGATAATCTTCATCTGTTGGATAATCGGGCCAAATTTCTTCGATCGAATCGTAAGAATCTCCTTCATCTTCAATGGCTTGTAGATTTTCAACTACTTCCAGCGGGGCTCCGGTTCTAATTGCATAATCAATTAGTTCGTCTTTTGTTGCCGGCCAAGGGGCATCACTTAAATAGGATGCTAATTCTAGTGTCCAGTACATAGCACTTAGGGTTTTAATTTTGTGCAAAAATAATTTTTTAGATTAAAAAGTCAAGAAAAATCGTAATTATTTATGCTATATTTTCAAGAACGTATATAAAATGCTGAAAATCAATAGTTTAAAAAAACATGTTTTCTAAAATTATTTGAGTTTTTCTGGAACCCATTTAATCTCTTCAGCGTGTAAGTCGTAGGACAATTTCCGTGCCAGCACAAACAGGTAGTCCGAAAGTCGGTTTAAATACATCAAAACATACTCGTTTATAGGTGCTACTTCGTGTAAATGGCTTGCCAAACGCTCGGCACGACGGCATACACAGCGTGCAATGTGACAATATGACACGGTTGGGTGGCCTCCGGGCAAGACAAAGTGTGTCATTGGAGGTAAAGATGCATTCATGGTGTCCATTTCGGTTTCGAGGAAGGTGATATTGGCTTCTGAAATTTTTGGAATGTTTAATCGTTCTTTCCCGCTTTTAAGTACTGCCTTTTCCGGATCGGTAGCTAAAATGGCACCAAGTGTAAAAAGACGATCTTGGATATGCATTAGCGTTTCTTTGTAATGTCCGTCAATTTCTTGATCGCGAATAAGACCCAAATGCGAATTAAGTTCGTCTACCGTTCCATAGCTTTCAATGCGAATGTGGTGCTTTGGAACCCGTGTCCCACCAAAAAGGGCAGTAGTGCCTTTGTCTCCGGTTTTAGTGTAGATTTTCATCTTCTGGATTTTTCTTCTTTTCGTAATAATTACTTCTGAAACTTCGCGTTCTGCGTTTACGTAGCGTGCTCGAATTGTGTTTGTTCCAAAAGTATAGAGCAGCGAGTAATATTATTCCGCCGACAATTAGTACAACTGGATTGGATAGACTAATTTCCATAGTCCGAAGATACTTGATACGCATCAAATCCCAAAAAACAATCAAAGAAAATAATACTTAAAAGTTTAGTCTTTTTTTAACCACAAAGCTCGCAACGATAAATGCATAAAGTAGGAAGATTAATAAGTTCTATAGCAATGACCCTTAATATATTTCCTTCACTTCTTACACATCACCGCTCACCGCTCACTGCTCACTTCTTTCTGGTATCAGTTTCAACCATGCCATCTCTCAATCTAATCACACGGTGAGCGTGTTGCGCAACTTCTTCTTCGTGGGTTACAATAATAACAGTGTTTCCGGCCCTGTGAATTTCATCAAACAAATTCATAATTTCCAAAGAGGTGATCGAGTCGAGGTTTCCTGTAGGTTCATCGGCAAGAATAATGGAAGGCTTGTTTACCAAAGCTCTCCCAACAGCCACACGTTGGCGTTGTCCACCCGATAACTGATTGGGTTTGTGGTCCATACGGTCAGCCAGTCCTACGTCTTTTAAAACCTCTTCGGCGCGTTGCGTACGAACGCTTTTAGATGCACCCGCATAGACCATTGGTAAGGCAACATTCTCCAAAGCGGTAGTTCTGGGAAGCAAATTAAAGGTTTGAAATACAAAACCAATCTCTTTGTTCCTTATTTCTGCAAGCTGATCGTCACTCATGTCGCTCACATCATGACCACTCAATTCGTAGGTGCCGGAAGTTGGAGTGTCCAGGCAGCCCAATAAATTCATAAGTGTAGATTTTCCCGATCCCGAAGGTCCCATTAAGGCAACGTATTCTCCTTTTTCAATATCCAGATCAATTCCTTTTAAAACTTTAACAACTTCTTGCCCTAGTGGAAAGTCTCTGGTGATATTTCTAATTTTAATGACTAAACTCATAGTGGGATGGGGTCGGTTTTAAATCTTTTGCAAGATACTATTTTTACCATAAGACGCAGCGGGTGTGCTGTTGTTACAAACGAATTGTAAAATGTTCTTTTCTTTGTTCCTTTCTGAAGAATACAATGCCCCAATAAAAAGTATCAATACTCACGGTCACTTTGGGATGTTGTATAATTTCCTGCCAGGCTTCGGTCATAGCGGCGCTCCAATAAATATCATCAAAAACCAAAACCGAATTGTTCGCGACAAATTTCAGTAAGTTTTCAAAATACTCAAGTGTTTTTGCCTTGTCGTGATTTCCGTCTATAAAAATAAGATCATACTTTTCTGAATGGATTTCAGTAAAAAAAGTATCGAAAGTAACAGTGTGCATTTCAATGTTATTCATTGAAAAGTCGTCAAAAAAGCGTTTTACCGTTTTGCCGGTATTGGGGCAACCTTCTACGGTTTGCACCTTGACTGAAGGATTTCCCAAAGCCATTGCCGCCGTGGCTAACCCTAGTGATGTTCCTAACTCCAAACATTTTTCAGCTTTAAAATAACGAACCAGCCTAAACAGCAGTTGCTGTCTTTTTACTGAAATTCCCGCATGTTTGGCAATATGTGACACCTTTCTTGTATTCGATTTAAAAACGCGGGAACCTGCTCCAAAGTCGGTTACTTCAATGGTTTCAGAGGATTTGAGCAGTTGTTTTCTGAAGTTTTTCAAGATTTTATATTCCGGGTAAACAGTGGAATCGTAAAAGCATTTGGTGACCAGGTTGTAGACAAAAGGTGAGTGGACCCCGTGTTGATTGGTGGATCTTGCCAAAAATTTGATATACGATTTTAGTTGATGCATCTTAATTTATTTCCCCATCCTTAAAAAGGAGGGACAGGGTGGTCCTTTACCCCTCAGTCCTTCGGACAAGTCCCCTTGAAAAGGAGAGCAGAAGGTTTTTTATCATTACTAACAGCTCACTGTTCACCGTTCACTCTTCACGATTCTACTCCTCCAACTTCGCCGATAGTTCAAACCATCGCTCAGTTTTTGTTTCTACGGCATCGATAATGTCTTGCAAATTTCTGGATTGCTTGTCAATTTCATCACCGCTCCATTTTTCGGTGGCAAATTTGTTTTGAAGCAGTTCTCTTTCAGTTTCCAGCTTGGCAATTTCCTTTTCAAGCTTCTGAAATTCCTTTTGTTCGCTATAACTTAATTTCGCCTTATTGGAATCTTCTTTCCAGTTGCTTTTCTGCTTTGTTTCTGAACCGGATTCTGCTCTTTTTTCGGCAACAGCACTGTCTTCGTACACTCTGAAATCGGAGTAATTCCCCGGAAAATCCTGTACTTCTCCTTCTCCCCGAAACACAAACAAATGATCCACGATCTTATCCATAAAATAGCGGTCGTGAGAAACCACTATTAAACAACCGGGAAAGTCCAGTAAAAAACTTTCGAGCACATTTAAAGTGACAATATCGAGGTCGTTGGTTGGCTCATCGAGAATAAGAAAGTTGGGGTTTTTAATTAGCACGGTGCATAAATACAAGCGTTTGCGTTCCCCACCACTTAGTTTTTCTACAAAATCGTATTGTTTTTTACGGTCAAAAAGAAAGCGTTCCAGCAGCTGCTGTGCCGAAATTTGTCGGCCTTTTTTCAACGGAATATAATCCCCGAATTCCCGGACCACATCTATTACTTTTTGTCCTTCCTTGATCGAAATTCCTTTTTGGGTGTAATAGCCAAATTTCACGGTATCTCCAATCACCACTTTCCCCGAATCGGGTTTGATAGCGCCGGTGATTATATTTAAAAAAGTAGATTTTCCCGTGCCGTTTTTGCCTATAATTCCTATCCTTTCCCCTCGAAGAAAGTGGTAATCGAATTTTTGAAAGAGTTCTTTCCCGTCATAAGCCTTAGATACGTTATGGAGTTCGACTACCTTGGTGCCCAAACGTTCCATGTTCAATTCCAATTGCACTTCATGGTCGTTGCGACGCTGATGTGCGCGCGATTTTATTTCGTGAAAATCGTCTATTCTTGACTTACTTTTGGTAGTTCTTGCCTTGGGTTGGCGGCGCATCCAGTCTAATTCCTTTTTATAGAGTTGTTTTGCCTTTTCGGTTTCGGTAAGCTGATTTTCAATTCGGGCGTCACGCTTTTCCAGATAGTAGCTGTAATTTCCCTTATAGCTGTATAAATTTCCTTCGTCCAGTTCGACTATTTCATTACAAACCCGCTCCAAAAAATAACGATCGTGCGTTACCATAAAAAGGGTCATGTTTTCTTTTGCGAAAAGATTTTCGAGCCATTCGATCATTTCCAGGTCCAGATGGTTGGTAGGCTCATCCATAATAAGCAAATCGGGTTGATTGAGTAATGCATTCGCAAGGGCGAGTCTCTTTTTTTGTCCGCCGCTCATGTTGGCAACCTTTTGAGAAAGATCGTCCAGCTTCAACTTAAAGAGGATTTGCTTGTAGCGCGTTTCGAAATCCCAGGCATGATGGGCATCCATTTTTTCGAAGGCAGCCTGAAAAGCTTCAGCGTTTTCGGGATTTTGCACTGCTTTTTCGTAATTGGCAATAATTTTCAGGATGGGATTGTCCGAATCGAAAATCGCTTCTTCGACTGTAAGTGATGCGTTTAACTTGGGGTCCTGGGATAAAAATGAAACCTTCAGATTTTTACGATAGACCACTTCGCCTTCATCCGGGGCGTCTTCCCCGGAGAGGATATTTAAAAGAGATGTTTTTCCTGTACCGTTTTTAGCGATAAACCCGATTTTTTGCCCGGCATTTATTCCGAAGGAAATCCCGGTAAACAAGACCCTTTCGCCATACGATTTCGAAACATTTTCAACAGACAGATAGTTCACTATTCAATTTTTTGCAAAATAAGTAGTTTTTACCCACTTAAAGTGAAATATGTTTTATTATTAATTTGGTTGCGTTATATTTGTTCACATACAACCCTGCCTTCTATGAGATCTACCTTACTGTTTCTATTTCTACTTATTGCAGTTTGTTTTTCTTCCTGTGTTTCCACCAAACAATTAACCTACCTACAAGAAGATGCTTCACAGACGGATAGTTTGGTTTCAATTCGAAAAAAACAAGAACCGTATCGATTGCAGGTAAACGACCTATTAAGCATTCGGGTAAAAGCTTTGGACCAGGAAACAGTAGGGATATTTAATCCGATAAATGATGCAAACCCAAATGCCACAGGAGAAGAAAGATTGTATTATGATGGCTTTGTAGTAGACCCACATGGAAATATTAGAGTGCCGAGTTTAGGGGAAATTCCCGTTTTGGGATTGACAGTTGAAGAAGTTCGAAAAGATATTGAAGAACGGTTATTGCGTGATTATTTTAAGGCAGAAGCCAATATATTTATTACCGTGAAACTTGCTGGTATTCGATATACAATAAATGGTGAAATCGGCGGGCCGGGGTCTCGTATTATTTACAGAGACCAGGTGAGTATCATGGAAGCTATTGCCAATAGTGGCGATATTACTATTACAGGGGATCGAAAAAATGTTGTTATAATACGGCAATATCCAGCAGGACAGAAGGTACATCATATAGACTTAACTACCATTAATGCTACAAACTCACCTTACTATTATATACAACCTAATGATTTAATCTTAATAAATCCGTTACCGCAAAAAGCACTGGGGACAGGAACAACCGGGCTGCAATCGTTTACCACGATCTTAACAGTTATTACTGCATTAACAACCACTATTTTACTTTTTATACGATTATAATGAGTCAGGAATTTGATATAAATGAAGTACACTCCACCTTTGACTTTAAAGGGTTTCTTATAAAGGTATTAAGTTATTGGCCCTTATTTCTTGTGTCTTTGCTAATTGCTTTTGGGATTGCATATTATATCAACGTACGAAAATTGCCCATCTATCAGATGGAAAATATGATTTCCATTAAGGACGATCAGAATCCCTTTTTTACTACCAATACAAGTCTTACCTTTAATTGGGGAGGAACTACAGATAAGGTAAATACTGCAGTAATCACATTAAAATCGAGAACCCATAACGAAAAAGTTGTGGAGCGCCTGCAGTATTATCTCAACTATTTTAAGGATGGTAAGTACCAGCAGGAAGATGCTTATATGCAAACTCCGTTTATTGTAGAAGTAGATACAACACTGCCACAGATTATCAACAAACAACTAATAGTAGTTTTTAAAGATTCGGTAACATTTACACTGAGTCGGCAATTTGAAGCAGGACAAAAAGCCCTTCAAAATTATAGCACCAAAGAAATGAGTTATTTATTTCTTGAAGCGCAAAATTTTAAGAAAGAGTATAAAATAGGTGAACGAATTACGCTCCCCTTTTTCAATGCCACGTTTGTCCCCAATCCGGAAGTTCCCGTTAGAATTAACAAACCTTATTATTTGAGTTTTTCCAATTATAACGGGGTCGTAAAAAGGTATCTTTCCATAAGTGTTCAGCCTGAATCGGATGGGTCATCGGTACTGCGACTTCGATTAACCGGAGTTAACAAAAGGAGGTTGGTCGATTACTTGAATACTTCAGTTGGTGTACTTAGCGAGGACATGTTGGAACGAAAGAATCTGTTCGCCACTAAAACCATAGCTTTTATTGATAGTAGCTTAACTGAGAAATCGGCAGAATTATCCAGTGTTGAAGACGAATTAAACCGTTTTCGGGATAAGAATGCAATATTCGATTTAAACAGCGAAGGACAGGAAATTAATACAAGACTGAATGGGCTCGATTTGCAAAAGGAAGCCATAGAACGTGAAATTAATTATTATAATATTCTCGAAGATTATTTGATAAGCAGATCAGATTATCGTGAGGTGCCTGCACCCTCGGTCGCTGGAATATCGGAAGGAAGTATTGTATCCGGCGTAGGCCGTATCATTACCTTAGCAGAGCAACGAAATAAACTGCAATATTCCTATAAAGAAGGCGCTCCTGTTTTTGCAGATATTGACCGTCAAATTGATGCTGTCAAAGTTGTACTTTTAGAAAACATCAGTTCGTCCAAGGGATTAAAAAAACAGGAACAGACGAGAATAAATAGGGACATAGCCCAGTATGAATATGAAATTAAAAAATTACCCAAAGAACAACAGGAGTTACTTAAAATTGAGCGTCGCTATAATTTAAGTCAGGGAACATATAATTTGTTTTTGGCCAAAAGAAGCGAAGCAGGGTTGGTAAAAGCGGCAAATGTTAGTGATGTACTCGTAATCGATTCGGCCAAAGATACGGGCGACGCCAAAGTTGGACCCAATACCCAGCTGAATTATCTATTGGCCGCATTTTTCGGATTTTTAATTCCGTTTGTTTTGACCTTCCTGCGCGTTTTCTTTGATACCAAAATCCACACCATCAAGGATATTGAACGCCTTTCAAAGATTCCAATTTTGGGTGTTATTGGTAAAATCAAATTGGAAAATAATCTGGCGGTACTGGACAAGCCTAAGTCGGCAATAGCAGAATCTTTCAGGGCACTGCGTTCCAGCCTGCAGTTTATTTACAGAAAACAAGGAATTCAAGGCGCCAAAACAGTGCTTATAACCTCTTCGGTAAGTGGGGAAGGAAAAACATTTTGTTCTATTAACATCGCTTCGGTATTTGCCTTAAGTGAGAAGCGCACTGTATTAGTGGGGCTGGATCTTCGGAAACCAAAAATATTCGGTGATTTTAATATAGACAATAGTAAAGGTGTTGTGAATTATCTTATCAACGATATGACGCTGGAGAATATCACGCAAAAATCGCACGTCGAGCATTTAGATATTATCACTTCGGGTCCCATTCCGCCTAACCCTTCAGAGTTATTGATGAGTGAGCGAATGGAAGAGTTAATAGAAAACTTAAAAAAGGAATACGATTATATCATTCTGGATTCTCCGCCTCTCGGTTTGGTTTCAGATTCATTGGCATTGTCCAAATTTGCAGATGCCACTATTTATATGGTGCGCCAAAACTATACGAAAAGAGGCATGTTCGCGCTTATTAATGAAAAGTATAGAACCGGGGAAGTTAAAAACATAAGCTTTGTCCTTAACTTTTTTGAAGATAAGGCAAAATACGGCTATGGTTACGGATACGGTTATGGATATGGCTACGGGTACGGCTATGGAGCCTATGGAAATGGATATCATGAAGATGAAAGAAAATTAACGTTCATTCAGAAGGTGAAGAAATTTTTCAGTAAAAATAAATAGGCCTTTTTTTTCTAACCTGAAGAATAATTACAATGGTATGCTTACAAGACGACAGCTTGTACTGAAGCGCATTTTCGACTTATCTTTTTCGATACTTATACTTCCTTTTGCAATTATTCCATTAATTTTGCTGACTGTATTGGCAACGCTAAGTACCGGTAGTAATGGTTTCTTTGTACAACAACGTATTGGGCAACACGGGAAACCCTTCGCCTTGTATAAAATCCGTTCTTTAAAGGGTTCTCATCATGTGGATGTTTTGGAAATAAAGCAAAGTGAAACAAAATTCGGCAGCTGGCTACGACGCACAAAATTGGACGAATTGCCTCAAGTGTTTAATGTACTGCTGGGTGATATGAGTTGGGTGGGACCTCGACCCGATATATCCGGATATGCAGATAAGCTTGAAGGTGATGATAAAATTATTTTGTCAATTAAACCCGGAATTACCGGACCTGCAACATTAACATACAGGAATGAAGATAATTTGTTAGTGCAACAATCCAATCCAAAGGAATACAACGATATCGTAATCTGGCCGGATAAAGTCGCTATTAACAAGGCGTATATTCAGAATTGGAGTTTGGTGGGAGATGTGAAGTATATTATTCGCTCTGTTTTTGGGAGTTCGTGGTGAGTAGTTAATGGTGAAGGGTGAGAGGTGAAGAGTGAACAATGACGAGTGATTTGTGATAAATTTTAATTTTGCTTACAGCTTAAAACTTTAAAAAATTTAATTAAAAATGACAAAAGACCCCATTATTGCCATCATCGGACTTGGATACGTTGGACTTCCATTGGCGGTGGCATTCGCTTCAAAATATAAAGTTATTGGCTTCGATATCAATGAAAAAAGGGTTTCCGAACTTAACAACGGAAAAGATCATACCCTGGAAATAGAAAGTGATGATCTGAAAAAATCTTTGATAGTTACCGAAACTTCCGGTCTTGTTATTTCCGATAAAATTTCAGATCTGGCCGAAGCACATGTTTTTATTGTAACAGTTCCTACACCAACCGATAAATACAATCAGCCGGTTCTAACACCTTTAGTGAAAGCGAGTGAAACTGTTGGGAGTATTTTAAAGCAAGGAGACGTCGTTATTTACGAATCTACTGTCTATCCCGGCGTGACCGAAGATATTTGTGTTCCTATTTTGGAAGCGAAGTCTGGCCTTACATTCAATTCCCATTTTTACGCAGGTTATTCCCCCGAAAGAATCAATCCGGGTGATAAGGAACATACCGTGACTAAGATTTTAAAAGTGACATCGGGGTCTACTCCCGAAGCAGCTACTTATATCGACAAGTTGTACGCTTCCGTAATTACTGCCGGAACTCATTTGGCACCTTCCATAAAAGTTGCTGAAGCTGCCAAAGTAATTGAAAACTCCCAGCGTGATATCAACATTGCCTTTGTAAACGAACTTTCCAAAATTTTCAGATTACTCGATATAGATACCCAGGCCGTATTAGAAGCAGCCGGAACAAAATGGAACTTTTTAAAATTTTCACCGGGTCTGGTGGGCGGACATTGTATTGGAGTCGACCCCTATTACCTGGCTCAAAAAGCAACGGAGGAAGGATATAATCCCGAAATTATACTGGCCGGACGGCGTATGAACGACGGTATGGGGAGTTATGTGGCGCATGAAGTGGTAAAGCTGATGATTCAAAAAGACATTAGAGTGAAAAACGGCAATGTGCTAGTGTTGGGAATTACATTTAAAGAAAATTGTCCGGACATTCGAAACAGTAAGGTAATCGATGTGATTTCAGAATTGAAAAAATACAACCTGAATGTCGATGTGTACGATCCCTGGGCAAATAAAGATGAGGTACAACACGAGTTCGGAATTTCTTTGTGTTCAGAAAAAAATAATCTGAAACCCAAGTACGATGCAGTTATCCTGACCGTTGCGCATGAGGCATTCAGAGATTTTAAAATAAATTCTTATACTGCCGATACTTCAGTAGTGTTCGATGTAAAATCGTTTCTTCCGAAGGATCAGATTGATGGAAGGTTGTAAGGTGAGTTGTGAGAAGTGAGACGTGAGATGTGAGATGTGAGTAGTGAGTAGTGAGTCGTGAAGAGTGAGTAGTGAGAGGTGAGAGGTGAGCGGGGAGAAGTGGAATTTGGAATTTGGAATTTGAAATTTGAAAATAGAGAATTAATCAACATGAATTCGAACAGATATCATCAACAAGATTTATCACAATACAGTTTCCTGGTAACCGGAGGCGCCGGGTTTATTGGCTCCAATCTGGTGGCTTATTTGCTGAAATACGGCGCGAAGAAAGTGAGGGTGCTGGACAATCTGGCATCAGGTTCCTTGCAAAATATAGCCGAGTTTAAAAATAATCCGGCCTTCGAATTTATGGAAGGGGATATTCGAAAATTGGAAGACTGTATGGCAGCAGTTGATGGGATGGACTTTGTTTCCCACCAGGCGGCCTTGGGATCGGTACCCAGGTCCATCAACGACCCTATTACTTCGAACGATGTGAACGTAAACGGATTTCTAAACATGCTTCAGGCGCAGAATCAGTCTCAATCTGTAAAGCGAATGGTATACGCTGCTTCCAGCTCTACCTATGGCGATAGTAAAAGTTTGCCTAAAATTGAAGATACCATTGGAAAACCGCTTTCACCCTATGCGGTGACAAAACTGGTGAACGAACTCTATGCCGATGTGTTCCATAAAACCTATGGCACAGAAACCATTGGCCTGCGTTATTTTAATGTCTTTGGGCCAAAACAAAGCCCTACCGGGGCCTATGCGGCGGTGATTCCGTTGTTTATGCAGGCGTTAAAGGATGATAAAGCGCCTACCATTAACGGAGACGGCGAACAAACACGTGACTTTACCTTTGTGGAGAATGCGGTACAGGCAAATGTATGTGCCTTTTTTGCTTCAGAAAATGCTGTAAATGAAGTATTTAATGTGGCCTATGGAGACCGGATAAGTTTAAATGAATTGTGGAAGGAACTCAAAAATATTTCAGGAAAGGAACTAAAAGCCAATTACGGACCCCCACGAAAAGGCGATGTCCGGGATTCGTTGGCCAATATTGATAAGGCCCGAAAGCTGTTAGGTTATAATCCTGGCTTTTCAGTAGCTAAAGGGTTAAAAATTACATGGGAGGAGTTTGGGAGATAGTTTTGGCTAATGTCAGTTCGAGTATTTTTTGTGAAGCGTTATAAAGCAAAAAATGTATCCTTTGTCAGTTCGAGTGTTTTTTGTGGAGCGTAGTGAAGCAAAAAATGTATCCTTTGTCAGTTCGAGTGTTTTTTGTGGAGCGTAGTGAAACAAAAAATGTATCGAGAACAAATTTGTATCGAGATACATGCTTTTGTGCTTACAAGGTTCTCGACCTGCCCGTCCGCAGGCGGGTACAATCCCGAAGTCTTAGATCACTCTACCTGACAGTCATTCTAAATTATACAATTTATAATGCATTTATTATTGTTTAAATCTCGTTAATTAATACAAATTACTTTGTATGATGCATCAAACCATAATTAGTATCTTAGCCAAAACTTGAAATTCCCAACTCTTACGCATTCTTATGGACCTGGAAACCAAAATTTACCAAAAAGAGAACAACCTACATATTTGGAAACTTGCCAAAGAAAGTATTTCCGATATTTATAGTTCACGGTTTCTAGCTAAACAACTCGCCATACGAGATATTAAATCACAATACCGGCAATCATACTTTGGATTATTTTGGGCGGTAGTGACTCCTATAGCCACAGCATTGATTTGGATATTTCTTAATAGTTCTGGCACATTACGCATTTCTGATACGGGAATTCCATATCCTGTTTATGCTTTGTCAGGAACACTTCTTTGGTCCATTATCACTGAATCTATCAATTCACCGATGAGCAATACCAATTCAGCGCGCTCAATCCTTTCCAAAATTAATTTCCCAAAGGAGGCATTAATCACCTCGGGCGTTTATAAGCTGCTTTTTAATAGCAGTATAAAAATTGTGCTTCTTATTGTCTTTGTGTTTGTATTTGGCATAGGTTTTCACTGGACGCTTTTTCTTTTCCCTTTTATTATAATTGCCGCGATACTTTTCGGTACTACCATAGGATTATTTTTAACACCACTGGGAATGTTGTATACCGATGTAAAACGGATGATTGCCTTTGTTTTAAGTTTTCTAATGTATGCCACACCTGTAGTATATTCAATTCCAAAAGAAGGGGTAATAAAAATTCTAATGGACATCAACCCCTTAACACCAATCATTCTTACTGCTCGTGACTCGATTGTAGGTGGAGATTTTGCCTTTTTAAACTACTTTCTATTAATTATAGGAATTTTTATACCGTTGTTTTTTGTGGCCTTACTGTTCTATAGAATCTCTATTCCTATTTTGGTAGAACGTATGAATGCATAACCCTAAATAAGGGGTAGTGAATAGACGTAAAATATATTAAAATAAAATATATGATTGTAATATCTGCTGGGATGCAAAAATCAGGAAGTGCATATATATATAACTTGATTAATGACGCCATTATATCGACCGGGTATCCGGATGCAAGAAAAGTAAAAGATAAGTATAGACTAAATAAAATAATGAAATGGCACAATAATAATATTGGTCCTTTGGAGAAAAAGATTCTTATAAAATTAGTGCTTATTAGTTTAAAAGAAGGAAAGTTTGTTGTTAAAACTCATTCAGGTCCCTCAAAATTTCATAACATATTACTCAGTCTAGGGATTGTTAAGACAGTATATATTTATAGGGATCCAAGGGATGCATTATTGTCAGCCCAAGAACATGGAAAAAAAATAATTGAAAATGGAGACAATCATACTTTTGCTCAAATGGTAGGTTTTAATGACGCTTTTGATAATGTGAAGAGTTGGACAAATATATTTAAATCCTATAAAAAGAACGATGGTGCATTACTTGTTAGATATGAAGATTTAATGGATCATCCCCTCGTAGAAATGCAAAAAATTTGTCGATATCTAAATTTAAATGTGACTGAAGAAATTATAGAAAAGATATTAGTTAAATACGATAGAAAAAACCCCGATGCAAATATGACCGGATTGCACTTTAATAAAGGAGTAACATATAGATATCGTAATGAATTAACTGAAAAACAAATTGATAGATTTAGTAAAGAAATGGGAATCGTTTTAGAAGAAATGGGTTATGAAAAATAACTTAAGCCTTACATGGAAACCTAGATGAACAATTAAAAATTCTATAATTTAAAAATTGAATGGTAAGAAAGTAAAACCTAAATAATAACAAATTGAGCCAATAGCTTTTTATTAACCACAAATTGCCAATGACAAACGAAGTTCTGATAAAAGTAGAAAACCTTTCCAAAAAATTCTGTAAAGACCTTAAAACCAGCTTATGGTATGGGGTGAAAGATTTAGCTTCCGGAATGAGTAGCAACCGCAGTGAGCGGGAACTACGTCCTAAGGAGTTTTGGGCGGTGAAGGATATTAGTTTTGAGCTTCGACGGGGGGAATGTCTGGGATTGATAGGCCATAATGGTGCGGGAAAATCTACTTTGTTGAAAATACTGAATGGTCTCATAAATCCCGATGCGGGAAAAGTGACAATTAAGGGGCGTGTTGGAGCGTTAATTGAGCTGGGTGCCGGATTTAATCCTATTCTTAGTGGCAGGGAAAACATTTATAATAACGGCGCTATCCTCGGGTTCACACGCAAGGAAATTAATGAAAAGGTTGAAGAGATTATCGATTTTGCAGAAATACGAGAATTTATAGATATGCCTGTCCAAAATTACAGCAGTGGGATGAAGGTGCGATTGGGTTTTGCAGTGGCAGCACAAATGGAACCGGATGTGTTGATAATTGATGAGGTATTGGCAGTGGGGGATCTAGGCTTTAGAATTAAATGTTTAAACAGAATAGGTGAACTACTAAATAATTGTGCCGTAATATTTGTTTCTCACTCAATGACACAAGTTTCTCGGGTTTGCACCAATGCCTTGTTGCTTCAAAAAGGAAAAATACTGGTAAGTAACACACCTGTTTCAGAAACGATAGCCAGATACTATCAGCTATTTGATGTGGAGGCTGAACGTATTCTTGGAAAAGAAAACATTACCCTTAATGATGTCACGGCGTACATAAACGATGAAAAGTATTCATTAGAATCGCTATTAAATCAAGGAGATAAATTGAAATTAGTTTTTGATTGTTCTTGGTTGGTTAATGTTTCAAAGATAAAATGTAAAATATTTTTTATAAATGCCGACACAAGAAATGTATTGGATATCGCCTCTGAAATGGATCAAGATGACTTGGTTGTTAATAATGATAGAAGCATTTTAACTGTAGAGACGATGCCTTTATTCTTAAACGGAGGTACTTACACAATTACATTGGTAGTTCAAAATGCGGAAACCGATGAACGCCTTTACAGACATGACAACATAATAACCATAACCATTCTTTCTGAATATTATAGCTGGAGTGATGTCGTCGGAAAAGGGGATTGGAGTATTAATTAATTTTACACTATGAAAAAAAGAACAATGGTCATTGGCCTAGGTCCTGATTATAATTACGATATTAACAATCATGAGGTATGGAGTAACAACAATACCAAATATGCCAGTAACCATGGTGCTAGCTTTATTTCCAGAACTTTAATAGATTATTTTAATGCCGATTTTATTGATAATTTTTCAGATATAAATAATTATCGAGAAAAATATGATCTATGTGTTATCGCATTCGCGACACATATCACAGAAAGAAGAGATGTATCCAGATATGCTGATTTTATAAAAGCATTACGGATAAAAACGGTAGCTTTTTCCCTTGGAATTCAGGATTATTCAGCATCATCATATGCAGTAAGTACTATTCACCCATCATTGAGAGAGTTACTCGACTATGTAATAGCCTCTTCGGGGCAAATAGGTGTGCGAGGTCCTCATACCGCTTCTGTTTTAATTAAGGCAGGCTATAGACCTGAAAACATTATCAGATTTGGTTGTCCCACAATATTCAGCCCCTTAAATAGAAATTTAAAAATTCAGAAGAAAGAAGATTTTAAAAAACCCATGATTGTGTTTCACCGTACCATGGCGGAGTTAAACAAAGAGCTGCTAGGAGGAGCACCATTATTGGGTCAGGATTTTTTGGATGAATTAGTATTTAGGGAAGATGTAAATGAGGATCATAACCTAAAAAAAATAGAGTTAAAAAAATACGAAGCTCATAAAAATGGCGCTTACACCCTTAGGAAGATAAAAGAAAACGGAATTTTTGTTAGGGAATATAACGATTGGCTTGAAGAAATTAAAAAAAGTGATTTTGTTTTGGGAGCAAGGTTGCACGGTTGCCTAGCAGCGATAAGTTTAGGCATCCCTGCTGTAATGATTGCCAGAGATATACGTGTACAAGAAATTGCAGAATTTTATAAGATACCCTGTATCAAATACGAAAATGTGGGTAATTTAACCATAAAGGAAATTTATAAAGACGCTGATTTTACGGCATTTAATGAATTATATCCTCACCGATATGACAACTTCTTAAAATTAATGGATGATTTGCAAATTGTTGATCATCTTTCGTTTAATGCTGATGTGCCGGAAAACTACTGGTTTTCAAAAGCAGACGTAAATGCAGATGTACACATCATTTATGATGAGCTAAATGACCTTTCACAAAGAATTAATCAAATAGATTCCAAGCTTGAGAAAACCAATAAAAAGGTGAGTAAATTAATCACTTTAATTAAAAAATTACCGGGTCTAAATGTTATAAAAGGATTGCTCAAATAACCTAATATGTTAAACGTAACCAAAACCTTTTTACCGCCTCAGGAAGAATATAACGCTATTCTTAAACGAGCATGGGATAAAGGTTGGATTACCAACCGCGGTACTTTAGTAAAGGAATTAGAGGAGAAACTAAAGGAACACTTAGGAGTTATTAATTTGTTAGCAACCACAAATGGCACCTTACCACTGCAAATTGCCATAAAGGCATTGGGATTAACCGGGGAGATCATAACCACTCCTTTTAGTTATGTTGCCACTACAAGTAGTATTGTTTGGGAGGGTTGTACACCCGTATTTGTAGATATTCACCCGGAATATCTTACCATCGATGAAAAGAAAATCGAAACCGCCATCACCTCACAAACAAGCGCTATTATGGCAACACACGTATTTGGGAATCCTTGTGCTGTCGAAGCGATAGAAGTTATTGCTAAAAAACATAATCTAAAAGTTATTTATGATGCCGCACATTGCTTTGGAGTCACCTATAAAGGCAAGAGTATTTTTGAGTATGGAGATGTGAGCACCTGTAGCTTTCATGCTACCAAGTTGTTTCATACAGGCGAAGGTGGTGCCTTATTTACTAAGGATAAGGAGTTGTTTGATACACTTTTTTACCTCCATAATTTTGGGCATATGGGGAAGGAAAATTTTCAAGGTATTGGCATTAATGCCAAAATGAGTGAGCTTCAGGCTGCCATGGGATTAGCTGTTTTACCATACGTTGAACGTATTAAAAAAAATAGAGAAAGAGTCGCTGCAATATATTCAGAAGAGTTGGAGTCACTGCAACAATTAAAAGTGCGTAAAGAGGCCATATGGAATTTTGCCTACTTTCCTGTCATTTTTCCAACTGAAAAAACACTGTTGCAAGTTCGAGAGAATTTAAACAAATCCAATATTTATCCCAGACGCTATTTTTATCCATGCTTGACTAACTTGCCTTATATTCAAAATGCAGACAGTCCTATTTCACAGGATATATCGAAACGGATTCTTTGCTTACCCATATATGATGATATTTCGACAACCGAGGTTTTACAAATTTGCAACATCATAAAACGATCGAAATGAAAATAGCAATAATGCAACCTTACTTTTTGCCGTATTTGGGCTATTTTCAGTTACTAAATGCAGTTAAAAAATTTGTTGTTTATGACAATATTCAATATTCCAAAAAAGGCTGGATAAACCGAAACAGAATTTTGAGTAACGGTGTGGATAGTATGTTTACCATACCACTGGAAAAAAGCTCCGATTATCTTGATGTTAATCAACGAAGTATAAGTGAACAGTTCATAAAAGTTGAGAGAGATAAAATTTTGAGGCGTATTCGCAATGAGTATAAAAATGCGCCCTCTTTTGAAAGTGTAATGCCTTTAGTGGAGCGGGTCTTTAACTATCCTGAATTGAACTTATTTGAATATATTTATTATTCAATTAAAGAAATTTCAAATTATTTGGAAATTACAACGCAATTGCAGATTTCGTCAAAAATTAATATTGACCATAATCTAAAATCACAAAAGAAGGTTCTTGAAATATGCAAAGCATTGCATGCCCAGGAATATATAAACCCGATAGGTGGTTTAGAGCTTTACAGTAAAAAGGAGTTTTTGGATTCAGGCATAAAGCTGATGTTTATGAAAACCAATTCAATTTCGTACCAACAGTTTAACAATGAATTCCTTCCAAATCTGTCCATTATAGATGTTTTAATGTTTAATTCGAAAGAAGAAATTCAAAAAATGCTACAAGAATATGAACTCATCTAAAGATAATTCCATAGGAGGTTTTTTTGAACTTGAATTAGACCAAGGAAACCATTACCATCAAAATGCAGTTCATCTAAATCTAGGCAGAAACTGTTTAGAATATATTATTCGAAGTACAAATTATAAAACTATTTACGTCCCGCAATATACTTGCAGTGCCTTGTTTGACATCTTGGACCATTTAGATATAAAAGTGAAACGCTATCCACTAAAAGATAATTTGGAAGTTGATTTGAACTTCAGTATGATTAATGGAGACGCTCTTTTTATGTATACCAATTACTTTGGTTTAAAAGACAATTACATCCTTTCTATCTCAAAACGAATAAAAAATTTGATAATAGATAATTGTCAGGCATTTTTTTCAAAACCTTTATCAAAAGTAGATAGCTTTTATTCCCCCAGAAAATTTTTTGGTGTTTCGGATGGAGCCTATTTGGTAACAGAAAAAGTGTATCAGTGTATGCTGGAGACAGATGTTTCTTCAGGCAGGCTTAGACACTTAACCGGGAGAATCGAACAGGGCCCGCAAACTGCCTTTGATGATTTTCAACTCCATGAATTATCACTTGAAAAGGAAGGGTTAAAAAAAATGTCAAACTTAACAAGTACAATACTTCAATCTATAAATTATGAAAAGGCGGGGGACAAAAGAAATATTAATTATAGACTTCTTCATAAAAAATTAGGAGCTTCCAATATGGTTAAATTAGACTTCGATCTAAGCTTAAAGCCTATGGTGTACCCTTTTATGTCGGAAAAAGAAGATTTGAGATCTAAATTAATTCGAAATAAAGTTTTTGTCGCCACATACTGGCCAAATATCTTAGAAGAGTGTGCAATTGACTCCATAGAATTTAATTTTGCTAAAAACATCATACCTTTACCGGTAGACCAACGTTATGGGGAAAAGGAGATGGAATTTATCGCGACATTAATTCTAGAATAATTATGACTGAAATGTATGATAATTCTGAACGTACCGATTTTTTTAAAAAGGATGCTAGTTTAGAATCTGCATTATCGGATCTGAATAATCTAATCGACGGTATAGAATGTCCTATTAAAAGTGATGAGGATCAAAGCCCAATTGTTCTAATTATGGGGTGTGCCAGGTCCGGCTCCACACTTTTACTGCAATGGCTCGCTGCTTCCGGCTTATTTTCGTATCCTTCAAATTTAATAGCCAGATTTTACAAGAATCCTTATTTGGGTATCCGCACCCAGCAGGCTCTTTTAGAGTTTGACACGTTAAATCAGTTGGGATTTAAAGAAACCAAACTTGACTTTTCTTCATCTTTAGGAAAAACTAATGGAGCATTGGGTCCGAGCGAATATTGGTATTTTTGGAGAACATTCTTTGAATTTGAGGATGATGTCCAGATAATTCCAAAGGAACGGTTGGCCGCCATAGACGGTACTACTTTAATAAAAAAGCTCATGGCATTTGAACAGCTCACGGGCAAACCCTTAGTATTAAAGGGCATGTTGTTAAATTGGCACATACCGTATTTATATAGTTTAAACCGGAATTTTTTATTTGTGAATGTAAGCAGAGACCCCTATTTAAACGCCCAGTCACTATTAATTGCCAGAGATAAGTTTTTTGGAGATAGAAGTAAATGGTATTCATTTAAACCGGCAGAATACAAAGAGCTCAAAGATAAAAGTCCTCTTACACAAGTCGCGGGTCAGGTAATATATACCAGAAAGGCCATTGCTGAAGGGCTTTCCAAATTACCGGAGGAAAATGTTATAAATGTTGAATATGCAGACTTTTGTACAAATCCAAAAGCGTTTTTGGATGTTTTGGCACATAAATTTAATAAGTTGGGAGGTAACATTGAATGCCAAAAGGTGAATCAAAATGTATTAAAATCGTTTGAAGAAAGAAGAGATAGTAAACTTTCTCATTCTGAGGCAAAATTTTTAAGAGAAGAACTTCTAAGGTTATCAAATTATTGATTTTCTAAAACAAAAAGGATTGAAACCTATCGTATCTGTATGTGTACAAACATACAATCATGCTCCATACATCAAAGAATGCTTGAACAGCATTTTGATGCAAGAAACGACCTTTCCATTCGAAATAGTCTTGGGGGAAGATGACAGCAGTGACGGTACGCGCGAGATTTGTAAAGCATATGCAGAAAATTATCCAGACAAAATAAAGTTGTTTCTCCGTAGCCGTAAAGATGTAATCTATATCAATGGAAATGCCACCGGACGTTTTAATATGGTTGAAAACCTTAAGGCTTCTACTGGTGATTATATCGCGTTATGCGAAGGGGATGATTACTGGAAGGATTCACTAAAACTTCAGAAACAAGTAGAGTTCTTAGAAGCCAATCCACAGTTGATTCTCTGCCACCATTGGCAAAAGTTGACGATTCAAGTAGAAGCTACTTTTAAAGAGATAGAGGCCCCAAAAGAAGGATACGGCTATTTTCCATATGAAACGGACGTCCAATCTATTTTCGAAAATAAGATGCGCGTTAAATCACGTACTTTAATGTTTAGAAATATAATTGACCCCAACGAAATTTTACGCAATTTTCCTAAGGCCGCATTCGGGGATGTACCTTTAAGTTTCGTACTTGGTAAATACGGAAGATTTGGATTTATAGATGAAGAGATGGCTGTGTATCGTCAAACAAATAAGGGAGCGTCAACAGCAGGTTTAAAATTACTGGGTATTAAAACTTTTAGAATTCAACATTATAAAAACTGGATTCAAATTTGGGATTATGCAGACAAATTTTACCATTTTAAGTATCATAAAGAAGCAACGGAAACCGTTTTCGAGTTTTATAAAATCATCTTAGTGAACTGTCCAAGTACATTCAGTTCATTTATTAAAGTATTATATTACAATATGGTTGAACGGAAATTGCCCTTTCACCGTAAGTTAGTTATTACAAAAAGGATTATTTATTATTACGGAAAGAAGTTTAAGGATAAACTTAAAAGAAAATTGAAAACTTTATGAGGGAAGAAAAATTAATATTTATTATCTCCCAACCACGCGCAGGCTCCACTTTTTTGCAGCGTTTATTATCGAATAATGAGCTGGTAAACACAGCAAGTGAGCCTTGGATTTTACTGCATTGTGCCACTATTTTAAAACCGGAATTACTCAATGCAACCTATAGTAGCACACTTACAGACTGGGCATTTAATGAGTATAAAAAGAGATTTGTAAATTTCGATTTTCAAAAAGTTGAAAAGGAGTATATACTCTCCTTATACCAGCCATTAGCTCAAGAGTATACCTATATAATTGATAAAACCCCAAGGTATTGGGAATTAATTAATGAAATTCCAATACTGTTTCCCAAGGCTAAAATTATTGTTCTCAAGCGTAATCCGGATGCTGTATTAACTTCCATGATTAGAACCTGGCAGTTGCAAAGCGTAAAAGACCTTAGTCGCTTTCAAAGAGACTTATTAATAGCTCCAAGAGAGATTCAAGGCTTTCTAGATAAAAACAGTAAGAACGAGAATGTACTTGAGGTTAGATATGAAGATTTAAAACAGAATACAGCCGATCAAACCGAAGCCATATACAATTGGCTTGCTCTTCCGTTTAATCAAGGAGTACTCGATGTAGAAAAAAACGATAAAACGAAGGGAGTCTTCGGAGATCCATACCAAAATAGTAATGACACCTACAAAAAAATGTCTTCAATAAATTCAGAAATGAATCTTTCAACAAAACAGAATAAATTTGTAAAAGCGTATCTTAACTTTCTTGGTAAGCCTTTTTTGAGCAGATATGGCTATACTTGCAAAGGAGATAAAAAAGTTGGAATTTCCTTTGCTTTTGAATATTTTAAAACTTTGCGCCATAAAGATCACCATTGGAAAAATGAGAAAGTTAATCCCATAAAAAGTAGATTCTTGGAATTATTTGATAGGATATGAAAAAGCTAGTAAAAAGAATAGCAAGACAAGCGGGATATAAAATTTCAAGAATTGACACAAAATCTCCTGTAAAACAATCAGTTGAAAAGTCTAATCCATTTTCTACTCAAGAAGCGTTGTACCGTTGCCAAAAGAGAAATTTAAAAATAAAGACTGTTATCGACGTGGGTGCTTCAGATGGTCGTTGGTCTGGAAACTGTATGCGCTTCTTTCCCGATGCTCATTATTTTTTGGTAGAAGCGCAAAACGGACATCTAGAAGGACTAAAACATTTTGAATCCTCTAATGAAAATGTATCTTTTGTTTTGGCTGCAGCAGGTAAAGAAAATGGCACCATATACTTTAACAATTCAGAACTTTTTGGAGGGATTGCTTCCGAAACTCCTTTTGAAAAAAATTCAATTGAAGTACCTGTAATCTCATTGGATGTCGAAATAGAAAAAAGAGACTTACAACCGCCTTTTCTTTTAAAACTTGACACCCATGGTTTTGAAGTTCCTATTTTGGAAGGAGCCAAAAAAGTAATCTCTCACGCTAATTTAATTATTATTGAAGCGTATAATTTTAATATAGAATCAAATAGCCTTTGCTTTTGGGAGCTGTGTGAGTATATGGGAGACCTAGGCTTTCGTCCTTTGGAAGTAGTCGATTTAATGGCAAGGGAATATGACCAAGCATTCTGGCAAATGGATATCTTTTTTATTAAAAAAGATGATCCAATGTTTAATTATATCCAATACCGTTAATGCAAGAGAACTTTCCAAAGATATCGGTAGTAACGCCCAATTACAATCAAGGTGAATATATTGAGGAAACCATAAAGTCTGTATTTACTCAATCCTATCCCAATCTAGAGTACATTATCATTGATGGAGGTAGTACCGATCAATCTATATCCATTATTAAAAATTATGAGGCCGAGCTTCACTATTGGGAAAGTGAAAATGATCAAGGGATGTATCATGCTATTAATAAAGGATTTTCAATGGCTACGGGAGATATTATGTGTTGGATTAATAGTGACGATGTATTATGGGAAGGAGCTTTGTTCTACGTCGCAAAAGTTTTTTTAAAACACCCGAAGGTTTGCTGGCTTCAAGGATATCCTTCAGTAATTGATGAAGAAGGGAAACTGCTTTTTCAACGAAAACCGGTTGCAACAAAGGACCATTTTTATAGTTTACGATTTATCAAAGATTTTTCTTTTATTCAACAAGAATCTACTTTTTGGAGGAAATCACTTTGGGAAAAAGCTGGAGGACAATTAGATACAAACTTTGGTTTAGCAGCAGACTTTGAACTTTGGTTGCGATTTTTTAAATATGAATCTTTGTATTGTTCTAAAAAGCAGCTCGCAGCATTTAGAAAAAGAAAAGGTCAAAAATCGGGAGACGGAAAAAAATATCTAGAAGAAGCAAACCTTGCCGTAAACCAACATCTGAAAAAAATGACTCCAGTGGAAAAGATTAGATTAAAGGGGTCAAAATTTATTAATAAAACAGGCGAGTCAGGAACCGTTAAATGGATAGAAAGTTTATGATATCATTCTCCATCATAATACCAACTTTTAATTCTGAATCAACCCTAGAAATGTCTCTAGCAAGTATTGCCAATCAAACCTTTAAAGATATTGAGGTTTTGATTATGGACGGTGCTTCCACTGATGGAACTGCAAAGACAGCTTCGTCATTTAAAAAAACTATTCCCATGCTATCAATCTATAGTGAAATAGACGAAGGTATCTACGACGCTATGAACAAAGGCATTGGTAAATCGAGTGGGGAATGGTTGTATTTTATGGGTAGTGATGATCGTTTGCATGGTGTTGATATTCTTCAAAAACTCTACGAAATACTTTCTCAAACAACTACCCATGTTGTGTATGGAAATGTAGAAATAGCAGGTGATACAGGTTGGGCAAAAGATGGAACCTTATATGACGGTTCCTTCGACCTGCCAAAATTACTCAATAGAAATATTTGCCATCAGGCAATTTTATATAGATCCAGTTTTATAAAAGACAAAATTGGTTATTTCAACACACGTTACAATGTATTATCCGATTGGGATTTTAATCTTAGATGTTGGGCTAAATCACCATTTCATTACGTAGATTTAACCATTGCTTATTTTGCTGCTGGAGGTGCTTCTACACATGGGATAGACGAAGAGTTCTCTAAAGATAGGATTGATAATATTTTAAGATATTTTAAGATTGGGCTTTTCAATAAGTTGGTAAATACAACAAATTTTGAATGTTTTTATGATGTCAAAAAGAAACAACGTATTCATGCGCCGTTTCAGTATTATTTAAGAAATGTGTTAAATAAGTAACAAGAAAATTATATTAATTTTGAAAAATCTTCTAAAGAAATTTGTAAGAAAAAAAGTAAAATCACTTTATGAGAATCGTATTGGTTCTTACTTTTTCAAGCAAAAAGGTCACTGTCCCTGTTGTGAACAGGATGTGTTGTTTATTTCTAGGCATCAATGGTTGAGGGATTTTTTTATTTGCAACAATTGCGGTTCCATTCCAAGAGAGAGAGCGTTAATGCTCACAATTAAGAATGAATATCCGCAATGGAAACAATTAAAGATACACGAATCTTCCCCGGGGAATAGCGGCCATAGCAGGCTTCTTAAAAAAGAAAGTCTGTCGTATCTTGAAACACAATTTTTCTATGGCAAAGAAGCGGGTGCAATAATAAACAGCATACGGAACGAAGATTTGGAGCAACAAACGTTTAAAGACGAAAGTTTCGACCTTGTTATAACCTCAGATGTAATGGAGCATATATATGACCCTGAGAAAGCCTTTAAAGAGATCCACAGAACACTCAAAACCGGTGGGGCACATATTTTTTCGGTGCCATTAATTAACAGATTCAAGCCTACACAGCGTTGGGCAACCAAAGGGGAAAACGGAGAACCTATTTTCCTTTTTGACCCCGAATGGCACGGTAACCCTATTGACAAGAAGGGTTCCCCTGTGACCATGCATTGGGGATATGACATAATTGATTTTATACACAGACATACAGGGGCAGAATGTGAAATAGTGTATTACGACGATTTAGATTATGGAATTAGAGCAGAATATAGAGAAATTATTGTTGCCAAAAAACCAAAACAATGAGTAAGCGAAGAGCCATAGCCTTTGTGTTGCCACAATTTCATCCTATACCGGAGAATGACCAGTGGTGGGGAAAAGGATTTACAGAATGGACCAATGTTACCAAGGCACGTCCTTTGTTCGAAGGCCACTACCAACCACAATTACCCGCCGATTTGGGATTCTACGATCTACGCTTACCGGAAGCAAGAGAAGCGCAAGCAAGCTTAGCAAAAGAGCACAATATTTTTGGATTTTGTTATTATCACTATTGGTTTAATGGAAAAAGGTTGCTACATAAACCGCTCGACGATATGTTACATTTGGGTACTCCAAATATGCCATTTATGTACTGTTGGGCAAACGAGAATTGGACAAGAAGATGGGATGGACAAGAAAATGATATTTTAATTGAACAAACATACTCCAAAGAGGACGATAAAGAACATATAATATGGCTATGTGAACAGGTGTTCAATGATAAAAGATATATCACAGTGAATGGTGCACCGGTCTTTATGATATATCGCCACAATCTGTTTCCGGACATAAGAGAGACTATTGCCTTATGGCGTACCATAGCAGTTGAAGAATATGGTTTTCCAGATCTTTACCTATGTATGACAGAAAGTTTTAACACCCAGGACGATCCTACTGCCTTTGGGTTTGATGCCTCCGTAGAGTTTTCTGCACACGCGATACTAGGACATGAGTGTACCCCTAAGCGGAAGAGATTATTCTTAAAAAGGCCAAAAAATAATTTAGTGTTCAAGGATTTTAAAAAAGGAGTAAAGGTCTCAATTTCAAGAGCACAACCAGAATATAAATTCTTTAGATCTGTAACACCCGCTTGGGACAATACGGCAAGAAAAGGGGTTAATGGCGTGGTAGCCTTAGGAAGCAGCCCCGAGCTATATAAAAAATGGCTTAAGGAAGCAGTCTCAAAATCTACAGTTTATAGTGCCGATGAGAACTTTATTTTTATTAATGCAATGAATGAATGGGCAGAAGGAAATCACTTAGAACCATGCATAAAATATGGACTATCGTATTTAGAGGCTACCAAGAATATTTTAGATAATTATAAGTAAAGATGGTTTCAATTATAGTCCCAAATTATAATCATGAGCCGTATCTAAGGAAGCGTTTGGATTCTATTTTTAGTCAAACCTACGGAGATTTCGAAGTGATTCTATTGGACGACTGTTCGACAGATAACAGCGTGTCCATCTTGCAAGAATATGCAGAAAGACCTCAGGTGTCTCACTTCATCATCAATAAAGAGAACTCAGGAGGTCCCTTTAAACAATGGAAAAAGGGAATAGAGTTATCAAAGAGTGATTATATATGGATTGCAGAGAGTGATGATTATAGTGACACATCATTTCTTGAAAGATTGATTCCATTTTTTAAAAAGGGAATAGGTATCGTGTTTTCAGGCTTGACTATTGTTGAACAGAACAACAGTAAAGATTATGTAGCGCTCGAAGAAGGCTTTCATAAAGGCACACATCTTCTTAGTGCAGAAATGATAACTGGTAATTTGTTTATTAATGCGAACTGTGTTTTATTTAATAAGAAGTACATAAGTAAGAGTCAATTAACCAAAATATGTGATTTTAAAATTTGTGGCGATTGGTCTTTGTGGAATCATATACTTACAAAGTCAAATGTATATTTTGTAAAAGAACCTCTATCTTTCTATAGGAAGCATCAAAGCGCAACTACAGAAAATTTATACAATAATCAATTATTTTATAAAGAAGCAATAAAAGTAGCTAAAGTATGTATCAATTTCTTAGGGAACTATTACCATCATAATGCTAGAGCGATTCGTTTTTATGGTGAGCTGGTAAGGTCTTCAAAGTTATCTGAAGCGATAAAGGCAGAACTGTTGAAACTAATAAATGCTACTTTTAAGCCGAATTTCTATATCAATCTATTCCGAAGGATTGTAAGAAAACTAAAAAGTGCTCGCTAATGGATGTGTGTACTTCTAGAATATGATATATTTAATAAAAGGAAATAACATTGCAAGCACCCGTCCTTTATTTGATCTTTAATAGACCTTTGGAAACGAAGGAGAGCTTTGCCGTGCTTCGAAAGGTGCAACCCAAAAAGCTATACATAGCAGCCGATGGTCCACGTAGTCGTGTAGAGGGTGAGGAAGCGGTATGTAACGAGGTGCAACAATATGTGGTAGACCATATCGACTGGGATTGTGAGTTAAAGACGTTGTTTAGAGAGGATAATTTAGGTTGTCAAAAAGCAGTACAAGGTGCTATAGATTGGTTTTTTAATGAGGAAGAAATGGGTATTGTTCTCGAAGATGACTTAATTCCGGATATAAGTTTTTTTGATTATGCTAGTAAGCTATTAGTTAAATACCAATACAACACAAAAATATTTTCGATAAATGGCTGCAACTTGGGTTATGAGAATCGAGAGATTCCATATGGTCTAACTCGTTATTTTAATATGTGGGGGTGGGCAACTTGGAGACGATCTAATGAATTAGTTAAAAAATCCTGGTTTACCGTAGATTTAAATAAAGATTTTGCGCATGGCTCCCCTCTCTTAAATTCCTTAAAACTTGAAACGAATTGGCCACAAGAGGAATGGTTTTCCCTATGGAGAGGTCATTTTAAGAATACGCTTAACGGCAAGAAAGACACGTGGGATTATCAATGGGTTTACACTTGTTTAAAAAACGATTTATATGCTATTAGGCCCAATGTTAATTTGGTTAATAATATAGGGTTTAATGCAAACGCTACACATACAAAGAAAATGGATGGGTTAAGTTCAAACTCATTTGTGGTATCTGCTATGAATTTGGATAAAAAAAGAGATTTTACACCTGAAATAGATCCCAAATATGAAATTAAATATGTAGCAGAAAAGTGGCAAAATCTTAAAATTGATTATAGTCTCCTTTTAAAAAAGTTGCGAAAAAAATTTCTTTCTTTACGAATTCTATAATCCTGTACATCTCTTTCCAGCGTATTAAAATGCCCTAATTTTTTCTCGATACTGGTGCCGCCGGTCTTAAAATTATGGATGAATATAAACTGTCCTTCCTTAGAAATCATAAACTAATTGTTAACTACTTATTGAAAAATGACTTTTATGAAGCCGCTGTAGGCAATGACAATCAGCTATAAAAAGTTATATTTACGTACTATTTATATCAAAATCCTGCGGTCTAAAGGTACGCTTCTTTATCTATGCCAAAGTTATCTATAATAACAGTTAATTTCAATAATGCGGAAGGATTAAATCGAACCATCCAAAGCGTCGCGGAACAAGATTTCTCCGATCTGGAATATATTGTGGTTGATGGAAACTCTTCCGACGACAGTGTTGCGATTATCAAAAAACACGAATCTGTCGTATCACAATGGATTAGCGAACCCGATACGGGGGTATATCACGCCATGAATAAGGGAATTGGGATGGCAACCGGCGACTACCTACTCTTTTTAAACAGCGGAGATCACTTTTATAAAGTTGGTGTTTTATCAAAAATTGAAAAATATCTTACCGCCGAAGACCTACTGCTTTTCGATATTCACGTTACAGGCCAGGGCAAGGATTTTATTAAAAAACATCCGGACAGCCTTCGGTTTTCCTATTTGTTTGAAGAGACATTTGCACATCAGGCGGTTATTATAAAACGAAGCCTGTTTGAAAGTGTGGGTTTGTATGACGAATCCTATACAATTGTATCGGACTGGAAGTTCTTTATCCATGCTGTGAAACAAGGAGCCAGTTATAAAACAATTCACGAAGTATTGACTACCTATTATCTCGACGGAATGAGCGCTACCGCCGAAGGAACTTTTAAAAGAAGAGCCGAACGAGAAACCATTCTTACAACCGAGTTTCCACAGTTCTACGAAGATTACAAAGAACGGGAGCTGCTTAAAATGAACCGGTTTAAGGCGCTGGCAGAGCTGGAAAAATCGAAGGCCGGCCGCAAAATCACGTCAGGAGTATTGAGATTGTTATTGCGAATTTTTAGAAATAAAAGCGTAAAAGACCTGTAATGATCCCAAAAACCCTACATTATTGTTGGTTCGGAAAGGGTGAAAAGCCCAAAGTGTTTACGCAATGTCTGGAAAGCTGGAAGCAATTTTGTCCCGACTTTGAAATTAAGGAATGGAACGAGGCTACTTCAAAGAAATTTGCAAATCCTTTTTATAAAAACGCACTTCGGAAAAAGCAGTATGCCTTTGCAGCCGATTGTATTAGGGTTAATGCCTTGATGGAAATGGGAGGCATCTATTTGGATACCGATATGTTGTTGGTAAAACCTATCGAACCTTTGCTTGCGTTCGCTTTTTTTACCGGCTATGAAATAGAAAATCGTCCTGCCTATGGTTTCTTTGGAGCACGTCCCGGGCATCCTTTACTGAAAGCGATGGCCGATTTTTATACCAAAGCCGAATTCGATCAATTTTCACCTCCTGTAATAACCCATACTTTTAAAAATATAGTTGTTGAGGCAAATTTGGGTAAGAACGACAAGATCTTCCCGCCCGAATATTTTTATCCGTTGCCGTATCAAAACAAGGAGGACAATTTTTCAGCATTTGTTAGCGAAAATACCTACGCCGTGCACCTTTGGGATCATTCATGGAAACCCAAAAAAGAGGAAACCCTTGGTTCTTTGTTGAGTAATTTAGCAACAGTAGTGACAGATTATGTGTGCTACGGTTATTCCTATTCCTATTTTAAACGGTATTTTAGAGAATTTGCAAGAAAATTGTATCATCGTATTTTTAAAAAGAACCCAACTTGAAAGTCTTACAAATCACATCCTCTTCCAAAGGCGGTGCAGGCATTGCCGCCCTACGCTTGCATAAGGCACTCAGGGAACAGGGGATTGCATCGGCTTTCCTTTCAAAAGATCTTACAATTAATTTTCAAGGAGAAGAAGTGGAGGACGCTTTTTTTGCCTATAAGCGACCTACTTTTGGCCAAAAACTGCTTAGAAAAATACAAGGCCGTATTGCACCTACACCTTTTCAAAAGACAGCTTCAGTTTGGAATAGCATAAAGGGCAATGCTATTTTTGAAAATGTGTCATTGCCGCATAGTGTGTATCAATTGCAGGACCACCCACTACTAAAAGAGGCCGATGTATTGAATTTACACTGGATTTCGGGAATCGTGGATTATGCCGACTTCTTTTCAGCAATACAAAAACCAATTGTCTGGACACTGCACGATATGAATCCGTTTTCAGGCTTATTTCATTATAAAAGTGATGGATCGAACAATGAAACCACTATTTCAGCCTTTGACCAAAGAATACAAGAATACAAACGAAAATATTTACGGAAAATACAAAAAGGGGCAATAATTTCACCATCCCAATGGTTGCTGGAGGAGGCAACTCAAAGTGGTTTTTTTGATCACTTTTCTATAAAAAAATGCATCCCTAATGCCATCGATTTGCAAACCTTTTCGGTGCAGGATGCTTCTCAACTTAGGAGTAAACACAGTATCCCGGCCGATGCCTTTGTAGTGCTTTTTATTTCCCATTCGCTGGAGATTGAACGCAAGGGATTCCGGTTACTTCTGGAGGCTTTGACTTTTTTGTCTCATCTCCCCATAACAATCCTTACTGTTGGGAAAGACGAGCTGAAAAGCCCAGTCACTGGCATAAAAATTATATCTTTAGGGAAAATTAGTTCCCCACGGGAAATGGCTTCCTCTTACGCAATGGCAGACGTTTTTGTACTGCCCAGCAAAGAAGACAATTTGCCCAACGTGATGTTGGAATCTTTCGCCGGCGGCACTCCGGTGATAAGCTTTGGAATTGGTGGGATGAAAGAACACGTAAAGAAAGGCACAACCGGTATTTTGGCCGAAACAATTTCGGGAGAAGCTTTGGCAAAGGCGATTCAGCAGTATTATAACTCACGAAAAGAATACCGTTCAGAAACAATTCGAGAATATGCCGAAGCACATTTCAGTTTTAAGAAGCAAGCAATAGCATACCACGAAGTATACAAAAAGCTGTTATCATAATATAAACTAGTAAAAGCATAATGAAAGTAGCATTTATCACAGGAGTAACAGGACAGGACGGAGCTTATTTAAGTGAGTTTTTATTGAAAAAGGGATACATCGTTCACGGACTAAAAAGAAGATCCTCTTTGTTTAATACAGACCGGATTGATCATTTATATCAGGATCCGCATATTTCAAGTCGGAATTTTGTCTTGCACTACGGAGATATGACCGACAGCACTAATTTAATTCGCTTGATCAACGAAATTCAGCCGGACGAAATCTACAATCTCGCTGCCATGAGTCATGTACATGTTTCGTTTCAAATTCCGGAATACACGGCAAACGCCGACGGAATTGGCTCTTTACGAATTTTGGAAGCCGTTCGTTTTTTAGGCTTGGAAAAAAAGACGAAAATATATCAGGCCTCCACATCTGAACTCTACGGAAAAGTACAGGAAGTACCTCAAACCGAAACTACCCCCTTTTATCCGCGGAGCCCGTACGGAGTTGCCAAACTTTATGCCTATTGGGCTACGGTGAATTATCGTGAGGCCTATAATATGTTTGCCTGTAACGGAATTTTGTTCAATCACGAATCTCCCATTCGAGGAGAAACCTTTGTGACCCGAAAAATCACCAGAGCTGCCTCCCGAATTGCCTTGGGTTTGCAGGACACCTTGTATATTGGTAATTTGGACGCAAAACGAGACTGGGGACACGCCAAGGATTATGTGCGTATGATGTGGATGATCTTACAGGCCGATGAACCCGAAGATTGGGTGATCGCCACCGGGAAGACTACCTCGGTTCGCGATTTTATTTCCATGGCGTTCGCTCAAGTAGGAATAAGCCTTGAGTTTAAAGGGAAGGGAGATGATGAAAAAGGATATGTAAAAGCATGTAGTGATGCCCGTTTCCAAATAGAAATAGGGAAAGAGATTATAAGAGTGGATGCCAACTATTTTAGACCCACCGAAGTGGATTTATTGATTGGTGATGCAAGCAAGGCTAAGAATAAATTGGGCTGGGAGCCTAAATACAGTCTGCAGGAATTGGTGGTCGAAATGATGGCCCATGATGTAAAACTGATGCAAAAAGATCAGTATTTACAGCAAGGCGGATTTACAACCCATAACTATTTCGAGTAAGGAGATGAACAAGGATGCTAAAATTTATGTGGCAGGTCATAGAGGCTTGGTAGGAAGTGCAATTCTAAGGGGTTTGCAAAAGGAAGGCTATACAAATTTGTTGACACAAACCCACAAGGATCTCGATTTAACCAATTGTGAAGCTGTGGCATCTTTTTTTGCTTCCGAAAAGCCATTATATGTTTTTTTGGCTGCTGCCAAAGTAGGAGGAATTGCGGCCAATAATACGTATCGCGCCGATTTTATCTATGAAAACCTGATGATCCAGAACAATGTAATTCATCAAAGTTATATGCACGGGGTGACAAAACTCCTTTTTTTGGGGAGCACCTGCATTTATCCTAAAAATGCGCCGCAGCCATTGCGAGAAGATTATTTGCTGACTGATGTGTTGGAATACACCAACGAACCCTACGCCATTGCCAAGATCGCCGGAATTAAGATGTGCGAGAGCTACAATTTGCAATACGGAACTAATTTTATATCGGCCATGCCCACCAATTTGTATGGGCCCAATGATAACTTCGATTTGGAAAAGGCACATGTGTTGCCGGCTTTGCTTCGGAAAATACATTTGGGAAAGGCATGGGAAGAAGAGAATTGGGAGGCCATCAGGAAGGATTTGAATCGGTTGCCAATTAAAGGAGTAGACGGAAATGCTCCGGCGGATGATATTGAAAGAACCTTGAATAGCTTCGGAATTTCAAAAAATAAAGAGTCGGTTGTAGTTGAAATATGGGGTACCGGTACTCCCATGCGAGAATTTTTATGGGTGGAAGATATGGCCGAAGCCTGTTTGTTTATGATGCAACACGCTAATTTTAGTGATTGCATTTCAGATCAAAAAGAAGTACGCAATACCCATGTAAATATTGGAACGGGAAGCGACAGTAGTATAGCCGATCTCGCCACTTTGCTGAAGAAAACTATTGGATTCAAAGGAAAATTTGAGTTTAACGCTAATAAACCCGACGGCACCATGCGAAAAGTAACCGATGTTTCCAAGATCAACGCCATGGGCTGGAAGGCAAAAGTTACATTGGAAGACGGAGTGGCGAAGATGTATAAATGGTATCTAAATCAATAGCATGATTGTTCCTTTTCTCTCCATAATCACAGTGAATTTCAATAACGCCGAAGGGCTGGAGAGGACCATTACTTCGGTGGTTTCACAAAGCTTTACCGATTATGAATACTTAATTATCGATGGGGGTTCTACCGACAATAGTATAGCGGTTGTAGAAAATTTTAAGAAGGAAATCACGCATTGGGTAAGCGAACGAGATACGGGAGTTTTCAATGCCATGAACAAAGGAATTGCCGCTTCAAAGGGGCAATATCTACTTTTTTTAAACGGCGGGGATGTTTTCACTTCCAAAAATGTGTTGAAGCGTTTTATTGAACACCCAAAATTTGGTGGCGATATCATTTACGGAGATTACCAATTTGAAAACGGTGAAAAACGATATCCCGATGTGTTACCTCCCGACTATTTTATGCGAACTTCCCTTCCGCATCAAAGCACTTTGTTTAAAAGAACAGTATTTGAAACCATGGGGCACTACGACGAAAAATACAAAATAGGTGCCGACAGAGCGTTTTATATTAAATGTCAGGTAGCGGGGAATATAGAATTTAGGCATGTTCCCGTGGCTTTGTCCCTCTTCGATCTGTCGGGAATGAGTAACGATGATCAATTTTCGAAGGAGAAAGAGGCAGAAGATATGTTGTTGCAAAAAGAAGGATACGGCGAAAAATACGAATTGTATAAGGCAAACATAGAAGTCGAACGTCGATTAAAAGTTGCAGAGAGAAATTCGTTTTCGGGAATATTAAAACGAATTGGTAAAAGAATTGAAAGCTTATGGAAACACCCCTCGTAAGTGTCATAATACCAACCTACAATCGGCCTGCGTATTTAAAAGAGGCTTTGGATAGTGTGGTCGATCAAACCTTTACTAATTTTGAAATACTGGTTGTGGATGATGGCTCAAATGTGAATTATGCTGAAGACATTTGCAAAAACTACCTGAAATGTACCTATTTGTACAAACCCAATGGGGGTTTATCTTCCGCAAGAAATTTTGGTGTTCGCAATGCAAAAGGGAGTTTGATTGCGTTTCTGGATGATGACGATTTTTGGAGAACTGATAAACTGGAAAAGCAAGTAAAAGTTCTTCAGCAAAATAAAGCCGTAAATCTGGTTCATGCCGCCGCTGCTGTAGTTGATATTAAAAGCAACCCAACCGGTAAAATTATAGGGGCCTCAAAAGAAAAGGCGACTAATAGGTCGGGTAAAGTATTTTGGAATGCACTTGGGACCTGGGTCGTAAAATCACCCACGCCCTTAATTCGGAAGGAAGTGTTTACCCCGGACTTGTATTTTGATGAATCGCTAAAAGTAGGGGAAGATGTTGATTTTTATCAGCGACTTTTCTACAGACACAAAATTGAATATATAGACGAACCCTTGGCTTTCTATAGAGATTTTGGCGCCGATAACCGACTGTCAACACAACGGAAAAAATACATAGGGATTGAACAGAAGATGATTGATAATTTTAAAAAGATGGGAATTTACAATCCTCTTGTGTTGTACAAAATTCGTGTTCGCCTATTAAAACAGGCCATTCGCAACTGGAATTTGGCGTATCCAGATAATTCAATCAAAATAAATACCTTTAACCTATATCTACGACCCGGTTATTATTTGAAACATTGTTTTAAACCCGATTTATGCGAATAGGCTTAAACCCTCAAAAGAATAAAAAGGACGAATCGACGGAGTTTTACCATCAGGTGGTGGTTCCCGTCTATATTCCCAATGAAGAGGGTTATTTTGAGCACGGGTTCACTATTTTGAAACACTGTCTTGAATCGCTGTTTCGAACATGTCATCCTAAATCGTTTCTTACCATAGTGAACAATGGAAGTCATCCCGGAGTTGAAGCATATCTGGAGATGCTTTACAAGGATGGGAAAATTCATGAATTAATTCATACAGGTAATATTGGAAAGATAAACGCTGTTTTTAAAGGTATTTCGGGGCATGCCTTCCCACTTGTCACGGTTACCGATGCGGACGTCCTGTTTTTAAATGGTTGGCAAAAAGCAACCTATGAAGTTTTTAATGAATTTCCCAAAACAGGCTTCGTTTCTCCCACTCCGTTGCCAAAATTGCTGAAATACCATACTTACGATACTATTGTTTCAAACTTATTTTCAAAGAAGCTTCAGTTTACAAATCCTATAAATCCTGAGGCATTGCAAGCTTTTGCCACAAGTATTGGTAATAAAGAATTCTATAAACAAGCCCATCTCAACAAAATTCTCACATTAAAAGGCAAATCTGTCACCGCTGCCGTTGGGGGTGGACATTTTGTTGCCACGTTCCGACAGGAAGTTTTTGCCAACCTAAGAGAACGATATTCTCCGTATAAGCTGGGTGGAGAGAGTGTACGAGTATTTTTAGATCAACCGGTGGCAAATAAAGGCTATTGGCGACTTTCAACCGAAACAAACTTTGCCTTTCATATGGGCAATGTAGCAGAACCCTGGATGCAGGAACGTTTGGCAAATGTCATTGCTGAAAACGATATTCAGGTTGAAATGCCAAATTTGAAGAAGATGGCAACACCGGGACCTGCACATCTATTTAAGAGACTCCTTTTTGAAAAATTCCTTGTTAGAGGGCCAATCTGGAGGCGATTTTTACGCTACAAAGGATTGACGAAAACTGAAGCCAACGAATATTAACCTTGCGAATGAAGCACACCCCTATCTTAATTACAGGTTCTCATCGTTCTGGCTCTACCTGGATTGGAAGGGTAATCGAAAGTTCAAAAAGGGTAAGATATGTGCACGAACCTTTCAATATTCAAAACAAAAGAGGCTTTTCTCCTTTGCAATTTTGGTTCGAGTATATTTCAGAAAAAAGCGATTTAAATCATAAAAAGCAAGTTTTTAACTATCTGCAAGCCTTTTATGCGGTTTCACCAAAATATTTTTTTCTAAATCTTCTGAAAGTTAAAGCTCCAGGAGACGGTTATCGTCTTTTAAAAGACACCTACAAACGAGCAATTGGCCGAACCTTGTTAAAGGATCCCATTGCACTATTATCTGCCGAGTGGATTTACCGGCAAACCCAATGCGATGTTATTATCTCCATACGCCATCCGGCCGCCTTTGTGGCAAGTATCAAAGTAAAGGACTGGGACTTCAATTTCAATCATTTTTTGGAGCAGCCTGCCTTGATGGAAGATTATTTGGAAACCTTTTCTGCCGAAATTAAAGAATATGCAATGCACACACATGATATTGTCGATCAGGCCATTCTTTTGTGGAATATATTGTATTCGGTTGTTTCAAAGTACAAAGAAAAATATGGCGAGAGGTGGTATTTTGTGCGTCACGAAGATCTTTCAGAAAACCCTATCCTTGAGTTTGAAAAAGTTTTCCACTACCTGCAACTGGATTTTACTACAGCGGTTAAGGACAAGATTTTAGATACTACAACCAGGCTGGTTTCTACCGAGCACAAACGCGATTCAAAATCAAATAAATTTACATGGAAGCAACGCTTGACACTTTTAGAAATAAGTAAGGTTAAAGAGAAAACATTCCCGCTTTGGCAACGGTTTTATTCCGAAGCCGATTGGGGTTAAAATTGTGGACATGTTGTTTATAATAAATTGGTCCTATCCCTTATTTGACTGATAGTTCTTCCATTTTAAATGTTAACTTTGAGAATATTAATACATTTCTATTTTGACAACAATTGCTGAAATTGGCCAGGCCCACGATGGAAGTTTAGGGATGCTGCATGCGTATATAGACGCGGTGGCTAAAACCGGAGCCAACGCCATCAAATTTCAAACCCATATTGCCGAAGCCGAAAGCAGTATCCATGAACCTTTCAGGGTGCATTTTTCCAAACAGGATGCCACGCGTTTCGATTATTGGAAACGAATGGAATTTACACCTTTACAATGGATTGAAATTGGAAAACACTGCAAGGAAGCAGGACTCACCTTTGTAAGCAGCCCTTTCAGTAATGCCGCAGTAGATGTATTGGAAGCAGCAGCTGTTGAAATTTATAAAATAGGCAGTGGAGAAGTGAGTAATTTTTTGTTGCTGAAAAAGGTTGTCGATACCGGAAAACCCCTTATTATTTCCAGCGGAATGAGTTCGTTTGAAGAATTGGATAGCACCGTCTCTTTTCTGAAAAAACACAATGCTCAATTTTCAATTCTGCAATGCACCACAAGTTATCCAACACAACCGAAAGATTTTGGATTGAACGTGATAGCTCAGTTGAAGGAGCGTTACAATGTTCCTGTTGGATTTTCAGACCACTCAGGAGAAGTAGCTTCCGGCATAGCCGCCGTGGCCTTAGGTGCCGAAATTTTGGAGTTTCATGTGGTGTTCGATAAAGCACAATTTGGTCCCGATGTTTCATCTTCTCTTACGATGGCACAAACTTCCGAATTGGTTAATGGTGCAAATGCGGTTTTTGAAGCGCTACAACATCCAATCGATAAAAATGATATAACTCGCTTTACTGAGTTGAAAAATATATTTGAGAAATCCCTAGCAGTAAACAAAGCATTGCCAAAAGGACATAAACTCAGCTTCGAAGACCTGGAAGCGAAAAAGCCCAAAGGCTTCGGACTCGATGCTTCAAAATTTGAATCGGTTATCGGGAAAAAGCTTTCTAAAGACCTTGGGCAGTGGGATTTTTTAACTGAAGAAGACATAAGCTAGTATGACACAAAAACGCAAAATATGCGCTGTAATCACTGCCCGCCCATCCTATAGCAGGGTGAAAACTGCCTTACAAGCCATCAAAGAACATCCTAATCTGGAACTGCAATTGGTAGTAGCAGGATCTGCCTTGCTGGATCGCTATGGCAACGCCGTAAATTTTATTGAAAAGGACGGATTTACCATCAACGACAAGGTGTTTATGGTGCTGGAAGGCGAAAATAAAACCGCCATGGCCAAAACTACCGGTCTGGGAGTGATGGAACTTGCCAACGTATTTTATAACCTGCAACCCGATGCGGTGTTAACCATAGCCGATCGCTTCGAAACCATTGCAACCTCTATAGCGGCAGCCTATCAAAACATTCCATTGATTCATTTACAAGGGGGTGAGGTCACCGGAAACATAGACGAAAAAGTGCGTCACGCCAATACCAAACTGGCCGATATCCATTTTGTCACTTCCGAAGATGCCAAACAACGCGTGGAACGCATGGGTGAAGATGCAGCTTTTGTGTTTAATACCGGCTGCCCGTCCATCGACATTGCAGCACAGGTACTTGCGGCACCGCAATTGGATTTCGATCCCATTGAAAAATACGGGGGTGTAGGAGGACCGGTTTCCGCAAAAGAACCCTACCTGGTTGTGATGCAGCATCCGGTAACTACCGAGTATCACGAAGCCAAGCAGGATGTTTTAAAAACGTTAAGAGCCATCGATGCGTTGAAAATACCCACCTTTTGGTTTTGGCCCAATGTAGATGCCGGAGCAGACGGCACCTCGAATGGAATTCGTTCCTATCGTGAAAAATACAATCCGCAACACATTCATTTCTTTAAGAATATGGAACCCTTCGATTTCCTTAAATTACTTGCAAACAGTTCATGTTTGGTGGGAAACAGCAGTGTAGGAATTCGTGAATGCTCCTTTTTAGGTGTTCCTGTGGTGAATATAGGGACACGCCAGAACAGAAGATTACGTGGTGCCAACGTCACAGATGTGAATTACGAAGAAGCAGAAATAAAACAAGCAGTTCAGGATCAAATAGCGAAACCTAAAAACACAAAAAGCACCATCTACGGAAAGGGAGATAGTGGAAAACGAATCGCAGATATACTGGCAACGGTCGAACTGCGCTATCATAAAACCATCAGCTACTGATGAAAATTTTAGGTCTCATACCGGCAAGAGGCGGCAGCAAAGGCATACCCGATAAGAATAAAAAACTCTTGGGCGGAAAACCGTTGTTGCAATACACCATGGAGGCAGCACTGGCGTCCAAACATTTAGATAAGGTGGTGTTTTCTTCCGAAGATGCAGCGTTAATCGATTTGGCAAAATCTATGGGAGTGGAAGTCCCTTTTGTGCGTCCCGCACACTTGTCAGGAGACACCTCAGGTTCCCTCGAAGTGGTACAACACGCACTCAATTTTTTTCTTGATACTGGGGAAAGCTTCGATGCGGTGTGTTTGCTTCAGGTAACGACGCCTTTTAGAACTGCTTCAGATATAGATTCAGCCATAGAGAAATTTATTTCAGAAAGAAATGACGCCCTAATTTCAGTACAAAAAGTACCCCATCAATACAATCCGCATTGGGTATTTACGCTTTCAGAAAAGGGTGATTTACAACTTGCTTCAGGTGATATTGAAATCATTAAAAGAAGACAAGATTTACCCGAAGCATTTATCCGTGACGGGGCAATTTATATTACGAAGACTGATGTTTTACTAAAAGAACATTCCTTTTTTGGGCAAAGTCTGTCGTATTTTGAAACAAACGCAGCTCGTCATGTAAATATCGATACCCCGGAAGATTGGGAACGCGCTGAGCAACTCTGTAAAAAGCTGTATTTTTAAGAAATGAATAGCCCTGAAAAAATATCTGTTGTAGTTCCGGTGTATTACGGAGAAAAAACGTTGGATGAAATGTCACAACGCCTCATTTCAACTTGTAATAAGCTGCAATTATCGTATGAAATAATCTATGTAAACGACGCAAGCCCGGATGCTTCCTGGGAAGTCATCAGGAAACTGAACTCGAACAATCCGAATATCCGGGGTGTAAATTTCAGTAAAAATTTCGGGCAGCATTATGCCATAAGTGCCGGTTTGGCTGAAGCAACCGGAGATTGGGTAGTGGTGATGGATTGTGATTTACAGGATGTCCCCGAAGAGATTGAAAAGTTATATACAAAAGGAAAAGAAGGATTCGATGTGGTTTTGGCGCGACGAAAACGTCGGAAGGATGGCTTCCTTAAAAAATTCTTTTCCAGATTGTTCTATGGTTTTCTCAGCTACTTGTCAGGAGCTCGTTACGATGCTTCGGTGGCTAATTTCGGACTCTACCGCAAATCGGTGATACAAACCATCAATAGTCTCCCCGAGAAGAATCGTTATTTTCCTTCCATGGTAAAATGGGTAGGCTATAAACAAACCGCAATCGATGTGGAACATTCCAAACGGGAAGAGGGTTCGTCGAGCTATACCTTTAAAAAACTGTTTAACCTCTCGTTGGATATTATTTTATCGTATTCGGACAAGCCACTACGGCTTACCATTAAACTGGGGCTGTTCATTACCTTTTTTGCTTTGGTTTTTTCCGGTGTTATGTTGTACAAATGGTATCATGGAGAGATAGAGGTGTTGGGATATACTTCCCTCATTCTGTCTATCTGGTTTCTTTCGGGCATTATCATCCTTATTTTGGGTGTGGTAGGATTGTATATAGGAAAGATTTTTGAGAACGTAAAAGACCGACCTACGTACATTATAAAGGAAAAGATATGAAGATTGCATTATTTGTTTCAGGACAAAAAGGGCTTAGCGTGATACAATCGATTCCTTCCGAATTTAAAAGTTCGGTAGAAACGGTAATTATTGGAACGGACAAAAGTATCGCTAACGATTATTCTGAAGCACTTACTTCCCTGTGTTCAGAAAAGGGATTAAATCACACGTTTGACGATTCCACAAATACAGATTGTGATTATCTTTTTGCCATAGGTTGGCGGAAGTTAATTCCGCTTCAATCAAATGAAACATTAATAGTACTTCACGATTCTATTTTGCCCAAATACCGGGGTTTTAATCCGTTGGTGACGGCACTTATTAATGGTGATAAGGAAATAGGGGTGACTGCAATATTTGGTGAGGAGAGTTACGATACCGGGGCCATTATCGATGTAGAAAAACTTACCGTAACCTATCCGATTAAAATAGCCGAAGCCATTTCAATAATAAGTGAGTGTTATTCAACACTTTTTAACCGGGTTTTGAAAAACATTTTTGAAAATTCAATTACCTCCGTTTCCCAAAATGAATCAGATGCAACCTACAGCCTATGGCGTGACAAAGAAGACTATCGAATTAACTGGCAATGGTCTTCCGAAAGGATTCAACGAATGATTCATGCGGTAAGTGAGCCTTATGACAGCGCAAAAGCTGTTGTAAATGGAAAAATGTACCGCATTGTCGATTGCACCGTAGTTCCCGATGTGGTGATAGAATACCGTGATGTTGGGAAAGTAATTTTTAAGGTTGAAGAAAAACCGGTAGTCGTCTGCGGTGAAGGATTGCTGCGTTTGGATTTAATTTTAAATGAAGACGGCATGGTAGAAAAATTTACAAATCAATTTAGATTGCGATTTAGCTGATGCATATTCCTTTTAACAAACCCTATTTATCGGGCAACGAATTACGTTACATTGAAGACGCGGTTTCCAGAGGGAAAATCTCGGGGGATGGTTATTATACCAAAAAATGCCACAGTTTTTTTCAGGAAAAATTTAATTTTAAAAAGGTGTTACTCACTACCAGTTGCACCGATGCGCTCGAAATGGCTGCTTTGTTACTGGAAATTCAGCCGGGCGATGAGGTTATCATGCCCTCATATACCTTTGTTTCTACAGCAAATGCCTTCGAACTGAGAGGGGCTGTGATCCGGTTTGTGGACTCCAGAGCCGATCATCCCGGAATGGACGAATCTAAAATTGAAGCCTTAATTACCCCTCAAACCAAAGCGATTGTAGTCGTGCATTATGCCGGGGTCGCCTGCGATATGGATGTGATAATGGACTTGGCTTCAAAGCACAACATTTTTGTGGTTGAAGATGCGGCTCAGGCAATTGCCAGCACTTACAAAGGAAGAGTATTAGGGAGTATTGGTCATTTAGGAGCCTTTTCCTTTCACGAAACAAAAAATATACAGTGTGGGGAAGGTGGATTATTGGCGATAAACGACGACCGATTTGTAAAACGCTCTGAGATTATTTGGGAAAAAGGAACCAACAGAAGTGCTTTTTTTAGAGGCGAAATCGATAAATACGGGTGGGTAGACATAGGTTCTTCCTTTTTGCCAAGTGAACTCAATGCGGCCTATTTATTTGCACAGTTGGAAATGTTGGATGCGATTCAGGCTAAGCGAATGGAAATTTGCAAGCAGTATAGAGCTTCCCTAACTTCTTGGGCGGCAACCCACCAAATTGCATTGCCTCAGCTACCCGATTATGCTACCAACAATGGTCATATGTTCTACCTTATATGCAAAGATGAAAAGCAACGCCGGGGTATTATTCAGCATTTAAAGGAAGCGGACATCCTTTCGGTTTTTCATTATTTAAGTCTGCATAAGAGTCCGTATTTCACAGAGAAACACGATGGGAGATTACTTCCGCAGAGCAATCGCTATTCTGAAACGCTCTTACGTTTGCCGCTTTATTATGAATTAGATCCGCAACGAGTTATAGACACCTTGATAGCCTATGAATAGCAAGCTTCAAAAATCCATTGTCAATGTTTTTAGAATCCTTGTGGTTGGCTATGCGATGCTTGCGGTTTTCTATTTTTTGAAGCGTCCTGCAGGCTCAGGAGATGAAGCTCTTTTTATAAGCGACTTGCAGTTCATTGAAGCTGAAGGATGGATTGCAGCTATCAAAAAAGGGATTTCGATTCCGTATATGTTACTTGCCTATCCTTTCTCACAGTTTTTAGAATCTTTTATTGCTCTTCGTTTGGTGAATGTGTTGTTATTTTTGGGATTGGCAGCGTATTTCTATAAAATTAGAAGTGTAAAACTGACTAATTTTTACTTCCTTCTTTTGTTTTTTTACAGTACGGTTGGTTACTTTTTATTCGGGATTAACGATACACTTTTTGCGGTCACCCTGGTAATTTTCTTTTCTGAAGTGTATTTTATCATACGATCAGACAAAAAAGAAAATATGGCACTGCTCCTGGTCGCTTTATTATTAGCATTGTTCACGCGTGCCTTATTTATTGTTTTTATTCCGGCGGTATTGGTAGCACTGTATTTTCTCTTCCGAAGTAAAAATTATAACCCAAAATCACTGTGGCTTCCGGTAGCTGTCTTGGTGCTATTGTTGTGTATTAATATTCCCTCTCTTCAGGAAAACGGAAACCTCTCTTACGATATGAAAGATCCGCCAGCCGGAGTCGAGGCAAACTGGGCACAGCGACAGTATCATGCGCAGCTACTCGTAAATGAAGGGAAGCTCAATAATTACAATCACCCTACCTGGACCGAAACGGATGCCTATCTTGAGAAAAATGGGAAAGAATCGTTGCCGGACGACCTGATCTCCGGGATGACCTTCGATATTGGGCTTACACTAAAAGAATTTTGTAAAGATCTTTTTTATATTGGTATGTTCAGTACACGACAATTGGGTCTTATTTTGCCACTAATATTGTTCCTTGGGTTTCGGGAAATTTTTAAAAACCGAAAAATTACACCCGAAAGTTACATTCCGTTAATAACGCTTCTAATGATGTTGATTTTTGCACTCATCATTATTTCCTATGTAGAATTGCGTTGGTTGGGAAGTATTTTTATCATGGCTATATTGTATTATTCCATTTCAGAAAAAGAAAAGAAAATATCCGTGCAACTTTCCCTTGTCAATTACATTTTTATCAGCGGAATTTGTTTGTACGGAATGTACGGATTCATTCAAAAACTAATTTAATTGAAGGCTTTAAAAAAAATATTCATTCTCATTCCTGATGGTGTAGGCATTAAAAACTACCTGTATTCCGATGTGTTTAAGAATTCTGAAGCCTCCCTAACCTTGTTCCATAATTTTGACGACGATACCCTCTCACAAATTGAGAGGGAAGTTACTATCGATTCGAAAATTGCCATCCCTACTTATAAAGAAAGTATTCGTGAAAAGTTCCTGCGAGAACTCATCAATATTGCACGTCTACACTACAACGCTAAAAAGGTTAAAAATCCAACCATCCTCAAATTTGGAAAAAACAATCATAAAAGTCTGAAGTTAAAAGTATTCTATGCTCTGGTAAATACAGCGTCCAAATTTGTAACATCCTACGAGGCGATTCTGAAATTGGAAGCTAAGTACGATCGTTCGCTTCGGAAAAATTCTTTTTACCGGAAGGTTTCAGAAATACTGAAAACACAACAACCCGATCTTGTTTTTTGCACCCACCAGCGTGCGTTAAAAGCGCCCACTGTGTTTGCAGCGGCATCCGATTTAAACATCAAAACGGCAACAGTAATTTACTCCTGGGACAATCTTCCCAAGGCGCGACTCGCGTTACAATCGGATGCTTATTTTGTCTGGTCCAAGCATATGGAACGGGAGTTACAATTATTTTATCCCGAAATTCCTTCCGAAAAAATAAAGGTAACCGGAACACCGCAATTCGAATTTTATAAGAATCCTGAAAATATTATTGAAAAAGAGACTTTTTATAATCAATACGGACTGAATCCCGCGAAAAAACTTATTTGTTTTTCAGGAGACGACATTCGGACTTCCCCATACGATCCACACTATTTAAACGATCTGGCTGAAGCTCTTTCACAAAGCGGATTGGACAAAATCTGTCAGATTATTTTTAGAAGATGTCCGGTAGATGTTTCGGGGCGTTACGATTGGGTGCTGAAGAAATTTCCGGAGCTTATTGTAGATATGCCTCCGTTATGGAATTTTAACTCAAAAATCTGGTCGGCGGTCTATCCTACCTTTGAAGATGTAAAATTGTTGGTGAGTCTCGCCTTTTATGCCGATGCGGTTGTAAATGTAGGTTCTACTATGGCATTCGATTTCGGGATGTTCAACAAACCCTGTTTGTTTATCAATTACGACCATAAAGAAGATACAAATTGGTCTGTTGACACCATTTATAAATACCAGCATTTTCGTAGTATGCCTTCATCAAAAGCCGTATTTTGGCTGAACAATCGGTCGGAAATATCCCAAACGGTTGGTCGTGCACTTTCCCAACCCCAAACCGAAATTGCAGCATGGTTTAAGGTGGTTGTCGATTTTCATGAAAGCGCTTCCGAAAACATTAAAAAAGAACTCAATCAATGCATCTAGTCTTTATTTCTCACGAATATCCTCTTTGGTCGCCGGGTGGTGTGGGAAGTTTTTTGCAGACATTTGGGAGAGCTCTGGTGCAAAAGGGTCATAGGGTTTCTATAGTTGGAGCAGGAAATAGCAGTGCCGAAGAAGTTTTGGAAGATAAAGGGGTGAATTTGTACCGATTGCCAAGAAAAAAAGGATTTATCCTTGCTTTTTTGCACAACGGAATTCAGTTGAACAAAAAGCTGAAACAACTTCACAAAGAACATCCAATCGATATTATTGAATCGGCCGAATTGGGTTTGGCTTTATTGTCCGGTTCACATCCTGCAAAAAAGGTAATTCGTTTGCATGGCGGGCATCATTTTTTTGCTGAAGCTGAAAAAAGAGGCATCAATTGGCGCAAAGGGTTGCTGGAAAAGCGTTCTTTCAAAAAGGCCGATGCGTTTATTGCGGTTTCAAACTATGTAAAAAGCCACACCGAAACCTATTTGAGTTATCATAACAAACCGGTGGAAATTATAAATCATCCATTGGACACATCCACACCTATTCCTCAAGTTGCTGTGAAGGAGAATCACATTTTGTTTGCAGGTACGGTATGCGAAAAGAAAGGAGTGCGACAGCTTATAGAAGCGTTTAAAATCGTCCGGGGACAGTATCCGCTTATGGTTTTGGATATTTTTGGAAGGGATTGGTTCTTCCCAAATGGCGATTCTTATATTGAAATGTTGAAATCGACCTATAACGGCTCTTATTTTGAGAATGTAGTTTTCCACGGGAGTATTCCCAAAGACGAATTGAATACTCGTTATGCCGAAGCTGCCTTTTGTGTATTTCCTTCGCATATGGAAACTCAGGGCTTGGTCACACTCGAAGCTATGTTATTACAAAAACCGGTAATCTTCTCTCAATACGGACCCGGTCCCGAAACCATTGCACCTATGCAAACAGGGCTGCTTTGCGATGTCTATAGGCCCGCAGATATTGCCGAAAAAATGATTTGGTGTATCCAACATCCCGAAGAAGCAAAAAAACTGGGCATAAAGGCAGCAGAAACGGTTAGAACCCATTACGATATAAACACTATTTTAGAGAAGAATCTCACATTTTATTCAAAGTTGCTTCAATGAAACTGGTTGTAATAACACATACTCCACACTTTCAAGAAAAAGACGCATTGTTCGCCTATGGGCCCTATGTGCGGGAGATGAATCTTTGGATACGTTATGCAGATACTGTCGAAATTGTCACCCCAATTGCAACTATAGAGAGGAGCCCAATACATGAGCGATATGAAAAGGAATCGGTTGAGATTTCCAGAATACCGGCAATTTCGTTTGTTTCGGTATCAAGAACCCTTCAGACGTTGGTAAAGTTGCCTGTAGTAAAATGGAAACTATTTTCGGCCATGCGGAGGGCAGACCATATTCACCTGCGATGTCCTGGAACGATTGGATTGGTAGGGTGTTTTCTTCAGATTTTTTTTCCGAAGAAACCCAAAACCGCCAAGTACGCCGGAAACTGGGATCCGAATTCTAAACAGCCTTTTAGTTATAGGCTTCAGAAATGGATTTTGTCAAATACATTTTTAACCCGAAACATGCAGGTACTGGTCTACGGGGATTGGCCAAAACAGTCTAAGAATATCAAACCTTTCTTTACCGCTTCCTATCCAAAAAGTAAAATCGGAAATTTGGCAACCAAAAATTTCGAAGGGCCATTTCGTTTTTTATTTGTGGGCAGTCTGGCTCCCGGAAAGCGACCTTTATACGCCGTTCAATTACTGCATGAATTGCATAGAAAAGGTGTGAAATGTTTTTTGGATATGTACGGAGAAGGTGCCGAAGGAGATGCTTTAGAAAATTATATCGGACAGCATAATTTATCTGAAAGCGTCAAATTACATGGGAACAAATCATCCGATCAAGTAGAAACCGCCTATAAGCAGAGTGAGTTTTTGATATTACCTTCCAAATCGGAAGGCTGGCCGAAGGTCATTGCCGAAGCTATGTTCTGGGGTGTGATTCCAATTGCTACCCCAATTTCCTGTGTTGCCTGGATGCTGGAGGAAGGACAACGAGGGATCTTGCTTACTAAAACCATAGAGCGTGATTCCGAAATGATTTTTAATCATCTAAAAGATGCTTCAAAGCTTCAGGAAATGTCGAGACAGGCACAGATATGGTCTCAACACTACAGCTTGGACGATTTTGAGGCTGCCATTAAAAAGTTGTTAGTATGAGAGTAGTACAACTTATAGATTCTTTGTCGGCCGGAGGCGCAGAGCGTATTGCAGTGACGCTAGCCAATAGCTTAAGTACGCGAATAGAAGGCTCTTATCTATGTGTAAGCCGCAAAGAAGGAATTTTAAAGTCCAAGTTGCATCCCAATGTTTCTTATCTGTTTTTAGACAAAAGAGGTACTTTGGATTTCTCGGCATTGTTGCGATTTCGACGTTTTGTCAAACAAAATAAAATTGATATTATTCATGCACACACCACTTCCTATTTTTTTGCGACTCTGTTAAAGATACTTACCCCTACCGTAAAACTAATATGGCACGAACATCACGGGAATAGAGTTACAACCAAACGAATTCACAACAAGTCGCTATATCTGTGTTCGTATTTCTTCGGTGCCATCATTGCAGTGAATGAGGCCTTGAGTAAATGGTGTAAAAAGGAGTTGACAACAAAAAAAGTAGTATTTGTTCCCAATTTTGTGGAAAGTTTTGATAATTCAGACGAAATAGCTAACCATGACAAACTAATAGTTTGTTTGGCCAATTTAAGGGTGCCCAAAAATCATCTCAATTTACTGAAGGCATTTAAAATAGTACATGAAAAATTCCCGGATTGGAAACTACAGTTGGTTGGAAACGATTTTAATGATGCCTATTCAGAGGGGGTTAAAAACTATATTTCAGAAAATAATTTAGAAACTGCTGTCGAAGTTATGGGTGGCATTTCAGATACTGAAGTGGTTTTAAGAAAAGCTTCAATAGGTGTATTGTCATCGGACAGCGAAGGCCTGCCCATGGCGTTATTGGAGTATGGTGCTTCGGGTTTGGTAGTTGTAACAACCAAAGTGGGGGAGTGTGAGAAAGTAATTAGTACATTTGGAAAAACGGTGCCTTCCAATAATTCCAATGCGCTTTCCGAAGCCTTACTGCATTACATTGAAGATAAGAATGCAAGACTGAGAGATGCACAAAGATTTAGAGAACATATTTTATCCACTTATTCCGGAAATGCTATTTTACCACAGTTAATTGAAATTTATAAAAATTGATACGTGTCAAGCCCATAAAAAAAATTACCTATGTTCAGCTGCTGCTGCTGCATATTGCTATGGCATATGTAATTTATTTATTTGAAGCAACTTCTAAATTTTTTCTGTTAGCGGCGGTTGCGTATTTTTTAGTGAGGATATTTTCAAACCGTAACCGAAAGGACGAGGTGCTTTTAGGAGCAGCCTATGTCATGGGGTTTGAAGTATTTTCGAGAATGACGGGTGGTGCCTTCAATTACGAATTTGCCAAGTATACCGTAATTGCCTTTTTGGTTTTGGGGATGTTTTTTAACGGATTTAGACGTAAATCCTGGCCCTACATTTTCTATATACTTTTTTTGGTGCCGGGAGTGCTTTTTTCAGCGATAAACCTTAATTACGAAACCAATTTTTTAAATGCAATTAGTTTTAATCTCAGTGGTCCTTTGTGTTTGGCGATTTCAGCCTTGTACTGCTATAACCGAAGGATGCCGGCGGAACGGCTAAACGAAATTCTGTTGGCTGCATTGTTGCCGATTTTATCAATGACTGCTTATCTCTATGTGTATACACCAAATATCAGGGATGTATTAAGTGGCACCCAGTCCAACTTTGAAGCATCAGGAGGATTTGGTCCCAATCAGGTGTCAACTCTGCTAGGACTTGGAATGTTTATTCTTTTTTCTAGATTACTCCTTATAAAAAGTCGTTTTATAAATTTAATAGATATAACGCTTTTGGCATTTGTTGCGTATCGGGCAATTGTAACATTTTCAAGAGGAGGGGTGATTACAGCCGGAATTTGTGCCCTTTTGTTTTTTGCGTACTACTTTTATAAGGCAAATTTAAAAGAGAAGGGATCTTTAATTCCTAAGTCGGTAATAATATTTGGAGTTATAGTAGTAACATGGGTGTTTACTTCCATTTCTACTTTCGGATTAATCAATAAAAGATATTCAAATCAGGATGCCGCAGGAAGAGAAAAGGCCGATGTAACAACGGGTCGAGCGGAGCTGGTAACCGGAGAATTAGAAACGTTTATGGAACGTCCTTTTACAGGAATAGGTGTTGGAAAAATAAGGGAATATCGAAAAGAGAAAACCGGAAGATTGGTTGCAACACATAGTGAAGTGAGCAGGACATTGTCTGAGCATGGAGTTTTTGGTTTTTTTGCCCTTTTAGTTTTAATGATAGCTCCCTGGGTTTTTAGGATGAACAACAGGTCCAATATTTATTTCTTTTCATTCTTTGTTTTTTGGTTGTTAACCATCAATCATTCCTCCATGCGTATTGCCGCACCTGCTTTTATATACGGCCTCTGTTTAATTTCAATTATCGATGCAAAGAAAAAGCCTGCTATACATAGGAAATAAACTCTCTAAAAAAGGAAGCACAATTACTTCCATAGAAACATTGGGTGCCTTTTTAACCAAGGAAGGCTATTGTGTTTATACAGCTTCTTCCAAACAGAACAAGTTATTGAGATTTTTCCATATGCTTTTTTCCACATTGCGATATTCAAGAAAGGTATCGGTAGTTTTAATAGACACCTACAGTACTCAAAACTTTTACTATGCAGTTGCCGTGGCAGGATTATGCAGAGCTTTAAAACTTCCATACATTCCTATTTTAAGAGGGGGTGATCTTCCAAAGCGATTACAAGGAAGTAAGAAAAAATGTAATGCATTATTTAATGGTGCTACAACAAATGTTGCACCTTCTTTGTACTTGCAGGAAGCTTTTTTAAGCGAAGGGTATTCCAATCTCACATATATTCCAAATACTATCGAAATTGATAACTACCCTTTTTTACTTCGGAAAAAGGTGCTGCCTAAGTTGCTATGGGTACGTTCTTTTGCTGAAATTTATAATCCGCAGCTTGCAATTGAAGTACTTTCATTTTTAAAGGAAAAGGGATTAGAAGCCTCGTTATGCATGGTGGGGCCCGAAAAGGATGGAAGTATGGAAAAATGTAAATTGAAAGCCAAGGCCTTGGACCTGGATGTAACTTTCACCGGAATGTTATCCAAACAGGAATGGATTGCACTTTCAAAAAACTACGATATTTTTATAAATACGACCAATTTCGACAATACGCCTGTAAGTGTGATAGAGGCTATGGCCCTCGGACTTCCGGTAGTTTCAACCAATGTGGGCGGGATTCCTTATTTAATTGAAAATGAAAAGGATGGATTGCTCGTTCCACCCGATAATACCGAAGCGCTCGCAAATGCTATTTTAAAAGTGATTGCAGACGAAACTCTCACTGTAAGTTTGGCTGAAAATGCAAGAAGCAAGGTGGAAGCTTTCGATTGGAAGAAAGTAAAACATAGTTGGTTAAGACTTTTAAACAACTAAAAATATACCTACTTTTAACAAAACTAACCCAAGTCGTACATGTCGAGTATCCATTTTGATATTTCCGAACGTAAAATTTTACTGCGTCTATTAGACATTGCCTGTGTGCTGGGGTTGTTGTATTTAGTTGGCCTTATTTTTAATTTCGATTACTTTAAAATCAATGCCGATCACTGGGTTTGGTCTATCGTTTTAGGAATTTACCTTACCATTTTTGCTACGATATTCGAATTGTATAATCTTCAAAAAGCCAGCAAATTTGAAGTTGTCGTACAAAATATAATTCTCACCTCTTCGGTAACTGTGTTGTTTTATCTGCTTACACCTTTTTATACGCCAACATTACCGTCCAATCGATTGCAGATTATTTATTTTTACATCTCGGTCAATCTGGCATTATTTCTATGGCGGTATGCCTATATCGTTTTAATTTCGGCGCCGCGATTCTTTAAAAAAGTGTTGCTTATTGCCAATGGGCGTGATATAGATGGTATTATTACTTCACTACAGAAGTCGGATCCCAACTACAGAGTGATTGGCTATATCAATACCGAAAAGACATCATTTTCGTCCTTGTTCCATGAGAATATACGGGACTTCGGATTGCAAAATATAACAGAGACCATCGAAGAACATTCTATCTCTGAAATTGTGGTGGCAACACCGGATTCTTCAGGGATGACGCTAACGCTGTACAATCAATTAATAGGCTTGCTGGAAAAGGGTGTGGCAATAAGAGAATACACTCAGGTATATGAAGAAATAACACGACGCGTGCCTGTACAGCACGTCGATAAAGACTTTTACAGGTATTTTCCTTTTAGCCGAAGCAATCAGAATAAATTATATCTCTTTTTTCACCGAGTCCTGGATTTACTTTTTTCTCTCATCGGACTACTCTTTGGACTGGTTATTTTTCCGCTTATTATTATTGGAAATCTTTTTGCCAACCGAGGCCCTTTGTTTTATTCTCAGATACGAGTGGGTCGCAACGGAAAACATTTCAGAATATACAAACTGCGAAGTATGGTCATCGACGCCGAAAAGGACGGCGCTCAATTTGCCGAAAAAAAGGATGTGCGTATTACCAAATTCGGACGATTTTTACGTAGATCCCGTTTCGATGAAATTCCGCAGTTCATCAATGTTATAAAGGGAGATATGAGCGTTATTGGTCCCAGACCCGAACGCCCGGTTTTTGTAAAGGAGCTTTCAGATAAGATTCCTTTTTACGAAGTACGGCATCTGGTAAAACCCGGCGTTACCGGATGGGCACAGGTAAACGCTAAATACGGTACAACCCGGGAAGATGCGCTGGAAAAACTACAATACGACTTGTACTATATAAAAAGAAGGAGTCTCTTTCTGGATATTAGTATTGTAATTAAAACCCTCAGCACCATTATTTTTTATCGGGGTCAATAGGAAGGGCTTGTCTTTTCAGATAATAAATCACATAGATATAACGCACACCTAATGCCAGGAACATAGGGGTGAATGCCTTTGCAAACACCTGTACTCCGGTAATCCAGTGAATGGTCATTAGAACAAGCAAAACTAACAGCAAGAAAACATAACGTTGCACCCACATGGGTGGTTGTCTCTTTACTGCAAAAAACGCCAAAATAATATTTAATGGAAAAGCCCACAGCAGGTTGTAATTATTTGCGGTTGCTGTGTGATCTGTCGCAACCCATAAGAGTAACAAAAACACACCTATTAGGCCTGTAATTAGAGAAATAGAGACATCCAAGTAACGACTGCGAAACTTGTTTTTATAATCTCTAAATGTTGCTATGATAATAAATACCCCTAGCAATCCGAAGAAAAACAACGGACTTGCAAAAAAGTTTTGTTCTTCCTTTGTTGGTGAATTTTGAAATAAGGTTTGAGATTTTTTTACCAGGGGAGTTTTACCACCTCGTTGTTGTAAAGTTGCAGTGGCGGCTTCTTCAAAAACATAATCGGGTAAAAATTGATATTCCCAGGCCGTTGCTTTTTTATCTACCACGGCCCCAATGGCCACATCCATCCCTAAACTTCCCCATGAGTTCCAGTAGACATTTTTCTGAATAAGTTCTCTAAAAGTATAGTCTTCCGGGACGCTTGCATCATTGTATTTCAAATCTGCGCCTAAAACCGAAACGAGTACATCTCTAATTTTTGTGGCGCAATTGTCGAAAAAGAAATCGTATTTATAAAATTTATTTTCCGGCTTCGCATTGTTCTGAAGAAATTCAAAAACATTCTTCTTTTGGTAATACGTCAAATTCAATTCTTGCTCCTTTATCCATCTGTTTTGGGCCTTGTAGGTTTCAAAAAAGGGTTCGTACAGACTTACATCGAGTTTATACAGCAATTTACCTTGTGCAAATTTGGTATAGAAATTCGGCGTGTCAAAATCGTATACTCCGTAATTGAAAACCAAGTCCAAGCCCGTAGTCTCATCCTTAACGCGGTAAGCACTATGACCAAATTTATCATATAGTTGCGCTCCCGGACCAATGGTAAGGATACTTACTTCAGCCTCTTCTGAAATAGGAATATACTGTGCTTTTAGCTCGATTGAAACAAATAGAAGAAATAACGAAAAAAGTAAAAGGATTTTTTTCACCGGATATGTTTTATGAATGTGAAAGAATTTTTGGCTTTCAATTTTCCTGAAGCGTTTGCATTACCTAAAAATACTCCAGTCTAAAGTAACGGAAAAAACATTACTGTACAATGCGGCACTTTGGTCTCCAATATCGGTTAAGGCGTAATCTACCTGAATGCCTTTGTATTTAAATCCGACCCCAATATTAGGCTGAAACCCTACAGATTCACTGCCGTCCAGTTGTTTTATATTCTGAAAATTCCCCAAACCGCCACGAACAAAAACCATGTCTATATAGCCAAATTCTAATCCCAAGGCGGGATCGATACTGGTAAATGAGGATGAAATAATATCGTTGGTTTCGGCAAACCTGAAGTTGAGGTCTACTTCGGCTACCAATGAAAAATCGTAGTGGTATACAAACTTTCTGGACATTCCCAGTTGTAATTTCGGGATGGTGATCTCGGTGGTTTCAGGTAGTTCCTGATTTTGTCCGTCAACCGCTCCTGCTATTTCCGCGAATTTTTCTTCATCGATGGACCAGGCATTAAAAGTTGTGGTAATGTCTCGTGCCATAAGCCCAAACTTCCAGTCGCCCGTTTCAAATTGTAAGGCAGCATCCAGTCCAAACCCCCAGGAAGAAGCAAAATCTCCAATCACACGGCGAATTACCTTGGCATTTATACCCACATTTAATCCATCCAGTGGTAAACGGCGCGCATAAGAAAAGGTAACCCCATAATCGGCTGTGGAAAAGAGACTAATTCGGTTGTAATCAATATTCCCCTGGTCGTCTATAAGTTGGGTAGTATTTAAGATATCATCTACACCAAAACGAATTACAGAGAGTCCCACGGCACTGCGGTCGTCCAATGGCATGGCAAAACCTACATAATCGTAGTTGGCAATATTCGCGAAATAGGAAGCATGCATTAAAGAAAGTTGTTTGTCTTCTAAGTTTACCAATCCTGCAGGATTCCAATAACCCGAATTGACATCGTCTGTAGAAGCCACAACTGCATTCGCCATTCCAAAAGCAGCTGCATCAACACCAATATTCATAAATTCGTTGGAATATTTTCTAACGGTTTGTGCAGAAACAGTAATTGAAACAATACATACTAAGGCAAAGAATGCGTTCTTTTTCAAGCTTATAATTTTGAACAAATATCTCACTATTTTACAGAATACTAAACTATATTTTTATACACATATTGTGCAATTATGCCTTTAGACGTAAATACTTTGCTATTTTTACGGTATTGTCCATTTAAATTTAATAGTTACCCGACTACTCGGGCAATTACTATGATTAAACAGATTCCTAACATTATAACTTCGCTCAATTTGTTGTGCGGTTGTGTGGCTATTTTATTTGCCGTTTCAGGCGATTTGATTACAACATCTATTTTTGTGTTCTCCGGTATTTTTTTCGATTTCTTCGACGGACTCGCGGCCAGATTATTAAAAGCGCAAAGTGCTTTGGGATTACAGTTGGATTCTCTGGCCGATATGATTACCAGTGGGGTGGCACCGGCTGTTGTAATGTTACAAATGTTGAGTTTGGCTTCTACCGGCACCTATATTGAGTTGTATTCTGAAAATACTGAATCCATGGCTTGGATTGCTGCAAATTTTAGTCTGCTGCCATTCACGGGATTGCTCATCGCCGTTGCTTCAGGGTACCGCCTGGCAAAATTTAATATCGATACAAGGCAAACAAATAGTTTTATCGGGTTGCCAACTCCGGCTAATGCAATGCTAATTTTAAGTTTGCCGTTAATCTTGCAGTATCAAAATTCTGAATTGGTTGAGAGTATCGTCCTAAATAAGTGGATACTTATAGGGTTAACAGTGGTAAGCTGTATTTTGTTGAACATAGAAGTATCGCTCTTCTCTTTAAAATTTAAAACATGGGACTTTAAAAGCAATGCAATTAGGTATGTGTTCTTGCTAATAAGTGTAGTGTGTATTGTTTTACTGAAATTTATAGCGATACCCGCACTGCTACTGCTGTATATTCTGATGTCGCTCTTTTGGAAAAATAAATAATGTGTAAAAGATTGAGCGGAAAGGCTGCGCAAAACGCAGACTTGTTTGAGCTCTATAGTTGTCTAGACCTTTCGACTGCGCTCAAGGAGACAACTATAAGCGAGTAGCGAAAGCTTGGTCCGCCTCCGGCGGATACACCCAAAAATTAAAACTCCAGTTTCTTTTTTCGAAGTTCGAAATTCTGTCCCAAATACACTTTTCGCACCATTTCATCGGCTGCGAGCTCTTCGGGAACACCATGCTTTAGGATACTTCCCTCGAACATTAGATAGGTGCGATCGGTAATAGCAAGGGTTTCCTGGACGTTGTGATCGGTAATAAGAATCCCGATGTTTTTTTGTTTGAGTTGCGCCACAATTCGCTGAATGTCTTCCACTGCCACCGGATCCACCCCTGCAAAAGGCTCATCGAGCAGAATAAAATGCGGGTCGGTAGCAAGCGCTCTGGCAATTTCGGTCCGACGGCGTTCTCCTCCACTCAATAGATCTCCACGACTTTTGCGAATATGCCCGAGTCCGAACTCTTCAATGAGCGTTTCCATTTTCTGGTTTTGCTCTTTTTTGGAGAGCTTGGTCAATTGAAGCACACTTAAAATATTGTCTTCCACGCTTAACTTACGAAAGACCGAAGCTTCCTGTGCAAGATACCCGATTCCGTTTTGTGCACGTTTGTACATGGGATATTTGGTGATTTCGGTGCCTTCCAGAAAGATTCTTCCGCCATTGGGTTTAATGAGTCCCACAATCATATAAAAGGAGGTAGTTTTTCCGGCACCGTTAGGTCCCAGAAGCCCCACGATCTCCCCCTGATTTACCTCCACGGTAATTCCCTTTACCACGGGGCGGCCTTTATACGATTTTATAAGTCCTTCGGCTTTTAGCTTCATTTGGAATTTACTTGAGTTGCAATAACGATAAAAATACTATTTAATTTTGAGTAGCATCCAAAGCCTCCCAATATTCAAAGGCTCTTCGCAGATGGGGAACAACGATTGTTCCGCCAATTAACAATGAAATGCTCAGCGCTTCGACTACTTCTTCTTTAGATATCTTCAGTTTATGACATTCTTCCAGATGGTAACGTACGCAGTCGTCACAGCGGAGTACCATAGAATTCCCAAGTCCCAGCAATTCTTTAGTTTTTTTTGGTAACACACCTTCCATATAGGCGTTGGTATCCAGATTGAAAATACGTTTGATAATTTTATTATTATCGTCCAACAGCTTTTCGTTCATTTTAGAACGATAGGCATTAAATTCTTCTACTATGTTATTTTGCATTTGCTTGTGCTTTTGCTTTTTTGTTTTGTCTGCGAATTACACCTTTCGAAATAAAGATACTCACTTCGTACAAGATAAGTACAGGGATGGCAACGATAATCTGACTTGCGATATCGGGTGGGGTGATTACAGCTGAAATAATTAGAACGATGACTAACGCAAATTTCCTGTACTTTTTGAGCATTTCCGGAGTAACGACACCAATTTTGGTCAAGAAATAGATGATGATGGGCAATTCGAAAATAAGTCCGCTGGCCAACACCGAAGCTCTTACCAATCCAATGTAACTACTTAAATCGAAATCGTTAAACACCTGTGAGCTCACCTGATAGCTTCCCAGGAAGTTGATGGATAGTGGCGTTACCACATAATACCCGAATAATACTCCGATGAAAAATAATAGGGATGCCGCGATAATAAATCCGCGACTTGTCTTGCGCTCGTTGTCTTTTAATCCCGGGCTTACAAACTTCCAGAATTCCCAGATAACAAATGGGAAGGCGACAATAAATCCGGCGGTAATTGACGTCCAGATATGTGCCGAAAACTGTCCGGCCATGGTTCGGCTTTGAATACGGAAGGGAAGTTCGGTAAAACAGAAACTGTCTTCAAGGCCTAAATATTTCGCTGCTTTACAGAGAAGCTTATAGGTCGGGAAATCGGCTTTCTTAGGACCGAATAATAGCACATCGAAAATAAAATCTTTGGCGATAAAGGCAATTACGCCTAATAACACTATGGCAATGGTAGAACGAATTAAATGCCAGCGCAGCTCTTCCAGATGGTCGAGAAAAGACATTTCATTTACGGCACGCGCAATTTTCTTTCTGCTTGACATTAAATGATACCTTCTTTGGTTAGGTTATGAATATGCACCACGCCGCTGTAACGTCCCTTGTCTTGAGCCAGTAATTGGGTAATTCCATGGGTGTCCATAAGTTCCATGGCTTCTACTGCCATGGCGTCGTTTGCAATTATTTTTGGGTTTTTAGACATAATATCTTTTGCAGTAAGACCGGCGAAGGTATCTACCCGAGTTAACATTCGACGTAAATCACCATCGGTGATGATTCCCACTATTTTATCGTTTTCGACAACAGCGGTTACCCCCAGCATTTTTTCGGAGATTTCTACAATTACTTTTTTAACGTCTGTATCGGGGTGTACCTGTGGTTTTTCGTTAAGTGAAGTAAGGTTGCTTACACGTAAATAGAGTTTTTTCCCCAAGGATCCTCCCGGATGGAATTTCGCAAAATCCTTACTTGAAAATCCCCGTAAATCCAATAAGCACATCGCCAGCGCATCTCCAATAACAAGTTGTGCGGTGGTGCTGGTAGTAGGCGCAAGGTTATTTGGGCAGGCTTCTTTTTCGACATAGGCATTCAAAACAAAATCGGCCTGGATTCCCAAAAATGAATCTTTATGAGAAGTAATTCCAATTAATTTATTTCCAATGGCTTTAATGAGGGGTACAAGCACTTTAATTTCGGGTGTGTTTCCGCTTTTAGAGATACATATTACAGTATCGTTTTGCTGAATGGTTCCCAGATCTCCGTGAATTGCGTCGGCAGCATGCATAAAAATTGCAGGAGTGCCTGTAGAATTTAAAGTTGCAACAATTTTTGTGGCAATATTGGCGCTTTTTCCAATTCCGGTGACGATGACACGCCCTTTAGATTGATATATATAACTAACAGCATCGGCAAATTCGGCATCCACTAATTCGGAAAGGTGCATGATTGCTTTACTTTCGGTTATAATGGTCTGTTTTGCAACTGAAATGATTCGGGTTTGTTCATTCAAAATTTTACGCTTTTAATAGTTTGCAACTGTTTCAGAAATTAGTATATTTAGATTGCGAACGGAAAAGTACTATTTTTTTGCACTGTTCGTATAAACTTAAGATACAGTTTTACCATATAGGTTGCAAAATTACAATTGTTCCCCTGTTTACACAATTATAATAGGAAAACCTTGACAATTTAAACTTAAATGACATAGCAGCGTGACGGAGATCGATTTATACGCAGCACTCAAGAAATTTTTTGGATTCACTAAATTTAAAGGACTTCAGGAGGACGTTGTTAAAAGTGTGCTCTCAAAGGAGAATACATTTGTAATAATGCCTACAGGGGGCGGGAAATCCTTATGCTATCAACTTCCTGCCTTAATTAATGAAGGTACAGCCATTGTTGTCTCTCCATTAATCGCCTTGATGAAAAATCAGGTGGATGCCTTACGGTCTCTTTCTTCGGAAGATGGTATCGCCCATGTATTAAATTCTTCTTTGAATAAAACTGAAGTCAAAAAAGTAAAGGATGATATCTCGAAGGGAATCACCAAATTGCTCTATGTGGCTCCCGAATCACTCACCAAAGAAGAGAATGTCGCTTTTTTGAAATCGGTTATCATATCTTTTGTGGCTATCGACGAGGCGCATTGTATAAGTGAATGGGGGCATGACTTCAGACCCGAATACAGAAACCTGAGAAGTATAATTAAACGTCTTGGGGATGATATTCCTATTATCGGCTTAACCGCAACGGCCACTCCAAAAGTACAGGAAGATATTTTAAAGAATCTGGGTATTCAGGATGCCAATACTTTTAAGGCTTCTTTTAACAGACCTAATTTGTATTATGAAATCAGGCCTAAAACCAAGAATGTAGACAGTGATATTACCCGATTTGTGAAACAAAATGAGGGCAAGAGCGGTATTATTTACTGCTTAAGCAGGAAGCGAGTAGAAGAGTTGTCTCAAACGCTTCAGGTAAACGGAATAAAAGCAGTTCCCTATCATGCCGGATTGGATGCCAAAACACGTGTAAAACATCAGGACATGTTCTTGATGGAAGATGCCGATGTGGTGGTCGCAACTATTGCATTTGGAATGGGGATAGATAAACCCGATGTGCGTTTTGTGATTCATAATGACATTCCGAAGAGTATAGAAAGTTACTATCAGGAGACAGGACGGGCAGGAAGAGATGGGGGTGAGGGTCATTGTCTGGCTTTCTACGGATATAAAGACATTGAAAAACTTGAAAAGTTTATGAGTGGAAAACCTGTCGCCGAACAGGAGATAGGGCATGCTCTATTACAAGAAGTTGTCGCTTTTGCCGAAACATCAATTTCAAGAAGGAAATTTATTCTGCATTATTTCGGGGAAGAATTCGATAACGAAACGGGAGATGGAGGCGATATGGATGACAATATGAGGCATCCCAAAAAGAAGCATGAGGCGCAAAAGGAAGCCGAAACTGTACTTAGAGTCGTTCAGAAAACAAATGAGCAGTACAAGAGCAAGGAGGTGGTAAATGTATTGGTTGGAAAAATAAATGCACTTATCAAATCTCATCGTACCGATGCACAGGAATATTTTGGAGTGGGTGCAGATGAAACACCTTCCTTTTGGATGGCTTTGTTACGACAATTATTGGTAGCAGGATTTCTTAAAAAGGATATTGAGACTTACGGTATCATAAAAATTACCAAAAGGGGCAGAGAATTTATAAAATCCCCGACCTCCTTTATGATGACCGAAGATCACTCCTTTACTGAAGCGAACGACGATTCTATTGTGGTTGCCCAAAAAGGTGGAGGAACGGCCGATGAGAATCTGTTTAGACTCTTAAAAGCAGAACGTAAAAAGGTGGCCGACAAGTTGAACCTACCGCCCTTTGTGATATTTCAGGATCCTTCTTTGGAAGATATGGCACTTAAATACCCCATCACTCTGGAGGAACTTTCCAATGTACACGGAGTAGGAGAGGGCAAGGCTAAAAAATACGGAGTTTCGTTTGTAAAACTCATCAATGACTATGTGGAAGAAAACGATATCCTGCGCCCCGATGATTTTGTTGTAAAATCTACTGGAACAAATAGCGCCTTAAAATTGTATATCATTCAGAGTGTAGATAGAAAGCTTCCATTAGACGATATTGCATCAGCAAAAGGTCTGGAAATGCCGGATTTTATAAAGGAAATGGAGGCCATCGTTTACAGTGGAACCAAACTCAACATCGATTACTGGATCGATGATATTTTGGATGAAGATCAGCAAGAGGAAATCCACGACTATTTTCTGGAAGCTCAGAGCGATAAAATTGAAGACGCTATGGAAGAGTTCGACGGAGACTATGATCTGGAAGAACTCCGGTTATATCGCATCAAATTTATAAGTGAGGTCGCCAACTAACCCAATTAGTATTAAGAGAATCTTAAAGTCTTTTCTTCCTAAACTTTTTTCAATTTCAATCCGTACCTTTGCAGCTTCATAAAAAAACAGAAACATGCAAGACGGTATTTACGCAAAATTTATCACCGAAAAAGGTGACATAGTAATAAAACTTACTCACGACAAAACTCCCGGAACCGTAGGGAACTTTGTCGCTTTGGCAGAAGGTAATTTAGAAAATAAAGCAAAAGCTCAGGGGACTCCGTACTACGACGGATTGACATTTCACCGTGTTATCCCCGATTTTATGGTACAGGGAGGTGATCCTAACGGAACAGGATCCGGAGGTCCGGGTTATAATTTCGATGATGAGTTCCATCCCGAATTGAAGCACGATGTTCCCGGAGTGTTGTCCATGGCAAATGCCGGAAAAGGCACCAATGGAAGTCAGTTTTTTATCACACACGTACCTACACCCTGGTTGGACAACAACCACACTGTTTTTGGGCATGTAGTGGAAGGACAGGATGTTGTTGACGCTATAGCGCAAGGGGATACCATGAAAAAGGTGGAAATTATCAGACAGGGAAAAGAGGCCGAAAAATGGAATGCGGTTGAGAATTTCAGACAATTTACAGGGGCGAAGGCTGCGCGTGAAGAAGCGGCTAAAAAATCTCAGGAAGAATTACTAACCTCTATTTCGGAAGGATTTGAAACTACCGAAAGCGGACTTAGATATCAAATCATTCAAAAAGGCAGCGGTGTACAGGCCGAAAAGGGTAAAACCGTAGGTGTACATTACAAAGGAATGCTCGCCGATGGAGGTGAATTCGACAACTCCTATAAACGAGGAAACCCCATTGAATTTCCGTTAGGAATGGGCAACGTGATTGAAGGATGGGACGAAGGAATTCAGTTATTGAAAGTGGGTGACAAAGCTCGCTTTGTGATTCCATCGCATTTGGCCTATGGGGCTCAAGGCGCAGGGGGAGTGATTCCTCCCAATGCTACCTTGGTGTTCGACGTCGAGTTGATGCATGTAAAATAAATAGTGCAAATATATACTTGAAAAACGCTCCGGGAAATCGGGGCGTTTCGTATTTTTATGCCATGGAATTGGAAAAACTAAAATACCCCATTGGCAAGTTTGATTGCCCTTCAAATATTACGCATGAAAAATTAGAAGCCTGGATTTCTATTCTGGAACATTTTCCTAACCGTCTGTCAAATTTGGTTAGTTCTCTTTCCGAAGCACAATTAAACACTCCGTATCGCCCTGAAGGTTGGACAGTAAAGCAGGTAATTCACCATATCTACGACAGTCACCACAACAGTTATACTCGTTTTAAGTGGACCCTAACCGAAGATACACCTATCATAAAGGCGTATAATGAAAAGAAATGGGCCGAATTGTACGATTATAAGGCTGCTCCCATTGATATGTCTCTCCTTTCCATAACTGCATTGCATGCCAAATTGGTTTTTCTGTTGAAAGGACTTACCTATGTAGAATTTCAGAAAGAATTTATTCATCCCGACGGGCACAGAAATATCTCCTTGGCCGAAGCAACCGGTATTTACGCATGGCATAGTAATCACCATTACGCTCATATTGAAAACCTGATGCTTAGGGAAGGATGGAAATAGTTTTTAGTTAAAAGCTAAAAGTCAAAAGTCAAAAGTTGAAGGTTGAATGGAAATGAAATTGACTAAACTTCACTAATCACTAATCACTCCTCACGACCCACCTTTCCACTTTATATTACATCCAATGCTGGGTTTTTGATCTTTTCGCTGCGGATTGTTATTTAGTACATTGTCGAGTGCTTCGCGTAAATCTCTTCCGTTTACCGGAATTCCGTTTCCGGGACGAGAATTATCCAGTTGTCCGCGATAAATAAGCTTTAAAGCATCGTCGAACAAATAAAAGTCGGGAGTGCATGCCGCATCATATGCTTTTGCTACTTCCTGTGTTTCATCGTATAGGTATGGGAAAGTATAGTTTTCCTTTCGGGCAACGTCCCACATCTTATCAGGGCCATCTTCGGGATAGTTTTCAACATCGTTACTGTTTATTGCGACAAAACCAAACCCGTTAATGCGATAATCGTTTGCTAATCGTACAATTTCTTCATTTACATGTTTAACAAAGGGGCAATGGTTGCAAATAAACATGACGACCGTTCCCTTTTCGCCTTTAATACTTTGTAGTGACACCATTTTATTGGTGCGGGTATCGAGTAAATTAAAATCGGGCGCTTTGGTGCCTAACGGAATCATATTTGAAGGAGTACGGGCCATAGAGGGTTTTATTTATTAGTGCCAAACGGGGTACTAAAGTTACAACTTCATAAAGAATATATAAAGTTTTGTGAATGTCTTTCTTCTCTCGTAACTTTATATAAAATACTAACCTATGAAAAATTCGTATTCGTCCTTGTCGGTTGCAATTGAAGCCCTTCAGAAAGAGGGGTATACTGCCGATTTCAATCTGATAGAAAAAGGCGTAGAATGTAAAAAATACAAAACCCAATGGGAAGCAGGAGAATTGGAAGTAACCGGTTTTTACCGTTTTGAAGGGATGACCGACCCTGGCGATAATACAATTTTATATTTAATAGAAACCAATGATGGAAAAAAGGGACTCTTGGTAGATGCATATGGTGCCGATACCGGACCTGTTTCATCTGAAATGATTCAAAAACTGAAAATGCATCATGACGAATAACCTTAGCTGGAATGACTTCGAAAAGGTGGACATGAGGGTAGGCACTATAATCGAGGTAAATGATTTTCCCGAAGCGAGAAATCCATCTTATCAATTAAAAATAGACTTCGGTCCCGAATTGGGCCTTAAAAAGTCCTCGGCACAAATAACCGCATTGTATCAAAAAGACGAATTGGTTGGTAAGCAGGTAATTGCCGTGGTTAACTTTCCGAAGAAACAAATAGGTCCTTTTATGAGCGAGTGTTTGGTTTTGGGTGCTGTTGAAGGAAAAAGCGTAACTCTGTTGCAACCGGGAAAAACAGTTGAAAACGGATTGCGCATTTTATAATATTTCCGTGGTTTTATAAACTGTCAAACTCAACAAATTCGTATTCGGGCGAAGCTTCTATAAGTTGTCTTAAAATAGCCGCATGTCCGTTGCCAAAAATCAGTACAATTCTGTCATCCGGACCATCAGTAATACGTTTTAAATTTCTAAAAATTCGTAAATTTCTATTATACCAATAGGCTGCCAACACGTCTGCCCCTTGATATTCGCCCAAATCAAAATCCCCCACCAAATATGCGCCATAGCCATATTGATGACTTTCACGGCTGTTCATATGTTTGAAATACTCTAACAAACTGGAGTTTTTAATGGCTACATCCTCGTAGCCCAACCAATCCATAAAGTACTTTTGTACAGGATCATCACTTTGCCAATCATAGTCTTTCCAAAGTGCTTTTGCGAAGATAGAATCCCTCTCGGCTATATCGTCGGTAAAAGCGTTTGCATCGATTGCATAAATGGTATCTAGGTTCATTTCCTTGGCAATTCGCATTGTTAGCTGATGTCCTTCGCTGCGGCCTAGTTTAAGATCCCCGTTTTTATAAGCTTTCAATTCATCATTTTCTTTTTGAGCATACGAGGCCGGGGATTCGACTGCAATTTTAGTGGGTTTAAATCTTTTAATATAATCCACTAATTCTCGTACTTGTTTCTGGCGTTCGGTGCTTAAAATGGCCATTTTATTTTCTTCAGCGGTTTTATAGGCATCCAGTCCTGGATAATCGAAATGAAAAGTCCCAACAACAAGAACTTGTGCTTTTTCTTTTGGAAAGAAGGACGACGGACTTTTAAATTCATATGTTTTGTTTACTTCAGGTTCAGAATTTCTTGAATCTGAAGGAGCATATTTTTTATCGCTGCACGCGAATAGACCAATAGTGATCATCACCAGAATATGTTTTTTCATGGGTTGGGCTTTGAAAGTTTAATGAAAGGAGGAGTAAAGTTGTTATTTGTTACACCTAGCCTTTAATATTTGTAATTAAAATGTGAAGTCAGTCGTATTGGAAATATTATGCTAATTCAATAAAATCGCGGTTCGTTACTATTCTTTTTTAGTTCTAATATTGAAACTAGGCGCGATATAATCTTTCGGAAGATACCCTGAAGGTATGGTAGTAGTATTCCCATCCCTAGCGGCACGATAATGCGGGGAGAGTATTTCAATTCCGTTTTCATTACAAACATCCTGAATGTTTTGATGCAAGTTTGAGTAGATAACTGCCTGCTTATTAGGTTCCTTGGTGTATGCGTTAATTTGATAAGAGACATAAAAGTCGTCCAGACTGGTTTGCAATACAAAAGGAGTTGGCTCAGGGAGTATCATTTCGGTTCTTTTAGCAGCTTCAATTAGCGTCTCGTGCATCTGCTTCCAGGGAACATCATAACCTATTGTAACAGTTGAATGAATAATCAGGCCTTTTTCAGGAGCGTCACTACTGTAATTTATGGTGTGACTATTCATTACAGTGGAATTGGGGATGGAAATAATTTCATTCTTAATAGTACGCACCCGTGTTACCAAGGTCGATTTTTCTATAACATCTCCAAATACATCTCCAATTTTTACTCTATCACCTATTTTGAACAAACGCATATAGGTGAGTACCAATCCTGCTATAATATTGGACAAAGATCCGGCCGATCCGAAGGTGAACAAAAATCCGAGGAATACCGAAACTCCTTTAAAAACCGGAGAGTCACTTCCCGGTAAATACGGGAAAATTACCACGATCATAAAAGCAATTACCATGATACGCACCAGTTGGTAAGTAGGCGTAGCCCAATCGGGATAAAAGCCGGGAATTGTAAGGTTCCCTTTTTCAATTTCATTTTTTAGAAATCGAAGCGCCTTCAGCACATAGCGGAACACAAAAATAATGACCGCTATTGTAATCAAGTTGGGGAGAAAATTCCAAAAGGCGAGGAGTATCTTTTTTACAGGATTAAATACGTATCCAAACAGAGTATCGGCAAAGTTCTGAGTCCACGGAAAAATTCCAAAAAGGATTGGTAAAGCAATATATATAGCCAAAAGAATGGTAAACCATTTAAGTACCTTATTCGCCAAAAGGAGTGCCGTTACTTGTCTGGCAGCATCGAAGAAGGTATAGTTTTTAAACTTTATACCCTTGATTCGTTTGTTTTCCTGTTCTTTAATTTTAAGCGCTGTCCATACAAATAATTTCGAAATATATTTTATAAGCAATGCTATGACCAGAATTACCAGAATTGCCAACCCAATTTGTTTAGCTATGGAGAAAAGGGTTGTTTCTTCTTTGTATTTTGTTACAGCGTTCCCAACAATTTCTTTATACGATTTTGCCAATTTAAAGCTGGTGGTGTCATTCCATAGGGCATCATTTTCAGAAACGCTGATAATAATTGTTTCCTGATACACCAAATCAAAGGTGGTTTCAACTTCCACAACCTTCAAAGAATCTGCTGCAAAGCCAATAGTGTTTGGTAATGTTTGAATACGTCGGGTTACCGCTTCGGCACGCTCCTTAGGTGAAAAACTGCCTAATTTGGTATGAATTAAAAAGAGTGTATCGTTAAAAAATCCAAGAACAGGATGGCCTTTTACCGATTTACGAAGCGCCTCAATTTGCTGCTTTTTTTCGGAAATTAATCGCGCTTCATTCTCATTTAATCTCTTAAGTTGTTCTTCCAGCTCAAGTCGTTTTTCGCCATCCGAACTACTAAGTGCAACAATTTGCTGCTCTAATTTTACTTTTTCAATGGAATCTGAAATACGAAGAGTTTCGAGTTCTTTGAGTTTCTTGTTGTAATTCTTAACAACCGAAACCGAAGTAGAATCGGCAGCATCAGATATACTATCATTTTGAGCATTTCCCAGATGAGAAATTAATACAACTAAAATGCTTAAAGAAAGTAATTTTATTCGGTTCATAGTTGAAATTTAAAATTCGGCTAAAGTAGTTAATCGGATGATATCGACTTAAAAATTAAGCATTTATTAACAGTAGTCGATTTTGCAGACCTGCCAATATTTTTGAGTTCAGAAACCTTTAGCTACCTCTAATGCAAAGAATATAAAAAAATAAAATATATAAATTTGTGATTTACCAAAATTTTACGAACCCCTTAACCCCAAAACTATTCGTTTTGTAGAAAAGCGGAAGGTGTTCAGTTTCGTATCGTGACAAAGCTGATGATTTTTGTGTACATTGCCCAAATCCACTTGTGTGTAATCTATGAGAATTATCAAGCAAAATTTATGGACGTTGATCATTTTAATTATTGGTTGTATTGCCATAATATTAGTTGACCGAAATCAGAAGCAAAACCAACTTCAAAAACAAACGCTCATACTTGAGGAATCCCATAATCAAGTTATTAGCAAATTCTCAATTGCAATAGATAAATTTGCTGCAGTTGTAAGTGGCATGAGATCCTATATGAATTTGTCAAATGAAATTCCCTCGGCAGAGGAACTTCAACACTTCGTTCAAAATCAATTGAATGATCTTAATTCTAAAGATTCGATTGTAGTGTCTTATATAGATACCAATCATATTTTTCAATATTCTTTTTCAAGATATCACATGAATCCGGTAGATTTGGTGGGTAAGTCTGTTTCAGTCTTTCGAAGTGAAGAACAATTAGAAGTTCTTAACACTCTGATGTTAGACGACAAATTAACATTATTTCCACCTATCAATTTAGTAGAAGGCTGGGTTGGATTACCCATAAATTTTAGGATTCATCGAGAGGGCAGGACACTGGGTTATCTGGCACCTATAATTAGTTTCGAAAGTATTATGCACGAATTGTATGAAGATGAATCGAGCAAGGATTTTGTCTTCAAATTTAAATTTAATGACATGTTCGATTTCGACAGAACCCAGGTATACGACGGCACATTGGTCTACAGTCAACAAGAAGATCCGGAGCACTATGCAAATTACGAACTGGAGCATACCGACTTTATTTACACCAATCTTTTTAAGTATGGTAGTACTATTGAGATTGGAACAGCATACAAAGAAAAGGTTGTTGCAAATAGCAATTTTATTTACATCCTTTGGATTGGACATTTTATTCTAACCTTATTGTTTTTTCTTTTAAATAAACAAATGCTTCGATCGAGGCTTTTAAATCGGAAAATGAAAGAGACGAATGCACTATTAATGATAAATAGGGAGGAGACAGCTCGACAAAATGTAGAATTGACGAAACTAAATGTGACGAAGAATAAATTGTTTTCAATTGTAGGTCATGACGTAAAACAACCTTTAAATTCCATTAAAGGACTTTTGCATTTATTAGAAGATGAAGAAATAGAGGATGCCGGTCTTAAAAACATTATTACCGACCTCAAAGATTCCACTCAAAGTACTGTAAATCTTTTAGACAATCTGTTGCGATGGTCTTCAACTCAAACAGGATCTCTGGACTTCAATCCTACTAAATTTCACATCAATAGCTTAATATCTGAGCAATTCTCGATTTTAAAGCAGCAAGCGTCGAATAAAATGATTGATTTAAAATTGGATTTGGACAAAGATTTAGAGTTATGGGCCGATAAGGATATGTTGGGCTCTGCAATTAGAAATCTAATTTCAAATGCAATAAAATATAGCTATGAAAAAGGCTTAGTCCTTGTTTCCACTAAGGTTCAAAAAGAGTTCTTAATCATCGAAATTGAAGATAATGGTACAGGAATGAAGCAAAAAGAATTAGATAAATTCTTTGAACTTCAGGCGCAGGTAAGTAAAATGGGAACTTCGGGTGAATCGGGTACAGGACTGGGTTTACTGCTTAGTCAGGAATTTGTAAAAAAGCATAAAGGAGAAATTTTAGTAAAAACTACGTTGAAAAAAGGCACCAAATTCTCGATAGTACTTCCTTTATAATGTATAATTAGACATCACTGTCCAACGTATCGGTTACCACATAGTACCGAGGATCGTCTACAGCCTCTTCAATCACTGTTTCGAAGGCCGGATTCCACTTCAGTAAAAGCGTTTTACAATCCGGACTAAGGTGTGTAAGTTTTACTTGCTTTCCGCTGTCCAGATATTTGTTGGCAATATTCCGAAGTGCCTCCACACCACTGTGATCGCTTACTTTAGATTCGATAAAATCTATCTCAATTTTATCCGGGTCAGTACTAAAATCGAACTTCGAATTGAAGTTTTGTACACTTCCAAAGAATAGCGGTCCCCAAATTTCGTACACTTTGGTACCGTCTTCTTTTATACGTTTCCGCGCTCTAATCATGGTTGCATTTTTCCAGGCAAATACCAAGGCGCTCATGATGACTCCAGCAATTACCGCAATCGCCAAATCCTGCCAAACCGTGATGGCCGAAACTGCGATCAATACAATGGCATCAGACAATGGAATTTTATGTAATATTCTGAAACTACTCCATGCAAAAGTCCCGATTACTACCATAAACATCACTCCCACTAGGGCAGCGATGGGAATTTGTTCTATCAAGGGTGCGCCAAATAATACAAAACACAATAACGCAACAGCCGCAACAGCTCCAGAAAGTCTTCCGCGTCCACCGGAATTGATATTGATAATAGACTGCCCGATCATGGCACAACCGCCCATTCCGCCAAATAGACCATTCAGAATATTGGCACCTCCCTGAGCTACACATTCCCGGTTTCCGCTTCCTCGGGTTTCGGTCATTTCATCAATTAAATTCAGTGTCATTAACGATTCAATTAAACCTACAGCAGCAAGTATTACCGCGGTTGAGAGTATGATATCCCAATTTCCTTGCAGCGTATAAAGCAATGTAAAAATCTGATCCTGGAAAGTTGGAAGTCCGCCCTGTAATCCGTCACCACCACCATCTTTAATGAAGGTACCCACCGTACTTACATCCAAACCTCCAAAAATAGTAATACTGGCTACTATAACAATAGCCGTTAAAGCTGCAGGTACCTTTTTTGTAAGCTTCGGAAGTCCGAACATAATTGCCATGGTGAGTCCCACCAGACCTAACATAATCCAAAGGTTTGCTCCCTGCATAAACTGCCAGGTTCCGTCTACATTTTCTTTAAAAAGGCCCAATTGGGATAGGAAAATTACAATTGCCAAACCGTTTACAAAGCCCATCATAACCGGGTGCGGAATTAATCTCACAAATTTTCCCAAGCGAAACACGCCTGCTAATATTTGAATTCCACCCACAAAAAGAAGGGTGATAAACAACCATTGCAATCCCAGATTCTCAACCGGGGTTGACAGGGCATCACCTACCTCATTCCCTTTCATGATAAGATGTACCATCACCACTGCCATTGCTCCCGTAGCTCCACTAATCATTCCGGGGCGCCCGCCAAACAGGGCAGTAACAATTCCCATCATAAAGGCTCCGTACAGTCCTACCAGAGGGTCAATTCCGGCTACAAAGGCAAAAGCCACTGCTTCGGGCACTAAGGCCAGAGCAACAGTGAGACCGGATAGGATATCGTTTTTAGGATTTTGAGTAAAGTTCTTGATGGTTCGTTGTAACAACATAGGTTCCGCTTAAAAAGCGGCAAAGATAGGGTTTTAAAAACGAAAAACGCCTGCATGAACAGGCGCCTCTAAACTTTAAATTTTATGGTTAACAAGAGGATTCAAACATTACATTTCATCTCCAAAGAAAATCGCATTCATAAGCAATTTGTTGGTGCCGTACCAAAATGCCCTGAAATTGGTATTGTCTGTAAAGTAAAGCACATGACCTCGCCCCAAACGTCCCGACTTAAATGCTGAAGAGTTTTCTAACAATTTTAGGTTGGGCTGTGAAATGTAACCGCTTAGTAGGGGGCTAGTCGTATATTGAATAGGATTGTTATAGCTATTTACATCGGGTTTTAAGAAAAGTGTGGAGTTTCTAAATACCGGTAATGATGTAGACGAATACCCAAATGAAATGGGATGGGAGCGGTCTAATTTTGTTTCAAAGATGGCACCACCAATTACCTGTGCTCCGCGATAATCGCCCATTTGTTCGAAACTAATGTTTGTCGCTGTATCTTTTTTGGTTTCAAATTCCATTTTGAGCAATTCGTTATCATTAAACCAGTTTCCTGCATTTTTGTAACCGATTAATGTTCCTCCTTGTTGAACCCAGTTTTTAAGATTTTCCGCATCCTTTTTCTCCAACGCATTTCCCCAACTGTTAGGAAGAATGATATCGGTATATCTGCTTAAATCGGTGCGGCCAAAATTCCTTGAATCTATTTTAGTAAGTAACATGTCGAAGCGTTGATCAAACAAATGCCAGATCTCTCCCGCATCGTACGGATTAATTCCATCACCAATCACCATGGCTACTTTTGGAAGTTCAAGCATTCTAAATTCGCTACTTCCCAAATCAATTCCGCTGGTCAAACCCGTGGTAACACTATAGATGGTCACATTAGATTGATTGGCAACTTCCTTTAAAAAGGCCGAAAGTTCGGTATGGTTGAGCGACTGATTTTGCACCGGTATTAAAATAGTACCGTAATCGTATTGTGTTCCGTTTATTTCAAACTGTTTCATCGCTACTTTGGCGCGTAATCCTCTTTTTAGAATTGTATTCAGCGCTTTTGGAGCGTAGTAGTCGTGCCATTCCAATAGGTAGGCATAGTTCGACGGACTTGGTGCAGTGATCGATTTCTTCTGCAGATTGGTAACTTCAGCTCCTGCCCGTGCCATCGTAGCGGCTTCACTATAATCCAAATTAAAGGCCAACGGAAAGGTCCAGGCGCTTATATCATAAAATAAACTGTCCTGAAATTTTGTACGCTTTTCGAACATTGCGTTTATAAGTCGGTGTTGTTTTTGATTCTTCGGAATGATATAACTGTTTCCTTTTCTGAATTGCTTGCCGTCACTTGAAAAATCTTCCTTTACTTCGTGAAACTTAATTTTATGGCGCTGTAAAATTTCTGCCAAATGATACACTTTCGAAGCGTCTTTAGCATCTCCAAAGACTATGGCTCCTCCTGCCGAAGCTTCTTTTCGGGCATCGTTGTAAAATTCACGTTGGTAGTCTAGGATTTCTTGTCGCATACCCACAGCAGCTTCCAAAGTAGAAAGTGCTGCTGTAAATTGATTGCGAATGGTAAACGGAAAGGTGAGTATTCCATTATCACTTTCCTGCGCGTGACCTCTGGACGAAGCTTGTTCGAAAAGAATTCCGATGCCGCCGTTGATGTCGGGGAAGGTAGAACCCTTTCCATAGTAAAAATCGTCGAAATCTTCTTCGGTATAGTAAAAACTACCAACCTTATCGAGTGCCTTGGCGTGGTATTTTCCAATGGCTGCTGTAAGCTGTTGATTCTTTTTGGGTGTTAACGGATGTGTTCTGGAGGGTATTCCGGGCTGAAAGAAAAAACTGGAATTGGTACCCATTTCGTGGTGATCGGTTAAAATATTGGGATACCAGTCGTGAAATGTTGCAATCCGCGCACGGCTTTCAGGAAGTTGTACCGGAAGCCAGTCCCGATTCATATCGAACCAGTAATGATTGGTACGACCTCCGGGCCAAACCTCGCTGTACTCACGGTCGTTGGGATCCGGATTTATATTTTTTGCCTTATGAATGTTTGCCCACGCGGCAAAACGTTGGAGTCCGTCGGGGTTAAAAGACGGATCGAAAAGGATGATCGTATTGTTCAGTAATTCGTCAATTTTAGGACCTTGAGCTGCCGCTAAATAATAGGCTACTGCAAGTCCGGCGTTGGCGCCACTGGGCTCGTTCCCGTGAATTGAAAATCCTTGATAGACTACAATGGGCATCGAAGAAGTATTTAAGGAACTTGCATTGGCTTCGGTAAGACCCATATGATCTTTTTTAATGTTTTCAATATTAGAATGATTTGCAGGAGAGCTAATGGTGAGTAACAAAAGCGGACGTCCTTCAAAAGTAGTTCCTCGGTTTTCAATAGATATTCTAGCACTGGCTTCCGCCAAAGCGTACATATATTGTACAAGTTTGTCGTGTGTCACATGCCATTCACCTACTTCATGTCCTAAAATACTTTTAGGAGTAGGAATATTCTGATTGTAGGTTACATCGCCAGGTAAATAATAGTTTAAATCTACGTTGTAGTCTTGGGCAGGAATTGTAAATGAGACGAAAAATAGTAGGAGAAAAGATAGCTGCTTCATAGTTTGCTGTTAGGAAAAGTTTAAAGATAAAAAAACCGCTTCGAAACATCGAAGCGGTTTTTATAAAATATGTTACTATTTATTAAATATCGTCAAATTCAACGTCGGTGAAATTCGAAGTAGCAGGTTCGTCTGTATCTGCATCTACTTGTGCAGTGGCTTCGGAAGTAGTGTCATCGTCTTTTTTGAAATCGGATTGGTGACGTTCACTAATTACTTCTTCACCTTTTTCATCGATGATGTACTGTATCATTTCATTTACATTATCCTGAAACTCGGAAAAATCTTCCTTGTACAAATAAATCTTATGCTTCTTGTAATGGAAGGATCCGTCGTCGTTTGTAAACTTTTTACTTTCGGTAATTGTAAGGTAATAATCACCTGCTTTGGTAGATCTTACGTCAAAAAAATAAGTGCGTCTTCCTGCACGCATCACTTTCGAGAATATTTCTTCTTTCTCCATCATGTACTGATCACTCATAATTGTCAATTTTGTTAAGGTTCTGCCAAAAATCCAAAAAATTTATAAATATGCCAAAGTAAACTTTACATTTCTTTTTCCAGAAGTTGCTTTGCATACAACTCTTTGTAATACCCTTCTTTGCTCACAAGCTCATTATGAGTGCCTTGTTGGATGATTTGACCCTCTTCCAAAACAATAATTTTGTTGGCATTTTTTGCTGAAGATACCCTGTGACTTACAATGATAGTTGTCTTGTTCTGTGAGATTTTATGCAGGTTTTGTAGGATTTCTTCTTCGGTTTCGGTGTCTACTGCCGAAAGACAATCGTCGAACAATAAGATTTGCGGATCTTTAATTATGGCACGGGCAATGGATACTCGTTGCTTTTGTCCACCACTCAAGGTGATTCCGCGCTCTCCAAGAATAGTGTCATAGCCTTTGCTGAAGCCTACAATGTTGCGATGCACCGAAGCATTTTTGGCGGCTTCAAAAACTTCCTTGTCTGTAGCATCTTCTTTCCCGAATTTTATGTTATTCCTGATGGTATCACTAAACAAGAATGCATCCTGCGGTACGTAGCCTATACTGCCTCGCAAACTTTCCAGATTCAGCCGGGTGATAGGCTTGTTGTCAATGCACAATTGTCCTTCCTCCACATCGTAGAGTCGACCAATTAGTTCTAAAATGGTGGATTTCCCCGATCCTGTATTTCCAACGATGGCCAGGGTTTCGCCCGATTTTACTTCGAAGGAAACATTTTTTAAGGCGGTGATTTGCGTATCGGGATAAGTATAGGTTAGATTGTTAAATGTGATGGTACCATGTACCGGAGTGGCTTCTTCCACCTTGTTTATTATGGAAGGTTGTTCTTTCAGAAATTCATTGATCCGCTTTTGGGATGCCTCGGCCTGTTGTACCATGGAGGTTACCCATCCTACTACAGCAACCGGCCAGGTAAGCATGTTCACGTAGATTAAAAACTCTACAACGGTTCCCAAATCGTCGATGGTTCCGTCAATAAATTGCTTTCCCCCAATATAGATTACCATCAAATTGCTAATTCCAATAAGTAGTACCATTAAGGGGAAGAACAAAGCTTGAACTTTTACGAGATCTATATTCTTTTGCTTACTCGTCTCCGAAAGTGATACAAATCCGTCGTTGGTTCTGGGTTCAATTCCGTAGGCTTTAATTACTGAAATTCCGCTAAAACTTTCCTGAGTATAGGTAGTGAGCTTAGACAAATACTGTTGTACCACTGTACTGCGCTTATGAATGGCCACACTTAATCTGTACACAGCAATCGATAAGATGGGTAGCGGGGCGATGGCATATAGCGTTAATAATGGGGCTTTGTAAAACATATAACTTATCACCACAATAAATAACGTAATGGTAGTAGTGCTATACATAATTGCCGGACCAACATACATCCGTACTTTCGAAACATCTTCGCTTATTCGGTTCATCAAGTCTCCGGTTCGGTTTTGCTTGTAAAAACTTAAAGATAATTTCTCGTATTGCTGAAATATTTCATTTTTAAGATCAAACTCAATATAACGGGAAACCACGATGAAAGTTTGCCGCATTAGGAAGGTGAAAAATGCAGCAAGAATAGTGGTTCCTAGAATCCAGAGAATATTTATAAGTAGTTCCGACTTTACAAATGCCAGGTCGGTTATTTCTCCATTGATATATTTTTCGACAACATCTACCGAATCTCCAATGAATTTTGGAGCCAATAATGCGAAGATTCTGGCAATAATGGTTATAAATAACCCTAAAAGTAACCTGCCTCTGTATTTAAGAAAGTAGTGGTTAAGGTGCTGGAGCTCTTTCATTTAAAGAAATACTATTTATTAACAAATTCCTATTTTAACAACAATTATTTTGTAAGATTGTTACATAACAACTACTTTTGCGCGTCCTTTTTAAGGATAGTTTAAAAATAAAAATTTTATGGTGACGGAAGTAGTAAAAGCTAATGAACTTCAAAAAATAGACCCGGTATTCGGACAAATGTCCTTCGACAATCACGAGCAGGTTGTTTTTTGCAACGACAAAGATACAGGATTAAAAGCAATTATTGGAATACACAATACGGTTTTGGGACCTGCCTTGGGAGGTACCAGAATGTGGCAATACAATAGTGAATGGGATGCGTTGAACGACGTTTTGCGACTATCTCGCGGAATGACATTTAAGAGCGCCATTACAGGGTTAAACCTGGGAGGTGGAAAAGCAGTAATTATAGGGAATGCCAAAACGCAAAAAACACCCGAATTGATGCTGAAATTTGGTGAGTTCGTACACTCTTTAAGCGGAAAATATATCACTGCAGAAGATGTTGGAATGGAAACTGCCGATATGGACCTGGTTCGAACCGTGACACCTTATGTTACCGGTATTTCCGAATCTAAAGGAGGCGCCGGAAATCCTTCCCCTATCACCGCATACGGAGTTTTTATGGGGATGAAGGCAGCAGCCAAATACACCTATGGAAGTGATGTTCTTGAAGATAAGGTTATCTATGTGGAAGGGATAGGAAATGTTGGTGAAGCCCTGGTTGAAAATCTTACCAACGAAGGTGCAAAGGTGTATATAGCCGATATCAATCAGGAGCGATTGGAACATGTGAGAGATAAATACAGTGTCGAAATTTACGGTGGCAGCAATTTGTACGCCGAACAGATGGATATTTATGCTCCCTGTGCTTTGGGAGCCACGGTTAACGATACAACTATCAATCAATTAAAAGCAAAGATCATTGCCGGTGCAGCGAACAATCAGTTGGCCGATGAGCAAAGACATGGCCTAATGTTGCGTGAGAAAGGGATTGTGTATGCGCCCGATTTCCTAATCAATGCCGGGGGAATTATTAATGTGTATGCCGAATTGGAGAACTACGGACGTCAGGAAATTATTCGCAAGACAGAGAATATTTATAACACGACCCTAGAGATTCTTACCAATGCCGAAGCACATGATATCACAACTCAGCAGGCTGCTTTAAATATTGCAATGGCAAGAATTGAGGCAAAAAAAAATAAGAGATAAATTTTACATATAAATAGTATATTTGCAACGCACAAGTACCATCTTGTGCGTTGCTATTTATAAATGTTCTTTATATAACTATGCTTACAAGAAGACATATTAGGGTAAAAGTGTTACAATCCATTTACGCCTATAACCAAAGCGAATATCAAGATCTTGATAAGCAGGAAAAGTTCTTATGGTATAGCATCGATCAGATGCACGATTTATACCTGTTGATGCTTCAACTTTTAGTTGCAATGCGCGATCACGCCGAAGACTATTTGGAAAAATCGCAGCAAAAGCATCTTGCCACCGCACTGGAGAAGAATCCCAGTAGAGCCTTTGTAGACAATCAACTTATCGATTTAATAGCAAAGGATTCCGGCCTTTCACAAGTCATAAAAAATAAAAAACTCAATTACTGGAAGGAAGACGACGAATACGTTCGTATTTTGTTCAAGTCGTTACTCGAGCAGGAATGGTATACCGAATATCTTGCGAATGCCAACTCTAATTTTAATGACGACCGAAGCTTTGTTATTAAATTGTATAAGGAAGTTATTGCACCCAATGATAAGTTGTATGAATATTTGGAGGACAAACGCCTTACCTGGATAGATGATTTTCCAATTGTGAACACCGCACTGGTAAAAATACTTTCAAAGGTTTCAAAAAAGAACTGCAGCGCCACCCTTATTCCCGAATTGTATAAAAACGAAGAGGATCGGGATTTTGCACTGCAATTGTTCCGAAAAGTTATTCTGAATGAAGATAAACTCAACAAGGAAATTGAAGGAAAAACTCCCAACTGGGATAAAGAGCGAATTGCCGAATTGGATATGATTATTTTAAAGATGGGTATTTCAGAATTTCTGAATTTTCCGTCTATCCCGGTACGAGCTACCATTAATGAATACCTAGAGGTTTCTAAAGAATACTCTACTCCCAAGAGCAGTCTGTTTATTAACGGAATACTCGATAAACTGGTGAAGGACTTTTCCGAAGCCAATAAAATAAAGAAAATTGGGCGCGGACTTACATAAAAGCAAAAAAATAAGTAATTTAGCCACGCTTAAAACCTAAAATTTTTAATTCTATGAAAAAATCAATTTTATTTCTTGCAGTTATAGCTGTTTTTGCATTTACTTCTTGTAAAGATAACGCTGCAGACAAAGTAAACGAAGACAATGTTGCAGCTGCAGCAGATCGTGACGCCAATTCAGCAGGAGTTCCTGTAATGACTTTTGATGAAGTTGAATACGACTTTGGTACCATCGAGCAAAATGCACCGCAAGAGCATGTTTTTAAATTTACAAACACTGGAACTGCTCCATTGGTAATTGTAGATGCAAAAAGTAGCTGTGGATGTACTGTTCCTGAATATACCAAGGCACCTGTTGCTCCGGGAGAAAAAGGAGAAATGTTGGTAAAATTCAACGGTAGCGGAAAAAATCAGGTTAGTAAAACAGTGACCATCACTGCAAATACTGCAGCAGGTACTGAAACTATCAAGATAAAAGCCTTTGTAAATGCACCGGAAGGAGCAGCTGTACAAGGTCAACCGGTAATCAAAACCCAATAAGAAAGTATGGGTGGAGATATGCAATCATTTCTAGGGCCTTTATTGCTCTTTGCTGTATTTATTATTTTCTTTATTGTGTTACCACAACGTAGAAAATTAAAGCAGGAAAAGAACTTTGACAAGAGCCTTAAAAAAGGAGATAAAATAGTCACAAAAAGTGGAATGCATGGAAAACTATTGGAGATTAACGATGATGGTACCTGTGTTATAGAAACCGGCGCCGGGAAAGTTAAATTTGAACGCTCCGCACTTTCTATGGAAATGACCACAAAGGCAAATGCTCCTGCAAAATAGTTGCTGCATCTGTTTAAAAAATAAAAAACCTTCAGGATTCCTGAAGGTTTTTTTTATTTAATATAAGTGGGGGTTATTTCTCTTTGGCCACCAATTGCGCAATATTCACAATTACTTCAATTGCCTTTTGCATACTTTCTACCGGGACATATTCGTACCTACCGTGAAAATTATGCCCACCGGCAAAAATATTGGGACATGGCAGTCCTTTGAAACTAAGCTGAGATCCGTCGGTACCTCCTCTAATGGGTTTTATTAAGGGTTCGATTCCGGCCATTTTCATGGCTACTTCGGCTATATCCACTATATGCATAACGGGTTCAATCTTTTCCCGCATATTAAAATACTGATCTTTTATTTCAACCGAAACGACTTCTCTTTCATATTGTTCGTTTAACTCCTCGGCCAGTTGTACCATCATGGCTTTACGAGCTTCAAAATGCTTTTTGTCGTGGTCTCTAATAATGTATTGCAACTTTGTCCCGTCTACCTCACCATTTATACTGTATAGGTGGAAAAACCCTTGTCGGTCTTCGGTATGTTCGGGAGTTTCCATTCGCGGCAACGAATTGATATAATCTGTTGCGATGTACATACTGTTTACCATTTTCCCTTTGGCGTATCCGGGATGTACAATTTTACCTTTTACGGTCACCACAGCACCGGCGGCATTGAAATTTTCGTACTCCAATTCTCCAACCTGACTTCCGTCCATGGTATAGGCCCACTCCGCTCCAAATTTGTCAACATCGAACTTATGCGCGCCCCGGCCAATTTCTTCATCGGGTGTAAAACCAACCCGAATGGTCCCGTGTTTTATTTCGGGATGCTGAATAAGATATTCCATGGCCGAAATAATTTCAGCAATTCCTGCCTTATCGTCGGCTCCTAACAAGGTCGTTCCGTCCGTCGTGATTAAAGTCTTTCCTTTGTACAATAACAAATCATCGAAATCGTCCGGGGAAAGCACTATATCTTCCGCAGCATTTAAAACTATATCCTTGCCATCGTAATTTTCAATAATTTGTGGTTTTACATTGGCACCTGTAAAATCGGGGGTGGTATCAAAATGTGAAATAAAGCCAATAACCGGGACATCGTGAGCTACATTTGAAGGAAGCGTAGCCATAATGTAGGCGTTATCGTCGATGGTGACATCCTGCATTCCAATTCGCGTTAATTCAATGACTAAAGCTTTGGCAAGATCCCATTGTTTGGCACTACTGGGGGTGGTATCACTTTCCGGATCGCTTTCGGTATCTATGGTTACATAGCTGATAAATCGGTCAATGAGGTGTTGTTTTTCAATCATAATTCTTCAATTTCACTACAAATTAAAACATATTCAAATTAACTATTACACAGTTTAATACTATTTTTACAAAAGATTTTTGAAGCGCATGTACAAAGCAATTATTCGTCCTATTCTGTATCTTTTCGATCCCGAAAAAATTCATCACTTTACCTTTTCCTTAATTCGTTTGCTGTGTAACCTGGGATTTGGAGGACTCTTCCGAGGCATGTATGCTGTTAAAAACACCAAATTAGAACGAAATCTATTCGGATTACAATTTCCGAATCCCGTGGGACTGGCAGCAGGTTTCGACAAGGATGCAAAACTGTACAAAGAACTGTCCACTTTCGGCTTTGGATTTATTGAAATTGGTACAGTAACGCCCAAACCACAGCCGGGAAATCCGAAAAAAAGATTATTCCGACTCGAAAGTGATTCGGCATTGATCAATCGCATGGGATTTAATAATGGTGGTGTTGCCGAAGCGGTGGAATGCTTAAAGGCAAATCCGAAAGGAAAAGGACATGTACTCATAGGAGGTAACATCGGTAAAAATAAGGTGACGCCTAATGAAGAGGCTGTAAACGATTATGTGATTTGTTTTGAAGCCCTTTTCGATTATGTGGATTACTTTGTTGTAAACGTAAGTTCACCCAATACGCCCAATCTCAGAGAGCTTCAGGATAAGGCACCGTTGACTGCCTTGTTGAATACACTTCAGCAAAAAAACAATGCAAAGACAAAACGCAAACCCATCTTATTGAAAATTGCGCCCGATCTTACCAATGAGCAATTGCTGGATATTATCGATATCGTTTCAGAAACAAAAATAGACGGCGTGATTGCTACTAATACTACTATTTCCAGAGAAGGGCTCACTTCCGAAAAGAAGGAAGAAACAGGAGGCTTAAGCGGAAAACCACTTACACATCGTTCCACCGAAGTAATCAGATTTCTGTCACAAAAGAGTAACAAAGCCTTCCCAATTATTGGAGTGGGAGGAATTCACAGTGCAGCAGACGCACTCGAAAAAATGGAAGCCGGGGCAAGTCTGGTGCAATTGTATACAGGTTTTATCTATGAAGGTCCTGCCTTGATTGGCGCGATCAATAAAGCGCTACTGAAACAAATCTAAATGCTCGAAAGCCTCTATTTATTTGTACTTGCAACACTGGCATTGGCCTTGTCTCCGGGACCCGATAATATTTATGTACTTACACAATCACTGGTCAACGGAAGCAAAAGCGGAATTGCAACAACCGCAGGGCTTATAAGTGGATGCATCGTGCATACTACTTTACTGGCGTTTGGAGTTTCTGCCTTGATTACCGCTTCCGAAACTATATTTTACGCAATAAAAGTTTTGGGCGCGCTTTACCTCTTGTATTTGGCCTATTCGGTGTTTAAAAGTGATGCAACGGTTTCTTTTTCTGAAAATGCTCCCAAAAAGTCGAATTGGGAGTTGTTTAAAATAGGCGTCTTTATGAATCTGGTAAATCCGAAGGTGATGATCTTCTTTCTGGCCTTTTTTCCTGCTTTTTTATGGGATCCTTCCGGAAATACCGTGTTTCAGTTTTATGCGTTGGGAATAACGTTTATGATTGTTTCGTTTATAACCTTTAGCACCATTGCGCTATTGGCCGGCAGTATTTCAAGGTTTTTAAACCAACGGAAATGGGTTGGAGTAGTTTTGAAATGGCTTCAGATAGTTGTTTTTATTGGAATTGCCGTTTATATTTTAATTCCATAAAAATCACTTGAATTTTCAGATTTAAGGATTCCTTCCTTCCTAGGAATTTATATCTTTACCTTAATGCAAAATGTAAAACTTATAGAATGTCCCAGAGATGCCATGCAGGGCATTAAGGACTGGATTCCCACCGAAGAAAAGGTACAATACATACAGTCACTTTTGCGCTGTGGGTTCGATACCATCGACTTCGGAAGTTTTGTATCTCCCAAAGCAATTCCACAGATGCAGGATACAGCTAAAGTCTTGTCGCAGTTGGATCTTTCAGAAACCACCAGTAAGTTATTAGCTATTGTCGCAAACGTTCGCGGTGCCGAAGAGGCAGTGCAACATTCTCAGATTAATTATTTGGGCTATCCTTTTTCCATTTCTGAAAACTTTCAGATGCGGAACACCCACAAAACCATTGCACAATCCATCGAAATACTCAAAGAAATCCTACAGCTTGCCGAAGCAAATAATAAAGAAGTTGTCGCTTATTTGTCCATGGGTTTTGGAAATCCCTATGGCGATCCCTGGAATGTGGAGATAGTAGGTGAGTGGACCGAAAAATTATCCGGGATGGGCGTGAAAATATTATCATTAAGCGATACGGTGGGAAGTTCCACGCCCGATATTATTACCTATTTATTTTCAAACCTAATCCCAAAGTATTCTCATATAGAATTCGGGGCACATTTACATACAACGCCTACCGCCTGGCATGAAAAGATAGACGCTGCTTACAAGGCAGGTTGCCGAAGATTTGACGGTGCCATCCAAGGATTTGGAGGCTGTCCCATGGCCAAGGATGAGTTAACAGGGAATATGCCCACCGAAAAAATGCTGAGCTACTTCACCACCGAAAAGGTAGAAAGCGGAGTGCAGCCCATGGCGTTTGAGAGCGCGCACAATCAGGCTACTAAAATATTCACCAAATACCATTAACATGAAGCAACATCTACTTCTTACATTTTTAATAGGTCTCCTTCTAATTGGCTGTAAGCCCAAACAGAAGGTTACCCAAAGCAAAAAAGACGACGGATTTATAACTGTCAAGCTCATCCAGGTAAACGATGTGTACGAGGTTGCTCCGTTAAATAATGGGAAGTATGGCGGAATGGCCCGTGTGGCTCATGTACGGGATTCTATTGCAAAAGTAAATCCGAATACCTTACTTTTTATGGCGGGAGATTTTTTGAATCCGTCACTCATAGGAACCCTTAAATACGAGGGAGAACGCATCGCCGGGAAACAAATGATCGAGGTGATGAATGCCATGAATTTCGATTTGGTAACCTTCGGAAATCACGAATTTGATGTGGGAGAAGAAGCGCTTCAGAAGCGATTGAATGAATCTAACTTTCCATGGACTTCGGCCAATGTTCGCCATGTAACCGAAGATGGGACAATTCCCTTTTCCCTTCAGAAGGACATAGGAAATGTACCTGTAAAAGACACCTATTCCCTTGCGTTAACCGATGCTGACGGAACACAGCTAAACTTAGGCTTCTTTAGTGTCACCATTGATTCCAATCCGCAGGACTTTGTGTACTACGGAGATGTTTTTTCGGAAGCAGGGCGGGCGTATGGTGTTTTAAAATCCAAAAGCGATGTGGTAATCGGATTGACACATCTTACCCTTGCGCAGGACAAACAGCTTTCAAAGCAGCTTCCGGAGCTCAAATTTATCATGGGCGGACACGAACACAACAATATGTTGGTTCCCACCGAAACTGCTACTATTGTTAAAGCCGATGCCAATGCCAAAACCATATATATTCATACACTTACCTATAACACTTCAACCAAAGAGTTGAAAATAGATTCTCAACTTTTTCCAATTGACGATCGCATTGCTTCCAAGCCTGAGGTAAAAGCCATTGTGGATCGATGGAATGCCATTCTGGACAATAATATCAAGCAAGTGATTTCAGATCCCAATGAGGTGATTTATTATGCGAATCCGCCGTTGGATGGTACCGATAGTGCCAATCGCGGTGTACAAACCAATTTGGGTGACATTCTTACGCATGCCATGGCCTTGTCGTTTAATGAAAACGTAGACGCGGCTCTAGTCAACGGAGGTTCAATTAGATTGGATGATGTTTTGGAGGGGGATGTAACCAGCCTGGATATTTTCAGGGTGCTACCCTTTGGAGGCAGTGTGGTAAAAGCGGATGTTACGGGCGACTTATTGATAAGAGTTTTGGATTATGGCAAAGCCAGGGGAGGTACGGGAGCTTATTTGCAGCGTTATAATTTTAGGGAAGGCACACGGGGACGCTGGATGATCGGCGGAGTACCTATTCAGCAGGAGGAAACATATACAGTGGCTTTTAGTGATTTTTTACTGAAAGGTTACGATATTCCGTTTTTAACACCTGAAAATGAAGGCGTTTTAAAAGTATACGAGCCTTTAAAAACTGAACCCGCCTATGATATTAGGAAAGCTGTAATTTTATATTTGAAATCCCTAAAGAAGTAACCGATGAAAAAAGTAATAAAACTTATCTTGATACTTGCACTCCTTGCATTTATCGCCATCCAGTTTATACGCCCTGAACGAAATAATGACGGGTACGAATCTGTTATGGCTTTCGAAAATGAAACCAAACCTTCGGTACAGGTTGCTGCTATTTTAAAGGAAAACTGCTACGATTGTCATAGTAATCACACCCAATATCCCTGGTATGCCGAAATAGCACCCTTTTCCTTTTATCTGGAGGATCATATACGACACGGAAGAGGAGAGTTTAATGTTTCGGCCTGGGCCGACTACTCCGTGAAGAAGAAAGATCATAAGCTCGAAGAAGTCATTGAAAAAGTGCAGGAAGGGGTAATGCCCTTGGATTCGTATACCTGGATTCACGGGGATTTGGACGAAGACGAAAAAATTCTTTTAATTCAATGGGCAACGGTGGCACGACTGCAATACAAGGGGCAGTTAAATATAATGTCTAAATAATTCTAAATTAGACTGCTGGAAAATTCTTTGCATTTTTATTTAAATTAAATCTAAATAAGCTTGGAAGATTCTATTTTTGATTTTATTTTTGCGGCTGAAAAACTAATCTATTTATATTCAGTCTAAATAAAAATACATGAAAAAACTAGCTATCCTATCAGCTTTATTTATTACATCTTTTTCTTTTGCTCAGACGGCACAAGATTCTACCGCAATCAACGATCTTCAACAAAATTCGGCACAGCGCATTCTTTCCGGAAACTACGGAAAAGCGGTGACCATTGGTGCTTATGGCGAGATTACTTACAATCAGCCGGAAGGCGACAACGGCGAACTGGATGTTCAGCGTTTGGTGTTGCTTTTGGGTTATAAATTCGACGAAAAAACACAGTTTGTTTCCGAAATAGAAATTGAACACGTAGAAGAAGTTTTTGTGGAGCAGGCTTTTATAAACTATGCCGTAAGTGACAACGTAAACCTTCGCGGAGGATTGATGTTGATTCCCATGGGAATTATCAACGAATACCACGAACCGACCACCTTTAACGGGACAGAAAGACCCGGAGTAGACAGCAACATTATTCCCACAACATGGAGAGAAATTGGTGTAGGGGTAAGCGGGCGTTTTCCGGAAGCATCTTTGGGATATCAGGCCTATATTTTCAACGGCTTTAAATCGGCTACCGCCGATGGAGAAGGTGGTGCAAACGGTGCTCTAAGCGGAAGCAGTGGTTTACGCGGCGGACGCCAAAAAGGAATTCAGTCTACCGTAGATACGCCAAATATTTCCGCAAAATTAGATTACTACGGTATCCCCGGTCTCCGTTTCGGATTGGCGGGATATTTCGGAAAGACCCAGGCCGAAGATGAAATTGAAGACCTGGACGGAAGTAGTATTGGCGTTAGTATGGTTGGTTTCGACGTGCGTTATGCCTTCCGAAAATTCACTGCTCGCGGCGAATTTATTTATGCTTCCTTAAACGATACCGAAGATTACAACAACCTTACCGGTAAAGATTTGGGAAGTGCCTTGATGGGTTACTATGGAGAAGTGGCCTACAATTTGTTACCACTTTCCGCAAAACAAAAATTATTCGCTTTTGCGCGATATGAGAACTACGATACTCATGCCAAAACGGACGGTATTTTGGTAGCCAACGATGCCTATAATCGCACCGATATCACAACCGGTTTAAGCTATCATATTGCTCCCGGCGTTGTGGTTAAAGGAGATTATCAGTTTAAAGACAATAAAGTAGAAGGCGGCGATGTTGCCGACCAATTAAACTTTGGAATTGGAGTATGGTTTTAAACAACCATAAGTGTTAGTTAGCCAAGAAGCCTCCTGTTTTTACAGGAGGTTTTGGTCTTTTTTTTATTTTGAATCATTTAAGTTAAATACCTTTGCAGCATGTTGAAGCAACTATTTTTTATTTTGATACTAACGGTAGTCTCTACTGCATTTACAATTCCATCAGCGGTATTGAAAAAAGCAGATAAGGAAATCATGAAGTTTTACGAAATTGAAAAAATTCAAAAGGAAATAATTGCTGTTCCGAAGGATATCAATTCACTTACCGCATCTGAGTTTGGCGACGGAAACCTATTTAAAATTAGGAGTAACGGACAATTTTTAGGCTACGGCTATATAGGAAACGCCCCCAGTAAAACTGCCACCTTTGATTATCTGGTGTTGTTCGATACCAATTTAATTATCACCAAAAGCAAGGTATTAATATATCGTGAAGAATACGGTGGCGAGATTAGCAGTCGACGTTGGTTACAGCAGTTTGATGGTGTCTCTCCGGCTTCAAAAGAACTGAAATACAACGACGATATCATTCCAATAAGCGGTGCCACTATCTCGGTGCGCTCTATGACCAAAGCCATGAACGAATTGTTGCAAAGTATTGCCATGCTTCAAAAACGAAACGTATTGTAATGCAACTACACGGCCTTCTTCAAACCTTTCCGAAGCATGTAAAAATATTTATTGCGGCCTTTGTTGTGGTGTTAAGTATAGGCTATATCACCGGCTTATTATTTGTACGACAAACCGAATCGGATACCCCTAGTGGGATTGAAGAAAATTATTTGGGGAATGAAGCAGAAGAAGACGTAAGTGTTATGAAATTTGAAAAAGGCGAGCGTGAAATGCTCACCATTTTACACACCCATATATTATCGATTTCCTTTATATTTTTCTTGCTGGGTGGCTTGATTGCCATCACGTCACTCCCGGTAAAACTCAAGGCTTTTTTAATGATCGAGCCCTTCTTTTCGATCCTCTTCACCTTTGGAGGAATTTATTTGATGTGGAAAGGAATTTTATGGATGAAATATGTGGTAATGGTTTCGGGAACCCTCATGACGATCTCTTTTATAATAGGAGCCGGAGCGGTTTTGATTCAGTTATTTAAAAAACAATAAATCTCAACTAATTGTAGTATATTTGCACGCAATTAAACAGTAACCACTTTCGGTACTTCGGAAGTTAATTTTAATTGCAATGACTGCACACAACGACAAAATTCTTGGAGAAGGCTTAACTTACGACGACGTACTTTTAGTGCCTGCCTATTCTGAAGTATTACCCCGCGAAGTTTCCATAGAAACCAAATTCAGCCGAAATATCACCCTCAATGTTCCCATTGTTTCCGCCGCGATGGATACCGTCACCGAAAGCGCTATGGCTATTGCGATGGCTCGTGAAGGTGGCATTGGTGTTTTGCATAAAAACATGTCCATCGAGCAACAGGCTGCTGAGGTTCGGAAAGTAAAACGTGCCGAAAGCGGGATGATACAGGATCCGGTGACCTTACCAAAAACAGCCACCGTTGGAGATGCTCAAAGCACCATGCGCGAATACAGCATTGGAGGAATTCCTATTACCGACAGTAAGGGCAAACTTATTGGAATTGTCACCAACAGAGATTTACGCTTCGAAAAGAATCCAAAACGCCCCTTAAGTGAGGTGATGACTTCCGAAAATTTGGTGACCGTAGCCCAGGGAACTTCCTTGGAACAGGCTGAACTCATACTTCAGAAAAACAAAATAGAAAAACTTCCTGTCGTTAACGAAAAAGGGATGCTTTTAGGCTTAATTACCTTCCGTGATATCACAAAACTCACTCAAAAGCCAACGGCAAATAAGGATAAATTTGGTCGTCTACGTGTTGCCGCTGCCTTAGGAGTAACGGGAGATGCCGTAGAGCGCGCCGAAGCTTTGGTCAATGCACAGGTTGATGCTGTCATCATCGATACAGCACACGGTCATACCAAAGGAGTAGTAAGTGTATTAAAGGCCGTTAAAAAGAAATTCCCCGAACTGGATGTGGTTGTTGGAAACATTGCAACAGCCGAAGCCGCTAAATATTTGGTAAAGGCCGGAGCCGATGCGGTTAAGGTAGGGATAGGACCGGGTTCAATCTGTACTACCCGTGTTGTTGCAGGCGTTGGATTTCCGCAGTTTTCAGCAGTGATAGAAGTTGCTGCTGCCATAAAAGGTAGTGGCGTTCCTGTAATTGCAGATGGCGGAATTAGATATACTGGTGATATTCCCAAAGCTATTGCGGCAGGAGCCGACAGCGTGATGTTGGGTTCCTTACTGGCCGGAACCAAAGAATCTCCCGGAGAAACCATCATTTACGAAGGCCGAAAGTTTAAATCGTATAGAGGAATGGGCTCCGTCGAGGCTATGAAGCAAGGTTCTAAAGACCGATATTTTCAGGATGTAGAAGACGATATTAAAAAATTAGTACCTGAAGGAATTGTAGGTCGTGTACCGTACAAAGGAGATTTGGTGGAAAGTATGACTCAGTTTATTGGCGGTTTACGCGCCGGAATGGGATACTGCGGCTCCAAAGATATTGAAACATTGAAAGAGACCGGAAAGTTCATTAAAATTACAGCTTCGGGGATACACGAAAGTCATCCGCACGATGTAACCATAACAAAAGAAGCCCCAAATTATTCGAGATAACGCGCTCTTTTCAAAGGCTGATATAACGCAGAAACACAGTATATAAAAAGAACCCAAATTTAGAATGAATTGGTTTTTATTAATCATAGCGGGACTATTTGAAGTGGCATTTGCGTTTTGTCTTGGAAAAGCTAAAGATGCAACAGGGATTGACACCACGTATTGGTATATCGGGTTTTTGATTTGTTTAGCAATTAGCATGTTACTTCTAATAAAAGTTACACAGCATCTACCAATAGGCACTGCTTATGCAGTATGGACAGGAATCGGTGCTGTGGGAACAGTGCTTGTTGGAATATTGGTATTTAAAGAGCCCGCTACATTTTGGAGATTATTTTTTATCACAACTTTGATAATTTCTATAGTAGGACTTAAATTAGTTTCGCACTGATTTAAAAATGAATTCAACCATAAGGAAAACCTTCAAACAACCACCTGTAAAAATCATCACAGCTTCAATCCGCAGGAAGTTATCATAACAAAAGAAGCACCAAATTATTTGAGATAATTGGTGCTTCCTAAAAGCTTTTATACCTTAAAATTATTCTTTTTTCTCTTCAATGGAGATGCCGAGATCTGCCAAAACTTTTATGGTAAGATCGTAATTGTGATCTACATAGACTACCCGTTCGTCCAGTTCCAAAACCTGCGTAAACGCTTCGGCTTTGGCAATTTTTTCCAGTGAAACTCCTATTTTTTGATACAAGGGACGCACCAATTCATCTCGTCTTATATTCAGCAATTTTGTACCGTTTTGTTGAAACAGATTTACTTCATCTTCGGCTTTTAAAATCTCATCCTGTTTTGTCTTTTTCTGAGCTATGGTAAGACCCTGCTCTTCTGCAGTATAGGCAGTCACCAAGGCGTTGTACACCTCCATTTTTTTGTTGAAATCTACATCCAATTGCTTTCCGTAGTCTTCTATTTGCTTCTGAAGCGCAGGTAATTCGGGCATTTTCGATAAAACGAAATCGACATCGATCGTTCCCACTTTAGATTGGGAAAATGCTGTAACAGAAATAAATAAGAATACTAATTTTACTAGTTTCATAATTTTTTAAATTTTAATGAGGGCACAAAATTAAGGTAATTTTCTTATTCTGAAGGAATTCTATATTGAAATTAAGCAGGCCTGTAAATCGCTCAGGATTCTTGCAACGGAATTTTAATAACAGTGCGTACTCCGGGCAAATGTTTTCTGTTCCGGACAGTAAATTCGAAGTTATCGCCATTTAAGGTGATCGGGCATACAAGAATGTGTTCAACATTTATTTTGAAAATGTAGAAACAAAAATTAATTCACCACGACGGGAAAAGTGCGCAAAGATTTATTAAAGAATAGTTTTATCGTTTAAAAAAGATATAATCGGTGCTTACAGGCATCACTCCGTTTTGCTTTAATTCACTCATTAATTGTCCTCTGTGATAGGTGCTGTGATTGATTATATGATACAATATATCATGAACAGTGTTCTGATATGTTTCACCCTTTGTATTTGTGTACTGAATAAGATCATTGAGATTTTTATTTTTTAAAATTTCAAGACTATCGGCAAGATGCTCTTTATTCAAAGGACTAAGTACTTCAATTGGATAGTTATCCCAAACACCTCGAGAAGTAGTTTTGCCCATAATTCGACTGTTCCAAACTGAATGCGCATTTAAAATATGACAAATAAGCGTTTGTGCATGTTCGGTATACGCGGCGGGGAGATTCTCAATACAATCAATTAACCGTTTGTTGCTTTCAAAATTGTACTGAAATTTATCTTTAAAAAAATCTTTCATACGTCTGTATAAACTTGTCCTCGATGTGGTTTTAAAGTTTCTCGTAAGGAATTCATGAATTCCTTTTCTACCACCAGGTAAGCAATGTGATGCAACTCAGATAATTTTTCAACCCCGGTAAGGGAGTGTTGCAAATTCTCGGTTGCGGCAAACTCCCCTAAATGCTTTGCGTGGTGAGTAGCAATAGGCTCGGCATTAGGACCTCGGAAGTCCCATATTAGTTTTATGCGCTCCGTCATTTGCTTTCGGTTTCCGAAACTCCATTTTCGGTAAAATTATTAAAATCCCGTAGGTGGTTCATAGGTCGTTTTTTAAAAAGGCAAACACTACTGCAAGTTACATATTTTTTGATTTAAAGTATCGACACAACAAGGCACTAATCCCTTAGTGAAAACGTTATTCTAAACACACTTGCGTAACGATAGCTTTTTGTTATTTTTGCCAAAATCTTATTTAATTCAAGTTATAAAATGTATAAAAATTTATCATTTCTTTTTTTCGGGTTTCTTTTTACAATTTCCGCGATAGCGCAACATAAAAAAGATATTTTACTAACGGTGAATGATAAGCCGGTCTACACTTCAGAATTCAAACGTGTGTACAAGAAAAACCTTGATCTTGTAAAAGACGAGTCTCAAAAAAATGTAGAGAGTTATTTGGACCTTTTTATCGATTATAAACTTAAAATTGCTGAAGCCTATGCCCAAAAGCTTCATAAGGATGCTACTTACAAAAAGGAATTCTCCCAATATGAGGAGCAATTGTCCCGTAATTATTTATTTGAAGATAAGGTAACCGAAGACCTTGCTAGAGAGGCGTATGAGCGTGGCTTAGAAGAAATTGATGCATCGCATATTCTGGTTTTATCCGGTTATGACGATCTGCCTCAAGATACGCTGAAAGCCTACAACAAAATTAAGCGTATTCGTGACAGAGCTTTAAAGGGCGAAGATTTTACAGCCTTGGCGAAGGAAACTTCGGAAGAGCCTTCAGCAAATGATCGCGGCGGAAAATTAGGCTATTTTTCAGTTTTTTATCTTGTATATCCATTCGAAACAGAGGCGTATAAGACTCCGGTCGGCGAAATTTCTGATATTGTGAGAACCCAATTCGGATACCATATTATTAAAGTACATGACCGAAGAAAAAGAGCTCCTCATATTTCGGTTTCACATATTATGATTTCAGACAAACCCGATTCTACCGGCACCTTCGACCCGGAAGAGCGAATCAATGAAATTTACGCCCTAATTCAGCAAGGAGAGTCATTTGAAAGTTTGGCGAAACAATATTCCGATGATAAAGCTACAGGAAAAGTGGGTGGTCGTCTCCCTAAATTTACCAAAGGCGATTTGCGAACCATCGAGTTTGAAGAAGCAGCCTACCAACTTACAAAGCCGGGCGAATTGTCCAAACCCATAAAGTCAAGCTTTGGATGGCACATTATTCGAATGGAGGAAATCCATCCCATGCAAACCTATGTCGAGCAAATGGAAACCTTGTTGCGAAGAGTCCAGGATCCGGCACGCTCCAAAGTAGTTACGAATAAAGTAAATAAAAAAATCAAGGAAAAGTACCGCTTTACACAAAAGGGAGATTTTAAAACTTTCTTTATGGGATATCTTGGAGATGAGGTGTTACAACGAAAATGGAAGATGGATACTTTAACATCCGCACAAGATAAGGTGATTTTTACCATTGGCGATCGGGAATTGAATTACTCGGATTTTGCCAATTATATTTCAGAGCGTCAATTAAAGGCCGATGTTTATAAAACAAAAGAAGGTTTAATTAGTGGTATCTACGACGAATTTGAAACCTTAGAGCTGAAGAATTACTTCAAATATAGATTGGAATTCGAAAGTGAAGAATATGCCGCTGTTGTTTCGGAATACCGCGATGGTTTGCTCATTTTTGAAGTTATGAACAAAAATGTTTGGAACAAGGCTAAAAACGATACAATTGGCCTAATGAAATATTACAATACGAGGAAGGATCAATACATGTGGAAAGATCGTGTGGATGCTGTAGTTGTTTCAACTTCGAGCAACACAATTGCAAAGCAAGTTCGGGCGTTATTAACTGAAGGTAAGACAGGAGAAGAGATTAAACAACAATTCAATACAGATGCTTCTGTAAATGTGATTGTTTCGGATGGTATCTTCGAAATAGGGCAAAACGTGCTGCCCGAAAACTTTGAAGCGGTTAAAGGTATTTCCCCGGTTTATGAGGTAGACCAATCGTTTAAAATTATCAATGTTCGGAAACTAATACCTCCTTCCGAAAAAACCTTTGAAGAGGTAAGGGGTAAAGTGTTGAGTGATTACCAGAATTATCTGGAAAAAACATGGATGCAGGAGTTGCACGAAAAACACAAAGTAGAAGTGAATAAAAAGGAATTAAAAAAAGTAATTAAAGAACTAAATTCTTAATGCGAAAACTAATTGTCTTCTTTTTTTGTGGTGGGTTTTTGGTTTCATGCGATTATTTTACGCGGGATTCCGAAAAGGTTCCTATTGCAAGGGCGAACGACAGTTATTTGTATGAAGAAGATATCAAAGCGTTAATTTCTGAAACTACTTCGGAAGAGGACAGCACCCTAATTGTCAATAACTACATCAATCGCTGGGCAACTCAAAAGCTGCTAATTAATCAGGCGAGAATTAACCTTTCTGAAGAGAAACTTGCAGCCTACGACAAATTGGTTCAGGAATATAAAAACGACCTGTACACCGAAGCCTATAAGAGTGCGGTCGTCTCTCAGCAATTAGACAGTACTGTTTCAAAAAGTGATCTTTTGGAATTTTACGAGCTGAACAAGAATAATTTTAAACTCAACGACGAGCTGCTTAAAGTGAGATACATTCACGTAGCTGAAAACTATACAAACCTGGCTAAAGCAAGACAGTTATTGGATCGGTTTAACCAAAAAGACAAAACCGAATTAAACACGCTTAGTATTCAGTTTAAGGAATTCAATTTTAACGATTCTATTTGGGTAAAAAAGGAAGCCCTTTTAAACACTCTCCCGGTTATAAGTGCGAATAGTGAACAAGTGTTAAAAAAATCTAATTTTACACAATTACAAGATTCATTAGGAGTATATTTGGTGAAAATTCAGGATATTCTAAAACCTAATGATATCGCACCCCTTTCGCATATCGAACCTACCATAAAACAGATTATTCTCAATAAACGGAAGCTGGAATTAATAAAAAAACTGGAAACAGATATTACAAAAGATGCTATTAAAAATAAGAACTTTGAAATCTATACAAAAAACTAGTCTTCTTGCCTTACTATTCCTGGTAAGTATTGCACTCACTGCACAGGAAGTGGTGGTTGTAGACAGTACCGGTGTTGCGAAAAGTAACAACCAGTTAATGGAAACCGTAGTAACTACAGATACTGTATTGCCGTTTAAAAGGTATAAAGCCGAAGGCGTAAGTGCCGTGGTAGGGGAATATGTTGTTTTAGACAGTGATATCGATAAAAGTTATTTGGAACTTGACTCTCAAGGTATTTCTACCGATGGTATCACCAGATGTCAGCTGTTTGGAAAACTACTGGAAGATAAATTGTATGCGCATCATGCAAAAATAGACAGTATCATGGTGCCCGATGCCGAAATAAACTCGCAAATCGAGCAGCAATTACAATATATGATCAGTGAGCTGGGAAGTGAAGAGAAGGTTGCCAGTTATTATCGAAAAGACGATATAGCTGAATTGCGAAAAGACCTGTTTGAAGTCAACAAAACTTTACGCTTGGCAAGTGAAATGCAACGGACTGTTGTTGAGAACGTAGAAGTTACTCCCGAAGAAGTTCGTGAGTTTTTCTATTCAATTCCCGATGAGGATCGTCCGGTATTTAGTGCCGAAGTTGAGGTGGCTCAAATTGTGATAGAGCCCGAAATTACCGAAGAAGCCAAACAAAGAGTTATAGCACGATTAAATCAGTTTCGCGCCGATGTAATGGACAACGATGCCAGCTTCGCCACCAAGGCAGTATTGTACTCCAAAGATCCGGGTTCGGCATCTAAGGGAGGATTAATTACCGGAATAAGAAGAAATTCCTCGTTTGCCAAAGAATTTAAAGATCAGGCGTTTTCTCTTTTGGAAGGGGAAGTGAGTGAACCGTTCGAAACCGAATTCGGTTGGCATATTTTATATGTTGAAAAAATTAGAGGTCAGGAAGTAGATGTGCGTCACGTTCTCTTATTTCCGGAAGTCTCACAGACCACCATCGATGAAGCCAGAGAGAAAGTAGATAAACTGAGACAGCAAATTACAAGCGGAGAAATTACCTTTGCCGAAGCTGCAAGTACCTATTCCGATGAGGTAGAAACACGAAACAACGGCGGACAATTAGTAAACCCCGTTACCGGAGATACTCGTTTCGACCTAACCAAAATGGATCCTACCCTCAGTGCACAAGTTTACAACTTAAAGGAGGGTGAAATTTCAAAGGTATATACAGACAGAGACCGTACCGGAAAAAGTAATTTTAAAATTCTAACGGTTACCAATCGCTACGAAGAACATCCTTCCGATTATGTAAAAGATTACGAAAAAATTAAAGAATTAGCCCTAAAAGAAAAGCAAATTAAAGCAATAGGTATTTGGCAGGAGAAAAAAATAAAAGAAACTTACGTTAATGTAAATGACGACTATAAGGAGTGTGAATTTACCAATAATTGGCTTAAAAAATAAATAACAGAATACCTATGTCAGACGTAGCAGCAGTAACACAATTAGTATCAAAACACGAAGCCCTACGGCAGGAAATTAAGAAAGTAATTGTGGGTCAGGATGAGGTAGTAGAACAGGTGCTGCTTTCTATCTTTTCGGGCGGACATGCCTTACTTATAGGTGTTCCGGGATTGGCAAAGACCTTACTGGTAAATACAGTGGCCGAAGCCTTAGGGCTTAAATTTAAACGCATTCAGTTTACTCCAGATTTGATGCCGAGTGATATTTTGGGTTCCGAAATTTTAGACCAGAATCGTGAATTCAAATTTATTAAAGGCCCCATCTTCGCTAATATTATTTTGGCAGATGAAATTAACCGTACACCTCCTAAAACTCAGGCAGCCTTGTTGGAAGCTATGCAGGAACGCGCAGTTACTGTAGCCGGAAATCATTATAAGTTGGATTTGCCCTACTTTGTGTTGGCGACCCAAAACCCTATCGAACAGGAAGGGACGTATCCGTTACCGGAAGCACAGTTGGACCGTTTTATGTTCGCTATCAATCTGGATTACCCGTCTTTTTCGGAAGAAGTGGAAGTGGTAAAAACAACAACCTCAGGAGATACCGCAACAGTCAATCCGTTGTTTACTTCCGAAGAAATTATCAGGTACCAACAACTTATTCGAAGAGTCCCTGTAGCCGATAATGTTGTAGAATACGCAGTAACATTAGTGGGTAAAACCAGACCTAAGAGTCAGGCAGCCCCCGAAATAGTTAAAAATTATATCGACTGGGGAGCAGGTCCCAGAGCATCTCAAAACCTGATATTAGGTGCTAAATCTCATGCAGCCTTGCATGGAAAATTTTCACCGGATATTGCGGATGTACAAAAAGTGGCAACCGGAATACTACGCCACAGACTTATAAAAAACTACAAAGCCGAAGCCGAAGGGCTTAGTATCGAAGAAATTATTAAGAGCTTGTTTTAATTTTAGTAACTTCATCTGCTGTAAAACTATTCAGTAAATGAATATCAGCAATAAAAAGCGAAATATAGGTTTAGACCTGGCCCGAACCACGGCTATTTTGTTAGTACTCTTTGCGCACACCCTCTGGATTAGCGATCACTACCCCAAAGTTATTGAAGCTGCCATGCGTCTTAGTGGCACAATAGGAGTGGAGGTATTTTTTATAATCAGCGGATTTCTAATCGGGAAAATTATACTCAGAGAAATTAATGCCCCCGATTATTCCTTTCAGAATGTAAAGACATTCCTTTTTCGACGGTGGTTCAGAACCTTTCCTAATTATTATTTCCTCTTGCTGGTCAATGTAGGTGTTTGGTTCTTCGTCTATGGCGAACTCCCCGAAAAACTCTACAAATACTTTATTTACATTCAAAATTTTTCTGAACCCTCTCTGCCTTTTTACAGAGTGTCCTGGAGTTTGGCGGTAGAACAATTTTCCTATATAATTGGTCCTGTATTGATGTTATTGGGAGTGAAATTTTTTCCGAAGAAAAACAGAGATGCATTATATCTTATAGTAACCATTTTTATCATTCTGTGTTTTACAGCCACCAAAATACATTTCTATTATAACCATACACTTACCGATATCGTAGACTGGAATGAAAATATTAGAAAGGTACTTATTTACAGATTGGATGTAGTCTACTATGGATTTTTGCTCCGCTATGTGTATAATAAAAGGATGGAACTGCTCTTAAAATACAAAATGCAGCTGCTTTGGCTGGGACTTTTTATCATTGTTATTTTACATATTTTCAGAACCTTTATTGGTATCACAGTGCAGGACGATCCGTTTTTTATGATTGTACTGTATTTGCCACTTAATTCGTTCGCAATAGCCTGTTTAATTCCCCATCTCACCGTAATGGAGATTCAGTCTAAAATTTGGAGCAAATTCTTAACGACCATCAGTCTTATTTCCTATTCTCTTTATTTACTGCATTATACCATCATTTTACATACCATGAAGGTGATTTTCCCTTCGGAAGCATTAAGAGGTTTCGAACTTTGGGCCTACACCTTTTTATATTGGGGTATCACCATTCTACTTTCTTACCTCTTGTATGTGTATTTTGAAAAACCTGTCACCGATTTGCGGGATTCCCCAAAACTAAAACGGTTATTAGGAAGAAATTAAATTTAGAATTTAATAATATCTACTATAGATAATTGAATAATTGATAATTTAATTCAATAAATATTGATATTTAACAGATTATAAGCAATGAAACAGGTATTTTGTTAAACATTTTTAAATTGCTGTAAAATTTTGTAATTTTGCGTTCCGCACCGAAGCAGGACTTAGGTGTACTATTCTTAAACAAAAAAATAACACTATGGCTTTCGACATTGACATGATAAAAAAGGTCTACTCTCAAATGGCAGAACGAGTAGATAAAGCGCGTGAAGTAGTGGGTAAACCCCTCACACTTTCCGAAAAAATACTATACAATCACTTATGGGACGGAATGCCTAACAAAGCTTTTACCCGAGGTAAGGATTATGTCGATTTCGCGCCGGACCGAATTGCATGTCAGGATGCTACAGCCCAAATGGCCCTGTTGCAGTTTATGCAGGCAGGAAAGACCAAAGTAGCCGTGCCTACCACCGTGCATTGTGATCACTTAATTCAGGCGAAACAAGGCGCAGCGCTAGATTTGAAACGCGCCAATGAAACCAGTAATGAGGTATTTGATTTTCTGGAATCTGTTTCCAATAAATACGGAATTGGCTTCTGGAAGCCGGGAGCAGGGATTATTCACCAAGTGGTATTAGAAAATTACGCCTTCCCCGGCGGAATGATGATTGGAACCGATTCGCATACAGTAAATGCAGGAGGTTTGGGAATGGTTGCCGTAGGAGTAGGGGGAGCTGATGCTGTGGACGTAATGGCGGGAATGCCATGGGAATTGAAATTTCCGAAATTGATTGGAGTAAAATTAACAGGAGAACTCAGCGGCTGGACGGCGTCCAAGGATGTTATTTTAAAAGTAGCCGGAATTCTTACAGTAAAAGGAGGAACCGGAGCCATCGTCGAATACTTCGGACCGGGAGCTAAGAACCTTTCTTGTACAGGAAAAGGAACAATTTGTAATATGGGTGCCGAAATTGGTGCGACCACTTCAACGTTTGGATATGACGACGCCATGGAGCGTTTCTTACGTGCGACCGATAGAGCCGAAATTGCCGATGAAGCCAATAAAATAAGACCTTATCTTACAGGTGACGATGAGGTTTACGCAAATCCTGAAGCCTATTTCGATCAGGTAATTGAAATCAACCTATCCGAACTACGCCCACATCTTAACGGACCTTTTACACCCGATTTGGCAACTCCGGTTGGACAATTGGGAGAAAAAGCAAAAGCAAACGACTGGCCTATAAAAGTAGACTGGGGACTTATTGGTTCTTGTACAAACTCTTCTTACGAGGATCTTACGCGTGCCGCTTCTATCGCACAACAGGCAATCGATAAAAAATTAAAGCCGAAAAGTGACTTCGGAATCAATCCGGGATCGGAACAAATTCGCTTTACAGCCGAACGCGACGGATTATTGGATGTGTTCGAAAACTTAGGCGCCACCGTATTTACAAATGCCTGCGGACCTTGTATTGGTCAGTGGGACCGAAGCGATCGTAAGGGAGATGAAAAAAATACCATTGTACATTCCTTTAACCGAAACTTTTCAAAAAGAGCCGATGGAAACCCAAATACCCATGCCTTTGTAGGTTCCCCCGAAATGGTGGCTGCAATTGCGATCTCCGGGAGATTAGATTTCGATCCTATGAACGATAGCTTATTAAACGAAGATGGTGAAATGGTAAAACTGGACATCCCCAGAGGTATCGAATTACCACCCAAAGGTTTTGAAGTAGAAGATGCCGGTTATTTGGAGCCCGTGGCAGATGGTAGTAGAATAAGCGTGAAAGTGAGCACTACTTCCGAAAGACTTCAATTACTCGAGCCCTTCGTTCCTATTAAAGATTCCGAGCTTATGGGCGCCAAATTGCTAATTAAAGCCTTTGGAAAATGTACAACCGATCATATCTCCATGGCGGGTCCATGGTTGCGATACAGAGGTCATTTGGACAATATAGCCAACAATACACTCATCGGTGCGGTGAATGCCTTTAACAAGAAAACGAATTTTGTAAAAAATCAGTTGGATGGTGAGTACGGCGGAGTACCCGATGTACAACGCGAATACAAGAAGGCGGGAATTAAAACCATTGTGGTGGGAGATCATAACTACGGAGAAGGTTCTTCCCGTGAACACGCAGCCATGCAACCCCGATTTTTAGGTGTAGCAGCCGTGTTGGTGAAATCGTTTGCACGTATCCATGAAACTAATTTAAAGAAGCAGGGAATGTTAGGCCTTACATTTGCCAACGAAGCCGATTACGATAAGATTCAGGAGGATGATACCTTTAACTTTGTCGATATAGCTTCTTTTGCGCCCAATAAGCCCTTAACTATCGAGGTGGTGCATAAGGACGGTACTAAAGACACCATCATGGCAAACCATACCTATAATGAGGCACAAATTCTATGGTATCGAGAAGGTTCTGCTTTGAATCTTATCAAGATTCAAAATGCTTCATAAGTAGCACACTATTTTATAAAAGATAAACTCCTGTTCTGCAGGAGTTTTTTTATTCCGGAAAATGAGCTTCAATGTATTTTTTCAGAATGGCAATATCCTCTTTCGAAGTTAAATCGGGTACGTGTTCCTTTCTGGGAATACCCAAAACCGATCTCGGATTCTCTTTTACCATATTCAGAATAGCGGTTGGCAGCTCCTTTTCGTCCCGTTGAGGATGTAACGGACAATCTTTTAGATACCAATACATTTGTGAACCGTTCAGCTTCCATAAATTCATGCTCACTCTCAGTTTTCCGGTGCGATCTTTAAAGTTGGAAACTTCATCAGCTCCTGGTTTTTCAATGATATCCAATAAATAATTTTCAGAATCCAAACTTACCAATGCAAACGATGTTACTCGCTCTGCCGAAAAATCAAGTCCGCCGCGATCGTAACTTATAAAAGCATTTGAAGCAGTTGATTTTTGAAGGTCACTCAAGGCCGATACCGAATATAAATTATCTGCATTACACACCGAAAATATTTCCTTTTGTAATTCTAAGAACTGTTCCATTGCCTGAAGGACAGCATCGGCAGTGCCCAAGGGTTTTACTCGATTTGTAGGGATGGCTTGTGTTGCGAATGAAATGTTCAATTCTCTAAACGAAGCATTGTTTTCGTAATAAGTGATAAAGCCTTGAGAATTCTTGCCAATTACTAAAATAATGTCGCGATACCCGGCTTTTTGGGCATTTAGAAGTAAGTAATCTAAAAAGGGTCTGTTGTCTTTCCCAAACTGAATAAGCGCCTTGCTTCCTGAATTTGATTCATTTGTAGCGAGAGGGGCATCGACCGACTTTTTCATTCTGGAAGAGGCTCCTGCTGCAAGTATGACGAGTGTATGTTCCATATTATAGTTCAAGTGAGCCCTTGGCAACCGAAACCGGATAGGCCGCTTTCGCACCTGCCTTCAATAATGCATTGCAAATGTGTAATTCCTTCTCTTTTGGTGCAAGTACTACAATGCTTCCGCCGCCTCCGGAGCCTACTATTTTGGCACCGTAGGCTCCCGCCTGCAAAGCCGCTTCAATCATTGCGTCAATTTTTGGGACCGTAGTATGTAATTTATCTTTTAAAACTGTATGATGTTGGGTCATTAACTCACCTAATTTCTTCAAATTCAGATTTGCTTTTTCAAATTCTAATAAGGCTTTTTGCGTGAGCATGTGATTTCGCACCGCTGCATAAAAATAAGTTTGTAATTCTTCGGGGATGAAAATTGCGTATGCAGGGACTTCAGCAAGTCGCACCTTTGAAAGCTCGAAGGTCTCAATGTGATTTTGCACATATTCAATGGCTTTTAGCGCCTTTTCTTTTGCTTCGGAAAGCACACCCAAGGTCCTCTTTTGCACGCCCGAGTCGGCTAAAATCATTCCTTCCAATTCGGTTCCTATTTTCTGAAGATTGAAGTCATCACCTGTTTCAATATAGACAATATCTCCAATGCTTATGGTGTACTGATCCATTTTTCCACCGGGTTCTCCATGTTCGAGAACTTCAGCCTCATGCGCTAATTTCGCAATGAATTGATCTGTTATGGATTGATTTGCACCAAAGGCTTTCAGTAAAAAATGAATCCATGCCACAACTAAGGCAGAAGAACTGGAAACACCCGAATTTATTGGGATATTCCCCGAAATAGAAATGTTGTATCCTCGACCGGGAATACAACCAACTCGTTTAACTACCCGCAAGGCGGAGGCAAAATAATCTCTGGCATGTAATGCTTCCAATGTTTCGGTAATTGGAATAATTCGCTCTTCTTGAATGTCGGGAAGGAGGATTCTGAATTTTTTTTCTGAATTGACTTCGGCTTTTAGATGAATATGTCTGTTAATGGCACATGCAATTACAGGAAGCCCCAAATAATCCTGATGATCCCCAAACAGACAAATCCTGCCGGGCGTTTGAATATGTATGAATTCTTTTTCCGAAGCAATCACAACCTAGTAGGTGTCTTTTATCCAGTTGTAGGGCTGTCTTTTTACCCAGTTACCACGAGTAAAATCGGGGAAATCCTGTGGTTCTCCGTTGTTTGCAATAGAAGTTTCAGAAAGAGGGGTAATAGCACTCCAGGCCGCTGCATCGTACACATCTAAAGGAGGTGCAATATTGCGTTTGGCCGATTCCACAAAGGCGTGAATTACAAAGAAGTCCATCCCTCCATGACCCGCTCCCATAGCCTTTTCACCATATTTTTGCCATAACGGATGGTCGTAGCGTTCCAACCAAGCCGTTGCTTCGTCCCAATTATGGGGTTTTGCAGCCTTGTCTTCAATATAAATTCGGTTTCCATCCACTTCCCAGATACCTTCATTGCCCTGCACTCTGAAGCCCAACGAATAGGGGCGAGGTGAGTTACAATCGTGGGTTACAATAATGGTTTCGCCGTTGGCTGTTTCAATCATAGAAGTAATAATGTCACCTTGTTTAAATTTTAGTTTGGCGTTGGGGTGATTTTCGCCTCCGTTTTTTACAATATAGTTGTGCAATCCTACCCCTTTTGAAGCCATGGAAGTCATAGAAACAAAACGGTTTCCACGGTTTATATTGCACATGGTAGCGATTGGACCTACCCCATGCGTTGGATACACATCGGCATTGCGAAGTAAAGAATGTTGCGTCCTCCACGCCGATTCGGAAATTCCTTTTTCACCAAATTCCACACCTTTTCCGTAGGCAGTCTTACCGTCGTTGAATTTTACAAATCGTAAATCATGCTGATAACCACATCTGAAGTGTAATAACTCACCAAAAACATTTTGGCGCACCATGTTAAGCACCGCCATGATGTCTCGTCGATAGCATACATTTTCAAGAATCATCAGGTGAGACCCGGTCTGTTCGTGCAAATTAACCAAGTCCCAGCACTCTTCCATGGTATTGGCGGCAGATACTTCGAGACCTGTGTATTTTCCCGCAATCATTGCGTCTTTTGCCATTCGGGCATGCCACAACCATGGAGTTGAAATGATAACGGCGTCTATTTCGGGAAGGGCTAATAAATTTTTATAAGCAAGTTCACTATCGCTAAACACCTTCGGCTTTTTTTGCCCGGCTTTTGAAATCATTTCAAGAGCGATGGCGTTTCGTCTCTCGTCGATATCGCATATCGCCACCACATGTACGTCGTCCCGAAGCAGTACATTGTTTAAATGATTGGTGCCTCTTAAACCCACGCCAATAAGACCAACATTCAATATTTCCTTAGTCGAATTACTTGCTGCGCCAAAAGAAAGGTGAGGGGCAAGTACTATTCCGGTACCTAGAATGGCTGTTTTTTTTACAAAATCTCTTCTTGAGCTCATGGTTGGGATAAATTGGTTTCAAACAAATTTAGAAAAATAAATAGGGTATTTGTTGAAATAACAAACTAAAAAACCACCTTGTAAGGAAGGTGGTTCTTTTAATATTTCAGCAGAAATATGTTACCGAACCTGATGAATTGTAAAGTAACTATCTTGATCGGCTCCCAAAAGATTTACAGAGCCCAGTGCAATATCGCCTTCTATTTGAAAACTTATGGTATCGTTGGTTGACAATTGCAATAGAGTTTGTGAACTTCGTACCGGAGGTGTAACATTAACACCCAATACGCCAACATTTGCAAAGCTGTTTCGGCTTTCTACAGTCCCATTTTTTAAAATTCTCACTCCAAAATTCGTAGCAATACCTATACTGCTGCCGGCTTCAATATGTACGTTCACCGCATAAATGCCATCTTGTTTGGCGGTAAACATATAGGTGGTTGTATTGAATTCGTTATTCACATCGAAATGCAGATCGTTAAAAGGGATGGTTTGCACCCCACTAAGCAGGGATAAGTTTACGGCGCCAGTGGTAGAGAAAGTGCCTTTAATGGTTGTTGGTAAGGCTGCTGTCACAAGGCTTTTAGTAGGGATACTCTTTACATAGTTACCATTCACTACAAGGACAGAATCCTTTACATCGTTAACTAGCGCTTCCTCCGGGATGAGTCTAATTTTTAGATTTCCGTTAATATCAAGACTTGCACTTGGGAAAGTTGTTCCTATTCCTACTTGAGAAAAAGTAGCTGTTGAAAAGAACATTAGCAGGTAAATAATTTTCAAATTCATAACGCACTGAGTTAGGGTTACTAAATTCGGGGAGAACTTAAATGTAATAAAAAAATCTATAAAATGCTAATAAAACCGATAAAAAGCCTAAAAACACAATAGTTACATATGAAAAATGTTAAAAAAATAATTGATGGTTTCTTTTGTTAGTGTTGTGTTACGTTGTTTATTTACATTATATTCAGTCAGAAAAAAAATTTAAATAAAAATGCACTTTTTACGAAAGAATTGGGGAAATATAGGGCTGTTATTGGTTATTGCCTTGTTTTTGATACCTCAAACCGGCGTCCCAATTAGAGTGGCGTTACAACGAATTATTTCTTTTAGCCCTTCTGAAGTTGCCCAAGAAGACAGAAAAATAGTAAAGAATTACAACTGGAATCTTATAAATGAAGCTGGAGATACAGTAAATTTTGCGCAATCTGAAGGGAAAGTGAGTGTCATTAATTTTTGGGCTACCTGGTGTCCGCCCTGTATTGCTGAAATGCCATCCTTTCAGAAATTGTTTGATACCTATGGCAATACGGTAGATTTTTATTTTGTCACCTCCGAGAAACCTGAAGTTGTACAAAAATTTCTACAGAAAAAGGAATACAACTTTCCGGTGTATTTTGAGCCCCAACAGGCACCGCAACCGCTTCAAACAACCGCTTTGCCCACCACCTATCTTATTTCGAAAAGTGGAGCCATTGTCATTGAAAAGGAGGGTGCAGCCGACTGGAATTCAGAAAAGGTAAAAAGGTTAATTGACGAATTACTATCAGAATAACCCATTGCGATTTCTTCTCCATACATAAAATTCACCGGTTCCTTTATTAAAAAACTGGTTAAATGTGCTGGTCAATCAAAATTTGATTGCCATCCGGATCGATCAATACAACACTGGCCGGCCCGGTTGTGTTTTCGTCGGCTTCCTGTTCTAACCTCAGTTTTTTACTTTTTAAATGATCCTGAATTTTCCGTACATCGTCAAAATTTTCAAGAGTTTTTGCATTTTCGTCCCACCCAGGATTGAAGGTTAGAATATTCTTGTCGAACATACCCTGAAACAATCCAATTAAGGCATTTCCATTTTTCATAATGAGGTAATTCATTTTTACATCTCCTGCAAAAACGATAAATCCCAGATGTTCGTAAAATGTTCGCGATGCCATGAGATCTTTGACTGACAAACTAATAGAAAAGGCTCCTAATTTCATATTTCTTTATTTTAAGTTCATTCAAAAATATAGAATTCACAATAATTTTATTCTCTCCAGTTTTGAAGTCGGTCGAGATATAAATACGATTCCACATATTTTCTATGTTCGGGACTCGTCATTTTTTCAACTAATTTCAATGCCGAAATATAACTCGCCAGATTTCCGTTGGAAGAGCTGTATTTACCATCTTCAACATAGGTTACCAGCGAATCGTTTTGTACGAGCAGATTTGGATACTCTTTCTGAAGGTCCACTCCACCGCCAATCCAGGTCACGATTTTCTTGCCGTCTGCAATTCCCGAAGCTCCAATTAATTGAGCCCCTGCACAATTGCTAACCGTATAGGATGTCTCTTTGTCCTTTTCCCTGATAAATGCTACAATTTTGTCGTTGTGAACCTGGGCGTACATATCGTAAGCGCTGGGGACGAAGAGGACATCTAATTTCGGACAATCTTCGAAGGTATAATCGGCAAGGAAGGTGAGCCCTTCTTCAGAAACTATTGGGTTTTTAGTTTCAGCGATGGTTATTACATTAAAAAGTTGTACCCCATCTTCGGTCGGCTTTGTAAAAACATCGGCTGTAGCGGTAACTTCTGTTGTCAGCACGCCCTCGTATAGTAAAAGACCAATTGTGGGTAAATTTGTTTTAAGAGACTTTTTATGAGGGGTTAGGGTGTCTTTTGCGATGGTTGGGTCTGTTGCGATATCAGATTTTGAGGTGTTGGAATTGCAGCTGCTTAGAAGCACTACAGACACCCACACCAATAAAGTTCTCTTATAAATTAAACATTTCATTTTTTTAAATTTATTACTCATGAATTTTAATCCAATCTACGGTATTCGAGTCTGAAAATTGAATTACCATAGTTCTGGTGTGCAATGTCCAAAACCCCAGTTGTTTCTTGTCGATGGTATAGTATAGTACATTTTCATTGATGCGATCCGGCTCTCCAAGTAACACCAATATCTCCTCTTTGTTCAAAGATCTCACGGTATCGTTGTAAACAACATCATTGAGCATTTTGTCTCTGTAAATATAATTATCACCCTCTTTTGCCTGCCATTTAGTATGGTCAAAAACCATCCCCTCCTCAAGCAAATTGTTGTTTTCTTTGGCGTCGTTTTTACAGGCATAACAACAAACCAAAAGGGATACTATAAAAATTCGTTTGTTCAAAATAGTATACATTATTTCGGTTTTAGGTTATTTCAATCTTTCAAGCCTCCCTTTACGCTTCACAATATTTTTATAGTCCCATTGGATTTTAACCGACTTGTTAATCCAACGTTTCAGGTCAGCAAGATGTATTTGATCGGCCGAAGTATAGACAATGGAAGCATCCTTAAATTTTCCCGTTCCGGGCTTTAGAGTTTCTTCCTCAAAACTTGCACCGCTCCAGAACATCAAACGTATTCCGGCTTTTATTTTACTATAACCAACAATTGGATTAGCATCCAAAAACCACACAGGATGGCGATGCCATATTTTGTTTTCGGCTTCGGGAAGATGAGTGTGGATTTCCTCCGCCAAAATATCACAGATGGCTTTTTCATCACTCAAAAACGCCTGATTGTATTGCTGAGTATCCTTATTCATAGGCTATTTATAAAATTCCACCTATTAGACTTTTAGCATTCCGCGAAAACCTCTGGCCGCATAGTATGATTCTGCTCCGTTGTGGTAGATAAAGATAGTGTCAAAACGGAAATCCCCAAAAATAGCCCCACCCAATTTTCGGATATTGGTAGGTGTTTTCAACCAACTCGATGTTTTTGTATCGAAATTGCCGAATTGTTGCAATGCTCTGTATTGTTCTTCGGTTAAAATTTCAACACCCATAGCAGTAGCCATATCCATTGCGCTGTTTTTGGGCTTGTGTGCCTTCCTGGACTCTAAAGCCTCCCGGTCGTAACAAAGACTTCTGCGTCCATTCGGACTTTCACTTACACAATCATAAAAAATGTATTCACCTGTTTTATTGTCGATCCCCATCACATCCGGCTCGCCTCCGGTGCTTTCCATTTGATAAAGAGACCATAGTTTTTCTGGATTGGCTTCCAGTTTGGATTGCACTTTAGACCATTCCATATTCTTGTGGCGATGCATGTTTGCTTCAAATCGGGATTTTAAAATTCCAAGAAGGTCATCAATTTGTGGGGAAGACAGTTCCTTTTTAGTTTTCATAACTATTATTTATTTTCCAAGCGTTCGATCATTTTTTTCATCTCAGCAATCTCTTTTTCCTGAGCTTTGATAATCTCTTCGGCTAATTTTTTAACTTCAGGGTCTTTCAATTCGGCTCTGGTACTTGTAAGAACTGCAATAGAATGATGGGGTATCATTGCCTTCATCCACTTAAGGTCGCTTATAGGAATTTGTTGACGCACCAAATAGGTGGAAATTGCCATTAAAAAAAGGCTTCCCACAACTATTGCCGTGTTTTTCACCTTGTTGAGGTACATCTTTTTCATAAACAAAAACATGATAATTGACATCCCGCCAATCCCTATAAAGGTCATGTACATTCTCGTCCAACTAAAATACACATGACTCATTTCATACGTGTTAAAATACATGGTGATGTACATTGAAACTGCGGAACAAATCAACATCAAGATAAATGTAGTGTAATTCGATTTTTTCATTTCTTTTCAATTGTTTAGTTGTTTGTATCGATGAGGCAATGAAAAGGAATGACACGAGAAAAGTACCCGGGTGCTGCCCGGAATGGTATCATATTTTTACGATCCTTAATACACAGTAAAAAATATCGCACCAAATGAATTGGATCTTCCAGCCTTCAATGTTAAAATTAACGGATATAAAATTAATTTAAAAACAATATCTGCTGAATTCAAAATAAAAAAGGTCACAATTCTATACTTAGGTGTATTTTAATCGAGGATCCCTTTTTTGTAAACCTCCAAAGCTCTTTTTCTGGCAAATGTATGTTCAACCATAGGTTCAGGGTAGGAATCGGTAGCTAATTCAGGAATCCACTTTTTTATGTAGCGTTGTTCCTTGTCGAATTTTTTTAATTGTGCCGTAGGGTTGAATATCCTAAAATAGGGTGCTGCATCGCAACCCGTACCTGCAGCCCATTGCCAATTGCCGTTGTTTGAGGATAATTCGTAATCCAGCAACTTCGAAGCAAAATAAGCCTCTCCCCATTTCCAGTCGATCAAGAGATGCTTACATAGAAAGCCGGCGGTGATCATCCGTACACGGTTATGCATATACCCGGTTGCATTTAATTGACGCATACCTGCATCCACCATTGGATATCCGGTGTTACCATCACACCATTTTTTAAAATCATTTTCATTGTTTAACCACTCAATGTTATTGTATTTGGCTTTAAAATTTTCAGTGACGACTTTGGGAAAATGAAACAGTATCTGCATAAAAAACTCGCGCCAGATTAATTCTTTCAGAAATATCGAATCAGACTTTTTCAATTGGGCTATGATGGTTCTTATTCCCACCGTTCCGAAACGTAAATGCGCACTGAGGTAACTTGTGGCGTCCAAATGTGGGAAGTCACGATTTTTAGAATACGCATTAACCTGAGACAGGTCATAATCCTGCACTTTTATAGTAGACGGTTTAAAACCTAAATCGTCCAAAGTAGGGAAAGAATGTATTTCCTGATAAAAGTTTTTATAAGCAGGTGCTCCCAACGGATTTTTTGGTGAATAGATTTCCAGCCATTTATTGGCGTAGGGGGTAAAGACTGTATAGGGGGTCCCGTCATTTTTTAAGACATCATTTTCTTCATGAATCACTTGATCCTTGTAAGAAAGAAATTCAATCTCATTGTCTGCCAAAAGCTTTGCAACCTCATTATCGCGCTTTCGGGCATACGGCTCATAATCCTTGTTCACAAAAACACTATTTATAGAGTAGGTTGCAATAAGTTTTTTCCATATTTCGATAGGAGTTCCCTTCAAACAGAGTATGGAAGAATTGTGTGCTTTTAACTTTTGGTCAATGTTATGTAGATTGTCGTAAATAAAAGTAACTCTGGCATCATTTACGGGGAGTTCATTCAGAATAAATTCATCGAAAATAAAGATTGGCAAGATGCTCACACCGCTTTTCAGTGCTTCGTGGAGCGCAGTATTGTCGTCGAGTCTAAGGTCTCTTCTGAACCAAAAAATAGAAATGCTATCCATAGATTAATTCATTATTAGAATGTAGGCGTTGAGCGAAGTGGCAATTAAAATCCAAATAAAATAGGGAAGTATAAATACAGATTTTAACCGAAGCTCTTTATTATAATGAAAAAGGAAATAAGTAATTAGTAGGGTAAGCAAAGTAATAACAATAAGTCCGGCCAGCATAGCATGGAAGTAAAAGAAGACAGGATTCCAAAGTGCATTTAAGATCCATTGAAATGCGAACAATGAGATTATTTTTTTTCGATTGGTATTTTCTACAATTAAATAGGCCATATAAATGGCAAAACAAATCATAATAAAAGTCCAAGCTGCTCCGAACACCCATCCGGGTGGGGTCCAGGGAGCTTTCTCCAAATTTTGATACCATAGGGAAGCAACGCCGCTTCTTGTAAACAATCCGCCAATAGCCAGGGCTGAAAAATTTAAAACCAAAAAAAGCAGTATTCTTTTAATCATTTTATGTTACCAATTTCTTTAGCATTCCCTTAAAAATAAATCCGTGAAAAGGCAACACCATAAACCAATAAGCCCTTCCCAATAAACCCAGGGGCCGGAACGTGGCAGTTTGAATAAGTTTCCCCGAGTCCAATTTAAACTCAAGCCATGCCTCTCCCGGAAGTTTCATTTCGGCAAACAGCAATAATCTGCCTTCTTCTTTATTTGCATATAATACACGCCAAAAATCCAAGGCGTCACCAATTTGAATTGAATTTCGATTGGTACGGCCTCGTCTTAGTCCTACTCCCCCAAAAAACTTATCCAAGTGCCCGCGTATTTTCCAGAGCCAATTTCCGTAATACCATCCCGTTTTTCCACCGATACTCCATATTTTATTGACACACTTTTCTCGGCTTTCGTAAACCATACTGCGGCTATCTTTGAAACATCCGTATTTTGGCACTTCAATAAAATCGGATATATTAATCGCCATCCCGCTGCTAACGTACGCGTCTTTCCAGCTGGAGACGATTTCGTTATTTTCAATTTTGCTGAAGGCTTTTTTCAAAGATTCCTCGTAACTTAATGGGGTTATGTTTAGAATGGATGCCAGATCATTGTTTCTGCAAATCACTTCAATTTTCATACTATTTACGAGAGAAGCGGCAAGTTTATAGGAAGTTGAAGTCACAAAATACAACCAGTACGAAGACAGTTTTGGTGTCATCACCGGAACTATTAAAATGGTTCTTTTTAGATTTCTCACCTTGCCGAAATTCAGGAGCATATCCTTGTAGGATAAAATATCCGGGCCGCCAATATCAAAATTTTGATTGAATGTTTTTGGGTTGAACAACGTTTTGGAAAGAAAGGAAATTACATCTGAGATTCCTATAGGTTGGCATTTTGTTTTGAGCCATTTTGGGGTAATCATTATGGGAAGCTTTTCGACTAAATCCCTAATTATTTCGAAAGATGCACTCCCGGAGCCAATAATAATTCCCGCTCTTAAGGTGGTAAAATTATAAGGTCCTTTTTTAAGCTCATCTTCTACGTTTTTTCTGGAGGCCAGATGTTCAGAGAGGTTGTCTTCGTTTACAATTCCGCTTAAATAAATTACATGCTGCACCTTTGTTTCTGAAATGGCTTTTCTGAAATTTGTGGCCGATTGCTGTTCGAGGGTTTTATAATCGCTTGAAGCAGACATGGAATGCACTAGATAATAGGCTCCGTCTATGTCCTTAGGAATAGCATCTAATGTGGTTTCATCCAATAAATCCAGCTGTATTGTTGTAATTTTATCTTTTAAAGATTCGGGAGGATAAAATCTATTAATATCACGAACACAACAAATTACTTCATGCCCTGCTTCCACCAAAGAGGGTAATAATCGCTTGCCAATATATCCGGTGGCTCCTGTTAAAAGTATTTTCATATAAATTATAGTACAATTATGCCTTTATCTAAACAAAGTAATTTTTTGTAAGCTACGATTTCATTTATAGATTTATCCTTATTAATGGTTAAATAATTGAGTGAGTACTTTCGATCTATATTCGAAAATTTCATTCAGTTTTCTCTTTATAAAAAGTTGATTTGCAATGCTTCCCAGAATTCCGTAAGGAGGCTGATAGCTAACGATATCTCTCATTAAGGTTCCTTCGGGTACCGATTCTAAAAAATGTTGATGATGCCATAGTTTATAAGGTCCTACGCGTTGTTCATCTACAAAATATTCACGCGGTTTTACATGTGTTATCTCTGTGACCCAAGTAGTTTTTATACCTAAAATGGGAGCGACTATATAACTCACAATCATGCCACTGTACATGGTCTCCGGTAGGTTTTCAGATGTGATATCGAAACCCATTTTTTTTGGCGTGATTTTTTTAAGATTTTCTGGGCGCGAAATAAAGTCCCATAATTTTTCAACAGGTTGATGCACCAACTGTTGTTTGTAAAATTGATAAAACCCCATTCTAATTGCTTTCTTTTAAAAGTTCAATTTGTTTAAGGATTTCATTTGCATCGAATATTTTACGATCACTCAATTTTCGATTGGTAGTGGAAAGTTTGTGAGCTTCCTCCAATAATTTGCGGTATTGAATTTCTAATTTTTCAATTTTAGTTTTTTTCTTAAACAGTTTAAACATAGTAATTTATTTTATTGATGAAAAGCCGCCATCTACATGAATAATTTGACCGGTAATCCAGGAAGATTTTGGCGACAATAAGTAAGCTGCAGCTTCGGCAACATCCTCGGATTTCCCCACTCTTTTTAAGGGGTTAAGGTCGGACTGGGCGGCTAATTTTTCCGGACTATTCAGTAATCTTTCGGCTAAGGGAGTATTGGTAAGAGAGGGTGCAATAGCATTTACTCTAATACTCGGCGCAAACTCGGCGGCCAGTGCCCGTGTCAACCCTTCAATTGCACCTTTTGATGCTGAAACTTGTGAATGAAAATTAAAACCTTGTTGGACTGCCACTGTAGAAAATAATACGATGGAAGCGTCTTCACTTTTTTTTAATTTTGGTAAAAGGAGTTGAATTATTTTGATTGCACCGGTTACCTGTAGTTTAAAATCTTCAATAAAACTATCTTCTGAAAAACGGTGAAAGGGTTTCAAATTAATACTTCCGGGGCAATAGACCAAACCGTGAAGTGCTTCAGGGAAAAGTGCAAGGTCTAAAGAGTCACTTAATACATTAAATTTATGATAGGAAACATTTTCATTTTCTTCTTGCGGGGTATTTTTATTAAAAGTGGATATAATCGTAGCGTCTTTATCTTTGAGTACTTTTACAAGCGCTTTCCCGATTCCAGAGGAACCCCCTATAACTACATAATTTCTCATTTTTTTATTTTCGATTTGTTTTCCGAAATTGAATCAATAACAATATCGATTCCAAAGTGTTATAGCCCACATTTCACTGCGCATGGTTGTCCTATTTTGGGTTTAGAGGGTGGGAAAGGGACAGAAATGAACTGCTAGACGATGATTTTTTCTATTAGCTAAAGGTAACTTATTTTTTGCATTTTTGTTCTATTGCTTTTGTTACATTTCTCTTAAAAAACGACGTGGTTGCAAAGTATTTCCTTCCGAAATTGTTAGGCCCCTAATAAAGGTAAGTGCTTGATTTTGTGATATGTTAATGCTATTGCAATACAATGTCTTAATTCGATTTCCGGAAGCTTTTCAGATACATTAAAAACAATTGCTCTGTTTCCTTCAAATTGTAAGCACCGACCATGATTATATATAAAAGCTCTACTCAGGACAGGTTGTGTGCAATTGCTTTTACCCACTTTATTTTTACAGCCGATAGTATTTCGAGTTCTAATCTTATTTCGGGCAGTAATTCAAATTCGTTTTTCAAGTAAAAGTGCAACGGCGATTTGTATAATTCTCCATTTCTCTTTTTATCACTGCTTTTATCAATTACCCAACCATTTAGTTCTGTTTCTGTCTCCTTTGCTAAATTTAGAATTTTAGAACCAAATCCTTTCCCTTGAATCTCAGAATCCAGTATGATTGCAAACCACTTTTCATTTTCTCGAAGAAAGTGAAAATACCAACCCTTAATCATCTTATTATCATCGATTAATAAGATATGCGATTGATTTGAGAGACTTTCTAAATACTTTTCAAATGCCGATAAATTCGCATGGTTTAACTTTTCAGGGTACTCATTGTTCCATAAATTATGAATCTCTTCTTTTTGAGATTTCGTCAGAGCTTTGGTGTTAATGAATTCCATTATTTTCAGTTCGGGCGTGTTAGCTTAGGATTAGAAGTATTGGTTAAGTTGTATTTTTTTCGGCTTAATAAAGGTAAAAATATTTTCTTCAATTAGGAACTAACGGATAATCTGTATCTGTTATAGTATTAAAATTTTATATTTACGAATTATGGATTAATGAAGGAATCTATTTTAAAACAGATACATTCTATTATGAAGAAATTAGTAGTTGTCTTTTTGCTATTAAGTACAATTCCAATTGTTGCACAGGATTATAAACCTTTGTTGGATTATTATAACGAATGGCATCTTAGATATTGTTTTGTCGACTGCTCAACCGATATTTATTACACCAACGGAGATACCATTGTAGATAACACGAGTTATAAAATATTGGATGGATACCATTATATTTCCAGAACCTTTTTGCTTCGGGAAGAAGTGGCTGAACAGAAGGTGTATTTACGGCTCGTACCGCCGGGAGGTGATAGTGAATATCTACTCTATGATTTTAGTCTGAAGGTTGGTGATTCCATGGATATGAAGAATCCGTTGACGCCCTTTCCCGAAAATGCAGGTTATTATCGGTTAGATTCAATAATTCCCAGACCCTTGGTAGACGGGAACGATTACAGGCATTACTATTTTTCGCCTACGCCATCGAATCCGGCAGGAACAAACAATGCTATTTGGGTAGAAGGAGCCGGCTCACTTTCACTTATTAATGCTCCCAGTGGGGATCCCAGTGTAAATAGTGTGGGTAGATTGGGTTGTATGTATAAAAGCAGTATTCCGTTTTATACAGATTTCGATATTATGGATACTTGTGAACCCACCATCGTACTGAATGTGGATGATATTGAAAACCCTTTTACTAATGTGAAGTTAATAAGTAATCTTACAACGGGAACCTATCAAATTATCAACACAGAAAACGTCTCTATAATTAAAGTATACGACATTATTGGAAAGGAACACGCTGCATTGACCAATAGAGGGAACAATTCCGTTACTTTAGATTTATCACACTACAAGTCCGGAATATATCTTGTATCGGCTTATTCTAGCGAGTTTGAGCGTAAGATAATCCTCAAGATTGTAGTGCATTAACCACAGAATTTTTAGAAAGTTTTTTTTTAATCTCGTAAAATCTTCTCCATTTTACGACCTCTTGCCAATTCGTCTACCAGCTTGTCCAAATAGCGTACTTGCTTGGTTAACTCATTTTCAATGTCTTCAATCCTGTATCCGCAAATTACTCCGGTAATTAGTTTCGCATTTGGATTCAATGTTGCATTTTGAAAAAACGCTTCAAAGGTTGCCTTTTCTTTTATAAGTACTTCCAGCTTTTTTTTATCATATCCGGTGAGCCATTCAATAACCTGATTTAATTCATCTATTGACCTCCCTTTTTTCTCAACTTTGGTGATGTAGTGTGGATACACCGAGGCAAAGGTCATTTTTGCAATCCGTTCATCGTGATGACTTGTTGTGCTCATATCTTCTGTTTCTACTTATGATTTTATAAAAATAATCTTTTTTATAAGTATTGCAATAGCAGCGATCCATTTAGCAGCCTGATTTTAGATAAAACCTAACCTTATAACTTATTTATTCTTTTTTAGCAGATGTAGGTATAACTGTTCCACTTTTTCTCTGGCCCATGGTGTCTTTCGCAAAAATTTCAGACTTGACTTGATGGAAGGGTCAGAGTTGAAACAATTGATTTTAATTTTCATTCCAAGTTTCTCCCATCCGTATTCTGCAACTAATTTTTCAAGTATAACTATCAATTTCACCCCGTGCAACGGGTTGTTTGGTTGTGTATTACCTAATGGATTCGAATCTTTCATGGTGAATAAAATCTTATGTATCTATGGCTTTAAAAAAGTCGGTCAACTTAGAAGAATCGAGTTTCCCATCAGTACGAACGCTACTGCACAGATCCAGTCCAAACGGCTTGACAGTTTCAATGGCGACCCTTACGTTGTCTTTATTCAGGCCTCCGGCAAGGAATAATGGTATTGGAATTGCTTGCCTGATTTCACGACTTAACTCCCAGTTGTGAATTCTCCCGGTTCCTCCTAATTCCTTAACTGCAAGATTCGGGTTTCCACTATCCAACAGAATTGCATCCACGAACTTTGAAACCTGTATGGCTTCTTTTACGGAATCATCATCAATTACATGAATTACTTGTACCAGTTTTACGCCGGGCAGTTCCTTGCGAAGTAACTCATAGTCTCGTTGTTCCAAAGCATCTACAATTTGAATGGTCGAAGTGTACACACGTTTGTAATGTGAAATAATCTCATTCGATTTTGTTTCGCTTGTCAACAAGAAAGTTGAAATAGGGGGCGGAACTGTTTTTGCAATTTGATAGATTAATTCGTCTTCAATAATTCCGGGTCCACTGGGCATATTCCCTACTAATCCCAATGCCGAAGCGCCATGTGCTATGGCCATTCTCGCTTCTTCAATACTGCTGATGCAACAAATTTTTACTCTGGGTGTTGTCATTTAGTCTTAAATTCCTTTTGTATTATTTCTGAATTCGGCCGTAATAAATTAAATCTACTATTTCACCGGAGGTTGTGATGTAGTCCATTCTAATGGTTCCTTCTTTTTCGAAACCGCATTTTTCGGCTAAATGTTGCGCTGCCTTGTTTGAATGATGTGTTCTTAGATATATTTTTTTGAATTCAAAATGCTTAAAACAATACTCAATAAATAGTTTTATAGCTTCTGATGTGAGTCCTTTACCGGCAAATTTCTCGTCGGTATAACATCCAACCTCCGTTTTTGGGATTGTCCAATCTACGTTCTTCAGATCAAAGAATGCAACAAATTCATTGGTTACATTATCGACCAGAAGATATGGGAAATACTGCTTTGCTTGTCTTTTTTCAATAATTTCAGCCAAAAAAATACGCGTGGCATCAAGATCCTTTGTTTTTGAAACGGTACCAGTAAAAAAATCTTCCAGTCTTTTCCTATTTCTTTCAACCAAGTTAAAATATGGTACTAAGTCGTCAAGCTCCAGAGGCCTTATCGTATAGTTTTCAAAATGTATCATTTGGTCTAATAATGAAAATTCAAAGTTAAGAATACATTTCTTTCATTTATAATGAATATGCCTTGTTATTTTAATAGGATAGCAATCTTTTTTACTATTTCTATTACCAAATTTTGAGCAATGAAAACGCAATAAGGGATTGCAAGGAATAGACCGAATACAGAGTACATTCTGGATCTTATCTATACATAATGACGTCTAAATTTTAAGTTTGTTACGTTCATTTTTTAGAAAATGATGAATTCAAAAATGGCTTTCTTAGAACTATGGTAAATCATAGTACAGTTTGAATAATTTTTCGGGGAGTTCAAAAACGACTTCCGAAAGAAATAAATGATGCTCATACCTAGCTTAGTAACGGTTTTAGACTAATTCAGATTACTCCATTTTAAATACACATTTGCTACTGAAGAATGCACTTCATTGTTCAACATATCGGCAAACGCTTCATCCGTCATTTCTTCTTGATGCTTTTCCAAAGCCTTCCAAAGTTTTTTCAACACTTCTTTTCCGCCCGCATTGTAAATATCCTTTGCAGCCGAATGTAATTTGGACTGATACCAACCATAATTTTTAGGCCCCATTCCCAAGGATGCGTACAACCTTTCAAAATCTTCCAGACTCGTGTATTGATATTCGGCCGCACCGGCTCCCACAACCATATTCGGAAAAGTTTCCAAGGCAGGTAGCAGATCCGGCCTATTTTCGGCTATATAAGTGTGTAGCATGATGTTTACAAACAATTCACCCATCCAATTGCGATGCATTTTTAAACCTGCCTGACCGTGGTAAGAATGTCCCATCTCGTGCAGTGCCAGCAGATCGAAAAATGGCATCATGCTGTGGCCACCATCAGGCTTGCCATAAGCTTGATCAATCTGAGCAACCAACGGCTCGGGAAGTTTGTCCAATGGAGGCAAAAAACTTTGCCAGAAGGGATTGTCTTCGGCTGCCATGGCTAATCGCTGCATGTCGATATTATGCGGAAAACCATAGGTGTCGTGCAAAGGTTTTGCAGCAATCGCTCTCCAGTGCTGCGGTGCTAGAATATACAATGTTATCTCAGGGGTGAAGTGTACCTCTTCCTGAAAATAATTGCCTGCATCTTCCATAAATTCGGCAATACTTTTGGCTCTTGCTTGAAAGCCATCACTGAACAAATAAGTTTGAGTAAATCCTTTTAACTTTTCCAGTTGTAAGGGGTAGGTGTTCGACTTTTCAGTAGGCTGTGTAAAAGCGGCAATATGGCAAAATAGTAATGCCCAAGTGATTCGAATTGTGTTTTTTAATAGCCCATTTCGTGAATGTGTTGTCATGATTTTTTTAACAAAGGTATACCGCACCCGGGTGGTCGGCATAGTAAAAAATCGACATTTTAGTTGGGCAGATCTTTTTGCATCCGAATGGGAGTGGATAGGAGTTGCTGTTCTATAACTGAAGGATTTACTCCCGCAAAGGTTTTAAAGTCCTTGATCATGTGCATTTGATCGTAATATCCCACATCGTAGGCAATTTGTGTCCACGTATGTTCCGGACAAAATTCATGTAACCTGTAGGCTTTCGAAAATTTCAGAATACGGGCGTATAATTTAGGGTTCATTCCAATTCTTTCTTTGCACTTTCTTTCAAACTGTTTCAAACTGAGACAAGAAAGGGATGCTGTTTTTTCAATACGCATATTGCCGCTATTGTTAAACAGCATACGCAAGGCCAAATCTAAAGGCATCTTTTCCTTGAAATTCGATAACCGATTTAGCAGAAACTTCTCTACAATATTTTTACCCTCTTCCAAATTGGGAGTGTGCTGCAGTTGTTCATTAACACTTCTCATTTCGGAACCAAATAAATCGGTGGCGTCGTATGCTTCATCGAACATTTCATGCATGGGAATACCCAAAATGCGATACATGGCACCCGGAAGAAAATCGACACGTATAGCACTTAATTGATGATGTACTTTGATGTTCACCCTCGAAAACTGCGGACCTACCAGCACGGAAAGAGGTTGCTTTTCGAAACCTCCGCTCTCTATTCGTCCCATCGATACGGGATTATTACAGTAAAAGATCAAAGATTGAAAGGGAGTTGGTGGATATGGAGTTACCACATCACTCATTAATTCAGGCAGTACAATGTTTACAGTAGCTATGTTTAAAACATATTCCTGTAATGCCGGATGCGGTATGTATATTTTTACATCCAATGTAAGTAATGTTTTCTCTCAGAAAGGTAGTCTTTAGTTATGGAATCCTAAGTTTTTTATTTGAAACCTAATTTTAATTACTGAAAAAGAACCGCAGCTTTTAAGTGATGTTGGTAGGTTTCAGCTAATGTCTACACGAACATTCGTTATGTTCTTCGAGATAGGCAAATGTTTCCAAGGATAGTTTTTCCAGGACTGAAATATCAATATCAGCAAGCTTTTTTACATAGATACACGCTTTGCTAATTTTACATTTGCCAAGATTTTCCAGTAAGAGTTTGCTTTTTTCTGTATTCGAGTGAACGTAGAGTGAAAACTGTGCTTTCCGTGGCGAGAAGGCTATTAAAGGGGCATCCCCTTCGTGACCACTGGCATATTTATAATGATAACTCCCAAACCCGATGATTGTGGGACCCCACATTTTTGGGTCACAACCGGACCATTTACTCATTAGTTTTATTAACTCGTAACTGTCTGTTTTCTTTTGTTCATTGTCTACGAATGAATTAATAAATTCAGATATATCGGCTTCTCTTTCGGTGGTTTTATTCTTAGCCATTTTTTCGGTTGTTGTTGATTTTTTGCCCTGTTGATTTCAGAAATACCGACCAACAGTCGCGGCTTAGACTTTTCAATCCTGCCTTCTAACAGTAGAGAATGGCCGGGCTGTTCGTTACCCTTTCAGAAAGTTAAGATACTACTTTTAGGGGAGAAAAATAAACTCCAATTACCGATAAAAGCAAATGATGTGATGTTATGGTTTGTGGTTCCTTTTATTCGAATGCTTTTAATTCCAGATTAACTTTACTGCTTTTGCAGTTTCGCCACTTCAATCGGGATGAATGGTGGTAGGCGACTTGCTGTGCATTCTCCCGGAACTACTGCATCCTTGTAAAGACCGTTTTCAGGGAAAGCTGTTGTATTTTTACCAGGCTGTCTAACGGAATGAAGGCAACAGTAATTTCCGCTTCGGTTTCATTTTCTTTCACGGTTACTTTTAAAAGTCTGTCTTCATTCCATCCAAAGTCCCCTCTGGTCGAATTTTCCGATCGTACAAATTTCATACCATCGCGCAATCCCGCATTGTAGGCCTTTCCGTTTTTAGCAACTCCGGAGATTAGCGACGTCTTCTTTGTGGTAATTAGGTCGAACCCGGGATCAAATACGTGAAAATCGATCTCAGCAATTTCCACACTTTCGCTTACTTCCAATGGCAAAGAATGTGGAAGCAAAATAGATGCTCCACCTACAATATATTTTTCAAAATCTGCTGCTGCGTGAATGCCAAATTCTTCAGAGAATAGATGAAACTCTTGTTCAGAAATTTTTCCTCCTTTATTTTGGGCAAACCGGTATAATGCTTTAATGAATCCGGACAAGGATTCTTTTTCTTTCGAATTTTGTAGCTCGGCTTCCCATTTAAGTGCGATAAGGGCGCCTCGCCAGTATGCCAATTTTTTGTATTCCGAATAGAATTTTCCTTCTTTGATGGTCGCAATAATTTCGGCAGATGTAACATTTTTTAGCTGACTGTCGCCAATATTTTGAATTTCTTTGTTGATGAGTTCAATATATTTTTCGATAGAAAGTAGCCCTGCCTCCAAAAGAATTTTTTTGGCAAAATACGTTGTAAAACCTTCCGTGAACCATTCGTAAATAGTACCGTAATAATCGGCGGTATGCGTTATTTTTATCTTTTCCGGCAGCCAGTTGTGAAACATCTCGTGAGAAAGGATAATATTCAGTTCGTCTGCATCGATATCGGCCTTAACAAAGCACACAAATTGATTTTTAACCGCTGTGCCGGCTATTATTTCTTTGCGCTCATTTATAACTACGCGATAAAAAGGATATTCATAATCGCCAAACCAATCGCGCTGTAGCGTTACAATTTTTTCAACCCCATTAAAAATATCTTGGGAAGCGATGCCGAAATTTCCCTTCACAACAACCAACACAGGTTTCTCCTTTACATTGAACGTATAATGCTCGCCTCCTCCGCCTATTCGGGATGATATCAACTCGTTGTAACTGGCATTAATTTTAAGACCTTTAGGATCTGCTCCAATTGACGAATGCAGTACCCGTATTTTGCATCCAGCAATTGTATAAAGAAATCCCGTTTTTGTTGATCATCCCCAATGTGCAACATCCATTGACAGCCGGCAATGCTAAAGTAATCTGCCTCAATTACAGGTGCAAAAGCATAGCCTTCCAGCTCTAAAGGATTATAGGAAATTATATAATTAATAGATATGTCTCCATCCGAATTCGGGAATACCATACGGTCCAAATCGCTCCCTCCGGGTTTAATAATTGTACCGGCTGTCCCCGGTGAATGAACTTATAAATTGGTGAATATTTGGGGTGCCATAAATGTCTGTAGGTAATTTTATACTCATACTATCTTTTTCTGCTTTGAAGGTCACAGAAATCTTAAAATTAGTTCTGTCAACCAATGGGATAGATTCTATAGCATAGTTTACTTCCTTTTGTGCAAGAATAGAAAGACCATTTAACAGAAGAAATAGGAGGACGAGAAATAAGATGTTACTGTGTATCATTGTTTTTTTTGTGACAAAACAATAAGAAGGCAGAAAAACAAAGAAATTAGGTCAATTTAATTTTCATGATACCAGTTTTTATTACATACAATAAGGGTCTGGGTTATAACTCTTCAAGCATACCTTGCGGCAGGCGGTCTTCATAGTGTACCCCTTGTGGAAAAGAAATACGATCAATTAGTATCTTGAAAGTTAATGATTTTTTTAAGCGAGTAACGTAGCTATCATTTTATGAGGCAGGAAGTTGGCAGAAATTAAATCAAATTTTGTGATACACGTTGGGGTTAAACTTTTCCATATAAATTTCAGGCTTCGGAAGATTTACAAAACCATATTTTTCATAAAGCCATTCGGCGGTACTTGTCAATAAAATCCAGCGCCTTAAATTTTGTAGTTCCTCATGACCCATAATTATTTCCATCAACCATTTACTCAATCCAAGGCCTCTATATTTTTTCAAAATAAAAATGTCTCCCAGATATGCAATGGTTGAAAAGTCGGAAATAACCCGTGCGTATCCAATTTGTTTTTCTTCATCGTATAATCCGAAATTTAATGAATTATGAATTGATTTTTTTACCGTTTCGTAAGGAATTCCATTACTCCAACCAGATTCATTACACAAAAATTCATGAATCAATTCGATGTCCAATTTATTCCTGTCTGTCGAAAGCAGATAGTGATCTTTATATAAATCTAAATTTTTCAAAACGCTTCTTACTTATTGTTGTATTTAATTTGAATCATGGTCTTCAAATCTGTTTTTCGGCAGTAAGGAGACTGTTAGCCGGCCGGGCATTTGGATTGTTTTTCAGACAACCTAAAATGGATTTTATGCCACAAGCCCACTATTCCCCCGCAATTAAACACTGCAGCTAGCGATTATATTAAGAGTCGGTTATTCATCGGCGAATACTTCATAATGGGCTACCTTTTCAGGAAAATCAATTAAAAAGTCTTTGTCTTCTGCATAATACTTGGCTTTTTCAATATCAGAACCTGCAAAATTCTTGATCACTTCAAAATTTTCCCAAAAGGTTATCAGTTTGAAACAGGCCAATTCGTTATGGATACTACTCATAAATGTGAGTTTGATAAATCCGTCGGTCTTTTTGTAGTCCGGAATGGCTCGAATTTTCATAAATTCGGTATACGCTTCTAGATGCTCAAGCTTAGTTCTTCCTTCCCAAATTCTTGCTATCATAACAATTTCGTTTTTAAATTTAATCTAGGTTCTATCTTACTTGTTGGTGGAATTAATATTCGAAACCATAAATATTCAACTCTGTTTCCGGCAATGTTATCCTATAGGTAATTGATATTTTGTATCGCTGTCTCTATGTTCGCTCGTAAAATTAAAACAAAAACATTATTAATATCTTATCCGGTTTTGGTTTTTATTATACTAATAGCTCAAAATCTATTTTTTCAATCTCTGTTCCATTTATTATTATAGATAAATTATGTTTTCCCGCATAGAATTTTCGAGTTGTGATTATTTTGAAGGGTTGTTTTCTAATAATTTTGGTAGTTGATTGCTTCGGATACTTTTTTTCACCAATCAAAAAGACCTTTTTGGATAAGGAGCCATTCGCCTTTTGGTAATACAATCCATATTCTAAGCGTAGTTTTGATGTGGCATTATCTGTATTAGTTAGACTCAACGAAAATCGTAAGTCAGATCCAATTTTTACAGAATAAGTGTGAATTTTAAAATCTGTAATTCTTATGTGCTCAATATGTCCAAAACCAAACAATTGCATCACCTCTGGCACTCCTTGTTTTAATAGTGTTCTACAGGCGTGTTTTATGATTTTGTCTGTTTCTTTCGATTCACCTTTCCATTTTCTTGCTATTTCAATGACTACTTCTGGATTATCTTTCGAAATGTCATTTAAATTATTCGCAACGCTTCGTCTTACCGATTCCGATTCGTCGTTTTTTAAATTTTCTAGAATTAAAATAATCGGATCTGGATTTTTCTTTAAGGATGGAAGTGCCATTGCCCATGGAAGTCTTGGTCTACAACCTTCCGAAGCAAGTCGTCTAACCTCTGGGTTTGGATGATTGGACCAATTAAACATTAGATGAATCATAAATGACTCATATTTAAGTATAAAAGGTCTCACGGCAAATTCACAACTAACAAATTGAGTGATGGATTCAAAAGATTTTACGGATGCTTCATACTCTTCCAATCCGTAGGTTTCTATAAAATCTGGTAAGAATAAAAATTCCACTTCTCCGGACGTAACCCCTTGATTTCGTAACTCGTCGATGAGTTTCAGTAAAATATTGACATTCCGCCCAAAGTCGTCTGTCAAATAATTTATAAGTACATGGGTGATGTGTTTCATTCTTTGTTTTAACTCTTTTTCGGCCCAATGGATATCGATAATATCTTTTCAAATTGCATTGGCGTCAAAATCTGGAAGGATTAATTGCATCGATGACGTTAATCTCTCAAAGAAAATTGGATTGTATTTATTATTTAATAATTCTCCCATAACATTTTTATAATAGCCCATCTGAATTTCAAATGGGCTCATGTTGAATTCTAACAACCGCTTGAATGATTTACATTCGATTAACGTAGTTTTCTAATACTTTGCCGCCAAAGATTTTAATGAGATTTTGGGCAATATCTATATTTAAAGCCTGTTCAAAGCCCCATAGGTTCATTTTTACGATTTCTTCGCTTTCGGCGGTAAAATAACTGTCCCATTGTAAAATAGTTTGATTGCCAAGGTTTTCCAGTGTAACGATACCTAGGGATTGTTGTAAACCCAGTATGTTGGGTTCGTGGGCCAAGGAAGCGAAACCTGTATTGCGCTCATACCATGTATTAGTTTCACTATGGGTGGTCACATCACCTCCTTCTTCCATGGGAAAAAAGTAACATACATAGTCTGTGCATTTATTTTCATTGTCATAGATGGCCTCTAACTTTTTTAATCCAGAACTATATTCTGGCATTCGCTCCAATTTTCCTACCAGTTCCCAAACTTCAGAAACAGGAGCATGAAGCTCTAATCTAATTCTGTTTCTAAAGGGACTTTTACAAAATCGATTGCCTTAGGTGGAATGATTCTACTTTTTTTTACCGATTTTGGCGTGTGTGTGTTTGCTTCCATAACTCCATTTTTTTGATTACCACAACTCATAAATGCTATTGCTGTGATAATAATTAATAATTGCTTCATTTTAGATTAATTTTATATTTGAGAGGCAAAAATAAATGGGGTGAGTGACAACCCTATGTCAACTTTGTGCAGTTAGATTATCTAAATATTGTAATAGATTGAATTCTTCTTGAAAATCAAAGATTTGAGAAGTTGTAATAGTCGTTACAATTCTATCCAATCTGAATTCTCTAATCGCATTTCTTAATCTACAGTGTGCAACAACAATCCAAGCTTTTTGAGTTAAATAAAGCCCCAAGGCTTCTATGTCTCGTTCGGAAACTTCATTTTTATACAAAGAATGGTAATGGATTTTAACAACAGTGTTGTTTGAAATTGCTTTTTGAATTATTGACAAAGAATTGCTTTTAAAATTTTCACTTAAAGAGGAGGAGGAAATTTTGTTTTCAAGCTTTGTAATATTGTCTTTGTCAAAATTTCTTAATATGGACTTGATTCTTAAAAGCAACGAGTTGAAATCTTTTTTAAGAAAGGTATCACCTTGATTTAGAATAAATTTTTCGGAGATACTCAAAGCATTTGCCTCTTCTTTGGTAATCATAATAGGAGGAAGGGAATAACCATCAACTATAAAGTACCCGCTTCCGTTTAATGAACCAATAGGAACTCCGGACTCTTGAAGGGTTTTTATATCTCGATAAACGGTTCGTAAACTGATTTCAAATCTATCTGAAATTTCGCGAGCAGTTACGCTTTGTTTTGATTGTAACTGGATTAAAACCGAGGTAATGCGGGTTAGCCGATTCATTGTTTAATACAACTTTTGTAGGGATAAAAATGCATAAAAAAGCGCAAACCAAACGGTTTGCGCACATATCGCTATTCTTGAATATGCTTTTAGGCATATTTTGTGCTCCGCATAAGATATATCGCTATAAGCTTATAAGAGTTGTTAAAATTCTAAGTCGACAATTAAATCAAACTCATCATAAATAGCTTTATCTTTTAAACCATCAAAGAAACTTGACGACCCGAATCTTACACCAAATTTGGTTCTATCAATTTTTAAAGAAGCATTTGCCTTATTTGCATGAACCGATAAATTGAATGTAATAGATTCTGTTATCTCTTTTATTGTTATATCACCTGTTACTTTATAGGTGTTTTTATTGATAGATTTTATGTTCTTAAAAACTAACGATGCAGTTGGATGTTTTTCTATTCCAAAAAAATCATCAGATTTGAGATGGCCTTCTAGATTTCCTTTCGATTCACCCTCTAAATCGGTATTGGTGATTGTAGACATGTCTATAAAAAACTCTCCATCTGTCAATTTACCTTCATTGAAGCTTAAATATCCAGATTTAATATCTATCGTTCCTTGATGAGAACCCGTGACTTTGTGGCCTTTCCAAACAATTTTGCTTTTTTCCACTTTAATTTCTTTTTTGCTATCATTGGTTGTAAATGATACTCCTACAAATGCAACTATCGCAATAGCCCCTAATTTTTTAATTGAATTTTTCATCTTTGTCTTTATTAAGTTTGTGGTCTTTAAATTATACTGCGTAATAAAATTTTTCTTTAATAATCTTTCCGTCTTTCCAGTTTTGAACAGCAACTTGAGTGTAATTTCTAATGCCCCAATCTTGGTGAGTATAATCGAAATGCCATTCTACCATTGTTGTATTTTCTCCAATTGCTACCTTTATGGGTTGAGCACTTCTAAATTCTGAAATCTGAGCAAAAAACTCCTGTTCTCTTTGTCGGTTGGCTGTTTTCCCTTTAACTGTAGGATTTTCATTTTCTTGCATTACAATATCCTCATGATAGAATTGATCAAAGGCTTCTATCGCTTTTCCTTCGGATATCATATGATTCATCATGCTAATTTTTTCTAAAAGTGTATTCATTTTTTTTGTTTTAAATATTATAGAACAAATGTCTAAAACAACGTACCTATAGAAAGTGAAGTAGAATATGAAATGATATTAAACTAGATTAACATCTATTGTTAGTGAAGAAGTTGGCTTTTTATTTTACTTAAGAACTCTTTGGTAATTCCTAAATAAGAAGCGATCATATATTGTGGAACTCGCTGCTCTATTTTCGGATAGGTCTGACGGAAAATTAGATAGCGATCTTTAGCTGATAGGCTAAAATTTCTAATAATTCTTTTTTGGGAAGCTACGAATGATCGTTCTATAATCTTCTTAAAGAGGCGTTCAAATTTGGGGATTTCTTCATATATTTTTTCTAAATTATCATAAGTAAATTGAACCACTTGGGTGTTCTCCAAACATTGAACGTTAAAATCGGCCGGGCTCTGAGAAATAAAGCTTCCCAAGTCTGATGTCCACCAATCTTCAACAGAAAACATAATGATGTGTTCTTGTCCTTCCAAATCTATATAATAAGTTTTTGTACAGCCAGAAATTATGAAGTTAGTCGTTCTGCATATATCGCCATGTTGGACTATGAATTGATCTTTGATATAGTTTCGAATAACTAATTTCGATAGCAGAAGATTCTCTTCTTCAGAAGTTAAGCTTATGTATGCGTTAATGTATTCAAAAAAAGGTTTAAAATTCATTTAATATGTGTTTAGGTACACCAAGTGTTAAGATTATAGATTCGATACGTGGAATCTAAGATAGTGATTAGGGACGAACCACATAATTAAAAGAATATTTTCGGAAATGAAAAAAAGGCATTACAAACCATACAGGCATATGTACATAGGTAATTTTGGTTGGATTTTATTTCATTATGTCGGAAAAATAATCTGAAATCTTCTGTCGATGTAATTGTAAATTATGTAGGCAGAGAGACTCAGATCACTAGCGGTCATTTCAAGCATATGTAGATGGGACATTTGATTTTGACCCGCCGGATAATTACAGCTACCGGCAACTTAACCCCATCATATCCATCAACTATTTCGAATGAAATCTAAAAAAACTTTTTTATGAAGTTCAAGATCCATATTGGCAGAGAGTGCCACTCGGGCAATATAATCCTTGTCGCCTTCCTTAGTGGTCCCTTGAGTTGATGTTGCAGGTATGGTCCAGTAACATCCTTTTAGCTGCCCGTAGCTCACGCAATATTTACTTTCATTGGGGATTTTGGAAATCATTAAATTGATTAATTTATAATTTAGCGCTCTTTTATAAGTTTCTTTTTCTTCGGCCGTATTCCCCTTTGTGGGTAGATCTAAAGAAAACACTGATGGAGTAAATCCTTGTTTTGCCAGTTCTTCTGAAACAAAATTGATTTTCGCCTCGGGCAATGTTTGCTTGATAAAGTTTACAAATTCGCGGGTGTTCTTATAAGCATCCAAAATTCGTTGATTCATACTGGGCAATGATTCCGCCAAAATTTCCAATTGAAGCGCCGTAGCCTCATTATCACAAAGTCTTAGATGTAAATTTATCTTCTCCATCAAGGCTTCTGTTTTTTCATTGCTTACAACATAGCCGGCAGTACATTGACCACCGCTGGGAAACTTTGAGCCACTCACATAGGAGATGGTTCTAACAGTCGAGAGAATTTCACCTTCGCCCAAAAAGTGAACATTAGGACAAAAGGTTTGATCTAAAATAAAAACGGGATCGACAGCAACTTCACCCTTATTTGTTTTGCGTTCTTTGCGCAACGTATCTTTTAATTTTATTAAATCCGGAACTTCTACCCGAGGGTTGGTTGGAATTTCGGCGATGATGTATGGGATGGCATCTTCCTTGGCAATTTCAGTCAAAACCCTTTCGATACTCTGCACCATATCATTATCTCCATCCACAGGTAAATCCATCACTTCCACATTGTCGATACAAGCCGCAACACGTCTTGCCTGATCATTAGTCCCTCCGTAACAATTGGGCGGTACAACAAATTTGATGCGCTTTCCTTTATGTCTTTCCAGGGCATCGTGAATTAGCCCCATCATAATCGCGTATTGAATCGATAGTCCGCTGGAACCAACCAGTGGCTTCGTATTTGAACCGGTTATAGCTTTAATTGCATCTAACACCAATGTTATGTTTCTTTCTGAAGAATCTTCTTTGGTGTTATCAGATGGCTTGTCAATAAGCAACCTCAAAGCCGTAAGACAATCGGCCGGTGTCATCGCAATGGTTTCTCTTCTTCGCACATGCTGAATTTCGGAACTATAACTTTCATTTTGTTTCCCATTAACGATTATAATACTTCCCAAATGAGAAGGCGTATTTATATAAAAATCAATTTTTGGATGGAGTTGTGTCTCTGCAATTTCATTATGCTTTGATATAAAAATTGTGCTGCCGTCAAAGGCTGAAATGTCGGAAGCCGATTCAACTTTCTTTAAATCAAAGTTGTAACCATACACCCTTCTTATGATTTCAGCATCGAAAAATGGAGGTACTTCACCATCGTATACGATTTGGGTGTTTTTATTATCCAATAAATTTTTTCTGAGAACTGCCAGAATAGGAGTGGTTTGTGATGAAAAACTGATTACATTTCCCGGTTTTAGGTTATTTAGCTTTGCTATCACCCATTCCAGTACACAGGACAATGGATGGCCTAAGCGAATATAGTCGTACGCAGTGGGTAATTGCTCAAGTGCTGATGTTTCAGAATTATTGTTTTCAAATAAGATTTCAAACTGCTCTAAAAATTGAATTTTGGACAATTCTTCGTTGTAAATATCCAGTCTGTAAGTTGTTAAACGCAACCACTCCTCCGGCATATTTGCTAATACATCTTTAATGTAATTTTGTATTTTATTGGCCTCCATAATTTCTACCTTTTAGTAGGCCGCAAGATACAATAATTAGAATTTTTTAAAGCGGCACCAACCTTTTTAAAACCCCATTCCAGCCATTTTTTTATCCGGCTTTTACTCCGAAATTTAGAAGGTTTTCGTTTTCAACTTTTCATTACCTGGATTTTTCAAACGTCGATTTAATTTAAATTAGGAATTTCCAAAAACAAAAAGACCATCAGGATACCTGATGGCCTAATGATGATGCCTATCTATTACGTTACACTAATTCACTTAGATCAAAACTGAAAGTAGATAAACTGCTCACCATTGCTTTGTGCTATAAAAAGCAATACCAACATCACGCCCCAGACTACACCAATTAAGGGTTGTCTTTTTATTGCCTGGGATTCCAAAGTCCTGTTTCGCATCACCCAATGAGAGATAAACATGAGACCAATTACAATAAAGGTTATATAAATATCGAGATACTGTATGACCATGGTACCTCCTGAGTTAAATGAAAACATCGATGCCAGTATCGAAATTGCCGCCTGAAAATCGCTGGCTCTAAAAAAGACCCATGCGATGTTAACACATATAAATGTTAGCAGCGCCAGTGCAATTCCGGTAAATCTGTTGATTTTTATGCTAATATTGTTTTTCAGGATTCGTTCCACTATAAGATAGAAACCGTGCAAGGCACCCCAGGCGACGAATGTCCATGCTGCACCGTGCCATAATCCGCCCAAAAGCATAGTAATCATTAGGAAAACATAGGTTCTTACCAAACCTTTCTGATTACCTCCCATGGGGATGTAAAGGTAGTCCCTTAACCAGGTAGATAACGAAATATGCCATCTTCTCCATAAGTCGGAAAAGCCAATCGAGGCATAAGGGTACAAGAAGTTGTGGGGCAGAAAAAACCCTAACATCATAGCAATCCCGATTGCACTTGTAGAATAGCCGGCAAAGTCGAAGAATATTTGTCCCGAGAACGCCAGCACTCCGCTCCACGCATCAATGCTTGCTAATCCATAAGGGGTTTTGAAAACAGTATCGGCTGTTGGTGCCAATAAGGTATCGGCCAATACCACTTTTTGGAAGAGTCCCAAAGTAAGGAGGAATGCTCCCCAAATAAATTGATCTCTGGTGGCCTTCTTAGGTTTTTTGAACTGGTTTAAAAGTCCCTTTGCTCTCACAATTGGCCCGGCAACTAATTGCGGGAAAAACGTAACATACAAGGCGAAATCCAGGAAGCTTTTTGCCGGTTTTATTTTTTTGTTGTAAATATCAATGGTATAAGACATTGTTTGGAAAGTGTAGAAAGAAATTCCCATCGGCAATAAAATATCGGGTTTTGCCGGATTATAATTAATTCCAAGACTATTTACAAGTAGGCTAAAGTTTTCAAGAAGGAATCCTCCATATTTAAAGAAGGCTAGAAACCCAAGATTAACTACCATACTTAACAGCAACCACATTTTGCGTTTTGAGGCTGAATCCTCCTTATGAAGCCTGTTTCCGGTTGTCCAGTCTACCATAGTAGAAATCCATAGCAGTACTATTAAAGGTGGGTTCCATAATCCGTAGAAGATGTAACTTGTCCCAAGTAGCATTGTTTTTTTGCCTTTCCAGGTTATAGGAGAGTAATAAAGCGCAAGAACTGCGATAAAAAATACGATGAATCCGATCGAATTAAATAACATGATGATGAATATTTTAAATAGTGATTAAAGGAGGTTGTCTTTTTTCAGTTGGTTGACAAAATCTATGGTAAAAGATTTTGCATCGGGAGTTGCAAGGTGTGACCACTCAGGAAGCTCATATTTATTCATAAAAGGGTAATCTTCGAAGTGATAAGCAGGAGCATTCACGGCTTTTACCAGGGCATCCCAATAGGATGCTCTTGGGTAGACAGTCCTTTCGATTTCTCTCACTTTATTTTGCGACGGACATCTCACCAGGATGACCTTTCCGCCCCTTTCTTTGAATTTTGCTAACAATTGTGCCGACTTGTCAATGATGTGTCTTCGGTTGCCCTCTATCATTTCCAAAGTGACGTTCGGATCTTTTGGCGGTTCAAATATAAACGACCAAAAGTCGGTGATTTCGCTCACATAGTTTTCGTCTGTGGTAACTTGAGGCATAAGATTGACATTTCGGTTATCATCAACCTGATAAAGAATAGGGAATGGTGGGGGACCCGGAATTCGTGCCGGAGTGGGAATTCGTTGAATAAGGGATCTTAAATCCAGTTCATTATAAAAATTCTCGTTAGAGGCAGTTAAGAATGAAAAGGCTTTTTGCGGACCATTTTTCGAAATAAAATGATTGAAACTTTCAGCATGGGTTTGATCGTGATAGTGGTTTACCCATTTTTGAATTCTGGCATACGGGAGTACATCCATCGATTGTGGGACCCAGTAAAGAGGAGGTGTTACCCCAATTATTAGTGTTCCGTTAAAGTCGCTGTTCTCTACTACATCTTCGAGCACGGGTAACACGGTTGATCCTGCAGCGGCAATATTTACCGGCTTCTTTCCGCTGACTTTTTCCCATTCATCCAACTGGAAGTTGAACATCACTCTCGAGGAGCCGATAATTACGACGTCATCATTTTTTAGCTTGTCAAGTTTTGCTCTATGGTGAACCCATAAATCCTGGTCGTCATTAGGGGCAACCTGATATTGCATCGTGCGACAATAAATTTCCCATGTAGTTAGGGAAACGATTGCAAAGCCTATTGCAATCAATAAAGTACTTAGCTTCATTTTTGCTATTTCCTGTGTTTTCATATTGTTGATCTTAAAGTGAATTTTAACGGCGCAAAATTGAGGAGAATAGAATGTTTGCGCTTATAATGTACTTTAAGAAAAAACATTAAAGTGCTTTAAGAGAAATTCTTAAGATAGATTAAGATTTTGCAATTTTCTTTCTAATAGTACTTAGAAATTCGGGTGTTACCCCTAAATACGAAGCGATTTGTACGCTCGAAATTCTATGTAAGAGTTCAGGTCTTTTTTGAGCAAAACAAAGATAGCGTTCTTCGGCAGTGGAGCTAACATACTGTAAAATACGTTGCTGTTGGCTGGCTAATGCATTTTGTGTAAGAATTCTGAATATATGGCTGAAAGTAGGGTAGTCTTCAAACAATTGAAGGAGTTCATCGATTGTTGTATATAGAATAATTGAATTTTCGAGAGCTTCTATATATAGTTTACTGGGCTCTCTTTTGAACAGGCTGTATAAATCGGAAATCCACCAATCTTCAGTGGAAAATTGCAGGTTATGTTCTTTCCCGTTTTTGTCCACCATAAACATTCGGAAGCACCCACTTACCACAAAACTATTGTTTACACATATATCTCCTTCTTGTAGCAGATAGTGTCGCTTTCGTATTCTCCGTTCTTTAAAAAGGACCTTAACAGCTGCTTCTTCCTCTTTATTTAGCGGAATATGACGATTGAAATAATCTATAAGTATGCTCGTGCAGTCACTCATACATTAATGATTGTCTTATCCTATCAATTGGTAAGATCAAATATAACAATAGAATGCATACAATTTTCTAATATGTGACGCAAAACCAATCTGAATCCTACGATAATTCGTTGGATTCTTAAAGTGACTACATTTCAGGCATGTTGCCTGGCTGAAAATTAATCTTAATTTTTTGGTTTGGTTTTTTTCGGTTTTTCTCCGGGTAATCCCTTTTCATTAATGGCCATCGCGGTACATACTCCGTCTTGAATATCCATAATAAACTCAATTGTATGAGTTGGCTGCGCTCGCTTATTGGTAGTCCAATCATCCGAACTCTCTAAAGTTCCATCAGCCCATGTCCAAATTATCTTTCCTCTTCCGTTTGGGCAATCATCAACGGGTATAATGCTTACACCATCCACAACAGGGTAAACAGTTGTAAGATCTGCGCATCTTTTTGTAAAACTCATATCCTGCATATTCACTTTTCCTGTGCCTAAGCCTTTATTTGTTGTTGCCACACCATCGGTAGTTGCTCCCGCACTTGAGACTTTATTATAAATTACAGGGGTGCTCTTGTCCATTTCTTTGGTTATTGTCAATGGCTTGTGTTGTCTTTTTCCGCTTGGCAACCCACTGGCGGCATCTCTGGGGCTCACTACTTCAGTGACGGTGTTGTCTGATAAATTTACAGTGAACTCGGACTTAGCCTTGTAATAATCGTATCCTTTTTTCCCGGATGCCTGAGCAACCTTATCCTCTTGTGTTGCTTTTGTATCATATTCAAAAGCAACTGAAAATCCGGTTTCGGTAGGGATTACTCGACACTTTATATTTTTTTGTAAGTCGTATCCCACAGATTTTGCGGCTACTTCTTGAGCTGCCAATTGACATGAGATAGTTGAAATAGCAACGAGAGCTATTGTAATGATGGTAGTTTTCATAATTTCTAAGGTTTAAATTATTTAGTTAACTAGTAATGAGTACTATATGAGCAAAAAGTGTGCCCCATTTTTCATTTATTAATAATTTAAAAATGTATATATAAGTTTAGAATGCCTGGTCATTTTCCATTGCAACTATTGCCTTAGGTGCGAAGATTGGGGGGTCAAGGTTTTTTGAAGATTACACTATTGATGACAATCGCTATGCGAATAAAGGGCAATTGTTTCATGAGGATTTTATTTCACCTGGATACCATTTTTATATTGAAGTACTTCTTCTAACTTTCCATTATCTCCATATAAAAACCATGTGCCATTCCCTTCTTTAAGAGTGCCTTTGTCGCGTGGAGTGCCGTCTTTATGAAATGAAGACACTATTTCCCACCGAAATCCTTGATGGTCCTCAGGGTTATATTTATAAATTGCCGATTCTATCACTTGTCCGTTATCATAATACCAGCTTGCTTTTCCGGCTCTTTTACCTTCAATATATTCTGCTTCATATTCTTTTACACCATTTTTATGGAATGTCATGTGTACCCCATTACCATTTTTTAAAATTTGTGTCCCATCTGAAAGGAATTGATCTAAAAAACCTGTTCGCTTTCCGTTCATCCACGTTTCAACAAGTTTGGGTCCGCCACTTTCATAAAAGAAAATTTGTTGGCCGTGTCTTAGGCCATTCTGCCAATGGGTCATAGAAGTTGTTGTACCATTCTCTCCATATTCGTAAGTGATATCGGTATTCCGAGTTAAATATTTGGTGAATAGCCGATTTAAGGTGTTTTTAAACCAATCCTGGTCATAAGCAATAGGTTTTACCGGAATTTGTATCAAATCTCGTGAGATGGATTTCATAAGCCCTTCCGCTCCCGGTTTGTTATATAATGGAATGTTGTCAAATGCTGAAGCATACACCTTTACTTTCTTGTTCACGTCATTTTTATGATGTGATTCTCCTACATAGTATGCCTTGTAGGTTGCAGCGGCTTTGACATAAAGTGTGGTGGAATGTTTATCGACCTGTTGCAATAAGCGTATAAAGGTGCCATTGTCAAAATGTTTTAGGTTATCTATGTTAAACGTATATTCTTGTACATACATTCCTGAATCGACAACCGAATTCCACGGGTCTGAAGCATTGGCAATCTGAATTGCTGTTGGATGGTTAGAATGTGTGAGTTTAATCGACACCACACGATTATTGAAGGTGACACTGCAAACCTTTTGCTGATTTGAAGAGGTGTTTGTTCCTTCAACCATAAAGGTTCCATAATCATATAAAAGCCCTTTTATTTGAACTTCAAGCTCATTGGTGGTTTGAGAAAATCCTAAAGAACTTATTAAAACTATAAAAATTACGATTTGCTTCATTTTACTATTTTTTCAATATCTTAAAAGTAGTATTTTTTGTATAAATCCGGTTTTTGTATATAGTTTAAAACTACTACAAGCCAAAACTTGATCAATTTTATTTTAGAATATTGATAAGCCGGATCTTGTAGTAAACTCTTCAAGAAACCGCATTCCTTTATATGAATTTCCTTTTTCATTCAACTTAGGGCTCCAAACCGCAATTGAATATTGATTGGGATGTACGGCTACAATTCCTCCACCCACGCCGCTCTTTCCGGGAACTCCCACTTTAAAAGCGAAATCCCCCGATTCGTCGTAAAAGCCGCAGGTTAGCATTAGGGCATTTATTCTTTTAGTTTGACTTTTGGTTAAAATCTGATTGTTGTCAACTATATTTTTTCCGTCGTTAGCTAAGAATAGAAACAAGGCCGAAAGTTCTTTGCAATTCATCTCAAGAGAGCAAAGGTCAAAATAGAAATCTAAAACCTCTGAAGGATCATTTTCTATATTTCCAAAGGACTTTATAAAATTACATAAGGCAGTGTTTCGAAATCCTACGGTTTTTTCTGATGCGGCTATTTTTCTCGAATAATTTAATTCTGAATTGCTAGAAAGACTTCTAACAAAAGCTAAGAAATCTTCCTTTGGGTTTTCCAAATTACTAATAAGAATATCCGAAATGACGATGGCTCCGGCATTTATAAATGGGTTTCTGGGGATCCCATTATCGGTTTCGAGCTGGACAAGTGAATTAAAGGAGGTTCCCGAAGGTTCAACCCCAACTCTTTCCCACAAGTTTTCACCCACAATGCGATAGGCCAGACACAATGAAAGTACTTTCGCTATACTCTGAATAGAGAATTTATCGTAACAATTCCCAATGCCAAAATCAACGCGGTCAAGTGTCGAAATATGTATTCCAAAATTTTCCGGATTAACATTGGCTAATTCAGGAATATAAGATGCCAATTGCCCATTATCTTCGATCGGTTTAATTTTCAGGTAAATCTCTTGAATTATTTCTTTAAAATTCACTTAGTTGGGTTTAGGTTTATACTCTGCGAGCTTATCAAAATCCGTTTTTCCAAAACAGCTAGGTTCGCGTTTGCCTCGGTTTTAATTGTGATTGTAGTCGACGATAATAAGGCGGTTATTTCTTTTTTCAGAAAGTTAAGATACTACTTTTATGCAGTACGCATACATAAATAGATGCATAGGTACCCTATTTAGGATACAGGGTTTTTGTGTGCCTTGTACAAACAATCGGTCACTTTGGCAAAATCCTCCTGATCATCTGCAAGAACCATCAAAACATCATTGGGCTGCAACTGAGTGGAGCCCCCCGGCCGAATAAATTCGTCGTTTCTTCGAATCATCACAATAAAGGCAGATTTTGGAAAATTCAAATCAACAATTCTTTTGTTTACCGCGTAAAACTGTGGTAGTATTTCAAATTCCTGCATGGATGATTTTGGAAGTTCTAAAAATAATTTATCCATTTCGGATATCTTTTTAGATTTTTCGGGTAAGGCAACTTTCAACCATTTTGCGACCAATGATAAAGTTGTTCCTTGAATGAGAACCGAGGTGACAGATATGAAAAACACAATATTGAAGATCATATTGGCCTTGTCGATCCCGGCCAATAGGGGATAGGTTGCAAATACAATTGGTACTGCACCCCGCAAACCAACCCATGAAATGTAAAATCTTCTTTTTAGCTTCATTTTGAAAAACATCAAGCTGAGTAGAACACTTACCGGTCTGGCAATAAGTATTAAAAATAACGAGATGATTATTCCAATTCCGAAATAGGGAATTATTTGCGAAGGAAAAACAAGTAAGCCCAACGTAAGGAAAAGTACGATCTGCATCAACCAGGCCAAGCCGTCGTACATTTTTAAAATGGTTTTCTTATGAATCAATTCTTGATTTCCCAAATACACAGCACAGATGTAGATAGCGAGAAATCCATTACCTCCCACAAAATCGGTAGCGGAAAAAGTAATGAACATAAGGGCAATGACCAACACCGGATAGAGCCCTTCAAAATCAAGTTTTATTTTATTGATTATAAATTTGCTTAGTTTACCAAAGGCAATACCAAAGATTGCACCAAGAAACATTTGTTGTAAAAACAAAGGAACGATCGATGCCAAACTTTGATCCTGATTGATAACCAGGGTTAAAAACGCAATGGTTAGCACATACGCCATGGGGTCGTTACTTCCGCTTTCTAGTTCTAATGTGGGCCGTAGATTGGTTTTAAGGGCCAGACTTTTTGAGCGTAAAATTGAAAATACGGCTGCCGCATCTGTAGAGGAAACAATGGAACCCAGCAGCATACTTTCATAAATGGTAAAGTCGGTTATAAAATACACAAAGGTTCCAAGAGACAGTGCGGTTAATAAAACTCCCAGGGTCGATAGTACAAGCCCTTCTCGTAAAATTGGTTTTATTGACCTCCAATTGGTGTCAAGCCCCCCTGAAAACAGAATAAAGTTAAGAGAAACAATACCTATGAATTGCGCAATTTTCGGATTGTCGAAATTTATACCCCCAATCCCATCAGACCCTGCTAACATTCCAATCGCCAAGAAGAGTAATAAGGTGGGTACGCCAAATTTATAGGAAGTCTTACCCACGATAATACTTACAAAAAGCAATAAGGACCCAACTAATACTATATTTTCAATGGTTAAGTTCATCGTGTATTTTATCCGTATTCCGTGTGCAAAGTTACACTTTATCGTTAGAAAAGCCGGGTAATGCTTTTATCGTTTCGGGGCTCCACGAAACCGTAAAATTGTTAGGTTTTTGAGGCCGATTTTGAAACTCGGTTGTCACCTGCCATTCCAAAGTCTATATTCAAAATAAACTGAAGTAACTCTCTTCACTCGGCTTTAGATTGAACCCGATCCCCAAAGGCGTTTGTCCTATCTGTTTCATTTGCGTAATTCCTAAGCGCCAGTTCTAAATCTTTTGTTTCCCAATCTTTTATGGGTTGATCAATATAGCTACGTCTTCTGAAGCACTATGCGGCGTCTCAGGATGTTTCTCGTTGCAGCACAAAAGTAATGCTGCCGTATAGCTGATTAATGCTATTTTATACATACCGGTTGAATTTAAATTTATTTGTCCATACGCCCCATTATAGTTGATACGGCCATCTTAATTACAATTGGGACAGCACAGATCATGGGTTAATCGTACTTAGTGTATTTTGTGAGATTTAGTATTGTAACGATATAATCAGTAATGCTATAGCGTCCTAAATGACCCAAGAATTATTTATCTGAAATGGAAATTTCCTTCAATGTAGATTGAAAATGCGTGATTTTCCATTTTCCATCAGATTTCCTCCAAATTTTCGTGACGTATTCCAGTATTTTAATTTGACTATCTTTTTGATACTCTAGGGTACGAATGGTGTAACCCGTTTCATTTGTAAGGGGATAAATATCCAAATTGTCGATAGTAGCTTTTTTGAAAGGTCTTGGAATAGAATTACAAAACTTCTGTATTACAGCTTTAGAGGGCACTTTATTGCCATTTGCAATGAATGTGATGTCCGATTCCATAGAGTCTACTACTTCTTGGCAATCACCATTCTTAAACGCGAGTTGCTCTTTGTTGGTAGCTTCCTGGAGCTCAGATTTTATCGATTCCATATCTGAAGTTTGGCCATACATGCGTTCCGTAGTATTGAGAAAGAGTATTATTCCGACTATGATAATTTTAAAAGTTTTCATATCTTCTACTTTTAGATTGGACATTGGTTGTCGTATGTACCTGAGTACTATATCTCACTAATTTGAGAACGTGTTAGAACCTAAATTAATCATTTTTTTAAGAACTCATACCGGAATGGTTTTTCACATACTACAAATAAGTGAGTCAGGGGCTGTCGTTGGTGCCGAAGCTTCAGGTGGTATTACAGCATGAATGTCTATCTTAATTTAAGATATTCGTCTTATTGTACAAGGGGTTTGAATCCACCATAGACCATTCTCCGGGCGTCGAAGATCAATTTTTCAGGATTGATTAAAGGTGTGACTAATTCGGTCATTCTTGGATCTGTGGGGACTTTTTTGTTGGCTGCATCCCGGATCTCCTTAGAAGGAAAAACAACCCATCCAAAAACTATTGCCTCATCTTCTTTTGCATCAATAGTTTCTATAAAGGATCTCGTGCCTTCCAAAGATAAATCATCACCTATGTATTCGAAGTAGGCAATAGCGCCGTACTCTTTCCAAATTTCGGACACTTGTTCAGCGACCCTTTTGTATTTGTTCAAATATATTCGAGGAATTGGAAGCACGAAGCCATCTATGTAGTTTGTCATAGTGTTATCTTTTGGAAATTAATATTAGGAAAGCTAAAAAACATGTCGATATGTTCATCGATTGCATCGCCAAATGTGTATAATAAAATTCCGTTTGGACTGAGTAAATTGCAGAGTTTTTTCAAAACAGAGGCATGGGATTTAACAGGTAAGTGAAAAATACTATCCCATGCAACAACTAGATCAAATGTATCAGTCGTCTCCCATTTAGTAATATCAGCGAGCATAAAATTCACTTCATGATGTTTATTTCTAGCCAATTCGAGCATGTTATGTGAAATGTCTATTGCCGTTAGATTAAAACCGGAATCTAATATTTTGTTTATTATTCTGCCGCCACTGCCACAGCCAACATCCAGTGCCTTGGCTTTGGAAGTGCAAAATTGAATGGCTCTTTCGACCATCGAAAGGCCATAAGTAGAATTGAGCATTTCGTCATTCCATTTACCGGCAATTTTGTCGTAGCTCTTCGATAATTCGGTATTGTTCATTTGATTTTGGTCTGTTTTTCAGATGTAGAAATAGTAGATCTACAAAAGAGTCACGCGCAACAACAAAAATTGCCGGGATTCTCAAATATGTTTAGTCTCGGTATCTCTAAAATGTTCTACTTTTTAGATATAATTTTCTTAATCAACGAAAATAATAAAGGAATCAATGTAATTATTATAAGACAAAGAAAGATAAGTCCGTAGTTGTTTTTTACCCATTCAATCTCTCCAACAAAAAAGCCAAGCAACAAGAATAAGGATATCCACGAAACGGCCCCAATAATCGTTTTCTCAATGAATAAACTCTTCTCCACTTTGACAATTCCCGCAAAAAATGGAATATATGTTCTGATAATGGGAAAAAAACGACCAAATACTATTGCGTTTCCACCGTGTTTGTCATAGAATACTTGTGTACGAGGTAAATTATTTATTATATATTTTTTTATAATAAAATTATCACTTTGTCTGATCCTATTTCCAAGCACCTTTCCAACTGAATAGTTTAAAACATTCCCTAGAACTGCCGCAATTATAAGGACTACAAGTAAAATCCAAACATTTAATTCGGTAGAAGCTGCAACTACCCCTGCTGAAAATAGTAAACCATCTCCGGGCAAAAAAGGAAAAATTATTAAGCCCGTTTCCAGCAGGATAATCATAAAAAGAAAAATATAAGCGAATAAAACATTTTGTGCTACTATACCTAATAGAGCATCATCGGTGTGCAATATTATTTCAATCCATCCATCCATTATTTTCGAATTATTTAATTATTATGCGGGTCATTTTCTAAGCTGTTCCCAATGCTCACAACTAAGGTCCTACGACTTCGCTCAGCACAGGTTGGCACTCCTCCCACCCAAATTTCCGCCTAATAATATTCCGACAGGAAATAACTAATCTGTTTTGATTTATTGATTAGAAAGTTAAGATAAAGTTTTAAACTAAAAACATAATTAAAATTGCCCTCAGCATAGGGTATGTAAGTGTAGGGTTTTTATTCCTTTTTCAGGTATTTTTTACCGTTTTTGTATACCGAGATAACGGTTCGGATGTTTTTAATATCCTCTAAAGGGTTTTGGGAGAGTATGACTAAGTTGGCTTTTTTATTAATTGAAATTGAGCCGTGAGTGTCTTCGATTCCTATTGCTCTAGCATTGTTTAGAGTTGCAGCTTTTAAAGCATCCAAATTTGAAAGGCCGCATTCAGTCAAAAAGATGATTTCATCTTGAACCCATTTTATGGTTGTATTGAAATCTGTTCCAGCCGCAATAGTAACTCCATTTTGGTAGGCTGCTTTGGTAATTCGTTTCGCCCAGTCATCCATAGCAAGAGGGTCTATTGTTTTGGCAGCAGCTTTTAAATGTGCCGTTGGGTTCACTTGTTCTACTACAGCATTTTTTTGTTCTTGAGCACGAATAATGGGCTTCCAAGAAGACAATGTGGGTTCAAAAATGGTCTCATTCAGCTTCATCGTTTTAAATAATGACAAAAACTCCGGAGCTGTCGCGTCTGTATTCTTGAAATCTTGAAGTTTTATATGATTTTTTATGGCATCGTTAAAAGAAATTGGCAGATTGGATTGTGTTTCGAAAATCATTCCAACCCCATGTGATAAAACATCCACGCCTGCGGTTACCGCATCGCTCGGCTTACTCGGGAATACACTGGAATGACTCCACATTTGTAAGCCTTGGGTATGGGCTTCATTACTAATTTTGTTTAATAATGGCGGTGTGATATTGGAATACACTTTTATTCCGGTTGCCCCCACCTCTTTCACTTCAGACACTACTTGTTGGAGGTTTGTTTCCTCAGTGATCATTCTCATCCATGGTGCTTCTCCCGGTTGATATCCGGAAGCTGCAAATTTGGTTCGTGGATCTTCCAGAAAGGTCGGTCCAAAAAAGTTCGCCGAGTAGTAGATATCCGGTCCATCCAAAGTTCCATTTTCGATCTCCTTCATCAGCGATTGGTACATTCGCGCATCGCCTCCCATATCACGAACCGTTGTAATGCCTGAATAAAGTAGTGCTGTTAAAATTTCGATGCGGTTTTTGGGTCTAAAAAGATGTACGTGAGAATCTATGAGTCCTGGAATTACATAGTTTCCCTTAAGATCAATAATTTGTCCTATATTTTTTAAGCTTGTTGAATCACTTGGTTGAATCGATTTAATTTTTTCACCCTCAATAATGATGGTCATTTCTTCCATCTGTAGGGAATTTTCAACATCAATTATTGTGACATTTGTCAGCGCAATTCCATTATTTGAATTTGTCTGAGAAAGTGTTCTATTACCTATAGTTAATAGTGCTAGAATGAATATAATATTCTTTATATTTTTCATATCGAATAAATAGTAGTGACCCTATCAAATGTATGTCAGTCTCTGCCGCTTAAACGGCTGGACTTCGCAATAATGTGAGATTCTAAGATAGTGATTTTGTGTGACAAACATGTATTTAGCTCGAATTCAGCCCTTCTGTTGCAGCCGATGTTGTAGTAACTAATTTACTTCAGGATGTTATTAACCTTTCGAGTTTAGAAGAGGTTTAAATCCCCCTTAGACTGTTATAACCGGGTCAAAACTAGTTTTTAAAGTTTGATTAAAGTCGCTTAGATTGATATTTCAGGGAACAAGTTATAAGTTGTTCGTTCGATCTTTTTTGTTCTTAAAAAAGTTCGCAGTGTAGATATAAGTGATATTGTGAGCTGTATTATGTTATGAATTAATTTTCTTTTTCACCCTCAATTGTGGTTTACAGAACACAGCATACTCAAATTAAACCGGCAATTCTCCCACATACTCAACGCCATATTTCCGGCATGCATTGGCAATGGTAGTATCGTCTATTGGAGCTTCAAACAAAGGCAAGCTAATCGCACGATAAAATTCCACGTGCAGCGGCGTTGTGAGGATGAGGTAACGTACGGTCTCAGACTCGATACGGAAACCGTGTATCGTGCCTCCCGGAATGTGTACAAAGGAACCCTTGGTAGCTCGAACGCCGGGATTATCGTTCAAAAAAAATGATATTTCGCCTTCGAGGATATAGAAAGACTCTACATCGTTGTCGTGTTTATGAAGCGGCACGCTCACACCCCGCATTGACTGTTCTTCAACAAGACCAAATGCTCCTCCGGTAAGTGCTCCTGTGGCTAAGAAGTGGGTTGATGTCTTCCCCATCCAACGCAACTCACTCTCATTATGCGTGTAAATGTATGCCTCGGTTGCCATACTCATAACCCTTGTAGTTTAAACTAAATTTGCAAAAATTCCCGGATCCACCCGGGAGGATTTATTGTTGTATTTTACCTACTTAAATTTACGAAATTTTTAATACGACTCATAAATTCAATGTTAGAATTTGTAATGATTCCTGTTTTTTAAGTTTCCATATTATTTGCGATGACTACCCTTCGATCCTTTTTGTTGAAAGAGGAGGGGAGACATTGTTTACCAATCCTTATCTAAAAATTCAATATCACCTTTATCCCCGGCTTTCTCAAAAGCGGTAAATGCTCGTTTTCATTCTATTTAGTCATTTCAATATATGACAATGCCGGCAGTTTGGTTAAAAAGAAAATTCAGCTTTATTTTTTTTAATTCGTAAGCTCATAGAGCCATAGTTAAAACTCTTATTGCCGGCATCTTCAGAAAGTTGTAAGCTTAACTTTTTTACTTTCGTAATGTCCAGATTATTGTTTATAACGTAAGAAATAGTAGGCTCAGCATTCTTAAAAAAGCTCTTATCTATTTTTCGATATCCCATAAGTTCCAAAACCGGTGTCAGATCATTTAATTCCTTCTGTGTGATTTCCAGATCAATCGAAATAATGTTTTTATATAGTTTACTGTTATTTGCCGAATCCTTTGATAGAAATTGCTTCATGCCAACTTCTACCGAATCACCCAAACCCCAGTTTCGATAGCTTTCCACCGAGTAGGAGCTCAACATGGGAATAAGGTTGTTATGCTGCTTTTTACTGAGGTAGTCATGGTGATTGTAAACGACTTCAGTTAATGTAAAATCCGGACCCGTAACATCATATCGAACGAGGGAATCGTTTGAAACCCTTTGCCATTGCTCTTCCAATAATTTTCCTTGTCCGGGTCTTCTGCTTTGAAAAATAAGATAAGCGGTTCCCCGCTGAGAAGCAAAATAACCCCTATTGGGATTGAAATGAATGAAATCGGTTTCACCTTGCAGGTAGTAGCTTAACACCAGTGGAGAAGCCAACATGGTATCGTAGGTGCTGGGGGCTAAGATATTTGAGATATAGTCGTTCGCGACCAGTTTTTCAAAGGAAGTTGAATCCAGGATAATTTCAATGTGGCTAAAATCGGATTTTATACTGTGTCTACAACTGGTATAACCAGTGATTAAAATAGTATAGATGATTGTCAACTTTAGTATTTTCTGCAGACGTACTGATTTCATAGCAAACGTGTTCTTTAATACTTAGTTACGCGGTTTTACGCCTAATTTAATAAACAATCTCGAACCAATGAGAATTCCTTCGAAATTTCTAAATAGGTATCAGCCAAGACAATTAATAAAACACGATGTTGGCAAATGGTTTTTATACTGAATAGGCGCCTGAAGAATACGTCAGTTCATAACTATGAGTGTAGATTTCAAAAACAATTCCAAAGGGATCTTCCACATAAACCATTTTATATGGTTTTTCATTTGGATAATATTCTCGTATTGGCATTCTCTGTTTGCCCCCTGCTTCCACAATTCTTTTGGTCAAATTTTCAATATCCGGGTCTTGAACACAAAAGTGAAAGAGTCCGGTATTAAATGGATTGAATTCAGGGGCTTTTTTTACTCCGTGTGGGAAAGAAAATAATTCTATACCAATACCGTCTGAAGTGGACATATGGGCGATTTCGAATTCTTCCCAATTCGTTCCAAAAACATCAATACACATTTGTCCAATAGCGGTATCATGTTCTTTTTTTATGATAGACGGAGGCATTATTACATACCATCCCATAATATCCTGATAGAATTTTACTGCTTGATTTATTTCCGGAACAGTTATTCCAATGTGTGAAAAAGATTTAGGATATTTAATTTCATTCATATGATGTCTTTGTAATTTGTATACAGCGTTTATGTATAAGAATAGTACGGCATTAATTGCCGGTATTTTCAGCAGGAAAATCTTAAGTTAGCGAATCGAGACTACTCATTATGTAAGCACTAAACTACTTATAATTTTTCAACCTTGTTAAACTTAGTTTTTGCTTCTGTATTTTATTAAGGTTCGTCTTTCACACAATACCTCAAGTAAATTAATACTAAAATCGAAAGTATCACTAAACCACTAACAAAGTTTAAAAGTGAAAATTAAAATTATCATTAATATTCTAGTCATATTTGAATATCCTGCATCTTCTAAGCAGAACATAAGGGCGTTGTATACCCCTTATCGGATTATATACTTTTATGTGTAACGTATTTGAATGTATAAAATCCTTCCGGTGCTGTAATTGGTCTATTTTGAGTTGCACCAGAACCTGATTGTGCTTCTATGTAGTATTCGATCTCTATCTCTTTTTCCTTGGCTGGAAATTCCGCAAACCAATGATTCGGGTTAGTATCCATTGTCATTTTCTGTTTTACCCACGATTCCTCACCTTTCACCCTCCATTTCAGGAATACTTCCTCAACAGTTAAATTGGCATTATTATAATCTATAATCGTGGCATTAAGCACAGCACTTTGGTTAATGTTAACTTCAGGCAAGACTTTTTTAACAGAAATAAAAACCATATTCTCATCCCATATTGATTTTATTCTGCAGTGTATGGCATCTTCGTATAACCATCCCGTTTCTACTCCTAACTCTTCAAAACCCTCAAAATGATACTTAGTTTTAACCGGTTGATCTTTAAGCACATATTCATATCCTTTAATTGAATACCCGGGCATTACAGATCTCCACGTTTCCAAAGCTAAAGAATCTTCCTCAATACCAAAGAGCGGTACGTAAACATTTTTATTTAGTATTAGAGAGTTGGTGTAAGCAGTAAGATAAGCTGCTTCATCATCAGTATAATAAGGAGCTACTTTAATTCTTTTAATTGTGTAAGGACGATTATAGATAGTTTTCAGATGTGATAATTCATTTTGAACAATATTCTCGTAAATACTATATAATTCATGGTTTTTTGGTGGTTCAGCAACTAAAATAGTTTCTTCGTCAATCAATTTCAGCAAACAATCAATATGTTGAATACCAATTTTGTCAAAATTTGAAATAATGTTATAGTTTGACAGTCCTAATAGTGAGTCGTTCAATTGAAAAAATTCTTTATCGCTTATTCCGTTGAATCTGTTTTCTGTTAAAAGGACACAAGTAGAAAATGCCGTACCCATACCATCGGTGATTACATTTCCCCCTGTATTTGTAAATGGTAATTCCAAAACATCAAAACCAAGTTTATTCCCAAGGTAAACAATAGCAGTATCTACGATGGTACTTCTGTATATTTGGCCATTGTCTTTCTTTTGAAATTCTAGAGAATCATTGCATTTTAGGTCTGTTCCAGGACAGGCGTATTTATACTGTCCATCCGTAATTTTAAATGCTCCCGTTCCCGTAAAAACTGCACTTGGTCCCCAATCTCTTGGCTGAAGTTCCTCCTCAGTCTTTAGATGCAAGAAATTCACATTTTGTAAATTTATTCCCCACTTTACAAGCCATTTTTCCGCATGTGCCTGTCCTGCCTGTCCATCCACAATTGGAAAAATACGGGTGTCATTTGACAATTCAATAATTAGTTCTTTAGGAATAACTGGAGGCCAAACAAAATACACACCTTGGGCCGGTTCCCATTCGGCTACTTGTCTATTTTTTGCAATTTGGTAGTAATTATTACTTTGGTATTGTCTATTGAAACTTTCTTTTTTACATGAACCCAAGAGAATAATTAATACTAAAAAAATCCCACTTCTTTTCATTGTTATTGTTTTAAGTTTATACTGTAACTAAGTCTTTAACAATATTGTGTCGCCTAAATTTCTCTCAAGTTTTTTCTCTTAGTTCAACACGGTTATTAACTCCATAATATAATCCTGCTGATACAGCTAAAGAATCTGTTATTTCCCAACCCATGGCATACGACGATTTCTTACCTTTCAAAACGCTCATATGATGTGAATGAAATTCAATTTTCATGGACATTGATTTAAAAAGTAGAACATGTGTCGAATCAGTAAATATTCGTCGTTGCCTTAATGCTTCAAGATATTTGCTGTAATCATTTATATTGGTATAAATTCCTCCAGCTTCAATTAAATGATTTAAATAGTATTCTTCATTAGATTTCCAGTTTCCTATCCTATCATTTTCATAACATACAGCCATTTTAGGAATTTTTCCAAAATTTTTTGAACTCACTATGATGTGCGGGGTTTAAAAATCACCAACGTTTCCACTAGTACAAGTCACAAACATTTAATTTACACTTCGTCGCGGACTTTTCAAGAGCCGCCGAAATATCCTGACCGATGAAACTTCATTCACTCATCCCATCTGTTGGTAGCCGATTTTATTTATCAATCCTCTTTTGTATCACACCGTTCTTAATCACCGTATTTATGTCCAAGCAATTACTAATAGATGCCAAAGGGTTCGCATTCAGTAGAATTAAATCAGCAAGTTTTCCCGGCTCAATAGAACCTAGACTATCTTGAACATGCATCATTCTTGCAGCATTAAGTGTTCCCATTTTGATGATGTCTCGTGGCGCGATTCCACCCATTTCAAGTATTTGCATTTCTTCGTGCAGGCTGTATCCGTGAAAATTGAAGGAATTACCAGCATCAGTACCAAGTGTAATGTTCATTCCAAGATCAAGAAGTCTTTGAATATCCTCCACTTTTGATAAGAATAAGCTCTCCATGGAAATTTCATCCAGACCATATTCCAACTTGGTTAGCGCGGCCATTTTTTGTGCGCGTCCAATCGCTTGAGGGGTAAGAAGTTTTTTTAATTCGACTGCCGGATATGCTTCAATTATTGAAGGTGTCTTAAGCCATTCAGGATTCAATGGATAGATGAACGATTTATCAATCATAAGTGTCGTTACAATTGAACCCTCCCGGTCCAATAGTTTATTGATCGCTGAAATATGTTCATCGTTCTCCCAATCAATCTCAATTCCTACGAAATGAACAATATTTTGAGCACCACCCTTTACAGCCATCAAAAATTCCTCATTGTCACTTACGTGCGCAAAAACTTCCAATCCGTATTTAGCTGCTTCTGAAACTGTCTTGTTAATAAAATCTTGCGGCATTCGCTCAACAAAGGGTGGAGCAGGCCCATCTTCAATCGTCAGCTTTATTCCAAGAATAGGATACTTGGCCACTTCTTTAACTATTTCAGCAATTTGAGCTGTATCCTTAAGAAAGAATACCGTCTCACCTTCTTTCCAGTTACTACTGGCATAAGTTTTTACCGGGTGCCGTCCTTCCATAGTAAAATGCTGGCTGGTATGAAATACTCGTGGCGCAGGTATGGAGTCTTGGTTTCCTATAGATCGAAGTGTGGCATAATAATCATTCGTGCAAGTACTCCCGCCGGGCACAAAAACGGAAGTAACTCCATAATGGATCAGTTTAGGAAAGTCTTCTTGAAAGCTTGTTGTATGAACATGGCAATCGAATAATCCGGGTATCAGGTACTTGCCGGTGCCGTCAATGACGTTTTCAATTTGATGAGTAGTCAACGTATTAATTTCAACTATTTTTCCCTTGTTAATATAAACGGATACTCCCTCCTGAATAGGACTTCCCGTTCCATCAATAAGGTTGACATTGCTGATGCCCAAGTCGTATTTTGCTGTTTGTTTTGAACAGCTTAGGATAAGAAGGCTCAGGAATAGAATTATTAAATTTTTCAAAAGCATGAGAACGATCACCAACAGTTTTTTGCGTGATTTTGTTGGGTGATTTAGCAACTAATTTAGCAAATAAAAACCGAATAGAAAATACGCGAGGCACGAACGAAACGAACTTTTGCAAGTAATTTTCAGAAATAGGCGAGAACAAGTAATTATTTATAGCCGGTATTGTGTGCTGTTTTTAGTGAGTTTTTTGTTTATAGGGATTGATATAAAGGCGTACTGATATATCTCAGCCCGGAATCAACAATTAGGGTTACTACAGTTTTTCCAGGACCAAGTCTCTCCGCTATTTTCAGGGATGCGCAAATGTTGGCTCCGGTAGAAGTACCTGCAAAAATTCCTTCTTCTTTAGCAACTCTTCTAGCCATACTCATAGCATCTTCGGTTGTAACAGTTAAAATCTCGTTTACTATTTCCGGTTGCCATAACGGAGGAATAAAACCGATGCCAATACCTTCAATTTTGTGTGAGCCGGAAGGTCGACCAGACAAGACTGCAGACTCATCTGGTTCTACGGCAAATGTTTGTATTTTATCGTTATGCTTTAAAAGCGCTTTAGTTACACCATGGATGGAATGTGCCGTACTTACTGTATGAACAAAAGCATCTACACTTCCTTTAGATTGTTCCCATATTTCATCGCCAAGCGAATAATAACCCTTCTCTGCATCACGATTGTTTAATTGATCTGCCCACCAGTGATTTTCTTGCTCACTAAACTTCCTTGATGTATCAATCATCTCTTTAATGAGACGTTCAGTTATTTTTTTATTATCACTTAATACGTCTGTAATGGTAGCTCCAAAAGCCTTCATCGTAATTCTCTTTTCATTGCTGAAAGCATCAGAAAAGACTGCATGAAAATTATAACCAAGGGATGCGCATACAAATGCGAGTGATATACCTGTTGTTCCGGCCGTATATTCTACAATAGTACTTCCCTTTTTTATAAACCCTTTTCTTTCGGCTTCTTCAATTACTGCTTTGGCCATTCTGTCCTTCATGCTTCCTGTTGGATTGGCACTTTCTAATTTTGCTATAATTCGGGCAGAATTAGGGGGGACTATATTTTTTAATTCTATCATTGGGGTACACCCTATGGCATCTTTAATGTTGGTATTTCCGGAGGTCATATATTTTAATTTAAGAATTATTAAAAAAACCACCTTATAGAAAGCGGCAGGATCAAATAGCACAAAAGGGTTTGGATATAATTTCGGTAGTATAGGCACGACACTCGTAGTGTTCGTCGATGCTAAAGAGTAGGCGGACAAGTTGGATGTAGGAGCTTCTCACCGAATTCATTCCAATTAATAATAAGGTTAAATGTAGCAATAAATATCAAGTTTACGATTCAGACCTGCTGAATTATAGCCGGTGTTGTAGCCAATTATATTACATTCCTTTTCCAATGATATTATGGCAAATGTCAATCCACCATGGCCATTTTCCCATGGGAGCAATAGCTAACGTATAAAAGGTAATCCCGCTTAATGTAAATAGATACGATTTATATACTTTATTCTCCCTTTTGTAATCCAAGAATATCATATAAAGTAATGGTAATAAAGTCGTCAAAACGAAACAAATATAAACCGTTTGTAAATAGGTAATAGGAGGGTTGCCATCGTAGATATTTAACATAGGAAAAAAAACTAATCGGGCCGTGGCTGGTAATAAAATCCAAAATACTGTTGAAATTAACCATCGGGCATGTACATTGATATTTCTAGCACTCCATACTCCTACGATTACACATATACTAAAACCGGCAAGCGCGCATAAATCAGCAAAAGAAAATCCATATTTAAGCACGTCTGGAAGAAACTCGTTTACTACCTGATGCGGCATCACTTGAGCTGCTGAAAAAACTACAGCACCTGCTAAAAAGATGCCTATAATCCCCAATTTTTTATGATAGATAGGAGGTTTATTATGAATTAACCAAGGCTGTAATATTACAAGAATATACCAGGCAGTAGCTGATAAACCATGCATATGTTGTCGCCATGGAGCTTCACTGAATTTACTCCAATATGACAAATAAAATCCAGCGATTGTTAGTACAAATGGTATTAATAACCATAAATGCGCTTTGGGGAACACTTTGATTTTTAATTTCTTGTCCATAAGTCATTATAATAAATTGGTTACAACGCGCTTGTAAAAGATGGGTAGCGGTTTTGTGTGCGCTGATTTTTGAAGGAAAATCAGATGTAACAAAACTGCACCTGACGTTGGGTAATACTAATTTAGCAAATTTTTTTATACGAAGTTAGCTATCGTATTTCCATTCTAATATATGCATAGTTTCAATTCCAAATTCCTTAAGCATCATCTCGAATAATTTTTTGTGACAATTTTTTCACGGATTTTAGTATTGATTTTAATATGAAAGTCTCGGAATTTGATTAGAATATTGTCTCCATACAACGCATGTAATCTTTTGGCTTTTGAATATAATTTCGTCCTTGCTTGAATATCTCAAAATAGTCTTTTTCAAATTGATCAAGTGATGTGAATATTATTTCTCCCCATTGGTCGGCCCTAATTACATACCCTTGATAAGCATCCATTCTTTGAAAAGTACTTTGGTCTTTAAAATTTTTGACTACGCCAACTTGACAAAGATTTGCAAAAAGTTCATCCAGCCACTTTCTTTGTGATTTTCTACCGGTATGAAAAGATTGATACAAATCTCCAAGTTCATGAATAGGCAAGGCATCTCTGTAAAATAAATCCAAATTTATCTCACTTCCGTGATATTTTTTCAGGGTATCGAGTTCCGTAATTGAAGCATTTTTTAAGGTTTCCTCCTGTAAGTGAGCCATAACTGATTTTTCCAATCCAAGCACCATGTTCCCATCGTAATAAGCTTGTGGCATTCCCGGAGGAGGTGCAAATGCATTTTTTTTCCGGTTTTTATTACCAATGAAAAGAACAGCAAATTTTAGATGCTAATCAAATATTTTATCAAAGTATTCTTTTGCTGACTCAATGTTTCCGATAGTATTTTGTAGATGCTCTGGTTTCGATTGTGTGGAATAGGTTTCGAATTTGTCAGTTGCATTAATTTCAAATAATCCTTCATGTTTAGATAGATCAATCCATTCAGAATCTCTCTGTTTACAACAAACATAGAAGTAGTACAAGTAGATAAAACGTTATCATGTTATTGAAGTTCTTGTGAAAGCTAAAGGCCTTGTGTATGGTTTGTTGCGTAGTTTAAGCACTAGATTATGCAAAAAAACCAAATAGAAAATCCCTGAGCCACGAGCGAAACGAACTGGCGAGCGCAATTTTCGTAAGTTGGCGAGCACTACCCATTAAATATAAACACTGTTACGCTTTCTTCTTGCTTTATAGATTTTTGTTAAATAAACAATGTGTTCTTAAAATAGCGATATCGTCTTTAAACTCCATTCCTATTTCAGCTCTGTTGTACGCTTTTATGGAATGTTGCATTGCAGCTTCTTTTAATTCTGGATTAGAAATAGTCTCTATTGATGTCAATGCTTTCTGTAATCTCAACATCACCTCAATATTAACTGCACCGTCCCTCGCAATTGGTCTAAAAGCATCGTCAAAGAAATCTTGAATCGAGATTTTAGGCACTTCTACTCGATCATATTCCACTGTTTCATCAGTGTTATTTTCTATTTCTTGCCATAAAAAAAACAACCTTTCGTGGCTACCTAGAATTTGGATTGCCGTTCCAGGGTCATTAATGCCAGGGGATAAGGCTCTACTTGCAATTTCAGTCAATGATATTAATCCAAATCTAGGATCTTCGCTGAATAATCTAGTGTGACCTATATGAATTGACTCGTTTATACTTTTTTGGATCTCATTAATATCCAAATTATGGGCTGAGCTTAGGTGTGCAATGGCAAAATTTTTATGGACAAACTTGCCCGGAAGACAATTAAGTTGAATTCTAAATTCCTTTTCTTCTGCCAACATTTGTAAAGACTCCAAATTGATATGTTGAACATATCCAATAGTATTTGCGAAGATTACTTTACCAGCATCGAATTTATCTTTTATCGGAAGAGCTTTTAGATAAGGATGTTTTATATAGGTGGATAAGGACTTGGAAGCAACTGTTTCTACTTGCTGTATTGTGTGCTCTAAACGTCCTAATCTTGAAATTCTCCCTACCCACTTTAAAAAGGTAAGTATAACAACTACAAACAATAATAAAGTCAACAAAAACAGAATAAATCTACCTGCTTTTTCATAATATCCATTATCAAGTGCTATCGTCGCAACTATACTAAAGATGAAGGCTCCTATAAAAATAGACAGTGCATTCTGTGATACATCATCCGTGACTACGATTTTGAAAGATCTTGGGGTTGCTGTACCACTTGCCGACGAGAATGCGGAGAGCATGGATGCAACAGCAAATATTGAAATGACCAACATGCTGGCTGAAATGGTATCTAAGAGGCCTTCGATTGATTCGGTATCAATATTGGGAACAAGGTCATTGATTCCAATTCCATCGGCTTGATGAGCTGCTAAAGCACCAGCAACCGAGAACAAACAAAATAGTAGCGGTCTAAACCATAGCTGACCGCGCAGCCTATTATAATAAATTGTAAACTTTTTTTTCATTTGATTTTCCCTTGATTTATTTGATGGAATACACCCGGTAAGAAAAGTGCGATTCATTAGAAGCACAAATCTTCCGGCTTTAATTGTTTTTTAAAAGTAGGGAGAATTTAAAGATAACCAAGTCTTGAGCAATTTTTATATATGATTTTGTGTGGGGTTAGTATTCTCAAAAAATAAAGGTTGTCACAAACCATATTTACGAACTTTTTTGTTAAAAAATTTGATAATTCTTCAAGCTTACGGCCTCTCAGTTTTTCCTAATCATTCTCCCTTTACGTTGACTTAAAGGCCGCATATCTGTCCAAGCTTTTTTAATGTATTTCACACAAGGATAGAGGGTTCCATGGATTTTTGTTGGCTTCCAATTTTTTGGCAAAGCGAGTTCTTTTGGCCAAATGGAATACTGCTCTTCATGATTTATAACTACGAAGTACTCCGTATTTTCAGGTAAATTCATTTTTTGAATACTTAAAGGCCGCATATCGGTCCAAACTTCTTCTATGTAATCTTGACATTTGGCTTGATTTCCAAGTATCTCTGTCTCCTGCCAACCCTTGGGAGGATTTTTATTGACCGGCCAAATCGAATATTGTTCCTCGTGATTTACTACAACTTTATATTCATCTTGCTTCTGTGCCAAAGCAGACTTCGGTCCGATAATAAAAATTATCACTAAGAATGTGAAATAGTATGAAAATGTGTTCATTTTAAAATGGATTAATGTTCAGTATTAAAATAACAATAAATCTTGAAATAGCTTTATTTTTTACATTATTCATATAATGGCCATTGTTGTGCAACGTCTTCTTATTAATAGTCCGGAATATTCAATCCAAGAATAATATCTCTATTTGCAGAGAATATCCCATTATTATTTTCTAATTCTATTATTCCTGAGCCACCTCTTTTGTCTATTGACTTTCTTTCCTCATTGGTTAGCATAGGGTCATCATCGAACAGATAATTATCCACATAATAGGGATTTTTACCGGGCTCCTTTATGTATAGATGAATGTGTTCTGGCTCTCTTCCGTCGGGATATGGTGCCGGTCTGAATGTATAAAATTCAAACTTTCCATCGGAACCTGTTTTCATCCATCCCCGAAATTTTCCGTGCCTTTTCTCCCAACCGACCGGGTTTTCGCTGGGTTCGTAAAATCCTTTACGATTCGTTTGATAAACATAGAGAATCACGTTGTCCGCCGGTGTTTTACCATCAGGCTTCAAAACGGTTCCAGTAATTTTGATTTTTGGATCGGTCGTGTTAAATCCATTTATTGTTACAGTCGGTTCTGGGTCGATATTCAAGACTTTATAGTCTAAAGCCGCATCACAATCCTCACATGGACCTCCAATTAGTCTATTACTAACCTTTTCAGTTTGACCTTTACAAGAAGAAATGATAAAAACCAAAAAGAGTATTCCTAAAATATTTTTCATTGTTTTCTATTTTAATGGTGCCCAACCAATTTGTCTAAGGGTTATATGTTGTTGCAACACCTTATGAATTCATTTTTCGTTCTTGTAATCTCGAATGAGTCTTTCTTCCCTCTCTAACTATAATTTCAATAATCTTTGTAATATCATTTTTCGAAGTCCTGAAATTAACAATACAATCTCTTAAACTATACATTTCATTTACAATAGCATTTGATAAAAATAACTCTCCGCCGGTCTGTAACTCATTCACTAATTCTTCATTAAGTCTATTTAGATAATCCTTACTTTCTTTGCATTTGAGTGGAATATATTTAAAAGTACATTTGTATCAAACGGAATTTGAGTGGCGTGTCACTTCGCAAAGTTGGTTCAGGGAGACCTCCGAAAGTTCTTTTTGCATGTAAAACCACAAAAAGCGCAGTTACGTTAGAATCAACTTGACAGAATAATCCAAAGCATATGGCACATACTTATTGTTAGTGGTTTTTATTTTTCAAGTTACTTAAAATTTTTCCATATGTTAACGATCGCCATAACCATTCTAGTGGGCCGTATTGAAATTTTGCTAACCAAACTTTACTCATAATTACTTGACACGCATATATAATAAGTCCAAGCAGTAAATAACGAGAAGGCCCATATTCTGCTCCAAGCGCAAGACCGGTATTGTAAAATATCAATGTACAAATAACACTTTGAAATATGTAATTGGTCAATGCCATTCTTCCAACCGGAACAAATAGCGACATTCCTTTTTTAAATTGATCACTCTGCCAGAATATCGCGGTTAAAGCAATATATCCTAAACTTAATGGTAGTATACCGAAGGTCTCGGATAGGGACAATTTCCAGGATTCGGTATAAAAGTTTGATGCATAAATGAAATTTAGTACAAGGCCTATAAGTACACCCCATAAAGCAATTTTTTTTAAATCCGGCTTAAGCTCTACTAATCTTTCGTGAAGCTTTCTTCTGCCAAATAAATATCCAATTAAAAAACTTCCAAATATTTTATAGATCATGCCATGACCAATTACGTATTCAAATTGACCAAACCACATGCTTAGATTTAATTGTAAGATATCAATCCAACTACCATTTGTCCATACATCTACTCTATTACTTTCTGTAAACCCATATTTTTCAAATAGTTGATTTTGAATCTGTAAAAATAGGTCTCCCGTTGTTCCAAAAGTCAACTTTATTCCCAGCGGAACAAGAAACATAATAATTGCGATAAAGAGGATAGTCCTACCGGAAAGCCCTGACATTGGAATTAGTAACATTCCACAGCAGGCATAAAATAGTAAAATGTCATTATGCCAAAAGAAAATGGCATGAATTACTCCCATTAAGGCTAATAATGTCATTCTCCACAAAAAGAATCTTATAAAATTCTGATTTTTTGACCTTGACCTCTCTATAATTATTGAAAATCCTATTCCAAATAATATAGAAAATATCGTGTAAAATTTACCTTCTATCAACATCAGTTCTAGGAAATCAAGGATCTTATCTAATCTAGATAATCCGATATTGTTAAGTTGATGATCCGCCAAATATAGAAAGAGTGAGTAGCTTACCATATTGGCTAGAATAATACCTAAAAGCGCCACGCCTCGAAGGGCATCTAGAAATTCAATTCTATTTTTTGGTAATATAGGATTGTTCCCTTTATGCATTTTGTTATAATTGCCACTAATGTGTGCAGCTATGGTCCTTTAACATGCTCAGAACAGGACGGGGTACGCCTCCCGCCCGAGCGCCCACCCGAACCATGCAGGCAATTACCTATCCGGTACTGGCGGACTATGACGAAGCCGCTTGGTCAATATTTTCGGTTAGATAAATGTAGGTTATTTGTTCAACATATCATCTAATAGGCAAAATTAGCTTTACAGATATCGGTGATGCTGGTAGTCTATCTCAAGAGTTCATACTCTGATATTGGAAAATCGCTTAGTTTCCATTTCTTTTTATAATCTGATGGGCTCATTTTTTCTAATATACCTATCAAGATATTTCTAACTTCATTGATGTAATTATTCACAGTACAGGTACCACTCATCAAAAGTTCAAAATTTGTTCTAGTTGAATTGTATTCAGACCATTCGGGATACTTCCTTAATTCAAACCGCAATTTATTAGTTTCTAATTTATTTAAGATCAATTGACATTCTTCAGGCTCTAAAACAAAGACAATTGTGCTGCTTTGTGAATGTTTTATTTGTACAGCCGATTTCGCAAGTTCTTTGAGTGAATCGTGTAAATAGGAGTATGACAATGTAAATTGAGAATTTCCATTCCCAATGGTTACATTGGCCCAACCGGCTCCAAAAAGTTCGTAGTCTAAGGTTATCATGGTGAATTGCCGTCAACGGTTTCATATAATGTTTGTGGCGACTTGCGGCTGAGATTCGGACGGAACCAAATTTGCGGAGCAAATGTTGAAAGCCGCGCAACAGGGTGCGAATCAGCAGCCCGCCCGAACGTACCCGCCAGAATAAACTGTCGGGCTGGCATCCGCTACCGGCGTGGCAGCGTGCTTTTCCCAGCAATGGCAATGCCACTTGCTTTTTTTTTAAGTTAAAGATATTGATTTTCTAAATGAGAAGCATCAAGCTTACTACAGACAAAACCGTTAGCGTTGTGTGTTGTTGTGAGCAGTTTAAATCTATCCGATGTTTAATCAGCTAAAATACTTTACTAGTACTTAATGCTCCATATCTAATTTCAGAAAATTGACTGCGTTGTTATAAAGGATGTCTCTTTTTTGTTCGTTCGTTAAAAAATCAGCTTCTTCAATAGCTTCGATTCCTTTCCCAATCATTTCAGGCCAGCGCATCTGATCGGACCCATACATCAATCGTTTTCCGAGTCCGGCTTCGATGAGTCGTTTCAGGTAGTCGTAAAAAGCACTTTGTGGAATAATCCAAGTTATCGTAGATAAATCTCCATATAGTTGTGGATACTGGTACATCATGGCAATCATTTCATCTAGATAAGGATATCCGGAATTCTCCACGAATAGCCGCAGTTTCGGGTGGCTTACCAACACTGCTTCAAGTAAAAGAGGGCTACCGGCAGAAGCACGAAAGCTGGGCAATGGAGGACCAATTCCCTCGGTGTGAATCAGAACCGGAACATCAAATTCTTCCGCCAATGCAAAATAAGGGTCTAGCCGGGGATCATTGGGAGCCATCCCTATAAGTTGTGATCCGATCTCACCAATTCCCCCCATTCGTTTAGCCTTTAGCTCCTTTCTTAGTTCCTCTAGAGAAGAATTAGCCGGATCGAGAATAAATGAGGATAAAATGAAGCGACCGGGTGCTGCATTTGCCCACTCTTGGAGCTCATTCACATTAACATCACTTAGAAACCCTTTGACAATGTTATAGCGATCCATTGCTTCGAGCGTCTTTATAAGATTATTAGATGAATCTGCTGTTGCCTGTCCCTTTCTAACGCATGGTTGAGGCAGACAAGGAGCTGGAGCACCAGCAGGTAAGTCTAATGGCGCACCAATATGCATATGCATGTCGATAATAGGAAGTCGGTCTTGACCCAACAAAGTACCTGACAATAGGCTAAAAAGCAAAAAGAACGTTAGGAGTTTAAATGGTTTCATAATAGTTGATTTTGATTAAAAAATCGATAGGCATGAATTTTATTGGATGTGAACACAGACAGTTTAATTGTGCCCAATGGTCAAGTTCATGAGCATTAGCGGATTAAAAAGCTGCTACTTTCTAATAACAAGATACTTAATTAAAAGCAAAACGGTTTAAATTAAGATCCAAACCGCTATTGCTCTTATGCATTGTTAGCTACTGGTTTTTTATAAGTACTATTTAATAATATGGTCTATTTTTTTTATTAATAATTCTGCTACCAATTCTGATGAAGCTGGGTTTTGACCCGTAATTAAATTTCCATCTTGAATAGCATAAGATGCCCAATCTTCTTTTTTAGAGTAGATTCCTCCGTTTTTTTTCAACATATCTTCTACTAAAAATGGCACAACATTAGTAAGTCCCACCGCTTCTTCTTCAGTATTTGTAAATCCTGTTACTTTTTTATCTTTTACCAATGGATTTCCATTTGCACCTTTCACTTTTTTTAGCGCTGCGGGTGCGTGACAGACAAAGGCAATGGGCTTTTCTTGACTATTAAATTTTTCAATTAAAGCAATAGAAGTCTTGTCGTTTGACAAGTCCCATAACGGACCATGTCCTCCAGGATAAAAGACAGCATCAAAATCGTCCGGATTCATATCTGCCAACACTTTTGTGTTTGCAATTCTTTCTTTTGCTTCAGCATCCTTATCAAAACGTTCTGTATATTCAGTTGCAGCATCTGGCGAATCACTACTAGGATCTATGGGTGCAGCCCCTCCCTTGGGTGTTGCAATTGTAATAGTTGCACCTTTGTCTAATAATGTGTAATATGGATTTGCAAATTCTTCAACCCAAAATCCTGTTTTTTTTCCAGTATCTCCTAATTTATCGTGAGATGTAAGAACGAATAATATTTTCATTTGTCTATGTTTTTGTAATTCAATTTTTTCATCTGAAACTTTTTCAGATGGTGGTTCTTTGTGTGTGTCTTTAAAACTTGATGCTGTAATGACAGTAAACATTAATATTACGATTTTTAATCTTTTCATATTTAAAATTAAAAAGCCATTTTAACAATTTCCTTTTTTTTTCAAATTTCTCCAGGTGATTATTCGGAGAATCTGAAATTTGCACTTCAATTATTTCAAAAATTCGGTTAAAATCTTTGTAAAGTTTGTCATAAGCTAAAATAGCTTCTTTCTTTTACGCGTCACATCAATGATTGCCTCTTGCCGAGCGTATTCCATTTCTTGCAAAAATTGAGAGTTTGACCTTAGAATGTTCAGATAAAATAACTGATAATCCTATTTCCAAACTAATAAATGGTCGGTTACAATTTCTACCACTGTATTCAAACGTTTATGTTGCACAACGGTCGCGGCGATCATTAGTTGCTTGGTTTAGCACTTAACTTTGTAAGTGCATCCCAAACTGAAAATCTACGAAAACAAGCTATTACTTATAACCATTGTTGGCGTATCGTACATTTATTTAATTATTGTAGTTTTCAATGTTTCTGTCTTCGCGTATGTCGCCTATGTGGTAATATGCGACTATTTTTTCAATCAGATTATTTTTTACATAATACCATTCACTTACGTCCAAACTAAAATCTTTTCCTTGATTGGCAGTATATCGAACACAAGCCCTATTCGATTCATAAATTGCATCGTGTATTTCAAAATATTGTCCAATGAATTTATCTTCATTCTCTTTAACCAAGTCAAGATATGTCTTCTTTCCGTTTATAGTGCCAAAGGGACTTATATGTGTGAAATTTGCCGAAATAGGGAGGTTGAGATAATCTCCTTTTTCCCATTTTTTAAACCATTGTTTTACCACTTTATTTAAGTCCATTTTTTCTTTTTGTTAGCCAACTGTTAAATTCTATTGATTTGCTTTCGTATGCATTCCCACGCTCGCAGCTATGACCCTTCAACAAGCTCGGGATAGGTAAGGGCGGGCAATGGTGAAGCCGCTTTTCATTTAGTTAGATTAAAAATATAGTTTTTTATGATGATAAAGAATCTGATTCGACATTGCTAGCCATTTTCGATATGAGTTGTTGCGTATAGTTTTTATATTCTTATCTACTTCATTTGCCAATTCGTAAAAACTTGTTTTAATTTTCTAACTCCAATACTTGTAATTACTCCGAATGCAGATGCCAAATAATTGAACCCAATGTCTACCATATCGAAAATGCGATAGGATAAAAAATACTGAATACATTCATCCAATAATCCGATAGTTCCAGCTCCCAAAATTGAAGTCAGGACTGGTATTTTGACATTCACACCATTGCGCTTTCTTTCAATCAATGCTTCATAAATTAAAATTGAGAGTAGCCCATATTCAATCATATGGGAGCGCTCAGAAGTAGTGATATCCATTCGTAACAAAGCCATGCCATAAACTGCAATCACTCCAGCATAAATCCAATTTTCTAATCTATTTCTGGAACTTTTCCATCCGCTAATTATGAATGTGATGAATAATAGAAGGAATAAGTAAAATAAACCCTGTTCTATTATTCGCCGTTCAACCATTAAATCCAGAAGTTGACCTCCCAGAAACAGCGTGGCGTAGATCGCAATTAAAACCACTAATGCCGAAATCCATAATTTCCGTTCCTTTCTTGATGTGATTTTAATTTTTTTCTTCATTTGAAAAGATAAAGTGAAATTAACAATTAATGTATGCTTTATCAAATTACTCGCAACGGTCTCGCTTAACACAAGTATCGGGTAGGGAAGTGCAGACTTGTCAACGTGAGGGCTGTTTCATTATTAGTTGATCATTTTATTGTTTTTAGTTCAAGTCCGAGCTATTCTTGATAACCGCTGTTGGGGGTAGTTATATCTTAAGAAGTTTATCAAATTAGTTTATAAGTTATTGGAATTAATTGTTAAAGAACAATTTGAAACATTTAATATATTTAATTACTGTTTTTCAACAAACTCTTTAAACTGTACCATCCATTTCTCTGCCGGTTTTGTATACATACTCGGAAAAAGAATTGCAATAAGTTTTGGCATTATCCAATTAATTCTCGTGTATTCAAATTCGTAATTATACCTTGTTTTTTCACCACCTAATTTCACGAATTCACATTTCATTGTGTTGTCCATTTGTTTATGATAATAGCTTGATTCGAATGATTCGGGTAATTGATTATTGACTATAGTTTCAGTTAAAACCATATCTTTTTTACCATACTTGTAGAATATTTCAGATTTCGCTCCTGGCCGACCTGGCTCACCACTTATCAATTCTTTTTTTATAAACCCATCTTGATATTCTCCAAGATATTTAGGATCTGCGAAGTATTTTACAACTTCTTCCCTTGATTTGTTTATATCTATATAGCCTTTGATCTTCATGACTGCAGTATTTTCTAATACAATTGCCGCCAACACTCGGAGCCTTGGGAAAGTCGTTTAGTTAAATTTATCAGATAGAAAGATAGTTAAATTGAAGTAAATAGCAACGGTTTGTATTTCAGCCCCGCTTATTTATAGGCGATGTTGTACGGTTTACGACTTTAAGAGAATAGATTTTCTAGACCAATTAATAAGTTCATTCTTGTCATTTAGAATTTTTTCTGGAATAGAAGAATATGGCATTTTTGAGTGTTTTTCAGATCCTATTTCGGCTAAATCGGATTCCAGTTTTTCGTCAACTTTCAAAAAACACTCACCCATAGAATCTACCATAGCAAACATTTTCCCATCTGAAAAGACACCATTACCTCCAAACATTTTTTTGGAACTAATGTTGCCCAATGATTTTAGGGAAGAAACTAAGAATTCTGCTTTTTCATTCGACTGATTTGAGAGTTTATCACCTTTTGTTCCCATATTCTTTGATTTTAAGTATTGCGTGCAACATGTTTGTATAAAGTTTGTCGCGTCTGGCGTAGCGTGCGGCTTGAAGCTGCGAACCAGACTAACGTTTTTCTTTCTCCAAATAAATTGAGCCGCGTTCAAATCAGAAAGGCAAGCGAGTTCAGATCTTTTCGGAAGTAGAATTTACCGCTATTTATTCAAATTATTAAAATATTTCTGCGCTTAGGCGTAAATTTTATGCGGTGTCAGCACCAATTGGTTTTATTTCTTTTCTTCTCGTAAAATTTTCTCCATTTTTCGACCTCTTGCCAATTCATCAATCAGCTTTTCCATTTGTCTACATTGTTTATACAATTCAAATTCATCCTCTATTTCTTCAATTCGATAACCACAAACGACTCCTTTAATTAAGTGTGCGTTTGGATTTATTTTAGCTTTTTGAAAAAATGTTCCAAAAGTTGCTTTTTCATCAATAAGTGTTTTTAAAGCAACTTGATCAAAACCGGTGAACCATTTAATTACTTGATTGAGTTCTTCTTTAGTTCTACCATTTTTCTCCAATCTATTCAGGTAAAGTGGATAAATGGTTGCAAATATCATATTGGCAACCTTTTCATTTTTTTCGGCTGTAACTTTCATTTTTATTTTGAATTGATTGGTGTTAACTGTCTCGTATAATGTTTGTGGTGACTTGCGGCTGAGATTCGGACGGAATAACAAGCAAACCCCGAACGTACCCCGCCAGAATAAACTGTCGGGCTGGCATCCGGTAAGGGCGAGGAATGGTAAAGCCGCTTTGATTAATATTTAAATTAATTAAATATAAGTAAAATTGTGCGATTTTTCATTCACCTAACTATCATAGTAATGCAGCTATTGGTGAAGTTGTGTGCAGGCTTTTGCTTAATTAAAATTTACTTCTTACCTTTTTGTCAGTTATAAATTGCCTAAAATAAATCGTAAAAGTTGTATCTTTTAATTCTGCTTCTATCCAATTTTTCACATCATCTTCAGTTAGCTGACTCTTGTAACAATCTAAAGATTTGAACAATTTCCTTCTGTCTTCTTCCCTATATTTTATGTGAACATTCATATAATCTTTGTCAACATAATTTAATGAGGTCATTTGTCCCTGTGGAATGGATACTTCTTTTTCTTTTGGCCATGTTAGGAAAAATAGTGGATACTTTTCATACCACCCTTCTTTTAAAATTACCTCGGTAACTAAGTCCCCGATACCTTTATGGTCCACATGCCCAGTATCACCATCGGGACCAAAAGTTAAAATTACATCAGGGTTGACTTCTTGAACAATTTGAGTTACCTTTTCTTTAATTTGCGCGGTTTGGTCAAAATATTCTCCCAGACCGCTTAATAAACCAAAGCCATCGTGAAGTTCAAGAAAAATGGGGTTATCAATACCTAGAACCTTACATGCACATATTGACTCATTTTTTCGAACAAGTGCTAAAGTGTCTCCTGCCGGAATTCCTGCATGCTCTTCTACACCATATCTCCCGTCAGCAGCAATCACTAAATAGACTTTCTTTCCTTCGGCAGCATATTTAGCAAGAATTTGCCCAAATGCAGCTTCATCATCAGGATGTGCTAGAATAGCCATAATAGTGTTAGGGTCTTTTTTGGTGTCAACTGCCTTATGATTGTTACAAGAAATAAACCCTATCAAAAAACTAAGTAAAAAGAATTTTTGCATATCATTTGATATTTTATGGTTATAAACAACGTTTTACAGCTACCTGAAGGGCGGGATTTTTACCACAAAACTTGATTTGAAAAACTACTGTTTCATTAACTGCAAAACTGTCTTTGGTATACGAAAGCCCGCCTCTTGAGTATGTTCTGTTAGCGGTTCGTGTTATTTCTGACACCAAGATCAGAATGCTTCTAATATGCAATTGTTTCGCCCAGTCCTGCATATAAATAGTCGGTTTTGTAAACATCCTGTAAGAGTTTAAAAGCAAGATGTCCTGTGCAATGTGCTGGTGCAACGCGATCAACTCTCAACTCGTATTTAAGCATATTAACTAACTGAGTAGTTTGGTTTCTGTCAAATGGCAGCATATGAAAACCACCGTAAACCAAATCAATTTCGTCTGCTGTTTCACTTTGTGTTTGTCTTACAATGTTTTCAACACCCGTATGGGAGCACCCTACAATCAAAACTTGTCCTTTGTCTGTTTTCATTGAAAGAGAAAGTTCTGGTAGGTTGGTATTTTTGCAAGCGTCTTGCTTATGTTCAAATTGTCCTTCTACAAAACTTTTTCCGGGATAGCAGGAAAAATACCCCATAAACTGAGAACTAGTTGCAACTATATTTAGTCCCGGTAAAATTTCTTTTGAAGTTTTTACAAATTCAATGTTGGCGTTCCAAAACCGGCCTGATTGGTTGATTGAAAATTTTGTACTGCCACCGTCAAAGTATTGCATGTAAGTTGGCAAGGTGTCTTTTACATTTGGCTCTTGTCCCGTTGCGTCATAAGAAACTGGTGCTCCCCAAAAAATGTCATAAGGAAAATAGATTTTTACATTCGGATTGAGCTGTAACAAATAATCAAGACCGTTCAAGTGGTCAAAGTGCCCATGAGAAATTACAACGATGTCAACTTTTGTAAGGTCAATTCCGAGTTTAATTGTGTTCTTTTTGAAAATGTCGGCATTACTGCCTGCGTCAAATAAAATAGTCTTGCCTTGATATTTTGTTATGCAGGAAAACCCAAAATCTTTAGTTAGAGATGTGTCTTTACCAAATGCGTCATAAAGGTTAGTAATTGTGCCTTCCCTGACTTCAAGAATTTGATCGTTAGACAGCTTGGTGAATGAAGTAAGCAACACAAGCAGAAGAAAACTGTAGAGTATATTTTTTTTCATACTGTCAAGTTTGTGATTGAATGTTTAATTCTACAAATTTATTCTTCGTCTGTTTGTTTCTTGCAGTCAGGTTCAAATTAGTACTGTCTCCAAGCAGGTCCGCTAACGTGTTTGTATTTGGTTAGTTAGATTGGTTAGAACTAAGTTAGTAAAAGAAAACGAACCATACGAAAATCCTTGGGATTTTCCGTGTACACAGAATGGGCAATAAGCTATCCACCTTGTTGGCTGCGGTTTTTCATTAATTGAGTTCTCGTACCATTATATTCATAATAAAACTATCGATTCCAATTTTAAGATTAAAATCTCCAACCTTATAAAAATCATTTTCTTTATAAAAATTAATCGCTTTATCATTGGAATGAAGAACTGACAGCCACATTTTATCACACTTCAGCTCTTTAACTTTCTCAAGCATCCTATTCCAAAGTCCGAGTCCAATCCTTTTTGAGTGAAAATCGTTTAAAACATAAATATTACGAAGCTTGCAAACTGTCTTTCCTTGTACTAATTTCGAATCAATAAGATTCTCAATTTTAGCATATCCAACCGGAAATTCATAAAAATAGGCAATCCAGAAATAAACATTAGGATTTTCTAAAGAGGACCTAATTTCGCTAATGGAGAAGTTAGTATCGCCATAGTCTTTTACATCTTTTTCCCTTCTGAATAATTTCCCAAATGTTTCAGCCCAAGTAATTCTACCTAATAATGCAAGAATTTCGAGATCATTTTCATTCGCTTGTTTGATTTCTATAAATTCCATTTGATTTTTAATTACTGCCAACCGTTTTGTTTATGAGTCCGTAGCGAGAAATCCGTTTGGATGTCGAAGTGTCGAATCAACACGATTTAAAGTTGGTGATTTCCTTGAAGGATGTAACAAACTAAAAATTATATTCGTTGTTGACAGTTGTTTTCATTCAATAATCTTTTTTATTCTAAATGGGTAACCATTAGGTTCCCAAATAGTAATCCTACTGTCTGAGTCATCGGAAAATGTTATTTTTATGGTTTTATCAGCCAGGACAAATACGCGTTCGCCTGTTTGAGTAAGAACATAATCGACATTCTCAATTTGAAGTATTAAATTTTTGTTGTCTTTGGTAAAAATTATGTTATTGTTTCTCCATTGATATTCGCCCAAAAATGAATCTACCCAACTTATATCTGATTCTGTTGGATTAAGTATTTCCGGCTTAACATACTCCCATTGATACTCATTATTCACGGCTCGTTGGATATAGTCGAAAAAACCAAAGCTGTTGTCACTATTAGTCATCACTACAATTCCTTGATTTTTTTCAATAGAGCCATACATAATACAGTTAAAACCCTGATTACTTCCGTAATGCATAAAAACAATATCTTCTCCCCAATTCCAAAGGGAGAAAACATATCTTGCTATATTCTTTTTAAAGATGGTTTGAGCCATTTCTTTTGATACAAGTGTATTTGTTCCTTTATGATAATCATCAAGCAATGTTATCATGAATTGGGCTAAATCTGTAGGTGTTGTCCAAATGCCACCAGCCGCCTGATAGGGAAACAGCCGATATGGATAGGGCTCCAATTCGATTGTATAGCCTATTGCTTTTCGTTTCATTAGATTGGTAGGGATTGGCTGTTTGAAAGAGGAATTTTCCATCCCAACTGGGTCGAAAACAAGTTGGTCAATTATTTGGTCGAATTCTTCATTTCTTACATCCATTAATAGTTTTTGAATGATGGAATAACCAGGATTAGAATACTCCGTTTTACTTCCTGGTTCATAAGTTACCGATGTTTGAGGATCTACCGAAGGTTTTTCTCCAGCGAGCATTTGGTTTATAGTTGGTACTGTTTCTTCAGGTAAATAACTGCCCCATAAGTCATTTTTTATTCCCGCATTGTGACTTATAAGCCTTTTGAGTGTGACTTTTTCGTTTTCAGTTAAATTCGTCTCAGGAATTTTCCATTCTTTCAATTTCAGATTTACATTCTCGTCCAAATTCAGATGGCCTTTTTCAACCAAATTCAATGCAGCAATTGCTGTTATTGGCTTGCTTAATGAAGCTCCAGTAAAAACAGTTTCTGAAGTGATTGGTAAAGAATCTTCGAGATTGGCATAGCCATAATGTTTGGTCCAAGCTATTTCTCCATTTTCCACAAAAGCAATGCTCATTCCCGGAATGTTATCTTGTTTCATCATCTCGGGAATTGTCATTCTTTGGACATTTCCCGCAATGGAATACATTGGGATTAAATTTTTCTGGATATTTTGAGCGTGGATAGAATCTGCACTGCTTCTATAATAAGCGGAATCTCTGGTCATTTCTCTTGAACCGTTGCAAGAAACTATTAGCAAAATGAGGTTTAAATAAAGGATCTTTTTTAACATGAAATTAGTTTTGCTTAAAGACTCTGTAATGTCGATTTTGTTACAGTCGTTGAAACTACTGCCAACGGTATGCAGCTAAAAGAAGTGGCGGTTTTGGAACACTAAACTGTCTAAACGCACAATGTTTATTAGTTGCACAACTGTTCATATTCGCACTTTCAGCGCCATTTTTTTAGGTGCTGTTGTGTGTAGTTTTTTACTCCTTTTTTTCAAACCAAAGATTTCGAACCCTACCATCAATGTCAGTTACCCGCAAGCCATTGACAATATTATTTTCATCTCTGGAAAAATGAACATTTCTAAAATATCGGTCTTTACTTTCGGTTTTATCTGCTGTAATTGCATCAAATACAATTCGTCTGTGTTTGGGAGAATCGGCAATTAGTTGATTGTTTTCAATTGTAAATGAGTAGCTAACATTTAATTCAGGGGAATAATAAATACCGGTATATTCAGCTATGTTCACACTAGGCATTATCGTGTCTGCAATTATTTTCGGGCATGTTATGTCATTTCCTGGCATTTTCAATACTACATATTGTCCTGCTTTATCAAATTCAAATTCCACTGGAGTATTGGGTATTAAAAAAGTAGTTTCGTTTACTGCGACCATTAAATCTGATCCTTGGGGATTCAATGCATATAGCTGTTTGTCCTTTATTTCAAACTCTGCTTTAAAAATTTTAGCATCGTAAGAGCCTTCATATTTTTTCAAAACTTCTATAGGAAGTTCAATCTGATTTGAGTAATCAGCAATCGACTTCTCATTAATTGGACGTATAAAATCTATGATGGTCTCAGCCAATTTGATAGGTTCATTACCATAGAGGTTACTTAAGAGGACAACATCTATTTTTTCTTTAGGATAATATGACATAAACGATGTATAACCGGCACCATCACCCGTATGAAAAATTTGGTCTATCGTTCCATCTTTCGATTTAAAGACATAAAGGCCCATAGCGTATGGGGAATTGGATGCTTCCTCTAATACCCACATATAATTTTGTTCGTGCAGATATACTTGCCATTTCATTAAGTCTCCAAGAGTTGAATATATTCCGGTGGCACCATAGTCTATCCATTTCATTCCCATAGTTTGGGCATATCCATCTTCTTTTTTTTCGTAAGGTATTGCTCTATCGGGAATTATAAGGCTATAATCGTCCCCCAAAATAGTTTCATTCATATTAAGAGGCTCAAAAACATTTTTATTAAGCCACTCAGAAAATTTTAGATTGGAAATATTTTCAACAATTGTTGCAAGGAGTATATATCCAGAATTACTGTAGCCGAAACTTGAACCGGGTTCAAAATTCAATTCTTTTTGTGCATAAATTAGGTTGAGCGCATTTTTTTGGGTTAAAAGCGCATCATAAAAATCGTCTTGTAATAACCGAAGCCTATTGGTACTTCTTAATCCAGATGAATGATGTAATAGTTGGTCGATAGTAATGACAGTACCAAAATCATGTAATTGTGGAAGATATTTGAGAATATTATCTTGGTATGATAATTTACCCTCGCGTTCTAGTTGGGATATGGCAAATGCAGTAAATTGTTTAGTTAATGAGGCTATATGAAAACGTGTTTTTGATGATATTGCAATCTTTTTTTCTAAATCGGAAGAGCCATAGCATTTAATTAAAATAGTTGAATCGTCCTGTGAGATTCCTACTATCATTCCAGGTTGATTTAACGTGTCAAATTTCTCAAAAAGACTGTCTACTTTTTTTTCTAAATCACTAGAATTAGTTTGAGCAATAGCGTTTAATGTGACCAAAAATAAAACTGTAAATACTGTTGATTTCAATATTTTAATTAGATAATTATTTTTCATGGTTCTTATCGTTAAGTTCAACAATATTGCACACAACGCTCGCAGCTATGGCCCTTCGACTTCGCTCAGGACAGGTCGGTGCGCCTGCGACAGCTTCGGCTGGGAGCTGTCTCTCAGACAGCGAGGAAGCGTCCCGTACCGAACGTGCCCCGCCAGAATCAACTGTCGGGCTGGCATCCGGTACTGGCGGGTACTGGCAAAGCCGCTTGGTTAATTTTATCGGTTAGATAAATGTAAGTAAAATTGTGCGACTTTTCATTAACCTAACCAACTTAGCACTGCAGTTATAGGTGATGTTAGCCCGCGTTATTTAAATCAAATTTTCTATTTAATGCTATCAGTAATTCTGAATCAACAGCATTTCTGAAATTATAAGGTTGATCATCCACTGTAAGTTCATAATTAATTGAAGCGATTTGTAGCTTTTCTTTACTGTCAAACTCCAAATTGATTTCAATAACTGTTTCCTTTTTTACGAAATCTTCTAAATCAGGGTCATATACTTCAAATTCAATCCATTTTAGATCAACTTGGGTAACTTTTTTCCCCGCTAATGTTTTTAACTTGCTGACACCATCATCTTTGATAGTTTTATAGTTGTCAAACTCATACAATTCATTAAATTTTCCAGTTATAATATTAAACATATTAAACTCACTTTTCCACCCGAAGGTTATTGCTCCATTTGGAAATACAAGTTCAATTCCGCCATTTATTATCCAATAGGAATCTTTTTCAAAGTCAAAATAGAAATCACTTATTTGGTAAAGATTGGATTCTTTAAGATATCCAGAATTTACTATTCGTTCAATTTCAAATTCGATATTTTGTTTATTGTCAGTCATTTAATGCAGGCTAAGGGTTTTGTACTTAAAAAGTAGCGGGTTTTTAAGCACTAACTTTTCTATTTATAATTGACCTATATTTTATTGATTATATTTGGTTTAAGCATCAAAACCGCTATTTTTTATATACGTTGTTAGCAGTAGTGTATTATTTGCGGAATCAGACAATTGTCGCTGTATTACTTCAACTTCATCAACAAATAAGAAAACGTCAACGCATCAGATTTTGCCCTTTGTTCGCTGGTAGAACTCCCTGCATGACCACCTTCGGTATTTTCATAATAAAAAGTTTTATAACCCATATCATTCATTTTAGCAACCATCTTTCGGGCATGACCAGGATGCACTCTATCATCACGTGTAGAGGTAGTGAAGAATACTTCTGGATAGTCCATTCCTTTTTTAAGATTATGATAGGGTGAATATTTTTTTATGTACTCCCATTCTTCAGGGATATCAGGATCTCCGAATTCGCCCATCCAGCTGGCACCTGCCAAAAGTTTGTTATAGCGCTGCATGTCTAACAATGGCATTTGAGAAACTACTGCATTGTATAAATCTGGTCGTTGTGTAAAAGCCACCCCTACCAACAAACCGCCATTACTTCCTCCCATAATACCTAAATGCCTTGGTGTGGTTACTTTTTTAGTAATTAGATCTTCAGATACTGCGTATAAATCGTCAAAAACATTTTGTCGTTTTTCCTTTATTCCATCTTGATGCCATTTTGGACCAAATTCTCCACCACCACGGATATTAGCCAATACAAAAACACCGCCTTTTTCTAACCATGATACGCCAAATGATGCCCAGTAAAAAGGGGATAGGGAAATCTCAAAACCCCCATAAGCATATACTAATGTAGGGTTAGTTCCTTCATATTCAACATCTTTAGCAGCTACCATAAAATAAGGAACCATCGTGCCATCTTTTGATTTTGCTTTGTATTGTTTTACTTCATATTTACTAGCATCAAAAAATGCTGGTAATGATTTGTAGGCCTTAAACGTGTTGTTATTTGCATCAGCTGAATACAAAGTTGTTGGAGTTATAAAGTCTGTAAACTCAAAAAAATATTTATCTGAAATGTAATCGGTTCCTAAAATATAAATACTACCAAAATTAGGGGTGTTTACTTTTTTACTTGTCCAATTACCATTAGTGAATGAATAGATATACAAGTTGCCTGTAACATCTGTCAATAGGTTAACAAGTAATTTGTTTTTGGTTGTTGAAACCCCTTCAATACTCGAAAATGCATCAGGCCCCACAATCACTTTAATATCTTTCTTCCCTTTTAATAATTCGGTAAAATTGAGACTTAAAAGCGTACCAGTTTTATAGGTTTTTAAATTGACTGTCCAATCTGATTTTAATTGAATAATAAATTGATTATTTAAAATACCATTTGTGCTAGCATCATCCGGAATGTCTAGTTTTATGATTTCATTGTTCATCCAAACCAAGTTTTGGCGAGAGAATGTAGTTAAATCTCTGTAAACTAATATAAACGCTTCTGAGCCATCACGTAAAATACCTCCCCATGTACTTACATCGGAAGTTTCCCCCTCATAAATAAGCTGTGCATTTTTTAACGAAGTACCTCGTTTCCATAATTTTACTTGTCTTGGATAACCCGAAGTAGTCATGGTGCCTTCTCCAAAATCCGAATCAACAATCAGCGTATTTTCATCTACATAACTGGCAGAACCCTTTGATTCCTCTATTGAAAATCCATTTGTTAAAAATTGCTTTGTATTCACATCAAATTCTTTGACTACTACGGCATCGCCACCACCATTTGACAAATGAACTAAAAAACGATTATAATCAGGATATAAACCCTCGCTACCTTTAAAAACCCACTTTATATTATCGGTTTCTGAAAGTTTATCTATATCAAGTAAGGTTTCCCAAACAGGCTCTCCACTTGTATAATCTTCAAGTGGAGACCTTCTCCAAATACCTCTTACATGGTCTTTATCTTGCCAGAAATTATAAGCGTAGTTTCCACGAATAGATGGATATGCAATATTTTCATTAGAATTATAGATAGCTAAATTTTTATCATAAATATTTTGATAGTCTTTCTCGGCATTTAGGTCTTCAAAAGAGGTTTTGTTTTGGGTGTTTACAAACTCCAATGCTTTTTCACCTTCAACCTCTTCAAGCCATAAGTATTTGTCTTCCTGCGCTTGAATGATGTGGTTAATTCCTATTAGCGCGATGAGTACTAAAATGTATTTTTTCATGGTTAGTTGGTTTTATAGAATGTCACTATTTTTTATCTATCTGTAATTTTATTTTAATTACTGCTAACGCTCGCAGCTATGGCCCTTCGACACGCTCAGGACAGGTCGGTGCGCCTGCGGCAGCCTCGGCAGGGAGCTGTCTTTCAGACAGCGTGTAAGCGTCCCGCCCGAACGTTCCCCGCCAGAATAAACTGTCGGGCTGGCATCCGGTACGGGCGGGCAATGGCAAAGCCGTATTCGTATTTTTGGGTTTTATAAATGTATGCTTTTTGTATGACATTTCATTCTAGTATTCATCTAACCGCTGAATAGTTAGCCTGTGTTGTGCTTTCGTTATTATTTACTTTTCAATTCTATCTCAATGTATTTAATTAAATCATTGCTCGTTTTTAGCAATTCTTTGTTATTTTCCAACATTTGTTTATTAGTTGAGGCACTCCATCCTGCACTTTGCTTTAATACTCTATATGCTGGTGAGTCAGTATCACTAAAAAACACTTTTGCGTAATCAAAAGGTTCTTCATCAACTTTCCAAAACCAAAAATCGGTTAAACCTGGACCGTAAAATACAGCTCTAAATTCTCTTCTACTTTCTTGATTTTGATATATACTTTTGTCAAGAAATTGGTAATATTCGATAATATCATCAACCAATTTTTCATTAGATAAAGCATAAATCCTACCAGAATTTAGCATTTCCTCATAAGTTGTTTTTCTGGGATTAATATCTCTAATATAAGCTCCATAATAATTCATTACTTCTTTTATTTCATTATCTGACAATGATTTTTTGAATATAATGATTTTAGCATTGGTCAAATAAACATCTTGTTTCTTATAAATTTCAATATTTTCCAAATACCGTTTATTGTCACTTTTTAAGTCTTGAATAAGTTTTTGCAATGTCGCCGTTTCTTCTGATTGAATTCGTTTTTCATTGTTCCAATCATTTATGGCTAGAGCAATTAAAATTCCAATAACAACAAGTATTATTTCTCCAATTGCATAAAGCAGATATTTACTGAATTTATTTTCAGTCAATAAATTTTGTCGGATTTTCCGGAAGAATTTTATCATTAGAGGTTAGTTTCTCTAAAGATATGATTTTAATTGAATTAGGTATGTCAAATAATGAAGCACAACGGTTAAGGCTAACATTTGCTTCGCCAGTTCGCTTCGCTCGTGTCGGCGGGGATGCTACTTTTGTGAGTGTGCTTCAGAAGCAGCTGTCACCCTGAGTGATCTTCGAAGAGGATTGTATCGAAGGGAGCTTCGTGCGACTCGGATGGACGAACAAAAGTAGTTTCGCTTATTTGTCGGAACCTCTTTGGTTTTTTAAATGTAATAATTTCTATTCAGTTAATCATCTACAGCTGAATAGTTAGCCTGTGTTAGCGGTAGTTTTTTCTTAAAGTACCCGCACGCCTTTTATTTGTTATTCCTGTAGATATCAATAAAAACAAAAGGACAATGAAACTTACAAAAAAAGCAATTGCTTGGTTAAGTGACCCTACAAAGTCAGTAAGTGGTTTAATAAATTCGAGCTTAATCAGGAGCGTAGTAATATAGTCGTTAATAATAAATACTGAACTGGATGCCAATATTGGCCATCCATCTCTTCTATCCTTTAAGAAAAAAAGTAGGCCTACAAAGAAAGTAATATACATTCCATAACCGATTAGCTCGGGAGCGACGGCAAGCAGCAAAAAGAAAATACTTATACCCAGCATTAATACAACTGTACTAATGAGAAAGGCAGCATGAATTTTTCTTCTTTTTTTCAGAATAAATGCCAATAAAATTATCAGCCCTAATTCAATCGAACCTAATACATTTTGTACAATCATAAAGTCTCCTTCACCTGAAACGAACCCTTTGTGAGCCGAATGAATGGCTAATAGTACTGCTTGTGCAAAAAATAAAGGGCCAAAAAATAAAATGGAGAGTCCAACCCTCTTGTGTTTTTGGCTTTGTTTATTTCCAATTAGAGTGAGCTGATATAGCATTAAAAACAGCCAACTGAAATTCACTATTAAGTGGAATATTTGGTAGGGTTTAGGTTTTGCATCCGTTCCAAAGAAGATATTCCAAAAACCGGAAATTGTTAATATGATTGTAATAAATATGAGCAGGTATTCAAAAATATAATTTTTAAAATTTTTCATTTCTATTAGTATGGTGCATTAAAATTACTGCTAACGTTTAGTATATGAAAAGTAGGCAATTTAGAAGCAAAAAACTTTCGGTTAAGCACGAACTTCGATACGAGCCAAAAGCCTTGAATTTATTACTGTTTCGCCTATTTTTTATATACGGTGTTATGCCTAGTTATTCATTTTCGAAAACCTGGTTACCTCTATAAAATGTTTTTAACAATTTTGTTTTATGTATTTCCGTAGGGTCAATTGAAAACAGGTTTTTGTCCAACAAAATAAAATCAGCCCATTTCCCTATTTCTAATGATCCTGCCTCTTTTTCCTTAAACTGGGCATAAGCACCCCCAATTGTATATGCTGCTATTGTTTCGGATAAATCCAAGCATTCATTTTCAGAGATGATTTGCTCATTATTTGAATCAATCTCTTTACGTGTTATGGCTTTTTGTATTGCTTCGAATGGATTTAATGTAGTTATAGGATAATCACTTCCAACTGAAAGTAGGACACCTTGGTTCGAAAATGATTTAAATGGATGCATTTGTTGAACTCTGTTTTTACCAATTATAGAAGGTAATAATTCTGTGTAATAAGTTGAATTATCCATCCACCAGAGTTGCATATTAGCAATAACGCCTAGTTTTCGGAATCTTGGAATATCGTCTGGGTGAGGCAGGTTGGCATGTGCTATTTGATGTCTTCCAAAGTTATTTCCATTCACATGTATCGCATATTCAATTCCGTCTAACGATGCTCTTATAGCCCTGTCCCCGGTAGAATGAAAATGCAGTTGAAAACCCGCTGAATCAAGTTTTTGTATGATAATGTTTAATTGAAGAGAATCATACAACAATGTTCCCCTTTCCACTGAATTTAAATAAGGTTCTAACACGGCTGCAGTTTGAGATTCTAACGTGCCATCAATGAATAACTTTACGGTTTTAGTCTTTATATTTTTAGACTGATATTTCTTACTTAATGATAATAAGTCTGATAGTCTTTCATCCAATGAAAGATTGCTATTAGTTATCAGATAAGGCAATCCAAAGGAGACATTGAAAGATTTTATCAACCCCAGTGAATCTGCAGAATGATAGAGCTTCAATAGATTAACGTCAAAAGATGAGGGATCCTGAACACTGACAATACCGTTTTCAGCCAACACTTCTGCCACCCGTGAAAATGTATATTTTATATCAGCTTCCAGATAATTTGGCCTCGGAGCTATATGTGTAACTAACTCCCTAGCATCCTCTTTTAGCCATCCAGTAGGTTCACCAGTAATTTTATCTTTTACAATCCAGTCAACATGGTCTTTGTAAATAGTTTCTTTATTAATATTAGCTAATTGCAATGCTCTTGAATTAACCCATATATTGTGATAACCAATGTCAAAAAAGAAAGCCGGTTTATCAGGAATGAGTGAATCGAGCAAGCTCTTATTTGGTCCCATCTCTCCAAACAGTTCTGGATAATAACCTGCTCCTGTTATCCATGTATTCTTTTTTTGTTTGATTACGCCATCCTGAATCTTCCTTATTGTTCCTTCAAGAGAATTTGATTGTATTTTACAATATAGCTCTTCATCCAACACTGCCTGTAATATGTGGCAATGCAAATCATAAAGTGCAGGCATTATAAACTTACCTTCACCATCTATTATTTTAGTAAGCTCTGTTTGATATTTTTTTGCTTCCAGAAGTGAGCCTACATAGATAATTTTCCCATCTTTTATTGCCATTGCTTCTGCCCAGCTTTTTGCAGCATCTACAGTATAAATTTCAGCATTCACAATTAATATATCTGCAGAAGTTCCAACACTTTTTACAGCTTGTCCATATGCAGTCCCCGAAATAAATAGAGCTATAAAAATAAATTTTACTTTCATCGTAATTAATTATGGGGTCGTTTTAATTGGGCATAACGTGTTTGTGTATGATTAGTGGTGTGTTTAAGCACCTAATTTAGCAAATAAATACCAGATAGAAACTCCGCGAGGATTTTCGTAAGTAGGCGAGAACTAGCATTAAATTATATAAGGTGTTGTGCATAAGTTTTGGCCGATAATATTTTTTCCATTTCCACTTCGGGATAGTCCACTCCATATATTGATAAAGTTACATTTTCCTTAATTTTGTATCCTCTTTTCTTATAAAATTCGATTGCAGATGGAGTAGATGTTAGTTTTAACTTTTTTATGTTATTACATAAAGCATATTTTTCTAAATAATCTAATAATTTTGTCCCTATGCCAATATTTCTAATAGAATAATTCACATAAAATCCGAGTATAAAATTCTCTTTTAAGGCTATCGTTCCAATTGTTTTATTGTCCTCGATAGCACAAAAAATTAGTCTGTCGTTCAATTGTTTTTTTATTTCAGACTTTGCATTGTATTTTTTCCAAGCGACTATTTGCTCAGGAGAATAATTATTTGGGTTATAATCCGTTACTTTTTGAATTAGGTCGCTAATTTCATCTATATCTTTATTAACTGCTTTTCTGATTATCATAATTTAGCAATGTATTTTTTTACTTATGCACAACATTTTACTTGTATGGTTCGTGTCATACAGCACTAAGATAGCAAAAAGGGATCTACATAAGAGAATTTCGACAGAATTTCGTGTATGGACTTTAAACGTCCAAGGTATGCGCTGTACGAGGTGTTGGCTAGCGTAATGGATTCTAAAAATTACAATTATTATAGGATGTGACAAACTTTACCTATTGCAAGTGAGTACCACATAAAAAGTAGAAATAAAATTATTTTTAAAAATAAAAGGTATTACGAAACCAAGCTATTACTTCAGGTATGTGCTTGTTTGAGGAAAACAAATTAAAGCTAGAAAGAGGTAGATTAACCCTAGAACCGGGTGAACCGAACGCAGATGTAGCGAACCTACAACGACCTTTGTTTAAGCTCAAAACAGCAATTTTTTATATACTATGTTGTAAGCCGTTATTTTAATTGTTCAATTGTTTGTTCATATATTCCGCAATTACTTTTTCGTTTGAATCTTTGCTGTTTGAAAGTGAATTGATTATATTTTTCCGTTCATTTTCTGATTTATTTTGGCTCAACTTTTCCTTAGCTTGGATTTCTGTTACATTTATTTCAAAAGCTACAATTCCGTTTGTCATTTTTGTTTTAAAATCTTGCGGTAATTTATTCCATTGTTGTTTATATTCAACTTCATAATTTTCAATTGTACTTTCAAGTAATTGATTTACTTTTTCATGCTCGTTAATGATTTTCCCTTGTCCGTAAGTGTGTACTGAAATATAATTCCAAGTAGGCACATTTAATTCTTTATCATAATTTTTTGGGGAAATGTATGCGTGAGGTTCGCAGAAAATAACTAAAATATTACATTTCTCAATATCTTTCCATTGTTCGTTTGCTTTGGCGAAGTGAGAGGTTAAAATAATGGAGTCATTGTATTCAGAAATTAGAAAGGGCAAATGAGTCGCAACTGGCAGATTGTTTTTAGTGGTGATTATTGTCCCAAAACTAAATCGCTTTAAAAAGTCAATTATTTGATTCTTATCTGTCTGTATGTTGTTTTTCGGAATGTACATATTTTGCTCTGAGGTTTTTTTTAATGGCTTACGATCTCGTATAAAAACCGTTGCGTAGTTTGGCAACTAATTTAGTAAACAAAAACGTGTCAGAGAAAATTGCTTCGCCAGTTCGCTCTGCTCGTGTCCGCAGGAATTTTCGAAAGTAAGCTTGCACTAGCAATTAATTATACACGTTGTTGTGCTTTCGTTAATAAAAATAACATTGGTTTATTCTATTTTTTCTAATATTTTATCAATTTCTCTTTTAGCATCCGTTAATTGATTTTGATACCAACGCATATGTACAAAATGGTGATACATGTTATCCAAGAGTTCCGAATGCTGCGAATCACTCATGTTTTCCTGAATTCCAACTCGTCGTTCATGGTTGTATCTTCTGCTTAGATAATCCCATCTGACATCACTGATTTTACCATTATCAATTAATCTTGCATAGGTTGTATTATAAAGTTTGATAAGTGAACCCGTAATATCTTTATCTTTATAGGAATTTATTTCATTCCCTGCAATAGCCGATTGAAAGGAACCAGAAATTGGATAAAATGTACGCTGGCTCGTAAAGTATATTTTAAATAACGAATCAATTGCAGTTACGTTCTCATTATCGAATTTTGGAAATTCCGAGTTTAAGAGATCAAATACATCAAGCTTTGGTTCCTGAAGTTGTATAACAAGATCAATATACTCTTTGTCCTTCTTCAAGTCAGTTTTAATTCCTTGTAGAAATTCCTTTTCGGCATAATTTTGCTTCCGATTTAGATTCCAATTATTAATACTCAAAGCAATCAAAATCCCAATAACAACAAGCACAATTTCGCCAATGGCGTACTTTAAATACTTTCCAGTCTTTCCTTCGGAAAGTAAGTTCTGTCTAATTTTCCGAAAGAATTTTATCATTAGAGGTTCGTTTCTTTAAAGATATGATATTAATTGAATTAGGTAGTTTCAATAATGAAACACAACGGTCTCGTATAACCGTCTGTTGGGGTTATACATTGTTGTGCCTGCCTGCCGGCAGGCAGGCTTTCGTTATTTATTAATCTAGTTCGTTGTTTAATAACTCCAAAATTTCAAGAATTCGATTACGTACCACTTGAGATTGTACGTTTGCAGCATAATTAACTGAAACAGCAACAGAGATAACTCCTTCAAGTTCCTTTTTATTTAAAATCTCACTTGATTTTAATGCTTTGCTTGATTTTGGTTTATAAAATGGATTTACATTAGTTCCCTCCAAGATCCATTTCAGATTTTGTTCGTCATTCCACCATTTATAAAATCCATCACGAAGTATTCCAAGATCACTGTACAAAGGAATAACTGATTCCCACATCTTTGTGAACCAGATTCTTTCAATTACTTGTATATCTAATACCTCAGTTGGCCAAGTAGTTAGTAATTGGTTCAATTTTTCATTCTTAATCAAAAGAATATTGCCAGAATTAATTAGGTTATTCTCTATAGGTTTAAATGCAGGACTACCAATCATTACGTTTAATTGAGAATTAAGACTATCTGTATCCACATCATTTGGTTCATCAATATATTGCAGTACTTTAGTGGCCGTTTCAATTATTCTTTTCCGATGATTAATTTTTTGTTCTAATTGTAAAAGATTGGCAATGTATTCATCTTTTAATTGTCTTAATATTTGTTGTTCTTTTATATTATCCTTTCTGATTTCATTCCAGTTATTTACTTGTAACGCAAGTAAAATACCGATCATTACAAGAACTATTTCACCAACGGCGTATTTCAAATACTTTCCAGTTTTATTTTTTTCCATAAGGTCGTAGCGAATTTTTCTGAAGAATTTTATCATTGTTTAGCGGTTTCTAATAATGAAGCTCAACGGCCCTGTATAGCCGTCATTTACGTTTGGCGGCTGGTTTGGCAGAACAAAATTTGCGGAGCAAATGTTGGAAGCAGCGCTCTACGCTGCGTGCGATTTAGCCGCAAGAGGAGTCGCCTCTGCGATTTTTCGGAACCTATTAATTTTATTTAAAAGTAGGAATATTAATTCAATTACTCATCGAGTAATTGCGGTTATACTGTGTTCTTCCTGCCTGCCGGCAGGCAGGCCTTCGTTATTCTTTAATTTCTTTTTCTAATAACTCTTTGATTTCTCTAATTAAATCTAAACCCAATTTTTGACGTATTAAAACAGATCTATTTTGAAATATTATATTTTCGGTTGTATTTTCAAACTCTATTAAGTCTAACAAATGTCTATTATCAATATCAAAACCGGATCTTGGAAGTGGATCATTTGTGAGGACTGAAATTGTCGCTACTTCATCAAGATTTAACCAACTTCCTCGCTTATGCATAATATCATAGAATTTATCTATTTGATCTTCCACATTTCTTTCTTTGTCTTTAATATTTATTAAAACAGAATTCCATGATGACAATCTATTCCTAAGGTTTGTGTTTTTAAGAATGTCTAATTTCCCAGAATTTAAAAGGTCATTCAAATACCCATTCTTTGGAAAATATACTGATAAAGCCGCTAGAGCATTAATTGCTCTATCGAACTCAATTTCTGTCTTAGGCCGTGGTTTATTGCCGGTATGATTTAAAATAGTAGTTTGTAATGCAATAGATTTTTCAGTTCTGGTTATAATACTATCTAGGGTAATATAATTATAGTCAAAATCCAACTTTAAATTTATTAAAGCCCGATGCTCTTCTTTATTCTGAACGCGTTGTTGATTCCAGTTATTGATTTGTAGCGCAAAGAGAATACCAATAACCACAAGTATAATTTCACCTAAAGCATACTTAAAATACTTTCCGGTTTTATTTTCCATGAGTAAGTTTTGGCGAATTTTTCTGAAGAATTTAATCATTAGAGGTTAGTTTTTCTAAAGATAGGCTAATAAATGAATTTGGGATTTTAGATAATGTACCACAACGCTCGCAGCTATGGCCCTTCGACATGCTCAGGACTTGTTGGTGATCCGTCCGGAAAGGGCGGGCAATGGCAAAGTCGCTATGGTTATTTTGCAGAAAGTTAAGATATTATTTTATAGTAGGAAATTTAATTCTAGGAACTTACATAGCACTGCAGCTATAGGTGATGTTGGCGGTTCGTTGTTTTAGTTTTTTCGTTTGTAATATAATTGTGTTAATCCTGTGTCAAATGTTTTTGCATTAACAAATTTAAGTGTTTGTTCTGGTCTTCCATCTTTAAATAGCCTTGTTCCATTGCCTAGCAATATTGGGATGATCGAAATAATAAACTCATCAATCAAGTCATTCTTTAAAAGTTCATTTATTATTTCTGCTCCGCCGTCGCAGTAAATATTTTTCCCATTTTCTGATTTTAGTTGTAAAACTAATTCAGTTAAATCTCCTGTGTAGAATTTTGTTTTACCAACTTTAGTTCTTGGTTTTCTTGTAATAACGTAGACATTTCTTTCTCCATTATCGTAGTGAGAAGATCCTATTTCTTTAACCACCCAATCATAAGTTCTTCTGCCTAGGATAATGGTATCTATAGTTTGGGTAAATTTTTCATATCCATAGTCTTCCCCTTCTTTTTCTACTAGTTTTAGAAAGCTTAGATCATCATTAGGTTTGGCAATGTACCCATCTAAACTTGTTGCAATGTAAATTATTAGTTTTCGCATTCTGTAATTAGTTGATTTTTTTAAAGTTTTCAATTCTAACGCTCGCAGCTATGGCCCTTCGACTTCGCTCAGGACAGGTCGGTGCGCCTGCGGCAGCCTTGGCAAGAACAACGGGCGGAGCCCGGTTGGAAGCGTCAGCGTGCGTTTCGGAGCAATGGCAAAGCCGCTTGGTTAATTTTTCGGTTAGCTAAAAATAGTCTTTTTTGTAAGAATCACAATACTATTAACCAACTTAGCACTGCAGCTATAGGTGATGTTGTGGTACGTTATTAGTAAGCTATTCTAGATGTCTCTATAAATGAAACATAATAATTCAATTCGCGCTCGATATTCTTTTTAATTTGATCAAATCGATTTTGCGCCTGTAATTCAGACTCTCCATGAATAGTCTTATTACTCTTAATTACAATTTTATCGTTAAGTATTTGTTTGTATAATTTTGATATTTGAACTGAATCTTTACCCGTATCAACTAATCTCGTATACTTTGATAATTCATTATTATCGAAAAAATAATTTTCATTTACCGTCTTAGATTTGTCATTGTATTTTTTGGATTTAGCGATAGTCAATATCACGGTGTCTTTATGAGTAACTGTTGAACTATAGTTTCCTATTTTTTTTCTAAAGAATAAAAACGTTTTTCGATAAATTGATCCATTCGCTATTGATTCTTGAGTATTATTTTTGGTAAATAAATCAGAAATGTTTTGAGTGATTTTGAAATTTTCCAATATTTCAATTTCTCGGTTTTGAGAAAAACTATTTATGCTTAATAGCAAGCAAATTATAATGCTGTATCGAATTTTCAATTTTGATTTTTTAATGTACCACAACGCTCGCAGCTATGGCCCTTCGACTTCGCTCAGGACAGGTCGGTGCGCCTGCGGCAGCCTCGGCTAGAGAAACGGGCGAAGCCCGGTTGGAAGCGTCAGCGTGCGTTTCGGAGCAATGGCAAAGCCGCTTGGTTTATTTTTCGGTTAAATAAAAATAGTCTTTTTTGTAAGAATCGCAATACTATTTACCAGTTAGCACTGCAGTTATAGGTGATGTTATATGCTGGCCGTTTATTTCGGCTTAATAAATCCAAACACTTGAAGAAACAAAAGAATTCCGAAAGTGATTCCGCAAATAGTCAAAATAGTGATTGGAATAGTCAGATTTGGGATATTTTGTTGGTCTGGAGCGAGTTTATAGTGTAAACAGTAAAAAGTACAAATAATGAATCCCACAAAGCTTAAAAAAGTCAGTAAGAGGACAATGTTCTTTTTCATTTTAAAGTTGCTAGCATATAACGGTCGCAGCTATGGCCCTTCGACTTCGCTCAGGACAGGTCGGTGCGCCTGCGGCAGCTTCGGCTAGAGAAACGGGCGGAGCCCGGTTGGAAGCATCAGCGTGCGATTCAGCAGCGTTGGATGCGCCGTTTTTTTAAATTTTTCGGAAGTTAAGATAGTTAATTTGTGGGAAAGCCAATCAATTTACTCAACTGTAGCAATTACTTATAGCCGTTGTTGCCAGCAGTTATTTTTATTCATATATCGTCTAAAAACTTAAAAATCTTTTTGTATGAGTCATTTAATTCAGTTTCGTTTGGACTATGCAAACCATCAGGATTATAATCTACAAAATCTTTTTCGTCGTTGAGTAGTTCAACGAATTCTACGAATGTTTCAGGGGGAATTTGGTCGTCTTTTCCTCCGTGCCAAATAAATATTGGTGGGTCATTTTTGTCGAGATATGTTATTGGTTCGTAAACTGCTATTTTTTCTTTTGATTCATAACTTTCCGATGGGAAAAGGGCATTACCAGCTTTACTAAATAATTCATAATCATGGTCAACAAAAATCTTTTCCACAATGTCCAATCCATCAACAGGTCCAGAAAAGTTGATTACTCCAGTTATTTTTATTCCGCTATTTAGTTTATTTGGATATTCAGAGTTGTTTTGAGATACACCAACATTAGTTGCAATTTGAGCTCCAGCGGAAAAACCTGTCACAATAATGTTATTCAAGTTCAAACCGTAGTCGTTATTGTTTGCTTTCAGAAAATTTAAAGCGTTCGTTAAATCCGTAGTTGCCATTGGAATTCCTCTTTTTAATCGGTAATTCATATTTATAACATTTAACCCTTTTTTTAAATAAGGCTCGATGTATCTTTCTTCTTCTCTTTTGTCGCTTAAATAATAGGCTCCTCCGTGTAGGAAAACAATTGTGTAATTATTCTTTCCATAGGATTTTGCTTCTTTGGAAAGATAGATGTCCATATTCTGTTCGGAATCAGTTCCATACGCTACATCTTTTTCTATTTGGTAGGTAGCCGAAATTTGTTCCGCTGTTTTATCTGGAACCGAAGTCAAATCTTTCGAACAAGATGTAAGCATCAGTAAAGAAATGATGGTCAAGAGTACAGCTGTTTTTTTCATTTAGTCCGGTTTTTTTTAATTGCTGGCAACGCTCGCAGCTATGGCCCTTCGACTTCGCTCAGGACAGGTCGGTGCGCCTGCGGCAGCCTCGGCTAGAGAAACGGGCGGAGCCCGGTTCGAAGCGCCAGCGTGCGTTTCGGAGCACTGGCGAAGCCGCTTTGGTTATTTTTCAGAAAGTTAAGATATTATTTTGAAGTAGGAAATTTAATTCTTTTAACCAACAAAGCACTGCAGCTATAGGTGATGTTGGCTAACGTTTTAATCAGTCAGAGAGTCTAATAAATTGTTTTGTTTTTTATTCCATTCAGAATTTCTTTCATTTTCCGATATTGAGTTGTGTTCAATTACTTTTTCAATTTTTGTTTTAAAATGATTAAAAGCAATATCAGATTGTTCTAAATTCGCATAAAAATCGGTGTGAAACATAATGCCATATATTCCGATGGTAATGGAATAAGGAGCAATCGAACCTTCTTTCTCTAAAGTAATTCTAGCTCCAAATGTATTTTCTTCATCTCGAATAATCACTCCGTTCTCAGATCCGGTGGTACCTATCGAAGAACCTTTGTCAAAAGTTTTCCAAATATAATTCATTAGTAGTTTTCAAAAATGTTTGCCAACGGTTAGGCTATGATTTCGTTGTGGGAAACGTCGAAGACTTTTCCACTTATGAAATCAGGCCGTTTGATGGTTCCTATTTTTTGTTTTTTGCATACAGCCACAATGAATTATAGTCATTGTTGTGCTTACGTTATTTTATTTCTTCCTCTATTAAATTTTGTATTTTGACAATTGTAGCTAATCCGATATTTAGTCTATTAATTCCAGAAGCAAGATTGTCACGATTTAGTTTTAATATATTCTGTGCTTTTGACGGATTTAACAATATTTTGTAGTCTTTTAATTCGACAGATTTTTTAAATTCAAATTCAACCATTTCGTCAAATAGAATAGGTAACCAATGAGTATTAAAAGTCAATTCAATATCGTTAGTCGACTTTACCATATGTGAAGCTTCATCATCGTAATATTTTCCAAGTAAAAAGCGTAGTTTTTTGTTTGAAATTTTATCAAGCCCTTTCGATTTTAATACCTCGTAGGCATTTGTAAGAGGCTGAAATCGGTCAAACATAATGATGTTGCCAAGCCATACTTTTATACTATCTTCAGTTTTATCAGATACTTTAGAACGTAGAACTTTTTCAGATGAAGTTATAGCTAAACTAAAGTCATTTACGATTTGTTTTAAAGCCAGTTTGTCGTTATTTAAATTTTCTTCAATTTGGGCAAGTATCTCCTTTTCAAATTCTCTATTCTTTCTTTCTTCATTCAGATTGTTTAATTGTAATGCAATCAAGATACCAATAACAACAAGTATTATTTCTCCAATCGCATAAATTAAATACTTGCTGAATTTGTTTTCAGAGAGTAAATTTTGACGAATTTTTCTAAAAAATTTTATCATAGGTTATTTGTTGGACATAATTAAGCACAACGGTCTCGTATAACCGTCAGTTACGGGATTAAAGTTAATGACTTTCGGTTAAGAACTGACGTTAGCAATTCCGAGTGGATTCGCTTGAGCCTGCCCTGAGCGCAGTCGAAGGGTAGTCGAATCCGCCGTAATTGCGGTTATACATTGTTAGCAAAAGTTTTTTATTCTTCATTTAAAAAGTCAGTCACAATATTGTTTTTATCAGATTCCATTTCACAAGTCCAACTGTCAATAAACCATCTTCCATTTTCATAATGTAGTTGAATACTATTTAATCCTCTAATATTAGATTCCGTATTTGGGTCAGTTCGTATTTCAAATGCACTCCAAACTTGGGCAATATTTCCATATTTGCTTACTGTTCTTTTAAGTTCCTTTTCGTAAAAATCCTCTTTCGGTGATAATCCTATTGGTATATATTCCGCCTCAAGAGTATGTGATTCCGCTTTTCCATTTTCATCCAATCTTGTGATTACAGCAGTTTCTGAATGAATAAATTTATCTCTTTCGAATTCCCAAGGGTCACTACTCGAACCTGAAACAACATCATAATATGCATTAATTATTGCATCTATTGATTTCACATCTTTCGCATATTTTTCTTCGTTCGTTTGTCCGAAAATTGAATTACAAGTAAAAATTATGCTTAGTGATGTTAGAATTATTTTGTTCATTTCGGTTGGTATTAAATTTTTGCTAACGCTCGCAGCTATGGCCCTTCGACTTCGCTCAGGACAGGTCGGTGCGCCTGCGGCAGCCTCGGCTAGAGAAACGGGCGAAGCCCGGTTGGAAGCGTCAGCGTGCGTTTCGGAGCAATGGCAAAGCCGCTTTGGTTATTTTTCAGAAAGTTAAGATATTATTTTGAAGTAGGAAACTTAATTCTTTTAACCATCTTAGCACTGCAGTTATAGGTGATGTTGCCATTAGTTATTTTAACTCAATTGTCAATTTTTTTATTTGTTCAATCAGTTCTGAATTTGGTTTTGCTATTCTTCCAGAATCCGTCTCTTTCACTAAATTTATTAGAGCATACCCAATTTCTTTAAGTCTATCCATCTTGCTTCCCGGTTTCGGTGACCAGACGGTTCCCGTTTTCAATGGGTGAGCGTCTGCAACCGAAAAGTAGTAATTAACTCCATCATTTCCCATAATTTCTTTGTCAGGATATTTTCGATTTTTTATGGCTTGTTTAAATAACTCTTTAAAGAGTAATACATCGGGTTTTGATATCTCAACTTTTTTCTTTTGTACTTGAATTTTGTTCTTATTCTTTTCAGTATACCAGATACTCTTTTCCATTTTATGATGAACGATAAAATAAACTTCATTCTCTTTGGCAATAGAGACAACTTCTTCTGGTGAAAAGGAAGGAATTATTAAAAAGCGAACTTCTGGATAGTCAGACATTCCATTCATTAAAATTTTTCTGACGTGGGAGTAGTATTCAAAAAGGAAGTCATAATCATCAAATATACTTTCAACTGGTTCCAAATTGTCATTCTGAGCATTGACCACAGGAATACAAAATAAAAACCCGAATATTATTATTAGCAGTTTGATTTTCATAATTAATGGCAACGTTTTTGTATATGGTTTGTTGCGTCTTTTAAGCACCTAATTTAGCAAATACAAACCGAATAGAAAATCCGCGAGACACGAGCACGAAGTGCGAACTGGCGCCAGCAATTTTCGTAAGTAGGCTAGAACTAGCAATAAATTATATACGGTGTTGTGAGTAGTTATTTAGAAATTTTTAAGAATGTTTTGGCATTATTATATAAAATCATTCTTTTTTCATCCTCACTTAAAAAATCCAAAGAATTTATGAATTCAATTGATTTAGAAATAGCACCAGGCCAAACCATTTGATCAGTACCAAACATAACTCGATCTAGTACATTGGCTTTTTGAGCTAATTTAAGTAGTCTAACTCCATAATCTTTAATAATAGGATCAACCCATAAAATAACGCCTAAATCGATATACAAATGGCTGTACATTTTCATCATTCTTACCGAATTTTCAAAGTATACTTCTCCACCATGCATTAAATAAAGTTGTAATTTCGGAAATTTAACAAGTACATCTTCAACAAGATATGGGTCTCCTAATGTGATTCTAAAATTTGGACAGCATCTGTAAGGGGTCATTGGTGGGCCACCACCAGTATGATAAGCAACTGGGATCTCGTATTTCTCACAAATCTCAAGATAAGGTGAGTAAATAGGATCATTTAACGGACGTCCATAATAGACACCGGAGACTTCGCCAAATACTTTTATTTTCCCTTCCTTTATTAGAAGTTCAAACCTGTCTATTGGAATTAGCTGTTCACTATCCATATATCCGGGAATAAACCTTGAATCTGCTTTAACATATTTCTCTATACTCTCTATAGAACCACTTACAACAGCATACTCTATTTGATGCTTGTCCATAAGAGCAATTGTCTTCTTTAAATGTTCATCAGCAGTTTTAGGGGATTCAATTCCTGTTGGATGCACTCGACCTCCCCAATAATCTGCATCAGTGTAACTGTGAAGATGTACATCTATTATTTGAGCTTTGACTGATACTAAAATAAAAAGGGAAATAACGGTCAGATTAATTTTTTTATATTTCTTCATCTATTTGGTTTTAATTACTCACAACGCTCGCAGCTATGGCCCTTCGACTTCGCTCAGGACAGGTCGGTGCGCCTGCGGCAGCCTTGGCAAGAACAACGGGCGGAGCCCGGTTGGAAGCGTCAGCATGCGTTTCGGAGCGATTGCAAAGCCGCTAGTTTATATTTTTCGGTTAGCTAAATGTAAGTAAAATTGTGCGATTTTTCATTAACCTAACCAACTTAGCAATGCAGCTATAGGTGATGTTGGCGGTAGTTGTTCCTATTTTTTTGTCAGCTTATATCTCAAATGTGTCGTCAAGTCAGATGGTATTACTTCCAAAATTTCAAGGTTATACTTGTTTTTGTCGATTCCGTCAAATAATCTAATTCCACTACCCAAGAAAACTGGTGCTATGTGAATAAAAAATTCATCAACAAGTCCTGCATTAAGAAATTGTTGAATAGTATTCGCACCACCTTGTATTCTAATGTCTTTTCCCTGAGCTGATTGTTTTGCTTTTTCCAACGCACTTTCTATTCCGTCATTGATGAAATAAAAAGTTGTTGTACCTTTTTGAACCCAGGGTTCTCTTTTTTCGTGAGTGAGTACATAAACATCTGCTTCGTATAAATCTTCTGCCCAAACGACTTCGCCTTCTTCAAACATTCGTTTTCCCATGATGTAAGAGCCAGTCCGTGCAAACACTTCGTCAATTAATTTACTGTCCGTACCATATTCTTCACCGCCTTGCATTTTGATGTGTTTCCAAAATGCTTTTTGAATAAACATCCACTGGTGTAGTTTTCCTGAAACGCCACCCATTGGATTTTTTGGGCTTCTATTGTCACCTGCAAAAAAACCATCAAGTGAAATTCCGCTGTCGAAGATGATTTTACTCATAAAGCTTTTTTATTGTTCGTTTTTATGAATTTATGTTTTTATTTTTTTTCAATTACCGCCAACGCTCGCAGCTATGGTGCGGTGCGCCTGCGGCAGCCTCGGCTAGAGAAACGGGCGAAGCCCGGTTGGAAGCGTCAGCGTGCGTTTCGGAGCAATGGCAAAGCCGCTAGTTTATATTTTTCGGTTAGTTAAAAGTACATTATTTGTTTGACTTTTCGTTCTATCTACAAAGTTAGCATTGCAGTTATAGGTGATGTTGTGCTTAGTTTTTTAATCGGTCATCTTTGATTTTATTCATATACACAAAAACCAAAACTATAAGAACGACCCATCTTGAAAATCCAATTCCGAAATGCATCCAACCGTAGAAAGATATAAATTCACTTGAACTCCCGCTTTGTATATAAGCATTATGCTCTGCGTAAAGTCCAGAAAGTTTATTCGTAATTGGATTTAGAAAGATTGCAATAAGAGCAAGAATTATGAATGTCTTTTTTGGAAAATTTCTCAAATAAATTCCCTCCGAATCTGACTTAGCTTTGATTCTTTTTAGAATTAAAAATGTTGTTGAAATATACGCGATGAATGTAATTGATGGAATTGAGTATTGAAGGAAACTATATGACAATCTTAATTCAGATTCTACAAAGTATATTAGATGAGTAAAAAGATATAGTAGAGAATCAATTGCTGTTATAAAGACAAATCCGAAAATTATCCAAATTATAAGTAAAACATTCTCTTTGTTCATTCAGTTCGTAAATTAAGCACAACGTGTTATATGTTTTATTTTATAGCTTTTATCCCGGACAGGCCATCGGATAAAAACGGATTTCCATGATCCTTATCCCGGGACATCGATAACAACGTAGTGTCTAACGGACTCCTTATTGCCTGTAAATACCGCTGCGCCACATGCGTGTAAATCATCGTCGTCTCCGGCCTGCTATGCCCCAACAACACCTGTATATACCGCAAATCGGTGCCATTCTCCAACAAATGCGTCGCGTAACTATGCCGCAACGTATGCGGCGTCACCAACTTAGTGATCCCGGCTAATTTACAACTTTGTTTTAAAAAAGTGCGTATCGTCCCCGCACTGTATTTTCCGCCATTCGGATTTTCAATAAAAAATACCTTCGGTTGATACGTCATATAATAATTTTGAAACAACGGAATAAAACTATCTGCCAAAATCACCATCCGGTCACTGCGGCCTTTGCTGTTTTTAATATGTAACTGCTTCCGCTCAAAATCAAAACAATTCAATTTCAAATTAATTGCCTCCCCTACGCGTAACCCCGAAGAATACAATAATGCCAATGCCGTTCTATGCTTCAAATTTCGGGTTACCCGCAAAATTTCTATCACTTCTTCCTTGCTCAAAACAGTAGGAAGCTTATGGTCCTTTCGTGGCCTGTTCAGTTTTTCCGGGTCTATAGCGCAGGCAGGATAGAAAAAAGCGAATTGCTTTATGGCGCCCACCAACTGCCGATGTGTACTTATGGCGTAATTCAGGGTTTTTACAGCCCATTCTATATACAAACGCACATCATTTTCAGTAAGATCTGCGGTGGGTTTGTTCCCTGTAAATTGTAAAAATTCCTGTACAAATCCCCCGTAAACGGCAACCGTACTCTCACTGTAACGCTTTCCCTGTAAATACTTGATGTAGTTTTGATACACCAAAACATTGTGGGGCTTTAAAGCAGGAAGTATCTGCCCCGGTTGTCGCACAAAACGTCTTTTTCTACGCTTTTTACTTTCGAACGCTTCCAAATCGGGAACGTAGTTTTCGGCTTTTAAATACTTTACAAGAGCTGCCAGAACCATCGCGGTATTGCGAACATAAAAACACCGGTGGGTCTGACTCCATCGTATGCCATCAAATTTTTTGAGGTACTCTTTCAATTCAAAATTAAAGGAAAATCGAATGCCAACGGCACTAATACCCCTGTGAACAAAGGGCTCTAAGGTTATTTTCATCGGTATAGTTTTAGTTATTTCAAAAAACTATAAACCGGGGAGTGAATGTTTAAAAATAAGACAATTGAAGGAAGAAATCAAACGACAACCCGTTTCTTTTTTTCGAATTTTTCAGTAAAAACTAAAACGGTTAGCAACATACTCAAGGCATACATAGTATCTTCAATAGGAATCGTTACAATGCGAATGCCCAAATTTTCAGCGTCATTATACCAAACAACCGGTGCTTCCGGTCCGCTTCCGGTTAAAATTCCGTTGACAATAAAAAAGGGTAGTAGAATCACTATAAAAGTAGGGAAGAAGCTGCTTAAAAGCTTCCTGTTTGTGTTGTAAACCCAGCCCAGCAGCAAAATGGTATAGCTGAAATTTATTAGGGTGTACCAGCGGTCGTAGGTGTACCAAAGCGTTAGAATTAATAGGGTAAGCAGACTTATATAAATGACATTGGTTGTTTTTTCTGAAAAGCTAAACTTCGGAAAAAAATACTGCAAGGCATAATGTGTAAAGATGCAGGCATAGGGGATGCATATAAAAAAGAGCCATTCTTCAATCGGAAGGTTAAAAAGGTATAATCCCGAAACATACGCCTCGTTAAACCCCCAAATGCCTTGTTGCGTGAAAATAATGTCCCAGGTTATAAACACGCCCATCATAATAGCGATGGCCGGGAAAAGTGATTTCCACTTACGGTAGAATTTAAGTTTTGGATGAAAGCTGAAAAGAAACGGAATAAGGAAAGAGCCTATATTTAAATAAAGGTACAGATACTTCATTCCTTATTTTTTGAAATATTTTAACGGCGGAAACAACATTCCGAAGCATTCGCCTTCCTCTTTCCCCAAGTGTTTATGATGCATTTTATGCGCACGTCTAATTCCGCGTGCGTACCAATGGTCTGCATTTCTGAATAACTTAAAACGTTGATGGATAAAAATATCGTGAACCATAAAATAGGCGACGCCATATACAAAAATACCCAGTCCAATAGGAAGCCCGGCCCAGAAGCCATAGTACTGCCATCCAATAAAGCAGCCAATACTCACCGCTGCATAAAAGAGGAAGAAAAAGTCGTTGCGCTCCCACCAGCTGCCGTGATCCTTATGGTGATGATCTTTGTGTAACTTCCACAAAAAACCATGCATGATATACTTATGACTAAACCACGCCATAAATTCCATCACACAAAAGGTGGTTACAAAAATTACTATCCAAAAAAATATGTTCATTGTTTTTAAAAGCTATAGGCAATAAGCTATACGCTTCATACCTAAAATTTCTCTAATTACTAATTCCTAATTCCTAATTCCTTTTCACTGCTCACCGCTCACAATTTACGATTGTAGATTTGAGATTTGGGATTTAAGTTTTAAATTTTAAGTAAAGCGAATCAAACTGCTGTCCCCTTTTCCCTCTTGGCTTTTCCCTCTTGGCTATTCTCTCTTCACCGCTCACTGTTCACTATTTTATATGCTTTATGCCCTAAATTCCTCTCTTTTTTCTTTTTTCTCTTCTCTAATCACCCTTCACCCTTCACCCTTCACTACCTAACCATCTTCAACTGAAACTTCACATAACTCCGTGTAAGCAGTCCGAATTTTTCGTAATTGGGAACCCGAATACGTGTGTTTTTAATGTCAATAGCAGGGGTGCGACGCAACTTTTTCAGCAGGCGTCGGTAATACCGATACGCCATAAAAACACCGAATTTAGCTTCCGAGGGTAATAATAAAATACCCTGATACCCCTTTTTAAAATCTTCTTCAATATCGTCAATAATAACCATTTTGGAAGCCTCGTCCAGTGCATTCAGATTGGTGTTTGGGAAATAGGTTCTACTCAAGCCTTCAAAATCTTCTTTCAAATCCCGTAAAAAATTCACCTTCTGAAATGCCGACCCCAAACTCATGGCGGCGTCTTTTAATTGTTCAAATTTTTCAGCATCACCTTTCACAAATACTTTCAGGCACATTAGCCCCACCACATCGGCAGAGCCGTATATGTATTCTTGATAATCGGCCTTGGTCGAATACACTTTTTTGGTAAGGTCAAAGCGCATACTTTGCATAAACGAATTGATTAAATGACGATCAATTCCGTAGGTGTGCACGCTATGCTGAAAAGAATTCAGGATGGGATTCAGACTTATTTTTTCTGAAAGCGCGTATTCCAAATCCTGCTCGAAACGATCAAACAGGGTCTCTTTATCATACTCGTGAAACGAATCTACAATCTCATCGGCAAATCGCACAAACCCATAAATATTATAGATATCCTGCCGTATGCCGGGCGCGAGCATTCGCGTGGCAAGCGAGAAGGAAGTACTGTAGGTATGGGTTACCTTTTTGCTGCATGTTTTAGATACTATGTCGAATAATTCCTTCACAATTTTAGTTTTCTTTGGTTATAAGTCCGGCTACAAGTTTCCCCGAAATAAGTGAGGGTGGCACTCCCGGCCCCGGGACGGTCAACTGACCGGTAAAAAATAGGTTTTTCACCCTTTTGCTTTTTAGTTTTGGCCGTAAAAAAGCAGTTTGAAAGAGCGTGTTTGCCAGTCCGTAAGCGTTTCCTTTATACGAATTGTAATCGGCTACAAAATCGTTTATACAAAACGATTTCTTAAATATAACGTATTTTTTAGCTTCCTGGTTGGTGATTTTTTCAAATCGGGTCATAATTTTTTCGAAGTATTCTTCTCGAACTTCAGGAATATCGACAAGCCCCGGCGCCAATGGGATTAGAAATATACCTGCCTCCTTGCCTTCAGGCGCTGCAGAAACATCTGTTATAGATGGGAAACTGGCATAGAAGAGCGGGTCTTCAGGCCACTGCGGACTATCGTAAATTTCCTTGGAATGTGCTTCAAAATCTACATCGAAGAAAAGCGTATGATGCGTTACGTGCTCCATTTTTTTGCTGAAGCCTACATAAAAGAGCAGGGCAGAGGGGGCGAAGACTTTAGCATTCCAATACTTTTCAGAATATTGTCTGTGCCTTTTATCCAAAAGCGTTTCGGTATGATGGTAATCGGCACCGCTTAGCACAACATCGGCAGCGATTAATTGCTTATTGGAAAAAATTCCTATGGCTTTTTTGTCTTCCACCACAATTTTCTCTACGATTTCACCTGTTTTAATAACTACTCCCAATTCTTCGGCCAGACTTTTCATTCCTTCTATCACTGTATACATACCGTTTGTTGGATGAAATGTCCCCAACCCGAAGTCGGCATAGTTCATAAAACTGTAAAAAGCAGGTGTGTTGGAAGGTTTGGCTCCCAAAAATAGTACTGGGAATTCAAGAATTGCGACAAGCTTTGGATTGCTAAATTCCTTGCGAACTTCCTTGCGAATAGTGCTGAAGAACTGACCTATTTTACTGAGTGATTCCCAGGTCATAAGTTCCAAAGGGGAAACTCCCGGCCTATAGACCAGATCTTTGATGGCAATCTCATAGTTATCCTGCGCCTCATTGATAAACTGTCGCAGTTTTTGTGCACTACCGGGTGCCTCTTCTTCAAAGGCAATACAAATTTTTTCGAGGGTATCTTCAATAGTAATACAATCGTTCTTGCCAAAGTAGACGCTATAGGCCGGATTCAGTTTTACAAGCTCATAATAATCGGAAGGTTTTTTATTGAAATCGGAAAAGAAACGTTCAAACACATCCGGCATCCAGTACCAGGTAGGTCCTATATCGAAAGTGAAGCCGTCTTGTATAAATTGTCGGGCTCTTCCTCCAACAGTGTCGTTCTTTTCGTAAATGGTGACAGTATTACCGGCTTTGGCCAAATAACAGGACGCGGCTAGTGAAGCAAATCCCGAACCGATAATAGCAATGTCTTTCATAATATGTTTAACGATTTTGTAAAAATAATAAACAAAATTGAATTTTGTTACTTTTTATGAATTTGTTAGGTTTCCAGGGTAGTAACAAATTCAGAAATGCCTGAAAAAGTACGGACACCTTCCGGAAATTTTGTTGAATTGATTCCCTTAGCCTGCGCTCCCATAATCCACAGAGTACAAGGTTTGACCGCTTGTATTGTTTTTTTAAAATTATCGGCATACGCTTCGAGGGACTCCCCGTGGGGTGCCACTGTAAAATAGGAAAGAAAAATTATGTTGTCATGATGCTTAAGGACATACTGTAGACTTTCCAGCGGAATGTTATTCCCCAGATAAATAGTTTTATATCCTGCCGAAAGTATTTCGTAGTTGCAATATAGAAGTCCTATTTCATGAATTTCGTTAAGCGGAAGGTAGAGCACAAAGGTTTTGTCGTGCTCCTTTCTGAAATCTTTATGAAGGGTTTCAATACTCACAATCACCTTTTGTTTTATCAATTCTGAAATAAAATGCTCGTGAGCAGGATCGATACTTCCGGTTTGCCAGAGTATGCCAATTTCTGAAAGTAGCGGCAAAAATACTTCTGTAAAAATTTCGCTGAAGGATTTGTTTTCAGATAACATTTCAAAAGTTGAATGAAACAACCCTGCGTCGAAATCGAACATGGCCGATTTAAAATTCTTGATCGCAATAAGTTCTTGAGCAGTTTCAGATTCCTCTTCTATAAGAGCTTGTATTTGGGCGTTAGAGAGCTCTGCAATTTTGGAGATTTTATGCCCCTTTTTATAGAGCAAATTTACATTCAGCAATCGTTTCAGGCTTTCTACGCCGTAATATCGAATATTGGTGCTGGTTCGTTCGGGTGATAATAGCTTATATCTCTTTTCCCAAATTCGAATGGTATGCGCCTTTATGGAACTAAGATTCTCAAGATCTTTTATACTAAATTGTGTTTTAACGCTCATATCCTGCATTCAATTTGTCAGGAAAAATACTAAAAAGAATGCGAAATGTTTAGGAAAGATATAAAATTCTTGAACAAAAAAAAGTCATCTTTAAAAGATGACTTTTGTACCCGGAATGGGACTTGAACCCACACGTAACTAGTACACACGGCCCTCAACCGTGCCTGTCTACCAATTCCAGCACCCGGGTATTTCTTAATTTGAGCTTGCCAAATGTAACTAAGACAACCGTAAAACAAAAAAAAAGCTAAACCAAGGGTTTAACTTTTTTTGGTGACCTGGCTGGGGCTTCTCTCGGCTTCCCGCCAGAATGACTCTGTCGGGCTGGCGCTCGAGATAAACTTCTCGCCCCTTTTGTAAAAGGAACTTGCCATTCTGTGACCTGGCTGGGGCTCGAACCCAGGACCACCTCCTTAAAAGGGAGGTGCTCTACCAACTGAGCTACCAGGTCTTCCTTGAATGCCTGCCTCCCTCTCGGTAGGCGGGTGCAAATATACTATCCTTTTATTTATTTTTCAAAGCTTAATTAAATTAAATTTGAAAAAAAAAGGAATCTCTTTAACTATCAGTATTTTTGAATAATTCTACGATAAATCAAAGCATGAAAATTGTACTTTTTGGATATATGGGAAGTGGAAAATCTTCGGTTGGAAAGCAATTGGCCTCCACATTAAATTACAATTGTATCGATTTAGATTCCGAAATTGAAAAGAGAGAAGACAAAACCATTTCAGAAGTCTTTAATGAAAAAGGAGAAATCTATTTCAGAAATATCGAAAAGGAGATACTGCAGGATTTAATTTCCTCTCCCGAAAAATTAGTAATAGCTACCGGAGGAGGGACGCCCTGTTACGGGGATACCACCACCTTCCTCTCAACACAACCCAATGTAATCACCATCTACCTTCAAACCTCTTTGGAGGTGCTCACCACAAGACTCTATTCGGAAAAGGCGCACAGACCGCTCATCGCTCATTTGCAAACAGAGGCAGTTCTAAAAGATTTTATTCGAAAGCATTTGTTCGAACGTTCGCATTACTACACACAAGCTACCTTTACAGTAAACACAGGCGAAGCCGGCGTACAGGAAATCGTTGCTAAAATTATAGTTCTGTTATTCTAAAACAGCGCGATCGTTGTTTTTTTCAAAAATAACCGCCACATTTTCATTCAAGGAAGTAGAAAGAGAAATTCCTTTGAAATCGGCTTTAATAGGAAATTTTTTATGATTACGATCTACCAAAACCGCCGTCTTAAATTGCTTTAATGGTACTTGTAGAAAATGCTTCACACCATAAATTAACGTAGTGCCCGAGTGCAAGACATCATCAACCAGCAACAACGATTTGTTCTGATACTCTTTTGGTTCCAAAGAGGTTTTTATAGGATTGGTGGGCTTCTTCTTATCGATTATTACTTCACATAAAATAACTTTTAACGGAGATACTTTTTCAACCACAGTCTTCAATTTTTTTGCGAATAAAAAGCCATTCTCTTTGATTCCGGCTATAATCACTTCCTTTTCATTTACATTGGTTTCATAAATCTGATACGCAATGCGTCTTATTTTGTGATCAATCTGCTTTTTGTCTAAAATAACTGTGCTGGTTTGGGTCATGGAGAAAAAGTTTTATCAAAGATAGTAAATACCGCGTTTAAGAATCGTCTGTGTCTTTAAAATCGTCAATATCTCGTCTGTCTTTTTTGGTGGGACGGCCAGCTCCTTTTTTCCGATAGTACTCCTTCGAATATTTTAAAAGCTCCTGGTTTGCAAACGCTTCCTTGGGTGTAGTGTCTTTTCGATACATATCTACAAGCTTGGCTCCCAGTCTGCTTTCGGGCAAATCCAGGACATCCAGCGTATAATCAATCTGATCCTTTCTCACCTGTATCGAATCGCCGGGATATACTTCCCGGGACGGCTTCACCACTTCATTACGTACTCTTACAGCTCCTTTCCTACATGCGGCAGTCGCTATGCTTCTGGTTTTGTAATAACGAATACACCACAGATATTTATCAACTCTCATACAATTAACATTAATTCTACGTTAATCTAGTAAGCAAAAATAGAGGAAAATTGTATCTTGCGGCCTCAAAAAAAGAAGAATGAAGAAAGCATATTTTTTGGTGTCAACCCTAATCTTGACATTTCTTGCAGTTGTTTCGTGTAAAAAAGATGATGGAGTTGAGTCAATTCCGCCTAGAGATAGAGGGGAAGAAGCTATCGCCGCGACCACGCAAATTGAAGGATTTTTAGCGACACATTTTTACAATTACGAAGAGTTTGAAAATCCGCCTGCAGATTTCGATTATATTATTCGTTTCGATAGTCTTATTGGTGCTAATGCAAATAAAATTCCATTGATAGATCAGGTGCAATCCAAAATTGTAAAGGATCGAATAAACGACGATGTTACCTATACCTTGTATTATTTGGAAGCAAAACAAGGCGGCGGAAGACGTATTCAATTTCCGGATGTGGGAACCATGTCTTTTGAAGGAAGATTGTTGGATAATTCTTTATTCGACGGCTCTATAAACCCTGTACGCTTCGATCTTACTCAAATTATTGACGGCCTGCAGGATGGTCTTATCGAATTTAATACTGCTGCTGGAGATGCCATCGAAAACCCCGATGGAACCGTTTATTTCGAAGATTTTAGCTCGGGAGCGGTGTTTATTCCTTCCGGACTGGCATACTTCTCGAATCCTCCCCCGGGAGACATAGGAGTGTATGCACAACTCGCGTTTACATTTAGATTGTACAAGGCCGAAATTGGCGATCAGGATGGCGATGGCGTGCCTTCGATTATGGAAGATTTAAACGGTAACGGACGGGAAGAAGATGATGACACCGACGATGATTTTAGTCCCAACTATGCCGATGTGGATGACGATAACGATGGAAGGCTTACCAAAGATGAAATAGAATTAAATACCTATACTATTAATTCGGGCGATGCGGAACCTGTTTTAGGTCCCAATGAAGTTGAAATATCCAGAGAAGAAGATGAAACCACAGGAGTGATCACAATAAACACCATAAACTTCCCGGATGAAGACAATGATGGTATCCCGGATTATTTAGACGAAGACAATTAACAATAAGTTCATACAATTAAAAAAGCCTTCAGTAGTAAACTGAAGGCTTTTTTGATTTGGATACTGCCTGCAAATAGCAAGCGCAAAAAAAGATTTACTTGCGTGCAATCACTTTAAGTGCCGCTTTCACGATTGCGTCGGCATTTAGACCATATTTATCCATTAGCTCCTCCGGAGTACCGGATTCACCAAAGGTGTCTTGAGTAGCTACAAATTCTTGTGGAGTTGGGGTATTTTCGGCTAAAACTCTGGAAACACTTTCACCTAAACCTCCCAAAAAGTTGTGTTCTTCGGCGGTGACAATGCATCCTGTTTTTGTAACGCTTTTTATAATGGCTTTATTGTCTAAAGGCTTGATGGTGTGAATGTTGATTACTTCGGCAGAGATTCCTTTTGCATGCAATGCTTCTGCGGCCAGAAGGGCCTCCCATACCAAATGGCCCGTTGCAACGATGGTCACATCCGTTCCGTCCTGTAAATGCACCGCCTTTCCAATTTCAAAAGTTTGATCTGTCGCAGTGAAATTGGCAACCTTTGGCCTTCCAAATCTTAAATAAACAGGGCCTTTATGTTTAGCGATCGCAATAGTAGCAGCTTTGGTTTGGTTATAATCGCAGGTATTAATAACCGTCATTCCGGGTAGCATTTTCATCAATCCCAAATCTTCCAATATCTGGTGTGTTGCCCCGTCTTCGCCCAAAGTCACCCCTGCGTGCGAAGCACAAATTTTTACGTTCTTACCGCTGTAGGCAATGCTCTGTCTTATTTGGTCGTACACCCTTCCGGTTGAAAAATTCGCAAAAGTTCCTGTAAACGGAATTTTTCCTCCAATAGTTATTCCTGCTGCAATTCCCATCATATTGGCTTCTGCAATTCCTACCTGAAAGAATCGCTCCGGATGATTGTCTTTAAATTCATCCATCTTCAACGAACCGGTAAGATCGGCGCAAAGAGCAACCACGTTTTCATTTGTTTTTCCAAGTTCAGTGAGTCCTGCTCCAAAACCGGAACGCGTGTCTTTTTTACCGCTGTCTGTATATTTTTTCATTAATGTTTGTTGAGAATTAATAATCGCCTAATGTTACCGGGTTTTGATCCAATCCAACCGCTAATTGATCGTCATTGGGAGCTTTGCCATGCCAATCGTGCGTATGCATCATAAAATCGACGCCGTTCCCCATAATAGTATGTAGTAAAACACAAACAGGTTTTCCCTTCCCGGTTTTTTCCTTTGCCTGTTTCATTCCTGAAATAACAGCCTCCAGACTGTTTCCTTCCTTTATTTCCATGACATCCCAACCAAAGGCTTCAAATTTTGCCTTTACATTACCCATGGGCAGCACATTGTCTGTAGCCCCGTCAATTTGTTGTCCGTTGAGGTCAATCGTCACAATTAGATTGTCAACCTTGTTCCCGGCTGCATACATAATCGCTTCCCAATTCTGCCCTTCCTGCAATTCTCCGTCACCACAAAGAGTATAGATAAGATGCTTGTCTTTATTCAACTTTTTAGCTTCGGCAGCACCAATAGATACCGAAATACCCTGTCCCAAAGATCCGGATGCAATCCGTACTCCGGGCAGCCCTTCATGTGTTGTAGGATGTCCTTGCAAACGAGAATTCAGCAATCGGAATGTATTTAATTCTTCTACAGGAAAATAGCCCGAACGCGCTAAAACACTGTAAAAAACCGGAGAGATATGTCCATTGGACAAGAAGAAGATGTCTTCACCTTTTCCATTCATATCGAACCCATCTTTTCGTTCCATAAGGACTTGAAAAAGGGCTACAAAAAATTCAGTACATCCCAGTGAACCACCCGGATGACCCGAATTTACCTTGTGTACCTGTCTAAGAATGTCCCTGCGAACTTGTATTACTAAATCGTTGAGGTATTTAAAATCTGGCATGTCTAATTGTAAATTTATGCCGCAAAAGTAAGGGAATTAATAGGGTGGTACAAGTTGAAATTACGGCAGTTATTAACGAATTCCATTTTTTAGTTAACAGAATGGATATTGTAATTAATAATACTGAAAGGTCTTCTTAAAATGAACAGATTTGAACTTCGTTAGTTGGGTTTTGGAAATTAATTACTGTTATCTTTGCCCTTTCAGAAAAAAACCGAATGCAATTTACATTAGAAGCTACAGATACAGGCAGCCAGGCCAGAGCAGGAACCATGATTTTGGACCACGGTACGGTTGAAACCCCCATCTTTATGCCCGTTGGCACCGTTGGCACCGTAAAGGGTGTGCATCAGCGCGAATTGGAAACAGAAATCAAGCCCGATATCATCCTTGGAAATACATACCATTTGTTCCTTCGTCCGCAAATAGATATTCTTGAAAAAGCAGGCGGCCTGCATAAGTTTATGAATTGGAAGCATCCCATTCTAACCGATAGTGGCGGCTATCAGGTGTATTCCCTTTCAGCAAACCGGAAAATTAAGGAAGAAGGAGTTAAATTTAAATCGCATATCGATGGAAGTTACCATGTGTTTACGCCCGAAAATGTAATGGAAATTCAGCGTAGCATTGGCGCCGATATCATTATGGCATTCGATGAATGCACTCCGTATCCTTGCGAGTATAATTATGCCAAACGTTCCATGCACATGACGCACCGCTGGTTGGACCGTTGTATTGCTCATTTGGAAAAAACACCTTACAAATACGACTTCTCACAAACGTTCTTTCCAATTGTTCAGGGAAGTACCTATAAAGAGCTGCGGAAACAATCTGCCGAATATATAGCTTCAGTTGGAGCCGAAGGGAATGCCATTGGCGGACTTTCAGTAGGCGAACCTGCCGAAGAAATGTACGAAATGACAAGCGTCGTCACCGAAATACTTCCCAAAGACAAACCGCGTTATCTAATGGGAGTAGGAACACCCATCAATATTCTGGAAAACATCGCCTTGGGTATCGATATGTTCGATTGCGTAATGCCAACCCGAAACGGAAGAAACGGAATGCTCTTTACCGCCCACGGAACCATAAACATAAAAAACAAGAAGTGGGAAGCCGATTTTTCGGCATTGGACGAGATGAACATCACCTGGGTTGACACCGCGTACAGCAAAGCCTATGTTCGCCATTTGTTTACCGTAAATGAAATGCTGGGAAGGCAAATTGCAACCATTCACAATCTCGGATTTTATATGTGGTTGGTACGTGAAGCCAGAAAACATATCTTAGCAGGAGACTTTGCAACCTGGAAGACAACAATGGTTAAACAAATGGACAAACGCCTGTAAAAAATGCTCAGCATCCTCGACAGATACATATTGCGTAAGTATTTGGGAACATTCGTCCTCCTGTTGCTGCTGTTTATACCTATTGGAATTACCGTCAATCTTGCTGAAAAAATTGATAAGATACTGGCAAACGAAGTCCCTTTTATTGAAGTTGCCAAATACTATCTCGACTTTACCGTTTATTTCGCCAATTTATTGTTTCCCCTGTTTTTGTTTCTTTCGGTAATTTGGTTCACGTCAAAACTTGCCAATAACACCGAAGTAATTGCATTCTTAAGCAGCGGGGTTTCCTATTATCGCTTTTTACGCCCTTATATGATTGGTGCAACCATCGTGTGTATTGGCGCCTTAATTATGGGAATGTATCTGGCGCCCATGGCGAGTAAGGGCTTTAATGAATTTACTTTTCAGTATTTAAAAAATAACAAACAAGCCAGGCAGCAGAGCAATGTGTACAGACAAATTAACGATAACGATTATATCTACGTAAGCTACTTCAACGTGCATGAGAAATCGGGAAATAATTTCACCCTCGAACACTTTGAGGGGAATAAAATGATATATAAAATCGACTCTAAACGTATCTTATATAACGAAAAAGACAGCACCTACACCCTCTATAATTATACAAAGAGAATAATAGGTGAACACGAAGACATTTTACAAAGTGAGGTAAAGTTGGATACTACTTTTTCATTCGAACTGGAAGACCTCACCCCTGTGGAATACATTGCGGAGACCCTCAATTTTACCGAACTTAATTCTTTTATTAAACGTGAAAGGGAACGGGGATCTACCTATATAAATCGGTACGAAGTAGTACGTTATAAACGTTGGAGTTTGCCGGTTTCAGCCTATATCTTAACCATCATCGCTGTTGCCGTATCGTCGATGAAGCGTCGTGGTGGTATGGGCGTAAACCTCGCCATTGGTATTGGAATTGGAATGGTATTTATCTTTTTCGATAAAATTTTCGGGACCATGGCCGAACAGAGTAGTTTTTCGCCTTTTGTCGCTACCTGGTTTCCTAACATTATCTTTGGTATCTTAGCTATATACCTGCTTCGCAATGCAAAACGCTAAACTTTTTAACTACCTCCACCTTCATTTTATCATTTTTATTTGGGGGTTTACTGCCGTGTTGGGAGCGCTTATCTCTATCGATGCCATTCCACTGGTATGGTATCGCATGCTGTTGGCTTCCGGATTTATTTTCTTGTTTGTAAAAGCCCGAAAAATACCGCTTCGGTTTCCTAAAAAAGTACTCCTCGGATTTTTCGGTGCGGGATTGGTAATTGCTTTACACTGGCTGGCCTTTTTTGGAGCAATTAAAGTGTCTAATGTTTCGGTTACATTGGCAATTATGTCTACCGGTGCTTTTTTTGCATCCCTACTGGAACCTTTGCTATACAAGCGAAAAATTATTGGGTACGAAGTGTTTTTCGGACTCATTGTGGTCGCAGGGCTCTATATTATTTTTAATGTGGAGACTGAATATGTTTGGGGAATAATCCTCGCCTTAACCTCTTCTTTTCTAGGGGCCTTGTTTTCTGTTATAAACGGAAAGTTTGCTATAAAATACCCTGCTTCGGCTATTTCATTTTACGAACTGCTCTCAGGAATGCTATGTATTACGATCTATTTAACCTTCACCGGCAGCTTTACGGCCTCGTTTTTTATACTTTCAGCAAACGATTGGATATTTTTATTGTTATTGGCTTCAGTTTGCACAGCCTACGCTTTTATAGCATCGGTGCACGTTATGAAATGGATAAGTCCGTATACCGTAATGCTTTCCATCAATATGGAACCGGTCTACGGAATAATATTGGCCTTATTAATTTTAGGAGATTCAGAAAACATGAGTCCGCAATTCTATTACGGAGCGGCAATAATACTAGTTACAGTAATAGCCAATGGTATTATTAAAATGAAACTGGAAAGAAAAAAAAGGCGATTACCCCTTACCTAAAAACAAAGTTTTATCTTTGTAAACTGGACCAAAAAATACTTCAAGGAGTTACCTATGGAATATCTTGATTTTGAATTACCTATAAAAGAATTGCAAGAGCAATACGAAAAGGCTTGTCAGATTGGTGAAGAGAGCGATGTAGATGTGACCAATACCTGTAAGCAGATTGAGAAAAAACTCAACGAAACCAAAAAGGAAATCTATAAAAATTTAACGCCATGGCAACGTGTGCAGTTATCTCGTCATCCCAATCGTCCCTATACAATGGATTATATCAAAGCCATTTGTGGGGATTCTTTTTTGGAAATGCATGGAGACCGCAATTTTAAAGATGACAAAGCAATGGTCGGTGGCCTTGGAAAGATTGGTGATCAAAGTTATATGTTCGTGGGACAGCAAAAAGGATACAATACCAAAACGCGCCAGTATCGCAATTTTGGAATGGCCAATCCTGAAGGCTATCGAAAAGCATTACGGCTTATGAAATCTGCCGAAAAGTTTGGAGTGCCTGTAGTGACCCTGGTGGACACCCCGGGTGCCTTTCCCGGACTCGAAGCAGAAGAACGCGGACAAGGAGAAGCCATTGCCCGAAATATTCTGGAAATGACCCGTTTAAAAGTGCCAATCATTGTCGTGATTATTGGTGAAGGAGCCAGCGGTGGTGCCCTGGGAATTGGAGTAGGGGACACTGTCCTCATGCTGGAAAACACATGGTATTCGGTAATTTCACCCGAAAGTTGTTCGTCTATCTTATGGCGAAGCTGGGAATTTAAAGAACAGGCAGCTGAAGCTCTAAAACTTACCGCAACCGATATGAAAAAGCTAACCCTCATAGACGAGATCGTAAAAGAACCTCTTGGAGGAGCGCATAGTGATCGAGATACAACCTTTATAACAGTCGCAAAATCTATCGAAAAAGCATATGCGAAATTAAAAGACTTATCACCAAAAGATTTGGTCAACGAACGCATGGAAAAATATTCAAAAATGGGAGTATTCAAATCTTGATTTCAGCAATACCAACCCTTTCAAAAATCTGAAGGCTCCGCTTCAGATTTTTTTGTACCTTATTAACAATAAATTAAAGTTGTCAACAGTTCAATTGTTAATGACTAGTGAACATAGAAATTCCTTTTCTCTTCGCTTCTCTTAACATTTTATTTACATTCGCCTAATGGAAAAATTGAAACCTCACACTTCATATTCGGCGCGCCCGTCACAGGTAATTTCGCTCGAAAAAGGAAAACTCCCGCCGCAAGCGACTGATTTAGAAGAGGTTGTACTGGGAGCCATGATGATCGACAAAAAAGGAGTCGATGAGGTAATCGATATTCTACACAGTGAAGTTTTCTACAAGGAAGCCCATCAACACATATTTGAGGCCATTCACACACTATTCGAAAATAGTGAGCCGGTGGACTTATTAACCGTTTCGTCCCAATTAAAGAAGGACCTAAAGCTGGATCGCGTTGGAGGCGAATATTATTTGGTTCAATTAACCCAAAAAGTGTCCTCTTCGGCGCATATCGAATTCCATGCACGCATCATTCTTCAGAAATACATTCAGCGAAGTTTGATAAAAATTTCGAACGAAATTATTGAAGATTCCTACGACGAAACCACCGATGTTTTCGATTTGCTGGACAATGCCGAATCGAAATTATACGATATTACACAAGGGAACATAAAACGTTCTTCCGAGACAGCACAAAGTTTGGTGATACAAGCCAAAAAACGTATTGAAGAAATAGCAAACAAAGAAGGCCTTTCAGGAATTCCTTCAGGTTTTACCAAAGTCGATAAGTTAACTTCAGGCTGGCAACCCAGTGATTTGGTGATTATCGCAGCTCGTCCCGGTATGGGTAAAACCGCTTTAACACTCTCTATGGCACGTAACGTTGCGGTAGAACACAATATTCCCGTTGCTTTTTTCTCTTTGGAAATGTCTTCGGTTCAATTAATAACCCGTTTAATTTCTTCCGAAACCGGTCTAAGTTCCGAAAAACTGCGAACCGGAAATCTTGAAAAACACGAATGGGAACAGTTGAATGTAAAAGTGAAAGGGCTAGAAAAAGCGCCGCTTTTTATTGATGATACTCCTTCACTTTCCATCTTCGATTTAAGAGCCAAAGCTCGTCGACTTTCATCACAGCACGGTATCAAGCTTATCATGATCGATTATTTGCAGTTAATGACCGCCGGTGGAAGTCAGAAAGGTGGAAACAGAGAACAGGAAATTTCAACCATCTCTAGAAACCTGAAAGCCCTGGCAAAAGAATTAAACGTACCGGTAATCGCGCTTTCGCAATTATCAAGAGCCGTAGAAACCCGAGGTGGAAGCAAGCGACCATTGTTGTCCGATCTTCGTGAATCGGGAGCCATCGAACAGGATGCCGATATTGTTTCGTTTATCTACCGTCCCGAATATTACAAAATTGAAGAGTGGGATGACGAAGAACGAACCCCAACCGCCGGGCAGGCCGAGTTTATTGTTGCCAAGCACCGTAATGGTGGTCTGGATGAAATTAAACTGAAGTTTGTGGGGCATTTGGGACGCTTCGAAAATTTGGAAACCTTCGATTTCCCAACCGAAATCCATTCCAGAATGAACGATGCCGCAAACGACGATACTTTTAAAACTAGTCATTTACCCTCTCCGGGAGAAGCTTTTGGCAGTTCCATGAACGACGATTTATCTTCTGCCGATGGTAACGATGATGTGCCGTTTTAAAAAACCCCGATATTGCTACCGGGGCTTTCCTACTAACCATCAATCATGAATCCTAGTTTTAACAAATCAGGCTTCAAACTTTTCAATTCTTTTTTGCTTTATTTTTTAAAAACGGATCGAAGGAAAAACCTACATTAAAATAACCTGTGGCTTTTTGATCGTTTTCATAAATATAGTCTTTGTTGGGTTCCCCTTTTTCAGTCAATCGGTTGCCAATAAAGTTTGTGATTCCTCCTTTTACGGTAGCCACAAGACTGTTTGATATTTTGTGTTCATAAATGAGACCACTGTTAATTTCCAACTGACTGTATTCGAAAGTATCCGGGAAGTTGGGGGCATCCACATTAACATAAAATCCGTTACCACCAAACGTACTTCCAATAGAAAATCTGCCCTTTTCACCAATTGGTCTGCGAATTAACAGTCGCTGAGGCAATATAAAATCAAGTTCCCATTGAGAGTTTTTAAATCGGTGCGTAAAACTGAAAACCGGGAAGAACGGAATTTGGGCTGTCGGGTCAATTATTACAATTCCCCCCAGAGTTAAAGATGTGCGTTCGGTTCTTTTCAGAATAAAAGAAAGGCCAATCATTCCTTTTACTCGCTCCAATCCCTCATCGTTTCCATCTACAATCACGCTGGCATTGTAGATTACAGGTTTTTTAAAAAGGTTCGAAAAGTAAGTAGAACTCAATGCTCCCGACATATTGTGGAAATGTACAATGTCGTTTTGCTGATAATTTGAAACACCCGAGACATTGTTAAGCTCACTGAATTCAAACTCGTTGTAGGCGTATTTTACGGATCCGGTTATCGACCATAGTCGAGTTTTAAAAATGGGTATATTTGCTGCGGCATTAAATGTTTTTTGGTTACTTATCTCGCCTTCCTGAAATGGCATGTCAAATAGCTTGGAATCAAATTCTCTGGAAAAAGAATGTCCGTATTCAAAATTGAGTACTCTGCTTTGGGGAAAATCAGCCTTTATAACTTTGGTTGCCTCTTTTTTGAATTCTGTTTCGGTTTCCTGGGCATGTAAACAAGAAGTTATTGTTAACATACAAAAGGCTAATTTCAAGTTGGTTTTAATCATTTTTTAATTGTCTTTTTCAATTTTTTTAATGCTTTTTATTATGCTAATAGAATCTTTTCTTACGGTTTTTAGCACTATAAATCTTATGATGACGAGAATAGTAACAGAACTCCTAATCCTATAAATAGTGCCGGACTATTCAACAGCGTGCATTGATTTGCTAATAACTTCGAGTTGTTCTTTCTTTAATACAAGTGTTCTATGTGGAAATGGAATTTCAATCCCCTCTACAACAAAGCGCTTCTTAATACTTTCCAGTAAATCACACTTCATTATAAAGGCAGTAGGGAAGTCTGATGCCCATGCCCATGCCCTAAGGGTCACTTGCGATTCGTCTAATTTAATTACTCGTGTAATTACTTTAGGAACATTGTGATGCCTTTCATAATAAGTACGATTGTCAAGAATGTTGGGGTGATTTTCACATTCCTGCTGCATGATATTCTTTGCCAAATCAATGTCGCTATCGTAGGAAATGCCAATTTCAATCCAATGACAGCATTTTCGCTCTCCCAGGTCATAATTAATGACCTTTTCTTTATTGATAATCGAATTGGGAATCACGATCATTTTATTTTCGTAATTTCTAATAACAGTGTGGCGCAAGGTGATATCGGTAACCGTTCCTACCATTGTTTCTGAAATTTTAACCACATCGTTTATTTTGAAAGGCTTAAATGCAATGATAAATACACCACCCACCAAATTTGCCAAAGCTTCCTGCGATGCTACCCCGGCAACCACGGCAAGAATTCCGGCGCCTCCTAATGCTGTTTGAGCAATACCGCGAAGCGAAGGAAAAGCAAGAATAGCCAATAATGCTCCAATAAAATACACCGCAAAAATGGCTAGATACCGAAGAAATTTATAGCTGGTGGGATCTCCGCCTTCAACAATTGTTTTCTTCCTTATAGCTCTCGCAAATAAAGTTTGCACAACAGAAGCGCCTATAATAGTAATGATAAGTACAAAGCCCAAATAGGCAATAAGGAAGAAATTATTTTGAGCTTCAGTATATAGATTTTCGTCTATGAATATGAAGCTTATAGCTGAAATACCAAGAGTTACCCATAGTGTTCTAAAAATTCTTCGAATTAAATGAATCGTTTCAGGTTCTTCATTCGGATACTTCCTTTTTGCTTTTTTTGCAAGCCAGTTGTGTAAAAGATTGGTAATCAGAACCAGCAAGGCAACTATACCAATAACAACACAGGCGTATACAATGGCAGCTTTGTGAGTTGTAAAAAAATCGGACATATTAGGCTGAAACTTTTTGTGTTATTGTATAATTATAGGGTAAACGTTCGCAGAAATCTGCAATCATTTGTACAGATATCATTTTTAAATTGACATCGAGTGCAAAACATATTTTTCCATGAAAATTCGAATCGAATAGTGATTCAATAAACAAAGCGATTCGTTCTCGCTCTGTACTATCAAAATCCCTGTCAACGATTACCGTTAGAGAATTATCCGACTTCATACTAAATGACACCATAGTTTCGAATTTTTAGGGTTATTGATGAGCCGAAATTGTTTCCAGCACTTCAGCTTTTGTAGGCACTTTTGCTATTTTTTTGGTTATTACCCCTTTCCAAATATCTATTACAACAAACATGATGGGGACTATAATAACCGTAAACAACAAGGAACTTATTAATCCACCTATCAAAACTAAGGCAAGACCGTTTTTCCATTCAGACCCCGCTCCGGTTGCAAAAGCAATTGGAATCATCGCAATTACCATGGCAATTGTTGTCATTAAAATAGGTCGTAATCTGGAAACTCCCGCCTTTTCAACAGCTTCCCGGCTATTGAGTCCTTGCTCTTTGTATTGATTAGCAGCATCTACAATTAAAATTGCATTCTTTATAACAAGTCCAACCAGCATAATTAACCCTAAAAAGGTAAAAACTCCTAGACTTTCTTTAAATAAAGCTAGGATTAGGAAAGCTCCAATTAGGGCTGTAGGTACCGAAAACATTACAACTAAGGGATAGGCATACGATTCGTACAGGGCTACCATTATAAGATACACCAGCACAATCGACATTAATAAGGCCAATCCCAAACTGGCAAAAGCCTCTGTCTGACTCTCAAGATCACCACCCATTTCGTAGCTTACACCCTCAGGGAGTTTCATTTGAGTTAATGCGGTTTCCACTTCGGTTGAAACAGTACCAACCGGTCTTCCCAGCACCTGCGCTCCTATAGATATGGAAGATTTTTTGTTATTCCGTTCCAGTTTGGTAGGGCCGGTAGATTGTTGCACATCGGCAAATTGTTGTAATTCAATTAATTCAGACTTGGTATTTAAAAATGTAAGTTTTTTAATATCATCGATGTTTTTTCGGTCAAACTGATCCAATTTCACATTGATATCGTATTCGTTTTCTCCGTCTCTGAATTTATATTGGGTATTACCTGCAAATGCATTTTGCATGGTATTTCCCACATCACTCATGGTTAACTTGAGAACAGCCATCTTATCTCGATCTACGGTGATGGCAATTTCAGGATTTCCTCCTTCCACCGAAAGCTCCTCTTCTCGAGTGCCGGGTACCTTGTCGATTACAATTTTCATTTCTTCGGCAACCTCAATCAGTTCGTCAATATTATTTCCGGTTAAAATAACCTGAATGGGGCCGGCAGTGCTTCCTCCAACCATTCCAACTGCAGCGGTTTTGAATTTTACACCCGGAATTTTTTGGGATAGCTCTTCTTTTACCTGAAGCGCAAATTTTTCAGAAGTAATTGTGCGTTCATCAGGGCTAATCATCTTGGCATTAATTTGAGCTAAATTTGAAGAATTTCCGCCGGAACCCGAACCGGTGCCAACTGTTGTAAATACCGATGAAACCACCACCTCTTGCAATAAGTATTCTTCAACCTGAAGCGTCGCCAAATTGGTTTCTTCAATAGTGCTTTCTTTGGGTAATTCCAATTCGACAATAAATTCGCCATTATCACCACTTTTAACAAATTCAGTTCCAATAAAACCGAAGCCGAGCAAACTAAAAGAGCCAACAATCATTACCAACAATACCAACGAAGTCCAGCGCTTGTGTTTCAACGTATAAGCCAGTGCGTCTTTGTAGAACTGATTGATACCGTCAAGCCCCTTTTCAAACCAAATAAGAGGTTTGTGTAATACCTTGCTCGGTTGTAATTCCATCACCGATGAAAACCTAGATGCAAGTAGTGGTGTTAATGTAAAGGAAACCAATAGGCTTACCGCCGTTGCAAATGCAACGACAATCGAAAACTGTTTTAACAAATCGGCGATAAGCCCTGTAACAAAGGTTATGGGTAAGAACACTGCTATCAACACCAAAGTAATGGACATTACCGATAAACCAATTTCTTTCCAGCTCGCAATCGCTGCTTCAAATCGGTTTTTACCGCGTTCCATATGGCTGTGAATATTTTCGAGGACCACAATACTGTCATCTACCAGAATTCCTACTACCAATGATAGTCCTAACAAGGTCATTAGATTTAAGGTATATCCCAGTAAATTCATCAATATAAAAGTAGTAATGATGGAAACCGGAATAGAAACCATAACAATAACGGCATCACGCCAACTATGAAGGAAGAATAGCATAATGAGTGCTACCAATCCTACTGCAAGACCCAAGTCAAAAATCACCGAGTTTGCTGCTTCCAATGTAAAAACAGAACTGTCTTGGGCAATATCAATCTTAAGGTCTTTATCGTCATTTGCAGTTTCAATTTTTTTGATGGCAGTGATTACATCCTCAGCAACCTGAACCGTATTACCATCACTTTGCTTTGAAATTGTAAGTCCGATACTGCTTATTCCATTAATCCGCGAAATGGTACTTACTTCCTTGGTAGTATCATATACTTCAGCTATGTCTTTTATTTTAATAGTAGAGCCTTCCTCACTACTGCTTACTGTGAGATTTTTAATTTCTTCGACATTTTGAAATTTACCCGATAAGCGTACAATTACCTGTTGCGAATTATCTTTGATGCTTCCGGTGGGAAAATCAAGATTTGCAGTTCCAATTGCCTGACTTACTTGCAAGATGCTGAGACCATACACTTTTAATTTGTCACGGTCCACATTGATGCGAATTTCCCGTTCGTTTCCGCCAACCATGGTTACACGCGCAACACCGTCTACCCGGGAAAGGGTTTCTTTCAGATTATTTTCCACAAGATCATTAAAATCTACAGGGTTCATACTGGAAGAAACCCCCAATCGCATAATAGGTAATTCGTCAAAGGAGAATTTTTCTACGCTTGGCTGATTTACTTGATCTGGTAAATCACCAACTATATTATTCACTTTTCGTTGAGCATCCGATAGGACTGCATCTACATCGGCATTGTATTGTAATTCTACATTTACCAGCGACAAACCTTCTTGAGAAGTGGAAGTAATTTCCTTAACTCCTTCCAGTCCCGCTACCGCATCTTCAATTTTGGTAGTCACCGAGTTTTCAACCTCCCCGGGAGAGGCTCCCGGATAAACTGTACTTATTGATAAAACCGGCGAAGTGATTTTGGGCAGAAGTTCATACCCCAAACTGGTATAACTTATAACTCCTATAAGTCCCAATATGGTAAAAACCACAACGGCAAGCGTTGGCCGTTTTACTGCTAATTCTGTAATAGACATAGATTGTTATTTTGTGATTTTTACTTTGGTATTATCCTTTAAATTGATAATTCCTTTAGTGACAACCAGGTCGCCGGCCGATAAACCGGAAAGCACTACAACGTCACCGTTGATTGTTGCCCCCGTTTTAATAGTTGTAAGAAACGCTACGTTGTCTTTCACTATATATATCTGTGGATTTTGTAAACTTCCTGCAATGGATTCCCTTGGAATTACCAAGGCACTTTGTTTTGCAGATGCGACAGCATCGAAATGTACCTCTCCAAACATTCCTGCGCGTAATTTTTCCTCCTGAATATTTTTTACCTCAAGAGTAACTTTGTATTTACGCGATGCATCACCCTTTACACTTATATTGCTCACTTTTCCTGAAAACTCTTTTAAGGGGAAAACATCGGTTTTAATTTTTACTTCCTGTCCTTCTCTTATTTTTGAAAGCTCACTCTCTGAAACATTCACGATTAGTTTTAACTTATCCACCTGAACTATTTCAGCGATTTCATTCCCAGGCATTACAAAACTGGTCTCTTCGACCATCAAAGTGTTTATAATTCCATCAATTGGTGATTTTACGGTTGTAAAGCTTAACTGCTGATTTATTTGAGCTATGTTCGTCTGTGCGTTCTCCATTTGAAGTCGCATATCTTCCAGTTGAGTTTTACTTACAGCTCCCGCTTTTTCCAATCGAATATAACGTTCTACATCTTTTTCAGCCTTTGCAAAACTAGAACGTGCCGAGGATAACTGAGCTCCCAGAGAGACTGCATCAATCTTAGCAATAATCTGCCCTTTATTTACCTTATCTCCTTCTTCAAATCTTAAATATTCAATACTCCCTTGCGATTCGGCTACCAATGTTACTTCTTCCCAGCCTCTAAATTCTCCGGTTGCTGTTAATGCATCGGTAAGGGATTTTTGTGATACTGTGACCACTTGAACAGGAACCGCAAAATCCTGCTCTTTTATATTTGCCTGTTCATTTAACTCCTGCTTGTTGGTAAATAATGTATAAGCAATTCCTATAACAGCAAGGAGCGTAATTAGTATGAATATGGTTTTTGTTTTCATTTGTTTTGCCCGTAAATTCGGGTGGCTTTAATTAAGATATTTAGTTTTGTGTAATGAGTTTTGAGAGCTGCCCGTTGGCTTTTAAAAGTGTGAGTTCGGCTACTTTCGATTGTAATAAGGCGTTTAGATAATTGGATTGAGCTTGTTGCAACGCAAATTCTGCATCTAACAATTCGGTCAAATCTGCCACTCCTTCGTTATATGATAATTTTATCCCAGCGTAGTTTTCTTTGGCTAGTTCCATATTCGATTGCTGACTTTCAATTTGTGTGTTACTCAACAGCAATTGTTCCTTGGCATCTTCGTATGCCTTCTGAATACTATTATTCAAATTAATTTTATCTTCTTCCAGTTTTTTCGTTGTCAGCTGTTTTTGTTGGAGTTGCTTACTACGTTGAAAGCCATCGAAAATTGGAATCGATGCGGTCAAACCCCAGTTGCCGTTCCACTGATCTTGATAGTCGGGACTACTAACAGTCAACTCGTTACTGTTTCCTTGATAGTTATAATTGAAGTAAGCACTTAGGGTAGGCAGGTAGCGGGATTTCACTTGTTTTTCATCAAGTAAAGCCAAGTCCAATTGTTGTTCCATTTGTTGAAACTGAATGTTCGAAGCTACGTTTAAACCTTCCTCAATAGGGTAGGGAGCGCGATCTTCCAGCTTTTCAGTTAATGTAACACTTGTGCTGATAGGAATATTAAGATATAAGTTCAATAAGCGAACTTGTTCGTTTCTGGTAAATCGGACGTCTTCAATTTGGGTGTTGAGGTTGGATCTGTTTACAATCAACTGATTTAAATCAAGTTTGCGAATAATACCTTCCTCATACTTTGCATCTGAAAGTTCGACCAAACTGTTGGTACGATTGTAATTTTCCTGAAGCAGCTGAATTTGTTTTTCCGTAACCTGAATTTGAATGTATACTTGAACCACGTTGATAATTAAATCTTCGGTCGTCTGAAGCGTTTGTAATTCCTGTAAGGTCTCGAGCGCTTTTGCTGCACGAACCGAATTGAATAATTGAAAATCCAGTAACTGTTGCTGCACGTTAACACCCGCTGTGAGGTTGTATCTGTTTCCAAAAGCTACATCTACGGTTGTTCCCGGTTCACCACCAAAAAACTCACCCGGGAGTTGTTGTGTAGCCAGCGAAAAATTGTCGCTAAATTGTCCGCTACCACTAATTTGTGGAAGCGCTCTTCCTTTTACTTCAGCAATTTGTGCCTGAACTATTTGCTCGTCTATTTTTGCTTTATTAAGATTTGTGTTGTTCTCTATGGCAATATTGACCGCTTCTTCCAATGTCAACGATATTGATTCTTCTTGTGAAAATGCACACGAAACGAAAAGTGTATAGGAAATAACGAAAAGAAGTAATTTAATTCTAGTATTCATTAGTTAGTTATGTAAATATTAGTTAGTTCAAAAATAAAAGAACCTGAATCATTAAAAAAAATGCCTATCTCTTATTCCAATTGTCAATCAGCTTTATACTTTCTTTCATAAAATAATCCATAAAGAGGGTTAGCTCTTTTATTTTAGCATTGTATTCTTTTGTCTTCGGCGATCGGTTCAATAAAATCTCTTTCATTACTTCATTATAACCTGAAAGCCCGGAGATGTCTTTTCGAAAAGAACTTTTCCATTGATCCAATTTCGAAAAGAAATAGCGCTTTCTATCCCCTGTTTTGGTTTTATAACCTATCCTGTCAAGGGATAGTAAGCTGTTAATGGCATTGCTGGTGGCACTCTTACTAAGCTGAAGCGTCTCTCTTATCTCGTCAAAAGTAAGTTCGGTCTCATTGGCTACAGTCAACAAAGAATTTACTCGTGCCGAAGCAGGGGGTAACCCCATCTGCTCCTGGATTACTCCAAAACTTTCTACAAGTTCTTGCTGTTTATGTGTAAGTTGAATCTTCATAATTTCCTTGCAAAGATATAAAGTTTTTTTAGTTCTGCAAGAAAAGAACCAGAAAAAATATCTAAACTTTTCAAATTGCCTTGTTGTTGCACTTTCAAATCACAGTCCTTTTTAATTCAGACGAATGATAGAATAATTATAAGGAAGCGACTCGCAATAAGCTTCGATACTATGAAAAGGTAACTCCTGTAAATCCCGATCGATCGAAAAATAGATATGAGCACTTGACGTTGGATCAAACAACGATTCAATAATTAAATTAATCCGCTCCCTTTCAGTAATATTGAATTCCTGGGCAAGTTGCACGGTCAATGACTCATCCGATTTAATTTTAAATGATACCATAGCAGTTGAAATTTTATACAGCCAAGACGAAAATGGTTTTTCTTTGTTACACTTGCAGGACGTAAAAGAATTAATTTAAAGGAATTTCTCACTTTTACACAGCCGTTTAGTTCAATTTTATCCCGGCCACGGCCAATTTGGCTTAAAATTTGAGTTAATTCCTGCAAAAGCGGGAATCTTTATTTTAATAAGTCCCTTATCTTTTCTTACATTTAAACTATGATTTTAAGAGCTATAATTTTCCTTATTGTTTGTCTATTCAGCTTGCAAAGCTTTGCTTCCTATATTTTAATCCCCATGGATGCCGAAGGGCAGAAAGAGCATTTAAAGGCCTACGGAATTACCTATTGGACTTTGGAAAGACAGGCAAAAGTAAAGTGGCTGTTGAATTACAGAGGGGGATCGTTTCTCTTGCCCGATTCCGAAGAAATAAGAAAAGAGTGTCAGATACGCGGAGTTTCTTTTGAAATCCTTTCCGACGCAAAAACCGAACAGATTTTGGAAGAAATAAGCAGTCCCTCTCAAAATATGGAAGCAGTTTCGCTGGAAAAAGCCCCGAGAATTGCTGTGTATTCTCCAAAAGGGAACTTACCCTGGGACGACGCAGTTACCATGGTCCTTTCCTATGCCGAAATCCCATACGATGTGATTTACGATGAAGAAGTGATGGGCGACCAACTGCTTCTTTACGATTGGCTGCATTTACACCATGAAGATTTTACGGGACAATACGGAAAGTTCTACAGAGCCTACAGATCTGCTCCCTGGTATATTGAAGAAAAAAAGAACGCCGAAGCACTTGCAGCTAAAATGGGCTACGCAAAAGTTTCGGAAGCCAAAAGAGATGTGGCCTTAAAAATTAGAGATTACGTGATTGGCGGCGGATTTATGTTTGCCATGTGCAGTGCTACCGATAGTTTCGATATTGCGTTGGCGGCAGAAGGAGTAGACATTTGTGAAGCCATGTTCGACGGAGACCCTAGCGAGCCGGGTTATCAAAGCAAAATAGATTACACAAGAACCTTCGCCTTTAAAAATTTCACATTGGAACGAAGTCCGATGGTCTATGAATTTTCATCCATTGACACCACAAACGACCGAAGAATCATGAAGGAAACAGATTATTTTTCGTTGATGGACTATTCGGCAAAATGGGATCCCATTCCTTGTATGCTGGTTCAAAATCACACTTCCTTGGTAAAAGGATTTATGGGACAAACCACCGCCTATAACAGCGACCAGATAAAGTCTAATGTGTTGGTAATGGGTGAACACAAAGGGACGGGTGAAGCGCGCTATATCCACGGAATAAAAGGCAAAGGCTTCTTTACATTTTATGGAGGGCACGATCCCGAAGATTATCAGCATAGGGTAGGAGATGCCAAAACCGAACTTGCCTTACATCCCAATTCTCCGGGATACCGTCTTATTTTAAATAACGTATTGTTTCCGGCGGCAAAAAAGAAGAAGCAGAAGACCTAATTTTTTTTCTGAAGTATCTTGTAGTATTCTTTAGGAGGTAGCACCGTTATTTCGACCCTCCGATTGATTTGTTTGTTTTCGGGAGTGTCGTTTTCTACTCTGGGCTTAGTTTCGCCCAAAGCCTTAATTTCATAATCGTACAAAGCTTCATAGCCTAATAGACCTCTAATTCGGTCTACAACCGAATAACACCTGTTTTCAGAAAGTTTCATATTGTAATCATCGGCACCATCGCTATCGGTATGTCCTTCCACTAAGATTGTAGCTTTGTCAACCTGTTGTATGGTTTTGGTGAGAGAATCGAGCGTTTTATGAGCCGATTCTATCAGCGTAAATTCGGCTACGTCAAAAAGTACATCGGCGTTGATTGTGAGTTTAATCACACTGTTAATCGCGCCAATCGCATCAATATCGGCTCCCGCGCTTTTGCTTTTACATACCTCTTTCAAATCGGTAATACGCAAATAATTAAAAACGATTTCGGTAGAAATATTTTGATCGGACAACTCGATACTCGATTTTCCTCCTGCAATTTTTCCGGCGTACAGCCAGGTAACACCATCCTCCGAAATTTCGACTTTGGCAGCTTCTCTTGAGGGACCTACTTCAAAGATATAGAGATCCTTTCCTGGTAAATTCATAAAACCGTTGTCGGTAAACGCCACGGTAAGACAGCCGTTACAGCCTAAAGAAACAAAGTTGGGCTCGCTGTAGCGTGTGTAATTAGGTTCGTGCAAAGCTTGCGTCTCATCGGTATATTTCTGAAGCGGTCCGGGATCACCCAATCTAAAAGAAACCACACTGTCGGCAAATGAAATTTTTCCCAAAGGGAGATATACAGATTCGTATCGGTCAATTCGATATAACTTCCCAACTCCTTTCTGGGCATATAAAAAACCACCAAAGAAAATTAAAAGACATACTATGAAAACGGCATTGAGTTTCACACAAAAATTTTAACTAAGATACACATTCCGAAAAATACAACGGTAAAAACGTGTCTTTCTGATATTTACAATAAAAAAAGCCCACTCTTTTGGAGTGGGCTTTCAGCGAAATAATAGGATTAGATATTGTCTTATTTAACTTTCTTTACGATAGCTTCAAAAGCTTCCGGGTGATTCATTGCTAAATCGGCAAGAACTTTTCGGTTCAATTCGATATCATTAGCTTTCAATTTCCCCATAAACTGAGAATAAGACATTCCATGCTGGCGTGCACCCGCATTAATACGGGTGATCCATAAGGATCTAAAGTTTCTCTTTTTAGCGCGACGGTCTCTGTATGCATACGACATTGCTTTTTCAACAGCATTCTTAGCAACAGTCCATACATTTTTACGTCTTCCAAAGTAACCTTTGGCTTGCTTCATCACCTTTTTTCTTCTGGCTCTTGAAGCAACTGAATTTACTGATCTTGGCATAATTTACTTGTTTTTTGTAGCAGGCGGTTTAACTTGTAAACACTTTTATTGCACTACTCCAGGGTTATTAATTCGTGTTAACCGGTTATCCAATTACTTCAATCGAAGCATTTGTTTAACATTACTCTCATCGGCCGCATGTACAACTGTATCATGGGTCAATGCAAGCTTACGTTTTTTAGACTTCTTTGTTAAGATGTGACTTTTAAACGCATGCTTTCTTTTAATCTTACCGGTACCCGTTAGCTTAAAACGCTTCTTGGCACTGGATTTTGTTTTTTGTTTCGGCATGTTTCCTACTTTTTATTTATTACTTCGCTTTATTACTATCTTTCACTTCAATTCTAACACTCAGGTTGCTGAGCGAAGTAGAAGCACTATTTTTTCTTAGGTGCAATGAACATTATCATTCGCTTTCCTTCCAATTTTGGCATTTGCTCTACCTTTCCGTAATCTTCTAATTCCTGAGCTAATTTTAATAATAAAATTTCACCCTGATCTTTATAGATTATCGAACGTCCTTTAAAAAAGACATACGCTTTTAATTTGGCACCGTCCTTTAAAAACTTCTCGGCGTGCTTCTTTTTAAATTCGTAATCATGGTCGTCTGTATTAGGTCCAAAGCGAATCTCTTTAATGATTACCTTGGTTGCCTTAGACTTCATCGCCTTCTCACGCTTCTTTTGCTCGTAGACGAATTTTTTATAATCCATAACCTTGCAAACCGGTGGACTTGCATTAGGAGAGATTTCAACAAGATCTAATTCCTGCTCGTCGGCAATTTCTAATGCTCTTTTGATAGGATAAACGCCAATTTCAACGTTTTCACCAACCAGACGGACTTCTTCGGCACGTATCCTTCTATTGATATTGTGCTGATCTTCTTTAATCACCCTTGCCGGGCCCTTACTTCTTTTTCTTCGAATTGCTATGGCTATTGTATATTTAAGTTAAACATTAAACTCTATTGAGTTCTTTTTAATTTCTTCTTGTATCATTTTTGAGAAAGCTGCAACACTCATTGTGCCTAAATCGCCTTCACTATGTCTCCGTACAGAAACCGTACCATCTTTTTCTTCCTGCTCTCCAACTATCAGCATATACGGTAGTTTGTTCATTTCTGCCTCCCGTATTTTCTTTCCAATAGTCTCGTTCCTATTGTCTACAAGGGCGCGAATTTCGTCATTTTCAAGCAAATCTAAAACTTTTTGAGCGTATTTTTCATATTTTTCGCTCAATGACAAGATGCCTACTTGTTCCGGCATCAACCAAAGTGGAAAATTACCACCTGTATGCTCCAGCAAGATAGCAATAAATCGCTCCATACTGCCAAAAGGTGCACGATGAATCATTACCGGACGATGCATATCATTATCACTTCCTTTATATTCCAGTTCAAACCGCTCAGGTAGAGTGTAGTCCACTTGTATGGTACCTAATTGCCAACTTCTTCCTAAGGCATCTTTTACCATAAAATCCAGTTTGGGTCCATAAAATGCAGCCTCACCTTCTTCCACCACATAAGTAAGACCTTTATCTTTTACAGCACTTAGAATTGCCGCTTCAGCTTTTTCCCATACATCTAGGCTACCTATATATTTTTCCGGTTTATTGGGGTCTCTCAATGAAACTTGAGTTGTGAAATTGTCAAATCCTAACGATCCGAAAACATACAAAACCAAATCGATTACTTTTTTGAACTCTTCATCCAATTGGTCCGGAGTACAGAAAATATGCGCATCATCCTGCGTAAAACCGCGAACTCTTGTTAAACCGTGTAATTCGCCACTTTGCTCATAACGATATACGGTTCCAAATTCGGCAAAACGCTTCGGTAAATCTTTATAGGACCAGGGTTTACTGTTGTATATCTCACAGTGATGCGGGCAGTTCATGGGTTTCAGCATAAACTCTTCCCCTTCATTGGGAGTTTTTATTACCTGAAAACTATCCTCGCCGTATTTGGCAAAGTGACCTGAGGTTACGTATAATTCCTTCGACCCAATATGAGGAGTCACCACCATTTCATAGCCTGCCTTTTTCTGAGCTTTTTTTAGAAAATTTTCCAATCGCTCGCGTAGCGCTGCACCCTTGGGAAGCCATAGGGGAAGTCCTTGTCCAACTTTAGGCGAAAAAGTAAATAGCTCCAATTCCTTACCTAACTTTCTATGGTCTCGTTTTTTGGCCTCTTCGAGTAATTCCAGATATTCGGTAAGATCCTTCTGCTTCGGAAAACTAATGCCGTAAATTCTTGTAAGCTGTTTGTTCTTTTCATCACCACGCCAGTAGGCACCGGCTATGCTCATTAACTTAACAGCCTTTACCAAACCTGTGTTCGGCAAATGTCCGCCACGACACAAATCGGTAAAAGTATCGTGATCACAAAAAGTGATGGTTCCGTCTTCCAGATTTTCAATAAGTTCCACCTTGTATTCGTTCCCTTGCTTTTTATAGTAATCAAGCGCTTCAGCTTTGGTGGCTTCTCGTATGGAAAACTCGTGCTTTCCTCGTGCTATTTCCAACATCTTCTTTTCGATGGTTTCCAGATCTTTTTCCGAAATGTTGGCATCTCCAAAATCTACGTCGTAATAAAAGCCGTTATCTATGGCCGGGCCAATGGTTAATTTTATACCGGGGTACAGTTCCTCCAGTGCCTGTGCCAGGATATGAGCGGAAGAATGCCAGAAGGCTTTCTTTCCCTCATCGTTATTCCATGTATACAACACCAAACTTCCGTCTGTTGTCAAAGGAGTAGCAGTCTCAACCGTTTCATTATTAAAAGAGGCCGAAATCACATTTCTGGCAAACCCTTCACTAATGTTTTTGGCAACGTCCAAAGGAGTGGCTCCGGCCTCAAACTGCTTTACACTTCCATCCGGTAAGGTAATCGCTATCATAGAATAAAAATTTAGGGTGCAAAGATACTACGAGTTTCTGCGTTTTACAATAATGAGGTAAGGGATTTTAAATTGCTTTTTTTATTGCAAATATTTGGGCGCTCCCTCCATATCCGCCTCAGGCGGAGAAGGAGGGCGGGCTATCCGCTGTATCCCCCAAACGAGTTGGGGGGATGCCGCTGCTATCCCTGGCGCAAAAAATAGAGTATATATATAGGTAAAAGGGGCGTTGTAATTTTTTTTAATGGCTAAGTTGAATCATTTCAAATACTTACTAAAATGAAGGAAAATAACTTCAAAAAAAGAGGTGTTTAAATTTGTGAGAATGAAAAACAGGGCTATCTTTGCACCCGCTTTAGAGAACAACTAGTGTGTTCAAAAAAGTTGCAAAAACAACGATCTGAATTTTTTTTGAAATTAATTTTAAAAAGTATTGCAGGTTAAAAAAACTGTTGTACATTTGCACCCGCTAAAACAACGAGTGACTATAAAACACGAGTTAGGATTAGGCGAGAATAATAAGAAATTTGATATCCTTTTAGTTTTTTCTTTTCTTTTTAAGGAGAGTTCACAGAGAGGTAAGTTCATTGGAATATTGAAATTGACAGCGTATGGATTACAGATGGAAACGTTTGTGATCTATATTGAATAACTAAACTAAGATAAAGACACTTGAGATTTTTTTGAGGAGAACTTTTTGGTTAATCGTATATAGCAATATTTAAGATTTAACGATGAAGAGTTTGATCCTGGCTCAGGATGAACGCTAGCGGCAGGCCTAACACATGCAAGTCGAGGGGTAACGGGGTGCTTGCACCGCCGACGACCGGCGCACGGGTGCGTAACGCGTATGCAATCTACCTTATACTGGAGTATAGCCCAGAGAAATTTGGATTAATCCTTCATAGCCTATGATCGTGGCATCACGTTCATAGTAAAGGTTACGGTATAAGATGAGCATGCGTCCTATTAGTTTGTTGGTGAGGTAACGGCTCACCAAGACTACGAT